>NZ_JBEPOK010000001.1:2694915-5389831 GCF_040546765.1 Arthrobacter sp. OAP107 | reverse complement strand
TCTGTGGTGTTACAACTGTGGTGTTGTATTCAGTTATCTCGGTTCCTGCAACCGGACAAGCCCGTGGCGGGTTTGTTGGTTGGGAACCACATAGTGGACGCAAGCATGCTTTGTTCTTGTGTGGTGTAAGTTATCGGCCTATTAGTACCGGTCAGCTTCACGAGTCGTTAGTCCTCGCTTCCACATCCGGCCTATCAACCCAGTGGTCTGGCTGGGGGCCTCTCACACAAAATGTGTATGGAAATCTCATCTCGAAGCGAGCTTCCCGCTTAGATGCTTTCAGCGGTTATCCCATCCGAACGTAGCTAATCAGCGGTGCACTTGGCAGTACAACTGACACACCAGAGGTTCGTCCGTCCCGGTCCTCTCGTACTAAGGACAGCCCTTCTCAAATTTCCTGCGCGCGCAGCGGATAGGGACCGAACTGTCTCACGACGTTCTAAACCCAGCTCGCGTACCGCTTTAATGGGCGAACAGCCCAACCCTTGGGACCTACTCCAGCCCCAGGATGCGACGAGCCGACATCGAGGTGCCAAACCATGCCGTCGATATGGACTCTTGGGCAAGATCAGCCTGTTATCCCCGAGGTACCTTTTATCCGTTGAGCGACGGCCATTCCACAATGTACCGCCGGATCACTAGTCCCGACTTTCGTCCCTGCTCGAGATGTCTCTCTCACAGTCAAGCTCCCTTGTGCACTTACACTCGACACCTGATTGCCAACCAGGCTGAGGGAACCTTTGGGCGCCTCCGTTACTTTTTAGGAGGCAACCGCCCCAGTTAAACTACCCATCAGGCACTGTCCCTGACCCGGATTACGGGCCGAAGTTAGATGTCCAAAGTGACCAGAGTGGTATTTCAACGATGACTCCACCCGAACTGGCGTCCGGGCTTCAACGTCTCCCACCTATCCTACACAAGCCACTCCGAACACCAATACCAAACTATAGTAAAGGTCTCGGGGTCTTTCCGTCCTGCTGCGCGTAACGAGCATCTTTACTCGTACTGCAATTTCGCCGAGTTTATGGTTGAGACAGCGGGGAAGTCGTTACTCCATTCGTGCAGGTCGGAACTTACCCGACAAGGAATTTCGCTACCTTAGGATGGTTATAGTTACCACCGCCGTTTACTGGGGCTTAAATTCTCAGCTTCGCCGTGAGGCTAACCGGTCCTCTTAACCTTCCAGCACCGGGCAGGAGTCAGTCCGTATACATCGTCTTGCGACTTCGCACGGACCTGTGTTTTTAGTAAACAGTCGCTTCCCCCTGGTCTCTGCGGCCCCGATCCCCTCCGGACAGCACGTGTCCATCAAGGTTGGGGCCCCCCTTCTCCCGAAGTTACGGGGGCATTTTGCCGAGTTCCTTAACCATAATTCTCTCGATCGCCTTAGTATTCTCTACCTGATCACCTGTGTCGGTTTGGGGTACGGGCGGCTAAAACCTCGCGCCGATGCTTTTCTAGGCAGCATAGGATCACCGAATCCCCCCTTTACGGGAGTCCCGTCAGATCTCAGGCACATGAACAGCGGATTTGCCTACCGTTCGCCCTACATCCTTGGACCGGGACAACCATCGCCCGGCTCGGCTACCTTCCTGCGTCACACCTGTTAATACGCTTGCCTCCCAGGATCAGGTCCCGCGCTCCACCAAAACCCTTCACCCACAAGGGGTGTCGGGCAGGTCTCGGGCGGTTAGTATCCCCTGTTCAACATGGGCGGTTTTTCGCCGGTACGGGAATATCAACCCGTTGTCCATCGACTACGCCTGTCGGCCTCGCCTTAGGTCCCGACTTACCCAGGGCAGATTAGCTTGACCCTGGAACCCTTGATCATCCGGCGGACGGGTTTCTCACCCGTCTTTCGCTACTCATGCCTGCATTCTCACTCGTGTAGGCTCCACCGCTGGTTTACACCGCGACTTCACCGCCCACACGACGCTCCCCTACCCATCCACACTCCTGAACCACAAAGGCTTGGAAAATATGTGAATGCCACAACTTCGGCGGTGTACTTGAGCCCCGCTACATTGTCGGCGCGGAATCACTTGACCAGTGAGCTATTACGCACTCTTTTAAGGATGGCTGCTTCTAAGCCAACCTCCTGGTTGTCTTCGCAACTCCACATCCTTTCCCACTTAGCACACGCTTAGGGGCCTTAGTTGGTGGTCTGGGCTGTTTCCCTCTCGACTATGAAGCTTATCCCCCACAGTCTCACTGCTGCGCTCTCACTTACCGGCATTCGGAGTTTGGCTGACGTCAGTAACCTTGTAGGGCCCATTAGCCATCCAGTAGCTCTACCTCCGGTAAGAAACACGCAACGCTGCACCTAAATGCATTTCGGGGAGAACCAGCTATCACGAAGTTTGATTGGCCTTTCACCCCTACCCACAGCTCATCCCCTCCATTTTCAACTGAAGTGGGTTCGGTCCTCCACGACGTCTTACCGTCGCTTCAACCTGGCCATGGGTAGATCACTTCGCTTCGGGTCTAGATCACGCCACTGCAACGCCCTGTTCAGACTCGCTTTCGCTACGGCTTCCCCACACGGGTTAACCTCGCGACGTAACACTAACTCGCAGGCTCATTCTTCAAAAGGCACGCCGTCACAACTACAAGGCTGCTCCGACGGATTGTAAGCACACGGTTTCAGGTACTGTTTCACTCCCCTCCCGGGGTACTTTTCACCTTTCCCTCACGGTACTGGTCCGCTATCGGTCATTAGGGAGTATTTAGGCTTATCAGGTGGTCCTGACAGATTCACACGGGATTTCTCGGGCCCCGTGCTACTTGGGATACTCATCAAAGGCGGTGCACAGCATTACGGTTACGGGGCTCACACCCTCTACGGCCGGCCTTTCAAGACCGTTCACCTATACCAGCACTCACACCTCCCCGGTCCGGCAGAACCAGGACAACAAGTCCCACAACCCCGCCCATGCAACGCCCGCCGGCTATCACACATGAGTCGGTTTAGCCTGATCCGCGTTCGCTCGCCACTACTAACGGAATCACTGTTGTTTTCTCTTCCTGCGGGTACTGAGATGTTTCACTTCCCCGCGTTCCCTCCACGCACCCTATGTGTTCAGATGCGGGTCACCAGATAACTCGCGCGTCTGGCGGGGTTTCCCCATTCGGACACCCTGGGATCACAGTCCGGTTATCGACTCCCCCAGGCTTATCGCAGATTCCTACGTCCTTCTTCGGCTCCTAATGCCAAGGCATCCACCGTGTGCTCTTAAAAACTTGACCACAAAGATCAATCAGTAATTTTCGAGAGAACCACGAAACCAACCACACCCAACAACCACCAACCCCAACAAAGAAGTCAGCCATCATCACGCGCAGCCAGATCCAGGTTCATATTCTTGGAAATTGCTTCTTATAAAAGATGCTCGCGTCCACTATGTAGTTCTCAAACAACAACCCCGTACCACACACCCCACACACAACCCCCAAAGGAGCCAACCACGCGCGATCGGTGCAGCCAGGAAACCAGAAACAAACAAACCCCGGAACAAGAAGAAAAAACCCCCTCCCCCGGCCCTGTTGCCTCAGGACCCAACAGTGTGCCAAACACTACCCGGCAACCCGTGCCGGCCGCGTTCCAGGACCACCACGCCCTTTCCGAAGAAAAAACGAAGGATCCGTACTAACCACCGGTCCGTGCCACCAGGCACCTATTTGCTGATATTCCACCCATGAGCACCCGCCGCAGAACAACCGTCTGCGCAACGGGCCTTTACTCCTGACAACCCCACCACACCCGCATACACGGGCCGGAAAGACTGTAGGTGCTCCTTAGAAAGGAGGTGATCCAGCCGCACCTTCCGGTACGGCTACCTTGTTACGACTTAGTCCCAATCGCCAGTCCCACCTTCGACGGCTCCCTCCCACAAGGGGTTAGGCCACCGGCTTCGGGTGTTACCAACTTTCGTGACTTGACGGGCGGTGTGTACAAGGCCCGGGAACGTATTCACCGCAGCGTTGCTGATCTGCGATTACTAGCGACTCCGACTTCATGGGGTCGAGTTGCAGACCCCAATCCGAACTGAGACCGGCTTTTTGGGATTAGCTCCACCTCACAGTATCGCAACCCTTTGTACCGGCCATTGTAGCATGCGTGAAGCCCAAGACATAAGGGGCATGATGATTTGACGTCGTCCCCACCTTCCTCCGAGTTGACCCCGGCAGTCTCCCATGAGTCCCCACCACTACGTGCTGGCAACATGGAACGAGGGTTGCGCTCGTTGCGGGACTTAACCCAACATCTCACGACACGAGCTGACGACAACCATGCACCACCTGTGAACCGGCCCCAAAAGGAGAAACCACATTTCTGCGGCGGTCCGGTCCATGTCAAGCCTTGGTAAGGTTCTTCGCGTTGCATCGAATTAATCCGCATGCTCCGCCGCTTGTGCGGGCCCCCGTCAATTCCTTTGAGTTTTAGCCTTGCGGCCGTACTCCCCAGGCGGGGCACTTAATGCGTTAGCTACGGCGCGGAAAACGTGGAATGTCCCCCACACCTAGTGCCCAACGTTTACGGCATGGACTACCAGGGTATCTAATCCTGTTCGCTCCCCATGCTTTCGCTCCTCAGCGTCAGTTAATGCCCAGAGACCTGCCTTCGCCATCGGTGTTCCTCCTGATATCTGCGCATTTCACCGCTACACCAGGAATTCCAGTCTCCCCTACATCACTCTAGTCTGCCCGTACCCACCGCAGATCCGGAGTTGAGCCCCGGACTTTCACGGCAGACGCGACAAACCGCCTACGAGCTCTTTACGCCCAATAATTCCGGATAACGCTTGCGCCCTACGTATTACCGCGGCTGCTGGCACGTAGTTAGCCGGCGCTTCTTCTGCAGGTACCGTCACTTTCGCTTCTTCCCTACTGAAAGAGGTTTACAACCCGAAGGCCGTCATCCCTCACGCGGCGTCGCTGCATCAGGCTTTCGCCCATTGTGCAATATTCCCCACTGCTGCCTCCCGTAGGAGTCTGGGCCGTGTCTCAGTCCCAGTGTGGCCGGTCACCCTCTCAGGCCGGCTACCCGTCGTCGCCTTGGTGAGCCATTACCCCACCAACAAGCTGATAGGCCGCGAGTCCATCCAAAACCACAAAAAAGCTTTCCACCCCCCACCATGCGATGAGGAGTCATATCCGGTATTAGACCCAGTTTCCCAGGCTTATCCCAGAGTCAAGGGCAGGTTACTCACGTGTTACTCACCCGTTCGCCACTAATCCCCGGCGCAAGCACCGGATCATCGTTCGACTTGCATGTGTTAAGCACGCCGCCAGCGTTCATCCTGAGCCAGGATCAAACTCTCCGTTGAAGAAAAACAGACACAACCACCACCCCCGGAAATAACAGGGACAACGGCTGCACAAAATTTGAAACCAGCCAAAAACACCAGGCCACACCACGGGGGTGGGCAGCCCGGCACAATCAACCAATTCATAAAAAATCGGTATCAACAAACTTGGCACACTATTGAGTTCTCAAACAACAGACACACCCGGCACCACCCAAACCAACGTTCAGGATCGCTCCGGAGCAACTTTTCAAACTTACCCGGTTTCACTCCCCGACGCAAATCCGTGTTTCAGGACCCGCACCGGCAAACAAACCAGCCCCACCAAGTTCGAGCGATCTAAAAGAGTCACCAGATTTTGGTCTTGATTTCGGGGGTTTGGCCGCCCGCGGTTACCAGCTCTTCGCTGTCTCCCTCGCGGCGACTTGGAAAACATTACACCCACCCCACCGCCAAAGCAACCCGGCCGAAACCACGTGAAACGTCCACCGAAACCCTTGGACTGCCGCGGTTTTTGGGCCCTCCAAGGCGGTCAACGGAGACAGCCAGGATCCGGACCAGTTTTATGGACCGCGTCACAGTCCGGCATGTTGCCCTGGGCCGGCGGCCACCCGCCCCACGCACCAGGTGTCCTCCCCCGGCTCAACCGCACCCCGGACTGCCAGCCCGCCGCCAGCCGGCACCCGCCGCTATGGACCACAGCCTCCGCAAACCACAACCTCCACAAACCACAACCCCACAAAACGTCCGGAACGTTGCCACGGTGAAGTTCCTCACCGAAGCGCCGCGGGCCGCATTGCCCGGACTGCCACGGCACCGGCAACCCAAGGCCCTGCCCCGGGCAGGTCAAGCAGGACGGGAGGGACGAAGGGCCTCCAGGATGGGGGTCGCGGCCGGCTCCGGCGCATCAGTTGGCACCCCCGGCCGCTCCTGGCCGCTCCTGGGCACCGGGGCCGGCTGCCGGCGCGGTGGCCGGCTGTTGGCGCGGTGGCCGGCACGTCCGCCGGGCGGCGACTTTTGGACAGCCCAGGTTTTTAAACAGCTCGGGCCCCGGTGTATGCGCCGGGGCCCTGGGAGCGGGTGTGGGGGGTGGGGTGTTAAATGCGGGAGAGCCCCGACCGTGTGGTTGGGGCTCTCGACCGTTTCTTTAATGGTTGTCCGGCGGTGACCTACTCTCCCACACCCTCCCGGGTGCAGTACCATCGGCGCTGTGGGTCTTAGCTTCCGGGTTCGGAATGGGACCGGGCGTTTCCCCCACGCTATGACCGCCGTAACCCTTGCTCCCGGCACACACCCTTGCGGGGGTGTGGGGGAAATCTGTGGTGTTACAACTGTGGTGTTGTATTCAGTTATCTTGGTTCCTGCAACCGGACAAGCCCGTGGCGGGTTTGTTGGTTGGGAACCACATAGTGGACGCAAGCATGCTTTGTTCTTGTGTGGTGTAAGTTATCGGCCTATTAGTACCGGTCAGCTTCACGAGTCGTTAGTCCTCGCTTCCACATCCGGCCTATCAACCCAGTGGTCTGGCTGGGGGCCTCTCACACAAAATGTGTATGGAAATCTCATCTCGAAGCGAGCTTCCCGCTTAGATGCTTTCAGCGGTTATCCCATCCGAACGTAGCTAATCAGCGGTGCACTTGGCAGTACAACTGACACACCAGAGGTTCGTCCGTCCCGGTCCTCTCGTACTAAGGACAGCCCTTCTCAAATTTCCTGCGCGCGCAGCGGATAGGGACCGAACTGTCTCACGACGTTCTAAACCCAGCTCGCGTACCGCTTTAATGGGCGAACAGCCCAACCCTTGGGACCTACTCCAGCCCCAGGATGCGACGAGCCGACATCGAGGTGCCAAACCATGCCGTCGATATGGACTCTTGGGCAAGATCAGCCTGTTATCCCCGAGGTACCTTTTATCCGTTGAGCGACGGCCATTCCACAATGTACCGCCGGATCACTAGTCCCGACTTTCGTCCCTGCTCGAGATGTCTCTCTCACAGTCAAGCTCCCTTGTGCACTTACACTCGACACCTGATTGCCAACCAGGCTGAGGGAACCTTTGGGCGCCTCCGTTACTTTTTAGGAGGCAACCGCCCCAGTTAAACTACCCATCAGGCACTGTCCCTGACCCGGATTACGGGCCGAAGTTAGATGTCCAAAGTGACCAGAGTGGTATTTCAACGATGACTCCACCCGAACTGGCGTCCGGGCTTCAACGTCTCCCACCTATCCTACACAAGCCACTCCGAACACCAATACCAAACTATAGTAAAGGTCTCGGGGTCTTTCCGTCCTGCTGCGCGTAACGAGCATCTTTACTCGTACTGCAATTTCGCCGAGTTTATGGTTGAGACAGCGGGGAAGTCGTTACTCCATTCGTGCAGGTCGGAACTTACCCGACAAGGAATTTCGCTACCTTAGGATGGTTATAGTTACCACCGCCGTTTACTGGGGCTTAAATTCTCAGCTTCGCCGTGAGGCTAACCGGTCCTCTTAACCTTCCAGCACCGGGCAGGAGTCAGTCCGTATACATCGTCTTGCGACTTCGCACGGACCTGTGTTTTTAGTAAACAGTCGCTTCCCCCTGGTCTCTGCGGCCCCGATCCCCTCCGGACAGCACGTGTCCATCAAGGTTGGGGCCCCCCTTCTCCCGAAGTTACGGGGGCATTTTGCCGAGTTCCTTAACCATAATTCTCTCGATCGCCTTAGTATTCTCTACCTGATCACCTGTGTCGGTTTGGGGTACGGGCGGCTAAAACCTCGCGCCGATGCTTTTCTAGGCAGCATAGGATCACCGAATCCCCCCTTTACGGGAGTCCCGTCAGATCTCAGGCACATGAACAGCGGATTTGCCTACCGTTCGCCCTACATCCTTGGACCGGGACAACCATCGCCCGGCTCGGCTACCTTCCTGCGTCACACCTGTTAATACGCTTGCCTCCCAGGATCAGGTCCCGCGCTCCACCAAAACCCTTCACCCACAAGGGGTGTCGGGCAGGTCTCGGGCGGTTAGTATCCCCTGTTCAACATGGGCGGTTTTTCGCCGGTACGGGAATATCAACCCGTTGTCCATCGACTACGCCTGTCGGCCTCGCCTTAGGTCCCGACTTACCCAGGGCAGATTAGCTTGACCCTGGAACCCTTGATCATCCGGCGGACGGGTTTCTCACCCGTCTTTCGCTACTCATGCCTGCATTCTCACTCGTGTAGGCTCCACCGCTGGTTTACACCGCGACTTCACCGCCCACACGACGCTCCCCTACCCATCCACACTCCTGAACCACAAAGGCTTGGAAAATATGTGAATGCCACAACTTCGGCGGTGTACTTGAGCCCCGCTACATTGTCGGCGCGGAATCACTTGACCAGTGAGCTATTACGCACTCTTTTAAGGATGGCTGCTTCTAAGCCAACCTCCTGGTTGTCTTCGCAACTCCACATCCTTTCCCACTTAGCACACGCTTAGGGGCCTTAGTTGGTGGTCTGGGCTGTTTCCCTCTCGACTATGAAGCTTATCCCCCACAGTCTCACTGCTGCGCTCTCACTTACCGGCATTCGGAGTTTGGCTGACGTCAGTAACCTTGTAGGGCCCATTAGCCATCCAGTAGCTCTACCTCCGGAAAGAAACACGCAACGCTGCACCTAAATGCATTTCGGGGAGAACCAGCTATCACGAAGTTTGATTGGCCTTTCACCCCTACCCACAGCTCATCCCCTCCATTTTCAACTGAAGTGGGTTCGGTCCTCCACGACGTCTTACCGTCGCTTCAACCTGGCCATGGGTAGATCACTTCGCTTCGGGTCTAGATCACGCCACTGCAACGCCCTGTTCAGACTCGCTTTCGCTACGGCTTCCCCACACGGGTTAACCTCGCGACGTAACACTAACTCGCAGGCTCATTCTTCAAAAGGCACGCCGTCACAACTACAAGGCTGCTCCGACGGATTGTAAGCACACGGTTTCAGGTACTGTTTCACTCCCCTCCCGGGGTACTTTTCACCTTTCCCTCACGGTACTGGTCCGCTATCGGTCATTAGGGAGTATTTAGGCTTATCAGGTGGTCCTGACAGATTCACACGGGATTTCTCGGGCCCCGTGCTACTTGGGATACTCATCAAAGGCGGTGCACAGCATTACGGTTACGGGGCTCACACCCTCTACGGCCGGCCTTTCAAGACCGTTCACCTATACCAGCACTCACACCTCCCCGGTCCGGCAGAACCAGGACAACAAGTCCCACAACCCCGCCCATGCAACGCCCGCCGGCTATCACACATGAGTCGGTTTAGCCTGATCCGCGTTCGCTCGCCACTACTAACGGAATCACTGTTGTTTTCTCTTCCTGCGGGTACTGAGATGTTTCACTTCCCCGCGTTCCCTCCACGCACCCTATGTGTTCAGATGCGGGTCACCAGATCACTCGCGCGTCTGGCGGGGTTTCCCCATTCGGACACCCTGGGATCACAGTCCGGTTATCGACTCCCCCAGGCTTATCGCAGATTCCTACGTCCTTCTTCGGCTCCTAATGCCAAGGCATCCACCGTGTGCTCTTAAAAACTTGACCACAAAGATCAATCAGTAATTTTCGAGAGAACCACGAAACCAACCACACCCAACAACCACCAACCCCAACAAAGAAGTCAGCCATCATCACGCGCAGCCAGATCCAGGTTCATATTCTTGGAAATTGCTTCTTATAAAAGATGCTCGCGTCCACTATGTAGTTCTCAAACAACAACCCCGTACCACACACCCCACACACAACCCCCAAAGGAGCCAACCACGCGCGATCGGTGCAGCCAGGAAACCAGAAACAAACAAACCCCGGGACAAGAAGAAAAACCCCCTCCCCCGGCCCTGTTGCCTCAGGACCCAACAGTGTGCCAAACACTACCCGGCAACCCGTGCCGGCCGCGTTCCAGGACCACCACGCCCTTTCCGAAGAAAAAACGAAGGATCCGTACTAACCACCGGTCCGTGCCACCAGGCACCTATTTGCTGATATTCCACCCATGAGCACCCGCCGCAGAACAACCGTCTGCGCAACGGGCCTTTACTCCTGACAACCCCACCACACCCGCATACACGGGCCGGAAAGACTGTAGGTGCTCCTTAGAAAGGAGGTGATCCAGCCGCACCTTCCGGTACGGCTACCTTGTTACGACTTAGTCCCAATCGCCAGTCCCACCTTCGACGGCTCCCTCCCACAAGGGGTTAGGCCACCGGCTTCGGGTGTTACCAACTTTCGTGACTTGACGGGCGGTGTGTACAAGGCCCGGGAACGTATTCACCGCAGCGTTGCTGATCTGCGATTACTAGCGACTCCGACTTCATGGGGTCGAGTTGCAGACCCCAATCCGAACTGAGACCGGCTTTTTGGGATTAGCTCCACCTCACAGTATCGCAACCCTTTGTACCGGCCATTGTAGCATGCGTGAAGCCCAAGACATAAGGGGCATGATGATTTGACGTCGTCCCCACCTTCCTCCGAGTTGACCCCGGCAGTCTCCCATGAGTCCCCACCACTACGTGCTGGCAACATGGAACGAGGGTTGCGCTCGTTGCGGGACTTAACCCAACATCTCACGACACGAGCTGACGACAACCATGCACCACCTGTGAACCGGCCCCAAAAGGAGAAACCACATTTCTGCGGCGGTCCGGTCCATGTCAAGCCTTGGTAAGGTTCTTCGCGTTGCATCGAATTAATCCGCATGCTCCGCCGCTTGTGCGGGCCCCCGTCAATTCCTTTGAGTTTTAGCCTTGCGGCCGTACTCCCCAGGCGGGGCACTTAATGCGTTAGCTACGGCGCGGAAAACGTGGAATGTCCCCCACACCTAGTGCCCAACGTTTACGGCATGGACTACCAGGGTATCTAATCCTGTTCGCTCCCCATGCTTTCGCTCCTCAGCGTCAGTTAATGCCCAGAGACCTGCCTTCGCCATCGGTGTTCCTCCTGATATCTGCGCATTTCACCGCTACACCAGGAATTCCAGTCTCCCCTACATCACTCTAGTCTGCCCGTACCCACCGCAGATCCGGAGTTGAGCCCCGGACTTTCACGGCAGACGCGACAAACCGCCTACGAGCTCTTTACGCCCAATAATTCCGGATAACGCTTGCGCCCTACGTATTACCGCGGCTGCTGGCACGTAGTTAGCCGGCGCTTCTTCTGCAGGTACCGTCACTTTCGCTTCTTCCCTACTGAAAGAGGTTTACAACCCGAAGGCCGTCATCCCTCACGCGGCGTCGCTGCATCAGGCTTTCGCCCATTGTGCAATATTCCCCACTGCTGCCTCCCGTAGGAGTCTGGGCCGTGTCTCAGTCCCAGTGTGGCCGGTCACCCTCTCAGGCCGGCTACCCGTCGTCGCCTTGGTGAGCCATTACCCCACCAACAAGCTGATAGGCCGCGAGTCCATCCAAAACCACAAAAAAGCTTTCCACCCCCCACCATGCGATGAGGAGTCATATCCGGTATTAGACCCAGTTTCCCAGGCTTATCCCAGAGTCAAGGGCAGGTTACTCACGTGTTACTCACCCGTTCGCCACTAATCCCCGGCGCAAGCACCGGATCATCGTTCGACTTGCATGTGTTAAGCACGCCGCCAGCGTTCATCCTGAGCCAGGATCAAACTCTCCGTTGAAGAAAAACAGACACAACCACCACCCCCGGAAATAACAGGGACAACGGCTGCACAAAATTTGAAACCAGCCAAAAACACCAGGCCACACCACGGGGGTGGGCAGCCCGGCACAATCAACCAATTCATAAAAAATCGGTATCAACAAACTTGGCACACTATTGAGTTCTCAAACAACAGACACACCCGGCACCACCCAAACCAACGTTCAGGATCGCTCCGGAGCAACTTTTCAAACTTACCCGGTTTCACTCCCCGACGCAAATCCGTGTTTCAGGACCCGCACCGGCAAACAAACCAGCCCCACCAAGTTCGAGCGATCTAAAAGAGTCACCAGATTTTGGTCTTGATTTCGGGGGTTTGGCCGCCCGCGGTTACCAGCTCTTCGCTGTCTCCCTCGCGGCGACTTGGAAAACATTACACCCACCCCACCGCCAAAGCAACCCGGCCGAAACCACGTGAAACGTCCACCGAAACCCTTGGACTGCCGCGGTTTTTGGGCCCTCCAAGGCGGTCAACGGAGACAGCCAGGATCCGGACCAGTTTTATGGACCGCGTCACAGTCCGGCATGTTGCCCTGGGCCGGCGGCCACCCGCCCCACGCACCAGGTGTCCTCCCCCGGCTCAACCGCACCCCGGACTGCCAGCCCGCCGCCAGCCGGCACCCGCCGCTATGGACCACAGCCTCCGCAAACCACAACCTCCACAAACCACAACCCCACAAAACGTCCGGAACGTTGCCACGGTGAAGTTCCTCACCGAAGCGCCGCGGGCCGCATTGCCCGGACTGCCACGGCACCGGCAACCCAAGGCCCTGCCCCGGGCAGGTCAAGCAGGACGGGAGGGACGAAGGGCCTCCAGGATGGGGGTCGCGGCCGGCTCCGGCGCATCAGTTGGCACCCCGGCCGCTCCTGGCCGCTCCTGGGCACCGGGGCCGGCTGCCGGCGCGGTGGCCGGCTGTTGGCGCGGTGGCCGGCACGTCCGCCGGGCGGCGACTTTTGGACAGCCCAGGTTTTTAAACAGCTCGGGCCCCGGTGTATGCGCCGGGGCCCTGGGAGCGGGTGTGGGGGGTGGGGTGTTAAATGCGGGAGAGCCCCGACCGTGTGGTTGGGGCTCTCGACCGTTTCTTTAATGGTTGTCCGGCGGTGACCTACTCTCCCACACCCTCCCGGGTGCAGTACCATCGGCGCTGTGGGTCTTAGCTTCCGGGTTCGGAATGGGACCGGGCGTTTCCCCCACGCTATGACCGCCGTAACCCTTGCTCCCGGCACACACCCTTGCGGGGGTGTGGGGGAAATCTGTGGTGTTACAACTGTGGTGTTGTATTCAGTTATCTTGGTTCCTGCAACCGGACAAGCCCGTGGCGGGTTTGTTGGTTGGGAACCACATAGTGGACGCAAGCATGCTTTGTTCTTGTGTGGTGTAAGTTATCGGCCTATTAGTACCGGTCAGCTTCACGAGTCGTTAGTCCTCGCTTCCACATCCGGCCTATCAACCCAGTGGTCTGGCTGGGGGCCTCTCACACAAAATGTGTATGGAAATCTCATCTCGAAGCGAGCTTCCCGCTTAGATGCTTTCAGCGGTTATCCCATCCGAACGTAGCTAATCAGCGGTGCACTTGGCAGTACAACTGACACACCAGAGGTTCGTCCGTCCCGGTCCTCTCGTACTAAGGACAGCCCTTCTCAAATTTCCTGCGCGCGCAGCGGATAGGGACCGAACTGTCTCACGACGTTCTAAACCCAGCTCGCGTACCGCTTTAATGGGCGAACAGCCCAACCCTTGGGACCTACTCCAGCCCCAGGATGCGACGAGCCGACATCGAGGTGCCAAACCATGCCGTCGATATGGACTCTTGGGCAAGATCAGCCTGTTATCCCCGAGGTACCTTTTATCCGTTGAGCGACGGCCATTCCACAATGTACCGCCGGATCACTAGTCCCGACTTTCGTCCCTGCTCGAGATGTCTCTCTCACAGTCAAGCTCCCTTGTGCACTTACACTCGACACCTGATTGCCAACCAGGCTGAGGGAACCTTTGGGCGCCTCCGTTACTTTTTAGGAGGCAACCGCCCCAGTTAAACTACCCATCAGGCACTGTCCCTGACCCGGATTACGGGCCGAAGTTAGATGTCCAAAGTGACCAGAGTGGTATTTCAACGATGACTCCACCCGAACTGGCGTCCGGGCTTCAACGTCTCCCACCTATCCTACACAAGCCACTCCGAACACCAATACCAAACTATAGTAAAGGTCTCGGGGTCTTTCCGTCCTGCTGCGCGTAACGAGCATCTTTACTCGTACTGCAATTTCGCCGAGTTTATGGTTGAGACAGCGGGGAAGTCGTTACTCCATTCGTGCAGGTCGGAACTTACCCGACAAGGAATTTCGCTACCTTAGGATGGTTATAGTTACCACCGCCGTTTACTGGGGCTTAAATTCTCAGCTTCGCCGTGAGGCTAACCGGTCCTCTTAACCTTCCAGCACCGGGCAGGAGTCAGTCCGTATACATCGTCTTGCGACTTCGCACGGACCTGTGTTTTTAGTAAACAGTCGCTTCCCCCTGGTCTCTGCGGCCCCGATCCCCTCCGGACAGCACGTGTCCATCAAGGTTGGGGCCCCCCTTCTCCCGAAGTTACGGGGGCATTTTGCCGAGTTCCTTAACCATAATTCTCTCGATCGCCTTAGTATTCTCTACCTGATCACCTGTGTCGGTTTGGGGTACGGGCGGCTAAAACCTCGCGCCGATGCTTTTCTAGGCAGCATAGGATCACCGAATCCCCCCTTTACGGGAGTCCCGTCAGATCTCAGGCACATGAACAGCGGATTTGCCTACCGTTCGCCCTACATCCTTGGACCGGGACAACCATCGCCCGGCTCGGCTACCTTCCTGCGTCACACCTGTTAATACGCTTGCCTCCCAGGATCAGGTCCCGCGCTCCACCAAAACCCTTCACCCACAAGGGGTGTCGGGCAGGTCTCGGGCGGTTAGTATCCCCTGTTCAACATGGGCGGTTTTTCGCCGGTACGGGAATATCAACCCGTTGTCCATCGACTACGCCTGTCGGCCTCGCCTTAGGTCCCGACTTACCCAGGGCAGATTAGCTTGACCCTGGAACCCTTGATCATCCGGCGGACGGGTTTCTCACCCGTCTTTCGCTACTCATGCCTGCATTCTCACTCGTGTAGGCTCCACCGCTGGTTTACACCGCGACTTCACCGCCCACACGACGCTCCCCTACCCATCCACACTCCTGAACCACAAAGGCTTGGAAAATATGTGAATGCCACAACTTCGGCGGTGTACTTGAGCCCCGCTACATTGTCGGCGCGGAATCACTTGACCAGTGAGCTATTACGCACTCTTTTAAGGATGGCTGCTTCTAAGCCAACCTCCTGGTTGTCTTCGCAACTCCACATCCTTTCCCACTTAGCACACGCTTAGGGGCCTTAGTTGGTGGTCTGGGCTGTTTCCCTCTCGACTATGAAGCTTATCCCCCACAGTCTCACTGCTGCGCTCTCACTTACCGGCATTCGGAGTTTGGCTGACGTCAGTAACCTTGTAGGGCCCATTAGCCATCCAGTAGCTCTACCTCCGGAAAGAAACACGCAACGCTGCACCTAAATGCATTTCGGGGAGAACCAGCTATCACGAAGTTTGATTGGCCTTTCACCCCTACCCACAGCTCATCCCCTCCATTTTCAACTGAAGTGGGTTCGGTCCTCCACGACGTCTTACCGTCGCTTCAACCTGGCCATGGGTAGATCACTTCGCTTCGGGTCTAGATCACGCCACTGCAACGCCCTGTTCAGACTCGCTTTCGCTACGGCTTCCCCACACGGGTTAACCTCGCGACGTAACACTAACTCGCAGGCTCATTCTTCAAAAGGCACGCCGTCACAACTACAAGGCTGCTCCGACGGATTGTAAGCACACGGTTTCAGGTACTGTTTCACTCCCCTCCCGGGGTACTTTTCACCTTTCCCTCACGGTACTGGTCCGCTATCGGTCATTAGGGAGTATTTAGGCTTATCAGGTGGTCCTGACAGATTCACACGGGATTTCTCGGGCCCCGTGCTACTTGGGATACTCATCAAAGGCGGTGCACAGCATTACGGTTACGGGGCTCACACCCTCTACGGCCGGCCTTTCAAGACCGTTCACCTATACCAGCACTCACACCTCCCCGGTCCGGCAGAACCAGGACAACAAGTCCCACAACCCCGCCCATGCAACGCCCGCCGGCTATCACACATGAGTCGGTTTAGCCTGATCCGCGTTCGCTCGCCACTACTAACGGAATCACTGTTGTTTTCTCTTCCTGCGGGTACTGAGATGTTTCACTTCCCCGCGTTCCCTCCACGCACCCTATGTGTTCAGATGCGGGTCACCAGATCACTCGCGCGTCTGGCGGGGTTTCCCCATTCGGACACCCTGGGATCACAGTCCGGTTATCGACTCCCCCAGGCTTATCGCAGATTCCTACGTCCTTCTTCGGCTCCTAATGCCAAGGCATCCACCGTGTGCTCTTAAAAACTTGACCACAAAGATCAATCAGTAATTTTCGAGAGAACCACGAAACCAACCACACCCAACAACCACCAACCCCAACAAAGAAGTCAGCCATCATCACGCGCAGCCAGATCCAGGTTCATATTCTTGGAAATTGCTTCTTATAAAAGATGCTCGCGTCCACTATGTAGTTCTCAAACAACAACCCCGTACCACACACCCCACACACAACCCCCAAAGGAGCCAACCACGCGCGATCGGTGCAGCCAGGAAACCAGAAACAAACAAACCCCGGGACAAGAAGAAAAACCCCCTCCCCCGGCCCTGTTGCCTCAGGACCCAACAGTGTGCCAAACACTACCCGGCAACCCGTGCCGGCCGCGTTCCAGGACCACCACGCCCTTTCCGAAGAAAAAACGAAGGATCCGTACTAACCACCGGTCCGTGCCACCAGGCACCTATTTGCTGATATTCCACCCATGAGCACCCGCCGCAGAACAACCGTCTGCGCAACGGGCCTTTACTCCTGACAACCCCACCACACCCGCATACACGGGCCGGAAAGACTGTAGGTGCTCCTTAGAAAGGAGGTGATCCAGCCGCACCTTCCGGTACGGCTACCTTGTTACGACTTAGTCCCAATCGCCAGTCCCACCTTCGACGGCTCCCTCCCACAAGGGGTTAGGCCACCGGCTTCGGGTGTTACCAACTTTCGTGACTTGACGGGCGGTGTGTACAAGGCCCGGGAACGTATTCACCGCAGCGTTGCTGATCTGCGATTACTAGCGACTCCGACTTCATGGGGTCGAGTTGCAGACCCCAATCCGAACTGAGACCGGCTTTTTGGGATTAGCTCCACCTCACAGTATCGCAACCCTTTGTACCGGCCATTGTAGCATGCGTGAAGCCCAAGACATAAGGGGCATGATGATTTGACGTCGTCCCCACCTTCCTCCGAGTTGACCCCGGCAGTCTCCCATGAGTCCCCACCACTACGTGCTGGCAACATGGAACGAGGGTTGCGCTCGTTGCGGGACTTAACCCAACATCTCACGACACGAGCTGACGACAACCATGCACCACCTGTGAACCGGCCCCAAAAGGAGAAACCACATTTCTGCGGCGGTCCGGTCCATGTCAAGCCTTGGTAAGGTTCTTCGCGTTGCATCGAATTAATCCGCATGCTCCGCCGCTTGTGCGGGCCCCCGTCAATTCCTTTGAGTTTTAGCCTTGCGGCCGTACTCCCCAGGCGGGGCACTTAATGCGTTAGCTACGGCGCGGAAAACGTGGAATGTCCCCCACACCTAGTGCCCAACGTTTACGGCATGGACTACCAGGGTATCTAATCCTGTTCGCTCCCCATGCTTTCGCTCCTCAGCGTCAGTTAATGCCCAGAGACCTGCCTTCGCCATCGGTGTTCCTCCTGATATCTGCGCATTTCACCGCTACACCAGGAATTCCAGTCTCCCCTACATCACTCTAGTCTGCCCGTACCCACCGCAGATCCGGAGTTGAGCCCCGGACTTTCACGGCAGACGCGACAAACCGCCTACGAGCTCTTTACGCCCAATAATTCCGGATAACGCTTGCGCCCTACGTATTACCGCGGCTGCTGGCACGTAGTTAGCCGGCGCTTCTTCTGCAGGTACCGTCACTTTCGCTTCTTCCCTACTGAAAGAGGTTTACAACCCGAAGGCCGTCATCCCTCACGCGGCGTCGCTGCATCAGGCTTTCGCCCATTGTGCAATATTCCCCACTGCTGCCTCCCGTAGGAGTCTGGGCCGTGTCTCAGTCCCAGTGTGGCCGGTCACCCTCTCAGGCCGGCTACCCGTCGTCGCCTTGGTGAGCCATTACCTCACCAACAAGCTGATAGGCCGCGAGTCCATCCAAAACCACAAAAAAGCTTTCCACCCCCCACCATGCGATGAGGAGTCATATCCGGTATTAGACCCAGTTTCCCAGGCTTATCCCAGAGTCAAGGGCAGGTTACTCACGTGTTACTCACCCGTTCGCCACTAATCCCCGGCGCAAGCACCGGACCATCGTTCGACTTGCATGTGTTAAGCACGCCGCCAGCGTTCATCCTGAGCCAGGATCAAACTCTCCGTTGAAGAAAAACAGACACAACCACCACCCCCGGAAATAACAGGGACAACGGCTGCACAAAATTTGAAACCAGCCAAAAACACCAGGCCACACCACGGGGGTGGGCAGCCCGGCACAATCAACCAATTCATAAAAAATCGGTATCAACAAACTTGGCACACTATTGAGTTCTCAAACAACAGACACACCCGGCACCACCCAAACCAACGTTCAGGATCGCTCCGGAGCAACTTTTCAAACTTACCCGACCCCGCGAAGCTTGGCAAATCAGCGTTTCCGCGAATTTCCGCTTGCAGGAAGGCCCCCACCCGTGTCCGGCACACCGCTAAGTGCACCGTTTTTCAGGCCGTTAGAAAGGGGGTCGGTCGCTATCTTTCCGCTTCAGCGGCGGCGACTCGAATGACTTTACACGGCCCGGGGTGCGGGTGCAAACCAGCTCCGATGGCAGCGAAAACCCCGTTATTCCGGGGAAAAGCAGGTACCAGGCGCCGAAAAGGCGGGGATCGACGCCGTAATTCAATTATGTGTGGTGCGTCACCCAGTGGAGGTGGCCACGAACGAGGGCGGGTTAACGCGAAGAAGGGCCGGCAACCATGTGGTTGCCGGCCCTTACTTAAGCAGCTGGAATCAGCGGTGCTGGATTACCAGGAAGACTTGGTGATGCCCGGGAGCTCACCACGGTGAGCCATGTCGCGGAAGCGAACACGGGAGATACCGAACTTCTGGAACGTACCGCGAGGACGGCCGTCGATGATGTCGCGGTTGCGCAGACGGATCGGGGAGGCGTTGCGGGGCAGCTTCTGCAGGCCGAGGCGTGCAGCTTCGCGTGCTTCGTCAGTCGCGTTCGGGTCAACCAGGGTCTTCTTCAGCTCGAGGCGCTTTGCAGCGTAACGCTCAACGATGACCTTGCGCTGCTCGTTGCGAGCAATCTTGGACTTCTTAGCCATGTGTTTAGCGCTCCTCTCGGAATTCGACGTGCTGGCGGATCTTGGGGTCGTACTTCTTCAGAACCAGGCGGTCCGGATCGTTACGACGGTTCTTACGGGTTACGTAGGTGTAACCCGTGCCCGCGGTCGACTTGAGCTTGATGATCGGACGTACGTCCTTGTCCTTTGCCACTAGAGCTTCACTCCTCGCGCCAGGATGTCGGCGACGACAACGTCGATGCCGCGTACGTCGATGGTCTTGATGCCCTTTGCAGAGACCTGCAGAGTGACATTACGGCGCAGGGACGGAACCCAGTAGCGCTTCTTCTGGATGTTCGGGTCGAACCGACGCTTGTTGCGGCGGTGCGAGTGCGAAATGCTGTGTCCAAAGCCCGGCTCGGCTCCGGTCACCTGGCAGTGTGCTGCCATGACGACTCTCCTCTGAAAAATGATTGAAACGGCTGGCAGAGTTCTGCTTCACCGTGCGGCAGGCGGCGTCCGGATCCAGCCTCACGTGTCCGCGCGACCCCAACACCGGCGAACCGGGTTTACTGCGGCGGAATACGATGAGCCACGAACACCTGGCAATGGAAGCCACTGCGAAGTGCCGGGATACTGGGCGAATACAGGAATGCACGCAACTTGAGCCCCTAACTACCGGCCCGAAGGGACTGTGGATACTGCCTACAGCCACCGCAAACCGGAGCAATTGCACACGCTCCGCGCCACCTAGCGCCAACCAAGTCTACGAGACACGCGAATTAAAGACCAATCCGGGGGAACGGTGTTATGGAGCAGCCCAACCAAACGTCGGCAGGGCCTTCTTTCAAGACATATCCGGAAAGAAGGCTCTTCACAGCAAAGTCAAAGGCTCGAGGCGGAATCTTGAGCCATGAACACACAGCCCTCGCCCTCCCCCGGGACCGGCACACCGGCACGTCCGGACCACCGGCCTGCTCCGGTTCGGGAGACCGGCCGCTTCGACGGCCAGCACCGGCGCAGGCTCCTCCGTGCCGATGCCCTGACAGTGGCGGCCTGGTCCTCACTGGCCGCCTCCATTGCACTCTGGCTTGCCGACGGCGGCCTGGCAACGGCGGCCTCGCCCGCCGGCCTGGTCACGGCGCTGGGCATTGTTGCCGGCCTTGCCGGCATGGACCTCGTGCTGCTCATGCTGCTGCTGGCGGCCAGGATCCCGTTCATCGACGGCGCGGTGGGGCACGACCGGGCCCTGGAGTTTCACCGGAAGCTGGGGAAGCCCGCGCTGTACCTGTTGCTGGTCCACGGCCTACTCATGGCGGTGGGTTACGGGATGGCAGAAGGGCTCGACCCGGTTAGTGAAGCTGTGGCGCTCTGGGTGCTGGTGCCGGACATGTGGCTCGCGTTCATCTCCCTCGCCCTCTTCATCGCTGTTGTTGTGACGTCCCTGGTGGCGGTCCGCCGGCGGTTCCCATACGAATTCTGGTACGTAGTGCACCTGCTCACCTATACTGCCGTTCTCACCTCACTGCCGCACCAGTTCAGCGTGGGTGGACTGTTCGCCGCTGGCACCTGGCAGCGCTGGTACTGGCTCGCGATCTGCATCGCCACCGGGGCCGCCCTGCTGTACTACCGGATCATCCAGCCTGTACGGGCAACCTTCAGGCATCAGCTCACCGTTGAGCGCGTCACCTCTGTGGCCCCCGGGGTGGTCAACATCGAAATGAGCGGCCTGCAGCTCGGCTTGCTGGACGGCAACGGCGGGCGGTTCTTCATCTGGCGCTTTCTGGCCCCTGGCCTGTGGTGGCATCCGCATCCGTTCAGCCTGTCGGCTGAGCCGGTGCGGACCGGACCCGACGGGCACGGGCGGCTTAGGATCACGGTTCGTGATCTCGGCCGGGGCTCGGCGCAACTGCTAAGGCTGCGGCGCGGAACGAAGGTCGCCGTGGAAGGGCCGTACGGACTCTTCAGCTCCGCAGCACGCAGCAAGGACCGCGTGGTCATGATCGGGGCGGGCATCGGTATTACGCCGTTGCGTGCGCTCCTTGAGACCACCCCTTTCGCCCCCGGCCAGGCGACGGTCCTGCTCCGCGGGCACAGCAACCGGGAGCTCTACCTGGGCGAGGAAATCCTCGAACTCTGCCGGCAGCGCGGCGCCACCCTGTTCCACCTCACCGGCGGACGGGACCCCGGCTCACCGAACAGCTGGCTTCCGGCCGCCGAACACCGCGCCGGGTACGCGCTGGCGGACTACGTTCCGGAAATCGCCTCCGCCGATGTGTATATATGCGGCCCCTCGCGGTGGTCGGGTAACGTCCTGAACGCCGCCCGTGCCGCTGGCGTCCATGAAGATCGGCTCCATCACGAAAGGTTTGACTGGTGAGAATCAGAGCAGCAGTTTCAGCCGCCTTGGCTTCGGCCGGCATCCTCCTGGTCGGCTGGCAATCAGGTGTCCATATGGCCGACACACGCAGCGCGGCAGCGGCCGCGCCAACGGGAAATCCGGCGTCGGGGACGGGAACCACGGACAGCAGCGGCACAGCGTCGTCGGGATCGTCCGGGTCGGGCAGTTCGGGATCCACTGGCACCACCGGCGCGGCGGGTGCCGCCGGTGCGGCGGCCAAGGCCGGCGGAACGTACGACGGCGAGGTGGTCCAGACCCGCTTCGGTACCGTGCAGGTCCAGATCACCGTGAAGTCCGGGCAGATCAGCGACGTCACGGCCCTGAAACTGACCGACGCCGAGGGCCGGTCCGTGCAGATCAGCAACTACGCCGCGCCGATTCTTCGAGACGAGGTACTCCAGGCACAATCGGCCAACGTGCAGACCGTGGGTGGCGCCACCGTGACCAGCGATGCCTACCTCACCTCCCTCCAGGCGGCCCTCGATGCAGCAAACCTCTGAGACCGCACACCGGCTCCGGGCCCGGACCTTCACCTGCATGGGGACTGTCAGCAGCCTGACCGTTCCCACGGACGCGCACAAAGCACCCCAGGCTGCGGCGGATGAGCTGGAAGCGGCCACCGCCGTCGTCGAACGCCTTTTCACGGAACTGGACAGCGTCTTCAGCCTCTACCGCCCCGATTCGGAGGCGAGCCGGCTGGTGCGCGGCGAACTCGCGCTGCCGGCGGCGTCGGCGGAAATGCGGGCGCGGTACGAGGAGGCGGCCGAGTGGAGGCTCCTCACCGAGGGTGCGTTCACGCCGGAACGTCCGGACGGCGCGCTGGACCTCTCCGGACTCGTCAAGGGGCACGCCATCAGGGAGGCAGAAACGTCGCTACTGGCTCTTGGCATGGCCAACTGGTGCCTGAATGCCGGCGGGGACGTGCTGGTCAGCGGTTCCCCCAGCCCCGGCACCGATGTGCCCTGGCGGGCGGGGATCGTTGACCCTGCGGACCGGAGGACCCTGCTGGCAGGTTTCCCGTTGGGCGGCGGTTTTTCTGCGCCGAGTCTTGCGCCGGCAGGTCTGGCTCCGCTGAGTGGAAAGACGGCCGACGGCGGGAGGCGGGTGGCGCTGGCCACCTCCGGTTCCGCTGAGCGCGGGGATCATATCTGGAGCGCCACCGCCGGCGCCGTGGAATTCCTCCAGGTTTCCGTTGCGGCAGCGGACGTGGTCACCGCCGACGTGCTGGCGACGGCCATCGTGGCCGGCGGCGTCTCCATGCTCAACCGCGCCACCGCCATGTGGGACATCGAGGCGCTGGCCGTCCGGGCAAATGGTGAGTTGCTGGCGACGGGCGGGTTCCGGCGGTAGTTTCAGACCGAACCGGGTGCCGCGTGAGCTGCCTAGAGCCGGGTGAGCTGGGCGTACCTGGGCTGGAGGTTGTCGCCGGAGGACTTCCCCGTGACCCGCCGCACCACCCACGGGGCGGCGAATTCCCGGACCCAGCGGGCGTTGGCCCGCAGTGCCTCAGCCTTGCTGAGCTCCGGGACGGGGGTCATGGGCGGAACCTCGATGGAGTGCTCGTGTTCGAGGACCGTCAGGACGCGCTTGGCCATGTTGGCGTGGCCTGCGGCAGACATGTGCATCCGGTCCTTCGCCCACATGCCCCAGTCGTAGTACTCGTTGAAGCGCCAGTAATCCACCAGCAGGGCTCCGTGGTCGCCGGCGATGCCGCGCACGAGTTCGTTGTAGATGGCTGTACGCCCCCGCATGGTGCCGAAAACCTTCGAGCCCCGCGCGTCGAATCCAGTAAACAGCACCACGGTGGCCCCGGTGGCTGCCAGCTTCCCAACAGCTTTTTCGTAGTCCTCGAGGAGGTCGTCAATGTCGATCTTGGGCCGGAGAATATCGTTGGCACCGGCGTACAGCGTCACCAGGGTGGGCCTGAGCGCAATGGCGGCGTCCACCTGCTCGGCCAGGATCTGCCGCAGCTTGCGGCCGCGGATGGCGAGGTTGGCGTAACCGAAGCCGGGGTCAGCCAAGGCCAGCTGCTCCGCCACCCGGTCAGCCCAGCCGCGGACCCCGTTGGGCCTCATTGTGTCGTCGTCGCCGACGCCCTCCGTGAAGGAATCTCCAAGGGCGACGTAGCGGGCCGTGAAATCCATGGGAGCAAGTCTGCCACCCGTTGCCGGGAGCAACCAAGAACGCCCGGCGGCGGTGGCGGGGTGCTACTGCTGCGGCTCGCGGAGGATCCAGTGGTTACTGTCCAGGCGGGCCACAATCTTTTCGCCGATGCGGGCCAGGTCCGCCACATCACGCTCAGTCAGGGCGTCGAGGAACAGCGAGCGCACCGATTCCACGTGGCCCGGGGCGAGTTCCACGATGGTGGACATGCCCTCTTCGGTGAGGTGTGCGGTGGTGACGCGGGCGTCGCCGGGGTGCGGCCGGCGTTCCACCCAGCCGCGGTTCTGGAGCTTGGTGACCACATGGGACAGCCGGGAGAGCGAGGCGCTGGTCCTGGCCGCCAGCTCGCTCATGGGCAGGAAGCGCCCTTCGGCCTCGGAGAGCATCGCCAGCACGTTGTAGTCGAACAGCGATACCTTGCCTGCCGCATGCAGCTGGGTGTCCAGCGACGCGGGCAGCATGGTGTTGATGCTCAGCAGGGCAAGCCATGCCCGGCGTTCATTGGCGTTGAGCCAGCGCGGTTCGGTCATTACTCCATCCTAGGAGAACTGACGCTTGACGGTTCAAGGCCGGTTACGGCGGCGGCGAGTCGCCGGGGGCCGGGGCCCTGGCGGTAGGCTGGCGGTCATGTATGTAGTTTCCCTGACCTACAAGGTTGCCCAAGAGATCGTGGACCAGCACCTGGATGCCCACGTGGACTGGCTGAAGGATGCCTTTGACGAGGGCGTCTTCATCGCCGCCGGCCGCAAGGTTCCGCGCACAGGCGGGGTCCTGCTTTCCAGGGCCGACCGGCCGACGCTCGATGAGTCCCTGGCCAAGGACCCGTTCAGCGTGCA
Source organism: Arthrobacter sp. OAP107 (assembly GCF_040546765.1). Classification (NCBI taxonomy): domain Bacteria; kingdom Bacillati; phylum Actinomycetota; class Actinomycetes; order Micrococcales; family Micrococcaceae; genus Arthrobacter; species Arthrobacter sp. OAP107. The sequence goes on along the minus strand of NZ_JBEPOK010000001.1, from coordinate 5,364,963 downwards.
CGGCGTTGCCGACTTCGAGGTCATGGAATTCGCCGCCAACCGCACTGCGCCGGGGTTCGAGAACCTGCTGGACTAGTCGCGCGGCTCCATCAGCTTTTTGAGGCCGCCTTTCCGCGGGACCTTCACCGGTTGCGGCCAGCGCGGGCTAAGGTGATCGCCCAGAGTGACGCCGCGGAGCTTCCGGCCGAACAGCGGCAGCACCCAGTCATTCACCCAGCGGCGCTGCCGCCGCTCCCAGTCGCGGAGCGTCATCCTGGCCGGCGGTTCCCATTCCTTGAGGCTGATCTTGTGCGGCACGCCGAGATGGTCCAGGACCTGGGCGGCGAGGTATTTGTGCCCTGCTTTGGACATGTGGAGCCTGTCGGTGTCCCACATCCTGCGGTCGTGGAAGGCCTCGAAACACCAGTAGTCGACGAGTACAGCCCCGTGCTTGGCCGCAATCTCACGGACCCGCCGGTTGTACAGGGTGTTCCGCTTCTTCAGCGGCTCCAGCACCGCTGACACCTTGACGTCGAATCCCGTGAACAGGACCAGCGTGGCGCCGGTATCCGCCAGCCGGGCCACCAGTTCCTCGTACTGGGTCAGGAGCTGGTCCATGTCCGTGCCGAAGTCCAGGATGTCGTTGCCGCCGGCATAGAGGGTGATCAGCGTGGGCTCCATGGCCAGGGCCTGCTCCAGCTGCTCATCCACGATGTGGCGCAGCCGCTTGCTCCTGATGGCCAGGTTGGCGTAATGCCAGCCGGGTTCTGCCTTGGCCAGCTTTTCCGCCACACGGTCCGCCCAGCCGCGCACGCCATTCGGCATCCGGGAACTGCGGTCGCCCACGCCTTCAGTAAAGGAATCCCCGAGGGCAACGAACACCCGCCGCCGGCCCCGGTCCGGAAGCAATGGAGAAACACCCACCCGGACACCCTAACGACAAAACGAAACCGGCAGGGAAAGGGCGGATTAACTGGAGGTGACCGGCCTAGCGAGCCGCAGTCGCTGGCTTGCTAAGGAGCGCATCGCCGACCACAGCGAACCGAGGCCGCCCGCGGCCGAGGGAAGCGGCGGGAGGAAGGGCGGGCCCGAGGGCCCCGAACTGAGCCTGCGAAGTTTGGGAAGGGCCCAACCGCTAAGCGACGGCAAGTCAGCGGCGGAGGCGGACCGCACAACGGCGCAGATAAGGGCCTAGAGTTCGGCTTTGCCCTGACGCCAGTACCCCATGAACGCCACCTGCTTGCGGTCGATCCCGACGTCGCGGACGAGGTAGCGCCGCATTTCCTTGATGACCCCGGCTTCCCCGGCGATCCACGCGTAGAACGGCAGGGCGCCCGCGGGCTTGTCCGGGTTCTTCGTGGCGCTGACCGCGGCCGCATCGAGCCGGGCCGGGGTTTCCCACAGAATCTCCTGGTCCACGTTCACGTCGTCGGGCTCCGGCCCGGCGGCGCCTGCGGACTTGATACCCACCCAGCCCGGCACGGGAATCGCCGCCCGCACCGCTTCCTGAAGGAGTTCGCCGTGCGGCCGGGACCTGCCGATCGGGGCGCCGCGCGCCAGCCAGGTGATTTCGACGTCGGCCGCCGTTTCCAGGTCCAGGAAGTCACCGGCCTCCGGCACTTCCAGGAAGGCATGCCCGGTCATGTAGCCGGGCAGGTTTTCGAGGATGGCACTGATCGCGGGGACGGCAGTCTCGTCGCCGGCCAGCAGCACCCGCCCGGCAAGGCCCGGCCGCCATTCGATGCCGGAGTATGTTTCAGCGGTTACGCAGTGCGCCGCGCGGTTGTTCGGACCGATCAGGGTGAGGGCATCGCCCGGCTTGGCCGTCAGCGCCCAGTTCGCCGCGGGACCGCCGTGGCCGTCGGCGTTGAAATGCATCACGAAGTCGACGTCGATCTCCGGGTACACGGCGTCCAGCCGGGCCTGCCGGACGGTGTAGGTGCGCATGGAGCCGCGGGTGGCCGGGTCCATGGCCAGCCACTCCTGGTACCAGCCGCTCTCCTCCATCCGGAACTTGGGCAGCGGAAGCCGGCTGCCGTCCGGCGCCAGTGACGGGATCATGAGCTTGATGCGCAGGTCCAGGCTGTCGCCGTGGACGCCAAAGTCGCGCAGCGAGTAGCCGCCGAACGTCACGCGCCGGAAGTTCGGGCTGAGTTCCTGCACGGCCGAGACGGTGACATCGAACGCCAGGGTCATCGGCTCGGTGGCGGGGCCGGGACGGCCCGTGACGGAGGTGCGGGCAGGGCTGTTTTGCACTGCCCCGGTCTGTGCTGCGCTCATGAGGCCATCTCCAGGGTCGTGGTCGGAATTTTTGGGTCGGCGTGGTGCCTGCCGAGGGGAATGATCAGCGGCGTGCCGGACACCGGATCCGGCACCACCCGGGATTCCAGCCCGAAGACGTTCCGGACCAGCTGCTCGGTAATCACGCTGGATGAGGCGCCCTCCGCCACGATCTGGCCGGCCTTCAGCGCGATGACATGGTCCGCGTACCGGGCGGCCAGGTTGAGGTCGTGCAGCACGATCGCCACGGTGGTGCCGCGCTGCCGGTTAAGGTCCGTGACCAGGTCCAGCACCTCGACCTGGTGCGCCAGATCCAGATAGGTGGTGGGCTCGTCGAGCAGCAGTACGCCCGTCTCCTGCGCGAGCGCCATGGCGATCCACACCCGCTGGCGCTGGCCGCCGGACAGTTCGTCGACGTTCCGCCCGGCGAGCTCCAGCGTTTCGGTGGCTTCCAGCGCACGCTGCACCGCGGCGTCGTCCTTCTCCGACCAGCTGCGGAAGAAGCCCTGGTGCGGGTACCGCCCGCGGCCCACCAGGTCACGGACGGTGATCCCGTCCGGCGCCGTCGGGTGCTGCGGCAGCAGGCCGAGCGTGCGGGCCAGCTCGCGGGCCGGGCGGGAGTGGATGTCCTTGCCGTCGAGGGTGACGGTGCCGCCGGCGGGCTTCAGGAGCCGGGAAAGGCCGCGCAGCAGCGTGGATTTTCCGCAGGCGTTGGCGCCCACAATCATGGTCACCCTGCCCTCGGGGATTTCCGCAGTGAGGTTTTCCACGACCCGGCGCTGATCGTACTGCAGCGTGAGGTCCCGGGCTTGCAGAACAGCCATCAGGCATCCTTTCGGTTGGACGTGACCAGGAGCCACAGCAGGAACGGGGCGCCGAGGGCGCCGGTGACGACGCCGACCGGCAGGACGGTCCCGTCCAGCAGCAGCGGGGCGATATTGGCGGCGAAGAAGTCCGCCGCCAGGACAATCAGGGCGCCCACCAGGGCCGACGCCGGGAGGCTGGCTTTGCCGGAGAGGCGGCGGGCGATGGGGCCGGCCAGGAAGGCGACGAACGCTACCGGCCCGGCAGCCGCCGTCGCCACCGCCGCCAGCGCGACGGCGGTGAGCACCAGGCCCAGCCGGGTGGCGCCCACGCGGATGCCGAGTCCCGCGGCGGCGTCGTCCCCCAGCTCGAGGATTCGCAGCGGCCCGGCCAGCAGGGCGGCGGCCGGAACCAGGACCATCAGGGTCAGCGCCAGGACGCCCGCGCGGTCCCAGCTGGCGGAGTTGAGTGAGCCGTTGATCCAGATCAGCGCCTCCGCAGCGGTGCGGATGTCGGCCCGCGTCATGAGGAAGCTGACCATGGCGTGCAGCGCGGCGGCGATGCCGACGCCGGCGAGGATGAGGCGGCTGCCGGCGGCGTTCCCGCGGTTGCCGCCGAGGCCCAGGGATCCGCTGCGGGAGATGCCGTAGATCAGTGCCGCCACGGCCATCGCACCGCCAAGGGCAGCGCCGGACACCGCGGCACCGGAGGCGCCGAACACCACGATGGCCAGGACCGCGGCCGCGCTGGCGCCGTAGCTGATGCCGATCACGTCCGGGCTGGCGAGGGGGTTGCGGAGCATGGTCTGGAACAGCGCGCCCGAGAGCCCGAAGGCCAGGCCGATCAGCGTGCCGACGACCGCCCGCGGCAGCTTGGCCTCCATCACGATGAAGCTGGCGCCGGGGATCTTTTCGCGGCCGGTGAAGTGGGCGGTAAGGATTTTGAAGAAGTCGGGAATGGTGACGGTGTAGCTGCCCAGCAGAATGCTGGCGGCCAGGAGGAGCACGACGCCGGCAGCCAGGACCGCTGTCCGGTTCAGCAGGATGCGGTCCAGCACGCGCCGGTTCAGCAGTGCCCGCCGGTTCGATGGGCGAACGGGCAGATAAGGCCCTGTTTCGGGGGTTTTGGGGGCGTTATCTGCCCGTTCGCGCATCGGGGTTGGGGCCTCAAGTGTACGTTCGCGCTCGTCTGTGGCCGCGTGTGTGGGGTTCGGCGTCACAGGCCTGCCCCTTTCCCGCGGCGGACCAGCCCGACGAAGACCGGTGCGCCGATCAGGGCGGTCATGATGCCGGCCGGGACCTCGCCGGGAAGCAGGATCACCCGGCCCGCGACGTCGGACACCAGCAGCAGCACGGGTGCGAGCACCGCGGAGAACGGCAGGATCCAGCGGTAGTCGGGGCCGGTCAGGGAGCGGACCGCGTGCGGGACAACGAGGCCCACGAACCCGATGGGGCCGGCCAGCGCCGTCGCCGACCCGCACAGCAGGACGGTGCCCAGCGCGGTGACAGTCCGGGCCAGGCCCACGTTCTGGCCCAGGCCACGGGCCACGTCGTCGCCGAGCGCCAGGCTGTTGAGGACCCGTCCGGTGAGCAGCACGATCAGTGCCCCCACGGCCAGGAAGGGCAGGCCGGGCAGCACCACGGACCAGTCGCGCCCCGCGATGCCGCCCACCTGCCAGAAGCGGAAGCGGTCCAGGGTGTCCTGGCTGGAGACCAGAATGACGTTCACCAGGGAGAACAGCCCGGCGCTCAGCGCGGCGCCCGCCAGGGCGAGCTTGACCGACGTCGCGCCGTCCCGGCCCATGGAGGCGATGAGGTAAACGACGACGGCGGCAGCCGCGGCGCCGACGAACGCGAACCAGATGTAGCCGGTCAGCGAGGAGACGCCGAAGACGTAGATTCCGGTGACCACGGCCAGTGCCGCGCCGGCGTTGACGCCGATGATGCCCGGGTCCGCCAGCGGGTTGCGCGCCACGCCCTGCATGGCGGCGCCGGCCAGGCCCAACGCAGCACCGGCGAGCAGGCCCAGGACGGTCCGCGGGATCCGGGCGTGCACCACGGCGTGGTCTCCGTCGGCCGGGTTGAACTGGGTCAGGGCCTGCCACACCGTTGCCAGGGACAGGCCCCGGGCGCCCACGGCAAGTGAGGCGCAGCAGACAACAGCGAGCACGACGGCGGCGGCCAGCAGCCAGGCGGCGCGCGGCCCGGGGACTCTGCGCGAAGGCTTGGCGCGAACGGACAGTTGTGGCCCTGCAGCCGCGGACTCAGGGGCCTCAAGTGTCCGTTCGCGCTGGGCGTCGGGGGCCGGCGTCGTGCTCGAGGTCATGTGAGTTGCCTTTGAAACCGGGTTCAGACCGCGTCGGCGGCTTTGGCCAGCTGCGGCAGGAACGTATCCAGCGACCACGGCAGGCTCAGCGGCGACGAGGCCGAGATGGACAGGGTGAGCGTGTTGTCCGAGTCCGCGACCATGGCGCCGTTCCTGATGGCCGGGATCTGGCCCAGCAGCGGATCAGCCTTGATCGAGTCGGTGGTCTTGGCGTCTGGAACCCAGGTCACGAAGATGTCGGACTCGAGCTCGTTGGCCTTCTCCGCGGACCAAGGGATGAAGAACTCCTTGGATCCCTTCGAGTTCTCCTCCACCACGGGGGCAAGCTTCATGCCGATCGCGCTGAGGAACCGCGGACGGTTGTCGTTGGCCGTGTACACATTCACGCCGTCGCTCTTGGCCGGCTCGAGATTCCCGTAGATGAAGCTCTTACCCGCGAGCTGCGGGTACGCGGAGACCTTGTCCTTGATGGTGGCCTCGGTGTCGGCGATCAGCTTCGTGGCCTCGGCTTCCTTGCCCAGCGCCTTGCCGATGATGCTCGTAGAGTCCTGCCAGGAGGTGCCGTAGGCCAGCTCGGGATGCGCCACCACGGGGGCGATTTCGCTGAGCTTCTTGTAGTCCTCCTCCGTCAGGCCGGAGTAGGCGCCCAGGATGACGTCCGGGTTGAGCTTGGCGATTTCGGTGAAGTTGATGCCGTCGGCCTCGGAGAACTGGACCGGCGCGTTGTCCGAACCGAAGCCGGCGCCGAGTTTCTCCAGCGCGGCGTCCTTCCACGGCGTGGAGCCCTTGTCGTTGCCGCCCCACTCGTTCCTGGGCACACCCACGGGAACCACGCCGAGCGCAATGGCAACGTCGTCGTTGACCCAGGAGACGGTGACGACGCGCTTGGGCTGTTCCTTGATGGTGGTTTCGCCGTAGACGTGCTTGATGGTCACCGGGAACTGCGCGCTGGCGGACGAGGGGGCGCTGGCTTCCGAAGCGGTGGAGGCCGGGCCGGTGGAGCAGGCGGTCAGGGAGAGCGCCGCGGCGGCGAGGACGGCGGTGGCCTTACCGGCGGTCTTGAGTAGGGAGCGGCGCGTGGCACCGGCGGCAGCAGTGCCGGGAGCGGCCTGGCGGCCGGGAAAGAGGGGGGAAGTCACGGAACTCCTTAGGTGAATGAAGCAAACCTAAGTAAGGCTAGCCTATCCTTCCGACCATTACGAAAGGTTTGCGTCCCCTAATTGCCCCGAGTGGCCAGCCTAACGCCCCAGGAGCTTGCCAGCCAGGGGTGAACGATGGTTCACTCGAAGGAGTAAACGCCCGTTCACCCTTATCCGGGCGCACCCCTAACCCCATAAAGGCCTGCCGCACATGACAGCACCCCCTGCCCCGAAGCCAACCCGCAGCCCGTCCGCCATCACCACGGTCCTGGCGCTCAGCGGCACGCTCGTGGCGCTCATGCAGACCCTCGTGGTGCCGCTGCTGCCGGACTTTCCGCGGATCCTCTCGGTCACTCCTGACGACGCGTCCTGGCTGGTGACCGCCACGCTCCTCGCCAGCGCTGTCGCCACCCCGATCGTGTCGCGCAGCGCCGACATGTACGGCAAGCGGAAGATGATGGTCATCTGCCTGGCCATCATGGTGGCCGGTTCGGTGATGGCCGCCCTGGGCGGGACCTTCCTGTGGCTGATCATCGGCCGCGCCCTGCAGGGGTTCTCCGCGTCACTGATCCCGGTGGGCATCAGCATCATGCGCGATGAACTGCCCAAGGAAAAGATGGGTTCGGCGGTGGCACTCATGAGCGCCACCCTGGGCATCGGCAGCGCCATGGGCCTTCCGCTGGCCGGCCTCCTGTATGAAGGCCTCGGCTGGACGTCGATCTTCTGGGTTTCGGCGGCCGCCGGAACGCTGCTGCTGCTCGCCGTCGTGTTGGTGGTTCCGGAATCGAAGGTGCGCACCCCGGGCCGCTTCGACTACGCGGGGGCTCTGGTGCTCTCCGCCGCGCTGGGCTCGCTGCTGCTGGCCATTTCCAAGGGCGGCGCCTGGGGCTGGGGCTCGGAGCCCGTGCTCCTGCTGTTCCTTGCTGCAGCGCTGCTCTTGGCTGCCTGGATCCCCTACGAGCTCAGGGTGGGCCAGCCCATGGTGGATCTTCGCACCACGGCGCGGCGGCCGGTCCTGATGACCAACCTCGCGTCGCTGCTGATCGGCTTCGCCATGTTCGCCAACATGCTCCTCACCACCCAGCAGCTCCAACTCCCCGGCGCCACCGGCTACGGCTTTGAACTGAACGTCATCACGGCCGGCCTCTGCATGGTGCCCTCCGGCCTGGCCATGGTGGTGTTCGCTCCCGTTTCCGGCGGCATCATCCGGCGCTTCGGTGGCAGATCAGCCCTCATGGCTGGTGCGGGCGTGATGATCGTCGGCTATGTGGGGCGGGTGTTCTTCTACGACTCCATCACCTCGGTGGTCATCGGCTCCACGGTGGTGAGCGTCGGCACGGCCATCGCCTACGCAGCCATGCCGACGCTGATCATGGGTGCCGTTCCGATCACGGAGACCGCCTCCGCCAACGGCCTCAACAGCCTGGTCCGCTCCATCGGCACGTCCACCTCCAGCGCCGCCGTCGCCGCCGTGCTGACCTCGGTGACCATCCCGCTCGGCGCCGCCCGGCTTCCCTCGTTCGATGCGTTCAGGGACGTCTTCTGGATGGCCGCACTGGCGTCCGCCGCCTCGGCCCTCGCCGCCGTGTTCATTCCCCGCGTGACCACGCACCGTCCCGCCGCGCCGACGGCAGCGGAGCTGGTGGTGCAGGGGCGCGTCCTGGCACCCGACCACCGCCCGCTCACTCCCGCCGTCGTCACCGTCCTCCAGACGGAAGGCGAGCCGGTGGACTGGAGCCGCGTGGACACCGAGGGCAACTATTCGGTGGCACTGCCCGGCGCCGGGAAGTACCTGGTGGTGGCCAACGCGGCAGGCTGGGCGCCGATGGCGGAGGTCTTCGACTTCGACGGCCGCACGCTGAAGCAGAATTTCCACCTGCACGAGCAGCTGGAAATCAGCGGACGGGCGGCCCTCGGCGGCGAGCCCGTGGCCGGCGCCGTGGTGACGCTGCTCCACGCCACCGGCGAGCATGTGGGCACCGCCAGGACGGACGACGGCGGCGTGTACACACTTCCGCTGCCCGCCGCCGGACGCTACATAGTGACTATGCTTCATCCCGTGACTCATCAGGCCGTGGCGCGGAAGATCGCCGTCGACAACCGGTCCATGACCGTGGACCTTTCAGCCGAACACCTCGCCCAGGCGGCAGGCGCAGGCCGGACCGGCGGGGACCCGGTGAGGGCATGAGCAGCCCCAGCCAGGACTCCATCCTCACCGCGGCGGGACGGCTGTTCGGTGAACGCGGTTACCGCGCCGTGACGGTCCGGGACATCGCCGCGGAAGCCGGGGTGTCGGCGGCCCTGGTGATGAAACTGTTCATCTCCAAGGCCAAGCTGTTCGCCGCGGTGCAGCCGGACGAGTCACTGCTCACCGAACTGACCGTCCCGGCGTCCGAACTTGGCGGCGCGCTCGTCTTCCGCGTGCTGATGCGCCGGGAACGCGGCATGCAGGAACCGTGGGCGATCATACCGATCAACGTTCACGATGCCCCGGATCCCGAAGCGGCGCGGAACGAATTGCGCGAACGCTACCTCGGCAGCATTGCGAAGCTGATCGGGGATGCGACGCCAGAGCGCCGCTATGCCTCCACGGTCACCGCGCTGATGACCGGATTCGGTGAAACCGTGCGGACCCTGGGGCTCTTCGATGGCTGGGATTTTGACGAACTGGTGGCCTACTACGGCGGGATCGTCCAGGCCCAGATCGACGCCTGCACGGCCGCGCACGCCTCCCCAACCGCCCCCTGACCTCGCAAGCTCGGCCAGGGAACCCGGCGGTCGTGGCCCCAGCTCAACCGGCGAACGCTGGGCTTACTTGTATGAGATGCTCAGCAGCAGGGCCTTGAGGGCCTGGCCTTCGGTCCCTGCCAGCCAGGACTTGGCCGCGGCGTCGTTGGCGAAGGGCTTCTCGATGAACTTCACGTCGGCCAGGATAACGCCGTCCCCGGCGCGGATGATGCCGTCCAGCGCGGCCCCCTGCCCTGGCTTGGGCGCGCCCGCTGCCAGGTGCATCCGGTAGGTCGCGTGGCTGTCCATCCGGTCCACGTAGAACGCGTAGTGGGCGGCCGGCGCGGGCTGCGCCGCGAGTCCCGGAACCGGCGCTGACTCGAAGACGGTGCGCGTGACCGGGTGCGAGACGCCGTCAGCGATGGGCCCGGAGTATACGGTGGCCTGCTCGGTGCCGCTGGCGTCGATGACCGTTGCGGTGGCCGACTCTGACGGCGACCCGCCGCCGGTGAAGAGCTCAACTTTCCAATCGGCCGGGTACTTGAAAGACACATGTCCGTTCGGGAAGGTGAAGGTCTTCAGTTCGGCAGGATCCGGAGCGGCCGACGGCGTGGTCCCGGGTGATGCCAAACCCCCGGCGCCCCCGGCGCCGCCTGCTGAAGAGGCGGAAGGGCTTGCGGAGGCTGAAGGACTGGCTGAAGCCGAAGCGCCGGCTGAAGCAGATCCCGTCGCGGAAGCGGCCGGCGAAGACGACGACGGGGCGGCCGAAACCATGGCACCGCAGCCAGCCAGGGACAGGGCGGCGGCAGCAGCTAGGACAGAGACGACGGGGGCGCGGAACTCAGGGCGCATGGGGGCCTTTCATGATGACGCCGTCAAGCTCGCAGGGGCTGCTCTGCCCGCCGCATGGGAGTGTCCATGACCCTGTGGCGTGTTCGGCGAAGACTGGTGGAGTTCCCACAGTGGCACGCCCCAACGGCCCGCCACTAGGGACCGCCCAGTAAATCCATCGATTTGTTATAAACGGGGCCGGGACGTTCCGAACTAGCGCAGCACGATATCCACCGGATTGGCCTCCGACCGCCACTGTCCTTCTGTACCCGGTCTGGGGGTGATGACGGGCGCGGTGAGCACGCCGGAACGGTTGGTCCGCCTGTCCCGCAGGATCTCGGTGACCGAGCCCAGGTGCCGGGACAGGTCGATGACGTTCTCGGGGGCCGCCAGGAGCAGCTGGAAGCCAAACTCATGCAGCGCTTTGATGCCCGCGCCCGCGAACTCCTCGGAAGCCAGCACGAACGCCTCGTCCATCATCACGGTGCCGTAGGTGGTGAAGCCCTGCTCCGCGATGCCCAGCTGGTAGCTCAGCGCCGCGGCCATGATGAACGCGGTGAACCGCTGGCGTTCACCGCCGGACATGGAGCCGGTGTCGGCGTGCATGAAGACGTCCGTGCGCTTGCCGCCCTTCTTCCCGGGGGCGTCCACCTCGCGGTGCTCCTTGCACTGGATGAACAGGTGGCCGCGCACGTCCAGCACCTCGGCCCGCCAGCGCCGGTCCTCGGGAGTCTGCGACCCCAGCCGCTTCACCAGCGTTTCCAGCGACTTGTAGCGCGCCGTCAGTTCGGCGTCGTCGTTCTGGCCGGCGTGGGCGGCGTCCGTCTTGCCGTGCCGGGCGTGCCGTGTCTTCAGAGCGTTCTGGATGGCGTCCTTGAACTGCTTGGCCGTGGCCGGGAGGGTCTGCTTGATGTCGAGTTCCAAGTAGCTGCCCTCGTGGAAATTCACCTCGGACAGGATCCCGTTCAGCGGCAGGATCCTGCTGGTGATGGAACGGCGCTCCTCATCCAGCAGGTGGAGCAGGGTGCTGAACGACTCATGCGTGCGCTGGTTGAAGAACTGCCGGAATTCGGCCTCCTGCGCGGGCAGCCCGTCGTTGATGATGGCGTGGTAGCGGGCCTCGAACTCGCCGACGGCGCCGATGGACGTGCCGTGGTCGGCCGAAATGGCGGTGCCCCAGTCGCGGACGAAGCTTTCGAAGATCCGCGTGAGGCGCTCCGAGGTGGCCTGGGCGCGGGACTCTGCAGCGTGCAGGTCGCCGAGCAGCTGGGTCCGCACCCGGCCGGCGAGGTTGTCCAGCTCGTGCATTTCCGTGACGTCGCCGAATTCGGCGAAGTACGGCGCCAGCGCCGCGCTGGTGGAGTCCGACGGCGGGGCCTGGTTCAGGCGGATACGCGCGGCTTCCAGCAGTGAATCGGAGGCGGTGAGCTGCTGGTCCAAGGCCTTGTATTCGCTCTGCAGCACCGCGGCCGCTTCGGTGCTGGACTGGTGCTTCTGGCGCGCCGTTTCGATGTTGGCGCGGAGCGGTTCGAGGTCAGCCTGGGCGGCGAGCGCATCCTTGAGCCGCTGCTCAATCCTGTCAAGCTCCTCCGCGGCGACCGCCGCCGAGACCTGCTCCCACGGGCGGTGGTCCTCGGCCACCCGGCGCAAGGCCTCGAGCTGCCGCGACATGCCCTGGTGTGATTCCTCGCGGCTTTGGGCCAGTTCCGCGGCCTTGGCCAGTTCCTGCCGCAGGTCCTCCGCCTGGCCGGCCACGAGTTCGAGCTTGGAGGCGTTGTCGAAACCGAGGACGTAGTCCTGCCGGCTGGTAAACCGGTCGTCCTTCTCCACGGTGTGCCGGTTGCGCTTGACCACACCGCCCAGGCTCAGACCCTTGTCCAGGGCCGCCAGCTCGTCGGGGTTCTCCACGCACGGGTATGCGAAGTCGAGGGCGATCCGCTCACGGATCCACATGCCGGCTTCGCCGTTTGTCCCGGTGGTGAGGATGTCCAGCTTGGTCAGCAGGTCGCCGTCGGCCACGTCCTCCACCGCAAGTGCCGCTCCGGCGAGCGGCTTGGACACGTCCACCGCGCGCAAAGCGCCGCGGACCGTGTGGCCGTTGAGGTAGCGGGTGACGGCGCCGAAGTGCTCGCCGGGGACCAGCAGCGTGGTGGCCAGGTTCCGCAGCGCGCGTTCAGCGGCGGGGCGCCACTGCTCCTGCCCTTCGGCGAGGTCGATCAGCTCGCCGCCAAACGGCATCTGCTCCTCGGGGATGCCGGTGGCGGCCGCGATCGCGGCCCGGTTTTCAATGCTCGACGGCGGCAGCAGGGACTTTCGCGTTTTCAGCGACACCAGTTCCTGCTCTGCCGCGGCAAGCTCGCGCTTCTTCGTGGCGTGGGCGTCGAAGGCCTCGAAGCGGAGCTCCTGCAGGGCCGCGGAGTCGTCCTTCAGCTCGGCCGAGCGGCTGGCCGCCTGCTCGTGGGCCTGCTCCCAGCCTTCAGCCGTCCACTCCAGGTCCAGGCCGGCTTCCGCCAGAGCCTGCCGGGCCGCTTCCTCCACCTGCTGGCGGAGTTTCAGCCCCACCCGGGCGTTCTCAAGGGACTGCTCGATCGAGGAGATGGCGTTGCCGCCCTGGTTGTTGTACTCCGCCTCGAGCTGCCGGAGGTCCTTGGCCAAGCCGTCCCGCACACCGCGTTCCGCCGCGAGCTCCTTGGCCTTCGCCTGGGCGAGCGCCTTGAAGCGGGCCAGCGTTTTCTCGTGCACTGTGACGGCCAACTGCTGCCGGTAGGCCTCGAACTCCTCGCCCGCGAGCTCGCGGAGCCGGTTCGCGTCCAGCAGCGACTGCGCATACTCCCGGTTCAGCCCCGGGACGGGGGCCAGCTGGTCGCGCTGTTGCCGGACGTCCTCCAGGCGCTGCCGGATGGACATGAGGTTGCTGAATTCCTCGACGACGTCGTCCGCAGCGGCCAGGGTGGCCGGGGCATCCAGGACCTGGTCGCGGAAGAAGGTGTTCACGCTGCCGCCCAGGCCCTTTCCGGCCTGGATGACGCGGAGCAGGGGCAGCGCCTGGTCCGAGTTGATGCCGAGGAGCCGGCGGAACCGCTCCGCGAATGCCTTGTGGACGTCGAAGACCTGGGCGTCCGGGAAGATGTTCTCCAGCGCGGCCCGGGTGAAGCGCTTCTCCGCGATGTCCTCGATGGCGGCGAGGTCCAGCGGCCTGTTGTCGATCAGGTAGTACCGGCCGACGCTCGACTCCGTGCCGTTCTTGGGCAGGTCAAACAGTGCCGAGACCGTCACCCTGGTGCCGGCCGCGTTGTCGAATGTCAGGGCGACGGCGGACCAGGTGGCACCGGGACGCTGGAACGCGCTGGCCGAGCCTTCCCCGACGGCCTTGTCCCCCACCTTGCCACGCATGTATGTGAAGGTGGTCCGTTTGTCCTCCACGGCGCCCGACCTCTGCGCTGCGGCCTCGTTGGAGCGCGGCCGGGCATCGAACACCCGCAGCATGGCGTCGAAGAGCGTCGACTTGCCCACGCCGGAGTTGCCGGTCAGCAGCGTGCCGTTGCGGTCCACATGCATGGTGTGCGCCCCGTGGAACGTGCCCCAGTTGACCACCTGCACCAGGGCCAGGCGCATCTGGCCCGGGTTGACGACCTCGCCCAGCGGAAGCATGCTCGCAATACTCACTTGGCGCTCTCTTCGTCGGTGGTCGGCTTGCGGGACGTCGACGGCAATGCCGCCTCCGCCCCTTCGTGTGCTCCCACGTCGCCTTGGGCGTCGTCGTCGGTGTCTTCTGAAGCGTCCGCGGTGTCGACGTCGAGTTCTATGAGGGGTTCTGTACCTGACGGGTCCGCGGTGGCGGCTATAAGGGCCTCGATTTGGGCGGGGATGTCGCCGATGTTGTCGAAGGGGAGGGCCAGGGGCAGGGCGTTGGAGATGGTGTAGACGTCGTCCAGGGCCGTGCTGAGCAGGAGCTGGCGGGCCAGGAGTTTGGTGATTGCGCGGTTCACCACGTCCGAGTCGCGCAGGGCATCCTGCTGGCCGGCCGGCTGGTAGTGGGCCACGAGCTCCGCGATTTCTTCCTTGCTGATGGTGGGGTCCGTCTGCGCCGTGACGTGGCGGTCCAACAGGAGCCGCAGGCGCAGCAGCACGATCGTTTCCACCCGGCTCAGGGCACGCTGCTGGCGCAGGATGCTGGAGCGGGCGCTGCCGCCGATCGCCTCGGGGTCAACGGGACGCAGCACCGCGATCTTGCGCTCGTGGTCCAGCTGCAGCGTGAGGAACAGTTCTGAGAGGCGGCTGCGCAGGATCAGCTGGTTGTCCAGCAGCGTCGTCCAGAGTTTCTCGTCCCGGCCGCCGTCGACGTACGGGCCTTTCAGCAGCTTTACCAGGGCCTGGCGGACCTTCATGGGCAGCACGCCGGTATCACCCGGAAAGAGTGCGGCGCCGTCCACAAACGTGTCGCGGGGCGTGACGGTGAACGAGTCGGAGCGGGGTGACTCCGCAGCCGATGCCTCGGTGTCCAGCCCGCCGTGTAATTCCTGGGGAACTTCAGTCATGGCGAATCCTTCTTGAGCGTTACCACCGGCAGGTACGCCTTGCGGGTGGTGCCGTCTATCTGTTCGAAGTCGAGGGTCTCCCACGCCAGCTGGTCAAAGCCGGCGCCGGTGTGGAGCGCGTGCGAGAGGAGCGCCCGGATGGAATTGATGTGCTGTTCCTCCGGCGGAAGCTGCTCCCACGCCTCGGCGAGGGTGGAGGCCCCGGCCGCCGCGGCGCGGATTGACTCCGGCCTGGCCTTGGCGGTCCTCGGCGAACGGACCCGGTCCGAGTCGCTGAACGCGATGGGGTCGGCAAGCTTGGGCGGGGCAGCAAACTCGTCCGGATCGAAAAGCTTGACCATCGCGAGGGATTCGAACCCGGCATTGAACAGCACAGGACCGGTGACCAGGCCCGGCCGTTCGCGCTCATAGGGCATGGACCGGATGGCCTGCTCCGCCTCGCGCAGCACCTTGCGGAGCCGCACCGACTGGCGGAAGTCATCACTTTGGACGTAGGTGTTCAGGCTCTCGCTGAGCTTGCCGTAGATGCGCTGGATCTGGCTGTGCTGATGCCGGAGCTCCGCCACCAGGTTTTTCAGGGTTTCGCGGTCTTCCGGCGACAGGTCGTCCGCGAACTGGCGGCTGAGCACCTCGCCGATGGCGGAGCGGAAGCGCAGCTGCTGCTGCGGGTCTTCGAGGAACGCGGTGAAGGAACGGAAGGTCCTGCCCTCCGGGCTCTGGCGCAGCCTCTTGTCCGCCTCAAGAACCTGGGCCATGGTGGCGCCCTTGGTCAGGGATTCCTCGATGATCTGGTTCCGGAGCTCGCCCACGAGCTCCTCGATCCGGTCACGCATCTTCTTGTAGTCCGCGGGCAGGCTGGCGGCCAGGTCCAGGATGTTGCCGGCCGCTTCCACCGCCTGGTCGTCATCGAGGAGGCCGTCGAAGTCGCCCGAGCTGATGTCCTCGATCAGCTGCTGCCGTTCCTCGATCTCCTCCTCCAGCGCTTCCAGCCGGGCGCTCTGGTCCGGGTTGGTCTCGTTGGCGAGCTTCTCCACGTCGCCCAGGAGGGTACCCAGCCGGGAGCCGTTGAGCGTGGACCTTTCGCTGGAGAGGCTGTCCAGGAACGCCAACACACGGGCGGCAGGCTCGGTGACCTCGTACACGATCTGCCCCGACTGGTTCCGGCGCGTCAGGAACTGCTTGCGGGTCCACTCGTCGCCGAAGGACTTCCCGTTGGCGTGGCCGCCCAGCGCCGGGTCCTGGCGGCGCAGCTGCTCGAGGAAGGAGTCGACGTCGGCGTGGAATTCCTCCAGCGGAAGCTGCGGCCGGGTGCGGGTGAAGGACGCCTGCAGGACCGCAATCACCCACGGGGCGGAACGGGTGAGGGCCCACGCCGGTCCTTTGGTGAGGAGCTCAAGATCCCTGAGCCGTGCACTGATCGCATCAGCGGAGGACGTGGCGGACCGGGGCACACACACTCCTTCAGCAAGTTGGGGGATGGTCTGGGCGGCGGAAACCCAAAAACTGGCAACTACAAGGTTAACGCAGAGCCGCTTGCCGGGCCGCGCCTCCTCCCCCGCAAGCCAGCACGCAGGCCTGGTTGACTGTCACGCAACGTTACGTGTGTGACAGATGAGGTTTTCGCAATCACTCCGTGACCTACGGATGAGTATTGTCTCGATCCCGTATCAACGCGGCCACAGCATGGCTGAGAGGCTGGAGGAAGCTCCGCTCCTGGACCTAGTCTCGAGCTACTGATCCATCCGCAGCAACGGCGCAGGGGGAAGCATGGAGTTCGACTTGAGTGCAGTGGAGACAGCCACCCTGGTGTTCATCGGTACGCTGATGTTCGCCTTGGTGCTTGTCCTGTTCGTGGCGGTGGCGGCCTTCGCCGCGCTCGTCCTGGTTGGCGTGGGAAGGCTGGCGTGGCTGGCCGTTGCCGCGGCGCTGCTCAGGACGGTCCACGCGATCAACCACGCCTGGGACAGGCTGGTGCACCACGCCTCTGCAGTCGAGTTTCCCACGGATTTTCAGGGCCAGCCGTCCCCTAGCACCGGAACCTACCCGCGGGTAGCATTGAGGGACAGCTAAAGGGTTCTCCACCCGCGGCGGACCCAGGGCTTTGAGCCGGTCATCCGGTTAAAGGAGATGCCCCGTGAGCTCCGCCACTGACAGCACGGCGACCGAACGCCCGGCTGCCGACAGCACGTCAACAGAGACCGCATCTGCCGGCACCACGGCCGCGGACGGCACTGGCGCCGTTCCGCCCGTGGACAGCCCGGCGTCCGAAACACCCGTTGCTCCCGAGAAGATCGGCGCAGGCGCGTCCGCCGAGGACGCCCGCGCCATCGCCGAGGCTGCACGCGAAACGGAGTGGGCCCGGCCCAGCTTCGCCAAGGGCCTGTACCTCGGCAGCTTCGACCTGGGCCTCATCCATCCCTGGCCCGCCGCCAATCCCGATGACGTGGAACGCGGCGAGGCCTTCATGGCGCGGCTGACGGAGTTCTGCCGCACCATGTCCGGACGGACGATCGAACGCGACGCCAAGATTCCCGACGAGTACCTGCACGGCCTGGCCGAGCTGGGCCTGTTCGGCATGAAGATTCCGCAGGAGTACGGCGGCCTCGGCCTGTCCCTGGTGTACTACGGCCGGGCACTGGCCCTGCTGGGATCCGTGCACCCGAGCCTGGGCGCCCTGCTTTCCGCCCACCAGTCCATCGGTGTGCCGGAGCCGGTGAAGGTGTTCGGCACCCCCGAGCAGAAACGCAAGTATCTGCCGCGCTGCGCCGAGGGGGCGGTCACCGCCTTCCTGCTGACCGAGCCCGACGTCGGCAGCGACCCCGCGCGGATGGGCAGCACCGCCGTTCCCACCGCCGACGGCGAATCGTACGTTCTGGACGGCGTGAAGCTGTGGACCACCAATGGCGTGATCGCCGAACTGGTGGTGGTGATGGCCGTGGTGCCGCAGCGCACCGACGCTGACGGCGCCGTCCACAAAGGCGGCATCACAGCGTTCGTCGTGGAGATGGACTCGCCGGGAATCACGGTGGAGAACCGCAACACCTTCATGGGTCTGCGCGGTATCGAGAACGGTGTGACCCGGTTCCACCAGGTCCGGGTGCCGGCCGCCAACCGGCTGGGCCGCGAGGGCCAGGGCCTGAAGATTGCGCTCACCACGCTGAACACCGGCAGGCTCTCGCTGCCCGCATTGTGCGTGGCCACGGGCCGGTGGAGCCTCAAGATCGCCCGGGAATGGTCCAACGCCCGCACGCAGTGGGGCCGCCCGATAGGTAAGCACGAAGCCGTGAGCAAGAAGATCGCGTTCATCGCCGCCACGGCGTTCGCCCTTGACGCCGTGTTCGAACTGTCCGCGGAGATGGCCGACGCCGGGCTAAAGGACATCCGCATCGAGGCCGCGCTGGCCAAGCTGTGGTCCACCGAAATCAGCTACCGGATCGCGGACGAACTCGTGCAGATCCGCGGCGGCCGCGGCTTCGAGACGGCCGAGTCGCTCGAGGCCCGCGGCGAGCGGGCCGTCCCCGCCGAGCAGCAGCTGCGCGACCTGCGGATCAACCGCATCTTCGAGGGGTCGTCGGAAATCATGCGGCTGCTCATCGCCCGCGAGGCCGTGGACGCGCACCTCGCCGCCGCCGGGGATCTGGCTTCCGCGGAGGCGAGCCTTTCGGACAAGGCGCGGGCCGCCGTCGGCGCTTCCGGCTTCTACGCAAAGTGGCTGCCAAAGCTGGTGGCGGGTGCCGGCATGGATCCGCGGTCCTACAGTGATTTCGGCCGGCTGGCCAAGCACCTCCGCTTCGTGGAGCGGTCCTCGCGCCGGCTGGCCCGGCAGACCTTCTACGGCATGGGCCGCTGGCAGGCCCGCCTGGAGCACAAACAGGCGTTCCTGGGCCGGATCGTGGATATCGGGGCTGAGCTGTTCGCCATGGCGGCCAGCTGCTCCCGCGCCGAGATGCTGCTCCGCACCGCCCCCGAACGAGGCGCCACCGCGTTTGAACTCGCTGACGCCTTCTGCGAGCAGGCGCGCGTCCGGGTCGACGAATACTTTGACCAGCTGTGGCGCAACACCGACGACGGCGACCGCGACGTCGCGCGCAAGGTGCTCGCCGGAGACTACACGTGGCTGGAGGCCGGCGTGCTGGACCAGTCTGAAGGGACCGGCCCGTGGATCGCCGATGCATCCGCCCGGGAATCGACCATGGAGAACCTGCACCGCGCCTACCGCTGACCGTCCGGGCCCTCGCCCGGCACCCACCCCGCCTCTGACAAGGGAAGACGCGCCACACCCAGATACTAAGCATCCTTGCTAATGCCCATTGAACGGAGTTAGCTAGAAACTGAGGCCAGTGCCTTGGCCTCGGCATTGCGTTGCCCGGCTTAGACCCCTGAGTTCGGGTCCGTTCAATGAAAGCGAGTCGCTGATGAGCAGCCCAACCGGCTCCGGGGACAGACGCCCCCGGCGCACTTCCTCTGAATCAGTCACATCCGAAACCAGCAGGCCCGATCTCAACCGGCCGGACCTCGGTCGGCCGGAGCACAGCGCGGCAGACGCCCCCACGGAAGCCACTCCTGTCTACGATGCCACCCAGACCCGGCGGTCGGACCGCTCCGGCCTCACCGGCACGGGCGCTTCGACAGACACGCACACCCGTGCCCTTCACACCACGGACGCGGACGCGCCGTACGCTGAGCGCGACTACACACCCGACCATGATCCTGACGGCCGCCCGGACACGGCACGGCCCGACGATCCGTCCTTCGCCACCCGGGAGATGGCCGCGGCCCGCGAAAGGGAGGCGTTCGGTGGCATCAAGATTGGCTCCGCGTTCTTTGGCTGGCTGGCCGCCACGGGCATGGCTGTGCTGCTGACCGCCCTGGTCGCTGCGGCCGGGACTGCCGTGGGACTTGCCACGAACACCGACGTGAACGCCGCCGTGGGCCGGGCTGCCTCGAACCAGACGGTGGGGATCGCGGGCATCATCGTCCTGCTGGTCATCCTCTTCGCCTCCTATTACAGCGGCGGCTACGTCGCCGGCAGGATGGCCCGGTTCAATGGCGCGAAGCAGGGGTTCATGGTCTGGATCTGGGCCCTGATCGCCGCTGTGCTGGTGGCCGTGCTCGGCATGATCGCAGGCGAACAGTTCAATATCCTGGCACAGCTGAACAGCTTCCCGCGGATTCCGGTCAACGAGGGCCAGGTCACCACCACGGGCATCATTGCCGCCGTCGTGGTTGCCCTGGTGGCGCTGGTCGGTGCAGTCCTGGGCGGCATGGCCGGCATGCACTTCCACCGCAAGGTGGACCGCGCAGGCTTCACCCCCACGGCGGACTATGAGGAGCACTGAACCAGGAACCTGCCGCTACCGGTAAAGCGCGACGGCGTCCACGTAGTACCAGCGCCGGTCCACCCTGAGGAAGCGGCTGGTTTCGTGGTGGAGGCCTCGCTCGCCGTCCTGGCGGAAGTGCGCCTTGAACTCCACGACGCCTTCGGTGTCGAGCGGGCCGCCGCGCTCGGCGGACACAATGTCCAGCCGCCGCCATTCCAGGCCGGGATCGAACTCCAGCTCCGCCGGCCGTGTGCTGGCATGCCACGTTTTGAGGAGGTAGCCGGCATCGAGCAGGACGAAGGCAGAGTAGCGGGAGCGCATCAGCTGTTCGGCGGTGGCTGCCTCTGCCGACCCGTTGTGGAACCGGCCGCAGCAGTCCGCATACTGCTCCCCGGAAAGGCACGGGCAGTTGCCTGAATAGGATTCTGGCTCGGTCATGGCATCCTTTGGAACTTGATGGGGCGCTTGCTGGATCAGCCTATCGGCGTCCTGATGAGGCCGGGTCCTGTAACAGCTTTGAAACAACAGTTGCCGGCGCTTGTCATGAGGGCATGTCGGCAGTAAATAGTCCGTATGGTGGTTAGGGGCTGTTTTCCGGCGTGACCACCGGGCTCGATCACTGCGTGACGGGCCGGGCGCCGATGGTAAGGAGGGTGAAGTGGAAGATCCGACAACGACTGCACTGAACCTGACCTTTTTTGGCACCCTTGGTGTTGCCTTCCTGATGTTCATCGGGCTGTGCATCAGCGTCATGCTCACGCTGGTGATTGCCGGGCTGGGACGCCTGGTGGCGCTGATCGTGATGGCACTGTTCGGCCGCCTGCCCAAGAACGAGACCATCGAGATCGTGCGGCTCGCTGCTGACGGAAGCCCGCTTCCCGCGGACGCAGCTGTGGTGCCGGCAAAATCCAAGGCGAAAAAGGCCGCCAAGGCGCCCCGGCCGGTCCGCGAGCCCCGTGTACCGATCGACTGGAAGAAGCTGCGGACCCGCGCCGGCCTTCAGGAGGCGCTGCGCAACACCGTCGTGCATCATCCCCTGGTCACGGCCGCCCGGCCGGTGCCGCCCGTCCTCGCCAAGGACTGGGCCGACGCCGTGGCCGCCGCCGACGCCCGCGCTGTGGCGCGAGCCCGGGCCGCCACGCCGGAAGTCAAGGTCACCGTGCGGGACCTGCCGCCACCGGACGTTGCCGCGGCCAGCGTGACAGAGGTTGCGCCGCTCGTGGAGTCGGCCCTGCGCCATGACGCCGTGCCGGCCGAACCGTCCAGTCCGGGCGCCGCCGGCAAGGGGGCCGGCAGCAAGGGCGAAACGGTCCGGTCCGCCTTGGCGCTGTCCGCCCAGCCGCCGCGTCCTGCACGGAAACCTGCCGTTGCCGGACACGTCACGGTGCTGGACACCGGGTCCATGACGTCGCTTGCGCAGCACCCGGACGCCCGCACCCGCGCCTGAGCGCACTGGTTCCATACCGCCGGGCGGCAACGGCAGTGAGATTGGGCAGCGAGATAAGCGGCTGGTATCCCTTACCCTGAGCAACCATCTCGGCTAGCGTGAAGCCCATGGAATTCAGATACCTCGGAAACAGCGGATTCAAGATTTCGGAAATCACGTTCGGCAACTGGCTCACGCACGGCTCCCAGGTGGAGAACGACGTCGCCGCCCAGTGCGTGCGGGCGGCCCTGGACGCGGGCATCAGCACGTTCGACACGGCGGACGTCTACGCCAACACCGCGGCGGAAAGCGTTCTGGGCGAAGCACTCAAGGGCGAACGCCGGCAGTCCATCGAGATCTTCACGAAGGTCTTCGGCCCCACCGGCCCCAAGGGCAAAAACGACCTTGGCCTGTCACGCAAGCACATCATGGAATCCATTGACGGGTCCCTCAGCCGGCTGCAGACGGATTACGTGGACCTGTACCAGGCCCACCGCTACGATTTTGAAACGCCGCTGGAGGAGACGATGCAGGCGTTCGCGGACATCGTCCGGCAGGGCAAGGCCCTGTACATCGGGGTCAGCGAATGGACCGCGGAGCAGCTCCGCAACGGCCACGCCCTGGCTAAGGAACTGGGTTTCCAGCTGATCTCCAACCAGCCGCAGTACTCCATGCTGTGGCGGGTCATCGAGGAGGAAGTTGTCCCGGCGTCGGAGGAGCTGGGCGTGTCCCAGATCGTCTGGTCCCCCATGGCGCAGGGCGTGCTGAGCGGCAAGTACCTGCCGGGCCAGCCGCTCCCGGAGGGCAGCCGCGCCACCGATGACAAGGGCGGTGCGAAGATGATCCAGCGCTGGATGCGCGACGACGTCCTGGCCGCCGTGCAGGAGCTGCGCCCGGTGGCCGAGGAGGCCGGGCTGACCATGCCTCAGCTGGCGGTGGCCTGGGTGCTGCAGAACCCGAACGTCGCTTCGGCCATCGTGGGCGCCTCCCGGCCGGAACAGGTGGCCGACAGTGCCGCGGCTGCCGGTGTGCGCCTTGACCCGGATGTCCTGAAGAAGATCGACGCCGCCGTGGGCTCCCTCGCCGAGCGGGACCCGGCCCAGACAAAGTCCCCCGCGACCCGCGAGGCCTAGGAGCACCATGACGGATCTTCCAGACCTTGCGGTCACCGGTGCCACCGGGGTCCTGGGCGGGATGGTGGCCCGCCGGCTGTCCGCCGCCGGGTTTTCCCAGCGCCTGCTGGTACGCGACCCCCGGCGGGCACCGGACCTGGAGGAGGCCCCGGCGGTAGCGGTCAGCTACGGCGACCCCGTGCTGTCCCGCCCGGCGCTGGAAGGCGTCAAGGTGCTGTTCATGGTGTCGGCCGCGGAGGCGGAGGACCGGCTGCAGCAGCATTACGCCTTCGTGGACTCCGCCGCTGAGGCCGGCGTGCAGCACATTGTGTACACGTCCTTCTTCGGTGCGGCGCCGGACTGCACCTTCACGCTGGGCCGCGACCACTACGCCACCGAGGAGCGGATCAGGGCGTCCGGGATGGGCTTCACCTTCCTGCGGGACAACTTTTACCTGGATTTCCTGCCCATGCTGGCCGGGGAGGACGGGGTCATCCGGGGTCCGGCGGGCGACGGCGTAATGGCCGCCGTCGCCCGGGAGGACATTGCCCGGTGCGCGGTGGCAGTGCTGCGCGACCCTGCCGTCCATGCCGGCGCAACCTACAACCTGACCGGGCCGGAGGACATCTCGCTGGAACACGCCGCCGAGGTGCTCACGCGTGCCACGGGCAGGACCGTCACGTACCACCACGAAACCTTGGAGGAGGCCTTCGCCTCCCGCGCTTCCTACGGCGCGCCCGCGTGGCAGGTTGAGGCCTGGGTCAGCACCTACACGGCGATCGCCGCCGGAGAACTGGCCGGGGTCACGTCGGACGTGCACGGCCTCACCGGCCAGGACCCGGTGCCACTTGAGGAACTGGTGAAGCTGCCGCAGCTGTAGTGGGCCCTCGCGGGGCGGTTGACGGTCATATGCGCGCAGCGTAAACCTGTGAGGAGGAGCACGCCTATCAGCCGCTGCACCGCAGCGGCACAGAAACCGCAGCACCGAGCAGAATCGCCAGGCCATGTCCAAGCTGATCTACCGACGCCGACCATCCGCCCGCCCCGCACCCCATACCGGTGTCACAGCGCATTCCGGTGAACCCACGCAAGGCCCGCTCACCAGGGAAGAGCTGCAGCTCGCGGTGCGGAACCACTCGATGCCGCTCGAGGCACTGCGCGAGGACGTGACTCCGCCCGGGCTGCATTATGTGCTGACGCACTTCGATATTCCGCAGGTCAGCGGCGCCTGGCACCTGCGGATCGGCGGCGCCGTGGAGCGGGCCATGGAACTGAGTCTCGCGGCGCTGAAGCGGGATCCGGCCATCAGTGTCCAGGTGACCATGGAATGCGCCGGCAACGGACGGTCCCTACTCCGCCCGCGGCCGCTCAGCCAGCCCTGGACGATGGAGGGTGTGGGGACGGCCGTGTGGACCGGCGTGCCCCTGGCGTACCTGCTGGCCCAGGCCGGCGTCGGGCCGGAGGCCGTCGAAGTGGTGTTCACCGGCCTTGATGCCGGGATCCAGGGCGGCGTCCGGCAGCAGTACGCCCGGAGCCTGCCGATTTCGGAAGCGTCCCGGGCCGACGTCGTCCTTGCCTACAAGATGAACGGCAGCGAACTGCCGCCGCAGCACGGCTATCCGCTGCGCCTGGTGGTCCCCGGCTGGTACGGCATGGCCAGCGTCAAGTGGCTGCAGTCAATCCAGGTGGTCACGACGCCGTTCCGGGGCTTCCAGCAGTCGGTCGCCTACCGCTACCAGCGCAACGCGGACGACGCCGGCACCCCGGTTACGCGGATCAGGGTGCGGTCCCTGATGGTTCCGCCGGGCATACCGGACTTCTTCACCCGCCGCCGGTACCTGCCCCGCGGACCCGTCATGCTGCAGGGCCGGGCGTGGTCCGGTGAGGGCACCGTGACGAAGGTGGAGGTCGGCATCGACGGCAAGTGGGTTCCGGCGCAGCTGGACAAGCCGGCCGGCGCCTTCGCGTGGCGCGGCTGGAGCCTGCCCTGGGTGGCGGACCCCGGCCACCACGAACTGGCGTGCCGGGCCACCGACGCGACCGGCGCGGTGCAGCCGCTGGAGCAGCACTGGAACTACCAGGGCATGGGCAACAACACCGTGCAGCGGGTGCGGGTCACCGTCGAATAGCTCTCACTCCGCCCCTCAGCATCCTTCGTACCCGCTGAGCACGTTCAGCTTGCCCGCCGACGCCGACTCCGGGTCGAAGGTGTAGCCCACCCATTCCCGCGCGAGCCTGCGCGCGAGTTCCAGGCCGACCACCCGCTGGCCCATCGCGAGGACCTGGCAGTTGTTGGAGAGCACGGAACGTTCCACCGAGAAGGGGTCGTGGGCGGTGGCGGCCCGGACGCCTGACACCTTGTTGGCGGCGATGGCCACGCCGATCCCCGTTCCGCAGAACAGGATGGCCCGGTCCGCCTGCCCGTCCCGGATCATTTCGCCGGCCGTGATGCCGACATGCGGGTACGGCTTGCTGAATTCGTCCGGCTCGTCGCCGCGGTTGACCCCGATGTCGATCACGTCAGCCACCCGGGGGTCAGCACGGAGATCCTCCAGGATGCGGTTCTTATAGTCGACACCGGCCTCGTCGGCGCCCACGATGATCCGGAGTGCGGGGGCGGCTGCTGCCGCGGTCATACCGTAGCCTCCGCTTCGGCACCGGCTTGTCCTGCAGCGGCAGGAGAGGCAGGAGAGGCGGCGTGACCGGCCAGGTGTCCGCCGAGCACGGTGAAGATCATGGCCAGGGACGTGGCGCCCGGATCGGCGGTGCCGAGGCTCTTTTCCGCGAGCGGCCGGGCGCGGCCCTTGAGCGGGCGGAGCGTGGCGGTGGTTGCGGCGGCGGACGTTGCAGCGGCGGCGGCTTCCTGCCAGGCGGCCCCGGCGTCGGCGCCCTCCGCCGTGCGGCGGGCCAGGGTTTCGGCGAACGGCAGGAGCGCATCCACCATGGTCTTGTCCCCCGTCTCGGCCTTGCCCAGGTCCGTGATGCGGCCTGCGAACGCGGTCACGGCGGCCGCAAGGTCCGCCGGGCCAGGGGTTTGGCTGTTTCCGAGCGACTCGCCGAGGGCGCGCAGGCCCGCGCCCCAGAGGACCCCCGATGTTCCTCCGGCCCGGTCCGCCCAGGCATCCCCGGCGGCGGCCAGGACGGCTCCGGCCCCGGCGCCCTGGGCGAAAGCGTCAGCTGCGGCGGCCACGGCTGCGTCAACGCCCCTGACCATGCCGCGGCCGTGGTCGCCGTCACCGGCGATGGCATCCATGTCGCCCAGCCGCGGCTCTTCCGCGTGCAGGAGGTCGCGTGCCGCTTCCAGGCCGGCGACGCACGCGGTTGCATACCCGCGGGAGGAAGCGGTGGCGGTGAACGGGACTGCGGTGCTGTCGTCATCGGATGCCTCGGCGGGAAGACCGCTGCCGGCCTGCGCCGCAGTGATTCCCCGGCGGTACGCCGGGGTTTCCGCCGGCGCCGCCCAGAGCGGCTCGAGTTCATCGTCCAGCCAGGTGACGGTGAGGGACACCCCGGCCATGTCCAGGCTGGTGACCAGTTCGCCCACCTCCGGCAGCACCAGGGTGTAGCCGGCATCGCGGAGCAGCGGTGCCACGGTTCCCCACAGGACGAACAGCTCCTCGTGCTTGGTGGAGCCGAGGCCGTTGAGGATGACGGCGATGCGCTGGCCCGCCCCGTCCGGCGTTTCGGCCAGCACACGGGACACCAGTTCGCGGCCCAGGTCTGCAGCTGGCGGGAGGTCGGTGTCGAAGAGGCCGGGCTCGCCGTGGATCCCCAGGCCCAGCCCCATCTGCCCCTCGCCCACCGAGAACAGCGGCCCGTCGGCTCCCGGGAAGGTGCAGCCGGCAAACGCGCTGCCGATGGTTCTGGTGAGGCTGTTGGCCTTGCGGCCCAGGCGGACAACTTCGGCCAGGTCCGCGCCGGCTTCGGCGGCTGCCCCCATGACTTTGAAGACGGTGAAGTCCCCGGCGATGCCGCGCCGCTTGGAGGCTTCCGACGGCGGTGCGCTGGCGACGTCGTCCGTCACCAGGACATTTTCGACGGCGATGCCCTCCGCGGCCAGCCGCTCGCTGGCCATGCCGAAGTTCATCACGTCGCCGGCGTAGTTGCCGTAGGTGAACACCACACCGGCGCCGCTGTCCGCGGCCTTGGCCACGGCATAGGCCTGCCGGGCGGAGGGTGAGGTGAAGATGTTTCCCACCACCGCGCCGTCGGCAAAGCCCGGACCGATGAGCCCGGCGAAGGCCGGGTAGTGGCCCGAGCCGCCGCCGGCGAGGACCGCCACCTTCGGCGCGGCGGGACGGCGGCGGCGCACGGCGCCGCCGGGAACCTGGCGGACCAGTCCGGAGTGAAGATCGCAGAAGCCGGCAAGTGCTTCCTCGGCGAAGTCCGCTGGATTGTTGAAGATTCTGGTCATGGCTGGCTCTCTCTGCGGCGGCGTGTGTCGGGGCGGGGTTGCGGCGCTGCGGGGCGCTCCTAGTGCATGTGGCTTCCGCCGTTGATGTCGATGGTGGTGCCGGTGAGGTAGGCCGACTCCTCGGAGGACAGGAAGGTGATGACGGCGGCAACTTCCTCGGTGGTGGCGTTGCGGCCCAGCGGGATGCCGGCGTTGATGGCGGCTTCCTGCTCCTCGGTGCTGCCGACGCGGATGTTGGTGTCCACGGCGCCCGGGGTGATGGCGTTGATGGTCACACCGGAGTCGCCGAGTTCGCGGGCCAAGGCCTTGGTGAAGCCGAGGATGGCGGCCTTGGCTGCGGAGTAAGGGACCTTGCCGAAGACGCCGCCGCCGCGCTGGGCGGATACCGAGGACATGTTGACGATCCGGCCCCAGCCGTTGTCGATCATGTCCGGCAGGAAAGCCTTCGTGACGAGGTAGGTGCCGGTGGAGTTTACGGCCATGACCTTGTTCCAGAGGTCAAGAGTGGTTTCCAGGAAGGGCACCGGCGAGGTGATGCCGGCGATGTTGGCCAGGGCACCGACGGCGGGAAGGGCGCCGCTGTTAACCTCGGCCGAAACTGCCTTGTAGGCGGCGTTGACGGACTCCTCGTTGGCCACGTCGATCTCGTGGCCGAACGCCGGGACGTTGAATTCGTTGCCGATTTCGGTGGCGACCTTCGCGGACTTCTCGCCGTCGAGGTCAAGGATCACCACGCCCCAGCCCTGGCTGGCGTAGCGGCGGGCGGTGGTGATGCCGATGCCCCGTTCCGAGGTGGCTCCGGTGAGGACGGCGGTGCGCTGAATGGCGGTCATGATGGCTCCTAAGAGGTTTTTGTGGGGGGTGGTCAGATGAGGTCGGTGATGAAGCTGGCTGCCTTGGCGGCGGCGGCCGGGCGTTCGTCGTGGGTGATGTCCCGGGTTTCCAGTTCCAGGCTGAAGTGCCCGGCGTAGCCCTGCTCGGCCAGGCCCCGCAGCCCGGCCGCGAAATCGGCCTGGCCGTTGCCGATGCTGAGGTTGATATTGCCGGGCACGGCATCGCGCAGGTGTACGTGGGCTATCCGGCCCTCGTGGCGTGCCAGGTACTCCAGCGGGTCCTCGCCGGCGGCGACGATGTGGCTGAAGTCCATGACAATTCCGACGCCGGAGCCCGCCAGCCGCTGTGCCAGCAGTTCTGCGCGTTCCAGGTTCCAGCAGAACCGCAGGAAGTGCAGCGATTCGGTCCAGAGTTCGACGCCGAACCCGGCCGCGCGCTCCGCCGCCCGGATGAGCTGCGACGCGACGGTGTCCAGATCCTCCTCGAGGCTCCGTACCGGCTCGTGGCTCAGCGCACCGCAGGGAAGGACAAGCGCCTTGGCCCCCGTTTTGGCGGTGAGGGTGAGCAGCGCATCAAGGTGCCTGTCCCGCCCGGCCTGCCGGCCGGCGTCGAGCACTGCATTCAGATCCCCGATATCCCCGTTGACGGAACGAACCCGCAGGCCGGATGCGGCCACGTCACAGGCCACGGCTGAGACGGCATCCGCGTCAACCTCGTACGGGACGTGGTCGCAGACGCCGGGGAGGGCGCCGAGGTCGATCTCGGCGAAACCCAGCCCCGCGATGGTTCGCAGGGCTGTTGGCAGGTCCTGGTGGCGGAAGCTGATTGATGAGCACCCGAGTCGGGAGTGGAACATCGTCGTCGATCCTCTGGTCGTGCCCGGCAGGCGATGGTGATGGACACCACATTAACTCGGGCGACTGTTAACAGTCAACTCCCGACGGTGACTGTTGACAGTCAGCCATGACGCAGGTCACACTGGGACGTATCTTGTTAACAGTCGACCGAGCTGGAGCTTCTTCAGCCGCTCTTCGAAAGGGAACCACCGTGAGCAAAGATGCTCTGACCATGCGCGGTCCGGTCCACGGCACTAAGGACGCCAGGCGTGTTGCCATTGGCTCGGGCGTCGGCGCCGTGATCGAGACCTACGACTTCATCGGCTTCGGTACCGCCGCAGCCCTGTACTTCGGCACTGCCTTCTTCCCGGGAAGCGATCCTGTCACCGGGACCCTGGCTTCTTTTGCCACCCTCGGGGTCGGCTTCGCAGCCCGTCCGCTGGGCGGCATCATCGGCGGCCACCTCGGCGACAAGGTGGGCCGCAAACCCGTTCTGGTCGCCTCCCTTATTCTGATGGGCCTGGCCACCTTCGCCATCGGCCTGCTCCCCACCTACGCCGCAGTGGGACTGCTCGCCCCGGCGCTGCTCGTGTTCGTCCGCATTGTCCAGGGCCTGGCCTTCGGCGCGGAATGGGGCGGAGCGATCCTCATGAGCTACGAGCACGCACCTTGGAAAACCAAGGGCAAGTACACGGGCATTGTCCAGGCGGGCTTCCCGGTAGGCCTGCTGCTGGCCAACCTAACCTTCCTGTTCAGCGTCCAGTTGGGCAGCGAACTCGCCTGGCGCATTCCGTTCCTGGCCAGCATCCTGCTCGTGATCGTCGGGCTGATCATCCGCTCCAAGGTTCCCGAGTCCCCTGTCTTTGACGAGGTCAAGGACCACGGCGACATCGTCAAGTCGCCGATCGTGGAGGTCATCAGGACCGACTGGCGCAACATCGTGAAGGGCATTGGCCTGCGAATTGCCGAGACCGCCGGCTACGCCGTGTCCATCACCTACATGATTTCCTACATCAACAGCCAGCACCTGGCTGACAAGTCCCAGACCCTGGTGGCCCTGTGCATTGCGTCCGCCATCGGCATCTTCGCCACCCAGGCCTGGGCAGCTCTCACCGACAAGATCGGCCGCCGCCCGCTGTACGTCTGGTCCACCGCGTTCGCCGCGCTGTTCGCCATTCCGATGTTCCTGCTGGTCAACACCGGCATGTTCGTCTTCATCATCGCCACGATCGTGATCTCCTACGCGGTCTGCCAGAACTCCCTCGCCGGGGCCCAGGGCGCATGGTTCCCCGAGCTCTTCCAGGCCAAGACCCGCGCTTCCGGCGCCTCGCTGGCCTACCAGATCTCCGCCATGGTCTCCGGTTTCACCCCCTTCATCACCACCTTGCTGTTCGTCAGCTTCGGCTGGATTGGGCCGGCCCTGCTGTTCGGCACCTACGCCCTGATCGGCCTCTGGGCAGCCGTCGCCACCCGGGAAACCTGGGGCAAACGGGAGCGCGAGCTGGCTGATGAGATCACCAAAAGCACCCCCCAGTCGGTGAGCGCCTGATGACCGCCGTCAACGAAGCCAGCCCGCAGGAACTGCAGCCACAGGACCTGCAGGACCAGACACTCCCCCGGAAGGAACGCATGACCCAGGAAACTGCAGCAGAACGACTCGAACGGGTCAGCGCCGCCGCCTACCGGATCCGGCACCACGCGCTGAACATGGGCGAGGTCCAGGGCCAGGGCTACGTGGGCCAGGCGCTCGGGGCAGCGGACATGCTCGCCGTCGTCTACGCCGACCAGCTCCGGTACCGCGCCGAGGACCCGCACTGGGAAGCCCGCGACCGCTTCCTGCTCTCCACCGGCCACTACGCCATCGGCCACTACGCGGCCCTCGCCGAGGCTGGCATCGTCCCGGTCGAGGAACTCGAAACATACGGCTCGGACGACTCCCGGCTCCCGATGTCCGGCATGTCCACTTACACCCCGGGCATGGAGATCTCCGGCGGTTCCCTGGGACACGGACTGACCATCGCCGTCGGCATGGCCCTGGGCCTGCGCTACCAGGCCTCGGAGGCCAGGATCTACAACTTCCTCTCCGACGGCGAACTGGACGAAGGCTCCACCTGGGAAGCCGCCATGGGTGCCCACCACCACCAGCTCGGCAACCTTACCGCCATGGTGGACATCAACGCCCTGCAGGCCGACGGCAAGACCGACACCGTGCTCCGCACCGAACCCATCACCGAGAAGTGGGAAGCCGCCGGCTGGTACACCCAGCGGGTGGACGGCAACGACGTCGCCGCGCTGCTGGCCGCGTTCGACAACGCCGCAGCCCAGGCCGCAACCAGCGGACGCCCCTCCGTGATCCTCTGCGACACCAAGGTGGGCCGCGGCGTCCCGCTGCTGGAGGAACGGGAAAAGGCGCACTTCATGCGCATCGAAGAACACGAATGGCAGACCTGCCGCGAGCAGCTGACCGCAGGATACGAAGGAAAGGCCGCCCGATGAGCACCACCGCTGTGAAGGCCACCGGCACCGCCCCCAAGCTCAAGACCTCGGCTATGATCGCGTCCTTCGCCGATCCCGGCCAGAAAACCGCCTCCGCCCCGTTCGGGCACGCACTGGTCAAGGCCGCGCAGGAGAACGACAGGATCGTCGGCCTCACCGCGGACCTGGGCAAGTACACTGACATGCACATCTTCGCCAAGGCCTTCCCGGAGCGCTTCTTCCAGATGGGCATGGCCGAGCAGCTCCTCTTCGGCGCAGCCGCGGGGCTTGCCGAAACCGGGCTGGTGCCGTTTGCCTCCACGTACTCCGTGTTCGCAGCCCGCCGCGCCTACGACTTCCTCTGCCTGGACGCGGCCGAGCCCAACCTGAACGTCAACATCGTGGGCGGCCTCCCCGGCCTCACCACCGGCTACGGCCCCAGCCACCAGGCCACCGAGGACATGGCGATCTTCCGCGGCATGCCCAACCTGACCATCGTCGACCCCTGCGACTCGCTCGACATCGAGCAGGCCGTCCCGCAGCTGGCCGCCAGCGAAGGACCCACCTACCTTCGCCTGCTCCGCGGCAACGTGCCCACGGTCCTGGACGAGTACGACTACACCTTCGAACTCGGCAAGGCCAAGGTCCTGCGCGGGGGCAACGACGTCGTCTTCGTCTCGTCCGGCCTGATGACCATGCGCGCCCTCCAGGCAGCCAAGGCGCTGGCTGAACACAACGTGGACGTCACCGTCGTGCACACCCCCACCATCAAACCGTTCGACGCCGAAACCGTCCTGGCCGAGATCAACACCGACCGCCTCGCGCTCACGCTGGAGAACCACAGCGTGGTGGGCGGTCTGTTCGAAACCGTTGCGTCCGCCGTCGTGACCGCCGGCCTCGGCAAGCGCGTGGTGCCGGTGGCACTGCCCGATGAATTCCTCGACGCCGGCGCCCTGCCCACGTTGCACGAACGCTACGGCCTGTCCGTCCAGCGCATCGTGGCGAAAGTACTCGCCGAACTCGGCTAATAGGGGACACGCAGCCACGGCAGGAGCGCAGCCGACAGTCCATTAGCGCTCCTGCCGTGGCATCATTGTTAACACGGCAACTGTAGACAGTTGACCTCTGACCTTGGGGAGAATCCGATGGCCACAGCAGCCCTTCTGGGACTGGAAAAGAAAAGCCTCCGCGAGCAGGCGCTGGCCGCTTTGCGCACCGCCATCACCAGCGGAGCGCTCGAACCCGGCCGCCACCTTGTGGAAACCGAGCTCTCCGAGATGCTGCAGATCAGCCGCGGCACGCTCCGCGAGGCCCTGCGGCAGCTCCAGCAGGAAGGCCTCGTCTCCGCGGGCACCCGTGGCAGACTCTCGGTCCGCCACTTGGATGCCAAGGAAATCCGCGACATCTACTCAGTGCGCGCTGCCCTTGAATCCCTGGCGGCCCGCACGCTCTGCGAACTTCCGGACCGCCAGCACGTCATCGGCTCGCTCCGCACCGCCATCCAGGCCATGGAGGCTGCCACCCACGGAACCATGGAGGAGCGGGTGGAATCCGATCTCGACTTCCACCGCACCATGTGCCGCCTCACCGGCAACGAGACCCTGCTGCACTCGTGGGAATCCCTGGAAGGGTCCATCCGGATGTCCATCATGTTCGCCGGGCTCGAAAAAGGCGTGCGGAACATGAGCGTGGACCGGCACAACGACATCGTCGCCGCCATCGAAACCGGCGACGCCACACTGGCCCGCAACACCATCCGCGAGCACATGGACTCCGCCGCCGCCGTCCTGGTGGCCCAGGCCTAGCCGCCCCCCGATTTCTTGCCGAGAGGTGGGATCCCGGCGCATACGCCCAGCGAAAGCGCCGGGTTCTCCCCTCTCGCGGCGTTTGTGGTTTTGAGCGAGATCAGCGTGTCCTGGCCAACACGCCCGGAGCGCGTTTAGCTGCCCAGGGCCCTGGGTACCTCAACCAGTGCACCGTACCGACCCATCCGACTGAACCGGCTCATTCGTCCCGACGGCTTCATTGTTTGCGACGGACTTATCGTCTCGGAAAGGCGGTGATCATGGATCGCCACACATCTGCCACCTGGGCCTCCGGCCAGACAACCGGCGACGCCGCGCTGGACATCCTCGTCCCCACCTTCAAGCGGCCTGCCGAACTGGCAGTTACGCTCGCCGGGCTCGCATCCCAGGACCGCCCCGCCTTCCGCCTGGTGGTCAGTGACCAGTCGGACGGGCCGCCGGCCTGGGAGCACCCGCCGGCCGCCAGCCTGCTCCGGGTCCTCGCTGCACAAGGAACAGCAATTGAGCTCCACCGACACCTGCCCCGCCGCGGCCTTGCCGAACACCGCCAGTTCGTACTGGAACAGGCCCGGGCGGACAAGGTGCTGTTCCTTGATGACGACGTATGGCTGGAACCGGGCGCGCTGGCCACGATGAGCGATGCCCTGGATACCCTGGGCTGCGGCTTTGTGGGCATGGCCCCGCAGGGTCTGTCCTATTTGAAGGACCGGCGTCCGGAAGAGGCAGCTTCCTTCTCGCCGTGGCAGGGACCCGTGACCCCTGAGCGCATCCGTCCCGGCGCGGAGGGTTTTCAGCGGTGGCCCCTCCACAGTGCGGCCAACCTGGCCCACCTGAGCGCCGACCTGGGTCTCAAGGCGGGGCAGTGGATACCGTACAAGGTGGCGTGGCTGGGCGGGTGCACCATGTTCCGCCGGCAGGCCCTGGAGGACGTTGGCGGCTTCCGGTTCTGGACCCGCCTGCCGGCCGAGCACTGCGGCGAGGATGTGGTGGCCCAGTGGCGGGTGATGGAAAAATTCGGCGGCGCGGGCATCCTTCCGTCCGGTGCCGTCCACCTGGAATCCCCCACCACAGTTACGGACCGCCGCGTGGAAGCCTTCGAGGTCGTGCTTGCAGAGAATATTGACGCCACCACCCAACAACTAGCTGAAAGGTACTGACATGGCTGACGCCCCCAACCCCATACAGATCCAGAAATTCCTCGGCGGGATCGACTACCCGGCCAGCAAGGAGGCACTCATTAGCCGTGCCAAGGAAGCCGGCGCCGACAGCAATGTGCTGGATGCCCTCCAGAATATTCCGGACAAGGAATATGACAGTCCGACGGCGGTAAGTTCTGCGGTCTCCGACGCCTAGCTTGACCGGGGGCCGGGCTATACTCGGCTGCAACCATGAGCAGCCTTCCCTCAGCCCCCAGCACCGTCCGCGTCGACGCCTGGCTGTGGGCCATCCGCGCCTACAAGACGCGGTCCGCAGCCACCGCCGCCTGCCGCGCCGGGCATGTCCGCATCAACGGGAACCCGGCCAAGGCCTCGCAGCCACTCGTGCCCGGCGACACCGTGCGCGCCCGCCAGCCCGGCTACGAGCGGATTCTTGAAGTGCGCCGGCTCATCGCCAAGCGCGTGGGCGCGGAGGCTGCCTCCCACTGTTTCACCGACCACACGCCGCCGCGGCCGGTGGCTCCGGCGCTCGGCCTGCCGCAGCGGGACCGCGGAACCGGCCGGCCCACCAAGAAGGACCGCCGCGAAATGGAGCGCCTGCGCGGGCAGGGCTGAATCCAACACGGGGTCAGATACCGCCCAATGCGCCGCGGATATTGGGCGATATCTGACCCCGCGTTGCGTTTTGACAGCGCAGCGGCTCAGTCCTTGACCTGCCCGCGGCCTTCCCGCACCTCGAACTCCCCCACTTCCAGGTCAGCGGCACCGAAGGCGGCCGGCAGCAGGATCAGGTGGACCGCCCCCGAGGACGTCGCCTTGCTCCCGGCCAGGGTGAAGGCCGACGGCGTGACGCCGGGTTCGAAGAGCCGCTTGCCCTGGCCGAGGACCACCGGGAAGATGATCAGCCGGTATTCGTCCACCAGGCCGGCGTCGTGCAGGGCGCGGACCAGCCGGTGGCTGCCGTGGACCTGGAGCTCCCGGCCCGGGCCCGATTTGAGGTCGTCTATGGCCTCGAGGAAATTCGCGGGAAGGATGGTGGTGTTGTGCCAGGTCGCCTCGGTGAGCGTCGAGGACACCACGTACTTGGGCAGGCTGTTGAGCGCCCTGGCTACGGCGTCGTCCGGGTCGGTGACTTGCTCCCAGTAGGGCTGGAACATCTGGTAGGTGGTGCGGCCCAGCAGGATGGCGTCGGCTTCGGCGAACCACCCGTTCACGATCCTGCCCATGTCCTCGTCGAAGAGCGGCACCACCCAGCCGCCGAACTCGAAGCCGCCGCTGGTGTCCTCGTCCCTCCCGCCCGGGCCCTGCATGACGCCGTCGAGGCTCACGAAGGTGTGAACGGTGAGTTTCATCATGGCCCTCTTGGTGGAGTGGTTTGTGGACTGACGGCCGGGGCTTCGCCGGGATCGACGGGGCCCATATCGAGCCGGAACGGCGGGTACTCGTCCCGCATCAGCGCAACGTATGCTGCGACGCGGTAGACCCAGCGGTTGAGGCCGATGAGCAGGTCGAAAAGGCTCCGGAGGTACCTGCCGGTGAACAGCAGGATGACGCCGGCGATGAAGGCCAGGAGCGTGAGCAGGGAGACCGCGCTGCCTGCCGTGTAGCTGCCGGCGCCGCTTGCAAAGTCGTCATCGGAGGGAGCCACCCAGGTGCGCGAGGATCCCGCGAGCACGCCCACAATCACGAGGTGCGGGATGGCGAGCAGCCAGGACTTCACCAGCACCAGGCCGCGCGACAGATGGTCCGGGTAGTCCACCTCAAAATCGGCGGGATAGTCCGTGCGCGCCAGGGTAAAGGGCGGATAGCGGTCCGTGCCGATCGCGGTGAAGGCGTAGAAGGACACCCGCCAGCTCCAGCGCAGCACGCCCACATTGAAGTTGAAGAGCGAGTGCGGATAACGGGCGGTGAACAGGATTGCGAACCACGCCACGATGCTGGTCACGATCAGCGCGAACCAGAGGAAGAACAGGACAATCAGGTGCGGGATGGCCAGGAACCATTTGACCAGCCACATCCACCGGGACAGCGCCGGGTCCACGTGGCCGGTCAGGCGGGCCGGGTACCTCGGGTTCTCAAATTGGTCGACGACGGCGGGTAGCGGTGGTGCGCCCGCCCCGCCGCCGGGGGCGGGATAGCCGGGTGCCGGATAACCCGGGGCCGGGTAGCCTGCCGCCGGGTAAGCCGCTGCCGGGTACTGGCCCGGCTGCGCGCTTGGTGGCCCTGCGGTGGCGGGAACCCCGGGGCTGCCCGGCGGCACAGCCGCGCCGGGCGGGACGCCTGGCATCTCCCCGGGTACGGAAGAGCGGGCGAACGGACCGCCGGCGCCGGCAGCGGCTGGCGGTCCCGTCGTCGGAGTTTCCACTGGCGGGGCCGGCCCTGCAAGCGGATGACCGGGCGGATAGTGGCCGGCTTGATACTGGGGTTGATTCTGGCCTGGCGGGTAGTGGGACGGGGGAACGTGCGGCGGCGGTCCGTGCCGTCCCAGTCCCATGGCACCTGCAACGATCAGCGGGACACCGATGACCAGCAGCACGATCCCGGCAATGAGCAGCCACAGGAACAGCGGCCAGAGCAGGTCGGAGCGGACGCCGGCTTGCAGATCCACGGATACCGGGGCGGTGGAATCGGCGTTCATGACCACCACGGTCCAGCTTCCGGGGAGGATGTTCCACTTGAGTTCCTGCGTACCGGCACCTTCGGCGGATGCGACCCAGAAATTCTGGGCTCCGGGGCGGGCCGGCGTCCGCGTCCCGGGCACTTCCGTGTAGTCAACCCTGAAGGGCCGCAGATTCAGCTCGCGGATTTCCGAGCGTTTGACCCCGTCGAGATAGCGCGCCGCGTCCTGCTGCGGGGCGATGCCGATGAAAATTCCCTTTCCCGGGCTGGCTGCCGATCCACGGAGCAGGATGCTGCCCGCGGTGTCCGACGGAATGACGTCCGGCAGCCTGCCGCTCACCATCACATCCAGCCCTGCGGAGGTGATCGCGGAGGATGCTGCGTCAAACCGGTGCGACTGGGTGGTGAAGTAGCCTTCGTCGCGCTGCTGGAAGTTGAGCCAGCCCACCCCGGCTGCGCCCGCCAACAGCCCCAATCCCAGGAGTGCGGCGATCGTGCCGAGGACGAGCATCACCATGCGGCCAGGTTTCATGCCGGTTCCTTGTCTCGGACCCTGCGGCGGGCTGCCACCCGTGGTTCGGCACCGCTGGGTTGGCCGGTGCCCGGTTTCACGGCAGTCGCTTGGACGCCGCCTGGTGCTTGGACGTGGCCCGACCGGACTGCGCCTGCCCCGACCGCGCCCGCAGGATGCTTGTGGTCGGTGTGCTTGTGGTCGCCCCGCCCGTGAGTGAATGACGGGTGCTGGTGGATGCCCGGTCTGGGGTCCAGAATGCTCAGCCGGCAAGGTTTCTCGGACGTGCCTTCGCCGCTGAGCTGGTTGAGCTGGGCAGGGTCATGCAGCGCGGTGATAGTGTCCATGGCGGCACGGGCCATCGACAGGTCCAGAATGATTTCCTTGCCCGGCAGCAAGGTCCTGGCCCGCCGCGCAACAACATAGAGCGCCCGGATGTTGGCCGGCGTCAGTGTTCCGCGGACCTCGATGCAGGCGCGCTCCATGTTCGCGTCGATGTGGACCACAACCTTGAGGCGGTGATGGCTGGCGGTGATGTCCACGGCGCTCACGTCCCCCCTGCAGGCAGTCGCTGCCCATGCCGACTCGGCCGGAACGTGTCAAAGGACCGGATATTAATGTTCATGTGCCCAACGCCTCCCCGACTTCATTGTCGGACCGTGTCACGTCCAGAATGCACCTTCTGTGCCAGCGCTGGGAAGGGGCCGGTGCCGCCCGGCCCCAACGGGGCCGACTAAGGGACGGCGTGCCAGACGGTGCGGCGAGGATTGGCGCTGGCCGAATATCTGCCTAGCCTGTTCGTATGCCTTCCAGCCAGGACGATCCAGCAGCCCAAGACCGGACACCCGCGGACCTGGTGCTGGCCTCCGTGAGGCTGCCCGGCGGGACAAAATGCCGCGACGTCCATCTCCGCGGCGGCCATGTCTTGGCGATCACGGCCGGCGGAGAACGCCCTGACGATTTCACGGCAGCGGGTGCCCAGGTACTGGATCTTGAGGGCCGTTTCGTCATTCGGGGCCTGTGGGACGAGCACGTCCACATGACGCAGTGGGCGCTGGCCGCCAACCGGACCGACCTTTCCGGCGCCGCTTCGGCGAGGGCCGCCGTCGAGCTTGTCCGGAGCCGGGTGACGGCGCCGGGCCGCGGGGTGGACCGGACGGCGGAACCGGCCATGACGGTGGTAGGCGCAGGCTTCCGGGACGCCGTCTGGGGCGACGTCCCCAGCGCGGAGATGCTCGACGACGCCACCCGGGGAGTGCCCACGGCCCTGATCAGCCACGACCTGCACTGCGTCTGGCTGAATTCAGCGGCCGCTCGACGCTACGGAGTCGAACTCCCGGCAGACGGGCTGGTCCGCGAGGAGCCGGCGTTTGCCCTCACGCGCGAGCTCGGAAAGCTGCCCGGCGAGGTCGTGGACGGTTGGGTGCACGCGGCCGGCCAGGAAGCCGCCGCGCGCGGTGTTGTGGGCGTGGTGGACCTGGAGATGACGTGGAACCGCGACGTCTGGCTACGCCGGATCGCCGGTGGATTCAGTTCTCTGCGTGTGGACGCGGGCGTGTATCCGGAGGATCTGGAGCGGGCGGCCGCGGCGGCCATGCGGACCGGGCAGATGGTCGACGGCGGGGCGGGACTTTTGCGGGTGGGGCCCCTGAAGGTGCTCATCGACGGCTCCCTCAACACGCGCACCGCCTTCTGCGTTGACCCCTATCCGCATGGCGGGCACGGCATCCTGACCGTGAGCGAGGCCGGGCTGGTTGCACTGCTCGGCAAGGCACGGGAGGCGGGCTTTGTGCCGGCAGTGCACGCCATCGGCGACGGCGCCAACCGGGTGGCGCTGGATGCCTTCGCCGAAGCTGGAACCGCCGGCCGGATCGAGCACGCCCAGTTTGTGCGGCAGGAGGACTTCGCCCGGTTCGGCGAGCTTGGCCTGACGGCCAGCGTCCAGCCGGCCCATGCCCTCGACGACCGCGACGCCGCTGACGCGAACTGGGCCGGCCGCACCGACCGGGCCTTCCCGCTGCGCTCACTGCTGGACGGCGGTGCGCGGCTGGCGCTGGGTTCCGATGCGCCGGTTGCGCCGCTGGACCCATGGGTGGCGATGTCCGCCGCGACCGCGCGGGCGCGCAACGACGGCCGCGGCCCTTGGCACCCGGAGCAGGCGCTGACCCGGGAGGAGGCGCTGCTCGCCTCAACGCGGGGGCGCGGGCGGATCCGGCCCGGGGATGTGGCGGATATTGCCGTGCTGGATGCGGATCCCCTCGCCGCGCCCGATGCCGAGTTCGCCGGCATGCCCGTCGCTGCAACGCTCGTGGCGGGCCGGTTCACGTTCCGGGGTGCCGGGGTTTAGCAGTCCTGTCGGGTCGGCGGAAACTCCCCCACCCACCCTTACCGTCAAAAGCGTAGAGTGGCCTAAGACGCCTGATTCTTGGACGCCATGCAGCTAAGGGAGAAATCGTGACGATTGACTGGGACGAAAAGAAAGCCCTGCTACAGGAACCGAACATCGCAGCAGTGACGCAACTGTGCGATGAACTCATGGAGAAGAAGCCGGGATCGACCGTTCCTTATATCGACCCCGTCCATGACGAGGACGAATGCCGGATTGTCAGCCTCCAGGTCAGCCCGGGCAAGGGAACCGAGTCCGGCTTCGTATCCCATTTCAACGACGACGAGGCCGCCCGGCGCGCCACCCAGATCTACGAGCTCGCCGAACTGGATCCACGCTACGTCATGCCGTGGAACGCCTACCCCTGGGTGCGCGACCCGGACATGCCCTCGGCCCTCAGCGTCCAGGAAAAGACCGACGGTCTGCGCCCCTTCCGGCAGTTCATGAAGATCAACAGGCGCGTCTCGGCCATCATCGCCCACGGGACCGACGCCGCCACCTTCCTGACCCTCTTCGAGAAGACGTACCATTACTCACTCAAGAACAACGGCATCAAAATCTATAAGGCCAGCGCGCTCGGCGGGCGGGCCTTTGCTGTTTCCGAGGCCAAGCAGGAAGAACTCCTGACCAAGAGCGTGGAGGTCTACAAGGACGCCATGCAGCGCGCGGGCATCCAGCACCTTTAACCCACGGATTCCGGCCCGGTAAGCGCATGCTCGACTGGTTGCTCGATTCCGACCCCTCGATCCGGTGGCAGGTCCTCCGCGACCTGACGGCGGCGCCTGCCGAAGAGGTCCGGGCCGAACGTGCCCGGGTGGCCACGGGGGGCTGGGGTGCGCGCCTGCTCTCCCTGCAGGGCGACGACGGCCAGTGGGACGGCGGCACCTTTTTCCCGGTGCCATATGACGGCTCCGAGGCTGGCCAGCCGTGGACCGCCACCACCTACAGCCTGCTGCTCCTGCGTGACCTCGGTCTCGACCCGGGCAGCGAAGAAGCCCGCGCCGCGGTGCGGAAAGTCCGGGACAACAGCCGCTGGGAGGAAGGTGGCCAGCCGTTCTTCGACGGCGAGGTGGAACCCTGCATCAACGGCAAGGCCGTGGCCCTCGGAGCCTACTTCGGCGAGAACGTCGAGGGGATCGTCCGGCGGCTCCTCGGCGAACAGCTCGACGACGGCGGCTGGAACTGCGAGGCGGAGCGGGGGTCGGTGCGTTCGTCCTTCGCAACCACCATCAACGTTCTGGAAGGGCTGTTGGAACACGAGCGGGCCACCGGCGGAACTCCGGAGTCCATTGCTGGCCGGAAGCGGGGCGAGGAGTATCTGCTGGAACGTGCGCTGCTCCGGCGAAAGAGCACCGGGGAACTGGTTGACCCGGAGTGGCTGCAGTTCTCCTACCCGACCCGTTGGTTCTATGACGCGCTCCGCGGCCTCGACTACTTCCGCGACGCCTCCTTTCAGGACATCTCCTTCCCGGATACGGGTGGACCGCCCGACACCCGCCTGGCCGAGGCC
Organism: Arthrobacter sp. OAP107; assembly: GCF_040546765.1. Classification (NCBI taxonomy): domain Bacteria; kingdom Bacillati; phylum Actinomycetota; class Actinomycetes; order Micrococcales; family Micrococcaceae; genus Arthrobacter; species Arthrobacter sp. OAP107. The sequence continues at coordinate 5,323,934 of NZ_JBEPOK010000001.1, read as the reverse complement.
GTCGGCCTGCTCCGCTCAAAACGGCAGCCCGGCGGAACGTGGCTGCTCGAGAACACCCACCCCGGCCGCATCCACTTCGCCATGGAGGACGGTGACGGACGCCCCAGCCGCTGGAACACGCTTCGCGCCCTGCGCGTGCTCAACTGGTACGACGGTTTTAGCCCTCGAGCAGCCGCCGCCGGTGTTTGAGCTCCTTGACCCACGCCCTGGTGACCATGTCCGGAAAAGGCGAGGCGCCGCCGTCGTACTTTGGAAGGGTGTTGGTTGAAGCGGCGGCAGTAGACGCAAACGCCGTCCCCGACTCGAGGTCCGCAAGCAGCGGACCGGCAGCCTTCAGCGCCAGGTCCACCGCCTGCGCAGCCGTGCGTTCGGGCAGTCCGAGGCCCGTGGCCCAGGCGAGGAAGTGCTTGCGTGAGATGCCGCTGCGCTTGCCGCCCAGCGTCAGGGCGAGCGTTTTGTCCCCGTAGACCACCGTGGAGGGAATGTCATAAACGGGCGCGATGGACCATTCCCCGTGCGGCTGCTGCACCATGGACACGTTCTTCGCGTGCAGGTCGCCGTTGCCGCTGAGCAGCGCGAAGGCGGCCTGGATGGCGAGGTTCCGCAGCGCCGGCAGCGGTGCCGCGCAGTATTCGGCGAGCGCATGGCAGACAGTCCCGAACCCCACGTTGTACTTGTCGGCCGGGTACAGCTTCAGCACCTGTGCCCCGTCCTCGACGGCGAGGCGCTGCACAGCGTCCCGCTCACCTGCGCTGTCTGGCTCACCGGCCAGCGGCAAGCGGTCGAACCTCTCCACCAGCAGCCCCGGCCGGCCGGCGACGTCGCGCATCAGCTGCACCCGGCTCAGCGGAATCCGCAGCTTGGCCGCGTAGCGGAACATGATGAACTCGTTCTCCACCACGTGCGGGAATTCGGGGGCGTTGAGCTTGAGGATGAAGCGGCGCCCCGCGCTGGCCACGGGCATGGAAATCATGCCGGCGGACAGCTTGTCCTGCACGCCCGCGAGCGCCACCGGGTCGATCAGGCCCGAGTCGCCCAGCAGCTCGTCAAAGTCCACGGGCCTGCGCGGGTCCACCTCGACGGCGTGTTCCTCCGGGTCCAGCGGCTCGCCGTGGCCCACGATCTGCACGTCGCCTACGGGGTTGCCGCCGGCGGCGATGAGCAGCGAGAGGTCGTCGTCCGCGCTGGTCTTGATGGACCGGCGCAACGCGTTCAGCCGCCGGCCCTCCGGGAGCAGTCCCGTGAAGTAGGGCGGGGCAGCACCCGCCCCGGACAGCACCGGCTCGGCGGTGAGCGGGAGCGAACTCGCGACGGCGGGGCGGCCGCTCAGCAGGTAGGCGGGCAGGTAGCTGAACCTGGTGCCGCCGTCGTACCGCTCCAGCCGGGCTGCCAGGACGCCCCGCTTGTATATGTCGGCAATGCGGTGCCTCACGGCCGGTTTTCCGGTTCGGGTTGGTTTCCGGGGGCGGCCGACGGCGGGGCGGCCGACGGCGGCTGGGTCACCCGCGGTTCGCTCACCGGCGGCTGGCTCTCCGGCGGCTGGCTCTCCGTCTGTTGCGTCCCCAGTGCGCGGCCCGCGGCGGTTGTCCGGGTAGCGAGCTTGAGCTCGAGTCCGAGCGTGTTCAACAAGGCCACCAGGGTGTCCAGCCGAAGGCTCGGCTTACCCTGCTCCACGAAGCGGACGAAGCGCTCGGAGACTCCCGCCATGTCGGCGAGGTCCTGCTGGCTGAGGCGGAGGTCGGAGCGCCGGACACGGACGGCGGCAGCAAGGTCTTTCGCGAATGGGTCAGTCAAGACCACCTCCACAGAAATTAGGTACGATCGTGCCGGATTGCGGGTAGCTTCCACGCTACGCTCCGTCAACGCAAGCTCGCAAGGGTGCAAATCGGAACGAACGTACCGGCCGCAGGTGAACCACTCCCCAGTTCGCCGCACGTCACGTGCGAAATGTCTCCATCCGCCGGTTGACACCTGCCTGTGACCCGTGCCATATTCTTAACCGTGAACCTGTCAGACAGCCGGACAGCCGTACAGCAGAGCGGCGCAAGCACCTTTCCGCTGGCGCGTCTCAGCGCGGCCGAAGCTGTCTTCAACGCCATCCGCAGCGACATCCAAAGCGGAGGCTTGGCGGTCGGTGCCAAGCTCAGCTCGGAAGCCGCCCTGGCTGCGCAGTACGGGGTGAGCCGCTCCGTGATCCGTGAGGCGCTCCGCTCCTGCACCGCCCTCGGTCTGACAGTCACCAAGACCGGCCGCGGCACGTTCGTCGTCGCCGACCATGTTGCCAACGACCTCGTCCTGGGCCAGTTCTCCGCCCGCGACCTCACCGAGGCCCGCCCGCACATCGAAGTTCCGGCCGCCGGCCTGGCCGCGGAGCGCCGCACGCCCGAGGACCTGGAAATCCTCCGCGGCATAATGGCCTCCATGACCGCGGAAACCGACCCCGAAGCGTGGGTCGCCCTCGACTCCAGTTTCCATGCCGCCATCGCCCGCGCCAGCGGCAACAAGGTGTTCGAAAGCGTGGTGGCTGATATCCGCGACGCCCTCGCCCACCAGTCCGAAACCCTCAACATGGTGGCCGACCGCCAGTACGCCTCCGACGTCGAACACCGCCTTATCCTCGACGCCATCGAAGGCGGGTCAGCGGCAGACGCCAGCGCCGCCATGGCCGAGCACCTGCGCGCCGTCGGCGAAGCCCTCGACTCCATCCTTAACCAGTAAGCCCAGGCCACCAGCGGCCCGGCCCTCCTGGCACTCCGGATCAACCAGCCGCACCACACCCAACCCGAATCAACACGCAACCCAGAGGACGCCATGCCTTCCCCCGCCATGCCGGCAAGCCATTACCCTTCCGCGCTGCCCGCCGCTGCAGCGATCCTGCCGCGGCACGAGCCCCTCGCCGTCCAGACCCGGGACGGGCTGGTGGAGAGCGTGCACTATGGCTCCCTGATCGCCACAGCGCCGGGCGGCCGCACGCTGCTCTCCGCCGGCGAACCCCTGGCATCGTTCTACCCCCGGTCTTCCCTTAAGCCGCTGCAGTCTGTGGCCATGGTCCGGGCCGGGCTGGACCTGCCCGCCGACCTTCTGGCCCTCACCGCCGCGAGCCACTCCGGCGCAGCCCGGCACCTTGACGGCGCCATGCGCATCCTGGAACTGCACGGCCTCACACCCGCGGCCCTCGAAAACAGCTCGGACCTCCCCTACGGAGTCCGTGAGCGCGAGGAATACCTGCGCGACGGCGGCCGTCCCACGCAGCTGGCCCAGAACTGCTCCGGCAAGCACGCCGCCATGGCCGCCACCTGCGTCATCAACGGCTGGCCGGTGCAGGGCTATCTCGACCCCTCCCACCCGCTGCAGAAACTCGTCGCCGAGACCGTCACCGAGCTGACCGGCGAAGAACCCTCCGGCCTCAGCACCGACGGCTGCGGCACCCCGCTGTTCGCCCTCACCCTCGCCGGCATGGCCCGCGCCTTCGGCCGCCTCGCCTCGGCCCAACTGGCCGACGGTGCGTCCGGCCCCGAAAGCCCGGAAGCCGCCGTCGCACATTCCATGCGCCGCCACCCGGACATGGTGGCGGGCGAGGGCCGGGACGTCACGGACCTGATGCGGCTCCTGCCCGGCGCCCTCGCGAAGGACGGCTTCGAAGGCATCCAGCTGGTTGGGCTGCCGGACGGACGCGGCGTCGCCGTCAAGATTTCCGACGGCGGTGACCGGGCCAGGATGCCCGTCACCGTCCGCGCGCTGGAAGCGCTCGACGTCGACACCTCCGCCCTTGCGGGCATCGCCACCGGCGCGGTCCTCGGCGGGGGCCGCCAAGTGGGCCTGCTGCAGGCCGCCGACTTTCCCTCCCTGTCCCCGACCAACGACGTTCTTTAAGGACTGCACCACATGACCGAAACCCAAACCCTGCCGGACGCCCAAACGCTGGCTGTCCGTTCCGAGCATGATCTGCTCGGGGACCGCGACGTCCCCGCCGGGGCCTACTGGGGCGTCCACACGCTGCGCGCCGTGGAAAACTTCCCCATCACCGGCCAGCCGCTCTCCACCAACATGCACCTGGTCCGCGGGCTCGCCGCCGTGAAACTGGCAGCGGCCCGCACCAACCTCGAACTCGGGCTGCTGGACCCCGAACGCGCCGCAGCCATCGAACAGGCCTGCACCGACGTGATGAACGGCGAACTCAGCGAGCAGTTCGTCGTCGACGTCATCCAAGGCGGCGCCGGAACGTCATCGAACATGAACGCCAACGAGGTCATCGCCAACCGGGCCCTGGAAATCCTCGGCCACCCCAAAGGCGACTACGCCCGGCTGCACCCCAACGACCACGTCAACCTCAGCCAGTCCACCAACGACGTCTACCCCACCGCGGTCAAACTCGGCACCATCTTCGCCGCCCGCGAGCTGCTCGCCGCCCTGGAAGAACTCGAAGACGCGTTCGCCGCCAAAGCCACCGAGTTCCGCACCGTCGTGAAAATGGGCCGCACCCAACTCCAGGACGCCGTCCCCATGACCCTGGGACAGGAATTCGGCACCTACGCCGTCACCATCGGCGAAGACCGGCTCCGCCTGGCCGAAGCGGACCTGCTCATCCACGAAATCAACCTCGGCGCCACCGCGATCGGCACCGGCCTGAACGCCCCCGCCGGCTACGCCGAAGCCGCCTGCCGGCACCTGGCCGAAATCACCGGACTGCCGCTGGTCACCGCCGTGGACCTCATCGAGGCCACCCAGGACGTGGGCGCCTTCGTCCACCTCTCCGGCGTACTCAAACGCGTCGCCGTCAAACTCTCCAAAATCTGCAACGACCTCCGCCTGCTCTCCTCCGGACCCCCCGCGCCGGCCTCGGCGAGATCAACCTCCCCGCCGTCCAGTCCGGATCTTCCATCATGCCCGGCAAGATCAACCCCGTAATCCCGGAAGTGGTCAGCCAGGTCGCCTACGAAGTCATCGGCAACGACGTCACCATCACCATGGCCGCCGAAGCCGGACAACTCCAGCTCAACGCCTTCGAACCGATCATCGTGCACAGCCTGCACAAAAGCATCTCCCACCTCGAAGCCGCCTGCCGCACCCTCACGGCCCGCTGCGTCCAGGGCATCACCGCCAACACCGAACGGCTGCGCCTGACCGTGGAACAATCCATCGGCCTGGTCACAGCCCTGAACCCCCACCTCGGCTACGCAACCGCCACCGCAATCGCCCAGGAAGCCCTCGCCACCGGCAAAGGCGTCGCCGAACTGGTCCTTGAACACGGCCTGCTCACCGAAACCCAACTCCAGGAACTCCTCAGCCCCGAACGCCTGGCCAACCTCAGCAAGTAGCAAGATTCCTTCCCCCAACAGGAAATCAAAGGACTCCCATGAGTAACCAACCCATCACAGACCATACGGTTCCGGCCCAGGCACACGCCACCGAAAACCTTCTCCATGCCGAGGACAAGGGCTACCACAAGAGCCTGAAGCCGCGGCAGATCCAGATGATCGCCATCGGCGGCGCGATCGGCACCGGCCTGTTCCTCGGCGCCGGCGGCCGGCTCAACGCCGCCGGCCCGTCCCTGGTCATCGCCTACGCCGTCTGCGGCTTCTTCGCCTTCCTGATCCTGCGCGCCCTCGGCGAACTGGTGCTGCACCGGCCCTCCTCGGGCTCGTTCGTCTCCTACGCCCGCGAATTCTTCGGCGAAAAGGCAGCCTTCGTCTCCGGCTGGTTCTACTGGATCAACTGGGCCACCACCACCATCGTGGACATCACCGCCGCCGCCCTCTACATGAACTTCTTCGGCAACTACGTCCCCTGGATGGCCGACGTCCCCCAGTGGGTCTGGGCACTGACCGCCCTCATCGTCGTCCTCGGCCTGAACCTCGTCTCCGTCAAGGTCTTCGGCGAAATGGAATTCTGGTTCGCCATCATCAAAGTCGCAGCCCTCGTCGCGTTCCTGCTCATCGGCACCTACTTCGTCATCTTCGGCACCCCCGTCCCCGGCCAGGAGGTCGGCTTCAGCCTCCTCACCGACAACGGCGGCATCTTCCCCAACGGCCTGCTGCCCATGATCATCCTCATGCAGGGCGTCCTGTTCGCCTACGCCTCCATCGAACTCGTCGGCACCGCCGCCGGCGAAACCGAAAACCCCGAAAAAATCATGCCCAAGGCCATCAACTCCGTGGTCTTCCGGATCGCCGTGTTCTACGTCGGCTCCGTCATCCTGCTCGCCCTGCTCCTGCCCTTCACCTCCTACCAAAAAGGCGTCAGCCCCTTCGTGACGTTCTTCGGCTCCATCGGCATCCAGGGCGTGGACGTCATCATGAACCTCGTCGTCCTCACCGCCGCCCTGTCCTCCCTGAACGCCGGCCTCTACTCCACCGGCCGGATCCTGCGCTCCATGTCCGTGGCCGGCTCCGCCCCCAAATTCGCCCAGCGCATGAACAAGGCCGGCGTCCCCTACGGCGGCATCGCCATCACCGCCGGCGTCTCCCTACTCGGCGTCCCGCTGAACTACCTCGTCCCCTCCCAGGCCTTCGAGATCGTCCTGAACATCGCCTCCGTCGGCATCATCGTCACCTGGGCCACCATCGTCCTCTGCCAGATCCAACTCAAACGCTGGGCAGACAAAGGCTGGCTCAAACGCCCCTCCTTCCGGATGTTCGGCGCCCCCTACACCGGCTACCTCTCCCTGCTCTTCCTCATCGGCGTGCTCGTCATGGTCTTCATCGACTCACCCCTGACCCTCGTAGTCACACTCATCGCCATCGCCCTCATGGTCGCCGGCTGGTACGCCTGCCGCAAACGCATCCACGAAATCGCCGAAGCCCGCGAAGGCTTCACCGGCATGTCCCCCGTCATCGCCAACCGCCCCGGCCCGGGCGGCGCGGACCGGATCTAACCAGCAGGTTCTTCCCCCCCGCAAATCGCGTCGCAATAGCGCGAACGGACACTTGAGGCCCCAACCCCGGGGACCCAAGTGTCCGTTCGCGCTTAAGCGTGTTTTGTTTTCGGCTGTTGACCGTCGTTTGGGGCGGGAGTAGCTTACGACTAGCCGCGCCTCAACTGTGGGCCGCCGGCCCCAACCCGTCGATACGGGGCCCGCCTCGTATCTGAATCACGCCACGGCAGACTGCGCAAGGCTGCCATCCTGCCAAGGTGCATCCGCTCTCCGCCTCTGTAGCCGCCCGCGCCGGCTGCGTAGCCAGCCGCCAGCGCAGCCGTACCGCAGCCGCGCCCACTTCCCGGGGTATTCGACCCCGGACGAATCGGAGTATCCCATGGACAACAACTCCTTCCAGGCCCTGCAGGAAAAAGTACGGGGCCGAGTCATCACGAGCGACCAGCAAGACTATGACGACGCCCGGGCCGTCTTCAACGGAATGATCGACAAACGTCCTGCGGCCATCCTGCGCGTGTCGCAGGTCGCGGACGTCATTGCCGCGGTGAATTTCGCCCGCGATACAGGCACCGACTTGGCGCTTCGTGGCGGCGGGCACAGCGCACCGGGATTCGGGACCTGCGATGGCGGTCTCGTCGTCGACTTCTCAGCCTGCCGGGGAGTGCGGGTGGACCCGTCCGCCGCCAGGGCGCGGGCTGAGGCCGGAGCAACGTGGGCGGACTTTAACCACGCCACAGGCGCCTTCGGACTGGCCACCACAGGCGGCATCATCGGATCCACAGGCGTCGCGGGGCTCACCCTCGGTGGAGGCATCGGCTACCTTGCCCGGAAGTACGGGCTGTCGTGTGACAACCTGGAGTCCGCGGACGTGGTGACTGCCGAGGGGAACTTTGTGATCGCCAGCGCCACGGAAAATGAGGACCTCTTCTGGGCGCTTCGCGGCGGGACCGGCAACTTCGGCGTCGTGACTTCCCTTGAGTTCAAAGTGCACCCCGTGGATGTTCTCTACGGCGGCGTGATCATTTACCTTCTCGAACATGCCGAAGCGGTGGCCGGGCTCTACAGGGAGTACATCGGCACGGCACCTGAGGAGATGGGCGTGTTCCTGGGCTTCCACCAGGGCCCGCCGGTCCCGTTCCTGCCTGAGGAATATCACGGCAAGCCCGTGGTGGTGCTGGTGGGCGGCTGGGCAGGCCCGCACAACGAGGGTGAGCGCCAATGGCAGCCATTCCTTGATGTTGCTCCCGTGGCCGGTTCCTTCCTGGGCCCCCTTCCCTACACAGTCCTCAACACGCTCTTCGACCCCATGTACCCGAAGGGCCTGCAGGCCTACTGGAAGTCAGCGTTCCTGCCCGGCATGACCGATGAAGTGGTCCGTGTAGCCGAGAAGTTCGGCGAGGGCATTCCCAGCGTCCAGACGGCCAACCACTTCTACCCGATCAACGGTGCCGTCCAGCGGGTCGGGCGGGACGAGACCGCATTCCCGTACCGCGACGTCAACTTTGCCGTGGACATCGCCTGCCATTGGGAGGATCCGGCCCACAACGAAGCCAACATCAAGTGGGTGCGCGACTACTATGCCGAGCTCCAGCCGCTCGGATCCGGTGCGGGCTACGTCAACTTCCTCGACGCCGACGACCAGCCGAACATTAAGGACACCTACGCGGGGAACTATGCCCGCCTCGCCGAGGTCAAGGCCAAGTACGATCCCGGCAACCTGTTCCACATCAACCAGAACATCAAGCCAGCCGGTTCGAAATAAGGCAGGCCCCTTCTGCCACTAATCGGCCTACGATGGAGGCATCCGGGGCGAGGCCCGCGCTGAGCGGTGCCTCTCTGGTGGGCGAAGGGGCCGGAGTATGGATGTCGTTGTCATCGAAACCCCGCAGCTCGGGGACCGCAGCTACCTGGTCCACGACGGCCGCGTGGCGCTGGTGGTCGATGCCCAGCGGGACACGGACCGGATCGAGGCGGCCGCCCGGAACGCCGGGGTGCAGATCACCCACGTCGCGGAAACCCATGTCCACAACGATTACCTCACCGGCGGCCTGGTCCTCGCCCGCGCCCACGGCGCGAAGTACCTGATAAACGCCGCGGACCAGGTGGCCTTTGAGCGTGAGCCGGTTGAGGACGGCCAAACCCTGCAAATCGGCGCACTCACGCTCCGGGCGGTGGCCACTCCCGGGCACACGCACACGCACCTGTCCTACATAGTCACGGACGGACGGGCCCGGGCGGTGTTTTCCGGCGGCAGCCTGCTCTTCGGCTCCGTGGGCCGCACCGATTTGCTCGGCCCCCGAGACACGGCCGGGCTGACCCGGGACCAGTACGCCTCCGTCCACCGGCTCGCAGACGAAGCGGGACCCGATGCCGCGCTCTACCCCACCCACGGGTTCGGCTCGTTCTGCTCGATCGGGCCCGCCACCCGCGCGGAGACGTCGACCATCGGGGAGCAGCGCGGGGCCAACCACGCGCTGGCGGACCCGGATCCCGAGCACTTCGCGGCCGAACTCACAGCCAACCTCTCCGCCTACCCCTCGTATTACGCCCACATGGCCCCCATCAACATGACCGGCCCCGAGCCCGCGGACCTGAGCCTGCCGGAGTCCCTCGGCGCCGCTGAACTGGCGGAGCGGCTGGCGGGCGGCGAGTGGGTGGTGGATCTGCGCCACCGCGTGCTGTTTGCCGGCAATCACCTGCAGGGCACCGTCAGCTTCGAATACGGCTCGGGGCGGAGCTTCAGTTCCTATCTCGGCTGGGTCCTGCCCTGGGGTGAGAAGGTGACGCTGGTCGGCGGCCGCGAGGACCTGCAAAACGCCATCCGGGACCTTTCCCGCATCGGCATTGACCGCCCCGGCGCCGCAGTGGGAACGGAACCCGGCGAACTCGCGCCGGGAGCCCCGGTCGCCTCCTACCCCCGGGCGGGCTGGGCCGCCGTCGTTCATGAAAAGCCCGACGGCGACACCATCCTTGACGTCCGACGGGAAGACGAGTTCGCGTCCTCCCACGTTGCCGGCGCCATCAACGTGCCGCTGCACGAACTGCTGGACCGCCTGGGCGAGCTGCCCCAGGGGTGCCTCTGGGTGCATTGCGCCACCGGATACCGTGCGGGCGTCGCAGCGAGCCTGCTGCAGCGGGCGGGGCGGGATGTGGTGCAGATCGATGCCCGGTTCCGGGACGCTGCGGCAGCCGGGGTCGCCCTGCAGATGCAGCCACTGCAGCGGCGGTGACCTTCCTGTCCCCGACTGGGGCGTCCGGTCGAAAGTTGCGGGGTCGAAAGTTGCAAAGTCGAGGTTGCAAAGGAGAGCAGCGATGAATGCGGAAGGCAAAGTGGTTGTGGGCGTGGACGGCTCGGACTCCTCGGTGGAGGCCCTCCGTCTGGCGGCCCGGCTGGCGCCGGGCCTGGGCGCCCGCGTCCATGCCGTGGCGTGCTGGCACTTCCCGGAAATGTACGCCGGGTACATCCCCCCGGATTTCGAGGCGTTCGAAACCTCCGCTGCCAACATCCTCGCCCAGGCCATCGAGAAGGCGTTCGGGCCGGACGTCCCGGAGACCCTGACCAGCGAGCTGGTGCGCGGCCCGGCCCCGGCCAAGCTGGTGGAGGCGGCCGCCGGAGCGGCGATGCTGGTGGTGGGGCGCAGGGGCCACGGCGGATTCATGGGCCTGCACCTCGGTTCGGTGAGCACCGCGTGCGTGGCGCATGCCGAATGCCCGGTCCTGGTGGTGCACACCAATGATGACCACCACCGCGACCACCATTTCCGCAGGGGCGCCGCCGCCAAGGACGCGGGCCGGGACACTTCCGTGGACACGGCCAGGCGCTGACCGCCCCGCGTAACGCAACGCACCCGCAACCCCGTGCCGGCGTGCCATCGCCTATGCTCGCCTGAGCGGCCCGAAAGCAAAATCGGGCAGCTCAGAACTGGCTCAACGTCGAACCACGGGAGAGAACCTCATGACCAACTGGCGGATCCGGGACTTCCACTCCGCGGACCTTGACGGCATCCTGCACCTCTGGGAATCGCTGAAGGCCACCAACGTCGAGCCGGTCTATGCGCTCTCGGAGGTGCTGGCCTCCTGCGAGAAGGACCACGCCGTGGTGGCGGTGCTCGGCGACCAGGTGGTGGGCGCTGCCGTCGGACGGGCAGCGCATGACCAGGGCTGGGTGGTCTTCCTGGCCACCCTGCCCGAATTCCGCGGCCGGGGCATCGGCACCTCGCTGCTCGCCGCCGTCGAAAACCGGATGGCGCCGCACGGGCTGAACAAGCTTTCCGCCCTGATGCCCGAGCTGGAAACCCGGGTGGAGGCCTTCCTGAGCCGCGGCTTCGTGCTCAAGAAGAACCTGCGCTACTTCGAGCGGACCATCCCCGTGCAGCGGCAGGAACTCGAGCCGCTGGGCCTGCTCGGCGGCCGCATCCTGGCCCGGGACCTCTGGGAAAACGTGGCCGGCATGCGCCGCGAGAAGGAACTCCTGGAACGGCGCCTGGTCCTGCCGTTGGCCGAGGCCGACCTCGCCGACGAATTCGGCGTGGTGCCGCCGCGCGCCGTGGTGCTGTTCGGGCCGCCCGGCACCGGCAAAACCACCTTCGCCAAGGCCATCGCCTCCCGGCTGGAGTGGCCCTTCGTGGAAGTCTTCCCCTCCCGCCTCGCCTCTGACCCCAAGGGCCTGGCCGGCGCGCTGCGGGAGACGTTCCTGGAGATCTCTGAACTCGAGCACGCCGTTGTGTTCATCGACGAGGTCGAGGAGATCGCGTCCCAGCGCGCCGGCGACCCGCCCTCGCCGCTGCAGGGCGTCACCAACGAACTGCTCAAGATCATCCCGGCCTTCCGCGAACAGCCCGGCCGGCTTCTGGTCTGCGCCACCAACTTCATCCGGGCCCTCGATACCGCGTTCCTGCGGCACGGCCGGTTCGACTACGTGATCCCCATCGGCCTGCCCGACCGGCAGGCCCGCGAAGCCATGTGGCAGCGCTTCATCCCCGCCGCGGTCGTGGACAACGTGGACGTGGAGCAGCTCGTGGACCGCACCGAGGGCTTCTCCCCCGCGGACATCGAGTTCGCCGCCCGCAGCGCCTCGCAGCGGGCGCTGGAAAAATCTGTATATGGCAATGGCAGCGACGGCGGGCTGGCGTCCGGGGGCGGCGTTTCGGTCCGCGAGGCGGTCCGGAAGGGCCCCGCCACCCAGGACTACCTCGATGCCATCGCGGACACCCGCACCACCGTCAGCGACGAGGTGCACCAGCAGTTCCTGGAGGACATCGACGCCCTCGGCCGGGTCTAGCCTCAGCCGCGTTGTTAAAGCAACGCGGGGTCAGATACCGCCCAATCGGGGGCCCCGATGGGGCGCAAAGTGACCCCGCGTTGCAGTCCCTGCCGAGATCACTGCCGAGATCACTGCCGAGTTGAGGAGCAACATGATCCTGTTTCTGACGATCCTCAGCGGCGTGGCCTGGACCGTCGTGTACGCCGAGGCGATCCGGCTGGGCTTCCGGCAGCGCACCTATGCCATCCCGGCGGCGGCCCTGGCGCTCAACTTCGCCTGGGAGGCCATCTACGCCTCGCGCTCCGTGGCCACCGGGATATCGGCCCAGGGTGTCTTTAACATCGTGTGGGGCCTGGCGGACATCCTCATCGTCTACACATTCCTGCGGTTTGGGCGGGCCGAGCTGCCGTCCTGGGTCACGCGGCCGCTCTTCCTGGCCTGGGCCGCGCTGCTGGGCGTCACGTCGATCGCGGTGCAGCTGCTGTTCGTAGCCGAGTTCGGCTGGGACGACGCCACCAAGTACGCCGCGTTCCTGCAGAACCTGCTGATGTCCGGTTTGTTCATCGCGATGTTCGTCTCGCGCGGAAGCGCCCGGGGCCAGTCCCCCGTCATCGCCGTGGCCAAGTGGATCGGGACCCTTGCCCCCACCATCGTCTACGGCGGTTACGGAAACTCGCCCCTGATCCTTGGGCTCGGAGCGCTGTGCAGCGTCTTCGACCTGGCCTACATTGCCTTGCTCTGGCGGGTGCGAAGACGCGCTACTGTTTGAACCATGTCCTTAAACCCCCTCCGCCACGCCGTGGCCCGCATGGGCGGCAGGGATCCGCACCAGCCGCACCGCACGGCCACCCCTCTGGAGCTTTTCTTCGACCTCACCTTCGTGATCGCCTTCGGCGTGGCCGGCAGCCAGTTCGCGCATGAGATCGCGGAGGCACACTTCGGCGCCGGGCTGCTCGGCTTTTCCTTCGCGATGTTTGCCGTGATCTGGGCCTGGATCAACTTCACCTGGTTCGCCAGCGCCTACGACACCGACGACTGGGTGTTCCGCGTGGTCACCATGGTCCAGATGGTGGGGGTCCTGATCCTGACGATGGGAATCGAGCCCATGTTCCACTCCCTCGTGGAGGGGAAGCACGTGGACAACGCCGTCATCGTGGGCGGCTACGTCATCATGCGGCTGGCCCTGGTCTCCCAGTGGCTGCGGGCCGCCCGGCAGGACCCGGCCCGGCGGAAGACGTGCCTTCGCTACGCGGGATACCTGGCGGTGGTCCAGCTGGGGTGGATCACCGTGCTGCTCATCCCGGCGGACGTACCCACCACGTTCCTGATGATTGCACCGCTGTATGTCCTGGAACTGGGCACCCCGTATGTTGCAGAGCGTAACGCCACTACGCCTTGGCATGCCCACCACATCGCCGAACGCTATGGCCTGCTGGCCATCATTGCCCTCGGCGAATGCCTCATCGGCGCCGTCGAGACACTCCGGGCCATCGTGGCCGGGCACGGCTGGTCGGCCGATGCCGCCCTGGTGGGTTTCGGCGGCACCGCGCTGGCCTTCGGCATGTGGTGGATCTACTTCATCCTGCCCGCCGGCCGGGCCCTGCACGTGCAGCGGCACCGCTCCTACTTCTTCGGCTACGGCCACATCCCCGTCTTCGCCGCGATCGCCGCCACCGGCGCGGGCCTGCACGTCGCCGCCTACTTCATCGACCATGCAGCGCACATCAGCGCCGCCGTGGCGGTTGCCAGCATCGCCGTTCCCGTGGCAATCTTCAAGGTCTCGCTCACGGCACTCTTCAGCGTCATGACGTGCGTCGACCGCGCCCTCGTCGCCGTCACCACCGGGGTGGTTGTTGTGCTTGCGGGGGCAGTGGCCCTGGCGGCGGCCGGCCTCCCGGTTCCCATCTGCCTGCTCATCATCGTTGCCGCGCTAGGGGCCTCGATCGTCATCGATGAGCGCCGGAACACGGACCTGCTCCACGCCGCGCTGGAGAAGCTGGAGCACCGGTCCACGACCGCGTGACACAGCCCGCTACACCCCGGGCCACACCCACGGCCCGCGGGGCAGGCCGGCGGGCGAAAAGGCCGCAAGGGCGGCTTCCAGGGAAGCCGTGGGAAGGCCCAGCGACTCCAGGATAGTCCGCCGCACCGCTTCCGAGGGAAGTCCGACGGCGGCCAGGTCGTCCAGGGTCACCGCACCGTCCCGTTTGGCCAGTCGGGCGCCGTTGGCGTTCACCACCAGCGGGACATGTGCATATTCCGGAACGGGCATATTCAACAACGACGCCAGATACGCTTGCCGGGGCGTGGACGGCAGGAGGTCGTCTCCGCGGACCACCTGGTCTATGCCCTGCTCGGCATCATCCACCACCACGGCCAGATTGTAGGCGGTCACGCCGTCGTTCCGGCGCAGGACGAAGTCATCCACCACTCCGGTGTAAGTCCCGTGCAGCACATCCTCGACGGTCCATTCGGCCACGGAGGAACGCAGCCGGATCGCCGCCGGGCGGATGGACCGCTTGAACTCGAGCTCCGCCGTCGACAGCCCCCTGCATGTTCCGGGGTAAGCGCCCTGGGGCGCGTGCGGCGCGGAGGGCGCCTCCTGGATCTCCCTGCGGGTGCAGAAGCATTCGTACGTCAGCCCGGCCGCGGCCAGCTGTCCGATGGCCGCCGTGTACAGGGGCTCGCGGTCCGTTTGGCGCACCACCGCACCGTCCCAGGTCACGCCGACGGCGGCCAGATCCCGCAGCTGCGCGGCTTCAGCCCCGGCACGCGCCCGGTCGAGGTCCTCGACCCGCAGCAGGAACCGCCGCCCGGTGGAACGGGCAAAGAGCCAGGCCAGGATCGCCGTCCGGAGGTTCCCCACATGCAGTTCACCGGACGGGCTGGGGGCGAAGCGGCCGGCAGACGTCATGCCCTCCACCCTATGCCGAACACCACAAGAGCCCCTCAGCTACCGCGCACTCCGGGCGTTGGCCGGGAATCGGTGGCTCAGGGGCTCTTGCCGTGCCTGCCCCGGACGGAACTCCGCCAAGGAAATCGAGGCACTTCCTGCAGAAAGACGAATGCGTGAACAAGTGTCAATCAGCGGCTGCCTCCTTGCGGGAAGCGTGGTCCAGGATGCCGGGTGGTGTGCCGGTTGCCTGTAGCCTGCGGGCTGGGGGGTAACCGTCGCCTGCGTTGCCACTATTTGAGCAGGAGACCTACAGTAGGCGCAACGGGCATGGCATAAACTGGTCAATCTGACCGGTCCTGCGCGCAGAAACCGGACGAGGAGTGATCAGATTGCAGCAGCTCGACGCCACGGACCGGCGGATCCTTGCCGCCCTGGACGACGATCCCCGGCTGCCCATCATGGTCCTGGCCCAGCGGCTGGGCCTGGCGCGCGGAACGGTACAGTCGCGCCTGGAGCGGATGACGGCGTCGGGCGCCCTCCGGCCCAACAGCAGCCGCGTGCTTCCCGCGGCCCTGGGCCGGGGGGTTGCCGCGGCGGTCAGCGCCGAACTGGACCAGAGCCATCTGAACGAGGCCATCGCTGCCCTGCGCGAGATCCCGGAGGTGCTGGAGTGCCACGCACCGGCGGGCGACACCGACCTGCTGATCCGCGTCGTGGCCACGAGCCCCGACGACCTGTACCGGGTGTCCGAGGAGATCCGGCTGTGCCCGGGAATCGTCCGGACGTCCACCAGCATGTTCCTGCGCGAGGTGATCCCCTACCGGACCACGGGGCTCCTAGAGCACTGAATCGGGCCGTTCGGAACGGCCCTCCGATATTGCGCAAATCATTGGGGAAAACTGCGGATATTCCGGCGGCTCTCCTGCGGTGGGGACTGTAGCCTGATTCCGCATCCGCCGCTGCGCTGGGCAAGGCAGCGGGTGCAGGTTCACTCAGGGTCTCCGCCGGGGGGTCGGTCTCAATAAGGAACTCAATGCGCTCTTTTTCCCGTTCAATCGCGTCTGTCACGGGTTTGCTGGTTTTCGCCGCGGGCCTCATCTCTCTTCCTGCTGCTGCCGCCGTGGCAGCCACGGATCCCTCCGGCGCCGGCACCTCACTGCCGGTCGAGTCCGGTTCGGAACGGGTGCCCCACGGATACGAATCCGCGCCGGGCGTGCCGGCGGACGGGCCGCCCGCCGGGCTGGCCCTGCAGACCGAGGCGGGCGGAACGGCCGCTGCCGCGCTCAGCGTCAAGGTCGTCGTCGCCACGCTGTTGGACAACAAGGGCGTGGTTCCGATGGCCCAGGCCGAAGCGGCCGTGACGGCCGCCAGCAACTACTGGAAGGCGATGTCCGGCGGCCGGATCTCCATGACCGTCACCGAACGGGCCACCTTGGCGTCCAAGACGGCGAGGTCCACGGACTCCTACTACGACATGATCAACAAGCTCACCACCGAGCTGAAGTGGACCTACGGCGCCAACAAGGGGCTGGTGATTTTCGTCCCCAGCGCCACTCTTTCCGGCGGCGCCCTCGGCGCCGGCTTCAGCAGCACCGGCAACAGCGGACGGGTGCTCATGCCGCAGATCAGCGGCTTCACCAACAGCGTGATCGCCCACGAGTTCGGCCACGTCCTGGGATCCATGCACGCCGACGCCCTGCAGTGCAGCAGCGGCATTTCGGACGTGGGCACCACGAGCACCGGGCAGTTCACGGACTCCTCCTGCTACATCCGCGAATACGGCGACAGCACCGACATCATGGGCCTGTCCAGCTACAACATGCCGGTGATCAGCTCGCCGTTCTGGGACGCCAGAGGCCTGGGCGCTGCCACCGACATCCGCGACCTCGGCGTGGCATCCGGCGTGAAGAGCTACACCCTTAAGCCCTGGGGTGACACCAGGCTGGCCTACCGCGCGGTGAAGTTCACCGACCCGGTCAGCAAGGAGGTCTACTACCTGGAGCTCCGCCAGCCTGCCGGCTACGACGCCTACCTGGCCGGCGGGCCGGCCGGCAACCGCGGCGTGAAGGTGGTCCAGCGGGGCGGCGCCACCCCCTCGTCCTCGCTGGTGCTGATGCCATCCACCATTCCGTTCAGCGGGTACTACGCCACGAACCACACCTGGCAGGCCGGCAGCACGTTCATCACACATGCGGGAACCCGGGTCACGGTCAACGCCGTCACCGCCACGTCGGCCACCGTCAGCATCGATGCCGACCTCGCCCTGCATACCAGGATCCAGTTCTCGGCCGGCGACTTCAACGGGGACGGCACGGCGGACATGATCTCCCGCGAAGGAGACGGGTCGCTCCTCCTGCTCCCGGGCCTCGGGGGCAACAAGCTCGGAACCGCGGTGAAGGTCGGAACGGGCTGGAACGGCTTCAACATGGTCTTCGGCAACGGCGACTTCGACGGTGACGGGAAGACGGACCTCATTGCCCGGACGTCCAACGGTGCGCTGTGGCTGTACCCTGGCAGCGGCACCGGCGGCTTCCAGGCCCGCAAGCAGATCGGCGTGGGCTGGGACGGGTTCAAGCGCATCCTCGCACCCGGCGACTTCAACGGCGACAAGCGGGCCGACCTGCTGGCCATGCGCGCCGACGGAACGCTGTGGCTCTACCCCGGCAGCGGAACCGGCGGATTCCTGACGTCCAAGCAGGTCGGCTCCGGTTGGCAGGGATTTACCGCCGTCACCGCGGCGGGAGGGCTGGCCACGGGCCCGGGCCTGCTCGCCCGCTCCAGCACCGGGACCGTCTACCTGTACCCGGGCAGTGGAACGGGCGGCTTCCTGCCGCGCACCACCCTGGCCACCGGTTGGGCCAGCACGGAGCTGATCGCCGGTCAGGACTTCACCTCCGACGGTCTCACGGATATCCTGACGGCCAGCACCAGCGGGGCCATCACCGCGTACGCGGGCAACGGGGTCGGCGGTTTCGCCACCAAGCTGAAGATCGGCACCGGCTGGGGCGGGTTCAGCCAGGTCTGGGAGGCCGGCGATCTGGACGGCGACGGCAAGCCCGACGTCCTGGCCCGCACACCTCAGGGCGTCCTGCGGCTCTACTCCGGCAACGGCTCGGGCGGGTTCCGCACGTCCCGGCAGCTCGGCACCGGCTGGCAGGCCTTCGACCAGGTGATTTCCGCCGGCAACTTCAACGGCGCAGGGGGCCGCGACCTTCTGGCCCGGAAGCCCGACGGTTCGCTCTGGCTCTACCCCACCAACGGAACGGGACTCTTCCAGGCACCGAAGAAGATCGGCACCGGCTGGCAGGCCTTCGCGCGGCTCATCGCCCCCGGCGACTTCTCCGGCGACGGAAAGCCGGACATCATCGCGCAGGAGCCGGACGGCAAGCTGTGGCTCTACCCCGGCAACGGGACGGGCGCCTTCCTGGCCCGGAAGCAGATCGGTTCCGGCTGGGCGGGGTTCACCCAGGTGGTTGCCGGCAACGACTTCAACGGTGACGGAAAGGCCGACCTGATGGCCCGCGCGTCGGACGGCACGCTCTGGCTCTACCCCGGCAGCGGCGCCTCCGGCTTCCTCGCCCGCACGCAGCTCGGCACCGGCTGGAACGCCTACACCACCTTCGCCAGCGTGGGGCGCTTCGCCGGAACGGGCAACCCGAACGTCGTTTCCGTGTCCGCTGACGGAGCACTCTGGCTCCACACCGGCTCCGGGAAGGGCACCTTCCAGAACGTCGTGCTGAATCCCCGCTGAGCACGGGAGGCAGTCCAGCGCGAGCGGACATTTGAGGCCCCTGGTCCACCCGGATCGGGGGCCTTAAATGTCCGTTCGCGCTGTTGGTTTTAAGGGCGTACGACGGCGGGCGGGCGGCGGGTCAGACAGGCGGGCCTGCGTTGGACTTGAGGTTCTTCATCACCAGGGTTGAGGTCAGCCGTTCCACGCCCGGAAGGACTGTCAGCTCGCTGTCGTAGAAGCGCTGGTACGAGGGCAGGTCTTCCGCGATCACCTTGAGCAGGTAGTCCGGGGAACCGAACAGCCGCTGAGCCTCCACGATGTTCGGGTTTTCCGCCACCCGGTTCTCGAAGATCTCCATCGTCGGGCGGTCCACCTGCCGCAGGGTCACGAAGACGATCGCCTCAAAACCGAGCCCGACGGCGGCCGGGTCGATGTCCGCCTTGTAGCCGCGGATCACGCCGGACTGCTCAAGGTCGCGGAGCCGGCGGTGGCACGGCGCCACGGTGAGGCCCACCTTGGCTGCCAGGGCGGTGGCAGTCATTCTGCCGTCTTCCTTGAGGTGGCGCAAAATACTTCTGTCAATATGGTCCAGCACGCAAAAATCTTACTCCTGCAGCCGCGATCCGCGCGAAATTGGCGAGCACATCTGGCGCCGTTTTGCCTAGGCTTTTCTTACCGCCAAACACGCAGGAGCCCGCCATGAATCCCCAGCTTTTCCTCGCCTTCATCGTGGTTGCAGCGGCCCTCGCCTGCACCCCGGGGGTGGACTGGGCCTACTCCATCACGGCAGGCCTCGGCCGCCGCAGCTTTGTCCCCGCCGTGGCGGGGCTGTGCAGCGGCTACGTCCTGCACACTGTCCTCATGGTGGCCGGACTCGCCGCGGTCCTGGCCAGCATGCCGGGCCTGCTGGGCTGGATCACGGTGGCCGGCGCCGTCTACCTGCTGTGGCTGGGAACCGTCACCATCCGTTCATGGCGCGGTGCCAGCTTCACGGCAACGGCCGCCGGAAATCCGGGGCAGAACCAGCTCCGGTCCTTCCTCCAGGGCATGGGAACCAGCGGCATCAACCCCAAGGGGCTGCTGTTCTTCCTGGCCCTAGTGCCGCAGTTCGTCAGCGCTGACGCGCCGCTGCCGGTGCCGGTTCAATCGGGCCTGCTGGGCCTGACCTTCGTGCTGCTCGCTGCCCTCGTGTACACCTGCGTGGCCCTGCTCTCGCGGAAGCTGCTGCAGTCCCGGCCGGACGCGGCGCGCAGGGTAACGCTGACCAGCGGAATCATCATGGTGCTCCTGGGCGCCGCACTGCTCTCGGAGCAGCTGCTTCCGGCCCTCGGCAGATTCGTATAGCAGCCGGTCTATCCAAACGCCGGTGGGCCAGCCTCAGACTTTTTGCTCCATGAACCACTCGGTGAAGCTGGATGCGCGCCCGTCGGAACCGAGCCGGACCACCCACAGGTTCTCGTAGCTCGGACGGTCGTCGAGGTACGTGGTGCGGCCCTGCACGAACGCCAAGTCGCCGTCGGACCCCAGCAGGGACCACTCGAATCTCCAGTCCCCGGGCTGGTCCGCCGAGCCGATCCAGCGTTCCACGATCTGTGCCCGGCCGCGCCACGGGTCGGGGTCGTAGGGCCGCGTGGCGTACACGGCCTCCTCGGTGAAGAGCCCCCCGATGTCCTCGGGGTCATTGCTGGTCCACGCCGCGATGTACCTGTCCATCCACTGCCTGATTGCATCAGTCATGGGTCCGTTGTATCGCGGCCCCTAACGACCCACAAGAGCCGGCACTGCCCACAAGAGCCGGCACTGCCCACAGGAGCCGGCCCCGCCCAGGGGCAAGGAGCCGCCTAGTGGCCCGCCGGCCCCCGCCGGCTCAGTCCCCGCCGAACTGCTTCCATTTCTGTTCCCACGCGCGGCGCGCCTCGATGTCCTTCCGGATGACCTCGAACGTTTCGAGCTCCGCCTGCTTGCCGCGCTGCCAGTCCCGCGGATTGAGGGACTTCCGTCCGTTGTCCAGCAGGATCAGGGCGCGGTCGGTGAGAGCGTCGTTGCGCAGGGACATGCTGGTCTTCTGCCGCCGCAGGACTTCCTTGAGTGCCTGCTGGGCCTGGCTGTGGGCGCCGAGCCGGCGGAGCGAACGGGCCCGGATCAGGAGCAGCGCCGCGGAGAGGTCGTCGGCGTTCAGCAGGCCTTCCGTCCAGACCACCACCTCCTGGTCCCGGCCCAGGGCGGCGGCAAGTGCGCATCTCGCCAGCGCGGTGGGCAACGACGGCGGCAGCCTGACCAGCGTTTCCAAAGCCGCCTCGGTTTGCCCCGTTTCCCGGAGGGAATGGGAGAGGGCAAGGAAAACCGACTCCTCGCTGAACAGCACCGGCACCACGATGCGTTCGGCCACCTCCACCCGGGTGACCACACGCGTCAGATAACTGGCGGCAAACTGGTTCGCCTCGTCGTCGTTCCTGATGGAAAGCCCGCGCTGCAGAAGCTCAGCGGCCCGCAGGTACCCGCCCTGCTTGTAGGCGAGGAGACCGGCCATCACGCAGCACAGCCCTGCCCAGCCGGGATGGGCGCGGCCGACGGCGATGAGGGCGTTGGGGTCGTTGTTGGAGAAGATGGCGTCGTACACGGTCCGGGCAGCTTTGCCGGGCAGCAGCTTGAGCCGGGGGACGCCGCCGTCCACGCTGATCCGGGAGTCGCTGCCGCCGAGCATGCCGTGGATGAGCCCGCCCATGCCCTCTGCTATTCCGCGCACCGGGGTGCGGACCGTGCCGCCGCCGAAGGGCGTGAGGTCGCGCGTGTCGCGGTAGATCGGTCCTGAAAACTCCCCCGCGCTCATTCCTCCATGCTAATGGAGGCCCGGAATTAAGCCGAAGCGGCGCCCACCCACACGCCCACCACCCAGGTGCTGGCGGCGAGGCAGGCCAGGCCGAACTCCACGAGCATTCCCAGGCCGGTGGCCTTCAGGGCGGCCCAGCTGGACGTCAGCGCTGCCCGGAAGTTGCGCGTGCGCTGGACTTCG
The DNA here is from genome assembly GCF_040546765.1 of Arthrobacter sp. OAP107. Lineage (NCBI taxonomy): Bacteria > Bacillati > Actinomycetota > Actinomycetes > Micrococcales > Micrococcaceae > Arthrobacter > Arthrobacter sp. OAP107. The sequence continues at coordinate 5,302,155 of NZ_JBEPOK010000001.1, read as the reverse complement.
CTGAGCAGCAGCCCCACGGCAAAGCCCACGAACAGGCCCACCACGGGAATGACGAACATGCCGGCAATGCCCAGCACCACCCCGAGAGCGACGCTCCTGTTCGGAATCCGGTGTTCCTTCAGTTTGCGGCCGGCGAGGACGGCGCTGGCAGCCATGCCTGCCAGCACAAAGACCATGCCGACGGCAAAAACCACCCAGCCGGTCACGCCTTCACCGCCCCAGATGGCCCACGCCAGCAGGCTCAGCCCGATCAGGAAGCTGCCGGGCAGGACGGGGATGATGGTGCCGGCAACGCCAACCAGGATGGCCAGGCCGCAGAGGACGGTCACGAAGGTTTGGGCGTTCATGCCCCCAGTCTAGGGTCCGGAATTTGCCGGGAACGACGACGGCGGTGCCTCCCCAGCACGGGAGGCACCGCCGTCGGGCTTTAATTAGCCCAGGGCCGTCAGTCAGCCCTGTTCAGTCAGCCTTAGTTGGCTTCCGCTTCCACTGCCGCGGCAACCGCGGCCGTGACGGCCGGCGCAACGCGCGGGTCCAGCGGGCTGGGCACGATGTAGGAAGCGGACAGCTTGTCGTCGGCCAGTTCGGCAATGGCACGGGCCGCGGCCACCTTCATCGCCGGGGTGATGCGGCGCGCACCGGCGTCCAGGGCGCCGCGGAAGATGCCGGGGAACGCCAGGACGTTGTTGATCTGGTTGGGGAAGTCGCTCCGGCCGGTGGCCACCACCGCGGCGTACTTGGACGCGACCTCGGGCAGGACTTCGGGGTCCGGGTTGGACAGCGCGAACACGATGGAGCTGTGGTTCATCAGCTTCAGGTGCTCCTCAGCCAGCTTGGAGGAGGACACGCCTACGAAGACGTCCGCGCCCAGCAGGGCTTCGCCGGGGCCGCCGGAGATGCCGCGCGGGTTGCTGAGCTGTGCCATCTGGGCCTTCTTGCTGGCGGGGTCGGCGGCGATGTCGGCACGCTCGGAGTTGATCACGCCGCGCGAGTCCAGCAGCACCACGTCGTCGATGCCTGCGGTGAGGAGGATTTCCGCGATGGCGATGCCCGCGGCGCCGGCGCCGGAGATCACCACGCGGAGCTCCTCGAGCCCGCGGCCGGTGACCTTGGCGGCGCCCGTCAGCGCGGCGAGGACCACGACGGCAGTGCCGTGCTGGTCATCGTGCATGACGGGGCAGTCCAGGGCTTCGATGAGCTTTTCTTCCAGCTCGAAGCAGCGCGGGGCGGCGATGTCCTCGAGGTTGACGGCACCGAAGCTGGGGCGCAGCCGGACGAGGGTCTCCACGATCTCGTCCACGTCGGTGGTGTTGAGGACCAGCGGGATGGAGTCCAGCTCGCCGAAGGCCTTGAAGAGGGCTGACTTGCCCTCCATGACGGGCAGCGAGGCGCTGGCGCCGATGTTTCCGAGGCCGAGGACGGCGGTGCCGTCGCTGACGACGGCCACGAGGCGCTGCGCCCAGGTGTGGCTCTTGGCAAGCTCCGGGTCGGCGTGGATGGCGCGGCTGACCTGGGCAACGCCCGGCGTGTAGGCGATGGAGAGGTCGCGCTTATTGCTGAGGGGAACGGTGCTGGCGATGGACAGCTTGCCGCCCTCGTGGGCAGCGAAAATTTCCTGGTCAGTCAGCTCGGTGGCTGCGCTGGTGTCGTTCGGAGCGATGGTTTCAGTGGACACGTCGTTGTCTCCTGTGGCTAGCCGTGGGCGCACGGCACAGTATGGCTCAAGCACTGGGGGCTCAAGATGGTCAGGTACGCGCTTGCCGGCGGCCCAAGGGTGGTGGGTTCCGCCGGAAAGCCTGGGGAAGTGCGGGGTACTGGCCACTCCGGTAGTGCCATGTTAGACAGGACAAAGGCCCACTGGATGCCATTTGGGGCCTTCCGGAGCGAATTCGGCCTCTTTAAACCTGATTTGTGGCTTATTTCACCGTTTTTAACGGCTTTTGTGACCTTCCGGTCTAGACCGGTTACGCGGTATTCCGCGCCAGCCGGGGTGCCGGCATGAGAAGGGTGCAGGCCTTCTTGAGATCTTCCTCCGCCTCAAACAGCGATAGCCTGCGGCAGCGCACGGACTGGACTAGACCGGTCACTGTCAGCAGCACCACCCGGGCCACGGCAGCATCCCCGCAGACGGACGTGACGGCGCGTTCTGCCAGGGAGTCGATCTCCCGCAGAAGACCGGTGGTGTCCCGGTCCTTAACGTAGACGCCCTGGCTGAGGCACTGTTCCACGGCTGGCTGCATGACGCGCATGTGGAAGATCTCCATCGCCACGCCGGAAAGCGCGTGGATGCGGACGGCGCCCGGCCCGGTCCCCGTCTTCAGCTCGCCGAGCTGGTGCCGGTAGAGGGCAAGCATCAGATGGGTGGCGGAGGGAAAGTAGCGGTACAGGGTGCCAAGGGGAACGTTGGCCTGGGCGGCAACCTCGGAGAGGGTTACGGACTTGAGGCCCTTCCGGGCGAAACCGGCAGCAACCTCCAGGATCCGGTTATAGCGCCGCTGCTGCCGGGGAAGGGTGGGCGGGGCGGCCATGGGCGGAAGATCGGGCATAAAGTCAAGCATCATCAGTCCGGAGGTTGAGATTCCTGGTGCAGTCAGGAAGAGCCCCATTCCCGGTCCTGCCGCGATTCGCACTCAACTATACGGCACGGGTCTGCGCGTTCCCTGGGAACCGGCCGCGCCGCCGGACAGGTGCGTCAGAGCGTAGCGGGTGTTGACCAGCCCCTGGCAGCAGCTAGTCGACGCCCTTGATCTTCACCACGAACACGGCGCCCAGCAGCCCGATGACGGCGGCGGCCACGTAGAGGGACACGTAGCCGCCCCAGAGGGTGACGAACGGCCACGCCAGCGCGGGGGCGATGACCTGCGGCAGGGAGTTGGCGATGTTGATGACGCCAAGGTCCTTGCCCCTGTCGGCGGCGTTCGGGAGCACCTGCGTGATGAGCGCGAAGTCGACGGCGAGGTAGGCGCCGAACCCGATGCCCAGAACGCTCGCGCCGACGATGCCGCCCACCCAAGTCGGGGCGAAGGCCAGGATCAGCGATGCCAGCGCGATGATCGCGGACGATGCGATCACCAGCGGCTTGCGCTTGCCCATCCTGTCACTAAGCCTGCCGCCAACCACGCTGGTAATGATCACGAACACTGCGTAAAGACCCGTCAGCACCAGCACGCCGAAGGCAGGTTCGAGTCCCGTGGTCTCCTTCAGGTGCACTGCATCGGCCAGGAAGAAGAGCAGGTACAGGGTGCCCATATGGTTGCCGATATTAACCAGCAGCCGGGTGATCCAGGCCCAGGCGAAGTCGGGATGCCCCAGCGGCCTGATGAACCCAAGCAGGAAGCCGGCCCAGTTCATCCGCTGTGCAGCCCTCGCCGGGAGGGGGTCGTCGTCGCTCTTGACCAGGTACATCACGACGCCCGCCACGAGGGCCGCCGCACAGACGATGTAGCCCAGCACGAAATTTCCGCTGACGACGGCGGCAATCACCGCGCCGGCCAGGATCCCGGCAGTCTGACCCATCGCCGCCAGTCCACCGACAGTAGCGCGCTGCGGAACGGGAACGCGGTCCGGAACGGCGGCCGTGATGGCGGCGTAGGCGCCGTTGCAGCCAGCCTGCACCAGACACCAGAGCAGCGTCATCACCGCGACGTTCGGCGCTCCGGCAAGCCCCACCAGCCCGGCCGCGCCGAGGACGGCTCCGGCCAGCACCCACGGCACACGCCGGCCGAACCGGGACGCCGTGCGGTCGCTGAAGGCGCCAAAGAGCGGATTGGCCACCAGCGACACCGCTGCACCGGCACCCGTAACGAGCGCGAGGATGGCTTCCTTCTGGCCGGGATCGAAATGTTCCGCCTGCAGCGCGAGGAGCACCTGGATGGGCCCGAAAAATGCCGCGTTGATGCCGAGGTTGACCAGCACCACGCCCGTGATCCAAAGGGACCGGACCCGCTCTGTCGGCTCAGTGAGCGCGGCGGACTGACGGGTGCCCACCAGGCCGGGATCGGGTACCGCACCGGGTATGTCGGACAGGCTCATATCGGTCTCCCCCTGGATCATCGTGATGATGGAATCAGACTATCGTGGGAGCCAACAGCAACCGAGGCCAAAGACTGCCCGAGGAGAACCAATGACCGCTTCGCCTGCCAACGCCGCCGTCAACACCGCCGACCTCTACGATGAGCGCGGCGACGAACTGGACTCCGTCTCCCTGCAGTTCCAGTCCCTGGGCGGCCACACGCATTTCAGCGGCCCCGTCCGGACCGTTCGCTGCCTGGAGGACAACGCCTTGGTCAAGTCAGTCCTCGCCGCACCCGGGAACGGCGCCGTACTGGTCGTCGACGGGGGCGGCTCTTTGCGGACCGCGCTGATGGGGGACCTGATCGCGGCGAGCGCCGTGGCAAACGGCTGGGCCGGCGTCGTCATCAATGGTGCGATCCGGGACCGCGAGGCCATCGCGGAACTGCCCCTCGGCGTCAAAGCCCTCGGCGGCAACCCGCGTAAGAGCGCCAAGGCCGGGGCGGGAGAGACTGACGTGGACCTGCTGATCGACGGCGTGACCATCCGCACCGGTGCCACGATCTGGTGCGACCCCGACGGCATCCTCATCGAACGCTGAGCCTGGGTCATCGAAGGGTGAGATTTCTACCCCTAGGAGCGACCTAAGCGGAGAGTTCTCACCCCTCGCCACAGCCCCATGAAATTTCAGTTGCTCGGGGGAACAAAGCAGCAAGTAACATAGTTACTGAAAGCAACTATCAAATGCGATCCCCTTTCTCTTGACCCTGGAGCAGCCATGTCCAAAACCACCGCAGGACCCGCGCCCGGAGAGGCCCTGACGCAGCGGCAGACCATCACCGTCATGGTGGGTCTGATGCTCGGCATGTTCCTGTCCTCCCTGGACCAGACCATCGTGTCCACGTCCATCTACACCATCGCCAACGACCTCGACGGGCTGTCCCTCCAGGCCTGGGCCACCACCGCATACCTCATCACGTCCACGGTCACCACGCCGCTGTACGGCAAGCTCAGCGACATCTTCGGCCGCCGCCCGCTCTACCTCGCCGCGATCATCATCTTCCTGGCCGGCTCGCTGTATGCAGGCTCGGTGCACTCGATGACCGAACTGGCCATCGCCCGCGGCATCCAGGGCATGGGCGCCGGCGGCCTGCTGGCACTGGCGCTGACCATCATCGGCGACATCGTCCCGCTCAAGGACAGGGCCAAGTTCCAGGGCTACTTCATGTCCGTGTTCGGCATCTCCTCGGTCCTCGGCCCCGTGGTGGGCGGCGCCTTCGCCGGCTCCGAGAGCATCCTCGGCTTCGACGGCTGGCGCTGGGTCTTCTTCATTAACCTGCCCATCGGCCTGGCCGCGCTGGCCGTGGTGTTCCTCTACCTCCACCTGCCCGCCAAACACGTCAAGCAGCGGATCGACTACTGGGGCGCCGCAGCCATCACCCTGGCCATCGTGCCGCTGCTGCTCGTCGCCGAACAGGGCCGCAGCTGGGGCTGGACCTCGGCCAGCTCGTTCATCTGCTACGGCCTGGGCGTCCTCGGCATCATCGCGTTCCTGCTGGCCGAGCGCCGCGCCGGCGACTACGCGCTCATCCCGCTGCGCCTCTTCCGGAACGTCACCTTCGGGCTGTCCTCGCTGCTGAACTTCATCATCGGCATCGGCATGTTCGGCGCCATCGCCATGCTCCCCATGTACCTGCAGCTGGTCAAGGGCCTCACGCCCACCGAAGCCGGCCTGATGATGATCACCTTTACCATCGGCATCCTGACCGGCTCCATCACGGCCGGACGCACCATTTCGTCGTCGGGCACCTTCCGGATCTTCCCGATCCTGGGCACCGCCATCCTGACCACCGCCGCCATCGTCATGGGGCTGTCCCTCGGCGCTGACACGGACCTCTGGGTCCCCGGCCTGATCGCCGTCTTCTTCGGCCTGGGCCTGGGCTTCTGCATGCAGCCGCTCACCCTCGCGATGCAGGTCTCCGTGCCCTCGAAGGACATGGGCGTGGGCACCTCCACCGCCGCGTTCTTCCGCTCCATGGGCGGCGCGGTGGGCACCGCCGTCTTCATCTCCATGCTGTTCAGCCTGGCCGCGGACAAGATCGCCAACGGCATGAAAGACGCCATGCAGAGCCCGGACTACGTCAAGGTCCTCCAGGACCCGGCAGTCGCCGCCGACCCCTCCAACGCCAAGCTCTACGACTTCTTCAAGAACGGCGCCAGCAACGACTCCCTCAACGACACCAGCTGGCTGCACTCCGCCAACCCGGTGCTGACCCGGCCCATCACCGAGGGCTTTGCCCAGTCGATTGACACCGTCATGCTCACCGCCGCCTTCCTGACCGGTATTGCCTTCCTCATCAGCTTCGCGCTGCCGAAGAAGAAGCTGACCGATCCCAAGGCAGCCATGAAGGAGCCCGCCGCGGCCCACTAGGCACCGCTTTCGGTACTTTCCGCAGCTGCGTTACGGCAGGCACCTTCCGGGTGCCTGCCGTTTCGTTTTCCCCGGAAACCCGCCGTAAGCGGCGCCAAACGGACGACGACGGCGGGACCGCCCGCCGTCGTCGTCCTCCGTCCCGAAGTGGATCAGTGGGCGGTGACGTGGCACACTGTTAGGCGCGTGTGCGCCGGCCGACAGGGCCGGTTTCCGCAGCCGACGACGTTTGCACCGCATCCCACCCACCCCCGAACCAAGGGAGAACCATGTCCACCGACGAGCAAAAAACCGCCAGGATCCCCAGGCGGGTGATCTGGCTGGCGCTTGCCGGCGCCGTGGGCGGCTTCCTGTTCGGCTTCGATTCCTCCGTGGTCAACGGCGCCGTGGATGCCATGAAGGACGAATTCGCGCTGAGTGAGGCCGTTACCGGCTTTGCCGTGGCCGTGGCGCTGCTGGGGTGCGCGGCCGGCGCCTACCTGGCCGGCAAGGTGGCTGACCGCTACGGGCGCATCCCCGCCATGAAGCTGGGGGCCCTGCTGTTCCTCATCAGCGCCATCGGCACCGGCTTCTGCTTCAGCGTGTGGGACCTCATTTTTTGGCGGCTGGTGGGCGGTCTCGGCATCGGCCTGGCCTCGGTGATCGCGCCGGCGTACATCTCCGAAATCTCCCCCCGCCACGTGCGGGGCCGGCTCGCGTCGCTGCAGCAGCTGGCCATTACCACGGGCATCTTCGCCGCCCTGCTCTCCGACGCCCTGTTCGCCACATCCGCCGGCGGCGCGCACCAGGCATTCTGGCTGGGCATCGAGGCCTGGCGCTGGATGTTCCTGGCCGCCGCCGTTCCAGCCGTGCTCTACGGCGTCATCGCGTTCACGCTGCCCGAGTCCCCGCGCTTCCTGGTGGTCCAGGGCAAGGAGGACCTGGCCCGGAAGGTCTTCGACTCCATCGCCCCGGATGAGGACACCGACCGCCATCTGCGCGAAATCCGCGAGGCGATCGAGGAGGACCAGCTCGCCGGCCGGAAGGGTTCGCTGCGCGGCAAGGCATTCGGACTGCAGGCGGTGGTCTGGATCGGCATCACTTTGTCCGTGCTGCAGCAGTTCGTGGGCATCAACGTGATCTTCTACTACTCCACCACGCTCTGGAAGGCCGTGGGCTTCCAGGAGAAGGACTCGCTGACCATCTCGGTGGCCACCTCCGTCACCAACATCCTGGTGACCCTCGTGGCCATCGCCCTCGTGGACAGGATCGGCCGCCGCCCCATCCTGCTGGCCGGCTCCATCGGCATGGCCGTTTCGCTCGGCGCCATGGCCCTGGCGTTTGCCTCGGCCAAAGGGACCGGCTCGGACATCACACTGCCCGGCGCCTGGGGGCCTGTTGCCCTGGTGGCCGCGAACGTGTTTGTGATCAGCTTCGGCGCATCCTGGGGACCGCTGGTGTGGGTGCTGCTGGGCGAGATCTTCCCGGCCCGGATCCGCGCCCGGGCCCTGGGCCTGGCCGCCGCCGCGCAGTGGATCGCCAACTTTGCCATCACGCTGAGCTTCCCGGTGATGGCCGCCGGCTCGCTGCCGCTGACGTACGCCATGTACGCACTCTTCGCGGCAGCCTCGTTCTTCTTCGTCATGTACAAGGTGCCGGAGACGAACGGCATGTCGCTGGAACAGGCTGAGACCCTGTTTGTTCCGAAGGGGTCCGTCAAGGTCTGACCGGCTCTTGGCTCCTCCGGCATGAAACGGAAGGCGCCCATGCTCCCTGCGGACTGTGTCCGGGGAGCATGGGCGCCTTTTGTTTTCGTCCGTGCCTTCGCTCTGGCGTGCGTTGGCCTCAGACCACGTGCGGTTCGTGGGCCGTGAGGTAGCGGCGGCCGCCGGCCACCACGGCCATGGCGGCAATCATGGCCACCGCGCCGGCGAAGAACGGCACCTGCGGCCCGAAGTGCTCGCCAAGCTGCGCGGCGGCAAAGGGCGCCAGGGCGCCGCCCATCCAGCGGACGAAGTTGTATCCCGCTGAGGCCACCGGACGCGGCGAGTCGGAGACGCCCATGGCCAGTTCCGTGTAGATGGTGTTGTTGATGCCCAGCAGCGCGCCGGAGACCACCACGAGCGCAACGACTGCGGGCACCGAATGGCCCGCGGCGAGCCCGAGGCCCGCCAGGTCCAGCATCAGCAGAAACAGCGTGCCGAGGAGGACCTTGGTGGCGCCGAAGCGGTTCTGCAGCGCCGGGGCCACAAAGACGGAAAAGACGGCGACCGCGACGCCCCAGCCAAAGAACACCCCGCCGATGCCGTAGGCGTCCATGCCCAGGATGAACGGGGTAAAGGCGAGCACGGTGAAAAAGCCGTAGTTGTAGAACAGGCCGCTGGCCGCCGTCGTACGCAGTCCCTTGTTGCCCAGGGCGCGCAGCGGATCGGCCAGGCTGACCTTGCGGTCGGGCAGCGGGGTCTTCGGAAGCAGCGCGGTGAGCGCTATGAAGGCCGCCGCCATCAGTGCGGCCGTGCCGAAGAACGGGGCGCGCCACTGCCAGCCACCGAGGAGGGCGCCCAGGAGCGGGCCCAGCGAGATGCCCAGGCCAAGGGCGGCCTCATAGAGAATGATGGCCGTGCCCGCGCCGCCGCTGGCCACACCGACAATGACGGCGAGCGCGGTGGCCACGAAGAGTGCGTTGCCGAGACCCCATCCGGCCCGGAATCCAACCAGTTCGCTGACGCTGCCGGACATGCCGGAGAGCGAGGAGAAGACCACGATTACGGCCAGCCCGGCCAACAGGGTTCGCTTGCCGCCGATCCGTGAGGAGATGAAGCCGGTGATGAGCATCGCCACGGCGGTGATCAGGAAATAGCTGGTGAAGAGCAGTGAGACCTGGCTGGGGCTGGCGTCCAGGTTCTTGGCGATGGCAGGGAGGATGGGATCCACCAGGCCGATGCCCATGAACGCGAACACGGCCGCGAGCGCCGTGGCCCAGACCGCCTTGGGCTGCTTGAGGAATGAGGCCTTCTCGGCCTCGAGGGTGGATTGTGGTGCCGGCAGGGTGTCTGCGAGCTGGCCGTCCATGGAGGGAACTCCTAAGTGTCGCTGGATCAGTTTTGAGTCGCTTGTCAGTTTTGGAGGGTGCTGTTGATCTTTTCGATGACCGGAAGGGCGGCCGCCAGGGCGTGCCGGTCGTCGTCGGTGAGGGATTCGAGAATGCCCGCCATCACGGCGTTCCGGCGCTGGTTGGCGGATTCGACGGCGTCGCGGCCTTGGGCGGTCAGTACAACGCGGACCGCGCGGGAGTCGTCGGGGTCCGCTTCCCGGCGGGCCAGTCCTGCCCGCTCGAGCTTGATGACCTGTTCGGTGGCGCTGGGCACCCGTACGCCCAGGTTCCTGGCGATCTCGCCCACCCGGACACCGTCGACGAGCAGCATTTTGAGCGTGCTCAGCTGGGCGGCGCTGAGTTCACCATCCGCATCGAGGCGACGGACCAGATACACGCTGTGCCGCAGCGCCTCGCGGAAGCCCTGCGCAAGCTCCTGCAGTTCCGGGGCATTCTTGGATTCCATACTTAGATAGCCTAATAGTTAGGCTACCTAAATGCAATACCACGCAGGACCTCACGCCGACTCGGAGGGGTGCCTGAATCCGGGGCCTAGCTCGCGGGGCGACTCACGATCGCCTCGGCATGCTCGGCCACCCAGGCAACCAAGGGCAGCAGCAGGGCGGCCAGCTCGTCCCCGCGGCCGGTCAGGCTGTAGTCCACCCTGGGAGGAATGATCGGCTGCGCGTCCCGGCGGACGAACCCGTCGGCTTCAAGGGTCTTCAGCGTCTGGGCGAGCATCTTCTCGCTGATGCCCTCGGCGCGCCGGCGCAGTTCGCTCCAGCGCTGGGGACCTTCGGACAGGGCTACGAGGATCAGCACGCCCCATTTACTGGTGACATGGTCCAGCACGGTCCGGCTGGGGCAACCGGCGGGGAAGATCCCGTCGGCGAATGGGAACGCGGGGACCTTGGCTGCGGTACTTACCTTCATGACAGTACCCTACCTGAAAGTGCGTACTCTCTTTTGGGAAGTATTCGGGAATGGGTGCGGTTGGCACCACTGACAGTCACCTCAGAAAGGACTAATCATGACCATCGTCATTACTGGAGCCACCGGCCAGCTGGGCCGCCTCGTCGTCGAAGCACTGCTTGAAAGCGGCCTCCCGGCGGAACAGATCGTGGCCGGGGGCCGGACCGCGGACAGGATCGCCGACCTCGGCCGGCGCGGTGTCCACGTCCGCAGCATCGACTACAGCCAGCCGGAATCGCTGCGGGAGGCCTTTGCCGGCGCGGACAAGGTCCTGCTGGTTTCAGGCAGCGAGGTGGGCCAGCGCGTCGAGCAGCACCGGAACGCGATCAACGCAGCCAAGGAGGCTGGCGTGGGCCTGATCGGATACACGAGCATCGCCAACGCGGACACCACTGCCATGCAGCTTGCCGCCGAGCACCTGGCCACCGAAGAGATCCTCCGGGACTCCGGCGTCCCGTTCGTCCTGCTCCGCAACGGCTGGTACCTGGAGAACTACACCGGCCAGCTTCCGGTTCAGGTCCAGTACGGCACCGTGTTCGGCAGTGCCGGGGAAGGCCGCGTTAGCGCCGCCGCCCGGGCCGACTACGCCGCGGCGGCAGCGGCCGTGCTGCTCCGGGACGACCAGGCGGGCAAGGTCTACGAGCTGGGCGGGGACGACGCCTTCACCCTCAGCGAGCTGGCCGGTGCAGTCAGCGTGGTGTCCGGCAAGCCGGTGACGTACACGGATCTGCCGGCAGAGAAGTACACCCAGGTCCTCGTGGAGGCCGGGCTGCCGGAGCCCTACGCGGCCATCCTGGCGGACAGCGACCTCGGCATCGCCCGCGGCGACCTCCTGGTCACCAGCGGAGACCTCAGTGCCCTGCTCGGCCGACCCACCACGCCGCTGCGCGAAGCGGTCCAGACAGCCGCCGAGAGCCTCCAGGCGAGCTAACCCGCGCCAAACGCCCGATCACATCCTGCAGGTTTTGGGGCAACCCTCCCTCACTTGGCGTCAGGAGCCATGGCCTGCCGTGCCTCAAGTGAGGACGCGTTGGGGGGAAAGCCGCAGGATCTGAGGACGCGTCGGGGGAAAAGCGACAGGATCTGAGAAAGCGTCTGAACAGCACAGGTTTAAATGCAGGACTTTAAATGCACGACGCCGGAGCTCACCTTGAGTTCCGGCGTCGTGCGTTTCCGTCGTGCGCTTTTGTCGTGTTCAGTTTCGTTGGGTCAGGCAGATTAAGCCGGGGCGGCGACGTCCTCAGCCTTGCGCTCCTCGACGAGGCCGCAGACCGCAGCGAAAAGCGGATGGTCCTGCGCCAGCCCGGTGATGCGCTCCGTGGCCGCCGCCGGCTCGGACGAGGCCAGGATCTGGCCGAGCTCCACTGCCTCGGCGTCGGCGGGGTCGTTGAACCGCAGGGCGGCCGCGATCGCCCCGAGCAGCGCCTCAGGGACAATCCCGCGTTCGGCCAGTTCCGCTGCCGGGCCGATGAATCGTTCGTGCCGGCTGAGCTTGCGCAGCGGCGCACGGCCCACGCGGTGCACGGTATCCGGCAGGTGCGGGTTGGTGAAGCGGGTCAGGATCTTCTGGACGTAGGCCTCCTGCTCGTCGTAGCTGAAGCCGTGCTTGGACACGAGCAGCTGCTTGGTCTCGTCGAGCACGGCGCGGACGTCGGCCGCAACGTCCTCGTCCGCCATCGCGTCGGAGATCTTCTCCAACCCGGCTTCAAACCCGAAGTACGCCGCGGACGCGTGTCCCGTGTTCACGGTGAACAGCTTGCGCTCGATGTAGGGCCCGAGCTCGTCCACGAACGTGGCGCCCGGAATCACCGGTGCAGCCCCGCCGAACGGGGTGCGATCGATGACCCATTCGTAGAACGTCTCCACCGTCACGTCCAGGCCCTGGCCCGGCTCCTGGTTGGGCACGATCCGGTCCACGGCCGTGTTGGCAAACACGGCCGCGTCCGACAGGGATCCGGCCGCCTCGTCCCAGGACGAGACGATCGACTCGCGCAGGATGTCCGTGGCGTTGATGGCGTTCTCGCACGCCATCACCTGCAGCGGCGGCAGCCCCTTGGCCCGGGCGGCGATTCCCTTGGCAATCGCGGGGGCCACGAATTTCAGGATGTGCGGACCCACCGCCGTGGTGACGATATCCGCCGTCGAAATTTCCTCGATCAGCTGCGCCTCCTGGGTGCCAGAGTTCACCGCCCGGAAGTTCTCCACCGTGCGCACTGCAGGGTTCTCCCCCACCTCGTGCACGCTGTAGCTCTCCGCCGCGGCGAGCTGGGAGATCAGGGCATCCGCAACGTCGGCGAACACCACCTCATACCCGGCGTCGTGCAGCAGCAGGCCCACGAACCCCCGGCCGATGTTGCCGGCCCCAAAATGTACAGCCTTCACTATGCGTTGACCTTTCCGAACAGTTCCAGAACTTCCTCCACGGATGTCGCCGCCTCAAGCTGCGCCACCTGCGCCTTGTTCGTGAAGACCTTGGCGATCGAGGACAGGATGTGCAGGTGCTCGTTGTTTACACCGGCCACGCCCACCACGAACTTGACCTGCTTGCCGTTCCAGTCGATGCCTTGGGGGTAGCGGATCACCGATACGGCCGACTTCCGGATGTGGTCCTTGGCGGCGTTGGTGCCGTGCGGGATGGCCAGGAAGCTGCCCATGTACGTGGAGACAGACTCCTCGCGCTCGTGCATGGCGCGGATGTAATCCTCGTCCACCGCCCCGCGCGCCAGCAGCAGCTGGCCCGCCTCGTCGATCGCGGCGTCCCGGGTAGACGCTGAGCCGGTCAGGACCACGCTCTCCGGCACCAGGATGTCCGACGGCGCTGCGACCGTTTCGGGCTCAGCGGCAGTTTCGGCGGTGGCGCCCGCCCCGGTGGTCCCGGCTGCGGCGGTGGGCACGCCGGGGGCTGCGGCCGTGGCCGCCCCGGCGGCAGGAGCCGCCGTTCCGTCAGCGTTGCTGCGCTCGACCAACTCCACGATCTCGTCGTAGCGCGGGCTGTTCATGAAGTTGTCCACGGAGACATGGACGGCGCTGGCCGTGGCGGGCTTGGCACGCTCGGTCAGATCCTGGTGCGTGACCACAACGTCGTAGGTGTCGTTGAGGTTGGCGATGGACGCGTTGGTGACGTTGACCTCGGAGAACCCGGCCGCCTTAATTTTGTTGCGCAGCACGGAGGCGCCCATGGCGCTGGAGCCCATGCCGGCGTCGCACGCGAACACGATGTTCCTGATGGGACCGGTCAGGACGCCCACGCCGCCTCCGGTGCCGGCCCCGGTGAGGGTGGAGGCAACAGAACTCTTCTTGCCCTTCATTTCCTCCATCCGGCTGGTGGCTGCGCTGAGGTCGTCCTCGTCACTGTGCTTGGTGGTCCGCAGGATCACCGAGGCGACGAGGAAGGAAACGGTGGCGGCGAGCAGCACCGAGAGAGCCACGCCGAGATAGCTGTCACGGGCGGTCTGGGCGAACACCGCGAAGATGGACCCCGGGGCGGCTGGCGCAACAAGGCCCGCGCCCGTGACGGCAAGGGTGGCGATGCCGGTCATGCCGCCGGCGATCGCGGCCAGAATCAGCAGCGGGCGCATCAGGACGTACGGGAAGTAGATCTCGTGGATGCCGCCGAGGAACTGGATGATGGCAGCGCCGGGAGCAGAAGCCTTCGCCGCGCCGCGGCCAAAGAACATGTAGGCCAGCAGGATGCCGAAGCCCGGACCGGGGTTGGCCTCCAGCAGGAACAGGATGGACTTGCCCTGCTCCAGGGACTGCTGGACGCCCAGCGGGGTCAGCACGCCGTGGTTGATGGCGTTGTTCAGGAAGAGGACCTTCGCCGGTTCGATGAAGATGGATGTCAGCGGAAGCAGGCCGTTGCTCACCAGGAACTGGACGAAGTTGCCGGCGGCCGTGCTGAACGCCGTCACCAGCGGTGAGATGCCGTAGAAGCCGAGCAGGGCCAGCAGGCCGCCCCAGATACCGGCGGAGAAGTTGTTCACCAGCATCTCGAAGCCGGGACGGATCTTGCCGTGCCAGATCGCGTCCAGATGCTTCATGGTCCAGCCGCCCAGCGGGCCCATGATCATGGCGCCGATGAACATCGGGATGCCTGCGCCCACGATCACGCCCATGGTGCCGATGGCGCCCACGACGCCACCCCGGACGTCATAGACCATCTTGCCGCCGGTATAACCAATCAGGAGGGGCAGCAGGTAGGTGATCATGGGGCCGACGAGTCCTACGTTCGGCGTGCCCGCGGCGTTGGTGCCGAACCCGCCCAGGGCGGGGACAGGGATCCAGCCCTTCTCGATGAAGAGGGCTGTAATGAGCCCCCAGGCGATAAAGGCGCCGATGTTGGGCATGATCATGCCGGACAGGAACGTCCCGAACCTCTGGACGTGCACCCGCGCACTGGTTTTGGGTTTTGCAACTGTCTCTGTTGCCATGTGATTTCCTAACGTGGTCCCTGCGGCACCGCAGGATGGTCCGATAGTTTCGTCTAGCCGGTGGAACTGGTGGAGATCCGGTGGAGCCATTCGAGAAAAAGCTTGAGTTCCGAACTGGTGAGCTGGTCCGAGTGGGATGCCTGCAGCGCTGCGTTCAGCGCAATGGCAGCCACCACCACCGATGACTTCCCGGAGTCCTCCGTTGCTGCGTCCCGCCCCTGCTCCCTGGACACCGCAAAGATCATGGCGTCCCGGGTCATGGTGGACAGCTCCAGGTTCCGCTCGGCCGCCGGTTCTGCGATCAGCATGAGCGTCACGCCCACGTTGGCAGCCAGGATGCTCCTGGCAGCTTCCCGTGGCTGGACGTTCAGCTGTCCGGCCGCAGCGGCCTTGTTCAGCATTTCCTCCAGGAGGCCCTCCGCATCGGCGACGATGGCCGGGCGGCTCTCGGGGCGGATATTACCGAACATGACCAGATAGAGCTCGGGCTGGTTGAGCCCGAACTGCACGTGGTTGTCCCACATCCGCCGGATATCCACCAGCGGCTGTCCGGACGGGGCGAAGTCCCGCTCGCCGGCCACATATTCCTCGAAGCCTGCGGCGACAACTGCGTCAAACAGGCCCTCCTTGTCACCGAAATGGTGATAGAGGGTGGGCGCCGTGACGCCCGCCAGCTGAGTGATCTGGCGGGTGGAAACAGCCGCCCCCGCGGACTTGGCCAGCAATTCGGCTGCCGCACGCAACAGCCGCATTTTGGGCGGAAGCTGGCCATCGAAACTCATAACCGCTACCCTAGCACCTATAGCAACGCTATATGAACTGAATCACATACAATTTTTTTCAGGCACCGCAAAGCAGCTTCGGACGTAGCCGTTCCGGGCTTCCGGGCTCCCGCCCGGGCAGATACCGGCGGGCCTGGCTACCGGCAGAGAACGAGGACCTTCAGTGCAGAACTTCCCAGGAGTAGGCGTCAGCCCCGGCCGCATCATCGGCACGATCCGCCAGATGCCCAAGCCCATCAGCGAACCTCCGGCCGGCGAACAGCTGGCTGCCGGCACCACACCCGAAGATGCCACGGCAGCACTGAAGGCTGCAGCGGGGGCCGTCCACGATGAGCTGCGCGCCCGCGCGGACCACGCCACCGGTGATGGCAAGGCCGTCCTGGAAGCCACGGCCCTGATGGCCAAGGACACCATGCTGATCAAGGGCGCCGCGAAGCTGATCGCACGCGGCACCTCGCCGCAGCGGGCCATCTGGGAATCCGGCTCGTCGGTTTCGGAAATGCTGCACAACCTGGGCGGCTACATGGCGGAACGCGCCACCGACGTCCTGGATGTCCGTGCCCGCATCGTGGCCGAACTCCGCGGTGTGCCCGCCCCGGGGATCCCGTCGTCCAACGAACCCTTCATCCTGGTGGCCGAGGACCTGGCCCCTGCCGACACTGCCACCCTCGATCCCAACAAGGTCCTCGCCCTGGTGACCGCCGGCGGCGGTCCGCAGTCCCACACCGCGATCATCGCGCGCTCACTCGGCCTTCCCGCCGTCGTGGCCGCCATCGGCGTGGACGAACTCCCGGACGGTACGGAGGTGTACGTCGACGGTGCCGCCGGTTCCATCACGGCCAATCCGGACGACTCACTGCGCGCAACCGCCGAGGCCTGGGCCGCCACGGCGTCCCTCCTGGCCGAATTCAGCGGGACGGGTTCGACGGCGGACGGTCACCTGGTGCCCCTCCTCGCCAACGTGGGCGGCGCCAAAGACGCCCAGGCCGCGGCCAAGCTCGGGGCCCAGGGCGTGGGACTGTTCCGCACCGAGTTCTGCTTCCTGGAACGTGACACCGAGCCCACCGTCGAGGAACAGGCCGCAGCGTACAAGGGCGTTTTCGATGCCTTCCCCGGCAAGAAGGTGGTGCTCCGCACCCTGGACGCCGGCGCCGACAAGCCGCTTCCCTTCCTCACCGACTCCACCGAACCCAACCCTGCCCTGGGTGTGCGCGGCTACCGCACCGACTTCACCACCCCCGGCGTCCTGGACCGGCAGCTGGAGGCGATCGCGAAGGCCGAAAAGGAGTCGGAGGCCGACGTGTGGGTCATGGCTCCGATGATTTCGACGGCGGAGGAGGCCGCCCGTTTCGCCACCATGTGTGCCGAGGCCGGCATTAAGACGCCAGGCGTGATGGTGGAGGTTCCCTCCGCCGCCCTCACTGCCGACACCATCCTGCGCGAAGTGGCGTTCGCCAGCCTGGGAACCAACGACCTCACCCAGTACGCCATGGCCGCCGACCGCCAGCTGGGTCCGCTCGCCGGCCTGAACACCCCGTGGCAGCCTGCCGTGCTGCGCCTCGTGGGCCTGACCGTCGAGGGATCCAGGGCAGAGGGGCACAACAAGCCGGTGGGCGTCTGCGGAGAGGCCGCGGCGGACCCGGCCCTCGCCGTCGTGCTGACAGGCCTGGGCGTCACCACACTGTCCATGACCGCCCGGTCGCTGGCGGCGGTGGCCGCCGTGCTGAAGACCGTCACGCTCGCAGAGGCCCAGGAACTGGCCAAGCTGGCACTGTCCGCGCCCAGCGCCGTGGAAGCCCGGGCCTGGGTCCGGGAGAAGCTGCCCGTCCTGGAAGAACTCGGACTGTAACCCGCAAAGTCAGGCGGGCATCCGGAGTTCCGGATGCCCGCCTGCTTTTTGGGTTTCAGGCCGTCGATCCGCCTGCCGCCGCCGAGCCCTCGGCAGCGGTGCCGGCCCAACTCCGGATAATCCGGGCAACATCTTCGGTAGCGGTCTCCTGAACCACGTGCCCGCGTCCGCGCACCTCGGCAAACGCCCCGTCCGGTGCCTGCGCAGCGAGCTGTTCGCACCACGGCCGGCGCGCAATCGGATCCCTTCCGCCGCGGAGCACGAGCACCGGCTGCGCAACACCCCGGATCCGGGTATCGAGCGGGTACTCCATCATCACGGGCAGTTCGGTCACATACCACCGCATCCCCGCCCGGAAATAGTCGGTGAAGACCACGGCGTTGGCGCTGGGCGGCTCGCTGAACAGGGCATCCCGGGTGAGCGCCAGCGCGTGCCAGGCGGCACTCCTGCGGGCGGGATCCACCACAGGACCCATAAGCACTGTCCGGGCCACCAGCCCGGGCGCCTGAAGTGCCAGCTCCACCGCAAACTGCGCGCCCATGGAATGGCCCACCACAATGCAGGACGCCACGCCACGCTCCTCCAGTACCGCGGCGACGAAGGCCGCATAGTCCTCGACGGTCACCTGGCGCCCCGGGCGCGGCGTGCCGCCGAAACCCGGCAGGTCGAAAGAGTAGACGGCGGCACCCGCCTCGACGCCCTCCGCCGGCCGGTACTGTTCTTCGGGCGGCTCGTTCTGTCCTTCCGGGCGGGCCAGTTCCATGTGCAATCCGGCGAGGTAGCGGTGGGATACGCCGATGCCGTGGAGCAGCACGTAGGCCGGCTGCCCCGTGGCCGCAGGCACGTTTGCGGAATACAAGCGGCCCGTCAGGCCGTTCGCCGTCACTGCTGTTCCACCGGCAAGTCTCATCCGCCGAGCATATCCAACCGACGGTTCCGCAGCGGTTAGGCTTCTGCCATGGCTCTGATTGCTCCCAGGGTGGCGCCCGCCCTTCCTGCCGACGACGCGCTGGCGCTGCAGCGCGCGCTCGACGGCGGAACTGACATTACCGTGTTCGTTGACGGGACCGTCCACCGCCTCCCGCCCCAGGCGAGGGACGCCGTCGTCGACCTTCTGGCACGGTTCAGCCGCGGCGAAGCGGTGACCGTGAGCAGCGTGGAGGAAATGCTGACCACCTCCCAGGCGGCCGAACTGGCCGGAATCTCCCACACCTACCTACGGAACATGACGGACCGGGGTGAGATCCCGGTGGAATACCGCGGCACGCACCGCCGCATCCGGCTGGCTGCCATCATGAGCTGGCTGGAAGGGCAGAAAAAGAAGCAGGCGGGCAGCTGACGCTGCCGGGGCTTCCGACGCCGAAAACCGGAAGTAAAGCCGGGTCCGGCACTGGTCCAAACGTTAACGTGCAAAGACTGAGGTAATCGGAAGAGCCTCGCAGCGAATTCCTGTACCTGAAGCAGGAACTAGCCAACTTCCCCGTGGCCGTTGGTCCGTACGTTGATTTCGCTCCGCGAGCCGGTGGTGGTTCTGCTGGGGCCCAACCTCACCCTCCGGGACTAGTCTCCCCGCGAAAATGACGGGGTGATAAGGATCAAGCAACGATCCACCGGAACCCGGGCTTCCGGCTGGCGCGCAGGGTTACTCTTTATTCGTGGTGAGATTCAGGGGGTTGCACATCGTGGCGGGCATCGTCGCAATGGGTGTGGCGGCTGCCCTCGGAATGATCATGGGCCTGAACAACACCGCCGTCTTTACCTCCAGCTGTGTGGTCTTCGTGGCAGTTTCCCTGTGGGTCCAGAGCCGCGTGGCCAAGCTCGGCACCCGGCTCCAGGGGCTCCCGCAGCACCCTCCCGAGGGCGCCGCGCCGGAACGGGCAGCAGAGCGGCCTGCCGAGTGGACCACCGAACGGGCCTCCGAACTGGCCGCCGACCGTGCGGCCGAGCAGCTGCCCAGCGGCGAGGGCACAGCCGCATAGCCGCTTACTAAATTCTTGGCCTTGATGCCCAGCGCCGCGCTTTCAGGGCCGCGTGCAGCTCTAAGCGCACCATCCCCTTGAGCGGATCCACGCCCAGCAACTGGCGGATGCGGCCCAGCCGGTTGTAGATGCTGCTGCGGTGCAGGTGCAGTTTTTCGGCAACGTCCTGGACCGAACCATCATTGTCGTACAGCAGTTCCAGTACGGGCAGCAGCTCCCCGTTCCGGTCATGGTCCTCAAGGGCCCGGAAATTCACCGAACTTGCATCGCTCCAGACCCCCGCGCCGCCGCCTGCCGATGCCAGGAGCTGATAAACGCCCGTGGCGCGGCAGTCCACCAGCTCGCCGAGCCGCGGATCCACTGCGGCTGCCAGGGCGGCCACCTTGGACTGCCGGTACGCCTCGGCCAGATCTTTGATGCGGCCGAATCCCTCACTGGTCCCCAGGATGATCCGCTCCACGGACCTGCCGGAACGCTTGGCGAGCTCCAGCTGGTAGTGCACCAGGACCTGCGCCTGGCTGGCGCGGCCCGTGGACTCGCGGAAGAGAACCACCGAATGGGTCTCCGCGCCGGCGCTGAACAGGACGGCGTCCACGCCGATGGTGGCCTGCAGCGCCGCGGCGCGGTGGATGAGCGTCGAGGCGATCGGATCCGGACCGGCCATCCAGCCATCCGCGTCGAGGACCGTCACCAGCTGCCAGGGCCCGCGGTCCTGCACTTCCTTCCAACCCGCCACGGCGGCCACGGCGTTGGCTTCCCCGGCACAGGCTGCCAGGAACTCCCGTTCGCGGCTGCGCCGGAACTCGGACTCGGCGGTGTTGGAGTCCAGCAGCAGTCCGGAGAGCACATCCAGATCGTCCCGGACGCCGGGCAGTTCGGCGAGGATCGCCGTCGCACTTTGGTCCTCAACGTCCAGCTGCACCCACAGGTAGCCCACCCGGAACCCGCGGACCAGCAGCGGGACGCAGACGCGCCCAAGCATCCCGAGATCATCGTTGGCGGGTACCACCACGGGCCGGACCGCGGTGGCGATGCCGTGAGAGAGCTGCCAGTTTTTGACGTCCAGCGGCACCCGCTTGCTCAGCAGGAAGTTCACCCGGACCCGGTCCGCGTGCGACTGGTTGGAGCTGTAGGCGAGCAAAAGTCCGTCGAGGTCTTCCAGTGAAAGCCCGCGGCCCAGCTTGAGGGCCACCCGTTCCACGAGCTGTTCAACATCCTGCTGCATGCTGACAGACTACGTCCGCCGGAGTGCCTGGGGCGAACGGACATCAGGCGACACCTGACGCCCCGGCGGTCGACATTAGTCGAACCACGGCGGCGAGAAACCCCGGAAATACGCGGTTTTGCTCCGGCGGAGGCGGCCGGTTCCTGTAGTGCGCCTCACAGCCGGATCTATTCTGGAATCACAACTTCCCCCACACATTCCGGCCTTGCAGCCATCGAATCTGGAGCCCATAAAATGATCATCGGTGTCCCCAAAGAGATCAAGAACAACGAATTCCGCGTCGCCATCACGGCCGCCGGGGTTCACGAATTCCGCACCCACGGCCACACGGTCCTGGTGGAGCGCGGCGCGGGCCTGGGTTCCGGCATCACCGACGAGGAATATGCCATCGCGGGCGCCGAGATCGTCGCCGACGCCGATGAGGTCTGGTCCCGCGCGGGCATGGTGATGAAGGTCAAGGAACCCATCAAGGCCGAGTACCACCGCTTCCGCAAGGGCCTGATCCTCTTCACCTACCTGCACCTGGCCGCCGAGCCCGAACTGACCCAGGAGCTTATCAACTCCGGCGTCACCGCCATCGCCTACGAAACCGTGCAGGAAGGCCGCACCCTGCCCCTGCTCGCCCCCATGTCCGAGGTGGCCGGCCGGCTGTCCGTCCAGGTCGGTGCGACGTCGCTGATGGCGCCCGCCGGCGGCAAGGGCGTGCTGCTCGGCGGCGTCCCCGGCGTCCGCCCCGCCAAGGTCGTGGTCCTGGGCGCAGGCGTCGCAGGCACCAACGCTGCCGCCATGGCCCTGGGCCTCGGCGCCGACGTCACCATCCTGGACATCAACATCAACAGGCTGCGCGAACTCGACGCCCAGTACCAGGGCCGGCTCAAGACCGTGGCGTCCAACAAGTACGAGATCGAGAAGTCCGTGGTGGACGCCGACCTCGTGATCGGATCCGTCCTGATCCCCGGCGCCAAGGCCCCGAAGCTGGTGACCAACGAACTCGTGGCCCGGATGAAGCCCGGCTCGGTGCTTGTGGACATCGCAGTGGACCAGGGCGGCTGCTTCGAGGACACCCACCCCACCACGCACCAGGAACCCACCTACAAGGTCCACAACACGATCTTCTACTGCGTGGCCAACATGCCCGGCGCCGTCCCGAACACCTCCACCTACGCGCTGACCAACGTCACGCTCCGTTACGGCGTTGCGCTGGCCAACCTCGGCGTGAAGGCAGCCTTCGAAAAGGACCCCGCCCTCGCTGCCGGCCTGAACATCGCTGCCGGCCACGTGGCGCACCACTCGGTTTCCGAGGCACACGACCTGCCCCTCGTGGCGGACTGGCACGAGCTGGTTTCCGCGTAGGTTTATCACCGTCGACTGCTCCGCAACCGCCCTTTTGGACCCCCAAAACGGCAGCTACGGAGCAGTCCACCGGTGTTTAAAACGCCCTCGCCTGCTCGATCAACTTCAGCACTTCCACCGGGCCCGCCGGGTCCACCGGAACCGGCAGGGCCGAGGCGGTGCCGCCGTCGGAGATCTTCGCTGCCAGGATCCGGTAGAACTCCGGGTATTTGCCGCGCTCGGTCGGCAGCCTGTCGAGGTGTCCATCGCGGCCCAGCTGCCCGGCCCACTCGGCGGCCTCCACCCCGTACTCGGCGTCCAGCGGGCTGCCGCCGGCCACAATGTAGGGCTCCTGCGGGTCAACGCCATGCTTGGTGTAGGCGCCGCCGGTGCCAAGCAGCCGGTAGCGCGGACCCTGCTGGGCGCAGAGCATGTTCATCCAGAGGTGGCTGAGCACCCCGTTCTGGTGCCGCAGCACCACGAAGCAGTCATCATCCGTTTTTTCGCCCGGCCGGCGGGCCAACAGCTCGGCATGGACCAGCTCGCCCGGGCCGAAGAGCTGCAGCGCCTGGTCCAGGAGGTGGGTACCGAGGTCAAACAGGACACCCCCGCCGTCGGCCGCCGTCGCCTCCGCCTTCCAGGCCTTCGAAACCTCGGGCGACCAGCGTTCAAAACGTGATTCGAACCGGGTGACCTCCCCCAGCACCCCGCCGTCGAGCAGGGCCCTGACCGTGAGGTAGTCCCCGTCCCAGCGCCGGTTCTGGAACACCGTCAGGACCCGTCCCAGCCGCTCTGCGAGCGCGATCAGTTCCAGCCCCTGTGTGCTCGTCACGGCAAACGGCTTGTCCACCACGACGTCGAGCCCGGCCTCCAGCGCGGCCTTCGCCAGCGGATAGTGGGTGGCCGGCGGAGTCCCCAGCACCACAAGGTCAAGGTCACTGGCCAGCGCAAGGACCGCATCGCCGTCGGGCACTGTTTTCACGCCGGGATACTGCTCCACGGCGGCCGCCTGCCGGGCGGGGTCGGAGGTGGCGATCATGTCCAGCGAGTAGCTGGGGTCCGCCGCGACCAGCGGCGCATGGAAAACCCGGCCGGACAGGCCGAAGCCCACCACCGCGGTACGGATGGGAGTGGAGGAATCGGTGCTCATGGTGCCACGCTACCTCGTGGTCCGGCGCCACCGCCCGGAACACCGCCGACGACCCGGCTGACCAGCTCCCGCCAGGATTCCTCCAGCCGCTCCGGCGAGACGTGCTGCACGCGGACGGCGTGCAGCAGCCGTTCGGGATCGAGGGTTGCGCTGAGGGACATGGCCATCAGCCACGGGTCCGCGTCGAACCCGGCAGAGCGCAACAGGTACTCAATGTGCCGGTGCCACAGCACCGCGGGGGGCGCCTCGAACCTGTTGTGCAGCGACGCCTGGGCGGCCCTCGCGAGCTCGCCGTATTCCAGGACGTAGCGGATACGTTCGGCACCGAAGGCGATCAGCCGTTCGCGCGGCGGCGCCCCGGGACCAAGCGGCGGCGGCCCGAACATGAAGCGGCCCTGGAATTCGGCCTCGGCGTCGCTGAGCAGGGTCATCATGAGCCCGGCGCGGCTGCCGAACCGGCGGAACACCGTCCCCTTGCCCACGCCCGCGCGCTCCGCCAGCTTGTCCATGGTCAGGCCGTCTGCTCCGCACTCCTCCACGAGTTGCCGGGCAGCACACAGGAGCAGCTCCCGGTTCCGGGCAGCATCGCTGCGTTCCCCTCCGGCGCTGGCGGAGGATCCCGGCGGGGACCCGGAGCCGGACGATGACCCGGAGCGGATTGGGATGAGGCTCACACCAAGCATTCTAGACCCGGGAATAATATCCGGACCGTAGTCCGTTTAGTCTGGGTGAAGGCACCAAACGCCTCCAAGATCCACTCGCCCCGGAGCGTTCCGCGGCAAGACCTAAGGAGTTCACATGTCCAAGAGCACCGTACTCGCCCTGGTGGGAAGCCTGCGCGCCGACTCCCACAACCGCAAGCTGGCCGAAGCCATCCAGCTGAACGCGCCGGAGGGCATCGAGATTGTGATCCACGAGAGCCTGGGCAACATCCCGTTCTACAACGAGGACATCGACGTTGAAGGCCAGGTCCCCGCAGCCGCAACCGCCCTGCGCGAGGCAGCCGGCCAGGCTGACGCCCTGCTGCTGGTCACCCCGGAGCACAACGGCACCATGCCCGCCTCGCTGAAGAACGCCATCGACTGGCTGTCCCGCCCGTTCGGCGCCGGCGCCCTCGCCGGAAAGCCCACCGCCGTCGTCGGCACCGCCTTTGGCCAGTTCGGCGGCGTCTGGGCCCAGGACGAGGCCCGCAAGGCTGCCGGTATCGCCGGCGCCCGCGTCCTGGAGGACGCCAAGCTCGCCGTCCCCGGCTCCATGGTCCGCTTCGCGGAAACCCACCCGAAGGACGACGCCGAGGTCGTTGAGCAGATCAAGGAACTCTTCGGCGCCCTTGCCGCCGTCGAGCCCGCCGGCGCAGCCGCCTAAGCGGCTCCTCCCCCTTCGCACGCCCCCGGCCCTCCGCGCTGCCGGACGGCCGGGGCAAAGGCCGCAACCAATCCGTGACTGAGCTGCGGCCAAACCGACACCCGGGCGCCGTTCCGCGGCCCGCCGGCCGGCCGTAACGTTGATGTACGGGACGTGCCGGGGCAGGGAGTGCAGTGCAGTCATGAAGTCGAGCTGGGGAGCCAGACCGCTGACGCGGGCGGTCGCCGCGTTCTGCCTGTCGCTCCCCTTGTGGCTCGCCTCCTGCGCTCCCGTCCAAAATGCGTACGACGCCGGACGCGCCCCCGCGGCGGCGCCCGCACCCCAACCGGCGCCTCCCGTGAGCCCGCCCGAGGAAGCGGGCGTGGCCGGATCCGGCCTGGGTTCCTCCGGCCAGGGCCCCGCCGGTACGGGAACAGCAGGCGGGGTTTCCGAACCCGTTCCCGCCACCGGCCCGGCGCTTCCGTCCGCAGGCGCAGGCAACGGCGGCCCGGCCGCCGGCACCCCGGCTACCAGCGGACTCGGCACCGGCGTCGCCGGTCCGGACACCCAGGCGCAGCTGCCGGGCGGGACCGCGCAGCAGCCGGCGCCCGCTTCGGGAGCCGCGGCCGGCCCGGCTTCGGCCGCCCCTACACCCGGTTCCACTACACCGCCTCCCACGGCGCCGGGCTCCGCATTGCCGGGCGCAGGTGCAGGCGGCGCCTCCGGCGCTGCCAGCGCCGGCACCGCGGTTTACTACGTGGCGATCGACGACGGCGGCAGGTCCGGTGTGCGCTTCGGCTGCAACGACAGCCTGGTGGCCGTGCACAATACCGACTCCAGCATCACTGAGCCGCTGCAGGCCGCCATGAGCAGGCTGCTCTCAGGCCCGGGCGCACCGCCCGCGAGCGGCCTCTACAACGCACTGGAAGCTTCCTCGCTGCAGTACATGTCCGGCTACCTCGACGGCACTACCGTGGTGGTGAACCTGGCCGGCGCAGTCCAGCCCGGTGGCGTCTGTGATCTTCCGCGGATCGAAGCGCAGCTCACCCATACAGCCGTCACGGCCGTGAATGCCGTCCGGGCGGAAATCTACGTCAGCGGCGTGCCGCTGGACGAGGTTCTCGGTCTCCGCTAGGGCTCAGGGACGTTAGCGCTCGGAAACGCTGGGCGCCATGACCCCTAGGCGCCCACACTCCCGGGAGAGCCAGCCTCGCGGGAGAACAGCGCGTCCATGTCCGCGTGGCTCGGCGAACCGGCAAGTTCTGACCAGTTGCCGTCGCCCAGGACTTCGGCGGCTACGCGGGAAACCGTTGCGTAGGCCGCCTTTGCCGCATTGCCGCCGATGCTGACCCGCCGCACACCGGCGTCGTGCAGTTCGCCCACTGACGCCGATCCGATACCGGCAAGGGCGTTCAGCGGTGCCGCTATCCGCCTGCTCAGCTCATGGAGGATGTGGAGGTCCGTCACGCCGCGGCACGAAAATCCCGTCGGCCCCCGCGGCGAGGTAGCCT
Organism: Arthrobacter sp. OAP107; assembly: GCF_040546765.1. Taxonomy (NCBI): domain Bacteria; kingdom Bacillati; phylum Actinomycetota; class Actinomycetes; order Micrococcales; family Micrococcaceae; genus Arthrobacter; species Arthrobacter sp. OAP107. The sequence continues at coordinate 5,276,066 of NZ_JBEPOK010000001.1, read as the reverse complement.
TCGGCCCGCTCCAGTGTCTCGTCGAAGGCGGAGTCCCCGAACTGCCCGGAAAGGTACGTGTCCGTCCGGGCATTGATGAAGAGGTGCACCCCCGACTCCTCGGCGATGCTGCGGACCAGGCTGATCCTGCGGGCCTGCTCGTCCATTGCCGTGAGGGACGCACCGCCGGAGTCCTCGATATTGACGCCCACGGCGCCGGACGCCAGCACCGCCGCGACGGTCTGCCGGAGCAGGCCGTCGTCGAAAGTGCCGTCCGCACCCGCATACCCGGCTTCGATATCCGCCGTGACGGGGACACTCGTGGCCGCGGCAATTCTGCCGAGCGCGTCAAAGGCCAAGCCCGGGGGAACGTGGCTCCCGTCCGGAAATCCGAGGCTCCACGAGATGGCCGAACTCGAGGTGGCGATCGCCCGCGCCCCGGCCTTCTCCACCAGCCGGGCCGATGCGGCATCCCACACGTTCACCAACACCAGCGGGACAGGACCGCCCGCGTGCATCTGGCGGAAGGCGTCGGCTTGGGCGGACCGGGACTTCGCGGACTGGTACTCCGCGTGCTGGGACAGTGCGGGCGTAGGCTCGAGTGACGTCATGGCTCCATTCCATGCCTTGCCCTGCCGAAGGTAAAGTGTCCGCGGGGAGCAGTTCAGAATCGGCATCACATTTTGGTCAACAGGTGTTGCCTAATCAGCAACCTATGGCTGTAGTCTGGGGTTGTGACCCACGAGACACTCGACGCCGCCGCAGCCGTCCTCCCCGCCGAAGCCATTGATGCCATCGAGCGGGCCGCGACCTCCGCCCACCGCCACGACGAACTCTTCTCCGAGCGCGCCGCGAACATCAAACAGTCGGCGGTCCGGGACGTTTTCGACATCTCCATGAGGCCCGGCCTGGTCTCGCTGGCCGGCGGCAGCCCCTATCTGCAGTCGCTGCCACTGGACAAGCTCGCCCAGACAGCCGCCCGGATCATCGCCGAGGACGGCCTCACCGCGCTCCAATACGGCGGCGGCCAGGGCACCGAGGAGCTACGCACACAGATCTGCGAAGTCATGGCCGCCGAAGGTATCGTGGACGCCCGGCCGGAAAACGTGGTGATCACCGCCGGCTCGCAGTCCGCCCAGGACGTGGCCACCAAGGTGTTCTGCAACCCAGGCGACGTGGTGCTTGTGGAGGAGCCGACCTATGTGGGGGCACTGAACACGTTCGAGGCCTACGAGGTCCAGGTAGAGGCCGTTCCCATGGACGACGACGGGCTGGTGCCGGAGCTTCTCGAGGCGCGGATTGCGGCGCTCCAGACGGCCGGGAAAAACATCAAGTTCCTCTACACCATCCCCAACTTCAACAACCCGTCGGGCATCACACTGTCCCACGGGCGCCGGCAGCAGGTCGTGGACATCTGCCGCCGCGCCAACATTCTGGTGCTGGAGGACAACCCGTACGGCCTGCTGAGGTTCGACGGTGAGCCGTTGGCGCCGCTGCGGGCAGGCAATCCGGACGACGTCATCTACATGGGCTCGTTCTCGAAGATCTTTGCACCGGGCCTGCGCATCGGCTGGGCCCTGGTTCCTGCCCACCTGCAGCGCCGCTACTACCTGGCCTCGGAGGCGGTGACACTGTGCCCGCCCACGCTGAACCAGATGCTCGTCTCCGCCTTTCTCCGGGACTACGACTGGAAGGGACAGATCGAGACTTACCGAGGGTTGTACGCCGAGCGGTGCCATGCGATGCTGGCGGCGCTGGAGGAGCACATGCCGGAGGGGCTCCGCTGGACGAGGCCGCAGGGCGGGTTCTTCGTGTGGGTGACGCTGCCCAATGGCGTGGACACGTATCCCCTGCTCCAAAAGGCGATTGATGCCGGCGTCGTCTTCATTCCCGGTGCCGCGTTCACGCATTCGGATGAGCCGTCCAACAAGCTCCGCCTGGCGTTCAGCGCGGTCCCCCCGGAAGCCATTGCCGAGGGCGTGCGGCGCCTGGCGCCGGTGCTGCAGGCGGCCATCGACGCGTTGCCCTAAGCTGGGCGGCGGACTGAACATCCAGGGTAGTCACGACATTCAAAGGAGATTGGGCCATGGCGGGAACCATCATTGTGGGTGTTGACGGAAGCGGGACTGCACGCAAGGCGGCGGAGGTGGCGCGGGATTTGGCCGCAGCGCTGGACGCGCGGCTCCACGTCGTGTCCGCGTTCGATACCGACCGCACGGAGGTCTTCGGCAGCGGCAGCGACCGGTGGATCGTCTCGGACGCCGGGGAAGCAGAAAAGGTGGCCCGGGACGTGGCGGCCGGCCTGGCCGGCGGCGAGCTGGACATCACCTATTCCTCCGCACGGGGCAAGCCGGCCGAAGCCTTGGTCAGGGAGGCAGACCGGCTCGAGGCGAGGATGATCGTTGTGGGAAACCGGCGCATGCAGGGCCTGGGGCGCGTGCTGGGCAGCGTGGCAAACAGCGTCGCGCACAGTGCCTCCTGCGACGTCTACATCGCAAATACCTACGGAGCTGACTAGCCGCGCCGAGGACCTGACTTGACGCGGATCACCCGGGCTGGTGGGCAGTCTCACCACGTTTTCCGGCATTCCGGCATGCCCTGAAAGATAAAATTGGAGTTGCCCCCGATGGTGCGGACAAACCCAAAACTACCTTTCAGGGGAACACTGTGCTTACTCTCCAGCGTCGCCACCTCGTCGGACACGACATCCTGCTGGCCCGCCACGGCAACCACATCAGCGCCATGCGCGTGGACCGTTCCGCCGGCCGCGTGATCGCCCTCCTCGACGACGGTTCCGTGGACAGCGCCCCGAACCTCATCTCTCCCGACCTGCAGCTGCCGGACACGCTGAAGAGCGTCATCCGCGAAGACTGGAAGTTCCTCACGCTCGTGAGCACCGGCATCGCCGCCGTCTGCGGCGTTATGCTGGCCGCCGCGGTGAGCCTGGCAGGCATGTCCGGCGATCCGGCCATGGCCCAGCTGCTGGCCAACTCCTACGCCGCTTACTGAGCCAGCCCCGGCATCTGCCCTGGGACCTGTCTCCGGTGTCAGCCGGCCCGGACCAGCACCTCACGCAGCAGCCACCACAGGCCGGCGGTGACTCCGCCGCCCACCAGGGCACCCGCAACAACCTGCGCCACCGTATGGGCGCGCAGCACCACCCTGGACCAGCCGACAGCAGGAATCAGCAGCAGCAGCGGCAGCCACTGGACACCCAGGATCAGCACCGAGATGACCGTCGTCAGCGCGATGGACCCGGCGTGGCCGCTAATTTTCCAGAACAGGCTGATGGCAGCGAGCACCACCACGCCGCCAACTATCGCGAGCACCACCACAATGACGCTGTACGGTGCGTTGATGGCCAGGAGCACTCCCAGCCCCGCGAGCAGCGATACTACTGTCATGGCGAGCACCGGTGCGCGCTGCTTACGGTCGCTGACGTGGTGGTCTGTCACCTTGCCCATCCGCACCAGAAGGACGACGGCGGCCAGCGGCAGCACGCAGACAAACAGCACCGCCACGGCGCCGAACCAGACGGTACCCGGAAAGCCGGGTTCCATGGCCGGGCTGAGGAGCAGCAGCAGCGCCACGGTGACGGGCGGCTGGAGGGCTTCCGTGATGACCCGGGCCACGCGGTTCTTCACGCGGATGCTGACGACCCCGCGATCCTCACCCATGGGAACCCCGTCCCTGCCTGTCCGGTCCATCCCCCTTTCCCCGGAGGGTACCCCTCCGGGGCCCGTCAGTCGAGCAGCCCGGTGAGCAATTAGTCCAGCAGCAGGGCCGGCTCTTCCAGGATGGCAGCGACGTCGGCCATGAAGCGGGCGGAGAGGTCGCCGTCCACGACGCGGTGATCGAAGGATCCGCCGAGCGTGGTGATCCAGCGCGGAATGACCTCACCGTCCAGGACCCACGGCTTCTGCTTGATGGTGCCGAACGCCACGATGGCCACTTCACCGGGGTTGATGATGGGGGTGCCGGTGTCGATGCCCAGGGCGCCGATGTTGGTGACGGTCAGCGTGCCGCCCTGCATCTGCGCCGGCCGGGTCTTGCCGGCACGAGCGGTGGTGGCGAGCTCGTTGAGGGCCAGCGCCAGTTCCTTGAGGGACAGGTCCTGGGCGTTCTTGATGTTCGGGACCATCAGCCCGCGCGGCGTGGCCGCGGCGATGCCCAGGTTCATGAAGTGCTTCACGTGGATCTCGGCGGCGTCGCTGCCGTCCGGGTTGTCCACCCACGTGGCGTTCACGCTCGGGTTCCTTGCCGCGGCCCAGATGACGGCTTTGGCAAGGATCAGCAGCGGGGAGACCTTGATGCCCTCGAAGTCGCGGGAAGCCTTGAGCCGCTTGACGAATTCCATGGTGCGGCTGGCATCCACGTCCACGAAGATGCTCACGTGCGGCGCGGAGAACGCTGACTCCACCATGGCCTTGGCGGTCGCCTTCCGAACGCCCTTGACCGGGATACGCTCGACCCGCTGCTCCTGGGGACGGCCGGACGTTCCCCAGAAGGTGTCCGCCTTGTCCAGTTCCGCGTCGCGCTGAGCCTGGTAGCTGACCAGGTCCTCGCGCGTCACCTCGCCGCGCGCGCCCGTGGCCACGACGTCGGCCAGGTCGATGCCGAGGTCACGGGCGATCTTGCGCACCGGCGGCTTGGCCAGGACCCTGGTCATGAGCCCGGAAATGGCCCCGCCAATGGTCGGCTTGTCGGACTCGAGCGCCGGAGTCCACTCAGGCCGCCTTGCTGGGACGGGCCCGGCCACTGGCCCTGCTGCGCTGGCAGGAACGTCCACGAGCACCTCCTGCGCGGAGTGGGGCTGGACAGGCTCCACTTCCGGAGCACCGTGGACCGTATCTGCCGGTATCGCGGGCCGGGTCAGCCGCGGGCGCCGCTTCACGGCGTCGGCCTTCGGACCTGAACCCACCAGCGGACCGGCGGCAAGGCCGCCGGCGGCAGCTCCGCCGTCGGACTTTTCACCGGCGGCGCCGGACCCGGCGTCCGCCGGCAGCTTTCCGTACATTGGCGCGGGCGCGTCGGCCGGGGTGGGGTCACCGTGCATCGTGTCAGACACGCTGATGATGGCCGTCCCGACGTCGACCGTCGCCCCTTCCGGGACCAGCAGTTCAGCGACGGTGCCGGCGAACGGGGACGGGAGCTCCACGAGGGACTTGGCCGTTTCGATCTCGCACAGGACGTCGTTGATGGCCACCTCGTCGCCGGGCTTGACCTTCCACGAAACGATCTCTGCCTCGGTCAGGCCCTCACCGACGTCGGGGAGGTTGAACTTGTTAAGCGTCATGGGATCCTCGGGTTCGAAAGCTCGGGCGCTCCGGGAGGTGCGGAGGCGGTAGGCGAAAGAGTCAGCCGGCGCTGGTGCGCCTTAGCATCAGTATGCGAAGGCGCGGTCCAGTGCCTCAAGGATGCGGTCGATGTCCGGCAGGTAGTCCTCTTCGATCTTGGCCACGGGGTACGGCATATGGAAGCCCCCGACCCGGATGACCGGAGCCTCCAGCGACAGGAAGGCCCGTTCGCTGATGCGGGCAGCGATTTCGCCGCCGATGCCGCCGAAGGTGGGTGCCTCGTGCGCCACGACCAGCCGGCCCGTTTTCCTCACGGAGGCTTCGATGGCGTCGAAATCGATCGGTGAGATGGAGCGCAGGTCGATCACTTCGATGCTGCGGCCGTCCTCGGCCGCGGCGTTGGCGGCGGCGAGGGCGACGGGGACGAGCGGGCCGTAGACCACCACGGTGGCGTCGGTTCCCTCCCGGACCACATGGGCCTTGAACGGGTCTTCAGCCGGGCCGGCCGATTCGGTGTCCACCTCGCCCTTGAGCCAGTAGCGGCGCTTCGGCTCAAAGACGATCACCGGGTCCTGGCAGTTCACGGCCTGCTGGATCATCCAGTAGGCGTCGTGGGGGTTGGACGGGGTGATGATGCGCAGGCCGGGGGTGTGCGCGAACAGTGCCTCCGGCGATTCCGAGTGGTGCTCGATGGAGCCGATGCCGCCGCCGTAGGGAATGCGGATGACCACGGGCACGGTGAGGTTGCCGTTGCTGCGCGAGTGGATCTTGGCCAGCTGCGTGGTGATCTGGTTGAAGCCGGGGAAGACGAAGCCGTCGAACTGGATTTCCGCAACGGGCAGGTAGCCGCGCAGCGCCAGGCCGATCGCGGTGCCGATGATGCCGGATTCTGCCAGCGGGGTGTCCATCACGCGGTCGGCGCCGAATTCGCCGATCAGGCCGTCGGTGACGCGGTAAACGCCGCCGAGGGGTCCGATGTCCTCGCCCATGAGGAGGGACTTGGGGTTGTTGCTGAGGGTGGCGCGCAGGCCCTCGTTGATGGCCTTGGCTATGGTCATGGTGGTCATCAGCGGCCTGCCCCGTCTCCCTCGTCCTCGCCGGCAAAGCCGGCGCTGTACTCTTCGAACCATGCCAGTTCCTCGGCCACGAGCGGATGCGCCTCGACGTAGGTGTTGGCGAAGGCGGTCCTGATGTCCGGGGCGTCCGACGCGTAGGTGGACTTGCGGATGTAGGCGGCGAGCTCGTCGCCCTCGGCGGCAACCTCGGCGAAGAACGCGTCGTCGGCCATGCCCTCGGCCCGGAGGTATTTCTCCAGACGGTCCAACGGGTCCTTTTCGCGCCACAGGGCCTCTTCTGCGGACTCGCGGTACTTCGTGGGGTCGTCGGCTGTGGTGTGGGCGCCCACGCGGTAGGTGAAGGCCTCGATCAGGACGGGGCCGTTGCCCTGGCGTGCGTGCTCGAGCGCCCATTCGGTGACGGCGTGCACCGCGATGACGTCGTTCCCGTCCACCCGGATGCCCGGGAAGCCGTAGCCCTTGGCGCGGTTGGACAGCGGGATGCGGGTCTGCACAGCGGTGGGCACGGAAATGGCCCAGTGGTTGTTCTGGCAGAAGAAAACCACCGGGGCGTTGTACGACGAGGCAAAGACCATGGACTCGTGGACGTCGCCCTCGGAGCTCGCACCGTCCCCGAAGTAGACCATGACGGCGGCCTTGGGCTCGGCCGTGCCTTCCACGCCCTGGGCGCCTTCCAGCCTCTGCGCTTCGGCGAGCTTCTGGTCGCGCTGGATGCCCATGGCGTATCCGACGGCGTGCGGCGTCTGCGCGGCCAGGACCAGCGTGTACAGGTGGAAGTTGGTGTCCTTGGGGTTCCAGCCGCCGTTGGAGACGCCGCGGAATTGCTTCAGCAGTTCGGCCAGGTCCACGTTGCGGGTCAGCGCAACGCCGTGCTCGCGGTAGGTGGGGAAGATGTAGTCCTGCGGCTGGCTGGCCCGTCCGGATCCGATCTGGGCTGCTTCCTGGCCGGTCAGCGGCACCCACAGTGCCAGCTGGCCCTGCCGCTGCAGGGCGGTGGCTTCCTGGTCGAAGCGGCGGATGGCCGCCATGTCCGCGTAGAAACCCCGGAGCTTTTCGGCGTCGAGACGCCCGGCGTACTCGGAGAACACGGAGTCTGTTCCCAGCGTGCCATCGGGGCCCAGAAGCTGGACCATCTCTGTCGGAGGCACGCCCAGGGCAGCCTCGGCCTGCGCCTCGAGCTGGTCGTCCAGTTCCGTTCCATCGAACTCGGTGGAGGGCAGATGTGTTGCGCCCATACCGTCTCCTTGCCTGCCGCATCCGGATGCGTTGCAATGTCGCTGGGATATATGCCTCTTCGGGAATGTATTCCCGGCGGGGCATATATATTTGGCTTACTGTTCCTTACTTTATCCGGCGTAGGTAGCGCCGGATGTTTGTTAAGCGCTAGGAACGGCGCGGCGGTTTTGTGTAAACCGCACAGAGTTGCAGGAAACGCGTATTCGCTTCCACTTCGCCGACGCTGACGCGGACGCCTTCGTTTCCGAAAGCCCGGACAGACAGCGCCCGCTCCCCGGCAAGCTGCGCAAACTCCGCACTGTTCTCGCCCAGATCGAGCCAGACAAAGTTTCCCTGGGCGTCCGGAACGAACCAACCGAGGTCCCGGAGGCCAGCTGTCACGCGGTCCCGCTCCTCCACCAGGCTTTGTACCCTTTCTACAACCTGGTCAAAATTCTGCAACGACACCACGGCGGCCTGTTCGGCGATCTGCGAGACTGCAAACGGGGTGGCGGCCACGCGCAGGTGCTGGGTGAGCTGTGGCTGGGAAACGCTGTAGCCGACGCGAAGCCCGGCGAGGCCGTGAGCCTTCGAGAACGTCCTGAGCACCACCACGTTGGGGTACTTGCGGTACATCCGGATGCCGTCCACGGCGTCTTCTGCCCGGACGAACTCCTGGTAGGCCTCGTCGATGACCACCGCCACGTCCGAGGGGACGGCCTTGATGAAGCGCTCAGTTTCCTCGGCAGTCAGAATGGGGCCCGTGGGGTTGTTGGGGGTGCACAGCAGGATCACCCTGGTTCGCGCGGTCACGGCTGCGGCCATGGCGTTGAGGTCATGACGCCCGTCAGCCGTCACGGGGATCCGGACGCTCTCTGCCCCGGCCAGCCCAACGCAGATGGGGTAGGCCTCAAAGGACCGCCACGCGTAGATGACTTCGTCAGGTTTGCCGTCGTCGTTCTGGCCGGCGAACGTGCTCAGCAGCTGGGTGAGCGCGCCGAGGCTGCCGGCGCCGGTGACGATGTCTTCGGCCGGCACATCGAGGAACCCTGCGAGCGCGGTGCGCAGCTTGGTGCTTAGCGGATCGGGGTAGCGGTTGAAGTCTGTCTGGGCGGCAATGGCCTCCACCACGGCCGGGATGGGCGGCAGCGGGTTCTCGTTGGACGACAGTTTGTAGCTTGCAAGGCCGTCGACGGCGACGGGCGGCTTACCTGCAGCGTAGCGGGGCAGCCGGTCAACCACCGGTCGGGGCCTCAGGCCCCCCGCCATAGTCTCTGATGAAGTCATGCCACCTAGCCTATGCCCCCGGCTGCCAGCCCGGCCTTGCGGTGTGACAGCATGGGCGCATGCGGTCTTTCATCATGCGCGTGATCATTAACGGACTGGCGCTGTGGATTGCCAGCTGGCTTCTGCCCGGCCTGGACATCTCCACCACAGCCACCACGGAGGCTGTGGCCAAGACCGGGGTGAACCAGGGAACCGATGCCGCCGGAATTGTCCTCGCGTACCTGTTCATCGGGCTGATTTTTGGCCTGGTCAATGCGTTTGTGCGGCCGGTGGTCAGCTTCCTCTCCCTGCCCATCACCATCCTGACGCTGGGGCTGTTCACGGTGGTGATCAACGCCGCGATGCTGTACCTCACCTCGTGGATCAGCGGCTACACGCCGGTGCACTTTACGATCGATTCGTTCTTCTGGACCGCGGTGCTGGCTGCCATCATCATCACCGTCATTTCCCTGGTGGCTGACCGGCTTCCCGGCGCCCGCCACCGCTGACGCCACCGCCGCCCGGCCGCGCGCCGGCACCACCGCCCGCGCCCACGCCACCGCTGATGGGAAGGATGGTCCTGCCCAGATCGAGCAGGGGCAGTTGCCGCACAGGCACAGGCGGCTTCGGTGCACGGACCAGCTGGAACCGGGTGGCCCTGGCCGTTCCGCCCGCCCCCACCACTGCGGCCAGGGCGCCGGTGGACGCCACCAGCGAAGGGTCGGAGCTCGCGGAGACAGCCCTGGCCCCGGCCTCGTAGTTGGTGAGCCTGTGCCCGGGGCCAAGGCCGGCGTCCTCACCGGGCGGGGTCCTGACCAGGCCGTTGAGCGTGACTGTCACCCGGTCCCTGGTGTCAGGGTTGGGGAGGCCTTCACTGCCCGGAACCCAGTCCTGCCGGTGCTCCAGATGCAGGCTGCTGACGCCCGGCTCCGGAGTTATCGCGCCCACCGGCGATCCCGCGGTCAGCACGTATTTGAGGTTGTACTCGGCCAGGAAGGCCTTGTCTTGGCTGAGGTTCATGGCATGGATGCCGCCCTGGCTGTAGCCCACGGCCACCACCTGGTCCCCGGCTTCGGCCCCGGCCTGCCGGAGGGCCGCCCGGACTGCTGCGGCGGTGTACTGGGACCCGTACCCGAAGGCCTCACCGACGCCGGCCTCATCGAACGGGTTGGGGCCGCCCATGTTGCCAGGCTGCGTTCCGGGAATGATCACGATGAACGCGTCCCGTTCCCCGTTCGTTGTCCGGATGACCTCGATCTGGCCGGGGCCGGCGGCACCCACCGCCCCGGCCCGGGCAAGAAGACCTGCCGGGGACGCGTCCAGGCCAATGTCCATGGAGCCCTGCTTCAGTGCCGTGACCGGCCGCGGCCTGAGTTCCGGCAGGACACGGTCCAGCAGCATCCGCGCAAGGGCGGGGACACTCGACCCCGTCATGCCGGACGTCAGCGCCATCTTCACGGCAGCGTCCATGGCACCCAGCCGCGCGCCCAGGAGCGCCGCCAGAATCGTGCCGGCCACCACGGGATCACTCGAAGCGATCGCCTCGCTGGTGGCCGTATTCAGGCGCCAGTCCCGCCGGTCCCCGGCCAGGCCAACGTCAAGCAGTTGCCGTCCCCACAACCATGATGCGTCCCAGTGGAAGTGCGCAATGAGCTTATTCGCCGTCTCGGCAGCGCTGTACTCGAGCCGGCAGGCACGCACACCGCCGGCCAGCCGCTCCAGTTCCTCCCGCACCGCCGCCACAGAACGCCGCCCCTCCCAGGCAGCGGCCAATGCCTCGGCACCGCTGGCCGGATCGTCCCGCTGGTAGCTTCCCAGCGACTCCCATACCCGGTGGATACCCAGCTCTACGGCCGCCAAATCCCGGGCGAGGGTGTCCAGCTCCCGCGCCCCCGTATCCAGTTCCTCGAGCTGGAAGGTGATCCCGCCCACTCCGCCGCGCACGGAAAGGACACCGTCGGAGGCCGGCTCGACCGGACGGAGCTGACCGCCGCTGCCGCCCGGCGGCGCCTCGGCCATCAGTAGCCGCCAGCTGCAGGAAGGGCCGACTCTGCGACATGGACGGAGTGCCGCCGCAGCGCCAGTGCGGCGGCAAGTACCCGTTCCCGCGCCCCGGAGAGGGCAATCGCCTGCACCCGGAGGCTGGAGCGGTAGGCCTGACCCGCAGGCGACTGCCACTGCATGAGCTGGAGCTGAGAGAGCCTGGCCCGCACGGCATCGAGCTGTTCCGCGCAGGTCTCCACCTGCCCCGCCAACAGCTGCACTTCAAAGCTGCGCGCCGAACATGCCGCGGCATCAGCCGCCGTAATGCCCGCGCTCACCGCCGTGATGCTTGCGCTCATTGGGTTACCCCCATCCCCACTGGGCCGGCGCTCCGGCGCCCGGTCTTTCCCTCGGTTCCTGCCCACGACGCTAAGGTGCCGCAGCCGCCGACGGAACGGCCGGCGTCGTCCATGTGGAGAAGTGCCCGGGAGCGGGGCTGTGGAGGAGAAGTCACACCGAATCCCGCGCTTCAGCGGGCACAGAACTTCATGAAAGAATCAGGTCATGCCTGAAACTGCCGCCACAGCTGACACCCGTACGCCCTCCGGACGCCTCGCCCTCGCCGCGTCAGGGGAACAAATCGCGCTCGGTCCGCTGGACGGCCGCTACAAGTCCGCCGTCGGACCCCTCGTTGACTATCTGTCCGAGGCAGCCCTCAACCGCGACCGCGTTGCCGTCGAGGTGGAGTGGCTTATCCACCTGACCGGGGACAACGTCCTCCCCGGGGCTGGCCCGCTGACCGAGGACCAGCAGCGGCAGCTGCGCGCCATCGTCACCGAATTCGACGCCGCCTCCGTCACCGAGCTGGCCGAAATCGAAGCAGTCACTGTCCATGACGTGAAGGCCGTGGAGTACTACGTCGGCCGCCGCCTGCCCGCCATCGGGATCGAGAACCTGACCGCCATGGTGCACTTCGGCTGCACCTCCGAGGACATCAACAACCTCTCCTACGCCCTGGGCGTGAAGGGTGCTGTGGAGGACGTGTGGCTGCCCGCCGCCCGTGCCCTCGTGGCCCAGATCGGCAAGATGGCCGAGGATAACCGCGCTGTTCCGATGCTGTCCCGCACGCACGGCCAGCCCGCCACGCCCACCACCCTGGGCAAGGAACTCGCCGTCATCGCGCACCGCCTGAACCGGCAGCTGGAGCGGATCGCCAGGACCGAATACCTCGGCAAGATCAACGGCGCCACCGGCACGTACGCCGCCCACGTGGCCTCCGTCCCGGGCGCGGACTGGCAGCAGGTCGCGAAGTCGTTCGTGGAGAAGCTGGGCCTGACCTGGAACCCGCTGACCACCCAGATCGAAAGCCACGACTGGCAGGCGGAGCTGTACGCCGACGTCGCCCGCTTCAACCGGATCCTGCACAACGTCTGCACGGACATCTGGAGCTACATCTCGATCGGCTACTTCGCGCAGATTCCCGTGGCAGGCGCCACCGGCTCCTCCACGATGCCGCACAAGGTCAACCCGATCCGCTTCGAAAATGCGGAGGCCAACCTGGAGATCTCCTCCGGTCTCCTGGATGTGCTGGGCTCCACCCTGGTCACCTCCCGCTGGCAGCGCGACCTCACGGACTCCTCCAGCCAGCGCAACATCGGCGTCGCCTTCGGCCACTCCCTGCTGGCCATCTCCAACGTGGCCAAGGGCCTGGAGCGGCTTGACGTCGCGGAAAGCGTGCTCGCCGAGGACCTCGACACGAACTGGGAAGTCCTCGGCGAAGCCATCCAGATGGTGATGCGCGCGGAGGCGATCGCCGGCGTCGAAGGCATGGAGAACCCCTATGAGCGGCTCAAGGACCTCACCCGGGGCCAGCGCGTCGACGCCGCCCGGATGCAGGAGTTCGTCCAGGGCCTGGGCCTCTCCGCAGAGGCAGAGGCCCGGCTGCTCGCCCTGACGCCGGGCAAGTACACCGGCATCGCGGACCAGCTGGTGGACCACCTCAAATAAGTACGACGGCGGCCGTGCCGCCTACCTTTCCCGAAAATGACAAGGAACGCGAAACCATGAGGCTGCTCCTCATCCGCCACGGCGAAACTCCCGGTAACGTCCTGGGGCAGCTGGACACCGCCCACCCTGGCCCGGGCCTGACCGAGCTGGGTGAGCGCCAGGCGGAGGCCCTGCCGCGGGCCCTGGTGAACGAGCCGATCAGCGCCCTGTACGCCTCCACATTGCTTCGCACGCAGATCACCGCCAAACCGCTGGGCCGGGAGCTCGGCCTTGACGTGAAGGTCCTGGAGGGCATCCACGAGATCGAGGCGGGTGCCCTGGAAAAGCTGACGGACCACGAGTCCCACCGTCGGTACATGAGCACCGTCTTCGCCTGGACCGACGGTGACTTCGACCGCCGGATGCCTGCCGGACCGGACGGCCACGAGTTCTTTGAGCGCTATGACGCGGCCATTGCCAAGGTGGCCGCGGAGGCCGCCGGCACCGGCGCGGTCGCCTTGGTGAGCCATGGCGCCGCCATCCGCGTCTGGGCAGGCCACCGGGCGGACAACATCGACACGGAATTCGCCGCCCGGCATGTCCTCGCCAACACCGGCATCGTGGCCCTGGAGGGCGATCCCGACACCGGCTGGAACCTGATCCACTGGGACGCCAGCCCTGTCGGCGGCCTTGCCCTGGCCGACCCCACCGCCGAGGACCCGATGGGAAAGAGCACGGGCTAGGCCTGCCGTCGCCATCGCTGGGTACTGGTCCACAGGAGGCGGTGATTGTGCCAGCCGTAACAGCACGGCGCCAAGTGTTCCCACGGCGCTTACCGGCAGGAAACACCGCGGTAACGGCGCGCTCCTAGCCTTAATTCGCATAACCCTTCGGCGAATCGAGGCACAGATGCAGACCAATCCCAGGCTCAACATCCGGAAAGTCAGCTGGTCTAACCCTGTGGGCGCCGACCTGCGCGCGGCCCAGCAGGCTGAACTGGACGCGCGCTTCGGATGTGCCGACCATGAGCCGGGACCCAAGCCGTCCGAGGCGGATACCGCCGTGTTCCTCGTGGCCTACGACAAGGGCTCGGGCCAGCCGGTGGGCTGCGGCGGCCTGCGGCTGCTCGATTCCGAGACGGCGGAAATCAAGCGCCTCTACGTTCTCCCCTACACGCGCGGGTCCGGGGTGGCCAGCTCCATCCTGGCCGCCCTCGAGGCCGAGGCGTTTGCGCAGGGGATCACCCGGATCACGGCCGAGGCCGGGTCGGCGCAGACTGACGGCCGCAACTTCTACGCGAACTCCGGCTTCGATCAGGTTCCCAACTTCGGCCCCTACATCGGCGTCGAGCACTCGTACTGCTTCGCGAAGCGGATCACTTGCCACAGCGCAGCGCACACCGCCATGGCCTGAGCGGGCGCACAGCGACGGCGGCCGTCACACTCCGGTGGGGCGGGCCGCCGTCGGCTAATCTCGCGCTATGGAAACCAAAGACATTACGTTCCGCACCCGCAAATGGGTGCGGCCCGAGGACCTGAACGCCAACGGAACGCTGTTCGGTGGCAGCCTGCTGAAGTGGATCGACGAGGAAGCCGCGATCTACGCCATCCTCCAGCTCGGCAACGGCCGCGCCGTCACCAAATACATCTCCGAAATCAACTTCGTCAGCTCCGCGGTCCAGGGCGACCTGATCGAGATGGGCCTGACCGCCACGCGCTTCGGCCGCACGTCCCTGACCATGCGCGCCGAGGTCCGCAACATGATCACCCGGCAGAGCATCCTCACCATTGAGGAGATCGTCTTCGTGAACCTCAGCTCCACCGGCAAGCCGGAGCCGCACGGCTACACGGAGATTACGTACGACCGCGACCGGATCCCCACGCACCACCTCACCGAAACACTGCAGCAGGACTAGCGCTCCCGCCGTCGACCGCGTTCCTCGAAAAGCCGGACCGCTACCGGGAAGCGAGCCTCAGCAAACCGTCGCGCAGCGGCTGGGACCGTTCGGCCAGGGCCACGCCCGCCAGGGCGGAGGAGGCAAGCCGGAGCAGCTGGGTCTTGAGGGCGCGCTGCCGGTTGTAGGCCTTCAGGGCGTCTTCCACCGGATGGGCGTTGAGGAGTTCGGCCAGCGTGACGGCATCCACCAGCGCTTCACAGGCGCCGCGGCCAAGGTTGGGCATCATGCCGTGTGCGGCATCGCCGGCGAGGACGGCGCCCGGCCGCACGAAGCTGCCGAGGTTCGGCGTGGTCCAGACCCGCTGCGCCAGCGTGGCTTCAGGCGCCGCCTGTTCCAGCACCGTCCGGATGGCCGCCGCGTTTCGGGCGAAGCGCTCCTTGGCCTGCTGCAGCGCTTCGGCGGCATCAACGCCTGCCGGGCCCAGGTTGGAGCGAAACGAGGCGTACCAGTAGGTCCTCCCGCCGGCCGCGGGCGTGATGCCGAACAGCTGTCCGCGTCCCCAGTATTCCCCGCCGGCGTCGGCCTGGACGGGCACGGGCAGGACGCCGCGGAGCGCCAGGTACGGTGTCAGCCTCGCCTGTGACCTCGCACCCCAGAAGGAGCGGCGGACCACGCTGTGGATGCCGTCGGCTCCCACCAGCAGGCCTGACGCCAGCGGTCCGGTAACGGGGATCTCGTCCACCCTGCCCTCGACGCGGCGCACGGAGGCGGGTACGGCGGCGTCGAGGATGCGGATGAGGTCCGCCCGGGAGACGCCGAGGACCCCGCGAACCTTCGGTGCCACCAGGGCTGTGCCCGTGGCGTCCCGCAGGGCCATCCCGCCGAAGGCCGTGCCCGCCTCCCTGATCTGCGGCAGGACTCCCAAGACCGCCAGCTCGGCCTGGGCCTCCGGCCACATGGCCAGCGACGTCTCCACCGCCGGCACCCCGGGCCGCTGCTCGTGGATGGTGACGTCGAAGCGCTCCGCATCCAGGCCGGCCCCGAGCGCGAGGCCGGCAATGCCGCCGCCGATGATGGTTATGGCTTCCATGGACCCGATCTTATGCCCGACGGCGGGACGCCGGCCCGGCGGGACGCCCCACCCAGGGCGGCCGGGGACTTAGGCCGACGGCCAGCCCGTGTAGGCCTCGGCAAGGTACGCCTGGCCGTGCCGCGAGGACACCACCGACTTCAGCTCGCCCAGCTGACGGGCCCGGGCGAAGTCGCCGGCGTCGGCAGGGGTGTGCAGCATGGTGGTCATCCAGTAGGAGAACTGCTGGGCCTTCCATACGCGGTCCAGGGCGCGGTCGCTGTACGAATCCAGGAGCGCCGTGGAACCGCTGTTGTAGTAGCTGTCCAGCCCCTCGAACAGCACCTTCACGTCGTGGATCGCCAGATTCAGTCCCTTGGCGCCCGTCGGCGGCACGGTGTGTGCGGCGTCGCCGGCAAGGAAGAGCTTGCCGTGCCGCATGGGCGTGTGCACGAAGCTGCGGAACGGCAGGACCATTTTGTCGATGACCGGGCCTTCCTTCAGCTCGAAGCCGTTGCCGTTGACCCGGCTGCGGAACTCCGCCCAGATCCGCTCATCGTTCCAGTCGGCCACGTTTTCCTTGGGGTCGCACTGGAAGTACATCCGCTGCACGGTTTCGGTGCGCTGGCTGATGAGGGCGAAGCCGTTCCCGGAGTTGGCGTAGATCAGCTCGTCGGAACTGCGGGGCGCTTCGGTCAGGATGCCAAACCAGGCGAAGGGGTACTCGTGGAAGTACCACTTGCGGTGCGCCTCGGGGATCTGGAAGCGGCAGTGGCTGCGGGAGCCGTCGGCGCCGGTGATGAAGTCGGCCTGGAGCTCGTACTCCACGCCGTCGGCATCCGTGAACCAGACCTTGGGCTTGTCATCGATGTCGTGGATCGTGGTGTCAGTAACGCTGTAACGCACGTCGCCGCCATCAGCCTCCCGGCGTGCGGCGAGGTCCATGAAGACGTCGGTCTGCGGATACAGCCAGACCGACTCCCCCACGAGTTCCTTGAAGTCGATGCGGTGGCTTTCACCGTTGAACCGGAGCTCAATGCCGTCGTGCCGGTCTCCTTCACGCAGCACGCGGTCGGACACGCCGCCGTCGACGAGCATGTTTACCGTGCCATGCTCCAGGATGCCGGCGCGGACCGTCTCCGAGATTTCCTGGCGGCTGCGGATTTCGATCACGGTGGATTCGATGCCGGCCTTGGCCAGCAGGTGGGACAGCATGAGTCCCGCCGGGCCTGCGCCCAGGATGGCCACCTGGGTGGTGATGATCTGTCGTGCCATGGTGTTCCTCGCTTCATTGCGTGGCCCGGAGGTCCGGGCGGAAGGTGGTTGCTGGCTAACAGTGTGCGCCGGACTGTGGGGTGGGCGTTACAGCAATTCCGCTGAATGGAATACGCTACGAGCCAGGAAGCCTAACCCGCACCCTCGCTGAGCCGCCGTGCGATGCCTCGTGCCGCCGTCTGGAGTGCCGGGACCAGCGCCTGCATGCGCATCTCCCGGAGGGGAACCACGACGCCGATCGCCGCCACCGCGCGCTTCTGGCCGTCCAGGACGGGAACAGCAATACCCCAGGTGTCGGGATCGATGACGCCCGCCAGTTCGGCGAACCCTTGGTTTGCAGCCTCGGCCAGCAAGGCGCGCACGTCGTCGCTCGCCACCTTGCCGGCGGGATCCGCAAACTGGTCCAGATATTCGGCCTGGACCGGCTTGGGCTGGTGCGACATCAGGGCCAGTCCGGCCGAGGACACGTGCACCGCCATCCGACCCGCGATCTGGGCGCGGTTGGCGACGGATCCGCGGCGGGACAGGCGCTCCACGAACAGGGCTTCCCAGCCGTCCAGCACGGCGAGGTTCACGTTCTGGTTCAGCACATGCTGGATGTCCTCCATGAACGGCATGGCCGCCTGGCGCAAGGCCAGCGTGGGCGAATTGCGATTCACCAGCTCCCAGAGCCGCAGGCCCAGCTGCACCGAGCCGCCGGGGCCCGCTTCCAGGAGTCCGTGCGTCGCCAGCTGCCGCACCAAGCGGTGGGCGGTGGTAAGGGGAAGGCCCGCGCGTTCCGCCAGTTCGGACAGCTGCAGGACGGTGACGCCGGCCGGAAACGCCGCGATGACCCGCACCACGCGGTCCACCACCGAATCCCCGGACGCTGAATTGGCCATCGCTCCCTGCTTCCATTGAATGGTTTGGGTTGTCCCAGATTACACCCATCCCCCATGCGGCCGCCGCGGCACCCGGTCGCAAGCCCGCCGTCGAACGCTCTTAACCCAGCCCCTTCCGTTGACGTCGGCGGCGGGTAACCTAAGGGCAGTAAGTTCACTTACCATCCTTGGAGGCTGACCCCATGACGGACCGGATCGCAGACATCTGGGGTGAACGGACACCCCACGGAAGCGGGCAGCCGTGGCCCCAGCGCGTGGACCAGGTCCTGGCCGAGGGGCTGAGCGAGAGCGACGTGGACCGCTGGGTGCAGTCGGCGTGCGTCCTGTGCAGCAACGGCTGCGGCTGCGACATCGCCGTCAAGGACGGGAAAATGGTGGGCATCCGCGGCCGTGCGGCAGACCGGGTGAACCGCGGCCGGCTGGGACCCAAGGGACTCTACGGCAGCTGGCAGGGCGAGGAGCACCTGGACCGCCTGACCCGCCCGCTGATCAGGGCGGACGGGAAGCTGGTGGAGACGGACTGGGACACGGCCATGGGCCGCATTGTGGAGCGCAGCAAGGAGCTCCTGGCCAGCAAGGGCCCGCTCAGCCACGGCTTCTACACCAGCGGGCAGCTGTTCCTCGAGGAGTATTACGCGCTGGGCGTCCTCGGCAAGGCCGGCATCGGCACGCCGCACATGGACGGCAACACTCGCCTGTGCACGGCCACGGCCGCGGCTTCGCTGAAGGAGTCCTTCGGTGCCGACGGCCAGCCCGGCAGCTACACGGACGTCGATGAGTGCAGCGCCGTCTTCCTGTACGGCCACAACATGGCCGAGACCCAGACAGTGCTGTGGTCGCGCGTGCTGGACCGGCTGGACGGGCCCAATCCGCCGAAGCTTGTGTGCGTCGACCCGCGCGACACTGAAGTGGCCCGGCGCGCCGATGTGCACCTGGCGGTTCATCCGGGCACCAACCTGGCGCTCATGAACGGCCTGGTCCGCGAGCTCTTCGCCAACGGCTGGATCGACGAGGCCTATATCGCCGGGCACACCGCCAACGTGGACCAGCTGCGCAGTGTGGTGGAGCCGTGGACTCCGGAGAAGGTGGCTGAAACCTGCGGCGTGGACGCCGCCGACGTGCGGCGCGCGGCGGAGATCTTCGGCACCGAAGGCAGGGTGCTTTCCACGGTTCTGCAGGGTTTCTACCAGTCAGCCCACGCAACGGCGTCCGCATGCCAGGTCAACAACCTGCACCTCCTCCGCGGCATGCTGGGAAAGCCAGGCTGCGGGCTGCTGCAGATGAACGGCCAGCCCACCGCCCAGAACAACAGGGAATGCGGGGCCGACGGCGACCTGCCGGGCTTCCGTAACTGGGAGAACCCGCAGCACGTGCAGGACCTGGCCCGGCTGTGGAACGTGGACCCGGGCATCATCCCGGACTGGGCCCCGCCGACGCACGCCCTGCAGATCTTCCGCTACGTCGAACAGGGCTCCATTGAACTGCTCTGGATCTCCGCCACGAACCCGGCAGTGTCCATGCCGCAGCTCGAACGCATCCGGCACATCCTGGACAAGGACAGCCTGTTCCTGGTGGTGCAGGACATCTACCTCACCGAGACGGCGCAGTATGCCGACGTCGTCCTCCCCTGCGCCGCGTGGGGCGAGAAGACGGGCACCTTCACCAACGTCGACCGGACCGTCCACCTGTCCGAGAAGGCCGTCGATCCGCCGGGCGAGGCACGGAGCGACCTGGACGTCTTCCTCGACTACGCCCGCCGGATGGGGTTCACGGACAAGGATGGCCAGCCGCTGCTGAACTGGTCGGGCCCCGAGGACGGCTTCGAGGCCTGGAAGGAATGCTCGCGCGGCCGCCCCTGCGACTACACGGGCCTCAGCTACGACAAGCTCCGCGGCGGCAGCGGCATCCAGTGGCCCTGCACTGAGCAGTCCGATGGCACCGAGCATTCCGATGGCACCGGCCAGCCCGCAGGCACCGAACGGCTGTACACCGACGGCGAATTCCCCACCGCGCCGGAGTACTGCGAGTCCTTTGGGCACGACCTCCTCACCGGCGCCACCACCGGCGAAACCCAGTACAAGGCGACGGTGCAGCCGGGGAAGGCGTGGCTCAAGGCCCTCGACTACACCCCGCCGCATGAGGAACCGGACGCCGAGTACCCGCTGCGGTACACCACCGGCCGGACGGCGTACCACTTCCACACCCGGACCAAGACGGGCCGCAGCCGCCGCCTCAACGCCGCCGCACCCGAGCCCTGGATCGAGATGTCCGTCGAGGACGCCGCGCGCGCCGGCTGCCAGGAGGGGGACATCGCCCGGGTGACCTCCCGCCGCGGCAGCCTGGAGGTTCCGGTCCGGGTCGGCGACATCCGGCCGGGCACCGTTTTCGCGCCGTTCCACTACGGATATTGGGACACGGCCGACGGCGGTGCTGCCGCCGGCACCGGGACCGGGGATCCCGCCGTCGTTCTGACGCCCGACGGCGGCCGGCACCGTGCCGCAAACGAACTCACCATCACCGAATGGGACCCGGTGTCCAAGCAGCCGCTGTTCAAGAACGCGGCCGTCCGGGTGGAAAAGCTGCGCAGCGGCGACGGCCCCTCGAAGGCCCCGGACACCACCGCATCCCGCCGCGCAACAGGAGCCCAGCGATGAAACTCCCTGTCTACATCGGCCTGCTGGACGAGGCGGAGGCCACGCTCGCATCGTCGTTCCGGGTGGTGGCGGACGGCCATGGCGACGAGCCCGACGTGCACTTCATCCTGCAGACGTTCGCCAAAAAGTGCGACGCGCACCGGGAGGCGCTGAAGCCGGTCATCGTCCGCTACGGTGAGGACGTCGAGGGCGAGGAGGAGCACCGGCTGACGGCCAGCGGCGTGAGGGAGGTCCGCTCCGGTCCGCTGGCTTTGATGCTGGACCTGCAGGACCTGTACGTGCTGGTCAACCACATCGACGTCACCTGGATGATGCTGGGGCAGGCCGCCAAGGGTGACCGGGACAAGGAGCTCCAGGCCGTGGTGAAGCAGTGCGAAGGCGACTCCGCGCTGGAGATCCGGTGGCTGCAGACAAGGATGAAGCAGGCCGCGCCGCAGGCGCTCCTGGTTGCCGAATGAACCGTCTCTGCCTGATTTGTGGCTGAGCAGCCCCTTACCGCGCCGCGGCGCCCGCCGACGCCTGCCGCGAAAGCCGGGACCACGCGGCAGGGGCCAGCACCACGGCGATACCGACGGCGGCGCCGATCACTGTCTCCACGATCCGGTCCCGGAGCAGGATGCCGGGCGCGGCCGGCGAAACCAGCAGCGTGGAGATCAGCGCCAGCGGCGTCACGAAAACCTGGGCCAGCACGTAGTTGCGGGCAATGAAGAGCTCCGCGCCGAACTGGCAGATGGCGATCACCAGGACCGTCTGCCACGGCACCGGCTGCAGCAGCAGGATCCCCGCCAGCAGGATGAGGCCCAGCACGGTGCCGATGATCCTTTGGACGCCGCGGGCAATGCGGTGCCGCGTGGTGCGGCCCACCAGCGGAACCACCGCCGCCACCATGGCCCAGTAGTTGTGCCCGAAGCCGAGCTGTTGGCCCACGAGGGTGGCGAGCGTGCCGGCCAGCCCCGCGGCCACGAGGTAGCCCACGGCTTCCTGCCCGGCTGCGCGCTTCTCATCCCCGGTCAGCCGGACGGGCGGAGGCATTTCCCACGGCGTCCGGTGGCTCCGCAGCACCCGGGAGGACAGGCCGACGGCCAGGCAGAAAAGCGTGGTCACGGCGGACGCCAGCAGGCACTGCCACAGCGGCGGCTGGCTGGGGATGGACGCGATCGCGGCGAACGCGAAGATGTGGAACAGCGACCCGGCCGGCCGGTGCCGCCACCGGGCGATCACCCATGAGCAGCCGCCTGCCACCAGGGTGGTGGCCAGCACCTGCAGCCAGATGCCCGCCTCCGGGGACAGGCCACCGGCGTGCACCACGCGGGCTGTCAGCGTCGCCAGGAGGATCACCAGGAGCATGAGCGCACCGGCCCGGACCTGGATGAAGAACCGCTTGCGGTGCAGTTCGCCACGGCCGTAGATGCCGGTGAACGCGCCGAACGAGGCGAAGATCGCCAGGTCCAGGCGGCCCAGCAGCACCAGGGTGATCAGCGGGACGAACACGCCAACGGCGCAGCGCATGGCGACGTGATGATCCTTGTTTGCCGGGGCAAGGGTGAACATCTCGGCCAGCAGCTTCACGGGGGAATCGCGCCTTTCGTTGCAGTCTGGAACTGACGACGGCGGCACTGGCGTCCGCTTACCAGTTTAACGGGGGCGGCCCCCGCTTTTCCCGTGGAGGCCGCCTGCTGCGCTGTTGCGTTCGTCTCCCCGGCCGTTTGTGTTTCCCGCCCCCGGGGGTTGTGTGCCGGGTCTACTTGGTGGCGTTGGTGCGCGCGTCCACGGTCACCACTTCGAAGGTCTTGGCGTTCGGCACGCCAAACTTGGCGTTGACGGCGGCGAGGGTGTCATCGAAGAGGGCGGCCGTCGTCGGGATGTTGAAGTGCGGGCTGGTGATGACTTCCCGCAGCTTTGCCGTGGACTCGTGGAAGTTCACGCGCAGCCGGCTGATCTGGTTGGACATGTTCTGCACGGCCCAGACGGTGCTGCCCTTGACCAGGATGCCGTCGACGTTGGGCACGTTCGCGCCGGTGATTTCAGTGCTGTTGCCGGTCCGCGGGCTGACTGTGTACAGCGCAGCGTTGCCCGAGTGGGCCACCACCAGACGGCGGGCGTCGCGGGAGTAGGCGATGCCGTTGAGGTTGAACTGCTTGCTGGTGTCCGCCGCGGGGCCCTTCAGGGCCAGCGTGCGCGCGGTGCCGAGGTCGCCGTCGTCGTCCACCGGAATGAAGTACAGCTCAGCCTGCCGCGAGTTGGTGAACCAGGCGCCATGGTCGGTGAGCGCCACGTCATTGATGAAGGCCTCCTTCTTGGTCAGCTGGTAGGTCTTGACCGTCTTGCCCGTGTCGGTGTCGTACACGTAGGCCTGGCCGGTCGGACCGCCGGCGACGAACAGCAGGTCGTTGGCCCGGTCCACCTTCATGCCCACGGCCACCCTGCCGCTCGGGGCATCGATGAACTTCGTTGCTTTGTCCTTGCGGATGTCGCCGCGGTAAATGTCTCCGGTGACCAGGTCGCCGGCGAAGAATTTATGGCCGCCGGCGGCCGCGATGCCTTCGGCACCCTTGGCCCCGTCCAGCAGGATGACCGGAGCAACTTCCCCCGCACGGGACTGCACTGCCCCGGCCCCTCCGGCCGAGGCGACGGGTGCGGGGACCAGGAGCGCGGCGAGGGCGAGGAACCCTACGGCGGCACGGCGGCGTGTATGACCTGAACTGATGCTGATGGACATGACGGTGCTCTCCACGAGTGGACTCTTCCGTGCGAGCAGGCCGTTGTACGGGAGCTCCGCACGCTGGTCCCTTCAGTGTAGGGAGCAGCCGGGAGGCTGGCCATAGCCCGTCAACACCCCCGATTGCATCCGGGTGAGAATTCGCGGGATCGGAACGTTGGGGCAATCCTGCTGAAACAGCTGCCGGGCAGGCTGGCAGCATGAAGCGCCATGGACCGAAGCCGCACAAGCCGAATTCCGCCGCCTCCGAACTGAGCTGCGAAGTCTGCGGGCAGATGCCGGAGCCAACGAAAACCCGCCTCACGGTGGCCAATGTCGCCGTCATGCTCCCGATCGAACTCCTTGTGCACGCGCTCGTGGTGCAGACGCACCTGCCCTACCTCGCCAAGGTGCTGGTCCTGACGCTGACGGCCACCGTCCTGGTGATCTGGGTGGCCGAGCCGTCGGCCGCGCGGATCCTGCGGCGGTGGCTGCATGCGCCCGCGCTGCGGTACCGGCGGCGCCTCGGCACGGCGCCTGCGCTGTGGCGCGCGAGGACCGTGCTCCGCGACGAGCCCGGTTCCCTGAAGCGGATTACCCGGTCCCTGGCGCTGCTGGACACCAACATCATGGGCATCCACGTTCATCCGGTCCGGGGCGGTGTGATGGACGAGTTCGTGCTGTCCGCCCCCGGCGAAGTCAGCGAACGCCAGCTGCTGGAGGCCCTGGCGGACGGCGGCGGCCGAAGCGCGCAGGTGTGGCCCACCACCGCCCTGGCCATGGCCGACGGGCAGACCAAGGCCCTGAGCCTGGCCGCCCGGATCGCCGCCAGTCCCGGGGAGCTGCCGCTGGCCGTGGCGGAGCTGCTGTCCGCGCGAATCCTTGACCCGGCCAGCGAGTCAGCCCGCCACAGCGCCCAAACGAACAGCGCCCAAACGAGGGGTGCCCAAGCGAGCCGCGCCCAACCCAACGGCGGCCTAATGAACGACGCCGGGACCCTCCTGAAGATCCCGACCGCCTGGCACGGACCCATCACCTTCTTCCGTCCCGGCGAGCCGTTCACGCCGGCCGAGTCGGCCCGCGCCCACCGGCTCGCGGAGCTCGCCGAAATCCTGGCGCACCGGGATGCCCACGGGCCCGCGGAAGCTGAAGGAGCCGGGGACACCCCGGGATCCAGGGCATTCCAGTGAATCTGGCTCATTTCGTGGCCGGGCGGGTCCCCAGCAGCATGTTCAGTCCCCAGCCGATGAGCGTGGTCATGACCACCGCGCCGGCGACGGATACGAGCTGCGGCGGCGTGGTGAGGATGCCGAGACTGATGATCAGCGTGGTCGCTCCTGCGGGCGGATGCGGCACGCCGATCCACGTCAGCACCAACGTCGTCAGCGCCACCGAAAGGACCCCGCTGACCACATGCAGCGGCGTCAGTCCGCCCACGGGAGCCGAGGGCTGGTCCTGCAAGCCAAAGGCGTAGAGGCACAGGGCTCCCGCGAGCAGCCCGACGCCGTGGCCGGCGAGCGCGTTGACCGGCCTCGAGGCCTCCTGCTCAGGGGACTCGAAGAACAGCATCACCGTAGGACCGAGGCTGGGAAAAAGCCACGGGAGATGGAAGAGAACGCCGACGACGCCGCAAAGTCCCAGGACCACGATCACCAGGGCAGCCGCATACACACCCGCCCCGAGCCCGTGCCACTGCCTTTTCATGCGCTCCAGCAAAGAAGCCTGTGCCATCGCCGATCCTTCCGGGTCCCTCAACGTCAGTCCCCCAACGCCCTGAGTTCTCTGTTGTGGTGACCCGTACCCCGACAGCGACAGACTTACCCCCGTTTACAAGCCGTGACTCCACGCGCCAGGATCCCGGCCACTGCAGAACCCGGTGTCAGAACCCGGAGGGGTTACGCGGCGTGTAGCTCTCTTCGAGGCGCCGGATCTCGGATTCGGTCAGTTCAAGCCCGACGGCGGCAGCGGCGTCGTCGATATGGCGTTCCTTCGTCGCCCCGATGATGGGTGCGGTCACCGCGGACTTGGCCGCGCTCCAGGCCAGGGCGATCTGCGCCATCGGCACGCCACGTTCGTCCGCCACGGCGGCGACGGCGTCGACGATGGCTTTGTTCGCCTCCTCGTCCTGCCTGTACAGGCCCTTGCCGAACTCGTCCGTGTCCTTCCGCGGTCCCGATCCGGCGGCACCCCACGGCCGGGTCAGGTTGCCGCGTGCCAGCGGGCTCCAGGGGATGACGCCCACGCCGGTTGCCTGGCAGAACGGGTGCATTTCGCGTTCCTCCTCCCGCTCGAGGAGGTTGTACTGGTCCTGCATGGACACAAACCTGGTCCAGCCGTGCAGCTCCGCCACATGCTGCATTTGGGCGAATTGCCAAGCCCACATGCTCGACGCGCCGATGTACCGCGCCTTGCCGGCCTTCACGACGTCGTGCAGGGCTTCCATCGTCTCCTCGACGGGAGTCACCGGGTCATGGCGGTGGATCTGGTAGAGGTCGACGTAGTCGGTCCCCAGCCGGGTGAGGGACGCGTCGATCTCGTGCATGATCGCGGCCCGGCTGAGGCCGGCCCCGTTGCGGGCCTGGCGCATCCGGCCGTGGACCTTGGTGGCGATCTGGATCTCCTCGCGCGGCGCGAGTTCCTTGAGCAGGGTGCCGGTGATCTCTTCACTCGAGCCGGCCGAGTACACATTGGCCGTATCGAAGGTGGTGATGCCGGCCTCGTAGGCGCGCCGCACGAAGGGCCTGGCTTCGTCCAGGCCCACGCTCCACCCGTGCGACCCCTTCCCCGGGTCGCCGTAGCTCATCATGCCCAGGATGACGGCGCTGATTTCCAGCCCGGAGTTTCCTAGTCGGACCGTCTTCATTGGGTCCTCCCTTCCCTGTCTGCAGTTCCCGCCCGCAGTCACAATTCGTTTTTTCGCGGGCCACGGCCATCTTCCCCGAAAACCCTTGACAGTGTCCCGCGCCACACCTATCGTGAATTTGGGATCCCAAATCGGGATCCCAAATGGCAGGACTGTTCCGCCGGCGCAAAACCACCACGGCCGGCCCAAAGATACCCGCCGAACCGCGGCCGCACCGCCCCACTACATCCCCCATCCCCTGCCCGCACCCTTCCCGCAAAGGAGAAGCTGTGTCTCTCCCAGATACTGAAGCAGTGACAACCCAGGCCCAATCCCCTGAGTCCCGCGGCACCAAGCCCGGCAAGGACGGCGTGCAACGGCGCACAAACGTCCGCTGGAAGCTGTTCCTGCTGCTGCTCGTCCTGGTTTCCGTCAACTACATCGACCGCGGTTCCATCTCGGTTGCGCTGCCCATCATCCAAAAGGAGTTCAACCTCGCCCCGGAGCTTGTGGGCCTGCTGCTCTCCGCCTTCTTCTGGACCTACGCCCTGATGCAGATCCCGGTCGGCTTGCTGATCGACAAGTTCGGCCCCGCAAGGTCATGACCGCCTCCTGCCTGGGCTGGGGCGCGGCAACCGCCGTCTCCGGCATGGCCGGCGGCTTCCTCAGCATGTTCATCGCCCGGCTCGGCATCGGCGTCACCGAGGCAGGCGTCATGCCGGCCGGCGGCAAGCTGAACGCCATCTGGATGCACAGGTCGGAGCGTGGCCGCGGCGCCACCATCCTGGACGCCGGCGCTCCCCTCGGCGCCGGCCTGGGCGGCATCCTGATCGCGGGCCTCATCGCCGCCACAGGCAGCTGGCGCAGTTCGTTTGTCATCGCCGGCGCCGCCACCGTCCTCATGGGCCTTGCCGTCTGGTGGTACGTCCGCGACAACCCCCGCCAGCACCGCGGCGTCAACACGGCCGAGGCCGACTATATCGAGGCCTCCCACGCCGAGGAGGATGCAGAAGCGCAGCGGGAAGGCAGCAAGGGCAAGCGCGCCCTGCTCCCCTACCTGAAGTTCCGCTCCTTCTGGGCCATGTGCTTCGGCTGGCTGGGCTTCAATGGAGTGTTCTACGGCCTGCTCACCTGGGGTCCGCTGTACCTGGCCCAGGCCAAGGGCTTCGACCTGAAAACCATCGGCTGGTCCACCTTCGTGATCTTCGGCGCCGGCTTTGTCGGCGAGATCCTGGGCGGCACCATTGCGGACAAGTGGCGCGCGTCCGGTGCGTCCGCCAACCGCGTCATGCGGACGCTGCTGGGTATCTCCAGCGTCGTCGTGGTGGGCGGTCTCGTCGGGGTGACCGTCGTCGCCGACCCGACCACCGCCGTCGTCCTTCTCTCCGTGGTGATGTTCTTCCTCCGCTGGGTGGGCCTGTTCTGGAGCATCCCGTCCATCCTGGGCGGCCGCACCAACGCCGGTGTCCTCGGCGGGGCCATGAACTTCAGCGGCAACATCTCGGGCTTCGTCACCCCGATCGCCGTCGGCCTGATCGTGGGCGCCACCGGCTCCTACACCTGGGCGCTGCTCTACTTCGTGGGATCCGCCATCATCATGGGGGCCTCCGTGCTTACCCTGAACTACAACAAGCGGCTGCCTGTCTAAGCTGGGCAGCAGGCCCCACCTCCCGCCGGCCGGGAACGCAAAGTCACCAAGAATCCGAATGGAGCACCATGCTTACCGCAGAAGAGACCCAGGACAAGGAACGCCCCCTCCGCGAGGCTGTCCGGGATACGCTCCGCACCCGGATCTTTGAGGGGCACTACGTTCCCGGCACCCGGCTGGTGGAACGCGACCTCGCGGCTGAATTCAATGTTTCCCGGCTTCCCGTCCGGGAGGCGCTGAGGATGCTCCGCCAGGAAGGGCTCATCAGCGACCGCGGCGCCCGGGGCGCGGAGGTCAGCACCCTCAGCGCCAAGGACGTCGAGGACCTCTTCGACGTCCGGCAGTCCCTGGAAGTGCTGGCCTGCCGGCTCGCCGCCACCCGCGCCACGGCCGGGGACCTCGACCGCCTGAAGGGCCTGCTGGATGAGGCCGACCGCTGCCTTGCCAAGGGAGCGGTGATCGAGGCGCACCGCGCCAACAGCGAATTCCACGATGCCATCACCGGCATCGCCGACAACAACTTTCTCAAATCCGCGCTGGAACCGCTGCAGGGCCGCATGCACTGGCTTTTCCGCCACGTCAGCGATCTGCCGGAACTGATCCAGGAACACCGGGAACTCTACGAAGCCATCGCCAGCGGCGACCCCGACCGCGCCGCCGCCCAGTCGGCCTCGCACATCGGCAAGTACCGCGAACAGTTTCCCGAGGACTTCCAGAAGACGGAACCAGCAATTCACCGGAAGAAAAAATGAAGCTTCTCGTCATCAACCCCAACATCAGCGACGACGTCACCGCCCTGATCGAGTCCGAGGCCCGGCGCTCCGCCTCCCCGGGCACCGAACTGGTGGTCCGCACGGCCGGTCACGGCGTCGAATACATCGAAACCCGCTTTGAATCGCTCATCGCTGCCGGCGCCGTCGCCGAGATCATCGCCGAGCATCACGGCCAGGTCGACGGCGTCGTGGTGGCGGCCTTCGGGGACCCGGGGATGCCGGCCCTGAAGGAACTCGCCGACGTGCCGGTCATCGGCATCACCGAGGCGGCCCTCTGCGCCGCCGCCCTGCAGGGACACAGGTTCTCCATCATCGCCATCTCCGACCGGATCCGGCCCTGGTACCTGGACTGCGTCGAGCGCTTCGGCCTCGGCGGCCGGCTGGCCTCCATCCGCTCCATCAACGAGACCCTGAACGCCATCGGCTCCGTGCAGCGGGATTTCAAGGAGACCCTCCTGGCACTGAGCCGGCGGGCCGTCGCGGAGGACGGGGCCGACGTCGTGATCCTCGCCGGAGCGCCCCTGGCGGGGCTGGCCCGGGAACTCCAGGGGCAGATCCCCGTTCCCGTGGTGGACGGCATCTCCGCCGGCATCCGGATGGCGGAGGCCGTGGTGGCGCTCCAGTCCGCCCCGCACCGCGCCGGCGCGTTCGCTCCCCCGCCGGTCAAGGCCCGCAAGGGCCTGTCGGAACATCTCGACGCCGCCCTGACCGCCGCCCAGACGGCGTCGAACGCCGCGGCCCCGTCACACAGCTAGCCCAGCAGCTTCCCTTCCATTCAGCTTCCCAGTCAGGAGGACAACGATGTCCCGCATCCCCCAACTCGTCATCGCCAACGGCACCGTGGTCAACAGTTTTGGCCGCCGGTCCGCCCATGTCGTGGTGATGGACGGCAAGATCAGCCAGCTGGTCGACGCCACGGAACCCGCGCCCGACGCCGAACGCACCATCGACGCCGCCGGCCAGCTGGTGATCCCCGGCGGCGTGGACGGGCACTGCCACGTGGCCCAGGTGACCGGCCGGTTCCGCACCCTGGACGATTACCGGACCACCTCCACAGCTGCCCTGTGGGGCGGCACCACCACCATCATCGACTTCGGCATCCCCCGCGACGCCCGCGAAACCCCGCTCGCCGCCGTGCTCAACAAGAAGGAGCTGGCGCAGGAATCCCGCTGCGATGTGGCCCTGCACGGGTCCGTGATCAGCTGGGACGAGACCGTGCCGTGGCAGCTCGAACAGCTCGCCGCCGAGGGTGTCCGCTCCGTGAAGATGTACACCACCAACCGCGGCACCACCATGGCGGACGGGGACACCATCCTGAAGGTGATGCGTGAAATGGTCCGACTGGACGGGCTCACCTACATCCACGCCGAGCACGACCCCATCATCACCGACTGCACCGAACAGCACGCCGACGACGGCAGGATCGGCATCGAGCACCTGCACCGCACGCGCCCCGAGCTTGCCGAGGAAATCTCGGTCAAGGAAACCCTGGCCATGGCCCAGTACACGAAGGCCCCGGTGTACTTTGTCCACCAGTCCACGCCCGGCGCCGTCGACCTGGTCACCGAGGCCCGGGCCCGCGGCCAGGAAGCCTACTCGGAAACCTGCCCGCACTACCTCACCCTCGATGACACCGTGTACGGCTCGGCCTTCCCGGAGTGGTACGCCTGCTGCCCGCCGATGCGCAGCCCGGAGACGGTCGCGGCGCTGAAGGAGCGGCTGGCCGGCGGCGCCATCCACACCGTCTCCTCGGACCATTCCTGCTACGACCTGACCCAGAAGCGGGAACGCACCGATGACGTCCGCGCCATGCCGCATGGCCTTCCGGGCGTGGAGACCCGCATGCCGGTCACGTTCACGGCGATGGCCGAAGCGGGCAGCGGCGTGGAGGACTTCGTGGAGGTCTTCTCCGCGGGACCGGCGCGCATCAATGCGCTGCCCGGAAAGGGCAGCATCGCCGAGGGCTTCGACGCCGACCTGGTGCTCTTCGATCCCGCGGAACACCGGACGGTGGACGGCAGCGCACTGCACATGGGGACCGATTTCTCGCCCTTCGACGGCCGCACGCTGGCCGGCTGGCCCGCCGTCGTGGTGTCCGCTGGCCGCGTGGTGCTGGATCGGGAGGGCTTCCACGACCCCGGCGCCGTGGGCCGCTTCGTGGCCCGGAACGGCTTCCGCGAACACCTTGCCGCCGCTGCCGGCCTGTCCGCCGCGATCCTCTAGGAGCACCCGATGACCTCAACCCTCCGCCCCGCCAGGATCGGCATGATCGTGCCGTCCTCCAACACCTGCCTGGAACCGCAGAGCTACCGCATCCTGGGCGGCCGCACCGACGTCACCATCCACTTCACCCGGATCCCGGTCACCCGGATCGCGCTGGACGATTCATCGGACAGGCAGTTTGACGCCGCCGTCATGCGCGAAGCCGCAGGGCTGCTGGCGACGGCGGACGTGGACGTGATCGCCTGGAACGGCACCTCGGGCTCGTGGCTGGGTTCCGCGCACGACCGCGACCTGGCCCTGGAAATCACCGACGCCACGGGCATCCCGGCCACGACGTCCACGCTCGCCTACCTGGAGGCGTTCCGGGCGTTCGGCACCGAGCGGATCGGGCTGTTCACGCCATATACACAAGACGTCAACGAGGCCATCATCAGGTCCTATGAGCGGGACGGCATCAAAACCGTCAGCCACCGCTGCCTCGGCCTGAGCGACAACGAGTCCTTCGGCCGGGTCACCGATGACGAGATGCGCCCGGGCTCCCTGGAACTCGCGGCCGACGCTCCGGACGCGCTGATCTACCTCTGCACCAACCTGTACGGCGCCAACATCGCGGCCGAAATCGAGGCGGGCACGGGGATCCCCGTCCTGGACTCGGTGGCCGTGACGCTGTGGCACTGCCTGAAACTTGCCGGCTCCCCCTTGCTCGCACCAAGGTGGGGCAGGCTCCTCGGGGACTGACGCGCCTGGCCACTTAGGCCGGGCCCGGGCACCCCAAGCCCGGGGCGCTCAACGTCCGGAACGGATCTACACCCGGATCGGGTCTACATCCGGACTTTGAGCGCCCCGGGATCCACCCAGATGGAAAGGTGCTTGACGGCGCCCACATGATCGCCGTCAAGCTGGAACTCCTCCTCGTGCTCCAGGGTGACCTCGATTTTCTTGCCCTGGAAGTACTCGGCGGATTCCTTCTTGTTCTTCTTGCGGCCGAAGATGCCCGCCGCAACCCCCAGCCAGCCGAAGTGCCCGCGCGGCGCCAGGATCAGCAGGTCCACGATGCCGTCGTCGATCTTCGCCTCGGGGAAAATCTCGATGCCGCCCATGATCCGGCCGCAATTGCCTGCCATGACACTGCGGATCCGCCGCTTGACCGGATGCTTGTCGTCCACCTGGATGGTGGCCCTGACCGGCTTGCCCGGGAGCTTGCGGATGCCGGCCTCGACGTACGCAAGCCACCCCATGCGGTCCTTCAGCGCGTCCACCGTGTCCGCCATGATCGCGGCGTCATAGCCCACACCGGCCATCACCAGGAAGACGTTCTCGCCGTCGGACCCGTCAAAGGTGGTTCTGGCAACGTCGACCGTGCGATCGGTGCCGTTCAGGACGTCGTAGGCGGCGGATACGGGGTCAGTGATGTCCACGCCCATGTTGCGGGCCAGCAGGTTGCCGGTCCCGAGCGGGACCATGCCCATCGGCGTATCGGTTCCTGCCAGCGCCTCAGCCACGCACCGCACCGTACCGTCGCCGCCGGCGGCAATAACGACGTCGACCCCCGCCGCCAGCGCCTCGCGCGCCTGGCCCACTCCCGGGTCTTCAACGGTGGTTTCCAGCCACAGCGGCTCGGCCCATCCCAGTGTGTCGCACAGCCGGACCAGCGAGGCGCGGAGATCGGCGCCAACATCCTTGGCGGGGTTGACCACCACGGCGGCCCGTGGCGGCGAGGAAGCATTCTGGGCTGTCATGGTGTCCTTCGGCTGCTGCGGGCGGGCCCGAAAGCCCCGGAACTCAAATCGTAACCGCGTTCCCGGGATATGGGGACGAACCTCAGTTGTTCGACGCGCAGCCCCTCATTCCGTCTGGAGCCCGGCCGTGCTGCGGCGGTCCAGGGCCGATGCCCCGGCAACGGCCAGGATAAGTGCGGCGGCAAGGAACAGGGGAAACTGCGGCTCCCCTGTGATCACGACACCGGCCGCGGCCGTGCCGGCGGACCCGGCGGCGATCTTGAGGGCGCCGACCCAAACAAACACCTGCCCGCGGACCTGCGGCGGGGCAAACTCGCTGCGGGCGGCGAGGGTCGCCGCGAAGAAGCACGAGTTCATGACCCCGGCGGCCGCGTATGCTGCGACGGCAGGCGCAAAGGACCCGGATAACGCGGCGACGGCGAGCGCCGCGGCGACCAGTCCCGCGAGGCGGGTGACCAGGCCGGTCCGCGTCGCCCCGCAGCGGACGGCACATCACGCCGGCCGATCCGGCCAGGCCGCCCAGCCCGTACGCGGCCGTCAGAACGCCGGCGGCGGCAGGCTGTACGTGGAACATCGCAGTGGAGGCGACGGCCGCGATAGGAAGCGCGGCAACGGAGAACGCAACCGTGACGGTCAGATACAGCATCCTCCGAAGGCGGCCTGTGACTGTCATGAGCCGCAGGGTCTGGGCCGGCCGCGGAACCTCGGCTGCCACTGCTGCCGGCGGAACGTAGGGCAGCAAGCGAACGACTGCGGCGGCAACGAAAGTGCCTGCCGCCAGGATGAGCGCGGCTACGGTGGGACCGGCCCAGGCGGAGACGGCGGCCACGACGCTCGGGCCGATCGTCCCGCCGATTCCGTAGGTGGCCACATCCCAGCCCTGCGCCCGGCGCTGGCTGACCCGGTCCGGCCCGGCGATCGCGGGAAGACGGCTGCTGATGCCGCCGGTTAACAAGGGCCCAACCAGTCCCGAGGCCACCAGCAGAACGCCCGTCAGCGCCGGCCACGTCACCGGATAGAGCAGCACTGCGGCGGCAAGGGTGGCGCCATGGACGATGCACGCCCATGCGATCAGGACGCGGCCGTCGCGGCAGGAATCCAGGCTCCGCGCCACCAGCGGCCCCAGCAGGTGCGGTGCGGTGATGCAGGCGCCAAGCAACCCGGCAAGCCAGCCCGGCGCCCCGCTGGTGGTGACCATGAGGACGATCGCCACAACGGCTCCGCCGTCAGCGGTGCGCGCAAGCGTGGCCGCCGCCACATACCGGGCCAGTCCGCCGCCGGGCCGGGCCGGTGCCGGTTTTCGCGGTACTTCCTGCTCTGCCCGTGCCTGTTGCTGCGCCCGCGTTTCTTGCCGCGCCGTGCCGCGGTCCGGGCTACCCATGCTGCACCTGCTCAGGCGCCCAGGCCGCTGAGCCGCAGGGCTTCCTCCACCCTGGCGCGGTCCTCACCGGCCAGGCTTTTCAGCGGACGGGGCAGGCACGGTGCCTCCACGAAACCAAGCAATTCGGCCATCGTGGCGGCGACCCGCAGGCTCCCGTACGTGCGGAAGAGCGCCCACACGGACTCCAGCGCTGCAGAGGCTTCCAGCGCAAGGTCGCCCTTCCCGGCCTGGCCGGCTGGGCCGGTCTGGCTGGCCTGGCTGGCCTGGGCGAGGTCAACGATCACCCTCGCGGTCTTAGGAAAAAGACCGGCGATGACCGAATACCAAACGTCGCACCCTGCGGTCAGTGCCTCCGCCGCGGCCCAGTCGCCGCTGATGCCCAGGGAAACACTTCCGGGAACTGCCGCCCGGAGCCCGGCGATGCGTTCGGCGGCCTGGCCCGGTGCAGGCGGGGGGAACTTGATCGACGTGATGCCCGGAAGTTCGGCGATGCGGCCATGGAGTTCATCGGTGAAGGTGAACCCCGTGGTGGCCGGGTTGTCATAGACGGCAATCGGCAGACCGGCTGCAGACGAGGCCTCGCGGTAGAGCCCGTAGACCTCTTCCTCGGTCAGCCGCTGGTACGACACCGGCGCCAGCAGCACGCCCGAAGCACCCGCCGCCTGGGCATCTTCCACGCACGCCAGCACGTCACGGGTGCGCATCGCACCGACACCTGCCACGACGGGGATTCCCTGCGCAGCTTCGACGGCGGCCGCCACCACCCTGCGGCGTTCCCCGCGCAGCAGGTAGGTGTAGACGCCGGTCGAGCCTAGAACTCCGATTGAGTCGGCGCCGGCATCGGCGCACCGCCCGACCAGCCGGCCCAGTGCGGCTTCGTCGACGTTGTCCCCGGCGAGCGGAGTCAGGGGAAATGCACAAAGGCCGTTAAACACGAACGGTGTCCTCTCTCAGTCCAGTTTGGTTTCTCCCTTCATGCTCACAGCCGGATTGGTCCTAGCATAGATCCAAGAATCCACAATTCAGGAGGACCAAGATCGAAGCCGAACTGCCGCTGGTCCTTGACCACCGGAGCCGCGTTCCGCTTTCCGCCCAGCTGGTCGGCCGGCTGCGGGCTGCCATCCTGGACGGGATCCTGAGGCCGGAGCACACGCTCCCGGCATCGCGGCGCCTTGCCGCCGAACTGGGAGTCTCCCGCGGAGTGGTGGTCCGGGCCTATGAGCAGCTTGCGGGTGAAGGTTATTTGGAAAGCCAGGGCTCGGGCGGCACCCGCGTGGCGGTGCGCTCCGACGGCCGGGGCACGGCGTCCGAAGGCATCCAGGCCGCATCCGGCATGGAGCAAACCGCAACGATCGACCTCACGCCGGGACGGCCATCCGGCGCCCCGTTCCGTGACCGCGACTGGCGGGCCGCCTGGCGCAAGGCCATTGCCGAGCCGGTGGAGGTCGAGCTTCCGGCCGCTTTGGGCACTCCGGCCCTTCGTGCCGCCGTGGCCGAGCACCTTGCCGCATCCCGCGGACTGACGGTGAGCGCTGATGACGTCGTCATCACCGCTGGCACCAGTGACGCCCTGCTGCTGATCGTTGCAGCACTCCGCGGCCAAGCGGCCCCGCCCCTCGTGCTGATGGAGGACCCCGGCTATCCCACGGCCAGGCGGGTGCTTTCCGCGGCGGGAGCCACGGTGCAAACCCTTCCGGTTGCCGACGACGGTCCGGAAGCGGCACAGCTTGCAGCCGCTGCCTTCCGTCCCGACGCCATCCTCGTGACGCCCAGCCATCAGTACCCCCTGGGCGGTCGGATGCCGGTGAAGGAAAGGCTGGCTCTGCTGGCGTGGGCCGAAGCCAACGGTGTGATCATCCTCGAGGACGACTACGACAGCGAGTTCCGGCACCGGAGGATGCCCTTGCCCGCCCTTGCCTCACTGCCTTCCTCCGCCGAAGTCGTCCTGGTGGGCACCTTCTCAAAATCACTGAGCCGGTGGCTGCGCTGCGGCTACCTGGTGGTTCGCGGAACCTCCGGGCAGCGACTTAAGGACGCCCGGCTTGACCTCGGCACACCGGTCCCCGGAGTCATGCAGTCTGCCTTGGCCAACTACATCGCGGGCGGCGGCCTCGCACGGCACATCGCCCGGGCACGGCGCCAGTACGCCCATCGCCGTGAACTGTTGCTTGACCGGCTTGGAGGACGGGACGACGTCCAGTTGGCGGCCCTGGACGGCGGCCTGCACGCCGTGATCCGGCTTCGGCCGAATGTTCCTGCCGGGCGCCTGGCGGAGGAAGCACTCGCGCTGGGAGTTCGGGTGGTGACCCTGGCAAGCTACTTTGCAGAACGGACTCCGGAGAACGGCCTGGTCATTGGGTACGGCGCCCCGACCGATCTGGAGCTTGCCCGCGCGCTGGACATTATCACCGGGCTACTCGACGGAATGACCCGCGGCGCCTTCTAGCAACGCGGCTCAGGAGCACCCGGCGCCGCTCCGGTGCCGGGTTGCAGGCCTCAGGATCCGGTCGCGAGGACGGCGGCCAGGGTGAGCATGAGCAGAGCAACCCCGCCGTCGAGGATCCGCCACGACGCCGGCCGCGCGAAAAAGCCGCTGAGCCCGCGTGCCCCGTAGCCGATGAGGGGAAACCAGAGGGCGCTTCCGGCTGCGGCCCCCGCCCCGAAGAGCCATTTGCCCGAATCACCATGCGTATTGGCCAGCGAGCCCAGCAGCACCAGCGTGTCGAGGTAAACGTGGGGGTTGAGCCACGTGATGGCGGCGGCGGTGAGCACGGCAGACCAGACGGTTCCCCTGCCAGGGGAGTCTGCCGCCTTGAGCGCTCCGGGCCGCAAGGCACGCCGGGCGGCGAAAATCCCGTACGCCAGAAGGAACGCGACGCCGAACCACCGCACAACGGCCAGGAGCACCGGGGCGCCCTGGATGAGTGCACCGATCCCCGCGACGCCGGCCAGGATCAGAACGGCATCACTGGCAAGGCAGACCAGGACAACGGGAAGAACAGCCTCGCGCTTGAGGCCCTGCCGCAGGACAAATGCGTTCTGGGCTCCGATGGCGACGATGAGGCTGAGGCCGGCTCCGAGCCCGGTCAGAAAGGGAAGCATTCTTCGAAGGTACGGCCGGTAAACCTGAAAAGCAATTCACTTTTTCTGTAGTTCCATTAGAATATCTTCATGGAACTGGATCAGCTCAGGGCACTAGCCGCCGTCGTCGACCACGAGACCTTCGACGCGGCAGCGGGGGAACTCCGGCTCACACCCTCAGCCGTGAGCCAGCGGATCAAGGCACTCGAGCGCTCCGTGGGCAGCGTTCTGGTGCGGCGTCTCAAGCCGGTTCGGCCGACGCCGGCGGGCGAGCAGCTCCTCCGTTCCGCGCGGCAGCTCCTGCTCCTCGCCGACGAGGCGGTCATTGCCCTGCGCGGGCCGGAGCCCGAAAACGGAGAGGACGGCGCGCGGCGCAGTCCCGAGCGGCTGCGGGTTCCCATCGTGGCCAACGCGGATTCGATCGCGACGTGGCTTCCGCCGGCCTACCGGGAGATTGCGCTCGGCGGCCGCGTGGCCCTTGAGCTGCTGCGGGACGACGAGCACGCCACGGCCGACCTGCTGCGCTCCGGCGACGCCGTCGGCGCGATCACCGCGGATCCCCGGCCGGTACAGGGATGCACCATCCGGCCGCTGGGCACCATGGTGTACCGGGCCAAGG
Source organism: Arthrobacter sp. OAP107 (assembly GCF_040546765.1). NCBI lineage: Bacteria > Bacillati > Actinomycetota > Actinomycetes > Micrococcales > Micrococcaceae > Arthrobacter > Arthrobacter sp. OAP107. The sequence continues at coordinate 5,238,484 of NZ_JBEPOK010000001.1, read as the reverse complement.
CGTCGCGCGAGTTTGTGGCGCGCTGGTTCCCCGACGGGGCCACCCCGGAGGCCCTCGCCGCGGCCCCCGTCATGCAGTACGACCGGAAGGACACGCACCAGCTGGCCGTCCTTGCACGCGCGGCACCGGACGCCACTCCGCCGCAGCATTTCATCCCCGATTCAGTCCAGTACGTCGAGTCGGTCCACGCCGGCCTGGGCTGGGGCATGGTGCCGGACCAGCAGGACCCGGAGAACTCCCTCGTGGAACTCGACCCGGCGTGGAGCGAGGACCTGCGGCTCTACTGGCAGGTGTGGACGCTTGACTCGCCGGGCCTCGCGGAGGTGACGGACGCCGTCGTCCGCGCCGCCCAAACGCTGCCGCCGCACCGAAAGTAATTTCGGTGCGGCGGGGTGGGTCAGGACAACACGGGTTCCAGATCCTTCTTTTCGTCCACAATGGGGATGTTCTTCGGGGCGGCCGCCCTGACGAACCTTGGTCCGGCCGGGCCGAACGCGTCCGCCGGTTCTGGGAAGAGCCACAGCACCGCGGGGTAGAGAACTGCCGCCAGGCCGATCGAAACGGGGATACTCAGGTCCACTCCAGCGGCGAGATTGCCGAGAGCACCGACGAACTGGTTCGGAACGTTCACGAACATGATTCCCATGACCGCAGAGAAGATCCAGACGCCCATGGCGCGCCAGTTCCACCCGCGGTTGAACCAGTACCGGCCGCCCACCTGGCGGCGGTTAAAGACCTGGAGGGAGTCGGCGTCGTACCATCCCCGCCGCGTCACGTACCCGATCATCATCATGATCATCCACGGAGCAGTACAGGTGATGATGAGCACCGCGAAGGTGGAGATGCTCTGCACAATGTTGAAGGCGAAGCGGCCCACAAAGATGAAGACGATCGCGATGGACCCGATGAACAGGGTGGCCTGGACGCGGGAGAACCTGGGAAAGACGCTGGAGAAGTCGAGGCCCGTTCCGTAGAGCGCGGTGGTGCCGGTGGACATTCCGCCCACCAGGGCAATGAGGCATACCGGCAGGAAATACCAGGCAGGGGAAACGGCCAGGAGGCCCACGTAATCAGAGTTTTCAAAGAACGACGGCGCCTCCGAGGCAATGATGGTCGCGGTGACCAGCCCGAAGCCAAACGGCACCAGAGTGGCTACCTGGGCGAGAAAAGCGGCAGCCATGACCTTTCGCTTTGGCGTTTCAGCCGGGATGTATCGGGACCAGTCGCCCAGGAAGGCGCCGAAGGAGATCGGGTTGGACATGACGATCAGTGCCGATCCTATGAAGGACGGCCAGAACAGCGCATTGGTGGCAGCATCCGCCGCCTGTCCGAACGTTCCGGCGTAGGAAGCGTCGAACGAACCCGCGAATGCAAAGATGCCAAGCAGGAAGAGCAGGGACGCGGCGACCACTGCGATCTTGTTGACCCAGAGCATGAAACGGAACCCGTAGATGCACACGGTCAGGATCAGGACAGCGAAGACGCCATAGGCGAGGCTTAGCGTCACGGCATTTTGGGGCAGACCCACCAGGCGGCTCGCACCGCCTACCAGCGCGTCCCCTGAGCTCCACACGGAGATGGAGAAGAATGCGAACGCCGTCAGGAGTGACAGGAAGGACCCCACGACACGGCCGTGCACGCCCAGGTGCCCGGAGGACGAGACGGCATTGTTCATCCCATTGGTCGGGCCGAAGACAGCCATCGGGCAAAGTATCAGGCCGCCGACGACGACGCCCAGGACCGTGGCCAGCAGTGCGTCCTTGAAGGACAGCCCAAAGAGAATGGGAAAGGATCCCAGGACCACCGTGGCGAACGTGTTTGCACCGCCAAACACCAGCCGGAAGAGGTCAAGCGGTTTCGCCGTCCTGTCGGCGGCGGGAATCGGTTCGATGCCGTGCTTTTCGACTTCGGTCACTGCAGGGGCTTTGGAATCATTGGTCATGAGATTGCCTTCTGGCTGGCAGGCGCCGGAGAAAGATGCTCGTGAACGGCGAGCACGCTGCCTGACTTCGCCCTCGTGAAAATGATGGTCTCCCTCTCGTGGAGGGTCTCTTTGGTGCCGGCAACGTCGATGACGGTTTCGACATCGTGGCTGAACACGGCACTGTCGCCGGCGATCCGAATGTGCGCGTTGGAGCTGGCGCATCCTGCAACCCGCCAGCCGTCCTCCACCCAGTTCTGCCACAGGTCGCGGTATTCCCCGCGCGAGCTGAGGCGGTTCGGTTCAGAATGGAAGATGAAAGTCGCATCAGGCGCGAAACAGTCGAAGTAGCCGTCTGTATCGGTGGCCGCGAAGGCGGTCATCAGCCTCTTCGCTGCTGCCTCAACCTCGGCGGTGGTCATGGCGGTGGTGATCAGGTCCACGGGAACTCACTCTCGGCGTTGCTTGCAAAGTTTCAGCCGCGACGTGTTCCAGCTCACATCCGGTCAGGCTGCCAGTTAACCCGACTAGGTATCCTCTGGTCAACATTTGTTGCTTGAGGGTGACTTTTGTTGCGTGCTCCTCGGCGATCGGCTGGCAAATAAACGCCGCAGCGGCGGGTGCCGATGCACCCGCCGCTGCTGTATGAACCGTTTCGCCTGTTAGGCGTCCACGCGCCGCTTAGGCGTTCACCCGCACGTAAGTTGAGCCGGTGAGCCACCAGGCCGGGTGCACGATGGTTTCGTTGACACCGTTCATGCCGCTGCTGATGGCCTGCCCTCCGCCGATGTAGACACCGACGTGTCCGCCGCTGATCATCAGGTCGCCGGGCTGCGGTGCCGAAACCGGAGTGCCGTACTGGTAGAACTGCGCGGGCGCAAGGTCGCCGACGGACTTGCCGACGGACCGCAGGGCCTGTTCCACCAGGACGGTGCAGTCCTGGGTCGCACCGAGCTGTGCCCGGGCCGAGGCCACAATGGCTCCGCCCACGCCGCTGGCGGCGGGGGCGGTCGATGCTGCCGGGGTTATCGACGCGGAGGCGTTGTAGATTCCCATGCCGGCGGGCTCGGGGACGGCCGGGGCTGCCGGTGCGGCCGGAACGGCAGGTGCGGCCGGAACTTCGGGTACTGCGGGAGCTGCCGGAGCGGCAGGTACCGCGGGGGCTGCAGCTGCGCCCGGCCCCGGGATGAGGATCTGGTTGCCGGGATAAATAATCGACGCCAGTGACAGGCCGTTCTCTGCGAGCAGCGCATCGAGGTTGACGCCGTGGCGTGCCGCGATGGCCCCGAGGGTATCGCCGGGCACTACTGTGTGCGATGCTCCGGCCACAGCAGATCCGGCGTCTGCCGGGGCAGGGACTGCCGGCGCGGCCTGGGCCGGAGCGGCGAGCGCCTGGCCGGCGACTGACTGCACGGCGGCAGCGGCCGGGGCCGTGGCGGACTGGGCTGCACCGCCCGCCGGAGTCTCGGGCGCGTAGGCGCCTGCGTGGGCGGGTGCCCCGGCTCCGAAGAGGAGACCGGAAGCGACGGCGGCGGCGGCCGCCGGCTTGGCGACTGAGGCGGCATTGGACCTGAGGGAAAATTGCAGGCCCTGCAGGGCGACGGACGTGGTTGGGGTGGCGCGATGGCGCGCGGGCGTGGACTTACGTGACATGGTGATGTGCCTCTCCCATGCCTGCGGGGTTAGCTGTCGGGTTCGGGTGGGAGTCACCCGGTCCTGCCCGCTGCTTAGGCGGTGCGTCTGGACTTAACCCCTAGGCCTTGATGCGCAAGGCCGGTACTAACGTGGTTCCCCCGTCCCTGCCAGCTGTCATAGCGAACGGATCCCGGTCAGCGGCAGGGCTCGGCATTCTGCCCGGGAATGCCCTGAGCGGAACCAGGGCACCGGCCGAGGCTATCGCACATCCGCACCAAAAGTCACATTTGGGTAACGGCGGGAACATGGAAGAGCTTGGCATGGGTGCAGCTGCCAACACCCTACAGGGCCTTCACCGCACTCAGCACCTTTGTCAGGGATTCCTTGGCGTCGCCAAACAGCAGCGTGGTCTGCGGCTCGAACATCAGGTCGTTCTCGATCCCGGCGAACCCCGGCCGCATGGAGCGCTTGAGGAACACCACCTGGCGCGCATCCGCCACCTCGAGGATCGGCATCCCGTAGATCGGCGAGCCCGCGGTGGTCTTCGCGGCGGGGTTCACCACATCGTTCGCGCCCACCACCAGCGCGACGTCGGCGGTGCGGAATTCGGAGTTGATCTCGCCCATTTCCTTGAGTGATTCGTAGGGCACATTGGCCTCGGCGAGGAGCACGTTCATGTGCCCGGGCATGCGGCCCGCCACGGGATGGATGGCGAAGTCCACGCGGATTCCCCGGGATTCCAGGGCCAGTGCCAGCTCTGCCGCGGTGTGCTGACCCTGGGCTACGGCCAGCCCGTAGCCGGGAACGATGATGACGCGCTGAGCATAGCCCAGCAGCACCGCCACGTCCTCCGCGCTCGACGAGCGGACCGGACGGTCGCTCACCGCGGTGGATCCCGCCGTCGAACCTCCCCGGAAGGCGCCGAACAGGATGCCGGCTACGCTGCGGCCCATGGCCGCGGCCATCGCCCGGGTGAGGATGGTGCCCGACGCGCCCACCAGCGTACCGGCCACCACCAGGAGCACGTTTCCCAGCACCAGACCGGACGCGGCAACGGCCAGGCCGGTGAACGCGTTGAGCAGCGAGATGACGATCGGCACATCGGCGCCGCCCACCGGCAGCACCAGCAGCACGCCTGCCACCAGGCCCAGCAGCAGGAGCAGCAACGCCAGGACGAGCGACCCTCCCGTCACGACGGCGACTGCGGCACCAACCGCGGCGAGCAGCACCGCCCCCATGAGCACCGGCAGCCCGGGGAACACCACGGGGCGGGTGGTCATGAGCTCCTGCAGCTTCGCGAACGTCACGGCTGAGCCGGCGAAGGAGACCGCGCCCACCAGCAGGGTGAAGACGACTGCGACGCGCACCCAGGCGTCCTCGGCATGCGGCAGTTCCAGCAGCGCCACGAGCGCGGCGGCGCCGCCGCCCACACCGTTGAAGAGGGCGACGAGCTGCGGCATCTGGGTCATCTTGACGCGCCTGGCCACGGGGGCGGCCACACCGGAACCGACGACGATGGCACCCAGGATCAGGGGGACGTTGTCCAGCCGGGTCGAGAAAAAGACGGTCACGACGGCGACCAGCGCACCGAAGGCGCCGATCAGGTTGCCGCGGCGGGCCGTACGCGGCGAGTTCAGGCCCTTCAGGGCCAGGATGAAGAAGACAGCGGCCGCGAGGTAGAGCAGGGCAGTGACGTTGGGGTCGAGGAGGGTCACCGCGTGGCCTCCGTGTTCTCCTTGGTTTCACTCTGGGTCGCATTCCGAGCCGGTTTATCTGGTTTATCCGGTTTGCGGCCGCGGAACATCTCAAGCATGCGGTCGGTCACCACGAAGCCGCCCACCAGGTTCGCCGTGGCAAGAACGACGGCGAGCAGCGCCACCGCGAGGACCCAGGGGTGCGTGGCCTGGCCGGCGACGATGATGGCGCCCACCAGGATGATCCCGTGGATCGCGTTGGCGCCGGACATCAGGGGCGTATGCAGTGTGCTGGAAACCTTGGACACCACTTCGAAGCCGACAAACACCGCAAGCACGGTGATGGTCAGCAGGCTGATGCCGTCCATCAGACCACCCCTTCGTTTTCCGACGCCGTCACTGGGTCTTCCGCCATCTCGTCTGCGAGTTCGCTGCCTGTCCCGTCGGCCATGTCCCCTGGCGCGTCGGCTGATGCATCTCCCGGCGCGTGCCCGCCGGCGAGTGCGGCGAGAGCCTCGGCCGTCGGCGGATGCCGCACCACGCCGTCGTGTGTCAGGCAGGCACCCGCTATCACGTCGTCGTCGAAGTCCGGGAGTACCGTCCCGTCCCTGGTCATCAGGGCCAGCAGGTTCGCAACGTTCTTTGCGTAGAGCCGGGAGGCGTCCGTGGGCATGGCGGACGGCGCGTCCTTGAGGCCGACGACGGCGACGGTCCCCTTGCCGTCGGCGGTGGGGACGTGGATGTCCCGGCCGGGGACGGACCCCTCGACGTTGCCGCCTGACTCCGCGGCGAGGTCGACGACGACCGATCCCGGGCGCATGCCCTGCACCATTTCACGGGTCACGAGGAGCGGTGCGTGCCTGCCGGGGACGGCCGCGGTGGTGATCAATACGTCGGCGTCGGCGACATGCGGCGCCAGCAGCTGGCGCTGCAGGGCGCCGCGGTCGGCGCTGAGTTCGCGGGCGTACCCGCCGGCTGCCTCGGCCGTCTCCAGGTCCAGTTTGATGAAGGTGCCGCCCATGGACGTGACTTCTTCCGCCGAGGACGGCCGGATGTCATTGGCAGAGACGCGGGCGCCGAGCCGCTTCGCCGTTCCGATCGCCTGCAGCCCGGCCACGCCGACGCCGAGAACCAGCACCCGCGCCGGCGGGACGGTCCCGGCGGCCGTCATGTACAGCGGGAAAAAGCGGGGCAGGCGGATGGCGGCTTCGAGGACGCAGCGGTAGCCGGCCACGAGGGCCTGCGAGGAGAGGGCGTCCATGGACTGGGCCCGGGAGATGCGCGGCACGAGCTCCAGCGCGAAGGACGTGACCCCGCCTTCGGCGAGCGCCCTCACGGTGGCGAGTTCGGACGACGGCGAGGCCAGCCCCACGGTAACGGCACCTCGCCTCAGGGCTGTCGCCGTCGGAAGTTCCAGCGGACGGACGTGCACCAGGATATCCAGCCCGGCGGGATCGAGGTCGGGGACGATCTGGGCACCTGCCTGGCGGTATTCGTCGTCGGCATGCCCGGCGGAGACACCCGCCCGGGATTCGACCAGCACCTCCAGGCCCAGTTCCGCCAGCTGCTTTACGGTTTCCGGCGTCGCAGCGACCCGCCGTTCGCCTTCCCGGCGCTCCCGCGCTATGCCCAGCTTCACCCGCCACGTCCTTCCAACGGGTGCAGCGGCCCCTGCTCCCTGGAATTTCCGGGCCTTGGGGCCCGGACGGACGGAGCGGCGCTGCTGCACGTAGTTGGCTAGAGTCTATGGCCCACGGGCGCGTGGCGGGAGGGTGCTACCGCCCGCTGGAGAAGTCTGACGAAATGCGCTCTGCCGTGGCGACGATTTCCTTCCGCACAGACTCGAGGTAAGCCTGGGGGTCCGGCTTCGCGGCCACCGACTGTGCCTGCAGAGATACGTTGACGGCTGCCACGACTTTGCGGCCGTGGTAAACCGGCGCGGCCACGGACATCAGCCCCAGTTCGAGCTCCTGGTCCAGCAGGCACCAGCCTTGGGCCCGGACTTTGTCGAGGACGGCCAACAGCTCTTTCACCGTGCCGACCGCGCGCGGGGTGAGCGGTTTGATCTCAGCCGCCGCCAGGTATTCCTTCAGCTGTTCCGGGGGGAGCCCGGCGAGCAGGACCCTCCCCATCGACGTCGCATAGGCGGGGAACCTGGTGCCCACGGTGATGCCGATCGTCATAATCCGGCGGGTGGTTACCCTGGCGATGTAGGCGATGTCGGTCCCGTCCAGCACCGCCGCCGACGTCGACTCCCCCAGTTTCAGCGACAGCTCTTCAAGGTGCGGCTGGGCCAGCTGCGGCAGGGATAGCCCGGAAAGGTAGGCGTAGCCGAGCTGCAGGACCTGGGCTGTGAGCGCGAAGGTCTTGCCGTCGGTCCTGACGTAGCCCAGCTCCACCAGGGTGTGCAGGAACCGCCGGGCCGTGGCACGCGTAAGGTCCGTGCGGGCGGCGACCTCGGTGAGCGTCATGTCGGCATGCTCGGTGTCGAACGCGCGGATGACCGCGAGGCCACGCGCCAGGGACTGCACGTACTGGTCGCTCGCCGCCGGCGTCCCTTCCTTCCGCGGGCGGCCCGCCCGGGGCGTGGTCCCTGCTGCTGCGTCGGTCATGGTTACCAATCCTAATCGGCGCGAACGGACACTTCCGGACCCGCCCGAAGCGCGGGTTACTGCTCGACGGCGGGGGCTGCTGTGAGGGGGACGGGGACCAGGGCCTGGAGTTCTTCGAGGGTGCAGCCGAAGGTTTCGCGGACCTTCACACCGTCGGGCCCGGTGAGGAACACGGCCTTGTCGGTGTAGACGCGGGTGACGCAGCCGACGCCGGTGAGCGGGTAGGTGCAGGATTCCACGATCTTGGAGGCGCCTTCGCGGGTCAGGAGTGTCATCATCACGAACACGTCCTTGGCACCGGTGGCCAGGTCCATCGCGCCGCCCACGGCCGGGATCGCGTCGGGAGCCCCGGTGTGCCAGTTGGCGAGGTCACCGGTCGCGGAGACCTGGAACGCGCCCAGGACGCAGATGTCCAGGTGCCCGCCGCGCATGATCGCGAACGAGTCGGCGTGGTGGAAGTAGGACGCCCCGGGGAGTTCGGTGACGGGGATCTTGCCGGCGTTGATGAGGTCCTCATCGATCTGGTCCCCATCGGCGACCGGGCCCATGCCGAGCATGCCGTTCTCGGTGTGGAGCGTGATGTTCTGCTCGGGCACGAGGTAGTTCGAGACCAGGGTGGGCTGGCCGATGCCCAGGTTCACGAAGGAACCGGGGGCGATGTCGCGGGCCACGAGGCGGGCGAGGTCGTCCCGGCCCAGCGGGGTTTCGGACGTCTGGATGGACGTTTCGACAAGGCTCATCTCAGGCCACCTGTTCTGCGGTGCCGGCGGCGGCACCGCTGGACTCAATACGGACGATGCTGTTGACGTAAATGCCGGGGGTCACGACGTTCTCCGGGTCCAGCGCACCGGTGGGCACGATCTCGGAGACCTGCACGATCGTGTATTTCGCGGCGGCGGCCATGATCGGACCGAAGTTCCGGGCCGTCTTGCGGTAGACCAGGTTCCCGACACGGTCGGCCTTCAGCGCCTTGATCAGCGCCACGTCGGCGTGGATCGGTGTTTCGAACACCTGGCCGCGGCCGTCGATGATGCGGGTTTCCTTGCCCTCGGCCAGCATGGTGCCGTACCCGGTGGGGGTGAAGAACCCGCCGATCCCGGCCCCGGCCGCGCGGATCCGCTCGGCCAGGTTGCCCTGCGGCACCAGCTCCAGTTCGATCTGCCCGGCCTTGTACTTGGCGTCGAAGTGCCAGGAGTCGGACTGCCGAGGGAAGGAGCAGATCATCTTCTTCACCCGGCCTTCCTTGATCAGCAGCGCCAGGCCCTGGTCGCCCTGGCCGGCGTTGTTGTTCACCACGGTCAGGTCCGTGGCCCCGGACTCCAGCAGCGCGTCGATCAGTTCGAACGGCTGGCCGGCGTTGCCGAACCCGCCGATCATCACGGTGGAACCGTCCCTCACGGCCGAGACGGCCGCCCCGGCCGTGTCAACGAAATTCAGCATCGCCTACGCCTTTCCATTAGTAGCAGCCACGTTTTCGAGCACGACGGCCAGGCCCTGGCCGACGCCGATGCAGATCGCTGCGACACCCCAGCGCTGCCCGGAGGCCTGCAGGGACCGGGCGAGGGTGCCCAGGATCCGGGTGCCGGACGCACCCAGCGGGTGGCCCATCGCGATCGCGCCGCCGTGGCGGTTCACGATTGCTGGGTCGATGCCCCAGGCGTTGATGCACGCCAGGGACTGCGCGGCGAACGCTTCGTTAAGTTCGACGGCGCCCACCTGGTCCCAGCCGATGCCCGCCTTCTCCAGGGCCTTGTTCGCCGCCTCCACCGGGGCGAACCCGAAGAACTGCGGGTCGTTGCCGTGCGCACCGCGCCCGGCGATGCGGGCCAAAGGTTCCAGGCCCAGGATCGAGGAAGCGGTCTCGGACCCGATCCACGCCGCGGACGCGCCGTCGGACAGCGGCGAGGCGTTCCCGGCGGTGACTGTGCCGCCCTCAACGCCAGCAGCTTCAGGCCGGAACACCGTCTTCAGCCCGGCCAGCTTCTCCGCCGACGACCCCGGGCGGATGCCCTCATCACGGACCAGGTCCGTGCCCGGAACCGGGGCCACCAGGTTGTCGTAGAACCCCTCGTCCCACGCCGCCGCGGAGAGGTTGTGCGAAGCCGCGGCGAACTCGTCCTGCGCTTCCCGGGTCACCCCGTACTTTTCACGCAAACGCTCGGTGGCCTCACCCAGGGAGATGGTCCACTCCTTGGGCATCGCCTTGTTCACCAGGCGCCAGCCCAGCGTGGTGGACGCCAGCGTCATGTCCCCGGCCGGGTACGGCTTCTCCGTCTTGGGCAGCACCCACGGGGCCCGCGACATCGACTCCGCCCCGCCCACCAGGACCAGGTCGGCGTCGCCGGCGTTGATCTGCCGGGACGCGATGATCGCCGCGTCCAGCGACGAACCGCAGAGCCTGTTCACCGTCGTCCCCGGGATCGAGACCGGCAGCCCGGCCAGCAGCGTGCCCATCCGGGCAATGTTGCGGTTCTCCTCGCCCGCGCCGTTGGCGTTGCCGAACACCACCTCATCAATCCGCTCAACATCCAACCGCGGCGCCCGGCGAACGGACTCACCAATCACATGCGCGGCAAGATCATCGGGACGGACCCCAGCGAGACCGGAGCCGAACTTACCGAACGGCGTGCGTACGGCATCGTAAACAAAAGCCTGATTCATGAATTCCTCGAATTGTCTGGGCCCAACTGGCTGGCAGTTGATGTCGTTTTGAGGGGTCAAAACGACAACTAGTGCGAGCTAGTTGGGTGGGGTGGGGGTGTTGCCGGGCCCGGCGCTGTCCAATGCTGCGTTGTCCATTTCATGGAACACCTGCTGGGCGGTCTTGAAGGCGGTGTTGGCGGAGGGAACTCCGCAGTAGATGGCGGTCTGCAGCAGGATCTCCTTGATCTCGTCCCTGCTTAGTCCGTTGGTGATGGCCGCGCGGATGTGCATGGCCAGTTCTTCCCAGTGCCCGTGCGCCACCATGGCGGTGATGGTGACGGCGGAGCGCATCTGGCGCGGCAGGCCCGGACGGGTCCAGATCCCGCCCCACGCGATGCGGGTGATCATGTCCTGGAAGTCCTCGGTGAAGGCGTCCTTCTTGGCGTTGGCCCGGTCCACATGCGCATCGCCGAGCACTTCGCGACGAACCACCATGCCGCCGTCGTAAATCTCCTGGCTGGTGGCATCCGGCTGAACCACGCCGTTGCGCCGGGCTCCGGCCGTTTCGGTACCAGTAGCTTCGGCGCCGCTCATTTCCTTCCTCCTCGGGTTTCGGCCCAGGAAATGAGGCTCCGCATCAGCTCGGCCACGTGGGCCGGCGCCTCGGCGGGCGCCAGGTGCGCCACGCCCTCGAGCGTGACTGCTGACGCGGTGCCGCCGCCGGCGGTGATCCCGGCAGCCACCTCTTCGGCGAACGACGGCGGCGCAACAGCGTCGTGCGCGCCGGCCACGGCCTGCGTCGGGACGCTGATGCTGCCGAGCTGCTCGCGCACGTCGAAGCCGGCCAGGGCCTCGCAGCAGAAGGCATAGCTGAAACGCTCCGAGTCACGCAGGGAATGCAGGAGCCGGCTGCTGACATCGGGTTCGCGGTCCATGAACCCGGGCGCAAACCAGCGTTCGGCCGAGCCCTGGATCATCACCGGGGTGCCCTGGCTGCGCACGGTCTCGGCGCGTTCCAGCCAGCCCTCGGGGGTGCCGATCTTGGCACCGGAGCACTGCACGGAGAGGCTCTTAAGCCGGTCACCGTGCTTGATGCCCAGCTGCAGGCCGGTAGCCCCGCCAAGGGACACTCCGGCGTAGTGGAACTTCTCGCCGGGGGCGATCGAGTCGACAAGTTCGACGACGGCGTCCGCCAGGTCTGCAACGCTGAACGTTTCGCTGGCGGCGGGTGAGACTCCGTGGCCGGGCAGGTCCCAGGCGACGACGTCGTAATCGTTGCCCAGGAGGGAGCCGGCCTGGGTCCACAGCACCGAGGACGTGCCGAGCGACGGCCCGACGATCAGGAGCGGTTTGTCCCCCAGAGCGCGCTGGGGGGAAAGCAGCACTGCCTTCACTGCTGGTTTAGCCACGGGAATCTCCGTTTCCGTCTGGTTCGGTTGAAGTGGGCGCAAAATCCGGGAAAGCCGCCAGGATCCGCCGCGAGATCTCTGCTGCCTGTCCGAGGTAGCTGGCGGGGTCGAGCAGCTCCTCCAGCTGGGCGTCGGAGAGCCTGTCCGCGGGGACGGCCTCGCGCAGCAGCCGGCGGTAGGTGGCGGCCTGTTCGGCCGGCGGGGCCTGCAGCGTCTTGTCGACAACGGCCTGCAGCTGCTGCTTCCCGTCCAGGCCGGCTTCGGGGGTGCCCTGTCCGTCAGCGGGAAGAAGCGGTGCCACCGCAGCGGAGACGCCTTCGCTGAGCAGCAGCGGGCCGGACAGGTCCAGGTTCCGCCGCATGCCGTCGGGGAAGACCTGCAGCCCTTCCGCGAGTTCCCGCACGTGGCCGGCGGCGCCGAGAGCCAGGGCGAGCAGCTGGCGCAGGGCCGGCCACTCGGTGTGCCACGCACCGTCGGGACGCTCGTCGTTGAAGGTGGCCGCGGCAAGGTGCAGCTGCGCAGCGAGGCCGGGCACCTGCAGGGCGGCGCTGCGGACCAGCACAGACAGCACAGGGTTCTGCTTCTGCGGCATCGCCGAGGAAACTCCGCGTCCAGGGGCGCGCGGTTCGGCGACTTCGGCCACCTCGGGACGGCTCAGGAACAGGACATCCGCAGCGATCTTGCCGAGGGCATCCACCACGGAGGCGACCGCGTCGCCGAGCGACGTCACGGCGAGCCGGTTGGTGTGCCACGGCGCGGGTGCGGTGGCGAGGCCCAGCTGGGCGGCCAGCGCGTCGGAGAGTGCAAAGGGGTCCGTGGCAGAACCGGACGTCAGCCCTGCCTTGGAGGTGAGCACAGTGCCCGCGGCGAGCGTACCCGCCGCGCCGCCGAACTGCACCGGCAGCTCCAGCGACTCAAGCCGGCGTGCCGCAGCAGCCAGGCCGGAGAACCACTGCGCCGCCCGAAGCCCGAACGTGAACGGCAGCGAGTGCTGGGTCAGGCTCCTGCCGACACACAGCGTGTCCGCATGCTGTCCCGCCAGCCGGGCGAGCGCAGCCGTCGCGCCTTTCACGTCGGCGAGCAGCGCCGCGACGGTGTTGCGCGCCATCAGCATCAGCGCCGTGTCCAAAACGTCCTGGCTGGTCAGCGAGGTGTGCACTGCCTTGGCGGCACCCGCACCGGCGCTGGCAGTGTCCAGCGCCTTAACCTGGGCCCGGAGGTCCGCCAGCAGCGGGATCACCGGGTTTCCGCCGCCCTGGGCGCGCCTGGCGATATCGGCAAGATCGTACCGGGAGGCGTCGGCGGCGTGGGCCACCACGGCAGCGGACCCGGCGGGAGCGAGGTCATGGTGCTCCAGCACGGCGGCCCAGCCGGCCTCGACGGCGAGAATCGCCGCGAGGACGGCCCGGTCACCGGTCAGGGCCGCCACGAGCGGCGACGCCGACACAGGGCTGAGCAGTCCGGCGTCGCCGAGCGCGGCGGCACTGTGAAGCCCCTCGACGCTGTGAAGCCCGCCGGCGCCCGCTGCCTGGAAGCCGGTCACTTTGCGGCGCCCCCGGTTCCGGTTCCCTCGAAGTCGAGGAAGACGGTTTCGTCCTCGCCCTGCAGGCGGATGTCCCAGGTGAGCCCGCCATCGGCGTCGCGGCGTGCGATCAGCGTCTTGCGGCGTTCGGGGTCCAGCGAGGACAGCAGCGGGTCATTCGCCAGCGCCTCCTCGTTCTCCGGCAGGTAAATGCGGGTGAAGAGGCGGTTCATCAGGCCGCGGGCAAAGACCGCGACGGAGATGAAGGCAGCGGCTCCGGGTTCGGTGGGCCCGGGGTTCACCGTGGTGAAGGTGTAGACGCCGGTGTTGCCGACGGCGCTGCGGCCGAAGCCGGTGAACGTGTAGCCGTCGCGGACCAGCGAACCGGTCCGGTGCACGATGTTGCCCTCGGCATCCGGCTGCCAGATTTCGAGGATGGCGTCCGGAATCGGGTGCCCGGCGCCGTCGTAGACGGTGCCCTGGAGGCGGATGGAGCCCGGGGATCCGGGGGCCAGCAGCTCGCGGTCCTTGTTGTAGGGCAGGGCGTAGCCGTAGAACGGGCCCACCGTCTGGCCCGGGGTGGGAACAAGCTTGGTGGAGTTACTCATGATCGTCGCCTTCCGCGCCCAGCGCCTCGTTCTCGGTCCAGGTCCGCTTAGAACCCGTCAGGACGATGTCCCAGTTGTAGCCCAGTGCCCATTCCGGCTGGGTCAGGCTGTGGTCGTAAGTGGCCACGAGGCGGTCGCGCGCATCCTGGTCCACGATCGACTGGTAGATCGGGTCCAGCGGGAAGAGCTGGTCTCCCGGGAAGTACATCTGGGTGACGATGCGCTGCGTGAACTCGGTGCCGAACAGCGAGAAGTGGATGTGCGCGGGACGCCAGGCGTTGAGGTGGTTCTTCCACGGGTAGGCGCCGGGCTTGATGGTGACGAAGCGGTAGGAGCCGTCCGGACCGGTGATGCAGCGGCCCACGCCGGTGAAGTTGGGGTCCAGCGGCGCCGGGTGCTGGTCGCGCTTGTGGATGTAGCGGCCGGAGGAGTTGGCCTGCCAGATCTCCACGAGCTGGCCGGCAACCGGCCGGCCGTCGCCGTCGAGCACCTTGCCCTGGACAATGATCCGCTCACCCAGCGGTTCGCCGTTGTGCTGGATGGTTAGGTCCGATTCCAGCTCGTGGACGTCCTGGTGGCCGAACGCCGGGGAGTACAGCTCGATGGTTTCCGGGTCCGCGTGGTGCAGGCTCTTGGTGGGGTGGCGCAGGAGGCTGCTGCGGTAGGGCGGGAAGTCCAGGCGCGGCTGGGTTTCCGGCGCCGCACCGTCCTTCAGGGCTCTGGCATAGGCGTCTCCGAGGGCCTTGATCTCCGCGGTGAGATCCTGCTGGGTTTCCACGCGGGGCTTCGCTGCCGGGGTTGCGGGTACCGCGTCCGACAGGTCCTCGGTCAGCGCGTCGGCGTTGTACGTTGCGAGATTCACGTCTTCAGGCACAGCAGCCTCCTTTCAATCTGTGGTTGGAATCAGGGGGTGGTTTGGGTCAGGTCATGCAGGTGGTCGTACTGGACGGCGTGGCGCACCGGCGCATTGGGAGCACCGTAGCCGTCATAGTTGCCGCGGCGTTCCACCATTTCGAAGAACACGCTGCCCACCGTGGCCGTATAGAAGTGCAGGAACTCGCCGTCGGCGTCGCGGTCGTACAGCAGGTTGAGGTCCCGGAGCGTGGCCAGGAAGCCGGGGTCGAGGTCGAAGCGGGCGTCCAGGTCCTCGTAGTAGTTCTCCGGGATCTGCAGGAAGGCCAGTCCCCGGTCCCGGGCCGCGCGGGCGGTGGCCACCAGGTCGTCCACCGCGAAGGCGATGTGCTCCTGGTAGGTCTTCCGCGGGGCGGTTCCGGAGCCCGCGCCGTCCTGCTGGACGACCGGGGCCAGGTTCAGCACCAGGCGCACGTCCCGGTCCGAGGTCTGCATGACCTGTGACCGGACCAGGCCGCTGGGGCTCGCGACCTCTGCATACGGCTGCGGCTCCAGCGCCAGGGCGCTCGTGTAGAAAAGGACAGCCTCGTCGAAGTGCTGCCACGGCTGGGCCAGGTTCACATGGTCGATCACCGCGGTCCGGGCGCCGGAGGGCACCTCGAGCCCCTCACCGAACTCACGCCCCTGCCCAAATTCAGCGGTCCAGGCGGCCGTCCCGTCCGGGTTGCCCTGGCAGAGGAAGATCTCGGTGGAGTCGGGGGCCGCGAAGCCCTGGAACACTTCCTCGTTGGCCTGGCTCTTGCGGGGAACCACGGGGGCTTTGAGCTGCTGGGCGCGGGCCGAGGCAATCACCGGGGAATCGACGTCGAACCCCAGGGCGGCGATGGCCGGCTCGGCCGCTTCGGGGGCCTGCTCGTTGATGATCACCCGGGCGTGGCCCATGGTCCAGAGCTGGACGTCCTTGGTGCGGTGGCGGCCCTTGAACTCGAAGCCGAGCTGACCGAGCACCTTTTCCAGTACCCCGGTGTCCGCGGCCTTGACCTCGGCGAAGTTGAAGCCGGCGGGTTCCGCCACCTGGGGAAGGGTGGCCAGTTCCATGGCATAACGACGCCGGGCAGGGGCCGGAGGACCACCAGCAACAGTGCCTCCGTTGGCGGCCGGCGCGTTCGTGTCCAGCCACTTGGCGCTCTGCTCCTCCAGCCAGATCAGCGAGCGCATCGCGTCCACGGCGGTGCGTTCGACGTCGGACTGGCGGAAGACGTCGTTGAAGACCTCCAGCGACACCGGCCCGGTGTAGCCGGCGCGGACCACGTGGCCCATGAACTTGGCGAGCTCGAACTGGCCCTCGCCCGGGAAGACGCGGTAGTGCCGGCTCCAGGAGAGCACGTCCATGGAGAGCTTGGGGGCGTCGGCGACCTGCACGAAGAAGATCTTGTCCGCATTGATGTTCTCGATGGGCGCGGTGTCCCAGTCCCGGGAGAGGATGTGGAAGGAGTCCAGGCAGGTGCCGAGGTTGGGGTGGTCCACCATTTCCACGAGGCGGTGGGCGTGCTCGTAGTCGTTGACGTACTTGCCCCAGGCGAGGGCCTCGTAGGCGACCTTGACGCCGTGCCCGCCGGCGAGGTCCGCCAGGGCGGCGAGCTGCGCGGCGCGGAGGTCGTCGTCATCGACGGTGGCGGTGGCGACGTTGGTGCAGACCAGGATGGTGTCCATCCCCAGCCGGGACATGAGCCGGAACTTGGCCTCGGCCCGGCGGAGGTTGGCCGCGAGCAGGTCCTCGGTCACGCTGTCGAAGTCGCGGAACGGCTGGTAGAGGTCCAGCGTGAGGCCCAGGTCTGCGGCCATCTTGCGGACGTCCTCAGGGCTGAGCGAGGAGGTGACCAGGTCCTGCTCGAAGATCTCGATGCCGTCGAAGCCCGCGATGGCGCAGGCCTGCATCTTTTCCTTCAGTGTGCCGGAGAGGCAGACGGTGGCGATTCCGGTCCGCATCAGACGGCCACCTCTTCGGCCGCGATGAGCTCGAGGAAGTGGGCGCGCATCCGTTCGGCGTCAGGCTCGAGTCCGGTGAAGATGCGGAAGGCGTCGGCGGCCTGGCCCACGGCCATGCGTCCGCCGTCGAGCACCTGGCAGCCCCTGGCCCGCGACTCGCGGACCAGCTCCGTTTCGATGGGCCGGTAGACGATGTCCGCCACCCAGTGCCTTGGCTCGACGAGGGCCATGTCCAGCGGGGTGCCGGGGTGGGCGGCCATGCCTACGGGGGTGCAGTGCACCAGGCCGTCGGCGGCGGGCATCAGCTGCGGCAGCTCCACCGTCGTGCGGGCGGTGACGGTGCGGTCCGGAAAGAAGCCGGCCAGCTCGGCGGCACGTTCGGCGCAGCGCGCCGGATCCATGTCCACGAGCTCCAGCGTCCGCACGCCGGCGGTGAGCAGGGCGTAGGCGACGGCGGATCCGGCGCCGCCCGCTCCCAGCTGCACTACACGGTCCAGCCGGGCGTCGGGGAGGCCGGAGGCGAGGGCGGCGGCAAAGCCGGAGAAGTCTGTGTTGTGGCCGATGAACCGGCCGTCCTGGATGACCACGGTGTTGACGGCGCCGAGGCGTTCGGCGTCGGGGGCGATCTCGTCGAGGTGCTCGAGGACCAGCTGCTTGCACGGGTGCGTGATGTTCAGACCGTTGAAGCCCATCCGGTAGGCGCTTTGCAGCAGGTCGCCGACGGAGGTGGCCGGCAGATCGAGCTCGTGCAGGTCGATGGGCCGGTACAGGTAGCGGACGCCCTGGACGTCGCCTTCGCGTTCGTGCATGTAGGGCGAGAGCGACGGCATGACGCCATCCCCGACAAGTCCTATGAGGTAGGACTCGGTTCGATTGCTCATGCGTGCGGCTCCTTTGACAACGGCACTCGGCCGGTTCGGGCGCCTGCTGCGCCCCGTGCTGGCCGGGTGATATGGATAACGGTACAGGAAAAGTTCATATCCTGCACTCATGTTCTAGATACGAACAAAGTAGTTTTGCCGGTCCTTCGGGAGCGGTTCAGCGTTGGGGAAGCCGGGCCGAAAGCTCGACGGCGGCCGCTTGCAGGAGCGGAACCAGCGCCTCCATCGCCTCCAGGCTGATGCGGAACACCGGAGCGGCGGTGGCCAGCGAGGCAAAGGCGGTGCCTTGGGAGTTGAAGACCGGCACGGCTATGGCCCGCATGCCGAGCTCGTTTTCCTCATCCATGACCGCGTACCCCTGCCGCCGGACCTTCTCGATCTCAGCGCGGAAGGCGTCCCGGTCGGTGATGGACAGGGCGGTCAGCGGCTCCAGCGGAAGCTCCTCAAGGAGCTTTTCCCGGTCCTCATCCTCGGCGAACGCCACGAGTGCCTTACCGACGGAGGTGGTGTGGAGCGCACCGAGAAAGCCGGGGTCGCTGGTCACGCGGAAGGTCTGCGGCCCGTCCACCTTGTTCACGGTGAGGTGGTGGAAACCGTCACGGACGGACAGGATGGTGGCCTCACTCGTCTGCTCGGTGACCCGGCGCAGGATCGGCAGTGCAGTACCGGCGAAGCCGTGGTGGTTGGAGACCGCCTGGCCCAGCTGGAAGATGCGCAGGCCCAGGTGGTAGCGCCGGCCGTCCGGCTCGTAGTCCACAAACCCGTCGCGGGTGAGCGAGCCGAGGAGCCGGTAGGTGGTGCTGAAGGGAAGGTCCGCGCGACGCGAGATCTCCGCCGCGCTGGCACCGCGGGGCTCATCCCCCAGCAGAACCAGCAGGCCCAGAGCCTTGCCCACCATGTCGGTGCGGGATTCCCCCTTGGCGGATTTTGCGGCCTTATCGGGGCCGCCTGCTTCAACGGGGGTTTCCGGGGAGGCGTCTTCGCCTGTGGCTTCCTTCACACTCATACCTCGATGTTGCCACAATGTGAGAGCTATTTCTAGATCGTGAGCAGGCTTCTTGACAGGTGACTGCCCTCACAGCCATCATTGCTGTATCGCACAAGTAGCTCTCACCATGTGGCTACTAAGTTCGGGTCTTCCCAAGGACCTCCTGCCGCCCCTTGCCCAACCAGGACACGCGGCCGCGATCACTGATACATCCCGCGACAACGTCGTCCCCCTGAAGGAACACCATGAGCCAGACCATCCCGTCCGCCGCGCCGGGCACTGTTGCCCCGGCCGGGACACCGAAGAAGGCAGCCCTTGCCAGCTTCCTCGGCAGCGCCGTCGAGTACTACGACTTCTTCATCTTCGGCTCGGCAGCCGCCCTGATCTTCCCGCACGTGTTTTTCCCGGACGCGGACGCCAATGCCGCCATCATGTCCTTCGCGACGTTCGGTTTTGCCTACATCGCCCGGCCCGTCGGCGCCGTCATCCTGGGCCACTTCGGTGACCGGGTGGGCCGGCGCAAGGTCCTGATGTTCACGCTCGTCCTCATGGGTGCCTCCACCTTCCTGATCGGCTGCCTGCCCGACTTCAACACCGTGGGTTGGTGGGCGCCGGCACTGCTGGTCCTGGCCCGCCTCTGCCAGGGACTCTCGGCTGCCGGTGAACAGGCCGGCGCATCCTCCATGACCCTGGAGCACGCTCCGGACAACCAGCGCTCCTTCTTCACCTCGTGGACCCTTACCGGCACGCAGGGCGGCCAGATCCTGGCTGCGCTCGTCTTCATTCCGGTCCTCGCCCTGCCGGACGAGGTCAAATACGGCATCGGCTGGCGGATCCCGTTCTGGCTCAGCGCCGTGGTTGTCATGATCGCGTTCTTCATCCGCCGTTCCCTGCACGAGCCGCCGGCCTTCGAAGCCGCCCAGAAGTCGGCCCAGATCGCCAAGCTGCCCGTGGCCGATCTCCTCAAGGCCCACTGGCGCGACGTCCTCCGCGTCATCTGCTGCGCTTTCATCGCCGCCGTCTCCACCGTATTCGGCACCCTTGCCATCAGCTACGCCAAGACAGTTGCCGGCGTGGACGGGACCATCACCCTCTGGCTCGTGGTGGGCGCCAACCTCGTGGCCCTGGGCACCCAGCCGCTCTTCGGCAAGCTGGCCGACCGGATCGGCCGCAAGCCGGTCTACATCTACGGCGCCCTCTCCAGCGCGGCCCTGGCCCCGCTGTTCCTGCTGAGCCTCGAGTCCGGCAACGTGCCGCTGATGTTCCTGGCCGCCATCGCCTTCTTCTCCTGCGGCTACGCCGCCGCGAACGCCGTCTGGCCTTCCTTCTACGCCGAGATGTTCAGCACCAAGGTCCGGTTCTCCGGCCTGGCCATCGGCACGCAGCTTGGCTTCCTCATGGCCGGCTTCGCCCCGGCCATCGTCGCGGCCATGGGCGGCATCAAGCCCGGCGGCTGGGTGCAG
Organism: Arthrobacter sp. OAP107; assembly: GCF_040546765.1. NCBI lineage: Bacteria > Bacillati > Actinomycetota > Actinomycetes > Micrococcales > Micrococcaceae > Arthrobacter > Arthrobacter sp. OAP107. The sequence continues at coordinate 5,218,267 of NZ_JBEPOK010000001.1, read as the reverse complement.
ATCAGCATCTTCACCGCGGTCATCTGCGTCATCGCCGCCGTCTCGGCCCTCACGGCCAAGGAGACCTTCAAGATTCCCACCAGGGAGCTCGGCCTCAAGTAGCCCCCTCGAGCAAACCAAACGACGACGGCGGTCCGCCCCTTTTCCGGAAAGGGCGGACCGCCGTCGGGCATTAATAGGTGGGGCATTGAGAGCAGGCGCTCAGGTGGCGAGGACTTCGGCGAGGTCGAACTTCACCGGCTCATCGAGCTGTTCGAAGGTGCAGGACTCCGGGTCGCGGTCCTGCCGCCAGCGCACGAACTGGGCGGTGTGGCGGAACCGTTCGCCCTCCATGTGGTCGTATTTCACTTCCAGCACCCGTTCAGGCCGCAGCGGCGTGAAGGACAGGTCCTTGCCCGCGCTCCACCGGCTGCCCTCCGCGTTGCGGGGTGTGCGGTTGCCCTCCTCCTGCTTGGCCCAGGCCCACGGGTGCTCGTCGAAGCTGGTGACCAGGGGCTGGAGTTCCTCGAAAAGCTCCTTGCGCCGCTTCATCGGGAACGCGCCGACGACCCCCACGCTGGCGAGTTCGCCGTCGGGTTTGTACAGGCCCAGCAGCAGCGAGCCGATCGTGTCGGGGCCGCTCTTGTGGACGCGGTAGCCGGCCAGGACGCAGTCGGCGGTCCTTTCGTGCTTGATCTTGAACATCACGCGCTTGTCCGGCTGGTAGGACCCGTCCAGCGGCTTGGCAATAATCCCGTCGAGGCCGGCGCCCTCAAACTGGTGGAACCACTTTCCGGCCAGCTCCGGGTCCTGCGTGGCGGCGGTCAGGTGGACCGGCGCGCTGGCCGAGGCGAAGGCCTGCTCCAAGGCCGCGCGCCGCTCCGCGAAGGGGCGGCCGCTGAAGTCCTCGTCGCCGAGGGCCAGCAGGTCGAAAGCCACGAATTTGGCCGGCGTCTGTTCGGAGAGCATCTTGACCCTGCTGGCCGCGGGGTGGATCCGCTGCTGCAGGGCGTCGAAGTCCAGCCGGTCCCCGGACGCGCCCACCAGGACGATCTCGCCGTCGATCACGCATTTGGGCGGCAGGTTGGCCTTCAGCGCCTCCACGAGCTCGGGGAAGTAGCGCGTCATCGGCTTCTCGTTGCGGCTGCCGATCTCCACCTCGTCGCCGTCGCGGAAGATGATGGAACGGAATCCGTCCCACTTCGGCTCGTAACTCAGGCGTCCTTCGGGGATGGCCCCGACCGATTTGGCCAGCATGGGGGCGACAGGGGGCATGACCGGCAGCTGCATAGGCCCCATTCTTGCCCGTGACCTTGCCGGACGCTACCCCTCGGGCACCAGCGCCCTCGACACGGCCCCTGCCCGCCGGTAGACATTAACGATGGCAGCTATCGGTTTCCACGCATCGCATGAACAGATCAGCCCCGGCCAGCTCCTGAAGGACGTCCGGCTCGCCGAGGAGGCGGGCTTTGACGCCGCCATGTGCTCGGACCACATCGAACCGTGGTCCGCGCGGCAGGGGCACTCGGGCTTCGCGTGGTCCTGGCTGGGGGCTGCCCTGGCCACCACCTGCCTGAGCTTCGGCGTGGTCACGGCGCCGGGCCAGCGGTACCACCCGGCCATCATCGCCCACGCCTCGGCCACGCTGGCATCCATGTTTCCCGGCCGGTTCTGGATGGCTCCGGGCAGCGGCGAGAACATGAACGAGCACGTCACCGGCGACCCCTGGCCCCTGAAGGAAACCCGCCAGCAGCGGCTGGAGGAGTGCGTGGACGTCATCCGCCGGCTGCACGCTGGTGAGGAAGTGACCCACCACGGCCTGGTCACCGTGGAGCAGGCGCGGATCTGGGATGTACCGGCGCCGCCTCCGCCTTTGATCGCCCCTGCCATCAGCGTGGACACGGCCCGCCGCGCCGCCGGCTGGGCTGACGGCCTGGTGACGGTGAACCAGTCGGCCGAAAAACTTACCGAAATGCTGACGGCGTACCGGGCCGCGGGCGGCAAGGGGAAGGCCGTGCTGCAGATCCACCTGTCCTGGGCTCCCCGGGAGGAGGACGCCGTCGCCATTGCCCTGGACCAGTGGCGTTCGAACGTCTTCGCCCCGCCCATTCCCTGGGACTTACCGACGGCGGCGCACTTCGACGGCGTCAGCACCGACGTCGGGGAAGCCCGGGTCCGGAAGTCGGTGAACATCTCCGCCAGCCTGGACCGCCACGTGCAGTGGCTGGGCGAGTATCTCGACCTCGGCTTCGACGAGCTGTACCTGCACTTCGTCGGGCAGGAGCAGGCGCCGTTCATCGACGCCTTCGCGGACAGTGTCCTGCCGCAGCTGAGGAAGGTGCCAGTGGCATGAACATCGCCGAGACGTCGGACCTGTGGTGGAAGACCGCCGTCATCTACTGCCTGGACGTGGAGACGTTCTTTGACCGCGACGGCGACGGCACCGGTGACTTCGGCGGCCTGACCCAGCGCGTGGACTACCTGGCGGCGCTGGGCGTGAACTGCATCTGGCTCATGCCCTTCTATCCGTCACCGGACCGGGACGACGGCTACGACGTGACGGACTTTTTCGACGTCGACCGCCGGCTGGGGACACTGGGCGACTTCGTGGAGTTCATCCGCACGGCGAAGGACCGCGGCATCCGGGTGATCGCGGACTTCGTGGTCAACCACACCTCCAACCAGCACCCCTGGTTTGTCGAGGCCCGCAAATCCGTGGACAACCCGTACCGGGACTACTACGTGTGGCGGAGCGATCCGCCGCCGGACACGTCCTCCGAAGTGGTGTTCCCGGGCGAGCAGACCTCCATCTGGACCCAGGACGACGCCACCGGCGAGTGGTACCTGCACATGTTCATGGAGCACCAGCCGGACCTCAACGTCACCAACCCCAAAGTCCGGAATGAGATCGCCAAGGCGATGGGCCTCTGGCTGGAACTCGGCTTGGACGGATTCCGGCTGGACGCGGTGCCGTTTTTCCTGGAGACCCGCGGCGCGCCCAAGGACGAGGCGGCCAACATCGACCCGCACGACTACCTCAGCGCCCTGCGCAGCTTCGTGAACCGACGCAACGGCGGCGCGGTGCTGCTGGGCGAGGTGAACCTGCCGTACAAGGACCAGTTGGAGTATTTCGGCGGCGGCGAGGGCAACGAACTGAACATGCAGTTCGACTTCATGTCCATGCAGCACATCTACCTGTCGCTGGCCAGGCAGGACGCCCGTCCGCTGGCCGAAACGCTGAAGACCCGTCCGCGGCTGCACCCGGACAACCACTGGGCCATGTTCGTGCGGAACCATGACGAGCTCACCCTGGACAAGCTCAGCGACGGCGAGCGGGAGGAGGTGTTCGCAGCGTTCGGACCCGACAAGAACATGCAGCTGTACGGCCGTGGCCTGCGGCGCCGGCTGCCGCCGATGCTGGGCGGCGACGCCGACCGGATCCGGATGGTCTACTCGCTGATGTTCTCGCTGCCGGGCACCCCGGTGCTCTTCTACGGCGAGGAGATCGGCATGGGCGAGGACCTGCGGCAGAAGGGCCGCGCCGCTGTCCGCACGCCCATGCAGTGGAACGATGAAAAGAACGGCGGCTTTTCCAGTGCCAGGGTGTCCGAGCTGGTGGTCCCGCTGGCCCGCGGGGAGTACGGCCCGGAGAAGGTCAACGCGGCCAGCGCCAAGCGGGATCCGGAGTCGCTGTGGAACTTCATGGCCACCCTGATCCAGCGGTACCGCGAATCACCCGAGCTGGGCTGGGGCGAGTTTGCCATCCTCGAACAGCCCGAGCCGGCCGTGTTTGCGCACCGTTGCAGCTCGGCGGAGGCCACCGTGGTGCTGCTGCACAACCTCGGCGACGCGCCGGTCAAGGTCGCCGCGAACGTCGGGTCCGGGGACAGCCCGCCGCGGGCGTTCCGGGACGCGATATTGCTGGACCTGTTCGACGGCGGGAACGTTCCCTTGGAGGCCGACGGCGGGTTCACCGTTGAGCTGGGACGGTACGGCTATCGCTGGTTCCGGGTGCACCGGCCCGGCGACCGCCTGGCGCCGTAGTCCTGGCACCGTAGTCCCGGCGCCGGGCCCCTACTGGGCCTTCCGGCGAAACACCTTCACCTCCCACGGGCGCAGGTCGAAGGGGTGCCGTTCGCCGGCGTCCGGGGGATAATTGCCCAGCACCAGCTCAGCCGTTCCACCGATCAGCCCAGCCGCCGTCGTCGACCCCCGCCGTCCGGCCGGTCCCCGAAAAATTGGACAGCACCAGAAGTTCCGCCTCCGGAAGCGAGCGCGTGAACGCGTAGACGTGTTCGTCGTCGGGCAGCAGCATGCGGAAATCCCCGTAGGCGACCACGGGATCCGAGTGCCGCAGGGCTATGACCTTGCGGTAGAAGCTGAAGACGGACCCGGGGTCGTCAACCTGGGCGGCGGCGTTGATGGTGTTGGCGTTCGGGTTCACGGCAATCCAGGGCGCCCCGGTGGTGAAGCCGCCATGCCGGCTGGCGTCCCACTGCACGGGTGTCCGGGCGTTGTCCCGGTTCAGCGGCGCCAGGGCGGCGAGGACCTCGGCGTCGGTGTGGCCCAGGTGCGTCGTGGCTTCGCGGTGATGGTTGAGGACTTCAATATCGCGGTAGTCGCTGATGGCGCCGAACGCCATGTTGGTCATGCCCAACTCTTCGCCCTGGTAAACGTACGGCGTGCCACGGTGCAGGTGCAGGACGGCTGCCAGCATCTTCGCCGACACTTCCCGGTACTGCCCGTCGTCACCGAACCGGGAAACGGCCCGGGCCTGGTCGTGGTTACCCCAGTAGAGGCTGTTCCAGCCCCGCTCCGCGAGCCCCTCCTGCCAGCGGCCCAAGGACTTCTTCAGGTCGGTAAGCAGCAGCTTCTTGGGCCGCCACTTGTTGCCGCCCTCCTGGTCCAGTGCCACATGCTCAAACTGGAACACCATGTCCACCTCGCGGCGGGCGGGATCCGTAAACAGCGCCGCATCCCCGACAGTGACGCCCGGCATCTCGCCCACGGTCAGCAGGTCCTTGTCGCGGCCCGCGAAGACTTCCTCATGCATCTCCTGCAGGAACTCGTGGATGCGCGGACCGCAAATGAAGTGCGGGCTGCCGTCGCCGTAGAGCATCCCTTCGGCCTGCGGGCCGTCCGGCAGCGACTGCTGTTTGGAGATGAAGTTGATGACGTCCATCCGGAAGCCGTCCACGCCGCGGTCCAGCCACCAGTTCATCATCTCGTACACGGCGGCCCGGACCTCCGGGTTCTCCCAGTTGAGATCCGGCTGCTTCCGGGAGAACAGGTGCAGGTAGTACTCCCCCGTCTCCGCGTCGTACTCCCAGGCCGGCCCGGAGAAGGCCGAGCCCCAGTTGTTGGGTTCCGCCCCTGGTGTTCCGGGTGCCGGTGTTTCCGAGGCGGGCGCACCCGGCCCGGCGACCTCGCGCGGCGGCCGCCACCAGTACCAGTCCCGCTTCGGATTGTCCTTGCTGGAGCGGGATTCCACGAACCACGGGTGCTCGTCCGAGGTGTGGTTCACCACGAGGTCCATCACCAGTTTCATGCCCCGGGAATGCAGGCCGTCCAGCAGTTCGTCAAGAGTCTCCAGGGTCCCGAACACGGGGTCGATGTCGCGGTAGTCGCTGATGTCGTAGCCGTTGTCATCCTGCGGTGAGCGGTACACCGGGGACAGCCAGACGACGTCGACCCCCAGCTTTTGCAGGTAGTCAAGCTTCCCGATGACCCCGCGGAGGTCACCGATGCCGTCGCCGTCCGAGTCCGCGAAGCTACGCGGATAGATCTGGTACACCACCGCGCTCTTGAACCACTCCCTGCCGGCCCGGTAGGCCGCCTCTGCCTCGGTTTCCTGCATGGTCATCGCTGGCCCCTCCTGGTCGACGGTGGCGGGCTGTGCTGGCCCACTGAAAGTCTTGTTCCAGAAGAATCAACGGTCAATGGCCTGCGCCGGTTGCTGCTCAGTCCGTTTCAGGGCTGGTGCAGTAGAAGCAGGTGTTTGCGTCACAGTCGTCGGTGGCTGCCGCCGCGGCTGGCGCGTCGCATGCAGCTTCGGCGGAAAGCACGGTTGCCATGGCGCTGGCCTGTACTTACTCGCCGTACATCAGGCTGTTGAGGAACGAGTCCAGTTGCTGGCGGGTGGTGGCCTGGTTCCCGGCTGAAGTCACCGGGTGGGCCTGGGCCAGGTAGAGGCCTTCCCAGGGGGAGCACACCAGTTCGCCGGCTTCGACGGCGGCCTGTGCCGCCGCCGTCGGGGCAGGCACTTCCGTAACCGGCAGGTCTGCAACGGGCAGGGACTCGGTTGCCCGGCTGGCGGGGCCGTGTCCCCAGCCGAATGCAGTGGCAATTGCTCGGTGACCTACTGAGATGGACATGGTTCCTTCCCTTCCTGCGTTGCGGACCGGTTAGTCAAATTCGAACGTGACGTTCATTTAATGAACGTAGAAACAGTGTGGCACGGCTCACCTTCACGCGCAATAGTTACGTGGCGTCCGAGGCTGCGACATCGCGCGGATGCTCTGATATCCCCTTGCAAAATGCCGTGACAGGAGCCACAATGGAGCTACCTTCGAAATATGAACGTCGCGTTCAAAAGTTTTGACTCGCAAAACGTAACGATCGACCAGATGGCCAAAGGCGGCTTTCCGGTATCAGAACCCCCGGGAGCCCTTGGTTCCCGCAGTCCGCGAGGAGCCCACCATGAGCACCGTGCACCGCATCCTTCTCATCGCTTTCGCCCGGTCCAGCCGCCCCGTCGCTGGCCGTGCCGCTGCCGGCCGCCGGCGGGCCGGCGATTCGGGCGCCGCTACCCGGCAGTCCCTGGGACACGACGTACTGACCTGCACTCCGTGGGCCGGCCTGTACGTTGAAGGTCCGGACGCCTCCTAACCGCCACGCAGAGGTGAGACATGACGTACTGGCGCCAGAAGGCAAGGCGTAAAAACCCCAAGATGGTCGCGGAAATCCTCCGTGAGCGCGATGAAAGGCGCACCGCAGCCCTGATCGCCTGCATCACCGAGGTGACCAGCAGCGAGGGCCCGGACGGCGTCACTCACGGCGTGGTGGCCGAACGCGCCGGAATCCCGGTCCAGTACGTGGAATGGAAGTACCCCTCGCGCGAGCACCTGATCGCCATGGCGAACGCCTGACAGCCACAGCGAACGCCTAAACGCCGCAGCTGCGGTGCTGTCTAGCTCGAAAGCACCGCCAGGACAGGCGATGCTAGGACAGGGCCTTCGCGACCTCGTCGGCGGCCTTGTGCAGCTGGTCGACAATCCCTGGCAGCTTGTCCGCTTTGAACCGCTGCACGGGTCCCTGGGCCGCGAGCACGCCAATCAATCCGTTTGACGAGTCACGGACTGGATAGGCGACGGCGAAAAGGCCCTCTTCAAGCTCCTCGTCGATGACGGCATAGCCCTGTTCCCGGACCTGGCGGATCTCCTGCAGGAGTGCCTTCCGGCCCGTTATGGTGCGGGCAGTGTAGGACTCCAGCTTTTCGGGCAATGACGCGGAGATTCCTTCGTCGCTGAGTTCAGACAGAAGCAGCTTTCCGGTGGCGCTGGCATGTGCGGGGTAGTTCCCGCCGACATACAGATGGGTAGCGTTCAGGTAGCGGGAGCCCGAGGCTTCAGCGATCACATCGTAGGACGTTTCACTCCGGACCATGGCGAAGCTCATCGTCTCCTTGAGCTTCGCGGCGTATTCGTCCAGGATCGGCTGGATCCGGGCCACGGCACCGGTGTAGGGGTCGGCAAGCCTGCCCAGCTTGGCCATCTGCCAGCCCAACAGGTAGCGGTTGTCCACGCGGTCCACGAAACCCGTCTGCTCAAGGCTCAGGAGCAGGCGGAAGGCCGTCGGCCGGGTCATGCCTACGGCTTGGGCCAGTTCCGTAACGGTGATTCCCTGCCGGTGGCGGCCCAGTTCGCTCAGCAGGACGGTTGCCTTGATGACGGATTTGTTGGTCAGGTCCGCCGATTCGTCGGCAGTTGCGGCCTCGGCTCCTTGTGCCTCGTCTGCTTCTGCTGCGCTTCGTCCCGCCGCCATATCTGCTCCCGGTTCGCGTTCGCCCACGGTCCGAAGCCCGTGCTGTCCGCACCCATCCTATGCGCCTTTCCAAGTAGCGAACGGGGCGTTCACCCTCGGCTCAACGGGTTAAGGCCGGTCAGTCTTCGGGTTGGGCGCGAACTGGCAGCCGGTGCCCTCCAAACCGAAGTCCGAGGGCATCAGCTGCCAGTTTCGCGCATGGTTCCTATGGGTTTTGGGACTTACCGCACCAGCGCCTTGCCCAGCGGCTTGCCCAGCGGTGCCGAGGTGTCACTCAGGCTCAGGCCCTTGGTTTCCGGGGCAAGGTACTGCGAGATCACGGCACCCACCACACAAATACCGGCGGCTATGAGCATCGTGGTCCCGACTCCCAGGCCGTCCACGGACATCGGAAGGATGAACGTTCCGGCCGCGGCACCGATCCGCGAGAAGGCCGTGGCAAAGCCGACGCCGGCCCCGCGGATTTCCGTGGGAAAGACCTCCCCGGGGTACACGCCGGTCAGGGCCGTGGAAACGGCATTGAAGAAGGAGAAGGCAATGAAGCAGACCAGGATAACCATCGGCGAGACGTGGGAGAAGAGGCCGATGACCACCAGGGCTACTGCGGCGATCCACATCGGCGGAATGGACAGTTTGCGGCGGCCGACCCGTTCAATGAGGAACATCGCAGCCAGGGAACCGGCCACCACCACGCCGTTGAGCAGCAGCGCTCCAGCCAGGCCGTCCTCCACACCCAGGCTTTCGAGCACGATGGGGGCGAACGTGGCGATGGCGAAGTAGGGGGTCACATTGCAGACCCAGTACATGCAGACGAAGATCGTGGAGTTCCGGTACTGCGGGGAGAAGAGCTTGCCGAAATTGGGGCGCTCCGGCTTCTCGAACGCGAGGTCCCGGACGTCGGCTTCCTCCATGTACTGCTGGGCAATGGCGAGCCCTTCCTCGGTCCGCCCCTTGCTGATGAGCCAGCGGGGGGATTCGGGGGAGCCCAGCCGGAGCAGGAAGACGATCAGGGACGGAACGGTGCTCATGCCCAGGATGATGCGCCAGTCAGCGTGGATGGCAGTGGACAGGTAGTAGCCCACGGCGTAGGAGAGCAGGTAGCCGACGTACCACGCGACTTCCTGGAAGGCCATCAGCTTGCCGCGCAGCCTGGCCGGGGAAAACTCGACCAGCAGTGGCCAGCCGATGGCGTAGTCGGCGCCGATCGCCATGCCCATGAGCAGGCGGATTAGGAACAGCTGCCAGGCGTCCGCCACGAAGAACTGCGCGGCCGAGCCAGCCAGGAAGATGGCCAGGTCGACGATGAACATCGGCTTGCGGCCGATCTTGTCGGCCAGGTACCCGCCGATGGGGCCGCCGAAGAAGATGCCGATCAGGGCCGAGGCGCCAATGAGGCCCTGCCAGGTGGCCGACAGGCTCAGGTCCGACGTCAGCGCCGGCATGACGAGCCCGATGCCGCCGAGGATGAACCCGTCGATAAACATGCCGCCGGCGATGACTCCGCTGAGCTTGTACAGGAACCGCTTCTTCTGCGGATCCTGTACCGCCGGTGACTGCAGCGACGGCCCGGGGGCCGGTGTAACAGGTGTATTCACGATGGACTTCCTTGTAGATCGTGCCAATTCGAGGGGATGGGGCGGTGGCCGTGTTGGCACGGCGGCTGTTGGGGAGGCTGAAAGAGCCAGACTAGTTCGTTCATTTTTCGAACGTCGTGGTCAAAAATATGGCAGGCGCCACATTTCCTGTCAATAGCCGCGCGACATCTCGCGCCGAGCAATGACGCACCCTTGACAGTGAGCTCGCTTACACCTTAAATTGAACGCAGTGTTCAGTTTATGAACGTCACCCAATTGTTGTCGCCTAGTCCGGCACGAGTCCAAGGAAGCACCGCTGCCATGAAAAATGAACCCCTGAGCCTCTTCGCCTTCGACGTCTTCGCTCCCACCCACCTGACCTCGGGAACGTGGCGCGCTGAAGGCGACCAGGGCCACCGGTACACGGATCTGCAGTACTGGACCGGCGTCGCGCAAATGCTCGAGAAGGCCGGCTTCGACGGGATATTCTTCGCCGACAACGTCGGCTACCACGATGTCTTCCGCGGAAATGCCGATGCCGCGCTGCGCGACGCGGCCCAGGTCCCGATCAACGACCCGACGGTGCTGATTAGCGGCATGGCCGCGGTGACCAAGCACCTCACCTTCGGCGTGACCTGCTCGGCCACCTATGAGCCGCCCTACCTGCTGGCCCGCAAGTTCAGCAGCCTGGACCACCTCACCTCCGGCCGAGTGGGCTGGAACATCGTGACCTCGTACTCCGAGGCTGCCGCCCGCAACCTGGGCAAGGAGCAGCAGCTCTCCCCCGCGGAGCGCTACGACATGGCCGACGAGTACATGGAGGTCGTCTACAAGCTCTGGGAAAGCTCCTACGAGGAGGACGCCGTGGTCCGGGACGCCGCATCGGCAACCTACATCGACCCGGCGAAGGTCCACCCGATCGACCACGCCGGCAAATACTTCACCGTCCCCGGTTTCCACCTCTGCGAGCCGTCCCCGCAGCGCACTCCCGTACTGTTCCAGGCCGGATCGTCCGCCAGGGGCATGGAATTCGGCGGCAAGCACGCCGAAGCCGTCTTCATCCAGAGCACCTCCGTGGCGGGTGCCAAGCGCACCGTCGCCAAGCTCCGCCAGGCAGTGGCCGACGCCGGCCGCGACCCCCGGGACGTCAAGATCGTCATCCTGCTCACCGTCGTCGTCGCCCAAACCGACGAAGAGGCCCAGGCCAAGTACCGGAAGGCCGTGGACCTCGCCACGGTCGACGCGATCCTGGCCCGCCTCAGCGGCTGGACCGGAATCGACATGTCCGAATACGACCTCGACATCCCCCTGGCGTCCGTCGGAACGAAGGCCGGCCAGTCCATGGTGGACATGTTCTCCAAGGCCGATCCGGACCGGGACTGGACCCCGCGCCAGATCGCGGAGTTCCTCGCCGTCGGCGGCACCGGTTCCACCATCGTCGGTTCCCCGGAGACGGTGGCAGCAGAGCTGCGCCGCTGGCGCGACGAGGCCGACATCGACGGCATCAACCTCAGCTACGTCACCAAGCCCGGGGGCTGGGAGGAATTCATTGAGCTGGCCCTGCCGGAACTCCGCGCCCAGGGCATCGTTGCCCCGGCACGCCCGGAGGACCAGGAGCCGGTGACCCTGCGCGAAAAGCTGTTCGGCCAGAAGTACACCCTGGACGGCCACCCCGCCACCGCGCAACGGGCCGCGAACCTCAGCGAAGCCGCCCGCTAGGCGCAACGCCGCCACCCACCCACCAAACATCAACGGAGATACTTCAATGACTGAACAGACAGACGTCGTCGTCATCGGTGCCGGTCTTGCCGGCCTCGTCACCGCCCGCGAGCTCGGCAACCGCGGCCACAGCGTGGTCGTCCTGGAAGCCCGGAACCGTCTTGGCGGCCGCCTGTACACCGAGCGCCGCCTCGGCCAGAACCTGGAGCTCGGCGGCAACTGGCTGCACTGGACCCAGCCCCACGTCTGGGCCGAAGTCACCCGCTACGGCCTGGAGGTCTCCCGCGGCCCGCGCTCGGAGGAAACCTACTGGCTGGCCGGCAACGAGGTGCGCCGCGGCAACCTGGACGACTTCATGAAGCTCATCGACCCCGGCATGACCCGCCTGCTGGAAGACACCGTCAAGTGGCTTCCCCGCCCCGATGCACCGCTGACCGTGGAGAACCTGGCCGAGGTGGACCAGTACAACCTGCAGGAAATGCTCGACAAGCTGGACCTCTCCGAGGACGAGCGGAACGCCAACGAGGCCGCCTGGGTGGGCCACTTCAACGCGCCCCTGGACCAGTGCGCCTACGTCAACGCCCTGCGCTGGACCGCCGGCTCCTCCGGCCACTGGCACCTGATGCACGAGGCCTCCGCCATCTACCGCCTCAAGGACGGCAACGACGGCCTGGCCAACGCCATCGCCGAGGACACCACCGCCGACATCCGCCTCAACAGCCCGGTCACGTCCGTCCGCCACAACAGCGACGGTGCCACCGTCACCTACGGCGACGGCCAGGAAATACAGGCCAGGAAGGTGGTCATCACACTGTCGCAGAACATTCTGCACAAGCTCGACGTCGAGCCTGCCCTGTCCGAGGGCAAGCTCGCACCCAGCCGGGAAAAGACCGCATCCCAGGGCGTCAAGGCCTGGATCCGGGTCAAGGGACCCATCAAGCCGTTCTTCGCCTACTCCGCCCAGGACAAGCCGCTCTCCGTGATCCGCACCGAGTTCGTCGGCGAAGATGACGCCGTGCTGGTGGGCTTCGGCGCCGACGCGAACCGCATCGACGTCACCGACAAGGACCAGGTCCAGGCGGCCATCAAGGTCTGGCGCGACGACCTGGAAGTCCTCGAGGTCACCGGCCACAAGTGGGGCGAGGACCCGTACGCCGAGGAGACCTGGCAGATCCAGCGCCCCGGCCAGCTCACCAAGTACCACGCTGCACAGCAAGCCAGCGAAGGCGCACTGCACTTCGCCAGCAGTGACACCGCGAACATCTGGGCCGGTTTCTTCGACGGCGCCATCGAGTCCGGCCTGCGCGCCGGCCGCAACATCCACGCAGAACTCAAGGCCCCCGCACTGGAGGAAAAGCCATGACCGCTCCCGTACTGGAAGGCCGCCGGATCGACTCCGACACCTACCGTGCCGTCATGCGGCACCTGCCCACCGGCGTCGCAGCGATCTGCTCCACGGACCCGGTGACCGGGGCCCAGAACGGCATGATCGTGGGCACCTTCGCCTCGCTGTCCATGGAACCGGCGCTGGTGACGTTCAGCGTGATGCACTCCTCCACCAGCTGGCCCAGGATCTCCGAAGCGGGGACCTTCAGCGTCAGCCTCCTCGCCGAGGACCAGCAGCAGGTGTGCCGCGCACTCTCCGCCAGGGGTGAGGACAAGCTCAGCGCTGTGGACTGGTCCGAATCCGGGTGGGGCACCCCGCACCTGCACGGCTCACTTGCCTGGTTCGATTGCCGGATCGAACAGCAGTTCACCGCCGGCGACCACGTCGTCGTCATCGCCAGCGTGCTGGACATGACACCCGCCGAGGGGGCTTCCGCCCCGCTCATCTTCCACGGCGGCCGCTTCGGCAGCTTCCGCGAAACCGCCTGATCCAATTCACTTGATCAAGGAACACTGACATGGATATCACCCCAGCCGCCGTTCCGGCGGACATCACCCCCGCCTACTACCGCCAGATCCTGGGCAAGCTGCCCACCGGCGTTACGGCCATCACCGGCGTCAACGACGACGACGAGAAGCTCGGCCTCGTGGTCGGCACCTTCCAGTCCCTCTCACTCGAGCCGCCGCTGGTCATGTTCTGCGTCGACAAGTCCTCCTCCAGCTGGCCGAAGCTGCGCAAACTGCAGAAGTTCACCGCCAACATCCTCTCCGATGACCAGATCAGCCTCTGCCGGTCGCTGTCGCGGAAGGGACCGCAGAAGTTCGAGGGCCTGCCCTGCAGTGCCGGACCCCTCGGCACCCCGCACCTGGACGGCGCCACTGCCTACATCGACTGCGTCGTCACCGCCGAGGTCCTCGTCGGCGACCACTACATGGTGGTGGGATCGGTAACAAACATGGAAGAGGGAAGCGGCGACGCCCTGCTGTTCCGGGCCGGAAAGTTCGGCCAGTACCTGCCCATCGAAATCCCGGCACCTGCCGAAGCAACAGCAGCAAGGAGCGCATCATGAGCCGCCGCGACACCATTCTCGACGCCTGGAACCGGGCCTGGGGCGACGGAGACCTCACAGCATTCGAGCAGCTGCTCGCGCCTGACTACGTCCGCCGCTCCAAGTCCGGCAGTGAGGACTACGCCAACCTGCGCAAAACCATCGAGGCCACCCACGCCGCGTTCCCGGACACCACCACAGACATCCTGCACATCATCGAAGACGGAGACACCGCCGCGATCCACTGGCAGACCCGGGGAACGCACCAGGGCGACTTCATGGACGTGCCCGCCACGGGCCGGTCCATCACCGTCTCCGGGGCTTCCTTCCTCCGTTTCGACGACGACAAGCTCGCCGAGGAATGGGTGGTCTGGGATCCGCGGGAACTGCTCTCCGCCCTCGGCATCTGGCACCTCGGAGCCGGCAACGCCTGACCGGGCGCCCCAGCACCGCCCATCTCTAACCTCAACCGCCCAGGAGGGCGCACTATGACTCTTCAAGGACATTCCCTCATCGCCGGCGGGACCGTTATCGGTACCAGCGGCACGGCCCACGGCTTCAACCCCGCCACCAACGAACAGCTGGAACCTGCGTACACCCTGGTCACCGAGGAGCAGCTCAAGGCCGCCACCGCCGCGGCCGCCGACGCCTTCGACTCCTTCAGCACTCTTGACCCCGAGCAGCACGCCCGGTTCCTGGACGCGATCGCCGAGAACATCGAGGCCGTCGGTGAGGAACTGATCGTCCGGGCGGGCCAGGAGACCGGCCTGCCAGCCGCCCGCCTGCAGGGCGAACGTGCCCGCACCACCGGCCAGCTGCGGCTCTTCGCCGACGTGGTCCGTCGGGGCGACTTCCGCGGCGTCCGCATCGACCCGGCCATTCCGGACCGGGCTCCCCTGCCCCGCGCCGACATTCGCCAGCGCCAGATCCCGCTCGGCCCCGTGGCCGTCTTCGGCGCCAGCAACTTTCCGCTGGCCTTCTCCGTCGCCGGCGGCGACACCGCCTCCGCATTCGCGGCCGGCTGCCCGGTGATCGTCAAGGCCCACAACGCCCATCCCGGCACCAGTGAACTCGTGGGCCAGGCCATCGCCAAGGCCGTCACCGACCTCGGCCTTCACCCCGGCGTCTTCTCCCTCATTTACGGCCCGGGCAGCAGCATCGGCCAGGCCCTCGCGGCCGACCCGGCCGTCAAGGCCGTAGGCTTCACCGGATCCCGCGCCGGCGGCACCGCCCTCATGCGCACCGCCGCCGCACGGCCCGAACCGATCCCGGTCTACGCCGAAATGTCCTCCATCAACCCGGTCTACGTCTTCCCCGGCGCGCTGAACGCGGATATTGAATCCCTTGCCAAGCAGTACGTCACCTCCGTGACCGGCAGCTCCGGACAGCTCTGCACTTCCCCGGGGCTCGTCTTCGTTCCCGCCGGCGACGCCGGAAACCGGTTCGCCGCGGCCGTCACCGACGCCATCACGCAGCTGTCCGGGCAGACCATGCTCAGCGGCGGCATCGCCTCCGCCTGGCAGCACGGCCACGACGCGCTCGAGGCTTCCGCCGACGTCGAACTCATCGGCCGGGGCAAGAAGGGACCGACCGAAAACGCCCCCGCCCCCGCCGTGTTCGGCGCCGACCTGGACGCCTTCACATCCAACCCGGTCCTGCACGAGGAAATCTTCGGAGCCGCCAGCCTCGCGGTCCGCTACAAGGACATCGATGACCTGATCAGGGCCACCCGGCTGCTCGAAGGCCAGCTCACTGCCTCGCTGCACGTGACAGAGGAAGACTTCGCTGCGGCCTCCGGCCTGATCCCGGCCCTGGAACGCAAGGTCGGCAGGATCATCATCAACGGCTGGCCCACCGGCGTCGAAGTCGGCCACGCCGTGGTCCATGGCGGCCCCTACCCCGCCACCTCGGACTCGAAGACCACCTCGGTGGGGACCCTCGCGATCAACAGGTTCCTGCGCCCGGTGGCCTACCAGAACTTCCCCGAGCAGCTGCGTCCGGCACCGCTCCAGGATGCCAACCCCTGGCAGGTCAGCCGCCTGATCGACGGCACACCCGAGCTGGCCCAGTAACAGCCGCACACTTCCGGCCCCGGACAGGCTCCCGCAACAGACATCCGTCCGGGGCCGGAGAACCACCTCCTGGCCGACGAGGGACTGCACCCCGCGCTGGGTCACCGGCCTGAATCTGCGGGACACCCGCGGCGTCCCGGGATGAGCTCCAGAAGTGCAACACCTCAGACATGGTCTTCCCGGTTCCCGAGATCATCGCCCGCCAGTCCAAGGGCTCTCCGGCCGCCGATGGCGCGCGGAAACCGCCTCGGCGCCGGAAACTAACCGGGCGCTAACGGGCAGGAAACGCGTGCGCAACAATGCCGCGCCACACTGGTTGTGCCGGCAATTGCAGGCACCAGCTCCAGCTCAGGAGGCCACGCCATGTTGAAGGAAGCCAAACCCCACATCACCCGGGTCCGTGCCCTGGACCAGCTGCATCGCGGCGACGAGATCGAGGCCCGCCTGTCGGTGGGCCCCAGCTATGACGATGTCATCATCCGCCGCGGCAGCGTCCAGGAGACAGCCCCGGGCATCGGCGTCGTGTGGATCATGGATCATCACACGGGCATGCGCAAGGCCATAAATACGGACGAATGCAGCGTTTGGCGCGTCGCCTGAGCCGTCTAGCCGCCGGCCACCGACTGAATAATCAGTACCTCCTGGCCCGCGGAGACTTCCGTTTCCAGGCCGCGGAGACGCCGGACCTCCTCACCGTTCACGTAAATATTCACGTAGCGGCGGAGCGCACCCGTCTCGTCCCGCAGCCGCCTGGCGAGCACCGGGTATGTCCCGGTCACGGAATCCAGCAGCCGCCCCACAGTCACCGCCCCGTCGGCGGGTGTAGTCAGTATGGACTGCCCGCCGGCGAGCGGCTGGAGGACGCTGGGAAGGACCACGCTGATCTCAGCCACTGCACATCCTCATGCGCCAGTCCCGGCGGCAACCGGGGCCCCGGCCACAACGGCAGCGCGGACGCACAGGACATCCGGCAGGTGGGATGCCACCTCCGCAAAGGTTTCGCCTTCGTCGGCGCTGGCATACACCGCGCCCCCGCGTGTTCCGAAGTACACCCCGGCGGGTTCAGCGGAATCCACGGCGGCCGCGTCACGGAGCACGGCATTGAATTCTGACTGCGGGAGCCCGGAGTCCAGGCGCTTCCACGTGGCTCCGGCGTCGTCGGTGCGGTGCACGGCGAGTTTTCCGTCCGGCGGGATGCGTTCGCCGTCGGCCTTCAATGGAACAACCCAGGCCGTGCCGGCACGCCTGGGGTGCGTCAGCATGACGAACCCAAAATCGGCCGGCAGGCCCTCCGCTATCGATTCCCAGTTCTCGGCATTGTCATCGGTCCGGTACACGCCGTGGTGGTTCTGCGCGTAAAGGCGGCCTTCAACGGCGGCATCCGCTGCAATCTTGTGCACGCACTGGCCGAATTCCGGGTTGGGGTCAGGCATGAAGTAGGCCGAGATGCCTTTGTTCCGCGGCTCCCAGGACGTCCCGCCGTCAAGTGAGCGGTACACTCCTCCGGTGCTCATGGCCACGTGGACTTTGTCCCCGGAGGGGTTGACCACTATCGAGTGGGCGGCGGCGCCGCCGTATCCGGCACCCCACTCGCTGCGGTGCGGGTGGTCCCACAGTCCGCGGTTCAGCTCAAAGTGCTCGCCGCCGTCGGTCGACTTCCATACCGAAATCGGTTCCGCTCCGGCCCAGACGACGCCCGGGCGGGATTCGGCGTCGGGGTAGATCTGCCAGATGCGTTCCACGGCGGCGTCGGTGCCTTCGGGAAACTTGATGGCACCCTGCTCGGGCTCGGTCCAGCTGGCGCCGAGATCATCCGAGTGGGCAACATAGGGGCCCCAGTGCTCGGACCGCACCCCCACCATGATGCGCGTGCGGCCGTCACGGGTGTCGATTCCGATGCTGGGTATCTCGCTCATCAGGAAGTGCGGGCCGGAAAAGGACCACTGCTTCCGGTCCTGGCTGATGGCCAGCCAGAGACCCTTTTTGGTCCCGATTGCTAAAACGAAACTCTCTGAGGCATTCATGAACCCCATGCAACCACTCGGGCGGAGGGGCTGCAATGGTTTTGGCCCCCAACGGGTTTGGCTGGATTCGTTGGCCGGGGTTTGGTCTAGGACCCGATCCTCGCACCGTCTTTGGGAGTGCCGTCGTTGCGTATGCCGCCTTTGGCGGTGCCGGCCTTCGCTGCGCGGCGGTTTCGCCACCACCGGCGAAGCAGGTCCGCCGCGGCCAGGATGCCAGCCAGTGGCGTCAGGACGGCAGCGGCGTACACGAACAGCAGCCAGGTGAGCGTGGCGATTGGGGGCTGGCTCCGGCTCAGCAGCGAGAGGCCGCCGAACAGGCCCGCAACCCAGAAGAGCACCACCAGCGTCAGCACGGCCGCTGCCGGAAAGTACTCGTTCCGCACCACCCTCTTCAAGGTTTCCACCACTGATCCTCCTGCGTCTTGCATCCCCATGAGACCAGTATGCGACGGAGACCCGCTGTGACGGAGACGGCACGACGAACGTGTGATGAACACAACCGCTGCCTCGCAGAAGTGGCGGCCCTAGCCGTGCGTCGGCCTGTTCGCTCTGAGTTGGATGAGGGTGAGGTCGAGCAGCGGCGTGGGGACGCCGAGATGCCGGGCGCGGCCGGCGAGGTCTCCCAGGATATGTTCTCCCTCGGTCGGACGACCGGCGGTGAGATCCCGGTACAGGGAGGAGGTGAAGGCCGAACCCGGTTCAGTCAGGAGCGCCAGGGACTGCGCGTGTGCCTGGCCGGAGACGGGGTGGCCGGCTTCCTCGGCGACGGCCTCAAGTTCGTTGATGGCGTCGATGATCTTTGGAAGTCCGCCGGCGTCGATGATTTTGCCGATGGGCCCGCGGAACAGGCACGTGATGACGCCCGCAGCGGCGATGAACGCCCATTTCTCCCACAGGGCACCAACGACATCCCGGCTGACCGTGAGATCAATGCCCGGGACGTCCAGGGCTTCGATAACCCCTTCTGGGACGCCGGCACCATCGAGGGCGCCGACAGTCAGCGTGGTCAGCCCGGTCATTTGGCGCACGGTGTCGCCGTCGAGCGTGGCGACGATCTTCACCAGACCACCCAACACCTGCCCGGGAAACTCCTGGTCCAGCCGTTCAACATGCGCCATGCCGTTCAGGAACGGCAGCAGGAACGTCCCTGATCCCACGTAGTGCCGCAGATCCGCGATGGCTCCCTCGAGAGCAGCGGCTTTAACGGTGACAAGTACGAGGTCGAAAGGCTCAGCGGTTTCTCCGGCAACGACCGTCCGGACCTGGTGGGTGCGGTCATTTCCGGGCGAGACAAACCGCAAGCCATCGCGCCTAAGTCTCTTCGCCCGGCTTTCGCGCACGAGGTAAGTGACGTCGCGTCCGGCTTCCTGGAGCAGGCTGCCAAAGGCGCCGCCGGTCGCGCCGGCCCCAACGACCAGAATCCGCATGGCTGTATTCCTTCCGCACTGGTAGGCACAGCACAACCATACTTGCCAGGGCCGGACGCACCGTTTACCGCAGGATTCTGCAGAGTCTGCAGTTTGTCAGTCCCGGGGACTACACTGATTATCGAACATATATTCGAAAAAAGGTGTGTTGTGGGCGTGATCATCGGTCCCCGCGTGATAGAGGCGGGACTTTCCCTGCGGCTTGTGCTGGTCTCCCCCGTGGCCGTGGCAGCGGGCTTCCCGTCCCCCGCGCAGGATTACTTTGACGGTCGGATCGACCTGAACGAACACCTGATCAAGGACATCACCAGCACCTACATCGTGCGGGTCTCCGGCGACTCGATGGAACACGCCGGCATCAGCGACGGCGACGAACTGATCGTGAACCGGGCGCTGGAACCGCGCGACGGATCCGTGGTGGTGGCAGTGCTGGACGGCGAGCTCACCATCAAGCGCCTGAAGATCACCGCGGCCGGTGTGGTGCTCCAGGCGGCCAACCCCCTGTATCCGGACATCATTGTCCCCGCCCTGGCCGACCTCACCATCTGGGGCGTGGCCACGAGGTGCCTCCACCATGTCTGAGACCCGGCAGCAGATAGCCCTGGTGGATGTGAATTGCTTCTACGCCAGCGCGGAGCGGGCCTTCGACCCCTCCCTCGAAGGTAAGCCGCTGGTGGTGCTATCCAACAACGACGGCTGCGCCGTGACCCGCAGCCCGGAAGCCAAGGCCCTGGGGATCAGCACCGGCCAGCCGTGGTTCAAGATCGCCCCGCGGGCCAGGGAGTGGGGCCTCGTTGCCCTGTCAAGCAACTATGAACTGTACGGCGACATCAGCGCCCGGGTCATGGAGCTGCTGGGACGCTACTCGGCCTGGCTCGAGGTGTACAGCATCGACGAGGCGTTCCTTGGCATCAAGGGCAGCCCCGAACAGGTGACGGGTCTTGGCCGGACCATCAGGGCCGCGGTTCGGCGCAACGTCGGGGTGCCTGTGTGCGTGGGCATCGCAGGCACCAAGACGCTGGCCAAACTGGCCAACCGGTGGGCGAAGAACAACCCCGCCCTGGAAGGGGTGTGTCGCTGGGAATCGATGGCCCCGGATGCGCGCGAACTGCTCATGTCCCGGCTGCCGGTCTCGGAGGTCTGGGGCGTGGCGGACCGGCTGGAAAAGCGTCTGAACGCCATGGGGATCTCCTCCATCCTGGAGCTCAGCCGGGCGGATCCGGTGATGGTGCGCGACCGTTTTTCGGTGGTGCTGATGCGCACGGTGCTGGAACTGCGCGGAACACCGTGCATACCGCTGGAGGAGGAACGCGTGGGCCGGGACCAGCTGATCTTCTCCCGCTCGTTTTCGACTCCCCTGACGTCCGTCCCCGAATTTCGCCAGGTCCTGAGCGTCTATGCACAGCAGGCGAGTGCGCGGCTCACCCGGCACCACCTTCAGGCCAAGGTCCTCACCGCGTTCGCCGGCACGTCCCACTACAACCCGAAAGACAAGTCGTTTCCGTCCGTCTGCGTTCCGCTGCCCATGCCCACCGCCGACCCGGTGCTGCTCACGAAGGCAGCCCACGCCCTGCTGCCCGCCATCCAGGACGGCGTCAGATACGCCCGCGCCGGCATCATGGTCACCGACCTGCGGCCCTCCGGTAACCAGCCGCCACTGGATCCATTCACCAACCCGCACGAGGAACGCGGAATCGGCCCCCTGGTTGAGCAGATCAGCCGGAAGTACGGCAGGGGCACCATCGGTCTCGGGTTCGCAGGCCTGAGGAGCGGCCTGGACTGGAGCATGAAGCGCGGCATGCGTTCGCCGCGCTACACGACCCACTGGGATGAGCTGCCGGTGGTCCGCGCGGCATGACCGGCGAGCGGCCCTGCGACCAGACCAGCGGAACCAGTCAGTCCACAAACTCCGACTGGGTCTCGATGAAATCCCACTCGGCTTCGGTCAGGACCGCCTGCGGGGTGTCCGGGTGCGGGCCGCCGGCCTGGGCAATCCCCTCCATCACGAACACCGGAACATCGCCGGCCCGCAGGTTCTCGCGAAGCCACTCCTTGCTTTTCAGGTCCAGATCGAGCCACCACATGTGAATCTGCATGGGACGCCGCCTTTCTACGTCTCCAAACTAGGCTCACCCGGCGCGGGATTCAAGGGAAAAAACCACCGCCCTTCCACCTGCGCCAGCAGCCGCGCAGCGGAGTTGAAAACCGGCGCTGAGCTGGGCGAAGGCCCTATGCAGCTATGGTCTTTCCCGACACCGCGGGCACACAATTGATTATGGATGCAGAGCACTCCAGCGGCCCGCCTCCGCTCCTTGTGGGCACTGTTCCCGGCCAGCATCCGGAGGTCCTCAAGACCGCCGTCACCCTGGCCCAGAAGCTGTCCGCCCCGTTGCTCTGCGCCTACGTGGATGAGGCAAGCTACCTGGTTGAGTGGGATCCGGCGAGGTCCGCACACCGCCTCTCCCTCCACCCGGACAGGGACGACGACGATGTCCGTTCCGTCACCACGGAACTGAAGTCGGCGATCACGTCGGCCGTCCCGGACGGCGGGCCGGCATGGACCCTGCGCACTTTGACCGGGGACCCGGCCCGCGCACTCGGCAGGCTGGCCTCGGAGGTCGATGCTCCCATGATCATTGTGGGAACGCCGGAGCGCGGTTTCGGACACCGGATCACCGAACTCCTGAACGGCTCAGTGGCCGCCTGGCTTACCCACCACCAGAGCCGGCCCGTGCTGGTGGTTCCGTTTCGAATGGCCGCGCACCAGGACCAGCCGGAATAGGCGGGCCAGACGCCGGCCAGAAGCGCGCGGAAAAGTAAAGTCAAAGTACTTATTCGAGGTGGTGGCCAACGTGGCTACCGGCAAGTAAGCTGAACACGCAGGTTGATCCAGGGCCTGCCCCAAAGACTGCTCCGGAGTGCGTATCCCCCAATAACGCGCTCCGGAGCTTTTTGTTGCCCGAAAACTCTTTTCCGCATCATTATGAGTTCGCGCTCTCCTTGACGTATACCCCCTAGGGGTATAACTTGGAGGGCATGGAGACTTCCCAAGGACGGACGCCCGCGGCGTCCAGCGAAGAAGCAATTGCTGAATCCGCACAGCACGGCTATACGGGGGACAAAGACGCGTACCTGCGCCGGCTCCGGCGGATTGAGGGGCAGGTCCGGGGAATCGCGCGAATGGTCGAGGAGGACAAATACTGCATCGACATCCTGACGCAGGTCGCGGCAGTGACCAAGGCCCTGCACGCCGTCAGCCTGGGCCTTGTGGAAGAACACATCGGCCACTGCGTTGTCGGGGCGGCATCGGAACCTGACCCGGATCTCCGGGCTGAAGCCATCGACATTAAGGTCAAGGAGGCGGCGGGTGCCATCGGGCGCCTGCTGCGCTAGCGGCACAACCACCACCCACCCAGCTGGCCAACCCAGTCAGCGCAGCAACGAGGAGCCAGCAATGAGCACCATCTCCACCAAAGTCCACGTCTCCGGCATGACCTGTGGTCACTGCGTCTCCGCCGTCAGCGAAGAGCTCGAGGCGCTGGCCGGCGTCGAGGAGATCGAGATCGACCTCAATGCCGGCGGCATTAGCACCGTCACCATCACCTCCACGCACAAGCTCTCCCCCTCCGAAATCGGCGAGGCAGTGGCCGAGGCGGGCTACCTGGTGGTGGCCAACGAGGCCTAATCCCGCCTCCGATCCGCTCCAGGCACCACCAGAGCACCACGCACCATCAGAGAAGGACCAGCCATGGGCACCGAACACCTTTCCGCCGGCAACCCCCGCAGGGTGATCGAACTGGACGTTGAGGGCATGACCTGCGCCTCATGCGTGAACCGCGTGGAAAAGAAACTCGCCAAGCTCGAAGGCGTCGAGGCCACGGTCAACCTCCCGCTGGAAACGGCTTACGTAACCGCCCCTGCCACCATCACGGACCAGCAGATCACCGACCAGGTGGCCGCCGCCGGTTATAAGGCACGAGTCAGGCCAGCCCAATTCCCGACGACGCAAGCAAACGACGCCGGTGCCGGCACGCGGAACCGTGCGTCCAAGCGAGGAACGAGCGAGCACGCGGAGCATGGCGGACCGGCGGAGGACAGTGCGGCCCACCATGAAGACCACCTGGCC
This sequence comes from Arthrobacter sp. OAP107, assembly GCF_040546765.1. NCBI lineage: Bacteria > Bacillati > Actinomycetota > Actinomycetes > Micrococcales > Micrococcaceae > Arthrobacter > Arthrobacter sp. OAP107. The sequence continues at coordinate 5,194,868 of NZ_JBEPOK010000001.1, read as the reverse complement.
CACGGCGGCAAGGCCTCTGAGCTCAAGCCGCGCCTGTTCGCCGCAGCGGTCCTGACGGTACCGGTGTTCCTGATCTCGATGTTCCCGGCGTTCCAGTTCCCCGACTGGGGCTGGGTGGCCGGCGCCCTGGCGCTGCCCGTGGTCAGCTGGGCCGCATGGCCGTTCCACCGGGCGGCAGCCATCAATGCCCGCCACTTGGCCTCCACCATGGACACCCTGGTGTCGCTCGGCGTGATCGCGGCCTACCTGTTCTCCGCCTGGCAGCTCCTTGCCTTCCCCCGCTTGACCGAACACCCCGGCATGGAGGAGATGGGCGGCGCTGGTTCCGGTGGCCTGTACTTCGAGGTGGCCAGCGTGGTCACCACCTTCCTTCTGCTGGGCCGGTTCCTGGAGGCGAACGCCAAGTCGAAGGCCGGCGACGCGCTCAGGGCCCTCCTGGACCTCGGCGCCAAGGACGCCTCCATCCTGCAGAACGGCGCCGAAGTGAAGATCCCGGCGAGCCGGCTGACTGTCGGGGATGTAATCGTGGTCCGCCCAGGCGAGAAGATCGCCACCGACGGCGTGGTGGTGGACGGCGTCTCGGCGGTGGATGCCTCGCTGGTCACCGGCGAATCGGTTCCCGTGGACGTCGGGCCGGGCAGCCTTGTCACCGGTGCCACCATCAACACGTCCGGCCGGATGCTGGTCCGGGCCACGCGGGTGGGCGCCGAAACTACCCTGGCCCAGATGGGCCGGCTCGTGTCACAGGCACAGACCGGCAAAGCGCCGATCGCCCGGCTGGCTGACCGCATCAGCGCGGTATTCGTGCCCGTGGTTCTGGCCATCGCCGTCCTCACCTTCGCCGGCTGGCTGCTTGCCGCCGGGCCGGACATCACGGGGCCCGAACTCCGGGCCGCCTTCACCGCCGCGGTGGCCGTGCTGGTCATCGCCTGCCCCTGTGCCCTTGGCCTGGCCACCCCCGTGGGCCTCCTGACCGGCACGGGCCGCGGCGCACAACTGGGCATCCTCATCAAGGGTCCGCAGGTCCTGGAAGACACCCGGACCGTGGACACCATACTTCTGGACAAGACCGGAACCGTCACCAGCGGGCAGCTGTCCGTGGACGCCGTGGCGGCGTTTGCCCCGTTCAGCGGCCCGGACGTCCTGCGCTTGGCCGGAGCGGTGGAGTCGGCGTCGGAGCATCCGATCGCCGTGGCGATCGCTGCCGCCGCAAAATCCGCCGTGCCCGCTGCGGGACGGCGGTCGTACGCCAGCCATAACGTCCCTGACACGAACGACGGCGCCAGCCTGCCCGCCGTCGTCGGCTTCCGTTCCGCCCCCGGCGGCGGAGTGGTGGGAACCGTTGAAGGCCAACTCGTCGCTGCCGGCCGCAGCGGCTGGCTGCTGGAGAACGGAGTCGAGATTACGCCGGTGCAGGACCAGGTGCTCCGGGACGCGGAAGAGTCCGGTGCTACGGCCATCTGGGTGGCCGTGGACGGCGAGGCGGCCGGCATCATCGAACTGCGGGATACGGTCAAGGCGGGATCGGAGGCGGCTGTCGCCCGCCTCAAGGCCCTGGGCCTGCGGCCCATGCTGCTCACGGGCGATAACGCCGCGGTCGCAGCCCAGGTGGCTGCCGCCGTCGGCATCGCCGCCGATGATGTTTTCGCCGGAGTCCTCCCGGAGGGCAAGGTGGAGGCCGTCCGCCGGCTGCAGGCCGGCGGCGCGACGGTGGCCATGGCAGGCGACGGCGTGAACGACGCCGCGGCCCTGGCGCAGGCCGACCTCGGCATCGCGATGGGCTCCGGCACGGACGTGGCGATCGAGGCTGCCGACCTGACCGTGATGGGCAACGACCTGGGGCAGGTCGCCACCGCGATCGAGCTGTCCCGGCACACGCTGGCCACCATCAAGACCAACCTGTTCTGGGCCTTCTTCTACAACGCCGTGGGCATTCCGGTGGCCGCCCTCGGCCTGCTCAATCCCATGGTGGCAGGCGTGGCCATGGCGGCGAGTTCGGTGCTGGTGGTGGCCAACTCACTCAGGCTGCGCCGCTTCGGCAGGTAATACCCGGCCAGCTGGCCAGACCCTAGGCCGTCCCGAAGCGGACGGCCGACCGGGCCTTCGCCTTGGCAGCTTCCTCGTCACGGTCCTTCGCGGGGGCGTGCGTCACCAGCGACTCGAGCAGGTGCTGGGTCACGTGCGCTATCTCGTGCACGGCGTGCTCGAACGCCTCCTCATTGGCCTTGGAGGGCTTGGAGCTGCCGCTGATTTTTCGTACGTACTGCAGCGCCGCGGCGTGGATCTCCTCGGACGTGGCGTGCGGTTCGTAGTTGTGGAGGGTACGGATATTCCGGCACATACCCCCATGCTAGGCTCTGGAACGCCGAGGATCGACCCTTCCGGGCCCAGTTCGGGCGGGGCATGCGACCATGGGGAGGACTCCATGGGGAGCGCTGCCCATCGACACTCTTCCGGGCCGGAGGATAGTTTTTAGGCAATGGATCTTCCGGACGAGCCGGAGGCCGCTGGGGATGCCGACTGGATCGGGTCCGTTGATTAAAGGAGATATCTAATGGCTTTTATGGGTGCAGACACTCAGCAGCTGAAGAACCTGGGCAACAAGCTGCAGACCGGTTCGAATGAAATCGAGAAGCAGAAGAACCTGCTGACCAAGGTGCTCGAAGGCACCGACTGGAAGGGCCCGGACGCTGACAGGTTCCGCAGCGATTGGAACGGCCACGCCGCAGCCCTCGCCAAGGTGGCGAAGGCTCTGGAAGAGGCCGGCAAGCAGGCCACCCGCAACGCTTCCCAGCAGGAGGACGCGTCCCGCAGCTAGACCCGGAACACACCGGAGGGCCGGACGCAGCATGCGTCCGGCCCTCCGGCATTTAAGCGGCCCGCCGCTGAAGGCTGGTCCGCCCTTGAACACTTAGGGGACGGGTTCGACGTCGTTCGCGTGGTCAAGCGGTCCACTCACTGCTGCCGGGGCCCCGGCTTTGGCTCCCCGGAGCTCATCCAGCCGGACGCACAGCACCCCGCCCACGATCAGCAGTCCGCCCGCGAGCTGGATGGCACCGGGCAGTTCGCCAAGCAGCAGCCACGCCCAGATCACGGCAAACAGGACCTCGGTGAGGGAGACGAACGAAGCCACCTTGGTGCCGAGCGCACGTGCAGCCATGATTCCTGAGACGTAGGCCAGGACGGTGGCCAGCACCACAAGACCGCCCAGCGGAACCCACCACGGCGTCGTCCATGGGCCGAGTTTGGTGTCGGCCGTGCTCATGGCCATGGGCAGGAGGCCGGTGGCCGCCATCAGCCACATGACCGCGGCGCCGGTCAGAAGCCCGCCCGATGCCAGGACGATGGGCGGCAGCGTGTCGTTCTGCTTGGCCGTGAGGAAGAAATAGATGGCAAGGCAGACGGCCGCGGCAAGGCCCCAGAGCACGCCGACAGCGTCCACCTTCACCGCCCCTGTGAAGTCCAGGACGAGGACCAGACCGCCCAGGGACAGCAGCGTCCCGGCGATGGTGAGGGCGCGCGGCCGCTTCCGGCTGGCCACCCAAAGCCACAGCACGATCAACACCGGGCCGAGGTATTCGAGCAGCAGTGCCACGCCAACCGACAGCCGGGCCACGGCGTTGAAGTAGAACAGCTGGCAGCCCGCGACGCCGATCAGGCCAAACAGCACAATCGTCAGCCAGTTCGACCGCAGCTGGTGCCAGCGGCCCCGAAGCGCCAGCACAGCGGGGATGGCGAGGATGAGCGCGGCGCCTGTCAGCCGGGCGGTGACGGCCGCCCCGGGAGTCCAGCCGGTTTCCAGCAATGCTTTAGCGAAGGAGCCGGAAAGCCCGAAGATCGCGGACGAAAAGAGGGCGACACCCAATCCTGACGCAAGGAAGCCGGTGGCCGTGGCCTCGGCGGAAGGGGCATCGGGAGCCTGCGCGGGAGTGAGAGCCGCGGCCGGGGCCGGAAGCCGGGCCGGAGCCGGCGCCACCGAAGTTAGGGCCGTTTCGGCGCGGTTGTTCGATACGGGCACGGATGCCTCCCGTCAGGAGTAAAGTGGGGTATTGGTCCTGACACTACGCCCCGGCACTGTAAGGAGTCAAGGTGGTCTTTGCCCCTGACACGGAACTCTCGCTGCGCTTTGTGGTGAATCTCATCAACTCAGCCGCCAACGGCGAGGAAAACCTGCCCACGGTGGAAGCGCTGGACGAGTTCCTGCGGCGGGAGGGCTTTACCGGTTACCGCACGCACGACGCCGCCGAACTGGCCAGCATCCACGCACTGCGGACGGTATTGGCTGCCCTTTGGACGGCGGATGAGGATACGGCCGTGGCCGGCGTGAACCGCCTGTTGCGCGAGGCCCAGGCCCTCCCCCAGCTGCTCAAGCATGACCAGTGGGACTGGCACCTCCACGCCACCACGCACGATGCCCCGCTGGCGGACAGGATGGGCACCGAGGCGGCCATGGCGCTGGTGGACGTAATCCGCAGCAAGGAGATGGACCGCATGCTCGTGTGCGCGGCCGATGACTGCGACGCGGCCGTGCTCGACCTCAGCCGCAACCGGTCCAAGAGATACTGCGACACGGGAAACTGTGCCAACCGGGCGCATGTGGCGGCCTACCGGGCGCGCCGCGCCAGCGGAGAGTAGTCAGCGCCGGCGGAGCCTAACCAGCGCCGGCGGCGATCGGCGTCGGGCGTTAGGAGGCTCCGCCGTCGGGCCCGGACTCACCGGTTCCAGCCGTACCCGAAGTGCCCGGGGCGTCCGGGCGGCCCGGGGTTCCCTGACCGCCGTGCCCTTGCGAGGGCTTCCGGGCCGAGCTCAGGTTGACGCCCGAGCCCTTACCCAGGTGAGCGGCATTGTCCTTGTAGCTCATGGACAGCATCGCGGCGATGACGAGGGTGACAATGAAAGCGATGCCGGCGCCTGTGAACGCCAGGTCGAACCGCGGGGAACGGGCACTGCCGCCGGAGGCGAAGATCAGTACCGCGAAGAAAGCGACTACAGCCCAGAAGGCGGAGAACATCAGGGGTCCCTTGACCGAGGTCCGCAGATTGCGCGGTTCTCCTGGTTTCTGGTGTGCCAAGGTGATTCCTCCCGTGCGGGCGACGCGATGCGGCCTGCCCGCTGTGCTGTGTGCTGGTCCTGAAGGGCTGCTGGCAGCCAACTCCTGTTCTACAACGAGTAGAACCCTTGGTACTAGTTTACGGCCTTTGACGCGTCCGTCCGCGCATCGTGCCGGAGCGAGAGGCCTGCCAGGATCCAAAGCACGCCCGAGATGATGGCCCCGCCGCCGGCAACCCCCAGCAGCGCGTGCGGGCCAAGGTCCACGAAGAACGGCAGCATCCCGGCCGTGCCCAACCCGATGACGCCGGAGGCCAGCCAGTCGCGGGCCAGGACGTGCCGTCCGCGGAACCTGAGGCCCAGCCACAGCTCGGCTGCTGACGCCACGGCCAGTCCCAGAGCGCCGATCACGGCGAACACCAGGCTGCCCTGCAGAAACAGCAGGGCCACGCCGGCACCGGTGAGGGCCGCTCCGCCGGCGGACAGAAGCCGGCCGGCAGGTGCGTCACGGCGGAAGCCGGCCAGCGGAATGCCCCACAGCAGGATCAGGCCGGTGGCCAGCAGATACACCCCGCCCGTCAGCGACATGCCGGTCACCGAAGGAGCCGCCCAGAACACGGTCACGGCCCCGAACACCAGCGCGGCGGCGGCCCGCAGCAGAGCGGGTTTCCACAGTTCCGCCGAAGGGGCAGGCACGTCGGACTGAGCAGGGTTAGCGGGGGAAGTCACCGCTCCAGTTTAGTGCGCCAGCCTGTGCCGGCTAATCCGGGCAGCAGGCTAGGAACCGAGCACCATCCAGCGGTCCGTCCTGGCCCGCAGCCCCAGGGTTACGGCCCGCGCACTCATGTAGCCCAGCGAAAAGGCCGCCCACACCCAAACAAGCGCCGCTGCGCCATCGGCCCCGGCCAGCGGCACGGCCAGCAGCAGCGGAAGGTACACCGCAAGATTTACGACGCCGGCAATCGCCAGATACTTCGCGTCGCCGGCACCGATCAGCACCCCGTCGAGCACGAACACGTACCCCGCGAGGGGCTGGCCCGCGGCCAGTACCCAGAGGGCCGCGGTCAGCACTGACTGGACGCCGGCGTCGGACGTGAAGAGGGCACCGGCGAACGGGGCCACCAGGGCGAGGAGCACGCCGGTGGCCACACCAAAGCCGGCACCCCAACGGATCATGGTCCGGGTCAGAATCCTGGCTTTGCCGGGGTTGGAGGCCCCCAGCTCCTTGCCGATCAGCGCCTGCGCGGCGATGGCCAGGGCGTCCAGTGCGAAGGCGAGGAAGGTGAACACCGTCATGGCGAGCTGATGGGCAGCGAGGTTCACAGCACCCTGGGCCGTGACCACGAGGACGGTGGCAAGGATGGCGGTTCGCAGGCTCAGGGTCCGCAGCATGAGCCAGGAGCCCACCTTGGTCATGGCCCGGATGCCGTGCCAGTCTGGCAGCAGGCTGACGCCGTGACGACGGGCGTTGCGCTGCACCATCACCAGATACACCGCCGCCATGGCCCACTGCGCGATGCTCGTTCCCACGGCCGATCCGACCACAGACAGACCGACACCGTAGACCAGCACCAGGTTCAGCACGATGTTCAGCGTGAATCCCGCCGTGGCCACCACCAGGGGCGTCCGGGTGTCCTGCAGCCCCCTCAGCACGCCCGTGCCGGCGAAGATCAGCAGCATCGCCGCCAGCCCCGGCATGGACCAGCGCAGGTAATCGACCGCGAACGTGCGGATCTCCGGGCTCGGCCCCATGAGCCCGATCAGCGGCTCCGCGGCAAGGAACCCGGCCAGCGCCAGCACGGTCCCCAGCAGCAGGGCAAGCCAGACGCCGTCCCGCCCGGCGGCCAGAGCCCTGCCAAGCTGGCCGTCGCCTACTGCCCGCGCCACTGCCGGAGTGGTGGAGTAGGCGAGGAAAACCATCAACCCAACCGCCGTATGCAGCACCGCCGAGGCAAGCCCGACCCCGGCCAGCTGGGCAACGCCCAGATGCCCAACGATCGCCGAGTCGGCAAGCAGGAAGAGCGGCTCGGCGATCAGCGCGCCAAAAGCTGGAACAGCAAGCCTGAGGATTTCACGGCTGTGGCTCTCGGGTTTTGGGGTGGAAACGGTAGCGGAAGACGATTGGGGCACGGTTTCAGCCTAACTGGCACAGAAAAGATAACCACGACACATAGTTGACACTTCAACAAAACTCCGGGACAGTGGAAGGGAAGCTTCATCCGACGCGTTCCGGACCGCGTGCCCAAAAGAGACAACCCCCCAATCGATCCGAACGGTGAGCATCTCCATGAACCAGTCCACCCAGACCACCACAGCCCTGACGATCCTGCGAGTGATCGCCGGATTCCTCTTCGCCGCGCACGGCTGGCAGAAGTTCAGTGAATTCACCATCGCCGGCACGCAGGCATCCTTCGCCAAGATGGGGGTTCCGGCTGCTGAGGTCGCCGCCCCGGTCATCGCCACGCTGGAACTGGCAGGGGGCATCGCCCTCATCCTCGGCGTCCTGACCCGCATTTTCGCCACCCTTCTCGCCCTGGACATGCTGGGCGCCCTCTTCCTGGTGCACGCCTCTGCCGGAGTTTTCGTCGCCACCGGCGGCTACGAGCTGGTCCTCCTGCTGGCAGCCGGAGCAGCGGCCATCGCCCTTGCCGGAGCGGGCCGCATCTCGGCGGACGCCGCCCTGTTCGGCCGCAGGGACTCAAGGCTCAAGGTTCTCGCGTAGGCTTCCCGGGCAGCGCCGCTCCAACGCGGTAACCGTCCGGGAAAACAACGACGGCGGCTGCTCGCCTGGCGCTTCGGCGCCCGGTGGGCGGCCGCCGTCGTTTTGTTGTTTGTTCAGCGTGTCTGATGTTCAGCCCATGACGCCGGTCAGTTCATTCGGCGTGTGGGCCAGCGTTGCCGTGCGGACCACTTTGCCCGCCTTCAGATCGACGGCGTGGATTTTTCGCGCTGCCGGCTCAGTGACATACGCCGTGGAGCCCTGGACGAACAGGGTGGGCCGCGGTTCCTGCCACGCCTCGGGCTCCTGCCAGGCCGGCACGACAGGCACAGTGGCCGCGGTGGCGCCAGCCAGCGGATTGAGAACATGCAGCGCGCCGTCGGTGCCGAGGACCAGCGCCTCGCCGGACGGCCCGCGCCCCAGCGACCGGAAGGAATAGCTGGTACCAAGATCCACCAGCTTCAGGGCTTTGCTGCCGGCGTTCACCAGCGAAATCCGTGTGGGCCGCTCCAGGACCGCATCCTTGTCCACCTTGTAGTCCCCGAACACCACAGGCGACGCCGGCGAACCGGCCTGGTTTCCCATCCGGCCATAGGGGTCAGGACTGGAGACCTTGGAGAACTGGCCGTCCTTGAATACCAGCATTCCGTCCTCGCATCCGAAGGTCACGGTGTTTTCGCCGGCCACCGCCTCACCGTGCACGCCGGGGCAGTCCTGGCTTCGGAGAATCTCCTTGCGGTCCTGACCAGGGGCCCCCCAAGAAGCAGCCGGGCCCAGGAGTGCCACGGCATTGCGGGCGTTCTCGTTGCCCACGGTCACCAGCAGCTTGCCGTCCTCCAGTTCCACCGCCACGCCATGGTGGGCCTCCGGTGCAGTGTATGTCGTCGTCTTCGGAAGGCCGTCTTTGGCAAGCGCTCCGAGGGCGGCCGATCCGAACGACTCCACCTTGCCGGACCCGTCACTGAACAGGACGGTCCTGCCGGCGTGCCGCACCACATGGCCCGGTTTACTGGCCGCAAACGCGTGATCCGTCATCCCAGGCTGGGCCGCGTAGGAATGCCCATGGTCGCCGTGCCGCTCGGTCCAGGTGCCGGCGTCGAGGATGCGGAACGAGTCGTCCGCCGCCACCAGGATGTGGCGGTTGTCACCGGCGGGGCTAATGCGGTTGTAGCCCTCCAGCGCAACGTCTCCCGCAGGTTCAAGGGTGGCTGCATCCAGCACTCCGACGCCGCCGGCGTACGTGTAGGCCAGGCGCGGCTTTGGAGCGCGAAGTTCGGTGGGTTCTGCGGCCTGTGTGCCCCGGGAAGGGCTGGCGGAACTTTCGGCGGAATTTTGCGCGGGGCCGGCGGCACAACCCGACAACAGCAGGGCGGCTCCGCAGGCCGCGGCCAGCGGCGCCCCGAACGGCGTCCTGCCCCGGTGGGTTGCTGAATTGGCGGGCACCCCGGCGAACGGCCGAGCCAAGGGCTCCCTGAAGGGCCCGGTGGGGCCGCCGCGGCGGCGTCTGCTTGTCGGGCGGGAAAGCGTAAATCGTGTCGTCACCATGACACTAATGATAATCATTATCTTTAGTGATTCGGACATCACGGCTCGTTCATGACGCCAAATGCCCGGCTCGCGGGCCTTATGGCGTCGATACGCGCGTTTGTGAAGGCCGGGATCTGCCCCCGCGGCAGGGCTCAGTAAACTGCGAGCATGACCGAGACTGCCGCCAACTCAGTAACCCTCCGCTTCCTGGCCGCCCCCATGGACGTGGGCCACAGCGGGTCCGTTGACGCCGGAACCGTGCTCGAGTGGGTGGATAAGGCGGCCTACGCGGCTGCCGTGGGCTGGGCCAAGTCCTACTGCGTCACGGCCTATGTGGGAAACATCCACTTCGCAGACCCGGTGAATGTCGGCGACATGGTCGAGGTCACCGCCACCATCGTCTATACGGGCCGGTCCTCCATGCACATCAGGACGGTGGTTTCCTCCGGGGACCCCAAGGGCGGGCCTGCCACCATGCGCAGCCAGTGCATGGTGATTTTTGTGGCAGTTGGCGAGGACGGGAAACCCGTCCCGGTGAAGCAGTTCGAGCCGGAGACGGCGGAGGAACTCGAACAGCGGGACCACGCCCTGGCCCGGATCGGGATCCGCGAGCAGATTGTCAAGGCCATGAGCGCCCAGGAATATACCGATGCCGGCACCGCCGAGCGCGTCGTCCTGCGGTTCATGGCGGCGCCCACCGACGTGAACTGGGGCGGCAAAGTCCATGGCGGCATCGTCATGAAATGGATCGACGAGGCCGCATATGTCTGCGCCTCACGCTACTGCGGCCGGGACACGGTGGCTGTCTTCTCGGGCGGAGTTCGGTTCTACCGGCCGCTGCTGATCGGCCACGTGGTGGAGGTGGAGGCCCGGCTGGTCTACACGGGCACCAAGGGCATGCACGTTGCGGTACATGTCCGCTCAGGGGACCCCAAAGGCCGGGAACTGAACCTCACCACGTACTGCCTCACGGTGATGGTTGCCCGTGACGCCGAGGGCACCTCGGTTCCCATCCCTGCATGGACCCCGGTGTCCGAGGAGGACAAGAGACTCCATGCCCACGCACGGCAGCTGCTGGAAATCAGGGCAGCAGCTCCGGGAAACAGGCTGCCCAACCACCTGCTGCAGTCACAACCGCACTAGCAACACAAGCGCAGCCTAGAAGCCGCCGCCTCCGCCGGCATCCCCGGCCATGTTGGCGAACCGCGAGTAATGGCCCTGGAACGCAACGACGATGTCCTTGGTGGGGCCGTTACGGTGTTTGGCGACGAGAATGTCTGCTTCACCGGCGCGCGGGGACTCCTTGTCGTACACGTCCTCGCGGTGCAGCAGGATCACCATGTCGGCGTCCTGCTCGATGGACCCCGATTCACGCAGGTCGGAGACCATGGGGCGCTTGTCCTGGCGCTGCTCGGAACCACGGTTCAGCTGCGACAGCGCAATAACCGGGACCTGGAGTTCCTTAGCGAGCAGCTTCAGCGCACGCGAGAACTCGGAGACTTCCTGCTGGCGGGACTCCACCTTCTTGCCCGAACTCATGAGCTGCAGGTAGTCAAGGATCACCAGCTTGAGGTCGTGCTGCTGCTTGAGGCGTCGGCACTTGGCCCTGATCTCCATGAGGGACATGTTGGGGCTGTCGTCGATGAACAGCGGGGCATCATTCATCCGCCCCATGGTGGTGGCGATCTTGGACCACTGCTCATCCTTGATGGTGCCCTTGCGGAGGTCCTGCAGGCCGATGGTGGCCTCGGCCGACAGGAGACGCATGGCGATCTCGTTGCGCCCCATTTCCAGGGAGAACATCACCGTGCTCAGGTTGTTCTTGATGGCGGCGGAGCGGGCAAAGTCCAGCGCGAAGGTGGACTTACCCACGGCGGGCCGGGCGGCGATGACGATCATCTGGCCCGGATGCAGCCCGTGGGTCAGCTCGTCCAGCTCATAGAAGCCCGTGGGAACGCCCACCATGCCTTCGCCGCGGTGGCCGGAGGCCTCGATCTCATCCACCGTGGACTCCATGACGTCCTTCAGGACGACGTAGTCTTCCGCCGTGCGGCGTTCGGCGACCGCATACACTTCCGCCTGGGCCTGGTTGACCAGGTCTTCCACCTCGCCGTCCTGCCCGTAGCCGAGCTGCACGATTTTGGTGCCGGCGTTGACCAGCCGCCGGAGCACGGCGCGCTCGGCCACGATCTCCGCGTAGTAACCTGCGTTGGCGGCCGTGGGCACCGTCTGAATGAGCTCATGGAGGTAGGCGGGGCCGCCGATCCGGTTGATCTCGCCGCGCTTGGTCAGTTCATCGGACACGGTGACGGCATCCGCGGGTTCGCCGCGGCCGTAGAGGTCGATGACGGCCTCGTAAATGGTTTCGTGGGCGGGGCGGTAGAAGTCCTGCCCGCGCAGGATCTCGACGACGTCCGCAATGGCGTCCTTGGAGAGCATCATGCCGCCCAGGACGGACTGTTCGGCGGGGATGTCCTGGGGAGGTTTACGGCTGCCTTCGGATTCGCGGGTACCTTCGATTGAGTCCAGGTGCGTAACTGACAAAGCTGCCGTCCTCCATTGTGTCCGCAGTCCGTGCAGGAGGACTGTGGAGCGTGTGCCGTGTGCCGTGGGTGGGCCGCGCAGCAAAAAAACTGCTGCCCGGGCTAATGCAACTACACCAGCAGGCCCCGACATTTTCGGTCCGGGCGGTTGACCCCCGGCGACGCCTCATCCACAGGTTTTCCACAGGGCAGCACCAAACTCCCGGAGTCCGGGCAACCGCCGGCTCCGGTCTTAAGGCCGGAAGGGAAAACCCACCCGAATGGGGTGTCTCCGCAACGTTAGCGCCCAGCCGGCCACTCACAAAGCCAGCAGTTCCGCACCTCTGTGGATAACGTGTGCACAACATACTGCAGCTTGTGCACAGCCTGTGGGCGAAGCTGTGGATAGAAATTTTCTTTTCGGCATATATGGCCCGTGACCTGCGGAAACGTTCGATTTTTGTTGTGGACAAATTTAATCTTTGCCACAACCTTCATCCACAGCCTTAACCGTGAGCTGGGGATACCGGCGGGTAATTCCGTCCTCGGAGCGGAATTTTGCCGCCTGCATTCCAACTTTGTGATGCGAATCACCGGCTTATGCCCGCGGCCCGCCTAGATGCATGCCATCCGAATGAATCTTCCCTCCCCGGGCTGTAACCGGCCTCGCCGCCCGCACGCAGCATGCGCAGCCGGGCATATGCTGTGGATAACGCGGATGTGGCGTTAAGCTCTAGGTATGGGCGATGTTCTGACTGTCTTGGTTCCTGCCCTTGTCCTCGCCGCAGCCCTCTGGGCTTTTGCCACGGCACTGAAGCCGCGCGACGGAGGAATGTCCGACGCTGACCGCTACCAGCTGGAGCTGGCCCGGCGTTCCCAAGCCCACTACGCAGCCCAGGTTCAGGCGGCCTTGGCGGCCCGGGCACGCCTGGAGGCGGCAGCCCTGCCCAGCCAGAACCGGCAGCAGCAGATACAGCAGCAGGAGCATCATCCGGCGCCGCAGGGCTCTTACCCTGTGGCGCCTCCGCCCGGGACCATGCTGACCCCGCAGCTGGTGTTACAGCTACAGACCTTGGTGCGCAACGGCCAGAAGCTCGAGGCCATCAGGCTTTTGCGCCAGGCCACCCACTTCAACCTTTTGACCGCCAAGCAATATGTAGATCGGTTGTAACCATGGAATCGCTCCTGATCCCCTTCCTGATCCTCGTGGCCGTGGCTGTCGCCGTGGCCCTGACGGCACGTGCAGTGAGCCGTCGCCGCCGTACGGTCAGGGAGCCGGCCAAACCGCCTGCGGAGTCAGCAGAGCTGGCACGGGAAGCCGCAGCCAAGCTGTCCGAGGACGAACACCGGCGGCTGTATGCGCTCATCGCCCAGGGCCAGGCCATGGCGGCGATCAAGCTGTACTACGAGGTGTCGGGACAGGGCCTGCGCGCTTCGCGGGACGCCGTGGCCGCGCTGGCAGCCCATCCGCAGCCTTTCCGCTCACCGGCGCAGGAGCCCAGCGAACCCGAGGACGACGACGAGCCGCCGCAGCGCTTCCCGTACCGGTACCGGGCCATCGCCAGCAAAGGCGATGTCACCCGTGAGGTCAGCAGCAACATGCTCAATGACGAGATCTACGGCCGCATCCGCACGCTTGCCAAGAGCGGCAACATCGAAGCAGCGGCCACCGCGCTGACCCGGCACTCGGACATCTCCATGAAGCAGGCGCGCGAGTTCATCGCCCTGCTGGACGACTGACCACCGCCGCGGCCAACCCTCACAGCAAGTGAACGCGGGGGTGGACGCGGCCCGCTAGAAGTCGAACAGGTCCCCCAGCCAGCCTTCCTTCTTCTTGTTGCGGCGGCGGTCAGACTCGCGGTCGTACCCCTTGCCGTGGCTGCGGTCGTCGTAGCGCGCCTGGTCACGCCGCGGTTCGAAGTCGCGGTACAGCGGTGGAGGAGCCATGCCGGGCGCAGGCGAGGCCGGAACGGGGGGAACGTGCGCCGGAGGAGCCGCCGGCGCGCCTGCGTTTATCCGGTCGATGATCTTGTCCAGTTCGCCGCGGTCCAGCCACACACCCCGGCACTGCGGGCAGTAGTCGATTTCCACGCCGCTGCGTTCGCTCATGACCAGGTCCGAAGAATCAATGGGACATTTCATGCCCGGCACAACGAGCGGGTGCCGGGATTAGTTCGCGTTACCGGCCGCCTGAGATGCCGGCCAGCAGCTGCTCGAAGGGCAGCGACTCGAGCGCGGCCGGCTTGCGGCCCGGCTGGTCCCCGTCCAGGAGACGGCCGAACTCTGCCGCCGCCCGTTCGATCCGCACCGAAAGGGGGGTTCCGCCGTCGTCCGTGTTTCCCCAGTCCTGGGGGCCGGCGAAGACGGCCGTGGCGGCCGTCCGCGTGCGCAGGTAGCTGAACAGCGGGCGCATTGCGTGGTCCAGCACCATCTGGTGGCGGTCCGTTCCGCCGGTGGCCCCCAGAAGCGCGGCTTTGCCGTCCAGCGACTTGGGGTCAAGCACATCGAAGAATGACTTGAACAAGCCACTGTAGGACGCGCTGAACACCGGTGAGACGGCGATGATGCCGTCGGAGGACTCGACGCCGGCGATCACTTCTGCCAGCCGGGGCGGGGCAAAGCCCGTGACGAAGTTGTTGGCGATGTCCACGGCCAGGTCACGAAGCTCAACCACGTCGGTGGCCACCTCGTAGCCGGCAGCCGTCAGCTCCCGGGTCGCGGCGGCGGCCAGCTGGTCGGCCAGCAGGCGGCTCGACGACGGCACTCCCAGGCCGGCGGACAGAACGGTTATGCGGCGGGTCTCCATGGCGGTCTCCTCTGTTTGGCGCGGTATATGCATTTGCATCTATTCGCTCAACCCGGCAGCAGTGGCCTTTATTCCGCCGCCCGGCAACCGGTTCAGTACACTGCTCGCCGAAATGGCGGGAACGACGAAGCCCCCGCCGTCGGCTTCCCGGAGGAATCCGACGGCGGGGGCCGTCAGCAGTTCAGGACTGCAGAGCAGATCCGGCGAAGGCCGGACCTGCTACTTGCCTGCGACTACGTCGAGTTCGATCACAGCGGCAACGTCGTCGTGCAGACGGACGTTGGCCTGGTAGGAACCAACCGACTTGATGTGGGCCGGCAGTTCAACCTTGCGCTTGTCGATGCTGCCCAGGCCTGCGGCCTCAACAGCGTCGGCGACGTCGGCCTGCTTGACCGTGCCGAACAGGCGGCCGCTTTCGCCGGCCTTGACAACCAGCTTGACCGGCTTGGCGGACAGAGCGGCGGCCTGCTTCTGAGCATCTTCCAGGGAAGCGTGCTCGCGGGCGGCGCGGGCAGCCTTGATGGACTCAACCTGCTTCTCGCCACCCTTGGACCAGGTCAGGGCGAAACCGCGGGGCAGCAGGTAGTTACGTGCGTAACCGTCCTTGACCTCCACAACGTCGCCAGCAGCACCGAGACCGGTTACTTCGTGGGTCAGAATGAGCTTTGCCATGTTAGTTAATCCCTTTCCTTAGCCCCGGCCAGCGCCGGAGTAGGGCAGCAGAGCAACTTCGCGGGCGTTCTTGATTGCCTGGGCGATCTTGCGCTGTTCCTGCACCGTGACGCCAGTGACGCGACGGGCGCGGATCTTTCCGCGGTCGGAGATGAACTTGCGCAGCAATGCTACGTCCTTGTAGTCGATGACGGTGATGTCAGCGGCCTTCAAGGGGTTGGACTTTGGTTTGGGCTTACGGAGTTCAGCCTTAGCCATCGTGGAGCTCCTATTCTAGGGAGCCCGTGAATCGTGATCCACGGGATGGTGGTGGTCCGACCGCGGCGTGCGCAGAGCGTGCCATATGGAACGCTTTGGCGCGTGCTGCGCCGGACCTTTGTTTATGTTTTAGAAGGGAGGTTCGGAATCCGGGCCGTTGCCCCAGCCGCCGCCCGCATTGCTGACTCCGGGCGTTGCCCAGGGGTCATCCTGCGCTGCGGGCTGCTGGTTGCCGCCCCAGCTTCCTCCGGTGTTGCCGCCCTGGTTTCCACCCTGGCCGCCACCGAATCCACCGCCACCGAATCCGCCGCTGTTGCCGCCGCCGAAACCGCCCTGGCCGCCGGAGCGCTGGGTGCGGTTGACTTTGGCATTCGCGTAACGCAGGCTCGGGCCGATTTCGTCGACCTCGAGCTCGATAACAGTGCGCTTCTCGCCTTCTTTTGTTTCGTAGGAACGGCTCTTCAGACGGCCGGAAACAATCACGCGGGTGCCCTTGGTGAGCGACTCGGCGACGTTTTCTGCTGCCTCCCGCCAGACCGACGCGCGGAGGAACAAGGTTTCCCCGTCCTTCCACTCATTGGACTGGCGGTCGAAGGTGCGAGGCGTGGACGCGATGGTGAAGTTCGCTACTGCCGAACCTGACGGTGTGAACCTCAGTTCGGGGTCATTGGTGAGATTACCGATGACCGTAATAGTGGTTTCGCCTGCCATCTACTGCCTCCTTGTTCGTTCCTGCGGGGTAAAGAATGAAAATTGGGAGCTGAAATTACTCAGCAACAACCTTCTGCTCTTCGGGGCGGATGATCTTGGTGCGCATGATGGTCTCGTTGAGACCCAACTGGCGGTCAAGTTCCTTGGCGGTAGCCGGCGTCGCGGTGAAGTTCACCACGGCGTAGATACCTTCGGACTTCTTCTTGATGTCGTAAGCCAGACGGCGACGGCCCCAGATGTCAACCTTTTCGATGGTTCCACCATCGTTGGTGATGACGTTCAGGAACTTCTGAAGCGACGGCTCTACGGTACGCTCTTCGACCTCGGGGTCGATGATTACCATCAATTCGTAAGGACGCATATGTGAACCCACCTCCTTTGGGCTAAGCGGTTACGGTATTTCCGTAACAGGAGGTTCATTTGCGATGCGGTGCACGCCCGTGTCCAAAAACGGACCAGAGCGCAGCACAGACTTCACTATCTTAGTGCATCGGGGCGGAATTCCGCGATTCGGACAGCTCCTAGGCTACTGGCCCCAATGGCGGCCCGGAAGCGCCGCCCCAGCTATGTGGAAAACCGGGCGGAATACTGGAGCCATGACGATTCTGAAATCCGTGCTCCTTTTCACCCTGGCCGCCGTGGCCGAGATCGGCGGAGCCTGGCTGATCTGGCAGGCCGTGCGGGAGGACAAGGCGTGGTGGTGGGCCGGGCTCGGGATTGTGGCGCTGGGGCTCTACGGTTTCGTGGCCGCTTTCCAGCCGGACGCCCACTTCGGCCGGGTCCTCGCGGCCTACGGCGGGGTCTTCATCGTCGGTTCCCTGGTCTGGGGCATGCTTCTGGACGGCTTCCGGCCCGACCGCTGGGACCTCATCGGCGCCGCCGTCTGCCTCGTTGGCGTCGCCGTCATCATGTTCGCCCCCCGGCAGGGCTGACCCCAAACAAAAGCCATCCGCCCGGTCAGGCCGTAGCGGCCAACCGGGCGGATGGTTCCAAAAGGATGATGGCGGAATTACGACGCCGGGCCAGACCCCACTCCTGCATCTGCGGTTTCGGCGGGCGTTGCGGAAGCGGCGGTCGCCTCAGCCCGCCCCGGGCCGCCCTTGCGGTAGCGCCACACACCGATGCCGACGACCACGACTGCCAGGGCCACGGAGAGCAGAAGCGACTCGCGGGTGGACTCCAGGATCACCATGCCGATGATGAGCGCCACGATGCTGCCAATCGCCAGCCAGGTGAGGTAGGGGAAGAACCACATCTTCAGCGTCAGATCCTTGGCCGCGGCTCCCATCCGGCGGCGCAGCACCAGCTGCGACGTGGCAATGACCAGCCAGACAAACAGCGCTATGGCACCGGAGGTGTTCACCAGGAACAGGAAGACGGTGTCCGGGGCGATGTAGTTGAGCCCCACGGTGATGAAGCCGACCACGGTGGAGGCCAGCACCGCCGCGGCGGGCACGCCGCGCTTGGAGATGCGGGTCCAGGACTTGGGGGCGTCACCGCGCTGCGACAGTGAGAACAGCATGCGGCTGGCCGTGTAGAGTCCCGAGTTCAGGCAGGACAGCACCGACGTCAGCACCACGACGTCCATGATGGTGCCCGCGCCGGGGATGCCGAACAGCTCGATGACGGCGACGTATGGGCTCTTGGCCACGTTCGCGGAGTTCCAGGGGAGCAGCGTGACAACAATCGCGATGGAGCCGATGTAGAAGACGAGGATGCGCCAGACGGTGGACCGAACGGCCTTCTTGACCGCCTCCACAGGGTTTTCGGATTCACCGGCAGCGATGGTGGCGATCTCAGCCCCGAAGAACGCGAAGACCACCACGAGGATTCCGGCCAGGACGGCTCCGGGGCCGTTGGGCAGGAAGCCGCCGTTGCCCGTCAGGTTGCTCAGGCCCGGTGCCGGAACACCCGGAACCAGGCCGAGGATCGCTGCGACGCCGAAAAGGAGGAAAAGGATGATGGCCGTGACCTTGATGGAGGCGAACCAGAACTCGAACTCCCCGTAGGACTTCACCGAGCCCAGGTTGGTCAGCGTGAGCAGAACCATGAGCACCAGGGCCCAGACCCACTGGTCGATGCCGGGCACCCAGCGGTGCATGATCGCGGCTCCTGCCGTGGCTTCGATGCCCAGTACGATGATCCAGAACCACGCATAGAGCCAGCCGATGCTGAAGCCCGCCCAGGGGCCCAGCGCCTTGTCCGCGTAGGTGGAGAAGGATCCGGTTTCGGGGTTCGCGGCCGCCATCTCGCCAAGCATCCGCATGACCAGGATGACCACGATGCCTGCGGCCATGTAGGCAAGCAGGATGCCGGGACCGGCCTGCTGGATGGCCGCTCCGGAGCCGACGAACAGGCCGGCGCCGATGACGCCGGCAATGGCGATCATCGACAGATGGCGGGGTTTTAGGGATTTCGACAGTTGTTGGTCAGCGTGCATGGCTGCGCCATCCTCGTTTTGATTGCAGGTTTTGGGCGGTGGCCGGGCGGCAGAGTCTGTGCCGGGGACCACACTGTGCGTTTCACACTAAGGGAGCCGGAGGCAGGTCCGGGCTGTGCAAAGACACAGTTTACGGCAACCGAAAACGGGCAGATTTCCAGCCACGCGCCGCGTTAGGCGACAAGTGTTGCCTATCGGGCACTTTTGTAACGGCGTGGAAATCAGTCACCGTCGCACTAGGCGTGTGCCGCGGCTGCAAAGAACAGCTCAGTCACCCGGGCCAGGCGGTGCGGGTCCTCCACGCCGCAGACTTCCCTGGCCGAGTGCATCGACAGCAGGGGAACACCCACGTCCACGGTCCTGATGCCCAGCCGGGTGGCCGTCAGCGGGCCGATCGTGGAACCGCACGGCATTACGTTGTTGGAGACAAACTCCTGGAAGGGGACCCCCGCCTCACCGCACAGCCGCGCCCAGAGGGCAGCCCCGGCGGCGTCGGTGGCGTACCGCTGGTTGGCGTTGATCTTGAGCAGAGGGCCCCCGTTGAGGACGGGACGGTTGACGGGGTCGTGCCGTTCGGCGTAGTTGGGGTGGACGGCGTGGCCGGCGTCGGCAGAAACACAGAACGACGCCGCGAAGGCCTGACGCCGCTGGCTCGCCGACGCGCCCAGGCCGTCCGAGATCCGGACCAGGATGTCTTCCAGGACCGGACCGCATGCCCCGGACCGGGACGCGGAACCGATTTCCTCGTGGTCGAAGGCGGCAAGCACCGCTATCGGTGAGGATTCGCCGGGAACGGCGGACCCGCCGTCGGACGCGTCAGCGTGCGCGATCAGCGCCGTGATCCCGGCGTGCGTGGCTGACAGGTTGTCCAGGCGCCCGGAGGCGAAGAACTCACTCCTGACCCCGAAAACCGCAGGCGCCTGCGTGTCCGCGATGACGACGTCGTACCCGCCGATCTCAGCCGGATCAACAGAGGCGCCGTCGCCGGCAACCCGCTCAGCCAGCACCGCCAGCAAGTCCTCCCCGCCAGGATCGCCGAGCCCGAACACCGGGTTCATGTGCTGCTGCTTGTCCAGTGTGAGGCCCTCGTTCACTGCCCGGTCCAGGTGGATGGCGAGCTGCGGAAAACGCAGCATCGGCCCGGTGGCGGTCAGGTGCTGCGTGCCGTCCAGCATCACGAGGCGCCCGGCCAATTGCAGTTCCCGGTCCAGCCACGAGTTCAGCAGGGGGCCGCCGTAGACCTCCACGCCGGCCTGGAGCCAGCCGAACCGGCCCGTGGTGGGCTTGGGCTTGAGCTTGAAGGACGGCGAATCCGTGTGGGCGCCCAGGATGTTGAAGCCGGTGATGGGCCCGGCGTCCCCGGGTGTGACCCAGGCGATGAGGGCGCCATCCCGAATGACGTAGAACTTGCCTGCCGTGGCCTCCCAGGGCTGCAGCTCGTCCAGGCCGGTGAAGCCCGCCGCGGTGAGGCGCCGGGCGCCCTCGCGGGCGGCGTGAAAGCTCGACGGCGAGGCGCTGACGTAGTCGCCCAGGTCCCGGATGTGCTCTGCGGCGGAGGAATGGAGAGGCATGGCTCCGAGTCTAGCGTTGCGCTAGATGGTGACGTTGAGCCCTGCCGTGTAGCCGCCGGTCACGGACCCGGCCATGGTGGCCAACTGGTAGACGCCGCCGTCATCGCCGAATACGTTGTCCGATTTCAGTGTGGTGTTCGGGAAATTTTGGGCGCTGGTTTCGTAGCCCGCGGAGGCGTACACCTCGCGGCAGGCGGCATCGGTCAGGGCGATCTGTGAAACGGCCAGCACCTGCCCTGCCGCCGTGGCGTTGTTCATCGACTCGAACACCTCGAAGTGGATGTGCGGCCAGCGGCCGTTGTAGGCGCCGGGGTAGATGGTCTTGAAGGTGACCTGGCCGTTGGCGTCCGCCTCCTGCACGCCCCGCAGGAAGTTCTCGTTCTCCAGCCCTGAATCGTAGAGCGAGTACCTGCCCTCCTTGTCGCAGTGCCAGGCGTACACGGCAGCGCCGGACAGCGGGACGCAGCCGTTGGCGTTGTCCAGCAGTGTCAGTGTGACGGTCAGCGGCACACCGTCCGCTTTCGTGGCGGACGTGCCGAAGTTTGAGGTAATGTCCTGCCGGACCACGCCGGAGGCTTCCAGGACGTTCGGTCCGTTGGAGCCGTCGCCGGGGTACGGTCCGGCAGTTTCCTGCGGAATCTCCACGCCGCATTCTGCGATTGCCCGGGTCACGGTGGGGGACGCAGTTGCGCTGGACGTTGCACTTGCCGTTGAGCCGGCAGAAGCCGACGACGGCGATCCTGACGGTGCGGAGGATGACCCGCCGGGCGTGCACGCCGCCAAAGCGGCCGCCGTGCCGGCGCCGAGGAGCATGCCCAGCGAGCGGCGTGAAACCAGCGTGGAGAGATCGAACTCGAGGCCGCGGTCATGGTTGGGATGCGGCTCGTGCCGGGGCTGCTGTCCATCGGGCGTGCCGGGTGCGGTTCTCATGCCACCACCCAACTCCGGGGACCTATGGCCTGCATAGGGCCTGCCTGTGGGTAGGCTGTGGAACCGGCGTCAGCCAGTCGCCTCAGTAGTCCGGGTTGCTCGGGGTTACCAGGCCGGTCTCGTAGGCATAGACCACGGCCTGAACGCGGTCACGGAGATGCAGCTTGGTCAGGATCCGCCGCACGTGTGTCTTCACCGTGGCTTCCGACAGGAAATAGCGGTGCGCGATCTCCGCATTGGACAGCCCCTCCGACATCGCCTCCAGCATCTCGGTTTCCCGGGGGGTCAGGTCGTCCAGCAGCGGATCGCGGGGAGCAGGCACCGCCGCCGGCGCGGCCCCCGCGCCCGAACCTTCGGAAGCGGGTCCGGCGCCGCGGACGTACGTCTCAAGAAGCCGCTGGGTGACGCGCGGCGCCACCACGGCATCCCCGCTGGCCACCACCCGCACGGCCTGGACCAGTTCGGCGGGTGCCACATCCTTCAGCAGAAACGCCGAGGCGCCGGCCTGGAGCCCGGCGAACGCGTACTCATCCAGATCGAAGGTGGTCAGGATGATGATCCTGGCCCGCGCGCCTGAACTGGTGATGGCACGGGTGGCCTCGATCCCGTCGAGCGTGGGCATCCGGACATCCATCAGCACCACGTCGGGATCGAGCCGGCCCACCTGGCGGACGGCGTCGGCCCCGTCGGAGGCCTCGCCCACCACCTCGAGGCCGTCCTCACCCTCAAGGATGAGCCGGAACCCCATCCGCAGCAGCGGCTGGTCATCCGCCAGCAGGACCCGGAGACGCCCGGACTCGTTCATTCGTTCCCCCATTTGTTGCCGTCCTGCATCCTGCCGTTCAGGGCGAGCACCGCCCGCACACGCCAGCCACCGCCGGCGGCCGGCCCCGCCTCCACCGTACCGCCGTAGATTCCGGCCCGTTCCTTCATCCCGGCCAGGCCCTGTCCTGTTCCGGTGGACGGGACGGCGTCAACGGTGCCCCGGCCGTCGTCGAGCACGTCAATGGTGACCGTGGAATCCTCGCGCGCCACCAACACATCCACCCGGCTCAGCGCCCGGCCGTAGCGCAGCACGTTGGTCAATGATTCCTGCACGATCCGGTACACCGTCAGCTGGAGCGCCACGTCCTCCGGCAGCGCCGGGCCCGTGTGCGAGTAGTGGACCGGAAGGCCCGCGGTCCGGAAGCCGTCCAGCAGCTTCCCGAGACTGGCGCCGTCCGCGAGCGGTTCACGGGGCGCCTGGCCGGCGGACGCATCATCCCGCAGGACGCCGAGCACCCGGCGCATGTCCGCCAGGGCGGCACGGCCGGTCCGGGACAGTTCCGCCAGGACCTCCGATGCGCGTTCCGGATCCCGGCGGACCACGACGGCGGCCCCATCGGAGAGGGCGACCATGACGGTCAGCGAATGGGCCACGACGTCATGCATCTCCCGGGCGATCCTGTTTCGTTCGTTGACTGAGCCCAGGCGGGCGGCCTGGGCCGCCCACGCCGCGATTTCCTGCTCGTGCTCGCGCCGCTGGCGGACCGAAATGCCGATTCCGGTGGCGATGAAGTTGGAAAACGCGATACTGGTGCCGGCCGCAATGCTGGTCACGAGGCGGAATTCCTCGGGCGAGACGGGACGGTTCGGCAGTTCCCGCTCCAGCGGCCCCACGGCGGCCAGGAAATACAGCAGTGCCAGTGGCGCGGTGCCCACGGCCATCGTGACCAGGGCAAAGCGGCGGGTGCGGACCACGGCAACCGCGTAAAGCGAGAACCACAAGCCTGCCGACACGTTGGATCCCCACGGATGAAGCAGGGTCACGCCAACCTCGGCCGCCGCGATGAACACCACTACGGCCACCGGGCGCCGGCGCCGCAGGAACAGGGACAGCGCCACGGCAGCGAGCAGCCCGACAGCGGCCCACCTGCCCGCATTCAGGGCGTCGATCACCGTGGGCACCACCAGCACCGCATAGCAGCCGACCACCACGGCATCCATCACCCGCGGACGCCGGTGCAGGTAGCGCCGGAGCAGGCCGCGGCGCCGGGCCGAGAGTTCGGCGAAGGACGCGTCAGCCGCGGGGGCTGGCGCGTCCTTTCCGGAGACAGTGTCAATCATGGGCAGGCCCGGGTGCGGCTACACGTCCCGTTTCTTCAGCAGGACCATGGCCAGCACCACCGGCACCACCACCCAGGCGCCCAGCACGAGGGCCGCCTGCCAGGCTTCCAGCGTGTCCGGGACGTGCTTCACGGCGGTCATCGGGGTGATCGTGTTTCCGGGGAGGTATTTGCGGGCCTCCTCGAAGAAGTCGCCGGGGATGAGCTGGAACGCGATCGGTGCCACGAAGAACAGTCCCACGAGGGCCATGATGCCCCCGGCCGAATTCCGGAGCAGCGTGCCGAGTGCCATGCCGATTGCGGCCACCGCAGCCACGTAGGCGCTGGTGACGAGCAGCAGCTTGACGGACTGCGCGCTGGCGAGGTCGAGCTTGAGGCCGAAGTTGTCCAGGATCGGCACCGCCGACAGGCCGGCGATGTAGGTGGACACCGCCGTCAGGGCAAAGGCGCTGACAATGACCACCACGAGCTTGGCCATGAACGCCGGGAGCCTTTTGGGCACGGCCGCAAAGGTGGAGCGGGCCATGCCGGTGGTGAACTCCGAGCTCATGAGCAGGACACCCAGTGAGCCCAGGATCAGCTGCGCAAAGGCTACGCCGGAGGTGGGGACCGTGACGGCGAGGTCGCCGCCCTGTGCAGCGATGGCTGCGGCCGCCTCGGGGTCGGAGGCGGCACGGTCCGCGAACTGGCCTGTACCCCAGGCGGACAGGGCGCCGAAGCCAACCATGACGACGGCCGTCGAAGCGAGCAGGATCATCGTGGACAGGAGCGTGCGGAATTTGATGAATTCGGAGTTCAGGACCCGGATGAAGCTTGGGCCGGGACCTGGGCCGGCTGCGTTGCGGATAGCGGCACGGCCGGGGCCGGGCTGGATGGGAGTCGATGTGCTCATGGGGTCAGTTGCCTCCGGACTGGGCGGGAACCGGGGCTCCCGTGGTGATCAGCGAGTGGTATTCGACCTCGTCCTTGGTCAGCTCCATGTAGGCCTCTTCGAGGCTGGCCTGGAGCGGGGTGAGTTCGTAGATCAGGACCTGGTTGTCCAGGGCGCTCCGGGCGATCTGGCGGGGATCCAGCCCGGTGACCTCGAGGAGTTCGTGGTCCTGCAGCTCCACCGAGACCCCTGTGCCGGCGAGGACGTGCATGAGCCGGTCGGGCTGGTCGGAGCGCACCCGGGTGCGGCTCTGGCCCTTGCCCGTGATGATGTCCTTGATGGGTGCGTCGGCGATGATCTTGCCCCGGCCGATCACGATCAGGTGGTCTGCGGTCAGGGCCATCTCGCTCATGAGGTGGCTGGAGAGGAACACCGTGCGCCCCTCGGAGGCCAGGTACTTGACGAGGTTCCGCACCCAGACCACGCCTTCCGGATCGAGGCCGTTGACGGGTTCATCCAAAATGATGGTCTGCGGATCGCCGAGGAGTGCGGCGGCGATGCCCAGCCGCTGGCCCATGCCCAGGGAGAAGCCCTTGACCTTCTTCCGGGCCACCTCCGCGAGGCCTGTCATGTCGATGACCTCGTGCACCCGGTTCCGCGGAATGCTGTGCGTGGCGGCCATCGCCAGCAGGTGGTTGTACGCTGAGCGGCTCGTGTGGACGGCCTTGGCGTCGAGCAGGGCCCCGATTTCGCGCAGCGGTGCCGTGTGCCGGGCGAACGGCACGCCGTTGACGGTGACCGTTCCCGCCGTCGGGGTGTCCAGGCCCATGATCATGCGCATGGTGGTTGACTTGCCGGCCCCATTGGGTCCCAGGAAGCCGGTGACCTGGCCGGCTTGGACGGTGAAACTGACGCCGCCGACGGCGGTCTTGTCGCCGTAGACCTTCGTCAGGCCTTCTGCCTCAATCATGGAAGCTTTCCTTTGCGTAGCTGCGGGCGTGCTGTCTGGTGTGCACGTCCCACGCTACCGACGCCGCCTGCCGAATTCGCCGGTCTCAGGGATGATTCAGGGGTGAATCAGGGTCCCGGGCATCATCCGGTGGGATGAGCAGCCCAGGCCCACCGATTCAGCGTCACCGTCACAGCGTCAACTGCCTTCCGCCGGTGAGTAGTAGCGCAGCGCGGCACGCTTCAACGTGAACTCGGCGGCGCGGACGCCGGGCATGGTTTCACCATCCACAGCGAGCACCATGGGGGCCGTACCGCATTCCACGCGGACGCGGGTGGCTTCGGTGAGGTGGGTGATCCTGGACGTCGCCACGGTGCCGGTCAGCACAGACCAGAGCATCCGCAGCCGGGCGAAGGACTCGTCGGCGGTGATCATCCTGACGTCCAGCACGCCGTCGTCCAGTACGGGCCGGAAGAGCGGGGCATGGTCCCGCGGGTAGTAGCGGCCACAGCCCAGGTACATGATCCACAGCCTGTGCCGGACGCCGTTGACGATCAGCGTGATCGGCTTCTCCATGGCGAAGGTCCGGAACATAGCCACGACGCCGGCGAGTGGCTTCCCCAGGGCGGGCTGCAGGTGTTCGCGGCGCCGCACCAGGTTGGGGTACAGCCCGATGCTCGCGGTGTTGAGCATGATGAGCTCCACCTTCTCGGGATCGTCCGCGAGGCCGCGTTCCACAGCCACGGAGCCCACATCCGCCAGCGCGGCTTCACCGTTTTCTGCCGCAGCCACGGCTTCGACCAGGGAGGGCGTTCCGGCATCCCGGGCGAAGTGGTTCAGGGTGCCCCCTGCCAGGACCAGCAAGGGAAGATCATGTTCGACGGCGGCCGCCGCCGCGGTGCCTACCGTGCCGTCCCCGCCCCACACGCCCAAAGCGACGATGCCCGGCACGGTGGCTGCCTCCGCCATCCGTTGGGCAACATCGTCCTCAGGTGCCATCAGCGTTATATGAGCGAGAGGGAATACTTCTTTAAGAGCTGCCGCAGTTTCCTCCGTAAAGGATCCACCCAGCGTGTTCACCGCAATGCTCAGGCCCTCACCCTGCGGAAGCTTGGCCACCTCCACCCGCCGTCTGGAGGTAGCAGGCATCGGCGGCCGGACCGGCCACCACTTTCTGGTTACGAGGGCTGCCCCGGCCCCGATCGCCGAGCCGAACAGCACATCCGAGGGCCAGTGTGCACCTGTATGCACCCTGGAGTAAGCAACGCCGGCTGCCACGGGGGCGACGGTTGCTCCGAGCACCGGCTGCACCAGTCCGGCGCCCAGGGCGAACGCCACCGCTGAGGCCGAGTGGCCCGACGGCATGGACGAGCTGGTGGGCTGCGGATGGACGAACCGGAACACCGGCAGATGCTCCGGCAATGGGCGGGCGCGGGGCAGCAGGGTCTTGAAAACGAGGTTGGTCACGGCCGACGCCACGCCCTGGGCCAGCAGCCCGTGGACTGCCGCGCGCCTGGTGCGTCCCGGGATGGCGGCAGCCACGGCCGCAACGCCAAACCAGAGCTTTCCCTTGTTGGCCGAGGCCGAGAGCCGCCGGAAAAAGGTGTCATGGTGCCCGCCCGGGAAACCGGAGACAGCCCGCATCAGCGTGCGGTCCAGGGCGGCAACCCAGCCCGGTCCGCGGCGCAGCATTCGTCGCATTTCCCCACCCTACCGCCCGGTACGGGGGTGTCTTCGGCGCTCTGGCAGATTTTTGTCCCGGCGCGTCATTCCCTGACGGGAAGCGGTTTGGCGGCTCCGGCCAGCAGCAGGGCGATCACGATGGGCACACCGATCGCCAGCAGTGCCAGGCGGATACCGGTCAGGTCACCCAGGTAGCCGAGCAGCGGGGGACCGGCCAGGAAGGCCACGTAGCCGATAGTGGAAACCACCGAGACCCTGGCGGCCGCGTGCCGCGGGTCGTCCGCAGCTGCCGACATTCCCATCGGAAACGCCAGTGCCGCCCCCACTCCCCACAGCGCTGCCCCGACTGCAGCCAGCCAGAGATTTCCGGCGAACACGAACAATGCCAGGCCTATGGCAGCGGCCGCCATGCTTCCGCGGAGCACCGCCACCCGGCCGTACTTGTCGATGACGCCGCCGCCGAAGAACCGCATGGCCGTCATGGCCAGCACAAAGAGGGCAAAGAGCAGCGCGCCCGTTGACTCGGAGCTCCCCAGCCCGTCCACTGACGCCTTGGCAATCCAGTCGTTGCCGGCACCCTCGGTCAGCGTTGCGCCGAGCACCACCACGCCGAGCAGCAGGGTGCGGCCGTCCCGCCAGGCCGAGGGCCCGCGGGCCTGCTTGGGTTCGCCGTCGGCGGGCTGTTCGGGTGCGGTGTGGGGGAGGAAGTAGCGGGGGACCACGAACGTCAGCACGGCGACGGCGGCGGCGATGACCAGAAGGTGCTGCGGCAGGCCAACGCCCAACCCCGACAGGCCGGCGCCGATTAGCGCACCGACGAAAGCGCCGCCGCTGAAGGCCGCATGGAACTTGGGCATCACCGTCTTCCGGAGCCGGTGTTCGACGTCGGCCCCTTCAACGTTCTGGGACACATCCCACAGCCCGACGCCCATTCCGAAGAAGAAGAGCGAAACGGCGGTGCCGGGCACCGACTCGGCGAGCAGCGACACGGAGATTCCCACACCCGCCAGGGCTGCCAGGAGGCCGCTGGCGCGGACGCTGTTGGCCGTGCCGATCCGGGTAATGACGTGGCCCGCGGTGGGGAGTGCGATCAGTGAACCGACGGCGGTGCACAGCAGCAGGGTTCCCATCTGCCCGGACGAGATCCCCAGGATCTCCGTGACAGCCGGGATGCGGGCAGCCCAGCTGGCAAAGACCAGGCCGTTCGCGCCAAAGATGATGAACGTGGCCAGGGCGGCGGCGGAGATCTGCCGGCCAGCGAGCTGCTGCTGGGTTGAGGTCATTCGACAACTCTAGCCAACCACCAACGCTCAGCGGGCTCGTTCCACCCGCTTCTCGTCCCAGACCGGTTCAGCGGATTCGTACACCCTGCCGTCGGAGCCGAAGACCAGGAAGCGGTCAAAAGTCCGGGAGAACCAGCGGTCGTGGGTGACTGCCAGGACCGTGCCCTCGAAGTGGTCGATCGCCCGCTCCAGCGCCTCGGCCGAATGCAGGTCGAGGTTGTCCGTGGGCTCGTCCAGGAGCAGCAGCGTGGCGCCCGAGAGCTGGAGCAGCAGGATCTGGAACCGTGCCTGCTGGCCGCCGGACAGCGACTCGTACTTCTGCTCCGACTGTCCTGCCAGCCCGTAGCCGTCGAGTGCGCCGGCGGCGGCCTCGCGGCCCAGGCCGGAACGGTGTTCGTCGCCGCGGTGCAGGATCTCCAGCAGGGTCTTGCCGAGCAGGTCGGGCCGGACGTGGGTCTGGGCAAAGAACCCGGGCCGGATACGGGCGCCGAGTTTCACGGTGCCCTCGTGCGGCACTTCGGCGATTTCGACGTCGGACACCGGAAGGTGTTCCCGCTCCGGATCGGTGCCGCCAGTGGCGAGCAGCCGCAGGAAGTGTGACTTGCCGGAGCCGTTCGAGCCCAGCACACCCACCCGGTCCCCGAACCAGATCTCCGTGGAGAACGCCCTTCATCAGGCCGGTCAGCTCCAGCTTTTCGGCCACGATGGCCCGCTTGGCGGTGCGGCCGCCCTTGAGCCGCATCCGGACGTTCTGCTCGATCGGCAGTGCCTCGGGCGGGCCGGCCTCGAGGAACTTCGTCAGCCGGGTCTGGGCGGCGTGGTACCGGTTGGCCATGTCCGAGCGGAAGGCAGCCTTGTTCTTGTACATGTTGACGAGTTCCTTGAGCTTGGCATGCTCCTCGTCCCAGCGCTTGCGAAGCTCCTCGAAACGGGCATTCCGGTCGGCCCGCGCCTCCACATAGGATCCGAAGCCGCCGCCGTGGATCCACGCGCCTGCGCCGTTGATGCCCGGCTCCAGCGTGACGATGCGGCCAGCGGCGTTGTTCAGCAGCTCCCGGTCGTGACTGATGAAGAAGACCGTTTTCTTCGATTCGTTGAGCTTGTCCTCGAGCCAGCGCTTGCCGGGGACGTCGAGGTAGTTGTCCGGTTCATCGAGGAGCAGCAGTTCGTCGGGACCGGCAAAGAGCGCCTCCAGCACCAGGCGCTTCTGCTCGCCACCGGACAGCGTGGACGCGCGGCGGTGCTGGGCACGGTCGAACGGCAGCCCCAGCGCGGCCATGCAGACCTCGTCCCAGACGGTTTCCACGTCGTACCCGCCGGCGTCTCCCCAGTCCACGATCGCCTGGGCGTAGCGCATCTGGGTGGGCTCGTCGTCGTGCTCCATCATGGCCAGCTCGGCCTCATCCACGGCGCGGGCGGCGTCCGCCAGCGCCGGAGGTGCTGCCGAGACCAGAAGATCGCGGACCGTGGAGTCGTCGCGGACCTGCCCCACGAACTGCCGCATGATGCCCATGTTGCCGGAGCGGCCGATCACGCCCTCGTCCGGGGTCAGATCACCGGCAATGATGCGAAACAGGGTTGTTTTGCCCGTGCCGTTGGGTCCGATGAGCGCGGTCTTGGTGCCGTCCGGAACCTTGAAGGTCACCCCGTTCAGCAGCTGGGTGCCGTCGGAGAGGAAGTAGTCGATGCCGGAAACGTCAATATGGGCCACCGGGCAATTCTCCCATGCCCCGCCCGCCAGGTGGATGCCCGGGTGTCAGCCGGCGGCGGTCAGGAACTTCTTCAGGAGCGGGCCGGAGGTGGTGGCGCCGAGCCCGCCGTCCTCAACGAAGACGGCCACGGCCAGGTCCCCGTGCACTGCGATGATCCAGGCGTGGGTTTTGGGCGGATTGGCGTTGCCGAATTCGGCGGTTCCGGTCTTGGCACCCACGGGTTCGCCGGGGACGTCGGCCAGGAATCCGGCGTGGCCGGAGGTCACCACTGCGCGCATCATGTCCGCGAGGGACGCAGCTTCCGCCTTGGTGATGGGGGTCTGGGCGGTTTTGTTCGGGGCTTCCGCTGTGACGGTCGACGACGGGGCAGAACCTTCCGCCGTCGGCGCCGGGCTTGCCGACGCCGAGGCGGAGGGAGCGGTCTCTTCCACCAGGACGGGGGAGACGGGTGCGCCCCCCCCCCCCCCCTTGGCCACCGATCCTGCCATCACGGCCGCTGCCAGCGGGGACATCAGCACCCTGCCCTGGCCGATCATGGCCGCGGCGTGTTCGGTGCCCTCGGCCTCGCTGGGAACGGAGCCCATGAAGGCCTCGGCGCCCAGCTTCGGGGCCTCCACGGCGACGCCGAGGGAGGTGGCCGCCGACTCCAGCTGGGCTTGGGTGACCTTGTCCCGGGCAGCAATGAAGGCGGTGTTGCAGGAGTGCGCGAAGGCATCACGCAGGGTTACGGAGCCGAGGGAGTCTTTGGGGTAGCCCTCGGCGTTCTTGAATTTCCGTCCGTCGACGGTGAGCGTTGGAGTGCATTCGACGGTGGAATCGGGGGTGAATCCGTTGCGGATCATGGCCAGGGAGTCCACTACCTTGAAGGTGGATCCCGGCGCGTACTGTCCGAGCATGGCTGTGTTGTAGCCGTTGCTTCCGGGTCCGGATGCGGCGGCCAGCACCGCTCCTGTGGACGGCCGGAGCGCCACGATGGCGGACGCCGGCTTGATGTCTGCCAGGGTGTCCTCGGCAAGCTGCTGCAGTTTCATGTCGAGGGTGGTCTGCAGCGGCGTGCCGGGAATTGCCTTCACTTCGAAGACTGTGCGCCGCGGGTCTGTAGGCGCTGCCTGGATCTCTTCGCGGGTGAGGTCCGCGCGCTGCACGCGGACAACGGTGCCGTCGGTGCCCCGGAGCTGGGCATCGTACTTCTGCTGGAGTCCGCCCGTGCCGATGACGTCACCCGCGGTGAGGGTTCCGTTGGACTTTTCGATCTGTTCTGCGCTGGCTTCGCCCACCGTGCCAAGGACGGCCCGGGCGAAGTTCCGCGTCGGCGCAAGCGGCAGTTCGTCCGGGATGGCCCGGCCGCCCGGGATGGCTTCGATCTCGGCGTCGGTCACGGAGCGGTCAGTGGTGTTGCGCAGGGTGATTGCGGGAACGAACGCCTCCGCGCCGGACGCCTCCACCTGCTGCACGTAGGCCGAGGGATCCACACCCACGAGCTTGGCGAGCTTAGTGGCAGAGTCTGCGGCATCGGCGCCGCCCAGTTGAGGCTTGTCGATGCCCACGTTGACCACCGGGCGCAGCGTCACGAGCTTCTGGTTGCCGGCACCGAGGATGTCGGCGCGCGGGGACGACTGGGTCGCCTTGCTGAGAATCTCCCCCTCGGCCAGGTTCGGGACCAGCAACCCGGGCGACCAGACGGTCAGCCATTTGTCACCGGATTTACGCAGGTCGGCCGAGACGGTGTACTTCCACTCGCCGGTGGAAATCTTCCAGCTGTAGTTGAGCGGTATCCGCGCGGTGTCGCCGTCGAGCGTCAGGTCTCCCGCCTCGACGGACGGCTTGGCCGGCGCCAGCGCCTTGAAAACCTGGTTGAGCTGGTCGTTGGCCACCGACGAGTCGCGGCCGTCGAAGGCCACCTGGCGCAGGTCCAGGCCCGCGACGGCCGACGCCAGCTGCTTGGCGGCGGCCTCAGCGCCGCCGCGGCCGTCGTCGCACGCCACCAGTGATCCGCTAAGTATGAGACCGGCAAGGACAAGTGAAAGTTTTTGAGTGTTCCCCACGGCGTTATTATCCCCCGGCGGATGCGGGGGACGGGCCACAACACAGCCACATCACAGATACGCGGCGCAGCGGCGGCTAAAGGCCGAGGGCCGGGACGTCCAGCCCAAATATGTCCTTGAGCGCATATTCAGCCGCGCGGAACCCGGGCATGCCCGTGACGCCTGGTCCGGGCGGCGTCGAGGAGGAGCAGAGGTAGACCCCGCGCGCGGGAGTCCGCCAGGGCACCGGCGAGACGACGGGCCGCTGAATTAGGCCGCGGGCGTCCAGCAGGCCGGCGCTGAAGTCGCCGCCGACGTAGTTTTCGTTGTAGGCGGCCAGTTCTGCCGCCGTGGTGACCTTGTGCCGCAGCACCAGGTCCCGGAACCCGGGCGCGAAGCGCTCCAGCTGGTCCATGACGGCCTGGCCCATGTCCACCGTGGACCCCGCGGGAACATGGCAGTAGGTCCAGAGGATGTGCCTGCCCTGCGGCGCGCGGCCGGGATCAACCACGGACGGCTGTGAAACCAGGACGTAGGGCCGCTCCGGGTGCCTGCCCTGGGACACGGCGTACTCCGCCGCCGCCATCTCCACCCGGGTGCCGCCCACGTGCACAGTTCCGGCACCTGCCAGTCCGGCAGCGGTCCACGGTACGGGCCCGGAGAGGATGAAGTCCACCTTGCACGCGCCGTTGCCGAACCGGAAGGACTCCAGCGCGCGGCGGTAGGACGCAGGCAGGCGGCTGCCGGCAATGCGGGACAGGGCAGGTGGAGCCACATCCAGAAGGACTGCCTTCGCCGGCTCGAGTTCCGCCAGCGAAGTGACCCGGAACCCGGTCTGCAGCTCGCCGCCGTGGGCTTCCACGTCGCTCGCCATGGCTTCTGCGATTGCGGACGATCCGCCTATTGGAATCGGCCAGCCCCCGCTGTGCGCCAGCGCGTTGAGCAGCAGGCCGGCGCCCGCCCCCGCAAGAGACGGAAGACGCCCCACGACGTGGGCTGCCACACCGCTGACGAGGGCAGGTGCCAGGTCCTGCCGGAAACGCAGGTTCCAAAGAGGCGATCCCTGCTCAAAGGTCCGCAGCCCCAGAACGGCGGCAGCCAGCGGGTCGCCGGGAACGCGCAGCAGCTGGTCGGACGTGGTTTGCACAATGCCGTCGATGTGCCGCACCAGCGGAGCGAGGAGCCTCCGGTAGGCGCGGCCGTCGCGGCCAAGCTCATCGGCGGTCCGGTCGAGCGACCGGTACGCCAGCGCCGACCGGCCGCGCTCCAGCGGTGAGCCGAACTGCACAGGCGGAAGCTTCAGGTCCACCCGCCGCGCCAGCTCAAAGGCACGGAAAAAGGGCGAGGCCAGCGCCATCGGGTGCACGGCCGAGCAGACGTCGTGCCAGTGCCCCTCCTCGATGACCTGGGACGTCCGGGATCCGCCGCCGAGCTGGTCCCCGGCCTCGTACACGCGCACCTTGAGTCCCGCCCGCGCCATGACAACGGCGGCGGCGAGTCCGTTGGGTCCTGAACCAACGACGGCGACATCAGACATCGCGGGAAACCGTTCGCCACGGGACCAGGGAGGCAGAGGGACGGAACAGATCGATCCGCAGCCAGTCCTGGGCCCTGTCGAAGGGACCGCCGTGGGGGTCGTCCATCGCGTGCCGCCGGATGGGATCGTAGCGGGGGTCCCAGATGTCCCAGGCGACCCGCAGCATGAGATATGCGGTCGCAAGCATATGGGCGGCGACGGCCAGGACGTAATACGGCATGTCGATGTTGTGCTGTGATACGCCACCGCTGGTCACTTGGCCAAGATACATCCAGATGGCCGCCCAGTGCAGCCCCTCAATGCCCTGCCAGATCAGGAAATCACGCCACTTCGGCCGGGCGAGGGCCAGCAGCGGCACGAGCCACAGGACAAACTGGGGCGAGTAGACCTTGTTGGTAAGGATGAAGGCCGCGACGATCAGGAAGGTCAGCTGTGCCATGCGCGGCCGTTGCGGGGCGGTCAGGGCCAGGACCGCAATGAGGACACAGGCGAGCAGGAACATGTTCAGGGCGAGCGTGTTGATGGCCTCCGGCGTGAGGAGCGTCCAGCGCACCCGCCCGGCCACCAGGTTGTACGCAAACCAGGGTGAGCTGTAGCCCGCGGGGCGGTCCTGGGTGAACTCGAAGAAGTACCTCCAGCCGGCCGGGTCCCGCGCGGCAATGGGCAGATTGACGGCCAGCCAGGCTGCCGCGGCGGATGCTGCCGGGACCACGAAGGCCCGGATCTTCCCGGTGCGCAGGGCCAGCAGGAAGATGGCGCCGAAGACCAGAACGGGGTACAGCTTGGTGGCGGTTCCCAGTCCGATCAGGACGCCGGCAAGGACCAGCCGCTCCCGGGACAGGAAGTACATGCCGAGGGCCAGCATGGCCACGGCCCACATGTCCCAGTTGATCACTCCGGCGAGGACGATGCCGGGCGCCAGGGCCACCATCGCCGCGTCCCAGGGACGCCGCCGGCTCATGCGGGCCGTGGCCAGCACGGTGACGATCCAGACAGCGGCGACCAGCGTTGCGTTGAGGTCGAAGTAGCCGAGGATCCGGGCGTCGGTGACTCCCTCGCCGGGAACCAGACGGGCCGTGATGCCGGCAATCAGTCCCATCAGGACCGGATACTCGAAGAGGGCACCCTGGGTGAAAAACGGAAATGCCCCGTCGCCCAGGCCCCGGTTGCGGAACAGCTCGGGGAAGTCTGAATAGCAGGTCGCGTAGAACTGCGACGGCGTCTCCCAGCCGTTCACCCGGCAGTAGTCCTTGATGGCGATGGCAGCGAGGGCGGCGAGCACGGTCAGGATGATCAGCACACGTTCCACCGTGAAGAAGCCGGGCGCGACCACCCCCGGGGCAGACCGCTGGCCCAGGGGCCCGCCGATGAGCTCGGTGAAGTTCCGCAGGAAGCGGTCGCTGCGGCTCGGCACCACCAGGCGCGCGAGCTTTCGATCGGGCGGCTGCTGTGTCTCCTGCATGCTCTCGAGCTTACCGGTGGGTCGCTGGCCGTCGGGTCGCCGGCATAGGTTCAGCGCAGGCTGATCATCTCTTCCTGCATGAGCGTGTAGACGTCCTCCCGTTTCCGGTCCAGCAGGTGGCCGTCGAACTGTGGCTGCTGGACCGATGCCGAACCGAGGCCGGCAAGGATCTCTTGGATTTTGCGCAGCAAAATTTCACCTCCTTTCAGGAAATGAGGAAAGAATCCGGGCATGGCAATTAGAGCCATTAAGCAGGCGAAGAAATGGCAATAAAAGGGCAAAGAAATGCCCGGCAAGGAAATATGATCCGCAAAAGCGGCAATGGGCCCACGAGACGGCAGCGCGGCAATCACCAACAGGAAGCAGGGTTCCGAATTGTGGGGTGCCGCGCAATCGCGCTGTTCCGCTACATCAGACCGCCGGGGTCAGAGCCTCTGAGGAGACGGCAAAATCTGCCGATGTCCAGCCTGCTTTCCCGCATAAGTACGGGAGAGCGGCGGGACGGCCAGAATAAAGCCGGGAGTCAGAACTAGGCTCGGGCGAGTCCGTGAAGAGGGCGCGGAGCAGCAACGAAGGCCGGAAACGCGGACATGGTCATCTTCCATCCGCTAGTCAAAGTAATCATTTTCCCATCCTCCTTTTCTGCTCTGCCGCTGTTCCGACTGACTGGTCGAACAGCGTGCGCCAAGACCCCGGCAGATCGCTCTGGGGTCAGGAATAAAAGTACACCAGGAATGCCGGCGTTGACTACACATTTTCCAAGAATTCGAAAAACAAATCCAAAAAGGCGCTTTTACAGGCCCCAACGGAGAATCACGGGAGTCCTTTTGTCCCAGCCGAGGGTGCAGACTTTGGCCGTTCCGAGAAGGAAATGCCGGCCCTCAGCCGGATCGAGTTCGAGCCAGCGGGCGGTGAGGATGCGGGAAAAGTGGCCATGGGCCACGACCAGGACGTTGTCCAGCCCGGACTCCAGGACCCGGGCAATGATCTTGTCTGCCCGCGCTGCGACATCCTCCAGCTTTTCGCCGTTGGGAACCCCGTGCGTCCAGATCAGGTAGTCGGGGTTGTCCTTGCGGATCAGGTCGGAGCTGATGCCTTCGTAGTCGCCGTAGTCCCACTCGACGGCCAGCGGTTCGTGGACGGCGTCAGGGAAACCGGCGAGTTCGGCAGTGCGCCGGGCACGGCGCAGCGGGGAGGTCAGGACCAGGTCGAAGTCGACGGTGTCCAGAATCCTCCGCGCTTCGACTGCCTGCTGCTCCCCCTCCACCGTCAGGGGCAGGTCCGTCAGCCCGGTGTACTGGCCGCTCTTGGACCATTCGGTTTCGCCGTGCCGCAGGATCCAGAGCTGGGGGCGGGCGATGTTGGCGGCGTTCACTTGGACTCCTCAGTTGGGGAAGATTCGACGTCGGCGGGAGAAGCAGGAGCCACAGAAGCGGAAGGCGCGGCTGACTCAGGCTGCTCAGCCCACCAGGCCCGCAGCCGGGACTCGGCATCGGCGGGATCGAGCGGGCCGTTTTCCATCCGTTCCTCCAGCAGGAACTTGTACGCCCTGCCCACGACGGGCCCGGGCTTGAGGTCCAGCAGGGCCATGATCTCGGCGCCATTGAGGTCCGGCCGGACCGCGTCCAGGGATTCCTGCTCACGGAGCGCGGCAATCCGGGATTCCAGGTCGTCGTAGGCGAAGGACAGCCGGTCGGCCTTGCGCTGGTTGCGGGTGGTGACGTCGGAGCGGGTCAGCCGGTGCAGGCGCTCCAGCAGGGGACCGGCGTCGGTGACGTAGCGGCGCACCGCGGAATCGGTCCAGCCGGCGTCACCGTAGCCGTAGAAGCGCATGTGCAGTTCCACGAGACGGGCCACCGCCTTGATGGTGTCGTTATCGAAGCGCAGCTTCTTCATTCGCTTCGTCGTCAGCTTCGCCCCCACCATGTCGTGGTGGCGGAAGCTAACTGCACCGCCCGGTTCGAACCGGCGTGTAGCCGGTTTCCCGACGTCGTGCATCAGTGCCGCAAACCGGAGGACAAAATCGGGGCCGGGGACCGCGCCGTCGGAGTCTGTCTCCAATGCTGCCGCCTGCTCCAGGACCTGGAGCGAGTGCTGGTAGACGTCCTTGTGCCGGTGGTGCTCGTCCGATTCCAGCCGGAGTGCGGACACCTCGGGCAGCACGAACTCGGCGAGGCCGGTGTCCACCAGCAGGTCGGTGCCCACGCGGGGGTGCTGCCCGCAGATGAGCTTGACCAGCTCGTCGCGGACGCGTTCGGCAGAGATGATGCTGATGCGTTCGGCCATCCGGGTCATGGCAGTGCGGACGTCCTCCCGAACCGTCACGCCCAGCTGGGACGCGAACCGGGCGGCCCGCATCATCCGCAGCGGATCGTCGGAGAAGGATGCCTCGGGAGCGCCAGGGGTGGCCAGCACGGAGGCGTGCAGGTCGCGGACTCCGCCGAAGGGATCCACAAGCTCCATCGACGGCAGCCGCAGAGCCATGGCGTTGATGGTGAAGTCACGGCGCAGCAGGTCATCTGTCAGAGAGGAACCGAAGGCCACCTCGGGTTTCCGGGACTCGGGGTCGTAGGCCTCGGCGCGGTAAGTGGTGATTTCAATCTGGAAGCCGGCCTTGCGCATGCCGATCGTCCCGAAGGCGCGGCCGATCTCCCAGAAGTTGTCCGCCCACTTCTTGATCAGCGCCACGGTCTGGTCCGGCGTCGCATCCGTCGTGAAATCGAGGTCGGGGGAGGCACGGCCCAGGAAAAGGTCCCGGACCGGGCCGCCGACCAGCGACAGCTCATGACCGGCATCCACGAACCGCTGACCGAGCTCCAGGACCACCGGGTCCACCTGGAAGTCAACGGTGTGAAGATCAGTCTTTTGATGTGCGTGCGCCATAGTTACTTAAGCTTGTCAGAAAACCAAGCCCCACCGCACCAAATCCCGTCATTGTGCGACGGCGCCGGCGAAGCCCGTCACATGCAGTCCACCTGCAAGCCATGTCCCGGTCATCACGGCGGGGCAAGAGTCGTTAGAGTGGACTGCATGGCCCATCCAGTACCGAGCGCTCCCGGCAGGAGGACGAACCCGCCGTTGCCGTCGGCAATCGGTGCCCACGTCGCGCCTGCACCGCACTCGGCCCCGGCCTCGCTCCCCACTGTGGAGGAGATCTCCGCCGGAGGCGTCGTGGTGGACACGTCCGACGACGAACTGAGGGTTGCGATTATTGCCCGCCTTAACAGGGGCGGACGGCTGGAGTGGTGCCTGCCCAAGGGCCATCCGGAGGGCCGGGAGAACAACGAGGAAGCCGCGGTCCGTGAGATTGCCGAGGAAACCGGCATCGACGGTGACATTCTGGCCCCGCTGGGCAGCATTGATTACTGGTTTACGGTCAGCGGGCACCGCGTCCACAAGACTGTGCACCACTACCTGCTCCGCGCCACCGGCGGCGAACTCACCATCGAAAACGATCCTGACAAGGAAGCGGTTGATGTTGCCTGGGTTCCCATCCACGAGCTTGCCCGCAAGCTTTCGTTCCCCAATGAACGCCGCATCGCCGACCTGGCACGCGAAGTCCTTCCCGAGCACCTCTGACCGTCAGGCAATGCCTGCCGGATACCCCCTTGAGTGCCGCATTATCAGCACCCGGGTGAGACGATGAAGACGATGTCAGCAGCCAATCCGTCCTCCGACCAGCCCTCGCAGCCGGGCGAAACACCGCCCGGTGTGGCGCCCGCCAGCGAGGCAGCCTCCGGTGCCGCGCAGCCCGGCGAGGCCCGTTCCAGCGCCATCATGGCCGCGGGGACGCTGGTGTCCCGCGTGCTGGGATTCGGCAAGACCTGGATGCTCGGCGCCGCGCTCGGCCTGGGCTCGACAGTTAATGACACGTTCATCAACGCCAACAACCTGCCCAACCTGATCTTCCTGCTCGTGGCCGGCGGCGTCTTCAATGCCGTGCTGGTGCCGCAGATCATCAAGGCCAGCAAAGCGCCGGACAGGGGAGCGGACTACATCAGCAGGCTGCTCACGCTGGCAGTTCTCGTCCTGCTGTCCCTGACCCTGCTGGTCACGCTGTTTGCGCCCGCCGTCATCGAACTCACCACGCAAGGCTACTCGCCCCAGCAAAAGGCGCTGGCCGTTACCTTCGCCTTCTGGTGCCTGCCGCAGATCTTCTTCTACGGCCT
The DNA here is from genome assembly GCF_040546765.1 of Arthrobacter sp. OAP107. Classification (NCBI taxonomy): domain Bacteria; kingdom Bacillati; phylum Actinomycetota; class Actinomycetes; order Micrococcales; family Micrococcaceae; genus Arthrobacter; species Arthrobacter sp. OAP107. The sequence continues at coordinate 5,155,868 of NZ_JBEPOK010000001.1, read as the reverse complement.
GTACGCGCTGCTGACCCAGGTCCTCAATGCCAACGGTGCCTTCGGCCCGGCCATGTGGGCGCCCATCCTGAACAACGTCGTGGCGATTGCCGGCCTCGGCATGTTCATCTGGATCTTCGGTGCCAACAATGTCAACCGGCATTCGCTGGACAACTGGGGTGCGTCCCAGACATTCTTCGTCGCCGGGTTCTCCACCATCGGCGTCCTCTCCCAGACGGCCATCCTCCTGATCCCGGTATTCCGGCTGAAGCTCGGTTTGCGGCCGCGCTTCGGCTGGCGCGGGGTGGGGTTGGGTCATGCCGCGAGGCTGAGCATGTGGACGCTCATGACGGCCGCCGTCGGGCAGCTCGCGTTCCTGTACGTCATGCGCATCGCCACCATCCCCGGCGCCGAGCGTCTCCGGCTGCAGGAGGCCGGCGATCCCGCCGGTGACATGCTTCCGGGCAACGCGGTCCTGGAAGTGGCAAGCCAGCTGTACCTGCTGCCGCACTCCATCATCGCGCTCTCGCTGGCCACGGTGCTGTTCAACCGCATGACCCGTGCCTCCCAGGACGGCAACCGCGTGGCACTTCGGGACGCCCTGTCCCACGGCCTGCGAACCATGGCAGTCGCCACGGTGTTCGGCGCGCTGGCGCTGTTCGCCCTGGCCGGTCCGCTGGGCATGTTCTTCTCCGGCGGAGCCCGTACCGACGGCGTCATGCTGGCGCAGACGCTCACCATCCTGGCGCTCAGCACACCCTTCATGAGCGCCAACTTCATGATGTCCCGGGTCTTCTACGCCAACGAGGACGCCCGCACGCCGTTCTACATCCAACTGGTGCTGGCCCTGGTGAATGTGGTGGCCGCATTCTTCATCCAGTTCCTGCCGTTCGACCGGATCATTTTCGCCATCGCCGTCCTCTACACTGCGGGGAACATCCTCTCGGTGGTCGTTTCGGCGGTCTTCCTGCGCCGGCTTCTGGGGCATCTGGATGGCCCGCGGATCATCAACTCGTACATCCGCATGGGCTACGCAGCACTCGGCTCGGCAGTTGCGGGCGCGGGGGCACTGTGGCTCATGGGCAGCTACAGCCCGGTCGGCTTTGCCTGGAGCAGCCGGCCCGCCGCCTTGGTGACCATCGTCGTCGTCGGCCCCGTCATGCTGGCCGCGTACCTGGTGCTGCTGAAGCTGTTCCGGGTCACGGAACTGCGTGACCTGCTGCAGCCCCTGCTGGGGCGGCTGGGCCGTGGTTCCGGCACACCGGCGGCTGCGCCGACTGCGCCCGCCGGCTCCGGGGCTTCGGCCGCCGGCGATGGCGCTGATATTCCGTCCCGGCGTCGTCCGACGCCGGAGCGCGCCACGGTCTCTTCGGACACCGGCCTGATTCCGCGGATTTCCGGCGAGTTCGATTCCGCCTCCTTCCGTGCCGGGCCTGCGCCCCGGCCGGAACCGGAAGATTACGACGGCGCCACTTACCTTCCCGAGGAGGACGTCCCCGGAACGGCCCGCGGGAACGCCCTGCGTGGCGAGATCCCGCTTCCAGGCCGCCGGACCTACCAGGGGACCCCCGGCCAGAACCCGCATTTCCCGTCGCGGCGGCGGAGGAAAAAGTAGCACTGGCGGGCGTCTGCCAGCCCCGTCTTCCGCGGCCGTTGCACAGCATCGGCTAGGATCGAGGGGAACAAGGGTAGTTGCAGACCAAGGGGTCCGCCGGTGCGCCGGAGGCCTTCACGGGCGATGCATCGCCAGGGCCAGAAGCAATTCCCGGACAGGCTAGGAGGAACACGTGTCCCACCCGATCGATGTCGGATCAGTACTTGGCGGCCGCTACAAGGTCACGGCCACAGTGCTGAGTTCGCATGACCAGGATCTGGTGCTGGACGGTGTGGACCAGGTGCTGAACCGTCCGGTCAGCATTCTCGTGGCCGGCCCGTACAACGCCGACCAGGTGGCCCAGAGCGCCCGCGAGGTGGCCACGGGGGAGCGCCCCGGGAACGTGCAGATCCTGGACCTTGGAGTCAGTGACGCAACGACATACCTGATCACCAATCACACCTCCGCCGCGGACCTGCTGGACCTTGTGGTGGCGTCCAACCCGCCCTACGTGGAGCCGTTCTTCACCGACACCCTGGGCAGCGAGATCTTCGGCCAGGCGCGCTCCCACGAACCCGAGACTTACGACGAAGACGACGAGGTCGAAGCCGGCTATATCAACTACAACGGTGACCAGGAGTACAGCGGAGGCCAGTCCCGGCCAGCCGGCCAGGACCCTGCCACCGCGCCAAGCCCTGCCGCCAGCCGGTCCGGCCACGGGGCATCAGCCCACGCGGTTGCGGATTCCGGCTCCCCTGCACCTGCGCAGGCACCCACGGCGCCGGTGCGGAAGGCTCCCGTCGTGCCGCCGCTCCCGTCCGCCCGCCCCGCCGCTGGTCCAGCCGCCGGTGCGGCGGCTGGTGCCGCTGCCGGTGCTGCTGGTTCGCGGGGAAACAGGCAGAACGTCCCGGAAACCACTGCGCCGCAGCAGGTTCAGCCGGGTAAGCCCTACGAGCAGGACGCGGTACAGGGATCCGCCCCGCACGACAACGTCGAGCAGGCACTGCTGCACCGCGACACAGGCCGCTCCGGAAACGCCGCACGCGGCGCCGCCGGCGCTGGTACAGCGGCCGCCGGAGCTGCCGCGGCTTCCGGTGACGGCCACAACGCGTCGAAAGTGTCCCTGTGGTCCGAGAACGACTATGACTACATCCCCGAAGACGAGTACGACGACGAGGGCAGCGACGCGCACGAGCGGGACCGCCGTGCAGGCAGCTTCCCTGCCGTCGCCCGCACCGGCGCCGCTCCCGCTGCCGATTATTACGACGATGAAGACGACGAGCCCCAGAAGGAACCGCGTTCCATGCGGTGGCTTGTCGGTGGCCTTTTGGCGGCCGTCCTGATCGTCGGACTCATCTTCGCCGTGACCAACCTCGGCAGCCTCTTCAAGAGTGCACCGCAAACGGAAGCGACCCCCGGAGCCACCGCACCGCCGTCAGCCGCTGCCCAGCCGAGCACCGGAACGCCGACCAAGAGCACCGCTCCCGCCGCCGGGCCGCCGGCGATCGAGGGGATCACGCGCCAGGGCAACTTTGATTTTGCCGCGACGTATGACGACGACCTCGGCAAGGCGTTCGATGGAAACGCGGCCAGCTACTGGTCTGACATGGAGTTCGCCACCGAGGACTGGGGCGGCCTGGCTCCCGACGGTGTCCCGCTGGTGGTCAAGCTCAAGAGCCCTTCCCAGGTCTCCTCGATCACCCTGAACCAGTTGGGTGCCTCGGGCGGAAGCATTACGGTCTACACCAATGACCGCCCGTCGTTGGACGGTGCAAAGCAGGTGGGCACCAACAGCTTCACCTCGCCTGATCTCACCATGCCGTTGGCCGAACCGGTGACCGCCCAGTACGTGATCATCTCGATCAAGAACCTGCCCAAGCTCGCAGCCCCGAAGACCCGCTTTGGCTACGGCCTTCGGCTCGCGGAGATCAAGGTCCAGTAGGCGAACCTGCCGTCCGGCAGTCACGCCCCTTCCGGGCGTAACCGGCATGCCCTGGGCTGCCGAAGGCGGTACCCTTGTGGAAAGTCCCGTGGCGGTGGTTCCATGCAGGCACGGGCGTTCCCGTCTGCCTCCGAACACGTTTGGAATATTCCACACTGCCAATCAGTTGTGCCCTGTGGCTGGCCGGAAGGCTGGCGCATCGACAAAGGAAGAGGTTCACCGTTCAGTGAGCACCGCAGAAAACAGCACGTCAGAAGTACGTGATGTCATCATCGTCGGCTCCGGCCCCGCAGGCTACACGGCCGCCGTCTACACGGCCCGCGCCAACCTGAAGCCGCTGCTGCTGGCCGGCTCCGTAACCGCGGGCGGTGAGCTCATGAACACCACCGACGTCGAAAACTACCCGGGCTTCCCGGAGGGCATCATGGGGCCGGACCTCATGGAGAACTTTGAAAAGCAGGCTGCCCGCTTCGGCACTGATATCCAGTTCGAGGACGTCACCGCCCTGGAACTCGGGGGCGACATCAAGACTGTCACCATCGCAACGGGGGAGACCTTCCGCGCCCGCGCCATCATTCTGTCCACTGGTTCGGCATACCGCGAGCTCGGCCTGGCTAACGAAAAGCGGCTCTCCGGCCACGGTGTTAGCTGGTGTGCAACCTGCGATGGTTTCTTCTTCAAGGACCAGGACATTGCAGTGATCGGTGGCGGTGACTCGGCCATGGAAGAAGCACTCTTCCTCACCAAGTTCGCGAAGTCCGTGACCGTGGTGCACCGCCGCGACACGCTGAAGGCCTCCAAGATCATGGGCGACCGCGCGCAGGCCCACGAGAAAATCAACTTCGTCTGGAACACCGCCGTCGAGGACGTCCTGGGTGAAGACAAGGTCACCGGCCTGAAGCTGAAGAACCTGGTTGACGGGACCGAGTCCGAACTGGCCGTGACCGGCGTATTCGTGGCCATCGGCAACGATCCGCGCACGGAGCTCATCAAGGACAGCCTCGAGATCACGGACGCCGGGACCATCGCCGTCGACGGCCGCAGCTCGCGGACCAGCGTCAAGGGCGTCTTCGCCGCCGGCGACGTCGTGGACCCGACCTACCGCCAGGCCATTACTGCATCCGGCTCCGGCTGCGTCGCAGCGATCGACGTCGAGCATTACCTCGCAGACCTTCACGCCTGACCGGCGCGGAAAATCATTCGAAGAGAGAGACAAGGGTTATGAGCAACGCAAAAGATGTAACTGACGCAAGCTTCAGCACTGACGTACTCGCCGCTGACAAGCCGGTAATCGTTGATTTCTGGGCCGAATGGTGTGGTCCGTGCCGGAAGCTCGGTCCCATCCTGGATGAGATCTCGGTGGAGTACGGCGAGAAGGTCAACGTCGTCAAGGTGAATGTCGACGACAACCCGGCTATCGCCGCTGAGTACGGCATCACCTCCATTCCTGCCGTGTACCTGTTCCAGGGCGGCGAAGTGAAGAGCACTGTCATCGGTGCCAAGCCGAAGCAGTTCTTTGAGAAGGAATTCGCGGACGTCCTGTCCTAGCAGTAGCGGTCCTGCCGGGTCCATGCCTGCACGGTAACCGTGACAGGGAGCGCCGGCACCAGGCACACAGAGGTGGCCATCACTCCAAGGGGAGTGGTGGCCACCTCTTATTTCTTTCCCTCATGATGCAGCCCTATTCGGCCCCGTCCTTGGCAGCATTCTAGGCTGACACCTGGTCAGCAATTGCCCTTCTCGGAAGATAGCGCGCAGTCGGTTTCATTCTTCGTGCTTTAGCGTCCAGATCCCGTCAGTTACACTGACTGCCGCAGAAGCGCTCTGTTGGCTGGACAACACCGTGAAACTCCAGCTCGTCTTGCCCGGCGGTTTCAATTTACGCCGGCACCGCTCGGTAATGATCTGCAAACGGTTCCCGCAGCCTCTACTTCTGACTTGGGCCGCTTTGGGGTGAGGCTCATGATGTTTCACGTGAAACGAAGGATGCGATGGAGATCCGAGCCGCAACTTTGTTGCTGCAGCTGCAGCCGCTCCATCCCTGGTGAAAGCGTCTGACGAAGTCTATTCTCCTTCGCCGTCGTCCGACCGACCCGCGCCTCCGAATTGCCGGCTTTGCATTGAGGGTAGGCGGATCCGTGGGGGATTGATCATCCCCTGGAGCGCGCTGCCTTTTGCCATTGGAAAGCGTATCGGATTGAGGATCCGCGGTTAGCGTGCGACTTCCCCCCTCCTTTCCCCAGAAACCCTGGAGCTCATTAGTTTCCGCAGCAGTTCGTTCTCGCCGGCTCCAAGTGTTGTCTGGCGCGCCGCGAATCGGTTGGGGGAGACTATGGCCCGGTCATCCGAGTTCTCGTACGGCCACTGTAACGCCGCTCGCCCGGTTGGCTGTCCGCCCGTCGCTTGGAGCGACGCCCTTCCATGCGATGCAATTCTGTCCACCCCATGTCGCGGCGCGTTCGGCTGCTGCCGGATCAGGATCGAGGCCATAGATGCCCTCGGACGTTCCGATCGTACCGGAGTAGAACCATCGCGCGATGGGGTTTCACGTGAAACATTGTTATTCGCCCCTTCGTCGCGGAACTTGGCGACGCCGGCAGTTTCCTCACCTGAGAGACGTGCACCGGAGCTGAACTGGCCACCGTCTCTTTGCGCAACCCTTGCGGCGGCCTACGGCGCAATCCAAACAGGCGCAGATGACTGTTCCATCATGCGGGGTGCCTGGCCTTCTTACCGGTAATTCAACTGAATCTGCTAGATAAGAGCGCACAGGGCGTATGGGCTCATGCACAATCCCGCAACTACTCGCCAGAAAACCAAGCAAGTCTTGTACAGTATTGATGCTGAGGCGCGACCACCTAGCTGGATATTTGCAGCGGCACCTTTGCGCCCCCATCTTCCGACGCAAGACCTAATCGGTCCTGATGAGCGATGCCCGACCATTGATCAGACTCTATTTCGGGCAAAATCACATGGTTTGGGCCACATCGACATTCAGTCCATCAGCTTTGGCATGCCTGGGCATCGGCTAACGTGAGCCCTTTCTGCTGTGCACACGTGGCGTCCGGAAAGCTCGGCAAATCATCGAGTCGGCCCAGCGGCGGGCGAGTGCGCGACACAGGACACATTCCGGTCATCGAAACCTTCACGGTCGCCCACATCAGGGCCTGTACGAATCAGTTTCAAGATTCACGGCTCCATTCACAGGGGAGCGGTGAAGGGGGTCCCAGCAAACCTTTGCAACTGACCACGTTGCCTTAGGGATCTCGAGTGGCCCCGGTGTCCTCGGAAAACCCGCCTGCTGCTTCCCCACGCGAACGTTCGTCCTCCTGGACGGGTGGCCGGTACAGTTCCTAATGCAGTTTTCCCTGTTGAACGTGCCTGCGCCCGATGCGGTCCGGTCCCCACATCAGTACGCCTACACACCAGCAGCCACGGGGCAACGGCCAACCACACCACCTTCCATCGGCATCTACCGGACGCCGTTTCACTTGAAACGAAGAGCAGTCCCGACTTCTATAGAGAGGCGTACTGCTGTCGTTTCACGTGAAACATTGACCCCTTACATCGGCCGGTCCGCGTTGTGGGCGCTATCTGCAGTAGGCGGGAATTTTGGCAGTTGGTGCCATCCGCCCAAGAGTAAAATTCAGTGGCACTCGGCCAATTTCCTGCATCTACACTCCGCCGGGTTTCGAAGTCCACGTCAAATGAAGTTGTTGTCGGCCCGTCTCACTCAGTGACAGATTTGAAGGGCGGGAAACGACACTTGCATCACTCCAGCCGAACAACCTCAATCAGCGGCAACGAAGCAAGAACTCGGAACATGTGTGGGTGTGACCCAGTATCAAGTCGTGAATCGAACGGAAGACCGACACCCAAGGACCAATCCAACTCGACTAGCGCTCATCGTTTCACGTGAAACCGGCCGGCCAAGCGGGCAATTCACAAACCGTGCCACGACAGATCGAGGAGCCCTACCACTTCGTGCCAGTAGTCAGTACCCTGCCCGACGAAGGGTGGGGCACGGCCCGGGCGGACCGCCGCCCAGGAATGCTTGGCCAAGAAGCGGCAGAGGTCTATAGCCTGCCGGGAGTAAGTGGATCTACCTGGATGGCCCAAGCGCGGCGAGGGCAGCGCCTGAAGCTGCCCACTCGGACCGCCGACCCTGAGACGTCGCTCCTTCCTTTGCCGAAGCGCTAAGTCGTACGCACCGTAAGAACAACTCAAACCGCCGGGCGGTGGCGCAGAATCCCCAGCGCGGAGCAGCCCTCCCGTTCCCTAGAACTAGCCTGCCAGAGACAAGTGCAACATGGACTACTGCAGTCCAAGAGCCCCATTAGGCCAGGGCATCTGTGTGCTGGCCAACGGGCCCCGCGTACCATCGCCCCGCCAGCAGAAGGCACTACGCAAGCGGATGGCCTGCATCGGGCTCGACACGCTTAGAGCCAGGCGAGAAGTAGCGTGCCTGCCAGCATGCACAGAACCCCTGCGGTCCCGAGGACGCGCCACTCTGCCATCAGAATTCACCACCCCGGGGCGAGCATCCGAGCAGAGCAATTGGCTGGTCAAAGAAGAGCTGGTCAAAGAAGAGCTGGTCAAAGGAGGTCAGCACCAACGGGACGGTGGACTCGGGAATGTAGGGCCCGTCGACCGCAGACTGAGAGCCACCACGCGATCACGCCGGGAAGTTAACGCAATCCGCAAACCAGAGAAAAGCGGCAATGCCGCCCACGTCCAGCCTTCGGCGCAACACCAGGCCTACACCGGTCCTACGGGCATGTGGAACAGTCACCCAGCAAAGAGCTTGTTTGACATGGACGCGGGAGTCACTGAAGATCTGTATTCAAGCAGGACCGCCGTCGGCGGAGCGCGCATCCACCCACCACGCATTCTGCGTTAGCGACAGAAGAGAGCCCGATACGCTGCTAGTTGCACATCCGGCAGGCCGCGCAGCCGTACACGGGGGTACCACGGTCCGAGCTTCGGACGTGCGGACGTTCACGAGGCGACTCAGAAGACTGACGTAAGTCGCGCTGGCAGACCGCAAAATGACCGGCAATCGGCAAGTTCGAGGCCCGTGCCCTGCCGATGTATCGAGTCTCACCATGACATTATTCACAGTCTTATCCACAGCCAAATCCACAGCGTTATCCACAGCAGGATCAGAGGGCCTGTGGATTAGCTTGCGGCGTCCGTGAGCAAAATCACGGCCGCCGGCTTCCTGGGCACTCGTGCCGCCCGCTTGCGCAGCTGCACGTCAGAGGGTGACCGTCGTGGCGTTCGCCGGGATCGCTGCGTTTAGACAGCTCGCAAAACACCAATTTCGATTGATAGCCATGTCCCGAACCGCTTCCGGCACCCGTACCGCAGCCAGGACGACAAAGGCAATGGCCGTTTCACGTGAAACAGGCCGCGCAGTTCGACGCGGAATGGCGGTGCTCGAAAGGCACCGGCTCGTCGGACTAGGACACTCGAGTCCGTGGGCCCTGTCATATCCCCAACTTTACCCACAGGTTTATCCACAGGCTTATCCACCGGGTTATCACCAGCGAAATTGGCTATAGGTGCACAGGCACATCACGGGCGCGCCGTCGCCCGTCGGGACTGTTAGTGCTAGGCGTCCGCCGCCAGCGACATGGCCAGCGGCATAGACGGTCTGCGGACTCAGCGACCAGACGCCGACTGACTTCTCATCACGGCGAACCGCAGTTCCCAATACAGACGAACCCAAGTTCCCAATACGGACGAACCGCAGTTCCGCTCGCCTTGGTGCGATCGGGATGCAAAGCAGTAGGCCGCATCGCTTGCGTCTGGCTAGGAAAATTCCCGTGCCGTTTCACCAACTACATGATCAGAACTCTGGTGGCGTGGAGTGCTCCTGGCCTAGGCCCCTCACCTTTCCTCCTCTGTATGCGCAAATGAGGGCCAAAGCGGTGGTGACTATGTGGGACTGAAGGGCCCACATACCGCCAGTTCGCGCCGATCCATTTCAACCCTCCCGTTGTCGGACTGCAACTACCATCCGTGTCTGCGTCCCTCGAAAGTCCAGGCATGGGACTGGTCAATGCCAGGAGAGCGCATGCGCATGTTTCACGTGAAACTGTCCTCCGCCGACCCTGGGCGGAAATACGCGGTGAGGGTGCGCGGGGCCTGCTGGAACTCTACCTGCGGCCAGCCCGATCCCCGATCAGGGACATCTACAGCCGATCCACTTCTGCGGTGCCCCATTGCTCGTCTTGATGCAACCTTCGGGTACCCGGTGAACCGCTCACACCGCGAACCCTCGGCACAGAAGAAGGCACTAGTGCGGTCAGCACGAAGCCGGCAGGCCGACAATAGACACCGTCACCGACCAGCGCGTTGGTGTTGGCCATACACTGCGCCTGTGGCCGCGGCCGAAGCGCCAGGGAAACCCCACCCTTCATCGCCTCAGCCCAGTTGTGGTCCAGCCTGCACCAGCTGGGCCTGCCATTCTGGATCTGATTACTCTCTTGGAATTTCGAGTGGGTCTCTTCGCTTGGTCTGCACATGGGGGGATTATCGCCACCCCCGCACGCTTCCAGTTATGTTTGCAGCCACGGCTATCTCTTCCGGCACGCGAGGGTGCCGCTAATTGGTGTCTTCGGATATAGTCCTCTCTTGCCTATCTCTGCGGCGGAAGCCGCTAGCCCGAGGGAGAAACTTTGTTGCCAGTCCAGGCATTGGGGTGAGACCTTCCGCCTCGCGTCTCCTGTTTCACGTGAAACCAATGCGCCCGGCGGCGCAATGCCACGGAAGCGGTCGTACGGTCTGCGGCAAGTTTCACTGTGCAGGGTGTATCGTCACGTCGGTTCCGGTGATTCCCACCTATCTGGTTCTCAGCTCCTGGGAAGCGCAATACGTCAGTCGGGGGTAGCGGAGTCGGCAGTGGATGGAGAACCGTCCCCGATTCTCGGCAGATGGGCTAGGCGGGCTGCACGTGGGCGAGCACGAGCCCGTCAAGATCGAACCGAAATTGGCCGACCATTCTCAGACGAGAGGGGAGACCTGGCCAGGTAAAAGTAGGCAGCTTTGCTTATCGCGACACGCCTCGGCCATGTTCCCTTCGATAAGGGGAAGGGAACGAGAACAGCGGCGCGGACAAACACAAAGCCGCACAAAAGGATCTGCGCCTCACCTGCACTTGCTTCGATCTCCTCAGGGTTTCACGTGAAACGTTGCCCGCACGACACCGGCAAACTCTGCAGCACGCTGCATCACAACTCAGGCCAGCGCGGAGCGCGATGATGCGGGCCCCCGCCGGGTGGGCGGGCGCTGCGCAGCCTAAGGACCAATATATGTGCGTCCCAGCGATCAGCGCAGGAATCGTGGCTACCGTGATGGCAATACCTCCACGTGATCCCGCAAAAGCGCGCCGGTACGCCACCACGCGCGTCCGGCCATTCCTGAAGTGTAGACCGCCAGCAAAGTAGGACATCACAAGAGGCAACCACTACCGCCTACGGCCCATTGGAAGGCCGAATGCATCCATGAGAGCAGACAAACGCCAGGGCCCGACAGGTCCTCGTACGTAGGCACGCAGTTCCCACCAGACCACCCGCCAAGACAGAACCTACCGTGAGGCTGCGCAGACGTCTGTAGTGGCCCTCTGGAGGTGCCTCAGTGCCGACTTCGGACGTCCACAGACTCCCGTCCTCCGACCAGAAGCGCATAGTCCGTACTCTTCGGACGCTCCCTCGTCCGCTGGCAAATCATGAGGGTAACGCTGCTATCGGCAGCGGCGCGGGACACGACAAGTACACAGTTCCGCAGCGAACCATATACGCTCCAAGGCACCGGGCCTCAAGCTTCCTCACGATGCAATTTGCCCAGGTTCACTCCGCGACCACGTGCACGATCTACGTGAAACGGACCAGCAAAAAAACCAGGGACCCGGAGACCAGCCAACGTTGACAGCTGGCAGTGGGATCGAGGCGGACCGCAAACGGCAAACAGAAAAGGGCCCGTTCACCTGAACGGGCCCTGATCTTCAACGGATTCCTTAGTTGTCGCTCCCCGGTGCAAGGACGTCCATGATGCGGTTGAGGTCTTCAACGCTCGCGAACTCAATGCTCACGCGGCCCTTGCGCGCGCCGAGCGAGATCTTCACGTTGGTATCGAGTCTGTCCGACAGCGAGGAGGCCAGGTAATCCAGCCGCTCGTGGCGGGCCCCCGGGCGGGGAATGTTGTTCTTAGCCGGCGTTGCCGGTTCACGGTGCAGCGTGACCGCTTCCTCAGTGGCACGGACAGACATGCCCTCCGCAACAATCTTCTGCGCCAAGCGCTCCATGGACGCTGCATCGGGAAGGGAGAGGAGAGCCCGGGCGTGGCCCGCCGAGAGCACATTGGCGGCGACACGACGCTGCACCAGCGGGGGGAGTTTCAACAGCCGCAGGGTGTTGGACACCTGAGGGCGCGAGCGTCCGATACGGTCAGCCAGCTGCTCGTGCGTTGTGCCGAAGTCTTCCAGCAGCTGCTGGTACGCGGCTGCCTCTTCGAGCGGATTGAGCTGGCTGCGGTGCAGGTTCTCCAGAAGAGCGTCACGGAGGAGGTCGTCATCCGTCGTGTCACGCACAATCGCCGGGATCGTGGAGAGTCCGGCGGCCTGAACTGCACGCCAGCGGCGTTCACCCATCACCAGCTCGTACGGTTCTCCACCCGTTTCGGTTGAAGTCCGCACCACAATTGGCTGGAGGACGCCTATTTCCCGAACGGAGTGAACAAGCTCCGCCATGTCGTCCTCATCGAAGACGGTACGGGGCTGTTTGCGGTTGGGGTGGATGTCCGCGACCGGGATTTCGGCAAAACGGACGCCGGGCACTTCGACGAGCTCGACGTCGTTGTCCGGGGCAGCGGCGGAGTCAGCCTTACGTGCGCTGCCGGCAGTCTTCTGTGCATCGGGACCGGCAGACCGGGCGGCGTCGTTGGACGTGCCTGTACCAGCATCCTTGGCGGCAGTCTTCGCCGTGGACTTCGCTGTGGAGGACTCCGCATCAGAAGCGTCGTTGGCATCTGCTTCGGCCGGGGCCGAAGCCTCGGCCTTTCGGCCGGACTGGCGTGCCGGAGCATCATTGAGGACAGACATGTCGGTCTCTACGGCGGGAACAGGTTCAGCCGTCTTCCGCGCCTCAGGGAAGAAGAGATCCACAGGGCGCGACGGAGCTGCTCCGTTACCCGAAGCGCCTGCGGAAGCGGAACTTGGAATGAGTGCGCCAAGACCGCGACCGAGCCCGCGTCGCTTATCGCTCATGGATGATTCCCTCCATCGGAAGAGCCCGGCTATGCCGGGCTCCGGCTGTTGCTGTGTTTGGAAAATTCTAACGCTCAGCGATTTCCGCTGCGGCTTCCAGGTAGGACAACGCGCCGCTGGAGGATGGATCGTAGGTCATCACAGTCTGTTGGTAACTCGGTGCCTCGGAGATCCGCACAGAGCGGGGAACGACGGCGTCAAGGACCTGGTCCGGGAAGTGCTGCCGGACTTCAGCGGCGACCTGGGCGGCCAGGTTGGTCCGTCCGTCGTACATGGTCAGCAGGATGGTGGACACTTCCAGATCCGCGTTCAGGTGCTTCTGGATCATCTCGATGTTCTTCAGCAGCTGGCTCAGTCCCTCGAGCGCGTAGTACTCGCACTGGATGGGGATGAGTACCTCGCTGGCCGCGCAGAAGGCGTTGACCGTCAGAAGGCCAAGGCTCGGCGGGCAGTCGATGAAGATATAGTCCAGCCGCTGCTCGCCCTTCTTCTGCCGGGCTTTGGCATAGACGTCGATGGCGCGGCGGAGGCGCTGTTCCCGGGCCACCAACGAAACCAGTTCGATCTCGGCACCGGCCAGGTGGATGGTGGCCGGGGCGCAGATGAGGTTGCTGATATCCGGGCACTGGGCCACGACGTCCGCAAGCGCCACATCGTTGATCAGCACGTCATAGATGCTGTCGACGTCGGCATGGTGCTCAATGCCCAGCGCCGTGGATGCATTGCCCTGCGGGTCGATGTCGATGACCAGGACGTTCAGGCCGGCCGCCGCCAGGGCCGCAGCGATGTTGACAGTGGTGGTGGTTTTACCGACACCGCCTTTTTGGTTTGAAACCGTGAAGATTCGTGTCTTCTCCGGCTTCGGCAGGTTACGGCCAAGGAGCCGCTCACGCCGTCGGTTCTCGTGGGCGAGCTCCCGGGCGATGGGGCTCGAGTCATCCAGGGTGTCCAGGACGTTGCCGCGGGCAGCGGTTTCACGTGAAACCTTGGCGGCCCCGGTGCCTGCAACCGGATTAAATTGATTTGCCGTGGTAGCGACCGGTGATACGCCAAAGGCACGCGCCGACCCCAGGGACACGAACGGGGGAATCCGTTGCGTGGAGGTTTCGCTACTGGTCACTGGGACACACTCACTCTCGTTCGGCTTTCACTGCCGTTCTCTAGCCTAACCGCTTCACCCTATGGACCCGCGGCACCGTGCGGGGCTAGGCGCTCTTTTGGGTCTTCTTAACTACGATCCGCACCACGGTGGTGGGCTCCTCGAGCAGGTTTTGTCCTACTGTGACAACGGATGTCTCCACACCGCCCAGCTTGCGGATGGCCTTGGCCGCCTTCTCGATTTCCTCGGCAGCGCTGCGGCCCTTGATGGCCACGACTTCACCTTCGCCGCCGAGCAGCGGAATGGTCAGGCCCGCAAGGTTGCTCAGCGCGGACACAGCCCGGGCGGTCACGACGTCGGCCGTCACCATTCCAACAGCCAGTTCGGCACGCGTGCGCATGACGGTGACGTTACTCAACCCAAGATCGTCAACCACTTCCTGCAGCCAGATCACCCGGCGCTCCAGCGGTTCGATGAGGGTCAGTTCCAGGTCAGGACGGGCAATTGCCAGGCAAAGGCCCGGCAGGCCGGCGCCGCTTCCGACGTCGGCCACGTGGCTTCCCTGGGGAATCTCACTTTCGATCACCGCGCAGTTCAGGACATGCCGTCCCCAGAGCCGTGGGATCTCCCGGGGACCAATGAGCCCACGCTCGGTCCCGGAGGTCGCCAGGTGTTCGACATACCGTTCAGCCAGGCCCAGGCGGTTGCCGAAGATCTTCTCCGCCGCCTGACGCTCGGCAGCCGTCATTTCAACCATCAGTACGTCAGCCAACGGTTCAGTCGGCGGAAACGACGATGTGCCGGCCTGCACCCTCGCCCTCGGACTCGCTGACGAATCCAAGGTCAGCAACGGCGTCGTGGACGATCTTCCGTTCGTATGCGCTCATGGGCTCCAGTGCAACGGCCTCACCGGTTTCCTTGACGCTGGCGACCGCGTCCTCTGCGATCTTCTGCAGGTGCCCCGCGCGTTCCTTGCGGTAGCCGTTGATGTCCAGCACCAGGCGTGAGCGGTTCTCCGTCGCCGAAAGAACCGAGAGGCGGGTCAGCTCCTGAAGGGCTTCCAGCACCTCGCCGTCGCGGCCCACGAGGCTCTCGAGCCCGGCGGACTCTTCCTCGGTCACGATCGAGATGTAGGTGCGTCCGTTGCGGACCTCAATGTCAATGTCGCCGTCGATGTCGGCAATGTCGAGCAGTTCCTCAAGGTAATCGGCGGCGACGTCGCCCTCTTCTTCCAGGCGGCTTGCCGACGTGCCCTTGCCCGCGTTTACGGTGCCGGCAACGGAGTCCTGGTCTTCGCTGGTTTCAGCGGAAAGTGCGTGCTCAGAGCTCTCAACAGACATTACTTCTTCTTCCTGTTCTTACGTTGTGGCTGGGTGCGCTGCGTCCGGGCCTGCGCAACCGCAGCGGCGGCAGCTGCTTCCGCTTCGGCGTCGACCTTCTTGCCGCCCAGGAGGGGGAGGGCCGGAAGGCCCTTGGCGGCACGGCGCTCGGCGAGGGCCTTGGCGGCGGGGGACCCCGGCGTCGGCATGCGGCGGATGACAAAGAACTGCTGGCCCATGGTCCACAGGTTGGTGGTGGTCCAGTAGATCAGGACACCGATAGGGAAGTTGATGCCGCCCACACCGAAGACGATGGGCAGGATGTACAGCATCATCTTCTGCTGGCGCATGAACGGGCTGGCCATGGCCTCTTCCGACATGTTCTTGGCCATGATCTGCTTCTGCGTGATGAACTGCGAGGCCGTCATGGCCAGGATCATCACGATGGAGAGGATCCACACCGCGACTACGTTGCCACCCTCGGGCGTGCCGTGAAGGAGTGTCGCGGAGAGCGGTGCACCGAAGATGCTGGACTCGTCGAACTGCCTGACCTGCTCAACACTCATGGCGCCGATACCCTGGCCGCCCGCCTTGGCGGAGCTGATGCCGGAGAGCACCTGGAACAGGGCAAAGAAGAACGGCATCTGGATGAGCATCGGGAGGCAGGCAGAGAACGGGTTGGTGCCGTGCTTCTTGTACAGGGCCATCTGCTCCTGCGCCATGGCCTGACGGGAAAGCTGATCGGTCTTGCCCTTGTACTTGTCCTGCATCTTCTTCAGGTCGGGCTGCAGCAGTTGCATCCCGCGCTGGGCCTTGATCTGCTTGACGAACACAGGAATCAGGGCGGCACGGATCACCAGCACCAGCCCGATGATGGACAGCGTCCAGGTCCAGCCGTTCGCGGCCGGCAGGCCGATGAAGCTCAATCCGTCATGGAAGCCGACCATAATGACCGAGACCAGCCATTTGAACGGGGCCATGATTGTTCCAAAGAAGTCCATACGATTTCCCTATTCGTCAGGCCGCAGCGCGGCCTTCTTCATCAGTCTGAGCAGCCAGGTACTTGTCCGGGTTATTCAGCACAACAATTCTGGGGGTCCGGTTTTCAGGCCATTCCCGGTGGCCGGCGGGGACATGGTCCACGCCACCGGCGTTCCACGGGTGGCAGCGTGCCAGGCGCCGGGCCGCGAGCCAGCTGCCCTTGACAGCACCGTGCACGGTGACCGCTTCAAGCGCATAGGCCGAGCAGGAGGGAAAAAATCGGCAAACCTGGCCGTACAAGGGCGAAACCACCTTGCGGTAGGCCAGAAGCAGAAGAATGAGGATATTGCGGGGCAGGTTCCAGATAAAGCTGCCCGTGGCCGCTGCTGCGGACTTGGGGGAACGGACGACGGCGGCAGTAGGGTCAAGCACGCTGTGTCCCTTCCTGTGGTGTTGCGTCCGGTGGCGTTCCAGCTGGCCGTTTTCCGGTCACCGCCGGAAGGCGGCCAGCCAGCCGCCTCATGGTGTTTTCCAGGGCGGCGTTGTAATCCGCCAGGAGTTCATCCCAGCTGGCTGTTGCGGAGGCGGGCAAAGCACGCACCACAATAGCGAATCCGGTGCCGTACTCGTGCAGCGAGACAGCGCCGGCTTCTCTTAGTCTCCTCTTAACGAGGTTCCTGGCGACAGCGTTCCCGACAGCTTTGGAAACGATGAACCCGATGCGGCTGGGCTCGTCGGCTCCGATAGTTGCCGTATATAACACTACGTTCCGGCGTCCATTGCGGACGCCGGAACGTACAGTTGTTGAAAAATCGGTTGCAGTCCTCAGGCGGTTACGGGTGGCAAGCACCGCTAATCTCGCAGAAGGAAGAAGACCGACAAGTCAGTATTTAGGCCGACAGTTCGGTGCGGCCCTTGCCGCGGCGGGCGGCCAGGATGGCGCGGCCGGCACGGGTGCGCATACGAAGGCGGAAGCCGTGCTTCTTGGCCCGACGGCGGTTATTCGGCTGAAAAGTCCGCTTGCTCACGTTAGTTACTCCAGTGGATCAAAGGTGCGCCCACCCGATCAGTAAAGGGGAAGAACTGGCCGACGCTAAGTTTTGTATGTGTCTGCCTCACCCAGGTTTTTTCCGAACACGCGAAGTGTCCGGAAGTCCAAAATCGGGTCAGAAAGCAGGCACAAAGGACTCCACAACGTTAGGGCAAAACGCCGCCGGGAGTCAAACCAGCAGGCCGTCCGGCGTGTTTCCCCAGCTGTGGCTAACGGGCCACCAAACCTGTGGATGAAGCAGCTCACAACCGCCGTTTTCGAACCACAACGGTGTAATTATCCACAAGGCACTTCCCAGCTATCTTCTAGGCTTTGCATCCCCTAGAGTGTCCCAGTAGCCGATTATCCACGGACTGTGCATAACCCTGTGGATTAAGCCGGGCCAGCACCCTGGTTCCGGGCTTGCGGCTGCATGTAATGCAGGCAGCAAGCTTTGAGGAACCAAATTTGATGACAGTAGACGAAGCCAACCACGCCAACACTGTCGGAAGTTCCTGGCGGCGCGTGGTGAATCTTCTCGAACAGGACGACCGCGTCTCGCCTCGGCAACGCGGCTTTGTCATCCTCGCGCAGGCCCAGGGCCTCATCGGTTCCACCCTCCTCGTCGCAGTGCCCAACGAACTGACCCGCGAAGTGCTCCAGACCCAGGTCAAGGACGCTCTCGACGACGCTCTCCGCAACGTCTTCTCGGACGACATCCGCTGCGCAATCGACGTCGACACTGATCTGGTGCCCATCCACCAAGAGCCGGAACCCGCCGTCGAGCTTTCCCTCGCAAACGATCCCTCCATCGAGCAGAAGCCGCAGCCCATGCTGCCGAGCACTTCACACGAATTCGGACGGCTCAATCCGAAGTACGTTTTCGACACCTTCGTGATCGGATCCTCCAACCGGTTTGCCCATGCCGCAGCCGTCGCTGTAGCCGAAGCCCCCGCCAAGGCCTACAACCCGCTGTTCATCTACGGCGACTCAGGTCTGGGAAAGACGCACCTGCTGCACGCCATCGGCCATTACGCCCGGCGCCTCTACAGCGGCATCCGCGTCCGGTACGTCAACTCCGAGGAATTCACCAACGACTTCATCAACTCGATCCGTGACGATGAAGGCGCCAGCTTCAAGACCACCTACCGCAACGTCGACGTCCTGCTGATCGATGACATCCAGTTTCTTGCCGGCAAGGACCGGACGCTGGAGGAGTTCTTCCACACGTTCAACTCGCTGCACAACAACAACAAGCAGGTGGTCATCACCTCGGACCAGCCGCCCAAGCTGCTCGCAGGGTTCGAGGACCGGATGAAATCCCGCTTCGAGTGGGGCCTGCTCACAGACATCCAGCCGCCCGAACTCGAAACCCGTATCGCCATCCTCCGGAAGAAGGCCCTGAGCGAAGGCCTCTCCGCCCCGGACGACGCGCTGGAGTACATCGCCTCGAAGATCGCCAGCAACATCCGCGAACTCGAAGGCGCCCTCATCCGCGTCACGGCTTTCGCCAGCCTCAACCGCCAGCCGGTGGACGTGGCCCTCGCGGAGATGGTGCTCAAGGACCTCATCACCGACGACGGCGCCCAGGAAATCACCTCGAGCCAGATCCTGCAGCAGACGGCGGACTACTTCAAGCTCAGCATGGAGGAGCTCTGCAGCAAGTCCCGGACCCGGACGCTGGTGACCGCACGGCAGATCGCCATGTACCTGTGCCGCGAGCTGACCGACATGTCCCTTCCCAAGATCGGCCAGGAGCTCGGCGGCCGCGACCACACCACCGTGATCCACGCCGACCGCAAGATCCGTGAACTCATGGCCGAGCGCCGTGTGATTTACAACCAGGTTACGGAGCTCACCAACCGGATCAAGCAGCAGCAGCGCGACTCCTGATCCAAGGTACTTAACCTTATTAACAGGTGCATGTGGATAAGCCTGTGGACAGTTAAGGGGACAACCGCGGTTAATGGGCTTAAAACCCTTAAGGCGTCTGTGGATCACCGAACCAGGCCAAAAATCTTGTCCCCATCCACACCCTGTTTAAAACCTGCCGAACCCACAGTCCATGAACAGGGCTTAACCGCGGATCCGCGCCGGGAAACCGGGTTATCCACAGTTTCCACAGCAGTTATTAACACTACTAATCCCAAAAAATTGAATTCCCTCAAACAACAACCTCGTTCCCGGACCTCCACCGCACCGGCCGATGGCCCGGCCACAGGCGGCCGGCTGAGCCGGCATCAAGAGCGGGGATGGGGAATGCCTGTAGTTCCGGCTAAGCTGTCTGCAGCGCTCCCATCCCTGGGTCTGTTTGCGGTCGGCCATGCGTGGACCATGCAGGTTCAGGGACTTGGGGGCAACGGTCCTGTGGGCTCCTAGCGAGTTCCCGTTCAAAAATGGCAGCAGCAATGAAAGGCGGCACCCTTCCGTGAAGTTCAGAGTCGAACGGGACGTCCTGGCAGAAGCCGTCACATGGACAGCCCGGTCGTTGTCTCCGCGGCCGCCCGTACCCGTGCTTTCCGGCCTCCTTCTCAAGGCCGAATCCGGGACCGTCAGCCTGTCCAGCTTCGATTACGAGACCTCTGCGCGGCTTGAAATTCCTGCCGACATCAGGGACGAAGGCACCATCCTGGTTTCGGGGCGGCTTCTGGCTGACATCTGCCGCAGCCTGCCCTCGGCGCCGGTGGACATCGAGACCGACGGCAACAAGGTGACTCTCACCTGCCGCCGAAGCAGCTTCCACCTGGCCACCATGCCCGAGGCCGAATACCCGCCGCTGCCCGCGTTGCCCACCATCACCGGAACTGTTGCCGGCGACGCGTTCGCCCAGGCCGTATCCCAGGTGATCATTGCCGCGAGCAAGGACGACACGCTTCCCATCCTCACCGGCGTGCGGATGGAGATCGAGGACGATCTCATCACCCTCCTGGCGACGGACCGTTACCGGCTCGCCATGCGGGAAGTTCCTTGGAAGCCCGTCACTCCGGGCATCTCCACCAGTGCCCTCGTCAAAGCCAAGACGCTCAACGAGGTTGCCAAGACTCTGGGCGGCAGCGGTGACATCAACCTCGCCATCGCCGACGACGACAGCCGGCTGATCGGCTTCGAAAGTGGCGGACGCACCACCACGTCGCTCCTGGTCGACGGCGATTACCCCAAGATCCGCTCGCTGTTCCCGGATTCGACGCCGATCCACGCCACCGTGCAGACCCAGGAGCTGGTAGAGGCGGTCCGCCGTGTCTCGCTCGTGGCGGAACGCAACACCCCGGTCCGGCTCGCGTTCACCCAGGGCCAGCTGCACCTTGACGCTGGCACCGGCGAGGACGCCCAGGCCTCCGAAGAGCTCGAGGCCCAGCTGTCCGGCGATGACATCACCGTTGCCTTCAACCCGCATTACCTGGTTGAAGGCCTCAGCGTGATTGAAACCAAGTTCGTGCGCTTCTCCTTCACCACGGCACCCAAGCCCGCCATGATTACCGCGCAGAACGACGTCGACGGCGAAGACCAGGACGACTACCGCTACCTCGTGATGCCGGTGCGACTGCCCAACTAAGCCACACTCAACCAGGTAGTTGGGTGGAGCGCCATCCCAAACCATCCGCGCAGAAAAGAGTTCACACGGTGCATATCGGACTGATCGGCCTTGGAAAAATGGGCTTCAACATGCGCGAACGGCTGCGCAAGGGCGGGGTCGAGGTCACCGGCTTCGACCGGAACCCCGAAGTCACTGATGTCGCCTCGACGGACGAGCTCATCGCTGCGCTTCCGGCGCCGCGCCTCATCTGGGTCATGGTCCCGGCCGGTGAAATCACCGACGCCGTTATCACCGAGCTCGGGGCCAAACTGCAGCCCGGCGACATGGTGATCGACGGCGGCAACTCCCGCTTCACGGAGGACCAGAAGCATGGTGCCGCGCTGGCCGAAAAGGGCATCCGCTTTGCTGACTGTGGTGTCTCCGGCGGAGTCTGGGGCCTGCAGAACGGCTACGGGCTCATGGCTGGCGGCGACGCCGAGGACATCGAACGCGCCCTTCCGGTTTTCGACGCGCTCCGTCCGGAAGGCGACCGCGCGGACAGCTTCGTCCATGTGGGCGGCGTCGGCGCGGGACACTACGCCAAGATGGTGCACAACGGCATCGAGTACGGCCTGATGCAGGCCTACGCCGAAGGCTACGAGCTCCTTGTCGCCAAGGAAATCGTCACCGACCTGCCCGGCACTTTCCGCGCCTGGCAAAAGGGAACCGTTGTCCGGTCCTGGCTGCTGGACCTCATGGTTAAGGCCCTGGACGAGGATCCCGGACTGGCGTCCATCGACGACTACGTCGAAGACTCCGGTGAAGGCCGCTGGACCGTGGAGGAAGCCATCGCCAATGCGGTGCCGGCCCCCGCGATCACCGCTGCTCTGTTTGCCCGCTTCGCCTCCCGCGAGGACAACTCGCCGGCCATGAAGATGGTGTCCGCGCTGCGCCACCAGTTCGGCGGGCATGCCACCCGCCCAGCCAAGTAGTGTATCTAGAACACCTCTCCCTGACCGATTTCCGCAGCTACGCCCAGGTGGATCTCCGGTTTGACCCGGGCGTCACTGTCCTGGTCGGCTCTAACGGCATCGGCAAGACCAACCTGATGGAAGCCATCGGCTACCTGGCCACCCTCAGTTCACACCGGGTCAGTGCCGATGGTCCGCTTCTCCGGTTCGGAACCGACCGCGCCCTGATCCGGGCAAAGCTGGTCCGGGGCGAACAATCCACCATCCTGGAGCTGGAAATCAACGGCGGCCGGGCCAACCGGGGACGCATCAACCGCAGCAACCCGGTCCGTGCGCGCGACCTGCTGGGCATCTGCCAGACGGTCCTGTTCGCTCCGGAGGACCTGGCGCTCGTGAAGGGTGATCCGTCGAACCGCCGCCGCTTCCTGGACGAGCTTCTCGTAAGCCTCATTCCCCGGCATGCCGCCACCCGCAGCGACTATGACCGCGTGCTCAAACAGCGCAACGCACTGCTGAAGTCGGCACGGGCCGGAAAGTTCACCCCCGGCCATGAAGCCACCCTCGATGTCTGGGACCAGCGACATGGCGCGAGCCGGAGCGGAGCTGCTCCACGCCAGGCTGGAACTCGTTGAGCGCCTGCGGCCACACCTCAACAGTGCCTACGCTCAGCTCACTGATGGCTCCAAGGCCGCGGATGCGGTTTACCGCTCAACTTTGCAGAACATGATGGACGACGACGGCGAGCCGGCCGACGCTTCGACGGCACCGACCGGGCCGGGTAGCCAGACCGAGGATCTTCGCCAGCTGTCCGTGGAAGACCTCGCCGAACGCTACATCCAGGCCTTCGCGGCGTCCCGCCGCAAGGAACTCGAACGGGGCATCTCGCTGGTGGGTCCGCACCGGGACGAGCTGGAACTCATGCTGGGGCAGGCCCCCGCCAAGGGGTACGCCTCGCACGGTGAAACCTGGTCCATGTGCCTGTCCCTCCGGCTGGCGTCCTATTACGTCATGCTTGACGACGCCCGCACCGGAGGCTCGGCGCCGATCCTCATCCTGGACGACGTGTTCGCCGAACTCGATGTCCAGCGGCGGCGTAAACTGGCCGCAATAGTTGCCGGCGCCGAGCAGGTGCTGGTGACCGCCGCCGTCGACGCCGATATTCCGGACGAGCTTGCGGGCCGGCGGGTGAAGGTCATCCCGGGAGGAATCGATGAACAGGGATAAGGACGGCGGCCTGCAGCCTGGCCGCGATCCCGATGAAATCGATGCCGCCCAGGCGGCGCTGAACAGGATGCGTGAGGCAGCGGCCGCACGTGGCGAGGTCCGCCGGAAAGCGCCGCGGGCGGGTGCCAGCCAAAAACCGCGTACCGCCGCCCAGGGTACGCGGGGCTTCAGCCAGTTCCACTCCACCGGCCGCGATCCCCTGGGGCTGGGAAAAGTCGTGGGCCGGCTGGTCGCCGAGCGCGGCTGGACCTCCCCGGTGGCTGTGGGCTCGGTCATGGCCGAGTGGCCGGCGCTCGTGGGGCCGGAAATCGCCGCCCACTGCACCCCGGAAAGCTTCACCGACACTACCCTCCATGTCCGGTGCGACTCGACTGCCTGGGCGACGCAGCTCCGGCTGCTCAGCATGAGCCTGTTGGAAAGGTTCCGCACCGAACTCGGCGATGGCGTGGTCACCAGCATCCAGGTGCTGGGGCCGGCGGCACCGAACTGGCGCAAGGGCGGACGCACCGTTAATGGACGCGGACCCAGGGACACGTACGGATAGCGCCGACAGGCCAAACGGCGTGCAGGGCGCTCAAACGGCCGTCGGGCGTATAGGAGTCCAAAACGGGGACTGTTGGAGCCTTGCAGGCGGGGCCAATGGCCAGCGAGAGGCACATTCGCCCGCGTCGGCGCCCCGCCAATGCGGGGATCAACCATGTTTCACGATAGAATTCCTCTAGATAACTGGGCGCCGGTGAAACGTTGACTGAGTCCGTTTTCCCGGGCTTTTTTCCGCGCGGGAGCGGTCCCGCAGGTCAACCGATCCGCTGGCGCTGGCAGTGACGTGCCTTTTGGTGGACGCCCTTTTCTCGGCGGACGGCGGAGGCCGGCCATCATCGAACATAGAGGAGTCGAAAGCGCCTGTGGCTAACGACAATGCAGATATCGAGACAGTGGAACCTGTAACGGAGGATGCCCGGACGTCCGGTACACCGGCTGAGGCTGCCACACCGCGGGAGTACGGCGCCAGCGACATCACCGTTCTTGAGGGTCTCGAGGCCGTACGGAAGCGGCCGGGCATGTACATCGGTTCCACCGGTCTGCGTGGCCTGCACCACCTGGTGTATGAGGTGGTGGACAACTCCGTCGACGAGGCCCTTGCAGGGTACTGTACGCACATCGAAGTGGTTCTCCAGGCGGACGGCGGCGTCAAGGTAGTCGACGACGGCCGCGGCATTCCGGTGGACATCCACCCCACCGAGGGCAAGCCCACCGTCGAGGTGGTCATGACCATCCTGCACGCCGGCGGCAAATTCGGCGGCGGCGGTTACGCGGTGTCCGGCGGCCTCCACGGTGTGGGCATTTCAGTGGTCAACGCACTCTCCACCCGGGTGAACACCGAGGTACGCAGGCAGGGCCACGTCTGGCGCATGTCCTTTGCCGACGGAGGCAAGCCCCAAGGCCCCCTGGTCCAGGGCGAGGAAACTGAGGCGACCGGAACCACCCAGACCTTCTACCCGGATCCGAGCATTTTCGAATCCACCGAGTTCGACTTCGAGACGCTCCGCGCGCGTTTCCAGCAGATGGCCTTCCTTAACAAGGGGCTAAGAATCACGCTGACGGACGAGCGCCAGGCGGCAGCCGGGACGGACGACGCCGGCGACCTTGACCTGGACGGCGTGCTGACCGAGGGCGAGGTCCTGGCCGAGCACCGCACCGTGGTCTACCAGTACAACGACGGCCTTCTCGACTACGTCAAGCACCTGAACTCCAGCAAGAAGGTGGATGTTGTCCATGAAGACGTCATCGCCTTCGAGACTGAGGACACCGAGCGGCACATCGCCGTCGAGATGGCGATGCAGTGGACAACTGCCTACTCCGAAAGCGTCCACACCTACGCCAACACCATCAACACCCACGAAGGCGGCACCCACGAAGAGGGATTCCGCGCTGCCATGACGTCGCTCATCAACCGCTATGCGCGGGAGAAGAGCATCATCAAGGAAAAGGAAGAAAACCTCACCGGCGACGACATCCGTGAAGGCCTGACGGCCGTCATCTCCGTGAAGCTGTCCGAGCCCCAGTTCGAGGGCCAGACCAAAACCAAGCTCGGCAACTCCGAGGTCAAGGGCTTCGTGCAGCGCGTGGTCACGGACCAGCTCGGCGACTGGCTGGAGCGCAACCCGGGTCCCGCCAAGGACGTCATCCGCAAAGCCATCTCCGCGGCACAGGCCCGCATGGCTGCGCGCAAGGCGCGCGACAATGCCCGCCGGAAGAGCCCGCTGGAGTCCTTCGGCATGCCGGGCAAGCTCTCCGACTGCTCGTCCAAGGATCCCTCCAAGTGCGAGGTGTACCTGGTGGAGGGTGACTCGGCTGGCGGTTCGGCCAAGCGCGGGCGCAACCCCGAGACGCAGGCCATCCTGCCGCTGCGCGGCAAGATCCTGAACGTGGAGCGGGCACGCCTGGACAAGGCGCTGGGCAACAACGAGGTCCAGTCCATGATCACCGCGTTCGGCACGGGCATTGGCGAGGACTTCGACCTCAGCAAGCTGCGCTACCACAAGATCGTGCTGATGGCTGATGCCGACGTCGACGGCCAGCACATCACCACGCTGCTGATGACGCTGCTTTTCCGCTACATGCGCCCCCTGATCGAGAACGGCTACGTCTACCTCGCGCAGCCGCCGCTGTACCGGATCAAGTGGTCCAATGCGCCCCACGATTACGTCTTCAGCGACCGTGAGCGCGACGCCGTCCTGGTCTCCGGCCAGGCAGCAGGCCGCCGCATTCCGAAGGAAAACGGCATCCAGCGCTACAAGGGTCTGGGCGAGATGGATTACACCGAACTCTGGGACACCACGATGGACCCGGACCGGCGCACCCTCCTGCAGGTGACCATGGAGGACGCAGCCGCCGCAGACCAGATCTTCGCCGTGCTGATGGGCGAGGACGTCGAGTCCCGTCGAAACTTCATCCAGCAGAACGCCAAGGACGTCAGGTTCCTCGATATCTAGCGGTTTCCACCTTGGATATTCCAGAACAGACATATACCTGAAACGGAAAATATAGACTATGAGTGACGAAACACCCGAGGTCCCGGTCGAGTCGCCGGACGGTACCGAGCCGGTGCTGGAGGGCGACGTGCTGGTCGACCGCGTGGAGCAGGTGGACCTGCAGACGGAGATGCAGCGCTCCTATCTGGACTACGCGATGGCCGTTATTGTCGGCCGTGCGCTGCCGGATGTGCGTGACGGGCTGAAGCCGGTCCACCGCCGCGTGCTCTACGCGATGTTCGACGGCGGCTACCGCCCGGACCGCGCCTTCAACAAGTGCGCCCGCGTGGTGGGCGAGGTCATGGGCCAGTACCACCCCCACGGTGACACCGCGATTTACGACGCGCTGGTGCGCCTGATCCAGGACTGGACCATGCGGTACCCGCTGGCGCTGGGCCAGGGCAACTTCGGCTCGCCCGGCAACGACGGCGCCGCGGCCCCGCGGTACACGGAAACCAAGATGGCGCCGCTCGCCATGGAGATGGTCCGCGATATCGACGAGGAGACCGTCGATTTCCAGGACAACTACGACGGCAAGAACCAGGAACCCACGATCCTGCCGGCGCGGTTCCCCAACCTGCTGGTCAATGGGTCCTCCGGGATCGCCGTCGGCATGGCCACCAACATCCCGCCGCACAACCTGCGCGAGGTGGCCGACGGCGTCCAGTGGTACCTGGCCAACCCGACCGCCAGCCGCGAGCAGCTCCTCGAAGAACTGCTGAAGCGCATCAAGGGACCCGATTTCCCCACTGGCGCCACGATCCTGGGCCACAAAGGCATCGAGGACGCCTACCGCACCGGCCGCGGCTCCATCACCATGCGCGCCGTGGTGAATGTCGAGGAGCTGCAGGGACGGACGTGCCTGGTGGTCACCGAGCTGCCCTACCAGGCGAACCCGGACAACCTGGCCATCAAGATCGCCGAGCTGGTCAAGGACGGCAAGGTCCAGGGCATCGCCGACCTCCGCGACGAGACGTCCGGTCGCACGGGCCAGCGCCTGGTCATCGTCCTGAAGCGCGACGCCGTGGCCAAGGTGGTGCTGAACAACCTCTACAAGCACACCCAGCTGCAGGAGAACTTCGGCGCGAACATGCTGGCGATCGTGGACGGAGTGCCGCGCACGCTCAGCCTCGATGCCTTCATCCGGCACTGGGTCACCCACCAGCTGGATGTCATCGCCCGCCGCACCCGGTACCGCCTGCGCAAGGCTGAGGAGGAAGCACACATCCTGCGTGCCCTCCTCAAGGCCCTGGACATGCTGGACGAGGTCATCGCCCTGATCCGCGCCTCCAGCACCACCGAGGCAGCACGCGATGGCCTGATGCAGCTGCTGGACATCGACGAGATCCAGGCGCGCGCGATCCTGGACATGCAGCTCCGCCGGCTCGCTGCCCTGGAACGCCAGAAGATCCAGGACCGCCACTCCGAGCTCGAAGCGATGATCGCCGAATACAACGCGATCCTGGCCTCCGAGGAGCGCCAGCGCTCGATCATCAGCGAGGAACTCGCCGAGATCGTGGCCAAGCACGGGGATGACCGCCGCACCCAGATCCTGATGGGCTACGACGGCGACATGTCCATGGAGGACCTCATTCCCGAAGAGGAAGTGGTGGTCACCATCACCCGCGGCGGCTACGTCAAGCGCACGCGGAGCGACAACTACCGTTCGCAGCAGCGCGGCGGCAAGGGCATCAAGGGTGCCCAGCTGCGCGGTGACGACGTGGTGGAACATTTCTTCGTCACCACCACCCACCACTGGCTGCTCTTCTTCACCAACTTCGGTCGCGTGTACCGGGCCAAGGCCTACGAACTTGCCGAGGGCGGCCGCGACACCAAGGGGCAGCATGTGGCAAACCTGCTGGCCTTCCAGCCGGACGAGCACATCGCCCAGGTGCTGGATCTGAAGGACTACCAGCACGCGCCGTACCTGGTGCTGGCCACCAAGCGCGGCCTGGTCAAGAAGACCCGGCTGGAGGACTACGACACCAACCGGTCCGCCGGCGTCATCGCCATCAACCTCCGGGACGAGGACGAGCTGGTCTCCGCGCAGCTGGTTTCCGAGACGGATGACCTCATGCTGGTGTCCCGCAAGGGCCAGTCGATCCGGTTCACGGCCACCGACGACGCGCTGCGCCCCATGGGCCGCGCCACGTCAGGCGTAACAGGCATGAAGTTCCGAGAGGACGACGAACTGCTCGCCATGAACGTGGTGGCCGAAGGCTCCTACGTGTTCGTGGTGACCGAAGGCGGCTACGCCAAGCGCACCGCGGTCGAGGAATACCGGCTGCAGGGCCGCGGCGGCCTGGGCATCAAGGTTGCCAAGCTCGCCGAGGAACGCGGGGATCTTGTGGGCGCGCTGGTGGTCCAGGAGGAAGACGAGGTCCTGGTGGTCATGGGCGGCGGCAAGGTGGTCAGGTCATCCGTGGCCGGCGTCCCTGCCAAGGGCCGCGACACAATGGGCGTCATCTTTGCGAAGCCGGACAAGAACGACCGCATCATCGAGGTTGCCCGCAACACCGAACGCGGCCTCGAAGAAGAAGTTGAAGCCAGCGCCGAGCGGGAGTCCGAAGCCGACCACACCGATGAACCCAGCGCGTCAGAAATCTTGGCTATCGCCGCTGATGACGTAACGTTGGCTGAAGATGCCGGACCAGACGAGGAATCCGCAACGGCGGCTTCAGGACTGGCCGATGAAGCAGAAGGAACGTCCGGCGATGCTGAGGCGAACGAAGACAACACCGGAGGTAACGAGTGAGCAATTCCGACTCATTTCCCAAGCCGAGCAGTAATGGTCCCGGCGGGATGCGTCAGCCGGCATCCGCTCCCCGGGTAAATGCCCCGGTGCGTCCCCAGCAGAGCCCGTCCACGCCGTCAGGCGTTCCGGGACAGCGTCCTGCAGATGCGGGACAGCGCCCTGCGCCCGCAGGACAGCGCCCGCAGGGCCAGAGGCCGGTTGCGCCGGCACAGCGCCCGGCAGCCCCCGGACAGCGGCCCCAGGCCGCACAGGGCGCGCCCGGGCTGGTCAAGCCAGCTCCCAAGGCCAAGGTTCGCCGTGCCCGGCTCCTGGTCAGCAAGGTTGACCCCTGGTCCGTCCTGAAAATGGCGTTCCTGCTGTCCGTCGCGCTAGGCATCGTCACAGTGGTGGCAGCCATTGTGCTGTGGACCGTGCTGGACCTGACCGGCATCTTCGACCAGGTGGACAGCCTGCTGGGAACACTCGCCGGTTCCGAGGGCGGCGGCTTCGAACTGAAGAAGGTCGCCTCGCTCGGCCAGGTGGCATCGTTCGCCACCATCATTGCCGTTGTGAACGTGGTGCTGCTGACCGCCCTGTCCATGCTGTCTGCCGTGCTGTACAACATTTCGGCGACCCTTGTCGGCGGCATCGGCGTGACCCTGACGGACGACTAAAAACCCTGTATTTCCGCGGGAAAACCGCGGTTGAATGCCTCGATTTGAGATCGGGCCGGGATGTACTGTAGAGTCTTGTCTCGGCCCGATGAGGCATCGGGGCGTATAGCTCAGGCGGTTAGAGCGCTTCGCTGATAACGAAGAGGTCCCAGGTTCAAGTCCTGGTACGCCCACGGAACCTGCACAGGTTCAAGTAGAGGTTTAGGCAGGATTCCTAGGAATTCAGCCGGAACGGGGTGCGTGTGAAGAAGTTGCTGGTTATTGCAGCTGCGGTCGCAGGCGTCCTCTTCTACAAGAAAAAAGTGCAGGAATCCGAAGCCCGGAAAACAGTCTGGAGCGAATCAACCGACAAGGTTGAATAGCCCGGATCCCGGTGCGGAGGCTGGTCAGCCAGCCTTTGGAACTAGGGTATGATGGACGGGTTGCTTCTTATGGGGGCATGGCGCAATTGGTAGCGCACCTGCTTTGCAAGCAGGGGGTTCGGGGTTCGAGTCCCCGTGCCTCCACCATAAGAAAGGTCCCGGTCGGAAACGGCCGGGGCTTTTTCGTTTGCCCGGCCTATTGTTCCTGGCCCGCGGTTCCCGGCCCACTACTGTGGAAGCGTGAATCTCTTCATTGCTGCCTTGGGTGTCCTGGGCGTTGCTTCATCAGGACCGCTCATCGCCGCCACGCTCGGCGCCACCACTGTCACCGCCCTCGCCATCGCCTTCTGGCGCAATGCCATCGCCGCAGCCGTTATGGCCACCCCCACCCTGATCCGGGAGCCGCGCCAGTTCAGCCGCATCGGCCGCCATGAGGTCCGCTGGTCGCTCGTCGCGGCGGTGGCCCTGGCCCTGCACTTCGCCTGCTTCATCACGTCCCTACAGCTGACCTCCGTGGCCGCCGCTACGGCCCTCGTCTGCCTGCAGTCCGCCTGGATCGCCATCATTCAGCTCTTGCGCGGCGAGCGGCACCCCTGGCAGGTCCTGGTGGGCCTGGGCATCTCTTTCGGCGGCGTCGTTGCTATCACCGGTTTCGACATGGGCACGTCCCCCGACGCCCTGCTGGGCGACATCCTCGCCATGGCCGGCGGACTCCTCGCGGGCATCTACACCCTGGCCGGGGGCCGGGCACGCCAAAGCATGACCACCGGAACATACACGGCCCTCTGCTACGGCATGTGCTCTGTCCTGGTGGCGGTACTGGCAATCGCCACGGACCAGCCCCTGACCGGTTTCGACGCCGGCGGCTGGCTGGGGATTCTGGCCATCACGGTGTGCGCCCAGCTCGTGGGACATACGGCGTTCAACCATCTGCTGGCCACCATGAGCCCGCTGCTGGTGTCCATGATTATCCTGCTTGAAATACCCGGTGCCGCGCTCCTGGCGGCAGTGTTCCTGAACGAGACACTCCCGGCGGGCACCTATGCCGGGCTGGCACTCATCCTTGTGGGCCTCGCCGTCGTGGTGGCGGGACAGCGGAACGGCAAAGGCGGCCGGGGCAAGCCACCCGAGGAACGCCCCCTGGCGGAGCTGGGGGCCGACTGAGCACCGCGCGGGGCTACTGTCCGCCGCGGCGGACCGGCTGGCTGGTATTGACGGTGTGGATGGCGCGCAGCAGCTTGGCCGGGAAATACACCGAGAAGAAGACCACCATCGGCGCTTTGAGCGCCATCTTCTTCACGTTGTGGGCCTTGTAAGTGCGGTCGAAGCGCGTCACGTAGTACCTGTAGTCGCGGGGTGAGTCCTCGAGCCGGCGGGCCGACATCCCGGAGACCATCTGCGGCCAGTACTGGACCTTGAGGTCGTGGTCCGCGAGATGCAGGGACAGGTCGATGTCCTCGTGCATCTCGTCCTTTTCGTCCCGGCAGGTTTCGCTGCGGATGGTCTCCCACGCGGACCGGCGGAGGGCCATGTTCGAGCCGAACAGGAAGTGATATTGGTGTTTTGCCAGCTTCAGCATCAGCTGGCGCATCTTGTCATCCGCCTTGAGGCCGAAGCGGCGCATCGGCATGTCGTAGTAGACCACGGGCCCGGTGGCGGCCGAAGTGGACAGGTCCTCGAAGGCCTTCTGCACCTGTTCCACCCAGTCAGGTTCAACCACCGAGTCAGCGTCGATCCGGCCCAGGATGTCCCCGGTGGCGTTGTCCAGGCCGAAATTGCGGGTTGGGATGAGTCCCTGCTCCCTGTCCTGGCGGAGCAGGATGATGGGGCTCTCCGGATACTCCTGCTGCATCTGCGTGACGATCGACGCCGTGCGGTCCTTGGACATGTTGTCCACCACGATGATCTCGTGCGCCGGAACCGACTGATACACCGCCGCGATGAGGCACTGCCGGATGACACTTTCCTCGTTGTAGGCCGGAATAACAATGGATACGCGCGGCTCAGTGTCAGTCAAGGCATCCTCTGCGGATCTATCGGGTGACATCCCCTCAAACTTAGCACCGCAGAGACGGCAGGAGGCGTCCCGCCGCGGCGGAACCCCTCCTGTTGCTGCCCCTTGCGGGCACTTGGCTACGCCTTCTTGTCGGCGCCGTTCTCGATGTTGGATGCGATGTTCTTCACCGCGGTCTTTTCATCGGTGGCAACTTCACCGGCGTTGGAATCCGCGTCGTCGGCAACGTGCTTTGCCTTGTCAGCGGAGGCGTCGGCTGAAGTGTCGGCTTCGTCCTCGGCAGCCAGGGCAAAGGCAGCGTCCAGCGGCGTATCAGCGGAAGCCGGCGCAGAACTGCCTGCCGGAGCTGCCGGAACCGGTGCCGGGGTGGAAGCGGCCGATCCAACACCGGTGGCGGATGCTGCCGGGGTGGTTGCAGCCGGCGTCGACGGTGCGGGCGTTACCGGTGCGGGGGTCTTCCACGGGTCCTCGACCGGCTTTGACGCCTTCCAGGCGGCAATGCCAGCGGCCACGGCCGCAGTGATCACACCAATAACGAGGAGTCCGCGCTTCTTCGGCTTCGGGGCCTCCACCACCAGCGCCTTGCCCGTCACTGCCCGGCTGGCTTCGTTGGCGGCTGACTTGAGGTGGCCGCCGGCCACATGAGCCTGTTCCTGGATGGTGTGGATGATGCCGGCGTCGCCGAGTTTCTGGGCCACGGCGTCAACGCGGGCCGGGGTGCTCTCGAGCGTCCTGTGGACAGCCTCGGATGCGGTTCCGATCTGGTCCGAGAGCCGGGGCAGGTACTCAACCACGACGCGGTCGCGGGCCTGGGCAATAACTGGGGTGGCCCGGTCCAGGGCGTCGTGCATGCGCGGGGTGGCGCCTTCCACGACGTCGTGGATCTTCGGGGCCAGCTGCGCCAAACCGTCCTGGAGCCGCGGCGTTACAGTGGCGACGCCGTCGGCAAGGTTGTGGGCCGCCACCTTGAGCCCCTCCTGGATCTTGGGGGAAGCAGTGTCAATGCCCTGCTGGAGGCGGGGAACTGCCCAGTCCACCGCTGCTTCCACGCGGTCTTTTGCGTTCTCGACTGCAGAACTGACCGACAACTCCAGTTCGCGGGCAATACGATCCGATTTCTTCACAACTACCTCCCGATTAATGTGACGGTTCTGTTGTTAGCCTACGTGCACGAATAGCCGGGCTGCTATCGTTCCGGCGGATTCACGGTGGATTTCACCCAACGCGGAACTGCCTTTTGCGCCCGCATTCGCGTTGACCCGCCGTGAAAGAATGGCCCTATGACTGCCTCAGCAACTGCAAAAGCAACCATCCACACCAGCCTCGGCGACATCGTTGTGAACCTCTTCGGCAACCACGCGCCCAAGACTGTTAAGAACTTCATCGGACTGGCCACCGGAGAACAGGCCTGGACCCACCCGGAGACCGGCGAGGACAAGACCGGCACGCCGCTCTACAACGGCACCATCTTCCACCGCATCATCAAGGACTTCATGATCCAGGCCGGCGACCCGCTGGGCCGTGGCACCGGCGGACCGGGCTACCGCTTCGATGACGAGATCCACCCCGAACTGAACTTCAGCGCTCCTTACAAGCTGGCCATGGCCAACGCCGGCATCCAGATGGGCAAGGGAACCAACGGTTCACAGTTCTTCATCACCACCATCCCCACCGACTGGCTGCAGGGCAAGCACAGCATCTTCGGCGAAGTTGCCGATGACGAATCCAAGAAGGTTGTGGACGCCATTGAAGGTGTCCGCACCGGCATGGGCGACCGCCCGGTTGAAGACGTGACCATCAACAGCATCGACATCGAGCAGCTCTAACCACATGAGCTACGGAACTCCGGCGGCGGAGCCGTCAGCGCAGGCACCGGTGTGCCCCCGGCACCCGGACCGGCCCTCGTATGTCAGCTGCCAGCGTTGCGGGCGGCCGGCATGCCCCGAGTGCCAGCGCGCGGCCGCCGTCGGATTCCAGTGCGTTGACTGCGTCAACGAAGCAAAGCGTACGACGCCGGCAGCACGGACCGTTTACGGCGGTGCCGTTGCTTCCGGCAAGCCCGTGATGACGTACGCAATCATCGGGCTGTGCGCCCTGCTGTTCGTTCTGCAGTGGCTGCTTCCCGGGAACGCGGTGTACCGTACCCTCGCTTATGCGTCGGTTTATGCGACGCCCGAGTACGGGGTGTTCCAGCCGTGGCGCATGCTCACCTCGGCTTTTCTGCACTCCCAGGGCTTCCTGCTCCACATCGTCCTGAACATGTACACGCTGTGGATTTTTGGCCAGGCGCTCGAACCGCTGCTGGGCCGGATCCGCTTCCTTGCCGTATACCTGCTGTCCGCCATCGGCGGGTCGGTGGGTTACCTGCTTCTGACACCGATCCTGCCCGAGGGCGGGCCCGTGGGACTCGTAGGCGCCTCCGGTGCGATCTTCGGGCTGTTCGGCGCCATGCTCGTGGTGCAGCGCCACCGCGGCGGTGAGACGAGGCAGCTCTGGGTACTCATCGCGATCAACGGCGTCATCGGCTTCATGGTGCCGCAGATCGCCTGGCAGGCCCACTTGGGCGGCTTCATCACCGGTGCCCTGTGCGCAGCCGTCATCGCCTACGCCCCACGCGGCCCGCGGCGCAACATCCTGCAGGCCGGCGGGCTGGCCCTCGTGATGGCCCTGCTGTTGGCGGCTTCCTGGTACCGGGTTCTCATAGCTGCCTGACGCTGCTTCCGGCCTCCTGGTACGGCACTTCCCCGCAATGCCCTCGCTTTCCGAAGCGGGGGCATTTTTGTGTGTGTCGGGCCGAGGTGGTGCCGCAACGTGGTCTACCGTGCAGAGGCGAGCTGCACGAAATCCGCAGGGTTTTCCACAGTGGTTATCCACACTGTTAATAACTTACACAGCTGTAAGTCCCGGACCGCGGCCCCGGGATACCGGGGTGCTGCGCTCCTTGCGAGCAATATGCACGCTTGCGTCCACACCTGTGGATAACTTCGCTGCCTGCCGCTGTGGTTAAGTGGACAACTTCACCGAAACTCCACCGGAGCGCGGTGTTCGGGGCATTAACAGTCGCCTGAGTGCCAAGGCAAGGGTTTTGTGGACGTACTTTCAACAGGGTTATTCACACTGTTAATAACTCACGGGGCTGCGATTCCGCCCTTCAGAAGGCGCGCAGCTCCGGGTTTCCGCCGTTTCGGCCGGAAATCCACACAAGTTTTCCCCACCTGTGGATAAGTTGTGGGTAGCTGCCTGTTGCTAAGTGGATAACTGTCCGCGTATCCACACCCTGCCCGTGTAGTCTCTATGGCGTGAGTACCCACAGCCACATCTTCCTGGACAAGCACCACCCCGCAGCCTGGCGGGCACTGAACGGGCTCGGACTGAAGGCCAAGGAAGCGATGCTTGAAGCCGGTCTGGACGGGAAGCTGATCGAACTGCTTAATGTCCGCATATCGCAGATCAACGGCTGTGCCTACTGCCTCGACATGCATGTCAGGGACGCCGTCAAGGGTGGCGAATCCACGCAGCGGCTGGCCGTTCTGCCAGCCTGGCGGGACACCGCCGTGTTCGAGGACCACGAGCGCGCCGCGCTGGCCCTGGCCGAAAGCGTCACGGTCCTCCCTGACGCCCGCACGCGCGACACGGAGGACGCCTATGCGCGGGAGCACCTCACCGAGGAGCAGTACTCAGCAGTGAGCTGGCTGGCCATCGCCATGAACGCCTTCAACCGCGTTTCCATTACCAGCCAGCATCCCGTCCGGCCTGAAAACGGCTGAGACCGGAGTTTTCCACAGTCATTTCCACAGCTGTTAATAACTTCGAAGATGCAAGTTTCGGCTCTCCGTCCGCGCCAGCCGGGGATGCAGCGCGGTTTCCCCGTACCGGAGCCGCCCAAGTTATCAACGCTGTGGATATCTTTACCAACACGTGTGGACCGGCCAGTCCGCGGCGGCAGTCCCTCCCGCAGCGGTTTAGGCCCAGACGCCTGAGGTTCCGCGGCGGTGGCTGTCCACAAGATGTGTGTCCACCATGCCGATGGCCTCCATTCAGCGCGAACATGGTGGTGGGCCCCACGAAAGCGAAGCCCTTCTTCCGCAGTGCCTTGGAAAGCGCGATGGACTCAGGGGACGTGGTGGGCACGTCGGCGTAAGTGACGGGAGCAGGGGTGGAGGTTGGCTGGAACTTCCAGACAAAGTCCACGAGGCCGCCCTCGTCCCGCAGCGCGATGGTGGCCTTGGCATTGGTGATCGCGGCGCGGATCTTAAGGCGGTTGCGGACGATGCCGGGGTCCTGCAGGAGGCGCTCGACGTCGGCCTCGGTAAAGGCGGCCACGGTTTCGGGGTGGAAGTTGTCGAAGGCCGCACGGAAGGCGGGGCGTTTGCGCAGGATCGTTGCCCACGACAGGCCCGCCTGGAAAGCCTCGAGGCTGATGCGCTCGTACAGGCCCTGCTCGTCCCGGACGGGCAGGCCCCACTCAGTGTCGTAATACTCTCGCAGAAGGGGATCCGTGGAAGCCCACAGCGGACGGGCCAGGCCATCCTCGCCGATGATGATGCCTTCTGCGGTCATGGGGGTCGGCTCAGGAGCGCCAGCGCGTGGTCATCAGGAAGCCGACGATCGCAATGCCAAACCCGGCCAGGATGTTCCAGGACTGCCATGCCTGGACCGGCAGCTGCCCCTCGCTGATGTAGAAGGTGATGATCCAGAGCAGGCCAATGATCATCAGGCCGAACATGACGGGCTTGAACCACACGGGATTCGGCTTGTAGGCGGCCTGGGTGGAAACGGGCTCGGCCGGGCGGGCAGGCTTCTTACGTGGCTTTGACTCGGGCACATGTCCTCCTTAGCTGCTGAATCAAGAGGACGCACCTCGGCTTGATATCCTGCTGTAAGGGGAAAGCCGGCGGTCTGCACACTCTTGGTCAGGTCTGAAGTCTTACTAGCAGCCAATTCTAGCTGTAGTTCAGTCCGCACCGGTGCCCCGCAACCGCCTTGGAGGAGATCGCGTGGTAGTGCAGGAGAAGGTGACGGCCACTGGCAAGCCGGTGACCGGCGTCGTGATCCTGCGGAAGGCCGTCCAGATCTTCGGGGAGCTGCTTATTACCGCCGGCATAGTGCTGCTTCTCTTTGTTGCGTGGCAGCTATGGTGGACCAACGTGGAGTCCGATGCCAAGCAAAGCGCCGCCGTCAAGGACTTCGTCCGGGACCTGGGCGGGCCTGTGACCCCCCCGCCCGCGCCGTCAGCGACCGGCGGCACGGCCACTGCCGGCCCGAAGGACTACGGAGCGCCCGTTGTAGGCGAGGCCCCCGGCCACGGCGGCACCATCGGGATCATGTACATCCCCCGGTTCGGCGAAACCTACACCCGGCCCATCGTCGAAGGCACCAGCGCGGACGTCCTGGACACCCTGGGCCTCGGCCACTACGGCAACACCTCCATGCCCGGCGCGGTGGGCAACTTCGCGGTGGCAGGCCACCGCCAGACGCACGGCGCCGTGCTGGACAATATCCACACGCTGGTTCCCGGGGACAGGATCTACGTCCAGACGCGGGACGGCTACTACGTTTACGTCTTCCGCAACAACCGCATCGTTCTGCCCACCGAAGCCGATGTCCTCCTGCCGGTCCCCAACCAGCCAGGAGTGCGCCCCACCGAAAGGCTTCTCACCATGACCAGCTGCAACCCACGCTTCGGCTCCGAGGAACGGATCATCGCGTACTCGGTGCTGGACCACTGGCAGCCGGCCTCGGCGGGCCCGCCCGCCGAGATTGCAACCCAGGTTGCCCGCGCGCGGGGGGAAGGCTAGGCATGTACGGCTGGATTTTCCGTCATCTCCCCGGCCCCCTCTGGCTCCGCGTCCTCACGTCGCTGGTGCTGGTGGCCGGTGCCCTGTTCCTGATGGTCGAGTTCCTTTTTCCCTGGATGTCCCAGTTCACCCAATTCACCGACTCAACGATTGGTGCGCCGAAAAACCCATGAGCACAGCAAAGATTCTCGTCGTGGACAACTACGACAGCTTCGTCTATACCCTGGTGGGCTACCTCCAGGAGCTGGGCGCCGAGACCACAGTGGTCCGCAACGATGATGTGACCCTCGCCGAAGCGATCGAAATGGCAGAAACGCGCGACGGCGTACTCATCTCGCCCGGCCCCGGCTCGCCGTCGGAGGCGGGCGTCTGCATCGAGCTGATCCGGTGGTGCGGCGAGAAGACAAAGCCGATGTTCGGCGTGTGCCTTGGGCACCAGGCCTTGGCGGAGGCCTACGGCGGAACCGTGACCCACGCCCCCGAGCTGATGCACGGCAAGACCTCCCTGGTCCAGCACGACGGGGCCAGCGTTTTTGCCGGCCTGCCCTCCCCCGTGACGGCCACTCGCTACCACTCCCTGGCCGCCGTCCGGGCAACGATCCCGGAGATCCTGGAGATCACGGCGGAAACCGCCAGCGGCGTCATCATGGGGCTGCAGCACCGCACCGCGCCGCTGTGCGGCGTCCAGTTCCACCCCGAATCCGTGCTGACCGAGGGCGGCTACCAGATGCTGGGCAACTGGCTCGAGTCGCTGGGCATGAAGGGTGCAGCCGAGCGGGCCGCCAAGCTCAGCCCGTTGATCCAGCACTGACCTAGCCCGATTCAGCACTGATTAGCCCCCGAACCGGCACAAGGGCTGGGTCGGCGCTGGGCCTACTTGCCCTTGGTGGGGCTCGGCGTCGCCGTCGCCGTCGCCGTTGGCGTTGGCGTCGGGG
Source organism: Arthrobacter sp. OAP107 (assembly GCF_040546765.1). Classification (NCBI taxonomy): domain Bacteria; kingdom Bacillati; phylum Actinomycetota; class Actinomycetes; order Micrococcales; family Micrococcaceae; genus Arthrobacter; species Arthrobacter sp. OAP107. The sequence continues at coordinate 5,117,395 of NZ_JBEPOK010000001.1, read as the reverse complement.
TGGGTGTGGGCTCCGGAGCCGGGGCCGGGGCCGTGGCGACAGTCACGGTGATGGCCTTGCCCTGCTCCACCAGCGAGTTCAGCGGATCGCTTTGGCCTGTCACCTTGCCGGGCTGCACCTGGGAGTTCTCCACCTCACGGATGACGGCAACCAGGCCGAGTTCCTTGAGCGCCGCCTCGGCTTCGGCACGGGTCATGCCGCGAAGCTCAGGCATGGCCACCTTGCCAGTGGAAACCAGGAGCTCGACGGTGCTCCCCACCGCCACCTGCTGGCCCGGGGCGGGCTTGGTGGTGATCACCAGGCCCGCCGGAACCGTGGCGCTGTTGGCCATGGTGGTGGACGGTGCGCCCACCAGCCCGGTCTGCCGCAGGATGTCGCGGGCCGCCGCCTCCGTCCGTCCCGGCAGCGTCTCCGGAATCTTGACGGCGCTGGGGCCCGCCGAGATGTTCAGGACCACTTCCGAGTTCGGTTCCAGCGACGACCCCGCCGGCGGCGCGGTGCCGATGGCCGTGCCCTTGGCGATCGAGTCGTGCTGCACCCGCTTGATCTGCGGGCGCAGCTTGGCGTCGTAGAGCGTCTGGAGCGCCTCGGATTCGGAGAGCTTCTCCACCGAGGGAATCGCGACCCGAGCCGGTTCGGCTGGCCGCTGGTTGAGGAAGTTGTAGAACCACAGGCCACCGCCGGCCAGCACCAGGAGGGTAAAGATCACGAATGTCGTGATCCAGGCCCGACGGCGGGACTTCTGCAGGCCGGACCGCTCCCGTTCGCGGGGCAGTCCGAGCGGCAGCTCGTCGTGCTCGGCCGTCTCGTAGACCGCTGCGGCCTCGGCCGGCAGCACGGATTCGTCATCATCGGCGTCCCGGGAGCGGCGCAGCCGGCCCGTGGGAGCGTCGTCGAGGAAGCTGGCCCCGGTCATGGAGAATGCTTCCGTGGGCGGCGTGCGGTGCGGCTCCGGGATGTCATTGGGGTCGGTCGGCGCCTCGCTGGGCGACAACGCCGGAACGGCGATTCCGTTCTTCGCGGCCCGCAGGGCACGGCGGAAGGCCGCGGCATCCTGGAAACGGTCAGCACGGTTCTTTTGCAGTGCCTTTTCCAGCACGCTGTCGAGTGCATCGGAGATGTCCGGATTGAAGTTGCTGGGCGGTTCGGGCTTCTCCCGGACATGCTGGTACGCCACGGATACGGGGCTTTCACCCACGAAAGGCGGGCGGCCGGTCAGCGTTTCGTACAGCAGGCAGCCGGCCGAGTACAGGTCGCTGCGGGCATCCACAGCCTCGCCGCGCGCCTGCTCCGGCGACAGGTACTGGGCGGTGCCCACCACCGCCTGCGTCTGGGTCATGGTTGCGGAGGAGTCGGCGACCGCGCGGGCAATGCCGAAGTCCATGACCTTGACCATGTCCGCGTTCTCGCAGTACATCACGTTCGCCGGCTTGATGTCCCGGTGCACGATTCCGGCCTTGTGGCTGTATTCCAGTGCGGACAGGACACCCAGCGTGTACTCCACCGCCTGGTCAATGGTGATGTCGCTGGCACGGATCAGGTCGCGGAGGGTCTTGCCGGCCACGAACTCCATGACAATGTAGGGAACCCGGACCTGGTCGGGCCCGTCGCCTGGCACAGTGTGCTCGCCGGTGTCGTAGATGGCCACGATCGACGGGTGGTTCAGGGCTGCCACGGCCTGGGCCTCGCGCTTGAACCTGGCCTGGAACTGGGGGTCCCGGGCCAGGTCGGGGCGGAGCAGCTTGATGGCGACCGTCCGGCCCAGCCGGGTATCCAGGCCACGGTGCACATCGGCCATGCCCCCGCGGCCGATGAGTTCCCCGAGTTCATAGCGTCCGTTCAGGACGCGCTGACTGGTCACCGGGATGTTGTCTTCCCGGTGTGACGGAGTTCGTGGCGTGGTCACGGCTTACCTTCCAGTCGGCGAGCCGCTTGGAGTTGGCGTGGTCGTGGGTGTGGGGATCAGGGCCTGGGACAGGTGGTAGGTCACCACCGACCCCGCATCGACCTCCCGGCCGCTGTCGGGCTCGGTCCGGACAAGCGTTCCGGGGTCCTGGCCCGGCTCGCCAGCCTCGTCGGCGCCCTTTTGCCAGCGCAACCCGGCCTTTTCAATGGCTGACTGGACCTCGGTTTCGGTGCTGCCCGTGCTGATCTCCGGAACCTTGATCTGTTCCGGGCCCTTGGAATAGGTGACCCTGACGGTGTCACCGGCCTGCAGCGGGCCCGAGGGGTTGAGGTCCGTGACCGTGCCCGGAGTGGCAGGGTTGAACACTTCCTTGCCGTCCACCTTGAGGCCCAGCGCGATCAGTTCGCTGCGTACCTCGCTGAACTGCTTGCCGAGGTACGCCTCCGGAATCACGTTGATGGCCTCGGGAGTGGACTGCGTCGGCGTCGGTGTGGGGGTCGGCGTCGGGGTTTCCGACGTCTGCGTAGGCGTAGGCGTGGGCGTGGCACTGGTGCTTATGCTGCGGCTGGGCGTGCTCGACGTGGTGGCGGCCGGGCCCTGGCCCGGGAACAGGAAACCCGCCTGGCTCAGCAGGATGCCGGCGACGGCGAACAGCACCAGCAGGATCAGGGCAATCAGCGGCCAGGTCCACGGGCTGCGCTTCCGCCGCTCGGGCTCATCCTCTGGCTCGTCGTCGTACTGTTCCGGTTCCTGGTCCCAGGTGCGCTCGGCGGCCAGGGCATCGGCACGCGACAGCGTGCTCCCCGCCCGTGTGGGGGCGGCATCCGGGTTGCCGGCGGCAGCAGCCGCCGCCCCTCCGGCGGCAGCACCAGCGGCCGCTGCGCCAAGCACAGGCAGGGCCGAGGTGGCAGTCGTCGAGGTCTGCTCCGAACCGATCACGCCGGTAGGCGCGGTGGCAATATTCACCGGTGCCGTCATGGCGCCCGTGCCGCCTTCGTACAGAAGCATGCCGGGGACGGCCGCATGGGCTGCGGAGATGTCACCGTTGCGGATGGCCTCTGCCGCCTCGGCGAGCTTGATGGCGTTCGCCGGACGGTTCTTCGGATCCTTGGCCAGCATGGACATCAGCAGCGCACGGACCGGCTTGGGCAGCGACTCCGGCAGCGGCGGTGGTGCGTCGTTGACCTGCGCCAGGGCGATGGCGATCTGGGATTCGCCGGAGAACGGCCGGTGCCCGGTGAGGCACTCGTAGCCGATCACGCCGAGCGAGTAGATGTCCGAGGCACCGGTGGCCGTCTGGCCGGTGGCCTGTTCGGGGGCGAGGTACTGGGCGGTGCCCATGACCTGGCCGGTCTGGGTCAGCGGCACCTGGTCTGCCAGGCGCGCGATGCCGAAGTCGGTGACCTTGACCCGCCCGTCAGGGGTGATCAGCAGGTTTCCGGGCTTGACGTCACGGTGCACCAGGCCCTGGGCGTGGGCCACGGACAGGGCCCGGGCCGTCTGCGCCATGATGGACAGCGTGCGGTCCGGTGAGAGGACCTGCTCGTGCTCGATGATGCTGCTCAACGGCTGGCCGGGGACCAGCTCCATCACCAGGTAGGCGGAGCCTTCCTCCTCGCCGTAGTCGAAGACGTTGGCGATGCCCACGTGGTTAAGCAGGGCCGTGTGGCGGGCCTCAGCGCGGAACCGCTGGAGGAAGCCGGGGTCACCCGTGTACTCCTCTTTGAGTACCTTGATGGCCACGATCCGGCCAAGGATCTGGTCCTTGGCCTTCCAGACTTCACCCATGCCGCCGATCGCAATGCGCGTGGTCAACTGGAATCTGCCGCCGAGGGTGATTCCCGATGTAGGCCTCACTTATTCAACACCGCCTCAAAAATCTTCTTTGCGTTCGGACTGGTTAGCTGTGCACCGGTGGTGATGTCCACGCCCTGCATGACAACGGTGACGGACACTTGCGGATCGTTAGCCGGGGCAAACCCGGTAAACCAAGAGTTGTTCAGGCCGTTCCCGAGCTCGGCGGTGCCGGTCTTGCCGGCCACCTGGACGCCGGGAACGCCGGCACCCGAGGCGATGCCCTCGCTGACCACACTGGTCATCCATTCGGTGATCTGTCCGGCGATCTCCGGCGTCGTCGAGGTCCGCAATGCCACCGGCTTCGGTTCGTCGATGACCCTGAGGTCCGGGGAACGGACTGCCTTGATGAGATTCGGTGCCATCTGCACTCCGCCGTTGGCAATGGCCGAGGTCATCAGTGCGATCTGTAGCGGTGTCGCCCGGACGTCGCGCTGGCCGATGGCGGACTGCGCCAGTCCGGCTGCGTCGAGATCCGAGGGGAAAACGCTCTTGGCGTAGTCCAGCTTGAGCTGGTCGCCCAGTTCCTGGCCAAAGCCGAACTTGCTGGCCTGCTGGGCTATCGCGTTTTCGCCGAGGTCGCGGGCGATGCTGGCGAAGGGCGTGTTGCAGGACTGCTGCAGCGCGAACGCGAAGCTGGCCGTGCTCCGGGTGTAGCAGTTGCCGCCGGCGTAGTTGGGCAGCTGGTACTGGATGCCCGGGAAGCTCATCTGCGCCGGGTTGGGCAGCACGCTGTCGGCGTTGTACTTGCCGGAGTTCAGGGCCGCTGCCGTGTCCACCAGCTTGAAAACCGAGCCTGGTGCCAGCAGGGCCCCGGTGGGGCCGCTGACCGAGGGGTTCAGGTTGATGCCCGGGACCTTGATGGCCTCGTTGTAGGCAGCCTGCTCCTTGGCGACGTCCTGGGTGGCGATGAGGTTCGGATCGTAGGACGGCTTGCTGACCATGGCCAGGATGTTGCCCGTCTTGGGATTGGTCACCACGATCGAGCCCCGCTGGCCGTCCGGGATGAGGTCGTACGCCAGCTTCTGGATCTTGGGGTCAATCGTCAGTTCGACGGACGCACCCTTGGGCTGGTTGCCCAGGAAGAGCTGCCCGATCCGGTCGAAGAACAGCTGGTCCGAGCTTCCGGCCAGCTGGGCATCCATGGCGCCCTCGAGGCCGGTGACCCCGTAGCTCCGGGAGAAGTATCCGGTCAGCCCGGCGTACAGCTCGGGCTGGTTGTACTTGCGCTGGAACTTGCAGGACTCGTTGCCCGGCACGGATTCAGCGATGGCGGAGCCGCCCACGAGGATCGCGCCGCGGTCATTGCAGTAGTTTTGCAGGATGGCCCGCCGGTTCCACGGGTTGGCCTTCAGCTCGTCCGCGCCCACCACCTGGACGTAGCTGATCGCACCGAAAATCAGGGCGAACATGGCGATCGCGGCGATCCATGAATGTCGAATGGCCTGGTTCACAGGTGTTTCACCGCCTCGGTGGGAGCATCTGGGAGAGTCTGGGTGGCGTTGCGGTCCTGCCGGCTTCCTGTGGCGGTCACCGGATTCTGGGCCTCCGGTGTCCGGCCGGGCTGCATCGGTGAGGTGTCCACCGGGCCGCGGGCCGTGTGCGAGATCATCAGCAGCAGGCCCACGATGATCCAGTTGGCCAGCAGTGAGGAGCCACCCGCGGCCAGGAACGGCGTGGTGAGGCCGGTGAGCGGGATCAGCCGCGTGACGCCGCCGATCACCACAAAGCACTGCAGGGCCACCGCAAAGGACAGGCCGCAGGCGAGGAGTTTGCCGAACGCGTCGCGGGTGCCGAGGGCCGCGCGGAAACCGCGGGTGAAGAGCAGCAGGTACATCATCACGATGGCGAACAGGCCGATCAGGCCAAGTTCCTCGCCGAAGGAGGCGATGATCATGTCGCTGTTGGCGAACGGGACCAGGTTTGGCCGGCCCTGTCCGAGGCCGGTGCCGACGAGGCCGCCGCTGGCCATGCCGAACAGGCCTTCCACGATCTGGCCGCTCCCGCCGGGGGAACGCCCGAAGACTTCCTCGGTGAAGGCATTGAGCCAGCTGTCGATGCGGAGGGCGACGTGCGAGAAGACCTTGGACGCCACGAAGCCGCCGCCGAGGATCAGGGTGAGGCCGATGACCACCCAGCTGATGCGGCTGGTGGCCACATAGATCATCACGATGAACAGGCCGAAGAACAGGACTGACGATCCGAGGTCACGCTGGAAGATGAGCACACCGATGCTCACGAGCCAGGCGGTGATCATGGGTCCCATGTCCTTGAACCGGGGGAACTGCATGGGGCCGATCTTGCGGCCCGCGAGCATGATGAGGTCCCGGTTCGAGGAAAGATACCCGGCAAAGAATATGGCCAGGGTGATCTTGGCGACTTCGCCCGGCTGGAACGTCATCGGACCGAGGCGGATCCACACCCGGGCGCCAAGGATTTCGCCCGCGGAAATGCCGGGAACCAGCGGCAGGATCAGGAGCAGGGCGCTGGCAGCCAGGGAAATGTACGTGAAGCGGCGCAGCACGCGGTGGTCCTTGAGGAACCAGATCACGGCGATGGCAACGGCCATGGCGATGACGGTCCACCGCAGCTGGTTGTTGCCGGTATCCTCGCCGGGGGCGTCGAGTCGGTGGATCATCGCCAGGCCGAGGCCATTGAGGGTAATCACCAGCGGAAGTATTACTGGGTCGGCATATTTAGCACGGAGCCGGAGGACAACGTGGAACACGAGGGATGCGACGGCCAGCAGGCTGGACTGGAACCAGAAGTCGGTGTCCAGTGACGTTTGCTCATCGATGCTGATCAGTGCGTTGGCGCCGATGCTGACCGACAGGGCGAGCACGAGCAACAGCAGTTCCACGTTGCGCCGGGGTTTGGGCATGGTGTCGGCGTGGCTCATTGGCCCCCCTCACAGGTTGCGGTTGGGGTGGGTACGGCTCCAGCTCCGGCTGTTGCGGTCGGCGAGGCAGTCGGTTTGGCGGCTGAGGTCGCCTTCGGGGATGCCGTGGATGTCGGCTTCGGGGTGGCGGTGGCCTTGGCCGTCGCGGTACCCGTGGCCTTGGCCGTCGCGGTACCCGTGGCCTTCGCCGTGGCCGAAGGTGTTGCCGTGGGCGATGGCGTCAGGCACTCATCTGACGGCGCGGTGCTTCCCGTGCGCTCCAGGTTCTTGACGATCCGCTGGGCATCATAGAGGTCGCGCGCGGGGACCGTCTGGCGGACGCGCTGCTGCGAGAACTGTGGCAGCGAGTCCATCCTGATGTCCGTGACCGCTTCCAGGGTGGAAAGCTGTATGGGTCCGAGGCGCTGGGATACCCCGTTGAAGATGGCCACCCGCTGGTCGAACTCGCCGATGTAGTACCGCGTCTGGGTCCAGGCGTAACCGAGCCAAAGGCCGACGGCGAGGACCAGGATTGCGGCGCCCGCGATTCCCAGGGTGAGCCAGCGGCGCGGACGCCTGGCTGGCGCGAACTCGTCACCCTCCTCGCGGGCCTGGTCCGACTTGTGCGTCAGGACCGTGGCCGCGCGGCGCGCGACGGTGCGGCCGGCGATGGTGGGGATGGAACCGGTTTCGGCAGCAGCAACGGCTGCGCCGACGAGTATGTGCGGCCGCGAGGAAAGCTCCTCGCGCAGCACCTCGGCCGAAAGATGCTCACCCAGGTGCGGGTCGGTGCTGGTGGCCGGCTCGTTGGACGGCGTCTCTGCACCTTCGGCTGCGGCGCCCTCGCCTGCGCTGGCTGGTTCGGCTGCAGCAGGAGCAGGGGCGGCAGGAGCCGGGGTGGCAGGTGGTGCGGAGTCCGGCTTCGCGTCCGCTGGCACGGCACCCGGTGCCGCCGCGGCGGGCCCGGCAGGAGGAGCGGCGGCAGGTTCATCGGCGGCCGCAGCCTTCGTCCCGGTAATGGCATCCGGTTCTCCGGCGTCAGGCACGATGTCGACGGCGGCGGTACTGACGTCGTCGGGCGTTTCCTCCACGATTTCCACCATGACAACGGTCACGTTGTCCGGAGCGCCCGCCTCCAGGGTGAGGTCGACGAGGGTCTCGACGCATTCGCGGAGGTCCGGGGTTTCCCGCACGGTGCGCTCCACGGCGTGGCCGGCCACGTAGTTCAGGCCGTCGGAGCAGAGCAGCCACCGCTCTCCGGGCTGCACATCGATCGTGGCGAGGTCCAGTTCGGGGCTGGCATCGACGTCACCGAGAACGCGCATCAGGACGTTCTTGTGCGGATGGGTTTCCGCTTCTTCGGGGCGCAGCCGCCCCTCGTCGATGAGGCGCTGGACGAATGTGTGGTCCACGCTGATCTGCTCGAACTCACCGTTGCGCAGGCGGTAGGCGCGGGAATCACCAATGTGGGCAAAATGCAGCTTGCCCTCGGCCAGCAGCAGGGCAGTCACGGTGGTGCCCATGCCCGCCAGCTTGGGATTGATATGGACGAGTTCCGAGAGCAGCGAGTTGGCGGTCTGGATCTCGTCGGCCAGCACGGTGCCGGCGTCGTCGTCATAGTCGTCGGTGTCCAGATGGATCATGTCCAGGACAGTGGCGGCGGAAGCAACATCGCCGCCGGCGTGGCCGCCCATGCCGTCCGCCACGACGGCCAGGTGCCGGCCCACGTAGGCGGAGTCGTCGTTCTTCGCGCGGACGCGGCCGACGTCAGAGCGCGCCGCATAGCGCAGGATGAGGGGCCGGGGCGAGGCTGGAACCTCGCCCGCCGGCATGTCCGGAGCGGCCATGGCTACGGCCTCAATTCAATGACCGTCTTGCCGATTCTCACGGGTACACCAAGGTCCACAGGCAGGGCCCTGGTGAGCTGCTGGTCGGCCAGGTAGGTGCCGTTGGTGGAGCCGAGGTCCTCGATGAACCAGCGGCTTCCCTGTGGAAAGAGCCGTGCGTGCCTGCCGGAAGCGTAATCATCCTCAAGGACAAGCGTGGCCTCCTGTGCGCGGCCGAGCAGGATGGGGCTGGCAGCCAACGGGACAGAACGGCCCTTGAGCGGGCCTTCGGTGACCACCAACTGGCGGGCCTGCTGCTTGACCGGCGCGGGAGCCGGTTCGGCGAGTTCGGGATTCTTCCGCACCTGGCGTGCCGTGGGGGCCCCGGTGGCCGCCTTGCGGCCGATCATGAGGTCCCGCCGCATGGCGGAAACGATGCTGAAGATGAGGACCCAGAGTAGAAGCAGGAAACCGAAGCGCAGGGCCGTGATGGTCAGTTCGCTCATGGGCGGCCGCCATTGTTGGCGGGCAGGAGGCGGAAGATGATTTTGGTCCGTCCCATCGTGATGGTGGAGCCGTCGGTGAGCTCCATGCTGCCGGCCACTTTGTGTCCGTTGACGTAGCTGCCGTTGGTGGAGCCAAGGTCGACGGCGGTGGTGGTTCCGCTGTGCGTCTGGATTTCCAGGTGCCGGCGGGAGACTCCGGTGTCGTCCACCAGGATGTCAGCCTCTGATGAACGGCCCAGGACGACTGAGGGGGCATTGAGTGAATACCGTTGGCCATCGATGTCCAGGACAGGCTGCAGCCGGACCGGCTGGCGGCTTGGCGCTGCCGGCACGTTGGCCCGAGGGGCGGCCGGTGCGGAACCGGAGGACTTCTCGGTCTTTGAGGTGATCTCGAAGTCACCGGCCCGGTGGGATTCGTCCCGCCGGAACGAGATGCGGACCGGGCCCTGGAGGATGTAGCCCTGGCTGCGGACGTGGTTGATGACGACGTCGCAGAGTTCCTCTGCCAGCGGCGTCCCCCATTCCTGGGCGCGCTGGAAATCCTCGTCACTCAGGAGAACGTCGAAGACGTTCGGTACCAAGGTGCGGCCCGCAGCGATCGTGATGGCCTTGTGGTCCACTTCGCGACGGAGGCGGCTCGCGATTTCCACGGGCTCAACCTGGGCTTTGGAGCCGGTGGAGAAGACGCCGCGGACGGCCTTTTCGATGCCGCGCTCGACCTTGTCCAGCAAACCCATGGTCTTCTCCTTTCCTTGCTGCTGAGGGACAGCACGTCCCGTGGAACTCATTCTGGCAACGCAGTCACAACAAAACACTGTGCCCGCCGGAAGCGGGCCCCTATGTATCCGATACTACTTGCCACGTCTGCGAAAGACCTTAATCCACAACGCGCCGGGAACCCGATTCGTTCACGTTCCACCATCGAATGTGGGCGCCGTCACAGGCGGGAATCGTAGCCCCGCCGCGGCTTCGGGGGTCTTCCTGTCCGCTGCCGCGCCGGGGATAACCAGGCCCAAAAGCGGCCGCGATGGCCCGATTAGGAAATTGCGGGGAATGTCCGTTATGCTTGATCTCGCTGCTTTTACGAGGTACAAACCGGACTCCGGTGGGGCTGAGTGGAAGAAGTTGCGCGCGAGTGGCGGAACGGCAGACGCGCTGGCTTCAGGTGCCAGTGTCCGAAAGGGCGTGGGGGTTCAAATCCCCCCTCGCGCACGCATCAGAACCCCGGGAAATCGATGATTTCCCGGGGTTCTTTCTTTTTCTTCAGCTGATCCCGGCTGCGGGGTATCCCCTGTTATCCGGCAGCCAAGGCGGCGTTGACGAGCTTGGCGAGTTCCGGTGCCGCACCTGCCGTTACGGTTCCGGCGGCTCCCGTCTTCACGGCCGTGGCCGCCAGCGTGCCTTTAACACCCGTAACGGTGAGGACGGCCTGTTGCTGGCCATTAGGGAGGGTCTGGGTCTGCAGCGCACTCACAGATTTGTCCGCTTCCACCGCTACGTCTACCGGCTTCATGGCGCTCGTGATTTTCTGTCCCTTCAGTTCGAACGTATAGGTGGAGCAGTCGCGGACCGCTGCATCGCTCTTGTCGAACTGGGTTGTCATGACGGCGGGATCCTTGACCGCGAATACCGTCACGACCGTGGCAGTCTTGGCCTCCGCCGCGAGGCTTGCGCCCGCGGCGTATGTGCTCCCTTCGGGCACCTGGGTGTTGTTGTCTGCCAACACCCCGCAGGCTTTCGGTGTGATGACGGCGTTCTTGAGCAGTTCCCGGGCGACGATGAGCCCCTGGTCCACCTGGGCGGCGGGAACCACGGTGAGGGCCCGGCCCTGGGCGTCCTTGAGTCCTGTAACGATCGCCGTGAGGTCCTCGTTGGTGTAGGCCTTCGCCGCCGACGTCGGTGAGGCGGACGCGGAGGATGGCTCCGCCGTCGTACTTGTTCCCGGTGAAGCGTTGGAAGGCGCCGCGTCGCTGGAAGCGGAGGTGCTGCTCGACGGCTCTGCTGTGCTTGACGGGGCGGGTCCGCCGCAGCCCGCGAGGAAAATGGCCGCTGCTGCGGCGAGGGAGATTGGCGCGATGCTTCGTTGCATGAGTGGATCCCCGTTCCCTGTGCCGGCTGGCCCGCGGGTTTTCGCGGGCCATCCCGGAAATCGCCCCAGCCGGGGGCCGGAGCGCAGGGAGCAGCGTTCGGCTTTCGCCCGGCCGCGTGCGATTGCTCCGAGCGTACGACGCTTGTCCTTTCAATGCCAGAGCGCCGGCGGCACAATCACACAGCCACGCAGGAAAAGCGCCGCGGGGCGGGTGCCGGAAACCGACACCCGCCCCAAAGGCTGTGTATGGCCTACTTCGCCGTTGACGGCTCCATCCGGGTTGTGCCCGGCGCGGACGCTTTCCCGATTACGTCGCCCGCCGGCTTCCGCTCCTTGAGGAAGTACACCAGGATGGCTGCCACCGTTGACGCCGCGGCGAGGGCGAACAGTCCCGGCACCACGCTTCCGGTCTGCTCCTTGATGATGCCGAATCCGAACGGTGCCACGAAGCCGCCGAGGTTCCCCAGGGAGTTGATGATGGCGATGGCAGGGGCGAGGACCAGCGGGTGCAGGGCCGACTGCGGGATGGTCCAGAACAGCGGCGACGCGCTCTTGAAGCCCATGGCTGCGATGGCGAGGAACACCAGGGCAAGGACCGGGGTGGCGACTGCTGCCGCGAGGGTACCGACGGCGGCCACGAGGAGCGCGGCGACCAGCAGCGGGCGCTTGGACCTTGCCTTGTCCTGCCACTTGGCGGCGAAGTACATGGCGAAGACGGCGCACACCCAGGGGATGGAGGAGAGGAAGCCGACGCTCAGGTCCGTGGTGCCCGGGATCTGCTTGACGATGGTCGGCAGCCAGAACGTGTTCGCGTAGATGGAGAGCTGCACCGAGAAGTAGATGCCGCACAGCAGCAGGATCTGCGGGTTCAGGAGCATCTTCCAGCGGTTGACCTTGCCGCCGTCGGCCTTGGTGTGCTGGGCGTCCTCCTGGTCGATTGTTGCGGCGAGGGCCGACTTCTCGCCGGCCGTGAGCCACTTGGCATCCTGGATCTTGGCGTCCAGGAAGAAGAACACGATGATGCCGACGATGACGGACAGCACGCCTTCGAACCCGAACAGCCACTGCCAGCCGCGCAGGCCCAGGACGTCGTGCAGGCTCAGGAGCAGGCCGGCGATGGGACCGGACAGGGCGGCGGCCACCGAGGAGCCGGCGATGAAGACGGCGGTTGCCCTGCCGCGCTGGCCGGCGGGCACCCAGCGGGCGAAGTAGAAGATGACGGCCGGGAAGAACCCGGCTTCCGCGGCTCCCAGCAGGAACCGCAGCACGTAGAACATCATCTCGTTCTGGACGAAGGCCATGAGGAAGGACACGATGCCCCAGCTGACCATGATCCGGGTCAGCCAGATCTTGGCGCCGTACTTTTCCATCATCACGTTGCTCGGAAGCTCGAAGATGGCGTAGGCGATGAAGAACAGCCCCGCGCCGAAGCCGTAGGCCGCGGCACCGATGCCGACGTCAGCCTGAAGATGGTCCTGGGCGTAGCCAATGTTGGACCGGTTCAGCTGGTTGCACACCAGCATGACCAGCATGACGGGCAGCACGCGCCGGAAAAACTTCTTCATGGCCGAAGCCAGATCCGTGACAGCGGTGTCTACAGACTGCATGGGGGAATCCTCTTTGATAGGGCAGCAAGATCACGCTGGGGACTACGGGGCAGGCCGTTGTGGTCCTCGCCACAGCGCTTATTAACTGTAAGCAGCACCCTTCATGCCCGTCCAACACACATATTGCATGGCGTGATACCCGCAGGGAACTACTGTCCACCGCAGCTACGCCTGCACCGCCGTCAGGACAGAACCGGTGGTGACGTAGGAACGCAGGTTGGCAAGGGTCAGTTCGGCCATTTGTGCCCTGGTCTCGTTGGAGCCGCTTCCCAGGTGGGGCAGGAGGACCACGCTGTCGAGGCTGAGCAGATCTTCCGGGACCTTCGGCTCCTCCACGAAAACGTCCAGTCCTGCGCCAGCCAGGCGCCCTGCCAGCAGGGCAGCCACGAGGGCTTCCTCATCCACAACGGAGCCCCGGGCGATGTTGATCAGATAACCGTCGGGTCCCAGCGCATCGATGACCTCGGCGTCCACCAGGCGTGCCGAGGCGGGCCCGCCGGCGGCGGCCACGATCAGCACTTCGCAGCCGGCGGCGAGCTCCACGGGGGAGGCGGCATAACGGTACGCGACGCCGGCCACGGCAGTGCGGCTGTGGTAGCTGATGTCGCAGTCGAAGCCTTCCAGCCTGCGCGCGATGACCCGCCCGATCCGGCCGAGCCCGAGGATGCCCACTTTCTTCCCGCTGGCTTTGGTGGCAAGCGGGAAATTGCCCCGGCTGAGCCAGTCCCCGCGGCGGACGTAGCGGTCCGCAGCGCTGATTTTGCGCAGCACGTCCAGGTAAAGGGCGACGGCGGTATCCGCCACGCAGTCGTTGAGGACATCGGGGGTGTTGCTGACGGTAATGCCCCGCTCGGTGGCCTGGGCAACGTCCGTCGTGTCATAGCCGACGCCGAAATTGATGACGGCGCGCAGGTTGGGCAACGCGCGCATCAGGTCCGTTCCAACGCCGAACTTCCCCGACGTCACGGCGACTTCGAACGTCGCGCCTTGCAGCCGCAGGAACTCCTCCCGCCCGGTGCCGGCATCGGGGAGCCGGACGGCGTCGTAGTCCTCTCGGATGGATTCTTGGACGGCTGGCATGAGGGGCCCGACCTGCAGGACGGCGATGTTCTTCATAGCTGCACCCTAAGGATTCCGATCCATACGGGTCCAACATGTAAATGGCATCAATCGATGCCCGGACTGTATCGGTCTCCCTCCTCCCGCGGAACCACGCGGATTTGCGGGTGGCGTGGCGGCCGTCACAGGGGCCCGGTACTGGCCTGGCCATCCTCGAGGCCCCGGCGGCGCCCCGCAAAATCCTTGTGGAGCCCCTGGACCTCAATTAGCTTGAGTCCAGCGCGGCCCCAAGCACCTGCTCCTGATGCCTTGTTCCACTCGCGCAGGACCAGCCGCTGCCGCAATCACCCGATCCGGAGGAAATACAATGACGTCTTCTTCAAAACTCCCGTTTCCCGCCGCAGTGCTCAAATGGCCGGCCCTCGCCTCCGTCGCGGTGCTGGGCCTGAGCGGCTGCTCAGTGGCCAATTCCGACGCTGCAGCCCCCTCCTCGAACACAGTGCGCGTAGTCCTGGGGCAGGAACCGCCCACCCTGGAGGCCTGTGAGTCGAACCTGACCTCCACCGGCGTTGTGGTGCGCTCGAACGTCACCGAGCCGCTGATTGAACGGAACCCCAAGACCGGCGAACTCGAACCGAAGCTCGCCACCGAATGGAAGGCCACCGGCGATAAGGAATGGACGCTGAAGCTCCGTGAAGGCGTGAAGTTCCAGGACGGCACCCCCTTCAACGCCGAAGCGGCCGCCTTCACCATCGACAGGGCGGTCAACTCCAAGCTCGGCTGCAACGTGGAAGGCTACGTCTTTGGCGACGCGGACCTCAAAGTGAAGGCCGTGAATGCCAGCACCCTGACCGTCACCACTCCCGAGCCTGATCCCATCCTTCCGCTGCGCCTTTCATTTCTCGAGGTGGTCCCGACGTCGACCAGCACCACGGCGAAGGTCCGTGAGCCGATCGGCACCGGCCCCTACAAGATCGAGCAGTGGGACGCCGGCCAGAAGATCACGCTCTCCACCTGGGACGGCTACTGGGGGGACAAGCCCGCCTACGCCAAGGCCGAGTACCAGTGGCGTTCCGAAAGCTCTGTGCGGGCGGCCATGGTTACCAGCGGTGAGGCGGACGTTGCTATGGGGCTCAGCCCGGACGACAACATCGGCGACCTTGGCGTCGACTACCCCAACAACGAGACAGTTGCCCTGCGTCTGGACGCCAACGCGGCGCCGCTCAATGACATCCGGGTCCGTCAGGCGATCAACTACGCCATCGACAAGGAGGGAATCGTCAACTCCCTCTACCAGGGCAAGCACAAGGTAGCGGCGCAGCTGGTTCCCGAGGGCGTCGTGGGCCACAACTCCGCACTGAAGGGCTGGCCGTTCGACCTGGACAAGGCCAAGTCCCTCGTTGCCGAAGCAAAGGCGGACGGCGTGGACACCTCCAAGCAGATCTCGCTGGTGGTCCGCAGCGCCCAGTTCCCCAAAATCACCGAGCTGGGCCAGGTCCTCCAGGAGCAGCTGGGCCAGGCCGGCCTCAACGTCAAGCTGAAGATGCTCGAAACCAGCCAGCACCTGACCTACCAGGTCCGTCCCTTCCCCAAGGACGAAGGCGCCGTGGCGCTGATGACCCAGCACGGCAACCAGGCCGGCGATGCAGCCTTCACCGTGGACCAGTACATGCTGTCCAACGGAGCCCAGAGCTACTTCGGCACCCCGGAGTTTGACGCCTTGATCAAGAAGGCCGATGCCGCATCCGGCGACGAGCGGAAGAAGGACTTCGAGGAGATCTTCGCCTACCAGAACGACAAGGTTGTGCAGTTCGCCCACATCTCGCATCAGACCGGCATCATCGGCAAGGCCAAGTCTGTGAACTACACGCCCAACTCGTCCAGCGGTGATGAGCTGCGTGTTTCGGAAATGACCCCGGCAAGCTAGCCCGGACTTCCGGGAGAGAAGGACAGCCATGCTGATCTACTTGAGGAAGCGGATTGTCTCCAGCGCACTGCCGCTGGTGGTGGTGATCGTGGGGGTGTTCGCCCTGGCCAGGATGACGGGAAATCCGGCCAGCCTGTACCTGCCCCTGAACGCCACCCAGCAGATGCGCGACGATTTCACGGCACGCAACGGCCTGGACCAGCCGCTGCTGGTTCAGATGGCCGACTACTTCGGCGGGGTGCTCCGGCTCGATTTCGGACAATCACTGCGCACCGGGCAGGATGCGGCCGCCATGGCGCTGCGTGCCTTCCCCGCCACCCTGCAGCTCGCGGCCACCACCATGGTGCTGGCCGTGCTGCTGGCACTTGCGGTGGGGTGCTGGGCCGCGCTGAAGCCGAACGGCATTGCGGACCGGATCTCAAGCTTCGTCTCCATGGCTGCCGCTTCGATCCCGGACTTCTGGCTGGCCATTGTGGGTATCTGGGTATTCGCCATCACCCTGGGCTGGCTGCCCACATCAGGTGTGTCGGGGGCCAGCGCCTGGGTGCTGCCCATTGCCACCCTGCTGCTGCGGCCGTTCGGGGTGCTGGTCCAGATTGTCCGCGGCTCCATGGTGTCGGCTCTCTCGGAGCCCTACATCAAGCTGGCGCCGCAGCCGCGGCGCCGGCGAGCTCCGGGTGGTCACGCACCACGCGCTGCGCAACGCTGCAGCTCCGGCCCTGACAGTGGCCGGCGACCTGACCGTTGGACTGGTCAACGGTGCCGTCGTGGTGGAGACCATCTTCGGCTGGCCCGGCATTGGAAAGCTCATGATCGATTCGATCCTGCAGCGCGACTTTGCGGTCCTGCAGGCAGCCGTCCTGCTCACCGCCGTCGCGATCTTCGCCCTGAACATCCTCATTGACATGGGGTACGCGCTGCTGGACGCGCGCGTCCGTCCCGTCACGGTAAAGGCCTAGGAGTAGCCATGCAGAGTTCACTCACCGAGGGGGCGGCAGCCGAGCAGCTGCCGGCGGACACCCAACCCCCGGCGGAGACCAAGGAAAGCAAACAGGACGGAAAGCTGAGCCTGTTCCGCCTCCTGCTCAAGGACCGCTTCGCCGCCGTGTCGGCGCTGATCCTGGTCTTCGTCGGCCTGACGGCCATCATCGGCCCAGCCCTGATGGGTGACCTGGCCACCAAGCAGAACCTGCTGTTCGCCAACAAGGCACCGTTCACCTTTGCGCACGGCTGGGAGTACTTCCTGGGCAGCGATTCGCTGGGCCGAAGCATGCTCGCCAGGCTGGTGGTGGCCAGCCGGACCACGATGTCGGTCGCTGTGCCCGCCGTGGCAGTGGCCCTGGTCATCGGCTCCCTGTGGGGCGTCTGGGCCGGTTACCACCGCGGCTGGCGGGAGAACGTATCCATGCGCATCGCAGACGTCATCATGAGCTTCCCGTCCCTGCTGCTCGCCGTCGTCGTCCTTTACGTTTTCAGCCCCAGCGCCGCGAACATCGTCCTGATCCTGGCCCTCACCCGCATTCCCATCTACCTGCGCACCGCCCGCGCGGAATCGGCGGAGCTCCAGAGCCGGACGTTCGTGGATGCTGCCCGGACATTCGGGGCCAACCCCAGCGCGATCATCGTCCGGCACGTCATCCCCGTGGTGCTGCCGACCCTCCTCACGCTGGCCACCCTCGAATTCTGCTACGTGATGCTCGCCGAGTCGTCGCTGAGCTTCCTGGGCATCGGCATCCAGCCGCCGGACGTCAGCTGGGGCCTCATGGTTTCCCAGGGCCGGCAGTACCTGCAGACCGCGTGGTGGCTGTCCATCTTCCCCGGCATCGCGATCGTGGTCACCACCATCGCCGCCAATGTCCTCGCCGCGTGGCTGCGGATCGCCACCGATCCGGCACAGCGCTGGCGCCTGGCTCTTCCCCGCAAGCGGCTGATCGCCCGCATCCCAGTGAAGGAGGCCCAGCCGTGAAAACAGCTGCCGAACAAGCTCCCGTGACACGCTCCCGTACCGCAGGCTCCGCCGCCGGTGTGGCCACCGCCCACGACGTGGTCCTGCAGGTCCGCGATCTCGCCGTGGACATCCGCACCCACCGCGGAACAGTTCGTGCCGTGAACAGCGTGGGATTCGAAGCCCGCGCGGGTGAAACCCTGGCCCTGCTTGGCGAATCGGGTTGCGGCAAGTCCATGACCGCGAAGGCACTGGCCGGGATCATGGATCCCGTCTGCGACCTGGCCGAAGGCGAGATCCTCCTCAATGGGACCGACCTCGCCGCCCTCAGCCCCAGGGAACGGCTCAAATTTGCCGGCCCGGGACTGGGCATTGTCTTCCAGGACGCCCTGACCGCGCTGAACCCTGTATATACAGTAGGAACCCAGCTCGGCGAGGCCTTCCGAATCCACCGCGGACTGAATGCCAGGCAGGCGCGGGTTGAAGCGATAGACCTGATGCGGCGCGTGGGCATCCCGGAGCCGGAATCAAGGGTCAATTCCTACCCGCACCAGTTCTCCGGCGGCATGCGCCAGCGCATTCTCATCGCGATGGCGGTGGCCCTCAATCCCCGCCTGCTGATCGCCGATGAACCCACCACCGCACTGGATGTCACTGTCCAGGCGCAGATCATGCAGCTGCTGCGGACGCTCCGAGAAGAGGGCCAGATGGCCGTCATCCTCATTACGCATGACCTCGCAGTCGTCGCGGAGGAAGCGGATTCCGTGGCCGTGATGTACGCCGGGAACGTCGTGGAGAGCGGACCGGTGTCCGAGGTTTTCGCCGACCCCCGGCACCCCTATACCAAGGGGCTGCTGGAATCGGTGCCCGTCCACCTGGAGCGCGGCGCCCCGCTGAAGTCCATTCCCGGCAGCCCGCCCGAGCTCCACGATATCCCTGCCGGCTGCGTCTACCAGTCACGCTGCCCGCTGGTGCAGGACATCTGCCGGGCTGAGCGTCCCGCCCTCCGGGCGGTCAACAGCAAAGTCGACAGCGGCACCCCGGCGAACGTCCCTGCCGGCAGCGCGCCGAGGCCGCCCCGCACCGCCGCCTGCCACTTCAGCGAGGAGATCACCAATGCCTGAGCCCCTTCTGGCCATTGACGGCCTGACCAAGACATTCCACGTGGCCAAAAGCGCCAGCGGCAACACCCGGCTCAAGGCCCTGGACGGTGTCAGCCTGACGGTGGGCCGCGGGGAAACCCTCGGCCTGGTCGGCGAGTCCGGCTGCGGCAAGTCCACCCTGGCGCGGACCCTGATGATGCTGGAAACACCCGACGAAGGAACCGTGACGTTCGAGGGGACCAATCCGTTCGGGCTCCGCGGCAAGGAACTGCTGAACTGGCGGCGGCGGGTGCAGATGGTGTTCCAGGACCCGTTCGCCTCCCTGAATGCCCGCATGAACGCCGGCGACATCATCGCCGAACCGTGGGCCACACACCGCAGCCTCTACCCGACGTCGAGGGAACGCGAGGCCCGGGTCCGCGAACTGCTGCACATGGTGGGGCTGCGTCCGTCCGATGCCCGCAAGTCGCCGCAGGAGTTCTCCGGCGGACAGCGCCAGCGGATTGGCATCGCCCGCGCGTTGGCCCTGAATCCGGACGTCATCATCCTCGATGAGCCTGTGTCTGCCCTGGACCTGTCCGTCCAGGCGCAGGTTCTGAACCTGCTCAACGAGCTCCAGAAGAAACTCGGAGTTTCGTACATCTTCATCTCGCACGACCTGACTGTGGTTCGGCACGTGGCGGACCGGGTGGCCGTGATGTATCTCGGGCGGATCATCGAAACTGGCGCCACCGATGAAGTCTTTGACCACCCCAGGCATCCGTACACCGCCGCACTGATGTCGGCCTCCCCGAAGCTGGACGTCAGCGGAACCCGGCAGGACAGGATCGTCCTCAAAGGTGAGCTGCCCTCGCCGTTGGATCCGCCGTCGGGCTGCCGCTTCCGGACGAGGTGCTGGAAGGCGCAGGACATCTGTGCTGAAGCATCGCCGGAACCCCAAGTTCTGGCTGGGCCGGACGGCGTGCGGCACGTCGCGGAGTGCCACTTCCCGCTCGAAACCCTCAAGGGCCTCACCGGCGCCGCTGCCTCTGCAAACTGACCGGCCAGGTGCTGGCGGGCCGGGGCGAGGTGCCCCGGCCCGTAAGGGCGAACCTGATCGCTTCGGCTGCGCCTCCGGATCGGAGGATCAGCGCTGGGAAGCTTTGTGCTTATTGTGCAGCTCGTTCTGGCGCGACCGGCCGGGCCACCAGGTTCACAAGGTCCTCGCCGCGGGCGAGCCGGCCGATATTGGCGGCAATGTCGGCTGCCCGGCGTTCAAACGTCATGCGCGCGTGCCCGGAATGGTGCGGTGTGAGCACCGCGTTCTCCAGCTCGGCGAAGGGCAGCTCTGCCGGCGGAACAACGCCGTCCGCGGGGGACCCCCACCACACGTCGATGCCTGCTCCGGCGATGCGCCGGTCCTTCAGCGCCGCGTACAACGCCGCCTGGTCAACAACCGGGCCGCGCGCCACGTTGATCAGCAGGCCCGTGGCCTTCATGGCGGACAGCTCAGCCGCCCCGATCATCCCCTTCGTGCCGGCATCCAGCGGCACCGTGACCACCACGACGTCGGACGCGGCCAGCAGCTCATGGAGCTGCCGGTTCCCGCCCACCCAGTCGAGCCGGACGCCGTCGGGAAGAGGAGCTGACGGGTTCCGCCGGACAGCCCGGACTTTCATGCCCAGCGACCCGGCCACTCGGGCCACCTCGGCACCGATGGAACCCAGGCCCACCACCCCCAGCGTCAGGTCGGCAAGGACGGGATGGAAGGGCACGCCGGCGTCGGTGGCGATGGTCCGCCACTCTCCCCGGCGGAGTGCTCGCTCTGCAGTGGCGACGTTGCGCGACAGCATCAGCGTGACCATGAGGACATGCTCCGCTATGGGCCGCGCGTGGTGGAAGGTGTTGGCCACCAGGACCGGGGGCGCCAGCCGCGGGAATGGGATCTTGTCGTAGCCGGCGCCTGTGACGTGGACCAGCCTTACCCTGGAAGCCGCCCCGGCCTCCGTGAGGCTGAGGGAGGAACAGACGACGACGTCGGCCCCCGCCAATGCGTCAAGCCGGCGCTCCGTGGTCCAAGCCGCCGCCATGTCCCAGTGGTGAGGGCCGCCGTCGGCCTTTAACCGGTCAGCAAAGCGGCTGATGATGGGGTCGGTGACGACAATCCTCAAGGATTCCAGGGCCGGTGAGCCTGCCCCTGCCATCACCACCGAGGGCTCTGGAGCTCGTAGGACGGGTGGAGACGTTTCATGTAGCCGGTGTCGTCCCTGCTCGTGAGCCCGCAGTCGAGGTACTGGCGGTGCAGGCGTTCAAGGGCGTCCCGGTCGATTTCCACTCCGAGCCCCGGACCGGTGGGCGCCTGCACGCCGCCGTCCATGAAGGTGAACACGCCGTCGGCGATGACGTCCTCGGACAGGTCCTTCCACGGCCAGTGGGTGTCGCACGCGTAGTCGAGGTTGGGGGTGGCTGCCGCGAGATGGACCATGGCGGCGAGGCTGATGCCCAGGTGCGAGTTGGAGTGCATGGACAGCCCCAGGTCGAAGGTCTCGGTGATGCCCGCGAGGAACTGGCTCCGGCGCAGGCCGCCCCAGAAATGGTGGTCCGAGAGGATGACGTCCACGGCGCCGGCCGCCACGGCAGGGGCCACATCAGCGAAACTGACCACGCACATGTTGGTTGCCAGCGGCATGCCCACCTCGCGGCGGACGGCAGCCATGCCTTCAATGCCCGGCGTGGGGTCCTCGAGGTATTCCAGGACCCCGTGCAGTTCCTTGCCCACCCGGATGGAGGTCTCCACTGTCCACGCGCCGTTGGGGTCGATGCGGAGCGGCAGGTCGGGGAACTCAGCCCGGAGTGCGTGGATGGCCGCGATCTCTTCTTCCGGCGGGAAGACGCCGGCCTTCAGCTTGAGGGCGCTGAAGCCGTAGTTATCCACCATGGCCCTGGCCTGCCGAACGATCCCTTCGGGATCCAAGGCGGCGCCCCAACTGTCTTCTGGCTGGCCCGGGTGACCTGCCCACTTGTAGAACAGGTAGCCGCTGAACTGCACTGATTCGCGGACGGCACCGCCGAGGAGGTCGCTGACGGGCCTGCCCAGCAGCTTGCCCTGGATATCCAGAGCGGCGACGTCGAACGGGGACAGCACGCGGTCCGCGGTGCTGGAACCCGTGACCATGCCGCTCATGCCGTGGCCGCCCTGAACGGTGTCCTGCTCCAGCGCCTGGGCGATCCGGCTGAGCAGCGTGTTGATGTTGAACACGTCCGTCCCGGGCAGTAGAGAGGCTGCCAGCTGGAGGCGTGCGAGGTGGCCGGCATCGCCGTAAGTCTCTCCGAAGCCCGAGACGCCGGCGTCCGTCCGGACCTCAACAATGGCCCGCAGGGCAAATGGCTCGTGGACGCCCACGGTGTTGAGGAGCGGCGGGTCCTTGAAAGCCACCGGCGTAATGGAGACGCCAGTGATCCGGGTCTGGTTGAGGTGCTGGGCGGGGTCGTATGCCTGGTTCACTACGCTGTGCTCCTTTGGATTGGGCCGGACGTTTTGGGCCCGTGGGCTTGATAAAACCTGCTTTGTTCACGACCATAAGGTGAATTATCAATTCAAGTCCAAGCTAATTTATGCACTCGACAATTCAGTAAGGGTATTGATGTTTTCGCTGCCTCAGTTAGAAGCGTTTGTGGCCGTTGCTGAAGAACTGCACTTCGGTGCTGCCGCGGAGCGGCTCAACATGACGCAGCCGCCGTTGAGCCGCCAGATCCAGATGCTTGAGAAGAAGCTGGGCGCTCAGCTTTTCGGCCGGACCAGCCGGAAGGTGGAGCTCACCGCCGCAGGAGCCACGCTGCTGCCCAGGGCGCGCCAGATTCTGGACATGTGCATCAAGACGGATCTTGACGTCCGGCGGGTCTCGTCCGGGCAGGCAGGAACCATCACCGTCGGATACACGGCCATAGCGGGGCACAGTGCGCTGCCGCTGATGCTGCGCCGTGCAGCGGAGAATATGCCGAGGGTCTCGTTTGTGCTCCGGGAGCTCGTTTCAACGGACCAGATGGACGGGCTCGTGAAAGGGACCGTGGATATCGGCCTGCTGCGCCCCATCGTGGGCCGGCCGGGGGTGGTGTCCCGGCCGTTGATGCAGGACCGCCTGGTGGTAGCGCTGCCGGAAGGGAGTTCGCTGTTGGGCACGATGGCACCGCGCAACGGCGCGCCGCTGCCGCTTGGATTCCTGGACAGGCTTCCGCTGCTCATGTACTCCACCAAGGAGGCGCGCTATTTCCACGACCTGGTGCTGCGGCTGTTCGCCAGCGCCGGCGCACATGCCAACATCACCCAATACGCCAGCCAAGTTCCGGCCCTGTTGGCGTTCGTCCAGGCGGGTTTGGGGGTAACTCTTGTTCCCGCCTCGGCCATGGCCTTTGCCCCTGCGGGCGTGGAATTCCATGAGATCGACGGGCGGAACGGTGTGCAGGAGCTGAACCGGGTGGAATTGGAGCTCGCGTGGAACGAGGAGACGGCCAACCCGGCGGTTCTGAGGCTGCTGGAACTGATCGAGACGCCTGGAACTGATGTGGCCGCCGCGAACTGAGCGGCTGGCGGGGCCCGATGCGGGGCGCCTATTCCCTCCCGGCCCCGGAGCCTGCGCCGCGAGTTGGCCAGGTGGTTGCGCATCGCTGCGGACGCCGCGGCACCGTCGCTGTCCGCGATGGCGGCAAAAATGGAGCCGTGTTCATGCACCACCTGTTCGAAGTGGTCCCGGGCATAATGCTCGACGCCGGTCATCAGCCGGGTGCGCGGCATGGCGATCATCGTCTGGCCCAGGGAGGCAAGGCAGTCCGTATAGAAGGGGTTGCCCGAGGCTGCGGCGACGGCTTTGTGGAATTCAAAGTCCGCCTTCATGGCGTGTGCCGGGTGTTCGACGCTGTCCGTGAAGTCCGCCAGTGCCTGCCGCAGGGCGTTCAGTTGCCGTTCCGTCCGGTTTCCGGCGGCCAGCGCTGCCGCTTCGGTTTCGACGCCGATCCGGAATTCCAGCAGGTGCAGCCGATCCTCGGCGGTGACCACAGCCCTGGCGGGCTGGCCCGACGCCGGACCCGCCGGGGGCGGGGTCAGCGCAAAGCTGCCCCGCCCGCGTTCGGTTTCCACGAGGCCCTCGGCCTGGAGGCGCGTTAGCGCGGACCTGACCACTGTCCGGCTGACGCCGAACTCGGCGATGAGGGTGTTTTCGCTCGGAAGCTTCTCACCGGGCTGGATGACGCCGTCGACGATGCGGGTGCGAAGGTCGGCGGCGAGGTCCGCGGTCAGGTTCCGGCTCATGGATTCAAGGTTACGCGCCGAATTCCACGGTCTCGGTGGTCCATGCGCGGGCCTGATCGCTGAGGCTGACGCCGAGGCCCGGGCGGTCCGGAACGATCATCCGGCCGTCCTTGGTTTCAAGGCGCTCGTTGAACAGCGGGTCCAGCCAGTCGAAGTGCTCCACCCACGGTTCGCGCGGGTAGGCGGCGGCCAGGTGCAGGTGGATTTCCATCGCGAAGTGCGGGGCCAGGCCCAGGCCGCGTTCGTCCGCGAGGGCCGCCAGGCGGAGGAACTGGGTGATGCCACCGACGCGCGGGGCGTCGGGCTGGATGATGTCGCAGCCGTTGGCGGCGATGAGGCCCTTGTGCTCGGTCACGGAGGCGAGCATTTCGCCGGTGGCGATGGGGGTGTCCAGGACCTGGGCGAGGTGGGCGTGGCCCTCGAAGTCGTAGGCGTCCAGCGGCTCTTCGATCCAGATCAGGTTGAATTCCTCGAGCAGGCGGCCCATGCGCAGTGCCGCGGCGCGGTCCCACTGCTGGTTGGCGTCCACCATGAGGGGCACGTCCCAGCCGATGTGTTCGCGGATGCCGGCCACGCGGCGCAGGTCCTCGTTGGTGTCCGGGAGGCCCACCTTGATCTTGATGCCGCCAATGCCTTCCTCGACGGACTGTGTGGCGCGGGCCTTCACCTCGTCGAGGGAGGCATTGAGGAAACCTCCGGAGGTGTTGTAGGTCTGGACGGAGTCGCGGTAGGAGCCCAGGAGCTTGGCCAGCGGCAGCCCGGCGCGCTTGGCCTTGAGGTCGTACAGGGCGATGTCGATGGCGGCGAGGGCCTGGGTGGCGACGCCCGAGCGGCCCACGGAGGCGCCGGCCCAGAGCAGCTTGGTGTAGAGCTTGCCGATGTCGTTGGGGTCCTCGCCGATGATGCCTTCGCCGACTTCCTTGGCGTGGGCGTACTGGGCGGGGCCGCCGGCGCGCTTGGAGTAGCTGAAGCCGAGGCCGGTGTGGCCCTGTTCCGTGGTGATCTCCGCGAAAAGGAAAACAACCTCGGTCATGGGCTTCTGGCGGCCTGTGAACACTTTCGCGTCACTGATCGGGACGGCCAGCGGAAGGCGGGCGGTGGAAAGCTTGACGTGCCGGATGAGATCGACGGTGCTCATTGGTTCTCCTTGGGAAGTAGGGGCAACATCGCCCGCCTGCTTATGCTACAAGTTGGTTACTTGTATTACAAGTAACCTTCCCGCCGTCGTAGTACATGGGAAATACGGCGCGCAGATCTGCCCCCGCCCGTAGTCTGTTTACATGCCTCGTTTTGCACTTGATATCGACTCCGTCCCCCGCCCCGATCGCTCCCAATCGCTTTTGGATGCAGTTAACCACCGGGTGGTCATTGCCGATGGCGCCATGGGAACCATGCTGCAGGACCGGGAACTGTCGCTGGCGACTGACTTCCAGGGACTGGAAGGCTGCAACGAGATCCTCAATGACACGCGTCCGGATGTCATCGCTGACATCCATGACGCGTACTTCGCGGTGGGGATCGATGCGGTCGAAACCAATACCTTCGGTGCGAACTGGTCCAACCTCTCCGACTACGGCATCGACGACCGGATCGAAGAGCTCGCCCGGAAGGGTGCGGCGATCGCCAGGGAGCGTGCCGAGGCTGCGGAAGCCGTGGACGGACGGATGCGGTGGGTCCTGGGCTCGATGGGTCCGGGCACGAAGCTCCCCAGCCTGGGGCACACCAGCTACGACTACCTCAAGCAGACGTTCGCGCTGCAGGCCGAAGGCCTCATCGACGGCGGAGCGGATGCGTTCCTCATCGAAACGAGCCAGGACCTGCTGCAGACCAAGGCTGCAGTCAACGGCTGCAAGCAGGCGATCGTGGCCCGCGGCGTCCGGCTTCCGATCTTCGTCGAGGTGACCGTCGAGACCACCGGAACCATGCTGATGGGATCCGAAATCGGCGCGGCGCTCACCGCGCTCGAACCGCTCGGCGTTGACGCCATCGGGCTGAACTGCGCCACCGGGCCGGATGAGATGAGCGAGCACCTGCGCCATCTGTCCAAGCAGTCCTCAGTGGCGATCGCCTGCATGCCCAACGCAGGCCTGCCGGTGCTCACCGCGGACGGTGCGCACTATCCGCTGTCGCCTGTGGAACTCGCCACCTCGCACGAGCAGTTCGTGCGGGAGTTCGGCCTGGGTCTGGTGGGCGGATGTTGCGGTACGACGCCGGAACACATGGCCGCCGTCGTCGAGCGCCTTGCGCCTTTCCGGACTGAGTCCGGCAGCGGTGCGAACGGAGCGTCCGGCGGCCGCGTTCCCACCGAACGGGAAGCCGGCATTGCCTCCCTCTACCAGCACGTCAACTTCGACCAGGAGTCCTCGTACCTCGCCATCGGTGAGCGCACCAACGCAAACGGCTCGAAGGCGTTCCGGCAGGCGATGCTCGAAGAGCGCTGGGACGACTGCGTCGATATTGCCCGGGAGCAGATCCGCGTGGGCGCGCACCTGCTCGACGTGTGTATCGACTACGTGGGACGCGACGGCGTGGCAGACATCAAGGAAGTCGTCTCACGTTTCGCTTCGGCCTCCACGCTCCCGCTGGTGATCGACTCCACCGAACCGCCCGTCCTGCAGGCCGGGCTGGAACACATCGGCGGCCGCCCGGTGATCAACTCCGTCAACTATGAGGACGGCGACGGCCCGGACAGCCGGTTTGCGCGCATCATGCCGCTTGTGAAGGAACACGGCACCGCCGTGATCGCCCTGACCATCGATGAGCAGGGCCAGGCACGCACCACCGAGGGCAAGGTGGCGATCGCCTCGCGCCTCGTCGACGCCCTGGTCGGTGAATGGGGGATGCGCGTGGAAGACATCATCGTCGACTGCCTGACCTTCCCGATCGCCACGGGCCAGGAAGAGACCCGCCGGGACGGCATCGAAACGATCGAGGCCATCCGCGAGATCACCAGGAAGTATCCCGGCATCCACACCACCCTCGGTGTTTCCAATGTTTCCTTCGGCCTGAACCCGGCAGCGCGCATCGTCCTGAACTCGGTGTTCCTGCACGAGGCCGTGGAGGCCGGCCTGTCCAGCGGCATCATTGACGCCGCCAAGATCGTGCCGCTCGCTTCACTGCCGGAGGAGCAGCGCAAGGTGGCGCTGGACCTCGTCTGGGACCGCCGCGAATACGACGCCGAAGGCAACACCACGTACGACCCGCTGGCGAGCATGCTGGACATGTTCGCCGGCGTTGACACTGCGGCGCTGCGCGACCAGCGCGCAGCGGAACTTGCTGCACTGCCCACCGGCGAACGCCTGCAGCGGCGCATCATCGACGGCGAGGGCAAGGGCCTCGAGGAGGACCTCGACCTTGCCCGCAGCGAAGGCATCACCCCGCTTGGCATCATCAACGACCAGCTGCTCGAGGGCATGAAGGTGGTGGGCGAGCGTTTCGGCGCCGGTGAGATGCAGTTGCCGTTCGTGCTGCAGTCCGCCGAGGTCATGAAGAACGCGGTGGCGCTGCTCGAGCCGCACATGGAGAAATCGGATGCCTCGGGCAAGGGCACCATGGTGATCGCCACCGTGCGCGGCGACGTGCACGATATCGGCAAGAACCTGGTGGACATCATCCTCACCAACAACGGCTACAAGGTCATCAACCTCGGCATCAAGCAGCCGATCGCTGACATCATCGCTGCGGCCGAGGAGCACAACGCCGACGTCATCGGCATGTCAGGGCTGCTCGTGAAGTCCACGGTGGTGATGAAGGAAAACCTCCAGGAGCTGCAGGCCCGTGGCTATGCGAAGAAGTGGCCGGTGATCCTCGGTGGCGCGGCTCTGACCCGTGCCTATGTCGAAGACGATCTGGCGGGACAGTTCGAAGGGCAGGTCCGGTACGCAAAGGATGCCTTCGAAGGTCTGGCGCTCATGGAGCCGCTGGTGCAGGTCGCCCGCGGCGCTGACCCCGCCGAGGTGGGCCTGCCCGCCCTGCGGAAGCGGACCCACCGGACGGGCGCAAAGCTCACGCTGACCGAGCCGGAGGCGATGCCCGGCCGTTCCGACGTCGCCTCCGACAACCCCGTGCCCGCCCCGCCGTTCTGGGGCACACGCATCGTTCGCGGCGTCGCCCTCCACGACTACGCGGCGTTCATCGATGAGCGGGCCACGTTCCTGGGGCAATGGGGTCTCAAGCCAGGCCGCGGCGAAGGCGGCGCTTCCTACGAGGAACTGGTGGAACGTGAGGGCCGGCCGCGGCTGCGGTACTGGCTGGACCGTATCCTCGCCGAGGGAATGCTCGACGCGTCGGTCGCGTACGGCTATTTCCCGGTGGTGTCCGAGGGGGAACAGGTGGTGGTGCTGCACCACAATACGGATCCCGACGGCGTACTCGGCGCCCCGGGGCTCCTCGCCCCTGACGGCGGTTCAGACGGTCCGATCGGCACCGACCGGCTGCGTTTCGACTTTCCGCGCCAGCGCCGCGACAAGCACCTGTGCCTCGCCGATTTCGTACGGTCCCGCGATTCGGGACAGATCGACGTGCTGCCGGTACAGCTGGTCACTGCCGGTTCCAAGATCGACGAGGTGCTTGCGCTGCTGTTCGCCGGGAACCATTACCGCGACTACTACGAGCTCAACGGCCTGGTCATGCAGCTCACCGAGGCGCTGGCCGAGTTCTGGCATGCGCGTGTCCGCTCGGAGCTGGGTTTCGCCGCCGAAGAGCCGAAGGAAAAGGCAGGGCTGTTCAAGCTCGACTACCGCGGTGCGCGTTTCTCGCTCGGTTACCCTGCGTGCCCCGAGATGGAGGACCGCCGCAAGGTGGTGGAGCTGCTGCAGCCCGAGCGGATGGGCGTGATCCTGAGCGACGAGCTGATGCTGCACCCCGAACAGTCCACTGATGCATTCGTGTTCCACCACCCGGAGGCGAAGTACTTCAAGGTGTGAGTCGACGCCGGTCCCCGGCCGGAGCTTGACCTTGAGTGGATGGCGCCCGGGCGGTCTGCCCGCCCGGGCTTCCACCCGGGCTTCCGCCCGGGCTTCCGCCCGGAATTCTGGCCGGGCTGGAGACCGGCTTGACCCGCCGCAGGGCGGCGAGCATGGCTCTCCCCACCACAGCGATTCCGATGATCGTGGTGACGGCACGCAGGGTGTCCCATCCCGCCGTCGAGGTCAAAAGCGAGTAGAGCAGGAAGCTGCTGAGATTGGTGGCCAGCGGCGCGCCAGGCACGTAGGAGATGCCGGTGCCAGCGCCGACAGCGAAGGGCCAGAACCACAGATTGGTGAGCAGGCCGAACACGTAGGATGCCAGGACCCCGTAGCCGCACAGCATCCACAGTTCTGCCCGCCCCCGCACCCGCCGGGGGAGCAGACCTGCCCCGGCACCTACCCACGCACAGGCGAAAATCTGGAACGGTGACCACGGGCCGATGCCACTCCACAAGGCGCTGGACACGGCGATGGTGGCGGCACCGAGCAACATGCCGAAGCGCGCACCGAAGGCCCGGCCGGCCAGGATCAGCAGGATGAAGACTGCCTCCACGCCCCCGACGCCGGTGCTGGCCACGCGCACCGCCGAGCCGATGGCGGCCAGGACGCCGAGCAGCGCCACCGTATGTGCGGAGCGGACCGAGCCGTCCAGGGACACCACGATGGCAACGACGGCAAGCGGTGCCATGGCCAGCGCCGCGTAGGGGATGGCCGCGGCGGCATCCTCCGGAAGGACCGCAGCGAGCAAGGGCCAACAGAATGCACCGAGGGCCAGGAGGTTCGCAGCTGCGAGGACCGTGAGCTCGGCGGCCCGTGGCATCCGGATGCGGGGGGCTTTCCCCGCCGCGGGAAGGTCGGTTGGCCGGTCGGTGAACCGTGGTGTGGGGATGCTTGGTGTTGCGATGCGCTCCACTGTGGCGGCGCCGGGCGCGGCTTCTGCCGCGGATGCGGGGGCGACGCCGTCACGCATCGGGAGGATCCGGGCGCCGAGGCCGTGCGCAAAGTCGAGGTCGTGGGTGGCGATCAAGACCGCCGCGCCGGCGTCCGCTGCGGCCCGCAACGCCGCCGCGACTGCTGTGCGCGCCGCGGGATCGAGTCCGCGGGTCGGCTCATCGATCAGGAGCACCTGCGGGTCGTCCATGGTCTGCAGCGCGATGGCCAGGATCCTGCGCTCACCCGCGGACAGGTCCCGGGGATGCTCGTGGCCAATGGGAATCCGGACGTCTCCCCGCAAACGGGCAAGCCGTGAAGCAGCGTCGCCAGGCGCAGGTTGTGCGCCGCCCTTTCGGCGCGCCCGGCGCCGCTCTGCCGCGCGGAGCTCGGCAGCGACGGTATCCCGTGTGAAGAGGTCGTCGGAGGCGTCCGGGACGAGGGCTATGCGGCCGCCGCCGGCTGTGTTTTCACCTGCTGTGGTTTCACCTGGTGTGCCTTCATTGAGCGTGCCTTCACCGAGGGCGAGTGCCACAAGGAGGGACGACTTTCCGGCACCGTTCGGCCCCACCAGCGCGACCACTTCACCTCGGTGCAGGGACAGAGAGGCGCTGCGCACGAGCGGCTGGCCGTCGCGGTGCACCGCGAGGTTTGCGGCAGTCAGCACGGCAGCGTGCTGTACCGGCGGATCCGCCGGCTGTGCCGGCGTCTGACGGTCGGCGACCGGATGCGAAGGTGCGGGAGCAACGCCAGGTACCAGGGCGCCGTCGTCGATGGTCCACCACGAGTCTGCAACGGGTACCAGCTGCTCCGCCCGGTGCTCCGCCACGACCACGCAGACGCCGGCGTCGCGGGCGAGGGCGTTGAGCACGGCGATGACGCGTCCGCGTGCTGCGGTGTCGAGGTCGGCGAGGGGTTCGTCAACCAGCAGGAGGGCCGGATGCTCCACTATCGCGGCGGCAATGGCCACGAGGGTTGACTCACCCGCGGAGAGGGTGCTGAGATTCCGGTCCAGCAGCGCCGACACCCCGACCCGCTCCGCGACCTCCAGCACCCAGGCTTTGGCGGTAGCGGATGCCACGCCGCGCAGCTCAAGTGCGAGGGAGATTTCGTCCCGGACCCGGGTGGTGGCGAAGGCGGCGCGGGGGTTCTGCAAGACGACGCCGACGAGGCGGGCGGTATCACGCGGCGGCGCGGTGGCACGGTCCGTTCCAGCGACCTGCAGCGTGCAGGAAATTTTTCCGCCGTCGACGTGTGAGAGAAGGCCCGCAATGCCCCGAAGGATCGTGGACTTGCCGGAGCCCGTCGGCCCGGTAATGACCGTGATTGACCCGCTCGACGGCGCAAAATCGGCGACGCGTACCCGCGTGTCCGCGATCCGGAAGTGTGCGTCCCGGATCAGAACCGGTGCTTCGATACCGCGGACGGGCTGGCGTGCTGCCCTGCTGCCGAAGCCGCGCAGCTCCAGAGCCGCGGCAACCCGGCTGGCGTGCTCGAGGGTGCGTTCGAGCACGGGAACAAGGGCGCGGGGCCCGAATCTTTCGCCCCGCAATCGAAAAGCGAGGCGCACGGAGTTCACGGCGTCGGAGAGCGCCGGCAGCGCCGCCCAGGCCACCACAAGCATCCTGGCCATGCCCTGCATCGGGCCGCCGCGGGCCAGGTGCACGAAGCCGCGGGCAACATCCACCCAGGCGTTGAGCATGCCGAAAGCGAGGATCATCCCGGCAATCGGCAGGGCGGACAGGACCGCCTCCCAGAGGCCAGGCGCCGTTACCGGACCGAGGAGGACCACATGGGCGTACGGGGCAGGCAGCGGCACCGGCGGTATGTCGAGAAGAACCGGGCTGCCGGTGCCCGCACCGTTGAAGAGAATGCGGTAGATGACCCGCGCCGCGATGAAGACGGCGGCGAGAGCCGCCGCTGCGCGTAACGGCGCGGGTCGAAAGGTCACGCCGCGGGGGCGGCCGGTGCGCCGTCGACCGTGAAGAGCAGTTCCAGGCTCTGTCCCGGGCTGACCTTCAAAGTGGCGAGGCCTTCCTGCGCGTATCCCCAGGCGCCAGAGGCCGGCTTAACCCACAGTGCCCAGTAGGCAAAGGAGGCGGGCGTCTTCTTGCATTCTTCCTTGTACGTGCCGCCCTTGTGGGCGATGCTGAAGTCGGCGGCGGGCACACCGTTCACCCGGCACACCAGTTCCTTGGGGTACTGGTCAGTGCCCTCGGTCTTCACCTTGGCCTCGTCGAGGACCTTGGATGCGAGAGTCGGCCCGTCCGCGGGCACGCAAACGGACGTGTCAGCGGCGGCCTGCTT
Organism: Arthrobacter sp. OAP107; assembly: GCF_040546765.1. Classification (NCBI taxonomy): domain Bacteria; kingdom Bacillati; phylum Actinomycetota; class Actinomycetes; order Micrococcales; family Micrococcaceae; genus Arthrobacter; species Arthrobacter sp. OAP107. Next base: position 5,085,207 of record NZ_JBEPOK010000001.1, on the reverse strand, counting down.
CAAGGCGCCCGAATCGACGATTACCTTCACACCGGCGCAGGGCTCCGTGGCGGCGCTGGATGAAGTGGTTGCGGTTGCCGTTGCGGTGGAAGCAGGGGCAGAGGTGGCGGGCTGGGTGGTGGCTGGCGTGGAACACGCGGCGAGAGTAAACAGGAGACCTGCGGCGGCGAGCGAGGTCGCGGCGGCGGTGCGGATCGTAGTCAAAGTCACCAGTCAAGGGTAGGACGTTGCCGTTCCGGATCTGGATGCCGTCGCGTTGTGTGACGTTGGGTATCACCCGACACCGGCGTGGCCACTCTGTGGGCGCTGCGTCGGTGTAGTGCGTGAGGCACCCCCCGTTGCCAGTAGGGAACGAGTCGAGAGTACGTCGCTGGAGAACCGTCTTGCGGGACTGGCTGTGTCAGGTTGGGATCCAAGACCTTTACAAGAGTGCGTCAAGAAAAACGAAAACGGACTCCACTCTTACGTCTCTTGAGCCGTTGCCTGACGTCAGGTTGGGGTGTAGTTGAAGCTGACAGGTGCGGGGAAGAAGGTGAAGCTGCCCCACCTCGCATGCTCGCCCCGCAGCCGTTACTCCGGCTCCGGGGCCAAATCGATCGCTCCAGTAAAGGCAGACGTTCGGTTACCTGAGACCGCTGGCGCCGTTTGTTCCTAATCTGTTTGCCGACGCGTGCTATAGACAATTGGTAGCACCAAAAACTATATTGGAGGCCCATAGTCTGGTGCCGAGTCTAGTCTTGCTCGAGGCCGAAACGGATGCGAAAGGAAATCAGTGACAGCTGCAGCAAGACCGGCAAGTTGGGCCATGTGCCTGAGCGAAATTCCCCAGATGTGCCCCAGCCCCTCCAGAGCTGGGCACTTCTTTGCCGTCCGGGCCGGAAAACCAGCGTGATCGAAAAGTCGGCCCGGCCGCTGATTGGGTTTCTCGGCATTGGCGCCATGGGCCTTCCGATGGCACACCAGATTCATGCCGGCGGCCACCGCGTAAGAACGGTGGACCTAAACCCACGGCAGGTCACCAAGGCCCTAGAACTGGGGATACCATCTTCAACCAGCGCTGACGATATCGCCAACGCTGACGCTTTGTTCGTTGTGGTTGCAACCGGCGAGCAGTTGTTCGCGCTCCTGGATTCCCGATTACTGTCCGGAGCCGGAACCATTAAGACACTTGTGGTGCTGAGCACCGTCGGCGTGGACGCGGTGAAGGACTTTGCGCTGGTGCTGGGCGAACGCGGAATCGGTGTCGTCGACTGCCCGGTAACCGGCGGTGTCACCGGCGCTATCAACGGTCAGTTAAAACTCTTTGCGGCGGGCCACCCGAACGACCTGAAAGCCCTGCGCGGCATCCTGGAAACAATGGGTACGATCCAAGACTGTGGCGGTGCGGCCGGAGATGGTCAGGCCTACAAAATGGTGAATCAATTGTTGGCGGCATCCCATCTCGCTGTTGCCGCGGAAGCTATCGATTTTGCCCGCGCACTTGGACTGGATTCAAGCCGCGTGCTCGAGGCGGTCACTGCGGGCGCTGGAGCATCGTGGATGCTCATCGATAGAGGGCCGCGAATGATACAAGCGGCCGAGCAACGCCCCGTTGAGACTCATTTGTCCATCTTCGTCAAGGACGCAGACCTCGTATTGAGAACTGCAGCAGCTGTTGGATTCAATGCCCGGATCTTTAACACGGTCGGGCAGGAACTCGTCGCCGCAGCCAGCCAGGGCCTTGATGCCGCAGACGATTCCTCGATCGTCGATTTGGACCGAAGCTGTACAGCACCAGAGGCGGCGGCAGACTACTGCTCTGATGGAAGCGAGCGGGAGCCGCTCACGTAGAAACTCCAGACCGCCCTCCCGCGCGGCGGCGTAGACGCGTGACATGTCTCTGGTGCTGACCTTTCAGCCAGCCGGGCCGAAGAGATTGCCGGCCCGGACCCATTATCCATAGTGGGACTCACTTGGACGGTAGTGCGTGCACGCGATCATGCTCGGACTTTCCACGTTGGTCCCCAGGCGGGTGAGGGGATGAGTCCTCTGGCATCCAAGGGTTCGCGCCGTTGTTGCTTTATTCCCCGGCGGGTCAGGCGACGGCCAGAGCCGTGATTTTGCGTGCCGTGATGAGCGGAGACTGGCGGCCCTCGCTTCGCTGGGGTACCAAATGTGGGCTTGACCACACAGTACGGTCATGCCAAACTTGCGAGTGGTAGCACCAAGATTGATCAATGTGGACAATACTGGAGGCCCAATAGTGGAAAGCCGTTCTGCCCGTCCTCGTGGTACTCGGCGGATACCTGTCGGGCGTGGCCGAATAACGGCGACGAGCAGCAGCCTTCTACCCATGAATGCCTGCGGACTTAGTATGCAGTAATTGCACGGCTGCCGCGGTTGTCGGAGCCGGCAGGGCCTTGTGGCTCTCCCTCGTTATTCAAAGGTCCTACAACCAGAGCCGTATTCGAAAAAGGAGTTTCAATGAAAGCGTTCACGGGGTGCACGCTCCCTCACAACAGCCACCAGTCCGGCCTGCCAAACCGGGAACCTCGGGGAAGGGCGCCGGGAGTAGCTGCCCGAAGATTTGACCAGTGGAACCTGCTCATCGGGCTCGAGGTGGAAGTCAGACTCGAACCCGGGCGGGTTATCAGCGGCCGCATCGATGATGCGATGTCGGATGCTTCGGTTGCGTGGCTGGTAGTCGAGGGTTGCGGCAGGCGAATCATCGAAAAGTCACAGGGCCATGAGATCTGGCTGCAGAGCCCAATGCCTGCACGTCAGGACGCAGGAACTTCTGCCTCGCTATGAGCCGCCACTCTTCCCCAAACGGAAACGAAACTTGCCTGATGCCCAAAAGGCCAGCGCGAAAGGTACGAGATGAGCAATAATTCCACCACCGGGCCCACAGTGACAGCGGAGCGACATGGTGACACGTCCCCCCCGATCATGAAGAAAGTCGCCTTTGCGAGCTTTGTCGGCACCGCGATCGAGTACTACGACTTTTTTATCTACGGCACCGCAGCGGCGCTGGTTTTTCCCACAGTCTTCTTCCCGGAGATGACCCCGGCGCTGGCAGCAACGGCTTCATTTGCCACGTTCGCTGTCGCCTTTCTTTCGCGCCCACTGGGTGCCGCAATTTTCGGTCACTTTGGTGATCGTCTGGGGCGGAAGAAAACCCTGGTCGCCACGCTGCTCATCATGGGCCTTTCGACAGTCGCCGTAGGCCTTCTGCCCGGGGCGGCAACGATCGGCATAGCGGCTCCCGTTATTCTGATGAGCCTGCGCCTGCTGCAGGGAGTAGCAGTCGGCGGTGAATGGGCAGGCTCGGCACTGCTGAGTGCAGAGTATGCCCCAGCCAACAAGCGTGGACTCTACGGCATGTTCACCCAATTGGGTGTGGGCGCCGGCCTTGTACTGACGAATGCAGTCTTCCTTGTCGTCAACTTCACCATGGGAGAAAAAAGCGAGGCATTCCTGTCCTGGGGCTGGAGAGTGCCGTTCCTTTTCAGCGCCGTCCTCGTCATCATCGCCCTCTATGTGCGGCTCTCGATCGATGAGACGCCAGTATTCCGTGCTGAGAAAAAGAAGACAGGGCAGGTCAAGGCGCCCATCGCGGAACTGTTTCGCCATCAGAGCGGCAAAGTAGTCTTGGCCGGCGGCTGCATTCTCGCGGCGTACATCTACAGCTTCATGGGCGGAACGTTCCTCCTCGGGTATGCGAGCTCCTCGGTGCATCACCCGCGGACGCTAATCCTGGTAGGCGGTATTCTGGGCGGAGTTGCCCTAATGGCTGTCACTGCCGTCTCTGCCGTTCTCTGCGACAAATACGGACGCCGTCGAATGATGATCCTGGGCTTTAGCCTGGCGTTGCCCTGGTCCTTCATTGTCATACCACTGCTTGACACGGGTTCGCCGTTCCTGTTCTTCCTCGGGGTTATGGGGACATCAGCCGTCATGGGCATCTTTTACGGGCCCTTGGCATCCTTCATTCCTGAGATCTTTGCGACGCGGTACCGTTACACAGGGGCGAGCCTGGCATTCCACGTTAGCGGCATCATCGGGGGCGCCGTCCCGCCACTCATCATCGGCTCCCTGCTCACATCCTACGGAAGCTGGGCTGTCGGAATTATGATGGCGCTTCTGGTACTCCTGAGCTTGCTGAGCACCCTCGCCCTGCCCGAGACGCGGGACGCAGCCTTGGACGAAGTCCACTGAATGCAGCAGGCGGGAGGAGCCTCAACAATCTCCTTCTTGAGATCCGGCTCACGATAACGTACCCTTTTTTTATTAGATCCTGGATCCAGGATCCGGGATATTTCCCTCCCCGACTTTTCCTAACTCCAATGAAGTGGAAGGAAAGAGATTCATATGAGTCTTGTCCAAGAAAGCGAAGCTACTGGCGAACTGCAGCCTGGGGCTCCCGAAGCTGCCGTCGTTGACTGCGACGTTCATCCCGTACTTGAATCAGCCCGCCAGCTCCTGCCCTACCTGGACGACTACTGGCACGATCAGCTCGTCGCCCAGATGGCACCCTCGTACGAACCGAACTATCACCCGGCCGGCTCGGCTATCGCCCAGCGTTCCGACTCCGCCAAGGATGAGAACGGCCGGGCAGCGACCACGGTCGAAAACCTGGTGACGGACGTTTTCGGTGACGGGTTCACCGATTACGCCATTCTCAACTGCCTGTACGCAACGCAGCAGATTCATCAGCCTCGCCGCGAGCAGGCCCATGCGCGGGCCCTCAATGAGTGGATCGCCAACGAATGGCTGTCCAAAGACTCACGTCTCCGCGCATCCATCGTTGTTCCCCTCGGCACACCGGAAGCGGCAGCAGCGGAAATCGATCACTGGGCCAAGGACGACCGGTTCGTACAGGTATTGCTGCTTGGCCAGTCAGAGCTTCTGTACGGCCGCCAGATCAACTGGCCTATCTGGGAAGCAGCAGAACGTGCAGGCCTTCCCGTCGCCATCCACATCGGAGGCGTCTTCAGGCAGCCGCCAACGTCGGTGGGCTGGCCCACCACCCATCTCGAGTGGTACGTCGGACAGACTTCCAACCTGGAGGCACAGATCAGCTCCATCGTGTCCGAAGGCGTCCTGCAGAAATTCCCGAAGACAAAGGTGGTTGTCTCCGAGGTCGGCTTCAACTGGCTGCCAGCCTACATGTGGAAGTTTGACAAGCTCTGGAAGAGCTACAGGCCAGATTTTCCCTGGGTAGATATCCCACCGTCGGAACTTATCCGCAAACATTTTGTGTTCACCACCAGCCCGACCGACGGCGCGGAACTGCCCGGCCAGCTCGATAAGACAGTGGACCGCATGGGCTCTGACCGCATGCTTGTCTACTCCAGCGACTATCCGCATCAGCATGCCTCCGGTCCCCGGAGCATCGAAACGGGCACCAGCGACCCAGCCCTCCTGGATCGGATTTACCGGCAGAACGCGGCCGACCTTTACAACCTAGTCAAACCTGCGAGCCAGGGAGAGGCGAAGTAAAGCCATGACCACTCTCAACACCGACGCCACCACCGAGACCCTGTCGAAGCCCGTCGTGGGGACCGGCATCACCGACGTCGACATTCACCCGCTCCCCAAGATAGGGGCAATCAACGAATACCTTTCCTCTCGGGTTCAGCAGCGGCTGCAGGAATATGGCATGCGTACCACCACCGGGCTTCAGCAGATCAGCGAATACCCCCAAATGTACGGCGGTGCGATGCGCGCGGACGCCTGGCCTGAAGAGGGCTACCCCGGATCCGACCTGGACCTTATCCGGTCCCAGCTTCTGGATCTCTACAACATCGAACTCGGAGTGCTGCAGTGCCTTTCTCCCGGCGGGCAGACACTAAACCCGGCAGCCCAGGCCCTGGATCCGGACCTCGCCGAACCGCTGTGCAGCGCGCTCAACGATTGGCAGATCGAACACCTCGTCCGCCCCGAACCCCGGCTCCGGACCTCCATGACCGTTCCGTTTGAAGCCCCGGATCTGGCCGTGAAGGAAATCGAGCGGATCGGTTCCCATCCCGGCGTGATCTCGCTTCTTGGTCTGAGCAAGACCTATGAGCCCCTGGGCAGCCGCAAGTACTGGCCGATTTTCGAAGCTGCCGTCGCCCAGGGCCTGCCCGTTCAAATCCACCTGTCCCAGGGCGGGGGTCACGCGAACACCGGTACCGGCTGGACCTCATATCACGCCGAGTACCACGTCGCTCACGTGCAGAGTGTCCAGGCCCAGATGCTCAGCCTCATTCTCCGGGGAACTTTTGACCGGTTCCCGGACCTTAAGGTCATGTTTGTCGAAGGCAACATCGCACACTTTGTTCCTCTCGTTCAGCGGTTGGACCACCACTGGAAGACTCTGCGGAGCGAGGTGCCGAACCTTCAGCGCAAACCCTCAGAGTACATTCACGATCACATTTGGGCCTCCACCCAGCCCATCGACGAACCGCAGAACCCCCGCCACCTGCAGGAGATCATCGAGGAGTTCTGCCCCGACAACGTGCTTTTCGCTTCGGACTATCCGCACTTCGACTTTGACTCCCCCGAGTCGGTATTCCCCCCGAGTTTTTCGCCGGAACTGAAGGAGAAAATCTTCAGGACAAACGGGCAGCGGTTCTTCGGCCTGGAAACGAGTGCAAAGTGACTAAATATGCCGTAGCCCGGACAGATGAAATTAAGCCCGGAGGCCGCAAAATCGTGGAACTTGAGGGCCGGTCGATTGGGATTCTGAATGTTGACGGCGAGTATTTTGCGCTCCTCAACCAGTGCCCCCACGCCGGTGCAGAACTCTGCGCCTACGGCACGATTTTCGGCAAGTCCACCGCCGCTCAGCCAGATGCTCCCATCACCTACGAACGCGGCCGCTCGATCCGCTGTCCCTGGCATGCCTGGGAGTTCGACATCCGCACCGGAGAGTCCTGGTACGACCCGCAGAACGCCAAGGTCCGCAAGTACGACGTCGAAGTGTTTCCCGGCTCACCCGAGGACGTGACGAACCCGGAAGAGGGACTGCAAAAGGGCCCATACGTGATGGAGGGCTTCGCCGTCAGCATCGAGGACGAAGTTGTCGTCGTTGACACCAGCCGCCGACGTCCCGGAACCAGGCGGAGGCAGGAAACCGCCGCACCCGCCGTCCTTCAAGCGACCGAAACACAGCTTCCGGCGCCAGCAGAATGATCCAAGGAAGCGGCGTCGGCAGGGTGCATCCCAAGGGAAAACCTGCCGGCGCGGCTTCCGAAAAAACCAAAACCTGACAGGTGAGAACCGTGATTCACGCAATAAAGTCGTTCCCGGAGCATTCAGTGGTGGATGCCCAGATTGTTGACATCGTCAATGAAGCCGATGGGGTCGTGTCATTGCATTTGGCACCCGTGTCCGGCGCGTTCCCCGGCTGGGAACCCGGCGCCCATATCGACCTGAATTTGACGCCTGACCTGGTCCGTCAGTATTCACTTTCCGGGGATCCGGGCGATCGTGACCGCTGGCGGGTCGGGATTCTGCGCGAGCCTGAGAGCCGCGGTGGATCCCAGTTTGTTCATGAAAAGCTGTCCGTGGGCGACAGGATCGAATGCGGCACTCCGCTGAACAACTTCGAACTGGTGGACGCCCAGGAATACCTGTTCATTGCCGGTGGTATCGGTGTAACGCCGATCCTGCCGATGATCGCGAAGTGTGAGGAACGTGGCGCTTCATGGCGGATGGTCTACGGCGGCCGCAATGAAGCGTCGATGGCCTTTACTGCCGAGTTGGAAAAGTATGGTGACAAAGTCACCCTCTGGCCCCAGGACCGGTCGGGGCTGATTGACCTCAAGTCACTGCTCAGCAACCCGAATGAGGGCCTTGCCGTCTATTGCTGCGGCCCAGGCGTCCTGCTCGATGCCGTGGAAGGCTTCTGTGAACAGTGGCCGCCGAACACGGCAACGCTGCACCTGGAAAGGTTCCGGCCCAAAGCGGGCGCCCTTGACGGAAAAAATACGGCCTTCGAGGTTCTCATTGATTCATCCGGCGAGGTATTTACCGTGGAGGCCAACCGCTCGATAGCGGAGACACTTGAAGCCGCAGGTCTTCACGTTCCGACCTCATGCCGGGAAGGTACCTGTGGAACGTGCGAAACGGGAGTTCTGGAAGGAACTCCTGATCACCGTGATTCCTACCTCACGCCCGAAGAAAAGTCCTCGAACGAGGTCATGATGCTGTGCTGCTCCAGGTCATGCAGCAAACGCCTCGTCCTTGACCTGTAAAAACACGGTTGCCTATCCCATTGCATGCCGGGAGAAGGAGCTTCCGTTTAAGCGCCTCCTCAGGCGTACCGCTGCCATCCGAAGGTGCCCATGCTCATTGACGTGTTCCTCAAGGTCCTCCCTCTCTTTTTGGGAATACTTATCGGGTACCTGGCCAGTTACGGACGCAAGTTCCAAGCCAACGCTGAACCGGCCCTCAATGCCTTTGTTTTCTACGTCGCACTCCCCGCCCTCCTCTTTGTCGTCAGCGCCGACGCCGACCTGAGCCAAGGCGTACCCCGGGCATTTCCTGCTCTGGTCCTCGTACCAACCATTGCTTTCTCCTTAATAGCCTTCGGCATATTTTGGCTGACTTCCCGGAGGGACTTGAACGGCAGCGTCGCAGCATCCCTGGCGGCAACATACGGCAACGTCTCATACCTCGGTATTCCGGTGATGCTTGGCATCCTGGGGCCCGCCGGCGGCCTACCGACGGTGCTGGCCCAACTCCTCCATAACCTAATATTCGTGCTTGGGTATCCGCTGGCCCACGAGATGCTTTTCACGTCACGAGAAGCCTCGTCAAGCAAATGGCGGGCAGCCGGTGCAACGATCACAAAAGCGATAGTACGAAGTCCAATCATTTGGGCCATTGCGCTCGGTGTGTCGGTCAGCGTGATTCGGATCGAAGTTTTCCCGCCTCTTATGGACTTCGCACACATGTTGGCCGGAGCCGCAGCCCCCGGCGCGCTCTTCGCTATCGGGCTGACGCTAAGAGGTGCGTTCGCCGTGTTTCGCGCCGGAGAGCTGCGGCTGGCACCGGTCTGGTTGGCATCGACCGGAAAGCTGGTGCTCCTGCCGGCTATTACTGCCGGTGCCGTATTCCTCACTGCACCGGACATGCCTCATTCATGGCTAATCACTCTGGTGCTGATGGCAGGAATGCCGACCTCCGCGACTGCTTTCGTCCTATCACAAGCCAGCGGCGGGGAGGGCAGAACAGTGGCTGCGGTCATCCTCGTTACCAACATTCTGGGCATCCTCACCCTCCCCCTGGCAGCACAGGTATTCACCTAACCGCTGGACCCATCCCCGGGCTATGCGACAAGGGAAGCAGAGCGAGTTGTCCAGACCCGGCCCCTTGCCCACGGATGAACCGCGCCGTCGCGGGAATCGCATCAACAATGAAGCCTAAGTTTGGCCCCTATCCACACCAAGATAAGCGGGCTGGCGCAGCGATTACCCTTCACGACGACCGTGATGATGGGCGTCCGGCGTCGACTGCTGCATCCACGTCAGCAATGCCGCCACCCCGGCGGGCCATGTTGTCAACGGCCATTGAGAATTGCCCGTAGACGGCCAGCATTTCTGCCCGCTGGGCGAGTTCTAGCGATCGACTCTTCTATGTCTGTCAAGCCGCGTTCATCCCTATTGTCGCCGCGCTGAACGCGCGGTAGACGCGGCGGGCCAGATAGCGTTTGATGCAACGACGAATTTCCTTGTCCGTACGACCCTCGGCGCGTCGCTTCTGCACGTACTCGCGGGTTTCGCCGTCATGGGTCATCCTGACGATCGCGACCATGTGCAAGGCACTGTTCAGGGACCGGTCACCACCTCGGTTCAATCGGTGCCGGACAGTGTTCCCGGAGGACGCGGGGATCGGGTTTACCCCAGCCAGGGAGGCAAATGCTGCCTCGTTACGGACCCTGCCTTCGTGCGACCACGCGGCGAGGCACTTCGCAGCGCTGATCGCCCTGAACCCCGTCTCCTCCAGCAACGGCGCGGCCTCGCTGACCTTCACCAGATCGTCCAGCTGGTTCTCGTTGAGCGTGAGTTGCTCGTCCAGCGCCAGGACGTGTTTGGCCAGCCGCACGGCCTCGGCACGGGCGATGGACAAGGAAAGCTCTTCCTCGCGGGTACGCCACTTTGAGACCTCGGTGATCTGGGCGTTTGTGAGCTTCTGGCGGGCATCGATGCCCAGGTCGTTGCCGCGCACAAGTGCGTTGAGCGCGTTGACCGACCGGGTCCGGTCCTTGCTCATCGATCCCCGCGCCGTGACCAGGATCCGCACGCCTTGGCGGACCCCGTCATGAAGGCGTGGTCGGCGCAGCTTGTCCACCGGCAGTGGCAGAACGGCCATGGCGATCCGGTGGGCGTCCAGGGCATCGGACTTGCCCACGCCGCGGCGCTTCTTGGCATCCATGCGCGGCGCCTCGGCGACTGGGAATCCGTGGGTTGCCGCGGTGCCGGCGAGGATCGCGCCGTAGGATGCGGCTCCTTCGATGACCCAGAGGGTGTCGGCGTCGGCGTTGGTGCGGCGTGCGACCCATTTGATGGCCCGATTGATCCCGGCTGCGGTGGTGGGGAATGACTGCGTGTCCAGGAGTCCGCCGTGGGTGGCGTCGAGGATAGCGTAGACGTGGTTTCGGGCGTGCGTGTCGACACCCACGACAAATGGGTGGGCGTGCGCGACGATAGACATGGCGGTCATTGGTACCTTCCTCTTCACGGATGTGATCATGGCCGTCACCGGCCGGCACCAGTCCGGGTCGAGGTCACCAAAGGAACAGCACTGTGAGGGGTCACGCCCCGCAGCGGGCGGACAATCTTCTGATCAAGCTACCGAGGTGGGCAGGACGCGTGCCGGCCGGACCACCCCGATGGACGGACAAGTCGATCGAATGACACCTGGGGTCAGTTGCAACATGAGTCACGTCCACGGGGTGGAGCGGCCGATATTTATCCTGCCAGCCAGTCCCAGACCAGCTACAAACAACTCTCACAGTTGCAACACCCCCGAAAAATCGGGAGTTGCAACACCATGGAATCACTCACAGGAAACAGTTCTTCCTCGACGAAGAAATCGCCTCAAACAGAGAGATCGGTCCGCCCTGCCGGAGCACCCGGGACGCGGCGGCAACAGTCCCATACCGCCGCTCAGAGACAGGAGTTCCTTTCAGCCGTGACGCGGTTAGGAACCGTCGCCAAGGCAGCCAAGGAACTTGGACTCAACAGAAGCACGTGCCAGAAGTGGGCGAACGCGGCCGGGATCAGACGAAAGCGCCAGTACACGCAGGCTGACAAAGACCAGTTCCACGCCGTTCTGGATCGGACCGGCAACATCGCCGGAGCGGCCAGAGAACTGGGGTTGAATACCAGCACCGCGAACACGTGGGCAGGCCGGATAAATCCGGCGCCCACGAAGCCATCGACCAATCGATCGGTGAACGCCGGTCCGGCGCAGCGCTACTCACAGGCGGTGATTGAGGAGTTCCTGGGCGTGCTGCGCGACGTTGGCAGCGTCAGCGTAGCCGCCAGACAGCTCGGCCTGAACCATTCCACATGCTCCAATTGGGCCACCGATGCCGGCCTGGTCTCCGTCAGCCCGCAACGCCCGTCAGAGAAGCAGCTTCACTACCTGCGCCTGCGCCAACAGGGCGTGAATCGAAGGGACGCTGCCCGGGCGGTCGGGGCCAGCAAGCCAAGCTCCTACCACTGGGACCGGAAGCATGCCGCCGGGCCCAGTGACACGGCCGCTCCAGACGGCCATACCCCGGATCTGCCGTATAAACAGGAGGTGAAGACGACTTGCGCGGACCCCCTGGCCACCGCGACGGCCCCGGAGCTGACGACAGCAGCAGCGGCGCCTGTGCCCCTCCCGGTGGCCTTGGAAGCACTGGAACAGCCCATCAGCGCCCGCTACTTGTCCCTGCCGGAGCGCGAGAGAATCGCGGACCAGCTGGCCAAGGGCGGGTCAATCCGGGCTATCGCCCGGGACCTTGGCAGGAACCAGGGATCAATCAGCCGGGAGATCAAACGCAACAGCCACCCGGTACTGGGCTACCTGCCCTATGGAGCCCACCGGGCCGCCACCGCCGCCCGCGCACGGCCCAAGGCCAGTAAGCTGGCAGAACCGGGGAAACTGCACGACTACGTGAAAACCAAGCTGCTTACGCGCTGGTCCCCGCAACAGATTTCCCGCTCGCTGATCAAGGAATTCCCCGATGACCCTGTCATGCGCGTGAGCCACGAAACGATCTATCAGGCCCTCTACCTCCAGGCCCGCGGCGGACTCAAACGCGAGGTCAAGGAGGCGCTGCGAACCGGACGCACCCGCCGCAAGCAGCACAAGAACCCCGAAGAACGGACCAGCCGCTTTCGGGACCCGATGATCAACATTTCCGAACGCCCCGCCGAAATCGAAGACCGCGCAGTCCCGGGCCACTGGGAATCTCAATGTTTCTGTCAAGCCGCTTGAGCGCCGATTCTTGGGATTGGTTCCTGGTAGGGGGTGTGGTCGCGGAGCATGGCCCAGAGGACGTTGATGCGGCGCCGGGCGAGGGCGATGAGGGCCTGTTTATGGGACTTTCCTTCTCCGCGCTTCCGGTCGTAGTAGATTCGCGAGGCCGGGCTGTTTTTCAGGCTGGAGAGGGCGGCGAGGTAACAGGTTCGCAGGAGTCTGCGGTTGAAGCGACGCGGCCGGTGCAGATTTCCGCTGATCCGTCCGGAATCACGTGGGACCGGGGCCAGGCCCGCGACGCTGGCGAGCCGGTCGACGGATTCGAACGCGTCCAGGTTGCCGCCAATGCTCGCGAGGAAAGTCGCTGCAAGAACGGGCCCGAAACCGGGCATGCTCAGCAGAACATCGGCGCTGTCGTGCTGCCGGAACAGCTCGGTGATTTGGGCGTCGACGTCGTCGATTTCTGCATCGAGAGTGCTGATCTGCTCGGCCAGCCGGGCGACCAGGGCAGAGCCTGTGGTCTGGGTTGGGAGGACGGTGTGCTGGGAGTTCGCGGCTATTAGGGCTTTCTCGGCCATCTTGGCACTGTTCCGGCAGCCGCGCTTCTTCAGCCAGCCGGTGAGCCGGGTCAGGCCTGTCCGCCGGATGCCCTCGGGGGTCTGGTAGCGACCGAGAAGGATGAGGGGCGCTTTCTTTGAGTAATCGAACGCACGCTCGAGCGCAGGGAAGTACTCCAGCAGAGTGGCACGGAGCCGGTTGATCGCCCTGACACGGTCGCAGATCAGATCCGTGCGGCGGGCGGTCAGGAGCCGCAGGTCCACGCTTATCTGGTCCGCGCCGCGAACGGGTTGGAGGTCGGTGCGCATCCGCGCTTGGTCAGCGATGATCCGAGCGTCTTTCGCGTCGGTCTTGCCATCCCCGCGGTAAGTTGCTGCGGCGTGATGCACGATCCGTCCGGGGATATAGAGCAGCTTCTGTGCATGCGCTGCCAACAACTCAATCAGCAGCGCGGCGCCGCCGGCGTTCAGATCAGTGGCCCAACAGACTTCACCGCCGGCCGCAATGTCAGCAATCGTGGCTATGAGCTCGAGGAGCACGGTCTCGTCGTTTTCGACCCGTTTCGAGAGCAGTACCGTTCCCGTTTGATCGATCACGACGCAATGATGGGCTCTTTTGCCCGAGTCGATTCCTACCCAGATTGCCGGCATATCTTAGGTCCCTTCGATCAGCTCCAATTTCCGTTGGCCCTGTCGATAACCACGCCGGCACGTCCTTACCCAACGATCAATGTCGTAAGTCTCAATCAGCGGTCGAGTCATCGGCGGGCAGCGGGCGGCCATTCCCAGTGAGCCGTCCAAGCGGCAGGGCGATCTCTGCCATGCCCGCCGCCCGAGGGTGATCGAAACACTACGACAGCTCCGAAATCACCCACAACAACACCGTAAGGAGGGTGATTTAATAACCGGCACGCAGAACCAGTCCGCGATCGCAACTCTCGTGGAACGCACCACGCGCTATGTGATGCTGGTGCACCTACCGGTGGACCACACCGCGGAATCAGTCCGAGACGGGCTGATCAAGACCATGGGAACCCTGCCCTCGCACCTGCGCGGATCCCTCACTTGGGACCAAGGCGCCGAAATGGCTAAGCACGGCGCGTTCAGCCTCGCCACCGACATGGACGTCTACTTCTGCGACCCTGCCAGCCCATGGCAGCGAGGGTCCAACGAAAACACCAACGGACTGCTACGCCAATACTTCCCCAAAGGCACCGACCTGAGCGTCTACGGGCCCGAGGACCTCGAACACGTCGCTCAAGAACTCAACGCACGACCACGCGAAACACTCGCCTGGGACACACCCGCCGAGCGTCTTCGTGATTTACTGATAGCCAGCTGACCTCGGGTGTTGCATCGACCCCTGGAATCCGCCTCAGCGGGCAATTCCATGGCCATCTACGGGCAGTTTTTCATGGCCGCTAACACCATGTTCTGCGGACAGCTCCCTTGTGGTGTGGCGGGGGTCGGGGCAGGGCCGACGGCTGTGCAGCTTCCTGACTTTCCCGCTCTCTCGGCCTCAGCTTCAGTTGCTGGTCACTTCACTGCAGGATCAGGATTGCCCGATAACAAGGTTCGGCAGGGAACAGCCGCACGCCCATCCGCAGGTGAAGCTGACCGCACGCGCCAGCTGCGTGAGTGGCGATCCGGCCCAGTTCGACACCAGCCGAGCGGTCCCCGAGACCGGCTGGAGGCGTTTTGAAGCGAAAATGCCGGGTGCTGCATCCCGGCCATGGCACGGCTGAAAAGGCGGACCCGCTCGGCATGGGATGCTGCCGTAACGGTGACACAGTGAACGGGATTCGCGGCCGATCTGCCCGCAGAGCTGTAGGCATTCCATGTCGCGAAGCACAGATCAGAGCCACACCTGAGCGGCAGGCGAGCCGCGAAGATGTATCAAGCACGACATCGTTGCGTTACACGATTCCACCGAGAGCACCTGAGGTGATTTTGTCACCGAGATCAAGCCAAGCACTGCAAGCTAGATCCGCGGATTCTCGCCAGGCGGAACCGTCCACCGGTGCGAGCTTGAATTCGAAAAGCACCACGACTTGTGGCTTGCTCAGCGCGCTCCCGGGCCATGGATTCTCCCGCGAGCTGGCTGTCACCGCATTGCGATAACCCTTCTCCAACCACTCCGGCGGCCACGCATGGATAAAAGTGGCCCCCGGAAGTCAGGACTGAACATCTCAGTCCTGACTTCCGGGGAGCACTTTATTTGGTGGCCGTCTCTGGCCCGGGGGGCGGACGCCGGCTCAAGGTGAGGGGCATCAGTCGGGATCCCTTTGGCTGGATTCCCCCTGGGCGGACCGCATAATACGACGCCCGAGGTGAGGATGCTGACTAATTAGCCAGCAATTGCGGATGACGGACAGACAGCACGACCTACTGGCAGGCTGTCTGTGGTGGCTGCCTGCCAGGTCGCCCAGCTCCCTGCCTCAGACTTTCTGACTCGCTGCCTCGTCAGCTTCCGCGACCAGGGCCAACGCGTCCTCGATGGCGCCGGCAGCTCCGGCCAGCACTCCCGCTGCGGCTGCACCGTCAAGGGCCTGATGGTCGAAGGTCAAGGACAGGGGAAGCTGTGGAGGGCTTCCCGGGAAGGCGGTGTGAACGGAGCCGATGCCCAGGATGCCAACCTCGGGGGCGTTAAGTACAGGTGTGAACCAGTGGATGCCGAGGCCGCCCAAATTGGATACCGTGAAGGTTCCGCCCGTCATGTCGTCCGCCGTGATCTTTCCGGTCTTGGCGAGCGTGACCAGTTCTTTGCTACGTCGTGCGAGTTGGGGCAGGCTCAGAGCATTCGCACCGTGAATGACCGGGACAAGGAGAGCCTTGCCCGTGTCAACGGCGAATCCCAGATTGACAGTGGCATGGCGTTCTATCCCGTCCGGGCTGAAACGGGCGTTGATTTCCGGGTGGTTCGCCAGTACCCGCGACATGCAGAACATGATGATGTCATTGACCGTGGGACTTGCGGTGTCCGGGTCATCCGTGTTCCGGGTCTTGAGATCTGAACGAAGGGAAAGTACCTGTGTTGCGTCGGCGTATCGGGTGAGTGTTACCTGCGCCGTCTCCTGGAGAGAGGCCCGCATTCGTTGGGCGGTGATCTTGCGGGCGCCCCGGATTTTGATGATCTCCGGGGTCGTAGTCTCGGTGTCTTGCACTATGTATCGCTCCCTACGCTACCGGCAGGGCCGGCTCCTGCATCGGTTCGTTCTGTTGTCGACTTTATGGATGTAATGTCCGCAGCAAAATGCCGGTCCCGCCAGGACTCCTGATCCGGGCTGTGCGCCACTCACGGGTTGTGGCGCACAGCCCGGACGTCGGGGCTGGTGCTGCTGTCCGTGAGCCCTGATTCAGACCAGTTGCTTCTTGTGGTCCGCGACCGTTGCCAGCGCCTCAGCCACGATGTCCTGGGCGGAGGGAACCACGGCGCTTTCGAGCTCTTCGGAGTAGGGGATCGGGGCGCGGGCCGCACCAAGGCGCCGCGGCGCCGCGTCGAGTTCCCCCCAGCATTCCTGCACGGTGTTGCTGATGAATTCGCCTCCCCACCCGAAATCGCGGACGGCTTCATGCACGACCAGAAGGTGCCGGGTCTTGCGGACTGAGGTGAAGACGGTGTCCATGTCAAAGGGGTACAGGGTCCGCGGATCGATGATTTCCACCTCGACGCCTTGGGCGCTGAGAACGTCCGCGGCTTCAAGAGCCCGCTTGGTCATCAGCTGGGTGGCGACGATGGTGAGATCTTTGCCCTCACGCGCTACCCGGGCTTTGCCCAGGGGGATGAGTTCTTTGGTCACCGGGCCTTTGTCATAGTACAGAGCCTTGTGCTCCAGGAAGATGGTCGGGTTGTTGCTCTTGATGGCGCTGCGCAGCAAGCCATAGGCGTCGTTCGCCGTTCCGGGGACGACCACCTCGAGCCCGGGGATATGGGCATAGAGCGTTTCCAGCGACTGCGAATGCTGTGCGGCTTTACCGATGCCGGATCCGCCGTTGCTTCGAACCACAAGCGGCGTAGAGAACTGTCCGCCGAACATGTACCGCGATTTGGCCGCCTGGTTGATCAGGCCGTCTGCTCCAAGCAGCATGAAGTCGGAGTACATGATCTCCACAATGGTCCTGGTGCCGGCCATAGCGGCCCCGGCACCAGCGGAGATCAGAGCTTCTTCGCTGATCGGGGTGTCACGGACGCGTTCCTTGCCGAATACTTCCGCCATTTTTCGGGTCACGCCGTAAATGCCGCCGCCGGTACCCCACGTCGTGAGGTCCTCACCCATAATGATCGTGGACGGGTCCTCGGTGAACTCATCGTGTAGTGCAGCGTTGAGCGCACGCCAGATGGTCAACTGCTGAGCTGGCTTATTCATCGGTTGTCCTCGCTGACTTGAGTGAAGGCTGACGTGACGTCGGGGTAAGGTGAGGCCTTGGCGAACGCCTCGGCAGTGTCGACTGCTGAGACGGCGGAGGCGGCTATAGCCTGCAGTTCCGCCTCATCCAGGACCTTGGACTCCAACAGCTTCTTGGCAAGCCGCGCGATCGGGTCACGGCCTTTCCATTGCTCCACCTGCTCGGCGGTCCGGTAGATTTCCGTGTCACCGGCCATGTGGCCCAGGTACCGGTACGTGTCGGCGACAATGAACGTCGGCCCTTGACCCGTGCGGGCGCGATGGACGGCTGCTGCGGCGGCGTTGCTGACAGCTTCGACATCCATGCCGTCAACGTCGACAGATGGCACGCCGTAGGCTTCGCCGCGTCGGCGCAGCTCCGGTTGGGCTACCATCTCCTCCAAGGTGGCGGATTGCGCGAAGTGGTTGTTTTCGCACACAAACACCACGGGAAGATTCCAGATGGCGGCAAGATTAAATGCTTCGGCCAGCACGCCCTGATTTGTGGCGCCGTCACCAAAATAGGCAACGGCTACATTGTCGGTTCCCTGGGACTGCGCCGCGAGAGCGGCACCGGTGGCGAGCCCGATGCCGGCTCCGACAATGCCATTGGTGCCCAAGAGGCCCAGCTCCTTGACTCCAATGTGCATGGAGCCGCCTTTGCCGCCGCAGTATCCGTCGCGACGGCCCAGGATCTCTGCAAGGGTCCGTCCCGCGTCCGCCCCCTTGGCCAGGCAATGCGCGTGCCCCCGATGGTTGCTGGCGACGCTGTCGGAGTCCCGCAGGACACGGGATACACCCACGGCCACGGCTTCCATGCCAACGGAAGGGTGCGTGGAGCCCCTGATAAGGCCCTCCTCGGAATAGCCCGGCAGACGGGACTCGAATTCCCGGATTGTGCTCATCAATTCCAGTGCCGCTGGTCCGTCGTTGCGCAGGTCGAACACTTCAGTTGCCGTCAGTTCAATAGTCATCGTCAATTCACCCTCGCGATAACCATCTCGGGCTCGACAACGTCGCCCTCAGCGGCGACATACGAGATAGTTCCGCTGGCAGGCGATAAGACCTCGACCTGAACCTTGGAGGTCTCGAGCTCTGCAATGGCCTGGCCTTCAGTAACCTCGCTGCCGTCCTCGACGAGCCATTCGCTCAGGTCGGCTTCGGTTTCGGTTCCCAGGAGCTCCTGGCCCACTGTGACATCCACAATAGAATCCTTTCGTTGGTGTTTCCCTAAACAATCATGGTAGTACCAAGACGAGTCTGTCAATGGCCTGCCTGAAATAGGGTGTGAGGGGAAATTTCTGCCCCGCACAGTAAGTGGGGGAGGGGTCCGTCAGTGCCGGCGGACGTTTACGCAGGCCGGGCAGAGCACTTATAAGGGGTGTGGCGACCGCACGCGGGCGCCCCCCTGGCATGGGCGATGCGGGCTTTCCACGCATAGTCAGCGCGGAATTAAAACGACTCTGACAGGGCGGTGCGTGGTGATTTCAAGCCTGGCTGGTGGCGGCGAACAGGCCTCTTTGGAAGCTCCCGACTGCAGGGACGATCCCCGAAAGCCTTTGCCGATGCTGCAGCAGCGGTCTGCGAATGAGATGGTGGCCCATGCTGCAGGATCCCAGGCAGTCGGCTGCTGACCTCGTCAGCACCCGTGGCGGACGGCTTCCGTTCACGGGGGAAGCCTGAATGTCGCCGGGCGGTTTCGGCCGGAACGTCGCTCCACGAGGTGAGCTTTCAATTCTCCGAGCTGGCGAAACTCCTACTTCCGGGAGGTGAGGTCCCGCCCGAGTTCCCCAGGCTGCTTCTCATCCTGCCGACTGATGGAGGAGAGCACTCCCTATTCGGTCCCCGATATGAACTTGGCAAGCTGAGCCGAACCATTCTCCAGGTGCTGCCTCAGTCGCTTTTCAGCGAGGTCGGCATCACCGGCGAAAATAGCAGCCGCGATCATCTGGTGTTCATCCCAGGCGATCGCCGCAACGTCCGGCATGGTCAGCATCCGGAACATGGCCCGTTCAACGACGGACCAGACGGGGACTACAACCTTTTGGAACTGGTTGTTACCGGTAGCGGCCATGATCGACATGTGGAATTCCCGATCGACTTCCAGCAGCTGTGCGGCATCGTAGCCGGCCACCTTGCCCTGGTGCTTATCGAGAACGTGCTGGATCTGCGCTATCCCGTCCTCAGGACGAAAGGTTGCCACATGACGCACAGCCTGGGACTCCAGCGCTTGCCGGATCTCATAAACGTCAGTCACATCCTTTGCTGACAGAGGGCGCACCGCCACCCCGCCTGCGGGGAGCCGCTCGAGAAGCCCCTCAGCGACCAACTCGCTGATGGCTGCGCGAACAGGCATGCGGCTCACCCCGAGTTGGCTGGCGACCTGCTCCTGGTTCAATCGGGTTCCCGAGGGAAGCTCGTCACGGGCAACAGCCAAGCGCAACCGGTCACGCACCAAACGCACCAACGTGGACGCGTCCCGGGCCGGAATTTCTGCCAGAGCAGGAGATGTAGTCAAGCTAAGATCTGAATTCTGCACTGCATCGCCCAATGACATTTCTACTTCCTTCATCGCAAACGGCTTCCTTGATACCACCTGACCAGGTTCAGCACTTCGTTAACCCATTCTACGGGGGATCCGGGATCCTGCTTCTGGACGCGGCGGGACCAGAAGGGCACGTCCCCCCTACAGGTCAGTGTCCAACGGCTGCCGTTAGACCTCCGTCAACTGGCAGGCATACGCCGTTAACGTATTTCGACTCGTCCGAGGCCAGGAACAGCGCCGCCTGTGCCACGTCCCACGAGGTGCCCATTTTTCCGGTCGGGCTGAGAGCGTGACGGGCCTCCAGCATTTCTTCCACGGAACTGTAGTTCCCGGCGATCTGCTTGTACATCATCGGGGTTTCAATGAAGCCAGGGGCCACAGCGTTAGCGCGAATTCCCTTGCTTGCGTATTCCAGGGCGAGATTGACAGTGAACTGGATCATTCCTCCCTTGGTTGCCGAATAGCTCGGGTAGTTGTATCCCAGGTAACGCATACCGCCCACGGATGCGATATTAACGATGCTGCCGTGGCCTTGTTCAAGGAATAACGGCAGCACATGCTTCGTCGTGATGAAAGCACTGGTGAGGTTGACCCGCATTACCAAGTCCCACTCCTCCAGGCTCATCTCGATGGGCCCGCCCATTCTGGCGATGCCGACGTTATTGTGCAACACATTCGGCTTGCCGACCGCAGCGACACATTCTCGAACAGAGGCCTCGACAGCTTCGCTGTCTGATACATCAGCGACCGCGCCGCCAAAGGAAATCGGCAGGTCCTTCAGATCCCGGTACTCCGCCAGTTTTCCGAGGGCCCCGGCAACGGCGGCATCGGACGCATCGACGACGAAAACATTTGCCCCTGCTTCTGCATAGGTCAACGCTGCAGCGAGCCCGTTGTTAATCTCGCCGCCGACCGATCCGCCCCCGAAGATGATGACCGTCTTCCCTGCCATACGTTCTGCCATTACGTCTCCTTTGTCGTTTCTGCTGTTACTGATGACGGTTACTTCGCGAACCCATGCAACTGAGCTGGCCCGCGCAATCCCCGCCTTAAGCCGAATCCGTGGATCCTGGATCCATCATCTACATTTTGGTATCACCAAGCAGGCGGTGTCAAGAGACAGGGCGGGGGTGTACAAGTACCATTGGAGCCTATAGACGGATGCCGACCTCGTTTGGTATCGCCAAGGGCATCTTGGACGCCCACAAGGATGGGAGCAAAGTGGAAGACGATCTTCTCGCAAGGCTGTTGACCCTGATGGACAAAGCGGGGCCCGATCAGCGAATACCCTCCGAACGGGAGCTGGTGGCCCTTTGGGGGACGTCACGCACAGCCTTGCGTCACCGGCTCAGGATGTTGGAAGCCATGGGTGCTTTGGAGCGAAGGGGCGCTGCCGGGACGTACACGCGGACGGTCAAGCCAGGGGATGTGGCAGCAGCATTGAAGATCGGCTTGCACTCGTCCACCCTCTCGTCGGCATCAGCATTCCAGCCTGTACGGGTCGCTCTGGAGCGCCAAGCCGTCAAGATGGCCGCCGAAGACTTCAAACCTGTGCCTGTCGCCCACGCAGAGGAAGCAGTCATGCGGATGGAAAAGTCCTCCGACCCGGACGACCTTTATGCCGCTGACCTGGCCTTCCACCAAGCTATCTTCCAGGCTTCCGGGGACCCTGCCCTGATGTTCTTCTCCTCCGCGGTAGGTGACCTTATTGCCGGCTCAGTGAGTGCCCGACGCGCGCGAATGCTCCGCCTGGCGAATGACGTGGATGAAATGCGCTTGCTCCACCGGGAGATTCTTGAAGCAGTCAAAGCGAAGGATCCAGCCATGGCAATGGCTGCCATGGACCGTCACTTCGAGCGGATCGATTCTTTGGATGTGGAGGAAGAAGCCTCTGAGGTCACAGGAGATCGCGACGCCAAAGTGTCCTAGCCGCTGCACCGCCCCTCTGCTTTCCGGACTCAGACTAGTGCAGGCCACCACGGTGGTGGGGACCGTAGAAACTTTTGGCTGCGGGAGTGGTGAGCAGCACATCGGACAGCAAGACCCCTGTTCCTGTCGGATCGGCAGAATCAGGGGTCTTGCCGCGTTGCGGCTAGGGTCGGCGCCTTATGGGCTCCTTTGACGGTCGGCGGGCTGGATGTGTCCGCTCTCCCGCACTTTCGGGTATTTTGCTTGTGGCGTAGGCCCGGCCAGGTAGGCATCTGTGCAGCAACGGCTTGCACGCCGTGGTTAAACGGGAGTCCAGCAATGCATTTCTCTGGAGTGAGGCTCGTCCCAGGCGTGGGTTTTTAGGGCGAGGAATAGGTCAGCGTGGCCTCTGTGTAGTGAACCCGCGGGCGCGAATGGCGCGGCAGCGCCCGGGACGGAAGAAGGACAGGCATCTCCTTATCATCGCCGTACTTCACCGTGGATCGCTGCCAGATCAGATCCCCGCAGAGCAGAACCGTCAGCTCTACCGTCACGAGCGCGCGTGCGTCGAAAACATGACCGGCGCGAACGCTGCCGTCGTCAAGGGCGAAGGTGCCGTGCAGGTGTGAGGTGGGGCTGCCATTCGCCTCACGGCCGAGGTGGCCCTGAAGGCCGGTGAGTTCAATGGCGCCCGATTCCTCGATGATCTCGGTATAGCGAGGGACATTTTCTTCATCAGGCTTGACAACCGAGTACCGAAGAAATTCAAGGCTTCCGGCAGCAGCCACCAGAGCACCCCCGTTGGAGTGCTGTTCGTCGAGGACGGCATTCAAGGCTGTTAGGAGATTCTCGCCCGGGCCCACTCTGAGGCTTACGAACGTCGCGTCTTTGCTGACTATCATGCGTAATTTCCGATCTGGACGGCCCGCGGGAACGGTCCGACACCGCTTGTGACGATGCAGGATTATGGCCCTGTTGAATGGTGTGAGCATATTCCGTTGTTGGTAGTACCAACTCGACGACAGTAGCCACGGGACGACCGGCCGTCAACATGCGGACGTCCACCCAAGGAGAAATGGATGGACTGTAGACAGTTGGTGATACCAACGCTAATCTTGGTGCAATCTGCGCCACGGGCACCGTTTCTCTGGCCTCAAGTCATATCTCGGCTTGAGAGCGCCTTTTGGCGCCGGCAACCTAACAAACCCCGGGAACTGCTGCCGTCCTCTGCGTCGAGCGGCGGAGTTCGTGTTCAAGAACCTCCCGCTCGAGGAGGAGAAAACTTCGACCTGCAGCAACCGAGCAAGAACATTTAGCGGCCCGCCGCAAGCAAAATTCCCACTTTAGAGCTCAAAGAGGAGATCACGTGGTCATCCGAAACAAGTCAGACGAAGCCGCTGTAAGGGCACGAACGCGGCGGAAGGTCCTCTGGCGCATCATGCCTTTCCTGATGCTGTGCTATTTCATCAGCTATCTGGACCGAAGCAACATCAGCTTCGCCGGGCCCAACGGCATGAACGAATCACTGGGCCTGACAGCTACAACCTTTGGATTGGCCTCAGGTATCTTTTTCGCCGGCTACATTCTCCTGGAAGTTCCGAGCAATCTGGCCCTGCATCGCTTCGGTGCCCGTCAGTGGATAGCACGCATCCTTATCAGCTGGGGCATTTGCGCTTCACTGACCGCCTTCGTGCAGGAAGAGTGGCAGCTTTACGTGCTTCGCGTATTGCTTGGTGTGGCAGAGGCTGGATTCGGTCCGGGGATTCTTCTTTACCTGACCTACTGGTTCGTTCAGAAGGACAGGGCACAGGCCTTCGCGCTCTTCCTCGTTGGCATTCCGCTTTCCTCGGTCATCGGTGCCCCGCTGGCGGGCGCGCTGGTGCAATGGGGCGACAAACTGCTCTTCGGCCTGGAGGGTTGGAGGGCCATGATCCTGATCACCGGTGCGCCGGCCGTCATCCTCGGCATCATCTGCTACTCCTATCTCACCAACAAGCCTACCGACGCGCAATGGCTGAGCCCCGAAGAACGCGCCCTCCTTGTTAGCGACCTCGCAGCCGAGGAGAGCAACTATGTCCAGCACAAGTTCGGTGCTGTCCTGACCGACAGGAGAGTCTGGCTGCTCGGTCTCGGCTACCTCGGCCTCCTGTTTGGCCTTTACGCGATTGGGTTCTTCCTCCCAACAGTCATCGCCGGTTTTCAGAAGACGTTTGGCGTGACCTACAGCATCTTTGAAGTCGGCATGCTCGCCGGCATTCCCTATGGCTTCGCAGCCGTGTTCACCATCCTTTGGTCCGTCCACTCCCGCCGGAAAAATGAAGTCGCAGGACATGTGGCGATATCTGCGCTGATGGGTGCCGCCGGCGTTCTCATCGCAGTATGGGCGACATCGCCGTTGGCCACACTAATTGGCATCACGATTACCGCCATGGGCGTCTGCTCCGGCATACCGCTGTACTTCGGGCTTCCCACAAAGTTCTTCACCGGAGTCGCAGCCGCGACAGCACTTGCCCTCATCAATGTCATCGGCAACGCAGGCGGCTTTGGCGGACCTTACATCTTTGGATGGCTTCGCGATCTAACCGGAACTACCACGGCCGGGATGTTCGTCATCGCCGGGTTCTTCCTCGTCTGCGCAGCCGTCGCCAGGCGAACTACTCGCTGGTCAGAACCGGCTCCCGCGCGAACCCCCACGGACATCGAAACGAATGCGCTCTCCAGGTAATACGTACCCGCAGAACGCCTCAATCCAACGGCTCTAAAGTCTGGCGCCCCCTCCATACCGAGACCTGTCTCATCCGGAGGGGGCGCCAGAGGCATTACCGCCCTCGGCTCCAGTACGCCACCGCAGCCCTCGAGCGTGGACGGACCGTGCCACAATCTCAGCCCGCCCAGTGAAGGGCAAGGCGCGGCTTAACGGCCCCGGAGAATCTCGGGGGAGCAGACGAAGAACTGCGGTTGCTTAACCGGGGCAAACGGAACGACGAGCCACCGGCCGCCATAGAACTCAACGTATGAATCCGACGGGCACCGTGCGTAAGCTTCTTCCCGTGTCATGGTCTTGCCTCTCATTTGCTCGTCATTCATTATCCGGAAGTTTTGCAGATCCTGGATCCAGGATCCGGGATCTGTGTTAACAGTACGCCCTTGAATGGGCGATCTCAAGGGGATTTTCGTGCGGCAGGTCGGGGGTAACCCGGTTCAACAAGGGTGGGGCAAATCAGCAGGTCGTCATGATCGAACTGCGGGCTGGTCCAGGCGCGGGTTTGCTGGTTGCGCCCTGAGTGATTTTGCCAGCCGGATCCGCCTTTTGACCCCGCCTTCGCGGACATCTCCGCCGTGAACCGCACGTTGTCTGAACAGTTTTGGCTTCCCGAGCCCTGAGGGAAGGGCCGCGAAATCCAGGCAGAAACAGCCCCTTTCGCAGGCACCCCCCGGCCGTATTAGAACGCCGATAATAATGATTCCGTCAACCTGGTTCGCTGCCACTTTGGGTGTGCTTGTTTCTGAGACTGGGTTTAGTGATGACGTGCCGCGGGAAGCGGGTGACGGTGGCATGTCGTCGTTTGCGGGCGGACCGGCGTCGCGGTCATCCGACCCCGGCCTGGGCAGTTAGGACCCGCCCGCCCCCGAAAGCGCCAAGTAATAAGTATGCTTGCTTTATTGTTGGCTGTATGGCTAAGTGGAGGGTCAGGAGCAAAAAGTCTTTGGAAGGGTCCTCCCCTTGATGGATATCTACGGCATCAACGGCGGGGGTGCGGGTGGGCGGACTCTTGGGGTAGAGGAGGAACTGCTGCTGGTAGATCCGGCTACTGGCGAAGCCCTGCCCCGGGCCGGCGCCCTCCTGGACCTGTACGTTCGCCCGCTGCAAGCTGCGTCCGGGCCTGTTCTGACTGCTGAGTTCCAGCAGGAAATGATCGAAGTCGTCACCCCGCCGCACGCCACCTTGTCAGAGCTTGCGCAGGACATCGTGGCCGGGCGCTCGATCGCCCACCAGGCGGCTCAGGACGTGGGCGTCAGGGTTGCTGCCCTGGGCACCTCCCCGTTGCCGGCCGATCCCCATCCGGTGCAGCTTCGGAGGTTCCGGGCGATGACGGAAGAGTACGGTCTGACCGCGAGGGAACAGCTCACCTGCGGCTGTCACATACACGTCTCCGTGGAGTCCCCCGAGGAGGGCGTGGCCGTGCTGGACCGGATGCGGAACTGGCTGCCGGTGCTCATCGCACTGAGCGCCAACTCCCCGTTCTGGCACGGAAAGGACAGCGGCTATGCCAGCTACCGCTCCCAGGTGTGGAACCGCTGGCCTTCCGCCGGGCCGCTGGAAATCCTGGGCACCCCGGACGCCTACCACCAGCTGGTACACGACATGGTGAGCACCGGGGTCGCGCTGGACGAGGGCATGATCTACTTTGACGTCCGTCTCTCGCGCCACTATCCCACGGTGGAAATACGGGTGGCCGACGTATGCCTGCAGCCCGGGAACACGGTGCTGCTGGCTGGAGTGGCCAGGGGCCTGGTGGAGACCGCGGCCCGCGAATGGCGGGACGGCGTTGAACCGGTGGCCGTCCCGTCGGCACTGCTCCGCTTGGCTGGCTGGAAAGCCAGCCGCTGGGGTCTGCAGGGCGAGTTGCTGGATCCCCACACGCATCGCCCTGCGCCCGCCCTTACGGTCGTCAATTCACTGCTGAACCACATCCGCGCGGCGCTGCAGGACGCCGGAGACCTAGACCGAGTGGACGAACTGGCAGACAGCCTCCTTGCCGGCGGCACCGGCTCGGTCCGGCAAAAAGAGGTGCTGCACCGTACCGGGGACCTGGCGCGCGTGGTGGAGGACGCCGTGGACCGCACCGTCTCCCCACTGTAAAGAGCGGTGGGGGCTGCGCACTATTGAACCTCGCTTTCATCCCTGCGGGGACCATGCTGTGGACCGCCACGACCCTGTCAGGCTCACGCACACGGATCTAGACTGAAGCATTCCGCGAGGCTGGCGGGCAGGCGATGCTGAGCGGGCAACCGAAGATCAAATACATATCCGAAAGGGCTGGCTATGGGCAGCGCCTCGCAAAACGCTGACCGGGCGGCATCGGAAGCGGCCTCGGTGAGGCGAAGCCCAGCCATGTGCATCCTGGCCCGCGCTGGTTTCGTCTTCGTCGGCCTGGTCCACATTCTGATCGGTTTCATTGCCCTGCAGATCGACAGGGGGCAGGGCGGCCAGGCCGACCAGTCGGGTGCGATCGCATCGATAGCCTCGAAACCGGGCGGTCCGGTACTGCTCTGGGCCGGGTTCGCAGCATGTGCGGCACTGGCGCTCTGGATGTTGAGCGAAGTCCTCTTCGCGTCCCGGTCCAAAACCGATTCGAAGAAGAAACTGCAACAGGCAGCGGCGGCGGCAGGAAAGGCAGTGGTGTTCGCTTTCCTGGCCTTCACCTTTGCGGTTTTCGCCTCCGGCGGCAGCAAGAACTCCAGCCAGTCGGCCAGCGACTTCACTGCGAAGCTGATGGGTGCACCAGCCGGCATAGCAGTGCTGATCGCGGCCGGACTCGCGGTCATCGGAGCCGGGTTCTTCTACGCCTACCGTGGCGTGACCCGGAAGTTCATGCAGGATCTGCAAGCCCCTGGCACCGGACGAACGGCGGTCAAGTGGATCGGAACCATCGGCTACGCCGCCAAAGGGGTGGTCCTCGCCGTCGTCGGCATCCTGATCATGGTTGCCGCGGCCACCGCCGACCCCTCGAAATCCTCTGGCCTGGACGGCGGGCTGAAAGCCCTGGGCTCCCAGCCCTACGGCGGCTATCTGCTCGCCGCAGTCGCCGCAGGGCTGGTCTGCTACGGAGCCTACTCGATAGCTCGTGCGCGGTACGGAAAGTTCTAGAACGCTCTATTCCAAGGCCGCAGCAGGACGTACGCTTCGTTGGAGGATGCCAGCCGGTTGCCCGGCCGGCCCAGGCGCTGCCCGGAGGGAGAAATCATGAAAGACGTGGATCCGGACCACCAGGTTGACAGCCAGGATGTCGAGGAACTCCAGAACGACGACAGTTTGACTGCCGCTGACCGCATGGACCTCATAGCGAACCAGGCCCTGGCCGATGATGACACCGACAGCGCGAACGGCGAGCAGCAGACCTAACCAGCCAGCCTGTGGACTGGCGTGTATGACTTCTGTGCCACGGCATGTGAGGTAGCCGGTCTGTCATCAAGCGGGCCGGAGCTGCGCCAAGCAGTTGTCGCGCCGGCGGGACGTCGCCCAGCTGGGGGTTCAATCCCTGGAACCAGGCCTGGACCACGGACCGGGAGTCGCGCTCAGCCAACAGAGCTGCGACGTGGTAGGCATGACCTAGCCGGGTCCTGACCTCAGATGATTGGACTGTAAATTCAGTTCTAATTTACGGGGCAGTTGGTTGTCTGAGGAGCAGCACGAAGCCGCGGCGGTGCTGTATGCGACCGGTTGGGGTCCGTGGCCGCAGCGAGCATGCTCGGGGGCAGGCATTCACCTGACAGCCACGGAAGATCCGGTCAGACCAGCCAGCGCCACCAGCGTGACCGTTCCGGTTCCGACGTTGGTGCCGGTTCCGGTTCCGGCTCCTCACCCAATGCCAGCGCGGCCTCGACGATGTCGTCCGCGGTGAGCGTCATGACGGCCTCACGATCGAGTGCGTCGAGACTTTGTTCCTTGTCGAGCGACAGCCGCAACGCCTGGCGGTTGAGCGCCTGCTCGAACAGCGTGCGGGCGAACCGTGCGTTGCCGGAGTCCTCGCCCGCGTGGAGCCCGGTGAAGATGCGGCGCAGCATCTGGTCCGCACCCGGCTCCAGCGTGTACTCGTGCTGGGCCAGCATCTGGTGGAAGATCGTCTGGAGTGCGTCGACGGAGTAGTCGGGGAATGTGATCTCGCGGGCGAACCGGGAGCGCAGTCCGGGGTTCGAGAGCAAGAAGGACTCCATTAGCCTCGGGTACCCGGCCACGATCACAACCAGGCGGTGGCGGTGGTCCTCCATCCGCTTGAGCAGGACCTCGATCGCCTCGGGGCCGAAGTCCGTCCGGCCGTCCTCCGGGGCCAGCGCGTAGGCCTCGTCGATGAACAGGACGCCGTCCAGCGCACGCCGGATCACCCGGTCCGTCTTGATGGCGGTCGCGCCGACGTACTGCCCCACCAGGCCCGAGCGGTCGACCTCGACCAGGTGGCCTTTCTGCAGCAGACCGACCGCGCGGTACATCTCGGCCAGGAGCCGCGCCACGGTTGTCTTGCCGGTGCCCGGGTTTCCGAGGAACACCAGATGCTGTGATGTGGCCACCTCCGGCAGGCCGTGCGCCTTACGGCGGGCCTGAACCTGGAGCAGTGCGACGAGCCCCCGCACCTGTTCCTTCACGGTCTCCAGTCCGACCAGCGCGTCGAGCTCGGCCTGCACCTCGGAGAGCGGCCGGGCGGGCCCGGGCCTCGCACCGATGAGATCGCCGACAAGGTCGTCGACGCGCTCCGAAACGGGCAGCTTGAGCTGATCGGCCAGATGGCCGATGGTTTCGCGCAGGTCGTCGAGCGGATTGCGGCTGGCAGCCATGCATCCACTGTAGTACTCGATTCCCGACCGGGGTGGGGTTGGCCTCAACGACCTGAGGAACGTTCCGGGTTGAGTGGCACGTCGACCGCGGGTGGAATCCACTCACCCCACAGCCCACGCAACAACCAGCAGCGCGCCCACGCACAGAATGGTGGTGCAGAGGATCACGTCCCGGGCCACGGTCATGCCCCGGCCGTAGGGGGAGGCGAAGAGGAAGACGTTCTGCGCGGTGGGCAGCGTCCCCATGATCACGCTCGCCAGCAGGTGCTGCCCCTCCAGCCCGAAGACAAAACGCCCCAGCACCCAGACAACCAAAGGCATGCCGGCGATCTTCAGGAACGTGGCTACCAGCGTCTCGGTCCGGCCGTCATCTTTCTGCAGCGGCGCCCTGCCAGCCAGCGACAGGCCAAAGGCGAGCAGCACCATGGGGACGGCACCGGCGGCCAGCATGCCGATGGGCTTCTGCAGCAGTTCCGGGGCAGTCCAGCCCGTCAGGGCCACGATGACGCCGAGCGCGGACGCGATGATCATCGGGTTCGACAGCGGCTGGAGCAGCACCTTCCGCCATGAGATCCGGGCACCGCCAAAGATCCCCAGAAGCGTGAGGTAGAACGGGGCCATCACCAGGAGCTGTACCAGCAGCACGGGGGCCACGTGCTGGGCGGTTCCGACGGCGTACAGCGAGACCGGGATGCCGATGTTGTTGGCGTTGGCGTAGCTGCTGGCCATCGCGCCGACGGCGGTCTCCGCAGCCGGGCGGCGGAAAAACAGGAAGCTCAGCAGCCAGTAAAGAAGCCCCACTGCCGCTGCCGAAAGCAGCGCCAGCGGGGCGTCGGTTCCGAGGGCGGCCCGGATGTCGGAGCCGGCCACCACGGTGTAAAGCAGGGCGGGGTTGGTGATGTAGAAGGCTGTGCGGGTCAGCCCACCCTGGACCTCGGGACCCAGAATGCGGAATCTGGCAGCGAGGTAACCGACGGCGATGACTGCAGAAACAATGAGTATTCCGGAGACAACGCCGCCCACTCTTGACCCTTCTGTTTATCTGTATGTACCCGACTTACCGCACCAGGCAGGGCCGCTTCGGGTCAAAGGACCAGCCGTCGATGTAATACTGCATGCCGATGCTGTCGTCGCGGGCGTCCAGTCCGTGCTGCAGGTACAGCTGGTGCGCCTTGTCGAGGGCCTCGCGGTCCAGCTCAATGCCGAGCCCGGGCGCTGCAGGAACCTCAATGGCGCCGCCCTTGATCTGCAGCGGGTTCTTGGTGAGGCCCTGCCCGTCCTGCCAGATCCAGTGCGTGTCCAGTGCCGTGATCTCGCCGGGGGCCGCCGCGCCGGTGTGGGTAAACATGGCCAGCGAGATGTCGAAGTGGTTGTTCGAGTGCGAGCCCCAGGTCAGGCCGAACTCGTTACACAGCTGCGCCACCCGGACCGAGCCGTGCATGGTCCAGAAGTGCGGGTCCGCCAGCGGGATGTCGACGGCGTTGCTGCGGATGGCGTGCGCCATTTCGCGCCAGTCCGTGGCGATCATGTTGGTGGCGGTCTTCAGCCCGGTGGCCCTGCGGAATTCGGCCATGACTTCGCGGCCGGAGAAGCGGCCTTCCGCACCGCAGGGGTCCTCGGCGTAGGCCACGACGCCCTGCATCCGCTTGCCCAGCCGGATGGCCTCCTCGAGCAGCCAGCCGCCGTTCGGGTCCAGCGTGACGCGGGCGTCCGGAAAGCGTCTGGCCAGTGCCGTGACCACGTCCACTTCATCGTCACCGGACAGCACGCCGCCCTTGAGCTTGAAGTCGCCGAAGCCGTAGCGCTCCTGCGCCGCTTCGGCCAGGGCGACGACGGCTTCCGGAGTCGTTGCCTCCCGGCGCCGCAGTTCCTCCCAGCGGTCCGACGGCGCGTCTTCCACGAGGTACGGAAGATCCGTCCGCTTGTGGTCACCGACGAAGAACAGGTACCCGAGCATCGGCACGGACGTGCGCTGCAGGCCGTCGCCCAGCAGTTCCGCCACGGGGACGCCCAGGAACTGGCCGTGCAGGTCCAGCAGCGCGGACTCGACGGCGGTGACGGCGTGGACGGTGGTGCGCAGGTCGAAGGTCTGCAGGCCGCGGCCGCCCGCATCGCGGTCCGCGAACCCCGCGGCGATCCCGCGCAGCAGTGAGCGGTAGCGGGCCACGGGCTTGCCGGCGAGCAGCGCGCCGGCTTCCTCGATGGTGGTGCGGATCTTCTCGCCGCCGGGAACCTCGCCGAGACCGGTGCGGCCGTCGGAGTCGGTCACGATGACCACGTTCCGGGTGAAGAACGGACCGTGGGCGCCGCTGAGGTTCATCAGCATGCTGTCGTAGCCCGCGACCGGGACTACCTCCACGCGGGCGATTGTCGGCTGGGCGGTCATGCGTTGACCTCCTCTTTCTGTTCGGCGGCGTCAGCGGCGATGACGGTGCCGTCGATGCGGCGGTTCAGCTGCCACGGGTTGGTGTCCTTGAGCGGTGCGGGCAGGAGTTCCTGGGGCAGGTTCTGGTAGGCCACCGGCCGGAGGAACCGGTTAATGGCGAGGGTTCCGACGGAGGTGGTGCGTGTGTCGGAGGTGGCGGGGAAGGGGCCGCCGTGGACCACGGCGTGGCCGACTTCGACGCCGGTGGGCCAGCCGTTGACGATGATGCGTCCCACCTTCTGTTCCAGCGCGGGGATCAGTTGTGCCGCCGTCGGGTAGTCCTCTTCGGTGAGTTGCAGGGACGCGGTGAGCTGGCCTTCGATCCGGTTGGTGGCCTCGATGAGTTCTGCGGCGGAGGAGTAGCGGATCACCAGGGACGCGGCGCCGAAGATTTCCGCGTGCAGCACCTCGTTGCTGATGAAGTCGCGGATTTGGGTGCCGTAGATGGCCGGTGCCGGGGCGTTCTGTGTGGGGCCTGGGGTTCCGGTCCCGACGACTGTCACGTTCTCGGCGGCGCCGAGCGCTTCCGTGCCGGAGGTCCAGGAGCCGGCGATGCCGGCGGTGAGCATGGTCTGGCCGGCGCAGGCGGAAACGGCGCGTCCGACGGCGGCAGCCAGTTTGTCGCCTGCCTCACCGGCCGGGGCGAACAGCAGGCCGGGGGAGGTGCAGAGCTGGCCGGAGCTGCCGGTCACGGCGGCGACGTACTGCTGTGCCAGCGCGTCGATCTGTTCGGCGGAGCCGTCCAGGGCGCCGGGGAAGACGAACACGGGGTTCAGCGAAGACATCTCGGCGTAGACCGGGATCGGTTCGGCGCGGGCGGCGGCGGTGCGCATCAGCGCGATACCGGCGCTCTGGGAGCCGGTGAAGCCCACGGCCTTGATGGCCGGGTCGGCCACGAGGGCCTGGCCGATGCTTGAGCCCGGTCCGTAGATGAGCGAGAAGACGCCCGGGTGCAGGCCGAGGTCAGCAAGTGCCTTGGCGATGGCCTGGCCAACGAGTTCGCTGGTGCCGGGGTGGGCGTTGTGTGCCTTGAAAACCACGGGGCAGCCGGCGGCGAGGGCCGAGGCGGTGTCTCCGCCCGCGGTCGAGAAGGCCAGTGGGAAGTTGCTGGCGCCGAAGACGGCGACGGGTCCCAGCGGGATTTGGCGCTGGCGGATGTCGGCCCGGGGCAGGGGCGTGCGGTCCGGGAGTGCCGGGTCGATGCGGACACCGCGGAAGTCGCCCTGGCGGACCACGTTGGCGAAGAGCCGCAGCTGGCCGGTGGTGCGGGCACGTTCGCCCGTGAGGCGTGCCGCGGGCAGGCCGGTTTCCTGGGCAGCGCGGACGGTCAGTTCGTCGCCGATGGCTTCGATGTTGTCCGCGATCGCGTCCAGGAACGCGGCGTGGGTTTCCGGGTCAAGGGTGCTGAAGGACGCGAAGGCCTCGGTGGCCGCGGCGGTGGCGGCCTTGAGCTGCTCCTCGGTGAGCAGGGTGTAGGCGGGCTCGAGCTGTTCGTTGGTGGCCGGGTTGAAGGCGAAGGTGGTCTTGCCTTCGCCGGCAACAGTCTGTCCGGCGATCAGGGAGTGTCCGGTGAGGGTCACGGTTGTTCCTCCTGGGTTAAGGTGTGGGCCAGCGGTTAGGAAACTTTGGCGATGAGTGCCTTGAGGTCGGCCAGGTCCTGTTCCGCCATGTTCTGCAGCGGGGGACGGACTCCGCCGGCGGAACGGCCGATCGCGTCGAGGCCGCCCTTGACGATGGAGACGGCGTAGCCCTTCACACGGTCGCGGATGTCCAGGTACGGGATGACGAACTCGTTCAGCTTCTGGTTGACGGCCACGCGATCGTTGTTGCGGACGTCCTGGTAGAAGTCGAGCGCGAACTGCGGGACGAAGTTGTACATGGCGCTGGAGTAGGTGCTCATGCCCAGCTGCAGCAGCGGCAGCGCAAAGGTCTCTGCCGTGGGGAGCCCGCCCAGGTAGAACAGGCGGTCGCCGAGCTTGGCGTAAACGCGGGCATCGTGCTCGAGGTCGCCCACGCCGTCCTTGAAGCCGATGAGGTTCTCGTGGCGGTCTGCCAAGGTGGCCACAGTGGTGTCCTTGTAGATGGCGTTGGCGCGGTTGTAGATGATGACGCCCAGCGAGGTGGCGCTGCAGACGGCGCTGACGTGGTCAATCAGGCCGCCCTGGTCGGCCTCGGTCAGGTACGGCGGCAGAAGCAGGATGCCCTCGGCGCCCGCGGCCTCGGCAGCCTTGGCGTTTTCGATGGCCTGGGCGGTGGAACCGCCGGCGGAGGCCAGAACGGGGACGGTGCTGCCAACTTCCTCGACGGCGGCCCGGACCACGCGCGCCGACTCGGCCGGGGTGAGCGAGAAGCCCTCACCCGTGCCGCCTGCGGCGAAGAGGCCGGCAACCGGGTAGCTGGCCTGCCATGCCAGGTGCTTGCGGTAGTTTTCCTCGTCGAACTGCAGCTCTGCATCGAAGGAAGTGACGGGGAAGGACAGCAGCCCGTCCTTGAGGGTGTTGGCGAGTTCCTGGGGTGAAAATTTTGCCACGGGATGTCCTTGGAGTCGG
Organism: Arthrobacter sp. OAP107; assembly: GCF_040546765.1. Classification (NCBI taxonomy): domain Bacteria; kingdom Bacillati; phylum Actinomycetota; class Actinomycetes; order Micrococcales; family Micrococcaceae; genus Arthrobacter; species Arthrobacter sp. OAP107. Next base: position 5,050,843 of record NZ_JBEPOK010000001.1, on the reverse strand, counting down.
TGCCGGGAGCGGCGGGGTGGAGGTGCGGTTCCTTTTCAGGTTAGGGACGCCCGTCCATGCCTGTCCAAGTGCATTTTTGTATCTATTGATACCTTTGATGCATTGAGTCGGCCAAGTCTGGAGGCTAGCCCGCAGCATACTCCAGGTCGCGCAGCAGCCGCACCAGCGCAGGATTCTTGGCGTCCCTGTTCCAGATGGCATGGAGTTCCACAGGCTCCTCCTCGCCGCTGGCCAGCCGCAGGAACGAAACCCCGCGGATCCCCAGGGCCGTGGCCGAGTGCGGCACGAAAGCCACGCCGCGCTTGGCGGCCACCAGCGAAACCATGGTCAGGATCTGGCTGACGGTGTGCACCACGTTCTCGTGCCGGATGGCGTGCAGCCGGACCACGAGGTCGTAGAAATACCTGGCCTGAGTGGGGGAGTGCATGATGAGCGGCTCATCCTTGAAGTCCTCGCCCTGGATATCCCGCTTGAGGTCCGCGAGGGGGTGTGATGCAGGAACCGCCAGCACCATCGACTCGCGGTACAGCAGGTGGGAGTCGAAAACTTCAGTATCGAACGGTGGGCGCGCGAGGCCGAGGTCCAGTTCGCCGGTGAGCAGACCCTGGATTTGCTCGCCCGTGACCAGCTCCTGGAGGTCGATATCCACATCCGGCACGATTGCGCCGATCTCCTCCAGCAGGGGGCCCAGGATGCTGAACCCGCTGGCGGCTGTGAAGCCGATGCGGAGATGGCCCTGCCTCCCGGAGGGCAATACGCCGTGCGGTCACGGGTGCCCGGCTGGCCAGTGCCATGAGCCTGCGGGCCTCGTCAAGGAAGGCCCGTCCGGCGGCGGTCAGCTCAACCCGGCGGTTATCCCGCTCGAGGAGTTCTGCCCCCACTGTCTTCTCCAGTTTCTGGATTTGGCGACTCAGCGGCGGCTGCGTCATGTTGAGGCGCTCCGCGGCCCGGCCGAAGTGCAGTTCCTCTGCCACGGCGATGAACCCCGTCAGCTGGTCGAAGGTAAACGTGATGCCCTCCTGGTATTACTTGATGCATATTTGGGCTTAGACATGCATCATAACGCCTTCCTACACTCGACCTAGCGAACCGGCAGTGACCCGGTTCACACAACCTACGGGCTGAGGCAGCCCGCAGTGCAAACGAGGAGTTTCAATGATGCACTTCCCCACCCGCCGCGCCGTTCTCGGAGCGGCATCGGCCATCACCCTGCTGGCCATGACCGCATGCGGCAATGTCGCCGGCGGCAGCAGTGATTCGTCCAAGTACCCCAACGGCCCGGTCACCCTGACCGTGGGACAGGCGCCCGGCGGCAGCACCGACCTCATCGCGCGCGCAGTTTCCGAAGGCGCGGCCAAGACGCTTGGCGCCCCGATGCCCGTGGTCAACAAGCCCGGCGCCAACGGCGCACTCGCCAGCAAGGAGATCGCCGGCAAGCCTGCCGACGGCCAGAACCTTCTGCTGCTCACCGCTTCCCTGATCACCATCACGCCGCTGGCCGTGACCCAGGACGAGGCTGTTAACATCGACGACTTCGACATCATCACCGGACTGTCCCAGGACGACTACGTTCTCGTTGCGAGCGAAAAGTCCGGCTTCAAGTCCATCAAGGACCTGACCTCGGCCGGCCGCAACATCACCTACGGCACCACCGGAGTCGGCACCGGCAGCCAGCTCGCCCAGACCGTCCTGTTCAAGCAGGCCAACGTGAAGGGCACTGACGTTCCGTTCGACAGCGGCAAGCCTGCCCTGACCGCAGTCCTTGGCAACCAGGTGGAGGTCACCACCATCCAGCTTGGTGAAGCGATGCCGCAGATCCAGGCCGGCAAGGTCTCTCCGCTGCTCGTGTTCTCGGAGGCCCGCAACTCCTTCCTGCCGGACACGCCCACCGCCAAGGAATCCGGCTATGACGTTCCGGTGGCCCAGTACCGCGCCGTCGCCGCACCCAAGGGAACTCCGAAGGAAGTCAAGGACAAGCTCCTTGCCGCCATCCAGGGCACCCTGAAGTCGGACTCGTACAAGGAATTCAACAAGAAGAACATGCTGACTCCAAAGGAAATCTCGGGTGCGGAAGTTGTCACCCAGTGGAAGGACTACGCAGCCAAGTACAAGTCCCTGGTGGAGAAGTACGACATCAGCCTCGCCGGGAACAAGTGATTCCAGTGCAGGCAGAATCACCGGTGGAGCCCGATGATCTGACCCCCGAACAACTGGCAGCCCAGTGGGAGGAAGAAAAACCCCCGGCCGCCGGTGCGCTGGCCAACGTGGGATCCTCCCTGGCGGTCATCTGCGTCGGCGTCGGAGCAGTAGTCCTGTCCATCGCCATGGGCCTGGGCACACCGTCCGCCCCGCAGCCGGGCCTGTGGCCGTTCATGATCAGCTGCGTCATGGTGGCCCTCGGGCTGTTCCAGCTGGTCATGGGCCGGCACAACCGGGACGCTGAGAAGTTCACCCGGATGTCCATGGCCCCGCTGACCGGCCTGGTCACCCTGGCCGCCATGGTGGCCCTCATGCCGCTGGCCGGCTTCGAACTGCCGGCCCTGGTGCTGTGCATCATCTGGATGCGTTTCCTCGGCGGCGAAACCTGGCGCTCCACGCTCGTGGTGAGCGCCGTCGTCGTGGCAGCTTTCTACGGCATCTTCGTGACTGCGCTCAACACTTCCATCCCCCACCTCTTCTAGGAGACCACCGTGGATTTCCTGAATCCCGTGCTCAACGGATTCGCAGTCGTCCTGGAGCCAATGAACCTCCTGTACTGCCTGATCGGCGTCGTTATCGGCATGCTGATCGGTGTATTGCCCGGTCTGGGGCCCGCGGCAACCATCGCCATCCTGCTTCCGCTCACCTACAACGTTGAGCCCGTCACCGCCATCATCATGCTTGCCGGCATCTTCTACGGTGCGCAGTACGGCGGCACCATCACCTCGGTGCTGCTGCGCCTGCCCGGTGAGGCCTCATCGGTGGTGACCGTTTTCGACGGCTACCAGATGGCCAAGCAGGGACGGGCCGGCACGGCCCTCGGTTTGGCATCGATCGGCTCGTTCATCGGAGGCACCGCCTCAATTGTCGGCCTGACCTTCCTGGCCCCGATCGTGGCGAGCTTCGCCCTGGACTTCGGTCCCGCTGAATACACCGCCCTGGCGCTGCTGGGCATCCTGCTGGTGGCCACCATCAGCAGCGGCTCCAAGACCAAGGCACTCATCGCGGCCGCCCTCGGCCTGCTGCTGGCGACCGTCGGGCGGGACATCTTCACCGGTGAAAACCGGTTCACCTTCGGCAGCCTGGAGCTGGCCGACGGCATCGACTTCGTGCCGATCGCCATGGGAATCTTCGGCCTCGGCGAGATCATGTACAACCTCGAAGAGCGCCACCGCGCCGCCAAGGCGCCCTCCGCCGTCGCAAACGTCTGGCCCTCCCGGGGCGACCTCAAGCAGGCGTCCGGCGCCATCGGGCGCGGCTCGGTTCTCGGCTTCTTCCTGGGCATCCTGCCCGGCGGCGGCGCCACCATCGCCTCGATGGCCTCGTACGCCATGGAGAAGAAGCGGGCCAAGCAGCCCGAGCGCTTCGGCAAGGGTGCACCGGAAGGCGTGGCCGGCCCGGAGACGGCCAACAACGCCGCGGCGACGTCCTCGTTCATTCCGCTGCTGACCCTCGGCATCCCGGCCAACGCCACCATGGCCCTGATGTTCGGCGCCCTGCTGATCCAGGGCGTCACACCCGGTCCGCAGCTCGTGGAACAGGATCCGGGACTGTTCTGGGGCGTGGTGAACTCCATGTACATCGGCAACATCCTGCTGCTGATCATGAGCCTGCCGCTCGTGGGGATCTTCGTGAAGATCCTCCGGGTCCGCGCCGCCATCCTGGCGCCGATCACTGCGCTGATCACCCTGCTCGGTGCGTACACGATCAACAACAGCATGTTCGATGTCACGCTCGTGGTGGTCTTCGGGATCGTGGGCTACCTGATGAAGAAGTTCGGCTTCGAGCCCGGTCCGCTGGTGCTGGCATTCGTGCTGGGCTCCCTGCTGGAGAGCTCCCTCCGCCGTGCCCTGCTGGTCTTTGGCGGCGACCCACTGGGCTTCTTCAGCCGGCCCATCTCCGCCACGCTCCTCATCGTGTTCGTTGTTGTGGCCGCGCTCCCGGGCATCCGCTCAGCGCTGGCCAGGCGCAAGGCCACCGTCCCCGCGGGACCGGCCGCCAGAGAAATCAAGGAGAAGGTATGAGCATCATCGTCGGATTCGTCCCCACCCCCGGCGGGGGAGGCCGCCCTCGCGGCGGGCATCGCGGAAGCCCGCCTCCGCAACCAGGATCTGGTGATCGTCAACTCCGCCCGTGAAGGTGCGCTGGTGGACAAGTCCGTGGCACCGGACGATGTCCTGGCCAACGCCTCCCGGCAGGCCGCAGATGCCGGCGTGACGGCAAGGGTGATTCAGCCGCCGTACCAGCATGACTTGGCCGATGAGTTCCTCGACGTCGCGCGGGAGGAAAACGCCTCCCTGATCGTCATCGGGCTGCGGCACCGCACACAGGTGGGCAAGTTCATCCTGGGCAGCCACGCCCAGCGCATCCTCATGCAGGCTGACCGTCCCGTTCTGGCCGTGAAGGCCGACGGCGGCCAGTTTTAATTCCATAATCACCGCTTGGAAAGAGGCGGGCCGGGCTCCCGTTCGGGATTCCGGCCCGCCTCAGCCGCATTTCAGGGCACGGTCAGGGTCTGCGTATCAGCTCTATGCCCGCTGCCGGTACTGACGAGGCGTTTCGCCGGTGTCATTGAGGAAGTGGCGGTTGAAGTTGGACAGGTTGGAAAAGCCGACCTCGTAGCAGATGTCGGAGATGGCTTTGTCACTGTGCTCCAGCAGGCGGCGCGCATGGGCCAGACGAAGCTTTCGGACCAGATCACTGAAATTCTGGCCGGTGGAGCGTTTGAAGTATTTGGAGAATGTCGGCTCGGTCATGCCGACCAAGGCTGCCGCTTCGGACATCTTGATACTGCCGGCGTGGTTGCTGAAGACATACTCCAGGACGATGTCGACGACGGCGGCGGCCTGGCCGTCCAGCTGCGGCCGGAACCATTCCTCCGCCAGATAGCGCCGTTCTTCCTGCGGCGCCCGCGCAAGTATCGTGAAGAGTTCCAGGAGGTGGTGAAGCCGCTCCAGCCCATCCGATCGGCCCATGGCTTCGATGGAGACGGCGGCATCCCGCGCCGAGCGGCCCAGGAACTCAATCCCGCGCGCGGACTGTTCCAGCAAGGGCTTGACCTCCTCCATTTCAGGAACGGTCACAGCGGTTTGTTGGACCCACCTCCCGTCAAACTGAATCACGGCGTCACGCCGTTCGAGCACTTCGCCGGGCTCCAGGTCGCTGACCCAGTCGTGCGGCAACCCTGATCCGACCAGCGACACGTGGCCCGCCTCAAAGGTGCCGATGTGGTCGCCCACGATGAACTTTCCGGTGCCTTTGCGGATCAGGTGGATCTCATATTCCGGGTGGTAGTTCCAGCGTGCGAGCGGGCTGGGGTAGTCGTGCTCATGCCACCGGACGGAGTGGCTGGGGTCCGGCGGGATGACTTCCCGGTTGGCGCGCATGCCCAGCAGCCGTTCGGCGAGCCGGGCCGTTGCGTCGTCGGGAGGCGCTGTCATTGGGGTACTCCGTGTCGTGGGATGTTTATGAAATATGGACACCGCAGGCCGGCGCCTTCGCCTAGATTACCGCCATCGTGGGCCATTGCCACGGAAAATTTGTATCAGAATTCAGCAACCAGGGCGCTAGTTGTGCCCTGTCCCACAGACCTAAAGTTGAGGAACACAAGCGCGGCACGCCGGATTCCCCGGGCAGATGCCGCTCCAGTCAGGTACTCCGACACAGCAGTCGGGGTGCAGTGGCTGCGCACCCCCTTGAAGAACAAAGGAGTCCTCAATGCGCTCAAAAATGCGCGCTGCCTCAATGGCCGCCGGCGCCCTGTGCCTCGCACTTTCTGCCTCGGCCTGTTCCGGGGCCGGCGGCGGTTCGGCTGCCGGTGACCAGAACAGCATCAATGTCCTGATGGTGAACAACCCGCAGATGGAAGACCTGCAGCGGCTGACTGCGGACAATTTCACCAAGGACACCGGGATCAAGGTCAATTACACGGTCCTCCCTGAGAATGACGTGCGGGCGAAGATCAGCCAGGAATTCTCCAGCCAGGCCGGACAGTACGACGTGGCCTCACTCTCGAACTACGAGATTCCGTTCTACTCCGAAAACAAGTGGCTGGCACCACTGGACAACGTGGCCGAGGATGCTGAGTTCAACCAGGCCGACATTCTGCCCGCCTACACGGAGTCACTGACCGGCAAGGACGGCAAGCTCTACGGCGAACCGTTCTACGGCGAGTCCTCCTTCCTGATGTACCGCAAGGACATTTTCGAGGCCAAGAGCCTGACCATGCCGGAGAAGCCGACTTGGGACCAGGTCGCTGATCTGGCGGCTAAGGCCGACGGCGCGGCTCCGGGCATGAAGGGCATCTGCCTGCGCGGCCAGCCCGGCTGGGGCCAGGTCTTCGCGCCGCTGACCACCGTGGTGAACACCTTCGGCGGGACCTGGTTCGACAAGGACTGGAACGCGAAGGTCAACGCACCCGAGTTCAAAGAAGCGACCGAGTTCTACACCAAGCTGGTACGGGAGCACGGCGAAGCCGGCGCGGCTCAGGCCGGGTTCACCGAGTGCCTGAACAACATGAGCCAGAGCAAGGTGGCCATGTGGTACGACGCCACCTCCGCCGCGGGCGCGCTGGAAGCCGCCAGTTCCCCGGTGAAGGGCAAGATTGGCTACGCACAGGCTCCGGTGAAGAACACGAAGTCCTCGGGCTGGTTGTGGACCTGGTCCTGGGGTGTCCAGGCAGCGTCCAAAAAGCAGGACGCTGCCGGGAAATTCATCGCCTGGGCCAGTTCGAAGAAGTACGAGGAACTCGTGGCTTCCAAGCTGGGCTGGGCCAAGGTTCCCTCGGGCAAGCGCATCTCCACCTACGAGAACGCGGAGTTCCAGAAGGCCGCGCCGTTCTTCAAGGCTGAACGCGCGGCGATTGAGAACGCCGACCCGAAGAATCCCGGTGTGCAGGAGCGTCCGGTTGTCGGCATCCAGTTCGTCGGGATCCCCGAATTCGCTGACCTCGGCACCACGGTCTCCCAGGGTGTCAGCTCCGCCATCGCAGGGCAGGGTTCGGTAGAGGACGCGCTGGCCAAGGGCCAGGATGCCGCTCAAAAAATCGGCGACAAGTACAAGAAGTAACCACCCACCAATCAGTGCTGTGGCCCGCGTGACCGCGGGCCACAGCACTGCAGGAGACAGATCATGACTTCCGCACCAGCCCGCGTCGCTGCCCGTTCCGGCCACAGCGCATCCAAACCTTCCAAGAACGCCAGATCCCGTGAACGCGCTCTGGCCTGGGCACGGCGTGCGCCGCTGCTGCCGGCCCTGATCTTCCTCATGATCGTCACCCAGCTTCCGTTCGTGGTGACCCTGATCATTTCGTTCCTGAACTGGAACAGCCTGCGTCCGGACCAGACCGGTTTCGCCGGTTTCGATAACTACATCCAGGTCCTGACCAACGCTGACCTCCGCCAGGCCATCTTCACCACCGTGCTGCTCACCGTCGCCGTCGTCCTGGCCAGCCTGGTCATCGGCCTCGGCCTGGCACTGCTGCTGGACAAGAAGTTCATCGGCCGCGGACTGGCCCGCACGCTGCTGATCGCACCGTTCCTGGTGGTGCCGGTGGCCGCGGCCCTGATCTGGAAGCACGCCCTGCTCAACCCGACGTACGGTTTGATCGACGGCATCCTGACCTGGATCTGGTCCCTGTTCGGCAGCGACACACCGCCGCAGCCGGACCTGCTGTCCCAGGCGCCGCTGATGGCCGTCATCGTCTCCCTGGTCTGGCAGTGGACTCCGTTCATGATGCTCATCCTGCTGGCCGGCCTGCAATCCCGGCCGATGGACACCGTGGAAGCCGCCCAGATGGACGGCGCCACGTCCTGGGACATCTTCCGCCACCTCACCCTGCCGCACCTGCGCCAGTACCTGGAACTCGGCGGCCTGCTCGGAGCCATCTACATCGTGCAGAATTTCGACGCCGTCTTCACCCTCACATCCGGCGGCCTGGGCACCGCCAACCTCCCCTACGCGATCTACCAGACGTTCTACTTCGCCAACGAATACGGCCTGGCATCCGCCGCCGGCGTAGTGGTGGTCATCGGCACCATCATCGTGGCGACCTTCGCCCTCCGCACCGTTTTCTCGCTCTTCAAGAAGGAGGCAGCACGATGAGCACCCTCACCCCCGCCGCAGCCCAGAACTCGGGCCCTGCCAGTTCCACATCACCGACCGCGCTCAACACCCGGTCACGCCGCCGTATATTCGGGTTCGGTGGTAAGTCCCGCATGGACCCGACCCGCAACAACACCGCCGCAGGGATCGCGGCCTGGCTGCTGGCCCTGCTGTTCGCCGCGCCGGTCCTGTGGATGATCCTGACGTCCTTCCACTCGGAAACTGACGCTGCCACAAACCCGCCCTCGGTCGCGGGGAACCTCACCCTGGACGCCTACAAGGAGTTCTTCGGCGCCAGCTCCGGCGTCAGCCCCTGGCCGCCGCTGATCAACTCCGCCACGGCTTCGATCCTGTCCACCGTGCTGGTCCTGGTCCTGGCCATCCCTGCGGCCTATGCGCTGTCCATCCGGCCGGTGAAGAAGTGGACCGACGTGATGTTCTTCTTCCTTTCCACGAAGATGATGCCGGTGGTTGCCGCGATCCTGCCCCTTTACCTGTTCGCCAAGACCACCGGCGCGCTGGACAACATCTGGTTCCTGATCCTGATGTACACCTCCATGAACCTGCCCATCGCCGTCTGGATGATGCGCTCCTTCCTGGCCGAAGTGCCCGTTGAAATGCTCGAGGCAGCCCAGATCGACGGCGCAAACCTGCTCCTCACCCTTCGGAAGATCATCGCTCCCGTGGCCATGCCGGGCATCGCCGCGACCGCCCTGATCTGCTTCATCTTCAGCTGGAACGAACTCCTGCTGGCCCGGGTCCTCACCGGCGTCGTCGCGGGCACCGCCCCGGTTTTCCTCACCGGCTTCGTCTCCAGCCAGGGCCTCTTCCTCGCCAAGGTCTGCGCGGCCGCCGTCGTCATTTCGCTCCCGGTGCTGTTCGCCGGCTTCGCCGCGCAGGACAAACTCGTCCAAGGCCTCTCCCTCGGCGCCGTGAAATAACAGCGCCGTCAAATAGCACCCGCCTTCAAGTAGCCGGCCATCCCCACTTCCATTCGCAGAGGATTACTTCGATGACAACACCCACCGCACAGTCCCGCACTCTCACGGACACAGAACCGCCAACCTCCATGCGCGCCTCCATCCTGAAGCGCCAGGGGGACATGGCCCTGGAGACCCTGCCCATCCCCGGCCTTGAGCCCGACCAGGTCCTGGTGCAGGTCGCCGCCGTCGGCGTCTGCGGCAGCGACGTCCACTACTACGAACACGGGCGGATTGGGGACTACGTGGTGGACCACCCGCTCATCCTTGGCCACGAACTCTCCGGCCGGATCGCCGCCGTCGGAACCGCCGTCGACCCTGGCCGCATCGGCAAGCGCGTCGCCGTCGAACCCCAGCGCCCGTGCCGCACGTGCAAGCAGTGCAAAGCCGGACGGTACAACCTGTGCCCGGACATCGAGTTCTACGCCACCCCGCCAATCGACGGCGCCTTTGCGGAATACGTCACCATCCAGGGCGACTTCGCCTACGACATCCCGGACAGTGTGAGCGACGAGGCAGGCGCGCTCATCGAACCGCTCTCGGTGGGGCTCTGGGCCTGCGAACGTGCCGAAATCCGCCCCGGTAGCCGCGTCCTCATCGCGGGAGCCGGCCCCATCGGCATCATCGCCGCCCAGGCCGCCCGCGCCTTCGGCGCCACCGAAATCTACATCAGCGACATCGCCGAGGACCGCCTGGCCTTCGCCCTGGAACACGGCGCCACCCACGCGCTGAACGCGAAGACAGACACTGTGGAAGGGCTCGACGTCGATGCCTTCATTGACGCTTCCGGCGCACCCCAGGCGGTCCGCTCCGGCATCAAAGCCGTGGGACCGGCCGGGAGGGTGATCCTGGTCGGGCTCGGGGCGGACGACGTCGAACTCCCCGTCTCGTACATCCAGAACCGTGAGATCTGGCTCTCCGGCGTCTTCCGCTACACCAATACCTGGCCCCTCGCCATCCAGCTGATCACGGACGGAAAAGTGGACCTGGACGTCCTGGTCACCGGTAAGTTCTCCCTCGCCGAGTCCCAGGAAGCACTCAAGGCCGGCAAACAGCCGGGTCAGCTCAAGGCCGTCGTCTACCCGGGCCGCTGAGCATGATCACTGTCATCGGGGAATCGCTGGTTGACATCATCGATGACCAGCGGCGGGATAACAGCGATCCCGAGGTGCACGCGGGCGGCAGCCCGCTCAACGTTGCCGTCGGCTGTGCCCGCCTGGACCTCTGCACCAAACTCGTCACGCACTTTGCCGAGGACCGATACGGGCGCATGATCGCTGACCACCTGGACAGCAACGGCGTGGAGAGCATCGTCGGCGGCTCCGAACCGACATCAATCGCCCTGGCATCCCAGGATGCCGCCGGAGCAGCGCAATATACGTTCTCCATCAGCTGGGACATAAACGGTGCGTCCATACCTGCCCTGTCAGCCGCGGAGAGTTCGCTCCATGTCCACACCGGCTCCATTGCGACGGCACTGCCCCCGGGCAACAAGTCGGTACAGGGCCTGGTCGAGGCAGCACGCCCGCACGCCACCATCAGCTTTGACCCCAACTGCCGTCCCGCCATCAGCCCGGACGTGGCCGCGGCACGGGAACAGGCCGAGGACTTTGTGGCCGCCAGTGACATCGTCAAAGCCAGCGACGAGGACCTGGTGTGGCTTTACCCCTACAGGACGCTTGAGGAGTCAATGGCCGCCTGGCTGGACCTCGGACCGTCGCTGGTGGCATTGACCCGCGGCGCCGACGGTCCGGTGCTCATGACAAGGCAGGGACGCGTGGAGTTGCCGGGTAAGCCCATCGCGGTGGCTGACACCGTCGGGGCAGGGGACTCCTTCATGGCCGGACTGATCTCCGGGCTCGCCCAGATGGACATGCTGGGGGCCGCCGCCAGGCCACACCTGTGCAGCCTGTCCCTGGATGATCTGCACGCCCTTGCCGCCTACGCGAACAGGGCCGCGGCGATCACCTGCTCCCGCCAAGGCGCCAACCCGCCGACGTCGGCAGAGCTGGGTCCCTTGACCGGCGCTTTCGACGTTCAGCAGGCCCGCTCCTAGAAGACCGAATGTCCGGACCGAAAATGCCTGGCACCGCCGGCCCGGCCCCTTCAGGGCGATCACGTCCCACCATGCGCGACGTCGCAGCACTGGCCGGGGTGGGAACCAAGACGGTCTCCCGGGTTGTGAACGGAGAGCCGAACGTCTCCGAGGCAACCATCGATCGCGTCCGTCACGCAATAGAGCAGTTGCACTACCAGCCCAACCTGGTTGCCGCGAACCTCAAGCGGGCAAACGGCAGGACACTGACGGTCGGGTTTCTGGTTGGAAACCTGGCCGATCCGTTCTCGGCTGCAGTTCTTCGGGCAATTGAGGAGAGGCATGGGAACGGAAGACTGCCGTCATTGCAGCCAGCCATGATTACGGCCCCGAAAGGGAGTTGCGGATCATCAGGAACTTCGTGGGTCGACGTGTGGACGGGATCATCCTGGGACCAGCCAGCGGTAGGCATTCTTTCCGTGCCATGGAGGCGGCCAGGGGCACGGCGCTCGTCTTCTTGGACGCAGTACCCGTCGGAGTGCCGGCAGACACGGTGACAACGGACAACGACGCCGGGGTGGTCCAAACGTTGCGCGAGAACGGCGTGAACAGCTCAATCGCGCTCGTCGGTTTTGACGACTTTCCCCTGGCTGACGTGCCCGACCCTGGAATCACGGTGATCGCCCAGGACGCGGAAGGAATCGGGCGGATCGCGGCAGAAAAGTTGTTTGCACGGGTGGACGGTTTCTCCGGGGAACCCGCAACACACCTCATCCCGGCCACGCTGAAAGAGCGCGGCAGTGGGGAAATCCGTCTGGGGTCTGCACGCAGGCGACCATACGTTTCGGCAGGCATAAGCTAATACCACAAGGTCGCTTCCAGCACCGGAGAGTTCATCGTGGATGCTGAAACCGCCAATGTGATCGGTCATGACGTCACCACCATCACCTGCGTGTGCGGCAACACCGTCAGCCAGGCCGGATTGATACAGGCCAACTCACAAGGCGTCCCCGTTTACGCCGGAGGAAGCACTTCCATGCCCGCGGAGCTGGCCGAATGGCCTGCGGATGAGGATCTCTACACCCTCTGTCCCACATGCGGCCGCGTGTACCGCGATTCGATAGTCGAAGAGACAGGGACCGCGCCCGTCGCTTTCCGGGTGGACGTCACCGCCGGCCCAATCGCCGAGGCAATCGAGGCCCACTGGAACCTCAGCACGTAGGCAAGACGGCAGCGCTCGGGTCAGGCGTCCTCATGGGCGAGGTTGCCGGAGAGCTCGCGGTGGGCGCCGGCCTGGTCCCGAAGGGCGATGGCCCGGGTCTCGAAGACGCCGACCGCGTCCGCACCTGCAGCGAACCGCAGCGGCGGTTCGTCCAGTTCGGCCAGTTTCATCAGGGCGTCGGCGAGCCTGGCCGGGTCCCCGCCCTGCTGGCCGTTCATGCCCTTCCACGCGGTGACCGTCTGTTCGGTGCGTTCGGTGTAGTCCTCAATGGTGGATGCCGCGTAGCTGGTGGATTCCGGGGTGAGCAGCTCGGTCCGGAAGAACCCCGGCTCCACGATCATGCTGCGGATGCCGAACGGGGCCACCTCAGGCGCCAGGGACTCGGCCCAGCCCTCCACACCGAACTTCGACGCGGCATAGGCGCTCAGGAACTCCCCGCCCGTGATGCCGGCGGTCGAGGAGATCGTGACCAGAAGGCCAGAGCGCTGGGCCCGCAGGACCGGCAGGGCCGCGCGGGTGACATTGATGGGGCCGAACATCGTGGTTTCGATCTGGGCCCGGAAGTCCTCCGGGGTGATTTCCTCGAAAAACCCGGCGTAGAAGTTACCGGCGTTGTTCACGATGACATCGATCCGGCCGAAACGGTCGACGGCTGCCTGGATGGCCGCCGTGGCGTCAGTTGGATCCGTGACATCGAGCTTCACCGCAAGAAGGTTCTCATTGTCGCCGACGGCCTGGACGACCTTTCCCGGGTCGCGGCCTGTGGCGACCACTGCGTGGCCGGCGCGCAGGGCCGCCTTCGCGATGTCGGTCCCCATGCCGCGGCCTGCACCGGTGATGAACCAGACCTTCCTCCCGGGCGTGCTTTCAATCCGCTCATTCATGGAGTCCTGTTCAGTCATGTTTTGATTCTGTCTTTCCTTGTTTGCGGTTTCCCGGCTGCGTATTCGAGCGCATGCCCGGGACGGTGGATCCGCCGGCAGAGTCGCCGCCGGTCCCCGGCACCCGGATCGAGGAAAAGATACCGCGCCTGGTTCGGAACCCGGCCCGGAATGTCGGGGCCGGACGATACCGCCGAGTCGAACACCTGGGCGTACAGGGCGCGGCCCAACATGTTGGCGGCGAGTACGTCGGCCCGGCCGTCCTGAACCAGCGCGACAACGGCCGTCATCCCGTCCAGCAGTCGCAGCACCCCGGGCCTGACCCGCTGCTGCGTCGGCCGCCGCGGCGTCCGGCGCGACGGCGAGTTGGCTGTCCGCGCCAGATCCATCAGGTGGGCCCGTTCGGCCTCGTCCAGCTGAAGGGCGGAGGCCACAGCCTCCAGCACCGAGTCCGAGGCGCCGCGGATGCTGCCGCGTTCCAGCCGAGTGTAGTAATCCGTGCTCACACCGGCCAGCTGCGCCACTTCCCCACGGCGCAAACCCGGTACCCGTCGCAGGTCCCCGTAGCTGAAGATCCCGGCCTGCTCAGGGCTGACCTTCGCACGGCGCGAGATAAGGAACTCACGGATGTCTGCTTTTCTGTCCACAACCACCACGCTACGCGGGCCGATTTTCCGGCGGCAGTGTCTATCAGACACCCCCAACGTTTAGCCCTGCTTCGCCGGCCGAGGAAACCGCTGACGCAAATAGTCGATATTCCGGGGGCCGCCGACATACGGTGGGCTAAGCGGACAAATGTGAATACTCTCAAGGCGCCGGGGTACGGGAAGACTGAAGAACACCCCGGGAGGTGCCACGCAGGAACCACCGATAAAGGAGCAATCTGTGCGGGAAGCAAGCTTCAACAAGAGCGTTTCAGTAGCTGACGATTTGGCCGGCGAGCCTGACCGGTTCGATTCGGTCTCCGCTGATCCGGCGGCCGCGGAAGCGACCGAGGCGCCGGCCGACTCAGCAGCCGAAGCGCCCTCGGCCGACTCAGCGGCTGAAGCGCCGGAAGCAACGGAAGCCGCTGACATCACCTACGACGAGCAGTTCTATCCCGCCCGACCCAAGGCACTCAGGCCGATCGCCCGCCGTCGGCAGTTCTTTGCCGACCGCCCATCGCTCGAATTCGACGGCCGAAACGCGGCCTATGTTGAGTGGCTGCGCAACCAGGCGATGCTGGGCGACGCGAACGTGATGGCGCGGCAGCTCTCCGGACAGGCCAGCATGTGGCAGAACTCCTATGCCCATCCGAACCCGCGGGCTGCCGTGGAACGCGCCCCCGTCTGGTTTACCGCGTACCCGTTGTCCTTCATCACGCGCCCGGGCCAGTCCTTCCTCTCCGCCCTGGGAGATCCTGAGCTCTGGGACGCGTTCCGGGAGATCGGGATCAGGGGCCTGCACACCGGCCCCGTCAAGCTCGCCGGCGGCATCCGCGGCTGGTCCCAGACGCCGAGCGTGGACGGGCACTTCGACCGCATCAGCATGGCGATCGACCCGGTGTTCGGCACGGAGGACGAATTCCGCAAGATGTGCGAGGTCGCTGCCGACCATGACGGCACCGTCATTGATGACATCGTTCCCGGCCACACGGGCAAGGGTGCCGACTTCCGCCTGGCCGAGATGAACTTCCGGGACTATCCCGGCATCTATCACATGATCGACATCCCGGAGGAGGACTGGCACCTGCTGCCGGACGTTCCCGAAGGCGAAGACTCCGTCAACATCAGCCCGGACGCGGAGCAGGCGCTGCAGAAGGCCGGCTACATCATCGGCCGGCTCCAGCGGGTGATCTTCTATGAACCCGGGGTCAAGGAGACCAACTGGAGTGCCACACGGCCGATCGTGGACACGGCCGGGAAGACCCGGCGCTGGGTCTACCTGCACTACTTCAAGGCCGGACAGCCGTCCATCAACTGGCTGGACCCCACCTTTGCGGGCATGCGCCTGGTGGTCGGGGATGCGCTGCATTCGCTGCTCGACCTGGGCACCGGCGCGCTGCGGCTGGACGCGAACGGGTTCCTGGGCGTGGAGAAGAGCGCCGAGGAGCAGCCGGGCTGGTCCGAGGGGCACCCGCTGTCCGAGGCCGCAAACCAGCTCATCGGCTCCATGATCCGCAAGGTGGGCGGGTTCTCCTTCCAGGAACTCAACCTGACCATCGATGACATCAAAGCCACCTCAGAGGCCGGTCCGGATCTTTCCTACGACTTCGTCACCCGGCCCGCGTACCACTACGCGCTGGTGACTGCCGACACCGAATTCCTGCGCCTGACCCTGCGGCTAGCCATGGAAATCGGCGTCGACCAGGCATCACTGGTCCATGCCCTGCAGAACCACGACGAGCTGACCTACGAGCTGGTCCATTTCGCTGCCGGGCACAAGGACGACGTGTTTGAACTCAATGGCCAGGAGCTCACCGGGGCCGAAGTCGCCGAGCATGTCCAGCAGACCCTGCGGGAGCGGCTGACCGGACCGGACACTCCGTACAACGCCCTGTTCACCACCAACGGCATCGCCTGCACCACCGTCAGCTTCATCATGGCCGCCCTCGGCATCCAGGATCCGGATAACCTCACGGAGGAACAGCAGGCCCAGATCCTGGACGTCCACGTTCTGCTGTCCATGTACAACGCCCTGCAGCCGGGCGTCTTTGCCCTGTCCGGCTGGGACCTCACCGGCGTCGCCGCCCTTGACCGCCAGAAAGTGCGGGAGCTGACCGCGCAGGGCGATACCCGCTGGATCAACCGGGGTGCCCACGACATCATGGGCACCAGCCCCGAGGCGGAGGCCTCCTCTGCCGGCATGCCGCGTGCCCGCAGCCTCTACGGGACGTTGCCGGACCAGCTTAAGAACCCGGATTCCTTCGCCCGGCGCCTGCAGAAGATCCTTTCCGTGCGGGAAGAGAGCGGGATCGCCACCAGCACCCTGCTGGACGTGCCGGAAGTTTCCCAGCGCGGCCTGCTGGTTCTGGTCAACAGGCTGGGCAGCGGGGACCTGCAGGCAACCGTGCTCAACTTCTCCGGCCAGGACATCGCGGGCAGCATCCAGTCGACCCATCTGGTTCCCGGCAGCAGCGTCCACGACCTCTTCAGCGGTGAGGCCGTTGGGCAGGTCGATGACCTGCACAGCTTCTTCCTGGAGCTGGGTGCCTACCAGGGCACGGCCCTGCTCCTGAAGGACGGGGAGAAGGACGACGACGGCGACGCCGAGTGAGCCGGTATCGGAACCTAAGGTGCCGGTACCGCCACGGGCGCTGTACCCACCGAGCCCCGGCGGACCAGCCTGGCGTTGAACTCCGGCGCCGGGGCCAGCGGCGGCCGGCCATCGATCTGCCTGATCAGGGCATTGGCCGCCGCGGCCCCCATGTCGTAGACGGGCTGCGCCACCACGGTCAGGGGCGGCGTGGTCAGACGGGTCCAGGCGAAGTCGTCGTACATCAGGAACGACACGTCCTCAGGGATACGGAGCCCCAGTTCCTGAATAGCCTCCACCACACTGAGGGCAATCAGGCCGTCCGAAGCCACGACGGCGGTGGCCCGGTCGGTGCCGAGCAGCACCTCGCGCGTGAGGTTCCGGATGGAGCCGGCATCGCCGGCATTGAGCCGTACCAGGTCGTCGGGGAACGTGCAGCCCGCGTCCGCAAAGGCCCGCCGCATGCCTTCCAGGCGGTCCGAGATCTGCGATGAGTCCAGGCGCATTCCCGCCGAGTACCCGGGATCGCTGCGCAGCGTTGAGATGAAGGCGACCCGCCGGTGCCCTGCCTCAAGCAGGTAACGCGTGGATTCGTGGGAGATGGCGCCCATGTCGACGGCGACAGTCTCCACCGCGAGGCCGTCAGCCGAGCGGTCTAGCAGCACCAGCGGCCGGCCTGATTCATGGACCCGCCGCAAATGCTCCGTCTCCACCGACGACGCCGGCGCGACGATCAGGCCGTCGACCCTCTTATCGAGCAGAACGCGGACAGCATCCACTTCAGCCGCTGTGTTCTCGTCCGTGTTGACCAGAATGACGTTGAACCCGCTCTTCTTGGCGGCGTCCGTGATTCCCCTGGTTGCGAGGCCAAAATGCGGGTTTTCGATGTCCCCCACCACAACGCCAATGGTGTGTGATTTTCCGGTGTTCATACTGCGGGCCAGTTCGTTCGGGCGGTAGGACAGCTCCTCGGCGGCGGCCAGGACACGCTCGCGGACGTCGTCGCTGACGGCGCCGTAATTGCCCAGCGCGCGGGCGGCCTGGGCCTTGGAGACCTGCGCGGCCTTGGCGACATCTGCGACCGTGACGTCCCGCCGCCTCGAACTGGTGCTGCTCATGTGCTGCCTTTCAGAAGGGCCTTGACGGCCTTTGTGGCTTGGGTTACATTTTTAGCAACCCCAATGTGAGTCCGGTCTCAATGGTACCGGCTGAGACCGGACTCAACAAGGGATTTCGGACCCCGGGCCAGAGGCGGCCTGCTCAACGATTGGAATGATGAAGTGATCAAACGAAAGAACCTGCGCCCCGGGGTGGCCGTCGCGGCGGCTGTTGCAGCACTCGTGGCATTGTCGGGCTGTGGCGGCGCTCCCGCGTCCTCGTCCACGCAGGACAACCCCTATGGGCTGATCCAGCCGGGCACCATCCGGGTTGCGAGCCTGGGGGATGCCAAGCCGTACACCTTCGCCGATGCGCAGGGCAATTTCACCGGCTTCGACGTCGAACTGTTCAAGGACGTTGCCCACCGCGCCGGCGTGGACAACGTGGTCTTCACCGGCCAGGACTTCTCCGGGCTGCTCTCCGCCGTGGCCAACGGCCAGTTCGACGTGGGCGTGGCCGCCATTGGCATCACGGACAAGCGCAAGGAAACTGTTGACTTCTCCGACGGCTACCTCGCAGGCTACCTGACAGTCATTACCACCAAAACCTCGGGCATCAGGGACGTCGCCGGCCTCAACGGAAAGCGACTGGGCGTGGTCCAGGGAACTCTGCAGGAAGCCTATGCAGTGAAGAACTTCACCTCGGCGAACCTGGTGCGCTTCCCGGACAATAACACCGCCATCGCCGCGGTGAACAGTGGCGCGGTGGATGCGCACTTCCTGGACTATGAGGCGGCCAAGGCCTATGAGAAGCAGCACGGCCTGGTCAGCGCCGCGGACATTCCGTCCTTCGATGCCCCGGCTGGCTTCGCAGTTGCCAAGGGCAAGACAGCCTTCAAGGAGGCCCTGAACAAGGGCCTGGCCGCAGCGATGGCGGACGGAACCTGGAAGAAGCTCTACCAGAAGTGGTTCCCAGGCTCCCCGATGCCCAAGCAGTACCTTCCCAAGGCCGAGCAGACGGCAAGCCCGACGCCGAGCAAGTAAAGCCACCCGGCCTGCGGCCGGGCGGACCACCCACCGGCGGTCCGTTCGGCCGTCCACCAGCTAACTACGTCTGAGAGCAACCATGGACTGGCTCAACACCATCATCCGTACCTTTTTCGATTTCGGCGCTATGGCCGAAGTCCTGCCCCAACTCCTTGGGGTTGGCCTTCTGAACACCCTGATCATTTCCGTTGCCGCCACCATCATCGGCGTCGCGCTGGGCATGGTGGTGGCGGTCATGGGCATCTCCCCATCCAAGTGGCTGCGGGTGCCGGCCCGGATCTACACCGACCTGTTCCGCGGCCTTCCGGCCATCCTCACCATCCTGCTGATCGGGCAGGGCTTCGCCCGGTTCAGCCAGTCAATCTTCGGACCCTCCCCGTACCCGCTGGGGATCATTGCGCTGAGCCTGATCGCCAGCGCCTATATCGGCGAAATCTTCCGCGCCGGCATCCAAAGCGTCGACAAGGGCCAGGGCGAAGCGTGCCGGGCCCTGGGCATGAGCTACGCCAAATCCATGCGGCTCGTGGTGGTCCCGCAGGGCGTCCGCCGCGTCCTGCCTGCCCTGGTCAATCAGTTCATCGCCATCGTCAAGGACTCCTCCCTGGTCTACTTCCTGGGCCTGCTGGTCAGCGAACGCGAACTCTTCCGCGTAGGCCAGGACGCCGCCGTGCTCTCCGGAAACCTCTCGCCCCTGGTCATGGCAGGCATCTTCTACCTCGTCATCACCGTGCCCCTGACCCACCTGGTCAACTACTTCGACAGCCGCTTCCGCACCGGCCGCCGCCGGCCCACCCCGCCCACCAGCGGTCTGAAGGAAGTCACCGAACTCGACGCGGCCTCGCCGCTGATCACCGGGAGCAACACATGAGCCTCGCAAGCAACACCGCCAATACCGCCGCGGAAAACCATACGTTCCACGGATCCAGCCTGGAACTGAAGAACCTGACCATGGCCTACGGGGACATCGAGGTCCTGCGCAACGTCAGCCTCACCGTCGCCCCGGGCACCACCACCTGCATCATCGGGCCCTCAGGCTCGGGCAAGTCCACGCTGTTGCGCGGCGTCAACCGGCTGCATGAACCCAAGAGCGGCGACGTGCTGCTGGCCGGTGAAAGCGCCCTCCAGGTCAAGCCCGACATCCTGCGCGCCAGGATCGGCATGGTCTTCCAGCACTTCAACCTGTTCCCGGACCACACAGCCCTGGAAAACGTGGCGCTGGCCCTGTGGAGCGTCAAGGGCATGCCCAAGGCCGAGGCCAGGGAACGTGCCCGCCGCGGCCTCGCCGAAGTAGGACTGGCCGAGCGGGCCGACCACCGGCCCCGCGACCTGTCCGGCGGCCAGCAGCAGCGCGTGGCCATCGCCCGCGCCCTGGCCATGGAACCGGAAGTCATGCTGTTCGACGAAGCCACCAGCGCCCTGGACCCGGAACTGGTCAAGGGCGTCCTGAACCTCATGGCAGGACTCGGCAAACGCGGCATGACCATGCTGGTGGTCACGCACGAGATGGGCTTCGCCCGCAAGGTCGCCGACCAGGTGGTCTTCATGGACGAGGGCGAAGTCGTGGAAGCCGGCACCCCGGCACAACTGTTCGACAACCCACGCAGCGAACGCCTGCAGCGCTTCCTCTCGGAGGTGCTGTGATGCTGAACGGCACTGCGGCACCCATCCGGACCGCCGTCGTCGGCTTCGGAATCTCCGGCAAGGTCTTCCACACGCCGCTGATCGCGGCGGATCCGCGCTACTCGCTGGATGTGATCGTGACGGCGGATCCCGCCCGGGCCGCCGAGGCGGCCAGGCTCCACCCGCAGGCGCGCATCGTTCCCAGGCCGGAGGCGATGTTCGCGCAGACCGGGGACCTGGACCTGGTCATCCTGGGCACCCCGCCACACACCCACTTCGACCTTGCGGCAGCAGCCATTGCACATGGCCTCCATGTGGTGGTAGACAAGCCCTTCGTTCCGACCTCAGACCAGGGGGAGGAACTGATCGCACTGGCGTCCGAGGCCGGGGTGCAGCTCACTGTGTTCCAGAACCGCCGGTGGGACGCCGACTTCCTGACTTTGCAGAAGCTGCTTCGGCAGCGGGCCCTGGGTGAGGTGCGAACCTTCGAATCACGGTTCGAATGGTGGCGGCCGGAGGGCTTCGGCAACTGGCGCGACACCGTCTCCCTCGCCCAGGGCGGCGGGATCCTCCACGACCTCGGCGCGCACCTTATCGACCAGGCCATTCAGCTGTTCGGACCCATTGAACGGAGCTACGGCGAGACGGCCAACCGGGGACCGGATCCGGAGGCCGCAGACACAGAGGCGTTCGTCTCCCTGCTTCACGGGACCGGAGTCCGCAGCAGACTGTGGATGAACGGCATGGCAGCCCAGGTGGGCCCCCGCTTCCACGTCCTGGGCTCGGAGGCGGGGTACACGAAGTGGGGCCTGGACGGCCAGGAGCCCGCGCTCGCCGCCGGCGTGCTGCCGTCGGATCCCGCCTACGGCATCGATTCCCAGGAGTCTTGGGGGCTTCTGGGGGTGGACGGGACAGCCGGTCACGTGCCTGCAGAGCGGGGAGCGTACCCGGAGTTTTACGTTCAACTCGCCTCCGCCCTGCGAGGCGAAGGGCCGCTGCCCGTCGATCCGGCCGAGCCGCTTGAAGTCCTCAGGATCATCGAAGGGATCCACGCGCGGGCTTAAGTCTCAGCACCGGTAACCAGCTTGCGGCAACCCGCCGCCCCATCCTTCCCGGACGCGGCTTCGCGTCCCCATCAACCGTGTCCAAAATCCACAGAAAGGGAGAACTCATGTCCTCCACCGCGACCAAGCACGTCGCCATCATCGGCGGCGGCATCCTGGGTGTCTCCACCGCTGTCCACCTGCTCCGCGAAGGCGCATCCGTCACGCTGCTGACCGAACGCGGCCTGGCCAGCGAAGCCACCGGCCGTTCCCTCTCCTGGCTCAACTCCGCCGGCGAACGGTCCACGCCCTACCACCAGCTCCGCCTCGCCGGTGTGGACCGGTACCGCACCCTCTTCGCTGCCGATCCCAGCCGTGAGTGGCTGCAGTTCGGCGGCGGACTGATGTGGAACGCCGCCGGGCAGCGGGAGATCACTAAAGCCCGCCACGCCTACGAGAAGTCAATCGGCTATGACTCAAAGCTGCTCGCGCCGGACGGCGTTGCGGCGTTCACACCCGGCATTGATTCGGGCGCCATTCCTGAGAATGCCATCTTCAACCCGGGCGAGGGCTGGGTCAGCCTGCCGGACCTGGTGGACTTCCTGATGGAGGAGTTCCACCATCGCGGCGGCCGGCTGGTATTGAACGCCGGCAAGTCGTCCGTCGTGCTCGACGGCGGCCGGGCGGTGGGCGTCGAGACAGCGGCGGGCGAGACATACGACGCCGACGCGGTTCTGGTGGCGTGCGGTGCGGCGACACCGGCCGTCGTCGCGCCGCTGGGCGTGGATATCCCCAACGGTTCCCCGGTGTCCATGCTGGTGCTGACCAAGCCGGTGGAGCACGACGTCAAGGCCGTGATGAACACGCCGCGCGCCGCCGTGCGCCCCAACCCCGGCAGTACCTTTGCCCTGGACCACGACTGGTACGAGGAACACATCACGGAGCATGCAGACGGTTCGTTCAGCATCCCGGAGGACGTGGTCCAGGAACTCGCCGACGAAGCCAGCAAGCTGATCGCCGGCAACCCCGAGCTGAAACCTGCCAGCTGGAAGATCGGCTACAAGCCCATTCCGGGCGACGGTGAGCCGGTGCTGGGTGAGCTTGGCCAGGTGCCCGGCTGCTTTGTGGCGTTTACCCACTCCGGTGCAACGCTGGGTCTCGTTGTCGGCGAGCTCCTTGCCGGTGAGATCCTCACCGGGGACAAGCACCCCATGCTGGCCACGTTCCGTCCCGCCCGGTTTTCCTGAGCGAGGGGCCCGCCTGAGCCCGGTCCTCCTGACTTAAGCAAACGGAAGCCCTGCACCGCTGACACACGAGCCGTGCGGGGCTTCTTTGCGGTCACAATTACTAGGCGGCTATCGGATGGGCCCCTGACGTAACGTACGATACGAGTCACATGCGGTTGCTGTGTACCCGTCGGGTGCTGCCGGCGCATCTGATGCTGGGGGGCGGATGAAGACAGGCGTGATCCGAAGAGCGCTTCGGTCTGGCGGGCGTGGGGGATCCAGGCCATGGCTGCTGTGGTTCATGTGGGTGTTCCTGGGCCTGTACCTGGCCGGACTGATGGTACACGGCGAGGGGTTCAATCCGCTCGTGGACCTTTGGCTCGGCATGCCCGCGTCGTGGGCGCCCGCGGCTGTGGCCGGTCTGGCGGCCTACCGTGCCAAGAATCGGGCACTTGCCCTGGTGGCAATGGCCTTGGCAGCGTTCGCGGCGGGAAGCACTTTCTACGTCAGCTCACTCGCGGGGGCCAGTTCGCTTCCCTTCCCGTCGCCCGCGGATATTGGCTACCTGCTGTTTTATCCGTTGGTCCTCAGCGGACTGTTCGTCCATCTGCTCCCGTTGCGCCAGCGGCTCGCGCGTTCCGTGCTGCTGGACGCCGTCGTCGGCTCACTCGGTGCCGCCTCCGTCCTGGTGGTCCTGCTCAGCCCGCTGCTGTCGGCTGCCGGCGGATTCCCCTCGTTCGCCACGTCCGTTGCCGTCGCCTACCCCCTCCTGGATCTTGTTGTCCTGGCCGTGACCGCCGGCATGGCGGCAGTGCCGGGTCTTGCCACCGGCCGCAGCGGGGCGATCCTGATGCTGGGACTTATGGTGTTCGCGGCGGCCGATGTTGCTTATGCGTTCCGGCTCGAATACGACACCTACTATCTGGGCACACCCCTGGACGCGGGATGGACAGCGGGCCTGTGCCTCATCGCTGCCTGGGCAGACGGCTTCACCCGGGAGGGGGCAGCGGCCGACGGTGCCAGTGAAGGGGCGTGGACCCCGGCGGTTCCGATGGTTGCCACTGCCGCCGGCCTTGGGGTCCTGATCGTGGGCACGGGGATCCCGGTGCCGGAACTCGCCGTCGGGCTGGCTGCAGCAACCCTGGTGTCCGCGGGCATCCGGACCCAGCTGGCCTTCCGCCAGCTGGTCACCCTCGCCGAGGTGCGAAGGCAGTCCAGGACGGATGAACTGACCGGGCTGCCGAACCGGCGGGCGCTGTACACCGACGCTCCTGCGGTGCTCGACGCGCAGCAGGGTGCACGCTGCGCGTTCCTCCTGCTGGATGCGGACAGGTTCAAGGAAATCAACGACAGCCTGGGCCACGACGTGGGGGACCGGCTGCTGGTCCAGGTCAGCGAACGGCTCCGCCGGTGCCTGGGCCCCGATGACCTGATCGCCCGGCTGGGCGGGGACGAGTTCGCCGTCCTCCTCCTTGATGCCGGCGAGCACGAGGCCCTGCAGCTCGCCGACAGGCTCCGGGCTGCCCTGAGTGAGCCCCTCACCCTGCGGGGCATTGCCCTGCAGGTCGGTGTCAGCGTGGGCATCGCCCTGTTCCCGGAGCAGGGGAATGACCTGAAAACGCTGCTCCGCAAGGCGGACACGGCCATGTACCGGGCCAAGACTTTCCGCACCGGCCGGCACGTATATGCCAGCGAAGATCACAGCACCGGTGAGGAACGGCTGCGGATGCTGCAGGAGCTCCGCATTGCCTTGGCCGAGGGCGAGCTCATCCTGCATTACCAGCCCAAGGTGGACGCGGTCACCGGGGAAACGAAGGGCGTGGAGGCCCTGGTCCGCTGGAACCATCCCCGGCATGGGCTGCTGGCCCCGGACTCGTTCCTTCTCCTTGCAGAGGAGGCCGGGCTCATGAACGCCCTGAATGACTGCGTGCTCACCCTGGCGCTGGATCAGGCTGCCCTCTGGCATGCGCAGGGGCGGCCAATGACCGTGGCCGCCAACCTCTCTGCCAGTTCGCTCATCGACGCGGAGCTGCCGGACCGGATCGCAGCCATGATCGAGGAGCGGGGCCTCGCGGAGTCGGCGCTGATGGTCGAGATCACCGAGGATTTCATGATGCCGGACCGTGTCCGTGCCAGGGACATCCTGTCCGGGCTGCAGGCCAGGGGCATCCGGGTGGCGATCGATGATTTCGGCACGGGCTACAGTTCGCTGGCCTACCTTCGGGACCTGCCCATCAACGAGCTGAAGCTTGACCGCTCCTTCATCGTCTCGATGACCGAGGACCCGCGGGGCGCGGCCTTGGTTGCCTCGACCATCAACCTCGCCCACAGCCTTGGCCTGACGGTTGTCGCCGAAGGGGTGGAGGACGGAGACGCGCTGGACCAGCTGGGCCGTTACGGCTGCGACCAGGCGCAGGGCTTCCACATCCTCCGCCCCGTTCCGCCCGCCGAGCTGGACGACTGGTTCACGACGACGACGGCGGCCCAGCGCTCGGCGGCGGGTCCAGCGTGACGGTCACGGTACCGTCCGCGGCGATGGCAATCCGCCCGTGCTGATAGTCCTGGACAGTGCCCGTTGCTGTGCTTCCCGCAGTGGCCGGACGCGGGTCGCCGGTGGGGAAGCCTAGCGCTCCGGTTTCGGCGCCGGCGGTGATCCACGCGGCGCGCAGTGCTGCGGTGGAGATGTGAGCGCCGGTTGTGCGGTGCCAGATGATGAAGCCGTTCCGGAAGCCCTGGTAACGCCCGCCGAGCCCTGTGGCCAGCTCAGCTGTGGTGGCATTCCCAAGGGTGCGGGCAGAGCTGAACTTCGCGCCGATGGCCCCGGCAACGATCCGCGCCCCGGCCTGGGCAGTCCACGTGACGGTGCCGCCCTGGAAGTTCTGTGCCGCCCCGCCGCTGAAGGCGTACTCGTTAGTGGTGGGGTAGCCGAGCACCCCGCGCTCGTAGCGGATGCCGCCCAGGAAGAGAGGATTCCACCCCGGGTGCTGTGCGCCCCCGTCGCCCGCGACCAGTGGATCCGGCCGCACTGGAAGGCCTGGTAGGCGCCGCCGTTCCTGAGGCCGCGTCCCTCATCCGACGTCGGGTAGCCAAGCTGGCCGTTCTGCGCGCCGGCGGAGGCCCAATTGCTGCGGATCGCGCCGGCGATCGTGTGCGCACCTCCCGCCGCTGACCAGTAGATCGACCCGCCCCTGAACACCTGGTAAGCCCCGCCGCCGCGCAGCCCTGTCATTTCACGGGAGGCGGGGTTTCCCAGCCACCCGGCGGGTCCTCCGGTCCGGGCGTACTTGGCGGTGATGGCGCCGAACGGGTTGCTCGAGTACGGCGTGAACACGTCATCCACCGCCCCCATGATGATCCGGTCTCCGGGCCGGTTGGTCCGGAGCAGCCGCGTGACCGTGGCCAGGCTCGTGGAGACGCAGCCGGCGCTGGGGGCGCGGCCGGCGTGGAAGAAAATGGCGTACGAGGCGCCGAGGACAGTTTTTGAGTCCGGCGGCCGGTTGTAGTTGATGACGGCGGCCTGCTCGTAATAGCTCTGGTTCATGAAGGTCCAGAGGTTCTCGTCGGCTTCGCCGCCGGTGCCTTCAAAGTACTGGTTGTAGTTCCGGTTCCATTCGCCGCCCCAGCGGGACCGGGAGTTGATGGCGTAGTACTTCAGGGCGGTGCCGGGATTGCTGCGCCCAAGGGCCTCCGTGAAACTGAACGAGCCGGTGGGCGACCGGTACGTGTCCTCCCATTCCCGGTTCTGCGCCGCAAACCCATACTGCCCGCCGTAGCCCCAGTCCTGCCACTCCTGAACGTAGCGGTTACCGGAACGGACGCAGCCGGTGATGGTGAGCAGGCTGGTGTTGCGGGTGGTGGCCGTTGCGAACGTGACCCTGTTGGCCCCGAAACCGGAGAACTTGGTCTGCCCGGCGCTCAGCCTGGCGCAGGGGTTGTAAACCTGCGCTGACGCGTTGGCGGGCGGGGCCATGGCCACCGCCCCGGCCGGAACGGCCAGCGCCAGAAGGGCAGCGATCAGGACTTTCAGAACAGAGACTTTCAGAACAGACACGGCGGAGACCTTTGCCTACGGCGGCGGCCGCATCCCCCCGCGGACGCCATCCGGACACGAGCCTATAGCGTGCAGGGGCCCTGCCGTTGCGACGGGCTCGTCAGGCCAGGATTTTCTTGTGGAAGAACACGAGGTAGTCACCCGTGGCGTCCTCGAACCCGAAGTCCTTCCAGTACTCCCGGAGCGCCGATTTGGCCTGCTGGTACTCGTCCGGGTCTTCCGGCGCGGACTCCCCGGCATCCGCCGGCGCGGCGTGGACCACCACCAGGTTCACGGACCGGCCCACCGTTTCGACGATGGCGTTCAGCACCGAGTAGCCCGTCCTGCCGCCCCGGTACTCAGGGAAGATCTCGAGCGAGGAGACGATCATCAGGTCACCGCCGTCCTGCAGATACTCCCTGATCAGGTCCGGGCGGTCCACGGCGAGCATTTCGACGGCCTTGGCCATTTCCTGGTCGGCTTTCCCGGTGGTGAGGAAGAGGTTGATCATGCCGGCTTTGGGGACAACCTGGACGACGGCGCTGCCGAGTTGGCGTTCCTCGTCGCCGCCCGGGGTGGGAACCCGGCAGCTCACCGCGACTTCCCAGCGCAGCGGGTAGTCCACCGGATCATGGTCGAGCCCCGGGATGCCGCGGTACCGGAGCTTGTACTCAAAGAACAGCGATTCCGGGTCGATTACGGTCATGGCGCCGTCCTTGAGCTCGCAACGTTGCGTGTTAAGGAATTTTAGTCGCCCCGGACCGCATGAGGAATGGGCGGCGTGGGGAATGGGATCAGCCCCGCAGCGCGCCCAGCCCGCTGATCAGCGCCTCCAGTCCGAGGCTGAAGGCGACGTCGGCCGGCCGCTCGTGGCCCTGCTCGGCCAGGCTCCGGACCGCGCCCGTGAAGCTGGGCGTCGCCTCTGCCATTGTTCCGGGATCGAAGATGTCCGCCGGCGCCGTGACGTCGTAGGCCGAGCCGAAGATGAAGGACTCCAGCGCGACGATGGAGGAGACGATCCGCTCCTCCGGGAAACCGGCGTCGCGGAAACCTGCGCTGACCGTCTCATACATGGCGAGGGTCTGGGGCGCGTCGGTCACGGGCAGCACGGCGATGACCGGTATGAGGGGGGTGTGCTGGGAGAACACGTCGCGGTAGCTCCACGCCCATTTCCGCACGGCGTCCTCCCACGGGCTGGCGCCGAAGGCCGAAACGTCCACGAGTGAGGCCAGATGGTCCTCGACGAGCAGGAGCACGTCCCCCTTGGATTTCACGTGGTTGTAGAGGGCCGACGGCGCCACGTTGAGTGAGCGGGCGAGCGCGGCCATGGTGAGGCCGTCGTATCCCTTTTTCTCAATGAGCCGCAACGCGGCCTCCGTGATTCCGCCTTTGTCCAGCACGCCGCCCACGGGGCGCCCGGCGCGGCGTCGGTTGCCCTGCCCAGCTGTCGCTGAACCGGCTGTTGCTATGGCTGGTGATGCCGGCATGGCTGACCTTTCTGCGGGTGAACGTCCTTTCGCATTATTCCATCAGCCTCTTCCGCTCCCTCGCCAAAGGCTCTATAGTTCTTATAAATGAATGGCATTCATTTAGTGGTTCGCATCACTCAAGCGGCCACAGAGAAAGGACATCATGCTGAATCTTGACCGCGACGTAGTGATCGTCGGCGCCGGACCTTCCGGCCTCACCGCTGCCCGCGAACTGAAAAAGGCGGGCCTGAGCGTCGCTGTGCTCGAGGCCCGTGACCGTGTGGGCGGCCGGACGTGGACCGACACCGTGGACGGTGCCATGCTCGAGATCGGCGGGCAGTGGGTATCGCCGGACCAGACCGCTCTCCTGGCCCTGCTGGACGAGCTCGGCCTGGACACCTACTCCCGCTACCGCGAAGGCGAGTCCGTCTACGTGGGTGCGGATGGCGCGCCGGTCCGCTACACGGGGGACATGTTCCCGGTCAGCGCCACCACGGCTGCCGAGATGGAAAAGCTCACCGCGCTGCTGGATGAACTGGCGGCCGAGATCGGCGCCACCGAACCGTGGGCACACCCCAAGGCCCGTGAGCTGGACACCATCTCCTTCCACCACTGGCTGCGCCAGAATTCCCCGGACGAGGAGGCCTGCAACAACATCGGGCTGTTCATCGCCGGCGGCATGCTCACTAAGCCGGCGCACGCCTTCTCCGCCCTGCAGGCAGTCCTGATGGCCGCCTCCGCCGGTTCCTTCACCCACCTGACGGATGAGGACTTCATCCTGGACAAGCGGGTCATCGGCGGGATGCAGCAGGTCTCCCTGCTGCAGGCAGCGGAGCTGGGTGCCGACGTCGTCCTTAACAGCCCGGTGCGCACCATCCACTGGGAGGCCGACGGCGGCAACGGCCACCGGGTCACCGCCGTCTCCGACCGGGCCACGGTAAACGCGCGCTTCGTGATCATGGCTGTGCCGCCCAACCTGTACTCCCGCGTCTCCTTCAACCCTCCGCTGCCGCGCCGCCAGCACCAGATGCACCAGCACCAGTCGCTGGGACTGGTCATCAAGGTCCACGCCGTCTACGGCACGCCGTTCTGGCGCGAGGACGGACTCTCCGGCACCGGATTCGGCGCCGGCTCGCTGGTCCAGGAGGTCTACGACAACACCAACCACGGCGATACCCGCGGAACGCTCGTCGGCTTCATCTCCGATGAAAAGGCCGACGCCGTCTTCGAACTGAGCGCCGCGGACCGCAAGAAAGCCATCCTGGAATCGATCGCCGGCTTCCTGGGGGACAAGGCCCTGGAGCCCGAGGTGTACTACGAATCCGACTGGGGCTCGGAGGAATGGACGCGCGGCGCATACGCCGCGAGCTACGACCTGGGCGGCCTGCACCGCTACGGCAAGGACCAGCACGCAGCCGTCGGCCCCATCTACTGGTGCTCCTCCGACCTCGCCGCCGAAGGCTACCAGCACGTGGACGGGGCGGTCCGCATGGGCCAGGCCACCGCGGCCCGCATCGCCGAGGCCGCAGCAACGGCCCCTGAACTGGCGGACGCAACGGCCGCCGTCGGCTGATCACTCCGGAGAGGCAATCCCATGAGTACAAAAGCCCCCGTTACCCAGGACACGCACAAAAGCCTGAGTGAAAAGGGCCTCAAGGCCGGTTCCGTCGGGCTGGTCGGCGCCGTGGTGATCGGGGTGTCCTGCATCGCGCCGGCGTACACGCTCACCGCGGCCCTCGGACCCACCGTGTCCGAGGTGGGCGTGCACCTGCCGGCGGTCTTCCTCGTGGGGTTCATCCCCATGCTGCTCGTGGCGCTCGGCTACCGGGAACTCAACAACGCAATGCCCGACGCCGGGACCTCCTTTACGTGGGCAACGCGCGCCTTTGGTCCGTGGATTGGCTGGATGGGAGGGTGGGGGCTGATCGCCGCCACCATCATCGTGCTGTCCAACCTTGCGGCGGTCGCCGTCGACTTCTTCTACCTGATGCTCGCCCAGCTGCTCGGCAACCCCGGGATCGCTGAGCTGTCAAAGAACATGCCGCTGAACATCGCCACCACCCTGGTGTTCATCGCGGCGGCGTGCTGGATCTCCTACCGCGGCATGGAAACCACCAAGGGCGTCCAGTACGTCCTGGTGGGGTTCCAGCTGCTGGTGCTGGGGTGGTTTGCCGTCTCCGCGTTTGTCCACGTGGCCAATGGGACGGCGTTCGACGCCACGGCCATCTCGCCGGACTGGTTCAACCCCTTCGCCGTGGACTCCTTCTCCACGTTCGCGGCCGGCGTGTCACTGTCGATCTTCATTTACTGGGGCTGGGACGTGACTCTGACCATGAACGAGGAGACGAGGAACCCGGAGAAGACTCCCGGGCGGGCGGCGACCGTGACCGTCGTCGTTATTGTGGCCATCTATATGATGGCCGCGCTGGCCACACTGTCCTTCGCCGGTGTGGGGGAGGCCGGCCTGGGCACCGGCAATCCGGAGAACCAGTCCAGCATCTTCGCCGTTCTGTCCGGGCCGGTCATGGGGCCGTTCGCCATTCTGATGTCGCTGGCCATCCTCAGCAGTTCCGCGGCCTCGCTGCAGTCCACGTTCGTCTCTCCGGCGCGGACGCTGCTGGCCATGGGCCACTACAAGGCACTGCCCGGAAAGTTCGGCAGGGTCAGCCCCACGTTCAAGTCGCCGAGCTACGCCACCATTGCGGCGGCCATCGCGGCGGCGGCGTTCTACGTGATCACCCGGACCACATCCGAGAACGCGCTGTGGGACACCATTACGGCGCTGGGCATGATGATCTGCTTCTACTACGGGATCACCGCGCTCGCGTGCGTCTGGTTCTTCCGGGCAGTGGCCTTCAGCAGTGCCCGGGCGCTCCTCTTCAAGTTCCTGGCTCCGCTGTTGGGTGGCGTGATCCTGCTGGTGATGTTCGTGAAGACGGCCTACGACTCCATGGATCCGGAGTACGGTTCCGGTTCGTCGGTGGGCGGCGTGGGCATGGTGTTCATCCTGGGCATGGGCGTGATCCTGCTCGGCGTGCTCAGCATGCTGGTGATGGCCCGGATCCGGCCCGGATTCTTCAGGGGCGAGGTGCTGGCGCGGGGCCTCTAACTGGAAACTAAGCACACTTACCAATAGGGTGGTGGGCAGGGCATTGACCCGGTTCAACTGAACGTACTGAGAACGTACTCGAACAGAACGAGGTGACAGCATGACGGGCACGGAAAGCATCAGCAAGGTCACGGACATCATCAACCATTCCCACATCGGAATGTTCACCACCCTCAACGAAGAAGGCGCCCTGGTCAGCCGGCCGCTGGCCGTCCAGGACGTGAAGGACGACGGCGACATGTGGTTCTTCACCTGCGAGGGAACCTCGCAGGTGGCCCACGTCTCCGCCGACGCCAGGGTCAACGTGTCCTTCGGCAAGGGCACCGAGTGGGTCTCCGTGGCCGGGACCGCCCAAGTGGTGCGCGACCCGGCCAAGATCCGCGAGCTGTGGAACCAGTCCGTCGAGGCCTGGTTCCCGGACGGCCCGGATACCCCCGGGGTAGTCCTGCTGCACGTGGACTCCGACTCCGCCGAGTATTGGACCAGCCCCGGCGGCACCGCGGCGACCGTCCTGCAGTGGGTCAAGTCGAAGGTCACCCACAGCCGCGTGAGCGTGGGCGAGAGCGGCACCGTCGAGCTGTAATTCCCAACTCCCGCTCCCAACTTCGTTGGTCAGGACATCTGCGTTGGTCGGGACATCAGCGGCCGCCCTTTCGGGTGTAGTCGGCGGCGTCGTAATGCAGCCGCAGGGCGGCAATTTTGCCGTCGCTGATGCTGAAGAATTCCGCGAACCGCACCGTCCCGCCGGGCATTTGGGCATCGTAGAGTATCGCCGATCCGTGCAGGCCGTGGACTTCCTGAATGACTCTTAAGTCCATGACGTTGGCGATGAAACCCTTGACCCCCTGGCAAAAGCCTTCCGCGCCTGTGCGTTTGCCGGCCAACGGCCCTTCGAACTCCAGGTCGTCCGCGAGGAGCGTCCGGAATTCGCCGCCCGGATCGTAGGTCCTGATTCCTGCACGGAGGATCCGGTAGTAGGCCTGAAGCACTCCGGGCGCGCCGTCGCTGAGGGTGCTCACTGCTGCTCCCTGGCGGCCTGCCAGCTGACAGGCAGCTCCTTGACGCCGTAAACGATGGTGCTGTCCATCCGTTCGAGGTGGGCTCCCGGTGTGAGGGCCAGTCCGGGGAGCCGCTCCAGAACGGACTGCAGTGCGATCCTGGCTTCGAGCCGGGCCAGCGGGGCGCCGAGGCAGAAGTGGATGCCGTGGCCAAAAGCGAGATGCCGGTTTGGTGTCCGGCCGACGTCGAACAGTTCAGGACGCTCGAACTGGCGCTCATCGCGGTTGGCCGAACCGATCCAGGCCACCAGCGGTGCGCCGGCCGGAACCTGAAGTCCGCCCAACGTAGTCTCGCCGGCGGTTACCCGGTACATCGACTGGACGGGGGAACGGTAGCGGAGCACTTCCTCAATGGCCTGGGGGAGCAGCGCCGGTTCGGCCCGGAGCCGGTCCATTGTTCCCGGCGCGTCGGTGAAGCAGAGAACCGCGTTGCCGATCAGGTTGGTGGTGGTCTCGTTGCCGGCCACCAGCAGCAGACTGCAGAAGCCCAGCAGCTCGGCCACGCTCAGCTTCTGCCCGTCGATCTCGGCCGCCAGCAGGCTGCTGATCAGGTCATTCCCGGGCTGGCGCCTGCGGTGTTCGATGAGGGCAAGGAAGTACTCGGCCATTTCCCGGTTGGTGGTGCTGTGGTCGGCAGTCCGGGCTCCGGACTGCGTCTGGCTGACGATGACGTCGGACCAGTGTTTGAACCGGTCGCGGTCCTCGGCGGGGATGCCCATGAGCTCGGCGATGACGATCACCGGCAGCGGGTAGGCCAGCTCGGCGATGAGGTCGGCGGATCCTTTGGAAGCGATCCCGTCCAGCAACTCCTCCGTCAGTGCCGAGATGCGCGGCGCGAGGCCGTCCACTGCCTTCGGGGTAAAGGCCTGGGTCACCAGGGAGCGCAACTGCCGGTGCCGGGGCGGATCGGCGGTGATCAGGCTCGCTGCAAACAGCTGGCCTGTCTCGGATGGTTCGTCCCCTCCCATCTTTGAAGAGAAGGTGCCGTGTTCGGACAAAACCCGTTGGACGTCGTCGTACCTGTAGACATGCCAGCTTCCGGATTGCTCGTCGTGGTAGACGGGGGCGGATTCCCGCATCCGTTCGTACTGCGGAAAGGGATCCAGCGAAGAGGCATCACTGTTCACGAAGTCCATGGCGCAGTTTATTCCGGGGAGGCGCCCGCCGTCAGTAGCCCGGGCCGGAATCAGCCAAACATCCAGGCCGCCCCCAGAAGGAGCGGGACGGCCAAAGCCGATGTCACTACCGCCGTGGATTGCGCAAGATTCTGGCCCACACCGTACCGGACGGCGTACAGGACCACGTTCTGGCCGGTGGGAAGGATTGCACAGGCCGTGACAACGAAGGTGCTGAAGGTATCGAGGTGGAACACGAATACGGCCAGAAGCCAGGCGAGTAACGGCTGGACCGCTGACTTGAGAATCACGGCAAACAGCGTGGGGACGCGGTCCACCGTGCCCCGGCGCGGTGACAGGCCGTGGAGCGACATACCGAAGATGATCAGCATCAGCGGAACGGTCAGCTGGGCCACCAGCTTTAACGGGTCCAGCACCAGGGCAGGAAGTTCAATTCCGGCCGCGCTGACGATGACGCCGAGAATAGCCGCCACCGTGACGGGGTTGCGCAGGGGAGTGGACAGGATGCTCCACACGGAGGCCCTTTTCCCTGCAGGATCGGTCAGGTCCAGGACGGTCAGCGCCACCGGGGTCACGAGCGCGAGCTGGAACAGCATGATGGGGGTGACGAAGGTGGCACTGCCCAGGATGTACAGGGAAAGCGGAACGCCGAGGTTCGTGGAATTGACGATTCCCGTGGCCAGCGCACCCACCGTGGTGCGCCGGACGCCCCACCTGCCGATTGCCCCGCTGAGCGCGAACAGCGCCATGCAGCACAGTGCAGTGACGACGGAAATGAGGCCCGTCTGGCTGAGTACTTCGGAGATGTGCCGGGAAGCGATCGTCGAGAACATCAGGCTCGGCAGTCCGACCATGAACGTCAGGGTGGACAGGACCTTCGTTCCGTGCGGCCCAAGGGCGTTTGTCCTGGCCAATATGTAGCCGACGAGCAGGACCATGCCCACCACAAAGAATCCTTTTAAGACTCCATCCAAGCCGCTGTCCTCAACCGTCTTTTGTAGCTAATACGACGCCGGTCCGTGGAGTCGGTCACGGCTCTGCTTAGACCATAATCCAGTGCCCGAGCAGACCGAAAAGACGGGCCCTCAGTGAGGCCCGTCTTACGGCAATATCGGCCCCGCTACAGCCCAAGGCCTCCAAGCTTGTCGCCCAACCCGCCGGGAAGCTTGCCCAGCAGGTCTGCGGGGTTGATGCCGAGCTGGGAGAGCAGCCCGGCGTGCTGGTCGGTGTCCACCTGATCAGGCAGCTGCGAATCGGCCTGGGCGGCCTTGTCGTTGTCGCCTTGGGACCTGAGGAATTCGAGGATCTGGGACTTGTCGATCTGCATGGTGTTTCTCCTTTGCGATTTCGGAACTGCTAAGGGTGGGACTACCCTTCCGGCGGGACTAGGTCTGCCTGGTCCCGGCGGCGGCGGCCAGCGACGCCAGCCCCTTCTCGAAGTCGCCGCCCACCATCTTGTCCATGTTCATGAACAGTGCAAAGACCTTGCCGATGCCCTTGTGCTCGCCGGTCATGGCCCAAGTGACGCGCGTGCCGCCGCCCTCCGGAACGAACGTAAAGATGGTGGGATTCACGCCCGGGAATGGCTTGGTGAACTCCAGCCGGATCCGAATCACGTCAGGTTCCTGCGACTCGACGATTTCCATGTTGCCGGCGCCCGCCTTGCGGTTACCGCTCCAGGCGTACCTGGCGCCGGCGCCCGATTCCGCACCGGAGTAGGTGCGCTTCATCTCAGGGTCGACGGTCTCCCACGGCGACCACTTGGGCCACTCGCGGAAGCTGTTGACCAGCGGAAACACATCCTGGGCGGTGGCAGGGATGACTGTGCTGCGCGACACTGAGTATGTTGACATGGCCCCATCCTACGGCCGGCCAGGAGTTCCCCGGTCTTCCCGTTCGCCTGGTGCTGGCCGCGGGGCAGACCGCAGAGTTGCCGGGACTCCCGCAGCGGTTTCCGCGCAGTCGAGTGCCTGGCCGAGCCGCTCAACCGCGTGCGGATACCCGGAATCGGCGAGGGTTTTCAGCGTCTCGGCCTCCCGCAGGGCCTTCACAAACGCAGCGGTTTCAGGCCGCCGCACGTCCGCCAGGTCCGGGTAGCTGATGGCCAGCGCGGGGTCGAGTTCGTATCGTGCCCACCGTCCCACAATCTCCTCATGCACGACGGCGGCCGCCCGGCGCCGCGGGCCGTCCACCCGCCGGCGCCGCCGGGCGTCGTGCCAGGAAAGCACTGCAGGGCTGCTGCGGTAGGCTGCAATGCCGCTCACCCCCGCCACGGCGGCCAGTGCCAGGCCAGCCGGAGGCGAAGCCACCGCGGGGATGAGCAGTGCCGGGGCAATCACCACTGCCCCGCCGAAAAGGTCCCAGAACAGCGTGTCTGAACTGTCGCCGTCGGACGTCCTTAGATGGTGGCGCACCACGAAAACCGTGCAGGCGACGGCGGCCACCAGCACTGCACTCCAGAGGACCAGTTGCAGCAGCCCCAAGGGGGCGGCTTCGGAAACTGCGGGCACCACTGCACCTCCCAAGACGGGCGCTGCCCGGCAAATCGGGCCGCACTTAAATTGCAGCCCCTGCAGAAGCCCCGGTCAATGGGTGCAGCTGGGGTCAATGGGCCGGGTTTGCAGCGGCGGCCGTGCGGCGTAGCGTAGGCGCCATGCGACTCAAAATGTGCAGCATCCACGTCCAGGACCCTGCCGCGGCGCACTCCTTCTACACGGAGACCCTCGGCTTCGACACTCTCATGGCAATGCCCGAGCACAACCTCTTCATCGTCAGGGACCCCGGAGCGTCCGGCACCGTGGGCCTGCTGCTGGAGCCCAGCGACAATCCCGTCGCCTCCGCCTACAGCAAGGGACTGTACGACGCCGGGATCCCCGCGATCGTCTTTGGCGCACCTGACGTCCGGGCTGAGTATGAGCGGCTGTCCGCCGCCGGCGTCCAGTTCCGGGGTGAGCCCGCCGAGGATCCCTCCGGGCTCTCCGCGGTGTTCGACGACGGCTGCGGCAACTACATCCAGCTGCACCAGGACTGAAAACCGCCGTCGCCGGGAAGGGGCAGAATGGACGCCGCTGACGCCCTCAACGAGATTGCCTTCTGGCTCGAGCGCTCCGCCGCGCCGACGTTCAAGGTCCAGGCCTTCCGGAAGGCGGCCGGCGTCATCAGCGGACTGACGCCGGACGAAGTGGCAGAGCGCACCCGGGACGGCAGGCTCAAACGGACGAAGGGGATCGGCGACACCACCTTCACCGTGATCCGGCAGGCTGTGGACGGCAACGTCCCCGACTACCTGGAAAAGCTGCGGCAGGGCGGGGCCAAGCCGCTCGCCGCCGGGGGAGACGGGTTGCGCCCGCTGCTCCGCGGCGACCTGCACAGCCACAGTGACTGGTCCGACGGCGGTTCCCCGCCGGAGCAGATGGCCGACGCCGCCCGGCGCCTGGGCCGGGAATACCTCGCCCTGACGGACCACTCGCCGAACCTCAAAATCGCGAACGGACTGACCGCCGAACGGCTCAGCGAGCAGCTGGACGTGGTGGCTGGACTGAACGGCGACGCCGGTTTCCGGCTGCTGTCCGGCATCGAGGTGGACATCCTGGAAAGCGGCGAGCTGGACCAGACGCCGGAGATGCTGGACCGGCTGGACGTGGTGGTGGCCAGCGTGCACTCCAAGCTCCGTTCAGACCGGCGCACCATGACGGAGCGGATGCTCGGCGGCATCTCCGATCCCCATACCAACGTCCTGGGCCACTGCACCGGCCGCCTGCTGCAGGGGTCCCGCGGGACCCGTCCCGAATCCGAATTCGATGCCGAGCGGGTCTTTGCGGCCTGCGCGGAAGCCAATGTCGCCGTCGAAATTAACTCCCGGCCGGAACGCCAGGATCCGCCCGACAACCTGATGCAGTTGGCGCTCGAGGCCGGCTGCCTGTTCAGCATCGACAGCGATGCCCATGCGCCCGGGCAGCTCGACTTCCTGCAGTACGGCGCCGAGCGCGCTGAGCGCAACGGGGTTCCGGCCGAACGAATCATCACCACGTGGCCGCTGGACCGGCTCCTGGAGTGGCTGAACAGCAGGAACTAGCGGCGCCGTAAGAGGCTGCAGACCCCGGCCCGGGAATTTAGTAAGCATAATGACTATCCATGGACGGAGTGATACACCTTAATTGTTCCGTCGCGGAACCCGGGCGGGACCCGTCTCTCCTTGGGAGGTGCACCATGACCGCTATGAATCCGGCGAACCATCTGGACGAACTGGGCCGCCGGACCCTGAGAAAAGTGCGCGGCCGCCTCATGCCGCTGATCGTGCTGCTCTACTTCGTGGCGTACCTGGACAGGAACAACGTCGGTTTCGCCAAGCTGACCATGAGCGCGGACATCGGCCTTAGCGCCGCGGCCTACGGCCTCGGTGCGGGCATGTTCTTCATCGGCTACGCGCTGCTGGAGATTCCCAGCAATGCCGGCATGTATCGGTTCGGCGCGCGGAAGTGGATTGCCCGGATCCTGATCTCGTGGGGCATCTTCGCCACGGCCATGGCACTGGTGAACGGCGAGACCACCTTCTACGTCGTCCGTTTCCTGCTCGGCGCCGCCGAGGCCGGCTTCTTCCCCGCCATCCTCTTCTACCTGACGCTGTGGTTCCCTGCCCCGCAGCGCGTGCTGGTGCTGGGCATCTTCATCCTCGCCCAGCCCGTCTCCAACGCACTGGGCGCTCCGGTGTCCGGCCTTCTGCTCCAGATGGAGGGCGTCGCAGGCCTGCACGGATGGCAGTGGCTGTACATCATTGAAGGCATTCCGGCCATCCTCCTCGGCCTCCTCACCCCGGTCCTCATGACGGACAAGCCAAGCCACGCCCACTGGCTCGCCGCGGACGAACGGGAATGGCTCACCCGGACCATGGACGAGGAACTCGCCCACAAGCAAAAAGGCCAGCCCCACCACTTCCTCGCGGGCCTGAAGGATTCCCGCACCGTCGCCTACTCGGCGCTGTACTTCGGCCTGGTCTGCGGCATCTACGGCCTGGGCCTGTGGATGCCCACCATCGTCGCCGCGCTGGGCAAGTTCAACACCACCCAGGTGGGCTTCATCGTCGCCATCCCCTACACGATCGCGGCAGTGTTCGTGTACTTCTGGGGCAGGCGGTCCGACCGCACCGGAAACCGCGTGCTGTACGCCAGCATCAGCATGGTGATGGCCGCCGTCGGCCTGGTGGCTGCCGGCAGCCTGGTGCAGGTCAACGCCATCCTGGCCATGGTCGCCCTGACCCTCGCGGCCATGGGCATCTACTCCGCCATCGCACCGTTCCTGGCGATGCCCTCCACCGCGCTGGTGGGAGCCGCCGCCGCGGCCGGCCTCGCGATGGTCAATTCACTCGGCAACCTCGGCGGCTTCGTGGCGCCCTACATCGTGGGCGTGCTCAACGATGCCACCGGCGACAACCGTTCAGGCCTGATGTTCCTGTCCGCGTGCCTGGCTGTAACGGCCGTCGCCACCTACCTGTACGCCCGCAGGCGTCCCGAGGGCCACGTGAAGCCGGGCACGCACGCTGCCGTGGGTGAGGAAGCCGTGGCCGCTGACGAATTCGACGATACGAAATACTGACGACGCCGAGTACTAACAACACCAGGTACCAGAAGGGGATCACAGATATGACGCACCACGACACGTTCCCGGCCGAACGCACCGCGGTGCTGACCGGGGCCGCCTCCGCACGCGGCATTGGCCGGGCGACGGCGGAAATGCTCGCCAGCGGCGGCTGGTCGGTGGCCATCCTCGATATCGACGGCGACGCGGCACGGCGCGCGGCGGAGGACATCTCCTCGGTGTATGGCGTCCTGGCCAGGGGCGTCGGGGCCGACGTCTCGGACCAGGCCACCGTGAACGCCGCCATCGACGAGGTGGAGGCCAACATGCCGCCCATCGTGGCGCTGGCGAACCTGGCCGGCATCAGCTCGCCCACCGAGTTCATGGACGAGACTGTTGAGGCCTGGGAGCGGGTGTTCCGGATCAACATGACCGGCACGTTCCTGGTCACCCAGCGCGTGCTCCGCGGGATGATCGAGCGCAGGCTCGGCCGGGTGGTCAGCGTGTCCTCCATCTCCGCGCAGCGCGGCGGCGGCACCTACTCCAAGGTGGCGTACAGCGCCTCGAAGGCTGCCATCATCGGCTTCACGCGTGCGCTCGCGCGGGAGATGGGCCAGTACAACATCACGGTCAACTGCATCGCCCCCGGCCCCGTGGACACGGACATCATGGGCGGTACCCTGACCGACGAACGCAAGGCGGACATGTCCCGTGACATCCTCGTGGGCCGCGTGGGCACGGTCCGCGACATCGCCGCCCTCATGGTGTTCCTGATGGGGGAGGACGCCGGCTACATCACCGCGGCGACGTACGACATCAACGGCGGCCTGCAGATCTCCTAGTACCCAGGCCGCCGCGGGACCGCGCTAGGCTGCCGCGGGGCTGGGTGACATTTCGGCCGCCTGGCGCAGCGCCTCGATCATGCTGCGCACATCCACGATGCCCTTGCCCGCGATGTCGAAGGCGGTGCCGTGGTCTACCGAGGTGCGGATGACGGGCAGGCCCACGGTGATGTTGACGCCGGCCTCGATGCCGAGGACCTTGATGGGTCCGTGGCCCTGGTCGTGGTACATCGCCACGATAAGGTCGTAGTCGCCGCGGCCTGCCAGGAAGAAGGCCGTGTCCGCCGGGAGCGGGCCGCGGGCGTCGATGCCGTCGGCCTGCAGCTTCTCAATGGCCGGGGTGATCTTCTCGGCCTCCTCGCCGTAGCCGAACAGGCCGTTTTCGCCGGCGTGCGGGTTGATGGCGCACACGCCGATCTTCGGGTTGGCGATGCCGGCCCGCTGCATGGCGCTGTGGCCGCGGCGCACTGTCCGCTCCACCAGGCCGGGCTCGATCTTGTTGATCGCATCGATGAGACCAATGTGCGTGGTGACGTGGATGACCTTGACCTTGGGCGTGGACAGCATCATGGACACTTCCTCGATTCCCATGAAGTGCGCCAGCAGTTCGGTGTGGCCCGGGTAGATGTGGCCCGCCTTGTGCAGCGCAGCCTTGTTCAGGGGCGCCGTGCAGATGCCCTGGACCTGGCCGGCCATGCCCAGCTCGCAGGCGATCCGGATGTAGTGGTAGGCGGCGTTGCCGGCCTCGGCGGACTCCTGGCCCCACGGCAGGTCGGCCGGGAGCAGCTTGGGGTCGATCACGTTGATGCGGCCGGCCTCGAAGACGGCCTCACCCACGGTCTCTATCTCGACGATGTTCGCTTCCACGCCCAGCGCCTTGGCGCCCAGCTGCAGCCGGCGGACGTCGCCGATGACCACCGGGCGGCAGTCGCGGTAGGCGTTTTCGTCGAGGAGGGCCCCCACGGTCACCTCGGGGCCCACGCCGGCGCCGTCGCCCATGGTCACGGCGATGAAGGGCCGGGTGTCCTGTTCGGTTTCGTTCACTGCAGATGTCATTGGAGCTCCAGGTTCGAGGGAGGGATGGGAAATGCTGTTGGAAGACCGGAGGTCTTTGATGGCGGAGTAAAGCTGGACGAGGGCGTCGCTGTCGCCGAAGCTGCCGGGCTTGGTGCCCACCAGACGCCCGTCCTCGGAAAGGCTGACCACGGCGCCGTGCTGCACGGACACCACCGGGGTCAGCGAGCGTACGCCCAGGGCGTCAAGTACCTCGCGGGCCGTTTCGCCGCCGGTGAGGATCAGGTCAGCGGCTGCCGCGGTACCGGCTGTTGCATGGCCTGTTGCCGCCTCGGCAGCCAGCTGCGCGAGGTTCCGCACGATCCTGCCGGACTCGCGCGGATTGACGACGAGGGCGCTGACAGTCAGGGCTGCAGGCCTGCCTGCCGCCAACAGCAGCTGCGCCTCGGCGAGCCGTGGGCGGACATCCTCCGGGCGCTTCAGCCCGTCCGGAGCGATGCGCAGGGCGGTGAAGCCGGCGGCTTCCAGCTTCCGCAGCTGCGCAGCGGCCTTTGCCGAAGCGGAGCCGACGGCGGCCAGTACCGGCCGGGGTCCGCCCGCCGTCATCAAGGACTGCGGCACCTTATATTGCGCGTTATGCGCAGAGTTGCTGCCCAGTTTTGCGGCCAGCAGCAGGGCCATGCCGCCCGTACCGGCCAGCACGATCCGCCGTCCGCCGGCGCTGAAGTCCAGGTCCAGCAGCGCGTCCGCGACGGCCTCGAGGTCGGCCGGAGTTTCGCCGTCGACAATCACGGTGGCGGGAGCGGCACCCGAAGCCGCCCCGGAAAGTGCGTCCGCCAGGAAGGCAGCCAGGCCGCGCGACCGCACCGCGGACAGCTCTGCAAGCCGCACCGCAGTACCGGGCCCCAGCAGCTGGGCGATCTCCGCGGGCGGAGCGGCTGGCTCTGCCCGCCACAGGTCCGTCCGGTCCAGCGGGACGCCATCGGCAAAGGGCCGGCCGCCGACGACTGTCCGGTTCAGCTGGGGGAGTGCGCCGGCCACCACCACGTGGTGGCCCAGGGCCGAAAGTGCCGCGAGTTCCGGGCCAATATTGCCGCGCCACAGGGAATCCATTTTCTTGAACAGGACGCCTGCGCTGCCGGCAGCGGCGCCGCAGAAGACGGCCGCCGAGGCCGCGGCTGCGGACTCCGGAGCCGTGGCCCGCGAATGCGTGTCGATCACCACAACGTCCGGGCCAGTTTCGGTGTTCGCATCGGGCGACAGGAGGAGCCGCGTGTCCAGCCCCTGGGCTGCAAAGCATTGCCCTACTTCTGCTGCGCCGGAAAAGTCGTCGGCCTGGATGAGGACTACGGTCACGTCGTCCT
Source organism: Arthrobacter sp. OAP107 (assembly GCF_040546765.1). Lineage (NCBI taxonomy): Bacteria > Bacillati > Actinomycetota > Actinomycetes > Micrococcales > Micrococcaceae > Arthrobacter > Arthrobacter sp. OAP107. Next base: position 5,008,561 of record NZ_JBEPOK010000001.1, on the reverse strand, counting down.
CCCTTCTTGGTTGTCGGTAGCACCATGATGGCATGTCTGCGCGAATTGCGCTAGGACAGTTGCGCATTTCGCGCAGAGGTGGCAGAGTGATGCACGTAACACGGCGCAGGCCATCCGGCCGCCAGCCGTCCCATTCAACCGAGAGGTCAACGATGACCGTTCTTCCTCAAGGAAGTGAGATCTCACGGCGCCGCCTCCTGCAGTTTGGCGCAGCCGCCGGATTTCTCCTGGGCACAGGCTCCATGGCCGGGTGTGCCGGCCCCACGGGCCTGCCGGGACCCAGCACCCTGACGCTGGCCCTCAACAGGTCCCTCGTCAGCCTGGACAACAAGCTCAACCAGTTCGATGCCGCCGTCACCGTCCAGCGCGCCGTGCGGCAGGGACTGACCGCCATCGGCCCCGAAACCAAGCCGATCCTGGTCCTCGCGGACCGCTTCGAAATGACCTCGCCCACCGCGTGGACGGTGCGGCTGCGCGAAGGCGTCAAATACTCCGATGGCACGCCGCTGAAGATCGAGGACGTTGCCACCGCCCTGAAGATGTACCAGCAGGTACAGGGCTCCTTCGTCGCCGGGTTCTTCCCGGAATTCCCCACGGTGGTCCCGGTGGATGACCGGACGTTCCGGATGGAGTCCAAGAACCCCATCCCCATCCTCGATTCCCTCATGAGCATGATCCTGATCAGCCCGGCCGCCAAGAACAAGCCGGAGGAGCTGCAGGAGGGTGTGGGCACCGGGCCGTACGTGGTGACCAAGTTCAACCGCGGCGCCGGCACCTACAGCCTCAAGCGGAACGAGAACTACTGGGGCCCGGCCCCCAAGGTGGACAACGTCGAGGTCCGCTTCCTGCCGGAGGAATCCAGCCGCGTCATCGCGCTGCGCAGCGGCGAGGTGGACGTCATTGACTCCATCACCCCTGACTCGCGCGAACAGCTCGCCGGACTTCCCGGCGTCGTCCTGGCAGAGGCGTCCAGCCTCCGGCTGAACCAGATCTTTTACAACTTCCGCAAGCCGTCCAGCCACCCGCTGTCCGACGTCCGCGTCCGCCAGGCCCTCAGCTGGGCGGTGGACGGCGAGGCACTGGTCAAGGACGTGCTGGTCGACTCGGTCAGCGAGGCCGAAGGCGTGGTCCCGTCCAGCCTCACCGGCTTCGCCAAGACCGGCAACTACACCTACGATCCGGAGAAGGCCAAGGCCACGCTGAAGAGCCTCGGCGTCACCGACCTGAACCTGAAGATCATCTGGGAAACCGGCGAGTTCGCCTCCGACACCTCCGTGATGGAGGCGCTCGTGGAGATGTTCGGCAACATCGGCGTGAAGACGCAGCTGCAGCAGTTCGAGCCCGGCGGCAACATCCTGGCCTGGCGCCAGGGCAAGCAGGGCGACTGGGACCTGCTGGGCAACGGCTTCAGCAGCCCCACCGGCCTGGCCATCACCATGATGCAGGGCATGTATGCCGGCACCGCGGAAAAGGAAAAGACCCGCGACACCTACCAGGGGTACGTGATCCCGGACGTGCAGGCCAAGATCCAGGCCGCGTCCTCCGAGGTGGATCCGGTACGCCGCGGACAGCTGCTCGCCGCCGCGCAGAAGGCCATCTGGGACACCTGGCCGTGCGCCTGGGCGTTCGTTCCCAAGTCGGTCCTGGCCCACCAGAAGCGTGTGGCGGGCCTGGCACTGGCGCCCACCAACTCCTACCCCCTTGTTGACGTCCGGCTGGAGGCCTGAGTCATGACCACGTACATCCTCAAGCGGCTGGGCCAGGGCCTGCTGACCGTGTTCCTGACGGTCTCCACGGTCTTCGTCCTGATCCGCCTCGCCCCCGGTGATCCGGCGGTGTCCTACGCCGGACCGCTGGCCACCACTGAGCAGCTGGCCAAGGTCCGCGAACAGTTCGGCCTGGACCGGCCCGTGCTGGAGCAGTACTGGATCTTCCTGCAGCAGCTGTTCACCGGCAACCTCGGCACGTCCTACTCCTTTCAGGCCCCGGCCATGCAGGTGGTGGCGGAGCGGATGCCGTACACCCTCACGCTCGCCACCGCGGCCATCCTCCTCACCGCCGTGATCGCCATCCCGCTGGGCGTGTGGATGGCCCGCCGACCGGACACCAACCGGGAACTCGGCGTCAACGTCCTCACCATTGCCGGGCAGTCCATGCCGGACTTCTGGACCGGCATCATGCTCCTCACCGGCTTCGCCGTCCTGATCCCGCTGTTCCCGGCCTCCGGCTTCGCCACCTGGGGCGGACTGGTCCTCCCCACCGTCACCATCGCCATCCTGCAGATAGCGCTGATCTCCCGGATGGTGCGGCGGGAAATGACCGCCAACTTCGCGGCCCCGTACCTGACCGTGGCGCGGTCCAGGGGAGTGGGCAGCCCGGCGCTGACCTGGCGTTATGCCATGGGCAATTCCGCCATCCCGGTCTTCACCGCCCTGGGCACCCGCTTCGCGGCCATGCTGAACGGCGTGGTGGTGGTGGAAGTCGTGTTCGCCTGGCCCGGCGTCGGCTCCCTGATTGTCCGGGCCCTCGAAACCCGCGACTACCCCCTCATCCAGGCGACGGTCCTGCTGACGTCGCTGCTGGCGGTAGCCGTCCAGCTGGTCATCGACCTCGCCTACCCGCTTCTTGATCCCCGCGTTCGTCTTGGAAAGGCGGCAGCAGCATGAGCCTCAGCGACACCGCAACACCGGCGGCCTCCGCCGCACAACCGTCCCGGACGCCGTCGCCCAGCGCCGTCACCAAGGAACTCGTCGCCAAGGCCGGCGCCACCCGCCGCCGCAACGCCGCCAAGTGGAAACTGCGCATCGGTGCCGTCTGCACGCTCCTCGTCATCATCCCCATCCTGCTGGCCCAGGTGCTTCCCCTGCCGGACGCCAACCACCAGGACCTCTCAGCCCGCAGGCTTGCCCCGCTGGTGGACGGCCACTTGTTCGGCACCGACCAGCTGGGCCGTGACCTGCTCTCCCGCGCGTCCTGCACGGCGGCCAGGTGTCCCTGACCATCGGCATCCTCGCCGTGGTGGTGTCCGGCGCCATCGGCATCATCCTCGGTGCCGCCGCCGGTTACTTCGGCGGCTGGGTGGACACGGTGGTCTCCCGCCTCCTCGAAGCCCAGATGTCCCTGCCGCTGCTGATGATGCTGCTCCTGGTGGTGGCGCTCTTCGGCCCGTCCATCCCGGTGATCACGTTCGTCATTGCGATTGCCCAGTGGCCGGAAGTGGCCAGGCTGACCAGGTCCATGGTGCTGGTGGAACGCGAAAAACCGTACGTCTCCGCGGCGCGCATCCTGGGCCTGCACCGCATCCAGATCCTCATCCAGCACATCATCCCGAACGTCATCAAGCAGGCAACCCTCGTGGTGCTGCTGCTCCTGGCCCAGGCCGTCCTGCTCGAAAGCGCACTCAGCTTCCTCGGCGCCGGCCCCCAGCGTCCGTTCGCCACCTGGGGCCGGATCATCTCCGACGGCCAGGACTACATCACCACCTCATGGTGGATGGTCACCCTGCCCGGCCTGGTGATCGTGCTGATGGTGGTGGGCGTGAACCTGCTGGGCGACGGCCTCCGCGACCGTCCCCGCCGCAAGAAGAAGGGTGCCTGACATGAACGCACAAGCTGAGCAGGCACTGCTCGAGGTCCGCGACTTCCAGGTGGAGCTGATTACCGACGCCGGGATTATCCGGGCCGTGGATTCAGTGAACTTCAGCATCCACCGCGGCGAAACGGTCACCATCATCGGTGAGTCCGGTTCCGGCAAATCGACGACGGCGATGGGCATCCTCCGGTTGCTCCCGGACGATCTGGCGGTGCTTTCCGGAACCGTGCTCATCGACGGCGTGGACGTGGTGGCCGTACCCAAGGCCATCGACAAGGTCCGCGGCCGGACCCTCGCGCTCATTCCGCAGGACCCGATGACCGCGCTGAGCCCCGTGCACTCGATCGGCAGCCAGCTTTTCGAAGCCATCCGGATCGCGGGCGCCGCCGCCAGGGACAAGGACGCCGTCCGGGCCCGCGCCGTCCGGCTGCTGGAACAGGTGCACATCCCGACGCCGGAGGTGCAGCTGAAGAAGTACCCGCACCAGCTCTCCGGCGGCATGCTCCAGCGCGTCCTGATTGCCATGGCGCTGGCCAGCGAACCGCAGCTGCTGGTGGCCGACGAACCCACCTCGGCGCTGGACGTCACGGTGCAGGCCGGCATCCTGGACCTGCTCCTGGAGCTCCAGGAGCAGCGTGGCATCGGGATCCTGATGATCACCCACGACCTCGGGGTGGCCCGGCTCATCTCGGACCGCATCCACGTGATGAAGGACGGCTCCTTCGTTGAGTCCGGAGAGGTCCAGCAGATCGTGGAACACCCGGCCACCGAGTACACCCGCAGCCTGCTGGCCGCGGTGCCCGTTCTGGGCCCGTGGGACGAAACCCCGGCCGGCGACCCCTCACAGTCCACAGCCGCCGCGGCCGGCGACGCCGCCCTGACCAGCACCGGAGGCCAGCATGACTAAGCCGTTCCTGTCCGTCGAGAACCTCGTGGTGGACTACCACGTGCCGGGCGGAACGTTCCGTGCCGTGGATGACGTCTCCTTCTCCGTGGACAAGGGCAAGACGATCGCCGTCGTCGGTGAGTCCGGCTGCGGAAAGTCCACCATCGCCAAGGCACTGATGCGGCTGGTGACGCCGGCCAGCGGCCGGATCGAACTGGACGGCACGGACCTGGCCGCGCTCAGCGAAGCAAAGCTGAGGCCGCTCCGTTCCAAGTTCCAGATGGTCTTCCAGGACCCCTACGGCTCCCTGGACCCGCACCTCACCGCCCAGGAGATCGTGGCCGAGCCGCTGAAGCTGCAGGGCGTCCGGTCCAAGGCCGAACGGCACAAGGAAGCCGCGAAGCTGATCGACCAGGTGGGCCTGCCGGCCAGGTCCCTGGACCGCCACCCCGCGGAATTCTCCGGCGGCCAGCGGCAGCGCATCGGCATCGCCCGCGCGCTCGCCTCCAAGCCGGAACTGCTGGTCTGCGACGAAGCCACGAGCGCGCTGGACGTGTCCGTCCAGGCCCAGGTGCTGCGGCTGCTGAAGTCCATCCAGGACGAAACCGGCATCACCTACGTGTTCATCTCGCACAACCTTGGCGTGGTGCAGGAGATCAGCGATAGCGTCATGGTCATGCAGCGCGGCAAGCTCGTGGAGCACGGAACAACGGCGCAGGTGCTGACCGCGCCCAAGGAGGACTACACCCGCAAGCTCCGCCGCGCCGCCCTCGACCCGTCCACCATGCGCGGCCTCAAGCCGCGCCACGTCGTCCGGTCGCTGGCCCTGAAAGGCGCCTGACCCGGCTTTCCTGACCCCGCCCCGAACCCAACCGATACTGCAACCACGGAGAATCAACGCATGAGCAAGCAGCCAGAAGGCACCCCGGTGGAAGGACTGAAGCTTCCCATCTCACGGCTGGTCCTGGGCACCATGACGTTCGGCGACACCGCCGATGAGGCCACCGCCGGACGCATGGTGGAGGAGGCGCTCGACGCCGGCATCACCACCATCGACACCGCCAACGCTTACGTGGGCGGCGTGACGGAGGAAATGCTCGCCCGCCTCCTCAAGGGCCGTCGCGACGAGGTGGTCCTCGCGTCCAAGGCCGGGATGCCGCACGCGGACCACGGCGAGCACAGTCCGCTGTCCCCGCAAGGGCTGCGCAACAGCGTGGAGGGCAGCCTGCGCCGGCTCGGCGTGGACAGCATCGACCTGTTCTACCTCCACCAGCCGGACCGGGCCACCCCGCTGCAGGACACCCTGCGCACCGTGGCCGAGCTGGCGGCGGAAGGGAAGATCGGGGCGCTGGGCGTCTCCAACTTTGCCGCCTGGCAGATTGCCGACGTGATCCATGTGGCCCGTGAGGTGGGTGCGCCCACCCCGGTCGTGGCGCAGCAGCTCTACAACCTGGTGGCCCGGCGGGTGGAGGAGGAATACCTCGAGTTCGCCGCCCACCCACAACGTCCACACCATGGTCTACAACCCGCTGGGCGGAGGCCTGCTCACCGGTAAGCACAGCTTCGAGGCCAAGCCTTCGGAGGGCCGCTTCGGGGATTCCAAGCTGGCCGCCATGTACACCCAGCGCTACTGGGACAAGCAGCTGTTCGACGCCGTCAACGCCCTGGCCGGCATCGCTTCGGACGCAGGCATCAGCCTCGCCGAGCTGTCCCTGCGCTGGCTCGCCTACCGGGACGGCGTCGGCTCGATGCTGCTGGGCGGCTCCAAGGTGGAGCAGTTGCGCTCCAACATCGCCGCCGTAGCCAAGGGCCCGCTGCCCGGGGACGTCACCGCCGAGTGCGACGCCGTCGGCTCCGGGCTCCGCGGTCCCATGCCGGCCTACAACCGCTGATTCCCCGCTGATTTTCCGAACTGAAGGCAGAAGACACCACATGACATCTGAACTCGCTACCGAATTCGCCCGCAAGGTCCGCGCCCGCGAGCAGGCCGTCGGCTACTGGGCAGTGCTGGACGCGCCCGTGGCAACGGAACGCATCAGCCGGCTCGGCTACGACTACGTGGCCCTGGACGCGCAGCACGGGCTGCTCGGCTACTCCGGCATGCTGAACGGCCTGATGGCCATCGACGCCGGGCACACCGCCGTTGGCATGGTGCGGGTGGAGGCCAACGACTTCACCGCGATCGGCAAGGCGCTCGACGCCGGCGCCGTCGGCGTGATCGTCCCGCTCGTCAACAACGCGACGGACGCCGCCGCGGCCGTCGCGGCAGCCAAGTACCCGCCACTGGGCGGCCGGTCCTACGGACCCATGCGCTCGGCCCTGCGGATCGGACCGGTGCCCGCCGAAGCCAACGCCGCCACCCTGGTCTTCGCCATGATCGAGACGCCCGAGGGGCTGACCAACGTGAAGGAGATCTGCGCGACGCCCGGCCTGGACGGCATCTACGTGGGCCCCTCGGACCTGGCCATCGCCGTCGGCGGTGCCTTCCCGGGCGATCCCGCCATCGAGGCCGAGTTCAACGCGGCGCTGGAAACCATCGCCGACGCTGCCGCCTCGGCGGGCATCGCCGCGGGCATCCATACCGCCGCCGGCGAGATCGCCGCCCAGCGGCGGCGCCAGGGCTACACGTTCACCACCGTCGCGTCGGACCTGACCCACCTGGAGCTCGCTGCGAAGGCGCACCTGGCGGCCGCCAGGTCGGAGGGCTGAGGAATGCAGACCACCAATGCCGGCTACAGCACCATTACACCTGACGGCGCGGTGAAGCGCGCGGACGGCGTTGACTTCGCCTACCTGCCGGCACCCACCGTGCAGAGCCACGCCGCCAACCTCCTGACCTTGCCGGACGGCCGCCTCGGCTGCGTATGGTTTGGCGGAACCCAGGAGGGCGTGCCGGACATCTCCATCTGGTTCTCCACCCTGGAGCCGGGCAGCAGCCAGTGGTCACCCGCGGAGCAACTGTCGGATGACTCCACCCGCTCCGAGCAGAACCCGATCCTGTTCACGGCGCCGGACAACCGGCTCTGGCTCCTGTACACCGCGCAAAAGGCGGGCAACCAGGACACGGCGGAGGTCCGCCGTCGTACTTCCACGGACAGCGGCCGCACGTGGGGACCGGTGGAAACGCTGTTCCCCGCCAACAAAACGGGCGGCGTGTTCGTCCGGCAGCTGCCGGTGCTGCTCCCGTCCGGCCGCCTGATCATCCCGATCTTCCGCTGCATCACCACGCCGGGGGAGAAATGGGTGGGCAACAGTGATGACAGTGCCGTGATGGTTTCCGACGACGGCGGGGCCACCTGGAGCGAGCACATCCTGCCGGGGAGCCTGGGCTGCGTCCACATGAACATTCAGCCCGTGGTCGACGGCTCGCTGCTGGCGCTCTTCCGCAGCCGCTGGGCAGACTCGATCTACGAATCCCGTTCCACCGACGACGGCACCACCTGGAGCGAGCCCGTCCCCACGGAGCTGCCCAACAACAACTCCTCCATCCAGTTCGCGGCGCTCGCCGACGGCCGCCTGGCGCTGGTCTACAACCACAGCCGCGCGGAGGAGAACACCGAACGGCGCCTCTCGCTCTACGACGAGATTGACGACGACGGCCTGGCCGCCGAACAGGGCCAGCCCGCCGAACCTTCCCCAACCGCCGGCGCCGGAACGGGTGACGGCGGGCGGCGCGCCTTCTGGGGGACGCCGCGCTCGCCCATGACGCTGGCCATCTCCGAGGATTCGGGCCGCAGCTGGCCCATCCGGCGGAACCTCGACGTGGGGGACGGCTACTGCCTTTCCAACAACTCCCGCGACGGCCTGAACAGGGAATACTCCTACCCGTCCATCCACCAGGGCCCGGACGGGGCGCTGAACATCGCCTACACCTACTTCCGGCAGGCCATCAAATTTGTCCGCGTGGACCCGCAGTGGGCGTACGAGGGCAGCGCCACTCCCGGAGGGGACAACGAAGCCGGCGGCACGCCGTGACAGATTCCCGCCACGCGGTGATTACGGGCTGCAGCTCCGGCATCGGCAAGGCGATCGCCGGGCAGCTGCTCGCCGATGGCTGGACGGTCACCGGGCTGAGCCGCAGCGAGACCTCGCTGGGGCCCGGCTTCCGGTGGCTGCATGCGGATCTGTCCGACCCGTCATCACTGGCGGAGACGGCCGCGGGGATTGACCCCGCAGACGCGCTGGTGCACGCCGCCGGCTACCAGCGCACCGCCCGGCTGGGCGAACTGGATCCCGGGGCGCTCGCCGGGATGTTCGCCGTCCACGTGGGGGCCGCCAGCGCGCTGGCCAACGAGGTGGTGCCGCGGATGCCCGACGGCGGCCGGGTGCTGCTGATCGGCAGCCGGACCTCCACCGGCGCGGCCGGCAAGAGCCAATACGCGGCCACGAAGGCGGCGCTGATGGGCATGGGCAGGACATGGGCGCAGGAGCTTGCCCCGCGCGGCATCACCGTGAACGTGCTGTCGCCGGGGCCCACGGACACGCCCATGCTGGCCGACCCCGGACGGGCGGCCACGCCGCCGAAGCTGCCGGCACTGGGCCGGCTGGTGGACCCCGAGGACGTTGCAGCGCTCGCCGGTTTCCTGCTCGGGCCGCACGGGAAGTCCATCACGGGCCAGAACTACGTGATCTGCGGCGGTGCCTCGCTGTAAGGCGCTGGCCGGAAGACGCGCATCCGCCGGACCCCTACGATGGTGACAGCAAAGGAGAGCCACAGATGACCACCGCCAAAGCCAGGCGCGAAGAGATCTACCACCTCGCCGTCACCACAGGGCTGGCGTCTGTGGAGGAGCTGTCGCGGCATTTCCGGGTGACCGCCTCCACCATCAGGCGCGACCTCGCCCACCTCAACGAACAGGGGAAGCTGGCCCGGACTTACGGCGGGGCCGTGGCGCTGGGTGCGCACCCGGAGCCGTCCCTGCGGCAGCGGACCGGCGAGGCGTACGAGCAAAAGCACGCCATTGCGGCCTGGGCTGCGGCCGAGGTGAAGGACGGCGAGAACCTCCTGCTCGACGGCGGTTCCACCGTCGGTGCCTTGGCGCACGCCCTGCGTGGCCGGGAAAACCTGTCCGTCACCACGCCGGGAATCAACACCCTGCAGGAACTCGCCGACTCGCCGGGGATCCTCGTGGACTGCCTCGGCGGCCGGCTGCGCGGCGTGAGCCAGACGTTCGTTGGTCCGCTCGCTGAGGCCGCCCTGGAGCGCATGAGCTTTGACCGGGTGTTCCTGGGCGCGGACGCCGTCACCGCCGACGACGGGCTCTGCGAGGCGGACCATGCGCAGACCAGGCTGAAGGAGCTCATGGCCCGGCGCGGCGACGCGGTTTACGTCCTGGCCGATTCCGGCAAGCTGGGGAAGCGGCCCTTCCACGCCTGGGCAAAGCTTGGCCAACCGTGGACCCTGGTGACGGATTCCGGCGCAGACCCGGCCCAGGTGGCGCTGTTCCGGGAGGCAGGCGTGCAGGTGCAGCTGGTTCCAGTAGGGCAGCAGGCTTCGGCGTAGGGAACACCCGCCTCATGGGAACAGCGGCGCTCGCGGGGTTGTTATTAACAATGACCAAAGATGAGCACTACACATACCGCACTGATAGTCCCGCCCCTCCTGGGCGAACCTCTCCGGGTTGTACCCGTGGAAGGGGCGGACAGCCTGAAGGACCTGCTCGGGGGCGACTTCGAGTCCGTCGCCCGGGGTGACTGGCACCTTTATCTCAACGCCGAGGGCACCTCGGCCAACCTCCCTGTGAACCTCCGCGCGGATCTGCTTATGCACGACTGCGGCCTTGACCTTGCAGGCGCTGCCCGCGGCCCGGCAGTTATCGTCGGCCGGGACGCCAAGGGCAAGGACACCAGCATCCCGGAGCACCTGCTGCGTCTCGCCGCAGAACTCTTCGGGACGCCGCAGGCAGCTTAAGGACGAGGTGCATATTGGCCCTTGGCGCTTAGCATTGTGGAATGACTGAAGCGAGCGAAGATTCGGCCGTCCTCCAGCTGCAGGACATCCTGATTGGCGCCGAAAGCGTTGACGGCTTCCTCGACGGGCTGGCCGCGTTTGCCGCAGCCACGCTCACCGGTCTGGCGGGTAACGGCATCGAATGCGCCGTGACCTTGAAGCGGCACCGGCATACCGCCACTGTCGCCGGGAGCAGCCCCCGGGCAGTGGAACTGGACCAGATCGAGCAGGCCGTCGGGGACGGCCCTTGCATCCGGGCGCTGTTCACCATGGCGCCCGAACTCCTCGACGACGTCCGCACGGACGGACGGTGGCCGGAATACCAGAAGCAGCTGGCTGAGCACGGCGTGTATACGACGCTGGGCGTTCCCCTGGACATCGGGGAAGGTGCCAGTGCGGCGATAAACTTTTTCGGCCCTGCGCCGGGCCTGTTCACGCCCGAGCTGTTCGACAGGGCGGTCGAGTTCGGCGAGCTGGCCAGCCGCACCCTGCACCTGTCAGTGCGGATCGGGTCCGCCCAGGCCCGGGCGCAGAACCTTGAGGCTGCCATGCAGAGCCGGACGGCGATCGACGTCGCCTGCGGCGTCATCATGGCGCAGAACAGGTGCTCGCAAAAGGAAGCCATGGACATCCTGGCCAAAGTCTCCAGCAACCGGAACAGGAAGCTGCGCGACGTGGCCGTGGAACTCCTGGGCAGGCTCTCCGGATCAGAAGTCGAGACGCACTTCGAGTAGGTCTTCAGCCTGCCACTACGCTACTTGCCGCCCTTGCCGATCATGGATGCCGGCGGTTTGGGGAACGGCTTGGCCGGATACATCTTGGCCACCTTCAGCATGTAGTTGGCCCACTGCGGCCCGGCGATCATGTAGCCGTCAATGCGGTCGTAGTGCTTGCCGTTGATGGTGATGTTCCTGCCCGGCCGTTTCTGGCCGTTCAGTGCGTCACCGAAGAAGGATGCGGTGACGATGCCGCTGGTGTAGCCCAATACCCAGGTGGCGCCGTTGCTGTTGTTGGTTCCTGTCTTGGCCGCCACGGGGACCTTGCTCTGGACTTTGGGGTTGATGTAGACGCCTGAACCCTTTTTGAGCACGTCCTGCAGGACCGAGTTCACGCCGCGGGCAATATTGGGCTCCAAGGCGGTCCGGCACGCCGGCTGCTGGCCGGGCAGCGCCTTCCCGGTGAAGTCGGTGACGCGCTGGATGGCAATCGGTGCGCAGTAGCGGCCGTCGGCAGCGAAGGTGGCGAAGGCGGTTGCCAGGTTGAGCGGGGACACGGCGGTTCCGCCGAGCACGTTGCCCAGCTGGTGCATATTGATCCCGGACCCGTCCAGGCCGCTGTGCAGGCCGAGGGTGTCGACCATCTTCTGGATGCCGCAGATGTCCAACTGCGCGACTTCGGCAAAGGTGGCCGTGTTGATGGAGTTGTACAGCCCGTAGTTTGCGGGCATCCTCCGGTAGTAGCCCTCCGAAGCGTTCTGCAGATCGTCGGCAGCCTCGAGGCCGGCGGCGCGCTGTTTGCTGCTGTAGCCGCCAACCACCTTGGCGCACGAGTCCCGCCAGCGGAATCCCAGGGGGTACTCCCGCCGGGAGGCGTCCACCTCGTCGGTAATCTTCCGTCCCTGGTGCAGCCACTCAGCGAACGTGAACGGCTTCATGGTGGATCCGGGCTGGAACCCGCCCGCACCGTTGAGGTCGTTGCCGTTGGCGTCCTTGGCGTCCACGTTGAAGTTCAGCTGGGTGTCGAACTTGCCCGGCTGCGGGAGGAACACCGTGTTCTGCGCCATTGACAGAATCTTGCCGGTGCCCGGCTGGAGTGTCAGCAACGAAGCACCCCACTTGGCCGGGTTGGCCCCGGCCGTGGAGTTCACCTGGGCCTGGGCTGCCGCCTGCAGCCGGCTGTCCAGGGTGGTGGTGATGGTGAGCCCGCCCCGGAACAGCTTCTGCTCCCGGGCTTCGGTGTCGGCACCGTATGCCCGGTTATTAAGGATCAGATGGGACACGTAGTCGCAGAAGTACGGGGCCATGGCCGCGGCGGCGCAGCCCTGCTTGGAGGTCCGGACCTTCAGGCCCAAGCCGCTGGCAGCGGCGGTGTCGTGCTGCTCCTGGGTGATCTTGCCCTGGGCCAGCATGGCGTCCAGGACCAGGTTGCGCCTCTTGAGCGAGTTCTCCGGGTTGGTCACGGGGTCGTAGAGGCTGGGGCTGTTGACGAGCCCTGCCAGCATGGCAGCCTGGGGGAGGCTGAGCTTGCTGGCCGGAACGCTGTAGAAGTGCTGCGCGGCAGCCTCGATGCCGTAGGCGCCGCGGTTGAAGAACACGATGTTGAGGTAGCCCTCGAGGATCTGGTCCTTCGTGAACTTCTTCTCCAGCTCGATGGCGAGCTTCATTTCCCGCACCTTGTCACCAATGGTCTTCTCCCCGCTGAGGACCACCTCATCCTCGCGTCCGGAGGAAACCTTTGATTCATTGGCCACGTTGGTGACGTACTGCTGGGTCAGGGTGGATGCCCCTTGCCGGTCACCACCGGAGACGTTGCTCACCAGCGCCCTGAGGACGCCCACCGGGTCGACGCCGCTGTGCTCATAGAACCGGCTGTCCTCGATCGCCACCACGGCGTCCTTGATGTACGGCGACATCTGCTTCAGCGGAACCCGCACCCGGTTTTCCTCGTAGAACGAGGCAATCAGTTTCCCGTCCGACGTCAGGATCCTTGTGGTTTGCGCCGGCGGCCGCACCGCAAGGTCTGAGGGGAGGCCCTTGTAGAAGTTGAGCGACCCGTTCACGGCGGCGCCGGCAACGGCAATCTGGGGAACGAAATAAGCGGCGACCAGGGCACCGCACACGCAACTCAGAACAATGAACCCAAGCAGCCTTGCCAAGGCCGAATGGGATCGCGATACAAGGCTTCTGCGTACCATCACTGCGGTTCACACCCCAAAAAAAGCGTGTCTTCAGAATACGCTTCACGTGACGGCCGGGCCAGATCATCTGGTTCGCGGCCAGGGCTCAGGGCAGGTCGATATTCGTGAGCTCAGAGCGTTTGCCGTTGGGTTCCTCCACAAGGACCAGCGAGCTCACCTGAGGGCAGTAATACTTGTGCTCGCGCGAGTTGAACTCCAACGGAGTCCAGTCGTCCACCTTGACGCAGTCCGTGTAGGTGCCCATCTTCGTGGTGACGGTCTGGCCCGTGGCGATGGTGTCCCGCATGTCCTCGGCATGGCCCAGGTAGTACTCCTGCCGGTAGGTGTCGCCCACACGCTGTTCGGCCTTCATCCAGATCCCGGCCTTTGCCCCGTCCTGGTCGTGGATGAAGCTGCCGGCATGATCCTGCAGCTGCCCGTCCTTGAAGTTGTTCACGTCCTCGCCGAAGTACCACACGTCGCCGTTCGCGTGCTGCGCCAGGTAGTCCCTGGTCTCCTCGACGAGCTGCCCGTTCTTGAATTCCTTGTCGAGGTAGATGACCGTTTCGACGCCCTCGATGACCCGCGTCTCCTTGAGGATCTCGATTTCGATCCTGTCGCCGCCAGTCCCGTACGTCATCTTCTTGCCGACAGGCAGGGCGAAGTACTTATTGGTGATCTTCGTCGTGAAATCCGCGGGGGTGATCTGCGGATTGTAGTCAGCAGCCCTGCTTCTGAGGTTGTTGAAGTAAAAAAATGCCGCCCCGCCAGCGACCAGCAACAGGACGATGATCCCCAACATTATGGTTCTCGGCTTCATGGCCCGTCCCACTCCTCGTTGAGTAGAAACCTTTGTGCGGCCCGGTGCACCTGTTGCCTGCCCGGTCCATAGGAGAAAGGTAGTCCTGTCAGACCGCCGGGGACAGGGGCAGCATCAATCTTCCTCAGCTGTGGGCGGCCTCCACGACCCGTTCGCCGTTGAAGTATTCGAGCTGCCAGCCGTCGACGGCGTGGTGGTGGGCCAGGTTGAGCACTGCATTATCGATGCTTTGCAGGGTGCTGCCGATGGCGCGGCTGAGGGCCAGGCGGAGGAGCGTGCCGTGCGCTACCACCAAAACGCGGCGGCCGCGGAACTCCTCGGCCAGTGCTTCCAGGGCAGCGAGGCCCCGGGTGGCCGCCTCGTCGTCGCTCTCTGCCCCACGGAAGCCGCCGGGGATGCGCAGCGCCTCCAGCTCGGGGCCGGCCTGCAGGCCCTCGGCGGGTCCGAAGCTGCGCTCGGTGAGCTCGGGCACATGCCGGGCCACCGTCAGCCCCAGGCCCTCGGCGATCAGTTCGGCGGTTTCCGCCGCGCGGCCCAGCGGTGAAGATACGATGGTGTCCCATTCCTGCCCCGACAGCACCGCGACGGCGTCACGCGCCTGGCCCCGGCCGACGTCGTTCAGCGGAATATCGCTGGATCCCTGCAGCCGGCGCTGCGCGTTCCAGTCTGTCTGGCCGTGGCGGATGAGGGCGAAAGTCGTAAGGGTCATGCCTTCCATTGTGCCCGAGAGCGTGCAAGCTCAGCCGAACAAGACCGCGGCTTCGTCGTAGCGCTTCTGCGGAACAACCTTCAGCTGGCCCAGGGCCTCCTTGAAGCCCACGTGTTCGATGTCCGTTCCCTTCTGCGCCACCATGGTGCCCCAGAGGCCCTCCACCACCAGGTGGACGGCTGCCATGCCCAGGCGGGTGGCCAGGACGCGGTCGAAGGCGGACGGCACGCCGCCGCGTTGGATGTGTCCCAGGATGGTGGCGCGGGTTTCGATGCCTGTCCGGGCTTCGATTTCTGGGGCCAGCTGGTCGGCAATGCCGCCCAGCCGCGGCCTGCCGAAGGTGTCCAGGCCTCGTTCGGAGTGCGGGGTTTCCATGTGCTCCGGCATGAAGCCCTCGGCCACGACAACCAGCGGTGCGCGCCCGCGGGCATGGGCTTCCTTCACCCACTGGGCGATCTGCACGACGCTGACCTTCTGCTCCGGAATGAGGATGGCGTGGGCGCCGGAGGCCATGCCGGAGTGCAGCGCGATCCAGCCGACGTGCCGGCCCATGACCTCGGCGATCATGCAGCGGTGGTGGGATTCGCCGGTGGTCCGCAGCCGGTCGATGGCCTCGGTGGCGATCTGCACCGCGGTGTCGAAACCGAAGGTGTAGTCGGTGGCGTCGAGATCGTTGTCCACGGTCTTGGGAACACCCACGATTTTCAGCCCTGCATCCGTCAGCCGCTGGGCGGCGGCGAGGGTTCCCTCGCCGCCGATGGCGATGATGGCGTCGATCCCCAGCCTGTCCATGTGGGCCTTGATGACGTCGGGCCCACCGCCGTTCTCGAACGGGTTGGTCCGGGAGGTGCCCAGGATGGTGCCGCCCTGCTTGGCGATCCCCCGGACCCTGGTCCGGGGGAGTTCGATGATGTCACCCTCCACCACGCCGCGCCAGCCGTCGCGGAATCCGACGAATTCGTGGCCATGAATGGCAATGCCCTTGAGGACGGCACCGCGGATTACCGCGTTCAGCCCGGGGCAGTCGCCGCCGCTGGTGAGGATTCCAATTTTCATGTTTTGGCTCAAATCGCAGGAGTGGCGGATTCCACGGCGGCAAGCACTGACATGGCCTCCTCAACGACATCCGCGGCGGGGAACGACGGCCGGTTCACGCCGGCCATTTCCTCCATGACCCGGACCACCTGGCAGCTGTAGCCGAACTCGTTGTCGTACCAGACGTAGAGCACCAGGTTCTTGTCGTTGGAGATGGTGGCGAGGCCGTCAACGATGCCGGCGTGGCGGGAGCCGACGAAATCGGTGGAGACCACCTCGGGGGAGTCGATGTAGTCGATCTGCTTGCGCAGGTCCGAGTGCAGCGCCATCCCGCGCAGGTAGTTGTTGACCTCGTCCTTGGTGGTGCCGCGTTCGAGGTTGAGGTTCAGGATGGCCATCGACACGTCCGGGGTGGGAACCCGGATGGAACTGCCGGTGAGCTTGCCCTGCAGTTCGGGCAGTGCCTTGGCGACGGCCTTGGCGGCGCCGGTTTCGGTGATCACCATGTTCAGGGCCGCGGAACGCCCTCGCCGGTCACCCTTGTGGAAGTTGTCGATCAGGTTCTGGTCGTTCGTGAAGGAGTGGACCGTCTCGACGTGGCCGTGGACCACGCCGTACCGGTCGTTGAGGGCCTGCAGGACGGGCGTGATGGCGTTGGTGGTGCAGGAGGCTGCCGTTATGATCCGGTCCGAATCCGTGATGTCGCTGTGGTTGATGCCGTGCACGATGTTCTTCAGGTCACCCTTGCCCGGTGCCGTCAGCAG
The DNA here is from genome assembly GCF_040546765.1 of Arthrobacter sp. OAP107. Taxonomy (NCBI): domain Bacteria; kingdom Bacillati; phylum Actinomycetota; class Actinomycetes; order Micrococcales; family Micrococcaceae; genus Arthrobacter; species Arthrobacter sp. OAP107. Next base: position 4,991,910 of record NZ_JBEPOK010000001.1, on the reverse strand, counting down.
GACACGGGCCACGCCCTTGCTCAGCAGGTGCTGGCCGAGGCCTTCGGCATCCCGCCAGCGGCCGGTGTTGTCCACCAGGATGGCGTCCTTGATGCCGTAGGCCGTGTAGTCGATGGTGGCGGGGTTATCCGAGTAGATGACCTGGATCTGGACGCCGTTGGCCGTAATCGTATTGGCCTCGGTATCGACGCGGATGGTTCCCTCGAAGGAACCGTGTACGGAGTCGCGGCGCAGCAGGCTGGCACGCTTGGTCAGGTCGTTGTCGGAACCGCGCCGGACCACGATGGCGCGCAGGCGCAGGCCGTGGCCGCCGCCCGCCTGTTCGATCAGGAGGCGCGCCACGAGGCGGCCGATCCGGCCGAAGCCGTAAAGCACGACGTCGGTGCTGGCGCGGCTGCCGGCCCCGCCCTTGCCCACTATCTCAGCCAGTTCGGCACGGAGGAATTCCTCCAAAGCCATGCCCGCGCCGTCGGACTTGAACTTCTGGTTCAGGCGGGCGATGTCGATGGCAGCGGCACCCAGGTCCAGCTGTGCCAGCATGTTCAGCAGCGGAGCTGTCTCCTCCAGGAGCAGTTCGTCCTTGCTGATCCGGCGCGCGAAACGGTGGGCCTTCAGGATGCTCATGGTGGACTTGTTGACCAGGCTGCGGCCATGGATGCTCGTCACCACGTTGTTTTCGCGGTACAGCCGGCCGATCACCGGGATCATGGCCTCGGCGAGGGCCTCCCGGCCCATCCAGGCATCAAGACAAGAATCTGAGGTTTTTAGCATCGGGCTGCCTTTCCAAAAGGGTGGGTCTGTTTTTAGCTTCAGCTCCTGAGATGGTCTGAGAGGGGCTTGATATCCATCGTCCTGCCATCTTTGGGTAGGGGAAACGCTAATTCAGGATGGTTTTTACAACCCTTTTGGGTAGGGTCTGCTGGGTTTAGGCGGTGGTGGCGAACATGAGGGCCATGGTGGTGGCGCCGAGGGCTTCGAGTGCGTGTTGGGTGCGGGTGGGGGGTTGGTGTGTTCCTGTGTGGTGGGTGGGTGTTGTGCGGGTGCGGAGGAGCAGGATGAGGAAGGTTGCGGCGGCGGTTGCGAAGAGGAGGGTGAGGAGGATCCCTGGTGTGTGGCCGAGCGCTGTTGCTGTTCCTGTTGCCGGGGTGGGGGGTGTGGTGGTGATGGCGTGGTGGGCGTGGTCCATGGGCATGGTTATGGGTGTTCCGGCGGTGGGTGCGGTTGGGGTGTCCGGGCCGGGGTGGGTCATGGTGGTGATCATGAGGGCTGCGGCGGCCATGGTGAGGGCGTGGTAGGCGCATTTGATCCTGCCCTGGGTGCCGGCGCAGAGGAGTTTGTATTCGGGTCGGGCGACGGCCTGGATGGTGAACCAGAGCGCGGCGCCGGCGAGCAGGCCGATCTGGGCGAGGAGGGTGGTGGGGGCCAGGTTCCAGAGCATGGCTGCCATCAGGGTGTTCATGAGGGCGTGGAGGGTGTTGTTGATCCGGTCGGTGAGGTGGGCTGACCTGTAGGCCTGCCAGAGCTGGCAGGCGCCGCCGGCCAGCAGGACGGCGGTGAGGGTCCAGGTTAGTGCGGGGATATGGAACACGCGGATCACGCTTTCACTACTGGGTTCGGATCAGGGAACGGCACTGCCGGGTTTTGAGGCGCAAATGGTTTCGGTCCCCGACGCGGGTTGTTCACGGCGTCGGGGACCGAAGTTTGGGAGTGGATACGGCTGGTCCCCGGTGCTGCCATGGGCAGCGCCGGGGACCACCGTGGTTGTTGGAACCCTGGCTGTTTAGTGGTTGTTGCCGGTGGAGCAGTGTCCGCTGTTGGTGGTGCGGGTTTCGGTGGGGAGGTTCAGGGTGGGGTTTTGGTTGAAGAAGCCGTGGGGTTCGAGCATGAAGCCGATGTTTTGGCGGGGCATGACGGGCCAGTCTTCGAGGCGGACGACGTGGTGCATGCCGAAGGTGTACCAGACCACGAGGTCCTGATCGACGATGTTCCGGTCTTTTTGGGTCCAGATGTGCAGGCCGTCATCGGCGCCGGTGGACTGGTTGGGGTATTCGCCGGCGGCGAAGCGTTCGGTCCGGTCGTAGGCGGTGACCCAGAGGTTGTTCCGGGCGAACTGGGCGCGTTGGGAGACGTAGGACTCGTCCCCGGCGGCGAGCTGGATCCCGTCGGTGGGGATCAGCCGGTAGGCGACGGGTTCGTCCACCATGTTCCTGGACTCGTGGTTGGCGATCTTCCAGAAGCGGTGTTTGGCCGGGTCGGTTTTGCGGATCGCTGCCTTCTCGGTTTCCAGGAGCCGGTCCACGGCCTTGAACGCGGTGTGGGTCGGGTTGTGCTCGGGGTATTCCATGTCCACTTCGTAGACGGCGTTGTTGACCCCGTCGATTTCAAAGTCCATCCGGACGTTGAACATGTGCTGGTGGATCGGGGCGTAGAGCCCGTCGTTGTTCAGTGACTGGCCGTACGGGCTCTTCTGCCCGGGCTGCTGGCCGGCGGTGGAGAGGATGCCGGTGGCCTTGACCAGGAACTCGATGGACCCGTCCAGGAACAGGTGCCAGTAGAAGGCGTACTCGTAGTTCGCGACCGTGGCGATGAAGGAGATCACGAGCTTGCGGTTCCGGCGGGTTTCGGCGGTGCCCTCGCGGAAGTCGAAGTGCTTCCACAGGATCGAGTCGTCTTCCTCGTGCATGCAGATCGCGTTCTCGATCGTCCACGGGTTGCCGTGGGAATCGACGCTGTTGCCGTCGAAGTACTTGATCTCGCCCAGGCAGTCACAGCCCAGGGTCAGGGAGTTGGCCATGTTGCCGATGTTGTACTCACCGGAATCGAACGCGTTCTTCTTCGCCTGGACCGGGGCGGTGTCACCGTACGGGACCACCATTTCCGAGAGCGAGGCACGGTTGATCACCGGGCGCTCCACGCCCTGGTCACGGAACTTCAGCTGGTGCAGGACCAGGCCTTCACGCGGGGTGAACCCGACCCGGAAGGACCAGTCGGCCCACTGCACATGGTTCCCGGTCACCTGGAACGAGGCGCCCTCGGGCTGGGTGATCTCGATCGGCTTCAGATCCGTGCGGGCCGGGCCGACGTACTTGGGCAGGTAATTGCCCCGCGCGGCCGGGACCGGGATCGCCTGGTCATCCTCGAGCCTGACGACCTCACCGGCGTTCAGGTCATAGAAGACGATGAAGTTCTCGATCGGGTGCGCGTACGGGCTGTCATCGGGCTCGTCCCGGACGAAGACCAGGGCACGCATCAGCCGCCGGCCCTCGGCGTCCTCACCGAAATACCCCACCGACCACGGCTCGAAGCACACCAGGTCCAGATCCGTCAGGCCCCGCTTCGCCAAAGCCGCAATCACGTTCGGATCCTTCCGGCACGCCTCCTCACACTCGGCGAACTCATCGAGCATGAACGGCGGCTGAACATTCTCCGCCAACTGGACCCACCGGTCCACCGTGCCGGCCTCCAGGCTCACGACCGCCTCGAACGCACGCCCCGCGGCACGGTCCACCAAAACAGCATCCGCCTCACGCGCCACCTGCACACCGGCACGCAGATCCTCCTTGGACGGCTCACGCAACTCAACACTGATAAAACGGAACGACTCCCCCGCAGCAGGGCCCTCCTTCAAAACCCCCACCGCACGCGAAATCTCCTCCCGCGACAACGGATCCAACGGGTGCGAAACCCCAACAACAGCTGAAGTATCAATATCGACAGTCATGCTTCTACTCCTAAATAAGTCCCTTGACAGGAAGAGGATGTCTACCTGGTGTTGCTTTGGGGCCAAACGCCCCGGATTCTCAGAACTGTTCGTCTTCGTCAGAACTGTTCATCGCTGGTACTGCTTCTGGGTAGCCGGCCAGGCACTGCTGCTGGCCCTCCGATGTGATGCCGGCCACGTACATTCTGTTCGTGTAGAAAAAGTTACGGCATCTAAATCATCTAGTCCAGCTTTTTTTATGAATTACTTTCAGATGGTGCAGTTATTACGTGCGGCTTGGATTACAGCGCTTGTCAGCCGGCCAGCAGCCAGTCGGACGCGGCTTTGCGATAGCGGATGATGCCTTTGTACTCGGCCATGTCTTCCGGGAGTTCCGCCAGGACGTGGCCGAGCTTTTCGCGCCAGGCGGGGACCTTGGCGATGTCCCTGAGGGGCAGGAGGTAGCTGCGGATCAGGAACAGCAGGACCCCGGTGTGGGGGAGTCGGATCAGGTGCTGGACTTCGACGCGGAGGTGCAGCTTGTCGGGCATGTCGGGGTCCGCGGCGATGGTTCCGCGGTCCGGACCCCATTCGGGGTAGGTTTCGGTGGACGTGTCCAGGCGGTTGCCGACGGTCATCGTCCAGTTGGTGCGGCGGAACTGCTCCCCGGGCTGCAGGCGCATGAGGAACTGCTCGGCGCGGCTGATGATGTTTTCTTCCTTGACCCGCGGGACGGGGCCGTGGATCTCGAGGAAGCTCATGCCGACGTCGAAATTGAACGACCAGTCCGCGGCGAAGGTGACCAGGCCGGCGTCGAGCCACATCGTGTTGTCCCGGATGTCGAGGAGCACGATGTCGTCCTGAATCTGGGTGCCAAGGAACCGGAGGGGTTCCATGGGCAGGGAGCCGTCGTCGCCAATGGTGAATTCGATGTCGAGGTTCTGCAGGCCGTTGTGCCAGCGGCAGGTATTTCCTTCACGGTGGAAGGACATGATGTCCGGGTTTTCCTGGGCCATGGCCGGCAGCAGGGTAGCGATGGTGTCCCAGACGGCGGGGCGCATGTGGGGCAGGACTGCCATGCGGGAGGGGTCGCGGTTCAGGATCGCTTCGCGGTCGGCGATTTCCTGGTGGTAGAACTCGTCGATGTCGATCAGCCCGGCGCCCCAGGCGCCGGCGTCCGTCGGTACATTTTTATTTGCCGGTTCGACATTGGCGCTGTAGCGGTACTGGTCGCCGAGGAAGGGGAAGGGAAAGCGCCTGATGCGCTCCGGTAGGGCGGTGTCAGTTTCTTTGTCGATGGTGATGCTCAAAGGTCCAACTCCAATTCTGGGTCTTCGCTGCGTGAAACACAGCACATCATTGTGGTGTTCTCGGACTTTTCCTGGTCTGTCAGGTAGAGGTCCCGGTGCTGCGGGGTTCCCCGGAGGACCGGCAGGACACATTCGCCGCAGATCCCTTTGCGGCACATGTTGGGGATGGTCTTCCCGGCCTTTTCAAGCGTTTCGAGCAACGACACGCCAGCCGGCACATCAAGCTTGAGTCCGCTGCGGACCAGGTTCACTGTGAACGGCTCGCCGTCCTCCAGTTCAGCCGCCCCGAACGCTTCGGAGTGCAGCCTCGCCGATGACCAACCCAGTTCGCGCGCCTGTTCCAGGACCGAATCCATGAATGCCGTGGGGCCGCAGACGTAGAGATGGGTCCCCAGGCTCTGGGTGGTGAGTTGTTCGGTGAGGACCTTCTGGAAACTCTCACGGTTGCTGCATTCGGTCAGCCCAGGTCCCAGCAGTTCCCGGGCTTCCTCCACGTGGGCTCCGGCTCCGGACCGGTACACGTAGATCAGGGATGAGGTGGTGCCCCGGTCGGCGGCGGCGCGGGCATGCGAGAGGACCGGCGTGATGCCGATGCCAGCGGCGATCAGCAGATGGTGCGTTGCTGTCGAGGCCGGCGCGAAGGCGCTGCGGGGCCGGGAGACGTAAACCCGGTCGCCGACGCCGAGTTGGTGCATGGCCACGGAACCACCCGCACCGTCCTCGACCCGGAGGACGGAGATGGTGTATTCGGTCGGGCCGTTGCCTGACCCGGTGAGCGAATAGGCATTCACGCCGCTGCCGTACTGGACTACCAGGTGGCTGCCCGGCACGTAGGACGGAAGGCGTGCCCCCGACGGATCAGCCAACGTGATGCTGACAATCGATTCCGTCTGGGGACTGACGTCGGTCACCTCCAGTTGGAGGCCACCTTCCACGGCCGGGTGGGCAGTGATCGGGAGCGCCGTGATTGTCATGATGCCTCCTCGGCGTGGGCTGCATACCCCAGGTATGCGCCCATTCGGCGGGAAAAGTGATCTGTGGTGGCCAGGTTGGTGGCACATCCCTGGCACTGCACCTCGGAGCCGGCTGGCCGAACTGTTGTGGTGGTCGCGTGGCAATGCGGGCAGTAAATGACCCGGGGGGCCGTCTCGTCACTCAGGAGGGTGAGCTCCTCCTGCTGCAGCCCGCATTCCGCGGCGGCTGCCGCGGCTGCGCGGATGTCCGCCGGGGGGCCGGCGAGTACGAGGCGGACTCCGACGTGCGAACGTCCGAGTGCTGACCTCAGCTCCGAGAGGGCCTCGGGATTTGCAGCTTTAAAACGGAGATCATGCCTGGGCTGGACACCGGTGTGTTGACCCGCGGTGTCACCTGCGGCGCCAAAAGACGCACAGATGACACCGCGGAAACCAGGTTCCAGGCCTGTGCCTGCTGCCGGCGGCATGGACGCGGAACGCATGGTCGGTCCTTACGGTGCGAAGGAGCGGTGGCCGGTGAAGAACCCCAGGCCGTACTCCGGGGTCTCAAACTTTACGGTGGTGCCCTTCGGGAAGAACAGCACGTCGCGCTCCTTTGCGTGCGTCACTTCGCCCGTTGACTCGTCGGTGAGGATGAACTCACCGGCTACGACGACCTTCATTTCGTCATAGGTGTAGGTGTAGACCAGGGGTTCGGAAGCCTTCAGCTCGAAGAAGCCGGCGCTCATGACCGACCCCTCAGGGTTGTGGAGCGAGTCACCGATCGCGGCAACCGTTCCAGGCTCGTTCATGGAGGGCAGACCGACGTAGCCGCCTTCTACCTTGTGGATGGATCCGGCCTTGCTGAGTGTTCCTACGAGGGTTTCCATGGGTCTCTCCTGTGTGGATAGTGGTGAAATGATTCGTCAGAACTGTTCGTCTTTGTCAGAACTGTTCGTCTTCGGGTGCATTTGAAAACTGCGCTGATGGTCACCTCAAACCCGGCTAGAACTCCGGGAGGGGATCTGCAAATCCGGCATCCTCTGCTTCCAGGATGGCCAGCCGAGCTCCGCTCCGAGGTCTGCTGGTGTGATGCCGATCACGCATCTTCGTCCCAAAAGCAAACCTACTCCTCGTAATTCATCTAGTCCAGCCTTTTTTATATAAATCTGTGCGATGAGTCACTATTACGTCGCAGCCAACCGGGTTCATGCGGTAAGCCCGCAGTTGCGGACGGCTGCGAGGGAACAGCTGCCTGGCCGGGGGATGGGTCAATGGCTGAGGGCGGCTAAAAGCTCCGGTTGGGGAAGTATCCGTTGGGCGGCCGTGAGGGCGGTACCCGGGCAACGCAGGCGGAAGGCAGGAAGGCGAGGCCGTTTCCCTAACGGCCTCGCCTTCCTGTCCTTGTCACGTCAGATCATTGCGGGCTGGAAGCGTTCTCCAGATCCGCGGCATCATGATTTAGCGCGCGAGCCGTGGCCGCTTTGTGGTTCGCGCGCCTCGTTTCATTCTGGGAATAGAACCATATGGGTATGTACAGTGCCAGTACGATGAAGCCGACCCAGGTCGGGGTCCAGCCGATCTCCAGGCTGTTCAGGTAGACCACGCCGACCAGGCACAGGGGCAGATTGAACAGGCCAAAGAGCATGGCGACGTTTTTCCAGCCTCTGGGTGCCTTGAAGGGCCGTTCCAGGGCGGCGAAGGCAGGGTGCTTCTTGGCCCTGACATAGGCGAACAGGCTGATGCCGTTTGCGCAGGTGTAGCCAATGGCTGATGCCGCGACGATTGCCGCAGGGTTGCCCATGAAGATCAGCACCAGGTTGAAGGCTCCGATGACCAGCATGGCAATGAACGGAGTGCCGTGGCGATTCGTTTTGCCCAGGGACCTTGGGAGGTTGCCTTCGACCGCCATGGAGTGCATGGCGCGGGAGGAGCCCAGATAGGCCGTTTGGATGATCAGAACCATTGCGGCGATCAGCATGATGATGGTGATCATGGAACCGGCTTCGCCGAAGACGGCGTGGGCCACCGGAATCAGGGGCGAGACAGGCTGGTCCAGTACGCCGTCAACGCCGAGCACGCCGATAACTGCAGCCTGCACCAGTACGAACGAGAAGAAGCAGATGATGCCGCAGGCAAAGAGCGCTTTGGAGACGTCTTTGGCTGGATTCTTGTATTCCGGGCCGTAGATGGCTGCCGTTTCCCACGCGCAGGCGCTCCACTGCGCGATCGCAAAGATACCCAGGAGAATCAGGATGTGGTGCATGTCCCAGGACCAGTCGGCGGGCAGCCAACTGCCTGTGATGTTGGTCAGCTCAACGTGTCCGGTGGCAAAGGGCGCCACGGTCAGGACAATCAGCGGTATCAGGGAAAACGCAGCCAGGATGTAACCCAGGGTGGCGCCGTCCTTGAGGCCGAACCAGTTGACCACGAACAACCCCCCGAAAATGACCACGCCTGTCATAAGGGCGAGCTGATTCTCGGTAAACATTTCGCCCAGCACGGGAAAGAGTCCGTGCAGGTAGCTGCCGACCAGGATGGAGAAGATCGCCAGTACGGGGGTCCAGGCGAACCAATAGCTCCATGCGCTAAAGCCTCCGATCAGCTTGCTCTTGTCGTACTTGCCCTGATAGTTCTCGGTGCGAAATACGTGCTGCGCAAAGCCCGGAAGGCCGGAAGCCTTGGGGAATGTGGTGGCCATTTCAGCGTACGCGGCGTTCTGAAAGAAGCCCTGAATGACCGACAGTCCCCAAATAAGGATTGCGGCGGCCGACAAGTACATCGGAAGGTAGCCCAAGGAGGGCAAAATCAGCAGGGGTACACCCAGCGCAATGGCCAGGCCCTGCTTCCAGTCAATCGACCTTTCCAGGCCGTCGCCCCCATCCATACGATTTTCGCTCATAACAATCTCCCTTAAACAACGTAAAAGTTGTCAGATTCTTGTCCAGGTCCTGCGTAATTGGCAGGCCGGCTGAGGAAGCTCTTCCCGAATACGACACCTTCGTCCGGTTCCGCTGCTGGTTCAGGTGTGGTTCGACAGTGAACTACCTGAAAGCAAAACCGATATCGGTGAATCCCTCTCCAAGCTCGGGAGCCGGCTGTTTAGCGCCGGATTCTTCGAGCTGAAGGCTTCCGAGCCTGCAGCGCACCCCACGCGTCAGGCCCTCCTGTGAAACAGATCACTTCGAAGATTACTCCTTAAAGCTGCAACGCAATAGCTTTTTTTCGATCAATGTGTCGCTGTCCCGGATCCACTGCCGTGATGGGGGGTGCCACCCTGGGCCGACATTTTTCACTCAGCCGGGTGGCCGGCGTCGGGCTTCCGGTGGCGAAAACTAGCCGGAATTGCGGCAGTGGTGCGGTAGCCTAAGTGGCAGTCGCCCTTACGCAATTCGGCTCCTTGCCCGCCCGTGCACGGGTGCCCCAAAAAAGTTGCAACACTGAATGTTTTCTATCAGTTCGCGCGGCAGCAACGCGGCCGCCTTGGTGGAGGACGTTACGGCGATGCGGTGTAGATCAACGAGAGTCCCAGGTGCGGAACATCCAGTGCCATACGCTGCTGCTGCGGAGATCCGGATTTGATCCGCTCGCCAACCAGGTACATCCCCGAGTTGCCGAGAATGACGCGGTTACTGGCGTTGACCAGCGCGGCATCGCCCGGGATGCCGCGCAAGTGCGGCATGATAAGGGGCTCCAGGTCCTTGAGCCGGATGTCGCATCCCACGACCCCCGTGAAGGTTCCGTGGACTGAAAAAGGTGCAGTGAACGTCAGAATGTATTCCTCGAAGCCGAGATAGTCGATGTACGGGCCCCAGAGGGTCTGTTCACCGGTGGAGGCGGCCGTCGAGAAATAGGGCAGCTTCTCATAGTCGTAGAACCGGTTGCTGCCCGGAGTCAGGTCAAAATCCAGCCTGCCGACTGCACCGGAACTCTTGCGGGACCACCATTCCAGGGCCCGGCCGCCCTCCTCAACCGATTCATGGGCGAAGAACGTCCCGGCGCCTACGGCGAAAGAGTTCTTTGCCAGGAACTCCTGTGAGAGTTTGTCCAGCCCGGCCAAGGCAGCCTTATCGACCTTGGACTTGCCGACGAGATTTCGTTCAAGCAGCGACGCAACGTTTCTGGAAAGTTCCTCGATCTCTGTGGAGACGCCGTTGGTCCACGAAGTGAGGGCCTTGGCAGCATGGACGACTTCAGTGTCGGGCTTCATTGGGTTCCTGAATTGATTGGCTGTAACCGAGGGTCAGTTTCGTGTCGATGAGGTGAAAAATATTCCGCCTGATGTGCTCAAGTGCCAGCTTCTGGGCCCTTTCGGGTTGGTCTTGGGCCACTGCCCGGACCAACTCCAAGTGTTCTGCGGTTGCCGTTTCGGGGTCAAGTGGTACGCCGAGGGGGGCCCACAGCTGTTGAACTGACTCTTCCTGAAGCCGGATTTCGGCGTTGGCCAGCCTCGGTGACTGCGCTGATACTGCCAGCTCGATATGGAAACGGCTGTCGGCAGATGCGCGGACTTCAGGGGTCCTGGCCAGAACCAGTGCACGCGCAAGTTCCTGGAGGCGCTCGAAGTCGTGTGCTTCCGCGCGTTCGCATGCCAGCCGGATTGTTGTGGCGGCTATGGCCGAATGTTCGTCGCCGATGTCGCGTATTTCAGAGATGGACGTCGACAGGAACCACTCCCGGATGGCGTCGGTCTGGCTCTGGGGCTGGCGGACGACAAAGGATCCTCCGCTCCGGCCTCTGCGCGTCTCAACGATGCCCCGCTCCCGCAGCGCGCCTAACGCCTCGCGAAGGGTCGCGCCGCCGACCCCGAACATCTCAGAGAGAGCCGCTTCAGGGGGCAAACGTTCACCCACCTTGAGCAGCCCGAGTGAGATCGCCGTGGAAATCCTGTCGACAATCGCATCGGCCCGCTCGATCTCGGGCAGGGACCGATATATCTGCGACTCGAAGGGGGTCGGCGAGGACAAAAGTCTGCGCTCCGGAGATGGGCTACGGGTTGGGGCTAATACTACAGTCCGGGAGTACTTAAGGGCCTTTGATGTGCCGGAGAGCCTTTTGCCTTCCCCCCCGCTCTACCCGTTATAGGCCGGCTACCAATCCTTAAGGGTAGTCAGAACCGTCAGAAAACAGTGTTACCCCTGCCCGTTCGCTTCGCAATCATGGATATCAACCAGCACGCATCCACTCGGCCGACACCGGCCGATGGCCGAATCGAAGGGAACAATCGTGAATCCGACAGCAACCGCGACGAGCACTGTGTACAGCACCACAGACGACATTGTCCGCAACCTGTCCCTCGTCAGGGACGAGATCGCGGCCACGGCGGCCAAAATCGATGAACAGCAGGTAGCCAGCCTGGCGCGCCACATCAGTCTGACAGGCCGAATTTTCGTTGCCGGAGCTGGCCGCAGCGGCCTGGTCCTGCGCATGGCCGCGATGAGGCTGATGCACTTGGGCCTGAACGTCCACGTCGCCGGCGACACGACTACGCCCGCCATCGCCTCCGGCGACCTGCTCCTGGTAGCCTCCGGATCGGGAACCACCTCTGGAGTGGTCAAGGCAGCGGAAACCGCAGCGAAGGCCGGAGCGCGGATTGCCGCGTTCACCACCAACCCGGATTCACCGCTCGCCGGCCTTGCCGACGCAGTGGTGGTCATTCCCGCCGCCCAGAAGACCGACCACGGCACCAGCGTTTCCCGCCAGTACGCCGGGTCCCTCTTCGAGCAGGTACTTTTCGTTGCCACCGAGGCCATCTTCCAGTCCCTCTGGGACAACGACGCCCAGCCGGCGGAGGAGCTGTGGCTGCGCCACGCCAACCTCGAGTAAGCGCAAACCCCGGGGTACCGGGGCCTTCAGTTCCTCAACCAACGTTTTCCACACTCAATTGCAGTTCCCTACAGAAAGAAACAAAACATCATGAAGCTCCAAGTTGCCATTGACCTCCTGACCACCGAAGCTGCCCTCGAGCTGGCCGGCAAGGTTGCCGAGCACGTTGACATCATCGAACTGGGCACCCCGCTGATCAAGGCCGAAGGCCTGTCCGTCATCACCGCGGTGAAGAACGCCCATCCGGACAAGGTTGTCTTCGCTGACCTGAAGACCATGGACGCCGGTGAGCTCGAGGCCGACATCGCGTTCAAGGCCGGCGCCGACCTGGTGACCGTGCTCGGTGCCGCCGATGACTCCACCATTGCCGGTGCGGTCAAGGCAGCCCAGGCCCACAACAAGGGCGTCGTCGTTGACCTCATCGGCATCGAGGACAAGGTCACCCGGGCCAAGGAAGTCCGCGCCCTGGGTGCGAAGTTCGTCGAGATGCACGCCGGCCTGGACGAGCAGGCCAAGCCGGGCTTTGACCTGAACGGTCTGCTCCGCGCCGGCGCCGAGGCCCGCGTTCCGTTCTCCGTGGCCGGCGGCGTGAAGCTCGCCACCATCGGTGACGTGCAGAAGGCCGGCGCCGATGTCGCCGTCGCCGGCGGCGCCATCTACGGTGCAGCCGACCCCGCATTGGCCGCGAAGGAACTCCGCGCAGCCATCGTCTAGGTCGCCGATTGACGGTGGCGTCCCGCGCCCTTGCGGCCGCGGGACGCCACCGACGGAGTAAGACCCATCTACGGAGTCAACAGAGCACACCCCGAGGATGAGGGGTTTGCATATTGGGGGACCCTGATCCCTGGGAAGGAAACTGTTCATCATGTCTGCTCAGGCCGCCGAGTACGTGGAAATTCTCGTTAATGATCCTGTCCGGCTTTACGAGTTGCTCGACGATGCAGAAGCCTTGCTCCGCCGGGCGCCCCAGCGGTTTGCCGGGATTCTGGTCACCCGCCATGATCCGGGCCGGTACACGCTCACACTTAGCGACACCGTTCCCTTTGGGGAGACTCGTGAGCTAGTTCTCTCGTGACCGTCAGTCGACGGCGCACTGCCTGTCGAAAGTTAGAAGGCAACAATGTCTGTTACTTATCCTGATTCGAGTGTGAGGTCCGGGCAGAATCCGCTCCGGGACCCGCGCGACCGCCGGCTGTCCAGGGTGGCGGGCCCATCGTCCTTGGTGCTCTTTGGCGTAACCGGAGACCTGGCACGCAAGAAACTCTTGCCCGCCGTCTATGACCTCGCAAACCGGGGACTCCTGCCGCCGAGCTTTGCGCTGGTGGGCTTCGGCCGGCAGAACCGGACGAATGAGGACCTCACGGCCGCGATCAAGGAGTCCGTCCAGGCATATTCCCGTACGCCGTTTTCCGAGGCGGTATGGAACCAGCTCTCCGAGGGCATCCGCTACCTCCAGGGTGATTTCGACGACGACGCCGCCTTTGGGCGGCTTTCCGACACCCTGGCCGAACTGGACGAGCAGCGCGGTACACGGGGCAACCACGCGTTCTACTTGTCCATCCCACCGAAGGCCTTTGAACTGGTCTGCCGGCAGCTCTCGAAGCACGGCCTGGCGCAGGCCGAGGGCGAGACATGGCGGCGGGTGGTCATTGAAAAGCCGTTTGGCCACGACCTCGAATCAGCAAGGCAGCTCAACAACATTGTTGAGTCGGTTTTCCCGGCCGATTCCGTGTTCCGCATTGACCATTACCTCGGCAAAGAGACGGTCCAGAACATCCTGGCCCTGCGCTTCGTCAACCAGCTCTTCGAACCGCTCTGGAACGCCAAGTATGTGGACCACGTCCAGATCACCATGGCCGAAGACATCGGCACCGGCGGCCGCGCGGGGTATTACGACGGCGTGGGTGCAGCCCGCGATGTCATCCAGAACCACCTGCTGCAGCTGCTCGCCCTGACAGCAATGGAGGAACCCATCTCCTTTAATGCCGCTGACCTGCGTGCCGAGAAGGAAAAGGTTCTCGCCGCGGTCCAGCTCCCGGATGACCTGTCCACGCATTCCGCACGCGGGCAGTTCACCGGCGGCTGGCAGGGTGGCGAGCAGGTCCAGGGATACCTCGAAGAAGAGGGCATCCCGGCGGACTCGACCACCGAAACGTATGCCGCGATCCGCGTGGACATCAACACCCGCCGCTGGAACGGCGTTCCGTTCTACCTGCGGGCCGGCAAGCGGCTCGGACGCCGCGTCACCGAGATCGCGGTGGTCTTCAAGCGGGCACCGAACCTGCTCTTCCGCGACCACAGCGACGACGATTTCGGGCAGAACGCGGTAGTCATCCGGGTCCAGCCCGACGAGGGCGCCACCATCCGGTTCGGCTCCAAGGTCCCCGGCACCCAGATGGAAGTCCGGGACGTGACCATGGACTTCGGCTACGGGCACTCGTTCACCGAGTCCAGCCCCGAAGCGTATGAACGGCTGATCCTGGACGTGCTCCTCGGCGAGCCACCACTGTTTCCTCGCCACCAGGAGGTGGAACTGTCCTGGAAAATCCTGGACCCGTTCGAGAAGTACTGGGCATCCCTGCCTAACCAGCCCGAGCCCTACGCGCCCGGAAGCTGGGGGCCTGCCTCGGCTGACGAGCTGCTCACCCGCGACGGACGCACCTGGAGAAGGCCATGATTGTAGATCTCCCCAACACCACCACCTCTGCCGTTGCCAAGAAGATCCAGTCCCTGCGCGCGCAGGGCGGCGTGATCGCCCTTGGCCGCGTCCTGACCCTGGTGGTCATCACAAAGTCAGGACTGGAAGAGGAAGCCATCGAGGCGGCCAATGAGGCCAGCCGCGAGCACCCCTGCCGGATCATCGTGCTGGCCGCCGGTTCGCCGGAGGAACCCGCCCGCCTGGACGCCCAGCTCCGGGTCGGCGGCGACGCGGGCGCGTCGGAGGTCATCGTGCTGCGCGGCTTCGGTGAACTCGCCGAGGAAAGCGAGTCCCTCGTCGCCGCGCTGCTCCTGCCCGACGCCCCGATCGTGGCCTGGTGGCCGAACGGGGCACCGGCGAATGCCAGCCAAACCTCCATTGGACGGATTGCACACCGCCGGATCACGGACTCAGCCAATGCGGCGGACCCGCGGTGGGCGCTGGAGAACATCCGGAACACCTATACGGCAGGCGATACCGACCTGGCTTGGACGCGGCTGACGAACTGGCGCATAAAGCTCGCTGCTGTTCTGGACCAGGCCGACGACACCCCGATTACCGCCGTCACCGTCGAGGGAGCCTCAGACTCGCCCAGCACCATCCTGCTCGCGGCGTGGCTCACGCAGGCTCTGGACGTGCCGGTCAGCATCCTCGCGGACGCCCCCGGCACCGGAATCCGGGGCGCCCAGCTGATCAAGACGTCCGGCAGCATCCGGCTGTTCCGGCCCGGGCACACGGTCGCCGAACTCACCCAGCCCGGCCAGCCCGCGCAACGGATCTCCCTTCCGCGGCGCAGCCTCCGCGACTGCCTCGCAGAGGAACTCCGCCGGCTCGACCCCGACGAAGTCTTCGGTGAAACGGTTCGTGGCCTGGCCGTTTCCGGGACGTATCAAGAAGGCCGTTACGGGTCGGGCAGCCCTGAGCTGGATTCATTTGTCCCGGAGCGCATCACCATTGACGAGGCCGTCGGCAACATGGCGGTGTCCGCATGAGCGTTAAGATCGAGAACCTCGTCACCTCCGGGACGTTTTCGCTGGACGGCGGGACCTGGGATGTGGAGAACAACGTCTGGATCGTGGGCAACGATGAGGAATGCGTGGTCATTGATTCCCCGCACGACGCCGCCGCGATCATCAACGCCGTGGCCGGCCGGAAGGTGAAGGCGGTCCTGCTCACGCACGCGCACAACGACCACATCGGTGCCGCCCGCGAACTCGCCCGGGCCGTGGGTGCCCCGGTGTGGCTGAACCCGGAGGACCAGGTCCTCTGGGAGCAGGTTTACCCCGGCACCACCCCCGATAAGGCGATCAAGGACGGGGACGAGTTCGGCGTCGCCGGCGCCACGCTCAAGGCGATCCACACCCCGGGCCACTCACCCGGCTCCACCTGCTTCCACCTCGAAGATGAGGGGACCGTGTTCACCGGCGACACCCTGTTCAACGGCGGACCCGGCGCCACGGGGCGTTCCTACAGCGACTACCCCACCATCCTGACCTCCATCCGCGAACGGCTCCTCACCCTCCCCGCGGACACCATCGTCAGGACCGGACACGGCGAGAACACCACCATCGCCGCCGAACGCGAAACCCTCGCCAAAATCCCCGAGTAAAAGGAACCCGTAAGAGGAAGCAATCCATATACATAAGGCGCGCCAGGAATGCCTGGCGCGCCTTCGGCGTGATCAGAACAGGAATGGTGCCAGCCGCGAGGTCAGTTCGCGGGCCGCTTCGGCGTGCTCGCGGGTTGCGGTGAATCGCTCCGCTGGACTGGACAGGCACAGGGCTGCGCCGGCCACCCCGTTAGGCAGTCGTACGGGAAGCGCCAGGCTGGCGGAGCCTTGTTCCAGTTCGTTGATTTCCGAAGCTTCCCCTTTGAGCCTTATGTCCGCGAGCTCTTCCTCCAGCTGGGCACTGTTCGTGATGGTGTGTGATGTCAGCTTTACCAGCGGCCCCTTCGGGAGCGGGGAGGTTGAATCGCCGAGTTCAGCAAGCATCAGCTTTCCTGCGGCCGAAGCGTGCGGATACCGGAGCATTTCGAAAGCAGAGTGGAGCGGATAATCCGGGTCCTCGTCGGCGACTCTGAGGGAAGCGCTCCGGAACATGAAGAGGTGCACAGCGAAACGGTTCCCGCCGCGGAATTCCTGAATGAGGGCGCGGGCTGCGGTTGGAACGGTTGGGGGAGTCGCGGCCGTAATCAGTCCTGTAATCGCCTGACCGAGCGCAAACCCGCGGAGGTCGGAGGTACGGACCAGATATTCGTCCGCGACAAGCGAATTCAAAATCCGGTACGCGGTTGCCTGGGGCATCTGCAGGGCATCCGTGACCTCTTTGGCCGTTGTCCCGGTGCCGAACCGGGCAACGATTTCCAGGATCCTGAGCGGGTTTGAGGTTGTGCTGGGTCCGGAATGTGTGGGCCTGTAGGTCATGGGGTGGCCCTGCCATTAAAGAGGTCCAATTCCCGGGTTTCGTCGTAGATGCCGACGGACGCCAGGCGCCCGGGTAACCGGAGGCGGAGGAAGGTGGCGTACATGACGCTGGCGAGGAGAACACCGGCATAGACGAGGGTTTGCAGGCTGCCTGTGCGGATCGATGCCGCCGCGGCTGTCCAGAAGACCGCTCCGAGGGCCACGGAGGTCACGGCTCCCAGGATCCAGCTGGAGTAGGTACTCTCGCCTATACGGCGCAGGAAGAAGGGCATGGACGCACTGGCAAGGATATAGGAGCCAAGGTATCCGTATGCGCCCAGCGTGAAGAGGTTCACGAGGCCCCGTTCCGGGCTGGCGCCGAAGATGACGATGGCGATGGGAACGACGGCAACTACCGGCATCACGACCATGATTGCCATTGAGGGAGTCCGAAAGACGGGATGGGTCCGGCCGACTATTCGCGGCGCCACCCCTTCCCTGCCCATGCAGAAAAATATCCGGGCAAGGGCGTTCACGGATGCGATCGCGCAGCCAAACCAGGATGCTGCGATTCCCAGGTCGAGTACGGCAGCGGACACCGGGGAGGACTGGGAAAACAGGTCAGACAACGGCGTGGAGCTGGCTGCAATGCTAAGCGGCGCCTCCTTGAGTGCTGCATCCTGGGCGGTCACGGCAAGAAGGCACAGCACTCCCATCAGGATGGGGGTCCATGTGATGGCCCGCGGGACGGTGATGAAGGGCCTGTGCGCCTCACCGCCCAGCGTGGTCGGGCTTTCGAAGCCAACGAAGGCGCTTACGGCCACGACGATTCCGAGTGGTAAGGAATCGAAGTCTCCGTTCCAGGCAAACACACTCCCGAGATTGGCGCTTGGCGCGTTGAACGCGAAGTAGACGATCATGAGGACGGCGAGGACACCGATTGAAATGGATTCCAGCAACACCGTGAACCAGGCCGATACCCGGATCCCCCTCACCATGAGGAAACAGGCCGCGGCCGCGGCGGCGATGATGACCGGCACGGTGAAGGCCTTGGAGTCCGCGACGGGAACCCCGAGATTACTGAATAGCTGGCCAACGTACACGCCAACAAGCAACAGGCTGGCCATGGCGACGAGTGCATAACCGAACATGGCCGACCAGCCGGCGGTTATTGCCGTCCGCTGGCCCAGTCCCTTGGCCGTGTAGCTGTAAAGGCCGCTGACGGCGGCCATGCGCTGGGCCATCGGTCTTAGCGAGAACGAAACCAGGACCATCACCGCCATTGCGGCGCCGAATGTCACCACAAGGTTCGGTCCGTTGGATCCAAAGACGAGTCCCGGAAAGACAAGAGCCGGAATGACGGACATGGCACCCGCAGGTGCCACGCCGGCAACTGCCTGCGCAAAGACAGGCAGGAAGGAAAGTCTCCGGCGGCGAAGACCCTCCACAGGCGAGCGGGGAGTGATGAAGCGATCATCGCGAGCAGACACTGGTACCAACTTTCCCTCGGACAGGCACGTGTGCCTTGCTCACGAGGGGACGCAAGTCATCGGGCCCACGGTGCAGAACATTAGCATTCCCGGGGCCTCCGGGGACAGCCTCGGCCGTATTTCCGAATGTTTCCAACATGTTAACTGGAGTGGGAATTTGTGGCCCCGAATTTCTCACGTAAATCTTTATGAATTCCTCGCCTAAATGAATTCCCTGACGTAGTTTTGCTTGTGAAAGGAACGCAGGTGACCGGAATCACACCGCTCATCTGCACCAGGGATGAACGGTGCTGACGACGACGAACAGTACTGAGAATCCGTGGACCTTTGTGTCTGTTGGTCCCAACACCACTTACCGGGCCGGACACGAGTTCCAGGCCGCGTGTGGGTCAGCAACCACCATGACTACCCCTCGGCTTTTCAAGGCCCGTTTCCGGGGCGCGCTTCGGCTCCGAGGCCATAGGCGTCCTCATCCTTTTCTAAGGACTCATTAAGGAGTTAGGCATGACTGTCGATATTGATACTTCAGCTGTTGTTGGGGTTTCGCACCCGTTGGATCCGTTGTCGCGGGAGGAGATTTCGCGTGCGGTGGGGGTTTTGAAGGAGGGCCCTGCTGCGGGGGAGTCGTTCCGTTTTATCAGTGTTGAGTTGCGTGAGCCGTCCAAGGAGGATCTGCGTGCCGGTGTGCAGGTGGCGCGTGAGGCGGATGCTGTTTTGGTGGACCGTGCCGCGGGGCGTGCGTTCGAGGCGGTCGTGAACCTGGAGGCCGGCACGGTGGACCGGTGGGTCCAGTTGGCGGAGAATGTTCAGCCGCCGTTCATGCTCGATGAGTTCGCCGAGTGTGAGGAGGCGTGCCGGAAGGATCCGAACGTGATTGCGGCTTTGGCGAAGCGGGGCCTGACGGACCTGGACCTGGTGTGCTTCGAGCCGTGGTCGGTGGGGTATTTCGGTGAGGACGCCGAGGGCCGGCGGCTGATGCGTGCCCTGGTCTTCGTCCGGGACGAGCCCGATGACAGCCCGTACGCGCACCCGATCGAGAACTTCATCGTCTTCTATGACCTGAACGCCGGTGAGGTCGTCAGGCTCGAGGATGACCAGGCGATCCCGGTCCCGGCCGCGCGGGGCAATTACCTGCCCAAGTACGTCGGCCCGGCCCGCACGGATCTGAAGCCGATCGAGATCACCCAGCCCGAGGGCGCCTCGTTCCAGGTGACCGGGAACCATGTGCAGTGGGCCGACTGGTCCTTCCGGGTCGGGTTCACCCCGCGTGAAGGCCTGGTCCTGCACCAGCTGAAGTTCCGTGACCAGGGCGTGGAGCGCCCGGTGATCAACCGTGCCTCGCTCTCGGAAATGGTCGTCCCGTACGGTGACACCGCCCCGGTCCAGGCGAAGAAGAACGCGTTCGATTCCGGTGAGTACAACATCGGCAACATGGCCAACTCCCTGACCCTGGGCTGTGACTGCCTGGGCGAGATCAAGTACTTCGACGGCAACAGCGTCGATTCCCACGGCAACCCGTGGACGATCGAGAACGCGATCTGCATGCACGAGGAAGACGACTCGATCCTGTGGAAGCACTTCGACTTCCGCGAGGGCACCGCCGAAACCCGCCGGAACCGCAAGCTCGTGATCTCCTTCATCGCCACGGTCGCGAACTACGAGTACGCCTTCTACTGGCACCTGTTCCTGGACGGGTCCATCGAGTTCCTGGTCAAGGCCACCGGCATCCTCTCCACCGCCGGCCAGCAGCCCGGGCAGAAGAGCCCGTACGGCCAGTCACTGAACAACGACGGGCTCTACGCCCCGATCCACCAGCACATGTTCAACGTCCGGATGGACTTTGAAATCGACGGGGTCAACAACGCCGTCTACGAAGTGGACATGGAATACCCCGAGCACAACCCGACCCACACCGCGTTCAAGGCCGTGGACCGGCTCCTGGAAACCGAGAAGGCAGCGATCCGCAAAACCGACCCGGCCAAACACCGCTTCTGGAAGATCGCCAACCACGAGTCCAGGAACATCGTGGATGAACCCGTCGCCTACCGGCTGATCCCCACCGACGGGATCCAGCTCGCCGCCGGGGACGAGTCCTACGTCTCCAAACGCGCCCAGTTCGCCCGGAACAACCTCTGGGTCACCGCCTACGACCGGACCGAACGTTTCGCCGCCGGCGAATACCCCAACCAGTCCACCGGCGCCGATGACGGCCTGCACATCTGGACCCAAAAAGACCGGAACATCGTCGATCAGGACCTCGTGGTCTGGTACACCTTCGGCATGCACCACGTCGTCCGCCTCGAAGACTGGCCCGTCATGCCCCGCCAAAACATCGGCTTCATGCTCGAACCCCACGGCTTCTTCAACCAAAACCCCACCCTGAACCTCCCCACCGAAACCCGCACCACCAACAGCGGACACTGCAGCATGGGGGCCGGGAAATGAGCCGGCAACAAGTTCCAGCAAGCTCCAGTACCGTCACGACCGGTTCCCGGTCGGGGAAGCTGAAGGCCAACACCCTGGGGCTGTGGGATGTAGTGTTCATGGCGGTCGCGACGTCCGCACCCATCACGGTGATGAGCGGTAACGTCCCGATTTCGGTTGGATTCGGTGTCGGCACCGGAACGCCGGCAACGTATATCTGGGCAACGCTGATCCTGTCCATCTTTGCGATCGCGTACGTCACGATGGCGCGCTACGTGACCTCGACGGCCGCGTTCTACGGCTTCATCTCCCGCGGTCTGGGGCGCGTGCTCGGCCTCGGAACCGGTTTCATGGTGACCTTCGGCTACATCGTTTTTGAAGCCAGCATCATCGGAATATTCTCGTACTTTGGCCATCTGGCCTTCAAGGACCAGTTGGGCATGGACATCCATTGGGTAGTCTTCGCCGTGGTTGGCCTGTTGACCATCGGCTTCCTGACCTTCTTTGAGATCAGCATGGCAGCGAAAATCCTGACGCTGCTGTTGTTCACGGAGATTGCGATCCTGGCCATCATGGCCTTCGGCGTCCTGTTCCAAGGTGGAGGCCCCGATGGGCTGATGCCGGAGACATTGAACCCGGCCATTGCGTTCTCGCCAAACGGACTGCAGTCCGCCGCGCCGGGGCTGGCCATGTTCATCGCGTTCTGGTCCTGGACAGGCTTCGAGTCGACGGTGATGTACGGGGAGGAATCCAAGAACCCGAAGAAGATTATCCCGATCGCCACGATGATCGCGGTCACGGGCGTCGGCGTCTTCTACACCTTTGTCTCCTGGATGTCCGTCGCGGGCAACGGCGCGCAGGGGGCTATCGCCCTGGCGCAAAGCGCCAACCCCCTGGACATGTTCTTCCACCCCACTGATGTCTTTGTCGGCCACGGCTGGGTCCTGGTCATGGAATGGCTGATGATGACCGGATCCTTCGCCTGCGCCATGGCCTTCCACAACGCAGCCTCGCGCTACATGTATTCCCTCGGACGCGAGGGCATCCTGCCGGGCATCCTTGGCAGGACCCACAAGAAACACGGATCGCCGCACATCGCGTCATTCCTCCAGACGGGTATCGCCATCCTGTGGATCCTCGGGTTCTGGTTCTTCAATAAGGACCCCTACCTGGATGTTTTCGCCCTTCTGGCGATCCTTGGGACATTCATGCTCGTGATTGTGCAGACCGTAACCATGGCGGCAGTGTTCAACTACTTCCGCAAGCACCATCCGGAAGAAAGCTTCTGGCGTACCAAGGTCGCCCCCATTGTTGGTGGGGCGGGTATGTTCGCCGTTGTTATCCTGATGTTCCTGAACCTGGACACGGCTGCCGGACCTGCATCGTCGTCCCTGCTGTTCAAGCTCATCCCCTACATTGCCGCCGGGCTGTTCCTCACGGGGGCAGGTCTGGCGCTCTACTTCCGGAAAACTGATCCGCTCAAGTACGAAACCATCGGCCACGTCGTTCTTGCCGACGACGGCCACGGCCCGGTCCTGGACGAGGAAGATCCGGAACCGTTGCACCCGATCGATCTCGACGACGTCAGGGACATGGAGCGCCAGCACGCCACCGGCGACCTGGACCTGGAACTCGACGAACTGGAGCGCGAGAAAAAGCTGGAGCTGGAGAAGGAATAGCCCCAGCAGCCGGTCCCCGATGGTGCCCACGGGCGGCATCGGGGACCAGCCCTGTCCGCGCCAAAGCTACCCAAAAACTTCGGTCCCCGGTGCTGTCGGCACCCGCACCGGGGACCGAACCCAAACCTATAATCCGCGCCATAATCCACTCCAGTAGGGCGTGAGCAAAGCCAAACCCCAGCAAAGCCAAAACTACGACGGCGGCACCCACCAGGGCGCCGCCGTTTCGCGTGCTGTTGTGTTTCCGAATGTTTCCAACATGTTAACTGGAGTGGGAATTTACGGTCCCAAATTTCTCACGTAAATCTATATAAATAACTTTCATAAACGAATTCCCTGCCGTAGTTTTGCTTGTGAAAGGAACGCGGGTGACTGGTATCACACCTACTCATTCCGCACCGGAGATGAACAGATCTGCCAAGGACGAACAGTTCTGAGAATCCAAGGGACCCTTTTCTGCCTATCGCCCCCACCGGCAATACCACCAGGCTTCCGGGCCGTAGGCGTCCTCTTCCTGTCAAGGGACTTATTTAGGAGTAGAAGCATGACTGTCGATATTGATACTTCAGCTGTTGTTGGGGTTTCGCACCCGTTGGATCCGTTGTCGCGGGAGGAGATTTCGCGTGCGGTGGGGGTTTTGAAGGAGGGCCCTGCTGCGGGGGAGTCGTTCCGTTTTATCAGTGTTGAGTTGCGTGAGCCGTCCAAGGAGGATCTGCGTGCCGGTGTGCAGGTGGCGCGTGAGGCGGATGCTGTTTTGGTGGACCGTGCCGCGGGGCGTGCGTTCGAGGCGGTCGTGAACCTGGAGGCCGGCACGGTGGACCGGTGGGTCCAGTTGGCGGAGAATGTTCAGCCGCCGTTCATGCTCGATGAGTTCGCCGAGTGTGAGGAGGCGTGCCGGAAGGATCCGAACGTGATTGCGGCTTTGGCGAAGCGGGGCCTGACGGATCTGGACCTGGTGTGCTTCGAGCCGTGGTCGGTGGGGTATTTCGGTGAGGACGCCGAGGGCCGGCGGCTGATGCGTGCCCTGGTCTTCGTCCGGGACGAGCCCGATGACAGCCCGTACGCGCACCCGATCGAGAACTTCATCGTCTTCTATGACCTGAACGCCGGTGAGGTCGTCAGGCTCGAGGATGACCAGGCGATCCCGGTCCCGGCCGCGCGGGGCAATTACCTGCCCAAGTACGTCGGCCCGGCCCGCACGGATCTGAAGCCGATCGAGATCACCCAGCCCGAGGGCGCCTCGTTCCAGGTGACCGGGAACCATGTGCAGTGGGCCGACTGGTCCTTCCGGGTCGGGTTCACCCCGCGTGAAGGCCTGGTCCTGCACCAGCTGAAGTTCCGTGACCAGGGCGTGGAGCGCCCGGTGATCAACCGTGCCTCGCTCTCGGAAATGGTCGTCCCGTACGGTGACACCGCCCCGGTCCAGGCGAAGAAGAACGCGTTCGATTCCGGTGAGTACAACATCGGCAACATGGCCAACTCCCTGACCCTGGGCTGTGACTGCCTGGGCGAGATCAAGTACTTCGACGGCAACAGCGTCGATTCCCACGGCAACCCGTGGACGATCGAGAACGCGATCTGCATGCACGAGGAAGACGACTCGATCCTGTGGAAGCACTTCGACTTCCGCGAGGGCACCGCCGAAACCCGCCGGAACCGCAAGCTCGTGATCTCCTTCATCGCCACGGTCGCGAACTACGAGTACGCCTTCTACTGGCACCTGTTCCTGGACGGGTCCATCGAGTTCCTGGTCAAGGCCACCGGCATCCTCTCCACCGCCGGCCAGCAGCCCGGGCAGAAGAGCCCGTACGGCCAGTCACTGAACAACGACGGGCTCTACGCCCCGATCCACCAGCACATGTTCAACGTCCGGATGGACTTTGAAATCGACGGGCCGAACAACGCCGTCTACGAAGTCGACATGGAATACCCCGAGCACAACCCGACCCACACCGCGTTCAAGGCCGTGGACCGGCTCCTGGAAACCGAGAAGGCAGCGATCCGCAAAACCGACCCGGCCAAACACCGCTTCTGGAAGATCGCCAACCACGAGTCCAGGAACATCGTGGACGAACCCGTCGCCTACCGGCTGATCCCCACCGACGGGATCCAGCTCGCCGCCGGGGACGAGTCCTACGTCTCCAAACGCGCCCAGTTCGCCCGGAACAACCTCTGGGTCACCGCCTACGACCGGACCGAACGCTTCGCCGCCGGCGAATACCCCAACCAGTCCACCGGCGCCGATGACGGCCTGCACATCTGGACCCAAAAAGACCGGAACATCGTCGATCAGGACCTCGTGGTCTGGTACACCTTCGGCATGCACCACGTCGTCCGCCTCGAAGACTGGCCCGTCATGCCCCGCCAAAACATCGGCTTCATGCTCGAACCCCACGGCTTCTTCAACCAAAACCCCACCCTGAACCTCCCCACCGAAACCCGCACCACCAACAGCGGACACTGCTCCACCGGCAACAACCACTAAACAGCCCAGGCGTTCTGTGAACAGCGCAGGCGTTCGGTGAAGTAGCAGCCGGAGAAAAACCAGCACCAACACCCGGTCCCCGATGCTGCCCACGGGCGGCATCGGGGACCTACCCCTTTCCCCACCCAAAACATCCCCACACCAAATCCCAACCCAGTAGGGCGTGATCCGCGTGTTCCATATCCCCGCACTAACCTGGACCCTCACCGCCGTCCTGCTCGCCGGCGGCGCCTGCCAGCTCTGGCAGGCCTACAGGTCAGCCCACCTCACCGACCGGATCAACAACACCCTCCACGCCCTCATGAACACCCTGATGGCAGCCATGCTCTGGAACCTCGCCCCCACCACCCTCCTCGCCCAGATCGGCCTGCTCGCCGGCGCCGCACTCTGGTTCACCATCCAGGCCGTCGCCCGACCCGAATACAAACTCCTCTGCGCCGGCACCCAGGGCAGAATCAAATGCGCCTACCACGCCCTCACCATGGCCGCCGCAGCCCTCATGATCACCACCATGACCCACCCCGGCCCGGACAACGGAACCACCCCCGCCGCCGGAACACCCATAACCATGCCCATGGACCACGCCCACCACGCCATGACCACCACACCCCACACCCCGGCAACACCACCAGGAACGGCAACAGCGCTCGGCCACACACCAGGGATCCTGCTCACCCTCCTCTTCGCAACCGCCGCCGCAACCTTCCTCATCCTGCTCCTCCGCAACCGCACAACACCCACCCACCACACAGGAACACACCAACCCCCCACCCGCACCCAACACGCCCTCGAAGCCCTCGGCGCCACCACCATGGCCCTCATGTTCGCCACCACATAACCCAGCACCGCATAACCAGCCCAGCCAGAAGCCAGCACGGGACTGTCTGAATAACGGTGTGTGGGGTCCGGCCTGATCCGAAAGGAGACGGCCGTGTCAGAGTCCACGACCGAGATGACAGGGGTGATGATCGATCCTGTGACGGGAGAGATCATCGATCAGAAGGAGCTTGCCGAGCGGTTGCTCGCGCAGGCCAAGGAGCAGGGCGTGAGCCTGGTAGGCCCGGGCGGGCTGTTGAACCAGCTCACGAGGAATGTGCTGGAGACCGCGCTGGAAGCGGAACTGACCGAGCACCTCGGGCACGAGCATGGCCAGACGCCGATCGCAGCCAACATGCGCAACGGCACCAGGTCCAAGACCGTGCTGACCGAGATCGGCCCGGTCGAGATTGAGGTGCCCCGGGATCGGGACGGCTCGTTCGAGCCGGTGATCGTGCCCAAGCGAAAGCGGCGTCTGGACGGGATCGACCAGATCGTCCTCTCGCTGTCCGCCCGGGGGCTGACCACCGGGGAAATCGCCGCGCACTTCGAGGAGATCTACGGGGCCAAGGTCTCCAAAGACACCATCAGCCGCATCACGGAGAAGGTCGCCGGAGAACTGGCCGAATGGTCGGCCCGACCTTTGGACCCGGTCTATCCGGTGCTCTTCGTTGACGCGGTCGTGGTCAAGGTCCGTGACGGGCAGGTGCGCAACACCCCGTTCTACGTCGTCATGGGCGTCACCGTGAACGGGGAGCGGGAGATCCTGGGCATCTGGGCCGGCGACGGCGGCGAGGGTGCCCGGTTCTGGCTGCAGGTATTCTCCGAGCTGAAGAACCGGGGCGTGGAAGATGTGTTGATCGCTGTCTGCGACGGGCTCAAGGGCCTGCCGGAGGCGATCACGACCACGTGGGAGCGAACGGTGGTGCAGCAGTGCATCGTGCACCTGATCCGCAACAGCTTCCGCTACGCCGGACGCCAGCACCGCGACGGCATCGTCAAGGCGCTCAAGCCGGTCTACACGGCCCCGTCCGAGCAAGCGGCGAAGGACCGGTTCGCTGAGTTCACGGCCGAGTGGGGTCAGCGATATCCGGCAATCGTCCGGCTCTGGGAGTCCTCCTGGGCGGAGTTCGTGCCCTTCCTGGAGTACGACGTGGAGATCAGGCGGGTGATCTGCACGACGAACGCGATCGAGTCGATCAACGCCCGCTACCGGCGGGCCGTCAGGGCCCGCGGGCACTTTCCAAACGAGGCCGCTGCCCTGAAATGCCTGTATCTGGTCACCAGGTCTCTTGATCCCACCGGCGGCGGTCGGGCACGCTGGGTGATGAGGTGGAAGCCTGCACTAAACGCGTTCGCGATCACCTTCGCCGGCCGGTTCGAAAGAACCACTCACTAATGAAACCGGCCGGATCCACACACCGTTTATCTGACAGACCCGCCAGCACGCGCTAAACGACAAACGGCGGCACCCATCAGGGTGCCGCCGTTTCGCGTGCTGCCGGGTTTCTAAGCCGTCACCGGAGCCCGTGGCTGTGTGCCAGCGCGATGGCCTCGGTGCGTGAGCCGACGTCGAGCTTCTTGAAGAGGTTCCGCACATGGAACTTGACCGTGTTCTCGCTGATGCCCATCGCGGCGGCGATGGTGCGGTTGCGGTTTCCGGCGGCGAGGTGCTGGAGCACCTCGAGTTCCCGGGCGGCAAGGTTCCATCCGGCGACGTCCCCGGCCGGACGTGTGGGTAGGTCGAGGGGTAGGGAGACGAAGACGTCCGCACCCCAGCCTGGCATGACGTCCATCCGCAGCTGTCCCGTGAGCGCCTGGACCCGGCGGTCCAGCCGGCTGATGCTCGGCGCGTCGGCCGCAAGTGCACCGCGGCCGTCGTCGCGCACGTTGATCAGCAGGTTTTCGCCGTCGCAGTCCCATTGCGTCCGGATTCTGCTGACATCAGGTTGCTCCATCATGGCCAGCACAAGTCCGCGGACGACTGCCCTTGCTGCGTGGGCAACTTCGCCGGGCAGGGCCCGTCCATTCAGCGGCGGCTCAATGAACTCGGCCTCGATTCCGCTGTAGCCGGTGAGCGGACGCAGGTCCTCGCGCAGGCGTTCAAAGGCCTTGGCAACGGGCTCTTCCACCAGGTCGGTCGTGCGGTCGCTGAGGGTCCGGAGCCGGACCAATGCCTTGGCGGTGAGGTCGGTGACGGTGGTGCGGGCTACCGCGTTGTCCATCGAGGAGGAACGCAGCGCCGCCAGGAGGGTTTCCAGGGTGGTGGAGTGCAGGTCGGTCAGTTCTGCCGTCACGCGGATACGCTCGGCTGAAGCCGCCCGGGATTCCAGCAGGTACGACGGCGGCGCATCGGCCACCTTCTCCTGGATCCGCCGGGCAGCAAGGCCCCACAGATATTTCACCAGGTCCAGCCCGGCGTTATCCCCGGCATCGGATGGCTGAGGATCCGTGAGGACGAGGAGGGCCTGGCTGGAGGCGTGTTTCAGGGCGAGTGCGGGCCGGGACTTGCCCGCCAGCTCGGCGTCGCCGAACCAGGGAGTCTCATCCGAAAGGGTGGCACGGAGCGTGTCAAGCTCGGCGATGGAAACCCGGGAAATAATTTCCTCCGCGCCGGCCTTCTTCTGCGGCCGCCCTGTGCAGTCCTCGGTGAAGATGACCAGCGCGCTGCTTCCCATGTAGGGAAGCGTGGCATCACGCAGCCGCTCCGCTATCTGCAGCAGTGGGGCATCGGCAACTGCTGCCACGGAATGCAGCAGCGGCCACGGCAGGTCTGTAAGGGGCTTATTGGACGCCTTCGTTGGCTGGTCGGTGGCTGCGCTCATTTCGACAGTCTAGCGGCTACCCAGTCCGAAAGTGTAGTAAAAACCGTCAGAAAACAGTGTTACTCCTACCCATTAGTTTCGGAAGTATAGGTGTCAACCGGAAAGCATCCGTACGGCCGCTATAGGCCGACGACGAATCAAAGGGGATTAATTGTGAATCCGACAGCAACCGCGACGCCTATCGCAGACAACGCCACAACACTTGACTGGACGTCCGAGGACCAGAGTGCGGTGGACACCCTCCGGGTTTTGGCTGCCGATGCCGTCGAGAAGGTCGGCAACGGCCACCCGGGCACCGCGATGAGCCTGGCGCCGGCCGCGTACCTTTTGTTCCAGAAGCTGATGCGCCACGACCCCCGTGACCCGGAATGGATCGGCCGTGACCGCTTCATCCTGTCACCGGGGCACTCCTCCCTGACGCTGTACAGCCAGCTGTTCTTCTCCGGCTACGGCCTGGAACTGAAGGACCTTCAGGCGCTGCGCACATGGGACGCGCTGACCCCCGGACACCCGGAATACAAGCACACCCCGGGCGTTGAGATCACCACCGGCCCGCTGGGCCAGGGCCTGGCCTCCTCGGTCGGCTTCGCATACTCGCAGCGCCGCCTGCGCGGCCTGTTCGACGCCGATGCTCCCGCCGGCGAGAGCCCGTTCGACCACACCATCTGGGTCATCGCGTCCGACGGCGACATCCAGGAAGGTGTTACCTCTGAGGCTTCCTCCCTGGCCGGGCACCAGGAGCTGGGCAACCTCGTGGTCATCTACGATGAGAACCACATTTCCATCGAGGACGATACCGACATCGCCTTCACCGAGGACGTCCTGAAGCGCTACGAAGCCTATGGCTGGCACACCCAGCGCGTTGACTGGACCGAATCGGGCGAGTACGTCGAAGACGTCCAGGAGCTCTACTCCGCGCTCCTGGCTGCGAAGGCCGAGACCTCCAGGCCGTCCATCATCTCGCTGCGCACCATCATCGGCTACCCGGCCCCCAAGAAGCAGAACACCGGCAAGATCCACGGTTCGGCACTCGGCGCCGACGAGGTCGCGGCCCTGAAGGAGGTGCTGGGCTTCGACCCGGAAAAGTCCTTCGAGGTGGACGCGGACGTGCTGGCCCACGCCCGGCGCGTGGTGGACCGCGGCGCCGCTGCCCGCAAGGAATGGGAAGAGTCCTTCTCTGCTTGGCAGTCCGCCAACCCTGAGGGCGCTGCCCTGCTGGAGCGCGTCGAAGCGCGCCAGCTTCCCGCCGGGCTCGAGGCTGCACTGCCGGTCTTCGAAGCCGGCAAGGATGTTTCCACCCGTGCCGCCTCCGGCAAGGTCCTGAACGCCATCGGCCCGGTCATGCCGGAACTCTGGGGCGGCTCTGCCGACCTCGCCGAGTCGAACAACACCACCATCGAGGGCTCGCCGTCGTTCATCCCTGCCTCGCGCTCCACTGAAGCGTGGAAGGGCAACCCGTACGGCCGCGTCCTGCACTTCGGTATCCGTGAGCACGCCGCAGCCTCGATCGTGAACGGCATCAGCCTGCACGGCAAGACCCGCGCATTCTCCGGCACGTTCCTGATCTTCAGCGACTACCAGAAGCCGGCCATCCGCCTCGGCGCCCTCATGGGCGTGCCGTCCCTGTATGTCTGGACGCACGACTCCATCGGCCTGGGCGAGGACGGCCCGACGCACCAGCCGGTGGAGCAGCTCGCCTCGCTGCGTGCGATCGTCGGCCTCGACGTCGTCCGTCCGGGCGATGCCAATGAGGTCGCGGCAGCGTGGAAGACCATGCTGGAAAACCACGAGAACCCGGCCGGCATTGTCCTGACCCGCCAGAACATCCCCACCTACGAGCGTGGCGAGGGCGCGGCCGAGGGTGACACCTTCGGTTCGACTGCTGGCGTTGCCAAGGGCGGCTACGTGCTGGCCGAGGCGTCCAAGGACGGCAAGACCGCGAACGCGCAGGTCATCCTGATCGGCACCGGCTCCGAAGTCCAACTCGCCGTCCAGGCCCGCGAAGCACTCCAGGCCGAAGGCATCGCCACCCGCGTGGTCTCCATGCCGTGCGTGGAGTGGTTCAACAAGCAGGACGCCGCCTACCGCGAGGCAGTCCTGCCCGCAGCGGTCAAGGCCCGCGTGTCCGTCGAAGCAGGACTTGCCCTTGGCTGGAAGGAATTCGTCGGCGACGCCGGCCGCTCCGTCAGCCTCGAGCACTACGGCGCCTCGGCAGACTACAAGCGCCTCTTCCAGGAATTCGGCATCACCGCGGAAGCAGTCGCCGCCGCCGCCAAGGACTCTCTCGCCGCCGCAGCCAACTAACTTTGAAGGAAGAAACAAGCCATGACCAACACAACACCCACCGCACAGCTTTCTGAAGCAGGTCTGTCCATCTGGTTGGATGACCTCTCCCGGGAGCGGCTCGACAGCGGCAGCCTGCAGAAGCTCATCGACCAGAAGAATGTCGTCGGCGTGACCACCAACCCGTCCATCTTCCAGGCCGCGATCACCTCCGGCACGGACTACGACGCCAAGATCGCCGAACTTGCCGCGCAGGGCGCCGGCGTCGAGGAGACGATCTTCGAGATCACGACGACGGACGTCGCCGACGCATGCGACCTCTTCGCTCCGATCGCCGCCGCCACCGAGGGCGTGGACGGCCGTGTCTCCATCGAGGTGGACCCCCGCCTCGCCTGGAACACCGAGGGCACGATCGCGGAAGCCAAGAACCTGTTCAAGAAGGTCGACAAGGACAACGTCCTGATCAAGATCCCCGCCACGCTCGAGGGCCTCGCAGCCATCACCGCAGTCCTGGCCGAGGGCATCAGCGTCAACGTGACACTGATCTTCTCGCTGGAGCGCTACCGGGCAGTGATCAACGCCTTCCAGGCCGGGCTGAAGCAGGCCAAGGACAACGGCCACGACCTGTCCAGGATCCACTCCGTCGCGTCGTTCTTCGTTTCCCGCGTGGACACCGAGATCGACAAGCGACTGGACGCGATCGGCACCGACGCGGCCAAGGCCCTCAAGGGCAAGGCCGGCGTCGCGAACGCCCGCCTCGCCTACCAGGTCTACGAAGAGCTCTTCTCCACCGAACGCTGGGCGGTCCTGGCCGAAGCCGGCGCGCGCCCCCAGCGCCCGCTGTGGGCCTCCACCGGCGTGAAGGACCCGGCCTACCCGGACACCCTTTACGTCACCGAGCTCGTCGCCCCCGGAATCGTGAACACCATGCCGGAGAAGACCCTGGACGCCACGTTCGATCACGGCGTGGTTGCCGGCGACACCATCACCGGCACCTACCGGGAAGCGAACACCGTCCTCAACGCCCTCGAGAACCTCGGCATCTCCTACAACAATGTTGTCGCCCTGCTGGAATCTGAAGGCCTGGACAAGTTTGTGGCCAGCTGGAACGAACTCCTGGCTGACGTTAACAGCGCCCTTACTACTGCACGGAAGGCGTCCTAGCCCCCGGCTATCCGCAATCCGTCCTGACTGTGTGGGGACCCCCTCGGGGTCCCCACGCAGCGGTCACCCAGATCACTGAAAGGCAGACATCATGTCCGTTTCACCCCTGAATTGCTGCATCAACCCCAGCATCCTCTCGGCCGACTTCGTCAACCTCGAAGCCGAGCTGGCCCGCATCAGCAACGCCGACGCCGTGCACGTGGATGTCATGGACAACCACTTCGTGCCGAACCTGACCATCGGCCTGCCCGTTGTGGAACGGATCCAAAGAGTCAGCCCGGTGCCGCTTGACGCCCACCTCATGATTTCCAATGCCGACCGCTGGGCACCCCAGTTTGCCGACGCCGGCCTGAGCTCGGTGACATTCCATGTCGAGGCGTCCGACGCCCCCATCAAACTCGCCCGCGAACTTCGCGCACGCGGTTCCAAGGCAGGCATGGCACTGCGCCCGGCCACTCCCGTGGAACCGTACCTGGACATGCTCACTGAACTGGACATGCTGTTGCTCATGACGGTCGAGCCGGGCTTCGGCGGCCAGGCATTCCTGGACGTAGTGCTGCCCAAGATCCGCCGCGCCCGTGCCGCGGTCGAGGGTGCCGGGGTGAACGTGGCCATCCAGGTGGATGGCGGCATCACTGAAGAAACCATCGTCCGCGCCGCCGAGGCAGGCGCCAACGTCTTCGTCGCCGGATCGGCCGTGTACGGCAAGCCGTCACCCGAGGACGCCATCGAGTCGCTGCGGGCAAAGGGCCAACTCGCCTTCGGCCCGGCGGCATCAAGCACCGGCAACGTCGTTTTCCAGCAAGCCTAAAGGACCACTCATGCGCGTTCATATCGCAACCGACCACGCCGGCATGGAGCTTAGCTCCCACCTCATCACGGCGCTGTCAGCCAGCGGCTACGAGATGGTGGACCACGGGCCCGCCGCCTACGACGCCGAGGATGACTACCCCGCGTTCTGCATCAACGCCGCGGCCGCCGTCGTCGCCGACCAGGCAGCGGGCGTGGACGCCCTGGGGATCGTACTGGGCGGCTCGGGCAACGGGGAGCAGATCTCCGCGAACAAGGTCAAGGGCGTGCGGGCAGCGCTGGCCTGGAACCTGGACACGGCCAAACTGGCCCGCCAGCACAACAACGCCAACGTTGTCGCAGTCGGCGGACGCCAGCACACCGTTGAGGAAGCCACCGAACTGATCAAGGCATTCCTGGCCGAACCGTTCACCAACGCCGAACGCCATGAACGCCGCATCGGCAAGATCTCCACCTTTGAGTCCACCGGCGAGGTTGTCGAATAACATGCCCATTGCAACCCCCGATATTTATGCCGACATGATCGACCGTGCCAAGAAGGGCGGCTACGCGTTTCCGGCCGTCAACGTCACCTCCTCCCAGACGCTGAACGCTGCGCTGCGTGGTTTCGCGGAGGCCGAGTCTGACGGCATTGTGCAGGTTTCCACCGGTGGTGCTGCGTACTGGTCGGGTGCCTCGACCAAGGACATGGTTGCCGGGTCGCTGGGTTTCGCCGCGTTCGCCCGTGAGGTGGCGAAGAACTACAACGTGAACATCGCCCTGCACACGGACCACTGCCCGAAGGACAAGCTGGACGGTTTTGTGCTGCCTTTGCTGGCCGCGTCCGAGGCCGAGGTCAAGGCCGGCCGGAACCCGCTCTTCAACTCCCACATGTGGGACGGTTCGGCGGAGACGCTGCAGGAGAACCTGCGGATCGCCCGTGAACTGCTGGCCCGCACGGCTGCGGCGAAGATGATTCTCGAGGTCGAGATCGGCACGGTTGGCGGCGAGGAGGACGGCGTCGAGCACGAGATCAACGAAAAGCTCTACACCACTGTCGAGGACGCGCTGGCCACCATCGACGCGCTCGGCGCCGGGGAGAACGGCCGGTACATCACGGCGCTGACGTTCGGGAATGTGCACGGGGTGTACAAGCCGGGCGGGGTGAAGCTGCGCCCGGAGATCCTGAAGGACATCCAGGCCCAGGTCGGTGCGAAGATCGGCAAGGAGAACCCGTTCGACCTGGTCTTCCATGGCGGTTCGGGGTCCTCGGACCAGGAGATCGCGGACGCGGTCTCTTACGGCACGATCAAGATGAACATCGACACAGACACGCAGTACGCGTACACCCGCCCGGTGGCGGACCACATGTTCCGCAACTACGACGGGGTGCTGAAGGTCGACGGCGAAGTGGGCAACAAGAAGACCTACGACCCCCGTGTCTGGGGCGCCTCCGCCGAAGCCGGCCTCGCCGCCCGGATTGTCGAAGCAACCCAGCAGCTGGGTTCCGCGGGCAAGACCTTCTAACTGTCGGACGACCTCCTTGTAACCACCAGAACCATGAAAGCGATCACATGAGCAACACATCAACCAACGGGCCGGAAGCCGGGACTGTTTACCGGGTCCACATAGGTACCGATCACGCTGGCCTGGAATTGAGCCGCACGCTCCAGGACGAATTGACAAGCCTGGGGTTTGATGTGGTTGACCACGGCCCCAAAGAGTACGACGCCCAGGACGACTACCCGGCTTTCTGCATCAATGCCGCCGAGGGCGTCGCCCGCGACCTCAGCCACAACCGGCCAAGCCTCGGAATCGTCATCGGCGGCTCCGGCAACGGCGAGCAGATCGCGGCCAACAAAGTCAGGGGCATCCGCGCCGCTTTGGTCTGGAACGAGTCAACCGCACGCCTCGCCCGGCAGCACAACGACGCTAACGTCATCGCCATCGGCGCCCGCGAGCACACGCCGGAGGAATGCCGCCGGCTCGCAGTGCTTTTCCTGCAGGAGCCTTTCACGGAGGAGTCCCGGCATAAGCGCCGCATAGCGCAGATCGCGGACTACGAAACCTGCCTCACCCCGCTGGCATGCGAGATCACCCGAAGGGACGCGCTGGCACGGATGGACCGCAACGCGGGAATCCCACAACCCGTTTAGCTGGCTGAAACCGGTAGTGAAACCCCGGCCGTTCTCTAACCCAGGGAGCCGGCGGGGCGGTGGGTGGCGATCAGTCCACTGGCCATCCGCCGGGCACGGCGGGCCGAGTGCCGGTCACCTTCGGCGGCGGCGATGATCGAGCCCTTCATGAGGATGTGCCAGGAGAGGGCGAACGCCACGGAATCCTCCAGCCCTGCTTCGTCGGCCAGGAGCCGGACTTGCTGGCGGATCCGGGCCAGGTATTCGATGCTGGCCAGGCCCAGGGGATGCGTTGCCCCCATTTCGAGCAGTACCTTCACAAAGGAGCAGGCTTCGAAATCATCCTCCTGAAACCACTGGTCGTAAACGTCGAAGATGGCCAGAAGCTGGTCTTCAGGGTTGTCTGCCCTGCTTTTCGCTTCCGGGACCACCGATCCCATCATCCATAGCTCGTCGCGGCGCTTCAAAAAGGCCATGGCCACGTGGTCCTTGGACGGGAAGTGCCGGTAGAACGTCGCCTTGGCGACGCCCGAGGCGCGGATCAGCTCATCGACGCCGACGTCCCGGATGCCACGGTGGGCGAACAGGTCGTAGGCAGCGACCACAATACGGGTGCGGACATCATCAGGATCTTCAAGGTTGTCTGTGAGTGTCCTCATGCCGGCAAATTCTACCTCTGGCATGCAATATTTCGCCGTGGGCGCCGGAAGTTACCCGCCGTCGACGCCGGCTGACGATGGGCTACTGAGCAGCGTGCCTCGCCGGCGCCGCACAACGGTGGCGTCGGGTTAACGGTGGCGTCGGGCCGGCGCCGGGAGTAGGGCCGGGCAGCTGAGCCGACCCTTCTGCCCCGTGATTCACAGCGGCTTGTTGCCCTCCCTAAAAGGGCGGAGGTTCGGGCGCCGCGGAGTGATCCGGCGGCTTCAGTGTTCTTCCTGGTGGATCACCGGGGTGAAGGGCTTCGCTGAAGTCTGCTGGTTCGGTACTGTATACCCGGCCGAGGGGTGAACGCCATTGGAGGTCTGCGGTTGGGGTGGACTGGGTGTAGGTCCAGGCGCCGATGGATTTGAGGGCGTGGTGTTTTTGGCAGAGCATGGCGAGGTTGCCGGGGTCGGTGGTGCCGCCGTTGTGCCATTCGATGGTGTGGTCGGGTTCGCAGGCGGTGGCGGGGCGGGTGCAGCCGGGGAAGCGGCAGGTCCGGTCGCGGGAGCTCAGGTAGCGGCGCAGTGCTTTGGGCGGGCGGTAGGCGGTGCGGCCGACGCCGAGGGCCTGGCCGGTGGTGCGGTCGGTGAAGAGCCGGTGCCAGGTGGGGGCGAGGGCGGCCAGGCGCCGGGCCGTGGCGGCATCGATGGGCCCGTAGCCTTCGAGTTCGGCCGTTTCGGGTCCACCGGTTTCAAGTTCAGCTGCGGGGAGCATTCCGGGGGATTCGGCGCCGTTGCTGAGGATGGTTCGGACCGGGATGGTCACGATGATCTCGGCGCGGAACGCCCCGGTCCCTGACTCGGCACTGCCGCCACCCAGGAAGCGGCAGGTGAATGCGTCAGCGCGCAGCTCCGGGAGTGTGTTCTGATCGGGAGCGGCGCCGGGCTGGTCTGTGGGTTCGGCGGCGCGTGCGCTGGCTTGCCGTGCGTGCTGGTCGATTCCGTTGAAGATGGCCAGCCCGGTTTCGGCTGACAGGCGTGCGGTGAGGGTGCACATGCCGTCGGGTTCGGCCATGAACCAGACCCCGCGCTCACGCTGGGCAGCCTCTTTGCGGGCGGTGAGGCTGTCGGGGTGCAGACGCTCGCGCAGCCGCCGCAGGCAGGAGCGGAACTCCGCCGGCGTGCGGCGGCGGCCGTGCCGGGTCCGGGTCCGCTGCAGCGCCATCGTGGCGAATTTTTCGGCCTGCCCGGCCGGCAAGGAGCGGACCTGGTCGAGAATGATCCGGGCGTGCGCCTCGGAGATCTCCCCGCCCTGAACCGCCTCAAGGACCTCCCACTGGGACGTCGCCAGGTCCCCGGCATCGTTCAACCAGCGCGCGGCGGTGCCTTCGGACAGGGCGCAGGCGGTGGACACCTCGCTGACGGCCAGGGCGTGGGCCTCGTCCCCGCCAAACCGTACCGGCTGGTTCTCCATCCGCGCCGGTGATTCTTCACCCATCGCTTCCTCAACCCGTATCAGGGCGCGCATTTTCATGGCTGTTGCCCACGCGATAACCCGGTCGGTCGCTTCCACCACGCCGAGGGCCTCTTCGGCCGTGAGGAACGAGGGAAGCGGAACGCTCAGGGTGCCGGCCAGCAGTGAATCCTCCCGGTCCGTAAAGTTCACAGCCGGAACCCACGCCTCGTCATCGGTGACGAACGCCTGTACCTCCATGCCGCCCCTCCCCCCGAAAAATCTTGCCGGCATCCCCCAAACCGGACACTCCCAGACTAGGGGCAGGGTCCGACATTTTTGGGGCTGAGCCCGGGTATAGGGCCTCAAGTGTCCGTTCGCGCTGAGGTGTGTCCGCGCTGAGGCAGGTTCGCCTAAGCCGTGGCTTCGTCGTCCTCGTTGGGGTCAGCAGTGAGCGTGTGGTCGATCTGGGCCGATTCGATGAGCTGCGTCATGGCAACGTGGATGTCCTCCGCCTGGGCGCGCGTGAGGCCAAGCTTGGCCAGCATGGTGCCGGGAACGCCCATGGCCTTGTCGCGCAGCGCCGTACCTTCGGGTGTCAGGCCGACCGCAAGGGACCGCTCATCGCCTGGAACGCGGCGGCGGGTCACGTATCCCAAGGCCTCGAGCCGCTTAAGCAGGGGGGACAGCGTGGCCGGAACCAGGAGGAGGGCGTCGCTGATTTCCTTGACGGACCGCGGACTCTTCTCCCACAGCGCCAGCATGACGAGGTACTGCGGGTGGGTCAGGTTCAGCTCCTGCAGCACGGGCCGGTAGGCGCCGATGACGGTGCGCGAGGCGACAGCCAGAGCGAAGCAGAGCTGCCGCTCGAGCAGGAGGTCTTCGTCGCTCCCTGAGGGGGAAGTCATGAAGCCATGATATCGAAGTGCCGAATCCGCCTACGGGAACATGGCGAGGAACAGGAACGCGCCGAACAGCACCAGGTGGATTGCCCCCTGCAGCCTGGTGGCGCGGCCGGGCACAACGGTGAGTGTTCCCACGATGACAGTCAGCAGGAACAGGACAATCTGTGTGCCGCCGAGCCCAAGCGTCAGCGGTCCCTGCAGCCAGATGCTGGCCACGGCGATGGCAGGTATCGTCAGGCCGATGCTGGCAATCGCAGAGCCGTAGGCCAGGTTGAGGCTGATCTGAATCCTGTTCCGCGATGCGGCCCGGGTAGCGGCAAGTCCCTCCGGCAGCAGCACCAGGAGTGCGATGACAACGCCCACAAAGGACTCGGGGATCCCGGCTCGGCTGACGCCCCCCTCGATGACCGGGGATACCGTTTTGGCCAGTCCGACGA
This sequence comes from Arthrobacter sp. OAP107, assembly GCF_040546765.1. Taxonomy (NCBI): domain Bacteria; kingdom Bacillati; phylum Actinomycetota; class Actinomycetes; order Micrococcales; family Micrococcaceae; genus Arthrobacter; species Arthrobacter sp. OAP107. The sequence continues at coordinate 4,953,493 of NZ_JBEPOK010000001.1, read as the reverse complement.
CGGCGACCAGCGCCGCGCACAGCAGCGCCAGGCTTGTGTACGTGGCCCGGTTGGTGGGCGTGGCGCCGTGCCCGTCGTCGCCGCCGTCGTCGGGGGAAACGACGGGGAGGAAAAAGTGGCGGTGCCGGACGGTCTGGGTCAGCACGAACACGCCGTACAGGGCAAGCGAGGCCACGGCCGCGAAGCCCAGCTGCAGCGGCGAAGACAGTGTCCCGTGCCAGCGAATGGCTTCCCTCGCCGCCGGACGCGATCAGCGTGACGATAAGGGCCACCTCGATGATGGTCACGGCGACGGCCAGCACCAGCGAGCCGAAGGGCTCGCCGACACGGTGCGCCACCACTTCGGCGTGATGCACCGCCGCCAGGACGGCGCCCACCAGGACCACCGCGATGACGGAGGCCAGCACTGGGCCGGGGGAGACTCCCCAAGTCACCGCCAGCACTATCAGGCCGACGACGGGAACGACGGCGGTCCAGGACGAACGGAGCCGGGCCAGCACAGCGCTATCCTCTCAGTGCTGGCCCTTCAGAGCTAGCCCTCTGTTCTAGCCTTCACACTCCGAGCAGTACTTCTTGCCGTCCTTTTCCCGCGCGAGCTGGCTGCGGTGGTGGACCAGGAAGCAGGACATACAGGTGAACTCGTCTTCCTGCACCGGAACAACCTGGATCAGCAGCTCTTCGTGCGACAGGTCGGCACCCGGGAGGTCGATGCCTTCTGCGGTGTCGGCTTCTTCGACGTCAAGCAGGGCAGTCTGTGACCCTCCCTGCCGGGACTGGATAGCCTCCAGGGATTCGTTGGCCGGCTGGTCCTCTTGGGCCACGCGAGGGGCGTCGTAGTCAGTTGCCATGGTTATTACTCCTTCGGCTGTGCGCCGGACGACGCACATTTCGCAGGACTCAACGAGCGGGCGCCGCCAGGTATTCCCGGTAACCGGGGACGGGTTAAGGTCCCCAAAGTTTAGAGGATGATTTCGCGGGTCATGCCGAAGGGGACCTGGTCGGAAAGCGTGGCGGTGTAGCTCCCGGGCCGGTTGCGCGTCACCATGATCCCGTGTGTTCCGGTGACCATGGCCGCCTCCTGAAGGCACTTGACGGCGGCATCGAGCCGTTCGTCAAGGATCTGGCGGTCGTCGACCTGGATGTCGATAGTGCTGGTGGTGCTGGGCATGGATGTCCTTTGGGCTGTTGAAAGTTTTGAGCTGTGCAGAGTTTTTGGGCCGCTCGCGAACTGGCGAGAGGGCACCCCGGGCTGTCTGCGTACGCAGCGACCGCCGGATGCCAATATGTGCGGCCTGTAGGCTGCTGGTGCACCGCCCCCACGGGCTCTGATGGAAGCCGGCTCACGCGTACGGTTCGCGTGATCATGTCGGTGCTCTGCGAAAAATTAGACCGTGAGCCCAAAACTTTTGTCAAGACACGCCGGTGGGAGCACCTGCGGGGCGAGGGCCAAAGCCGGGAACCTAGGCCCCTTCCCGCACCGCTTCCTCGATCCGCCGGGCCGCCCGAACGACGACGGCGCCATGGTCCTGGCCCGGCGACCCGGTGACGCGGGCCAGAGGCATGGCGAGGCAGACGGCGGCGATGATGCCTTCCCCGGTCTGCACCGGCGCGCTGATGGACCCGAGGCCGGGAGTGCGGGAGCCCACAGATTCAATCCAGCCGGCGGAAGCCAGCTCGGCCAGCACCTCGTCGTCGGCGGCGAGGAGCCGGCCGCTGGAACCGGCGGGCAGGGGGAGCCGCGAGCCTGGCGGGAGGGTGGCCCGCAGCTCGTGCCGGCTGTCCGCGCTGAGCAGGCAGACCCTTTCGTCCCCCCGCCGGACCCAGAGCTGGGCGGTCTCGCCGGTGCTGTCACGGAGCTCATGAAGCACGGGCAGAGCGGCGTTCTCCAAGGCTGACCGGACGAACCGCTGCCCCAGCCGGAAGGTGCCGTCCTCGGTGCGGCGGAGGAAGCCGTAGTCCACCATCTGCAGGGCGAGGCGGTGCGCTGTGGACAGCGACAGGCCGGTCCGCCGCGACAGTTCACTGCCTGATACGGCGGACCGGCCCACCGCGTCGAGGATTGCGGCGGCGCGCTCCAGGGTGCGGTTGCTTCCGTTCTGTTCTGTAGGCGGCATGTGGCCAGCTTATGACGGTGGCTCAGCCCTTGGCGGCCACGGACTCCCTCATGTACTCGGCAATGACCTTCTGCGAGATGGCCACATCCAGAACGAACGCGCCGTCGTCGTGCCCGGCGAGCCACTCCTCGAGTTTCCCCAGGTCGGAAAGCGTGCGTGCCTTGGCCCCCTCAGCGCCCAGGGCGCGTCCGACGGCGGCGGAGCCGAAGCCGTGCCCGATGGATTGGAAGGCGGTCCCCACCAGGACCATGGCGTGTGGGTCCGGAACGGAAAGGTACATCGGCGCCCAGCCGATGAAGTGCCCGCCGTCCATCACCACCGAACGCTCGGCCGGCAGGATCCGGTCCAGCGCAGCGACGACGGCACGCGGGTTGAGCCGTCCGTCCGGGCCGAAGTCCACCGGGTCTTCTACCGGGCTCGACGAGCGGAAGTCCGTTCCGGCAACCTCCGGGACAGTGTCACGCCAAGTGGGCGACGCTGCCGCCTGCACCCGTTCCAGCAGGCCCTCAATGAACGGCTGGATGTCGGCCCGGACGTATTCGGCGCCGGCGTTTTGACCGCCGTCGGGCTCGTTGTCGAGACGGATGATCCTGGCATCAGCCGGGAACAGAGCCCCGCTCACCGAGGGGTGGAAAGTAGGTCAGTGCGGCGTACGTGACGGCGTTCTGCCGGCAATGCTCCGGCGATCTCAGGGGAGCGGCCGTCGACGGCCAGGATGTTCAAGCTCATTGTGGTCCTTTCTCAGGTGAGGAACGGGACGATCAGTGACGTCACGAACAGGACGAGCGCCCCGCCAAGGCGATTGGTGAGGGCTGCGAAGGGCATCAGGTGCATGCGGTTCGCTGCGCTCAGTACGGAGACGTCGCCGCTGCCGCCGGTGTCGGCCATGACCAGGCCGGGTGTGATGGAGGCTTCGACGAAGTTGAATTTCACGAGCCAGCCGAGGACGCCGGAGGTCAGGGTGGCGATGATGACGGTGCAGATCGTGAGCAGGATGAAAAGGGGGTTGCTGAGCGAGGCGAAGACCTGGGTCATGTCGATGTACGTGATGCTGACGCCCACGAGGAGTGCCGGGACCAGGACGGCGCCAATCAGGTCGCCCCAGTCGGCGGTCGAGTCCTCGACGTCCTGCGGGAGCAGCCCGAAGATCTTGACGGCGGCCGCCGCGATGATGGTCCAGGCGTAGGGGTGCAGTCCGGGGATGAAGGCGGCCATGAGGTTGCCGAAGACAAAGAGGGTGCCGGCGATCAGGAGGCCCTTGCCCAGGGCAACGAACGAGGAGGTGTCGCGCTTCGGCGGCAGGGTTAGCTCACCGCCGCGCCCGGTGATCCGCAGCAGCTGGCCCTGGCCGTTGAAGCCGACGAAGAGTTGCTTCTTGCGTTTGCCCAGGCCGTTGTAGATGCCGGCTATGAGGATGCAGACCACGTTGGCCATCACGACGGCGGACATCAGGTCGCCCATGAAGGTGGCGGAGTCGCCGCCGGTGGCCGTGGCGTACATCTTGGACATGGGCAGCGCGCCGACGCCAAGGCCGCCTGCCATGATGGGCGCGGCGATGAAGAGGATGCCGTTGATGAACCCGAATCCGGTCACCGCTCCCAGCAACCCGACCAGGACGAAGGTGGCGATGAGGCAGCCGATGAGGGGGACGGCGAACCGCGGACCCGCCTTCAGGAGCAGGGCCCGTGGCATGCCAAGGATGGAGCCGGCGATGATGCCGACGACGAAGAAGTCCAGGAAGCCCTGGCCGTCAACGAAGTTCTTCACCACGCTGATGAGGTTCTCCGGCATCCATCCCAGGAACACGAGGGTGGCGGGGACGAACGTGCAGAGGATGGTCGGCAGGCCGAAGTCCCGAACCACCGGGAACAGGTTGCCGATCCAGATGAAGAGCCCGCCGAGCAGGATGGTGGCGGCGAAGCCGACCACCATGGTGTCCGGGAGGTTGCCGGTGATCGCGGCGGTGAGGACCAGGCCGGCGAGGACGACGTAGAGGGGAGCAGGGACGCCGGCGATCCTGGACCACAGCCGGCCCGGGTGGAGCGTGCCTGGCTGGGGTTCCGTGCGGGTTGCCGGTTGTTCGAAGCCGCCGGCGGGGCCGGAGGTGGTCTCACTCATGGCGTTGTCCGTTGGTTCGCTGGTGAATTCCGTGGTGCGTGGGCTTGTAGACATCATCGTCTCCAAAACGGTGAGTAGGAATTGTTAGTTGGGGAATTGTCTTGTTGGGAGATTTTCAGCGGGCGGGGTCGAGCACGCCGGCCGCCGGGGAATGGGCGACGACGTCACGGGCGAGCCGTACGGCATCGGCGAGTCGGTCCTCGTCGATGCCGGTCTGGTGCCCGGCGTCGTGCAAGTGCCGGACGAGTTCCTCGGTGGCGATGTTGCCGTGCGCTCCCGGGGCGAAGGGGCAGCCGCCGTAGCCGCCGAGGGCGGCATCGAAGCGGACGACGCCGGTGGCCACCGCGGCGCTCGCGGTGGCCAGCGCCTGGCTGTGCGCGTTGTGCAGGTGGAGGTAGTACGTGAGGTCCGGTTCAGCCTCTCGGACGTGGTGCAGGCTGGCCATCACCTGGCCGGTGGGCGTGGTGCCGAGAGTGTCCGCGAGCCCGACGTCGGTGATGCCCATGTCTTTGAACGCACGAACCACGCGCAGCAAGTAGGCGGGGTCGATCGCACCCTCGAACGGGCAGGTGAAGGCGGTGGAGATGCCGGCGAAGAACTTGGCTTCCGGGTATTCGGCCACGGCGGCGCCGAGGCTGGCCAGCGCGTCCTCGATGGCCTGGCCGGCGTTGGCGTTGCTGTGTGCCTGGCTTGCCGAGGTGACCACCTGGATGTCGGTGGCACCGGAGTCCACGGCCCGCCGGATGCCGCGGCCGTTGAGCGCCAGGCTGGTGTACGTGACCCCGGGAACAGCCGGTAGCGACGGGACGACATCGGCGGCATCGGCCATCTGTGGCACCCGCTTCGGGTTCACGAAGGAGGCCACCTCGATCCGCTTCAGCCCGGCGTCGACGAGTGCCGCAGCGATCTCGAGCTTGTGCGCAGTGGAGACGATGACGGGCTCGTCCTGGAGTCCGTCCCGCAGGAAGACGTCGGTTACTTCCACCTGCATGCTCAGCGCACCGCCTGCAGTCCGAGTCCGGCGATCAGGTCGGCGTCCATGCCGGCGAGGTCCTGCAGGACTTCAGCCGTGTGCTGGCCCAGTTCCGGGCCCACCCAGCGCACGCGCCCCTCGTGGCCCGGGATCTTCGGTACCACGCCGGGGAAGCGGATCAGCTCGGGTTCGTCCTCGATGACCACCTCATGGGTCTGGATCATGTCCCGGGCCAGGTAATGGCGGTCGACGGCGATGCTTGGGGCGTCGTACACGGGACCGGCGGGGACACCGGCGTCGTCCAGCTTGTCCAGGACCTCGGTAAGCGGCATGCTGCCGGTCCATCCGGAGATGGCACCGTTGAGCTCGTCCTCCCGTGCACCGCGGGCCTCAGTAGCCAGCAGGGTGGCGTCATCAGCGAGGTCGTCGCGGCCGATGGCGCGCATGAGCCGGATGAAGACGGAGTTCGAGTTGCCGCCGATGACCACCTCGAGGCCGTCGCCGCAAAGGTAGGAGCCGGTAGGAACGACGCCGGGCAGCGCACCGCCGGTGCGCTGCCGGACCATGCCGTAGGCGTCATAGTCCGGAACCAGCGATTCGAGCAGGCTGAAGACCCCTTCATAAAGGGCGACGTCGACGACCTGGGAAGTTCCGGTCTGCAGTCCGCGGGCCTTCTGCAGCATGAGCATCAGGGCGCCGATGACGCCGTAGAGTCCGGCGACGGTGTCGCCGATGCTGGCCGCAGCGCGGCCGGCGGGGCGGTCGGGTTCGCCGGTGATGTAGCGCAGGCCGGCGAAGGATTCGGCCGAGCTGCCAAAGCCGGCGCGGTTCTTGTACGGTCCCGTCTGGCCGTAGCCGGAGATCCGCACCATCACCAGCTCCGGGTTGAGTTCCTGCAGCACATCCGGTCCCAGGCCCCACTTTTCGAGGGTGCCGGGGCGGAAGTTCTCGATGACCACGTCGCACTGGGCAGCGATCTTCTTGACCGCCTCGCGTCCCGCCTCGGAGCGGAGGTCAAGGGCCACGGACTTCTTGTTGCGGCCGATGGTGCGGAACAGCATGGAGGTGGTGCCGCGGGTCTTGCGCCAGTCGCGCAGTTCGTCGCCGCCCTGCGGCTTTTCGATCTTGATGACCTCTGCGCCGAAGTCACCGAAGAGGCGGGCGGCGAAGGGGGCGGCGATGAAGCTGCCGAGCTCGAGCACGCGGATGCCGCGGAGGGGGAGGGCGTTGCCCTCGATGTGTAGTTCGTCGGTCATGTTCTTTCCTGCCTGCACTGGTGGCCGTTTCCCATTCTGTGGGAAGTACTTGTCATTAGGCGGAGAAGCGATAGCAGGGCGGTGTGACCTGCGCAACAGGGTCATGACGTATTTGTGTGCCGCGTGGGCAATCGCGCGCTGCCGCCGGGTTAGGCTGTTCCGTGCTTCGTCTGAAACGCCTCGCCGTTCTTAGCCTTTTCGCGTTCTGCGCCATCACGGCGTGCGCGTTCTGGCTGCTCGGTGCGACCAGCGCGGGCGTGTCCCGCGGGGGCACGCACGCAGCCCAGCCGGCGCCGCCCCAGGCGGCGGGGAAGTTCGTGCCGCTGGCCAGCGGGAGCGCGCATGCCGTGAATATCACCAGGACCGTCGAGTCTGCCTGGCTGGCCCGGACCGCTGTGAAAACAGGAATCCCAGCGCGTGCCCTAAGGGCGTACGTTGCCGCGGCAGGCATGGCGAACGCCGACTCGCCCACGTGCGGGATCGGCTGGAACACGGTGGCCGCCGTCGGATTCGTGGAATCCTTGCACGGCGCCCTCGGCGGAGGGCGGCTCACGGCTTCGGGGGAGGTGAGCGGCCCGATCGTCGGGCCCGGCCTAAACGGCGACGGCTTCGCTGCCATTGCCGACACCGACGGCGGCGCGCTGGACGGCGACGCCCGCTGGGACCGCGCGGTCGGCCCCATGCAGTTCATCCCCGCCACCTGGAAGCTGGCCGGGCGAGACGCGAACGGGGACGGCGTGGCCGATCCCCACAACATCGACGACGCCGCCCTCAGCGCCGCCGGCTACTTGTGTGCCGGCGGCCGCGATCTCACCACGGCCCAGGGCTGGAGCGACGCCATCTGGTCCTACAACCAGTCCGAGGCCTACCTGGGGCAGGTGGGCGACAAGGCTGTTGAATACGCGGAGCAGGTGGGTTAGTCGTCGGTTGCCGGACCCGGCACCTCCTAGACCCGGTGCGGTGACCGTCCGCGGAGCTTATGGCGAGGCGCGCGGCCCGCTGGAACTGCTGGACCTGCCCATCCGGTTTCTGGGCCATCTCCGCGAAGTAGGTTTCAGTCCGCGAGGATCTGGTAGAGGGCGCGGCGGGTCTCGTCGATCTTTTCCATTGCGGCGGCACGCTGTTCCTCGGTTGCCGCAAACCGGAACTGGTGGATGACGCCCATGAGCTTCTCCACGCTCTGGTGGAACGCGGGTCCCGACTCCTCGGCGTTGGTGTTCCATGCCCTGTCCAGCTCGGCGTGGTCGGCTACGTACTCCCGCCCCTGGTCGGTGAGGGCGAACTCGGTGCGGCGGCCGTCACCCACCGGTGCAATGAGCTCCTCGTCCACGAGCTGTTGGAGCGTCGGGTAGACGGAGCCCGGGCTGGGCCGCCATGCGCCGGAAGACTTCTCCGCGATGGTCTTGATGATCCCGTAGCCGTTGGACGGAGCTTCTGCCAGAAGCGAGAGGATCGCGGAGCGGACATCGCCCCTGTTGGCTCGGCGCGAACCGCCGGGTCCGAACCCGGGGCCGAATCCGCGGCCGGGGCCGAACCTGCCGTGGCCGTGCGGGGAGCGGCGGCTCCTTCCCCGCTCGAAGCGTCCCCCCTGGGGGCTGAAATCCGCAAATCTGTGGTGTTCGTGAATGCCTTTCATGGTGGCATCGTCCTTTCGTTGAGCATCACTTCGATCTGAAGCGATACTCAACGATATATCGGTACATATCGTACGTCAATGTTTATTCGCCTCTTTGGTCAGGCCTCCTCGAGCTGCAGATGCGGCGTCGGGCGGCGGAAGCCGCGGGTGAGGCAGGCCAGATAGACGAGGCCGACGGCTGCCCAGGAGAGGCCCAGTGAGAACGACAGTCCGCTTAGGCTGGTCCAGAGCCACAGCGTCAGCACAAAGCCGATGCCCGGCAGCAGGAGATTGTGCAGCATGCCCTTGGTTCCGCGCTTCTTCTTGGTCGATGAAGTAGTGCTTGATGACGGACGGGTTGACCACGGAGAAGGCGACGAGGGCGCCGAAGCTGATCAGCGAAGACACTGTTGTCAGGTCGAGAACCAGGGCGAGCAGCGAAACGCCCGACGTGACGATGATCGGCACCACGGGCGTGCCCAGGCGCGGATGGAGGCGCCCGAAGACCGCGGGCAGGACCCGGCCGCGGCCCATCGAGTAGATAATGCGCGAAACCGAAGCCTGCGAGGTCAGCGCGGATCCCAGGCTGCCCGCGATGTAGGCGGCGGTGAAAAGTGCGACCAGCAGATTGCCGCCTGCCGCGCCCACTACTTCGATTGCCGGGGAGTCCGTATTGGTGAAGGTTCCCACCGGAAGCAGCAGGCGGCTGATGTAGGCCAGGCCGAGGAAAATGAGCCCGGCCAGGACGGTGGTCAGCATGATGGCCCGGGGGATACTCCGCCGCGGATTCTTTGCCTCCTCGGCGAACGTCGAGACGGCGTCGAATCCCAGGTAGGACAGCACTGAACATCCTCGGCATCACGGCGGTGGCCAGGTGCTCGGCGTCCCCTCACTGGTTCTGGAGTTCATTTAGTAAAGCAGTGACGGGAATCACGGTCAGGTGGTGGGGGCAGGTTACGCGCCCGCGGGCGGCAGCCGGCTTGAGGCGGCAGTTGCGAGCAGAATGGCGGCAGCGATGAACGCCGTCGAACGCGGAACGCCTTTAGGTGGCCCCTCAGGCCTGCCGCCGGCTCACAATCTCGTTGATCCAGATCGGAGCGAAGGGGGACGTGCAGTTCGGGGGGGTCGGGTAGTCCTTCAGGACTTCCAGCCGTTCGCCGATGCCGATGGCCCGGGCCCGGTGGTCTGCGTGCTCGATGCCGATCTGCGCCAGGGCGTGGTTCATGGCCCACTGCAGGCGGTCCGGTGCGTCCTTCATTTCCGCCTCGATCGTGTCCAGGAGCCCGGGCAGGTCGAGGCCCTCGGGCTTCTTGGCGACCCGCTCGGCGGTCAGGGCCCACCCGGCGCTCGCAACCACCTGATCCGGATCGTCAGTCCAGGTGACTCGCAGCTCTTCGGCGTGCGGGCTCTTCTTCACCACGTAGTTCACCAGCCAGTCGTGCACCTTGGGTGCCCGGGCCTGGCGCAGCATGGAATCCAGTTCCTGCGGCTCGAAGGATTTTGGCCGGCAGATCAGCAGTGACAGCAAACGGGCGGCGGTATCATCCGTGGCCCACAGTTCTCGGGCCAGTTCGTGCCGGGTTTTAAGCCGCTTCGCAACCGCGCGCAGGGCCGAGAGGTTCACGCCGTGGTCGTCGCCGCGCTTCTGGTTCGCCTCGCGCATCTTCGGATCCGCCAGGGCGGCCAGTTCGGCCATCACTGCGTCAATCGTTGTCTCCGCCATCACTGCTCCTGCTCGCCGGCCCCTCGGTCGTATTCTACGGTCGCGGCCGGCGGCGTTCGCTTCGTGGCCCACCTTGGGGACATCAAGAGCGGCTCCACCAAGTGCACCGACGGGATGGCTGCCGAGCAGACGGAAGAGGTGCGGGACCGCACCGCCGCTGACATCAGGGAACTGACCGAGGCGTTCCGGAAGGCCCGCGAGAACGGCGACCGGGCCGTCGTTGTCATGACCCAGGCGGACATGTTCGACCCCACCGTCAGCGCCCCCGCGCAGGAGAACTACAGCGCGTTCATGCTGTCCTTTGAACGGATCCCCTTCACCAACGCTGTGTCCTGAGGGACTGCGACGACGGCGGGTTACCTCCGGACCAAGTCCTCAGGCTTTCGAAAAGTGCGCTGTGCAACCCCTAACCGGCGGCGGTGTAGTCGAAGCTGACCTCTCCCCACCCTTCAAAGTGGCCGGTGATGCGGGTGCCGGGAACCATCCTGGCTGCGGCGAGGCAGCTGCCCGGAAGGATCAGCTGGCCGGCCTTCAGGGTGATGCCGTACTCCGCGACCCGGCGGCACAGCCACACCAGGGCGGAAATCGGGCTGCCGTAAATGTCTGCGGTGTTGCCCTTGGCCACGACCTCACCGTCGAAGGTGATGACGCCCGGGGTGTCGGAGAGGTTCACTTCGCTGAGGCTCCGTGGCTGGCCGCCGAGGATGACGCCGGCGCTGGAGCCGCTGTCGGCCAGCGTGTCGAAGATGCCGATGTTCCAGTCGCGGACGCGGGAATCGATGATCTCCAGGGCAGGCACCACGAAGTCGGTGGCGGCAATGATGTCGGCAACGGTCACGTTGGCGCCCCCAACGTCGCGCTTGAAGACGAAGGCCGGCTCCAGCTCGATGTACGGCTCGATGAATTCGGCCTCGGAGCGGGGCAGGTTCTCCGGGTAGAACTGGCTGGCGAGCAGGTACCCGTAGTCGGGCTCATCGACGCCGAACTTTGCCTGCATGGCCTTGGCGATGTTCCCCAGCTTGAAGCCTGCAATGCTGTCACCGGCGGCCACCTGGCGGCGGATCACTTCCTCCTGGACCCGGAACGCGTCAGCGACGGTGGGCCCGTCTTCGGCCCGGATCAGGGCGTCGACGGGAGTCCGGGTGGCCTTGGCGTCAAGGATGCGGTCGGCGGTCTCAAGGATGTTGATTGGCATTGTTCTGTACCTTTCGGAGCGGGAGCGCTGGTCACCGAGGTGCCAGGTGCGTTCAGTAAATGAACGTTGTATTTATCTATTGAACATTAAGGTAAAGTGGTGCGAGACACATCGTCAAGTCCCCTCGGAATTTCGAGAAGGAAGAGCAGCATGAAGATTCCCGGTGAGACGAGCAGGCCAAGCCCTCTCCAGACACCCGAACTGAACCTCACGGACCGCGTCCTGGCAGAGCACGCCGCGCGGTACGAGACAGTGAGCCGGTAGCAGCATGGAGCTGGAAGGGAAAGTCGCCCTGGTCACCGGCGGGGGACAGGGCATAGGACGCGGCATCGTTGACCGGTACCTGGAAGAGGGCGCGCAGGTCGCCGTCGTCCAGCGCCGCGAAGTGGGTGAGGAGTTGCTGCGCCAACCGGACATTCTGGGCATCCAAGCCGATCTTGGCGACCCCGCCGCGATCAAGGAGGCCACCGACCGCGCCGCCGGGCACTTCGGCGGCATCGACATCCTGGTGAACAACGCCGGCATCATGTTCGAACGCAGCGTGGCCGACATCCGGCTGGACGAATGGGACCTGATGATGGACATCAACATGCGTGCGCCGCTGTTTCTGGCCCAGGCCGCCCTGCCCCACCTGCAGCGCCGGGGCGGAGGCAGCATCATCAACATCGGATCCATCGAAGGGCTCTCGGCGAATCCGCTCCACGCCGCGTACTGCGCGTCCAAAGCCGGAATCCACGGAATGACCCGCGCCATATCAGTGGACCTGGGCAGGGACGGCATCCGCTGCAACGCCATTGCCCCCGGGTGGATCGCCTCGGAGCTGAGCGAGAACTACCGCGAGTCCCAGCCGGACGCCGCCAGTGCACGCAAGGCGCTGGACCGCCTGCACCCCGTGGGGCGCGTGGGCCGCCCCGCCGACGTCGGCGACCTGGCCGTCTTCCTGGCCAGCGACCGGTCTGCCTTCATGACCGGCGAGATCGTGGTGCTCGACGGCGGCAGGACGGCAAAGCTGCCGCTCCCGTGAACGGTGTGCCCACCCGGGAAGTATCCAAGCCGATGCTGGAACGGGCTCCGCATAACTAAATAAACTCCCGATATAGTGGAGGGCACTATGGACGACCCTCCTTCACATATGCCCTGGCCCCTCACCCAATTGACCGGCAACCCGGTTAGCACGGGAGAGGGGCGCCCCCAATGAATGAATGGATCATGATCGGGATCGGCCTGATCCTGACAGTCGGCACCGGATTCTTCGTCGCATCCGAGTTTGCCCTGGTCAATCTTGACCGCAACGACCTGGAAGCGCGCCAGGCCCGGGGTGAGAAACGCCTTGCCCCCACCATCAAAGCCCTGAAAATCACCTCGACGCACCTTTCCGGTGCGCAGTTGGGCATCACCCTCACCACCCTCCTGACCGGATACACCTTTGAACCTGCCATCAGCAAGCTGCTGAGCGGTCCGTTGGCGGCGGCAGGGTTCCCGGAAGGCCTCGTTCCCGGTGTCGGCGCCGTCGTCGCGATCTTCATCGCCACGATCTTCTCGATGGTGATCGGCGAGCTGGTGCCCAAGAACTTCGCCCTGGCGCTGCCGCTGGCCACCGCCAAGGTTGTGGTCCCGTTCCAGACCCTGTTCACCGCGGTGTTCAAGCCCGTCATCCTGCTGTTCAATAACACTGCGAACACGGTCATCAGGTCCTTCGGCATCGAGCCCAAGGAGGAACTGTCAGGTGCCCGCAGCGCCGAGGAACTGAGTTCGCTGGTCCGCCGCTCCGCGCTGGAAGGCGTCCTCGACCTGGACCACGCGGCCCTGCTGCACCGGACGCTGCGCTTCTCCGAGCACAGTGCCGCCGACGTCCTGACCCCGCGCGTGCGGATGACCGCCGTGAACACAGATGACACTGCCGAGCAGATCATCGCGCTGGCCAGCTCCACCGGCTACTCGCGCTTTCCCGTCATCGGCCGGGACCGGGACGACGTGCTCGGCGTGCTCCACGTCAAGCAGGCCTTCGCCGTCGCCCTCGAGGAGCGCGCGAACGTGCTCGCCGCCGACCTGATGATCGAGCCGCTCATGGTCCCCGAATCCATGGGCGTCGACTCCCTGCTGGTGCTGCTCCGAAAGCAGGGCCTCCAGGTCGCCATCGTCTCCGACGAGCACGGCGGAACGGCGGGCATCGTCACCCTGGAAGACCTCGTGGAGGAAATCGTGGGTGAACTGGAGGATGAGCACGACCGCGCCCGCGTGGGTGTGGTCCGGACGGGCCGCTCCATCACCTTCGACGCGTCGCTGCGCCCGGATGAGCTCCTGGACCGGACCGGCATCGCGGTCCCCGACGGCGAGGATTACGACACCGCGGCAGGTTTCGTCGCGGACCGGCTGGACCGCATCCCGGAACTCGGTGACGAGGTGGCCGTGGACGGCGGCACGCTGCGCGTGGAGCGGGTGGCGGGCACCCACGTCGGGCGTCTGAAATTCACACCGGAGGAAACGGCAGAGCCGCCCAGGAGCGCGCACGACAGGATCATCGACAGCCTCACACAGGAGCTGACCCATGAGTGAGTACCTTCCGGGCATCATTTGGCTCGCCGTCCTGCTGGTGGTCAACGGCTTCTTCGTCGGCGCCGAGTTTGCCGTGATCTCGGCCCGCCGGTCACAGATTGAGCCCAAGGCGGAGGCCGGCAGCAAGGCCGCCAAAACCACCCTCTGGGCCATGGAGCACGCCACGCTCATGCTGGCCACGAGCCAGCTGGGCATCACCGTCTGCTCACTGGTGATCCTGAACGTCTCCGAACCGGCGATCCACCACCTGCTGGAGATCCCGCTGGGCCTGACGTCCCTGTCCGGTGAGACGATCGGAATCATCGCCTTCCTGGCAGCCCTGCTGCTGGTGACCTTCCTGCACGTGGTCCTCGGCGAGATGGTCCCCAAGAACATCTCGTTCTCGGTCCCCACCCGCGCAGCGCTCATCCTGGCTCCGCCGCTGGTGATGGTGGCGCGTGTGTTCAAACCGGTGATCTGGACCCTAAACGGCATCGCCAACTCCATCCTCCGCCTGTTCCGGGTGGAGCCCAAGGACGAGGCCACCAGCGCCTACACCCTGGACGAGGTGGCCAGCATCGTGGAACAGTCCACCAGGGAAGGCGTCCTGACAGACAACACCGGTGCCCTCACCGCAGCCTTCGAGTTCACGGAAAAGACCGTCGCCGACGTCGAGGTTCCCATCGCGGAGATGGTGCTCCTGCCGGTGTCGTCGACGCCCGCGGACATCCAGCGTGCGGTGGCCGAGCACGGTTACTCCCGCTACATCCTGACCGATAGCGACGGCGACCCCTCCGGGTACCTCCACCTGAAGGACGTCATGGACCTCACCACAGCGGAGAAGTTCAGCCGGCCCGTGCCGGAGAAACGCATCCGCCGGCTGGCCTCGACCTTCCGCGGAAGTGAACTCGAGGATGCCCTCGCCACCATGCGCCGCACCGGCGCCCACGTGGCCAGGGTCTTCGACGCACGCGGGAACACCACCGGCGTGCTGTTCCTCGAGGACATCATCGAGGAGCTGGTGGGCGAGGTGCAGGACGCCACCAGCAGCTCCTAAACGGGACCCGGAACAAATAGAACCGGGAACACAGACGGGTCCGGTGGCTGACGGCTGATGCCGCCGGCCACCGGACCCGGTGGTTGATGCTGGCTTTACTTGTTGGCTACAGCATTGGGACCCGCGGTGCCGCCGAGCGTCGATTCAACCCACACGTTGCCCGGGTTGGTGGTGCCGGCAGCCGCGTTGCGGAGCCGCAGGCTGTAGACACCCCCTGTTGCCGGTGCCGCAGCCGCGGTGACTGCTGCCTGGCCCAGAACCCGGCCGGTGGGTCCGCCGACGCGGACGGTGACCGTGCCGCCGACCACGGAGCTGGTGCCGTCAACCCGGAGGTCGCCGGTCTTCCACTGGGCGACGCCGATGGTCACCCGGTCGGTAACCGGTATTACCTTGACTTCATCGGTCCGGACGGTCGTGCCGACAGTTACCGTGAGCCGGAACGTGAGCGCGTTGTTGGTCATGGGTGACTGGAAGACCGGAAGGCTGAACGTCGGCTTGAGCGTCTTGGCCCCGGTGAGCGTGACCTTGTCCGGATCGGTTGGCCCGGTCAGGACCTGCGCCCACTGGTAGGTTGCTCCGGTGGTGGAGCCGGTGCCGTCCAGGGCGACCGTAGTGGCCGTAGTGCGGCGGACAACGTTCTGGTCCGGCCCGGCCACCGCGACGACGGCGCCCTGTGCGGTGACGGCGGCGGTCTTGGCCGATTCGGGGCTGCTGCCGTTGACGTTGCTGGCCTTGATCGTGAACTGGTAAGCCGTGTCGCCCGCGAGTCCGCCATAGACGAGCGACGTTGCGGTGCCGGCTGCCGTCTTCGGGGCGCCGAACGCCGTGCCGTCAGCCGTGTAGGCCTGGAGCGTGTAGCCGGTGATGGTCAGACCGGCGGCGCCCGGGTCCGGGGCGGTCCAGGTCAGCGTGGCCGTGCCCTGTCCCACCACGGGTGCCCCGGAGAAGGCGGGTGTGGCGGGGACCGGATCGTTGGTGACCTTGAAGATGGCTTCACTGATCGTGGAGACGTTGCCGGACGGGTCGAAGGCTGCGAACCTCAGCGTGGTGTTGGTGGCGACGTCCATCGGGCCGGTGTAGCGGATGGCCGTTGCGCCGAGGACGCCGCCGGAGAGGACCGGATCGGAGCCGTCGGTGGTGTAGTAGATGTCGCTGCCCGTCTCGTTGGCTGTCAGCGTGACCCGCTGGGCAACCGGGGAGGTGCCGCCATTGGGCGTGGCGGATACTGTCGGGGCAGCGGTGTCCGTGGCCGGGATGGCGTGGGCGGCCGGGTAGGTCTCGCCGACGCTGCTGACGCCCACGACGTAGACGTCGTAGTCCTCGGTGGCGGAGAGGCCGGTGATGGTGGTGCCGGTGGCTGCCTGGCCGGAGATGCGCTTGCCGATCTCAACCTGTTCGCTCGCGGTTACGGTCCTGCCGACTGCAACGGCACGGTAGCCGGTGATGGCCGGGGTGCCGGGGATGGCTTCGGCGGGCGTCCAGTTGAGCTTGATGCCGCCGGAAACCTTGGCGGCCGTGATGCCGGACGGTGCGGGGGGACCGGACTGCAGCGGGCCGTTGGGGCAGCCGCCCATCCCGGGGCCGCCGGGCTCGCCGTATTCGGCGATGGTGAGGCCCTGCCGGTTGGCGTCGGCGTCTTCGAACTCCCAGGCCATCGCGCGCTCGCCGAGCCCTGCATTGGCGGCGATTTCAGCGGTTGCGGCGTCGTCGAAGTTGTAGGTGGCGGTGAAGGTGTCGCCCGCGACTTCCAGTCCGGAGGTGTAGCCGCCCTTGGGGGCCGGGGTAAGCGGGCCGGGAATGGCGCGGATGTCGCGGCGGGCCACCGTGGTGTCCCGGAGCGCCGGCTCAATGATGCGCTGTTCCAGCTGGGCCGGGTTGACCCCTGCGCCGATGTGCCCCTTGACCGTGAGGGTGGTGCCGCTGAGCGTGGAATCGCCGGTCACGTAGGCGTCCTGGACGGTGGTCTCTCCGGCTGCTGTGGCGCCGAACCTGAGCGAGACGACGTCACCGGGGAGAATGTCCGGGGTAACGTTGAGGCCGGTTCCTGCACCCCAGCAGTACCCGCCGGGGTGGTTGACCTCGAAGGCCACATCGCCGGCCGCGACCACGCCCTCGGCCGAGCCGATGATCTTGCCGGCCCGTTTGACCTCTACGGTGCCGGTCTGCCCGAGGTGGTCCTGGTAGCCCTCAAGCGTGACGAAGTCACGGTTGGGGAAGACGACGATGTTGTCAGGGAAAGTAGGGACAGCCGCACTGGCGGCCGGAATGGCGAACATGGAGGTTGAGCAGATGACCGCAGAGACGGTGGCAATGACACCGGCCCTGCGGGCGCCGCGAGAAGTGTGCACTCCCGGCTCGCTTTGTGCTGATTTCATGATGACCTCATCGATCCGAGGTGCGCGACCATCACGCACAATCACAGAATCAAGAAGTCCCCTTGGGGAAACGCTGGGCGTTTCGGCTTGGGAAAACGAGCTGCCGCACCGGGTTGCCCGTATTTTTTGGGCCCCCACATGGAGGGGCCCGGGCGGGGAAGAAAGCAGGTTTGCCTGTGTCAGGGCTGGCATTCCCGGAGCGCAGGCATGGGCGGGACTCTCCACCCCGCAGAGGGGTGGAGAGCCCCACTTCCCCCAGCGCGGGGGGATCAGAATTCCGGGTTTCCCCAAGGGAATAGCCGGAAATCCGGCGGTCTCAGCCCTGGCGGGCCTTCTTCGCTGCCTTCTGGGCAGCCTCGTCCTTGACCCGCTGGGCTTCGGCACGGACTGCGGCGTGCGTGGCACGCTCGGCCACCAGCCACGCAGGCGGAGCCTGGAGCAGCGCGGTGATCTCCGCCGTCGTCAGTGCCTCTTCAACCCCGCCGCGGGCGAGGCCGCTGATGGAGACGTTGAGCTTCTGCGCAACCACCGGGCGGGGGTGCGGGCCGTTGCGGCGCAGCTCGGCCAGCCATTCCGGCGGGTTGGACTGCAGCTCGGCGAGCTCTGCTCGGGTGATGGTTGATTCCTGGAACTCCTGGGGCGTCGCAGGCAGGTAGATGCCAAGCTTTTTGGCAACGGTGGCCGGCTTCATGGACTGGGAGTTAGCGGAGGTCATGCATTAAGGGTATCCGGCTGTGCCGCTTCCCCTGACCAAGGCCTGTGGCCAACGCGCGCCACGCCGTGCGTGCCGCTGGCAGTACTGTGATGATGTGCCCGCTGAAGATGAACCCACCCTGGACCCCGCCCTCCCGGAGTCCCCGCCCCGCGAGCTCCGTTTCGCCTACGTCGCCGGTGTGACGCCGGGGAAGTGGATCCGGCGCTGGGAGGAACGGATGCCGCACGTTCCCCTGCGGTCGTTCATGTCCGACGCCGGGACACAGCTTTCCGTGCTGACCGACGGTTCGGCGGACCTTAGCTTTGTCCGACTGCCGGTAGAGCGCGAAGGCCTGAACGTCATTCCGCTCTACGAGGAACAGCCCGTGGTGGTGGCGCCCAAGGGCCACGAAATCACCGTGTTCGAGGACGTCGCACTCGAGGACCTGGCGGAGGAAACCTTCCTCGACGCCGATGAACTGGGAGGGCCGGAAACGGCCCTGCAGGTGGTGGCGACAGGTGCCGGCCTGCTCATACTTCCCATGTCCGTTGCCCGGCATTTCAACGTCAAGGACACCGTGGCCCGCCGCCTCACGGGTGCGCCGGGCACACAGATCGCGCTCGCCTGGCCCAGCGACGCCACGGACGAGGTCATTGAAGAGTTCATCGGCATTGTCCGCGGCCGCACGGCGCAGAGCTCACGGCAGCCGTCCGCCCGGCAGGAGGCGCCGAAGAAGGCTCCCAAGCCGGACCTCCGCGGCAGCGGTGCCGGTGCAGGCGGCAAGAAGCCGAAGGTCGCCCAGCGCTACGCACCCAACCCGGACAAGGGCCGGGGCCGCGGCTCACGGAAGAAGGGCAAACGGTAGCGCCGTCCGCAGCTTGTGCGGGCGGCGCCACCGGTTTTTCAGTTGTTTCAGTTCAGCGCTCAGCGGGTGCCGGTGGTGAAGCTCCAGGCTGTGCTGGCCAGGGGAGTGCCGGCCACGTCCCGTACTGCCGCGGGGCCGCCCGTAATGGTGGCGGTGTACCTGGTGCTGGCAGCAAGGGTGGCTGCCGGGTTGAGGATCCACTGGTTGGTGGTCCCGTTGCGGGTGACGGTGGCTGCCACCGCTGCGCCGGTGGCGGCGTTCTTCAGCGTGAAGGTGGCCGTGCTGACGCCATTGACCGGCTTGCTGAACGTTGCCGTGATGTTGGCGGTCCGCAGGGCGCCGGTGGAGTTGATTCCCGGAGCCCGGGAGGCCACGGTGGGTGCGGCGCTTGTGGTGAACCGCCAGCTGCTTGAAGCCAGCGGCCGGTTGGCCAGGTCACGGATGGTGGCCGTGCCGCCGGTCAGGGTGGCGGTGTAGGCAGTGCTCGGGGTGAGCAGGGCCGTGGGATCGAGCGTCGCCCGCCGGGTGGCCTGGTCGTAGGTCACTGTCGCAGGGATGGTTGCACCGGCGGCGTTCTTCAGCGTGAACGTGCTGCCGGAGACACCCTGGACGAACTCACTGAAAGTGGCTGTGACGTTGGTTCCGGTACCCACACCGGTGGCGGCCGAGGCGGGTGTCCGGCCGGTGACAGTCGGAGCGACCGTGTCCGCCGGCCCAATCTGAACCGTCCGGCTGGCTACCGCGCTGACGTTGCCGGCGGCGTCCGTTGCCCGGACGTTGAACAGGTAGGTTCCGTTGGCCTGCGCATCCCAGGTTTTGGGTGCCGCGCAGGTGGGGTCCCAATCGGTGTTGCTCGGCAGCAGCTGGCATTCAAACCGGGCGCCGGCTTCGCTGCTGAAGTTCAGCGTGGGCGTGTTGTCCAGCGTGGGCGTTGACGGGAACGGTGCAATGACTGAAGCCACCGGCGCAGCACTGTCCACGGTAAACGTCAGCGTCGGGGACGTCAGGAACTGCGGAACGCCGGCCGGCACAACTCCCGTCAGCGGGTCCGTGACGTAGGCCGGGTTGGCGGTCCGGGACTGTATTTTGTGGACTCCCTGGCCGAGTGGTGCGAGCCGGGCCGAGTAGTTTCCGCCGGCCAGGGTGGTGGCCACGGGGGTCGCCGCGCCGTCCACGATCAGCTGCACGGCCCCGGTGCTTCCTGCCGGCAGGGTACCGGTAATGGTGGGTGCCGTGACGTTCGTGATGTTGTCTGTGGCGGAACGTCCGCTGTCACTGGCTGCCGCCAGATCCGGCGTGGAGGGTGCGCCGTCGGACCCCTCCGCGACCAGTCCCTGCACGGTAAAGGTGCTGACGGTGAGTGTGTTGATTCCCGGACCGCCGGCGTTGGGGCCAGTAATTACGACGGCGTTCGTTCCCGAGGGTGCGCCGGTGACAGCCCGTGCTGTGTTGATATCGCCCAACGTACCGGGCGCGGCGCCGACCTGCCGGAGGAAGGTGGCGGTGCTGCCGGCCTTGTAATCACCTAGGAAGGCTGCGCCGACTCCGGCCCAATCGCAGGGTGCCGTGGGGCTGGGCGCGCAGACGCCGGAGTCGATGGTGGTCTTGATCCTGCCCAGGGAGGCGTTCTTGGGGTCAGGCGCGGCAGTCAGAACGTTCACGCCGTATGGGTGGGTGATGGTGTATGAAGCGTTTGGGACGAGGTTGTCCACGAGGAAGCGAAGCCGCGCGAACCCCATCTGCTGGCCCGGCTCCACCACGCCGTTGGTGTGGGCACCTTCGAGGCCTGCCTCGTAAAGCCGCAGGTTGCCGCCGGTGGCCGACGCGTTGAACCAGAACGCCTCCTCGGGGAAGTTGTCCGGATATGACGCAGGCGCTGCGGGGTCCGGCGGTTCGGACAGGCACCCGGCGCCGGCCATGTAGCAGAGCTGCAGTTTCACCGTGCCGTCAGAAAACCAGGTGGGAAAGCCGTTGGACGGATCCACGGGACCCACGCCTGCGGCGGCGGCGCTGGCCGGCACGGCAGCCAGCGGCGACAAGGCAGCGGTCAGCAGGGCGCCGGCGGCAACCGCTGCCACTCCGCCCCTGGTCCGTGTGCGGTGGAATTTCGCAAACATGATGACTCCTTCGGTGGTCAAGATGGCCCCCAGAACCTCCCAGGCCAGGTCAGGTGATTGCCCCAACCACGGCAAGCATCAAATGAAGAGCTTGGATAAACGCCCGGCGGTTCCACCCGCGAAAGAGTCCCCATTCCCCCTTGTGGGGGGAACCACCACGGCGGCGGAGCCACCGCGAAGTCCTGCCGCCCCGCCGCCCCGGCCGCCCGCGTTCAGGACGGCAGGCCCCTCCCACCTATTCAGGTGGGCCGGGCGCCCGTGGGCCCCCCTTCCCAAGGTTTTCTGGAGTCGCACGGCGCACCATGGCCGTGTTTCTACTTTTGGCCGGCGCCCATGCCGCCGCTGAGGCCATCACAACCAGCTGGGAGGACGTCATGGCAACAACACGGAGGGACGTGTTGAAACTAAGCCTGTTAGGCGGCGCAGTCGCCGTCACAGCATCGAACGCAGGCCCGGCGCTCGCCGGTGTCCCGGGCCGCAAGGGTGGCGCAGACGACGCCGAGACGGCGCCCATCACGACGCCAAGCAGGCTTGCTCCGGCGAACATGCCGGTTCCGTTCACCACCGTCTTCCGGCGTCCGCCGGAATTGCTTCCTTATGCCACCGGCCGGGACCGCGACGGCACGCCGTTTGCAAAGTATGCCCTGAACCAAAAACTGGGCAGGGCCCAGATCGCGCGGGGCCTCAGCACCACACTGGCTGGGTACAACGGTGTCTTCCCTGGCCCCACCGTCCGCGTGCAGCAGGGCACCCGGAGCGAGCTGAGGATCAGCAACCGCCTGCCTGCGACCGGCCTGTTGTACCCGAACACATTCAACACCGTCACGCACCTGCACGGCTCGGCGTCGCTGCCCCAGTACGACGGATACGCCAACGACCGCACCGCACCCGGCAGGGTGAAGAACTACCACTATCCGAACTGGCAGGCCGCGCGCACGCTCTGGTACCACGACCACAACCACATGCTGACGGCGCAGGGCGTGTACTCGGGTCTCGCCTCCATCTACTCGATCACCAACGCCGCCGAACGGGCGCAGCTGCCCCAGGGTGAGTTCGACGTGCCCATCCTGGTCTCGGACGTGATGCTGAACGCCGACGGGTCCCTCGGCTACAACGACAACGGCCACGCCGGCCTGTGGGGCGACATCATCATGGTCAACGGGGTGCCGTGGCCCACCATGAAGGTCAAGCCGCGCATCTACCGGTTCCGGTTCCTCGTAGGCTCGATCACCCGCTCCTACCGCTTCGCCCTGTCCAATGGTGACCCGTTCCATGTGGTGGGCACTGACGCCGGGATGACCCCGAAGGTGCAGGCAGTGTCCTCCTGGCGGCAGGGCACGGCCGAGCGCTACGAGGTGCTGATCGACTTTCGGAAGTACAAGCCAGGCCAGTCCGTGGAGCTGCTGAACCTGAGCAACAAGAACAACGTGAATTTCGCCAACACCGGCAAGGTCATGAAGTTCCAGGTGGTGGCCGATTCCCCCGCCCAGCCCGGATCACGCAGCATCAGCGCCATCCCCACCATGCTGGACCCCGGCCCGCACCCAAGCCGCGCCACCGGCGGGCTGGACACCATGAAGCTGACCCCTGACATGGCCGTGGCGAAGAGGATCCTCCGGGTCCAGCGGCAGGGCGGTGACTGGACCATCAACGGTGAGACCTGGGATGACGTGGAGAAATCCAACTTCACCCGGTGCTTCGCCAACCCGCAGCGCAACCAGGTGGAGCAATGGACCATCGTCAATGAGTCCGGCGGCTGGTTCCACCCGGTCCACATCCACCTGATCGACGGCAAGATCACTGCCCGCAACACCAACGGCGGCAAGCCCTTCGCCTGGGAAGGCGGACCAAAGGACGTCTTCTATGCGGGCGAAAACGAGTCCGTCACGGTCCTCATGCAGTTCGATACCGGCAAGCACGTCGGCGGACGGTACATGGTGCACTGCCACAACCTCGTGCACGAGGACCACGACATGATGGTCCAGTTCTCCGTGGGCGACCTGCGGAACAACGATCCCATCAACGCCGACAAGCCCGTGGTGGAAACCCGGCCCGAGGGGTACTACGCGTCCAAGTACAAGCTGGCCTACCCGGCGGGGACCTGACATGAAGCGGACGCTCCTGATCGCACCGGCGGTGCTGCTGGCCTTCTCCCTGGCCGGCTGCACCGGCGGTGTCCAGGCCAGCCCCGCCGCGAACCCGGCGCCCAGCGCACCGGCAAGCAGCGCCGCTGCCGCGGACCGGGTCCTCGCGCAGGCGGAAGAGGGCCAGGACCTGGGCAACGGGCGGCCCACCGTCAGCTACGACGGCCTGATGGTCCGGCGCAGGGTGGTCATCGCCGTCCACGCCGGTCTGGAGGCCGACGTTGCCGGGATCCGCAAGCGGCTGGACGCGGCCGCCGCGGCACGGGGCACGGTCCTTTCCGCCATCTCGCCTGACGTGCTCGAACCCGCTGTGCTTCAGCAGATGGTCCCCGAGGTCACCGTGGCCCTTCCGTCAACGGCCACGCCCGACGACGGACGCACCATTGTGCGGGCCGTCACCGAGGAGGACACTTCGAAATTGGGCGTGAAGAATTTCTATGTCCTGCCGGTCCTGGTGCATGACCTGCGCTTCAGTGTTGCCACGGCGGACCCCGGCGCGGTGTCGGCTGCGGTGGACAGGGAAGGCATCGTCTCCGACGCGCTCGGGAACTACAGCACCGTGGCACAGGGCGGGCAGCTCAGCATCAGCTACACGGGTCCGCTGCTCGGTGACGAAACCGTGGAGAGTGTCCGCGAGGGCATCAGCCGGCAGGCACACGTTCCTGCCGCCCAGGTTGCCGTCGCGCCCAGGTCCACGTCCGGAACCGGTGTCAACATGGCCGCCGAACCGCCATGGGACGCGGAGCAGCTCGAAGACCAGGCAATCCATCCGCACGCCGAGTGATTAGGAGAAAACAGTGAGGAGCATGTCCAGCCCCACCATCCGGGACGTTGCCGAACGGGCCGGGGTCTCACTGACGACGGTGTCGTACGTGCTGTCCGGCAGGACCGGAGGAACCACCCGAATCAGCCCGTCCACGCAGGAGCGCGTGATGGCCGCCGTCGACGATCTTGGCTATGTGCCCAACCAGGCGGCGCGGGGAATGCGCCGCGGCCGGACGGACCTGGTGGCTATCGCTATTGACGACCTGGAATGGCCGCCGGACCGCGCGCTCGCCACGGCCGCCGCCGCGATCCTTCCGCAGCACGGCTACCAGCCGGTCATCCTGCTCGGCCAGTCGTGGCGGCAGTTCATGCTGGCCGGCGGTGCAGACGGCGTGATCGTGGGCGTCCTGCCCACCACTGAGGAAGAGGACCACGCCATTGCCGAACTGGCCAGGCGCGGCATCGCACAGGTGGTCATCTCCGAATCGGTGCAGGCCGAACAGGCCGTTGCCCTGCTCATGGACCGGATTGCGGCTTTCGCGGCGAGAGCCGCAGAAATCCCTTCCTGGAAGCGCCTCAGCGGACATGCCCTGTTCGGCGGCGGCGCGCTCCAGATGCTGAACGAGATTCTGTCCGCAGCCGGCGCATTCGCCGAGCAGATCCCCGTTTTTTAGGAACCCGTCTTTTAGGAACCAGCCTTCCAGGAACCGGCAGCCGCGTAACAATCGGACCTTCGGCCTGTCCGCCCCCGGCGCAGGGCGCGGGCGGTGGCTGCGCGTCATGTTCCGTAGCCGGCTGCAACATCAGCTGCCGCCGCGGCCCGTTTCTGTCGCCATGCGTCATCCGGTGTCCCCGTAAGACGCGCGCCATTACGCTCTTTTTACTTTGAAGTCCCCGCGCGTCCCTCGACCGCCAGCCCCGGCCCCGGCCGGCAGGTTACGCCCCGTTTCCCCTCGTGACCGTGCCCTTCAGGCGGTGGTCCATCTCTGCTCTCATGGTGGACACCAAACGCCTTGAACGACCTGCTGAAGGGAAGCACACATGACCTCCGGAACCGGGCCGATACCGAAAATCAGCCTTCAAAACATCACCAAGAAGTTCACGGTGCGGCCCAGCAAGGACAATCCGGAAGGGGCGGTCCTGACCGCCCTGGACGGCATCTCCCTTGACGTCTCCGCAGGCGAATTCATCACCCTGGTGGGCCCCAGCGGCTCCGGCAAGACCACCCTCCTGGACCTCCTGGCCGGCCTCACCAAGCCGGACACCGGCCAGGTCCTGGTGGACGGCCGGGAAGTGTCCGGCCCGGGCCGGGACCGCGCCGTCGTCTTCCAGCAGTATGCGCTGTTCCCCTGGCGCACGGCCGCCGCCAACGTGTCCTTCGGGCTGGAAGGCGCAGGCAGCGACGGGAAGCGCTACACCCGCAAGGAACGGGCTGAGAAGGCGCGGGAATACCTCGGGCTTGTGGGCCTCGGCGGATTTGAAGACCGCTACCCGCACGAGCTGTCCGGCGGCATGAAGCAGCGCGTGGCCATCGCCCGCAGCCTGGCCTACGAGCCGGACATTCTGCTGATGGATGAACCCTTTGCGGCGCTGGACGCGCAGACGCGCGAACAGCTCCAGACCGAACTGCTCCGGATCTGGGCCACCACAGGCAAGACCATGATCTTCATCACCCACGGCATCGACGAGGCGGTCTATCTCGGCCAGCGCGTGGCCGTGCTCAGCTCCCGGCCGGGACGGCTGAAGGAAATCGTGGACATCGACCTCGGGGACCGTTCCGGTGACGAGGACGTCCGCTCCAACCCGGCCTTCGTGGAACACCGGCACAAGGTCTGGTCGCTGCTGCATGACGAGGTACGCCGTGCCCAGGCAGCCGGGCACGCAAAGATCCAGCCCGACGGAACGGCGCCGGACGAAACCAGGACCATCACCACCGGAAAGGCAGCCTGATGAGCACGCCAACACTGACCACCGAAACGGAAACCCGCACCGGTCCCGCGGCCGCCGCCGGGGAAGCGACGGCCCAGCACAAGACAACGGCCCAGCACAAGACAACGGCCCAGCGCAATCCGGCGCTGCGTCCCGGGCCCGGCAAGACACCGGCGTACAGGCTGCGCCTGTACGCCCTGCAGGGCGGCAAAGCCGTCTGGGGTTCCGGTGCCATCATCCTGTTCCTCCTGCTCTGGGAACTCGGACCCACCTACCTCGCGCCGGCATCGACGAGGGTTTTCCTTCCGCCCCTGCACGTGGTGCTCGAGGCGCTGGGCACACTCATTGCCAACGGCCAGCTGCAGAACCACCTCGCCGCCAGCCTGAGCCGCTCCGGGAGCGGCTTCGGCATCGCCGTCGTCACCGCCGTGGCCCTCGGACTTCTCGTGGCCTGGTACGGCGCCCTTGACCGCTTCCTCAACCCGCTGCTGGAGGTCTTCCGGAACACGGCCGCACTGGCCCTGCTCCCGGTGTTCACGCTGCTGCTGGGCATCGGGGAGACCTCCAAGATCAGCATCGTGGCCTACGCCGCATTCTTCCCGGTACTGCTGAACACCATCGCCGGCGTCCGGACCGTTGACCCGCTGCTGATCCGTGCAGCCCGCTCACTCGGGCTGTCCAACTTCCAGCTGTTCCAGAAGGTGATCCTGCCCTCCGCCGTACCCACCATCTTCACCGGCATCCGGATGGCCGGCACGTCCTCCATCCTGGTCCTCATCGCCGCAGAGATGGTCGGCGCCAAGGCCGGACTGGGCTACCTGATCGTCAATTCCCAGATGAGCTTCCTCATCCCCGACATGTACGCGGGCATCCTCACGGTGTCCCTGCTCGGCCTGCTGGTCAACTACCTGCTGGTCGGCGTCGAACGCCATTTCTCCCGCTGGCGGACCGCCGTCGGATCCCGGACCGCCTGACCCGCCCTCCCTACCCAAGGAACCAGACCATGCCTGAACGACAGCTTCACCTGAACGCCTTCCTCATGAGCACCGGACACCACGAGGCGTCCTGGCGGCTTCCCGAAAGCGACAGCTTCGCGGGAACGCAGGTGGCACACTTCCAGCAGCTTGCCCGCACCGCCGAACGCGGCACCTTCGACTCCATCTTCTTCGCCGACTCGCCCGTGCTGCACGGCGACGTGCGCCAGCGCCCCTACGGGACGCTCGAGCCGACGGTCCTGCTCAGCGCCATCGCCGCCGTGACCAAGCGGATCGGGCTGATCGCCACGGCCTCCACCACCTACAACGACCCCTACAACCTGGCCCGCAGGTTCGCCTCGCTGGACCACATCAGCGGCGGCCGGGCCGGGTGGAACGTGGTGACGACGGCGGGGGAGGCGGCCGCGCGGAACTTCTCCCTGGAGGACCAGCCCGCGCACTGGCGCCGCTATGAGCGCGCCGCCGAGTTCCTCGACGCCGCCAGGAAGCTCTGGGACAGCTGGGAAGACGACGCCGCGGTCGGGGACAAGGCAGCCGGGGTCTGGGCGGACAGCTCACGCGTCCACGCCATCAACCACACCGGCCGCTACTTCCGGATCCAGGGTCCCCTGGACGTGCCGCGTTCACCGCAGGGCCATCCCGTCATCGTCCAGGCAGGCTCCTCCGAGGACGGCAAGGACTTCGCCGCCCGCTACGCCGAGGCGGTGTTCACCGCGCAGCAGACCCTCGCCGAGGCGCAGCACTTCTACGCAGACCTGAAAAGGAAGACGGCAGCCGTGGGCCGGAACCCGGACCACCTCAAGATCCTGCCCGGGATTGTCCCGGTGATCGGCTCCACCGAGCACGAGGCGCGGCGGCTGGAAAAGCAGCTCGATGAGCTCATCCACCCCGAGCACGCGCGGAAGCAGCTGGCCGGCGTCCTGCGGGTCTCGCCGGAATCCCTTCCGCTGGATGCGCAGCTGCCCGAGGACCTTCCCTCGGAGGACGCGATCGAGGGGGCCAAGAGCCGGTACACGCTGATTGTGGAACTCGCCCGGCGCGAACGGCTCACCGTGCGGCAGCTAATCGGCAGGCTGGGCGGCGGCCGAGGGCACCGCACCTTCTCCGGCACCCCCGAGCAGGTGGCGGACGCCATCCAGGAATGGTTCGAAAAAGGCGCGGCCGACGGCTTCAACATCATGCCGCCCGTACTGCCCTCGGGTCTGGACGCCTTCGTGGACCACGTCATTCCGATTCTGCGATCCCGCGGGCTGTTCCGCCGGCAGTACACAGGGAACACGCTGCGTGAGCACTACGGACTGCCGCGGCCCGCCAGCGCCTTTGCCCTGGCCGGCTCGGAGGAAGCCGTACCGGTTTAGGCTCCCGGCTGCGCGGGCACTTCGGGCTTGCCCGGCACGTCGGGCTGCCCGGGCAGGGGCTTGCGGGCCAGCCAGGCAGCGACGATGGCACCGGAGATGTTGTGCCAGAGCGAGAACACGGCGGACGGCAGGGCCGCCAGCGGGGTGAAGTGGGCGGTGGCCAGCGTCGCCGCCAGGCCGGAGTTCTGCATGCCCACCTCGAACGCGAGTGCCCTGCGTGCCTTGGCGTCCAGGCGGCCCACCTTGCCGGCCAGGTAGCCAAGGCCCAGCCCGAAGCCGTTGTGCAGCACCACGGCAAGGAACACAATGCCGCCGGCAGCCAGGATCTTGCTGGCACTTCCCGCCACCACCACCGCCACGATGAGGGAAATAACGACGGCGGACGCCCAGGGGAGTGCCGGCAGCGCCTTGGCGACGAGGTTCTTGAGGAACAGCCGGGCCAGGAGGCCAGCGACCACCGGCAGCAGCACGGTCTTGACGATGTCCAGCACCATGCCCCCCGCGTCGATGGTCAGGAAGGAACCGGCCAGGAACAGCACCAGGACGGGCGTGACCACCGGGGCGATCAGCGTGGAAACGCTGGCCACCGCCACGGACAGGGCCACATCGCCCTTGGCCAGGAATGCCATCACGTTGGAGGCCGTGCCGGAGGGCGCGCAGCCGACGAGGATGAGGCCGACGGCGAGTGCGGGCTCCAGGTGGAGAAGGGTGGCGATCATCCAGCCCGCACCGGGCATGATCACGTAGTGGGCCACGATGCCCAGCACCACGGCCCAGGGCCTGCGGGCAACGGCCGTGAAGTCCGGCGGCGTCAGCGTCAGGCCCATGCAGAACATGATGATTCCCAGCAGGTACGGGACCGCCGGGCCGAGGGGTTTGAAGGCACCGGGAAGCAGGAACCCGGCGAAGCCGGCTGCGAGGACCAGAAGGGGGAAGACGGTCACCGCGACGCGCGCAATCCTGGCTTCCGCGGCGAGGGCCGGGTTCAGGGGTTCCGCGTCGTGCTCCGTGGCCGAGGGAGCGGATACAGGGCCTTTTGTTGCCTCAAGCATTCAATAATGCTGGCACCGGAGCGCCGTAGCGGCCAATTCATGACTGATGTCAGACAAATGTGTCGTACCCGCAAAATTCTTCGTGGCACGGCGGGACCCTGATCGTTCCCGGTGCGATACTGGATTGCACTGGATCGGCATTCAAGGGGACGGAATGATCCTAGACACGGCGACACTGCGGGTTGCCTTCGCGGCGATGGCCCTGGTCCTGGCGCTGCTGTTCTACTTTTCGACCTTCCGCAGCACCCGCTCGCCCTACAGCGCCTGGTGGTGCGCCGCCCTGCTCCTGTTCCTCTCCGGCTCGGCAGCATTCCTGCTCAACGGCACGCCGCAGCAGGTCTGGGCCAATCCGCTGGGCAACTTCCTGCTGGTGTCCGGCGCTGCAGGTGTCTGGGCCGGGGCGCGGTCCCTCCGGAACCTGAAGTACAACCTCTGGCTGTCCGTTGCGCTGCCGGTCATCGTCGGTGCCGCCGCCGGCGTCGACAGCCCGGGATCCAACACGTGGGCCGGCGGTGCTGTTTTCCTGGCGTCGATGGCCGTGCTTATCGGGCTGGCTTCGCACGAACTGTGGCGGCTTGAACCCGGCTACTCCCGGGTGCGGATCCCCATGGCCATCGCGGCCGGCGGGGTGGCCTTCTTCTACTCCTGCCGCCTGGTGGTGTTCCTGATCCAGGGGCCTAACGGTCCCGTTTTCACTGCTTACTTCGGGTCCGCGGTGACCACCATGGTCACCATGGTGCTCCTGGTGGTGGTTTCCTTCAGCATGGCGGGGTTGAGCACCGAGCAGCAGACCCGGGCGCTGCGGACAGTGGCCACCCAGGACGGGCTCACGGGGCTGCTTAACCGCGGCGCCTTCCTGGAGGCGGCCGCAGAAGAACTGGAACGCAGCAGGGCCGCCAACAGCGGCGGCTCGCTGATCCTCGCCGACCTCGACCACTTCAAGTCGGTCAACGACACCTTCGGCCATGCGGCGGGGGACCTGGCCCTGCAGGCGTTTGCCGCGGCGTGCAGCGCATCGGCGCGGTCCACGGACGTCGCGGGGCGCTACGGCGGTGAGGAGTTCATCCTCCTGCTTCCAGGCGCCGGGCCCAAGAGCGCGGAAATCATCGCGGGCGAAATCAGCAGGAGGCTGGCAGCGCAACATATTCCGGAGTTGCTGCGGATGCCGACCGTCAGCTACGGCATTTCCACCTACAATGCGAAAACCGCCGACCTCGACGAGGTGATCGCGGCCGCAGACGTCGCCCTGTATGAAGCCAAATCGCAGGGTCGGAACCGCACGGTCAGGGGTTGAGGCGGGTTCTGCCGCCTTAAAAGCAGGCGCCGGATCCGGAATGCATGGGGGACAATCCGGATCCGGTGATCCTGACTCGCAGCCGGAGACTGCCGTCTTTCATCAGGCACAGCCATGGTGTTCCGCAGTCCTTGTAGAAAGGTAGGAGCACCTTGGGGTGGCCGTGTTCCGCCGCCCCCAAGGCAGCGGAACACGGCGGTTTTCAGGTCTGCCGGGCCGCGCGGCTGCTAGGCCGCGCGCACGAACGTAACTGGGCCCGTGGCAGTGAGCCAGGACAGCGGGTGGGCCATGGTGGCATTGATGCCGTTCATGCCGCCGCTGATGACCTTGCCGCCGCCGGCGTAGATCGCCACGTGGCCGGACTGGACCACCATGTCGCCGGGCTGCGGGGTGGAAACCACCTTGCCGTAGCTCAGGAACTGCATCGGGGCCAGGTCACCCACGTGGATGCCAGCGGCGCCGAGGGCCTTCTCCACCATGGCGGTGCAGTCCTGTGTGATGCCGATCTGGGCGTAGGCCGAGGCCAGCATGGCTGCGTTGACGCCTGCAGCAGCCTTGACCGGCGCCTTCGGCGCGGGAGCCGCGGCCTTCACGGCGACCTTGGGCGCGGGAGCCGCAGCCTTGACGGCGACCTTCGGTGCGGGCGCGACAGCGGCAGGTGCCGCGGCCTTCTTGACTGCCGGCTTTGCGACGACGACAGGTGCTGCCACCGCCGGAGCGGGTGCGGACTTGACCGCAGGGCGCTCAAAGTCGATCTTGACGCTGGAGGCGGCGCTCAGCGGAGCCTGAACCTGGCCTGCCGTCGCGAAGACGCCGGCGGGAGCCTGGGCCTGCTGGGCCGGAGCGTTGGCGGCATTGGCCGCGACGCTGCCGGTGAAGGCCAGGCCGGATGCTGCAAGGATGGCCGCAGCACGGCGGCCAGAAATAAAGCGGAACGACATGAAGAAGCCTCTCCCGATGCCTGCGAGGTGAGCTGTCGGATTCGGATGGGAGGCACCCGGCCGCGGTCCTGAGCGTGGTCAGGAGCTGTGCGGCTTCACCCCAAGGCCCGCTTCAAGCGGGCCAAAAAGTGGTTTCCCCGTCTCTGCCGGACATGGGTCAGCGGTTGGTTCCTCGGGCTGCGGCAGAGTTAGGCAATCAGCGCGGGAGTGCCTCCTCGATGAAAAAGGCACGTTTTCCACCGTACGGGAGGCTCCAGGCAATGTCACATTAAGGTAACGGGGCCGTGTCGTTCACGTCGCGTTCGCCCGCGTCAGATATGGGTTCAGGGTGTAATTAGTGTGGCGAACCTCACTCTGCGGCGTTGAGCTTTCCGGCGAGCCGTTCCCGCATTTGGATGCTGGCCGAGTTAAGGCCGATCAGTTCCACCTCGCGGCCGTGCCTCCGGTACTTCTCAGTGACGGAGTCCAGCGCAGCGATGGTGGAGGCATCCCACAGGTGGGAGGCGTGCAGGTCGATGACCACGCTGTGGATGTCCGGCTCGGCGTCGCGGGCGTAGTCGAACTGAGTGTAGAGGTCGTTGGAGGAGGCGAAGAACAGTTCGCCGTCCACCGTGTAGGTGGCCACCGTCCGGCCGTTGAGCTCCACCTCCGTCCGCTCCACGGTGGCGAAATGGGCCACCCGGCGGGCGAACATCGCCATCGCTGCCAGCACCCCGACGCCGACGCCGATCGCCAGGTTGTGAGTGACCACCACCGTGCCCACCGTGATGAGCATGACTGCGGTTTCCGATTTGGGCATCCGCCTCAGCGTTGCCGGTGCAACGGAGTGCCAGTCGAAGGTGATGGCCGAGACGAAGATCATCACAGCCACCAGTGCCGCCATGGGGATGAGGCCCACGATGTCGCCCAGGGTAACCACCAGGACCAGCAGGAACGCCCCGGCGAGGAACGTCGACACCCGGCTCCGGGCGCCGGAACCCTTGACGTTGATCATGGTCTGCCCGATCACCGCGCAGCCGCCCATGCCGCCCAGAAACCCCGTGACGATGTTGGCCACGCCCTGGCCCCAGGATTCGCGGGTCTTGTTGGAGCGGGTATCGGTGATGTCGTCCACGAGCTTGGAGGTCATTAGTGATTCCAACAGGCCCACCAGCGCCATGGACAGCGAGAACGGGGCGATGGTCTGGAAGGTTTCCCACGTCAGGGGCACATTCGGGATAAACAGCGTCGGCAGGCTTTCCGGCAGCTGGCCCTTGTCCTGGACGGTGGGAACGTCAACGCCGGCCACCACGGCGAAGACCGTCAGGAGGACGATGGCCACCAAAGGCGACGGCACCGCCGTCGTAATCCGGCGGAAGCCGACGACGATCAGGAGGCCCGCGGCGACCAGCGGATACACGGGCCAGGGAACCCCGAGCAGTTCCGGCAGCTGGGCCATGAACACGAGGATGGCCAGGGCGTTCACGAAGCCCACCATCACCGAACGCGGGATGAAGCGCATGAGCCGGGTGACGCCCAGGACGGCGAGCAGGATCTGGAACACCCCGGCGAGGATCACCGCGGCGATCAGGTGGTCCAGTCCATGGCTGCGCATCAGCGGCGCGATCACCAGGGCGACGGCGCCCGTTGCGGCCGAGATCATCGCCGGCCGGCCGCCCACGAAGGAGATGGTGACGGCCATGGTGAACGAGGCGAACAGCCCGATCCGGGGATCCACGCCGGCGATCACGGAGAACGCGATGGCTTCCGGAATGAGGGCAAGGGCCACCACCAGTCCGGCGAGGGCCTCGGTCTTGAGGCGCCGCGGGGAACGGAGCGTGGCCCGGACGGACTGGAGCTGTTCGGGCTTCATGGAACTCTATTTCTTGGTCTGGCGGTAGCGCTCGATCTGCTTCAGCCGCCGCAGGAGGCTGTCGCGCCGCGGGTGGGGAACGGCGTCGGGCGCCTCGGCGGTGAGGTCGATGTGTTTGGTGCCGTACTGCCACAGCAGGAGGTCATCCAGGAGGCGGTCCGGGCCGGGGGAGTAGCGGTGGTCCAGGGCCCTGCGGACCTCGGTGATCCGGTTGGCGCTGAGCAGGCCGGCAAGCTGCACGGTCTGCTTGAGTCCGTGGGCCGCCAGGAGTTCAGCCGCCCATCCCCAGTCATCATCTACTTTACGGTCTACGTGCGGGAGCAGGGTGCGCCAGACGTCGCGGATCCGGTTGGGAGTGAGCTGCGCCGCGCCCTCGCCGTCCACGTCCCAGTAGCTGCGGACCTCCTCGTACCGCTCATGCAGGTCCGCGAAGGCGCTCTCCACGGTCTCCAGCATTGCCGCGGTGGCCGTGAACTGGCGGTCGAAATGGGGCGTCCAGGCCCGCGGGTCCTCGGCCTTGAACCGGATGTCGTGCTCGATCTCGCTCCAGGCGTGGGCGAAGACGGTGCGGATCTGGCATTCAAAGAAGTAGCTGCCGTTGGGCGGTACCTCAGGGTTGAAAACCTGCTGGTAGTTCTTCACCACGTCGTTCTGGATGGTGCGAAGGATCAGGTGCCGGCTGGAGTAGCCGTAGGTGCCGGATTCGATGGAGCCGATGTCCTTTTCGCGGTCCCCGCGGCAGTCGAAGAGGTGCCGCTGACGCTTGATCAGATTGGCCACCAGGGCGTTCTCCGCCGGCAGCTTGGTGATGACGCGCACGCCCACCATGTCGTTCAGGGTCCGGAAGGGGTCCGGGAACTTCAGGAGCCGCGGGCCGCCCGGTTCCAGCGGCTCCTCGGTCCGGGAGATCTTCTCCCGGAAGGAATCCACCGACTTGGTCCGGCCGGTGACGAACAGCGGCGTGACCTCGGTGTCCTTGAGCATGGTCCGCAGGATCTGCAGGACTTCCCGCGTGACAAGTTTCAGGGCAGGCCGGACGCGCTCGTAGAGTTCCACGCTTTCCTGCACGGAGTCGCGCTGAGTGACGTCCAGGCGATCCCAGTTGCTTGCCATGGGTCCAAACTATCAAGGCGGTGCGACAGCGCACCGGTGACACCCCTGCCACTGCAGCCCCTTCTGCCCCAGAGAAGCGGCGTCCATGTAGGCTCGGCACATGGCTGTTGTGCGCCGTCGTGCCCTGCAGGCCCGGACCCCGGGTGTGCGGGCGGCGGCAAGGAGGGGCCCGGCGCCCCGTTCGAAGGATCCTAGGAGGATGCAGTGAAGCGGCAGAAGTACCACTACGGTGACCACCCCAGCCAGTGGGGCGAGCTCTTCCTGCCGGAGACACCTGCCGCCCGCAACGGCAGGCGGCCATCCCCGCGCGGCATCGTAGTGGTGATCCACGGCGGCTACTGGCGTTCGCAGTACGGTGCCGAGCTGGGCGAACCCCTGGCGAAGGACCTCGCGGCGCATGGCATCGTGGCCTGGAACCTGGAATACCGCCGGGCGGGCAATGGCGGCGGCTGGCCGCGGACGTTCGAAGACATCCTTGCCGGGATCGACAAGCTGCGCGAGGTGGCCGGCGAGCATGACCTCGACCTGAACCGGGTGGTGGCGCTGGGCCATTCTGCCGGCGGGCACCTGGCCGTCTGGGCGGCTGGCCGGGACCGGCTTGCGGGACTCGGCGCGGCCGACGCCGACCGGCAGGTCGCCCGGAACCTCAACGGTGAGGCCGTCCACCTGACCGGAGTGGTCAGCCAGTCCGGTCTGCTCAACCTCGCGCAGGCCGAGTGGGCCGATCTCAGCAACGGCGCCGTCAGCAACTTCCTGGGCGGCTCCGCCGAAAGGTACCCGAAGCGGCATAAGTACGCAGACCCGATGAGCGCGGTGCCGCTCACCATCCCGGTCTACGCGGTCCACGGGCTCGACGACGACACCGTGCCCGTCAGCCAGTCCGAGGCCTATGCCACCGCTGCCCGCGCCGCGGGGGCGCCGGTCCAGGTGGTCAAGGTCCCAGGCGACCACTTCTCGCTGATCGACCCGAAGACCCCGTCGTACCGGAAGTGCCGCGAGCTGGTGCAGGAGCTGCTGCAGCTCTAGGCCCTTCGGCGTTGGCCGGGGAACTTTAGGTCTCGGGCGGGGTGAAGCACCGTTCCTCCCCCGCCCTGTCCAGGATGGCATCGATGGCCTGCTGCCCCTTGCCGAACCACGCCTCCCGGACCTGGATCTGCTGGGAATCCATGCCGATCAGGGTCACTAGTCCGTCCGGCGCCACTGCCGCATCCACGCTGTGAGTGGCTGGGCGCCCTCGACCCAAAACACGGGAACTCCACTAAGTTCCGTTCGTTGCAATGTCATGGGGTAGATCGTAAATGCGCGGCCGGTAATTGGGGCAGCGGCGCACCCGTGCCTTGTCTACCGCAGTATCCACTCCGGCGGTAAGTATGCTTATCATCAACCGAGAATGCCGCAGACGCCACAACGGAGGGATATTGCCTTGTCTGACCTCAGCCAGAAGTGGACGCCGGTTGCTCCCGCCGCCGGCAAGGAGGACTCTTGTAGGTGGGGGCTGAGGTATTTTTGTATATTACGATCCCGGGTTTCACTAGGAGATACACATGGGTGAACCCAACATGGGGTGGACAGCATGATCCGGCTTCGAAAGCTGGCGCGCGCGGCGTCTGTACTGACAACTCCTCTGGCCCCGGAGGACATCCTCGCGCTGTTTGATCCGGTGTTTTCCGCCCGGCAGCTGCGCGGCGTGGTCACCAAAGTCGTCCCCGAAACAGCGGACTCAGCCACCATCCACTTCCGGCCCGGCCGCGGCTGGAAGGCCCACAAAGCCGGCCAGTGGGCGCGCATCGGCGTGGAGCTCGACGGCGTCCGCCACTGGCGCTCCTATTCGCTCAGCGCCCCCGCAGGGGAAGACCCCGCCATCACCGTGAGCGACGTGGGTGCCGTCTCCGGCGTCCTGGTCCGCAACACCAGGCCCGGGGACGTCCTGTTCCTGGCGCCGCCGCAGGGCGACTTCGTCCTCCCGGAACATCCCCGTCCGCTCCTGATGCTCACCGCCGGCAGCGGCATCACCCCTGTGATGTCCATGGTCCGCACGCTCGTGCCGCACCG
Source organism: Arthrobacter sp. OAP107 (assembly GCF_040546765.1). NCBI lineage: Bacteria > Bacillati > Actinomycetota > Actinomycetes > Micrococcales > Micrococcaceae > Arthrobacter > Arthrobacter sp. OAP107. Next base: position 4,917,361 of record NZ_JBEPOK010000001.1, on the reverse strand, counting down.
TCCCGACGCCGATGTGGTGCTGATCCACTCCGCCCGCCGGCCGGAGGACAGTATTTTCCGCGAAGAACTTTCCGAGCTCGCCGACCAGTTTCCCAACTTCCGCGTCACGCACTGGTACACGGGGGAGCGCGGCCGGGTGGACTTCGGCTCGGCTGCCGGGCTGGACACCCTGTGCCCGGACTGGCGCCGCCGCGCTGCCTACGCCTGCGGGCCGGAAGGGTTCCTCGACGACGCCGAGGCCCTCTGGGCCGCCGAAGCGGCCGCGCATCCCAAGAACCCCAGGTCAGCCCGAGGGGACGGAGCCACCGGCCCCTTCGCGGCGGACCCCGTCAACCTCATCATCGAACGCTTCAACACCAGCCTGCTGGGCGGCCAGGGGCACGACGGCGGTTTGGTCACCTTTGAGGCCTCTGACCGGGAGGTGGAGGCCGATGGCGACACCCCCCTTCTCGACGTCGGCGAAGACGCCGGGATCCTTATGCCCAGCGGCTGCCGCATGGGCATCTGCCACAGCTGCCTGCTGCCCCTGCGTGCAGGGCAGGTCCGGGACCTGCGCACCGGTGAAGTCCACGGTGAACCGGGCCAACTAATCCAGACGTGCGTTTCGGCAGCTGCCGGGCCCGTTAACCTCGACATCTGAGGAGCATCACAAGCATGACTGCAATATCCGATCGCACAGCCGCGACTACGACGTCCACCGACAAGGCCGCCATCGACAAACCCATCACAAAGCCGCGGCCCGGGGCCCTGGCCGCCTCCGGCCGGCCGACGGTCCGCCCGCCAGCCGCAGCGCACCTTTCGGACGAGCAGGTGGCAGAGCTCGGCCGCGAACTGGACGCCATCAAGGACGAGATCCTCGCCAAGCGCGGCGCCTCCGACGCCGCCTATATCCGTCGGGTGATCAAGATCCAGCGCGGGCTGGAGATCGCCGGCAGGGCCGCGCTGCTGATGGGCCGCAACAAGGCGGCCTGGGTCACCGGCACCAGCCTGCTCAGCCTGGCCAAGATCCTGGAAAACATGGAGATCGGCCATAACATTTTGCACGGCCAGTGGGACTGGATGCGCGATCCGGACATCCACTCCACCACGTGGGAATGGGACTTCGTGACGCCGGCGCGTTCGTGGCAGCACACCCACAACGACCTGCACCACCGCTGGACCAACGTGGTGGGCAAGGACAACGACGTCGGATACAACCTGCTGCGCATGGACGAGGACCAGCCCTGGACCCCCCGCGCCCTGGGCAACCCGCTGTACAACGCCATCCTCGCCCCGATTTTCGAATGGGGCATCGCGGTCTACGACCTGGAGCTCGTCGAATACAAGGAAGGCAAGAAGAGCAAGGAGGCCATGGCCCGCGACCTCAAGGCGCTCGGCATCAAGGCCCTCAAGCAGTTCACCAAGGACTACGCTGCCACCCCGGCCGTGGCCATGCTCACCGGCTCGGGCAAGCAGGCCCTCTACGGCACGCTCACCGCCAACGCCGTCCGCAACGTGTGGGCGCACGCGGTGATTTTCTGCGGCCACTTCCCCGAAGGCACGGACACCTTCACCGAGGAAATGGTGGAGGGCGAGACCCGCGGGGACTGGTATGTCCGGCAGATGATCGGCTCCGCCAACATTTCCGGCTCCAAGTTCATGCACATCATGACCGGGAACCTGTCCCACCAGATCGAGCACCACCTGTTCCCGGACCTGCCGTCCAACAGATACGGCGAAGTGGCTCCGAAGGTGCAGGAAATCTGCCGGCGTTACGGCCTGCCGTACACCACCGGGCCGCTGCTGAAGCAGGTGGGCTCGTCGTGGGCGAAGGTCTTCAAGCTCGCACTGCCTGGGAAGAAGGCCTAGCCCCCTGCACGGAAGCCGAGCGGCGGGCGCCGTTCTCTGGCAGAGTATGACCATGCTCACTGTTATCGGCGAGGGCCTCGTTGACGTGGTCCAGCGCAGCTCCGGAATCGAAGCCCATGTGGGCGGCAGCCCGCTCAACGTCGCCGTCGGGCTCGCCCGCCTGGGACACCCGGTGCAGTTCGTCGGCCGGTACGGCCGGGACGCCTACGGTGAGTCGCTGGCCGCCCACCTGCGGGCGAGTTCCGTCATGCTCCCGCAGGCCCCGGACGGGCTGCCCACCAGCGTGGCCACTGCCCTCGTGGACGACGACGGCGCCGCCACCTACACGTTTGACCTCGCCTGGGAGCTCCCCGGTCTGGGGGAACGGCTGCCCTTCATGCTGCAGGGAACCACGCTGCTGCACGCCGGCTCCATCGCCACCATGCTGGCGCCCGGCGCCGCAGAGGTGCTGGCCGCCGTCGAGCGCGCCCACCCGGCGTCGACCATCAGCTTTGACCCCAACTGCCGCCCCAGCATCATCACGGACGCCGATTACGCCCGCCGGCAGGCCGAAAAGTTCGTGACCCTCTCGGACATCGTCAAGGCCTCCGACGAGGACCTCGCCTGGCTCTACCCAGGCGTGGACCCGCTGGAGTCAGCGCGCCGCTGGCTGAAGCTCGGCGGTGCGGAGGGGCCCGCCGTCGTGGTGGTGACGCGCGGCGCGGACGGGCCGTGGGGGATCACCGCCGCAGGCGAGGCCGAGTTCGCCGCGCCCCGTGTGGAGGTGGCGGACACCGTTGGCGCAGGGGATTCCTTCATGGCGGCGCTGCTGTCCGGCGTGGTGGACCGTGGCCTGGACGGCGCCCAGAACCGGGCTGACCTGCGGGCACTCCCGGCCGAGGGGCTCACCGCCCTGCTGGCCCACGCCTCCCGCGCCGCAGCCGTGACCGTCTCCCGTGCCGGCGCAAATCCGCCCACCCGGGCGGAGCTCAACCGCGTCGAAGCAGCAGCAGAGCAAGCCGAAGTTCCCACCACCTGAGGAGCAGCCATGACATCGCAGCGTCCGTTTCCAAACCTTCCGGACGTCCCCGCGTTCGGGCTCACCAGCCGGTCCTTTGAGGATGGCGGGACCCTGCAGCCGCCGCAGCGCAGCGGCAGGATGCACGCCGGCGGCGCCGACGAGTCCCCGCAGCTGAGCTGGAGCGGCGCCCCGGACGGGACCAGGAGCTACGCCGTGACCGTGTTTGATCCGGACGCCCCGGGTGCCGGCGGTTTCTGGCACTGGGCGGTCCTCAACATTCCCGCGGACACCACCTCTCTGCCGGAGGGCGCAGGGGCGGAGGGTGGCCCGCAGCTCCCGCCCGCTGCTGTGCAATTGAAGAACGACGCCGGCTTCCACGGTTACGTCGGGGCCGCCCCGCCGCCGGGGCACGGCCGGCACCGTTACGTCGTCACCGTCTACGCGCTGGATGTTGAGGAGCTGCCGGGCGGGTCGGGCGCCAAGCCTGCCGGGCTGGGATCGGAACTCGCCCGTCATCTGCTGGGCACTGCCACGCTCACGGGCGTTTACCAGCGCTAGCCGCAAATAGAACTATTGACAGGACAAACTCCTGCTCTTATCCTCAATTTGTGGAGCGCTCCAATTGCGCGCAGTCACATCCGTCTAGTTTCGTCCCTCCTTCCCGGCCGGGTTGATGCAGCGGTGTGGTTCCCCCAGTCATCTGGACGCGATCGAAGGAGATCACCAGTGAAGAAGTTTTTTTGGCACCGCGCAGCGGTTGCGGCGGTTGCAATCCCTATGCTGGCTTTGACGGCGTGCTCCAGCCAGGGCGGAAGGGCTCCGGAAGCCAACACCGGCGGCGGCGGGGGCCAGGCCGTCTCGACTCCGCGCCTGAAGATTGCCCTGATCACGCATGCTCCGGCAGGCGACGCCTTCTGGGACACGGTCCGGAAGGGTGCCGAGGAGGCGGCGGCGAAGGACAACGTGGAGCTGCTCTACACGAACGATCCCGAAGCAGGCCGGCAGGCGCAGCTGATCCAGCAGGCCGTGGACCAGAAGGTGGACGGAATCGCCGTCACCCTGGCCACCCCCGGCGCGCTGAAGGATTCCCTCAAGAAGGCCTCTGACGCCGGTATTCCCATCGTGAGCCTGAACGCCGGTGAGGACGTCTCCAAGCAGCTCGGGGCGTTTACGCACTTCGGCTCCAACGAGCAACTCGCCGGCCAGGCGGTGGGCGAGAAGCTGGCGGCGGAGGACTTCAAACACCCCATTTGCGTGATCCAGGCCCAGGGACATGTGGGGCTGGAAGCGCGCTGCGCCGGGGTGAAGTCCAAGGTTCCCGGAACGGAGATCCTGTACGTGAACGGCGCCGACATGACGTCTGTTGAGTCCACGGCAACGGCCAAGCTGCAGGCAGCCAAGGACGCCGACGTCATTATCGGCCTGGGTGCCCCCATCACGCTGACCCTCCTGAAGTCCGTGGCTACCGCGGGCAGCTCGGCCAAGGTGGCCTCCTTTGACCTGAACAAGGAACTTGCCCAGAAGATCGCCGACGGCACCGTGCTTTTTACCGTGGACCAGCAGCCGTGGCTCCAGGGTTACGAGTCCGTGGACGCCCTGTGGCAGGTCAAGCGGGGCGGCTTCAAGCTCGGGGGCGGGCAGCCCGTGCTTACCGGGCCCACCATCGTGGACAAGTCCAACGCGGCGGACGTCGTGAAGTTCGCCGACCAGGGAATACGCTGAACACCCGACGTTCAGTCGCCCGCGACGAGGTGCCACGGTGGAGCGGCGCGGTCCGCCGCCGGCACTGGAACTGACCCGGGTCCGCTGCGGGCCCCCTGGAAACGCGTGCCGGGGGCGAACCGGGCGCTGTTGGAAGCCACCACCTTGCCACTGGTGCCACGGGTCGGCGTCGGTGGACAGCCCCGGGGTGACCGACACCCCGGCGCTGTCCACCAGTCCCGCCTGCCGGGTGACGATGTCCTCGACGGCGGGTTTGAGGGACTCGAGTTTGGTGCACGATGTGCCCGGGGCGCGAGGATGTCCGTCATGGCGCGGGCCAGGACTGCCAGGTCGGCGAATACCCGCTCCAGGCTCTGCCCAAGAGCCAGGGCGGTCGACTGCGCGACCTCGTCGATGGCTTCACCGGTGGTCCGCCAGGTCCGAGGTGAGGATGGCCAGGCGCTGGCGTCCAGCAGCCCTCGTGTTCCTCGACGGAGCTCGGCTGTCCGTCCAGCCACGCGTTGCCCCACGTCAGCGGCGACAGTTCGGCGTGGATCTGGATCAGCAGGGCAGTCAGGCGGTGGGACTGGGCTGCGACTCCAAGGCCGATGTGAAGCCGGGCATCCGCCTGGCGAAGCATGTGCGGCTCCGAGCTTGAGGCGTACCGCTGGGCGAGCTTCCGGAGGCGCCGCACGTTCTGCTCGTCGGAGCGTTTGGACGCCAGCCGGGCTGCCGAGCCGGCGGTTCCGGCGGCGAGGTCGATGAGGTCGCGCAGGTCGTCGCTCTTGTGCCGGCGCAGTTGCTGGGCGATCTCGGCTTCCCGGACCGGCAGCACCCCGGCGTATCTTCCGCCGCCGCGCCCGCCCAGGAGCCCCTTGCTCCGCAGCACGGCAAGGGACTGGCAGAGGGCGAGGGGCGAGACGCCGAGGTGTTCGGCCATGACCGATTCCGGCGGGAGCCGCTCACCCGGGTTGAGCAGCCCCATCCCGATGGCGCTTTCCAGCTGCAGGGTCACCTGCTCGGCCCGGCCGGAGATGTCCTGGCCCTGGGTCCGGACCTTGCCCCAGGACTCGATGAGTTTCAGCGGCGCGTTGGGCCTGCATTCGAAAGTCACAACTACGATACCCGCGGACCGTGTGACCCGGGCGACGGCGGAAGCCTGCCGGCTGATGCCCGGCAGGCTTCCTGTCTGTGCTTGTGTTGCCGGTCCGGCCGTTAGGGACTGACCAGTGAGGCGGCCAGGGCCGCGTCGGCTTCCTTGAGCACCCTGGACGCGACTTCGAGGCCTTCGATCCGGCCGAGCTCGACGTCTTCGTGTTCGATGTTGACGAGCATGTCGGGGTTGACGTCGTGGAGGGCGCGCAGGAACTCGGTCCAGTAGGCGGTGTCGTGGCCTTTGCCGAGGGCGACGAAGTCCCAGGCGGCGGGTTTGGGCCATTCGTTGGCCCATTCGTCGCCGCCCAGGTTGGTCCGGTTTTCGTCGGGGGAGAGCCTGCGGAAGCGGTTGTCGAGGACGCCGTAGATGGCGGCGGTGTCCTTGTTGACGCGGACGTCCTTGGCAGCGGCGTGGAAGACCAGGGGCCCGAGTTCGCGGACGACGGCAACGGGGTCCATCTGCTGCCAGAACAGGTGGGAGGCGTCCAGTTCGACGCCCACGTGGGTGGCGCCGGTGAGTTCGACGAGTTTGTAGACGTCGGCGGGGTTGAAGACGAGGTTCTGCGGGTGCAGTTCCAGGGCCACCTTGACGCCGTGGTCGGCGGCGAGCCGGTCGGTTTCCTTCCAGAACTCGGCGGCGACGCCCCACTGGTAGTCCAAAACGTCCAAGGCGGCAGAGTTCCAGGCGTTGACGATCCAGTTCGGCACGGTGGCACCGGGTTCTCCGCCGGGGAGTCCGGACATGGTGACCACGCGGTTCTGTCCGAGGCGGTGGGCCAGGCGGATGGAGCGGCGGATGTCCTCGGCGTGCTTGTCGCCGATGGCGCGGTTGGGGTGCAGCGGGTTGCCGTTGCAGTTCAGCCCGGCGATGGAGACGCCGGTGCCTTCGAAGATCGCGAGATAGTCATCGCGGGCGGCGTCGCTCTCGAGGATGTCATCGAAGGTAGGGACGTGCACGGCCGGCAGGAACCCGCCGGAATTGATTTCGATGCCGGTCAGGCCCAGGTCGGCGACGACTCTCAGTGCTTCGGGCAGCGGGCGGTCGTGCAGGATCGCGTTGTAGACGCCGAGCTTCATAGCGTGATCTTCTTTCCGTTGTTCAGGGCTGATTCGGTGACCGCGGCTAGCAGTTCCATGTTGCGGACGCCTTCGTCGAAGCCGGCGCAGCGCGGCAGGGATTCGGCTTCGCTGAGGCCGGCGACTTCTTCGAGGAACGCGCGGGACTGGTAGGCGAAGGCATCGTTCTGGCCGAAGCCGACCTCGGGGGCGTCCATGGCCAGGCCGCCGGCGATGTAGGGGTGGCCCGGGCCGAGGATAACCTGGCGGTAGCCGCTTTCGTGGCCAGAGCCGTCGTTGAGGAACAGCTGGACCTCGCCGGGGCGGCGCTGGTCGAACTTCGCGGAGCCGTTCTCGCAGAAGACCTCGAAGTTAAGGCTGTTGGCGTGCCCGGCCGCGACGCGGGAGACTTCGAAGCTGCCGGCGCCGTTTTCGAACTCGGCGGAGAAGGCTGCGTAGTCGTCGTTTTCAACGGCCTCGAAGGTGTCGCTGACAGCGGCGTGGTCGTGGCCGATGACGGCGCCCAGCGGCACGGGCCTCTTGTCGATGGCCGTGCTGAGGCGGCCGCCGCTGATGGATTTGATGTCGCCGCACAGGAACTCGGAGACATACGCGAGGTGGGATCCGACGTCGGCCAGGGCGCCGGAGCCGGGGCCGCCCTTGTAGCGCCAGCTCATGGGGGCGCCGGGGCTGAAGCCGTAGTCGGTCCAGTAGCGGCCGCTGAAGTGGAGCACCTTGCCCAGGGTTCCGTTGCGGATGAGGTCGCGGATGTAGGCGATGCCCGGGGTGCGCCGAAAGGTGAACCCGATGCGGGCGATGGAGGAGGCATTGCGGGCGGCGTTGGCCATGGCCCGGGCGTCCTCCAGGGTGTCGCTGAGCGGCTTCTCGCACAGGACGTGCTTACCGGCGGCGAGGAGACCCTCTACTACTTCGCGGTGCAGCGAGTTGGCGATGACAACACTGACGACGTCGATGTCATCGGCCTCGGCGATGGCCTGCCACGAGGTGTCGTTGCGCCCGTAACCGAAGCGCCGCGCGGCGAGGGAGCCGAACTCCGGGTTCACGTCGCCGATGGAAACCAGCCGGATCGGCGGCAGGACGGGGTTGTACAGGGCGGAAGCGGTGCGGAAGGCGGCGGCGTGAGCCTTGCCGGCCATGCCCGCCCCGATGACGGCTACGCCGAGATCTTTGGGCATTGGTTTTCTCCTTTGAAACGGGCTTTGCGGGACTCAGCCGCTGTGACGTGTGACGCATAATGGAGCGCTCCACAACACGATAGGGCCGGGAGTTTGTCCTGTCAATATCCCAAACGGTCGACCGATGGGCGACAATGGCAGGGTGACCCAGGAGACGGGCAAGCGCCCGAACATTTACGACGTTGCCTCCGCGGCCGGGGTATCAAAATCCCTGGTCTCGCTGGTCCTGCGCGGGGCGCCCGGCGTCTCCGCCGCCCGCCGCGCCGCCGTCGAAGAAGCGATCGCACGTCTGAACTACCGCCCGAGCCGGGCGGCAGCGACCCTGGCCGGAAACCGGTCCCGGACCATCGGCGTCGTCCTGGACGACTACCGCAATCTTTGGTTCGTCGGCCTGCTGGGCGGGCTGCACGATGAACTCGCACCGCTCGGGTTCCGGGTGGCCGTTGCCGACCCGTCGTTCAACGCCCATCTGGACCGGACGCCGGTGGACGGCCTCATGTCGCTGCGGGTGGACGGCATCGTGATTGCGACCGAGCCTACGGAGGAGATGTTCGCCGCCGTCGACGTTCCGGCTGTGGTGGCGGGCAACCGCGACGTGGTTGTTCCGGGCGCGGACATCGTGGCCAATGACGACGAGGCCGGCGGACGCCTGGCCACGGAGCACCTGATCGGGCTGGGCCACAGGGAAATCGGGCACGTGACCGGTGGCGGCGGCGCCGCGCGTCTGCGGGCCCAGGGGTTTGAGGCTGCGATGCGCGAACACGGGCTGCGGCCGCACACGGTGCAGGGTCACGGTCTTACGATGGAGCCGGACGGCTACGAGGGTGCGCTGAAGCTGCTCGATCAGGCCCCTGGGCTCACGGCGATTTTTGCGGCGAACGACGTTATGGCGATGGGCGTGGCGGCCGCGGCGCGGGACCGGGGGCGGCGTATCCCGGAGGATCTTTCCCTGATCGGTTACGACAACTCGCCTCTTGCGTCCGCGAACCTGCTGCGCCTGACCACTATCGACGGCCGGAACGGCGAGGTGGGTGCCGGGGCTGCAAAGGCCCTGCTGGACCGCATGAAGGATCCGGAACTGCCGGTGCAGACGAAGCTTGTTGACCCGGAACTCGTGGTCAGGGGTTCGACGGCGCCCCCGGCCTGAACGGCGCCCCCCACCTGGAATGCCCAGGCGAGGGGCCGCCGTCGTTCTTCAGATCAGAGCGCGCCCTGCGTGCTGGTGCCGGCGGGGATCGCGGCCAGCCGCGTCACCTCGACCGGTTCTGCCAGGAGCCCCTCAAGGGAGGCGTTCAGGCGCTTGACGGGCTCGCCGGCGCCGTGGGCATCGAGGAGTTCGGCGCTTTCCCACTTTTCGATCATGACGATCTGGCCATTCGGCGCTTCGTGGATGGCGTACAGGAGGCAGCCGGGCTCGTCGTGCACTTCCGCGATGGCGGGGGAGAGGGCGGCCACGACGTCGGCGAAGGCGCCTTCCTTGGGCGTGAACATGGCAGTGACAACTACGGTCATGGGTTTTCCTTTTCTTATCGGGTGACGGACTTGCTGGCTGCGGAGCGGACAGGTGCGGCGCAGCTGCTGCGCGGCACGAAATCCGCCTTGACCTCGATGGTCCTGGCGCCCGCGGGGAGCCGGCCCTGCATCCGCCCGAGGACGAGCTCGAGCGAGTGCACGGCGAGCATGCCGATGGGCTGCCGGATGACGCTGAGCGGTGGGCTCGTCAGTTCGGTCCACGGGTTGTCGTCAAAGACGATCACGGACAGGTCGTCGGGGATCCGGACGCCCATCTGGACGAGCCGCCGGACTGAGCTTTGGACCTGGGCGGTGTTGGCGACGATCAGCCCGGTTGGGGCATCCGGGGACGCAAGGAGGGACCCGACGGCGTCGCCCCCGCCGTCTCCGCGGAACGGAACGTCGCGGACCAGCATCGGATCGAGGCTTATCGAGGCGCTTTCGAGGGCTGACCGGTAGCCGCTGATCCTCGACCGGCCCGTGGAGGTGCTGGCCGGTCCGGTGATCAGGCCGATCCGTTCGTGGCCGAGGGCGATGAGGTGCTCGGTGGCGCGCCGGGCCGAGTCGGAGTTTTCGATGCTGACGACGTCCACGTCGCCAAGCTCCGCAATGGCGCGGTCTACGAAAACAACGTTGACTCCGAGGTCCCGCAGGCGGTCCCATTTCTCGACGTTTCCGCCCGTTGGCGTGGCAATGACGCCGCCCACGGAACGGTCCAGGAGTGTGTCGAGGGATTCGGCCTCAAGGTGCGGGTCCTCCTGGGTGGTCATGACCACCACCTGGACGCCATGGCTGCGCGCCTCCCACACCACGCGGTCCGCCAGTTGGGCGAAGAACGGGTTGGCAAGGTCAGTGACCACCAGGCCGACAGTCAGGGCGTGGCCGGCGCTGAGTTCGCGCGCCGCGGCCCGGGGGCGGTAGCCGAGTTCGCTGATGACATTGAGGACTTGCTCGCGCTTGGCCGGCGCGACCGGGCCGGAGTCGGGGTTCAGCACCCGCGACACCACGGACACCGAGACTCCCGCCGCTGCCGCCACATCGCGGATAGTGGGCGCCTTCTTCAATGGTCCTCCTTGCGGCCGGTGGGGTTCACCGACATCTGTTGACACAGCTTAACACCGACTGGTACAAAAGTGGAACCGGTTCCACTCGGTAACCCCGATCACAGCAGCTACGACGAAGAGGTGCTCCACCGCCCGGTGTGAGGTCGTCTCTCTTCGGTCAGACATCAATCAGAGAGATCCCCATGAACCTTCACAAGCTTCTTAGCGACCGCGAGAACCAGGGCCGCCCCATCCGCGTGGGCCTCATCGGGGCCGGCCGGTACGGGACCATGTACCTCGCCCAGGCCAACAACATCCCGGGCATCCATGTGGTTGCCATCGCTGACATCAATGTGAAGCGGGCTGAAGGCGCCTTCGAGCTGGTCGGATGGCCCCAGAACCAGATCGCCCCGGACATCGCCACCGCACTGCAGAACCGCTCCACCACCATCGTGGCAAACGCCGACGAGCTGTTCGACGTCGACATCGACGTCATCGTTGAAGCCACAGGCAATCCGATCGTCGGCGTCAAGCATGCGCTGCGCGCCATCGAAACGAAGAAGCACATCATCATGGTCACGGTGGAGGCCGACGCCCTCGCCGGTCCGGCCCTCGCCAAGCGCGCGGAGGAGGCCGGCGTCGTCTATTCCATGGCCTATGGGGACCAGCCCGCGCTCATCATGGAGCTGGTCGACTGGGCCCGGACAAGCGGCTTCGACGTCGTCTGCGCCGGCAAGGGCGCCAAGTACCTGGAGCACTACCACGAGATGAACCCGGACAATGTCTGGGAAAACTGGGAATTCTCCAAGGAGCTCACAGACTCCGGCCAGCTCAACCCGTACATGCACACCTCCTTCCGTGACGGCACCAAGGCCTCCATCGAAATGGCCGCCGTCGCCAACGGTGCCGGCCTCACGCCGTCGGACTCCGGACTGACCTTCACCCCGGGCGACGTCGAAGAGATCGCCACCATCTGCCGCCCGGCCGCCGTCGGCGGTGCCCTGGCGCACGAGGGCAGCGTGGACGTCATGTCCAGCGTCAACCGCGACGGCAGCTGGATCAGCCACAACACCCAGGAAGGCGTGTTCGTCGTCGTCAAGGCCACGAACGGCTACGTCTCCGGCTGCTTCAATGAATACCCGTGGCACCCGGACCCCACCGGCCAGTACGCCGCCCTGTACCGCCCGTACCACTACGTGGGCCTCGAGCTGAACATGTCCATCGCCAATGCGGCCCTCCGCGGCATTGCCACCGGCTCGCCAGTCGGCTTCTTCGGTGACGTGGTGGCCACCGCCAAGAAGGACCTGAAGGCCGGCGAATTCCTCGACGGCGAGGGCGGCTTCACCGTCTGGGGCAAGCTCGTCTCGGCCAAGCACTCCGTGGAAATCGGCGCTCTGCCGGTAGCCCTGGCGCACCATGTCGAGCTGCGTGCCGACGTCGCCAAGGGCGCCACCGTCCGCTGGGAGGACGTCATCATGGACGACTCGCTCTCCCAGGCCCTTGAGCTGCGCCGCGAAACCGAGGCCCTTGTTACCGAAGCCGCGCTGACCTCCTAATTCACCGAGCAATTCACAGGACTCCTTCCAATGAAGAAAGGCATCACATGAAATCGAAGACCCGCGCCCTCACAGGAGTGCTGGCATGCACCCTCGCCGCCTCCGTTCTCGCCGGCTGCGCCTCCGGAGCGCCCGGCGGCGGCTCGCCCGTGGCCAAGATCCAGCTGTCCATCCCGGACCCGCTGACTTCCTCGGTGGGTGTCTCCGCCCAGCACTTCGCCGATCAGGTGAAGAAGACCTCGAACGGCTCCGTGGTTGTCACGGTGGTCCCGAACGGAACGAGCTTCAGCGGGGACCAGAACGCCGCCGTCACCAGGCTGCAGGGCGGCTCGCTGGACGCGCTGATCCTGTCGACGTCGGTCTACGCGTCCGTGGTGCCCGAAATGAACGCCATCAGCATCCCCTACCTCTTCGACGACACGAAGGAAGAGGCCGCGTTCCTGGCGGGCAAGCCCGGCGACGTGCTGAAGGAGAAGCTCAAGGAGAAGAACACCGTCGCGCTGTCCTTCCTCACCCGGACGGGCCGCCAGATCACCAACTCCGAACGCCCCATCGAACAGCCGTCGGACCTGAAGGGCCTGAAGATCCGCGTCCCGGGCAACCCGCTGTGGACGGACTTCTTCGGCAAGCTGGGCGCGAGCCCCACCACCATGGCGTTCTCCGAGGTCTTCACCGGTCTGCAGACCGGAACGATCGACGGCCAGGAAAACCCGATCGAGGTGCCGTGGACCAACAAGTTCTCGGAAGTTCAGAAGTACGTCTCGCTGACGCACCACATCAACGACGCCTGGGTCCTGGCACTGTCCGCCAAGAAGTGGGACTCGCTGAACGAGGACCAGAAGAAGATCCTGACGGACGCGTCGGTTGAGACCGCCACCTTCAAAGAGGGTTATGACGCAGAGCAGTCTGAGAAGCAGCTGGCCGAGCTCACCGCCAAGGGCATGAAGGCCAACGAGCCCACCGCCGCCGGGCTCGAGCAGTTCAAAGCCGTTTCCAAGAGCCTCTACCCGGAGTTCTCCAAGCTGATCGGCAAGGAATTCTTCGACCAGGCGATCGCCGCCGCCAAGTAACCACCGCGTTTCGAGGGCCGGAGCGCAGTCCGGCGCCGGCCCTCGAACAGCATCCCCGCCCCCAACATCCCGCACTCAGCATCCCGCTCTCAACGATGACAGTCTGGAAAAACATGGAACACACACTCGCCCCCAAGGATCTCGAAGAGGTCCTTCCGTCCGATGCGGAAGAGATCCTTCACCACGGGCACGTCGCACCGCGCTGGAGCGGAGCCGTCTGGCTGGACAAGGCCTTGGAATGGACCGTGGGTGCGGCGATCCTCGCCGAGCTCGTGGTTATCCTGCTGAACATAATGGTCCGGGTTGTCACCGGCGATTCCGTGCTGTGGACGCAGGAAGTTTCCGAGATTGCACTTGTGACCATCGCCTTCGTGGGCGGTGCCATCGCCTACCCCAAGGGCGCCCACATGTCCGTCCAGGCCCTGGTGATGCGCCTGCCGGCGAGCTGGAAGCCGTACCTGGCAGCACTCGTGGACTGCCTGGTCTTCGTCATGAGTGCGGGTGCTTTCGCGCTCTTCATTCCCACCCTGGTCCAGCAACTCGAGGAGAAGACCCCGATTCTCCAGCTGCCGGTGTTCTGGGTGTCCCTGCCCTTCTCGGTGGGCATGGTGCTCATCGCCTGGTTCGCCGTCCTGAAGCTCGGGCGGCAGCCACGCCGTGCGGTCCTGCTGGCCGTCGGCATCACCGCGGTCCTGGCCGTGGCGGTCCTGTTCTCCCAGCCGCTCTTCTACTACGCATCGCCCAACCTGCTCCTCGGCGTCGTGCTCGTGGCCCTGTTCGCCCTGCTGTTCCTTGGCCTGCCCATTGCGTTCGTGCTTGCCCTGGCCTCGGGCATCTACCTCTACCTGGGCGGCATCTCGGAGGTCAGCGCCATCCCGATCGGCATGGCATCGGGCGCCAAGGGCTTCGTGCTGCTGGCCATCCCGTTCTTCATCCTGGCCGGAACTGTCATGAATTCCGCCGGCCTGACGCTGCCGCTCGCCAAGCTGGTGGACGCGCTCATCGGGCACCTGCGGGGCGGCCTGCTCCAGGTGGTCGTCGTGACGATGTACATCTTCTCCGGCATCTCCGGCTCCAAGGTTGCGGACGTCGCCGCAGTGGGCACCACCATGCGGGGCATGCTCGAGGAACGGAAGTACCCCCGCGGCGAGGTGGTCGCGGTGCTCTCCGCCTCCGCCATCATGGGTGAAACCATCCCGCCGAGCATCGTCCTGCTCATCCTCGGCTCCATCACCACCATCTCCACCACCACGCTGTTCCTTGCCGGCTTCGTTCCCGCCGCGTTCCTGGCCCTCGTGGTCATGGGACTCGTTTTCTTCCGTGCCCGCAAGCAGGGCGGCGTGTCCAGCCCCAAGGCGACCTGGCGTGCCCGCGGCTCTGCCACCTTCTTCGCCATCCCCACCCTGCTGCTTCCGGTCGGTATGGTGGTGGGCATCCTGAGTGGCTTCGCCACCCCGACCGAGGTGTCCTCGGTCGCCGTCGCCTACGCCTTCATCCTGGCCGCCGCGTACCGGCGCGGCAGCAGGCGGCTGCTGGGAGACACGCTGCGGGAAACAACAACGACGGCGGGCATGGTCCTGTTCATCATCGCGGCCGCCTCACCGCTCGCCCAGACTCTCGCGCTCGCCGGGGTGTCCCAGCAGATCCACGACCTCATGTCCGGCCTCGGCGACTCGCCCGTGCTCTTCATGCTGTTCACCATCGTGCTGCTGATCATCATGGGCCAGTTGCTGGAGGGCCTGCCCGCCGTGCTGATCTTCGCACCACTGCTGCTGCCCATCGCCACGGACTTCGGCGTGAACCCGGTGCAGTACGCCATGGTCCTGATCATCGCCATGGGCATCGGCTCGTTCGCGCCGCCGGCCGGCGTCGGCTTCTATGTAGCCTGCGCTACGGGCCATGAAACCGTGGAAAGAAGCCTCAAGCATTTCTGGCCCTACCTCATCGCCGTGTTCATCGGCCTGCTGGTGCTTGCCGCCGTCCCGTGGTTCAGCACCTTCCTGCCCGCCATGGCCGGCCTGATCCCCTTCTAACCACATGAGCACAGTGACCAACACATTGAACGGGTTGAAGTCCGTCGCCCTGCTGGGCACCGGCCCGATGGGTGCCCCCATCGCAAGGAACATCCTGGCCGCCGGCGTTCCCCTCACACTCTGGAACCGCACAGCGGACAAGGCCCGGGCCATCGGCGGGGGACGGGTGGCCGGCACGCCGGCGGAGGCTGCGGCCGGCGTCGTCCTGACCGTCCTGCCGGATCTGCCGCAGGTCGCCGACCTGCTGACCGGCGAGGACGGCCTGTTGGCCGGGTGGAAGGCGGCCGGCATCGCGGAACCGGTCCTGGTCATTCACGGAACGGTGTCCCCGGTGGCTGTGGCCCTGTTCGCCGAGGACTGCAGGAGCCGGTACGGGGTGACAGTGGTGGACGCGCCGCTTAGCGGCGGAACCATCGGGGCTGAGGAAGGCCGGCTGAGCACCATGGCCGGCGGTCCGCGCGGGACCGTGGAGCGGCTCCTGCCGCTGTTCGGGCTCTACAGTTCCACCGTCGTCTGGTTCGGCGAAACGGGTGCCGGGTCCACGGCCAAGGCCTGCAACCAGATCGTCGTATCTGCCACCGTCACGGCGCTGGCCGAGGCGATGGCCGTGGCGACCGCAACCGGGCTGGACCCGGAGAAGGTGCAGTCCATTCTGGCCGGCGGCCTGGCGAATTCGGAGGTGCTCCGGCAGAAGGGCCGGCGCTGGATCGACGGGGACTTCGAAGGCGGCGGCTCCGCGAAAAACCAGCTGAAGGACCTGAACTTCATCGGCGAGATCGCTAAGGACGCCGGGGTGGAGCTGCCGCTCTCCGCCAGCGTCCGTGGCGCCTTCGAGCTCATGGTGGAGGCAGGCGACGGCGACCTGGATCACACCGGGATCTATCGGACGATTCTGGCGCGGTCAGGATAACGGCACGCTAACCGTCGGTGAGGCGCCGGGCGTGCTCGGCCTCGGAAGGGTCGAGTTCGCCGCGGCCGCCGCCAAGGAATTCCCAGCGGGTGGTGCGGCCATCCGGGCCGGTGAGGGTTTGCTGGCGGAGGGCCCGGTCGATGCGGGTGCGCACCAGGGTCTCGTTCGCCGGTTCCGTGACGAAGATGATCCGCAGCGCGACCGTGACCCCGTCCCTGTCCGGCCGGGTGTGGTGCGGAGCCAGAGGGCAGGGCGGCGGATGGTCCCAGCTTCCGCACAGCTCGCGCGTGACCGCGGCGCCGGGCGCCTGCATATCGCCGGTGGCTTCCAGAGCAACCGTGGCCAGATGCAGGTACGCCGATCTCACGGGCGTCATGCTCTGAGGTGCGCGAGCAGCGCGTCGAGGATCGGCAGCTGGCCTTTGACCAGCTTGGAGCGGGCCTCGGATTCACCGATCCATTCGGCGCGGTCGATCTCGGGGAAGTGCTGGACCGCCCCCGAGCCCTTGGGCCACTCCAGCGGAAAAGTGTTGCTCAGGATTTTCTCGGGCTTGAAGGCGGACTCGGCCGTGAATGCCGTGATGAGCTTGCCCGAGGGCTGCCGGAAGGTGCCGAGCAGAACGTAGTCCGCGGTCGGCGCCGGGACGCCCATTTCCTCGGCGAACTCACGCTGCGCCGCCGCGAGCGGATCCTCCTCCTCAAGGTACTCTCCCTTGGGAATCGACCAGGCCCGCTCATCCTTGCGTTCCCAAAAGGGGCCGCCCATATGGGCGATCCACACTTCCACGTCCGCCCCGCTGTTCCGCCGATACAGCAGAAGGCCTGCACTCCTGACAGCCATGTTGCCCTC
Source organism: Arthrobacter sp. OAP107 (assembly GCF_040546765.1). Taxonomy (NCBI): domain Bacteria; kingdom Bacillati; phylum Actinomycetota; class Actinomycetes; order Micrococcales; family Micrococcaceae; genus Arthrobacter; species Arthrobacter sp. OAP107. The sequence continues at coordinate 4,900,432 of NZ_JBEPOK010000001.1, read as the reverse complement.
CTGCCCCAAGGCTACCCCCGTCCAAGCGACGGGGGCGCCGCCGCCGCGGTCCCCGCACGTTCAATCGCGGGGGCCCAACCAGCGGCCTGCCTTCATTACTGCGGCCACCTCGAGCTCCGGAGAGAGCACCACCAGGTCCGCCTTCCGCCCGGCCTCGACGCGGCCGACGTCGGTCAGCCCCAGCATGTCCGCAGGGTTCTGGCTGGCGGCACGGACGGCGTCGGCGAGCGGGATGCCGGCGTCGTGGACGGCGTGGCGGACGGCCGCATCCAGCGTGAGGATGCTGCCGGCGATGGTGCCGTCACTGACCAGGCGTGCCTCCCCGCCGGCCACCCGGACGTCCAGCCCGCCCAGCTGGTACCGGCCTTCCTGTGCGCAGGCCGCGGCCATGGCGTCGGTGACGAAGACGGCGCGCGCCGGACTGGCGGCAATGAAGCGGACCAGCGACGGGTGCAGGTGGACCCCGTCGGCAATCACCTCGGCAAACACCGCGGGGTCCTCCAGCAGGGCCAGCGCAGGGCCGGGTTCCCGGTGGTGCAGCGGCCGCATCGCGTTGAACACATGCGTCCCGGCGGTGGCCCCAGCGGCGATCGCCTGCCGGGCCAGGTCGTAGCCGGCGCCGGTGTGGCCGATGGCCGCGACAGCGCCGTAGCCGGTGATCTGCCGGATGGCTGCAAGGCCGCCTTCCAGTTCAGGTGCGATCGTCACCATCCGGACGGTGCCCCGCCCGGCCAGCATCAGCCGGTCGACGGCGGCCGGTTCCGGTGCCAGCAGAAGGTCCTCGGTGTGGGCGCCCCGGTGGTCCGGACTGAGCCACGGGCCCTCCAGATGGATCCCGGCCAGGACGCCTTCCTCCACCAGCGCGGCCAGCGCGGCCACCGCTTTCTCAAGCTGCGGAAGCGGGGCAGTGACCAGGCTGGCCATCAGCGTGGTGGTGCCGTGCGCGCGGTGCACATCGGCGATCCGGACCGCGGCGGCAGCGGGGTCGGCGTCGTTGAAGCTGAAGCCGCCGCCGCCGTGGATGTGGGCGTCCACGAAGCCCGGCGCGAGGGTGGCGTCCGGAAAATCGGCGTCGGGCTCCCGGGCGGGCAGCCCGGGACCCGCGGCGGTGATCCGGCCGCCGTCGGTCTCAACCCAGCCAGGCTCCAGCACGGCGCTGGTTTTGGCGTCACTGGGCAGGATGACGCGGGAAGCGGAAATGAGCGTGGGACTCACCAGGTTTCCGTGATCTTGCGCAGGCCGCGGGGAGCGTCCGGGTCCCGGTGGCGGGCTGCCGCCATTGCGTGCGCCAGCCGCTGCAGGGGCATGATCTCCAGGATCGGTGAGAGCTGCTCGTGCACGGCCGGCAGCGGCACCACGTGGTTCAGCGGGCGTGCAGCCCCGGCGTCACCCACCAGGCAGACGTCCGCGCCGCGTTCGGCGAGGCGGTCCAGCACCGGATGCAGGGCACGGCCGCCGGCGCCGGGCGACGCGACGGCGATGACGGGCCGGTCGGCGTCGATCATGGCAAAGGGCCCGTGCAGCAGGTCCGCGCCGGAGAAGGCGTGTGCGGCCAGGTAGGACGTTTCCATCAGTTTCAGCGCCGCCTCCCGTGCGGTGGGGTAGGAGAAGCCGCGTCCGGTCGTGATGATGTGGTTCACGAAGCGGTAGCGGTCTGCAACCTCCAGTATCTCCGGCCGGGCCAGGACATCGGCGGCGAGACGCGGCAGGTCGGCAGCTTCCGAGCCGTTTCCTCCCGCCCACGCATCGATCAGCAGCCACAGCGCCAGCAGCTGCGACGTGTAGCTCTTGGTCGCGGCGACGGCGTGCTCCGGCCCGGCGAGGATGTCCAGGTGGTGCCGGGCGGCAGTGGCCAGCGGTGAGGACGGTGCGTTCGTGACGGCCACGGTGAGGGCGCCGCCCCGGGCGGCAGCGGCGGTGGAGTCCACCAGATCCGGGGAGCCGCCGGACTGGCTGACCGCCAGCCACAGCACCCCGTCCATTTTCGGTTCAGCGCCGTACACCGTAAGGCTCGACGGCGACGCCAGCCCCGCCGGCAGCCCCAGCACCGTTTCGATGAGGTACTTCGCGTACAGGGCGGCGTGGTCGCTGGTGCCGCGTGCGGCCAGGAGGACGTACCTGATGTCCGCGTCGCGGAGGACGCCGGCCAGGCGGGTGATCGCGGGGCGCCCGTGCTCCAGCAGCCGGGCCAGCGACTCCGGCTGTTCCAGGATTTCGGCGGCCATCAGGGAGCCGGGAAGCGGGGAAGCGGCGGTGATTTCGGTGTGCGGGGCAGTCATGGGTCTCCTTGGGGGATCAGCGGGGTTGGTATTAAGGGAATCCGGGATTAGGCGGGGATGGTGGTGGCCGGCCGGCGCGGTGTGCCGGCGAGCTGACCGGCCAGCTCCACGGCGCCCCAGGCGGGGGCGCGGTCCAGCACCCGGACGTCGGTGAGGCCGCCGGCTGCCAGCAGCTCGCGCACCCGGATGGCCAACGACGGCTGGTTCACCAGCATGCCGCCGGCCAGCAGCACCGGGGTATTTTCCGGAATGGCGCCCAGCCGTCGGTTCACGGTCAGGGCCAGGCGGGCGAGATGCCGGGCGGCGTCCTCAGCAATGGCGGCGCCCGCAGCGTCCGAGGCTGCGAGGCCGAACACGATGCCCGCCAGTCCGGCCCAGTACCGGCGCTCCGGGCGGCGGTAGAACAGGTCCAGCAGATCGCCTGGTTCCGTGGCTCCGGTTCGCGCCAAAAGCTGGGACGTCAACGGCCCGGCGGTCAGGCCGTCGTCGGAGTCCTGCAGGGCGTTGCGGACCGCGCTGCGGGCCACGGCGTAGCCGCTGCCTTCGTCGCCGAGCAGGTAGCCCCAGCCGCCGGCCCGGGCTTCCCGGCCGTCGCGGGCCTTCGCCCACGCGGCGGAGCCGGTGCCGGAGATGAGGACTGTGCCCGCGGTGAGGCCGCCAGCCGCGAGGATGATGCGGGTGTCGTGGTCCACGAGGATCCGGGCTCCTGGGAACCGGCGGGAGAGCACGCCGGCCAGCTTTTTCCGGGCGGCCGGCGTGTCCGCGCCCGCGGCACCGGCAAACACGGTGTCCATGCCGCGACGTGCGGGATCACCGATGCCGAGCTGCCCGGCGAGGTCGTCCAGCGCCGCGGCGGCCTCGTCCGGCCCGACGGAGGCGATGTTTGCACTGCCCGCCGTGCACTCGGCGAGCTGCCGGGGAACTGTTGTCCCGCCGTCGTCAGTTCCAACCTCCGCCAGAATGGCGTGGGTCTTGGAACCGCCAATATCCAAACCGAGGACACGGCCGAGGCCGGGGACGCGCCGCATCACTTGGCCGCCGGCTTGCTGCTGCCGGTGCTGCCGGTGGATTCCGGCCAGCGGGCGCCGTTTTCCCAGTAGTGGCGGATTTCCTCGAGGTTGCGGCCCTTGGTTTCGGGGGCGAGGCGGTGGACGAAGATGAAGCCGGCGATGGCCAGCGCGCCGAACACCGCGAACGTGCCGGCGCCACCGAGCTGCTGCAGCATGGTCAGGAAGAAGGCCGCGACGATCACGTTGGCCACGAGGTCCGAGGTCAGCATGGCGCTGGCGCCCAGGGAACGCAGCCGGGCGGGGAAGGATTCGCCGGCGTAGACCCAGACCAGGGCGCCGAAGCCGAAGGTGAAGCCCACGGTGAACAGCAGGACCCCAAAGAAGCCGACCACGGTCAGGATTCCGCCGAAGTCGCGCCCGGCCATAAAGACGCCCACCAGGATGGCGTTGGCCGCGATCATCATGCCGATGCCGCCGAGCAGGATGGGCCGCCGGCCCACCCGGTCCACCAGGGACAGCGAGACGAACACGGCCACCAGGGAGGCGGCCTGGACCAGTGCGGGCAGCAGCAGGATGGCGGCGTTGCCGGTGAAGCCCATGGCCTCGAAGATCCGGGGGCTGTAGTAGACCACGGCGTTGATACCGGTGATCTGGATGAAGAAGCCAAGGCCGACGACGAACACGGTCGCCTTCAGGTACGGCGAGCGGAGCATCTCGCGCAGGCCGCCGCCGCGTTCTTCGCCGATGGCGCGGCGCATGTCCGCCAGTTCGGCGTCAACATCGGCGTCCGGCTCGATCGAGCTGAGGGTGCGCCGGGCGTCCTCGGTGCGGCCGCGCATCATGTACCAACGGGCGGTGTCGGGGAGGCGGAGGGTGACGGCGAGGACCGCGAGGGCGGGGACGGCGGCCAGGCCGAGCATCAGCCGCCAGTTCTCGGTGGAGGACAGGACGTAGGCGGCCAGGTAGCCGATGATGATGCCGATGACGGTGGCCACCTGGTACGCCACGAGCAGGGCGCCGCGCACCTTGGGCGGCGCTGACTCCGCCACGAAGACGGGCACCACCACCACGGAAATGCCGATGGTCAGGCCCAGGAGCAGCCGGGCCACGAGCAGCATGGGCACGTCAGCGGCGAGGGCGCTGAGCACCGCGAACGCGGCATACGCTCCGGCCACGCCCACCATGCAGGCCTTGCGGCCCAGCTTGTTGGCGAGCCAGCCGCCGAGGATGGCGCCCAGGACTTCACCCACGACGACGGCAGTGGTCACCAGCTCCTGTTGGCTGGTGGAGAGCTGGAACTCCTTGGTGATGAACAGCAGGGCGCCGGCGATATTCGACAGGTCGTAGCCATAGATTATGCCGATGGTGGCGGCGGTGCCGCCGACCAGAAGGCCGAGGCGGGGCGTCTGGCGCAGGTCTTGCAGGAACGACATCTTTGGGTCCTTGGAAGTGGGATTAGGGATTGGGGCCGGGGTCCGGTGCAAACCGGAATTGGTGTAAACCAATTTCATTTATTTTGGCCTAGACCAATTTTCGTGTCAATAGGTACCATCAGATTCATGGAAACCTCCGCGGCCGCTGCCCTGCCCAAGTACTACGTACTCAAGGAGCAGATCCTGACCCTCATCGAGGACGCGGTGCCCGGAACGCTGATCCCCACCGAGCGCGCGCTCGCCGAGCAATACGGAACGTCCCGCACCACGGTCCGGCAGGCCATCGGCGAACTGGTGGCCGAGGGCCGCCTGGACAGGACGCAGGGGAGGGGGACCTACGTGGCGCCGCCCAAGGTGACCCACGTCCGCCAGCTCACGTCCTTTTCCGACGACGCCGCAAGCCAGGGCCTCACGGCTGCGGCCAGGATCGTGGATGTGAGCGTGCTGCCGGCCGATCCGGCAACCGCGCGCCGGCTGGCGGTGGAACCCGGAACGGACATCCACCGGGTGGAACGGATCAGGCTGGTGGACGGCGAGCCGCTGGCGCACGAGATTGCGTTCCTTGCCGGGCCGCTGCCGGATCTTGCCCGGACCGTGGCGGAGCGCGGTTCCCTGTACGCGGCCCTGCGCGAGGACTACGGAATCCGGATCGCCGAGGTGGAGGACACCGTGGAGACCAAGCTGGCCGGGCCGGCCGAAGTGCAGCTCCTGGACGTCGAAATGGGTGCCCCCATGCTGCTGGTCCACCGTCTCGGGTTCACCCCGGACGGACGCCCCGTGGAGTGGACCGAGTCGGTGTTCCGCGGGGACAGGTTCCGTTTCGTGGCGCGGATGCACGTCTGAACCGGGCGTTTGTTACGCATGACGGCGGAAAGTGAAGCACTGTTGCGTTGCACGACGGCGGGTTTCGCCGGGCGTTGTGAAGCAAGTTACTCGGTGGTTGTGTAAGTCCATAATCAGCGACGGGGCGGCGCAACGCCCTCCCTGGATCGAGGGGGACATGATCACAGCTTTGGTTCACAGAATCCGGACGCAATGCGGCGCGGAACTCAACACATTCCGGAGCCAGATGCACGCACTGGCGAGTCAGGAGATCGGTTCCGGAGGCCTGGATGCAGCGGCCACCACCATGGCCCGCCGGCCGTGCCTGGCCACGCCGGGAGTTTCCGTGGACATCGTCGGCTTCACCGGCCCCCGTTCCTCCGTGGGCCGGCCCTCGGTGCGCGTTGCGGTGTCCATGAGCCTGCAGCCGGGCCGGAGGGCCTCGGCCGTGCACTGGGAAGAGGCCCATGCCTGGGCCGGAGCCGTGGCCGGCGGAGAATGGGCTGCCGCCGAATATGTCGGAAGCCAGGAAAGCCCTGACGGGATGGTCTTTCACTACGCCCTGAAGGACGCGGAGGACCCGCATGCCGTGCCCGAGTATTCGGCCGTGCCGGAATACTCGGCGGACTTTACGTCGGCCTTGTAACGGGGACCGACGCTGTCACCAGCTCCCGCTGTCTGGGAGCTAAGACCTGAAACACAGAGGATCCGGCGGGAATGTTCCCGCCGGATCCTTTGTGTTGTTACCGGATTGTCTGTCGTTCCGGTTATTCCTTGCCCAGTCCTGCGGCGGAAGTCTTTTCACCGGTGACTTCGTTCAGCTTGGCCAGGTCGAAGATGCCGCTGATGTCGGCCTGCTTGGTGGTGCCGGCGTCCACGCCGTCCTGGAGCAGCTTCTTGAACGCTCCGGCCAGCGGGTCCACCGTGAACACGATGTTCTTCAGCGAGCGGTCAATGACTTCCTGCGGGAGGGCCTTGCCGGCAGCTTCCTTCAATGCGGCGTTCACTTCCTTGGCCTTCTCGGCGGCCGGGGTGTCGTTGAGCCACTTCACGGCTTCGACGTGGCCCTTGAGCAGGGCTTCCACGGTCTGCGGGTGCTCCGCGGCGAACTTCTTGTTCACGATCAGGATGGTGGTGGGGAACTCGCCGGGCTTGCCGGTCAGCGAACCGTCCCACAGGTCCTTTTCGTCCACCAGGACCCTGGCGCCGGCCTGGAGCACCAGACGGGAGGCCCACGGCTCCGGCAACCACGCGCCGTCGAGCTTGCCGTTCTGGAACAGCTTCAGGGTCTGCGCGTTTTCGGTGGGGTTGATGGCGACGTCCCCGCCGCCGTCGGTGTTGGTCTTGTAGCCCTGCTTGCCCAGCCAGGCGCGGAGCGCCACGTCCTGGGTGCCGCCGAGCTGGGGCGAGGCGAGGGTTTTGCCCTTGAGGTCGGCCGCGGTCTTGATCTCGGGCTTTACCACCAGCTGGGCACCGCCGGAAGCTGCCCCGGCGATGATGCTGATGGATTCGCCCTTGCTCTTGACGAACGAATTGATGGCGGGGTTCGGGCCAATGTACGTGGCGTCGATCGCGCCGGCGTTCAACGCTTCGATGGCGGCCGGGCCGGCGTTGAACACCTGGGTGCTGAGCTTGGTGTCGCCGAGCTCCTTGGCGATGAAGCCCTTCTGGACGCCGACCAGCGCGGTGGCGTGGGTGATGTTCCCGAAGTAGCCCAGCTTCAGCTCGGTGGCGGGGCTGGTGACGGCGGCCGCGCTGGCCGACCCCGGGGCGGCGTTGTTGGCGGCCGTGGTGGCGACTGCGACGCCTGCGCCCAGGACTGCAAGGACGCCGGCTGCAATGCCGATCTTGAGTCCGCTGGGGCGTTTGCGGCGGGCGGGCTGACCCGCCGCGATCCGGGTGGAGCCCGGGTTCTCGGGTGACGAAGACATGATGTTTCCTTTTCGGATGATGGAGCGGAGGGGATGGCGCTGAGCGTTGGATTGAGCGTACGGAGGCCAATCCGGCCGCCACAATGGCTGCCGACGCAGGCGTTCACCCGGCGTCGCAAACGTTCATCCGTGCGGTCGTATAGCTTCACCCGGCGTCGCAGAGCGTAAGAATCGGGGGCTTACAGCTCGTGCGGGGCGGACTTCAGGGTTTCCAGGACGGCGGGCAAAAGGTGCTGTTGCCGGCCCCAGACCGGGTCAAGGAGTTCGACGTACCAGGAGTCGGCCAGCAGGAGGGCGAGCGTTTCGTTGCTTTCGCGGGCCCAGTCCTGGATCTGCTCCGACTCGACCGGATTTTCGCTGCTCCCCAGAACGGTGACCACTTCGCCGTCCTGCAGTGTAACGGGAACGGAGGCCTGGCTGACCTCTCCCGGGGCGTGCGCGATGGCAATGAGTTCCGTCCCGGCCGACAGCCGCAGCAGAAGGGCCGCCGACTCCGCCGAGCAGAAGCCGGTGACGTACTCGCGCTGGGCATGGCCGGCGTCGGGGCCGAGGCCGGGCTGGGATTCCTTGGTGAACAGCCCGCTGCGGTTGAGCTCAGCCAGCTGGCCTGCGATGGGCAGGGTCTCGTCGTCGAAGCGCGGGGCGAGGGTTCCGGGCTGGTATTCGCTGGTGCCCTCAAGCCACCGCGCGGTCAGTTCCCCGGCTGCGGCGAGGGTGCCTGCCTGCCGCCACACTTCACGGTCCGCGAGGAGCCTGCCGTAGCTGTCACGTTCGGTGGTGAATTGATCGCTCATACTCGATGCTAGGCCCGGTCCCGGGTTGTCCGGCAGGCTGGGTGACGACTTCGGACGCCGTGTGAATCGCGGTTACGCCGTGTATCTTCCGGTTTCTCCGCGCTTTGACCGCCGCTTTTTGCCGCCGGATAGTTGCTGCCACAACCTTCGCATTCACTGCTTTTCATTCGTTACTTCCAGGGGGCAACCATGGTCCGTCAATCTCTCAAGTCCCGCACGGGCGCACTCAGGCCGGGCTTCAAGCCGGGGGCGGGACTGGCTCTGGCAGCCACCACTCTCCTGGCGCTCTGCGCCTGCTCTGATCCCGGGGCTGCGGCGTCCGCGAATGCGCCGGCCGTCACAAAGACAGCCACGTCGACTGCCAAGAGCTTCAACCTGACGCCCGAGCAGGACCGCTTTCCCGTCAGCGTGGACAAAGCGGCCGCTGCCCTGGTTCCGGAGGCCATCAAGAAGGACGGCAAGCTGACGGTGGCCGTCAGCCCGTTTGCACCGCCGCTGGCGGTCTACGCCACCGACAATAAGACCCCCGTGGGCAACGAGGTGGACATCGCCGTCGCACTGGCCCAGACGCTGGGGCTGGAAGCAGAGATCGTGCCCACCGCCTGGGCCGACTGGCCCCTCGGCGTCGAGTCGGGCAAGTATGAAGCGGTCCTCTCCAACGTCACCGTGACGGAGGAGCGCAAGCTCAAGTTCGACTTCGCCAGCTACCGGGATGACAAGCTCGGCTTCTACGCCAAGAGCGGCAGCGACATCACCAAGGTCGAATCCGCCCCCGACGTCGCCGGCAAGCGCATCATCGTCGGCTCGGGCACCAACCAGGAGTCCATCCTGCTGCGCTGGGATGAGGAGAACAAGGCCAAGGGCCTGAAGCCGGTCGAGTTCCAGTACTACGACGACGACTCCGCCTCAAACCTGGCGCTGCAGTCCGGCCGCGCGGACCTGACGTTCGGACCGAACGCCACCGCCGCCTACAAGGCCGCCACGGACGAGAAGACCAAGCTGGTGGGTCTGGTGGACGGCGGCTGGCCGCTGAAGGCGAGCATCGCCGCCACCACCAAGAAGGGCAACGGCTTCGCCGCAGCCGCCCAGGCCGGCCTGAACCACCTGATCGGGGACGGCACCTACGGCAAGATCCTGGACCGCTGGGGCCTCTCTTCGGAGGCCGTCGCCAAGTCGGAGCTGAACCCGGCGGGCCTGCCCAAGAGCTAACTGCCCAGCGGCTGGCCGGCCTGTGGCTAGCTGGCCGGGACCACCTTCAACGCCGAGTTCCACTGGAACTCCGGCAGCTGGTCGTTGGCCGAAAGCAGTATGTGCAGGAACCCGGCCTGTTCGAGCTGGCGGGCCCGGCGCTGGGGTCCGACGACGATCGGCCGCAGGCCGCCCGCCGAGGCGAACTCCGCCACGGCCCGCACGGCGTCCTCGTCATCACCGGCGATGAGGACGTCGAGCTGCTGGCCGGCCACGTCGCCGGAGGCCAGTGTCCCGGCGAAGGTGGTGTTGAAGGCCTTCACCACTTTGGCTCCGGTGGATTTTTGGAGCTCTTCGGCCGCGGAGCTGCCCTCGGGGACGCTGAGCCCTTCGAAAGTGGATGTGTCCACCGGGTTGGTGATGTCCACGTACACCTTGCCGTTGAGCCCGCTGCCGTACTTTGCCACCACGGCCTTGGCGGGATCGTAGTACACGGCGGGAATCACGACGGCCCCGCTGAGGTCGTCACCCACCACACCGGTGGTCACCTGGCCGCCAAGCTCGGCCGCGAGGGCATCGGCCTTGGCCTTGTCCTCGTGGGCGAGCAGCTGGACGCTCTTGCCGCCTGCGATGGCGCGGGTCGCGAGTCCGCGGGCCATGTTGCCGGTTCCGATGATGGTGATGTCAGTCATTGTGTTCTTCTTCCTCTATTGGGCGAGACACGCACTGCGGTCCTTCGCAGCTCCCACCCAGTGTCCTTCCAAGGGTTTGAAGCGTCAACAAAATTGTGGGGTTTCTTTCACAGCCCAACCCTGTAGGTTTGACGAGGTACTGAAACCGGATAAAGTGTATGCAAATGCATGAACTGTCGGTTCTGTTCGACGGCGTCGGGCCGCCGGCGCGAGGCCTGCTAAGGAGTCCCATGTTCGACCCGTTTTTCCTGGATGAATCTGAACCGGCATGAGCAATCTGGAAACCTTCCCCGAGGAGATCGTCTGCACCGAGGGGGACCATGCGGAAGCGGTGGAATTCCTGGCCCCCCGGAACGTTCCCCTGGGCGGGCCGCGGGCCATGCCGGTGCGCAGGACCCTGCCCCAGAAGCAGCGCAGCCTCATCGGCGCCTGGTGCTTCCTGGACCACTACGGCCCGGACCTCGTCCCGGAGTCGGGCGGGATGAAAGTCCCGCGCCATCCCCACACGGGCCTGGCAACGGTCAGCTGGCTCTTCACCGGCAACGTGGCCCATCGCGACTCTGCGGGATACGAGGCGATCGTCCGTCCCGGACAAGTCAACCTCATGGTTGCGGGACGGGGGATTTCCCATCAGGAGTTCTCCACCCCGGATACCGGCGTCCTCCATGGCGCGCAGCTTTGGTACGCCCTGCCCGAGGAAACCCGGAACATGGCGCCGACCTTCCAGCACTATGCGCCCGAGCCGGTACAGGGAGAGGGCAGCGAGTTGCGTGTTTTCCTCGGCTCGCTGGCAGGGTCGTCCTCGCCCGTCAACACCTACACGCCGCCGCTGCTGGGTGCCGAGGCGGTGCTGCACGCCGGCGGACGGCTTGAACTGGACCTGGACCCGTCCTTTGAACATGGAATCCTGCTCGACACCGGTGACGTTTCCATCGACGGGACGGCCATGGCCGTGGACCACCTGCACTATCTGCGCCCCGGCCGGACCAGGATTGCCCTGGAGGCCGGGCGGGCGCCGGCCCGGCTGCTGATCCTCGGCGGAGAGCCGCTCAGCGAACAGATCGTCATGTGGTGGAACTTCGTCGGGCGTAGCCACGAGGAAGTGGTCGCCTACCGTGCGGCCTGGCAGGCAGAGATCGGCGCCGAGCCAACGGACCCTCCTCCGGGGGATACTTACCCGGACGGTGCCCCGTTCCCCCGCTTCGGGCCGTTCCCGGACGGGTATCCGGCGCCACTGCCTGCCCCAGCACTGCCCAACGCCCGGCTTCGGCCCCGCGGCTAATCGACCATCCGCCCCAGGAGGAGACCCTTGGAACAAGCAACAATCCTGACCGTCCGGCACGTCCCGGAGCGCCACCGCTACGAGCTCAGCGACGGCGACACCGTCGTCGGGAAAGCGCACTACCTGCCGTATGACGGGGGACATGGGCCCGAGCGGATTTTCTACCACACGACCGTCAGCGAGGACTACGCCGGGCAGGGCCTGGCTGCGCGCCTGGTCCAGGATGCGCTGGACGATACCCTGGACGCCGGGATCGCCGTTGTGCCCGTTTGCCCGTACGTCAAGCTCTGGCTGCGCAAGCACCCGGACTACCAGCAACGCGCCGCCCTGGTCCGCCCCGAGCACCTGGCCGCCCTCGAGAACGCGCAGCGGTAACGGCAGCAGCGTCCGCCGGCCCGCCGTCGTCCTTCTACGGCAGCCGGCCCGGCCGGAGCACGCTTGGAATGCCCGCCTGTTCGGGCTCCAGCGGCACCGGGCTGACCAGCACCGCAGGCCCGCGGTGCAGAACGCCGGTGGATAGTGCCCGGCAGCGCATTCCGCCGCGCCCCCTCATGGCGGCGTGGGCGCCCGGTGCGAGCATGCGGTCCATCCACGCGCAGGGGTGGGCGGCCGCCCGCCTTTGAACCGCACCACGTCTCCCTGGGATTCCAGCGCGAAATCCTGGCCCAGCAGGGGCGCCAGGTGTGCACCCCGAAGGATCACGTTGCGCCGGGTCAGCAGCGGGTCGAACGGTCCGGCGTCGAGTTCCGAGGCCATCGCCTCGAGGGCCTCCACCGCGAACAGCGTAACCGCAGCGTCCATGTGCGCGGCCTTGCCGAAGAACCTGTCCCCGACAATGCCCTTGCCCGCCACGATCTCAACCCGGTCCGCATCCACAGTCGGCACATCAGCGGCACCGTCGCGTGCGCGGCCGAAGTAGGCATGCGCCGGCGAAACGAGCAGATGCAGGACGTCCACGTCGTACCGGTAGGTTGCCGTCATGCAATAACGCTATACCGCGGTTGGGGTCCGGTCGTGCCGGAGTTCAGGCCGGCTCTGGTGTTAATGGTGTGCTGCGAGCAGGGAGCTGGCTTCCTGGCGGGTGGTTCCGGAGTCTTGGATGCCGTCGGCGATGTGGGCGAGTTCGGCGGGGATGTCGCGGCCTTTTTTGCGCATGGCGGTGGCCCAGAGCCTGCCGGCGCGGTAGGAGGAGCGGACCAGGGGTCCGGACATGACGCCGAGGAACCCGATTTCTTCGGCTTCGTGCTGGAGGTCCACGAATTCCTGCGGTTTGACCCAGCGGTCCACGGGCAGGTGCCGTTCGGAGGGGCGCAGGTACTGGGTGATGGTGATCAGGTCGCAGCCGGCCTGGTGGAGGTCGCGGAGGGCTTCGGAGATTTCCTCGCGGGTTTCGCCCATGCCCAGGATCAGGTTGGACTTGGTGACCATGCCCAGGTTCCGGCCCTGGCTGATGACGTCCAGGGAGCGTTCGTAGCGGAATGCGGGGCGGATGCGCTTGAAGATCCGGGGCACGGTTTCGACGTTGTGCGCGAACACCTCGGGGGCGGAGTCGCAGATCGCGGCGATGTGTTCGGGTTTGCCGGAGAAGTCGGGGATGAGGAGTTCGACGCCGGTGCCGGGGTTGAGTTCGTGGATCTTGCGGACCGTTTCGGCGTAGAGCCAGACGCCTTCGTCTTCGAGGTCGTCCCGGGCGACGCCGGTGACGGTGGCGTAGCGCAGCTGCATGGCCTGGACGGAGCGGGCGACCTTGGTGGGTTCGAACCGGTCCACGGGGGAGGGTTTGCCGGTGTCGATCTGGCAGAAGTCGCAGCGGCGGGTGCATTCGGAGCCGCCGATGAGGAAGGTGGCTTCCTTGTCTTCCCAGCATTCGAAGATGTTGGGGCAGCCGGCCTCTTCGCAGACGGTGTGGCAGGCCTTCCTTCTTGACCAGGTTCTTCAGGCCGACGAATTCCGGGCCCATCTGGACCTTGGCCTTGATCCAGTCCGGTTTGCGTTCCACCGGGGTGGCCGCATTGCGCTGCTCGATCCGCAGCATTTTCCGGCCTTCTGGTGCCAGTGTCATTGTTCTCTTTCCCTTGGTACTAAATCAGCAGGAGTGCTAATCAGCAGGCCACGACGTTGACGGCGAGCCCGCCCATCGCGGTTTCCTTATATTTGGAGCTCATGTCCTTGCCGGTCTCGCGCATGGTCACGATGACCTCGTCCAACGAGACCCGGTGCGAGCCGTCGCCCCACAGCGCCATCTTGGCCGCGTTGATGGCCTTCGCCGCGGCGATCGCGTTCCGCTCGATGCACGGCACCTGGACCAGGCCTCCGATCGGATCGCACGTCAGGCCCAGGTTGTGCTCCATCGCGATCTCGGCGGCGTTCTCCACCTGCGCCGGCGTGCCACCCATGACCTCGGCCAGCCCGGCCGCCGCCATCGACGACGCCGAACCCACCTCGCCCTGGCAGCCCACCTCCGCGCCGGAAATGGACGCCTGTTCCTTGTAAAGCACCCCGACGGCGCCGGCGGTCAGCAGGAACTTGACCACGACGTCGTCGCGGTCCTCCTGGGTGGCCTGATCCATGCCCGGAGCGAAATGCAGCGCGTAATAAAGGACAGCCGGGATGATGCCCGCGGCGCCGTTGGTCGGGGCGGTGACCACCCGCCCGCCCGAGGCGTTCTCCTCGTTCACCGCCAGGGCGATCAGGTTGACCCATTCCTGCCAGTACTTCGGGTCCCGGTCCTTGTCCTCTTTCAGGAGGCGTTCGTGCCAGTCGGGAGCACGACGGCGGACCTTCAGTCCGCCGGGCAGCAGCCCCTCACGCTTCAGGCTGGTCTCCACACACGCTTCCATCACCGAGTAGATGTGCAGCAGGCCCTCCCGGATTTCTCCGGCGCTGCGGCTCTCCTCCTCATTGACCATCATGACTTCGCTGATGCTGAGCGAGGTGTTTTGGCAGTGCTTCAGCAGCTCCGCCGCGGTACGGAACGGCATCGGCAGCTCGTCCTTCGATTCCTCGAGCTCCTGCTGCGCCGCATCCTCCTCGCCCTCCCGGACAATGAACCCGCCGCCCACGGAGAAGAACGTCGCCTTCCGGACCTCGGAGCCGGCGGCATCAAAGACCGTGAAGGTCATGCCGTTGGTGTGCCGGGGCAGCACGGTCAGCGGACGCAGCACCATGTCCGCCACGCCGTACGGCAAGGGCACGCCCTTTTCAGCACCGGCGCCGGCCAGCTGCAGGATCCCCGTTTCCGCGATCGAGGCCAGCCGAGCCTCGACTTCGTCAGGCTGGATCAGCTCGGGGTGGTAACCCTCCAGGCCCAGCAGAATCGCCGTCATGGTGCCGTGCCCGTGCCCGGTGGCAGCGAGCGAACCATACAGATCCACCCGCAGCGACGCCACGCCCTCCAGCACCCCGGCGGACTTCAGTTCCTCGGCGAAGAGCGCGGCGGCCCGCATGGGTCCAACGGTGTGCGAGGACGACGGGCCAAGCCCAATGGAAAACAGGTCAAAGACGCCAACAGCCATGGTCGGTTCCTAACTGGATAGTTGTGGTCGGTTCGGGCTGGGGAGGGTTTGAGGTGCTGTGCGTGGAGCTGCCGGGGGAAGGCAGTTAGAGTTCGCCGCCGTTTGCTGATGCGTATTCTTCAGCCGACATCAGCGGGCCCTCTTCGGTGACGGCCACCTTGAACAGCCAGCCCGCGCCGTAGGGGTCGCTGTTGATCAGGGCAGGGTCCGCGACGACGCCGTCATTAACCTCGGTTACTTCACCCGTGACCGGCGCGTACAGGTCGGAGACGGACTTGGTGGATTCCACCTCGCCGCAGGTTGCACCAGCCGTGACGGTAGACCCCACCTCGGGCAGGTCCACGTACACGATGTCGCCCAGGGCGTCGGCCGCCACGGCGGAAATCCCGACTCCCACAGGTCCGGCCCCGTCGGCAGCGACCCATTCGTGCTCGGCGGAGTACTTCAGTTCAGAAACAACTTTGCTCATGTGCTTTTCCTTTGAGGTTCTGGGTTACTTGGTGCGCTTGTAGAACGGCAGGGCCACTACTTCGAACGGCTCCGCTTTGCCGCGCAGGTCGACGTCCAGGAGCGTGCCAATTTCGGAATGCTCGACGTCGACATACGCCATCGCCACCGGGTAGCCGAGGGTGGGGGAGGGCTGGCCGGAGGTGACCTCGCCGACCAGCGTGCCGTCCTTGAGGACCGGGTAGTGGCCGCGGGCGGCACGCCGGCCCAGGCCCTTGAGCCCGACGAGCTTCTGGCCCATGGTGGAACCGACGCCGGCGGCCTTGAGTGCGGCCAGCGCCTCCTTGCCCACGAAGTCGCTTTCCTTGGCCAGCGACACCACCGGGCCCAGCCCCGCCGCATAGGCGTTGACGCGGCGCGAGAGCTCGTTGCCGTAGAGCGGCATCCCGGCTTCCAGACGCAGGGAGTCGCGGCAGGCCAGGCCGGCGGGGATGAGCCCGTGTGCGGCGCCGGCGTCCAGCAGCGCCTCCCACAACCCGGCAGCATCCTCGTTGGGCACGTAGATTTCGAAGCCGTCCTCTCCGGTGTAGCCCGTGCGGGCCAGCAGCAGGGTCTGGACAGTGCCGTTGAAGGCGATACCCACCTCGACGGCGGAGTAGTACTTCAGTTCGGTCACCAGGGAGTGCTGTCCGGCCGGGACGAGCTGGAGCAGGATCGCTTCGGCGTTGGGCCCCTGCACCGCAATCAGCGAGGTCTCAGCTGAGGCGTCCTCGACGGAGACGTCGAAGTTCGCGGCCCGCTCGGCGAGGGCAGCGGCCACCGTCGGTGCGTTGCCGGCATTCGGGACCACCAGGTATTTCTCCGACCCTGCGCCGGGAGACGGGCGGCGGTAGGAGATCAGGTCGTCGATGATGCCGCCGTCGGCGTCGCAGATCAGCGAATACTTGGCTTTGCCGACGGAGATGGCGGACAGCTTGCCGGCCAGGGCGTAGTCCAGGAAGGCGCCGGCGTCCGGGCCGGTCACCCAGACTTCTCCCATGTGGGAGAGGTCGAACAGGCCTGCCGCGTTGCGGACGGCGTGGTGCTCGGCGAGCTCGGAGGTGTACTTGAGCGGCATTTGCCAGCCGCCGAAGTCGGTGAACGAGGCGCCGGCTTTCTTGTGCTGATCGTAAAGGGCGGTGTAGTTCTCGGTCATGGTTGCTCCTTAGTTCTCGAAGGCTGCTGTGTTGTCCTCGAACGCTTCGAGGGGCGGGCAGGAGCAGACCAGGTTCCGGTCGCCTGCGGCGCCGTCGATGCGGCCCACCGGCGGGAAGTACTTGTCCTGCCGGAGCGACGGAACGGGGAAGGCGGCCTGCTCGCGCGGGTAGGAGCGGCTCCAGCTGGAACTGACGAGGGCGGCTGCCGTGTGGGGCGCGTTGCGCAGCGGGCTGTCCTCCACGGTGAAGTCGCCGTTGGCGACCTGCTCGATCTCGGCGTGGATGGTGATCATCGCGTCAATGAAGCGGTCAATCTCGGCCAGGTCCTCGGACTCAGTGGGCTCCACCATCAGAGTGCCCGCGACCGGGAACGCCAGAGTGGGGGCATGGAAACCGAAGTCGATCAGGCGCTTGGCCACGTCTTCGGCGGTCACGCCGGTCCGTGCCGTGAGGCCGCGAAGGTCCAGGATGCACTCGTGCGCCACCAGCCCGCTGTCGCCGGTGTAGAGAACCGGGAAGAACTCGTTCAGCCGCGACGCGACGTAGTTCGCCGCGAGCAGGGCGGACTTGGTGGCGTCGGTCAGCCCCTGGCCGCCCATGAGCTTCACGTACGCCCAGGAGATCGGCAGCACGCCCGCAGAACCGAAACGCGACGCGCTGATCGCAACGCCATGCCCGGCCACGCCACCCCCGGACGAAGCGTTGTTGGCGTCGCCCGGCATGAACGGGGCAAGGTGCGCCTTGGCTGCAACGGGTCCGACGCCGGGTCCGCCGCCGCCGTGCGGGATGCAGAAGGTCTTGTGCAGGTTCAGGTGTGAGACGTCGCCGCCGAACTTGCCCGGCTGCGCCAGGCCGACCAGGGCGTTCAGGTTGGCCCCGTCGATGTAGACCTGGCCGCCGGCCGCATGGATGGCGTCGCAGACCTCGCGGACGTCGGCGTCGTACACCCCGTGGGTGGACGGGTAGGTGATCATGATGCAGGACAGGGCGTCCTTGTTGGCCTCGATCTTGGCGTACAGGTCGGCGTGGTCGATCGTGCCGTCGGCGGCGGTGGCCACTACTACCACCTTCATGCCGGCCAGCACGGCCGAGGCCGCGTTGGTGCCGTGGGCAGAGGCCGGGATCAGGCAGATGTTGCGCTGTTCGTCGCCGCGGGACAGGTGGTAGCCGCGGATCGCCAGCAGGCCGGCGAGCTCGCCCTGGGAGCCGGCATTCGGCTGGATGGACACCTGGTCGTACCCCGTGATCTCGGCGAGGTCGGCTTCCAAACCATCGATCAGCTCGCGCCAGCCGGCCGTCTGGGAATCCGGGGCGAACGGGTGGATGGAGGCGAACTCAGGCCAGGAGATGGCTTCCATCTCGGCCGTGGCGTTCAGCTTCATGGTGCAGGAACCCAGCGGGATCATGGTGCGGTCCAGCGCCAGGTCGTGGTCGGAGAGCTTGCGGATGTAGCGCAGCAGCTGGGTCTCGGAGCGGTGCGTGTTGAACACCGGGTGCTGCAGGTACGCGGACGTGCGCAGTACGGCTTCGGGGAGTTCAAAGCCTGCTGCGTCACCCACGGGACCGGCGCCGAAGGCGACGGCGACAGCGGACAGCACCTCCGCCGTCGTTGTCTCATCAATGGAGACGCCCACGGTGTCCGCGTCGATAAGGCGCAGGTTGATGCCGCGGGCCTCTGCCGCCGTGATGACCTTGGTGGCCTTGCCGGGCACGCGCACGGTGAGGGTGTCGAAGAAGGAATCGCTGACGAGTTCGCGGCCTGCCGCCCGGAGGGCGGTGGCAAGGACACGGGCGTTGGTGTGGACGGTCTCGGCGATTGCCTTCAGGCCGTCGGGCCCGTGGTAGACGGCGTAGAAAGAGGAGACGATGGCGAGCAGCGCCTGCGCGGTGCAGATGTTGGATGTCGCCTTCTCGCGCCGGATGTGCTGTTCGCGGGTCTGCAGCGCCAGGCGGTAGGCGGGGGCGCCGGCATTGTCCTTCGAGACGCCGACGATGCGGCCCGGGAGCGTGCGCTCCATGCCGGTGCGCACCGCCATGTAGGCCGCGTGCGGTCCGCCGAAGAACAGCGGCACGCCCAGGCGCTGGGCGGTCCCGACGGCGATGTCCGCCCCCTGCTCCCCCGGAGGCGTGATCAGGGTCAGGGCCAGCAGGTCAGCGGCCACGGTGACCAGCGCGCCGCGCTCCTTGGCGGCGGCGATAACGCCGGACTGGTCCCATACCCGGCCTGAAACGCCCGGCTGCTGGAGGACGACGCCGTTGATGTCGCCGTCGGGCAGTCCCTGGGTCAGGTCGGCGACCTCCACTTCGAAGCCAAGTGCCTCGGCCCGGCCCTGCACGATGGCAATGGTCTGGGGGAGGCAGTCGGCGTCCAGAACGGTCTTGCCGTCCTTGGCTCCTGCCGCCTTGTTGGCCCGGCGCATCAGCAGCACGGCCTCCGCCACGGCGGTGGCCTCATCCAGCAGGGAAGCGTTGGCGACCGGCAGCGCAGTCAGGTCCTGCACCATGGTCTGGAAGTTCAACAGCGCCTCGAGCCGGCCCTGGGAGATCTCCGGCTGGTACGGGGTGTACGCGGTGTACCAGGCGGGTGCTTCCAGGACGTTGCGGCGGATCACCGGGGGCGTCACCGTGTCGTAGTAGCCCTGACCGATCATCTGCACGGCGGTCTTGTTCTTGGCGGCCAGGCGGCGGAGCTCGGCCAGGACCTCAACCTCGCTCAGCGCAGCGCTAAGCCGGAGGGCATTCTCCTGGCGGATGGATGCCGGAACGGCGGTATCAACGAGGCCATCGACCGTGTCATAGCCGATGTTCTTGAGCATGATGTCGATATCGGCCTGGCGGCGGGCACCGATATGCCGGTCGGCAAACGTTGATGGATGCGATTGAATCGTCATGAGGAACTCCAGGTCTGGCCGGCCACGGATGGCACGGCATGGATTGGGTTCCTCCCCGCTCTGTATTGGACCTGAGAGATTCCGCGGATGGTTCTCCGCTTGCACCGTCGGTGAGCCCGGTTACCCGAACTGCTTTCCAGAGTTGCCTAGCCGCGGCGGTACGGGGGCCTGAGAGATTCCTGGGGAGGATTTGCTCCTACGGCGCCTGCCCGGTGAATGACTGGGAGGACTCTCCCGCCACGGTTCGAAAGGCTATGAAGATGTGGGGTGATTCGGCTCACAAGCTACAGGACAATTCCGTCCATGCCAAATCCGGGCCACGTTTGACATTTCTTCGTGACCGAGACCACACTGATCCGGTGGCCAGCGGGGCTGCGCTTACCGGCATGGGCCGGAACGGCGGCCGCCGCCGGAACGCATAATTTCTTCTCAACATAACTGAAAATGCTTACGATCTGCGGCGGGAGAGCCCTGCCGGTACATTCAGCAGGCGCCGTAGGAGCAAACCCTCCCCAGGAAACTCTCAGGCCCACGTACCGCCGCGGCGAGGCAACTCTGGAAAGCAGGCAGGCACGTCCTGTCTCACCGACGGTGCAAGCGGACGACCCTGTCCGCGGAATCTCTCAGGTCCCATACAGAGCGGGGAGGAACCGAATCAGTGCGGCCGTCCAAGGCCGCTTGAACGATGGAGTTCCTTATGACGATTCATCCTCCTGCCTCCCCAGGCGGGTCGCCAGCCGGTGAGGCTCCCCGCCTGGAGCGGCAGCTGAGCAACCGGCACATCCAGCTCATCGCCATCGGCGGCGCCATTGGCACCGGCCTGTTCATGGGCTCCGGCAAGACCATTTCCGCTGCCGGGCCCTCCGTGATCTTCGTATACATGATCATCGGCTTCATGCTGTTTTTCGTCATGCGGGCCATGGGCGAGCTGCTGCTGAGCAACCTGAACTACAAGTCGTTCAGCGACTTCGCCGCCGACCTGCTGGGCCCGTGGGCGGGATTCTTCACCGGATGGACCTACTGGTTCTGCTGGGTGATCACCGGAATCGCGGACGTCATCGCGATCGCCGGCTACTCGAAGGAACTCTGGCCGGGACTGCCCCTCTGGATCCCGGGCCTGGCCACGGTGGCCATCCTGCTGCTGCTGAACCTCACCACCGTCAAGGCGTTCGGCGAGACTGAATTCTGGTTTGCCCTCATCAAGATCATCGCCATCGCCGCGCTGATCGTGGTGGGCATGTTCATGATTTTCACCGGATTCCAGAGCGACGCCGGACAGGCCAGCTTCACCAACCTGTGGAGCCACGGCGGCTTCTTCCCCAACGAATTCATGGGCTTCGTGGCCGGCTTCCAGATTGCCGTGTTCGCATTCGTGGGCATTGAACTGGTGGGCACCACGGCCGCCGAAGCGAAGAACCCGGAGAAGAACCTCCCCAAGGCCATCAACTCCATCCCGGTGCGCGTGCTGCTCTTCTACGTGGGCGCACTGATCATCCTGATGTCCGTCACGCCCTGGACCCAGTTCGCCGCAGGCCACAGCCCGTTCATCGCGATGTTCTCGCTGGCCGGACTCGGGGCCGCCGCCACGGTGGTCAACCTCGTGGTGCTGACCTCGGCGATGTCCTCGGCCAACTCCGGAATCTACTCCACCTCGCGCATGGTCTACGGCCTGGCCCAGGAGGGCGACGCGCCGGCCGCCTTCGGCGGCCTGTCCCGCCGCAAGGTCCCCAACAACGCCCTGTTCCTGTCCTGCGTGCTGCTGCTCTCCGGCGTGGTGCTCATGTACGCCGGCCAGGACGTGGGCAAGGCGTTCGACATGGTCACCACCGTTTCCGCCGTCTGCTTCGTGTTCGTCTGGTCGATCATCCTCGCCAGCTACATCGCCTTCCGGCGCCGTCGCCCGCACCTGCACACCGCCTCCAGATTCAAGATGCCCGGCGGCATCCCCATGGTGTGGGTGGCCTTCGCGTTCTTCGCCTTCGTCCTGTGGACCCTGACCACCCAGCCGGACACGCTGACCGCGCTGCTGGTCACGCCCGTCTGGTTCGTCCTGCTCGGTGCGGCCTGGCTGGTTCTGCGCCGCCGGCCGGCGCACCTGGCCCGCTACGCCGCGTTCCAGGATGAGCTGAAGGCTGAGGAGACCGCCGCCCGCGGGCAAGCGGTCCGGGGTCTCCAGGAGGAGGAAAGCGTCAAGGGATGATCAGGACAGAGGAAAGGCCGACGGCGGAGGCCCGGACCCGCGGGGTGGAGGGTGAGTTTGTACTCACTTTCCATTGCCCGGATTCCCTGGGAATCGTCCAGGCGGTCGCGGATTTCCTGCTCAGGCAGGAGTGCTACATCGTTGACCTCAAGCAGTTCGGTGACCGGACCGCGGGGCACTTCTTCATGAGCCGGTGGAGATCGCGGCGGTCGTGTCCAACCACCCGGACCTGGAGGGGCTCGCGGCCTGGCACGGGGTCCCGTTCCACCACATCCCCGTGACTCCGGAGACCAAACCGGAAGCGGAGGCCAAGCTCCTGGAACTGGTGGAGGCGTCCGCCGTCGAACTGGTGGTTCTGGCCCGTTACATGCAGGTTCTCAGCGACTCGGCCACCGCCCGGCTCGCCGGAAAGGCCATCAACATCCACCATTCGTTCCTGCCCAGCTTCAAGGGTGCCAGGCCGTACCACCAGGCGCATGAGCGCGGAGTTAAGACGGTAGGCGCCACGGCCCACTACGTGAATTCGGAGCTTGACGAGGGGCCGATCATTGCGCAGCAGGTGATCGAGGTAGACCACACCTACACTCCCGCTGACCTGACCTGGAGTTGCTCATGACGAACCAATTGCCTGTGCGCCTGGAGATCATCCCCACGGACGGCATCATTTCCAAAGTCCGGGCGCACGTCCCCGCCGGATCAACGCTGACAGTGACCTGCCTGCCGCACCACGGGGTTGAGGCCACCGTGCGAGCCTCGGTGCAGCTTGGCCTGCTTGGCTACAACGCGATTCCGCATCTGGCCGCCCGAAGCATCGGAAGCCGTGCCCAGCTCGCGGGCCTGCTCCGCGACTGCGATGCAGCCGGGATCACGGAGGTTTTCGCCATCGGCGGCGACGCTGCGGAGGCTGCAGGTCCCTACGGCAACAGCGGCCTGCTCATGGAGGACATAGCCGACCTGACCGGCGGGACCATGGCCATCGGCGTCGCCGGATACCCGGAAGGCCACCCGAAGTGCAACGAGCTGCAGATGCTTGACGTGCTGCTGGAGAAACAGCACCTGGCCTCGACCGTGGTGACGCAGATGTGCTTTTCCGCGCCCAGGATCGGCTGGTACGCGGAACTGCTGCGCCGGGAGGGCGTCGACCTCCCGGTCTGGGCGGGGGTTGCCGGGTCCGTCCCGCGGGTCAAGCTGATCTCGCTCGCCACCAAGATCGGCGTAGGTCCCTCGCTGAAGTTCCTGAACCGCAAGGGGCCCCTCGCCCGCAGGCTCCTGAACGCCAGCAGCTACTCGTCCCGGTCCCTGGTTTCCGAGCTGTCCGCCCCGGAACCTGGACTTGAGGGGATCCACCTCTATACGTTCAACAGCCTCGAAACCCAGCCCGCGCTGGACTGGAGCGGCGGGGAAGGCGCGAAGGCTTCCTGAACCAAGTCCGGTAACCAGAGCGCGAACGTACAGTTGTGGCCCCTTTTCCTCCGGGAATTGGGGCCACAACTGTACGTTCGCACTTTTTTATTTGCCAAAACATCTTGCATCGTGGGCTGAAACCCATAATATGGGAACAGCGAATGTGTCGTTCCTCACGACCGACCCCTGCTCCCAAGCCTTCAGTGCGGAAGGCCCAACGATCGGATCCCCCCTTATGTCAGACATAGCTGTCCTGATTAACACAGCCGTCGCGGTGCTCGTCGCCGTGCTGCTGATTGTCCGTTTCAGAGTCAACCCCGTCATCGCCCTGGTGCTCAGCTCCGTATACCTCGGCCTGGCCGTCGGCCTCGGCGTCGAAAAAACCGTCAGCACCATCACCGCCGGATTCGGCGACATCATGGTGGACGTCGGCCTGCTCATCGCCTTCGGCGTCCTCATGGGCTCCATCCTGAACCAGAGCGGAGCCATCCGGCGCCTCGTGGAGCATCTGCTGAACACGTTCGGCCCCAAGCGCCTCCCGTACACCATGGGCCTGGCCATCGGAACCTTGCTGCAGTCCATCTTCCTGGATGTCCTGCTGGTCATCTCCGCCCCGCTCGCCCGCAAACTGGCACCCAAAATCGGCAAGCTCGGCACGGCCCGCATGGCCACCGCCATGGCCATCGCCCTCGAGTGCGGCATCGTCTTCACGGTCCCCGGCGTCGCATCCCTTGCCCTGGCAGGCCTCCTCAATGTGCCGCTCGGCAAAATGCTGCTGTTCGGCCTGCTGCTGGTCATCCCCACGATCATCATCGCCATCGCCATCATGACGTTCCTCTTCCGGCGAGGCTTCTGGAACGAAGCCAAGGATGAGGACCACACCTTCGTCGCCGAAGAGGACCGGGAGGGTGAAGAGGACCAGTACGACGGCGGTGCTGGCCGCCCCGTTGCCGCCGGCAACCCCACCGGCGGGGCGGGCGCCAACGGAACCGCGGGCCCCAGCGCGGCACACGCCGGGGGAGCCGTCGCCGTCGCTGAACGCGGACCCAAGCAGTTGCCGCTGATCGTCCTGTTTGCCCCCCTTCTGACCTCGCTGCTCCTCATCGGGGCAGGGGCCATCCTGCAGATCCTGAAGATCGACCTGCCCTGGCTGCAACTCCTGGGCGAACCCGTCATCGCCCTGCTGATCGGGCTGATCGGCACCTGCCTGGTCACGCGCTCCGGCATTGGGCAGAAGCGCGTCGAGGAGGCCATCGCCGTCGGATTCAAGGAGAGCGGCCAGATCCTGATCCTCACCGGCGTGGGCGGCTCGCTCGCCGCAACGGTAAAGGCGGCCGGCCTCGGCGACATCCTCGGCGGCTTCTTCTCCGCAAGCACCGTTGCCCCGCTCCTCGTGGTCTGGGCCATCGCGGCCGTGCTGCACATCGCGGTCGGCTCCGTCACGCTCTCCGCCATCACCGCAGCAGGCCTGCTGGCCCCCATCGCACCCGTCATCGGCCTGGACCCCGTGCTGCTGGCACTGTCCGCCGGCGCCGGATCACTGTTCATGGTCCACGTCACCAGCAACACCTTCTGGCTCCTCCAGTCGCTCCTTGGCCAGAGCGTGCGGGGCGCGCTGAAATCGGTGACCGTCGGCGTCTCGGTGGCCTCCGTCGTCGCAATCCTCTTGATCATGCCCATGAGCCTGCTGTTCTAATCGAACCTGAGAACCCTGTCGAACCCAAGAACCCCCGTCGATCCTTAGAACCCCGTCGAACCCAAAGATTGCGCGTTCCCGGCGTACGGCCACGAAAGAAGAAGACACCATGACACCACCACGCATCCCGCCCCTGCAGGGCATCCGCGTCCTGGAGCTCGGAAACTACATCGCTGCCCCCACGGCCGGGCGGCTGCTCGCCGACTTCGGCGCCGAGGTCATCAAAGTGGAGCGGCCCGGAACCGGCGACGAGCTGCGCAACTGGCGCCTCCATAAGGGCGACACGTCCATGCTGTACCGGACCATCAACCGGAACAAGAAGTCCGTGGTGCTGGACCTGCGGACCGAGGCCGGAAAGCAGGCGGTCCTGAAGCTCGCCGCGAAGTCCGACATCCTGCTGGAAAACTTCCGCCCGGGCACACTGGAGAAGTGGGGCCTCGGCCCGGAGGTCCTCAATGAAGCCAACCCGGAACTGATCATCACGCGCATCTCCGCCTTCGGGCAGACCGGCCCGCTGTCCGAGCGCCCGGGGTTTGCCGCCGTCGCCGAAGCATACGGCGGGTTCCGGAACCTCGTCGGCGACCCCGACCGCCCGCCCGTCCGGGTCGGCGTCTCCATCGGGGACTCCATTGCCGGACTGTACGCCGCGTTTGGTTCCATGATGAGCCTCTACCAGCGTGAAGCACGGCGCGGGGACACGGCCGGCGGGAACCCGTCCGGCGCTGTGCCGCTCACCGAACGGGTGATCGACGTGGCCCTGAACGAGGCCATGTTCTCCATGATGGAATCCCTGATCCCAGACTACCAGGCATACGGCGTGGACCGGCAGCGCGTGGGCGGCCGGATGGAAGGGATCGCCCCCTCAAACGCCTACACCTGCCGGGACGGCGCCAGCATCGTGGTGGCCGGCAACGGGGACTCCATCTACCAGCGGTACATGCAGACCATCGGCCGCCCCGACCTGGCCGAAGACCCCGCACTGCAGAGCAACGCCGGCCGGTGGGCCCGGCGCGAGGAACTGGACCAGGCCATCGGCGCCTGGACCGCGGAACTGGATGCCGCCGACGCCCTGGCCGCCCTCGACGCAGCCGGGGTACCGGCCGGTCCCATTTACACGGCGGCGGACATCAGCACCGACAGCCAGTACGCGGCCCGCAACATGGTCCAGAAATTCGACGTCTCCACCGGTGAGGAGATCCTGACGGGCGTCGGCTTCCCGGGTATTGTTCCGGTGATCGGCGGCGAATCGCTCCCCATCCGGAACCTTGGCCCGGACCTGGGCGAAAACACGGCAGAAATCCTCTCGGGGCTCCTCGGCATGGACCCGGCAGAGATCACAGCGGCAACCGGCCGCGAGGAGGCACTCCAGGCATGAACCAGCACCACGAAACCGACCTCGCCCCGACCCTGGGCGGCGCCATCCTGCGGGACGTCACCCTCCGGGACGGGCTGCAGCTCACGGGGAAAGTCCTGTCCACCGAACGGAAGGTGGAGACCGTCCGGGAGCTTCTCCGTCTGGGCGTTCCGGCCATCGAGCTGGGCTCCATGGCCCGTCCGGACCTCGTCCCCACCATGGCCAACACCGTGGAGGTGGTCCAGAACCTTACACCCGGGGAACTGGAAAAGTGCTGGATCTGGGTGGCCACGCCCGGCCACGTGGCCAAGGCCGCGGCCGCCGGGGCACGCAACTTCCAGTACTGCCTCTCGGCGTCGGACTCGCACAACAAGGCGAACATCGGACGCACCACCGAGGAAAGCCTCGCCGCGCTGCCCCAGGCCGTGGAGTACGCGCAGGCGGTCAATGGGCAGATCCAGCTGTGCATCGCAACGACCTTCACCTGCCCGTTCGAGGGAACCGTGCCTGAGGAGCGGATCCTGGCGATCGCCAACGATCCCCGTGCAGAGGGAACCACCGACATTGTCCTCTGCGACACCCTGGGCCAGGCCATCCCCGCCCAGGTGTCAGGCCTCATCCAGCGCGTCCGTGCCGAGTCCCCGGCACGCCGGATCGTCTACCACGGGCACGACACCTGGGGCCTGGGCGTGGCCAACACCCTCGCCGCGATCCAGGCCGGCGCCGTGATGGTGGACGGAGCGCTCGGCGGACTGGGCGGCTGTCCCTTCGCCCCGGGGGCCAGCGGCAACACCTCCAGCGAGGACATCCTGTTCGCCACCCGCCCCGAGTGGGTGACTCCGGAAACCTTCGCGGACCTCGTCGTTCTCTCCGAGAAGCTGCTCGCCGAACTGGGCGAACCCAACCGTTCCAAGGCGGCGCAGGGCGCCAGGTCCAAGGCCCCGGCGTTCCCCTGGGTCATTCCGTCGGACAGCCCCCCTGCGCCCGGCACCACGGCATCCTGCACCACGGGAGGCGAGTAGGTATGGGGAGCCGTTTCCTGGTCACCACGGCCATCCCGGACCCCGGGCTGCAGCTGCTCTCCGACGCCGGTTCGGTCGCCGTGCTGCCGTCGCCGCCCGACTATGAGACGCTGGCGGGGCTCTGCGCCTCAGGCGAGTACGACGTCGTCCTTACCCAGCTGCGCGACGTCATCGACGAGCCTCTGCTGGCCCGCGCGAGGGTGAAGGGCGTATCCAACTTCGCGGTCGGCTACAACAACATCGACGTGGACGCCGCCACCCGCCACGGCATCCTGGTGGGCAACACCCCCGGGGTGCTGACGGATGCGACGGCGGATATCGCCATGCTGCTCATCCTCGGCACCGCCCGCCGCGTGGTGGAGGCGGACCGACTGGTCAGGGATGGCAACTTCCACGGCTGGGAGCCCGAGCTGCTGCTGGGCCGGGACGTTTCGGGCGCCGTGCTGGGCCTGGCCGGGTTCGGACGGATCGCGCGCGCCACCGCCCGCCGCGCCCTGGGCTTCGGGATGGAAATCCTCTTCGCGCCGCGGCCTCCAGGGCACCGGCCGGTCAGCGACGGGGAACTGGGCGAATTCGCGGGGAAAGTGCGGCAGGTTTCCTGGGACGAGCTGGTGGAACGCAGCGACTTCCTGTCCCTGCACGTGCCGCTCAACGACCAGACCCGGCACCTGGTGGACCGCGCGGTGCTGGAGCGCATGAAGCCCGATGCCATCCTGATCAACACCGCCCGCGGCCCGGTGGTGGACGAGGGCGCCCTGGTCGCGGCGCTCCGGGACCGGGTCATCGCCGGTGCCGGGCTGGACGTCTTCGAGGACGAGCCGCGGCTCGCACCCGGACTCGCCGAACTGCCCAACACCGTGCTGCTGCCGCACGTGGGCAGCGCCACCGTCCCGGTCCGCAGCGAGATGGCCCGACTCAGCGCCCTCAACGCGGTTGCGATCGCCGAGGGACGCACCCCGCCGCACGCCGTCAATACCCTCACCGGCGCATGACCGTCCTGGTCGCACCGGACAGCTTCAAGGGCACGTATTCCGCAGCCGAGGTGGCTGCGGCCCTCGCCGGCGGCATCCGTGCTGCCGGCGGGAGGGCGGCAGAGCTGCCCGTCGCCGACGGCGGGGAGGGGACGTTCGATGCGCTGTGCAGCAGCCTGGGAGCCACGGCTGTTTCCGTCGCCGCGCAGAACCCGTGGGGTGAGCCGCTCACGGCGGCCGTCGGGCTGTCAGCGGACGGAACCGCCGTCGTCGAACTTGCCCAGGCCAGCGGCCTGAACGTGCCCAGCAGTTGCCCGCGTGACGCGGTGACGGCCAGCACCTACGGCACGGGCATGATGGTTGCCGCCGCGGTGGACGCCGGCGCCACGCACATCATGGTTGCGGCGGGTGGCTCCGCCACCACAGACGGGGGAGCCGGAGCGGTCGAGGCCATTAACGAAGGCGGCGGCCTCCGGGGTGCCCGGCTCACCGTGCTCTCCGATGTCACGTCGACGTTCCTGGATGCGGCGCGCATCTTCGGTCCGCAGAAGGGCGCCGGTCCTGCCGACGTCGAACTGCTGGAACGGCGGCTCAGGCAACTTGCGGACTCGTATCCGCGAAACCCGGCCGGCGTGCCGCGCACCGGGGCGGCGGGCGGCCTGTCCGGCGGGCTGTGGGCGCACTTCGGCGCGTCTCTTGTGTCCGGCGCCGACGCTGTCCTGGACGCCGCGCGGTTCGACTTGCACCTGGAAGCCGCGGACGCCGTCGTGGTGGGCGAGGGGCGGCTCGATTCGCAGACCGGGGAGGGCAAGATCATCTCGGCCATCCTGGAACGGGTGCGCCGCTCGGGGCGGAGCATCCCGGTGGTGGCCGTCGTGGGGTCTGTCGCGGCGGACCTCGGCGCGTACGCCCGGAACTTCAGCGAAATAGTCGTGGCCTCCGATGCCGCGGCGATGTACGCGGCGGGGAAGTCGGTGGCCGGGTACTCGGCGCTTTTGTGATGTCCGCGGCGGGGTCCCGGCGGGGCGTTACGCCTCGCCGGGGAACCGGCCGCCGATCAGCCGCGTCATGTGTTCCGCGGCTGCAAGCAGCGGCTCCACCCAGGCTTCACAGGTTTCCAGGGGCATGCGCAGGGTCGGTCCGCTGATGGTCGCCGCGCCCACGAGCCCTGCCGCGGAGTCGAAAACCGGGGCGGAAAGCCCGGAGGCCCCGTCTTCCCGCTCACCCACCGTGATGGCAAAGCCGTCCGTCCGGGTCTGCTTCACCACGCTCTGCAGGTCCTCGGAACTGGTGATGGTGGACTCGGTAATAGGTTCCAGCGGATCCTTCAGCACGGCGTCCATGAGCTCTGGATCCCAGGCGAGCAGGACACGGCCGGCCGAGCCAGCGTAGAGCGGCAGCACCTTGCCGAGGTGCATCTCCCGGCGCAGCGCATGGCGGGTCTCGGCCATGGCGACGCACACGCGGTAATGCTGCTCCGCCTTGAAGAAGCAGGCCGTCTCGCCGGTGGTGTCGCGCAGGGTCTTGAGCAAGGGGCTGAGGACGTCGATGACTTCCATGCCGCGGGTGGCCGGCGCCGCCCAGTATGCCATGCGCATGCCGATGCGGTAGGCGTCCTCCTCCCGGTCCAGGAAGCCCTGGGAGGTGAGGTTCGTGACCAGCCGCTGGACGGTGGACGTGGGCATCCCGGTGTATTCCCGGATGTCGCTCAGCGAGAGCACCGGCCGGGAGAGCGAGAAGGCATCCAGGATCGACGTGATCTTCCCCAGGACGAGCAGGGGGTTGCTGCTGGATTTCGCTGAAGCATCGGCTGCCGACATAGGACTCACGCTAGACGGTGGCTTCATCCCGGTCCAATCACCCGGTCCCATCACCCCGGGCCAATCTGCAGCCCGACCCCTGCAGGTAGATTGAACAGGTGACCTTGACGTTGAAAAAGGCCGTCGCCTCCGATGGTGCGGAGCTCGCCTGGGCAGAGGAAGGCCAGGGCGAACCGCTGCTGCAGGTGGCTGGCCAGGCCATGGGAATGTCCGGCTGGGCCCCGGCCCTCATCATTCACGGCAGCGAAGATGCCCTCGTTCCTGTTGCCAACGCCGTGATGATGGCGGAGCGGATTCCGGACTCGCAGCTGATCCAGGTCGACGGCGGCCGGCACGGTCTGCACCTGGATGACACCCGGGTGCAGACCTGGATCGAGGACTTCCTGCCAATGGCGCTACCCGCCGGGGTTTACTAGAGGAGCAGCTCCCGAACGGTCAGCTGGAGACGGATCGAGTCCGCGGCTTCGTCAGCCTCAAGGGCGGTCCCGTCTTGGCCGGCCTCGTCATTGACCGCTTCGGCGTCGAGGTTTTGGCCGTCCCGGTTGCTGCCCACGTGCTTAGACTTCCAGTCCGACGGCGGTGTTCCCGACGGCGGTGCTCTGCAGGGAGCCAGCCTGCCGGACCGGCGTCGCCAGGCCGAGGTTCTCCCGCAGCGTGGATCCGGCGTATTCCGTCGGGTAGACGCCGCGCTCCTGCAGTGCCGGGACGAGGTGGTTGACGATGTCATCCAGCCCGGTGGGGATCAGCCACGGCGAGATGTTGAAGCCGTCCACTGCACCGGTGCGGGCGTATTCGGCCAGCCGGTCGGCTACGTCCGTGTAGGAACCTGTGAAGCTGGAGTCCCCGCGGCTGGTCCGGGCGGAGACAAACTGCCGGATGCTGAGGCCCTTGTCCCTGGCCTCGGCCCGCCACTGGTCCGCCAGCTGCTTCGCCTTGGCGCCGTGGAAACCGCTGCCGCGGGTCTCCGAGGTCTCCTCCACCACAGGGTCGATATCCGGCAGCGGGCCGTCCGGATCGAAGCCCTGAAGTTCCCGGCCCCAGAACTGTTCGAGGTAGGCGATGGCCTGCTCGGGGCCGATCTGCAGGCTCCGCACCCAGTTCTTCTTCTCGAGCGCTTCCTGCGGCGTGGCGGCGAGGATGAACTCGCTCGCGGGCATGATCTTGACGTCGTGCGCGCCGCGGCCGGCCTTGACCGTCCGTTCGACGATGTCGCGCCGAAAGTCCAGGGCGTCATCGAGCTTCGGGTGGGCGGAGAAGATGACGTCGGCCTGCCGGGCAGCGAAGTCGCGGCCCTCCGGCGAGTCGCCGGCCTGGAACAGCACCGGCCGGTACTGGGCGCTGCGCGGCAGCCGGGGCACGTAGTCCACCGTGTAGTGCTTGCCCTCGTGGTACACGGGCCGGGCCGAACCGGGCGCGGCCCAGGCGGTGGCGGCAGGGCTTGAAGCGATGGCGCCGTCCTCCCAGGAGTCCCAGATCCGCTTGGCCGTGTTGACGAACGCTTCGGCGTGGACGTACCGGTCGGCGTGGTCCAGGTAGCCGCCGCGGCGGAAGTTCGCACCGGTCCAGGCGTTGTCCGTGGTGACCACGTTCCAGGCCGCGCGGCCGCCGGAGAGCAGGTCCAGGCTGGACAGCCGGTGTGCCAGGTCCGCGGGGTCGTTGTACGTGGTGTTCTGCGTGGCCACCAGACCAATGCGGCTGGTCACGGAAGCCAGCGCGGCCAGCATGGTCTGCGCGTCCGGCCGGCCGACAACGTCCAGCGCGTGCGGGCGGCCGAGGTGCTCGCGCAGCCGCAGCCCCTCACCGAGGAAGAACGCGGCGAACAGGCCCCGTTCCGCGGTCTGGGCGATGCGGCGGAAGGACTCGAAGTCCGTCTGCGAGCCGGATTCCGGCGACTTCCAGACCGTACCCGAGTTCACGCCCTGGAAGAAGACGCCGAGCTGCAGCTGGCCGGAGGGCACGAAGCCGTTGCCGATGTGGGTGTCTGTCATGGGTCTCTCCTTAGTTCTGGGCCGCGGAAGCCGCGGGGGCCGCTGATGCGGCGGCATACCGGCTGGACGGGCGCTGCAGGCCGAGCAGGTCCCGGAATGTGGAACCGGGCTGCTGCGGTGCGAGGAGGCCCCGGCGCCGGAGGGCAGGAAGCACCAGTTGCGCCAGCTCCTCCAGGTCCACGTCCAGGACGGCCGGGTGGATGCGCACGCCGTCGGCGGTCTCCAGAATGGAGGCGAGCAGCTCCGTGAGTTCCGCCGCGGTGCCGGCGAAACGGGCACGCCTGCTCTGCCACGGCGTGTGCGCATCGAGTTCGGCGAGCCGCCCGGCGGCATTTTGCCCGCGGGCGTCGAGGACGACGTCGAGCTCGGCGATGATCGCGGGCCCGGGAGCGGCAGCGCGGGCCTCGGCGATCTCGCCGGCCAGCAGCCCGGGCGTGGGCGCGGAGACGAGGACGGCATCCGCCGCCCCCGCGGGCAGCCGGTCCCCGCCCGGCTGGTTCCCGCCCGGCTGGTTCCCGCCCAGCAGGCCGGCCGGTGCCAGGACCGGCAGCTGGCCCTGCAGCGGACGAGGAATGATGGACGGTCCCTTGACGGAGTATCCGCTGCCGCTTTCGAAATCGACGGTGCTTTCAAAATCGACATAGTGAAGCTTGTCCACGTCGATGTACCGGCCGGTGGCGACGTCACGGATCACGGCGTCGTCCTCCCAGGAGTCCCAAAGCCGGCGGCTGACCTCAATCGAATCGGCGGCTTCCCGGCCCAACCCGTCAGCAGCGACAACGGAACGTCCCACGGCGGCAGCATCGGCGGCCTGGTCCGAGGCGGCCACCAGCCACCCGGCGCGCCCGCCGGACACATAGTCCAGACTGGCCAGCTGTGTGGAGATGTGGAACGGCTCGGTGTAGACGGTGTCCACCTCGGGAACCAGCACGATGGAGCTGGTGACGGGCCCGGCAAAAGCTGCGCGCTGCAGGGCGTTCAGCCGGCCCGGGATGTCGCGGCCGTTCTGCCCGGAACTCGCCGGGGTCAGCGATCCGTCAGCGAACGTGGCCACGTGGAACCCGGCCGACTCGGCGGCCAGCACCGTGGCGCGGACGCGGGTGCCATCAAGCAGTTCGGCGGGAGTGTGCCGGGCTTTGCGCCAGGCGGCGGGGTGCGCTCCGTCGCCGTCCAGTTCGATGGCCAGGAAGGAATTGGCTGCGGTGCTCACTGTCCGGCCTGCCTCTCGTGGGGGTTCTGTTCGCCCGCTTCGACTGCGACGGCCAGGCGGTTTTCGGCCGGCGGCAGCGGGCAGGTTGCGAGGTCGGTGTAGGCGCACGGCAGGTTCACCGCACGGTTGAAATCCAGAATCACGCGGCCGTCTGCGTCCAGCGCGTCCACCGTGAGCGAGCGGTTCGCCGCGTACGTGGTCTTGCCGGACGTCGCGTCCGTGAACAGCACGGACAGGGTGCCGGGCGCGTGGCCGTTGAAGGCCGTCAGCGTCAGCTCCTGGCCGTCCAGCTCGAACCGGATCTCGCCGGGCGCTTCGTACACGTGCACGATGCCCTCGACGGCGGCGCCAACCGTGGTGTGCCGGGGCTCGTCAAAGGCCACGTACACGCCCTCAACGGCGAAACGCGGGTCCGGCGCGTAGGCCGGCGTGCCGCGGTACTCATTGAGCAGCGGGTTCTCCGGGTGCCGGGGACGCACGATGTATTCCCCGCCGCGCTTGGCGAGTTCGACGACGGCGGGACCCGCCGTTAGGTTAATGCCGTTCCGCTCGGCGATCGGATCGAAAACGACGGCGGTGCTTCCGTTCTCAGCCGGGCTGCCGTTCAGCTCCCGGCCGTCCCGCAGCAGGCTTTCGCCGGGCTCCAGAATCACCGTGACGGCGTCGTCCTGTACGCTCCAGGAGCCCGGAACGCCCTCGAGCCGGGCGGGTTCCGCACCCAGCCAGTGCAGGTGGGTGACGGCGAGGAAACCGTGGGGATCGGCGCGGCGGCGCTCATGCGCGGCGTGCCACTGCTCCCATTCAGCCGCGAACACGGCAGCAGTTTCAGTGGGCGTAGACGTAGGCATTGTCGCTCCTGTGGTTGTCGTGGTCGGTGGTGACGGCGGAGGCAGCGTCGGGTTCGGTGGCTCCCGCAAAGCCGGGGCGGCCGGCAAACGGATCCGCAGACTCCCAGAGCGTGGTGGGGGCAGACGCGCGCACGGCCGGGATGACCTCGAGCGCGAACCGCTCCAGGATCTCCAGCTGCTGCTCGAGGGGGAGCGTGGTGGGCAGCGAGATCGACTGCAGATCGTGCCCGTACAGACCGTGGTAGCTGAGGATCTTATCGATCACCTGCTCCGGGCTGCCGACAAGTGCCGGGCCCTCTGCCACCGCGTGGTCGATGTCCCGGAACGGCGAGTTGTTGCCGGGAACGTTGCGTGCAGCCGTGAGGGCCTCGTAGACCGGGCCGTACTGGCGCTTGGCCTCCTGCGTGGTGCCGGCAATAAACACGCCGCCGGCTCCGCTGCCCGAACCCACGTAGCGGTGGCGCGGATCATGGCCGTTCCGCTCGTACTCCGCCACGTAGTGGTCGATGAGCACCTTGTAGTTTTCCCGCGGCTGGATGGCGTTCGCGGTGAACAGCGGGTCTCCCCAGCGGCCTGCCAGCGCCGCCGACGTAAGGGTTGTAGCAGACCCGTGCCAAATCCGTGGCGAACCGGCGTAGGGGCGGGGCGTAGTGGTGGTCGGCTCGGTGATCGCGGGGCGGAAGCGGCCGGACCACGTGACGTCCTCCTCACGCCAGAGCCGGCGCAGCAGGGAGTACTTCTCCTCCAGCAGGTCCCACTGGTCTGCCAAGTCCAGGCCGAAGAGCGGGTACTGCAGCACTTCGTTGCCTTTGCCGATGACCAGTTCCAGCCGGCCGCGGCTGAGCTGGTCGATCGTGGCGTAGTCCTCGGCCACGCGCACCGGGTCCAGCACGGACAGGACGGTGACGCCGGTGTGCAGCCGGATTCGGGAAGTGACGGCGGCGATGGTGGCGAGCACCGTGGTGGGGGAGGAGGAGATGAACGCCCCGGCATGCCGCTCGCCCACGGAGAAGCTGTCGTAGCCGAGCTCCTCGGCGCGCCGGGCGGTCTGCACCACCTGGTTCAGCCGGTCGGCGGTGGAGACGATCTCGCCGGTGACCGGGTTCTTGAGGTGCGGAATGATGTCCAGGACCTGGAACTTCATTTCGCAGCCCCCGACGGTGTTGCCCCCGTCTGCGTGGAGGCGAAGTTGGCCTCGGTCACCGTCTTGGATTCCTGCAGGGCCTCCTCGGACAGTCCCCAGCGGTCCAGCACCTTGCCGTAGGAGCCGTCCTTGATGACGGAGTTCAGCGCCTCGGTGATCACCGGCGCCAGGCCGTTTCCCTTGAGCGTGGTGGCGGCCACCAGGGTCTCCGATGGCCAGCCGGCATTGACCTTGCCGACGATCTTCAGGTCGTCGCGGGTGTTTTCCCGGTAGGCCGTCGAAGGGTACGGCGCGATGTTCAGGTCGGTCCTGCCGGAGGAGAGCGCCAGAATGGTGTCGGCGTCGGACGAGTAGTACTGCAGGCTGGCGGGTTCCTTGCCCTTGGCCTCGAGCTCCTTGTTCCAGGCCAGCAGGATCTTCTCCTGGTTGGTGCCGGAGCCTACGGAGACCTTCAGGCCGGAGATGTCGTCCGCGTCCCGGATGTTGTAGGACGCGGACTTCTTCGCCTCAAAACCCATGTACGCCGCCCGGTAGCTGGCGAAGTCGAACAGCTTCACCCGGTCCTTGTTGATGCCCACGTTGGAGAACACCGCCTCGAAGTCGCCGGACTGGGTCTTCAGCGGCCAGTTCTCCCAGGACGTGACCTGGACGTCGAGCTCCAGGCCCAGCTTGTCCGCCACCAGCTGGGCGATGTCCAGCTCGGAGCCGATGGGCGTCTTGTCGTCCGTGGCGTGAAAGGACAGCGGGATCGAGCCTGCGGTGGTGGTCACCGTGAGCTTGCCGTCCTTGCCGATCAGCGCCGGCACCTTCGCGGCCAGCGCGGCATCCTTTTCAGCGCGGATCCGCTGCTGGTCCGGTGAGGTGTTGTAGACGACGCCGTTGCGGCCCGCCGTCGTCGCCCCACCGGCTGCGGCCGTTGAACCGCCGGAGGCGGCGGCGCCGGGATCGGAGCAGGCGGACAGTGCCAGCGCGCCGGAAAGGACGACGGCGGGCAGCGCTGCCAGCGTGCGCCGGCGGGCGGTGCCGTGGTGCGGGGTGAAGAAGGGTGCCATGGGAGTTCCTTTAGATATTGAAGGCGGGCTCGATCACCTTGGAGAAGAAACTCCGGGTGCGTTCTTCCTGCGGGTCGGTGAAAATGTCCTGCGGTTTGCCCCGTTCGACGATCTGGCCCTGGTCCATGAACACCACGGTGTCCGCCACGTCGCGGGCAAAACCCATCTCGTGCGTGACGATGATCAGGGTGGTGCCGGACTTGGCCAGCCCGCGGATCACGTCCAGCACCTCGTTGACCAGTTCGGGGTCAAGGGCGGAGGTGGGCTCGTCGAAGAGCAGGATCTTCGGGTCCAGTGCCAGCGCCCGGGCGATGGCGACGCGCTGCTGCTGGCCGCCGGAGAGCTGGCGGGGGTAGGCGCCGGCGCGGTCACGCAGGCCTACCCGGTCCAGGAGTTCCAGGCCGCGCTCGCGGGCTTCCGCCTGTGACCTCCCCTGCGCGACGACGGGCGCCTCGGTCACATTTTCAAGCGCCGTGAGGTGCGGGAACAGGTTGAAGTTCTGGAACACCATGCCGATTTCTGTGCGCTGCTTCAGGATGTCCTTCTCGGGCAGTTCGTGCAGCCTGTTGCCCCTGACCCGGTAGCCCACGAGCTGGCCGTCGATGGCGATGAACCCGGCATCCACCTTTTCCAGGTGGTTGATGGTCCGCAGCAGGGTGGACTTCCCGGAACCCGAAGGGCCGACGATGACGGCCACGCCGCCGGGCTCCACCGTCAGGGAGACGCCCTTCAGGACCTCGGTGGGTCCAAAGGACTTCCGGACCTTGGTGATCTCCACCAGCCCGCGGGTGGCGGCGGGGGCCTCAAGTGTTGTGCTCATCGGAGTCACTTCCTTCCGGTGGTGGTGGCCGTGTCCTTGGTGTTGACCGGGGCGTGGGTGGCAAAGAACTTCCGTGCCCTCTGCAGCGGCGTGAGGGGCAGGGTGCGCACCGCGCCCTTGGAGTAGTGGCGCTCGATGTAGTACTGGAACACGCTGAGCACGGAGGTGATCACCACGTACCAGAGGGTGGCCACGAGCAGCAGCGGCAGGACCTGCTGGGTGCGGTTATAAATGACCTGGACGGTGTAGAAGAGCTCGGAGTAGGCCAGGACGTAAACGATCGAGGTGCCCTTGACCAGGCCGATGATCTCGTTGAAGGCCGTGGGCAGGATGGCGCGCATGGCCTGCGGGAGCACGATCCGGGTGGACCGGCGCCAGGCCGGAATGCCCAGGGCGGCCGCCGCCTCGAGCTGGCCCTGGTCAACGGACAGGATGCCACCGCGGATGATCTCGGCAGAGTAGGCGGCCTGGTTCAGCGTCAGGCCGAGCACGGCCGCCGCGAACTGGCTGATCAGGGTGGTGGTCTGTGCCTCGAAGAACCGGATGTCCGTGAACGGAATTCCGAGGCTGATCTTCTCGTAGAGGTACCCAAGGTTGTACCAAAGGAGCATCTGGACCAGCAGCGGCGTGGACCGGAAGATCCACGAGAACGTCCAGGACACGGAGACCAGCAGCGGCGAAGCGGACAGCCGCATGAGGGCGAGGAGGAAGCCCAGGATGAAGCCAAGCGCCCCGGAGATGGCGGTGAGCTTGAGGGTCTCCACCAGGCCGTTCACCACGGACTTGGCGGTGAACCACTGGGCCACGACGCCCCATTCCCAGCGCGGGTTCGTGGCCAGGGACCACATCACCGCGGCCACGCCGAGAGCCACCACCACGGTGCCCACCCAGCGCCACGGACGGCGGGCGGGCACCAGGCGGTAGTCGGCGTAGTCGATGGCGGCACGCAGTTCGGCGGGCCGGGGCGGCACCGCCCGTGCCTCAGTGGGGGACTGGGACGTCCTGGTAGCTGCTGAACTCATGCGCCATCTCGCTTCTTCCGGTTGGTATTTCTGGGGCAGTTGGCTGCAAATCTAGGTGCGCCCGGAAGGCCGGGCAAAGCCGCCTGTTGCATTCGTTCACGGGGCTTAGCGGGGCGTCATGAGACGAATTCTTGCGCTGATTTACGGGCCATTACGCGGGGTGAACGGCCGTGACAGCGCCCTCGACCGGCGGTTTGTCCAGACCCTAGATTGAGGGCCCAAGCCCTTTTCCCGTGGCCCTTCCAAGGGTCCTTTCCACCAGGAGTTTCCGATGCCGGCGCAGCCCCCATCCGTGGTTTTCATCGGCGGTGGCCCGCGCACGGCCGGAATACTCGAACGGCTCGCGGCCAACCGCCCGGGGCTCGCGGGCGGCCCGATACAGATCCACATCGTGGAGCCGTACGAACCCGGCTCCGGCAGGATCTGGCGCTTCGACCAGGAACCCGGCCTCATGATGAACTCAACCGCGGCGGACGTCACGATGTTCACCGACTCCTCGGTGCTGTGCGAAGGGCCGCCCATCGACGGTCCAGGCCTTGCCGCATGGGCTGCCGGTGTCCGGGACGGCTCCATCACCGACGTGCCCGCCATGCCGCCGCACCTGCAGGAACAGCTGCGCTCACTGACGGGCAGCTCCTTTGCCACCCGGCAACTGCAGAGCAAATACCTCGAGTGGTTCTTCCGCCGCGCCGTCCGTGCCCTGGGCAGCGACGTCCGCGTCACGGTCCACCGCGACACCGCGGTCAGAGTCGAACCGGGTGAAACGGCCGGTGGCGCTTCCGACGATGGCGGGTACAGTGTGCGGCTTGCCGGCGGCGGCACCCTGCACGCCGACGTCGTGATTGCCGCCGTGGGGCACACCGACGCGGAACCCGATGCACGCTCCGCTGCCTGGTCCGCGTTTGCGGCCCGCCACGGCGGGTTCCATGCGGCACCCAGCTATACCACCGACGTCGACTATTCCCCCATCGCCCCGGGCCAGGACGTCATCGTCTCCGGGATGGGCCTGGCCTTCGTTGACCTGCTGGTGCTGCTCACCGAGGGCCGCGGCGGCCGTTTTGAAGAGAGGCCCGACGGCGGGCTGCGCTACCTTCCGTCCGGGGCCGAGCCCCGGCTCTGGGCCGGGTCACGCCGCGGCGTGCCGTTCCACTCCAAGATTTCCACGGCGCTGCGCGGTGAACCTGCGGCGGCGCCACGGTTCTTCACCGCTGACGCAGTCGGCGCGCTCCTGGAGGAGCACGCCGAACTGGATTTCCGCAGCCACCTCTGGCCCCTGATCGCCAAGGACGCCGGGTACGGCTACTACCGGGAGCTGTTCACCGGCAGCCCGGAGCGGGTGGCGCTGGGCTGGGACGAGTTTGCGGAGCGGTTTGCCGCCGTGGACTGGTACAGCTGCGCCCGCCGCGAGCTCGTCGCCGCCGCTGTACCCGACGCTGAGCTGCACCTGGACCTCGAACGGCTCGACAAGCCGTTCGGCGGCCAGCTCTTTGCCGGCCATGATGACGTCCAGGACGCGGTGGCTGCCTACATTGAGCATGACCTCGAGCTGCGGACGGGACCGGACCACCCGGAAACGCTGGCACTGTTCATGGCGCTGCTGAAGGTGTACATGGAGCTGGGCCGGATCGTTCCGTCCGAACGGTTGAACGCGCGCTCGCAGGAGGACGTGCACGGCTGGTGGCACGGCTTCTTCAGCTTCGTGGATTCCGGTCCGCCGCCCCGCCGCCTTCGCGAAATGCTGGCCGTCCACCGCGCCGGGCTGCTGCACTTCCTTGGACCGGGACTTGCGGTCGCCGCGGACGACGCCACCGGCGAGTTCGTGGCGACGTCGGCGCAGTCACCGGTGAGCCTGCGGACGAAGGCCTTCATCGAGGCCCGGCTGCCCGGCCCGGCCGTGGCCCGTTCCGCCAACCCGCTGCTGCGATCGCTGCACGGCACGGGCCTGGGCGCGGAGCAGCACCTGCTCACCTCCGACGGCGGCCACGCAACCGGCCGTCTCCTGATCACCGGCGGCCATCGGATCGTGGGCCGCGGTGGCGGGACCCGGCGCGGCCTGTTCGGCGTCGGCCCAGGGACCTCCGGCTGGGGAGCGGGCGCGTTTGCCCGGCCCGGCACCAACGCCGCACCCTTCCGGGAGAACGACGCCCTCGCGAGAACGATCCTCACTGCCGTGTCACGCTCCACCCTCACCGTCCTCGAACTGCCCATGCACGACCCCCGGGTCCGGCCGCTCCTGGACGAGCTCGCCGTCGAGTACGACACCCGCTATGGTGACCTGTTCGGCCGTGGCACGGCCGCCGAGGAACTGAACAGGTACCCGGCGGAGGAATTCGAGGCCCCGCGCGGCGCCCTGCTGATCCTCCAGGAGAACGGCGAGTCCGTGGCCGGCGGGGCTTACCGCCGCTACGACGCGGAAACCGCCGAGTTCAAGCGGATCTGGACGCACTCGGCGCACCGGCGGCGCGGGCTGGCCCGGCGGGTGCTGGCGGAACTCGAGCGGCTGGCCGCGGAGCGCGGTTACCGCAGCGTCTACCTCACCACGGGCCCGCGCCAGCCGGAGGCCAAGCATCTGTACCTGAATACCGGGTACACGGCTCAGTTCGACCTCGCCGCGGACCCCGAGACTATCGGGCCGCTGGCCTTCACGAAGAAACTGGACGTCCTGGCAGGGGACCCCGTCTTAGGCGCCGCCTCAGGACCGGGGTGAGGCGCCCAGGTTCACGGGGTCTTCATCGATCAGGTACGCAAACTCGGAGTGGGCGGCGATGTCGATGCCGCGCAGTTCGTCCTCCTCGTGGATGCGCAGGCCCATGGCCATGTCCACCACCTTGGCGATCACCCAGGTCAGGCCGAAGGAGTAGGCCAGCACGGCAACTGTGGCGATTGACTGGATGCCCAGCTGCCGCAGCCCGCCGCCGTACAGCAGGCCGCTGACGCCGTTGGGTGCGCTGCTCGTGGCGAAGATGCCGATCAGCAGAGTCCCGATGATGCCGCCCACGAGGTGCACACCCACCACGTCGAGGGAGTCGTCGAAGCCGAGACGGTACTTCCATTCGATGGCCAGCGAGCAGACAGCACCGGCGATGGCGCCGATGGCCACGGCACCCAGCGGGCTGACCGCGCCGCAGGCGGGCGTGATGGCCACGAGGGCGGAGACCAGCCCCGAGGCGGCACCCATGCTGGTGGTGGCGCCGTGCCTGATCCGTTCGACGACGGCCCAGGCGAGCAGGCCGGCGGACGCTGCCACGGCGGTGTTGAGGAACACCACCGACGCCGAATGGCCGGCGGTCAGCGCCGATCCGGCGTTGAACCCGAACCAGCCCACCCAGAGCAGGCCCGCGCCCACCAGCACCAGGGGGCGGCTGTGCGGCTTGGAGTGTTCCATCTTGGGCCAGCCGGAGCTGCGGCCCAAGACCAGTGCCAGGGCGAGGGCGGCTGCGCCGGCGTTCATGTGCACGGCCGTCCCGCCGGCGAAGTCGATGGCTTTGATGCCGTTGGCGATCCAGCCGCCCGTCACGGAGCCGTCCGCGGAGTTGAATGCGAAGACCCAGTGCGCGATGGGGAAGTAGACCAGCGTGGCCCACACGCCCGCGAACACCATCCAGGCGCCGAACTTCATCCGCCCGGCGGCCGCGCCGGCAACCAGGGCGGTGGTGACGCAGGCGAAGAACAGCTGGAAGGACGTGAACAGTGCCGCCGGCAGGGCGGCATCGGGATTATCCTTCAGCATTGGCTCGAGGCCTGCGTACTGCGTCACGTCCCCGATCAGGCCCAGGCCGTTCACGGAATTGCCAAAGGCCATCGAGTATCCAAACAGTGCCCACAGCACGGCCACGAGGCTGGCCCCGCCGAAGCACATCATCATCATGTTCAGGATCCTGCGTGATCCCACCATGCCCCCGTAGAAGAGGGCCAGGGCGGGAATCATCATGCACACCAGTGCGGAACTTGCGAGGATCCAGGCAACATCTCCAGCGTTCATTTCGAACTCCACTCAGGAATCGGTGGGTGGCATTTTTTGCTGAGACCCGGACGAATGCCGTTAGTCCCCACAACATAGGACTCCGGAAACTGCCTTAGGTTTCGGGAATGTAAATTGCTTGTAACCGTCACTGCACGCCAGACACGACGGCGGCGGCCCCCAAACCCGGGAGCCGCCGTCGTCGGACTTTGAACTGAAAAAGCCTTCCTAATGTGTGGTGCTGTGGGTGGTATTTCCTGACGTGTCCACCTCGCCGAGCAAGCCGGGCACGGCTCCGGCGACACCCAGGGAACCGATGGCGATTGCCCCCACCACGGCCAGCGCGCGGAGGTGGGCCGACGCCGTCGTCCGCCTCGCCGGACCGCCGTCACCCCTGCGCTTGGCGCGGAGCAGGACGACGGCGACCACCAGGGTCCCGAGCTCTAGGAGGGAGGCTGCGGTGTCGGCCAGGCCAAATGGCTCGGCCAGGTTGGAGTCGGGACCGAAAGGCAGCCCGGATGTGCGGGACCAGACCCACAGTGCCAGCGGAACCACGGAGGCGGCTGCGACGGCAACGAGGACGTTCTGGCTGGGCCGGCCCAGCAGCAGGGCTCCGCCGGCCGCCTCCGCCATGGCCAGGGCCAGGAAGAAGGCGCTGGCCGCCACCCAGTGGTTGAGATGGTCCGGGATGACCGCCAGGTGGATGGCGGCGCAGCCGAACAGCGCCACCGCGGCCAGCGTCAGCCTAAGGTCCGTGATGCCCGTCCGGTCACCTGCGGCCCGCGCACGGCGGGGAGCACCCTCGGGCGACGCCTTCGGCCGGCGGCTGACGTCCAGCCGCCCGCCCCCGGATGGCCACCGTCCACCCGGTCACCACGACGTTGGAGACCAGCAGCAGGCCGACGCCGTAGCCGAAGGCGGCAAGCTGGAGCCCCAGCGAGGACTGGTCCAGCTGATCCACGGACTGTACTGAGTTCGAATGGTGCAGGTGGCTCATCAGGTCATGCTGCAGGGCGTAGTCCCAGGCCTGGCTGGCGGCCAGCGTGAGGGCCCCGGCCAGGGTGCCGGCGGCGGCAATCAGCAGGGCCGTGGTGAGGAAGGCCTTCTTTCCCGCCGGCATCGGCCCGAACCACCGCATGGACAGTGTCACGGCAGCGATGACCGCCAGCACGAACACCGGGAGCAGCACGGTGGACTCCCGAAGCCAGCTGATGAACGGCTCCTGGGTCCGCTCGATGGCACCCACAGCACCCCTGAGCGAGACCATCCAGAAGCCGTCGGCGAAGGCCATCATCGCCGCCAGCGGGATGACCGTCAGCCAGGGGACC
Organism: Arthrobacter sp. OAP107; assembly: GCF_040546765.1. Lineage (NCBI taxonomy): Bacteria > Bacillati > Actinomycetota > Actinomycetes > Micrococcales > Micrococcaceae > Arthrobacter > Arthrobacter sp. OAP107. The sequence continues at coordinate 4,857,112 of NZ_JBEPOK010000001.1, read as the reverse complement.
GCGGGGCGGGCCGGCGCCTCGGCGCCGGTCCCGCTGCTGCTCCAGCTGGCAGTGCCCGCCGGTACCGCTGTCATGGCGTGATCTCCCAGCCGAACATCATGGCGTGGTCCTCGTGCGCCAGGTTGTGGCAGTGGGCCACGTACGGTCCTGTGAAGTCGCGGAAGCCGCGGTAGATGACTGTCGCCTCGCCGGGATCCAGGGCCACCAGGTCCTCGCGTGACACGTCATCCGGATGGCCCTTGTCGCCGCCGCGGGTGACGTCCCTGCCGTTGCGCATGACCACCCGGTGTTCCTCCATGTGCAGGTGGAAGGGATGGACCCAGCCGCCGCCGCCGTTGCGGATCTCCCAGAGGTTGTAGCTGCCCATCTTCTGCTGGGCGAGCGGTGAGCGGCCTGCGCGGTTCTTGAGGCTGGTGGCCACGGTGTTCGGAGTGAACGGCTTGCCGTTGATGAGCCACTCCGTTTCGCCGCCGCCGGAGCCGCGCTCCACCTCGAAGATGAGCCGGTTGTCCAGCATGGTCTGCCAGTTGCTCGGCAGCGGCGGGAGCTCACGCATCATCCCGGTCGGGATCACGCTGTCATCGGGAGCGTCGTCGCCGATCACGAACTTGAGCACCGGGACCTTGTAAGCGGGGTCGGGCGAGAACCGGGACGAGTTGCTCCACATCCGGCCGTTGGGCATCTTCATCACGTCGGTGAGGTAGATGACGTCGCCCTTGGTCGTCGGCGTGCCGTCCTGGTACCTGGTGAAGTCGATTACCACTTCGCGCCGCTTGGCCGGCCACAGCTCAAAGGAATCACGCTTGATCGGGAACGGCAGCAGACCGCCGTCGGACGCGATCTGGGTGAACTGCATGCACTGCTGGCCGTCCGGGATACGGTACTGGCCCTCGAGTTCGTCGCCCTTGTAGCCGAGCGAAACCGAGGTCTTCGGACCCTTTGTGGAGCTCATCAGCTTGAACTCGTAGATCCGGGCGATGGACGCGTCCAGGAAGCGGAAGCGGTACTTGCGGCGCTTGACCTCCATGACGGGGTAGGCGGTGCCGTTCACGGTGAAGATGTCGCCCACGAACCCGTGGTTGGGGAAGTGCTTGTAGAAGGTCTTGCCCCACCACTCGGGGTGCTTGGCAGGGTTCTTGGCGTCCGGGAATTCCTTCTGCACGTCGTGGATGTCCTTGTGCATGGTGACGCCGTCATCCAGCCGGCAGTCGTAGAACGCCAGCGGGACGTCGTAGTCCACGTCGAACGACCCGTCCGGATTGTTCTTGCGGACCCCGGGAAGCCGAAGGCCCTTGGTCTCGTCGCCCATGTCCATGCCGTTCTTCGGGTCATAGATCGGGTACAGGCCCACCATGCCCTTGTAGACATTGGAACCTGTGTGGTCCATCCGGTGGTCGTGGAACCAGAAGAAGCTCTGCTTCTCCCGGTCGTCGCCGCCGGCGGGCCAGTTGAGGTACAGGTTGTCGCAGAACGTCTTCGGCAGGTAGCCCTCATACTTGGGTCCCCGGGTCATTGAATAGTGCGGGTTGCCGTCAGACTCCGGAGCGGTGTGGCCGTTGTGCAGGTGGGTCAGGAAGGACCAGTCCGGCGAGCCGAAGTCCTGGCGGTCCAGGTTCAGCGGGTTCTCATCCAGGTGGTTCTCGAACCGGACCAGGGCCGGCTTGCCGTATTCGGCATTGATCATCGGGCCCGGGAAGGTCCCGTTGAAGCCGTAGATGGTGCTCAGCGGCAGCGTGCGCTTGGTTCCGGCCGGGTACGTCTTGCGCTTCTCGTCGAAGGAGATCGTCGGGCGGCCGTTCGCATCGATGGGCAGCACCTGCGAGGTGGTGAACGCATGCTGCCGCAGCAGGATGTCGATCTTGTAGACGAGCGGGTCCGGATAGTTCAGCTTGGCGGGCCAGATCTGGTGCTGTTCGTTCTTGAACGAGCTCTGCTGGCCCTGGCCGGGCCCGGGCGGATCGCTCCATTCCGTGTAGCCCTTCGTGAAGGCATCCCCCACCGCCGGCGTCGGGGCCAGGGCCTTGGGGATGGGCAGCTTGTCCTGGAACGGCGACAGGATCAGCGGGCTGGTGGGAAAAGCCTCAATGTAGAACAGCAGGTCGCCGAGGGCGGTGGACGATGCGCCGAACGCGCCGTCGGGGGACAGGAGGCCCTTCTGCGCGAGCAGGGGGCCTGCCCAGCCCTGGGCGGCGACGAGGGCCGCGCCGGCACCTCCGGCCGCACCGATCCGCAAGACATTGCGGCGGGACACTGCATTGGTCGGCACTTCGTTTGTGGTTGCGGTTTCTTCTGACATGGGTATGCGCCTCCTTCGGGGCAAAAAAGAGTGGCCTGCTGGCCCCGGTATTCGAGCTTTCTCAGGGTCTTTCCCCGGTTTCTGCTCCGGGAAATCCTGGCCTTGCGGAAGCTGGCTGCGCTTGTCGTTGCCCCGCGCAACTACAGTGCGGGCAGGGGGTTGGGAAAACATTGGACGAATGCCGTGCATACCCCCTCAATGAGACGGGTATAAGGGGGTGGCCGTTCCAAGGCTACGGCCCAGTAAATAGAAGGAATTGGCCGGAAAGCGGCCGTTTTGGTGAAACGATCGATCAGAGGCCGGGTTCAACGGTCGGTCAGAAGCCCCACTAGAACAGCGGGGCGAGCCCGTTCCAGCCCGCGCCGACGCGCACCCGGGAGGCAAACTGTCCCGTGCCCAGCCCGGGATAGAGCCACAGGACGCCGGCGGCGTCGCGGGCCAGCAGGTCCGGGTTGCGGTCGCCGTTGAAGTCACCGGGACTTACGACGGCGGTCATGGCGTTCCAGCCGGCGCCCACCCGGACGCGGGGGAGCCAGCCGCCCGTGCCGCTGCCGCGGTACAGCCACAGGACGCCGGTGGCCGCCTCGCGCGCCAGGACGTCGGCGGCGCCGTCGTTGTTCATGTCGCCCGGACCGGCCAGGGCATTGAAGGCATTCCAGCCGGATCCCACGCGGATCCGCGGCAGGAACGCGCCGGTGCCGTTGCCGCGGTACAGCCAGAGGAAGCCGGTGGCAGACTCGCGGGCGAGGATGTCCACGCGCTGGTCGCCGTTGAAGTCACCGGGGCCAACGATCGCGCTGAAGCTGTTCCACCCGGTGCCGAGCCGGATCCGTGGGAGGAACCCGCCGGTGCCGTTGCCGCGGTACATCCACAGGTATCCGGTGGCGGCCTCCCTGGCGAAGACGTCCTGCGGGCCGTCGCCGTTGAAGTCGCCGGGTGTTTCAAGGGCGTTGAAGCCGTTCCAGCCGGTGCCGATGCGCACGCCGGGGAGCCGGCCCCCGCGGCCGTTCCCCGGGTACAGCCGCAGCTCGGCCGTGGCCGTCACGCGGGTCAGGATGTCCGTGTTCCAGTCCCCGTTGAAGTCGCCGGTCGAGCGCGACAGGGTGGACGCCGGGATGGGCAGGGGTGTGAAGGCATAGGGGTCGCAGGTGAGGTCGTAGTCCCGGACGTCGTCGTACCACTGGGAAAGGTACACGCGGCCGCCGGAGAAACTGGCGGTGCGGCAGAGGTTCTGGGCTTCGCCGGGGAAATCCAGCCGGCCGGCGGTGGCCCACACCGGAACACCGGAGAGGCGCCAGGAGCCGGTGATGCTTGTCCAGCCGGAGGCGAACGAGTACAGGCCATAGGAATAGCCGGAGTCGCGCAGGCCGCGCATCAGGCCCTCGACGATGTACCGGTTTTCGCGCTGCTGCGCGGCGCTCGCGGTGGGCCACGGCTGGGCCGGGCGGGGTTCGACGTCGATCCACACCACACGTGGCGCAAACCGCGCCCGCGCCAGGCTGGCCACCGCATACCTTGCTTCCGCGTAGCCGACGTTGGAGAGCTGCCCCGCCCGGGTGGCTGCGGACCACGGTCCCTGGGACCGGTAAGTGGTGAGCTGGGCGGCCGTGGGGAAGGCGGCCATGGTGTAGGCCTGGGCCGGTTTGCGGTTGCTGGAAGCCCAGGTGACCTGGCTGGCCAGGCACGGGTTCTCTGTGAAGGGCAGTCCCTTCGTCAGGCCGATCACCACGAACTGGGATGACGCCGGCGGAAGCGGCAGGCCAAAGCCGCCCACCGCCGTCGGGCATTGGGGCCAGGAGATGTCGTGGCCGTTGAGCGATACGGCGCGTGCGGGGGCGGCGCCGGGCAGGTAACTGAAGAGGAGGGCGAGCAGGAGCAGGAGCCCCGTCAGCATGTGCCGTGCGGATAATCCGCCCCCCGAATGATGAACTTTGCCGTCCATCGCCAGCGCTCCTTTGCTCCCACCAGTGTACGTCCGGCCGCGTCCATCCGTGCCGCGCCTATTCGTGTTCAGGGCCGTGGGTCGCGCACAATTACCCCATGGCAAAAAGCAATGCCCGGCTGCCCCGGCTTGAGGACGTGGCGGAGCGCGCCGGGGTCTCGCACCAGACTGTGTCCCGGGTGATCAACAACCATCCCAACGTCAGCAAGGCCACGCGCGAGCGCGTGGAGGTCGCCATCGCGGAGCTGGGCTACCGGCGCAACACCGCGGCCCGGAGCCTGGTTACGCGGAAGTCGCAGACCATCGGGGTGCTTGGCAGCGAGCTGTCCCAGTACGGTCCGGCCAACACGCTGCTGGGGGTGGAGCAGGCCGCACGGGATGCCGGCTATTTCGTCAGCATCGCCGCCCTCCGCTCGGTGAGCCGGGAGGGGATCTTCGATGCCATCCGGCACTTCCTGGACCAGTCAGTGGACGGCATCGTGGTGATCGTGCCGCATTCCGAGACGCTTGTGGCCCTGGCCGAACTGAACCCTGGCGTGCCGGTGGTGGCCGTGGGGTCGCTGGGGAGCGAGGCGGTGAGCGGCGCCATGGTGGACCAGAAGCGGGGGGCCGAGCTCGCCGTCGGGCATTTGATTGAGCAGGGCCACCGCCGGATCGGCCACATTGCGGGGCCGCAGGACTGGATCGACGCGGTGGCGCGCGCCGAGGGCTGGAGCGCCGCGCTGCGCGGGGCCGGGCTGGACGACAGCCTGGTAGTCGAGGGGGACTGGAGCGCCGGCAGCGGCTACGAGATCGGCCGGAAGCTGGCCGCCGAACGGACCGCTACCGCGCTGTTCGTGGGCAACGACCAGATGTCCCTGGGCCTGCTCCGTGCCTTCAATGAGGCGGGCGTCCGGGTCCCCGAGGATGTCTCCGTGGTGGGCTTTGACGACCAGCCGGAGTCGGGCTACTTCACGCCGCCGCTCACCACCGTCCGCCAGGACTTTGAGGAACTCGGCAGGCGCTGCATGGACCTGATGCTGAGCGCCATCGCGAACGGGGACACGGTGAGTACCACTGTGGTGGAGCCCGAGCTCGTGGTCCGCCGGAGCACCGCCGCCCCTGCCTGAAGGTATCGATCGCCAAATCGGTGATCGGCAGCACTTGACGCAGCAAGTTGTTAGCGCTCACAATAGTTTCAGCCCGATAAGCAGCGGGCCATCATTTGGAGGATTCATGGACGTCACAGCAGACGGCAGCGAAAACTATGTCATCGGGGTGGACTACGGCACCCTGTCCGGCCCGGGCCGTGGTTGTGCGGGTCCGGGACGGCAAGGAACTCGGCAGCGGGGTGTTCGACTACCCGCATGCGGTGGTCACCGAAGCGCTTCCGGCAGACGTGGCCGGCAACGGCGCAGCCCGCCTGCCCGGGGAATGGGCGCTGCAGGTGCCTAACGACTACCGCGAGGTGCTCCGGAACGCTGTTCCCGCCGCAATCGCTGATGCCGGGATCGACCCGGCCGCCGTCGTCGGGATCGCCACGGACTTCACGGCCTGCACCATGGTGCCCGTCAAGGCAGACGGCACCCCGCTGAACGAGGTTCCGGGCTTCGCCAACCGCCCGCACGCGTATGTGAAGCTGTGGCGCCACCACGCCGCGCAGGGCCAGGCGGACCGCATCAACGCGCTCGCCGCGGAGCTCGGCGAATCATGGCTGCCCCGGTACGGCGGACTGATCTCCTCCGAGTGGGAATTCGCCAAGGGGCTGCAGCTGCTGGAGGAGGACCCGGAGGCCTACGCCGAAATGGACCACTGGGTGGAAGCCGCCGACTGGATCGTCTGGCAGCTCTGCGGAAACTACGTCCGCAACGCCTGCACCGCCGGATACAAGGGCATCTACCAGGACGGCCACTACCCGTCCAATGGCTTCCTCGCCGCCCTGAACCCGCAGTTCAAGGACTTCGTCAGCGCCAAGCTGGATCACACCATCGGACGCCTGGGCGACGCCGCCGGCTACCTCACGGCCGAAGCCGCCGCCTGGACCGGCCTGCCGGAGGGCATCGCCGTCGCCGTCGGCAACGTGGACGCGCACGTCACCGCCCCGGCCGCGAAGGCCGTGGAGCCGGGCCAGCTCGTGGCCATCATGGGCACCTCCACCTGCCACGTCATGAACGGCGCCGAGCTCCATGAGGTGCCGGGCATGTGCGGCGTGGTGGACGGCGGCATCGTGGACGGGCTCTGGGGCTACGAGGCCGGCCAGTCAGGCGTGGGTGACATCTTCGGCTGGTTCACCAAATACGGCGTCCCGCCGGAATACCACGAGGCCGCCGCCAAGGCAGGGCAGGGCATCCACGAATACCTGACGGACCTGGCCTCCGGCCAGACGATCGGCGAGCACGGCCTGATCGCACTCGACTGGCACTCCGGCAACCGCTCCGTGCTGGTGGACCACGAACTCTCCGGCGTGGTGGTCGGACAGACCCTGGCCACCCGCCCGGAGGACATCTACCGGGCGCTGCTCGAGGCCACCGCGTTCGGCACCCGCACCATCGTCGAGGCCTTCCGCGATTCCGGTGTCCCGGTCAAGGAATTCATCGTGGCCGGCGGCCTGCTGAAGAACCGGCTCCTCATGCAGATCTATTCTGATGTGACCGGCCTCCAGCTCTCCACCATCGGCTCAACCCAGGGCCCGGCCCTCGGGTCGGCGATCCACGCCGCCGTGGCCGCCGGAAAGTATGCCGATGTCCGGGCCGCCTCCGAGGCGATGGGCGCGGCGCCCGGCGCCGTGTACACCCCCATCCCGGAAAACGTCGCCGCCTACGACGAACTGTTCCGTGAATACCGGACCCTGCACGATTACTTCGGCAGGGGAACCAACGACGTCATGCACCGGCTCAAGGCCATCCAGCGCAACGCCGCCAAGGCCATAAGTTCCCAGTCCCTGCTCGCTGAGGAGGTTCCGGCATGAGCGCCCTGCTGGAAACCATTGCCCGTGTCCGCCGCGAGGTCTGCGAACTGCACGCCGAACTGACCCGGTACGACCTGGTGGTCTGGACCGCAGGGAACGTATCCGGGCGGATCCCCGGCTATGACCTCATGGTCATCAAGCCCTCGGGCCTCTCCTACGACGCCCTGACCCCCGAAACCATGGTGGTCACCGACCTTTACGGCACCCCGGTCAGCAGCCTGAGCGCGGATGCCGACGGCGTCCCGGCCCAATGGGAGAACCCGGGCCTCTCGCCGTCGTCGGACACCGCGGCGCACGCCTACGTGTACCGGAACATGCCCGACGTCGGCGGCGTGGTCCACACCCACTCCACCTACGCCACGGCCTGGGCCGCGCGCGGGGAGGAGATCCCGTGCGTGCTGACCATGATGGGCGACGAGTTCGGCGGCCCCATCCCGGTGGGCCCGTTCGCGCTCATCGGCGACGATTCGATCGGCCGCGGCATCGTCGAGACCCTGCAGGGATCCAACTCCCCGGCCGTGCTGATGCAGAACCACGGCCCGTTCACCATCGGCAAGGACGCCCGCTCCGCGGTCAAGGCCGCCGTGATGTGCGAGGAGGTGGCACGCACGGTCCACATTTCGCGCCAACTCGGCGAACCGCTGCCCATCGACCAGGGCCAGATCGAGTCGCTCTACGACCGCTACCAGAACGTCTACGGACGCTAGGACCGGCACCGCCCCCAGCAACACCCGCCGCCACGCGCGGCCCCCACGACTTTCAAAGGAGACACCAATGTCCAGCGCCAACAACACCTCCCTCGAGCACTACGAGGTCTGGTTCCTCACCGGCAGCCAGCACCTCTACGGCGAGGACGTGCTGAAGCAGGTGGCGGCCCAGTCGCAGGAGATTGCTGCCGCGCTGAACGAGTCCTCCGACGTCCCGGTCAAGCTCGTCTGGAAGCCCGTGCTGACGGATTCGGACGCAATCCGCCGCACCGCGCTGGAGGCCAACTCGGACGATTCGGTGATCGGCGTGACGGCGTGGATGCATACGTTCTCCCCGGCCAAGATGTGGATCCAGGGCCTGGACCTGCTCCGCAAGCCGCTCCTGCACCTGCACACCCAGGCCAACGTGGAACTGCCGTGGGCGGACATCGACTTTGACTTCATGAACCTGAACCAGGCCGCGCACGGTGACCGCGAGTTCGGCTACATCCAGTCCCGGCTGGGCGTGCCGCGCAAGACCGTCGTGGGCCACGTGTCCAACCCGGAGGTGGCCCGCCAGGTGGGCGTCTGGCAGCGCGCCTCCGCCGGCTGGGCCGCCGTCCGCAACCTGAAGCTGACCCGCTTCGGGGACAACATGCGCAACGTCGCCGTCACCGAGGGCGATAAGACCGAGGCGGAGCTCCGCTTCGGCGTCTCGGTCAACACCTGGTCCGTCAATGAGCTCGCCGACGCCGTCCACGGCGCCGCGGAGTCCGACGTTGACGCCCTGGTCGCGGAGTACGAGCGGCTTTACGACGTGGCACCGGAGCTGCGTGCCGGCGGTGCCCGCCACGAGTCCCTGCGGTACAGCGCCCGCATCGAGCTCGGGCTGCGCAGCTTCCTCGAGGCCAACGGCTCCGCCGCCTTCACCACGTCCTTCGAGGACCTCGGCGAGCTGCGGCAGCTGCCGGGCGTGGCCGTCCAGCGGCTCATGGCCGACGGCTACGGCTTCGGCGCCGAGGGCGACTGGAAGACGGCCATCCTGATCCGCGCGGCCAAGGTCATGGGCGCCGGGCTCCCCGGCGGCGCCTCCCTGATGGAGGACTACACGTACCACCTGGTGCCCGGCCAGGAGAGGATCCTCGGTGCGCACATGCTGGAGGTCTGCCCCTCGCTGACCGCCACCAAGCCGCGCGTCGAAATCCACCCCCTGGGCATCGGCGGCAAGGAGGACCCGGTCCGCATGGTCTTCGACACCGACGCCGGTCCCGGCGTCGTCGTCGCGCTGTCCGACATGCGCGACAGGTTCCGCCTCGTGGCGAACGCCGTGGACGTCGTCGACCTCGACGAGCCGCTGCCAAACCTGCCGGTGGCGCGCGCCCTCTGGGAACCGAAGCCCGACTTCGCCACCTCCGCCGCCGCCTGGCTGACCGCCGGGGCCGCCCACCACACCGTCCTCTCCACCCAGGTGGGCGTGGACGTGTTCGAGGACTTCGCCGAGATCGCGCAGACCGAGCTGCTCACCATCGACGAGGGCACCACGCTCAAGCAGTTCAAGAAGGAACTGGCATGGAACGCCGCCTACTACAGGCTGGCCGGCAGGCTGTGACCCAAAACAGGGCTGTGACCGAATACAAAATCCGGGCGGGGGAGTACACCGCCACCATCACGGCACAGGCGGGTGCACTGCGGGAGCTGCGCCACCGGGGCCGGGACCTCATCGTTCCGTTCCCGGAGGGCGGACCCATTCCCGACTACCGCGGCATCGTCGCGGCGCCCTGGCCCAACCGGATCGCCGACGGCCGGTACACCTTCGACGGGACCGAATATGAGGTGCCGGTCAACGAGCCGGAGCGGGGCTGTGCCCTGCACGGGCTGGTGTTCCCGCAGGACTGGACGCTCGAGTCGCATGATGAGTCATCGGTGACGCTGTCCTGCACCCCGGAACCCACGCCGGGCTACCCGCACACGGTGCGGATCGGCGTCGAATACCGGCTGTCCGGGGACGGCCTGTACAGCCGGGTCACGGCGTCGAACGCCGGCGCCACGGCGGCGCCCTACGGTGTCTGCCCGCACCCCTACCTGGTGGCCGGCCCGGCGCCCCTCGACGAATGGATCCTCGAAGTCCCCGCCGGGGAGTTCCTCGAGGTCACCCCGGACCGGCTGCTGCCCAAGGAAACGCGAACCGTGGAAGACCACGGGTTTGATTTCCGGTCGCCGCGCGCCATCGGCGTCACCGAGATCGACCATGCCTTCACGGACATAGCGTTCGACGGCGCCGGGCAGGCCCGCATGCTGGTCCGGGATCCCGGCGGTACCGGCGTCGGAATGGCGTGGGACCGCACCTGCCAATGGATCCAGATCCACACCGCCGACAAGCAGCCCCCGGCCCCCAACCGGCTGGGCCTTGCCGTGGAACCCATGACCTGCCCGCCCGATGCCTTCAACAGCGGCGTGGACCTGATCCGGCTGGAGCCGGGCGCCACGCACGAGGCATCCTGGAGCATTTTCGCCGCCTGACAGCAAACACCACGAAATGACAGCAAACACCGCGCCGCGTCCTCCCGTCATGGAGGACGTGGCGCGTCTCGCCGGGGTGTCCCACCAGACCGTCTCGCGCGTCCTCAACACCCATCCGAACGTCAGTGCCCGGACCCGCAGGCGGGTGGAACGCGCCATCGCCGAGCTGGGCTACCGGCGCAACACCGCGGCCCGCAGCCTGGTCACCCGGCGTTCCCAGGCCATCGGGGTCCTCGGTGCCGGCACAGCACACTACGGACCTGCCAATACGCTCCTCGGCGTCCAGCAGGCAGCCCGGAACGAAGGCTACGCCGTCAGCATGGCCAGCCTCAGCGAGGTGACGGCCGCCGGCATCCACGACGCCCTCGAGCATTTCCTCCTGCAGTCCGTCGACGGGATCGTGGTGATCGTCCCGCACGAGACCATGCTGGAATCGCTGCACACCATCGCGCTGTCCGTGCCGCTGGTTGCCGTGGGCTTCGGCGCGGATGAGCACCTGACCGTGGCGGCCGTGAACCAGCGCGTGGGTGCGGCCCTCGCCGTGCAGCACCTCGTGAACCTGGGCCACACGTCGATCGCCCACGTTTCCGGTCCGCAGGACTGGATTGACGCCGCGGCCCGGACCGAGGGCTGGCGCCGTGCCCTTCACCAGGCCGGGCTGCCGGCAGGCGTGCTGATCCAGGGCGACTGGAGCGCCGAAAGCGGCTACCGCGCCGGATTGGAACTGGCTGCCGCCGGCAATGTCACCGCGCTGTTCGCTGCCAACGACCAGATGGCCCTGGGGGCACTGCGCGCCTTCAGCGAGGCCGGCCTGCGCGTCCCTGAGGACATCAGCGTGGTGGGCTTCGACGACCAGCCGGAGGCCGGCTACTTCGTCCCGCCGCTGACCACGGTGAACCAGGGCTTCAAGGAGCTCGGTGCTCGCTGCATCCGGATGCTCCTGTCCGACATGGCCCACGGACCTTCCGGAGCGGCCTCGGTCCTCAACCCCAAACTCGTGGTGCGGGACTCCACGGCGGCTCCGGCCGAAACGGCCCAATAAAGCACCACACGCTCTCTTAACCAGCAAAGCCCTCCGCGGTTGTCACCGCGAAGGGCTTTGCTGTGTTGCTCTGTTGGCGAGTAGCGCGTCAGCGAATCACTTCGCGCGTCATGCCGAACGGGACCTGCTCAGATAGCGAGGCCGTGTAGTTTCCGGGCCTGTGGCGCGTGACCAGGATGCCGTGCGTACCCGTGAGCATCGCCACTTCCTGGAGGTCCTTCACGGCCGCTTCGAGGTGTTCGTCCAAAGCCTGCCGGTTCGTAACGCAGATGTCGATGGAATCGAGGAGTCCTGTCATGGCGTGTCCTGTCTGCTGGCTGTGAGCCGGTTGGCTATGCGTTTTTTCAGGCGTTGCCTGACTCGCGGCTGCCGGCCGCCACCGGAGCGGACGGTTCGGCCGGTGCTTGGGCCGGCGCCTTCGTTTCTGACGGTGCCTTGGTTTCGGTCGCAGGCGGGGTGGTCCTGAGCTTGAAGCGCTTGGCGATGGAGGATCCGCCGCCGGCGCGGTTCTTGTTGAAAATGTCGAACCCGACGGCGATCAGGAGCACCAGGCCCTTGATCAGCTGCTGGTAGTCGGTGCCGAGGCCGAGGATGGACATGCCGTTGTTGAGGACGCCCATGATGAGGCCGCCGATCATGGCTCCGGCCACGGTGCCGATGCCGCCCTGGACCGCCGCGCCGCCGATGAAGGCTGCGGCGATGGAGTCCAGCTCGAAGCCGGTGCCGCCGGCGGGCTGGGCGGAGTTCAGGCGGGCCGTGAAGATCAGGCCGGCCAGTGCGGCGAGCACGCCCATGTTCACGAAGAGCCGGAACGTCACGGCCTTGGTCTTGATGCCGGATAGCTCTGCGGCGTGCAGGTTGCCGCCAATGGCGTAGGTGTGCCGGCCGAAGATGCTGTTGTTCATCAGCGCCGAGTAGGCGATGACCAGCCCCGCGAGAACGATCAGCACGATCGGGGTGCCGCGGTAGCTGGCGAGCAGGAACGTGATGACGAGCATCAGCAGGGCGATGAACACGGTCTTCGTGGCGAACCAGGCCATGGGCTCGTTTTCCAGATTGAACCGGCGGCGGACCCGGCGTTCCTTGACCGACTGGAATAGCAGGGCCGCTGTGCCGCCGACGCCGAGGATCACGGTGAGCCATTCGAGCACGGAGGTGCCGCCGGAGATGTCGGGCAGGAAGCCGCCGCCGAGGGCACGCAGTTCATCCGGGAACGGGGTGATCTGCTGGTTCTTCAGGGTGATCAGGGTCAGGCCGCGGAAGATGAGCATGCCGGCCAGGGTGACGATGAAGGCGGGGATGCCGACGTAGGCGATCCAGTAGCCCTGCCACGCACCGACCAGGGCACCGACGAGGAGGCAGGCCGGGATGGCCGCCCACCACGCCCAGCCCCAGTGCACGATCATGACGCCGGCGACGGCGCCGATGAACCCGGCGATGGAGCCAACGGAGAGGTCGATGTGGCCGGCGATGATGACCATGACCATGCCGATGGCCAGAATGAGGATGTAGCTGTTCTGGACGACGAGGTTGGTGACGTTCTGCGGCTCCAGCAGGATCCCGTCGGTGAGGACCTGGAACAGCAGGACGATCAGGATCAGGGCGACGAAGATGCCGACCTGGCGGAGGCGGCTGGCCAGGAAGCCGAGGGATTCTCGTAGGGCGGACATGTTCGTTATTCCTTCTCTTGGGTCATGTAGTGCATAAGGGTCTCCTGGGAGGCTTCGGCGATCGGTACTTCACCCGTGACGTGGCCGGCGGACAGGGTGTAGATCCGGTCGCAGATGCCCAGGAGTTCGGGGAGTTCGGAGGAGATCACGATGACGGCTTTGCCCTGGGCCGCGAGCTCGGCGATGATCGTGTAGATCTCGAACTTGGCGCCGACGTCGATGCCGCGGGTGGGTTCGTCCAGGATGAGCACGTCGGGGTCGGAGAACATCCATTTGCTCAGGACCACCTTTTGCTGGTTGCCGCCGGAGAGCTTCCCGGTGATGGCCGCAACGGAGGGGGCCTTGATGTTCATGCTCTTCCGGTAGCTGTTGGCCACCGTGGTTTCCTTGTTTTTGTCCACCCAGCCGCGCTTGGCGAGCTTGGGCAGGGCAGCCATGGAGATGTTCCGCTTGATGTCCTCGATGAGGTTCAGGCCGTAGTGCTTGCGGTCCTCGGTGGCGTAGGCGATGCCGTGCCGGATGGCCTCGGGGACGGTGGAGGTGTTGATTTCCTTGCCGTACTTGAACACCTTTCCGGAGACGGCGCGGCCGTAGGTGCGGCCGAAGACGCTCATGGCCAGTTCGGTGCGGCCGGCTCCCATGAGGCCGGCGAGTCCCACCACTTCGCCCTTGCGGACGTTGAGGCTGGCGTTGTGCACCACGGTACGGCTGTGGTCCTGCGGGTGCTGGACTGTCCAGTCTTCGATGCGCAGGACTTCCTCGCCGATCTGCGGCTCGCGCTCCGGGTAGAGGCTGTCGAGGTCGCGGCCCACCATTCCGCGGATGATGCGTTCCTGGGTGATCTGGCCCTGGTCCACGCGGAGGGTTTCGATGGACTTGCCGTCGCGGATAATGGTGACGGCGTCCGCCACCTTGCGGATTTCGTTGAGTTTGTGGCTGATGATGATGCTGGTGACGCCCTGGCCCTTCAGGTGCAGGATCAGGTCGAGCAGGTGGTCTGAGTCCTCGTCGTTCAGGGCCGCGGTGGGCTCGTCCAGGATCAACAGCTTCACTTCCTTGGACAGTGCCTTGGCGATTTCGACGAGCTGCTGCTTGCCCACGCTGATGTGCTGGATGGGGGTGACAGGGTTTTCGTCCAGGCCAACCCGGGCCAGCAGCTTGGCCGCCTCGAGGTTGGTCTTGCGCCAGTCGACCCAGCCGCGGGAGGCCATTTCGTTGCCCAGGAAGATGTTTTCCGCGATGGACAGGTACGGGCTGAGGGCCAGCTCCTGGTGGATGATCACGATGCCGCGCTTCTCGCTGTCGCTGATGGACGCGAAGTCGCACGGTTCGTTCTCGAAGAGGATGTCCCCCTCGAAGGTGTTGTGGGCGTAGACGCCGGAGAGCACCTTCATCAGGGTGGACTTGCCTGCCCCGTTTTCGCCGCAGATCGCGTGGACCTCGCCGCGGTTCACGTCCAGGGTGACATCCTGGAGGGCCTTGACGCCGGGGAAGGTCTTGGTGATCCCGCGCATCTGAAGAATGGGTACGTTCATTGGTTATTTCCCGCTGATCTGTTCGATGAGCTGATCTGTTTCGGTGGGTCGATCTGTTGTGGGGGCGGTGGCGTCTGCGGCTGCAGGCGCCACCGCCGTGCTGCTACCTGGGAGGAGCAGCTGCTACTTGATGTCGGCGTCGGTGTAGTAACCGGAGTCGATGAGTTCCTTCTTGTAATTGTCCTTGGTGACGATGACGGACTTCAGCAGGAAGGCCGGGACCACCTTGACCTTGTTGTTGTAGGTCTCGGTGTCATTGGTCTCGGGCTGCTGGCCCTTCAGGACAGCGTCCACCATCTTCACGGCCTGCTCGCCGAGCTTGCGGGTGTCCTTGAAGATCGTGGAGTACTGCTCGCCGGCGACGATGGACTTCACCGAGCCCTTTTCCGCGTCCTGGCCGGTCACAACAGGCAGGGCGCCCTTGGAGTAGCCCCCGGTGCTGGTCAGGGCCGAGATGATGCCGATGGACAGGCCGTCATAGGGCGAGAGCACGCCGTCGAGCTTTTTGCCCGAGCCGTAGGCGGCGGTGAGGATGTCTTCCATCCGCTTCTGGGCGGTGGCCGCCTGCCAGCGCAGGATGGCAGCCTGCTCAAACTTGGTCTGGCCACTGGGCACCTTCAGTGTGCCGGCGTCCAAATACGGCTTCAGGGTGTCCATGGCGCCGGTCCAGAAGAAGTTGGCGTTGTTGTCGTCCGGGCTGCCCGCGAAGAGTTCAACGTTGAAGGGGCCCTTGCCCTCGACCTTCTTGCCGGAGGCATCCACCAGGCCCAGCCCGGTCAGCAGCGACGTTGCCTGCTGGACGCCCACTTCATAGTTGTCGAAGGTGGTGTAGTAGTCCACGTTCGGGGTGCCGTTGATCAGCCGGTCGTAGGCAATGACCTTGACGTTCTGCTCCTTGGCCTTGGCCAGGACGTCCGTCAATGTGGTGCCGTCGATCGCGGCGATGATCAGGGACTTGGCTCCCTTGGTCAGCATGTTCTCGATCTGCGAGACCTGCGTGGGGATGTCGTCGTTGGCGTACTGCAGGTCAGTCTTGTAGCCGAGCTTGGCCAGGGATTCGGAGACGTTCTTACCGTCCGCGATCCACCGTTCCGAAGTCTGCGTCGGCATGGAGATTCCTACCAGGGCACCGGCAGCGTCGGCGCTGCTGGAGCTGGTGGCGGCGCCGGGGCGGCTGCCGCAGCCGGTGGCCCCCACCGTCACAGCCAGGACGACGGCGACGGCGCCCAGGAGTTTCTTGATTCTCACGTTATTCTCCTTCCGTGGCCTGGTTGGGCCACGAATCGGTGCTTGAGCGGAAAGCGTATGTACTTTCCGCCAGGGCCGGCCACTTGTGTCCGGCGTACCGAGGCCGTTCCAGAGGACCGGCACCGGAGGCTGTCATCACCGGAGCGGAGCCCCGGCTGCCCCAACATCACTGTTAGCGCTAACAATCATGGACAATATTATCCCCGTCGCGGCTGTGAAGCAAGACACAGATTGAAGAGAACGACGGCGGCGCCTCCCAGTTCCTTTTGGCCCCCGCCTTCCGCGTCTACCTGCGCCGGAAGGTGAGTAGGTATACTGGCCTACCTACTCGCTGTTTTCTCCAGGAGGTTCCCGGTGGCTTCATTTGAAGGACGTTCCGTAAAGCGGCCAGCCCGAGCATCCCTGCTTGAGGCTGCGGCGCGGCTCTTCTATGCCGACGGCGTGGCGGCCACGGGCATCGACACCATCACTGCAGCAGCCGGCGTGGCCAAGAAGAGCCTGTACAACAACTTCGCTTCCAAGGCGGACCTGGTGGCGGCCTACCTCGCCGCCCGGCATGAGGAATGGCTCGCCCTGTACCGGGAGCGGGTCGACGCGGCGGCCACTCCGCAGGAGCGGGTCCTGGCGGTCTTCGACGCGTACATCGACCATGCAAACTTTGCCTATGAGCACGGTTTTAGGGGGTGCGGCCTGCTCAATGCTGCAGCGGAACTGCCGGCGGGCGCTCCCGGAAGGCAGGCCGTGCGGCAGCACAAGGAAGAGGTCGAGGGCCTTCTGCTCAAGCATGTTGCGGAACTGAAGCCGGGGCAGGACAAGGCGGCGGCCAGCGTGGCCCGGCATTTGGCGTTCGTGCTCGAAGGGTCCATGGCAAGGGCGGGGCTTGAGGGCGAAGACCGCTGTCTGCACGAAGCCCGGATGATCGCTGTTCAGATGCTGGAGGGGCTGTGAAAGCGCTGCTCGGCCGGGTGAACGGGCCCCTCCTGGGCGCGTTTTTCGTGGTGGGTGCGTCGACGCTGTGGGGTACGACCGGAACTGTTGCCACGTTCGCGCCGTCGGTGAGTCCGCTGGCCATCGGCGCCGTGGCCATGGGGGTGGGCGGGCTGCTGCAGGCGCTGTACGCTGTGCAGCCGATTGCGAACCACTGGGACATCCTCCGCGGCCGGTGGCTGCCGGTCGCGCTCGGGGCGGCGGCGGTCGCGGTGTACCCGCTTGCCTTCTACAGCTCGATGCACCTTTCCGGCGTGGCGCTTGGAACGGTCGTCTCGATCGGCTCAGCCCCTCTGGCCTCGGCAGTCATCGAGCGCCTGGCAGAGCGGAAAGCGTTGACCCGACGCTGGATGTTCGGCGCGATGACTGGGGTGGCTGGCGCCGGACTCCTGTGTTTTGCCGGTGACAGCGCGGAGCGGCCGGGCGCACTTGCCGAATCCTGGGCGGTGCCGGCGGGGGTCGTCCTGGGTCTCGCGGCCGGCGTGACCTACGCGGTGTACTCGTGGGCTGCCCACCGCCTGATCAGCGGGGGAGTGTCATCCCGGGCCGCCATGGGTGCGGTGTTCGGCCTGGGCGGAGCGCTGCTGATGCCGGTGCTTGCCGTGACCGGCGGGCCGCTGCTCGAATCCTGGGGCAACTTCACGGTGGCCGCCTACATGGCGCTTGTCCCCATGTTCGCCGGGTATGTCCTGTTCGGTTGGGGACTGGCGCGCGTGCGGGCGAGCACCGCAACGGGCCTGTCCCTCATGGAAACCGTCGTCGCCGCGGTGCTGGCCGTCGTCGTCGTGGGTGAACGGTTGCCTGCACTGGGCTGGCTCGGCGTCGCCATGGTGCTGGCAAGCCTGTTCGTCCTGACTCCCCGGCAGGCGGGGAGCCAGGATGACCGAAGCGGTCAGGCCGGTGCCTCAGCGAGAACCGAGGCCCGTTCCACCGTGGGGCAGTAGCATCACAGCAGCGGGGCCCGGAGCAGTGCGGTCCTGATAATCCAACTGCTTGGCTAGTCTGAAGGGAAAGGCAATGACACGCGAGGAAGCCTTCGCAAGGTGCACGCCGGACTCTTACGTCGAGTTCTACGGCGGCCGTTGGCTCGTCGTGCCATTCGCCCAGGTGGAACAGCCGGTATTCTTCGTTTGCTCACCAGCGGCGCTTCGCAGCAATAATTGAGGTGAATGGAAATTGTCCGGGAATGCATCTCTGCTTATTCAAATGTATTCGGGTCATTTGAGCGGTGTCTTTTCAAGACGCCGCTCAACCCTTTTCCGGGGGCTTCAGGCTGCCCGCTGACCGTCAAAGCCGGCAACTACGAGCCCTCGTGCGGCGCTGAAGACGCCGACACTCTCCGGCGAGCACACGAAGAATTCCGGTTGCTCAACCGGTGCAAACGGAACGACGAGCCAACGTCCGCCGTAAAACTCCACATACGAATCCGGAGGGCACCTTGCGTAAGCTTCTTCCCGAGTCATGGTCTTCCCTTTCGAATGGAACTTGAACCAGCCGTTGCCGGTACTTTCTGCCTGACATCCATGATTCCGAAGCAAACAGGCAGGGGTAACGCCGTTTTCTGACGGTTCTGACTACCCTTTCGGGTGGGGCCGGGTTATAGCCGCATAAAACAGCAGGGCCAGCGGTGAAACCGCCGGCCCTGCTGATGTGTCATGAGGGGCTAGGAACGCAGGAAGAATGTGGCCGCCGGCCGCTCGTTCTTACCTACCTTCGCCACTGCCAGGGCGCCCTGCCGGAGCACTAGGTAGGAGCCCGGGAAGTCCACGGACTCGAAGGAGACGCCTGCACCATCCGACAGGCCACCCCGCTGCAGGAAGGCCGACGACGACCCCTCCGTGGCAGCGATGGTCACAGCTGCTCCCTGCACCCGGAAATAGCGGCCCTTGGCCAGGACCGGTTCAATGACCACCGAATTCTTCTTGGCGTACCCCGGCGCGATGCGGAACTGGGATGAGCCCAGCGCGGGGGAGGAAGCGGCGGTGACTGTGGCGCCGTCGTGCGCGAGAAAGGTACCCACAGCGGAGGCGGGCTCCAGGCGAACCGGCAGTTCGCCGTCGCCCACCGGCACGCCGAAATTCGGCGTACCGTCGGTGTTCCAGTACAGCCGCTGCACCCGGGCGTGCCGGTTGGGGTCATAGAGCGGGTCGCCGACGATGGTGCGGTAGGACCGCGCGTGGTACACGAGCACGTCGTTGCCGGCCTCATCCACAGTGAAGGAGTTATGGCCGGGACCATACTGCTTCGAGCCTTCCGTGGTGACAAAGACGGGGACGGGAGTCTTCGTCCACGAAGCTGCACTGAGCAGGTCGGCAGTGGCGTCCGCCGTCAGCAGGCCCATGCAGTAGTTGGCGTCCGTGGCGCTGGCGGAGAAGGTCACGAAGATGCGTCCGTTCCGCTTGATCACGGCGGGGCCTTCGTTCACTTTGTAGCCCCGGGTCTCCCAGTCCAGGGTCGGAACAGCAATGCGGACCGGGGTGCTGGAGAGCGTTGAGGGTGATGACATGGACGCGATGTACAGACTGGAGTTCACGCCGGCGTCGCTCTGCGCCCACAGCAGGTAGCGGGTGCCGTTGTGCTCGAAGGTGGTGGCGTCCAGGGAGAAGGTGTCGGCGTGCGTGTACACGCGCACCGGCGGTCCCCAGACGGCGTTGGTGGGATCGGCGCCGTCCGTGGAAATCACGTAGATCCGCACCCGGAAGACGTCGCTGCTGTCGCCCGCGGCGAAGTAGATGTGCCACTGGCCGTCGAAGTGGTGCAGTTCGGGTGCCCAGATGTGGCCGCCCATGGTGCCGGAGGCAGGCCGCGTCCAGACCATCGCTTCCGAAGCGCTGCCGAGCCCGGCGATGGTGGGGGAGGAGCGGACGATGATGCGGTTGTACTCCGGCACGGAACCAGTGAAGTAGTACTTGCCGTCCGTGTGCTTCATGAGCCACGGGTCCGCCCGCTGCGGCACCACGGGGTTGATCAGCGGAGCCGGATCAGCGGCGGCGGTAGCGGCCGGCGCCGCCACCAGGGCCCCGCCGCCGGCGCCCGCGACGGCGAACGCTGCCGCCGCGGCGGTGCCGGAGCCAAGGAAGGACCGGCGGGAGAACTGGCGGTTGACGGAATCATTCATGCTGAAAAGTCCTTTCGACGTGCGTGAGGTGACGTGCGTGGGGTGCGGGACGGGTAAACAGTCAGCCGGCTTTCCGGGCGAAGAGCCGCTGCAGCAGGATGAAGACAAGGAGCAGGCCGCCGATGACGATCTTGGTCCACCAGGAGCTGAGGGTGCCGTCGTAGGCGATGAAGGTCTGGACGATGCCAAGCACCAGCACGCCGACGACGGATCCCAGGACGTAGCCGGTGCCGCCGGTCAGCAGGGTGCCGCCGATGACCACTGCCGCGATGGCGTCGAGTTCCATGCCCTGCGCCGCCAGGCTGTAGCCGGAAAGGCTGTAGAAGGAGAACAGGATGCCGGCGACGGCGGAGCAGAGGCCGCTGAGGGAGTAGACAAGGATCTTGGTGGTCTTCACCGGCAGGCCCATCAGCATGGCGGAGTGTTCGTTGCCGCCGATGGCATAGACGGTGCGGCCGAAGCGGGTGTGGTGCAGGACGAAGAAGGCAATGGCCACGATCCCGAGCGCCAGGAGCACACCGGGCGAGACGAAGAGGTCGCCGGGCAGCGGAATCTGGGCCTGTGCCATGCCCGTGAAGAAGCCTTCGGTGACCGGAATCGAGTCGAGGCTGATGACGTAGCACAGGCCGCGGGCCAGGAACATGCCGGCCAGGGTGACGATGAACGGCTGGATGTCGAAGTACTGGATGATCAGCCCCATCAGAAGCCCGAGCCCGCCGCCGATGAGGAGCACGAGCACGATGACCGCCCCGGCGTTCCAGCCCTGCTGCAGGAGCGTGGCGCTCACCATCATGGAAAGTGCGACGACCGCCCCGACGGAGAGGTCAATGCCGCCGGTGAGAATTACGAAGGTCATGCCGACGGCCAGCACGATGAGGAAGGTGTTGTCGATGAAGAGGTTCAGGAAGACCTGGCCGGAGAGGAAGCTGGGGTACATCCCGGCGCCCACGGCGAACATGGCGATGAACAGGCCCACCGTGGCCAGCGTTGGCGCGTAGCGGGCACCTCCCTGCAGGCGGCTGCGCGCCGGCGATGGCTTCTTGACGGTCAGGGGCGTGAGCGTGGACAGCGGGGACATCAGACGGCCACCTTTTCCTTTGCGGCTTCTTTTGCGGCGGGCTTGGGTGCTGCCTTGAGGCGGCTGAGCATATTCCGTGCCGTGGGCGCCTGCAGGAGGCACACGGTGATGACCACCAGCGACTTGAATACCAGGGTCACCTCCGGCGGGATCCCGAGGGTGTACACGGTGGTGGTCAGCGTCTGGATGATGAAGGCCCCGACGACGGTCCCCACCAGGGTGTACCGCCCGCCTGCCAGTGAGGTTCCGCCGATGACCACCGCCAGGATCGCGTCCATTTCGATGTACAGCCCGGCATTGTTGGCGTCTGCCGCCGTGACGTTGGAGCTGATCATCAGGCCGGCGATGGCGGCGCAGACCGCGCTGAAGACGTAGACGATCCAGATGATGTTCCGGGACCGGAGCCCGGCCAAACGGCTGGCCACCGGGTTGATGCCCACGGCCTCGATCAGGGTTCCCAGGGCGGTGCGCCGGGTGAGGACGGCAGCCAGGACAAACACTGCGGCGGTGATCAGGATGGAGACCGGCAAAGTGAACAGGTACCCCGCGCCGATGGATTTGTACTGGTCGTTGGACACCGAGATGATCTGGCCGCCGGTGATGAGCTGGGCGATGCCGCGTCCGGCCGTCATGAGAACCAGCGTGGCGATGATCGGCTGGACGCCGATGGTGGATACCAGGAATCCGTTCCAGGCGCCCAGGGCAAGGGCGGCGACGACGGCGATCAGGACCGCCGTTGCTGCCGTCACCGGGGATCCGGGGTCGGGGGAGCCGGCGATGTAGGTGCAAGAGGCGGCTCCGGCGATCGCCACCACCGCACCGACCGACAGGTCGATGCCGCGGGTGGCGATGACGAGGGTCATGCCGAGCGCGATGAGGATGGTGGGTGCGCCGTTGCGCATGATGTCCATGAGGCTGCCGTAGAGGTGGCCGTCCTGCATGCGCAGGCCCAGGAAATCGGGCCGGAAGATCTGGTTGAGCAGCAGCAGCGCTGCCAGGGCGATCACCGGCCACGCAAGGCGGTGTTTCAAAAGGGATTTCACTGGGCACCTCCGGCGATGACCGTCATGACGTCTTCCACGGAGACGCCGTCGTTGTTAATTTCGGCAACCATCGCCCTGTCCTTGATGACGGCGATCCGGTCGCTCACGCGCAGGACTTCCTCGAGCTCGGAGGAAATGAAGAGGATGGACATGCCGTCGGCCGCGAGCTGGCTGACCAGTTTCTGGATCTGCGTCTTGGCTCCGATGTCGATGCCGCGGGTGGGTTCGTCGAGGATCAGGAGTTCGGGATGGGTGACCAGCCAGCGGGCCAGGAGCACCTTTTGCTGGTTGCCGCCGCTGAGGTTCCGGATGAGTGCCTCGGGGTTGGCAGGGCGGATGTCGAGGGCCTTGATGTACTCGGCCACCAGTTCGTCCTGGACCCTGCGGGGAATGCGGCGCGCCCAGCCCTTGCTGGCCTGCATGGCCAGGACCAGGTTGTCGCGGACGGTGAGGTCGCCGATGAGGCCTTCCTCCTTGCGGTCCTCCGAGCAGAACCCGATCCGCTTGTCGATGGCAGCGCGCGGGGAGCGGATTTTCTGGCTTGCACCCTTGATTTTGATGGCGCCTTTGTCGGCCTTGTCGGCGCCGAAGAAGAGCCGGGCAATTTCGGTCCGGCCGGCCCCGAGCAGGCCCGCCAGTCCCACGACCTCGCCCGGGTGGATGGCCAGGTCCACGCCGGAAACGGTTCCCTTCCTGCCAAGGCCTTTGGCTTCGATGAAGGGGGTCTCGCCGGTGCCGGCGGTGGCGGGCGTCCGGGCGGGGGCCTTGTCCAGTTCGGCCAGGGCTTCCATGTCCTTGCCGATCATCCTGGAGATGAGGCTCATGCGTGACAGGTCCCGGGTCAGGTATTCGCCCACGAGCTTGCCGTTGCGCAGGACCGTCATGCGGTCGGAGATCTCGTAGACCTGTTCCAGGAAGTGGGAGACAAAAAGGATGGCGACCCCCCGGTCGCGGAGGTCCCGAATGACCCGGAAGAGCTGGCTGACCTCGTCGGCGTCCAGGCTCGATGTCGGTTCATCCAGGATCAGGACCTTGGCGTTGATCTCCACCGAGCGGGCGATCGCGATCAGCTGCTGGACCGCGATGGAGTGGGTGGACAGCAGCGAGCCGGGATCAATGTGGTCCAGTTGCAGTTCGGCCAGCACCTCCCGGGTCCGCGTCCGCACGCCTTTCCAGTCGATGGAGCCGCGGCGGCGCGGTTCGCGGCCCAGCAGGACGTTTTCCTCGACGGTGAGGTTGGGGCAGAGGTTGACTTCCTGGTAGACGGTGCTGATGCCGGCCGCCTGGGACTCTCCGGGGGACGAGAACCGCTTGGGTTCGCCGAGCACCGTGATGGTCCCGGCGTCGATGGTGTACACGCCGGTCAGGGCCTTGATCAGCGTTGACTTGCCGGCACCGTTCTCACCCATCAGGGCGTGGACCTCACCCTGGAAGAGGCGGAAATCGACGCCGTCGAGCGCCTTCACCCCCGGGAATCCAATAGCTATGCCGGTCATCTCGACGACCGGAACGATTTCGTTCATCCTCGTGTCTTTTCTGTGATTGGTGTGCCGTGCGGCGGCGGTGATCCGCCGCCGCACGGACGTTCAGGGGCGCCGCGGCTTAGTACGGGCGGCTGGCAAGAACCTGCTTGGCCTGCTCCTGCGTGAAGGTGGTCTCCTCGGTGACGACGCGCTCGGGCACGCTCTCGCCGGCAATGACCTTCTTGGCCAGATCCATGAGCTGGTCACCGAGCATGGGGCTGCACTCGACGATGTAGTTGATCTTGCCGTTGCTCAGCGCGGTCATGCCGTCCTTCACGGCGTCGATCGTGATGATCTTGATGTCCTTGCCGGGAACCTTGCCGGCGGCTTCGATCGCCTCGATGGCCCCGAGGCCCTCGTCGTCGTTGTGGGCGAACACGACGTCGATGTCGGCGTTGTTCTTGAGGAAGGCCTCCATGACCTGCTTGCCGCCACTGCGGGTGAAGTCACCGCTTTGCGAGGCGACGATCTTCAGCTTCGGGTCAGACTTGATGGCCTCCGCGAAGCCTTCCTTCCGGTCGTTCGCAGGTGCCGATCCGGTGGTGCCCTGGATTTCGACGATGTTGACGGTGTCGGTTGCTGACTTGGAGTCCTTGACCAGCCAGTCCCCGGCCTTCTTGCCTTCCTCAACAAAGTCGGAACCGAGGAAGGTCTTGTAAAGAGTCTTGTCCGAGGAGTCCACCGCGCGGTCCGTCAGGATGACCGGAATCTTGGCGTTCTTGGCTTCCTTCAGCACCGTGTCCCAGCCGGATTCCACTACGGGGGAGAAAGCGATGACATCGACCTTCTGCTGGATGTAGGAGCGGATGGCCTTGATCTGGTTCTCCTGCTTCTGCTGGGCATCGGAGAATTTCAGGTCGATGCCGGCCTTCTTGGCGGAGTCCTGGACCGACTTGGTGTTGGCGGTGCGCCAGCCGCTTTCGGCGCCGACCTGGGCAAAGCCCATGGTGATCTTGTCTCCGCCGGAGTTGCCGCCAGCGCTGCCGGCGCCGGCGGTTCCGCCACAGGCAGTGAGGGTAAGCATCGATGCGGCGGCCACCGCAAGCAGGGATTTCTTAAACACAACATCCTCCCGGAAGCGTTAGTTACATGCAGGCGGGAGACTTCATACACCGCCGTTGCTGCAAGTGCGCTGATGCGCTCTGCGACTCATTGTGAACGCTAACAAATTCGCCCGTCAAGTAGGTCCGGTCACAATTTCGCATGCTCAATGGATAACCTGTCGATTTTTGGGAAGGCCCTTTACAAGAGCCGAAAGATGTCGAATACTCAACTCCGGTCGGCCTGTTGTTAGCGTTAACACCGGTTGCCGGCCAACCGTTCAATGGAGAAAGGCCATCCCTTCCATGCCATCCAAACCTTCAAGCCCCGCCAAACGGGCCTGTACCCTGGCGCTCACCGGGTCCCTGGCGGCCGCGCTGCTGTCGCTGGCCCCCGCCTTGGGCGCCAATGCCGAGCCCGGTGAGAACCGCACCATCAGCATCAACGCCGCCGGTTCGGGGCCGTCGATCGACCCCACCATGTACGGAGCCTTTTACGAGGACATCAACCAGGGCGCCGACGGCGGCATCTACGCGGAGCTCGTCCAGAACCGGTCGTTTGAGTTCAACTCCGCCGACAACCGCACGTACACCCCCATGACCGCCTGGGAAACCCTGAAGCGGGGCGGCGACGGAACAGTCGCCGTCGTCAATGACAGCAACCGGCTGAACGAAAACAACCGGAACTACCTGCAGATCGACGCCACGGCGGCCGGCGCGGGAAGCGGCGCCGGCGTGGGCGTCCGCAACAGCGGCTGGAACGCCGGGCAGAAGCTCGAAGCGAAGAAAAAGTACAACTACTCCGTCTGGGCGCGCACCTCCAACCCGTCCGGTTCCACCCTCGCCGTCACGCTGGAGACGCCGGAGGGTACCCGCCTGGACATCGCCACCATCAAGGTCAAGGGTGACCGCTGGGCCAAGTACGAGGTCACCCTCTCGCCCAAGTCCTCCACCGGAGCCGGCCGGCTCGCCACCCTCGTCCAGGGCACCGGCACGGTCCGCCTCGACATGGTGTCGCTTTTCCCCCAGGACACCTGGAACGGCAGGGAGAACGGCCTCCGCAAGGACCTCGCCGAAAAGATCAACGACCTGCACCCCGGCTTCCTGCGCTTCCCCGGCGGCTGCATCGTCAACACCGGAAGCTACGACACCTACTCGGCCCCCAACTACGCCCGCGCCCGCACCTACCAGTGGAAGGACACCATCGGCCCGGTGGAGCAGCGCCCCGCCAACCGCAACTTCTGGGGCTACAACCAGACCTACGGCCTCGGCTACATGGAGTACTTCCAGTGGGCCGAGGACATGGGGGCTGTCCCCGTGCCGGTGGTCCCGGTCGGCGTGACCGGCTGCGGCGACACCAACCGTGCCCCTGACCAGGCGACACTCGACCGCTACATCCAGGACACCCTTGACCTGATCGAGTTCGCGAACGGCGACGCCGGCACCGAGTGGGGTGCCAAGCGCATCGCCTACGGCCATCCCGCACCGTACAAGCTCGACCGCATCTCGCTGGGCAACGAGGAGTACAAGCCGGAGTTCAAGCAGTACTTCACCCAGTTCTACAACGCGGTCCGCAAGGCCCACCCTGAGATCAAGATCATCGGCAACACCGGCCCATCCAGCCAGGGCCCGGAATTCGACGACCTCGCCAGCTTCAACGCCCAGACCGGCGTGGACCTCGTGGACGAGCACTACTACAACACCCCGTCGTGGTTCCTGAACAACAACCACCGCTACGACTCCTACGACCGAAACAGCTACAAGGTGTTCCTCGGCGAATACGCGTCGCAGGGCAACAAGCCAGAGAACGCCCTGGCGGAAGCCTCTTACATGACCGGCCTGGAACGGAACTCCGACGTGGTCAAGATGGCGTCCTACGCGCCGCTGATCGCCAACGAGGCCAACACGCAGTGGAGCCCGGACATGATGTTCTTCAACGGCACGTCCGTCCGGACCACACCCAACTATGAGGTCCAGAAGCTGTTCATGAACAACGTCGGCACGCAGGTGGTGCCCAGCACGCAGGACAACCCGGCCTCCACCGTGGTGCCGATTGCGGGCAAGATCGGCCTGTCCACCTGGGCCACCTCCGCAAAGTACGACGACGTCAAGGTCACCGGGGCGGACGGCGCCACCCTGTTCAGCGACGACTTCTCCGGAACGGCGGCTGCCTGGACCGGCAACGGCACCGGGTCATGGTCGATCAAGGACGGCGGCTACGTCCAGTCCAGCACTACCGCCCAGAACACCATGGTGACCGCCGGCAACGCCGACTGGAGCAACTACACTCTGAGCACCAAGGCCACCAAACTGGCCGGTTCGGAAGGCTTCCTGGTCTCCTTCGGCGTCAAGGACACCGGCAACTACTTCTGGTGGAACCTGGGCGGCTGGAACAACACGAAGTCCGTCGTCGAGAAGGCCGTCAACGGCGGCAAGTCCAACGTCATCGAAAAGAACACCGTGATCCAGACCGGCCACGAATACGACATCCGCATCGAGGTCTCCGGCCGCACGGCCAAGCTCTACCTGGACAACGTCCTGTGGGGCACGGTGGATGACACCCAGGCCGACCCCGTCTACTCCGTTGCCACCAAGGACGCCAAGTCCGGCGACACCATCGTGAAGGTGGTCAACACCTCCGCCGACAAGGCACCGGTGGACATCAAGGTGGCGGGCGCGGCCAATATCAGCAGCTCTGCCGCGGTCACCACCCTCACCCAGACCGCAGACGGGCAGAACCTGGCCCCGGCCACGAGCACTTTCGGCGGCGCGGGAACGGCATTCACCTATGAGTTCGAGCCGAAGTCGGTGACGTTCATCCGGCTGGCAGACGCAGGCTCCCGCAAGTAGGCATCACACCGAAGCCCATGGCTTTGACCGGGAAGGCCCGGCTGGATCGCGCAGCCGGGCCTTTCCCATACGCGTCCCTTATGCGGACCATTCCTGAGGAGATCCAATGACGCATCACGTTTCCCGGCGCAGCATCCTTCGGCTCGGAGCGGCCACCGCCCTTTTGCCCTGGCTGCCGCAGTTCGCCGCCGGGGCGGCGAACGCGGAGGCGCCGGCCGCGGGCGCAGCGCCCGCCGCGGCTGCGCTCCACCCCTTCAAACTGTCCGACGTCAGCCTGGGGCAGGGGGTGTTCGCCCGGAAACGTGAGCTGATCCTGAACTTCGCCCGCGGGTACGACGAGCGCCGCTACCTCAACGTCTTCCGGGCCAACGCCGGCCTGCAGCCCGTTGCCGGGGTGGTCCCGCTGCCCGCCGGCGGCTGGGAAGGGCTCGACGGCGAAGCCAACGGCAACCTGCGCGGGCACTTCACCGGCCACCACATGTCCATGCTCGCCCAGGCCTACGCCGGCACGGGGGAGGAGGTCTTCGGCACCAAGCTGCGGAACCTGGTGACCTCCCTGCACGAATGCCGCGACGCGCTTTCCCGGGAACCCGGCATCCTGACCACCGGAGGCCGCCTGCCGGGGACCGCCGTCGACATCGCACGCGGTTCCTACCTCTACGGCCAGCTGCCCGCCGGCTCCGTGGACGGGCTGACGGCCCTCACCTTCGCTGCGTGGGTGCGTCCGACGGCGGCGGCCAACTGGGAGCGGATCTTCGACTTCGGGAATGACACCAGGACCTACGCGTTCCTCGCCCAGCGCGACGGCGCCGGACTGCCGCGGTTCGCCATCACCCGGAACTTCGCCGGGGGTGAGCAGACGATCGTGGGCACCGCCCCGCTGCCGGTCAACGAGTGGAGCCACGTTGCGGTCACCCTGGACGGCCGGGCCGGAACCCTGTACGTCAACGGAAAGCAGGCCGGCCGCAATGCCGCCCTGACCTTGACCCCGGCCCTGCTGGGAAGCCTTGCCAACGTCTGGCTTGGCCGGTCGCAGTACAACGATCCGACCTTCGCCGGCGCCTACCAGGACGTTAACATCTGGTCCTCGGCGCTCAGCGCGGCGCAGGTGGCCGAACTCGCGGCAGCGCCGGCGTCGAACTCTTCTGCCGGAAACGGCGACGTCGTCGCCCTCGCCTGCGGCGAAAGCAGCGGGTCCGTGCTGGCGGACGCTTCCGGCAAGGACCGCAGCGCCACCCTCCGGCGCACCTGGGGACTGCCCAGCCACCCCGGCTTCCTCGCGGCGTACCCGGAGACCCAGTTCATCGAACTCGAGAGCAGGACCACACCGGACTACCTCCGCGTCTGGGCCCCCTATTACACCGCCCACAAAATCCTGAAGGGACTCCTCGACGCCTACTCGGCCACCGCGGAAACGAAGGCCCTGGACCTGGCAGCCGGACTCTGCGACTGGATGCACTCGCGGCTGAGCAAACTCACGCCCGCGGTGCGCCAGCGGATGTGGGGAATTTTCTCCAGCGGCGAATACGGCGGCATCGTGGAGGCCATCCTGGAGACGCATGCCCACACGGGCAGGCCTGAGCACCTGGAGCTGGCCAGGTACTTCGACCTCGACTCCCTCATCGATGCGTGCGCCCAGAACAAGGACGTCCTCGCCGGCCTGCACGCCAACCAGCACATCCCGATCTTCACCGGCCTGGTGCTGATGTACAACTCCACCGGCGAGGAACGCTACCTCACCGCCGCGCGCAACTTCTGGGGCATGGTGGTGCCCACGCGGATGTTCAGCATCGGCGGAACCAGCCAGGGTGAGTTCTGGAAGGAACGGGACCGGATCGCGGCGTTCCTGAACGCGACCGACGCCGAATCCTGCTGCGCCTACAACATGCTCAAACTGACGCGCGAACTGTTCTTCAAGGACCAGAACCCCGCATACATGGACTACTACGAGCGGGCGCTCTTCAACCAGGTCCTCGGGTCCAAGCAGGACCGGGAGGACGCGGAGCTGCCGCTGGCCACCTACTTCATCGGCCTGCAGCCCGGCGCGGTCCGCGACTTCACGCCGAAGCAGGGCACCACGTGCTGCGAAGGCACCGGCCTCGAGTCGGCAACGAAGTACCAGGATTCCGTGTACTTCACCGCCGCGGACGGCAGCGCGCTCTACGTCAACCTCTACATTCCATCCACTCTCCGCTGGGCCGCGAAGAACGTCACGGTCACCCAGAAGACCTCCTTCCCCTTCGAGCAGCGGACCACGCTGCAGGTAGCGGGCTCCGGACAGTTCGAGCTGCGGCTGCGGGTACCGGCGTGGGCTACGACCGGTTTTGCCGTCCGGGTCAACGGCGCACCGGCAGAGGCGACGGCGGCGCCGGGCACGTACCTGGGCATCGCCAGGACCTGGAAGGACGGGGACACGGTGGAGGTGGAGATGCCGTTCACGCTCCGCGCCGAACGGGCCCAGGACGATCCTTCCGTGCAGAGCCTGATGTACGGGCCCGTCCACCTCGTGGCGCGGGATTCCCGTAGCGAACTTCTCCCCTTCGGCCCGTACGGGACGGCCAAGCTCAACGGGGATCTCGCCCCGGCCATCCAGCCGGTCCCGGGCAAGCCGCTGCACTTTACGCTCGCCGGCGTGGAACTGGCGCCGTTCCTCAAGGGAACCGAGGATGCGTTTCACTCGTACTTCCGGCGCACTGAGCCGTCCGTGGTGTTCGGTGGCACGGACTCCGGCGTGGCCAACCCAGCACGGGCCAACAAGACCACGCTCCTTGACGACGTCTGGCAGTCAGCCCCGTTCGCCAACAAGCCCGAGCTGCTGCTGCGTGTCACCCGGGCGGCGGACACGTGGGTCTCCGAAGGCCTGCTCAGCCGCGCGGATGCGGACCGGATCTACGGTGCGGCCCAGCAGGCGGCATTTACCAGCCCCGAAGGTGAAATCGACGACCTGCAGCGGATTGCGGCTGCGGCGCTCGCGGCGGGCCGGATCACGGCCGACACCAGTGACATGCTCGGCGCGCGGCTGAAATCGGCCGGCAAGGCACTCGCCCAGAAGACCCCTGCCAAGGCCGTGCACTACCTCGGGCAGTACATCGACGGCGTCACCCGGGACATCACCGACGAGTCCCTGCGCGACCTGCTGGTCAGCGGCGCCCGGGCACTGGTGGCCAGGCTGAACGCCTGAGCCGGCCATCCGGCGTCGTCCGTTTTGATTGTTTCCCATTCCAACCAGCGGCCTCCGGGCCGCCCGAACGAAAGTGTCTCAATGATCCCAACACACTCGCGCGCCCGCACGGGACCGGCGATGACGGCGGCGGCCGCGCTGGCCGCTTCCGCCGCCCTGGCGCTCGGCGGGCTGGTCGCCGCGGCGCCGGCCCACTCCGCCGTCGATGACGGACTTGTCCTCAAATACAACCTGACGGAAACCGGCGGGACGGTGGCGGAGGACAGCTCCGGCAACGGCCGCAACGGCACGATCAGCGGGGATGCGACACCACTGGGCGGCGAAGGCCTGCAGCTCGGCGGCACGAACGCCCACGTCCGGCTGCCGAACGACGTCATGCGCGGGCTGGACTCCATCACCGTCTCCACCGACGTGAAGATCGCGGCCGACCAGGGCGCCCCGTACTTCATCTGGGGCCTGGGAAACACCGCCAACGGCACCGGCAACGGCTACCTCTTCGCCACTGGCAACTCGTACCGGACCTCCATTGCCAGCGGAAACTGGGCCACCGAGCAGACCACCAGCGCCAACCGGGACCTGGCCCGCGGAGCCTGGAAAACCATCACCTACACCCTGAGCGGCGGCACCGCCGTCCTCTACGAGGACGGCACCGAGGTGGCCCGGAAGACCGGCGTCACCATCACGCCCGGAAGCATCGGGGGAGGAACGACGACGGCCAACTACCTCGGGCGGTCCGTGTACACCGGCGACAAGTACCTCAAGGGCCAGGTCCGCGACTTCCGCATCTACAACCGTGCCCTCTCGGCCGATGAGGTGCGGGAGCTCGGGTACGTTTCCCCGGAGCAGCGGGTAGCCCTCGACCTGCAGGACCTGTCGCTGGGGGACACCTCCGCCGTGACGGCCAACCTGAAATTGCCCGCGACCGGTCCGAACGGCTCGGCCTACACCTGGTCGTCCTCGGATCCGGCCACGGTCTCCGCCCAGGGGACAGTCACCCGGCCGGCCAACGGCACCGGAGACGCCGCGGTGACGCTGACCGCGACGGCCACGTCAGGTGAGGCATCGGCGTCGAAAGCGTTTAGCGTTACGGTGCCGGAAGACATCAGCGACGACCAGAAGGTCACCGAAGCCGCGGCAGCGCTGACCGTGTGGGATGCCGACGCGATCCGCGGGGACATCACCCTTCCCGCGGCGGGGCTGTACGGAACCGCCGTGGAATGGAAGTCGAACGACGACGCCGTCATCACCGCCACCGGCGAGGTCACCCGGCCCGCCTACGGCAGCAAGGCTGCCGTGCTCAACCTGCAGGCAACAGTCACCCTGGGCAAAGCCAAGACCAAGAAGAAGTTCCGCGTCACGGTGCTGCCGCTGCCCAAGGCCGAAGCCAAGGAAGGCTACGCCTTCGCGTACTTCACCGGCAACGACCTCGCCGGCGAGAACATCTACCTGGCCGCCAGCCGCGGCAACGACGCCCTCAAATGGGACGAACTGAACGGCGGAAACCCCGTCCTCAAGTCCGGGCTCGGCACCAAGGGCCTGCGCGACCCGTTCATCATCCGCTCCCCGGAGGGCGACAAGTTCTACATGATCGCCACGGACCTCTCCATCGGCAGCGGCACCAGCTGGGACTCCTCCCAGCGCCAGGGCAGCCAGTACATCGAGGTCTGGGAATCGACCGACCTGGTGAACTGGTCCGGGCAGCGTCACGTGAAGGTCTCGCCGGACACCGCGGGCAACACCTGGGCGCCGGAAGCGCACTACGACGAGAAGATCGGCGCCTACGTGGTCTACTGGGCCTCCAAGATCTACGCGGAGAACGACC
The DNA here is from genome assembly GCF_040546765.1 of Arthrobacter sp. OAP107. NCBI lineage: Bacteria > Bacillati > Actinomycetota > Actinomycetes > Micrococcales > Micrococcaceae > Arthrobacter > Arthrobacter sp. OAP107. The sequence continues at coordinate 4,824,584 of NZ_JBEPOK010000001.1, read as the reverse complement.
CCAACCACACCGGCGGCACCTACAACAAGATGATGTACTCCACCACCCGGGACTTCAGGACGTTCACCGAGGCCAAGGTGTGGAACGATCCCGGCAACTCGGTCATTGACTCCACGGTCATTAAGGAGGGTGACACCTACTACCGGTTCACCAAGGACGAGGGACAGGTCTCCGGCTGCCTGGACATCATGCAGGAAAAGTCGAGCGACCTGCTCGCCATCGACGGGCCCGCGACCAACCCGCGCAACTGGACGCTGATGGCCAACTGCATCGGCAAGAAGGCCGGAACGGGCGGCGTGGAAGGACCAACCATTTTCAAGTCGAACACCGAGGAAAAGTACTACCTGTTCGTCGACGAATTCGGCGGGCGCGGCTACATCCCGCTGGAAAGCACCAGCCTGGAAAACCCCAACTGGAAGCTGTCCACCAACTACGAACTGCCGCGCGCGCCGCGCCACGGCACGGTCCTGCCCGTCACCAGGACGGAGCTGGAGCGCCTGCACAGCCAGCTGTAACTTGGCCCTGACTCAGGGATGCAAGGGGCTCCGCCTGTACCGGCGGAGCCCCTTGTTCTTTGCGTTTATCTCTTGCCGTACTTCTTGTGGACAGCCTGCTTGCTGACGCCGAGTGCGTGGGCGATCGCCTCCCAGGACAAACCCGAGAGGCGGGCCCGCCGCACCAGGGCCGCTTCCGCCCGTCCGATCTCCCGGTGCAGCTCAGCCACGGCCTGCAGGCCATTCACAGGATTGTCGCCGTCCATGGATCCCACCAAAGTTTTCAACCGGTCCACCTCCATGGCGTCAACGTTAGTTGACAATGGATGGCGCGTCAACGAAAGTTGACGGCGCTTGGCGTGCAGGGGCCTGGCAATGTGACGCTGTCGCATGATTCGTCAACCGGTTGACCAGGCAGGAATAATGGCTCGGGGGTCGAGCGCGGTCTCCCCCCGCATCCCCCCATTCCTGAAAACCATTCTGGAGAAAAAGTATGGAAAGCACTGGCATGATGGCCCTCTTTCTGGCTGGCTCTGACAGCCTGGCCACAAGCGCCCTGCCCCAGGCCCCCACGGTCACCGAGGAGCGGGCGCCGCGGCCAACTGCCTGGAGCACCTTCCGGGGCAGGACCGCCAGCGCACTGCACCGCCTCGCCTGGGCCGTCGAGCCGAAGGTGTCCGGCAACCGCTGATCCCGGCCATAAACTCCTGGCGGCCTAGAATCCTCTTAGTGATTTCTGCCCGCCCTCACGCTTTGGAGTTTCAATGATCCGGAAGGCTGCTGCCGGAGACGCCGCCGCCCTTGCTGACCTGGCGGCGGCGACTTTCCCGCTCGCTTGCCCGCCTGGAGCCTCGCCGGAGGACATCCGGCTCCACCTCAAGCGGACACTCAGCAAGGACCGGTTCGCGGAGTACCTCGCCGACAGCAAAATCGCCATCCTGGTACTTGACGAGGACGGCCGGCTTGACGGGTACACCCTGCTCGTCGACCGGCAGCCAACAGACCCGGATGTGCTCCGTGCCCTGGATGGCCACCGGTCCGTTGAGCTGAGCAAGTGCTACGTACACCCGGACCACCACGGACGGGGCGCGGCCGCCATGCTGATGCGGGCCTCGCTGGACTGGGCGGCGCACCAGGGCGCGGCGAGCGTCTGGCTCGGGGTCAACAGCGAGAATGCCAAGGCCATTCGCTTCTACGAAAAATCCGGCTTCACCAGGATCGGGGCGAAGTCATTCACCCTCGGCGACTCGGTGGAGAGTGACTTCATTCTGGAGTACCCGCTCCCGCCGCTGGGCTGACCACGCGGCCCCTCCGTGGGAAGGAAGCCAGCAGCTGCTGCCGCATGGTGAGCCGGCTGCTCCGGACCACCACGAACACGCCGAGCAATCCCGCCAGCAGCACGACCGCGCCGCCGGCGGCCACCGACCACCGGGCGCCGAACGTGCTGCCGAGCCAGCCCATGAGCGGTGCCCCCAGAGCCGTCCCGCCTTGCAGGGTTGCCAGGTAGAGGGCCAGCACGCGGCCCCTGAACTGCGGCTGCACCGAGAGCTGGATGCTCGTATTGCAGCTGTTCAGGAAGGTCATTGAGGCCAGTCCCACCGGGACCAGAACGGCGGCGTACAGCCAGAACGACGGCGACACGCTGGCTATCAGTGTGAACAGGCCCAGGCCCAGCGCCCCGCCAAGCAGGAAACGGAGGCGGGGGCGGGATCTGCGGGCAGCAAGCAGTGCGCCGGATAGTGTTCCAACGGCCATGATCGAGCCCAATAGCCCGAACTCGCCCGGCCCCATGCCGAATTCCGCCGTGGACATCAGCGCGTTGGTGATGGGAAAGTTCATGCCGAAGGCACCGAGGATAGCTACCAGGACAAGGATGAGTACCAGGTCGGGCCGCCGGCGCACATAGCCCAGTCCCTCCGCAACCTGGTGCTTGCCGCGGGCCGCCGGTACGGCCGGGGCCAGATCTGATCTGCGGATCCGGGTCAACGAGATGATGACGGCGATGAAACTGGCTGCGTTGAGCAGGAACACGGGGCCGGTTCCGGCCCACGCGATGAGGACTCCTGCGATCGCAGGGCCGGTGAGCCTTGCGGTGTTGAAGGAAGCGGAGTTGAGGGACACCGCGTTGGCGATGTGGTCCTGTCCCACGAGCTCGGAGACGAAGGCCTGGCGCGCCGGTCCGTCGATGGCGCTTGCCAGCCCGAGGAACAGGGCGGCCGCGTAGACCTGCCACAGCTGCGCCGAACCGGTCACCACCAGGAGTCCGACGACCAGCCCGCACAGGCCCATGGCCGACTGCGTCCACAGCAGGATGGCGCGTTTGGGGTACCGGTCTGCCAGGACGCCCGCATAAGGCCCGAGCAGCAGCATGGGAAGGAACTGCAGGGCTGTCGTGATGCCGACAGCGGTGCCCGAGTGGTCCGTGAGAACCGTCAGGACCAGCCAGTCCTGCGCCACCCGCTGCATCCAGGTGCCGATGTTGGAGACCAAGGCGCCGCCGGCCCACAGACGGTAATTAGGGTTTTCCAGCGCCCGGAATGTGGTGCTCATTGGGCGATCATCTCCTGGAGGATGTGCGCGGCCCGGCTCAGAGTAAGCCGGTCCTCCGGACTCAAGCCGGCCACGCGCTGGGCCAGCCAGGCGGTCCGCTGCTCGCGTGCCTCTGCCAGGGCGGCCTCCCCGGCAAGGGTGATGCTCACCTGGATTTGCCGGCCGTCCGCCGGGTGGGCTGAGCGGGACACGAAGCCCTGCTCTGCGAGGGCGTTCACGATCCGGGTCATCGACGGCGCCTGCACGTGCTCCCGGTCCGCCAGTTCCCTCGGCGTGTGGGGTCCGCGGCCGTCGAGTTGGGCGAGGACCGTGTACTGGCCCGGGGTGATGACGTCGCCGGTTGCCTCTACCCGGAGCCGGCGGGATGTCCGCATGACTGCTGTCCGGAGATCGATGGCCAGGGTATCGGGGCTGATGGAATCGGTAGCTTCTGCGTCTGTCGCTTGTGTTGGCGGCATCTGGCGCCTCCTAAAGGTGGTGATTAGCGCAGCTAATTAGCACTGCTAACTATTATCGTCCGAAGTTGGCGGTGCCGCAACCGCCGGCGATGTGAAGTATGTCTATCGGGAGCCGGACATGAGGCGCAGCATCTGGTCGCTGGCCTCGCTGCCAGGGGCCGGTGTATACACCACGAGGTGGAGATCGGGACGGTCCGAGGGGGAGAGTTGATGGTGTTCCAGCTGAAGGATTCCCACTGCCGGATGGTGGAAAAGCCGCTCGCGGGATTCGAAGCCGAGGATGTCGTACCGGTCCCAGGCCGCCCGGAATTCGGGGCTGGCCTCCTGGAGCCGTTCCACCTGGTACTTGATGTCCGGATCGCCGAGGCGCTGTCCGGTTTCGGCCCGGAACTCCGCAAGGAAGCGCTTGCTCGTAATCTCCCAGTCGGGAAGCAGGTCCCGGACGTAGGGGTCCGTGAAAACCAGCCACAAAAGATTGCGGTCCGGTGCAGGAACTTTTGCGATGTTGGGGTAGAGCGCCGCGTAGGCCGTGTTCCAGCCTGCGACTCCCCAGTCGGGGAACAGGGCGAAGGCCGGGTTGGGGTCCAGTGCATCCATCAACCGCTGAACGTGGGCCGGTGCGGTGGCGGCCGCGGGGCTGGCAGGCGCCGTCGTCGCGTAGCCCCCGAGCGACAGGACGTAGGCGAGGCCGGTGTCCGAAAGATGCAGGGAGCGGCAGATGGACTCCAGGACCTGCCGGGACGGACTGATGTCCCTGCCCTGCTCGAGCCACGTGTACCACGTGACGCTCACTCCGGAGAGGAACGCGATCTCTTCCCGGCGGAGGCCGCGCTCGCGCTCCCGCTTGCGGGCTATGGGCGGAAGGCCGTACTCGGCCCGCACTGCCTGGTCACGGCGGGCCCTGAGGAAGAGGCCAAGCTCCTTGCGCCTCTCAGATACCTGCACCCGTAAATACTATTACTCCTGGTACTCCCACTACTAGTATCAGGACCGTCTTCCGCGTGCCGGATGGACCATGCAGGATGATATTCATGCCTGCACTACGCTCTAAAACAGTCACCCACGGCCGCAACATGGCCGGCGCCCGCGCACTGCTGCGCGCCTCCGGCGTCGCCAACTCAGACATCGGCAAGCCCATCATCGCGGTGGCTAACTCCTTCACCGAATTCGTGCCCGGCCACACCCACCTCGCCCCCGTGGGCAGGATCGTCTCCGACGCGATCCTCGCCGCCGGCGCCGTGCCGCGCGAGTTCAACACCATCGCCGTGGATGACGGCATCGCCATGGGCCACTCCGGCATGCTCTACTCGCTGCCTTCCCGCGACCTGATCGCCGACTCCGTGGAGTATATGGTCAATGCCCACTGCGCCGACGCCCTGGTCTGCATCTCCAACTGCGACAAGATCACCCCGGGCATGCTCATGGCCGCGCTGCGCCTGAACATCCCCACGGTGTTCGTCTCCGGCGGCCCCATGGAAGCCGGCCGCGTGACCCTGACCGACGGCTCCGTGCGCTCCCTGGACCTGGTGAACGCCATTGCCGACGCCGTGGACGAATCCATCTCCGATGCAGACATCAACCTCATCGAAGAGAATGCCTGTCCCACCTGCGGTTCCTGCTCCGGCATGTTCACCGCCAACTCCATGAACTGCCTCACCGAGGCCATCGGCCTGTCCCTGCCGGGCAACGGTTCCGTGCTGGCCACCCATACCGCGCGCAAGGCGCTGTACGAGAAGGCCGGTTCCACCGTCGTCGAGCTGGTGAAGCGCTATTACGACGGCGACGACGCCTCCGTGCTGCCGCGCTCCATCGCCACTGCGCAGGCCTTCGACAACGCCATGGCCCTGGATATCGCCATGGGCGGTTCCACCAACACCATCCTGCACCTGCTGGCCGCGGCCCAGGAGGCGGGCGTGGACTACGGCTTGGCCGAGATCGACGCCAAGTCCCGCAGGGTGCCCTGCCTGGCAAAGGTGGCCCCGAACGTCGCCAAGGACAAGACCTACTACATGGAGGACGTGCACCGCGCGGGCGGCATCCCTGCCCTGCTGGGCGAGCTGAACCGCGGCGGGCTCCTGCACAAGGACGTCCACTCTGTGCACTCCGCCGACCTGGACGGCTGGCTGGATGACTGGGACATCCGCGGCGGCAAGGCCACCGAGGAAGCGAAGGCGCTGTGGCACGCGGCTCCCGGTGGCGTCCGTTCCTCCACCGCGTTCTCCCAGTCGAACGAGTGGACCTCTTTGGACACCGACGGCGCGGAAGGCTGCATCCGCTCCGTGGAGCACGCCTACTCCAAGGACGGCGGACTGGCCGTGCTCAGGGGCAACGTGGCCGTCGACGGCGCGGTGGTGAAGACCGCCGGCGTGGACGAGTCCATCTGGACCTTCGAGGGCCCGGCCGTTGTGTGCGAGTCCCAGGACGAAGCCGTGGAAAAGATCCTGAACAAGACAGTCAAGGAAGGCGACGTGGTGGTCATCCGCTACGAAGGCCCCAAGGGCGGTCCGGGCATGCAGGAAATGCTCTACCCGACGTCGTTCCTAAAGGGCCGCGGCCTCGGCAAGAAGTGCGCCCTCATCACCGACGGCCGCTTCTCCGGCGGTACCTCCGGCCTGTCGATCGGGCACATCTCCCCGGAGGCTGCCTCCGGCGGCACCATCGCCCTGGTGGAGAACGGCGACATCATCAGCATCGACATCACGCAGCGCTTTCTCCAGTTGAAGGTCTCCGACGAGGTCCTCGCCGAACGCCGTGAAAAACTGGAAGTTAATGGGGGTTACAAGGCCAAGAACCGGGACCGCCAGGTTTCCGCGGCGCTGCGGGCCTACGCAGCCATGGCCCTGTCAGCGGACAAGGGCGCCGTTAGGGACGTTTCCCTCGTGGAAAACTAGCCAACAGCGCAGCCGAAAGGCACGAACCCGATCATCGCCTTTGCCGGATGGCAAGGAACTATCCTGCACCGTGAGCCGCATGCGGTGCCGCCGTGCTCGCCCGGATGACGAGCTGGGTGGGCACCAGGGTGACGCCTGGTTCGGTGGTGTTGGTGCGGAGCTGCTGCAGGACGTTGTCGACGCAGCGTTCGCCGACATCGGCGAAGTTCTGGTGCACAGTGGTGAGCGGGGGAGCGTAGGAGGACGCTTCCGGGACGTCGTCGAACCCCACCAGGCTGATGTCGCCCGGGACGGATTTTCCTTTTTCCCGGAAGGCCCGCAGCAGGCCGAGAGCCATGTGGTCGTTCGCAGCGAAAACCGCGGTGCAGCCCGGCTCGTCGGCGAGCCGGAGGCCGGCGGTGTAGCCGGAGTCCGCTGACCAGTCGCCGCGGAGCACGGGCGGGACGATGCGGCCGGCGGCACTGAGGGTGGCGCGCCAGGCGGCGGCGCGGCGTTCGCTGGCGAACGATTCCTCAGGGCCGGCGACGTGCCAGACGGTCGCGTGCCCGAGTTCCAGCAGGTGCTGGACGGCCTTGCGTGCGCCGTCGGCCTGGTCGGTGTCCACCACGCTGTAATTATCGCCCGCGTCGGAATCCACCACCACGACCTTCACTCCCGGGGGCAGCGTCACTGTCGCTGCGTCCAGGAGGTGGACCTCCATGATGGCGATCACGGCGTCCACGGCGAGCTCGCCCATCCGGGAGAACGCCCCCTGGATTCCGGCCTGGGTTGGCGCCGTCACCGGTATCAAGGTGATGGCGAAGTCCTGCCCGGCCGCGTGGAGCGCTATGGCCTCGAGCGTGCGCATGTTCCCCAGCGAGGACAGCGAGAAGGTGATCACGCCGATGGTGCGGAAACTGCCGCGCTTCAGCGCCCGGGCGGCACTGTTCGGCCGGTACCCCAGTTCGTTCATGGCTGCGATGACCTGACGCCGCGTGCTTTCGATGACGTCCGGGCTCCCGTTGGACACGCGGGAAACCGTTTGGGACGAGACTCCGGCGAGCTTGGCGACGTCGGCCATGGATACCTGCTGCTTGCGCCGGGGCATTGCCCCTTCTTGCCGCGCGGCGACGGCCGCCCCCTTCGCGGGGGACAAATTGTGGACCGGGGGTTGACCGGATTCGTGCTCCATGTCACCATCGTACCAATCATGTTTGCGCAAACATTAACAAAACAGCACAAGAATGTTTACGCAAACAGAACACTCAACCGCTGCCCGCGAGGTGGCGCAGCCCAACAGAGGACCCTTCATGACAATGACGTCCCCGCAAGTCGCGGCGCGGGCCGGAACGGCCGCCCCGGCAGGCCGTACGAACCGCCGCGGCGGCCGTCCCGCCAGCGGCCGATCGTGGGCCGGCTGGTGGTTCGTCGGCCCGTTCATGGCCGTGTTCGCCTTGGTTTTCCTTGCCCCGATCGCCTACTCCATATACCTGAGCGTCTTCCGCAACCAGCTCATCGGCGGCACGGCGTTCGTGGGCCTGGACAACTATGCCCGGGCGTTGGGGGACCCGCAGTTCTGGTCTGCGCTGGGCCGGGTCTCGCTGTTCCTGGCAGTCCAGGTGCCGGTCATGCTGATGATCGCGCTGGTTGTTGCCCTCGCCCTGGACAGCGGACGGCTCTACGGAAGGTCCTTCTTCCGGATCTCGATCTTCCTTCCCTATGCGGTACCGGCCGTCGTCGCCACCCTCATGTGGGGCTTCATGTACGGCACCCGCTTCGGCCTGGTGGGCAACATCAACCAGGCGTTCGGCCTCAACCTGCCCAGCCCGCTCTCCTCGGAACTGGTGCTGGCCTCCATCGGCAACATCGTCACGTGGGAGTTCATCGGCTACAACATGCTGATCTTCTACTCCGCGCTGACCGTCATCCCCAAATCCCTCTATGAGGCCGCCGAGATCGACGGCGCCGGCCAGTTGAGGGTCATCGCCGCCATCAAGTTGCCGGCCATCCGCGGCGCCATCGTCGTGGCCACCATTTTCTCCGTGATCGGCAGCTTCCAGCTCTTCAACGAGCCCAGCATCCTCAAGAGCCTCTCGCCCAACACCATCTCAACGTTCTTCACGCCCAACCTGTACGCCTTCTCGCTGTCGTTCTCCGGGCAGCAGTACAACTACTCCGCCACGGTGGCGATCATCATGGGCCTGATCACCATGGCCATCGCCTACGCCGTCCAGGTCCGCGGCATGCGAAAGGAGCGCTGACCATGAGCGTTCAGACCGCCGCCCGCCCCGGCAGCGCCGGCACGGCCACGTCCCCGGCAAGGCTCCGCACCCCGCGCCTGCGGTCCCCGCGCACAGCCGGATCCCGGCGCTCGCGCCGCAGCGTGGCGCTGACGCTGCTGATGGGCCTTGTCCTGCTGTACAGCCTGGCCCCGCTGTTCTGGCTCCTGGTCAACGCCACCAAAACCCAGGACGGCCTGCTCAATTCGTTCGGACTGTGGTTCGACGTTGATTTCGCCCTTTGGGACAACATCGCCCGGACGGCAACATACGACGGCGGGATCTTCCTTCGCTGGTTCGCCAACACGGTCCTTTACGTTGTGCTCGGTGCCGGCGGCGCCACCTTCCTCGCGGTCCTCGGCGGCTACGCGCTGGCCAAGTTCGACTTCCCCGGACGGAAGGCCGTGTTTGCCGTCGTCATTGGCGCCGTGGCCATACCCGGCACAGCCCTTGCGGTCCCCACCTTCCTGATGTTCAGCCAGATGGGCCTCACCAACACCCCCTGGGCCGTGATCATCCCCTCGCTCATCTCGCCGTTCGGCCTGTACCTCATGTGGACCTTCGCGGCCGAGGCCATCCCCACCGAGATCATGGAGTCCGCCCGGATCGACGGAGCCAGCGAGGCCCGCACGTTCTTCCAGGTCTGCCTGCCGCTGCTGACCCCGGGCATCGTCACCGTGCTGCTCTTCACCATGGTGGCCACCTGGAACAACTACTTCCTGCCGCTCATCATGCTGAAAAACCCTGACTGGTACCCCCTCACCCTGGGCCTCAACGCCTGGAACGCTCAGGCCGGCACCGCCGGCGGGGAAGCCATCTTCAACCTCGTCATTACAGGTTCCCTGCTCACCATCCTGCCGCTGATCGCAGCGTTCCTGCTGCTCCAGCGCTACTGGCAATCCGGCCTTTCCGCCGGAAGCGTCAAAGAATAACGCCCGTCCCCTCCCACCAACAACGCAGTTAGAAGGAAGACATGTTCAAGACCCTGACCCGCCGCGGCCTGCTGCAGACCTCCGCCGTCGCCGCCGCACTCGCCCTGGGGCTCACCGCCTGCGGAGGCGGCAGCAGCGCGGCGCCGCAGCAAACTGTCAACAGCGACGCCGTCGAAGCGGCCCTCCAAAAAGGCGGCAAGCTGACGGTGTGGGCCTGGGACCAGTCGCTGAAGAAGGTCGCCGAAGGCTTCGAGGCCAAGTACCCCAACGTGGACGTCAACCTGGTCAACGCCGGCACCGGCAACGACCAGTACACCGCGCTGCAGAACGCCATCTCCGCCGGCTCCGGCGTGCCCGACGTCGCACAGATCGAGTACTACGCCCTTCCGCAGTTCGCCCTCAGCAAGTCACTGGCTGACCTCGGCCAGTTCGGCGCCACGGGCCTGGACGGCACCTTCACGGCCGGTCCATGGTCCTCGGTGCAGGCACAGGGCGGTGTCTACGGCCTCCCCATGGACTCCGGCCCCATGGCCCTGTTCTACAACAAGGAACTGTTCGACAAGTACGGCATCGCGGTGCCCACCACCTGGGACGAGTTCCTCGAGGCCGGCCGCGCGCTGAAGAAGGCGGACCCCAAGGCCTACATCGCCAACGACACCGGCGACGCCGGGTTCACCACCAGCATGATCTGGCAGGCAGGAGGAAAGCCCTACCAGGTGGACGGCACCAACGTCGCGGTGAACTTCTCCGACGAAGGTTCCACCAAATTCGCCGAAACCTGGCAAAAGCTCATCGACGAGGACCTCCTGGCCCCCATCACCTCCTGGAGCGACGAGTGGTACAAGGGCCTCGGCAACGGAACCATCGCCACCCTTTCCACCGGCGCCTGGATGCCCGGGAACCTGGTCTCCGGCGTCGCCGACGGTGCCGGCAAATGGCGGGTCGCCCCCTTGCCGCAGTGGGAGAAGGGCGCCAACAGCAGCGCCGAAAACGGCGGCAGCTCGCTGGCCATCCCCGCAGCGAGCAGCCAGGCGGCCCTGGCCTACGGCTTCCTGAAGTACTCCAACGTTGAAGAAGGCGTCCAGGCCAGGATCGACGGCGGGGCGTTCCCCGCCACCGCAAAAGACCTCGCGTCCGAGAAATTCCAAAACACCCAGTTCAAGTACTTCGGTGGCCAGAAGGCCAACCAGATCTTCGCCGAATCAGCGAAGAACGTTCCCGCCGGCTGGTCCTACCTGTCGTTCCAGGTCTACGCCAACAGCATCTTCAACGACACCGCCGGCCAGGCCTACGTCTCCGGCACCAAGCTCAAGGACGGCCTGGCCGCGTGGCAGAAGGCCTCGGTCAAGTACGGCACCGAGCAGGGCTTCAGCGTCAAGGAATAACAGCCCACCCGTAACCCAGGCGCACCCAAAAAGAGGAACCCATGACCCACACCACCCACCACCGCTGGCTGCGCTGGCCGTCCCCGGACACCAAGAGGCTGGCCTTCGGTGCCGACTACAACCCCGAGCAGTGGCCCCGCGAAGTCTGGGCCGAGGACGTGCGGCTCATGAAGGAAGCCGGGGTCAACATCGTCTCCCTGGCCATCTTCTCGTGGGCACGCATCCAGCCCTCGCGGGAGACCTGGGACTTTGCCTGGCTCGACGACATCATCGGCCTGCTCCACGCCAACGGCATTGCCGTGGACCTCGCCACCGCCACCGCATCCCCGCCGCCGTGGCTGGCCGCCGAGCACCCGGAAATCCTGCCGGTCACCCGGAACGGCGAAACCCTGTGGCCGGGCGGCAGGCAGCACTGGCGGCCCACGTCGCCGGTGTTCCGCGAGCACGCACTGACGCTCGTGCGCACCATGGCGGAGCGCTACAAGGACCACCCGGCTGTCTGCGCCTGGCACATTTCCAACGAGCTCGGCTGCCACAACGTCTATGACTATTCCGACGACGCCGCGGCCGCCTTCCGTGCCTGGCTCCAGGACCGCTACGGGACACTCGAGGAACTGAACACAGCCTGGGGGACCGACTTCTGGTCGCAGCGCTACGCGGACTGGAACCACATCTTCCCGCCGCGGAAGGCGGCTTCCTATCCGAACCCCACGCAGCAGCTGGACTTCAAGCGCTTCTCCTCGGACTCGCTGCGGGATTACCTCCGCGCCGAACGCAGGATCCTCAGCAGCATCACCCCGGACATCCCCGTCACCACCAATTTCATGGTCATGGGGGAGACGAAGGGGATGGACTATGCCGGCTGGGCCGCCGACGTCGACTTCGTCTCCAACGACCACTACGTGGTTCCGGGACCGCAGGACCATGACGAGCTGTCCTTCTCCGCGAACCTGACCGGCAACATCGCGGGCGGCAACCCCTGGTTTCTCATGGAGCACTCCACCAGTGCCGTCAACTGGCAGCCCGTGAACACACCCAAGAAGCCCGGGGCCCTCGCCCGGGACTCCCTCACCCACGTGGCCCACGGCGCGGACGCGGTCTGCTTCTTCCAGTGGCGCCAGTCCCGTGCCGGGGCAGAAAAATACCACTCAGCGATGGTGTCTCACGTCGGCAGCGACAGCAGGCTCTTCCGCGACGTCACCGCCCTGGGCCGGACGCTCGGCGACCTTTCGGCGCTGGCCGGCAGCCGGCGCGAACCGGCCCGGGCCGCGATCCTCTTCGACTGGGATTCCTGGTGGGCCAGCGAACTGGACTCCCATCCGAGCGACCGGCTCCGCTACCGGCAGGAGGCGCTGGACTGGTACTCGGCGTTCCTCGCCAGCGGCATCCGCGCTGACGTGCTTCCGGTAGCGGCATCGCTTAAGGGCTACCAGCTGGTCATCGCGCCGGTCCTGCATGTGGTGCCGGCGGAGCTGCGCTCGCGCCTGACTGCATTCGTCGAGTCCGGCGGGCACCTCGTGACCACCTACTTCTCCGGCGTCGTGGACCAGAACGACCACGTGTGGCTCGGCGGATATCCCGGCGCACTCAGCGGTCTGCTGGGGATCCGGGTGGAAGAGTTCGGGCCACTGGCCCCCGGCGAAGAGGCAACGCTCGACGGCGGGCCGAGAGGCACGTTGTGGGCGGACTCCGTCGCCGCCACGTCCGGGGACACGAAGGTCCTGCGCCGGTTCACCTCCGGTGACCGCGCCGGCGAACCGGCGGTGACCCGGCGCAGTGTGGGCAGCGGATCCGCCGGCTACGTGGCGACGCGCCTCGGGCCCGACGGGCTGGTCCCGGTCCTGCAGGAATTCGCCGGCCTGGCCGGCGTCGAGTCCGAACTGCCCGTGGACCTGCGTGGCGCCGTCGAACTTGCCGTCCGCACCGGTGAGGACGGGCGCTTCCTTTTCCTGATCAACCGCACGGACCAGGCCGTCGATATCTCGGCTGTTCCCGGCGCCATCCTCGCGGGAACGGGCCCGGCCGACGGCACTGCCAAGCTCGCGGCCCGCGGCGTGGCAGTCCTGCAAACCACCAACTAAAGCAGCAATCCCCACAGATCAGCACTTCACCGCACCGAAGGGAATTCAATGACGAACAGATCCAGACGGCCCTGGGCCATGACCGCCGCCGGCGTCACCGCGGCGGTCTTCTGCGCAGGGCTCGTGGCCGGGCCTGCGCTGGCCGCCCAGACACCCCCCAATGCGGCCGAAGAACCCGTGCCGGCCGGCGCCGTGACCGTGCGGCCGGACCCGTCCTATCAGGGCGAAGCCTTCGAAGGATGGGGTACCAGCCTGGTCTGGTTCGCCAACGCCACCGGCGACTATCCGGAGGAAATCCGCAGCAAGCTTGCCGACATGGTCTTCGGCGACGAGGGGCTGAACCTCAACATCGCCCGCTACAACATCGGCGGCGGCAACGCACCGGACGTGAAGGACTACTTGCGGGCCGGCGGCGCCGTGGAGGGCTGGTGGAAGGCACCGGAAGGCACCACGCGGACGGACAAGGACTGGTGGGATCCGAAAAATCCGGAGCACTGGAACCTCGACGCCGACCAGACGCAGCGCTGGTGGGTGGACCGGATCAAGAACGACATCACACACTGGGAGGCCTTCAGCAACTCCCCGCCGTGGTTCCAAACGGTCAGTGGCTACGTCTCCGGGGGCTTCAACTCCTCGCAGGACCAGCTGCGGACCGAAAGCGTTGACGATTTCTCCTCCTATCTGGTGGGCGTCGTCAAACAGCTGGAAAAAGCGCACGGCATCAAGATCGACACGATCGATCCCATGAACGAACCGAACACTCCGTACTGGGGGACCACCCTGAATTCGGCGGGCCAGCCTGTCGGCGGCCGGCAGGAAGGCGCCCACATGGGCCCCGAACTGCAGCAGAAGGTGGTCCAGTCCCTGGCCAGGGCCCTGGCCGGTGCGGACACCGGCGCCGTCATCAGCGCCATGGACGAAACCAACCCCTCGACGTTCGCCAGCAACTGGAACAGCTATTCCGCAGACGCCAAGGCGGACGTGGGGCAGCTCAACGTCCACACCTACGGGACCGGGCAGCGGACAGCCGTCCGCGACATCGCCAAGGGCGAGCACAAGCCCCTGTGGATGAGCGAAACCGGCGGCTCCTGGCTGGACGGGCAGAACTTCACCAGCATGCAGCCCGGCCTCGGCCTGGCCCAGCACATGGTCAACGACCTCCGCGAGCTCGAACCCGAGGCCTGGGTGTTCTGGCAGCCCGTTGAGGACTACAACAACATGAAGCCCGGCGGCGAAAGCGCCATCGGATCCAACTGGGGCGAGATCCAGCTGCCCTTCGACTGCGCGTCCGGTGACACCCTCCAAAGCTGCCCGATCTACACGAACACCAAGTTCAACACCGCGCGGAACTTCACGCACTACATCAAGCCCGGTGACCGCCTGGTCAAGGTGGACGACACCAACAGCGCGGCCGCCGTCTCCGACTCCGGAGCCACGGTGGTGCACGTGAACGACAGCAAGCAGCAGCGACAGGTCGCCCTGGATCTTTCCGGCTTCGAAGCCGTCCAGGGGAACACCACCGTAACGCCGGTGACCAGCGATGCCTCCGGCGCACTGGTGCAGGGCGCTCCGGTCGCCGTCGGAAAGGACCACACGGCGGTCCTCACGGTGCCTGCCGAGTCGGTCACGACGTTCCTCGTCAACGGTGTGCACGGCGTGGCCAAGGACGCCGCGCTGATCCAGGCGGATCACGTCTACAGCCTCCGGGGAGTCGAAAGCGGCAAGTCCCTGACCTCGGGAGCCGGCAGTGCCGCCGTCATCCGCGCCGGCGCCGGCGCCGACCAGCAGTGGACCATCCGCCGCCTCAGCGGCGGGAACAGCAGCCGTGCCCGTTACGCACTTGAAACGCCCGACGGCGGGCGGCAACTCGCCGTCGTCGACGGAACGCCGCAGCTGGTTCCGGCAGAAGCAACACCGGCGGACGCCTTCCAGTGGACCATGTCCACCACCGGCGACGGCACCTACACGTTCGTCAACGCAGCTACCGGCCGGCTCCTCGAAGTGGGCGGGCACGCCACCGCGGACGGGTCCCCGGTGACCCTGTGGACCGCCAACTCCGGTGAGAACCAGCGCTGGCGGGTCACCGACGAAACCGTCCAGGGGTTCTGGAACGTCGAGGCCTTCACGGTACCCGGGACGGCCCCGCAGCTGCCCGCGACGGTGGTCTCCGTCTACCGGGACGGCGCCCGGGGGAAACTGCCGGTGACCTGGACCATGCCGCCGGAAAGCCGGTGGAGCAAGCCCGGAACCGTTGACGTGCGCGGAACGGCGACGGACGTCCTGGGAGTCGCGCATCCGGTGACCGCCAAAGTCACCGTCGACACGCTGGTGGCCACTCTTCCGGCGCGGGCCAAGACCTATGCCGGCGGAACGCCCGTGCTGCCCGCCACCGTAACGGCGGTGACTGCCGGCGGCAGCAAGGTGGAGCGGCCGGTGGTCTGGAATGAGGCTCCCGCCTTCACCGAAACCGGCGTGGTGAGCGTTGCCGGAACGGCAAACTCCGCCGACGGACGCACGTTGCCGGCCACCGTGCGTGTCCAGGTCACGGCGGGAACGGCCGACAACGTTGCGGATGACCCCGGCACCACGTTCAGCGCCTCGTTCACCGAGCCCGGCTACGGCACAGCCGGACTGGGCAACGGCAACCTCACGGACAAGGCCTGGTCCAACTGGAAGTCCGGCACCAAGAACACCACCGACACGCTGTCCGTGTCGCTGGCCAGCCAGAAGACGGTGACCGGCGTGAAGGTCCACTTCTACCGCGACGGATCAACCGACAGCTACGCCCAGAGCCTCCAGGTGCAGACCAAGGCAGCCGACGGTACATGGCAGAACGCAGGCACGGCGGTCCAGGTCCCCGGCGGCAGCCCCGCCCCCGTGGTCACGGTTCCGGTTGCCAACGTGGACACCAAGGACGTGCGCGTGGTGCTCACCGCCCGGCCGAACACCCACATGACCGTCAGTGAAGTGCAGGTCCTGGCGCAGGCGCCAGGCCAGTCCTCCGACGCCGCGGCAGCGGGAATTTCCGTCAACGGCCAGCCGCTGGCCGGCTTCGACCCGCGCGTCACCTCCTACCGGACCGGTGTCCAGGGCCAGCGCCAGGAGGTCACGGCCACCGCGGCAGACCCGTACGCCACGGTCACTGTGCGTCAGGCTGACGCGCAGTCCGGAACCGCCGTGGTCACGGTCCGGAGCGAAGACGGCAGCCAGACCCGGACCTACGAGGTCGTTTTCGGCCGGTAGGTCTGGCGGCTCATGGCAGGGCACCGGGTGCATCCCCTTTGGGCGCACCCGGTGCCCTGATTCCGTTTTTCCCAGCCTTCACGGCGGCCCTTATTCCGCGGCTGCCCCGAAGCCGGTGGGGTCGGCCAGGAACCGGGCGAACCCGAGTTCCGCCGCGCCAATCATCATCAGGTTGGACCCCAGCGCCGCGGGGTGCACCTTGACCTGGCCGGCAGGGCCGTCCATCGCCTGGGACAGCAGCAGGCTGTCGAGGGCGGACGGCGCCAGCGCGTAGAGGACGCCCAGGAAGCCGTCGAGGATGATCACCTCCGGGTTGAAGGTGTTGACGGCGTTCCGCAGCGCGATGGCCAGATATCCCAGCTGCCGGGAGATCTCCTCGGCGACGGCGGGACTGCCCGACGCACGGAGCGCCTGTTCCAGCTGGGGCGTGTCGCCGCCGCTGAGGCCGAGCAGCTCAAAGAGCCGGCCCTGGGACACCTCGGTTTCCAGGCAGCCGGTGGCGCCGCAGTGGCACTGTTCGCCGGCGGTCCGGACGAAGGTGTGGCCCAGTTCCCCGGCGTAGCCCGAGGCGCCGCGGAGCAGCATCCCGTTGGAAATGATCCCGCCGCCGATGCCGCTGGCCCCGCCGTTGAGGTAGATGAGGTTGTCCCGCCCGGCGCCGGCCCCGAAGATCAGTTCCGCCTCGGCCGCGAGTGAGGCATCGTTGGCCGCCTGGCAGGCGTAACCCGTGGCTTCACTCAGCATCCGGGCCACCGGTTCGTCCCGCCAGCCCAGGTGCGGGGCATGGGTGACCGTTCCGTCGTCGGGATTTACCAGGCCCGGCACCGCCACCCCGACGCCGGTGATCCGGTACGAGTGCTCCAGCTCTGTGCGCATCCCCTCGATCACGGCCGCGGCGATGTTGACCGCCTCCCGTGCGCTGGGAATCCGTTCAGTGGCGAACCGGATCTTCTTCTGGACGATGCCGCCGAGGTTGACCAGCCCGATGGTGACCGCGTCGATCTCCGGATAAACAGCCAGCGCCGCAATGGACGGGCTCGGCCGCACCTCGGGGCTCGGGCGGCCCACCTGGGCTTCGCCGGTGGGCGCCGTCTCGTAGACCAGGCCGAGCGACGTGAGCTGGCCGATCAGGGTTCCGACGGTTGACCTGTTGAGCCCGGTGCGTTTCGTCAGCTGTGCCCGGCTGAGGACGCGGTGGTGGTGGACCAGGGACGTGATCAGGGCCAGGTTGTTCCGCCGGGAGGGGTCCAGCTCGCTCGGCGGGGCGGTCGGGGCAGCCCGTTGGCGAGGGGAAGGCATCATCGGAACGATATCAGCTGCCGAAGACCTTGGTGTCGAGGAAGTCGTTGCGGAACTTCCCCTCGGGATCGAGGCGGCCCGCGAGGACTTTGAAGTCGGCGAAGCGCGGGTAAAGCGGCGCGAGGCGGGAGGCATCGCCGTCGAACAGTTTGCCCCAGTGCGGACGGGCGCGGAACGGCGCCAGCTCAGCCTCGATCACCGGGAGCACGGCCTCGACGGCGTCTTGGTCCTGCCGCCAGGTGAGGTGCAGGCCGATGCTGTCGGTTCCGTAGTTCGGGCTCAGCCAGAGGCTGTCCCCGGCCATGGTGCGGATTTCCGAAACCAGCAGCAGCGGAGTCACCAGATGGGAAAGTCGGCGCATCGCCCGGATGGCGTCGACAGCGTGCTCGCGGGGGACGAGGTATTCGCTCTGCAGCTCGTCGCCCTTGCTTGGCGTGAATTCCATCCGGAAGTGGGCCAGCCTGTCCGACCACGGGCCCGGGACGCCCAACTGCTGTGTGCAGGTACTGCCGGAGACCCCGGGAATGGGGTGCCGCGCGTCCGGTGCCGGGGTGCCGCCATAGAAACTGGGGCGGGCCGCTACTCCTGCTTCCTCCGTCCTGGCCTTGAGCCAGGCCTGCCCGATCCGGTCCCCGCTCCAGTCGGTGAACAGGCTGACGCTGTAGGCCGAGGAGGTGACGTCGTCGAAATTCTCCAGCACCTGGTCCCAGGAGAGGTCCTCAAAGACCGTCTGCACCACCGGGAAGGCAGGTTCGATGTCCAGAGTGAGGCTGCTGACCACGCCCAGGGCGCCAAGGCCCACCACCATCCCGTCGAAGTCCGGGGTTTCGCCGCGGCGGGCGGTGAGGATCGCGCCGTCGGCGGTGACCAGTTCAAGGCCGGCGACGGCGGTGGCCAGGTTGCCGTTCCGGTCACCTGATCCGTGGGTGGCGGTGGCGACGGCCCCGGCCACAGAGATGTGGGGGAGGGAAGCCAGGTTGTGCAGCGCGTAGCCTTGCCGCTGCAGCTCTGCCGCCAGGGTCCCGTAGCGCGTGCCGCCGCTCACTGTCACCGTCATGTTCGCGGAGTCCACCTCGATTGCGGGCGCCAAGTGTTCGAGCGAGATCAGGGCGCCGGTGGTGTCGGCGATGCGGTTGAAGGAGTGCCGCGAACCGAGCGCGCGGAGCCGGGGCGCGCCGGCCACGAGGTCCTGCAGCTCCGGCACCGTCCGCGGTTCGCGGACCTCCGCGGCGGCGTACCTGAGGTTGCCGGCCCAATTGTACTCCGCGGTGTGCAGCTCAGTTCCTGCTTCGCTAACCATTGCCTGCCCTTCTTTTGGTGTTTCAGAGAACATAACACTCAATGACGTGCCGCGGATAGGCTTCGGTGGCATCATATCTTGGAATTTCGCCCTGAAAAACGGTTGACAGCGTGGCAAAAGCGAATATGTTTGTTTGTGGAACATTTACCGGATCTTCCCGCGGGACAGGTCCCTCCAAACCAAACGGGAGCACTCAATGGCGATTCAGCCCACGCGTGATGACAAGTTTTCCTTCGGCCTGTGGACTGTCGGCTGGGAGGCGCAGGACCAGTTCGGCTCCGCAACCCGCCCGCCGCTGGACACCGTGGAGGCCATCAACCGGCTCAGTGACCTGGGCGCCTACGGCATCACCTTCCACGACAACGACCTGTTCCCGTTCGGCTGCTCCGCGGCTGACCGGCAGCGGGAGATCGACCGCCTGACCGGCGCACTGAAGGCCACCGGCATGGTGGTGCCCATGGTCACCACCAACCTGTTCAGCCATCCGGTCTTCAAGGATGGCGGCTTTACCAGCAACGACCGGGGTGTGCGCCGCTTTGCCCTGCGAAAGGTCCTGGCGAACATCGACCTCGCCGCCGAACTGGGTGCGGAGACGTTCGTCATGTGGGGCGGCCGGGAAGGCAGCGAGTACGACGCCGGCAAGGACATCCGCGGCGCCCTCGAGCGCTACCGCGAGGCCGTGAACCTGCTGGGCGACTACGTGACGGACAAGGGCTACAACATCCGCTTCGCGATCGAGCCCAAGCCCAACGAACCGCGCGGCGACATCCTGCTGCCCACCCTGGGCCACGCCCTGGCGTTCATTGAGACCCTCGAGCGCCCGGAGCTCGTGGGCATCAACCCCGAAACGGGCCACGAGCAGATGGCCGGGTTGAACTTCACCCACGGCATCGCCCAGGCGCTGTACCAGGGCAAGCTCTTCCACATCGACCTCAACGGCCAGCGCTCCATCAAGTTCGACCAGGACCTGGTGTTCGGCCACGGCGACCTGCAGAACGCCTTCTCCCTGGTTGACCTGCTGGAGAACGGCGGTCCGCAGGGCGGGCCGGCCTACGACGGGCCGCGCCACTTCGATTACAAGCCCAGCCGCACGGAGGACATCAACGGTGTCTGGGATTCCGCCGCGGCCAACATGCAGACCTACCTGCTGCTCAAGGAACGCGCCAAGGCTTTCCGCTCCGACCCCGACGTGCAGGCTGCCCTGGAGGCGTCGCGCGTCTCCGAGATCAACGTGCCCACCCTGAACCCGGGCGAAGGCTATGAACAGCTTCTCGCGGACCGCTCGTCCTACGAGGATTTCGACGCCGACGCCTACTTCGGCGGCAAGGGCTTCGGTTTCGTCAAGCTCCAGCAGCTCTTCATCGAGCACCTGCTCGGCGCCCGCTAGTACTGTGACGGCTGCTCCTATGTCGCTCGTTGCGGGTGTCGATTCCTCGACCCAAAGCTGCAAGGTGGTGGTGCTGGACGCCGGGACCGGCGCCCTCGTCCGGGAAGGCCGTGCCGGGCATCCGGACGGCACGGAGATCCACCCGGACCACTGGTGGCGGGCGCTTTCCGAAGCGTTCGACGACGCCGGCGGACTTGCCGGGGTCAGCGCGCTTTCCGTGGGCGGCCAGCAACACGGCATGGTGCTGCTGGACCGGGAAGGCAACGTGCTGCGTCCGGCCCTGCTCTGGAACGACACCCGCTCCGCAGAGTCCGCCGCGGCCCTCACCGAGGAAATCGGGGCAGCGGACTATGCGAAGCGGACAGGCCTGGTGCCCGTGGCCTCCTTCACGGTCACCAAGGTCCGCTGGGTCCGCGACCATGAACCGGACATCGCCGGCCGGGTGGCCGCCGTCGCACTTCCACATGACTGGCTGACGTGGCGCCTGCGGGGTTACGGCCCCGCCGGCACCAGCCCGCTGGGACCCGACCTGGGGCAGCTCACCACCGACCGCTCCGACGCCAGCGGCACCGGCTACTGGAACCCGGCCACCGGCACCTACGACCTGGAGCTGTTCAGCCTGGCCTTCGGCCGGGATGCTGTGGAAGCCGGGCAGGGCGCTGCCGACGGCGGCGCCGTGATCCTGCCCCGTGTCCTGGCACCGGGTGCTTCGCCCGGTACTGTCCACCCGAGCATTGCGGGGGAGGGTGTTCTACTTGGCGCCGGCGCGGGGGACAATGCCGCGGCGGCACTGGGCCTCGGCACCCGGCCGGGTGACGTCGTCGTGTCCGTGGGCACCAGTGGGACGGTGTTCGCCGTCTCCGACGAGCCCATCGCGGACCCGAGCGGGACAGTGGCGGGCTTCGCGGACGCGAGCGGCCGGTTCCTGCCGATCGCCGTGACCCTCAACGCCGCGCGGGTGCTGACGTCGGTCGCCGGCCTGCTCGGTGTGGACTTCGACGAGCTGTCCCGGTTGGCGCTGGAGGCAGAACCCGGTGCGGGCGGCGTGGTCCTGGTGCCGTACTTCGAAGGGGAGCGGACGCCCAACCTGCCGCGCGCGACGGCCAGCTTCTCCGGGCTTTCCATCGCTTCAACGACGCGCAGCAACCTTGCCCGGGCCGCTGTCGAGGGGATGCTGTGCGGGCTGGCCGGCGGACTGGACGCGCTCCGAGGCCTGGGCCATCCGGCCGAGCGGCTCTTGTTGATCGGCGGCGCCGTGCAGAATCCGGCGGTCCAGCGGATCGCTGCCCAGGTGTTCGACCTGCCCGTCCTGGTTCCGAGCCCCGGCGAGTACGTGGCCAGGGGTGCGGCGGTGCAGGCGGCCTGGGCACTGACGGGGGAGCGGCCGGCGTGGGACGTGGCGCTGGACGGCCACCCCGAACCGGATTTCCGGCCTGCGATCGCGGAACAATACCGGGCGGAGCAGCGCAAGGTGGCAAAGGCCGCCGGTTGAGCTTGTCGAGGCCACTTCCTGCCCGCCCAACTAATAGGAATGTAGAGGCGGGTTAGGCGGCTGCCGTGACCGGGGTGATGGTGACGTCGTAGCCGAGGTTGTGGAGTTGCTTGATGGCGTTGTTCTTGGCGCGGGAGGGGTTGATCCGGGTGAAGTGGTCGGCTCCGGGATCGGTGTAGCACTCTCCGTTGGCGAGCATGTGCCGGGCCGCGGTCAGGATGGAGTGTTCGACGGCGACGAGGGCTTTGTTGCGTCCGGTGGGGGCTGTGATGCGGTGGTATCTCGCGGCGAGGTAGGTGTTCTTGGACCGTGCCGCCGACAGTGCCGCTATGCCGAGGGCCGCCTTGAGGTACTTGTTGCCGGGCAGGATGTGGCTGGATTTGATCCGCCCGGCTGATTCGTTGGCGCTTGGGCAGACACCTGCCCAGGACGCGAGCCCGGCGGGTGTTTCAAAAACGGCCACGTCCGCGCCGGTTTCGGCGATGATCTCCTCGGCGACCCGTGGGGGAGACTCCGGGGATGGTGGCCAGGGCTTCCCTGGCGTCACGAAAGGGTTTCATCGCTTCCTCAATGCGTGCGGTAAGGGCCTCGATGGTCCGGTTGTGGGCATCGATCTGATCCAGGTGCAGCCTTGCCGTGAACGCGTGGTGTGGTTTGAACCTGCCGGTGAGCGCGTCGACGAGGGCCGGGATTTTCGAGCGCATGCCGAGTCCGAGACATCGGTCTTGCGGCCCGGGATGTTGCGGGCGGCCTTGGCGTTGACGAGCATCACCGGCAGGGATTCTTCGAGGAGATAGTAGAAGGGTTTCCAGTAATCGCTGGTCGCTTCCATCACTACTGTGGTGACGTGTTCGTGTTCCAGGAACTCCCGCAGTTTCAGGATCGCGTGGGCGGTCGAACCCCAGGTCGTAGCCGTCGACGTGTAGGTTCCTGCCCGATCTCCGGGCACGCGCAGGCAGACCTTTGCGTCCCGCTTGGAGATATCCAACCCCGCGGCCGGTTCGTGAACAATATCCATGTCATCTTCCCTCCAACACGGCCAAACTGCCATCTACTGTGTCTATCTCGGGGAGGACAGGGAAAATAGTCAGGTTAAAGCACCAAGTTGGGTCAGCGTTCACCGAGACGAAACAGTCCCATGATCAACCCGGAAGCCGGAAAGTCGCCAGAGCCTTGGCGAACCGGGCGCATACATTCCCACTCCACGGCGCGCCAGCGGCGCTGACCTGCTACCCAGTTTCCGCTCGTCGGTGATTCAAAAAAGTTTTTTGAATGCGCCTGAATCTGGTCCCGGATAGGCCTTTAATGTCGTACCCCCTCCTCAGACTGTATCTATGGGTGGAATTGGGACATCGGAGCTGGCTTTGGCAGCGGTGCCGCACGGCGGCGTCCTGCAGACTGCGGCGTTTCCTGACGGCATTTTGAACGTCCCTGACGCCCCGAATCTCGACGCCGATCAGTACTACGGGTTGCCGCATGACGATGATCTCGACGCCGTTTATCCGGTGTCGTTTCCGGAGGACCCGTTTCCCGAGGCCCTGTTTGCGGACCGTTCTTTCGACGAGGACCCTTTTGAAGACGGGCCTTTGGATGACGGCAGCGTCCATGACCGTGGAACTACGCCCGGGTGCTTTCTCCCGGCAGCTGACCTCACGGCTGACAGTGCCGGGCTGATCGATCAGGTCCGCGGGTACGAGAACGTCAAGTGCTGGGCGGCCGGGCAACAGGCGCGGCTTTCGGTGGCCTTCGAGGCCCGGCTCCGGCAGGAATCCACCGACCGGCCGCCCCTGGCCGCGGAGGACCTGGGCAAGGACCGCGGCAAAGACCACAGCCTGGGTGCGGCCGAGCAGATCGCGCTGGCCCGGGGCGAGTCCCCAAACCGCGGGCACCGGCTGCTCGGCACGTCTAAGGCCCTGGTCACCGAGATGCCGCACAGCCTGGCGGCTTTGGACACCGGCCAGCTGAACGAAGAGCGCGCCATGCTCGTCGTGAAGGAGACGGCCTGCTTGACGGTCGAAGACCGGGCTGCCGTGGACGAGGAACTGGCCGCCGACACCGGGACCTTCACCGGGGTGGGGACCCGCGGCGTCATCGCCGCTGTAAAGGCCGCCGCGATCCGCCGAGACGCCCGCTCGATCACCCGACGCGCCAGCCATGCCGCCTCGGAGCGGGGCGTGAGCCTGCGCCCGGCGCCGGACTGCATGGCCTATTTCACCGCGCTGCTGCCCGCCCACCAGGGCGTCGCCGTGTATGCGGCGCTGACCCGGGGCGCCGAAAGCCTGAGGTCCGCCGGGGACCCGCGCACGCTGAACCAGATCAAGGCCGACACCCTGGTCGAATCCACTACCGGCACACCCGGCGGCATCACCGGCATCGAACTGAACCTCGTCATGACCGACCGCACCCTCCTCCACGGCGACACCGAACCCGCCCGCATCCCCGGCTACGGCATCATCCCCGGCGCCTGGGCACGGGAACTCATCACGCAAGGACAGGGACAGGGACAGGGACAGGGACAGGGAGAGCCGGGCCGGGTCCCGCCCGCGGCGGCGCACGCTGCGGCTGCGCGTACTTCAGCCAAGAGCCTGCCGGAGCTCAAGATCTGGGTCCGGCGCCTCTACACCGCCCCCGGAACCGGCGACCTCGCAGCCATGGACTCCAGACGGCGCCTGTTCCCGGCACCGCTGCGGCGCTTCATCCAGGTCAGGGACGACACCTGCCGCACCCCCTACTGCGACGCCCCGATCCGCCACCACGACCACATCATCCCCTGGCACAACGACGGCCCCACCACCCAGACCAACGGCGCGGGGTTGTGCGAAGCGTGCAACCACACCAAGGAACTCCCCGGCTGGAAAGTGAAACCCCTGCCTGGACCGCGGCACACCATCGAAGTCACAACACCCACGGGCCACAGCTACCACTCCACCGCGCCCCCGTTGCCGGGTACCAGGCTGCGGACAAGCGAACAGCCCGGAACCAGCGAAGCCGGAACCGGGCCGCCCGTAGCCAGCCGGTAAA
The DNA here is from genome assembly GCF_040546765.1 of Arthrobacter sp. OAP107. Lineage (NCBI taxonomy): Bacteria > Bacillati > Actinomycetota > Actinomycetes > Micrococcales > Micrococcaceae > Arthrobacter > Arthrobacter sp. OAP107. Next base: position 4,799,793 of record NZ_JBEPOK010000001.1, on the reverse strand, counting down.
GCGGCGGCGGAAATAACCGCCGCCGCTGGACCCGTCCAAGGGTGAAGTGAGCTCCTACGAGCCGACCTCGGCGACCTGGGCCGCCAGCGTCGTCAGTTCCACCGGCTCCGGACGGGCCGCCGTGCTCTTGATCTGCACTGCTGAACCCGTCCGGGCCGAGGCCAGCATGGACTCCATCACTTCGAGGACATGGTAGGCCAACTGGCCTCCGGCGCGCGGCTCGGAGCCTTGTGGTGTTGCGGCGAGGTCGGCGATCCCGAAACCGCGCCCGGAGTCGACGTAGCCCGCAGAGACCGGCAGGGTCTGCCAGTCGTCCGCGCCCAGCGGGAAGACCTGTACATCGCCGTCGAAATGGTTCGGGTCGGGTACCGCCATGGAGCCGCTTTCACCGTGGATTTCGATGTTGGGCGACTTGGACTTCACGGCGTCGAAGCTCATGAGCAGCGTGGACAGTGCGCCGGAGGCATGCACCAGCACCCCAGTGACATGCGAGTCGACCGCTACCGGCACCGTCTCGCCAGCGCGTGGCCCGGAACCGATGGTGCGCTCGCTGCGGGTGTGGCTGGCGGCACCGACCACGGAGACCACCGGGCCCAGCAGCGTGACCAGCGCGCTCACATAGTAGGGACCCATGTCCAGCAGGGGCCCGCCGCCGGGCTGGTAGTAAAAGTCCGGGTTGGGATGCCAGCGTTCATGGCCGGGCGTCACCATGGTGGCCGTTGCGCTGATCGGCGCGCCGATCAGGCCGTCGTCGATCGCCTTCCGGGCGGTCTGGATCCCGGTGCCGAGCACAGTGTCGGGGGCGCAGCCGACGACGACGCCCGCCTCGCGTGCCGCATCCAGCACCTGCCGCGCTTCGGCGGTGGTCGCTGCAAGCGGCTTCTCCCCGTAAACGCTCTTTCCGGCGGCAATGGCCTTCAGGGCGACGTCGGCGTGGGCCGCGGGGATGGTCAGGTTCAGGACGAGATCGACGTCGCCCGCGGCCAGGAGGCCGTCCACGGAAAGTGCGCGGACGCCGTCGTAGTCATCCGCAACAGCCTGGGCGCGGGCGGGGTCCAGGTCGGCCACGGCCACCAATTCGATCTGGTCCAGCCGGCGGAAATTCGCGAGGTACTGGGCGATGATGGCGCCGCAGCCAATGATTCCTACTCTTGTGTGCTCTCCTGCGTCTAGCGACTTGCCCACAGCAGGCCCCTTTCGATGATGGTGCGGACATTGGTGTCCTGGAGAATGTCGACGTGATGGCCCGGGGTAGTGACGAAGATCCGGCCCTTGCCCCATTGGCGGGTCCAGATGGCTGGTGAGGTCACCTCGCGGTGCCAGGGGTCCCATTCGCGGACCTTCTGGGTAGTGGTGGCGAGGACGTCGATGTAGTCGTCGGCCAGGACCCAGTACTGTTCGGTGACAAGTTCGAAGTCGGAGATGCCCTCGGTGATGGGGTGGTGGTCGGCAGCCGGGAGCATGTTCACGGTGTACGGCACGTAGTTGTCGGACTGCTCGCCGGTGCGCTCGTCCGGGTGCTTGCCCGGGTGGCAGGCGAACTGGCCGCCGATCAGGTGCAGGTAATCGGCGTTATTACGGTAGGAATCCGCGATGCCGCCGTGCCAGCCGGCCAGGCCTGTGCCATTTTCGACGGCGGCCCGCAACCCTTCGAACTCGTCCTTCTCGATCGTGGTCATGGTCATGCACTGCACGATCAGGTCCACGCCCGCCATATAGGCGGCGTCGGCGTAGACCTTGGGCGATTCCTCGACCCGGACGTCGTAGTCGCTCCGTTTCAGGTACGGGATAAAAAGCTCGGTGGCCTCGAAGGGCTGGTGGCCATCCCAGCCGCCGCGCACCACCAGGGCGGACTTGTTTTCGGTCATGACAGGGCTCCTTTGGATAACAGTGTTGGTGGTTTAGCGGGTGGCGAAGGCGGCGTCGAATGCCGCGGCGAGCGGGGCAATGGCCGCGAGACCCTTGACCAGGGCGAGTGCCTGCGGCGCGCCGGTCAGCCGGTCCATCCCGGCGTCTTCCCATTCGATGCTGGTGGGGCCGGTATAGCCGATCGCGTTCAGGGTGCGGAAGATCCTGTTCCACTGCACGTCGCCGTGCCCCGCGGTGACGAAGTCCCAGCCACGACGCGGATCAGCCCAGGCCAGGTGCGAGCCGAGCCGGCCGTTCCGCCCGTCGAGCTGGCGCACCGACTCTTTCACGTGCACGTGCAGGATGTGCTCGGCGAAGTCCTGCAGGAACATTACCGGGTCAAGGTCCTGCCAGATGAAGTGGGAGGGGTCGAAGTTCAGGCCGAAGGCACTCCGGTGGCTGATAGCCTCCAGGGTTCGCTTGGTGGTCCAGTAGTCGTAGGCGATCTCGGAGGGGTGCACCTCGAGGGCGAAACGGACCCCCACCTCGTCAAAGACGTCGAGGATGGGGTTCCACCGGTTCGCGAAGTCCCGGTAACCGGCATCGATCATGGCCTCCGAAGCGGGCGGAAACATCGCAACGGCCTTCCAGATGGAGGAACCGGTGAACCCGGTTACTGTTTTGACTCCCAGCCTGGCCGCGGCCCTGGCAGTGTCCATCATCGACTGTGCCGCCCTGGCCCGGACGCCCTCGGGTTCGCCGTCGCCCCAGACTTCAGGGGGCAGGATGCCTTGGTGGCGCTCGTCGATCGGGTCGTCGCAAACAGCCTGCCCGGTGAGGTGGTTGGCGATGGCGAACACCTTGAGGTTGTGCCTCTCGAGGATGTCCAGCCGTCCCTGGAGGTAGGAATCATCCTTTGCGGCACGGCACGGATCGAGATGGTCACCCCAGCAGGCGATCTCCAGGCCGTCAAAGCCCCACTCTCCGGCTAGCCGGGCCACCTCCTCGAATGGCAGATCGGCCCACTGGCCGGTGAAGAGCGTTACGGGTCGTGTCATCGCGTTTACCTACACTTTCTGCCACTGGCTGGCGTTCGCTGCGCTGGCCTCCACGGCGGCCAGCACACGCTGGACCTGCAGGGCGGCCGCGAAGGACGGTTCCGGCTGCGTGCCCTGCGCCAGGGCGTGAACGAGGTCCACCACCTGGTGGGTGAAGCCGTGTTCGTACCCGAGACCGTGCCCGGTGGGCCACCAGTTGCCGGCGTAGGGATGCTCAGGTTCGGTGACGAAGATCCGGCGGAAGCCGGCGTCGGGCGATTCGGCGGCATCGTAGAAGGAGAGGGCATTCATGTCCTCGAAGTCGAAGGCGAGGGACGCCCTGGTTCCGTTCAGTTCCAGCCGCATCGCGTTCTTCCGCCCGAGCGCGTAACGGGTTGCCTCGAAAACCCCGATGGCGCCCGCTGAAGTGCCGCCGCCGTCGAACCTTGTGTCTTCAAAGCGGGCGCTGAAGATCGCGGCGTCATCCACGGTGACAGCCCCGCGCGGCGCATCCCGGCCGGCGTCGCCATGACCGCCCAGGCCCACGAGGTCCCCGGCGAGGGGCCGCTCGGGAACGAAAGTCTCCAGAAGTGCGGAAACGCCGGTGATGCTCTGCCCGGTGATCCACTGGGCTGCGTCGATGCTGTGTGCACCGATGTCGCCCAGGGATCCGGACCCGGACTTGCTCCTGTCCAGCCGCCAGGTCATGGGGGCGTTCTCATCGGACAGCCAGTCCTGCAGGTACTGGGCGCGGACATGCCGGATGGTCCCGAGCCGGCCCTCGTCCACCATCCGCTTGGCAAGTGCCAGCGCAGGCGTGCGGCGGTAACTGAACCCGCACATCGCAAAGACGCCCCGCTTGGCGGCGGCTTCAGCCACGATGGCCATCCGCTCCGCTTCCTCGACGGAGTTGGCGAGCGGTTTTTCGCACAGCACGTGCTTGCCGGCCTCGAGCGCGGCGGTGGCGATCCCGGCGTGCGTGTTGCCCGGGGTGCAGATGTCGATCAGGTCGATGTCGTCGCGTTCGACCAGGCGGCGCCAGTCCGTTTCAGTCGACTCCCAGCCGAGCTTGTCCGCGGCTGCCCGGACGCTGGCAGCGTTCCGGCCGGCGACGGCGGTGAGCTGCGGCTGCAGGGGCAGGTCGAAGAAGCGGGGTGCTGTCCGCCAGGCGTGGGAGTGGGCGGCGCCCATGAACGCGTAGCCCACCATGCCTACCCGCAGCGGCTTTACCGTTGTCATCAAGTGTCCTTTCGTGAATTTCCGTCTGCTTACTTGCTGAAACCAGCGGTCAGGCCGCTGATCAGCTGGCGGCGGGCAACGATGTACAGGACCAGCAGCGGCAGCGTGGCCAGCACCACCGAGGCGAGCACGGCGGGGATGTTGACGCTGAATTCGCCCTGGAACGTCCACAGCGACAGCGGCAGCACCCGGGTGCCCGGGCTCTGGGTGAGGATCAGCGGGAAGAGGAAGCCGTTCCAGACGTGCAGGGCGTTGTAGATGCCCACCGTGATCACTGCTGGTTTGGTCATCGGCAGGGCCAGCCGCCACAGCATGGCCCAGTCCGAGCAGCCGTCCAGGCGCATCGACTCGAACAGCTCGTTCGGGACGTCCCGCATGAAGTTCGAGAGGATGAGGACGGAGACCGGAATGGCGAACGCGATGGACGGCAGAATCAGCGCCAGCAGGGTGTCGTAGAGGTGGGCCCGGGTGATCATCCAGTAGATCGGGATGATGGTGGCGTGCAGCGGAATGGCCAGGCCCAAAAGGAACAGGTTGTTGGTCCAGCTCACGAACCGTCCCTTGCCCCGGACAATCGCGTAGGCAGCCATGAATGAGACGAAGAGGGAAGGAATGACCGTGCCCAGCGTAACCACCACGCTGTTCAGGAAGTACCGGGCAAAGTCGTTTTCCAGCACCAGCTTGTAGTTGTCCAGCGTCGGCTCGGCTGGCGGGAGCATCGGGTTGGTAGCGAAGAAGCCTGCCTGGTTCTTCAGGCTGGTAATCACCACGTAGTAGATGGGCAGGACGATCACCGCGAGCCAAAGCCAGCCGCCCAGCCCGCCGGGAAGGTTTGGCCGGCGCCGGCCGGCGCGCCTGGAGTTCGGGCGCGGCGCGGCCTGGGGGAGGGCGGGTGCCTCCGGCGCTGTGGGGAGCTGGGTCGTGGAAGCCATCAGGCTCCTTCCAATTGGCTGTCGTTCCGGTTCTTGCCGCCGAGGCGCTGCAGGAGCAGGGCCAGGCCCAGTCCGATGACGATCAGGATGACGCCCAGTGCGCTCGCAGCACCCATGTCGTTCGCTTTGAAGCCCGTCAGGTACATGTGCAGCGGCAGCAGGCGTGTGCTGTAGCCCGGGCCTCCGCCGGTGAGAACAAAGATCAGGTCGAAGTAGGCCAGGCTGCCCACCACCATGAGGGTGGAGGAAGTGATGATGGTGTATTTCAGCTGGGGCAGCGTGATGTTCAGGAACTGCCTGACCCGGCCCGCGCCGTCGATTTCCGCGGCCTCATACAGCGAGGCGGGGATCTGCCGGACGCCGCCTTGGTAGATGAGGGTATGGAACGGAACGAACTGCCACGCGATGACGAAGACCACCACGAACAGGACGAGGTCGGAGTTTCCCAGCCAGTCCTGAATCAGGATGGGCACCTGGAGGCCCGGGCCAAGGCCGAAGTTCGGGTCCAGCAGCGCCTTGAAGGCAATGGCAACGGCGGCCGAGGAGAGCAGGAGCGGCAAAAAGTACAGGACCGCGAGGGCTGCCCGGTACTTCTGGCCTCCTGCCGTGAAGACTCCGAGCATCAGGCTGATCGGTGCCTGGACGATGAACGAGAAGAACATGATCTTGGCGGTCACCAGCAGGGCGTTGCCGGTGACGGGGTCGGTGACTACCGTGGTCCAGCTGGCCAGACCCTCGAGCCGGATCTCGCGCAGGCCGTCCCAGCTGGTGAAGCTGAGGAAAACGACGCCGGCCAGCGGGACGACGGCGAACACCAGGAAGAAGACAAGGGCTGGCGCTGCCAGCCACCCCGACGGGCCCGTGTCGCGGACCCGCCGGCGGTTGGAACTGGTGATGGTCACGCCGCTACTTCCCGATCGTGGCGTTCATCGTGGAGATGAACTGCTCCGGGGTGATCTTCTTGAGGAAGATCTGGTCAAGGTTGGACAGCATCGCGTCGCCCTGTGCGGGGCTCAGCGCCTGGTCCCAGGAGAGTGTGAAGCTCGGCGCCTTCTTGGCCAGGCCGTAGACGAAGGTGAGGAAGTCCTTGTCCGGTGAAGCCTCGAGCTTGCTGTCGATGCCGTTGACTACAGGGACGGCGCCGGAAGCAATGAGGGCGTCGGTGTCCGCGTCAGTGAACATGCCCTCTTTGACGTAGTTGAGGGCCGCCTTCTTCTGCTCGTCGCTGGCCTTCGCGGAGATGGACCAGAAGTTGGAGGGGTTGCCCACAACGTTGGCGGGGTCGCCCTTGCCGCCTTCGACGGCGGGGAAGGTGGTGAAGCCGAGCTTGCCTCCAGTGACGAAGCTGCCGGCGTCCTTCTTCATGCCCTGGTAGATCCAGCCGCCCTGCAGGACCATGGCAGCCTTGCCCGTGTAGAGCAGGGCCTGGTCGGCATTGCTGTCCGCGGCGATGGAGGAGAAGCCGTTCACGAAGCCGCCGGCGTCGACCAGCTGCTGGATCTTGGTCAGCGCCTCGGTCACCGCAGGATCGGACCAGGCGTTGGGCTTATTGGCAGCGATGTTCGCGAAGACCTCGGGACCGCCGATTCGCTCAACGAGGTACTCCAGCCACATCAGGTCCGGCCACTTGGACTGGCCGCCCAGGGAGAACGGCGCGACTCCGGCGTCCTTGAATTTGGGCACGAGTGCCATCAGCTCGTCCCAGGTCTTCGGCGGCTGTGCGCCAACCTTGTCGAAGACTTCCTTGTTGTAGTACAGAACCACGGGCTGGACGTTGTTGTTGGGCAGGGCGTAGGTCTTGCCGCCGATCTCGCCGTTCTTCAGGACGGCGGGAAGATAGCGGTCCTTCACCTCAGGGTTGTCCTCGACGAAGGCCGAGAGGTCCTCCACCTGGCCCGCATCAACGTAGGACTTCAGGACACCGCCGCCCCACCCGTAGATAAAGGTGGGGCCTTCGCCGGCGCCGACGGCCGTGCGGACCTTGGTCTTGTAGGCATCGTTGGCGAAGAAGTCGAGTTTGATGGACTGGTCGGAGTGTGCGCTGTTCCAGGCCTCGACGGATTTCTGCAGCACCGGCTGGTTTCCGCCCGTCAGGCCCCACATGGTGGCTGAACCGTCGCCGCCCGCGGTGGATCCGGCCGGACCGCTGGACCCGCAGGCCGCCAGGCTCACTGAAAGGGCGGCTGCTGAGATTGCCATCGCGACTGAACGCAACTTTCGAGTTGTCATCTAAACATTTCCATTCATCCATCGGGCTCGACGCTGATAGCCCGGGTTTGCGTGTACGGGAGCCCGCCCGAAATCCGGCGGCACAGCCCCTGAACTGTTTGCTAAGGCATGCTCCGCAGTTTCGAAATATTTCGATAAAACTTGCGGTGTGAGATAAAACATAACGAGGAGATCCTGATGCGTCAAGGGTCTGCAGTAGTTCAGGACGACGTCGGGCCGTTGACGAAACTGGATCGTCCCGGCAGACTGAGGTCTCGAAAACTTTCGAAAAGGGAGCGAATGTCCAGTATCGAATCTCAAGGCAAGCTCACGTTGGCGGCCGTGGCCAGGGAGGCAGGTGTGTCCACTCCTACCGTCTCTAAGGTGATCAACGGCAGGGACGACGTCTCTGCGGACACCCGCGCCAAGGTGCTGACCGCGCTGGCGCGGACCGGTTACAAGTCGCCGCTCCAAAACCGCCGGAACGTTTCGGGGCGGCAGATGGTCGAGGTGGTCATCGACAACCTCGAGTCCGGCTATGCCGTAGAAGTGCTCAACGGCGTGGTGGAGTCCGCAGCCGTCTCGGACATCGAAGTGCTCCTGAATGTCACCGGCAAGCAGGGCGCATCAACCCTGACCCCGGAGCAGCGCGCCCAGCGGATCGTCGACGAGGGCCGGTGCGGCATGATCGTCGTGACATCAGCTTTCGGGGACGCCCAGTTGGATGCCTTTCACCGGCGGAAAATCCCCGTGGTGGTCATTGATCCCCTGAATCCTCCGCCCGGGGACGTGGTCAGCGTCGGGGCAAGCAACTGGGCAGGGGGGAAGGCTGCGACCTCCCACCTGCTGGAGCTTGGCCACCGCAGGATTGCCTACCTCGGCGGCCCCGACGCGGCCGAATGCAACCAGGCGAGGCTGCACGGATTTATGGCGGCCATGAGATCGGCCGGTGTGCGCGTCGAGGACGAGTATGTGCTGTCGGGCCAGTTCCGCTCGGAGCATGGGGCCAAGGGCATGAAGCACCTGCTTGGACTGGAACAGCCTCCCACGGCCATCTTTGCCGGCAGCGACAGCATTGCCCTGGGGGTTCTCGCCGAAGCGCGCCGGCAGGGAATCCGGGTGCCCGAGGACATGAGCCTGGTGGGCTTCGACGGCACTTACCAGGCCGAGGAGTCGGTGCCGCCGCTGACGTCGGTTTCCCAGCCGCTGCAGGAGATGGGTGCCACTGCCCTGCGGTTCGTGCTGCGCCAGATGCGCGGAGAGCTGCTGGATTCGCGGAGGGTGGAGCTTGCCACTGAGCTGGTGGTCAGGGAGTCCACCGCGCCGCCGCGGGAAGAGCCGCGGGAAGATGGGCCGCGGAAAAACCGGCCTCATAAAGATGGGATCATCCCGGGCTAGCTTCGGCCGGGCCGCCCCCCTTGGCATTAGGCTGTGACCAGTGCCCTTCAAGCAGTTGGAGGAACGTACTTCATTCTGCTCCGGGGGGAAGAGACTGATGAGCCTTGAAAGCGAAACGGGTGCCCAGCCGGAACGACGGCCCGGCGGCGGCTCCCGCTCCGACGTGGCGGACAAGGTGGACGCGCACTATCACGGCCTTGGAGAACGCGGCCGCGTCATAGTCCGGCAGCTGCCCCTCTCCGTCACGGTGCTGCTGGTGGTTGCCGCAGCCGCGGTCTTTCACCCGGAGACGCTGGCCGACTCACGCTTCCGGCTCGCGTTGCTGGCGCATACGGTGCTATTCGTCCTCAGCGTGGCCGTGCCCTGGGGCCGGCTACGTGTGGGGGCGTACGCCTTGATTCCGGCGCTGGACTGCGTGGCCATCGGTTTCACGCGGGAGGCAGGCGGTCCCAACTTCAGCGTCTTGAGCCTCCTGCTGGTCTTTCCGGTGGTCTGGCTGTCCGTCGACCGCAACCGGGCCGGCGTCGTTCTCGCCGTGTCCGCAACCGTCCTCAGCACAGTGCTGCCCGCGGCGGCCTTGGGCACACCGCCAACACAAGGGTCGATGATCCGGACGATCTTCCTGCCGCTTGTCATGGCCGCCATCGCAGTGACGGCGCACGTGGTGGCTGGCACGCTCTACCGCCGGCGCGAGACCCTGATCAGGAAGGACGAGGCGCTCGCGGAAACAGCCGCCGAGAGCGTCCGACGGCAGCAACTCCTGGACGCAGTGCTTTCCACTGTCAACGTGGGGGTCTGGGTCGTGGACCAGGACGGACGGGACGTGCTGACCAACAAGGCGCTTCGCACCGACGCGGCGCTGTCCGGACCCGCCCCGTCCGCCAGCCCGCCGCGGCTGTTCGAGGCAGACAGTACCACTCCGGTGCCGCCGGAGCGCTTCCCGACGGCGCGAGCCGCCGCCGGGGAGACGTTCACCGATGCGCTGTACTGGGCCAGTGAAAGCAAGGCCAGTGAAAGCAAGACCGGTGAAAGCAAGGCCGGAGAGGGCGAGGACATGCGCGCGTACTCCGTCACGGCCCGCACCATGAGTTCCATGAACGGAAACCGTTCGGGTGCGGTGGTCACCTTCGCCGAAGTGACAGCACTGATCCGTGCCCTGTCAGCCAAGGACAACTTCGTCGCCACAGTGTCCCACGAGCTCCGCACCCCGCTGACGTCCATCCTCGGCTACCTCGAACTGGTACTGGACGAACCCGGCCACGAGGATATCGAAAGCGAGCTAAAGATAGTGCAGCGCAATGCCACTCATCTGCTGCGCCTCGTGAACGATCTGATCGCCGTTGCCTCCGAGCGGGTGGAACTGAGCCTGCAGGAGACCGACGTGGCAAGCCTGCTGGCCGGAGTGGTTTCGTCCTCCCGCAACCACGCCAGCGGCAGCGGTGTGGAACTGGTGCTCGACGTCGAGGAGCCGCTGACCGCCCGCGTCGATCCCGAACGGATAAGCCAGGTGTTCGGCAATCTGGTGTCCAACGCGATCAAGTTCTCCCCGGACGGGGGAAAGGTCATCGCCCGCGCCCACCGGGCGAACAGCCACGTGGTCTGTTCCATTGCGGACACCGGCATCGGCATGGACGGCCAGGAGCAGGAGCAGGCGTTCACGAAGTTCTTCCGGTCCGCCCGCTCGCGTGAGACGGCCATCCCGGGTGCCGGCCTGGGGCTGCCGATCAGCAAGACCATTGTCGAGGGCCACGGCGGTTCCATCAGCCTGCACAGCGAGCCGGGCAAGGGGACCACCGTGACCGTGAGTCTCCCCGTCTCCTGACCCCACGTAAACTGGCAGCATGCGGTTGGTAGCGAGTGACATAGACGGAACGATCCTTGGGCACGACGGAAAAATCAGTGACCGCACCGTCCGTGCCTTCCACGCCTGCCGGAGTGCCGGCGTCGAACTTGTCTTTGTCACCGGCCGCCCGCCGCGCTGGCTGCACCCGCTCGAGGAGCAACTGGGCCACACGGGTACGGTGATCTGTTCGAACGGTGCCGTGGTGTGGGACCTTGAGGCGGACAAGGTGGTCTCGGCGCAAACCATGGCCATCGACGACATTTTCGAGATCCGCCGCATCATCAAGAAGCTCCGCCCCACGGCCCTTTTCGCCGCCGAGACCCTGACCGGCTTTCACCTCGAGCCCGGCTTTATCGAGAACGGCTCAAGCGAGCTGCTCTCCGAATTCACGCCCGCCCCGCTGGACTCGACGCTCACCGCGGAAGACGCCGTCGTCAAGTTCCTGGCGATTGTCCGCGAAGGCACGGCCGACGAGTTCCTCGCGGAGGTGGGCCCCGCCGTCGGGAACCTCGCCTCGGTGACGCACTCCGCACCCACGGTCGCCATGCTTGAGCTCGCCGTTCCGGGAATCAACAAGGCCGTCACGCTGGCCGACTACGCCGCCTCGCTGGGGATCGATGCCGCGGACGTCGTGGCGTTCGGCGACATGCCCAACGACATCGAGATGCTCCGCTGGGCCGGCCACGGCTACGCGATGGCCAGCGGGCACCCCGAAGCCATCCGCGCCGCCGGCCAGCAGGCGCCGCACTTTGACGACGACGGCGTAGCCCAAATTCTCGAGGAAAAGCTCGCCGCGCTGGGCCTTCAGCTGCCGTAAGGCTGGCGTCGCCCGCCTGCCACCGAATTCCCGGCTGGCGGCCAACTTGCGTTCATGTCCGCACCATAGGGTGTGACCTGTTGGGTGAGTGACCGATAGGGGACATCGTGGCCAGGAAAAAGACCAAAAATGCTGTCGAGGCTCCGCTGCGCCCCGTGGAACCGGGCCCGCACTGGTCGGAACTGCGCGAGGGGGACCGGGTCAGCGTCCGGCTGGTGCCGGGATTTGAAACCGGCGGCCGCGTCTCGGCCGTTACGCCGGACCGCACCGTGGTGTGGGTGGATCTCGACGGCGGCCGTGGCCGCACGCTGCTGCACTGCAGCGACGGCGTGGAGATCCTGCCCGCCTGAGGGTACTCCGTTAAGCTTCGGGGATGACGGGAACCCTTCCTTACTTCGCTGCTCTGGGCCCTGAACCCGGGACTGCTTCGCGGTCTGATTCCGGGCCCGGGCTGGGCAGGCCCGTGGCCATGGCCCACCGCGGGTTCTCGCTGGCCGGTCTGGAGAACACTTTGGCGGCGTTCCGCGCCGCCGTCGAACTCGGCTGCTCCCACCTGGAGACGGACGTCCACACCACGTCCGACGGCGAGCTCTTTCTGTTCCATGACCGCACCCTGGACCGGGTCACCGACGGCCACGGCAGGATCCATGACCTCACCGCGGACGAGGTGCGGCGGGTACGGATCGGCGGGACGGAGCCCGTGCCCACCTTCGACGAGCTCGTGGCGGCTTTTCCGCAGGCGCGGTTCAACCTCGACGTCAAAGACTGGCACTCCGTGCCCAGCGTCGTGGCTGCGATCGAGCGCCATAGCGTCCATGACCGCGTGCTGATCGCCAGTTTCTCCGACCGCCGGCGCCGCGCGGTCCTGAAGCAGCTCAGCCGCAGGACCGCATCCTCGGCGGGGACTATGGCGAACGCCCTGTTCCTGGTGCTGGGGCCGCTGCTGTCCGCGCCCGTGCTGGGGGCCCCGGCGAGGGCCGCGCTGCGCCGGGCACTGCGCGACGTCGATGCCCTGCAGGTTCCGGTCCGCTACCGGGCCATGCCCGTCGTCACGGCGGGATTTGTGCGCCGGGCGCATCGGCTCGGGCTCTATGTGCACGTCTGGACCATCAACGACCCCGCCGAGATGCACCGGCTGCTCGATCTCGGCGTGGACGGGATCGTCTCCGACCGCGCCGACCTGCTGAAGGACATCCTGCAGGCGCGCGGGCAATGGGCTTAGCGAGGCTGTGGGGTTAGCGCGGCTGAGGGGTTAGCGGCTACCTGGCGTCCGCCCGGAACCTAGCCGCGTCCCAGGCCCGTGCCCGGGTCCTGGTCCCCTTCGGAAGGGTCTGCCCGCATTTCTTCCGGATCCGGATCGGGGAGACCTGCCGGGCCGGGGACGCCGCGCGCTGCTTCCGGGGCGTCCGTGGTGCCTTCCTTGCTTGCGGAGCCGGACGTGCCCTGGGCGCTGCCCGGTCCGGCAGACGCCTGGCCGCCGCCCGCCCCGGTGCCCGTGCCCTCCGGGGTGGAAGTCGTGTGGACGCCTGCCCGCGGGCCGGCGTCGCCATCCCTCGCGTTGGAGCCCTCGCTGATGGAGGAGTGCACCTGGATGTCCTCCTCGGATGCTCCGGGCTCAGGCGTGTGGGCGTCATCCGTGGGGTCAGACGTCTGCGCCAGGTCCTCCATCGCGTTTTCCGCTGCCTTGCCAATGCTGTCGCCGATTCCCATCAGTTTGCTCCTTCGATACGTTCCGGCGCCGGGCCGGACTCTGCGGCATCTGACTGTTCCAGAATTATCAGCATGCTTACAATTAGTCCAGTGTTGCCGGACCGGTCCGGAGTTGCCGGATGGGGTCCAGGGTTGCCAGACCACGGCGGCACGAGTCCGTTACCGAAGTCCGCCGCCGCGCCGGCGGCCTGAATCAAGGAGGACCGCAGGACCATGAGCAGCTACCACCCCGAAAATGACCCGGCCAACCCGGACCGGGACGCCGCCAACAGCCGGGACGCCGCAAACAAAAATGCCGGCGGAGACTCGGCGGCCACGCCCAACCCCGACCCCTTGAACGGCAACGTCACGGGACTCGAACCCGGCGGGGGAGTACCTCCGGGTGAGACGCCGCCCGCCGAAGACCAGATGAGCGGTGACCAGGGGCACGACGAATAAGCGGAACGACAAACAGCGGCACGACAATCAGAAGGAGTGTGCGATGGCTGACCGGCTGGTTGCCGACGTAATGGTGGAACGCCTCAGGGCCTGGGGCGTCGACAGGGTCTTCGGCTACAGCGGGGACGGCATCAACGGCTTTATGGGCGCCCTCCGCCGCAGCACTCAGGGCAGCAGCGCCGCGGGCCACGGCAGCGAGGGCCGCAGCGCCGGCGTTGAATTCGTCCAGGCGCGGCACGAGGAAACGGCTGCGTTCATGGCCGTCGGGCACGCCAAATACACAGGCCGGGTGGGTGTGGTGACGTCCACCCAGGGGCCGGGCGCCGTCCACCTCCTCAACGGCCTCTACGACGCCAAACTGGACGGCGCCCCGGTGGTGGCCATCATCGGCCAGCAGAGCCGCAGCGTACTGGGGTCGTCCTACATGCAGGAAATCGATCTGCTCACGCTCTTCAAGGACGTGGCGGCGCAGTTCGCGCAGATGGTCAGCGCCCCGGAGCAGCTTCCCATGGTGCTGGACCGCGCCTTCCGCACGGCCCTCGAAACCCGCACGCCGTGCGTCGTCATTGTGCCGCACGACATCCAGAAGGCCCCGGCGCCCGAGCTCGACCACCAGCACGGCATCATTGTCACCTCGCCCGAATGGCGGCCCGCCCGGGTGCTGCCCCACGATGACGACCTCACCAGGGCGGCTGCGGTGCTGCGGGCCGGCAGCAAGGTGGCGTTCCTGGTGGGGCAGGGCGCCAAGAACGCCCAGGCTGAGGTGAACGCCCTGGCGCACCGGCTGGATGCCGGCATCACCACCAGCCTCCTGGGTAAGCCGTACATGGACGAGACGCTGCCGTTCGCTGCGGGCACCATGGGTCACCTCGGGTCCACGGCCAGCGCCCATCTGATGGGGAACTGCGACACCCTCCTGATCATCGGCTCCAATGACCCCTGGACCGAGTTCTATCCGAAACCAGGCGCTGCCCGCGCTGTCCAGGTGGACATCGATGGCCGGAAGGTCGGCAACCGCTACCCCGTCGAGGTGGGCCTCGTGGGCGATGCCGCCGAAACCCTTGCCAGGCTCGCGGAGCTGCTGAACGGCGCTGACCGGCAGCCGGGCGGGCAACCAGATGGCCAGCAGCAGGCAGAGGCCCGCAAGCAGTGGCGCGCGGACGTGGAGGAGCAGGTCCGCAGCTGGCGGGCCCTCTCCGAGGAGCGCTCCCGCGTCCCGGCCGGACCCGTCAATCCGGAGCTCGTGGTCCGTGAGCTCAGCGGCCGGCTGCCGCGCAACGCCCAGGTGAGTGTCGACGTCGGGAGTTGCGTTTACTGGTATGCCCGCCAGCTGACCCTTCCGGCTGGAGTGCCGGCGCACCTTTCCGGGACGCTCGCCAGCATGGGGTGCTCGGTCCCGTACGGGATCGCGGCGAAGCTGGCCCGGCCGGACAGGCCCGTGGTGGCGTTGGCCGGCGACGGTGCCATGCAGATGGCCGGCATCGCCGAGCTGGTCACGGTGGCACACCGCTGGCGGCAGTGGTCCGACCCGCGCTTCGTGGTGTGCGTCTTCAACAACCGCGATCTGGCCGAAGTCACGTGGGAGCAGCGCGAAACCGAATCCGAGCCGAGGTTCCCGGACAGCCAGGAAATCCCTGACTTTCCCTACGCCGGATATGCGGAGCTGCTGGGGCTGACCGGCATCCGCGTGGACGCTCCCGAGCAGCTCGCCGGCGCGTGGGACAGCGCGCTCGCGGCGGAGCGCCCGGTGGTGATCGAGGTCCTGACTGATCCGGACGTGCCCCTGTTGCCGCCGTTCCCCGCCGGGGCGGAAAAGCTGGACGGCATGCGCTCGGCGCTCTCCGAAGAGGGTGAATCCGGGGAGGGTGCGGCAGCCCTGCTGGACACCTATGCAGGCCAGGAGGAGTCCCGCAACTGACAGCACGCGCTGTGTGACTCGCATTACGCGGCCGGCAAGCGCATTCCCGCGCCGGAATGGCAGGATAGGGACTATGCGTATCCTCATCGCCCCTGACAAGTTCAAGGGATCACTCACCGCCGTCGAAGCCGCCGCCGCCATCGCCGAAGGTGCACTCCGCGTCTACCCGGACGCCGTGACCACCCAGTTCCCGGTGGCCGACGGCGGCGAGGGGACCTTGGAAGCTGCCGTCGCCGCCGGCTATGAGGAGCGGATCAACGCCGTCGTTGGTCCCATCCTGGCCCCGATCGGGGCGGCCTGGGCGCTCCACAAGGACGTTTCAGGCACCACAACAGCGGTCATCGAGACCGCGCAGGCCTCGGGCCTTGCCCACATGGAGCCCACGCCGGAGAACTCTCTTCGCGCGCACAGTTACGGTTGCGGCCAACTCATTGCCGCCGCCCTGGACGCCGGTGCGACCGAGATCGTGCTGGGGGTCGGCGGTTCGGCCATGACCGACGCCGGCAGCGGCGCCCTGCGCGCGCTGGGCCTCAAGCCGCTCGACGCCGCCGGCAATGTGGTGCCGCTGGGCGGCGGGTCACTGGCCGACGTCGTTTCCCTGGACGTCTCCGGGCTGGACCCTCGGCTGTCCGCGGTCCAGTTCCGGATCGCCTGCGACGTCCAGAGCCCGCTCTACGGCACCGCCGGTGCCGCGCATGTCTTTGGCCGCCAGAAGGGTGCAGACGACGACGCGGTTGAGAAGCTCGACGCCGGGCTGCGCAACTGGGCGTCCCTCCTCCGGGAAGCGACGGGCCGGGACGTCAACGTCCCGGGCGCCGGCGCCGCCGGCGGCTTCCCGGCGTCGTTCCTGGCCTTCACCCAGGCCACGCTGGAAGGTGGCTTCGCGCTGGTTGCCGCGCTGACGGGGCTGGCCGAGAAACTTGCCGACGCCGACCTCGTGATCACCGGCGAGGGTTCCATGGACTCCCAGTCGCTCACCGGAAAGGCCCCGATCGCGCTCGCCGAGGCCGCCCGGGAGCGCGGGATTCCCGTGGTCGCGGTGGCAGGGCGCATCCTGGTGACGCCCGAGGAACTGGCCGAACACGGCGTGGTGGCTGCGGCGCAGCTGCTGGACGTTGCCCCCAGCCCGCAGGACGCAATCTCCGACGCCGGCAAATACCTTGCGTGGGCCACACGCCAGGTGCTTGAAGGCGCCTGACGCTACTGCTCCGCCTTCTTGGCCTTCCGGTGGAGATGAACGGGAACATAGGCCAGGAGGATGGCCAGCACGGCGAAGAGAACGCCGCCGGCGATGAGGCCCACGGTACGCCCGGCCGTAACGTCGAAAACCAGCGCCGCGGTCCCCACGCTCAGGGCCGCCACTCCGCCGAGGGCGATCTTGGTGATGTTGTCCGCGCTGGCCACGAGGGTGGCCTTGAGCCGCTTCCGGAACAGCCGGCGGTGGACGCTCACCGGCAGAAGGATGAACGCCGTGGTCAGGGCGGCGAGGGTTACGTTGACGAGGTAGAGCGTGACCTGGAAATCATCGAGCGTTTCAAAGCGCTGCTGGAACGGCAACGTCAGCAGGAAGCCGGCCAGGATCTGGACTCCGGTCTGCAGGACGCGCAGCTCCTGGATCAGCTCCATCCAGTTTCGGTCCAGCTGCTCCTCTCGGGTTTCGTTCCTGCCGCTGCCAGCCCAGGTGTCCGGATCGGTCATGAACCCTCCTCTGTCTGGCCCGCTGCGGGCATGCTTGCTCCAAACCTAGGCTCAAGTCTGGCCTAATTCAATAATGCTAAGCTTGCTGACTAATGTTGCAGCAGGTGGTGGACTTGCTCCTCAAACCTGCGTTAGGTTCGAACAACCGGCAGCCCGACAATGTGAGCAGGTGGACAATGAGCGACCCAGCAAAGCAGTCTGACCAGCCCGGTGACCCCCGGGGGACGTACTATTCAGGGCCCTTTCCCAAGCAAGAACAGAAGCAGCCAGGCCTGACCGCGCCGATGGATCCGCAGCCGGACCACGGCGAGCTGAGCTATGAGGGCAGCGGGGCGCTGGAGGGCAAGGCGGCGCTCATCACAGGCGGCGACTCGGGCATCGGCAAGGCGGTGGCCATCGCCTTCGCGCGCGAGGGGGCCGACGTCGCCATTTCCTATCTTCCAGAGGAGGAGGACGACGCGCGGGACACCGCCGAATGGATCCGCAAGACCGGCCGGAGGGCACTGCTCCTGGCCGGGGACGGCAGGGACGAGGACTTCAGCACGGCGATAGTGCAGGACACCGTTACCGAGTTCGGCCGGCTCGATGTGGTGGTGCTCAACGCCGCCTACCAGAAGAACCGCGACAGCCTCGAGACCCTGCCCACCGAGGAATTCGACCGCGTCTTCAAGACCAACCTGTACTCGCTGCTGTGGACGGCCCGGGCAGCGGTGCCGCACCTGAATGCGGGTGCCTCGATCATCACCACGGCCTCCATCCAGGCCTTCAATCCGTCTCCCGGCCTCATTGACTACGCCATGACCAAGGCGGCGCAGGTGGCCTTCACCAAGGCCCTTGCCCAGGAACTCGGACCCAAGGGGATCCGGGTCAACGCCGTGGCGCCCGGGCCCATCTGGACGCCGCTCATCCCGGCCACCGAATGGCCGGACAAGCTGCCCAAGTTCGGTCAGGACACCCCGCTGCAGCGCGCCGGGCAGCCCGCCGAGCTGGCCCCCGCCTACGTACTGCTGGCGTCCGACGCCGGCTCGTACATCTCCGGGGCGGTGGTTCCCGTCACCGGCGGCAAGGGCCTTTGAGTTTCCCCGTTCCCAGCCAGAGATTTCCCAGCCAAGCAATTCCCCACCAAGCAGGAGGAACAGATGAGCCAGGACAACCAGCACGCAGCCCCCGAAGAGGAAGTGGGAGGCTACGGCACCCCGACCGCGGAACAGGAAGCCGGCGGCCAGCAGTTTGCCCAGCCGCGGGAAGAGGAGGACTTCGATGCCGCGGGCCTGAACCAGAACAGCCCGGAGGGTGAGACCTTCCAGACCGGCACACCGAACCTCAGCCACTTCGCCGAGGAGGACCAGGACAGCTCCGGCGAGCCCGGAGCGGGACGCTTCGGTGGAACCGACGAGCAGCTCCACGCCGAGAGCGACAGCACCGGGGCGGGCTTCGACCCGGTGCCGGGTGAGTCGCCGCTGCCCCGCGATCCGGACGCCTCGCCCGGGGCCGGCGCCGAGGACGGCGGCGGAATCGGGGATGACGCCACCACCAAGCCGTCCACCGAAGCCGAACCCGATGCAGGCAACGCCGACGACGCTGCCGCCGGCCGGTTTTCCTCGGAGCCTGCGGAGGAGGCATCGGGCATTCCTGACGGCAGCGGGAACGACCTGCCGAAGGAAAAGTCACCCAACGACGACGACGAAACCTTCGACGCCGGGTAAGCCCGCACGGGCTGTTTTCGGAGGCAGCCCGGGAAGCGTCAGCGCTTCTTGGGCTGCCTCTTTGCTGCGGCGTTGATGGCGGCCTTGGCGGCCGGCGGCAGGCCCTGCTGCTCAGTCTCGGGCTCGGCAGCGGTACCGCGCGCCTTCGCGATGGCCCGCATGCCGTGGTAGATCACCAGGGCTGCGGCGGACCCGAGCGCGATGCCCGTGAACTTCAGGTCCCCTACGATCCAGGTGTAGTCCGCGATCCCGATGATGAGGGAAACGGCGGCCGTGGTCAGGTTGACCGGATTCGAAAAGTTGACCTTGTTCTGCACCCAGATCTTCACGCCAAGGATGCCGATCATGCCGTACAGCATGGTGGCGGCGCCGCCCAGCACGCCGGGCGGGACGGTGGCGATCAGTTCGCCGAACTTCGGGGAGAAGCTCAGCAGGATGGCGAAGATGCCGGCCACCCAGTAGGCAGCCGTGGAATAGACCTTGGTGGCTGCCATGACGCCGATGTTTTCCGCATAGGTGGTGGTGCCGGAGCCGCCGCCGAAACCGGCGAGCACCGTGGCGGCACCGTCGGCCAGCAGGGGACGGCCGGAGACGCCGTCGAGGTTCTGGCCGGTCATCGCGGACACGGACTTCACATGGCCGATGTTCTCTGCAACAAGGACGAGTACCACCGGCACGAAGAGGCCCACCACGCCGAGGTGAAACTCGGGGGTCTGGAAGTGGGGGAGGCCCACCCAGGCGGCGGCGTCCATCTTGGAGTAGTCCACTTCGCCCCGGAGCATGGCCACAAGGTAGCCCACCACCACGCCCACCAGGATGCTCAGGCGGCCAAAGATGCCGCGGAACAGGACGCTCACCGCGATGATGGTCACCAGCGTGATCAGTGCCGTCACGGGGGCGGCGTCAAAGTTGTTCTTGGCGGCCGGTGCCAGGTTCAGCCCAATCAGGGCCACGATGGCGCCGGTGACAATCGGCGGCATCAGCCGGTTGATCCAGCCGGCGCCGAACTTCTGCACGACGGCACCGACGACGGCCAGTGCAGCGCCGGCCAGCACCACGCCGCCAAGCGCACCGGGGATCCCGAACTGCTGCTGGGACGCCAGGATGGGCGCGATGAACGCGAAGCTCGAGCCAAGGTAGCTGGGAACGCGGCCCTGGGTGATCACGAGGAACAGGAGCGTGCCGATGCCGGAGAAGAAAAGGGTGGTGGCCGGCGGCATTCCGGTGATGATCGGCACCAGGAAGGTAGCACCGAACATGGCCACAACATGCTGCATTCCCACACCGATGGTCAGTGGCCACGCGAGCCGTTCGCCGGGAGCCACCACCTCGCCCGGACGGACTGCCTTGCCGTTGCCGTGCAGCTTCCATTTGATTCCGAGCATGCTCATTGGCGGGGCCTTTCGGAGGGGAGTGTGCCCGCTCGCCGGGCTGGATCTTCAGGAGCAAGAATACCCCGCCGGACCCGGGCGCGAGATGGCTTCCTGCGGCAGCCTGCACGGCAATGTTCAGCAAGCGAGGGGGTGCGTGTGTCAAACGTCACGCCACCTGTTTGGCGGTTCCGGGAAGAGCGTGCAGCCGGATCCGGTTGGACCGAACGAAAGCAAACAGGACTGCCCGACGCCGCCCGCAGGGATGTCGGCCTAGTGAAAGGGGCCCGAATGACCATCGCCCATGAAGAAGCAGTGATCGATTCCGCCGCCGTGGACGCCATCTTCGCCGAAGCCCGCACCGCCAACGCCTTCACCGGCGAGGTCAGCGAGCAGCAGGCCCGCGCCATCTACGAACTCACCAAGTTCGGCCCCACGGCCTTCAACTCCCAGCCGCTGCGCGTCACCTACGTGCGCTCGGAGGAGGCCCGCGCCAAGCTCGTGCCCACGCTGTCCAGCGGGAACCGGGCCAAGACGGCGTCTGCACCGCTGGTAGCGATCCTCAGCTACGACACGGCCTGGCAGGAGCAGTGGGACAACTTCCTCCCCGGCTACAACGCCCCCAAGGCCATGTACGACGCCTCCCCGGACCTGGCCACCTCCACGGGCAACAACAACGCCCACCTGCAGGCCGGATACTTCATCCTGGCCGTCCGCTCGCTCGGCTTCGCCGCCGGACCGATGACCGGTGCGGACTTCGCCGCCATCGACGCCGAGTTCTTCCCGGCCGGCGACCAGAAGAGCTTCCTGGTGGTCAACATCGGCCAGCCCGGCCCCGAGGCCTGGGGTGACGCGAAGCCCAAGTTCGCTTACGAAGACGTGGTCCGCACGGTCTGATCGCCGCTTTGAGGGCCCGGGCTTAATAGCTCCGGACACGGAATGCCTCCGGCAATATGGGGGACATTCCGGAGGCATTCGGGACAGTATTTTTGCAGTTCAGAACTGCAAGGCATGCATCCGGGCCAATTCCAATATTAGTCCTGTTTGGACCTGTTGAGGTGCTCGGTCCTGGCGCAAGATGGGCCGGGGAGAGCAGCAGAAAGCGCCGGGTGGCTCTCAGCCATCCGGCGCTTTCTGGTTCCTGGCTAACCCAACAGAGTCCTAGGAAATGACCCCGTCCACCAGGGCCTTGGCTTCGGCCTGCACCTGCTTGAGGTGGTCGGCGCCCTTGAAGGATTCCGCATAGATCTTGTAGACGTCCTCGGTGCCGGAGGGGCGGGCGGCGAACCACGCGTTCTCGGTGACCACCTTCAGGCCCCCGATGGAGGCGCCGTTGCCCGGCGCCTTGGTCAGCTTCGCCGTGATGGTCTCGCCGGCAAGGTCGGTGGCGGTGACGTCCTCCGGGGAGAGCTTGCCGAGCGCAGCTTTCTGGTCCCGGGTGGCGGCGGCGTCGATCCGGGCGTAGACCGGAGCGCCGAACTGGTCTGTGAGGCCCTTGTAGAGCTGGGACGGCGACTTGCCCGTGACGGCGGTGATTTCCGAGGCCAGCAGCGCAAGCAGGATGCCGTCCTTGTCCGTGGTCCAGACGCTGCCGTCGCGCTTGTTGAAGGAAGCGCCAGCCGATTCCTCGCCGCCGAATGCACCTTCACCGGAGAGCAGGCCCGGCACGAACCACTTGAAGCCCACGGGGACCTCCACGAGCTTGCGGCCCAGGCCGTCCGCCACGCGGTCGATGATCGAGGAGGAGACGAGGGTCTTGCCCACAACGGAATTCGGGTTCCAGCCGCTGCGGTTGCGGTAGAGGTAGTCGATGGCCACGGCGAGGTAGTGGTTGGGGTTCATCAGGCCGCCGTCAGGGGTGACGATGCCGTGCCGGTCGGCGTCGGCGTCGTTCCCGGTGGCGACGTCGTAGGCGGCGGACCCGTCCGCACCAACAGCCATCCGGTTGATGAGCGAGGCCATGGCTGACGGCGAAGAGCAGTCCATCCGGATCTTCTCGTCCCAGTCGAGCGTCATGAAGGCCCACTGCGGGTCCACGGTGGGGTTGACCACGGTGAGGTTGAGCTGGTGGCGTTCGCCGATCTCGCCCCAGTAGTCCACGGACGCGCCACCCATGGGGTCGGCCCCGATGCGGACCCCGGCGTCGCGGATGGCGTCCAGGTTCAGGACGGAGGGCAGATCGTCCACGTAGCTGCTCAGGAAATCGAACTTTCCGGTGGTCTCGGCCTCGAGGGCCTGGGCCAGCGGAATCCGCTTCACGCCGCGGAGCCCGTTCTCCAGCAGTTCGTTGGCGCGGTTGGCGATCCAGCCCGTCGCGTCGGTGTCGGCCGGGCCGCCGTGCGGAGGGTTGTACTTGAAGCCGCCGTCGGCCGGCGGGTTGTGGCTGGGGGTGACAACAATGCCGTCGGCCTGCGGGGCTCCGGCAGGGGCGTGGCGGTTGTGCGTGAGGATGGCGTGGCTTAGTGCCGGGGTGGGGGTGTAGCCGTGCCGCGCGTCGATGAGGACGTTCACGCCGTTTGCCGCCAGCACCTCGAGGGCGGGAGTTCTGCGCCGGTTCGCTCAGTCCGTGGGTGTCCTTGGCCAGGAAGAGCGGGCCGGTGATGCCCTGTCCGGCGCGGTACTCCACGATCGCCTGCGTGATCGCCACGATATGCCCTTCGTTGAAGGACGCTTTCAGGCTTGATCCGCGGTGCCCGGAGGTTCCGAAGGCCACGCGCTGGCCGGGGTCCCCCAGGTCAGGCTTGACGTCGTAGTACGCGTCGAGCAGTGCGGTCAGGTCAACAAGGTCTTGGGGTTGGGCAACTGTGCCCGCTCGGCTAGCCATGGCACCAGCATGCCAGACGACGGCGAAGGGCAACACGAAGTGTCCGGAATCCGGCCCCTGTGACGCAGAATGTCACCATTTTTCCGCACTACTTGCATTTATCCGCGAGTAGAAAACTGAGTAGTGCCGAAAACTACTTATATACCCGCCCCTGACGAGGCTGTTACGTTCAAACGGCAGGAACGTCCGGTGCCATGTACGACGCCGGGCGTCCGGACCAGCGGAAACGTCCCGGAGCCTGTGGCTGAATTACAGCCGTGCCATCCGCCGTCGGGAAATTTCGGCCCCTTGGGGCCGGTAATTTGTCCGGCTTTTCTGCCGGGTCATTTACGGCAGGGAGATTTGGTCCGGTTGAAATGGGCCGGTCATTTGGACGACGAGCGAGTAATGCAGAGGTGAATAATGGGGGCTGGAGATGCGGCATTCGAACGGACGAGGCTCGCCTCCGAACGGATCGCGCGGCTGAAGCGTGATCTCGCCCCTCTTGAGCCGTCCGCCCCCGGGGGCGGTGGCCGCGCGGGCCAAGGCGGTTTGGCTGCTCCTGCCAGCGCCGACCACACGAGCCATCTCGTAGCCGAAAAGCTTGCCCAGCTGGCGCCTTACGGCTGGTTCCTCCTGCACGACGTCCATTGGCCCGGCCGTCCGCTGGCCCGGCTGGAACATGTCCTGGTGGGGCCCGGCGGTGTGGTGGTGGTCAATGCCAAGAACTGGTCCGGTGACGTCGACGTCGTGGATGGCGCGCTCCGGCAGAACGGTCATGACCGGTTCCCGGCCGTGGAGACTGCGCTGGCGCAGGCGGCAGCGGTGGCTGCGGTCCTGCCGGCACCGTGGCGGAGGCTGGTCCGGTCCCTGATCTGCCTGACGGCCCAGCCGGTATTGCAGGGCACCACCGGGTCGGGCATTGAGGTGCGGGGGATCGACTGCATGGCGGCCGCCGTGACCAACCTGCCGGATGTGCTGGATGCGCCCTCGGTCCTGTTGCTCTACACGCAGCTCGGGCAACTCCTCACCCGTCCGCAGGTGCCGGAGGCCGGCACCGTCCAGAACCCTGTGTACCGTTCGGCCACTGGCCGCCCGGCTACATCCCGCCCCGACCAGAGACGACCCATTCCACCGCATTACCTATACGGCCGGGAGCGGAGGCCGGTCACCGTGCTGCGCGTCGTCGGAAGGTCGCTCGTCGCGGGCCTGGTCTCCGCAGCACTGCTGGCGCCGCCCCTCTGGCTGATGTGGGAGCTGCTACCCAAGTGAGCAGGCTTCCCGAGCCATTGCCGTGGTGGCGGCGGTAATGTTCTGTTGAGGACCAATTGAGGGGGATTTCCATGACAGAGCCGCGTCACGGATCCGGCGATGAGCCGACACCGGACACCCACGACCAGCCACCGTCGTACAGCACCCAGGGCCCGGACATCCCGGCCCCGCCGCTCTACGATCCGCCGCTGTACAACCCGGCACAGTACAGCCAGCCGGCCAGCCCCTATGGACAGCAGTACGGCTACCAGTACGGCCAGCAATATTCGAGCCAGTACGGTCAGCAGTACCCCAGCCCTTACGGCCAGCCGTCGTACTACGGCGCGGCACCCCAGCCGAAGGGCCTGAGCATCGCCAGCCTGTGCTGCGGCATCGCCATCTACCTGGGCTTCGGTTTCTTCATCCTGCCGCAGCTCGCCGCCGTGATCCTGGGCCACCTGGCGCTGCGCCGTGAACCGTCGGGCCGCGGCTTCGCCATTGCCGGGCTGGTGATGGGGTACCTCGGCCTGGTCCTGACCGTCCTCGCGATCGTGGGGATCACCATCCTGGCGAGCGTCGCCGGCACCTCCGGCACCATCTGACCCGTTAGAACCCCAGTTGGGCCGCCACCTGAAGCAGCAGTGCTTCCGAGCCGGGGCGGCCAATCAGCTGGATGCCCATCGGCAGCCCCGCTCCGGGGCTGCCCCCGGTCCAGTGCACGGGAATGCTGACGGCCGGCAGCCCGCACACGTTGACCATGGACGACCACGGGGCGAATTCGCACTGCCTGCGGTAGTCGCCGTCGGCGTCGCCTGCCCATTCCGGTGACGGCCACCGGCCATCACCGTGGCCGGATCCGGTGAACCATCCCACCGGGCGCGGTGTCTGAGCCAATGCAGGTGTCAGGACCAGGTCCCAGGCCGAGTACTGCGCCAGAGTGTCGCGCTCGAACTGCCTCAGGAACGCCAGGCACTCGTTGAGCTTGGCGGCGCTCCGCTGCTGCGCGCGCCGCCGGAAGGTCCGCGTCAGGGGCGTCAGCAGGGCCTCGCGGTGCGGCGCGATCCGGGCCGCACCCACCCCTGCCGTCCAGGCGGTGGTGAAGGCGTCGGGGTAGCGGTTGTCGTACCGGATCCCAGCCTCGACGACGTCGTGCCCGGCACCGGTGAGCAGCCGGACGCCGGCGTCCAGCGCGTCCAGTGCCTCAGGATCCGGGGTGAACGGGAAGATCCCGGCCCAGGGGCTGTCCAGGCTGACGCCGATCCGCAGCGGAGCAGGGGCGCGGTGCACGGCATCAAGGTAACCCGTCCCGTCGGGGCTTCCCGCGACGTTCGGGGCAGACCCATTGGTGGCCGGGCCTTCGGGCGACAGGACATCGAGCAACAGTGCGGCGTCGGCCGCGGTACGCGCCAGCGGTCCGGCCACCACCAGGCCGGCGGGATCCCCGCTGCTTTCGCTGGCCGGCACCACGCCCCGGCCAGGTTTCAGGCCCAGCAGCCCGCATGCCGCCGCCGGAATCCGGATCGACCCGCCGCCGTCGGTTCCGGGCGCGAACGGCACCAGCCCCGCCGCCACGGCAGCGGCGCTGCCGCCCGAGGAGCCTCCCGAGCTCCGGCTGAGGGCATAGGGATTGCGCGACGGCGGTGCGATGCGGTTTTCGCTGTAGGCCGTCAGCCCGAATTCGGGGACCTGGGTCTTGCCCAGGGAGATGGCGCCTGCACCCCTGAGGGCCGCCGCGAGGGCGCCGTCGGCCGGTGCCGGACGCCGGTCCAGCGCTGCGCTGCCGTGGGTGGTGACCACGCCGGCAACGTCGGTGAGGTCCTTGAACGCAACAGGCATCCCGTGCAGCGGCGGGAGCGGTTCGCCTGCACGACGCCGGGCGAACCGGGCGTCAGCTGCTGCGGCCTCGGCCACTGCCCTCGGCCCGGTGACGGTAATGAACGCGCCCAGCCTCGGGTTCGATTCCTCGATCCGCGCCAGGAAATGCTCCGTGACCTCGCGGGCAGAAAGCTCCCCGGAACGAAGCGCCGACCTCAGCTCGACGGCCGGCAGGCGGTGGATGTCAGCCAGGGTGTTTGGGGCGGACACTGTGCTCCTTTGCGGCGGCTCGCGGGCTTCGGACCAGCGTAACCTGTGCCGGCGGGCGGGTGCGGGGCGCTGTGCTGGCGATACGCTGGAGCTGAGAGCTTGAGGCCAAGGAGAGGACTCCCATGAGCGACTTCGATACCGTCACCGTGAACGACGTCCCCGCGGACGCCACCATCCTGGACGTGCGGGAGGACTACGAATGGTCAGCAGGCCACGCTGAAGGCGCCCTGCACATCCCGATGGACCAGCTGCCCGGACGCCTGGACGACCTTGACCCGGACGAGGACCTGTATGTCATCTGCCGGACCGGCGGGCGCTCCTTCCGCGCAGCGCAGTGGCTGGTGGGCCAGGGATACTCGGCGGTGAACGTGGCCGGCGGCATGGACCAGTGGCTGGAATCCGGCAAGCCGCTGGTGTCCGACAACGGCCTCAAGCCCGTGGTTCTGTAGGCCTTTCCGCCATCAGGCGGGCCCGCCGCCGTCTTTCCCTTCCCATCCGCAAAGGAATATCTATGCCCTCCGCCCGCCGCACCTACACTTTCCTCGGCCCCGAGGGCACGTTTACGGAGGCGGCGCTCCTGCAGGTTCCTGATGCTGCCGAGGCCGTGCGAATCCCGTCCTCCAACGTCAACGCGGCGCTGGACAGGGTGCGGGAGGGATCTGTCGACGCTGCGATGGTGCCCATCGAGAACTCGGTGGAGGGCGGCGTCACGGCCACCCTGGACGCCATTGCCACAGGACAGGAACTGCGGATCATCCGCGAGGCCCTGGTGCCCATCAGCTTCGTGCTGGTGGCCAGGCCCGGAACCGAGTTCTCCCACATCCGCCGGATCTCCACTCACGGCCACGCCTGGGCCCAGTGCCGCCTGTGGGTGGACGCGCATATTCCTGGCGCAGAATACATTCCGGGGTCCTCAACGGCTGCTGCTGCGATGGGCCTGCTGGAGGATGAGGCGCATTATGACGCTGCCATCTGCGCGCCGATTGTCGCTGCAGAGCAACCCGGATTGCACGTGCTGGCCGAGAACATCGGCGACAACCCCGGCGCAGTGACCCGGTTCATCCTGGTCAGCCGTCCGGGCGTCCTGCCCGCCCGGACCGGCGCGGACAAGACGACTGTGGTGGTGCCGCTTCCCGAGGACCGGCCGGGGGCGCTGATGGAAATCCTGGACCAGTTCGCTACCCGCGGCGTGAATCTGAGCCGCATCGAGTCACGCCCCACCGGGCAGTACCTGGGCCACTACTTCTTCAGCATTGACGCCGACGGCCACGTGGGCGACGCGCGGGTGGCCGATGCCCTTGCCGGCTTGCACCGCATCAGCCCCGCCACGCGGTTCCTTGGATCCTACGGCCGTGCCGATGCGCAGGCTCCCGTAGTGCCGGAGCACACGTCCGACGAGGCATTCCAGGCTGCGCATGCATGGGTCAAAGGGATACTCTCCAGCGACTCCCTGGACGCGGGGACACCCGTGGAAGCTTCGCCGTCAGCGTAGATAAATGCCCCTCGGGGCACTTCCCTGCCCCTGTTGCTGTGCGTATGCTTGCATGATCAACAAAGGGATGGCCCCAACGAAAGGAGCGGGTCATGTCGGACAAGAATGACAATGACGGCCAGGGAATGATCGTCAATCCCAAGCCCACAGCCGAGAACCAGGACTGGGACGGGGATGACGCCGACCGTGCGGACCGCCTGCGCTTCGAAGAGGAGCAGGCCATGATCCGCGAACAGTCCGAAGCCCGGGCTGCCGCCAAGGCCGCTGCCGAGTCAGCCAAGCACGCCGGCACAGCGCAGTCAGCCTAGGACGCAGTCATCCTAGGGTTTCCCTGACCCGCACCAGCAGCGACCTGGGCTCCACGTGGACCGTTACCTTCGTGGCGTCCCCGGACGTGTCGCCGTCGAGCTGCGTCGGCAGGGGTTCAGGGCTTTTGATGACCACCTTGCCGGAGCGGTACACGCTCATGACGGGCAGGTGCCGCTTGTGCTTGAACAGGATCTTGGCGTACATCGCCAGCCAGCCCACGGCGCTGCGGGGGCTCATGACCACCACGTCCAGCATCCCGTCGTCGATCATGGCCTGCGGGATGAAGTCGATGCCGCCCGGAACCAGGCCGCAATTGGCGAACAGGATGCTGCGGATCTTCCGTGACTGGTCCGGCTGGTCATCCAGCGAGATGGCGACCTTCTTCCTGCGCCCGGGAAGGTGGCGGACGCCGGCCTCCGTGTAGGCCAGCCAGCCGACGGCGCGCTTGAGGTCAGCGTTGGTGTCGCCCACCACTTCGGCGTCCATCCCGATGCCGGCGATGACGAGGAACGAGTGGCTTGAGGTGTGGCCCGTGTGCGAGTTCTCGATCTCCATCCGTGCCGTGTCGATGTACCGCTGGTGGCCAAAGAGCGCGGTCTGGATGCTGCCAGGCAGATCGTAAACATCCAGGTCCACGTTGCGGGCCAGCAGGTTGCCGGTGCCGAGCGGGATCAGGCCCATCGCCACCCCGCTGTGCGCCAGGGCCTCGGCCGCCACCCGCACTGTGCCGTCGCCGCCGCCCACCAGGACGACGTCGGCTCCGTACTCCAGTGCCGCCCTGACCTGCGAGTGGCCCGGGTCCTCCGGCGTCGTTTCGAAGAAGCGGGGCTCCTCCCAGCCGGCGGCCAGGCAGGCACGCTGGATGGTGGCGCGGGCTTCACCGGCCTTGGCTTTGACGGGGTTAAGGATGACGGCGACGCGCTGGCGGTCCAGGCCGTGTTCGTGGGCCTCTTCGCGCACGGCGCTGCGGATGTGCAGGGCTTTCAGCCTGCGCACGCCCCACCAGCTGGAGACGGCGAAGGCCAGGGCTGCAGCGATCAGGACGTAAAGAAGCAGGTCGCTCATGGTGCTCCAACACTATCCCGCCCGGAGTCTCCCGCAGATTCGATACCCTTGTCTGGTGATCGACGTAAAAGACCTCAGCGAAAATCCGGACAAGTTCCGCGCCAGCCAGCGCGCCCGCGGTGCGGACGAAACCCTGGTGGACGCGATCATCGACGCCGACGCGGCGCGCCGCACGGCACTGATCAGCTTCGAGAACCTCCGGGCCGAACAGAACGTGTTCGGCAAGAAGGTGGCGCAGGCCAAGGGCGAGGAAAAGCAGGCACTGCTCGCCGAGGTCCGCGAGCTGGCGGGTGCGGTGAAGGCCGCCTCGGCTGAGGCCGACGCTGCCCAGACCAAGCAGGAAGAACTGCTGCGCACCATCCCCAACCTCATTGAAGACGGCGTTCCGGCCGGCGGCGAGGACGACTACGTTGTGGTCAAGACCGTCGGCACGCCGCGCGAATTCCCTGACTTCCAACCCCGCGACCACCTTGAGATCGGCGAACTGATCGGCGCGATCGACATGGAGCGCGGCGCCAAGGTCTCCGGTGCGCGCTTTTACTTCCTGCGCGGCGTGGGCGCCCGGCTGGAAATGGCCCTGCTGCAGATGGCCATGGAGCAGGCCATCGAGGCCGGCTTCATTCCCATGATCACCCCCACCCTGGTGCGGCCCGAGACCATGCAGGGCACCGGATTCGATGTAAAGCACGACGCCGAGATCTACCGTCTCGCCGAAGACGACCTTTACCTTGTGGGCACCTCTGAGGTGCCGCTCGCCGGGTACCACGCGGACGAGATCCTGGACCTCTCTGCAGGCCCCATCCGTTTCGCGGGCCAGAGCTCCTGCTACCGCCGCGAGGCCGGCTCGCACGGCAAGGACACCCGCGGGATCATCCGCGTCCACCAGTTCAACAAGGTGGAGATGTTCATCTACACCACGGTGGAAGAAGCTGCGGCCGAACATGAGCGCCTGCTCGCGTGGGAAGAGCAGATGCTGGCCAAGTGCGAGCTTCCGTACCGGGTGATCGACACCGCCGCGGGCGACCTCGGCATGTCCGCGGCCCGCAAGTTCGACTGTGAGGCCTGGGTCCCCACGCAGGGTGCCTACCGCGAGCTGACGTCCACGTCCAACTGCACCACCTTCCAGGCCCGCCGCCTCAACATCCGTGAGCGCGTGTTCACCGAGGACGGCACGCCCAAGGGCACCCGTGCTGTGGCCACGCTCAACGGCACGCTGGCAACCACGCGCTGGATCGTGGCCCTCCTGGAGCACCACCAGAACGCCGACGGCTCGGTCAACGTGCCGGCGGCACTGCAGAAGTACCTCGGCGGCCTTGAGGTTCTCCCGGTTCTCTAAGCACCAATCTGTTGCGCGGGTAAATACTCACACCGGGGACAGCCTGTGAGTATTTACCCGCTGTTCACGCGCTGCTGTGCTCTGCGTCCTAGCTGGTGTCAGGGGCGTCTGCTCTACTAGGAAGCATGACTACACTGACTGAATCCTCAGCCGCCGGCATCGAAGACCGGCGAGAAGCATTACAGAAACTCATGATCGCCCTCGACGTGGACGGCACCCTTGTGGATCACGATGGCCACATGTCCGCCCCGGTCCGCGACGCCGCACAGGCTGTGGTGGCCGCGGGGCACGAGGTAATGATCGCCACCGGACGTTCGCTCAACGCCACGCTCCCCATCATCGAACAGATCGGCCTGGACCGCGGCTACGCGGTCTGCTGCAACGGCGGTGTGACGCTGCGCCTGGATCCCGGACTGCCCGACGGCTACGACATCATCCACAAGGCCACCTTCGATCCCGGCCCGGCGCTCCGCGCCCTCCGCAAGCGCCTGCCGTTAGCGAAATATGCGCTGGAGGATGAAGACGGCAACTTCCTCTCCACCGAGCGCTTCCAGGACGCGAGCTTCGGCGTCGAGGCCATCGGCGTGGACTTCCAGACCCTGCTCGACTCCACGGCCGTCCGCGTCGTCGTCTTCAGCGCGGAGAACACGCCGGAGGAATTCAACGAAGCCATCGAGCACATCGGCCTTGCCGGTGTGACCTATTCCGTGGGCTGGACCGCGTGGCTGGACATCGCCGCGGCCGGCGTTACCAAGGCCAGCGCGCTGGAGAGCCTCCGCAGCCGGCTCGGTGTTGATCCCGCCGCCACGGTTGCCATCGGCGACGGCCGCAATGACATCGAGATGCTCGGCTGGGCGGCCCGCGGCGTGGCCATGGGGCAGGCTCCGGAGGAAGTGGTGGCCGCCGCAGACGAGGTCACCAAGTCGGTCTACGACGACGGTGCCGCCCACGTGCTGCGGGGCCTCCTGTAACAGGCGGTCCGCTGTAACAGGCGGGCCCGCCGCACCAGGGGCTCCCGGTAAAAGGCGTTTAGCGCACGTCGAGAATCAGCGCGAGCAGCCTGGCCGCTGCCGGCCGGGCTGCGTGCTCCTCGTTCCACTGCGACCTCGCCACAGCCTTGCTGACGGCCTGGGAGGTAATGCCGAGTTCGGCGGCCACGGTCTTCTGCTGGCCGCGCACCCCGGGGGTCATCAGGTCAAGCACCCGCCACTCGGCCTCGCTCCTGTCCCGGACAATGTGGCCCAGCAGGCGGAGCACCGACTCGGACTCGGCTGCCACGTCCGGCAGGGGACCCTCCACGGCCACCGGGATCCGCTCCTTGCTGTTGCGGAGTCGGTCCACGGCGCGGCGGGCGTAGATGAGGCCGTGCCCGCTGGCATCCTTGATCTGGTTCGGCAACGGCTCGTTCACCGGGCCCACGCCGATCCCCACGTACCAGCTTCCGCAGCGGAGCGCGATCAGGGCGGCATCCACCGCCTGGTGCGGGCAATCCACGATGCCCTGCACTTCGTCCTCGACGGAGCGGTCAAAGTCCAGTCGCGCCGGGATATGCCGTAGGTCCTTGAGGAGATGCGGGACCCGGTCGCCGTCGCGCCGGCTGTCTGTTTGATTGATAGTCAGCGTGAACATGGTGGACATCAGACTACCCGGTGACCACGTCGAGGCAAGCTGGGAGCCGACGCCACGTTACGGATCTCACGCCGGGCGCGAACGGACAGTTCAGCCCCAGAGAACGACGGCGGCCGGTGCGGTTCGAATCGAACTGCACCGGCCGCGCCACGGCCGCCCTAACCTCGCTGCGCCCGGCCAGGGAACCCTGGCAGCGTGGGCCCCGTCGGAAGTAAGGTCAGTGCGCTGCGGGAACGTAGCGCTTGATGGAAGCCTCGAGTTCCGCTTCGGCAGCTGCGCGGTCGGCCCAGCCTTCGGCCCTGACCCACTTGCCGGGCTCCAGGTCCTTGTAGCGGGTGAAGAAGTGCTCGATTTCCTTGATCAGGAATTCGTTGACGTCGCTGACTTCCTGGATGTGGTCGAACCGCGGGTCAGCCGGAACGCAGAGGACCTTGGCGTCTCCGCCGCCGTCGTCGGTCATGTTGAAGACGCCGATCGGGCGGGCTTCGACGATGACGCCCGGGTGCAGATCGAAGTCCTGCAGGAGCACCAGTGCGTCCAGCGGGTCGCCATCCTCGCCGAGGGTGTTCTCGAAGAAGCCGTAGTGGGTGGGGTACTGCATGGAAGTAAAGAGCACGCGGTCCAGGCGGACTCGGCCGGTCTCATGGTCGACTTCGTACTTGACGCGCGATCCCTTGGGGATCTCGATGGTCACGTCATGCTTCATGGAATGCTCCTCGACGATTGCTTGGTGTTCGCGGCACACGCGATGATCAACCAAAAATGGACTGTCGGTGCCGCCGACTACTATTGAGGATATAGCGAGAGGCCCAGGTTTCAGGAACTATTGGGGTAATTTCAGGACTTTGAGGACCAGCAGTATGAGCGGCACCAGGGGCACGGCGAGCGGCCGCGGCAGGCTTTCCACAGTGGTCCGGAGCTGGCCAGGCGTCCTGGTCACGGTGCTCCTCCTGGCGCTGGCCGTTCCGGCCGGGGTGCTCATTGCGCCCGCCCTGACCGGGCCGGCCAGGTCCACGGCCGAACCGGCGCAAACCCCCGCCTGGCAGCTGGTCCCTCAGCATCTGTCCGTCCCGCAGGGCATTGACCCGCTCAGCACGGCGGCACCGGTGCCGGATCCCGCCAAAGTGGAGGCCCGGCTGGACTCCATCCTCAAGACCGACGGCGGCGGAACGTTCACGGCCGTGGTCCAGGACGCCGCCACCGGCACGGTCCTCTATGATCGGGGCGGTACCACAAACCGGATCCCGGCCTCCAACATGAAGCTCCTCACCGCCGTGGCCGCGCTGCGGGGGATCGGCCCCGAGCAACGGTTCAGCACCAAGGTTGTCACCGGTCCTGCGGCAGCAACCGCTGGGGCAACTGCAGGTGCGGCGAGGTCCGTCGTGCTGGTGGGCGGCGGCGACGTCCTGCTCGGCGCCGGTGACTCGGCCGAGTCCAAGGTCCTGGGCCATGCCGGGCTGGCAACGCTGGCCAAACAGACTGTGGACTCACTGCACAAGGCCGGCTTCAAGGGCCAGGTCCAGGTGTTGGTGGATGATTCCCTTTTCACCGGCCCGGCGCTGAACCCGGCCTGGAGCCCGGATGACGTTGCCGCCGGCGAGACGGCCCCGCTGTTTCCGCTCGCTTTGAACTCGGCACGGTTTAATCCCGCGGACACCTCGGCGCCGCGGCCCCAGGACTCCGCCATCGCCGCGGGGGAGGCGTTCGCTGCCGGCCTCAAGGCGGCAGGTGCCGCCGCGGGCCTGACTGTGGCACCCGCCGTCGTACGTCTTGACGGGAAGCCGACGGCGGACGCCAAAGTCCTTGCCCAGGTGCAGTCCGCGACCGTCAGCCAGCAGGTGGACCTCATGCTCCAGACTTCGGACAACTACCTCGCCGAAACCCTGGGCCGCATGACCGCGGTGGCTGCCGGCCAGCCGGCAACGTACGAGTCCGCCAAGGCGGCCGTTCTGGGGCAGCTCGCCGGGCTCGGAATCCCCACGGACGGGATGTCCGCCGCGGATGTGTCCGGCCTGGCCCTGGCCAACCAGGTGTCCGCCCGCCAGTTCTCGGAGGTGGTCCGGGCCATCACCAACGGCAAGGACACCCGGCTCAGGGCCGCGCTGGCGGGGTTCCCGGTGGCGGGGCTGACGGGCACGCTGGGCGACAGATACATCGACGAGTCCACGGCCGAGGGTGCCGGCCTGGTGCGGGCCAAAACGGGAACCCTGAACACCGTCATTGCACTGAGCGGGTACGTGGTGGACGCCGACGGCCGGCTCCTGGTGTTCTCCTTCATCGGCAACGGCCTGACGCCGGGAGCGGCGGGCAACAAACCGGCGCTGGATACGGCCGCCACGGCTCTGGCCGGTTGCGGCTGCAGTTAGTTCGCCGGTCAGCGAACTTAAGGCGCGCGGCAAGGCACGTATGTTCTGATGGAGCCTATGGAGTCAACTGCAAGCCAGTCATCCGCCCCTGCCCAGGCCCTCATCAACTGGGACCTCGCCGCGTCCGCAGCAGCCCGGCTGGCTCCGCCCGGCCCGTCCCTGACTGCTGCCGAGATCGGCGACGCCGTCTCCCAGCTGCGCGAGCTGGCGGACGCCTCCGTGCCGCACGTCCACCAGATCACCGGGCTGGAGGCGGCACGCGACCTGCGTGACTCATCAGTTCTGGTCGTGGACCGCGCCTCTTGGGCGAAGGCCAACACGCAAAGTTTTGCCGTGATGCTGAAGCCCGCCATCGAAAAGATGCTGGAGAACCGCCGCGGCACCGTCAGACCCGGTGCCGCTTCCGTGAGCGGGGCCATCACCGGCAGCCAGCTCGGCGCCGTGCTCGCCTTCCTCTCCAGCAAGGTCCTGGGCCAGTATGATCCGTTTGCCGCCCTGGCCGAAGGGTCGCAGGCACCGTCCGGCGGCCGCCTGCTGCTCGTTGCGCCAAACATCATCTCCGTGGAGCGCGAGCTCAACGTTACCCCCACGGATTTCCGGCTCTGGGTGTGCCTGCACGAACAGACACACCGGGTGCAGTTCGCCGCGGCACCCTGGCTCCGGCACCACATGCTGAACGAGATCGACAACCTCAGCGGGCACCTGCTGGGCAACGTCGACTCGCTGATGGAACGTGCCTCGGCAGCCGCCCGGTCGCTCAAGGACCGGGCCGCCTCCGGTTCCGCTCCGGGCCGCGGGGCCATCCTCGACCTCCTGCAGGACCCCGAGGAGAAGGCCTCGCTGTCGCACCTCACGGCGGTCATGAGCCTGCTCGAGGGCCACGCCAACGTGGTGATGGACGCCGTTGACGCCAGCATCGTCCCGTCCGTGAAGACCATCCGGCAGCGCTTCAACGCCCGCGGCAAGGACCGTGGCGTCATCGAGAAGTTCATCCGCAGCCTGCTGGGGCTCGACGCCAAGATGAAGCAGTACAGCGACGGCGCCAAGTTTGTCCGTGCCGTGGTGGACGTGGCCGGGATGGAGGGCTTCAACCGGGTCTGGGAAGCTCCGGCGAACCTCCCCACGGAAGAGGAAATCCACAACGCCAGGATCTGGCTCGACAGGATGGGTTTCTAGGTTTCCGTGCAGCACCTCTCCAACACTGCCGGCGGCTCTTCTCCTGTTTCCAGCGGTCCCGTCCCCAGCGGACCTGTTCCCGGCGGCCCCGTCCCCAGCGGGAGGCGGCGGCCGGGCCGGCTGGCACCTGTCCTCGGCACGGCACGGAAAATGCTGCAGGATGCGCTGGCCGACGCCGGCTACCCGGAGCGCGTCCTGGTGGCCTGCAGCGGCGGCCCTGATTCCCTGGCCCTGGCGGCGGTGGCCGCCTACTTCGCCCGGCGCGGCCACGTAGACGGCCGGCCGGTTACCGTCGGCGCGGTGGTGGTGGACCACCAGCTGCAGCCAGGTTCCGCCGACGTTGCGGCGGGAACCGCCCAGACCCTCCGGGAACTCGGCCTGGACCCGGTGCAGATCCGGACAGTCAACGTAGCCGCCACCGGGTTCGGGCCGGAAGCTGCTGCCCGGGATGCCCGCCATGCCGCACTCGAGGCGGCTGCAGGGGAGTGGGAAGCCGGCGCCATCCTCCTGGGGCACACCCTCGATGACCAGGCAGAGCAGGTGCTGCTGGGCCTCGCCCGCGGCTCCGGCACGCGGTCCCTGGCCGGGATGCGACCTGCCCGGGGGAAGCTGCTCCGGCCGTTCCTTGGCCTTCGACGGGAAGACACCCTCGAGATCTGCCGCGCGGAGGAGGTCGAGCCCTGGCACGACCCCAGCAACGCGGATCCTGCCTTCGCCCGTTCGAGGACGCGGGTAGAGGTCATGCCGGTGCTGGAGGAAAAACTCGGTCCGGGCGTGGCCGAATCGCTGGCACGCACGGCCGCCATCCTGCAGTTGGACGCCGACTATCTGGAGGACGTGGCCAACAGCACGTACGAGTCGCTCGTCGAACACGACGGCCCGGACACCAGCCTCCCGGAGGCTGCCCTGACCGGGCTGGCCCCGGCCATCAGGTTCCGGGTGATCGCAAAGGCGGCTGCCGCCGTCGGCGGTCAACAGCCCAGCTACCAGCGCCTTTTGGCGGCGGAAGCACTGCTGCGGCGGAAGGGCTCGGCCGGTCCGGTGGAACTGCCCGGCCGGGTCAGCGTTTACCGTCTCTCGCTGGCCGAGCTGCAGGACCGGGAGCGTGCCCGGGGTCAGGGCGAGGCGGAGGGCGTTCCCCGCGAGGCCGCCCGCTGTGGGAAGCTTGTATTCCGGCTTCATAAACCGTCCCGCAAATAGTCGCCCCCGCATCTACACAGGAGCAATTGGTGGATTCATCCGACGTCCAGGCAGACCTCAAGCACGTTCTCTACACCAAGGAACAGATCCAGCAGCGCATCACCGAGCTCGCGGCACAGATCGACAAGGACTATGAAGGCCGCGAGATCCTGATCGTGGGCGTGCTGAAGGGAGCCGTCATGGTCATGGCCGACCTGGCCCGGGCCCTGCACTCGCACATTTCCATGGACTGGATGGCTGTCTCCTCCTACGGCTCCGGCACACAGTCCTCAGGTGTGGTGCGCATCCTCAAGGACCTCGACACGGACCTGATGGGCAAGGACGTGCTCATCGTCGAGGACATCATCGACTCCGGCCTCACCCTGTCCTGGCTGAAGACCAACCTCGAATCCCGTGGCACCGCGTCGGTGGAGATCTGCACCGCGTTCCGCAAGCCCACCGCCGCCAAGGTGGAGATCGACGTCAAGTACGTCGGCTACGACATCCCCAACGAGTTCGTGGTGGGCTACGGCCTGGACTACGCCGAGAAGTACCGCAACCTGGACTTCGTGGGCACCCTGGCCCCGCACGTTTACGAGTAAACGCCTCCGCCGGCGGGCCCGCATTTTTGCACCGCTTTCGGTGACCGCGCCGCCGTCGAGCCCTGACAACACGGGTCCGGCGGCGGCGCGTCCCACTTAAGGCGCGTCCCGCTTAAGTGGTGCAGAAAAGCAGGTGGTGCAGAAATGCCCGACGGCGGCTAACGGGCCGTCCGCGGGGGCGTGGCCAGGGCCAGCCTGATCTGCTCCAGCATGTCATCCGGCCTGTGCATTCCCGCCAGGTAGACCTGGGTGCGCACATCGAAACCGTGCCCCCGGAACAGTACCCGGGCCACCGTTTCCAGCAGCGAATCCGACCCCCGTTCCACCTGGTCGAGCACCGCACGCGCCCGGCCGTTGCGGGCTCCGGGGAACCTGTGGGAGCGGACGCCCCGGGGCAGCCGGCGGTGGCAGGCTGCGAGATGCGGTTCGGTGGGAGCCTTGAGCGTCCAGAGGGAGTAGTGGCTGGCCGCCGACACGCAGGTGACCGCGGCATTGGCTTCGTATGCCCGCACGAAATCACAGTTCGCTTGAGGCAGTTTGTAGACCGCGTGCCGGGCATTGAGCAACAGCCCGGAGTTGACCGCCTGACTGATTTGGCTTCGGCTGAATCCCGCCCGGCGGAGGTGGGCCAGCCTGGCCGCGCCGCCGTGCCGCGAGAGGAACTCCGTGGGCTGCATGCCGTCCAGCGTGGCCCTGCCGGGTTGCACCTTGGCAGAGGGACGCCTTCATGTGTGGATAACGGCCCATGTGGACAACCGAGGCCGTGCATTTCTGCACCTTTTTGGAGGGCCGGCAAATGGCCGCGGGCCGCAAATTCGCCGGGGCTGTTCCCGGCGGCGTGAGAGTGGTGCAGAAATGCCGCCGCGGGGCCCAACGGGGACCCGTTCGCGCTCCCACCAGCCACTACGCCCTGAGGGAACTTTTGTATTACACCGTGCGTGAATTACTCCTGACGGTGTATAGCTAGAAACGACGCAGCACCACACGCGCGCAGTCCTCGCGCCGTGCAGCACTACCAGGAGGGACGGGGCCAGCCCCCGAACAGATGAAAGCTAAGAGTTTCTTCAAGGGCCCGGGCATTTGGATCATTGTTGTGGTCGGCATGCTCCTGCTGGCCTTTGCAACGTTGGCTCCGGGCGGCTCGACGCGCATCGACACGCAGCCGGGCCTCGAGCTCCTCTCCCAGCCGGGCAAGGTGGAACAGGCCAAGATCTTCGACGGCGAAAACCGCGTCGACCTGGTGCTCACAAGACAACCTCGTCATCGACGGCCAGGACAAGGGCAAGAACGTCCAGTTCTTCTTCGTCAACGACCGGGGCCCGGACGTCGTCAAGGCCGTGACTGCTGCCAACCCCTCCAAGGGCTACACGGACCAGCCGGTGGAAAGCAACTGGCTCTCGGGACTCTTCTCGCTGCTGGTGCCGGTGCTGCTTCTCGGTGTCCTGTTCTGGTTCCTGCTGTCCCGCATGCAGGGCGGCGGCTCCAAGGTCATGCAGTTCGGCAAGTCCAAGGCCAAGATGGTCAGCAAGGACATGCCCCAGGTGACCTTCGCTGACGTTGCCGGCGCGGACGAAGCTGTCGAGGAACTGCAGGAAATCAAGGAATTCCTTGCAGAGCCTGCCAAGTTCCAGGCGGTCGGAGCCAAAATTCCCAAGGGCGTGCTGCTCTACGGCCCTCCGGGTACCGGCAAGACCCTCCTGGCCCGCGCCGTCGCAGGCGAGGCCGGCGTACCGTTCTTCTCCATCTCGGGCTCGGACTTCGTGGAAATGTTCGTCGGCGTGGGTGCCTCCCGCGTCCGCGACCTCTTCGAGCAGGCCAAGTCCAACGCACCCGCCATCATCTTCGTTGACGAGATCGACGCTGTCGGCCGCCACCGCGGTGCCGGTGTGGGCGGCGGCAACGACGAACGCGAGCAGACCCTCAACCAGCTCCTGGTTGAAATGGACGGCTTCGACGTCAAGACCAACGTCATCCTGATCGCCGCCACCAACCGGCCCGACGTGCTGGACCCGGCGCTGCTGCGCCCCGGCCGCTTCGACCGCCAGGTCTCCGTGGAAGCCCCGGACCTGGTCGGGCGCGACCAGATCCTCCAGGTCCACGCCAAGGGCAAGCCCATGGCGTCCAACGTGGACCTCAAGGCCGTGGCCAAGAAGACCCCCGGCTACACCGGTGCAGACCTGGCCAACGTGCTCAACGAGGCCGCGCTGCTGACCGCACGCTCCAACGCCAACCTCATCGACGACCGCGCACTCGATGAAGCCATCGACCGCGTCATGGCCGGCCCGCAGAAGCGCAGCCGCGTCATGAAGGAGCACGAGCGCAAGATCACGGCGTACCACGAAGGTGGCCATGCCCTGGTGGCAGCCGCGCTGCGGAACTCCGCTCCGGTCACCAAGATCACCATCCTGCCCCGCGGCCGCGCCCTGGGCTACACCATGGTGGTCCCCGAGAACGACAAGTACTCCGTCACCCGCAACGAGCTGCTGGACCAGATGGC
Organism: Arthrobacter sp. OAP107; assembly: GCF_040546765.1. NCBI lineage: Bacteria > Bacillati > Actinomycetota > Actinomycetes > Micrococcales > Micrococcaceae > Arthrobacter > Arthrobacter sp. OAP107. The sequence continues at coordinate 4,759,841 of NZ_JBEPOK010000001.1, read as the reverse complement.
CTACGCCATGGGCGGCCGCGTCGCCGAGGAGATCGTCTTCCACGATCCGTCCACGGGCGCCTCGAACGACATCGAAAAGGCCACCTCCACGGCCCGCCAGATGGTCACGCAGTACGGCATGAGCGAACGCGTCGGTGCCGTGCGCCTGGGCCAGGGCGGAGGCGAGCCGTTCCTGGGCCGCGACGCCAGCCATGAGCGGAACTACTCCGACCAGATCGCCTACATCGTGGATGAAGAGGTCCGACGCCTGATCGACCAGGCCCATGACGAGGCCTACGCCATCCTCACTGAGAACCGGGACGTTCTGGACCGGCTGGCCCTGGAGCTCCTGGAACGCGAAACCCTGAACCAGGCTGAGATCGCCGACGTCTTCCGCGACATCCGCAAGCGCGACTTCCGCGAGGTCTGGCTGTCCAAGGAGACCCGCCCGGTCTCCAGCGCCGGCCCAGTTGAGTCGCGGCAGGAGCGGGCCGAACGCGAAGCGCAGGAAGAAGCAAAGGAAGCCCGGCTCGAGGAACCACTGGACGCCATTCCGCCGCACCCGCAGGGTGTTCCGGAGGACGCCTCCTTCCAGAGCGGAGTAACGGAAGCCGGTCCAGACGGTCACCACGGCTAAGCTCTTTGGTGTGACTCACTTCGACGACGACGACCTCACCGCCTCCGCCGACCATTTGGCGGTGGACGGCTCAAGCCGCCACCACAAGGTGGACAGGCCCCGGATTGAAGCAGCCGTGCGGGAAATCCTGCTGGCGCATAGGCGAGGACCCGGACCGCGGCGGGCTGCAGGACACGCCCAAGCGCGTGGCCAAGGCCTATGCCGAGGTGTTTGCCGGGCTGCACCAGGATCCGGGCAGCGTGCTCGGCACCACCTTCGACCTCGACCACGAGGAACTCGTGCTGGTGAAGGACATCCCGTTCTACTCCACCTGCGAGCACCACCTGGTGCCGTTCCACGGCGTCGCGCACGTGGGGTACATCCCTTCGCACGACGGCCGGGTGACGGGCCTGAGCAAGCTGGCCAGGCTGGTGGACATCTACGCCCGCCGCCCGCAGGTGCAGGAGCGCCTCACCACGCAGATCGTTGAAGCGCTGGTCACATTCCTCAAGCCGCGCGGAGCCATCGTGGTGGTGGAATGCGAACACATGTGCATGTCCATGCGCGGCATCCGCAAGCCCGGAGCCAAAACCGTCACAAGCGCGGTTCGCGGGCAACTTCATGACCCGGCCACCCGTGCCGAAGCCATGAGCCTCATACTCGGAAGGTAAAAAACAGACTATGGATTCCCTAGCTGCAGCACCTGGAACCGGCCCCGCAACCTCACCCCTGCCCATCCTGCGCAAACCGCGGCCGGCAGCCAAGTTCGAAGCCCTGCCCACAGACCGCACGCTCGTCATGGGCATCCTCAACGTCACCCCCGATTCGTTCAGCGACGGCGGCAAGCACGCGACGGCGGATACCGCCATCGCGGCCGGCCTCCGCATGTTCTACGCGGGAGCCGACATCATCGACGTCGGCGGCGAATCCACCCGTCCCGGCGCCGAGGAGGTCAGTCCGGAGGAGGAGCAGCGCCGGGTGGTGCCTGTCATCGAGGCCCTCGTGAAGGCGGGCGCCCTGGTCAGCATCGACACCACCCACGTCTCCACCGCCGAGGCCGCGCTGAACGCCGGCGCGGCGATCATCAACGACATCTCCGGCCTCAGCATCGAGCCTGGCATGGCCGAGCTCGTTGCGAAGACCAAGGTGCCCTATGTCCTGACCCACCGCCGCGGCGACGCCAAGACCATGACATCGCTGACGGAGTACGACGACGTGGCGAACGACGTCGTCGCCGAGCTCAACGGCGTCCGCGACAAGCTGTATGCGGCCGGTGTCCTGCCCGAGCAGATCATCGTGGACCCGGGCATCGGGTTCTCGAAGACTGACGTGCAGAACTGGGAACTGCTGCGGAACCTGGACCGGCTCGACGCCATGGGCCACAAGGTGCTGGTGGGCGCGTCCCGCAAGCGTTTCCTCGGCACGCTCCTGAGCGTTTCCGGCAAGGCGGCGCTCCCGGAGGAGCGCGACGCCGCCACCGCCGCCATCACCGCCATCAGCGCCGCCCGCGGCGCGTGGGCAGTGCGCGTGCATGACGTCGGACCCAGCCTTGACGCCGTCAAGGTGGCTGCCCGCATGGCGGCCCCGGACCACGGCCACTGACCAGGAAGGCCCAGCAAAACAGCCATGGACAGGATCTCGCTGACCGGTGTCACCGCCACCGGCTACCACGGGGTGTTCGATTTTGAGCGCCGCGAAGGCCAGCCGTTTGTGGTGGACGCGGTGCTGCACCTGGATTTCAGCCAGGCGGCGGAATCGGACGACGTCCGCGACACGGCGCACTACGGTGAGGTGGCCGGACGGATCACCGACTGGATCACCGGCGAGCCGCTGAACTTGATCGAGGGACTGGCGGTGCGGATGGCCGAGGGCCTGCTCAAGGAATTCAAGATCCAGGCGGTTGAGATCACGGTCCACAAGCCGAAGGCGCCCATCGAGGTTCCCTTCGGCGATGTCGCCGTCAGTGTTTACCGGGAGCGGTCATGACCCCGGCACCTGCACTGGACGAGAAGCCCGTGCACGAAAAGCCGGTGGACGAAAAGCCCGTGCATGAAAAGCCGGCAGCTCCGAAGACCGGTTACACGCGGGCGGTGCTGGCGCTGGGCAGCAACGTCGGCGCGCGGAACGAGACACTGTCCGAGGCTGTGGCGGACCTCGTGGACCGCCCGGAGGTGCGGCTCCTGGCCGTATCGCCGATCGTGCAGACCAAGGCCGTCGGCGGCCCGTCAGGGCAGCCTGACTTCCTCAACATGGTCATTTCGGTGGAAACGTCGCTGGAACCGGTCGAGCTTCTGAGACACTGCCAGTCGGTGGAGAACAAGCACCACCGGGTGCGTGAGGTGCACTGGGGCCCGCGCACGCTCGACGTCGACGTCATCGTCTACGGCGACCTCCAGAGCGACGACCCGGTGCTCACCCTGCCCCACCCGTTCGCCGCAGTGCGGGCTTTCGTGCTCTTCCCCTGGGCCCAGATGGACCCCGCGGCCACGCTGAACGGCCAGCCGGTCGGGGAGCTGGCGGCCAGGGCCGCCGATTACCCGGACCTGAAGCCGTTCGACGGTTTCGGGGACTTCGACGGCGTGCCTGACGGCGGGACGGTGGGACAGCCGTGAAGCCCGTGAGCCCGCTGCTGCTCGCAGTCGTGGGCGTTGCCCTGGCCATCGCAGGCTGGTCCGCTGCCGTCCTGACCGTCCGTTACGGCATGGCGACCCCGGTCCTGCCGGCCACGGCACTGGTCACCATGGGCATCATCGTGGCACTGACCCTGGTGCTGGGCATTCGCGTGCTCCGGTGGCGGAACGGCAAGAAGAAGAAAATGCTGAACCCCATCCTGGCGGCGTGGACGCTGGTGCTCGCCCAGGCCTGTGCGTACACCGGCGCGATGCTGCTGGGCTGGCACGCGGGGATCTTCCTGGACCAGCTGCGGTTCTGGAGCATCCGCAGCGGGCTGGACGTCACCTGGCTCGCCCTGGGGATGGCCGGGGGCGGGCTGGTCATGATCGTGGTGGGGCTCGTCGTCGAACGCTTTTGCAAGATCCCGCCGGAGGATGGCGAGACGGACGCCGGCGAGGGCCTGCCGGGCCACGGCCGGGGCAAGGCCAAGGGGGAAGGCGAGTATGCCTACCGCGGCGATTGATCCCCCCGGGATCACCTGGCTGCGCGTGTCCCCGAAGTACGTCACGGTCCGCCTCGTGGAGTGGGCCCTCGGCAACCTGGTCATGCTGGCCGTGCTGAGCCTGCCGCTGGTGTTCGTCCGGCTCGGCTGGTGGCGGTGGCCGCCGCTGTGGCTGGCCATCGGCATTCCGGCCTTCATGCTGCTGCTGGCGCTGTGGCGCTTGGTCCTGATCCCGCGGCAGGTCCGTGCCATCGGCTACGCCGAGCGCGACGACGACCTCCTCATCCGCGGCGGCATCTTCTTCCAGCGCGTCATGGTGGTGCCGTACGGCCGCATGCAGTACGTGGACATCAGCGCCGGCCCGGTGGAACGCGGGCTGGGGCTGTGCACCCTGAAGCTGCACACGGCTTCCGCCGGCACCAACGCAGGCATTCCCGGCCTTCCCGCCGAGGAAGGCGCCCGGCTCAGGGAACAGCTCTCGGCACGCGGCGAAGCCAGGCTGGCCGGGCTGTGAGCGCCGGCGGCCCCGCTTCCGGAAAGCCCGACGGCGAGTGGCTGCGCGTGCATCCGGCCACACCTTTCGTGCGGGGCTGGGTTGCGCTTGCCGCCATCGGCTACTTCTTCGGGCGGGACAGCTTCGAACGGCTGCTGCAGGGCCAACCGCTGATCGATGACCGCATCGCCGGCCGCGCCCCGTGGCTCCTGGGCGGCGGGGCACTGATGTTGGCGCTGGCGGTCCTCGGCTTCATTCTGTCCTGGTACTTCACCCGGTACCAGGTGGCGGAGGGCTACGTCCGGGTCAACACGGGCTTCCTGTTCAAGCAGCAGCGGCAGGCCCGCCTGGACCGGGTCCAGGCCATCGACATCGTCCAGCCCCTGCTCGCCAGGATTTTCGGCCTGGCGGAGCTCAAGTTCGAGGTCGCCGACGCCGGCGAGTCCGCCGTCCGGCTCGCGTACCTGCGCATCGACGTCGCGCGCCAGCTGCGCGCCACCATCCTGGCCCGCGCGTCGGGAGTCCGGCTGGATCCCGAGCACCCCGAAGCGCCCGCTCCCGAGGCGCCGGAGCAGCAGGTGCTGCAGGTCCCGCCGTCGCGGCTGGTGGGTTCGCTCCTGCTCAGCGAGCAGAGCGTCTTTGTGGTCCTGGGCGCTGCGGCGTCGGTGATGCTGTCCGCGCTCACCGAAAACAGGGCCTTTTTCCTTTACCTGATTCCCGCGGCGCTCGGCCTCATCGCCGCGTACTGGAATTCGTTCACCAAGGGCTACAACTTCACGGCGGCCATCTCGCCGGACGGGATCCGGCTCCGTTACGGGCTGCTCGACACGCAGGCCCAGACCCTGCCGCCCGGCCGGATCCAGGCGCTCAAGGTGGCCCAGCCGCCGCTGTGGCGCCTCTTCGGCTGGTACCGGATGCAGGTTAACGCCGCCGGCTACGGGGCCGCCGGGGCGAACAACGGCGAGGCCGGGGCCCGCACCACGCTGCTGCCGGTGGGGAAGATGGACGACGTCCTGAACATGCTGGCCCTCGTGCTGCCCGACCCCGGAACGGCCGATCCGCTGCGCGTCTTCCACCAGGGTGTGAACGGACTGGATTCCGACGCCGGGTTCGTCACCACGCCGCGCCGGGCCCGGCTGCTGGCACCGCTGGGCTGGCGGCGCAACGCTTTCGCGGCCACGGACACCGCACTGCTTATGCGCTCGGGCCGCTGGTGGCGGCAGCTGGTGGTGGTGCCGCACCAGCGGACCCAGTCGATTGCAATGCAGCAGGGGCCCCTCGCCCGCCGCTTCGGCCTGGCCGACCTCGTGCTGCACACCACCGCGGGGCCGGTGGCGCCGCGGGTGATCCAGGCGGACATCCGGGAGGCGCAGGCGCTCTTCGACGCCCAGGCAGCCCGCGCCCGCGCCGCCCGCCGGAGGCAGACGAGCGAGCAGTGGCTGGCCCAGGTGGCCCCGGCCCTGGCCCCGGTGGTCGAACCGGCGCCGCTGGTTGAGCCCGTCCCGTTGGTTGAGCCCGTCCCGCATCCAACCCCAGCACCCCAACAGGAAGGCCAACAACGTGGCTAAGCCAGGACGCCTCGGCGTCGGAATCATCGGCGCCGGCAAGGTGGGCGCCGTCCTCGGTGCGGCGCTGCGCGCGGCCGAGCACGCCGTCGTCGGGGTTTCCGCCGTTTCCGACGCGAGCCGGGAACGGGCCGAAGCGCTGCTGCCCGGCGTTCCCGTACTGGAGGTCCAGGACATCGTGGAACGTGCCGAACTTGTGCTGCTGGCCGTTCCGGATGACGCCCTCGGCGGGCTCGTGGAGGGGCTCGCCAAGCTGGGTGCGTGGCAGCCCGGCCAGCTCGTGGCGCACACGTCGGGCCGGTTCGGCGTCGGGGTGCTGCATCCGGTCAGGGCGGCCGGAGCCGTGCCGCTCGCGCTGCACCCGGCCATGACCTTCACCGGCATGAGCCTTGACCTGACCCGGCTGCTGGACTGCACGTTCGGGGTCACTGCGGACGCCGCCATGCTTCCCATCGCCCAGGCGCTCGTCGTCGAAATGGGGGCCGAGCCCGTGGTGATCGCCGAGGGCGACCGGACCATCTACCACGCCGCGCTTGCCCACGGCTCGAACCATTTGGTCACGCTCGTGGCGCAGGCGTCCCAGCTGCTGACCGAGGTGGGCGTCGAGGCGCCGGACCGCATGCTCGGGCCGCTGCTGCGGGCCACCCTGGAGAACGCGCTTGCCTCCGGCGAATCGGCACTGACAGGCCCGGTGGCGCGCGGGGATGCCGGAACCGTGGAAGCGCACGCCCGCGCTCTGCGGGAGCACGACGCCGGAACCGGCGGCGACGTCCTCGCCGCGTACCTCGCCATGGCACGGGCCACGGCCAGGCGCGCTGAAGGGCGGGGGCTGCTGAAGCCGGATCAGGCGGACAATATTCGTATCGCACTAGAGGACACGGGCGACGACGGCCCGGGCGAAGAGGGCCCCGATGACGGCCGCTGATGGAAACGGCCGCAGGGCCAAGGGAGGACACTGACATGGCAATCCGACTCGTAACGACGGCGGACTCCCTCCGGGCGCAAAGCCGGCTGCTGCTGACGCAGAAGAACGGCTCCTCCCTAGGGCTCGTGCCCACCATGGGCGCCCTGCATGCAGGCCACGGGCGGCTGGCGCGCGCCGCCGTCGAACAGAACGACGTGGTGGTGGCCTCCATCTTTGTGAACCCGCTGCAGTTCGGCGAGGCGCAGGACCTGGACCGCTACCCGCGGACCCTCGAAGCTGACATGGCGCTGCTCGAGGAGCAGGGCGTGGACCTGGTGTTCGCGCCCTCGGTCGAGGAGATGTACCCGGGCGGGCAGCCGATGGTCAGGATCACGTCCGGTCTGCTGGGGGAGAAGTGGGAGGGCGCGTCCCGGCCCGGGCACTTCGACGGCGCGCTCACCGTGGTGGCCAAACTGCTGCACCTGGGCATTCCGGGCACCGGCCTTCCCGGCGGCAGCGCCTTCGTGGCCGGCTCCGGCGGCGGGCTGCCGGCCTACCGCGCCTACTTCGGACAGAAGGACGCCCAGCAGCTGGCCCTGGTCCGCCGGATGGTGGCCGACCTGAACTTCCCCGTGGAGATCGTTGCCGTGCCAACCGCCCGCGCCGCCGACGGACTGGCACTGTCCAGCCGGAACCGCTTCCTGTCGGACGAGGAGCGCGAGGCCGCCCTGGTCCTGTCCCGCGCGCTGCACTTCATTGAGGAGCGGGCCAACGCGAACGAGGCCCTCGATGTCGGGTCCGCCAGGGCCCTGATCGAGTCCCAGCCCCTGGTCCAGCTCGACTACCTCGACGTCGTGGATCCCGTCACGCTGGAGCCGCTCGCGGAGAACTGCCACGAGACACCTTTCCGCGGTGAGGGGCTGGCCCTGGTTGCAGCGAAGGTGGGCGCCGTGCGGCTGATCGACAACGTACCGCTCAGCTCCTGACGAATAAATCCCCTGTGCGGGGAATGGGCAGGGCCACTACACTGTTGGAGTCTGCACCGGCGCTGACCGCCAGCCACCACTCCAACACCCTGAAGGCCTCGCCATGTCTACCAAAGTCACGTCCAATTCCTCTGGCGAACCTGGCCAGGACCCGGCGGCTCCGGTTGTAGCGGCGGCCCCGTCATCGCCGGCGGCAGCACCGGCGTCGGACAGGATGTCCCGCGAGTCCGTGACGGTGATCGTCACGCTGCTGGTGGCCACCTTCGTCGTCATCCTGAACGAAACCATCATGAACGTCGCCCTGCAGCGGCTCATAGTGGACCTGCGCGTGGATGCCCCCACCGTCCAGTGGCTCTCCACCGGGTTCATGCTGACCATGGCCGTGGTGATTCCCACCACCGGGTTCATCCTGCAGCGGCTTTCCACGCGCGCATCATTCCTCCTGGCGATGGGCCTGTTCGCCGGCGGCACGGCGCTCGCCGCGGCGTCGCCCGGCTTTGAGATCCTCCTGCTGGCACGGATCATCCAGGCCGGCGGCACCGCCATCATGCTGCCACTGCTGATGACCACCATCCTCACGCTGGTGCCTCTGGCCCGCCGCGGCGCCGTGATGGGCAACGTCAGCATCGCCATCTCCGTGGCCCCGGCCATGGGACCCACCGTCTCCGGGTTCATCCTGCAGCACTTCTCCTGGCGCTTCATGTTCATCTTCGTCCTGCCCATCGCGCTGGCGGCGCTGGCCATCGGTGCCAGGTTCCTGACCAACGTCGGCGAGACCGAGAAGTCCAGGCTCGACTTCCTTTCCGTGGTGCTGACTGTCCCCGCCTTCGGCGGCCTGGTCTACGGCCTCAGCCAGATCGGCGGCGGCCATGGCGGCAGCAGCGGGCCGAGCACACTGGCCGTGGTTGCGCTCGTCGTTGGCGTGGCCGGCCTCGCCGCGTTCACGTTCCGCCAGCTCCGGCTGCAGAAGTCCGAGTCTCCGCTGCTGGACCTGCGGGCCTTCAACTTCCGGATGTTCACGGTTTCGGTGCTGCTGATGGTGGTGTCCATGGTGGCCCTGTTCGGCGCCGTGATCCTGCTGCCGCTGTACCTGCAGGAAATCCGCGGCCTGCAGTCCCTCGAGACCGGCCTGGCCCTGCTGCCCGGCGGCCTCGCCATGGGCCTGCTCGGTCCGGTGATCGGCCGCCTGTTCGACAAAGTCGGGCCGCTGCCCCTCACGGTCACCGGATCCTCGCTCATGGTCCTGACGCTCTGGCAGTTTTCAATGCTCGACGCCGGCACTCCGGTCTGGTGGATCGTCGCCCTGCACGTCGGGCTCAGCTTCGGGCTGGCGCTGCTCTTCACCCCGGCGTTCACCACAGGGCTGAACCCGCTGCCGCCGCATCTGTACTCGCACGGTTCGGCCATCATGAGCACCCTGCAGCAGGTGGCCGGGGCGGCCGGCACGGCGCTGCTCGTGTCCATCTTCGCGTTCGTGTCCGCAGGCTCCGGCCTCGTCGCGGGCATGAACGCCGCGTTCCTGACGGCAACCGTCATAGCCGTTGCCGCCGTCGTCCTCTCCACCATGATGCGGAAGACTGCCGGCACCGAAGGGGCGCCCGCCGCCCACTAAGCGCCGCATTAAAGAGCAACGCGGGGTCATTTCGCGCCCAATCCGGAGGGTTAATTGGGCGCGAAGTGACCCCGCGTTGCTTTGTGGGTTTAGCCGGCGAAGAACTCGCTGAGCTCGGTGATGAGCCGGTCCGGGGCGCGGTTGACGCCGTCGTGCCCGAAGCCCGGCAGGATGGTGTAACTGGAGCCGGAGAGGACGTCGTGGATCTGGCCGCAGGCCACGCCGAAGTAGGCCGGACTCTTCTCGCCGACGATGATGAGCGTCTCCAGCGGCAGGGCAAGGAACGGCTCGGCCGGCATGTCCGCGGCGATGATCGCCTTGATCTCCCGGACGCCGGTTCGCATCATTTCGCGCATCTGCTTGCCCACCGTCGTTCCCGCCGTGAGCTTGTTGGCGAGGGTCATCATGGACAGTGGCATGCGGGAGGAGAAGGCGCTCTCGGCCTCAAGCCCGCGGAGCAGGACGGCGAGGGCGCGGTCGTCGTCACCGGCCGCCGTCGCCCGTTCGTATTCGGTGGTCCAGTCCGCCGTGACGCTGTGGTTGACGGAGACGGCGGGGTCGTACACGGCCAGGCGCTCCACCGGGAGGGTCCGGGCCGCGTGGATGGCCACGGCACCGCCGAAGCTGTGGCCGAAGACGTCGGTGCTGTCCGTGTGTTTCATGACGGTATCGAGGTCGCGGATATCGACGTCCAGGGTGTAGTCCCCGGCCTGTTCGGAGGACGCGCCGCGGCCGCGGCGGTTGAACGTGTGCACCGGCCGGCCGAGGGAGGCGCTGAGTTTTTGCGCGAAGCGGGTGTAGTCCGCCGCCGTCACCATGGAGGCCGTGACCACAACCACGCCGGAGCCGGCCGAGGCCAGTTCCTCGCCCGTGCTGAACAGCTCGAGCTTGCCGCCGTCGGGTGTGCTGATGATCTCGCGAGTCATGGTCCGAGCCTATCGGAGGGCGGCCCGTGCTGACAGCCAGAACCTACTTGCGCCCGCGCTTGCGGCTCAGTGGCCGGACGCTTCCGTCGGTGCCGTTGAGGAAGCGCGCTATCCGGAGGGCCAGGCGCTTGCCCGGCCGGATCGGACCCTCGTGCAGCTGGCCCGGAACCACGGCGAAATCGATCGCCGGAACGGCCGATGCCAGCTGCCGCCCGGTGTCGGCAAAGTATCCCGGACTCCAGCCGCCGCTGAGCATCAGCGTGGGGGTGGTCAGTTCCTTGAAATCCGCTAGCTCCGCGTCGGCGTCGAGCACTGCCCGCATCTCCTTGACGGCCGTCGGGAGCAACTCCCGCATTTCCGCGCCGACATTGGTCCGGGCCGACATGATGCTCAGCATCCGCAGCGCGCCAAGGGGCAGGTAGGACAGGGGACCGGCCGTGGCCAGCCCCTGCACCAGATGCGCCCAGGCGTGGTTGAGCTGCCCTTCCGTCACGGCCTGCTCCAGCTCCGGCCGCCAGCGGTGGTTCAGGTTGCCGGAAAGGGACACCGCCGCGTCGTACGTGACGAGCCTGCGCAGCGGCATGTCGCGCGCTGCCTGGAGAGCCACGAAGCCGCCGAAGCTGTGCGCCACCACGTCCTCCGAGCCCGTCGCCCTCATCACGGCGGCCAGGTCCCGGATCTCCGTCGCCACCGAATAGTCGTCCGGCTGCGGTGCGGACCCGGCGCGGCCGCGGCGGTTGTAGCAATGCACCGGCCGGCTCAGCAGGAGGCTGAGGTTGCGGGCGAACGGCCGGTACAGCGCGTCGGTCACCAGCGTCCCGTGAATTACGACGACGCCGGGCGCCGTGACCTGGGCCGGGTCACCTGTCGCGGAGGTGCTGTGGGCGGGCCGGAAGGAGTGCACCTCAAGCCGGCTGCCGTCGTCGTCCGTTTCAACTGTCCACGTCTCCACAGCCCGAGTCTATGCCCCACCCCTCCGGAGTTTTTGTCCAGATAATGGCTCCAAATGCCCCCGGAAGTCCGAATATCCGGACAAAAACTCCAGTGTGGGGGGAGCTGGAATCCAAGGCGGGAAGTCCCGGCAAACCCGGTAAACTTGATGACTGTGACTTCCCAAAACACCCCCGCCCCCAAGAACGCCCCAGAACCGCTCGACGCCAGCGAACAGATGCGCATCCGCATGGAGAAGCGCGCCAAGCTGATCGAACGCGGGCAGGAGGCGTACCCGGTGGGTGTTGAGCGCACGCACTCGCTCAGCGAAATCCGCGAAAAGTACGCCCACCTGCAGGCCGACGAGACCACCGGCGACGTCGTGGGGGTCACCGGGCGCGTGGTGTTTGTCCGGAACACCGGCAAGCTGTGCTTCGCCACGCTGCAGGAAGGCGGCACCGACGGCAAGGGCACCCGGCTGCAGGCCATGCTCAGCCTGGCGAACGTGGGCGAAGAGGCCCTCGCCGACTGGAAGGCCCTGGTTGACCTGGGCGACCATGTCTTCATCAGGGGCGAAGTCATCTCCTCCCGCCGCGGGGAACTGTCCGTCATGGCCGAGTCCTGGTCCATGGCGTCCAAGGCGCTCCGCCCGCTGCCCGTGCTGCACGCCGAGCTCAACGAGGAAACCCGCGTCCGCCAGCGCTACGTGGACCTGATGGTCCGCGACGAGGCCCGCGAGATGGTTTACACCCGTGCCGCCATCACCCGCTCCATCCGCGAGACCCTGTTCCGCCACACGTACGTCGAGGTGGAAACGCCCATCCTGCAGCTGGTCCATGGCGGAGCCCTGGCCCGGCCGTTCGAAACCCACATGAACGCGTTTGACCAGAAGATGACCCTGCGCATCGCCACAGAGCTGTACCTCAAGCGTGCCGTGGTGGGCGGCATCGACCGCGTTTACGACATGGGCCGCGTCTTCCGCAACGAGGGCGTGGACTCCACCCACAGCCCGGAGTTCACCACGCTTGAGTGCTACGAGGCCTGGGCGGACCAGTTCGTCATGGCCGAGCGCATCAAGGAGATCATCCTGGACGCCGCGGACGCCGTGGGGGCCGGACGCACGCTGCAGACCGAGGCCGGGGAGATCAACCTCGACGGCGATTGGGCCTGGGTTGCTGTTTACCCCGGCCTTTCCGAGGCGGTGGGCCAGGAGATCACCCCGGATACCACGCTCGAGGAGCTGCGTGCCGTGGCTGAGAAGCACGACGTCAAGGTCGACCCCAAGTGGGACGCCGAGAAGCTGACTGTGGAACTTTTCGGCGAAATCGTGGAACCGACCCTGTTGAACCCCACGTTTGTCTACGACTACCCGCCGTCCGCCCAGCCGCTGGCCCGCCCGCACCGCGAGGACGGCCGCCTGATCGAGGCCTGGGACCTGATCATCGGCGGCATGGAACGCGGCACCGCCTTCTCCGAGCTCATTGACCCGGTCATCCAGCGCGAACGCCTCACCGAGCAGTCCATGCACGCCGCTGCCGGCGACGTCGAGGCCATGCAGCTGGACGAGGACTTCCTCCGCGCGCTGGAGTATGGTGCACCTCCCATGGGCGGCATCGGACTGGGCATCGACCGCCTGGTCATGCTCTTTACCGGCGCGGGCATCCGCGAAACCATTCTTTTCCCCCTCCTCAAGCCCGAAGGCCACTGATGATGGACTATGTCGCCGTACTGCTGCCGTCGCTGGTGGTTGGGCTGCTCTTTTGGTTTGCCATGAAGTCGATCTTTAACGCGGACAAGGCAGAACGCCAGGCCGAAGCGCGCGCCCAGGCCGAAGCCGATGCGCAGGCGGCCGGGGACGATTTCCCCGAGCCGCCGAGTAAATCAGACAAATAACAGGCCACTTTTAAAATCCCCGGTTATCCCCAAGGAACTCTTGCGTGTTTTGACGCGTTGCCTTATTGGGGGAGATACTTCAGGTGGAAACATCCTGCTTTTCTGATTACACGTCCTTTCCAAAAGAGAGATTTTTGATGGCACAGAAAGTCAATATCGTCCTGGTGGACGATCTGGATGGGGGATCCGCGGACGAAACCGTTCGCTTCGGCCTGGATGGCGTCGGTTATGAAATTGACCTGTCCTCGGCCAATGCTTCAGAACTGCGGTCGTCACTGGAACGCTTTGTTTCAGCCGGCCGTAAGACCTCCGGCGGCCGCCCTACCCGTGCCAAGGCACCGGGTGGACGCAGCCAGGACTCTGCCCAGATACGCCAGTGGGCGCGGGACCACGGTTACACCGTAAACGCACGCGGCCGTATTCAGGCAGAAATCCAGGAAGCCTACCAAAAGGCCAATTCCTAGCTCGGCGCCCTGACAATCCGTTAGGGCACTAAACGGTCTGAGCATATGTGCGGCGCCCCCGGCTGACGGGGGCGCTGCGCTTTTAACCGGCGGTTGCCGTCCGCATTAAACAGAACCGCCGTTATTCAGGACTGCCGGCCGGGGAGTAATCGATTCTCTGGGCTATCCGCGGCCCATGGAACATTCCATGCCGGGGTGATTTCCGACACCCCGTCCAGTAGGGGGCTAATTCCCCGCCGGTTGGCATCGGGATGCTATTCAAAGCCTTCTTCGGCATTGCGCCGGCAACACCGCTACGGCAGCTGCGCGCACGTGTGCAAGCCCCCCCCGGTTTCCCCTGTGGCGAACAAGCTCCCCAAGTCAGGGTTCCCCCACGTAGCATCAAAGTACGTCGTAGCTAGGAGTGTGGCGAAATGTTTGAGCGATTTACGGACCGTGCCCGTCGCGTAGTTGTGCTTGCCCAAGAAGAGGCACGCATGCTGAACCACAATTACATTGGTACCGAACACATCCTCTTGGGTCTGATCCACGAGGGTGAGGGCGTTGCTGCCAAAGCTCTTGAGTCCTTGAGCATTTCGCTCGACGGCGTCCGCGAGCAGGTGCAGGAGATCATCGGCCAGGGCCAGCAGGCGCCCTCCGGCCACATCCCCTTCACGCCGCGTGCAAAGAAGGTGCTGGAGCTTTCGCTGCGCGAAGCCCTGCAGCTCGGCCACAACTACATCGGCACGGAGCACATCCTGCTGGGACTCATCCGCGAGGGTGAGGGTGTGGCAGCGCAGGTACTGGTGAAGCTTGGTGCCGACCTCAACCGGGTCCGCCAGCAGGTCATCCAGCTGCTCTCCGGCTACCAGGGTAAGGAAACCACCGGCGCCGGCGTCGGCCAGAGCCAGGCAGAGGGCACCCCCGCAGGCTCCGTTGTGCTGGACCAGTTCGGCCGGAACCTGACGCAGGCGGCCCGCGAGAACAAGCTGGACCCTGTGATCGGACGCGAGCAGGAAATGGAACGCGTCATGCAGGTCCTTTCCCGCCGCACCAAGAACAACCCCGTGCTGATCGGCGAGCCCGGCGTCGGCAAGACCGCCGTCGTCGAGGGCCTTGCCCAGGCGATCGTGCGCGGCGACGTGCCGGAAACCATCAAGGACAAGCAGCTCTACACGCTGGACCTTGGCTCCCTGGTGGCCGGTTCCCGCTACCGCGGTGACTTCGAAGAGCGCCTGAAGAAGGTGCTCAAGGAAATCCGCACCCGCGGCGACATCATCCTCTTCATCGACGAGATCCACACTCTCGTGGGTGCCGGTGCCGCCGAAGGCGCCATCGACGCAGCCTCGATCCTGAAGCCCATGCTGGCGCGCGGCGAGCTGCAGACCATCGGTGCCACCACGCTGGACGAGTACCGCAAGCACATCGAGAAGGACGCCGCCCTCGAGCGCCGCTTCCAGCCCATCCAGGTCAAGGAGCCGTCGGTTGCCCACGCGATCGAGATCCTCAAGGGCCTGCGGGACCGCTACGAGGCGCACCACCGCGTCACCATCACCGACGGCGCCCTCGCCTCGGCGGCGAACCTCTCCGAACGCTACATCTCGGACCGGTTCCTGCCGGACAAGGCGATCGACCTCATCGACGAAGCCGGTGCCCGGCTCCGCATCCGCCGCATGACCGCTCCGCCGGAGCTCAAGGAGATGGACGAGCGCATCTCCGAACTTAAGATGGAGAAGGAGTCCGCGATTGACGCGCAGGACTTCGAGGGTGCTGCCGCGCTGCGCGACAAGGAGCAGAAGCTCATCACGGAGCGCTCCGAGAAGGAACGCCACTGGAAGACCGGCGGCATGGACGACATCTCCGAGGTGGACGAGGACCTGATCGCCGAAGTCCTCGCGAACTCCACGGGCATTCCGGTCTTCAAGCTGACCGAGGAAGAATCCTCGCGCCTGCTGAAGATGGAAGACGAGCTGCACAAGCGCGTCGTCGGCCAGGACGAGGCCATCAGGTCCCTGTCCCAGGCCATCCGCCGCACCCGTGCAGGCCTGAAGGACCCGAAGCGTCCGGGCGGTTCGTTCATCTTCGCCGGCCCCACCGGCGTCGGCAAGACCGAGCTCGCCAAGGCCCTCGCGGAGTTCCTGTTCGGTGAAGAGGACGCCCTCATCACGCTGGACATGTCCGAGTACTCCGAGAAGCACACGGTGTCGCGTCTCTTCGGTGCCCCTCCGGGCTACGTCGGCTACGAAGAGGGCGGGCAGCTGACCGAGAAGGTCCGCCGCCGTCCGTTCTCCGTGGTCCTGTTCGACGAAGTTGAAAAGGCCCACGCGGACCTCTTCAACTCGCTGCTGCAGATCCTGGAAGACGGCCGGCTGACCGACTCCCAGGGCCGCGTGGTGGACTTCAAGAACACCGTGATCATCATGACCACGAACCTCGGCACCCGGGACATCTCCAAGAGCGTGGCCACCGGCTTCCAGTCCGGCACGGACACCCAGACCGGCTACAACCGGATGCGCGCCCGGGTCACGGAGGAGCTCAAGCAGCACTTCCGCCCCGAGTTCCTCAACCGCGTTGACGACGTCGTGGTGTTCCCGCAGCTGACGCAGGACGAGATCATCGAGATCGTGGACATGTTCGTCACCCGCCTGGAGAAGCGCCTCAAGGACAAGGACATGGGCATCGAGCTGACCAAGGCAGCCAAGGTGCTCCTGGCCACCCGCGGCTACGACCCCGCCATGGGTGCCCGGCCGCTGCGCCGCACCATCCAGCGCGAGATCGAGGACCAGCTCTCCGAGAAGATCCTCTTCGGCGAGCTGCACCCCGGCGACATCGTGGTGGTGGATGTGGACGGCGAAGGCGACGACGCGAAGTTCACCTTCGCCGGCAACGCCAAGCCGCGCATCCCGGAAATCGCCCCGAGCGCCTAAGGCCAGCCGCCCGGCTCTGAGTGCCGGACTCCTAGCCCCGCTCCAGTGCCAAGAGGCCCCGCCCGCCCCCGAAGGGGAGCAGGCGGGGCCTCCTGCGTTGTGCCGGCAGCCGGGCAGGTCTGAAAGTACTGTTTCACTAATAGTGAACCTCCTGTGATCCAGCGCACAGGAGGTGTTGAATCAGCACATGTCAACTGAAGATGCAGCGATCCTGCCTGACCAACCGGCGACCCCCTTCCACGACCTCGACCACTATCTGGCGATCCCGCGGGTAAGTGGCCTGGCCCTCAGCCCCGACGGCCGGCGGCTGGTGACCACCGTCGCCACGCTCAACAGCAAGGGCACCGAATACGGAACGGCGCTGTGGGAGCTGGACCCGGCAGGCCTGAAGCAGGCCCGCAGGATCACCCGCAGTGCCAAGGGCGAGGCCGGCGCCGCGTTTGCTGCCAACGGCGACATTTACTTCACGTCCGCCCGGCCGGATCCGGACAAGGAGGCCGACGGCGATCCTGTCAGTGCGCTCTGGGCGCTTCCCGCAGACGGCGGCGAGGCCCGCGTGGTGCTGTCGCGGGCGGGCGGTGTGGACAAGGTCATGGCGGCCAGGGACGTAAATGCGGCCTTCGTCACCGCGTCCGTACTTGCCGGCTCCAGCGACGAAGAGAACGACGCCGAACGCCGCAAGAGCCGCAAGGACAACAAAGTGGCGGCGATCCTGCACAGCGAGTATCCGGTGCGCTACTGGGACGCGGACCTTGGGCCGGCCCAGCCGCGGCTCTTCGCGGTGGAGGCGGAGCCCGTGCAGGAGCCCGGCAAGCCCGCCACGGTGGACAGCACCGCCCCCCTCACGCTGCGCAACCTCACCCCGCAGGCAGGGTCCCGCCTCCGCGAGGCCGTCTCGGTGGTCAGCCCGGACGGCAAGACCCTCTACACGAGCCTGGCCAAGCCGCTGCCGAGGGCGGACCTGCGCTCTGTCCTGGCCGCCGTCGACGTTTCCACGGGCACCATGAGAATCCTCCTCGATGAGGAGGGGATGAACTACTTCCCGGGACCGGTCAGCCCGGACGGCGGCACGCTCGCCGTGGTCAGTGAAAGCGAAACGACGCCCCAGCAGGCACCGCAGGTCAAGCTGCACCTTCTCGACGTGTCCAGCGAAGCCGGCCGGGAGGACCTGGAGCCGCTGGCTCACGGCTGGGACCGCTGGCCCCACCCGGAGGCGTGGCTCCCGGACGGCTCAGCCCTCCTGGTCACGGCGGACGACGACGGCGCGTCGCCGGTTTTCAGTGTCAGCGTTGCGGCTGGTGCCGCCCGGGGGAGTGTCACCCGGGTGACGCCGGACGCGGCGGCCTATACCGACGTCGTTGTTTTCCCCCGACGGGCGCAGCGCGTATGCGCTGCGGAGCTCGTACGAGTTCCCCACCGAGCCTGTCCGGATTGACCTGGCCAGCGGGGACGTGACGCGGCTGCCGTCCCCGGCGGAGCGGCCGCAAACCGAGGGCTCGCTGGAGCGGGTGGAGACGACGGCCGCCGACGGTTCCCGCATCCCCGCCTACCTGGCCCTGCCCGCGGGGGCCTCCGCCGGGAACCCCGCACCGCTGCTGCTGTGGATCCACGGCGGACCGTTGGGGTCCTGGAATGCCTGGACCTGGCGCTGGAACCCGTGGCTGCTCACAGCGCGGGGATACGCCGTCCTGCTGCCGGACCCCGCCCTGTCCACGGGCTATGGCCAGGACCACATCCAGCGGGGCTGGGGCGGCTGGGGCAAGGCGCCGTTCACGGATCTGATGGCCATCACGGATGCGGTGGTGCAGCGGCCGGACATCGACGAAAGCCGCACGGCCGCGATGGGCGGCTCCTTCGGCGGCTACATGGCCAACTGGGTGGCCGGGCAGACGGACCGGTTCAAGGCAATCGTGACCCACGCCAGCCTGTGGGCGCTGGACCAGTTCGGGCCCACCACCGACGCGTCGCAGTACTGGCTCAAGGAAATGACGGCGGAAATGGCGCTGGAGAACTCCCCGCACCTGCATGTCGAGAAGATCCGGACGCCCATGCTGGTGATCCATGGCGACAAGGACTACCGGGTGCCCATCGGGGAAGGCCTGCGGCTCTGGTACGAGCTGCTCTCCAAGTCCCAGCTCGCCTCCGACGGCAACGGGCAGACGAGCCACCGGTTCCTCTTCTACCCGGACGAGAACCACTGGATCCTGCAGCCGCAGCACGCCAAGGTCTGGTACGGCGTGGTTGAACACTTCCTGGCCAGGAACGTCCTGGGCAAGGACGTCCCGCTTCCCGCCGACCTCGGCCTGTGACCTCCGGGCCGGAGGTCACCCTGGCTGTCACCGTAAGATGGGGGCTGTGACTGACTCCTTCACTGTTCGCCCTGCCCGGACCAGCGATGTGGCTGCCATCAAGAAACTGGTGGCGCCCCTGGCGGAAGAGCGAATACTGATGGCCAAGGAGACGGTGTCCTATTACGAGAGCCTGCAGGAGTTCCTGATCGCCGAGTCGGCCGCCGGCGAGGTCATCGGCTGCGGCGCCCTGCACGTCATGTGGGAGGACCTTGCCGAGGTGCGCACCCTGGCGGCCTCGGACGCCTGGCGCGGCAAGGGCGTGGGGCACGTCCTGGTGGAGAGCCTCCTGAAGCAGGCTGAGGCTCTGGGCGTCTCGCGGGTGTTCTGCCTTACGTTCGAGGTGGACTTCTTCAAGCGGCACGGCTTCGAGGTAATGGCTGACCAGTCGGCGCTGGACCCGCAGGTGTACTCCGAGCTGCTGCGCTCGCATGACGAAGGCGTGGCCGAGTTCCTGGACCTTGCACGGGTGAAGCCCAACACGCTCGGCAACACGAGGATGATCAAGGCTCTCTAGAGCCGGCCGGGTGGAGCCGCGGGGTTCGGACCGCTGGCCGCGCCTCACGTCCGGCGGCTGCACCTTCGGCAGGACCTTGGCCACGGCCAGTGCGGCATACATCACCGTGTTCACCGCCACAAAGGCCGCCACCCCTGCGCGTACAGCTGCTGCGATCATGCTCAGCCCGCCTTTGCCAGGTGCTTCCAGCTGGCCTCCCGGCCCACCGACATGTCGATGATGCCCTTCACGTAGACCACGTTGAGGAACATGTCGAACCACCAGTTCCGGGGCGACTGTCAGGGCGAGCAGGCGGGCCTGCCAGCCTCCGTGCCAGACGGTGACCATCCGCTCGAAGGAGAAGAGCGCGCCCAGCCCCAGCCAGAAGGGGAACCAGATCCACGTGTCCAGCGCGAGCACCGTCAGGAGAATCAGCAGCAGGTAGGAACTCAGGGCGATGACGCCGTAGCCCAGGCCGAACTGCTGAGCCCAGTACCGGGCGGTCGGGCGGGGTCAGTCCGTACGCGCCCAGTGCCTGCCCGGTTTTGCCGCGGGAACTGATCAAGATCCGCTCAAAGTTGCGGCGTGATACTCCCTTCTATTTTATAAATTTGCTGGATAAACTGTGGGGGGCCGGAAGGGACAGCATTGGGGGCTGTCCCTTCCGCCGTTTCCGAGCTACCGCGCAGCCGGTGCCGGTAGTAGGGTCAAAGCACATCCTGACCGATGTCAATGAAGCACCGAGAGCCCAGGAGCCGGCCGTGAAAAAGCTCATCAATGATCCCCGCGCTGTTGTGGATGAATCCGTGGAAGGATTCGGTCTTGCCCACGCAGACCTTGTGACCGTCAGCCCCGACCCCAAGTACGTCACCCGTAAGGATGCCCCCGTTGCCGGCAAGGTCGGCCTGGTTTCCGGCGGCGGCAGCGGGCACGAACCGCTCCACGCCGGCTTTGTGGGGCGTGGCATGCTCGACGCCGCCGTGCCCGGCGCCGTCTTCACCTCACCAACCCCCGACCAGATCATTCCGGCAACGCTCGCCGTGAACTCGGGCGCCGGGGTGGTCCATATCGTCAAGAACTACACCGGCGATGTGCTGAACTTCGAGACGGCAGCCGAGATGGCCCAGGCCGAGGGCGTGGAAGTCCGCACCGTGCTCGTCAACGACGACGTCGCGGTGGAGGATTCGCTGTACACGGCAGGACGCAGGGGAGTGGGCGGCACCGTCCTGGTGGAAAAGATCGCCGGCGCAGCGGCAGAGCGCGGCGACGGCCTCGACGCCGTGGCGGCCATCGGCGACCGCGTCAACCAGAACGTGCGGACCATGGGCGTCGCCCTCACGGCCTGCACGGTGCCGCATGCCGGCTCCCCGAGCTTTGACCTCGAGGACAACGAGATCGAAATCGGCATCGGCATCCACGGGGAGCCGGGCCGGCACAAGATCGCCATGGAAAACGCCGACGGCATCACCGGCCGCCTGCTGGAACCGATTCTCAGCGACCTCGGAACCGCGTCGGGGGAGAAGGTGCTCCTGTTCGTCAACGGCATGGGCGGAACGCCGCTGAGCGAGCTCTACATCGTCTACCGCCGGGCCGCCCAGATCCTCGCGGAACAGGGCCTCACGGTGGAGCGGTCCCTGGTGGGGAACTACATCACGTCCCTCGAGATGCAGGGCTGTTCCATCTCTGTGCTCCGGCTTGACGACGAGATGACCGCACTCTGGGACGCGCCCGTGCACACCCCGGCCCTGCGGTGGGGCGTGTAGCGGTGGGGCTGGACGTGACCTGGGCCGTCAAGTGGCTGACGCTGTCAGCGCAGGCGATGGCGGAGCACAGGGTGGAACTCATCGAGCTGGACAGGGCCATCGGCGACTCTGACCACGGCGAAAACATGGACCGCGGCTTCCAGGCGGTGCTCGACAAGCTCGCCGAAAGTCCTCCCGAAACCCCCGGTGCAGCGCTCAAGCTGACGGCCATGGCTCTGATGTCCAAGGTGGGCGGTGCGGCCGGGCCGCTCTACGGCACGGCATTCCTGCGGGCCGCAACCACCCTGGGGGATGCCGCGAACGTGGACGCCGCGGCGCTCGCCGCCGCCCTGACGGCGGCGCGGGACGGCATCGTGGCCCGGGGCAAGGCCGAGGCGGGCGACAAAACGATGGTGGATGCCTGGACCCCCGCCGTTGACGCAGCCGCAGCAGCCGCGGCCGACGGCGACACGCTGGCGGTGCTCATCGCCGCGGCGGAGGCTGCCGAGGCCGGCGCCGTGGCGACGGACCCGCTGGTGGCGCGCAAGGGCAGGGCCAGCTACCTCGGCGAGCGAAGCGCAGGCCACCGGGACCCCGGCGCGGCCTCGAGTGCCCTCATTCTCCGCGCCGCCGCAGGAGCCGCCGCATGACCGTGCGGATCGTGGTGGTTTCGCACAGTGACAAGATTGCCGACGGCGCCGTGGAACTCGCGGCCCAGATGGCGCCGGATGTGATGATGGTCCCGGCCGGCGGGACGTCTGACGGCCGGATCGGCACCAGCATGGAAAAGGTGTTGGCGGCGCTGGAAGCCGCTGCCGGGGGCGACGGCGTGGTGGTGCTGACCGATCTTGGGTCTGCCGTGATGACGGCGGAGTCGGCCATGGAGTTCAGCGATGGCAGTACTCCGGTGCTTCTCGCCGACGCCCCGATTGTGGAGGGCCTTGTGGCGGCAGCCGTGGCTGCCCAGGGTGGTGCCAGCGTTCATGCGGTCCGGCGCGCCGCCGAGGCCACGCATGGCTACCCCGCGTCCCGTCCCAAAACCGAAGACCACCTCGGCGCAGGCGGCCGGGCCGAAGG
This sequence comes from Arthrobacter sp. OAP107, assembly GCF_040546765.1. NCBI lineage: Bacteria > Bacillati > Actinomycetota > Actinomycetes > Micrococcales > Micrococcaceae > Arthrobacter > Arthrobacter sp. OAP107. The sequence continues at coordinate 4,737,789 of NZ_JBEPOK010000001.1, read as the reverse complement.
CATCCAAGGCGGAGGCCGGGCTGACTACGCGCCGGCGGCGGGCGAGCCGGCGGCTCCGGCCACCCCGGACGCAAGTGGCGATTTCGAGCTCGTCAACCTCGCCGGAATGCATGCCCGGCCGGCTGCCAAAATAGCCGGCGGCCTGTCCGCGCTGGATGCCGAGGTGACAGTGAACGGAGTGGACGGCGCCTCCATGACGGGCCTGATGACGCTGGCGGCCGGCAAGGGAGCCGTGCTGCACGTGGAAGCGTACGGCCCCGACGCCGAGCGCGCCGTGGCCTACGTGGCGGACCTGGTCAACAACGGCTTCGGCGAACCCTGAGGGCGCAGGCCCGCGAGGGTTCAGGCCAGGTTGGGCTCAGCCCGGCTACCTGTCCTGTCTGAGGCCTGCCGCATCCAGCACCACGGAGGCGGAGACAACCCGACCGCACTGCTCGCCAAACGGGTAGCTGGCCCTGGGCTCGAAACGCAGCGTGCGGGTGGGCATCGGCCGGCCGTTCGCGTCCTGCCCGCTTGCGGTGACGTCGATGGGGGACTCGGCCAGGGTTTCCAGTTCAAGCAGCCCGCGCTGCGTGCCGTCCGGCTTGGCCGTCGCGGAGCACACGCCGTCGGGCCTCGCATCGTCGGTGCAGCCCTGGTCAACTGCGACGGAGCCGGGCATGAGGTGAACGGTGCCCTCCTCGCACGTGCCGTCCTGGCACGCCTTCAGGTGCAGCGTTTTAACTTGGGGCGAGTAACCTGCCGCCACAGTGACGGCGACCCCGGACACCCGGCCGACTGCCGGGCATACCGCTTCGAAAGCATGGCAGCCCGAGAGGAGTGCCGTCGTCGTGATTGTGGCCAAAAGTACCCCTGCCTTGCCCATGTCTTCAGGGTAGATCCGCGCTTCGGCGGTGCAACCGGCGGCGCGCAAACTGGCGCCCTCATCGTTACCCAGGTCCGGGCTGTGGGTGCCTAATTGAGACCAAAAGCCACGCCGTGGACCCGTCCCCGGAAGATCAGGCGGGCAGCCGGTAACCACCGTCGTGCAGTTCGGCCAGGCCGTCCGCCAGGAGGCCTGTCAGGGCCCGTTCCAGCTGCTCAGGCGCGCAGTTCAGCCGGTGCAGTGCGGCCAGCGGAACGCCGATGCCGGCGGCTTCGAATCCGAGGTCGGCCGGGGCCTGTTGGAACATTTCCGCCGGTACCGGGGCGTCGGCCAGCCGGAGGACGGCCATCACGCCGCCCCGGACCTGGCGGTCGGTGCCGTGCCACGCCTGGCCCTTGGGCGTGTACGTCGGCGGCGGCTCGCCGGCCGCTAGCCAGGCGCAGCGGTCGCGTACCGGGCACGCCGCGCACTTGGGAGAACGCGCCGTGCACACCAGCGCCCCGAGCTCCATGACCGAGGCGTTCCAGCGGACGGACGTGCCGGCGTCGGACGGCAGCAGTTCCGCGGCAAGCCGCATCTCTGCCGCCGTCAGGGCGGGGGCGGGCAGGGCGGCACCGGAAAAGAGCCGCGCGTGGACCCGCCGGATGTTGGTATCCACCACCGTCTCGCGCCGCCCAAAAGCGAAGGCGGCGACGGCGGCCGCAGTGTAGCTGCCCACGCCCGGCAGGCCGAGCAGCTCGGCGTAGTCCGGCGGGACCTGGCCGTTGTGGTCGCGTTCGATGGCGACGGCGGCCCCATGAAGCCTGAGCGCGCGCCGCGGATAACCCAGCCGGCCCCAGGCGCGGACCGCTTCACCTGAGGGTTCCCGGGCCAGCGCTGCGGGCTCCGGCCACCTGCGCATCCACTCTTCCCAGACCGGCAGCACACGCACCACGGGCGTCTGCTGCAGCATGATCTCGCTGACCAGTACGCCCCAGGGTGTGCGGTCAGCCGCACGCCACGGCAAATCCCGGGCCTCGGCGTCGAACCAGCCGTCCAGCGTCGAGTGGACGCCGGCCAGGTCGGCACCGGCCCACTCAGCGGCGGCCAGGTCGGGTGTGGCGAGGGTGTCCGGTGCCCTGGGCGTGGCGGGGCCCGGCGTGGCGGGATAAGCGGTTGTGGTTTTGATGCCAACACTCTAGTTGAAAACCCCGGCGACGGTTCCCGGCCGGGTACCGTCAGCTGGCCTCCTGCTCCACGGGAGGCAGCCCCTCCCGCCGGCCCGGCAGCCGCCGGACGTGGCCATGCAGGGTTTCGCCGCCGCGGCCGTTGGCCGCCGGAACAGCGAGGGCCACCACGAAGCTGGCACTGTTCGAATCCACCGAGCGGATGGTCAGGCTGCGCGTTCCTTCCGGTATGGATGGCGCAAAGAACTGCAGCTGGCGGGTGCCGACGGTGGCCACCTCATCCAGCTTGTACTCTGTGCCAAAGTGGTCATGGATGACGATTTCGGGGGTTTGCGGGTCGTCTTCACTGACGGAGGCGAGGTGCAGGTTCACCACGATTCCGGTGTCCCAGATCTCAACCGCAAGCACCGTGAACTCAGTCCCCTGGCTCTGATGTTTGCCAAACGTCAGCGGCAGAAGGACGCGTTCGAGGTGACCGCCAGACACGTGATCTACCATCGCAGGTCCTCTCCAACTCGGCCCGGTAAGTGGTAACCGGGATTCAATTTTAGTAAGTGTGCTGACAGTTGTCACCCGAATTTACGTTACGAATTGGACATGGTGGGGCGGGGGCGGCGTGGTGGTGCGGCAGAATCCGGGGTGTTCCTTAGCCTAGGAGGATGGGCAGGCAAGACACTTCGAATTCCGGCGCGGGCCGGAACGGGTCAGCAAAAACGGCGGGACAGAGAACAGCGCCCGGGAAATCGGTACCCCGGGGAGGGCGCAAGCCGAGCCCTGCGGTCTACCGCCGCCGCCGGCTCTTCGCCGGAGTGGCGCTGCTGCTGGTCCTCTGCCTTATCGTCGGCGGTGTGGCAACACTTACCAGCCTCCTCGGCGGCGCCCAGCAGGCCTCATCCGCCCAGGACTCCGCCCAGGGTGCTTCCACGGACGGCGCCGAGGCGGGCCAGCCCGGCGCAACGCCGTCGGCCAGTCCGTCGGCAACCCCGTCCGCGTCGCCCACGTGCGACCAGAAGCTGGTGACCGTCAAGGCCACGACGAACAAGACGTCCTACGCCGCGGATGAAAAGCCGGTGCTGAGCCTCACGGTCAGCAACGGCGGAAAGCTTCCATGCAAGGTGAACATTGGCACGTCGCAGATGGACTTCCTGGTCACCAGCGGCTCGGACCGCGTCTTCTCATCGGGCGACTGCCAGGCGGACAGCACTGACCTGGTCAAAACCATTGCGCCCGGCAAGAGCGAAACCGCGAACTTCCCGTGGCCGCGCAACCGTTCCGTGCAGGGCTGCGAGAAGGTGGCCGAGGGTGCGGTTGGCGGCGGATATTACGTGTTCATCGCAAAGCTTGGTGCCAAGGTCAGCCCGCCGACGGTCTTCCAGCTCAGCTGACGGGGCTTAGAGGAACCTGTCCAGCAGGCTGGCTTCGGCCATCCGGCTGAGGCCCTCCCGGACCGTGCGGGCGCGCTGGTCGCCGATGCCGTCCACGGTCATCAGGTCATCGATCGTTGCGGCCATGAGGTGCTGCAGGCCGCCGAAGTGGTCCACCAGCCTGTCCGCGACGGCCTTCGGCACGGCCTTGAGCCCGGAGAGGAGCCGGTAGCCGCGCGGCTGCACCACGGCATCGAGGGTGTCCACGCCGCCGGCGAACCCGATGATCCCCGCGATCTTGCTGAGGTCGATCAGCTCGGTGGGTCCGAGGTTGAGGAGTGCGCTCACAGCACCGTCGATCTCCTCCGGTGACGCGTTCGGGCCGGCGTAGTCGCGGATGATGATGTCGCTGCCCGGGCCGCGGCCCACGGTGAGCTCGTCCAACTGGAGGGACAGAAGCCGGCCGTCTTCACCCAGTTCCAGGACATACTGCGAGATCTCCTCGGAGATCCGGCGCACCATCTCCTGGCGCTGCAGGGTCACTGCCACATCGCGGACGGTCACCATCGCCTCGATCTCCAGGGCAGAGAGCGAGCTGGTCACCTGGTCCAGGCGGGAACGGTAGCGTTCCAGCGTGGCCAGGGCCTGGTTGGCGCGGGCCAGGACCTTTTCGGAGCCCTCGAGCACGTGCCGCAGGCCGTTGACGTACAGGGCGATGATCTGCATGGACTGGCTCACCGAGATCACGGGAACGCCGGTCTGGATGGCGACGCGTTCGGCGGTGCGGTGCCGGGTGCCCGATTCCTGGGTCTCGATGCTGGGGTCCGGCACGAGCTGCACGGCCGCCCGGAGGATGTTGCCGGCGTCCCTGTCGCAGATGATAGCGCCGTCCATCTTGGCCAGTTCACGGAGCCGGGTGGGTGAGAAGTCGATGCCGATGTCGAAGCCGCCGGAACAGATGGAGTCGATGGTCCGGTCCGAGCCCAGCACGATCAGCGCACCGGTGCGTCCGCGGAGAATGCGTTCCAGGCCGTCCCGCAGTGCGGTCCCCGGGGCCACCCTCCCCAAAGTCGCCTTGAGCGATTCTTCAGGGCTGCGAGCCATAGATATTCCCTTCAAAGGTGCAGGCGGGGCCTGCAGGTTTGCCGGTTTGGACTGGTCCGCCGGCAGGATCAAAAGTACTCGGTTTCCCGCATGCACCATCCTAGGGGTACATTACCCCAGCAACCGCACGGGCAAGCCTTAAAGTGCCCCACCGGAGGCCTGCGGGAAAGGCTTTCGGAGTGCGTTCGACGGCGGCCGGCTGAGGGGCACTTTTGGGCCGCCTTCGGTGCGGATTCCGCCGCTGCGATAAACTTGAAGCCTTGGCCGGCAGGTTCCGCCGCCACCTTTTCCAACATGGATCCCCCGCGGATCGCAGTGAAAGTAGCACCGTGTCCCAAGAAGTGCAGAGCCCCGCCCGAGTGCACGAGATCCATAAGCAGGCCTCGCGGCGCCGGACGTTCGCCGTCATCTCCCACCCCGACGCCGGCAAGTCCACGCTCACCGAGGCGCTGGCCCTGCATGCCAAGGTGATCGGCACCGCGGGCGCGTCCAGCGGCAAGGCCAACCGCAAGGAGACAGTCTCGGACTGGATGCAGATGGAGAAGGACCGCGGCATTTCCATCAGCTCGGCCGCCCTGCAGTTCTCCTACCGGGACACGGTCATCAACCTGCTGGACACCCCCGGCCACGCCGACTTCTCCGAGGACACCTACCGGGTGCTCGCCGCCGTCGACTGCGCCGTGATGCTGGTGGACGCGGCCAAGGGCCTGGAGACCCAGACCATGAAGCTGTTCGAGGTCTGCAAGCAGCGGAACCTCCCCATCATCACGGTCATCAACAAGTGGGACCGCCCCGGCCTGGATGCGCTGGCCCTCATGGACGAGATCACCGAGCGCACCGGGCTGCAGCCCATGCCGCTGACCTGGGCCGTGGGCATCTCCGGCGATTTCCGCGGCGTCTGGGACCTGCGCAATGACAGGTTCGCGCGTTTCCAGCGGAACAACGCCGGCGCCAGCATCGCCCTCACCGAATACTTCACCCCCGAAGAAGCCGCCGAAAGCCAGGGCGCCAACTGGACGGACGCGGTCGATGAAGCGGGCCTGGTCATCGAGTCCAACCTCGCCTTCGACGTCGAAAGCTTCCACGCCGGCAAGGCCACGCCCATCCTGTTCAGCTCCGCGGCGCTGAACTTCGGCGTCAAGGAACTCCTGGATGCACTGGTGGACTTCGCCCCGCCGGCCGCGCCCCGGCCGGACATCGAGGGCACCCCGCGTCCCGTCGAGTCGCCGTTCTCCGGCTTCGTCTTCAAGGTCCAGGCCGGCATGAACAAGGCCCACCGCGACCACGTTGCATTCATCCGTGTCTGCTCCGGCGTGTTCGAGCGCGGCATGGTGGTCACCCAGACCCGGACCGGCAAGTCGTTTGCCACGAAGTACGCGCAGCAGGTTTTCGGCCGCGAACGCGAGGTCATCGACGAGGCGTACCCGGGCGACGTCGTTGGCCTGGTCAACGCGTCCTCGCTGCGCGTCGGGGACAGCCTGTTCCTTGAGGAAGCCGTGGAGTTCCCGGCCATCCCGCTGTTCGCCCCCGAACACTTCCAGGTTGCCCGCTCCAAGGACCCCAGCCGCTTCAAGCAGTTCCGCCGCGGGATCGAGCAGCTCGAGCACGAGGGCGTCATCCAGGTGCTGCGTTCCGACGTCCGCGGTGACCAGGCGCCGGTGCTTGCCGCCGTCGGACCCATGCAGTTCGAAGTGGTGGAGGACCGCATGGCGCACGACTTCAGCGCACCCATGCGCCTGGAACGCCTTCCGTATTCCATGGCCAGGATCTCGACGGCGGATGCCATGCCTGCGCTGGCCAACGTACCGGGCGCCGAGGTGCTGCTGCGGTCCGACGGTGAATACCTGGCCCTCTTCAACGACGTCTGGGCCCTGCGCCGCATCGAGAAGAACCATCCGGACCTCACGCTGGTTCCTATCGGGACGCACAACCCCGCAAAGTAGCTGCACCAACGCGGGGCTGCAGCTCCCGAACGGTCTCCCAACCAACGAAGCAAGGTATCGCCGTGTCCACAAACCAGCCGTCTGCGGCAACACCGCCAGTTACAGGATCAGCCAGCGTTTCAGGATCAGCCAGGGCCGTCGTGACCGGCATGGGATCCATGAACCCGCTCGGGGCCACAGTGGCCGAGACCTGGGAGGCGATGCTTGCCGGCCGGACGGGCATCGCGACGCTGGAGGACGGCTGGGCCGAGGCTCTGCCGGTGCGCATCGCCGGGCGGGTCACAGCAGACCTTGGCGCGTTCCTCAGCACCCGCGAGCTGAAGCGGATGGACCGCTGCGGCCAGCTGGCGCTCGTAGCCTCGCGCGAAGCGTGGGAGCAGGCCGGGAAACCCGCCGTCGAACCGGAGCGGCTCGCCGTCGTGATCGGCTCGGCGTACGGCGGCATGGACACCGTGCTGGCCCAGGTCAGGGAGCTGGACAACGGCGGCCCGCGCAAGGTTTCCCCGCACACCCTGACCCGGCTCATGGTGAACGGGCCGTCCGCTTGGGTTTCGATCGACCTGGGCGCGAAGGGCGGGGCACGCACCCCTGTCAGCGCCTGTGCGTCCGGGGCCGAGGCGATTGCCCAGGGTGCCGAAATGATCAGGTCCGGGGCGGCCGACGTCGTGATCGCCGGCGGCGTGGATGCCTGCATCAACGACCTGATCATCGCCGGTTTTTCCCAGATCCGGGCGCTCTCGACGCGCAATGACGAGCCGGAGCGGGCTTCACGGCCGTTCGACCGGGACCGCGACGGGTTCGTGCTGTCCGAGGGAGCGGGGATCGTGGTGCTGGAAAGCGAGAACCACGCGCGTGCCCGGGGCGCGGAAGTGCTGGGCGGCATTGCGGGCGCGGCCGTGACCTCGGACGCGAACGACATCGTGGCGGCCGACCCGGACATGCAGGTGCGGGTCATGGAGAAGGCCCTGGCCTCCGCCGGCCTCCGTGGCACGGACATAGGGTTCGTGCACGCGCACGCCACCTCGACGCCCGTGGGAGACCGGCTGGAGGCCAAGGCCATCAAGGCCATTGCGGGTGACCAGGTGCCGGTGACGTCCACGAAGTCCCTCACCGGTCACCTGCTCGGCGGAGCGGGCGCCCTGGCCGCCATCGCCACGCTGCAGGCACTCCGCACCGGAGACCTGCCCGGCACCTACAACGTGGCTTCCCTTGATCCCGAGGTGGACCTCAACGTCATCACCGGTACCGTCAGCGGCAGCACCGCGACGGCGGGACTCGTCAATGCCTTCGGGTTCGGCGGGCACAGCGCGGCGCTCGTGGTCACCAGGGCCTGACGCTAACGCTTCCTGGTCCGCACCAGGGCCGCAGTCCCCGCGGCCAGGCCCAGCAGGCCCGCGCCGAGGCCCGCGATGCCGAACGTGGTGTCGGGAGCAGCCGTGACCGGGATGGTTGACGACGCCGCCGAGGTGTCGGCAGATGCTGTGTCCGCAGCTGCCGTGTCTGCGGCGGTAGCTGCCGCGGGTGCGGCATGCGAGTGCTCGTCCGCCGCCACGGTGGTGACGAAGGAGGGAACCGGGTGCTCGGGCTCGGCCCCGCCGGCGGTTTCGGGCTGGTTCCAGTTGACCACCGTGCCGTCGGAGTAGGTCTGCGCGGCCGGCAGCGCCACGGTAGTCCCGGCGTCGGGCAGGCGGCCCACCGAAATGGAGAATGTCTGGTACTCGTGCTGCCCGAGCTGGTGGGCCGGGTCGGCAGTCCAGGTGACCGTGGCGGCGGCCTTGGTGATCTTGGCCCCCTCCACCGTGACGGGAGCGGGCAGGGCTGCCTCGGTGATCTTCGCCGTCCAGCCGTCCATGGGCTTGACCGAAACGGACGTGAACGGCGTCGCCGTGGGCAGCGTGACCGTGACCTTGGTGGTCTTGGCGGTTTCGGACTCGTTGGGAACCCGGAAGGTCAGCTGCGAGAAGCCTCCCGCCGAGGTGGACGCCGGGTCCACGTGGACGTGGGCGGATGCCGAACCAACGCCCAGGATCATAAGGCCGGCCGCCGCTGCTGCGACGCTGACGGTCTTCAGTGCAGAAGTTTTCAGTGCAGAAGCTTTCGTGGTCCGGGACTCCAGGGCACGGGTTGTTGAAGCAATCATGACAAAGCCTTTCGCGGTGCTGCCGCGCGTTCGCGCCGGGTAAATGACGCGTTCGCGCCGGGTGACGTGCTCGCGCCGTGGGGGGTGCTTGCGCCGTGGGGCGCGCTGACGGGCAGCGTGGGGTGATGGATGGTCGGGCAGCGTCCCGGCACCCCTTTCGCAGGCTGAACAGCCTTGGGCAGGAAGGTTACTGAATGGTGCGCGGGAGAGCCGTGAGGGGCGGACCGCGAAGGGTGTCGTGCCGCAGGTTGCGGCGGTGGGCCCGGACGACAACTGTGGGCCATGCCCCGGGGCGGTGCGTGGCGGGCGTGAACCCGGCGGGGCGGGGGAGCCGTACCAGCGGGCGGAGCCAGGCCAGGAGCTGCCACAGGGCGGCCTCGCCGCTCCGCAGCAGCCAGGCGGTGGCCAGCGTGGCGAGGAGGTGGCCTGCCAGTATTGCGGGTGAATCGGCGCCGTCACCCACGGGCATGCTTTCCATTGCGGCCGAGCAGCTCAGGCCCGCGTGCCCGCCGTGCGCCAAACTGCCGGTCAGCGGCAACTGCGTCAACGGCAACTGCGTCAGCGGCAACCGGGAAAGCGGCAGTTGGGGCAGGCAGGAAGCGCCGGGGGAGAGGGCTGTGAAGGCCGTGTGCAGCATGAGCTGGCCGGCGCCGAGCACACCGAACAGGGTCGCGAACGACAGCTGCCGCCGGGCGAGCCAGGCGGCCGGGGCCAGCAGGACTGCGGCAGATCCGGCAAGGGTCGCGATGCCCGGAAGCTGCCCGCCACCCAGCACGTGGCCGGCCACGGCCAGGGAGACCGCCAGCGAACTAACCAGCGCTGCGCGGAAGAGGCGCAGGGGACCTCGGAGATCCATCGGTGCCTCCCTCCACCAGGCCCGGAGCTGCTGTAACACCCCCGACCGTAAACACGGCAGCGTGGGAAAACCTTGGGCATTGCCCGTTTGCTGCAGGTCTGGGCGGCCCGAAATGGTGGTCCCGGAAGGATGGGCAAAGAGCCGTGATGGGGGCTGCCGTTAGAATTGCTGTGACGCCCGCACCGCCCGTCGATCTTGTGGAAAGGACCGCTGATGATGCCCCGTGTCTCGTTCCGGCTTTTCCGCACCGGGCTGATCGGCTCCCTCGTTATCGGGTTCGCCGCCGGTGGGCACCTCGCGGGCGGCGGCCAGCTTCCCGCCGCGGCCATCCTGGCGGCGCTGTCCACCGTGACTCTGGTTCCCGTCGCCGCACTGACCCGGTTCCGGCTTTCCTGGCCGGCCCTGGTCGGTCTTCTGGGCGCCGGCCAGCTCTGGCTGCACTGGGCCTTCGATGCCCTGGGCGGCGCGGATGCTGCGGCGCCGGGGTCTGCTGCCCTGCTGCCGGCCCATCTCGGCCACACGGGTGCAGCCTTGGGGCCGGCATTCGTAGGCGCGGCGGCCGAAGGCGTCCATACCGCTGCATCCGACGGCGCCATGTTCGTTGCGCACGCCATTGCCACGGTGTGCACCGCAGCCCTGCTGGCCCGCGGGGAACGCGTTCTGGCAGCACTTGCCTCGCGGCTGCAACCGCTTTTCCGCCGGCCCGAACCGGCCGTAATCCGTCCCGGGAGGGTCCCCGTGCCTTTGCCGGTGCCGGCCGTCCTCCCGCGGACGAGGGCCGGCGTGCGCCTGCCAACCCGGCGCGGGCCGCCGGTGCCTTTCGCCGCCTAAACGGGTTTGCTTTGCAGAACGGGCCGTTCCATTCCGGACGGTTCCGCTTTTCAGGCAGGGTCCGACGGCGGCCCGCAGCTACCTGCCCATGACGCCAAAGCTTTTTGTCGCTTTGACGGCGCATGGGCCCCTGACTGATTTTCCTGAAAGGCACCCCCCTCATGAACACCTCCATTCGCCGTACCCTCAAGACCGCAGCAGCCGCCTCCCTCACAGCCGGCCTTCTCGCCGCCGGTGCCGCCGCAGCCTCCGCGCACGTCACGGTTGACCCCTCCGCAACCGCCGAGGGCGGCTTCACCAAGCTGACCTTCAGCGTTCCCAACGAGTCCGAGACGGCCAAGACCAACCGGCTGGAGGTCAAACTCCCCACCGACACCCCGCTGACCTCGGTCTCCGTGAAGCCGATGGACGGCTGGAAGGCGCAGGTGGTCACCACCACCCTGCCCAAGCCCGTGGACATTGCAGGCGCAACGGTCACCAAGGCGCCCACCAGCGTGATCTGGACCGCGGATGCCGCCCACCAGATCGGGCAGAACGAATTCCAGACCTTCACGCTGTCCGTCGGCCGGCTTCCGGCCGCAGGCACCACCCTGATGCTGCCCGCAGCCCAGGGCTACACCGACGGAACCACCGTCAACTGGGCGGACGCGGCCGAGGCCGGGCACGACCACGCGTCCGCCACCTCCTCCGCAAGCCCCTCGGCGGGGGCTTCCTCTGCCGCAGCCTCAGCACCGGCCGACGCGGAGGAACACCACCCGGCGCCGTCGTTCGTGGTCACTGCTGCAGAGCCCGCTGAAGGGTCCGCCAGCGCGACGCCGGATGCCGCACCGGCCGGCTCGGCATCGGAAGGCACCGACTCCAACGGCAGCCAGGCCCTCGGCTGGATCGGGCTGGTGGCGGGTCTGCTTGGCCTCGCCGCGGGTGCCACTGCACTGGCCCGCACGCGGGCGGTCAAGAAGTAGCCCCAACACTCCGTACATCAAGGCAGCGGCCCGCACCGTCACCCTGGAAGGCCAGGGGACGGTGCGGCCGCTTTTGAATGGCTGCTCAGGGTTTGCCGATGAGCAGTTCCAGGACCTCGGTCAGGTGTCCGACCTCCCTGACGGTAAAGCCGGCCGGGACCGGGCCGGGACCGGTGGGGCTCGCCGGAACGACGGCGTGCGTGAAGCCGAGCCGGTGGGCCTCCTGGATGCGCTGGTTGATTCCCGGCACGGGACGCACTTCGCCGGCCAGACCGACCTCACCGAATGCTATGAGGCGCTGCGGCAGCGGTTTCTTCTCCTTCGCGGACGCCACGGCCAGCGCGATCGCGAGGTCGGTGGCCGGCTCGCTGAGCTTCACGCCGCCCACCGTGGCGACGTAGGAATCGTCCTTGTGCAGCTGGCGTCCGGCTCGCTGCTGCAGCACAGCCAGCAGCATGGACACCCGCGAACTGTCCAGGCCGCTGGTTGCCCGGCGCGGCTGTGAGTTCTGGGTTTCCGCAAGAAGGGACTGCACCTCAGCCAGCAGCGGCCGGCGGCCCTCCATGGTCACGGTGATGCAGGTACCGGATACCGGCTCCTTGGTGCGGGTGACGAACAGCCCGCTCGGATCGGCGAGGCCCAGGATTCCGTCCTCGGTGAGGTCGAAACAGCCCACGTCATCGGTGGGCCCGTAGCGGTTCTTGACCGCCCGCAGCAGGCGCAGGCGGGAGTGGCGCTCACCCTCGAACTGGCATACCACGTCCACCAGGTGCTCCAGCAGGCGGGGACCTGCGATGGAGCCGTCCTTGGTTACGTGGCCCACCAGCAGCGTGGTCATGTTCCGGCGCTTGGCCGCGGAAATGATCGAGGCGGCCACCTCGCGGACCTGGGAAACACCGCCGGCGCTGCCCTCCACGTCCGCGCTGCTGAGCGTCTGCACGGAGTCCACCACCAGCAGCTTCGGCTCCACCTTCTCCACCTGGCCAAGCGCCTGGCCGAGGTCGGTTTCCGCGGACAGGTAGAGGGTGTCCGCGATGGCGCTGATCCGCTCGGCCCGCAGCTTCACCTGGGCGGCGGATTCCTCGCCTGTTACATACAGGACGCTCTGCCCGGTCCGGGCGAACTTGGCGGCAACGTCCAGCAGCAGCGTCGACTTTCCCACTCCGGGCTCGCCAGCGAGCAGGATGACGGCGCCAGGCACCACGCCGCCGCCGAGCACGCGGTCGAGTTCATCCACGCCGGTGGGCAGGTAGGCGGCGGTGGTGGCGTCAACCTCGGCAATGGGGCGGGCGGGCTCCAGAACGGTGGTGGCCGCCGTCGTACGCGCTACCGCGGCGCCGGTTTCCTCAACGGTGCCCCACGCCTGGCACTCACCGCACCTGCCCACCCACTTGACCGTGGTCCAGCCGCATTCCGCGCACTTATAGCCCGGTGCCTTGGAAACCCGGGAAGTCTTTGTAGCCATTGCTCCACAGTATCCGGCGGGTCCGACAGTATTTGCGCCTACAGCGGGGGCAGGAGGTCGCGGGCCTCGTGGGAGTCGATGCCGGCGGCTTCCAACAGGTCCACCATGAGCGGCCGGAACAGCATCACCACGGTCTCGCCCTCGAGCTTCTGCACCTTCAGCATCCGCGGGTGCAGCCTGCCGGCGATATCGCCCAGGTCCTGCCGCGCACTGCGCAGGTGGGCATGGCGGGCCCCCTCCTGCACTTCGGCGAGGCCGAGCGAGAGCTCGTCCACCGCCGCTGCCGTCTCCTGCAGGACCTCTGCGATGTTCTCGGTGGCTTCGTCGGACAGCGCGGCATGGTTGATGGAACTGGTGAGCCGGCGGGCAAAGACGCGGCTGTTGCGGAGGGCAAGGTCAATGAACTCCAGCGATTGCTCCAGCCGGTCCAGTTCGTCCCGGTGCCGCCGGTAGGCGGGCGCCAGCGTGGCCACCTCGCCGGAGGCCCGCAGCGAGTGCCGCATGGCGTCCACCAGCGGCTGGCTGTTCCGGCCCCGGACCAGGGCGTGCCACGCCCGGGTGGAATCGCTCTCCATCAGTGCCGCGGCGCATTCCCGCAGTACTTCGGCCAGTTCATGAAGCAGCTTCTGGACGTCCTTGCGCGGTTCCCGACGCGGGTCCTTGGGAGCCAGGACGGTGATCAGCAGCGCGACCACTCCGCCCACCACAGCGTCGATGCTGCGCGTGAACGGGCCGCCGGAGGGCGCCGGCAGCAGCACCACCAGCAATGACTGCAGTGCCAGTTGGGTGGTGAAGATATTGCCGCTGTCCAGAAAACGGGCCAGCAGGATGGACGTTAAAAGCACGACGGCGGCCTGCCAGATCCCCGCCCCGAGCCAGTGAAGCAGCATGTCGCCGACGGCAATGCCGAGGGTGCAGCCCAAGCCCACCTCCATCACGCGCCGCATACGCAGATCGCGGGAGAAACCCAGGGCGATCAAAGAAGACGTGGCCGCGAAGAGGGGCCCCGTGTGGCCGAGGACGAACTCGGCGAAGGCATAGGCTCCCACCGCGCCGACGGCCATCTGGATTGCCGGGACGAGCGAGTTCCGGCTCCTGACCATTCCTGTCCTGATCCGGCCGCGAAGGAAACGTCTGCTGGCGGCGAGTCCGGTCTGGGGCATGGCTTCAGTCTATGGCCGGAGCCGCCGCGGACCGGGAACCCGACGCCCCGGTGACGCACCGCGGTGACCCACCCGGCAAGCAGACCCGGGAGCCGAAAAACAGCAAGGGCCGCCGTCGCGTTGTTGCGACGGCGGCTCTTGGGTTTCGGTGTTTCGGTTGGTTAGCCGTTGATGATTTGGGGGATGCCGAGGTGTTTGAGGCCTTCGACGCCGAATTCGAGGCCGTAGCCGGATTGTTTGGCGCCGCCGAAGGGGATGCGGGGGTCCACGGCGCCGTGTTTGTTGATCCAGACGGTGCCGGCTTGGATGCGGTTGGCGACTTCGCGGGCTGCGGTCAGGTTGGGGGACCAGACGGAGGCGCCGAGTCCGACGTCGAGGGCGTTGGCGTAGTCGATGGCCTGGTCGATGGTGGTGTAGCGGATGATGGGCAGGGCGGGGCCGAACTGTTCTTCGGTGACGAGGGGGTTGGTGTTGTCGATGTCGGCCACGAGGGTGGTGGGGTAGAAGTAGCCGGGCTGGTCGGGGTCGGGGTTGCCGCCGAGCAGGATGCGGGCGCCGGAGGCGCGGGCGGCGTCGACGAGGGTGGCGACGATGTCGTACTGGGCTTTGTTTTGGAGCGGGCCGAGGACGTTGTTTTCGTCCAGGCCGTTGCCCATGGGCATGGTTTTGGCGGTGGTGGTGAGTTCGTCGCAGACGGCGTCGTAGATGGTGTCGTGGACGTAGAGGCGTTTGAGGGCGGCGCAGGTCTGGCCGGTGTTGATGAAGGCGCCCCAGAACAGGTCCTGGGCGATGGTTTTGGGGTCGGCGTCGGGCAGGACGATGCCGGCGTCGTTGCCGCCGAGTTCCAGGGTGAGGCGTTTGACGGTGTCGGCGGAGGATTTGATGATGGCTTTGCCGGCGGCGGTGGAGCCGGTGAACATGATTTTGCCGACGGCGGGGTGTTCGGCGAGGCGGGCGCCGACTTCGCGGTCGCCGGAGATGACGGTCAGGACGCCGTCGGGGAGTTCTTCGTTGAGGACCTTGATCAGGGCCAGGACGGAGAGCGGGGTCATTTTGGAGGGTTTGACGACGGCGGTGTTGCCCATGCGCAGTGCGGGGGCGATTTGCCAGATGGTGATCATCATGGGCCAGTTCCAGGGGCCGATCGCGCCGACGACGCCGATGGGCTGGTAGTGGAGTTCGGCGTAGGTTTCGCCGTCGTCCACGATGACTTCGGGTGTGAGTTCGGTGGCGGCGGTGGCGCGGAGCCAGGCGGCGCAGGCGCCGACCTCGAAGCGGGCGTTGGGGCCGTTGAGGGGTTTGCCCTGTTCGCGGGAGAGCAGCTGGGCGAGTTCCTCGGCGGAGCGTTCGACGGCGTCGGCGGCCTTGAGCAGCGCTGCTGACCTGGCGTCGTGGCCCAGCGCGGCCCAGGCCGGCTGCGCGGCGGCGGCCGCGGCCACCGCGGTCTCGAGGTCCTCAATGGTATGGACCGGGGCTTCGCCGACGACACCGCCGGTGGCCGGATCGAAAATAGTCCGGGTCTCGCCGGAGCCGGGGGTGATGGACGCGAGGAGGGCATCGTAGGTTTCCAAGAGGTACTCCACTTCGAGTAGGAAAGTGCGCTCAGCCGGACGGCGAGGCGGGCATACCTAAGTGTTGTCCGCACGAGGGGCCGCTGGCTTGTCTCTGGGTGCAGAACCCTTGACTTGGGGCGAACTGACTGGCTGGACTGCCTGCGCGAACTTGCCGAGCTGAGCTGCCCGCGCGAACTGCCTGCCCGAACTGCCGAAGACCGGAAAAATCCAACTGGCCGGAGCGGACCCCAGGGGGCAGCTCCGGCCAGCCGGAAGTGTGAGTGTGCGCAAGCGCAGGGTTACACGCCGGCGGCCGCCTTGGCAGCGTCGGCCGAGTCCGCCCGGCGCCGGTCGAAGACGGTGGCGCCGACCTCCTGCTCGGCCTGGTTGTTGATGCCCAGGTCGATCCCCTGGCGTTCCCGGATCACCAGGACGGCGGCCGTTGAAACGAGGGCCACGATGAGCAGGTAGACGGACACCGAGGCCGTTGTCCCTGTGGCCTGGACCAGGGCAGTGGCGATCATCGGGGCGAAGGCGCCGCCGATGATGGCACCGAGCGCGTAGGAGATCGCTACGCCGGAGAACCTGATGGATGCCGGGAACAGTTCGCTGTAGAGGGCTGCCTGCGGGCCGTAGGTCAGGCCGAGGCCCACCGTGAACAGGGCGAGTCCGAGGAACAGCGCCCAGATGTTCCCGGTGTTTACGAGCCAGAACAGCGGGAACACCGTGACGATGAGGCAGCCGTAGCCGATGAGGTAGGTCTTCTTGCGGCCGATGCCGTCCGCGAGGTAGCCGGAGATCAGCGTGAAGATAAACCACAGCGCGGCGGAGCCGGTCACGGCGAGGAGTACCTCCGTGCGGTCCATGGCGAGCCCGGCGGGATTGGCGGCGTAGCTGAGGATGTAGCCGCCGGTGGTCATGTAGCCTGCGGCGTTGTTGCCGGCGAAGACCAGGGCCGCGATGATGACCAGCAGCCAGTGCTTCCTGAACAGTTCGACAATGGGGACGCGGGTCTGCTGCTTCTTTTGGGCGATCTCCTCGAAGACCGGGCTTTCCTCCACGCTGCGGCGGACCATGAAGCCGACGACGATCAGGACGAAGCTGAGCAGGAACGGAATGCGCCAGCCCCACTGCACAAAGGCGGCACCGGGGGAGACCACGCCGGACATCAGGGCCAGCACACCGGAGGCCAGCAGCATGCCCAGCGGAACGCCCAGTTGCGGGAAGGCACCGAACAGGCCGCGCCTGCCGCGGGGTGCGTGCTCTACGGCCATCAGGACAGCCCCGCCCCATTCGCCGCCGGCCGAAATGCCCTGCAGGATGCGCAGGAGCAGCAGCAGGACGGGCGCAGCAATACCGGCCGTCTCGAAGGTCGGCAGCACTCCGATGAGGGTGGTGGCCGCCCCCATCATGATCAGCGTGATGACCAGCATGGCACGGCGGCCCAGGCGGTCGCCGAAGTGCCCGGCCAGGAAGGCGCCCAGCGGACGGAACAGGAAGCTGAGTCCCACCGAGGCGAAGGAAATCAGGATGCCGATGTCGGCGCCGGCGGGTTCGAAGAACAGCTTCGCGAACACCAGGCCCGCGGCGTTGGCGTAGATGAAGAAGTCGTACCACTCGACGGTGGTGCCGATGATGGTGGCGAACGCTACCCGGCGGTTATCCGTTGCCGGGCCGCGCTGTCCGTGCTTGACAGTGCTCAATGTTTTTCCTTGCTGTGTGGACACTCGTTGTGTGGACACGTCGCTGTGTCAGTTCGAGTAGGGGTCGGCGATGCCGATGTACTGGGTGGTGGTGTATTCGGCGATGCCTTCGGTGCCGCCTTCGCGGCCGAGTCCTGATTGTTTGACGCCGCCGAAGGGTGCGGCGGCGTTGGAGATGACGCCGGCGTTGAAGCCGACCATGCCGAATTCGATTTGTTCGGCCACGCGCAGGAGGCGGTTGAAGTCTCGGCTGTAGAGGTAGGAGGCGAGACCGTACTCGCTGGCGTTGGCCAGCCGGATGGCGTCGTCCTCGGTGGTGAAGGTGGTGACGGGTGCGACGGGTCCGAAGATCTCCTGGCCGAGGATCGCGGCGTCGTTGGGCACGTTGCCCAGCACTGTGGGCTGGTAGAAGTAGCCGGGTCCGTCCACGGGTGATCCGCCGGTGACGGCGGTGGCTCCGGCGTCGACAGCCGCGGTGACGAGGGCGTGGACGTCATCGCGGGCTCCGCCGTCGATGAGGGGGCCGACGTTGGTGCCGGGTTCGGTGCCGCGGCCGGTGGCCAGGGCACGCATCGCTGCGGCGAACTTGGCGGTGAACTCCTGCGCCACGGATTCGTGGACGAGGAAGCGGTTGGCGGCGGTGCAGGCCTCGCCCATGTTCCGCATTTTGGCGGCCATGGCCCCGTCGACGGCGGCGTCGACGTCGGCGTCCTCGAACACGATGAACGGGGCGTTGCCGCCGAGCTCCATGGAGGTCCGGAGCACGTTCTGCGCGGCGTCGGCCATCAGGCGTTTGCCGACGGGGGTGGAGCCGGTGAAGGAGACCTTCCGCAGCCGTGAGTCCTGCAGCAGCGGCCCGGAGATCCCGGACGCGGATGAGGAAGGGACGACGTTGAGGACGCCGGCGGGAAGGCCGGCGTCGAGCATGGTCTGGGCGAAGTACTGGGCGGTGAGCGGGGTGAGTTTGGCGGGTTTGAGGACCATGGTGCACCCGGCAGCGACGGCGGGGGCGACCTTGCGGGTGGCCATGGCGAGGGGGAAGTTCCACGGGGTGATGAGCAGGCACGGGCCGACGGGTTTGTGCTGGACGAGGATCTTGTTTTTGCCCTCGGGCGTGGTGAGGTAGCGGCCGTAGTCGCGGACGGTTTCCTCGGAGAACCAGCGCAGGAACTCGGCCCCGTAGGTGACTTCGCCGCGGGCCTCGGCCAGCGGCTTGCCCATTTCCAGCGTCATCAGCAGCGCGAAGTCTTCGGCGCGTTCGGTGACCAGATCGAAAGCCCGGCGCAGGATCTCCGCCCGCACCCGGGGCGCGGTCCGTGCCCAGGAGGCCTGGACTTCATCCGCCGCGTCGAGCGCGGCGAGGGCGTCTTCGCTGGTGGCCGAGGCGAGGGTGGCGAGGACCTCCCCGGTGGCGGGGTCGTGGACGTCGAACGTGCCGCCGTCGGACGCGTCCCGCCACTGGCCGCCGATGAGCAGGCCGGTGGGCACGGACGCGAGGAGCGCGGCCTCGCGTTCGGGAGAGACGGAGGCCGTTGAGAGGGCAGGGGAGAGTGCGGGCGAAGTGGTCATGCGGAAGTCTCCTCGGGAGTGAAGTATCTGGGGCCCAAGTGACTGGCAGTTGTTGTCGTTTTCAGGCGTCAAAACGACAACAACTGCGAGTCAGTTGGGCTAGTAGGAGGCCGGGGTGTCGCCGGCGGGCGTGATGTACTCTGCGGCGAGTGCTTCGGAGCCCCGTGCCAGAAGGGCGACGTCGGCGCCGACCAGGATGAAGTCGGCGCCGGCCGCCAGGTAGTGGCGGGCGGTGGCGGGGTTGAACGCGTTGACGCCGGCGGGTTTGCCTGCCGCTTTGGCGGCGGCGAGGCAGTGTTCGACGGCGGCGCGCACCTCGGGGTGTTCCTGCTGTCCCAGCAGCCCCATGGAGGCGGCGAGGTCGGAGGGGCCGACGAAGATCGCGTCCACGCCGTCGACCTTCAGGATGTCCTCCACCGCTTCAACGGCAGACGTTGATTCGACCTGGACGGTGACGCTGACGGTTTCCGAGGCCCGGGCGAGGTAGTCCGGGACCCGGTTCCACCGGGCGGCCCGGGCCAGCGCGGAACCGACCCCGCGCACACCGTGCGGCGGGTAGCGGGTGGCGGCCACGGCGGCTTCGGCTTCGGCCACGGAGTTGACCATCGGGACCAGGAGGTTCTGCACGCCGAGGTCCAGGTACTGCTTGATCACCACTGTGTCGTTCACGGGTGGCCGGACCAGGGTGTGGACCGGGTAGCCGTGGATGGCCTGGAGCTGGGCGAGGATGGATTCGAGCCCGTTGGGGCTGTGCTCGGCGTCCACCAGGAGCCAGTCCAGGCCGGACCCGGCGCAGAGTTCGGCGATGAGCGGGCTGCCGGAACAGACCCACATCCCGGCCAGCGGCCGGCCCGCTTTACCGTTTTGATTGCGCAGCGCGGACCGGAAGGTGTCTTCTATTCGAAGCGGCATGTCACGGCTCCCAGGGGTCCGTAGTCGGCGTGGACTGTGTCGCCCTTGTAGACCCAGAGCGGGCGGGTGAAGGAGCCGGCGAGGATGATGTCGCCGGCCTTCATGGAGTCCCCGTGCGCGGCGATCTTGTTGGCCAGCCAGTGCACGCCGTTGGCGGGGTGGTCCAGTACGCCTGCGGCCACGCCGGTTTCCTCCACGGTCTGGTTCTTGTAGAGGATCGCGGAGACCCAACGGAGGTCCACGGCGTCCGGTTTCACCGGGCGCCCGCCGACCACCATGGCGCCCATGGCCGCGTTGTCGGAGATGGTGTCCACGATGGTCCGGCCCTCCATCTCGATCCTGGAATCCAGGATTTCGAGGGCCGGAACCACGTAGTCGGTGGCGTTCAGGACGTCGAAGATGGTGCAGCCGGGGCCTTTGAGCCCGTCCTTCAGCACGAACGCCAGCTCCACCTCCACCCGCGGGTGGGTGTACCTGTCCCACGAAACCGAGCAGCCGGTTTCCAGGACCATGTCATCGAAGATCGCACCGTAATCGGGTTCGGTGATGCCGGTGGCGGCCTGCATGGCCTTGGACGTGAGGCCGATCTTGCGCCCCACCAGGGTCCCGGCCGGCGTCCTCGTTCCGGCGCCGCCACAGCTGCTGCACCGCGTAGGAGTCCTCCACCGTCATGTCCGGGTAGCGGGCAGTCAGGCGGGGCACGGGGGTGCGGGTCCGGCCGGCTTCGACCAGCTCATCCGCGATGGCCTCGATCGTCTTCGCGTCCAGCATCGTTTAGACCTGGGCTCCCAGCTTGAAGCCCACTGCGTCGGTGCCTGCGGCAGAAGACGTCCCGTCCTTGCGGGTGTAGGAGAAGCCGTCGGCGCCCACGGTCACGGCCATTTCGGACTTTTCCTCGCGTTCGATGACGGGCTGGGGGTTGCCGTCCAGGTCCAGGACCAGGGAGGCCTCGGTGTACCAGGACGGGACGACGGGGTTGCCCCACCAGTCGCGGCGCTGGTTGTCGTGGACGTCCCAGGTGACGGTGGGGTTGTCCGGGTCGCCGGTGTAGTAGTCCTGGGTGTAGATCTCGATGCGGTGGCCGTCCGGGTCCAGGATGTAGAGGTAGAAGGCGTTGGACACGCCGTGCCGGCCGGGGCCGCGTTCGATCCGGTCGCTGATGCGCAGGGCGCCCATCTTGTCGCAGATCTGGATGATGTTGTGCTTCTCGTGCGTGGCGAACGCGACGTGGTGCATGCGCGGGCCGTTGCCGCCGGTCAGGGCGGTGTCGTGGACGGTCTGCTTGCGGTGCATCCAGGCGGCGTAAGTGACACCGTCGGCATCCTTGATGTCTTCGGAGACGCGGAAGCCGAGGTCCTCCAGGTAGGCGCGGCCGCGGGGAACGTCCGGGGTGACCTGGTTGAAGTGGTCCAGGCGCACCAGTTCACCGGCGGAGTACAGGTCGTAGCGCTGGGTGAGGCGCTCCACGTGCTCGGTCTCGTAGAAGAACTCGTACGGGAAGCCCAGCGGGTCCTCGACGCGGACGGAGTCACCGATGCCCTTGGTGAAGCCTTCCTTGCGGCGTTCGGTGCGGCAGCCCAGTTCCCTGTAGTACGCCTCGGCGGCGTCCACCTCGGCGGGGGACTTCACCCGGTAGGCGAAGGCCGCGACGGCGGCGATGGGGCCCTGGCGGAGCACCAGGTTGTGGTGGATGAACTCCTCCAGGGAGCGGAGGTAGATGGTGGTCTCGTCCTCTTCGGTGACGTGCAGGCCCAGGACGTCCACGTAGAACTCGCGCGACTTGGCGAGGTCCGTGACTACGATCTCCATGTAGGCGCAGCGGACGATATCCGGTGCCGGGACGGTGGGGGTGGGAACGAAGTTGGTCATGATGTTCTCTCTTCTTTGAAAGGGGTCTTCCCCAACTGACTCGCAGTAGATGTCGTTTTGGAGCTTCAAAACGACAACAAATGCGAGCTAGTTGGGCTGGCGCGGCTTAGGCGCCGAATTTGGGGGTGTGGACAGCGCCGAGCGTGATGTGCACGGCCTGCTGGTCGGTGTAGAAATCGATGGAGCGGTAGCCGCCCTCGTGGCCCAGGCCCGAGGCCTTGACACCGCCGAACGGGGTGCGGAGGTCGCGGACGTTGTGGCTGTTCAGCCACACCATGCCTGCCTCGACGTTCTGGGAGAAGTTGTGGGCCCGGGTCAGGTTCTGGGTCCAGATGTAGGCCGCCAGGCCGTACTTGGTGTTGTTGGCCAGGGCGAGGGCCTCGTCGTCGTTCTCAAACGGGGTAATGGCGACGACGGGACCAAAGATCTCCTCCTGGAAGATCCGGGCGTCGGGGGAGACGTCGGCGAAGACGGTAGGGGCGATGTAGTTGCCCTCCGGCAGGCCTTCCGGCCGTCCGCCGCCGGCCAGCAGCCGGCCTTCGGACTTGCCGATCTCCACGTAGGAGGCCACCTTCTCGTAGTGCTCCGGGTGGACCAGGGCACCCACCTGCGTCTTGGGATCGTGGGGATCGCCGACCACGATGTTCTTGGCGCGGGCGGCGTACTTCTCGCAGAACTCGTCGTAGATGGCGCGTTCGACCAGGATGCGGGAGCCGGCGGTGCAGCGTTCGCCGTTGAGGGAGAAGACGCCGAACAGGGCGGAGTCGATCGCGGCGTCCAGGTCGGCGTCGGCGAACACCACGCAGGGGGACTTGCCGCCGAGTTCCATGGACAGGCCCTTGAGGTTGGCGGCGGCGTTGCGGAAGATCGTCTGGCCGGTGGTGGTCTCGCCGGTGAAGGAGATCAGCGGGACGTCCGGGTGCTTGACCAGGGCGTCGCCGGCTTCCTCGCCCAGGCCGTTGACCAGGTTGAACACGCCGTCCGGCAGGCCTGCCTCCTTGAAGATGGTGGCCCACAGCGATGCGGAAAGCGGGGTGAACTCGGCCGGCTTGAGGACCACGGTGTTGCCGGTGGCCAGGGCCGGGGCGAGCTTCCAGGACTCGAGCATGAACGGGGTGTTCCACGGGGTGATGAGGCCGGCCACGCCGATCGGCTTGCGGTTCACGTAGTTGATCTGCGAGCCGGGGACCTTCATGGCGTCGTCGAACTGGGCCACGATCAGGTCCGCGAAGAAGCGGAAGTTCTCCGCCGCGCGCAGCGCCTGGCCCTTGGCTTGGGTGATCGGCAGGCCGGTGTCGAAGGTCTCCAGCTCGGCGAGCCGGGCTTCCTGCGCCTCGACGGCGTCGGCGATCCGGTTCAGGACCTTGGCACGCTCGCGGGGCTTCATCTTCGGCCACGGGCCGCTGGTGAACGCCTCACGGGCCGCGGCGACGGCCAGGTCGATGTCTTCCTTCTGGCCGGCCGCGGCGGTGGCGTAGTTCTGGTTGGAGACCGGGTCCAGGACGTCAAAGGTCTTCCCGCCCACGGAATCAACGAACTTGCCGTTGATGAAGTGCTGGATATGGGTGGGCAGGTCCTCGGGAACATAGTGCTTTGCTGCTGTTTCTACAGGAGTCGTCATCGTTGAAGTCCTAACTAGTGCTTGGTTTGGGAGAGGTAGGCGTCCAGGGTGGCGCTGCGGTGGAGCCGTGCTGCTTTTTCGATGGTGTCGGCGTCGGCGCCGGATTCAATGAGCTTCAGCAGGGCCTCGTGTTCGTCCACGGATTCGTGGGCCCGGCCGGGAACAAAGCGGAACGTTGAGGACCGCAGTGATGCCAGCCGGTTCCAGCCGCGGTGGACAAGATCCAGGATGTGCGGGTTGGGGCAGTGCTCGAACAGGACGCTGTGGAAGTCCTGGTTGAGGCGGGTGAAACGGACGGGGTCGAAGTGCTGCAGGCATTCGCGCATCTCGGCGTTCACGGCGCGGGCCCGGGCAATATCCGCCTCGCCGACCAGCGGGGCGGACAGCGCCGTGGCGGCGCCTTCGACGATGCTCAGGGTCTGCATCGTGTAGAGGTACTCGGTGGGGTCGATGCCTGCCACGGTGGCTCCGACGTTGCGTTCAAATTTCACCAGGCCCTCGGCCTCGAGCCGGCGGATCGCTTCGCGGACCGGGACCACGCTGAAGCCGAGGTCCTTGGCGATGGCAGCCAGGACCAGCCGGTAACCCGGGGTGTAGGTGCCTTCCACGATCCGCGCCTTGATGGCCTGGTAGGCCTGCTCGGACTTGCTGCCGGCGGTGGCGTCAGAAATGCTCGCGGGGGCGGTGACTGTTTCAGTCATTGGCCTTGTCTGCTTCCCATTCCTCATATTTGGCTCGCCACTGCGCGTTGAGCGGGTAGAGCCCGTCCACGCTGTGGCCCTGTTCCACCATTTCGGCAATGAAGATCTCTTCGCGTTCCTGGGCGATCGAGTCGTTGGCGACTTCCTCGGCCAGGGCCGGCGGGATCACCAGGATGCCGTCGGAGTCGGCCACGATGATGTCGCCGGGCTGTACCGTGGTGCCGCCGCAGGCGATGGTGATGTCCGTGTCCCACGGGATGTGGCGGCGGCCCAGCACGGCGGGGTGCGGGTTGGAGTAGTAGGTGGGCAGCTCCATGGCGGCCACGGCAGAGAAGTCGCGGACTCCGCCGTCGGTGATGATGGCGGCGGCGCCGCGGACCTGGGCGCGCAGGGCCAGGATGTCGCCGATGGTGCCGGTGCCCTTCTCGCCGCGGGCCTCCATGACCAGGATTTCGCCCTCGTTCACGGAGTCGATGGCCCGTTTCTGCGCGTTGAAGCCGCCGCCGTGGGTCTTGAAGAGGTCCTCACGGTTGGGCACGTAGCGCAGGGTCCGGGCCAGGCCCACCACCCTGCGGTCCGGGCGGGTGGCCTGCAGGCCGTCGATGCTGACGTTGTTAAGGCCGCGCTTGCGCAGCTGGGAGGACAGCGTGGCGGTGCAGACGCTTTCAAGCTTGGCCTTCAGCTCCGGGCTCAGGGCAGAGCCGGCGGCCGGCAGGCCTGCCGCTTCCCGCGATCCGTAGGCTTCCTCGCGCTGCAGGTCATCGGCCTTGGGCCGGGCACCAAAGTCAGCGAACGCCGTCGTGCCTTCCTTGACTGTGGTGGTGAGGCGGCCGGTGCTCAGCCCGCCGTCGGCGGCAGTGACTTCGACCTCCAGCACGTCGCCGGGCACGGCGACGGAGGCGCCAGCCGGTGTGCCGGTCAGGATGATGTCCCCCTCCTCGAGCGTGAGCAGCTGGGACAGGTCGGCCACGAGCCGGGCGAAGGGGAAGAGCAGGTCTTCGGTGGTGTCGTCCTGCACCAGTTCCCCGTTGTGCCAGGTGCGAATGCGCAGCTTGGCGGGGTCGACGGCGTCTGCCGGGATCAGCGCCGGGCCCACCGGGGTGAAGCCGTCCCCGCCCTTGGACCGGAGGTTGGAACCCTTGTCCGCGTAGCGGAGGTCGTACACGCCGAGGTCGTTGCTGGCCGTGACCGCTGCGACGTGGCCCCAGGCGTCCTCGACCTCGACGCGGCGGGCGGCCTTGCCGATGATGATGGCGATCTCGCCCTCAAAGCCGAGGAGTTCGCAGCCGGCCGGGCGTTCGACGGCGGTGCCGGTCAGGGCCAGCGACGACGACGGCTTCAGGAAGTAGGAGGGCTGCGCCGGGGTCCGGCCCCGCTGGGCGGCACGGCTGGGGTAGTTAATGTGCACCGCGATCACCTTGCGTGCTGCTGCAAAGGTGTCGTCGTTGACCTGCTCCAAAGCGTTCTCCTCATCGGGTACGAAATCGTATACGAAACATACTGGACCGTCTTCGGCTACTTCGTCAACCCCTGTATTTCGGCGAAACCGAGCTGCTTGTAACCCGGGTCATATGTGACGTACAGTACTGAAGCATAACCACAATTTCTATTATCGAACCATCTGTTCTGATATAGAACACACGATTTGGCGAAAGCCAGCCACACAGTGAAGTGAGGAAAGCCCGTGCAGTTCCACCACCACGGTTACGTTTCCGGTGACCCGCGCATCCAGCCGGCTGCCGGCGTCGGCATCAACCGCCCCGAAGAGCTGCCCGACGAGGTCGACGTGCTCATCGTGGGCTCCGGCCCCGCGGGCATGCTCGCAGCAGCCCAGCTCTCGCAGTTCCCTGACATCACCACACGCATCGTGGAGCGCCGCGGCGGCCGCCTCGCCATCGGCCAGGCCGATGGCATCCAGGCCCGCAGCGTCGAGACGTTCCAGGCCTTCGGCTTCGCCGAGGAGATCACCGCGGAGGCCTACCGGATCACCGAGATGGCGTTCTGGAAGCCGAGCCCGGAGAACCCGAAGCACATCTACCGCGCCGCCCGCGCGGTCGACGACGAAATGGGCATCAGCGAATTCCCGCACCTGATCGTCAACCAGGCCCGTGTGCTGGACTACTTCGCCCGGGTCATGGCCTTTTCCCCGACCCGGATGACCCCCGACTACGGCTACGAGTTCAGCAGCCTCGAGGTCGCTGATTCGGGGGAGTACCCCGTCACCGTGACCCTGGTGCGCACCACCGGCGAACTGGCAGGCCAGGAACGCGTTGTGCGCGCCAAGTACGTGGTGGGTGCCGACGGTGCCCGCAGCAAGGTCCGCGAATCGATCGGCTGCACGCTCGCCGGCGACCAGGCCAACCACGCCTGGGGCGTCATGGACGTCCTCGCCTCCACCGACTTCCCGGACATCCGCACCAAGTGCGCCATCCAATCCCACGACGGCGGCAGCATCCTGCTGATCCCGCGCGAGGGCGGCCACCTGTTCCGGATGTACGTGGACCTGGGCGTCGTGCCGGAGAACGATAACGGCGCGATCCGCAAGACCACCATCGAGCAGATCATCGCCCACGCGAACCAGATCCTGCAGCCCTACACCCTCGATGTGCGCAATGTCGCCTGGCACAGCGTGTACGAGGTGGGCCACCGCCTCACCGACAGGTTCGATGACGTCATGCCGGAGCTGCGGGACACCCGCATGCCGCGCGTGTTCATCACCGGCGACGCCTGCCATACGCACAGCGCCAAGGCCGGCCAGGGCATGAACGTGTCCATGCAGGACGGCTTCAACATCGGCTGGAAGCTCGGCCACGTACTCGAAGGCCGCAGCCCGGAGTCGCTGCTCGCCACCTACTCCGCGGAACGCCAGGTCGTCGCGAAGAACCTCATCGACTTCGACAAGGAATGGTCCACCCTCATGGCCAAGAAGCCCGAGGAGTTCGAGGACCCCTCGGAACTCGAGGACTTCTACGTGCGCACCGCCGAATTCCCGGCGGGCTTCATGACCGAGTACGCGCCGTCGATGATCGTCGCCGAGGCCAAGCACGCAGGCCTTGCCACGGGATTCCCCACCGGCAAGCGCTTCAAGTCCGCTCCCGTCCAGCGCGTCTGCGACACCAACCCGCTGCAGCTGGGGCACCAGGCAACGGCGGACGGGCGCTGGCGGATCTACGTGTTCGCCGACGCCGCCGAGGCCGGCGCCGCGTCGCCGACCACCGACTTCGCCCAGTGGCTGGAGAACTCGCCGGAGTCCCCGCTTGCGGCCACGCCCGAGGGTGCCGACGCCGACGCCTGGTTCGACGTGAAGGTCATCTACCAGCAGGACCACCGGGGCATCGACATCAACGCGGTTCCGGCCGTGTTCAAGCCGGAGGTCGGGCCGTTCAACCTCACCAACCTCGAGAAGGTCTACGGCACCGACCCGAAGGCCGACATCTTCGAACTGCGCGGCCTGGACCGCGGCGGCGTCGTGGTGGTGGTCCGTCCGGACCAGTACGTGGCGAACGTCCTGCCGCTGACCGCGACGGCGGAGCTGGGGGAGTTTTTTGCGCCCCTGCTCCCGGCCCGCCGCGGACTGGTAAGCCACCACGCCTGAGAAACGAAATAGCCGGGGAGCGCAAAGGCCTCCCCGGCTGTTTCATTTTTGGCTCCGCCAGCCTCGACCAGTGCGCTGAGGCACAACAACTGATCGCTGCCAGACAAGCCCTGTCCGACCGGGACTGCCAAGCTGGATTTAGCGGTGCGAGGCCATTGCCGGCACCCCTCTCCAACGCTCATGACCGTTAAGAAGGATCCAATGAGTATTTCAAATTCCGAGTCCCGGACTGCAGAAGCAAATCCGCCCAAGGAGCAGTCCACAGCCCTCCGCGCGGGCAGTATCGGCGTGCTGGGCATTCTCTTTTTCGTTCTTTCGGCCCAGGCCCCGCTGACCGGCATCGTCGGCGCAGCGCCCCTGGCTGCTGCCCTCGGCAATGGCGCCGGGGCGCCGGGCGCATACCTCGTCGTGGGCATCGTCATCGTCATCTTCGCCGTCGGCTTCGTGGCCATGAGCCGGAAGGTACAGGCCAGCGGCGCCTTCTACGCCTACATCTCCGCCGCCTTCGGCCGAAAGACAGGCACCGGAGCCGCCTGGCTGGCACTGCTTGCGTACAGCACCGTGCAGGCAGCCATGTACGGGCTCTATGGTGCGGCCTTCTCCGGCCTGCTGGGTTCCGCCGGCGTGGCCGTTCCCTGGTGGCTGCTGGCCATTGCCACGATGGCAGGCGTGCAGGTGCTTGGATCGAAGAACATCGAACTCGGCGCCCGCGTCCTGGCATTCCTCGTGGGCCTGGAGGTCGCGATCCTGCTGCTGTTTGGATTCACCGTCCTGCTGAAGGGCGGCGGCCCCGAAGGCCTCAACATTGCGGCCTCCTTCTCCCCTGAAGCGATCGCCAGCGGCGCCCCCGGCGTTGCCATCATGTTTGCCGTTGCCTCCATGTTCGGCTTCGAGTCAACGGCCATCTACTCCGCCGAGGCCAAGGATCCCCACCGGACTGTGGCGCGGGCAACCTACCTGTCAGTGGGCATCATCGCAGTGTTCTTCGCCTTCATCACCTGGATGCTGGTGAGCTTCTACGGACCCTCGCACGTCATCGACGCCGCCGGAGCCGCCCTCGAGTCGGGAGACGCCACCTCCTTCGTCATCGGCCCGCTCGTCGAACTGTTCGGCCCCTGGGCCGGTGTGACCGCCGGGATCCTTCTGGTGACCTCGCTCCTGGCAGGCATCATCGCCTTCCACAACGGCATCAACCGCTACCTCCACTCGCTGGCCCTGCGCGGATCCCTTCCCGCTGCCCTGGCACGGACCAACAAGCACCGCGCCCCTGCATCCGCGGCCTGGGTGCAGACAACCGTCGCCGTGCTGCTCGTGGGCCCGTTCGCCGTCCTGGGAATGGACCCTGTGCTGACGCTCTTCTCGTGGTTCAGCGGACTCGCGGTGGCGGCACTGCTGGTGCTCTACATGCTGTGCTCCCTTGCCGTCGTCGCGTTTTTCCGCCGCGAACGGGTGTCCGGGCAGCTCTGGCAGACCCTCATTGCCCCGGCCCTTGCCTCGCTGCTGCTGGCTTGGGTCCTGTACCTGGTGGTCAGCAACTTCACCTCCCTGATCGGCGGCAGCGCCGAAACGGCCGTCGGGCTGCTCGTAGCAGTCCCCGTGATGTTTGTGGCCGGAGTGGCGGCGGAAATCGCGGTGGAGAAAAGGGCCGGCACCTCAGGGCGCCCGTTCACCGACGAGGCTGCTGTCAGCGGCAACTAACGGCGTGTCGTCCCTAACGGTTCGCCAGGGACGACGACGGCGGGCTGGCCGTCCGTCCCGCCGTCCCGCCGGGCGTCCCTGCGGCAGTCCCGTCTGGCGAGGCCCGCGGCGAGCAAGAGCAGCGCGGCGATGCACGCCGCGGCTCCGCCGGCCACTGCGGGATCACCGGGCCATTGCCCGGTGATCCCGAGCAGGGCGGGCACCGTTGCTGTCGCCTGGCTGGCCAGGACCAGGGACCAGCCGATCAGCGGCGACAGCCCGCCATGGCCGAGCGCGAGCGAGAAGAAGAACAGCATCCACAGGTAGGACCAGCAGAGCCACAGCATCGCCAGCAGCGGGTCCCCAGGGAACCAGGCCGCGGCGAGCAGGAGGCCGCAGCCGGCCACCATGCCGCAGAACCAGCCAAGGCCCCTGGACCCCAGCCCCAGCAGGAAATCCAGGCCGGAGTATACGTAGGTCAGGCCGAACAGGAACATGCCGGACGCTGAAAGCAGCAGCTGCACGCCGCCGTCGGGCTCCGGGGCCGCACCGCCCGGAGCTGTAACGCCCGGAGGCGCAACGCCCACATACGTGACGCCCAGATATGTGACGCCGAGGATCAGCTGAAGGCTGCCGATGACCAGGCTCAGGACGGCTGCGTCCCGGCGGGGAAGCACTCCCAGGGTGGCGAGCCCGTTGACCAGCAGCGCGGCGCCCGAGAGGAGGAGGCAGACATATGCCATCAGCGGGCCTTCCCTGGGAAAGACATTGGAAACGGATCTCTCGTAATGTGGAATTTGACTGTCACAATACGGAGAATAAGGCATGATATCCGGGCCGCCTATCCGGCCGTGGTCTTAATCGGTTAGGTTGAAAGCTCAACTATGGGACGGCGGGCCGCACACCCCCCGGCCGCGAAGAGCCGAAGATAGGACTATTCATGGATGCACGGCTGGAGGCTGTCAGGGACACGGTGCTGGCGCGGAATCCGGGCGAAGCCGAGTTCCACCGGGCGGTGACCGAGGTGTTCGAAAGCCTCGGCCCGGTCCATGACCGGCACCCCGAGTTCCTTGAAGCCGCCATCCTGGAGCGGCTCTGCGAGCCCGAACGCCAGATCATCTTCCGGGTGCCGTGGGCGGATGACTCCGGCCGGGTGCAGATCAACCGCGGCTTCCGCGTGGAGTTCAACTCGGCGCTCGGCCCCTACAAAGGCGGCCTCCGGTTCCATCCCTCCGTTTACCTCGGGATCGTGAAATTCCTCGGCTTCGAGCAGATCTTCAAGAATGCCCTCACCGGCATGCCGATCGGCGGCGGCAAGGGCGGTTCCGACTTCGACCCCCGGGGCCGCAGCGATGCCGAAGTCATGCGGTTTTGCCAGTCGTTCATGACGGAGCTCTACCGCCACATCGGCGAGTACACCGACGTGCCGGCCGGAGACATCGGCGTGGGCGGCCGCGAAATCGGTTATCTCTTCGGCCAGTACAAACGCATCACCAACCGCTACGAATCGGGCGTCCTGACCGGCAAGGGCATCTCCTGGGGAGGTTCGCTGGTCCGGCCCGAGGCCACCGGCTTCGGCACCGTGATCTTCACTGAAGAGATGCTCAAGACGCGGGGCTCATCCTTCGACGGGCAGCGCGTGGTGGTTTCCGGCTCCGGCAACGTGGCCATCAATGCCATCGCGAAGGCCCAGTCGCTCGGCGCCCACGTGGTGGCCTGCTCTGACTCCTCGGGCTACGTGGTCGATGAGGCGGGGATCGACGTCGGGCTGCTCCGGCAGATCAAAGAGGTGGAACGCGGACGCCTCAAGGACTACGTTCTGCGCCGTCCCGGCGTTTCCTACGTGGAGGCCGGCTCCGTCTGGGACGTTGACGCCACTGTCGCACTGCCGTGCGCCACGCAGAACGAGCTCGACGGCGATGCTGCCGCCCGGCTGGTCCGCAACGGACTGCTCGCCGTCGGCGAAGGCGCCAACATGCCCTCCACCCGGGACGCCGTGGCAGTGTTCCAGGAGTCGGGCGTGCTGTTCGGGCCGGGCAAGGCCGCCAACGCGGGCGGTGTGGCCACGTCGGCCCTGGAGATGCAGCAGAACGCGAGCCGCGACTCCTGGTCCTTCGAGCACACGGAACAGCGGCTCACGGACATCATGGTGGGAATCCACCACCGCTGCGCCTCCACCGCGGATGAGTACGGTGAGCCCGGAAACTATGTGCTGGGCGCGAACATCGGCGGCTTCGTCAAGGTGGCGGACGCGATGCTGGCGCAGGGTCTGATCTAGGGGCCGTGCTGATCTAGGCGCCGGGGATTTAGGCGCTGTCTCCCTAGGCGCCGCGCCGCCAGTCGCTGGGTGATTCACCGAAGGCCTCCCGGAAGGTGCGGCTGAAGTGCGCCGCGTCCAGGAATCCCCAGCGCGAAGCGACGGTACCCACGGAGGTACCTGAGTGCAGCGGATCCCTGAGGTCGCGGCGGACCCGTTCCAGCCGGCGGCTCCGGATCCAGCTGGCAACCGTGCTGCCGGACTCGTGGAAGACGTTGTGCAGGTGGCGGGTGGAAATGAAATGGGCCGCGGCAATGCTGGCCGGCGACAGCTGCGGATCGGCGAGGTTCGCCTCGATATAGTCACGGACCGACGTGGCCAGCAGCGCCTGGGGCTTCATGCTGTCCGCAGCCAGATCCAGTTCCGCATGGAGCATGGTGGAGACGAGGTCCAGCGTGTTGGCAGCGAGCCGGGAGCCGCTCGGCCCGCTGAGCGCCTCAAGATTGCCGGCGAGCCGCGTGATGAACGGTCCCACGATGCCTGCCATTCCGGATTCCCCGGCCATGCGGACGGCCGATAGCTGTCCCACATAGTCCGGCGGCAGCGACAGGGAGTCGTGCGGGAACATGACCACCATCATCCGGGCCTGTTCTTCGAACGCCAGCGTGTATGGGCGGTTGGTGTCGTAGATGGCCAGGTCGCCGGGGCGGAGCACGGCCTCGCGGTTGTCCTGGATGAGGAGTCCGGTGCCCTCCAGCTGGAGGTTGAGCTTGAAATAGCGCTGGTCGGACTGTGCCAGGAGCGCCGGTGTGCGGTGGACGCTGTGGCTTGAAGCCGAAACTTCCACGATGCACGTGCGGTCCAGCACCCTGGAGCGCATACGGCCTTGGAACTGCTCAGGCCGTTCGGTTTCGGCGGCCAGCGGCACGAAGGACTGCGCGACGAGATGCCTCCAGTGGTCAAAGGAGGTGGCCACACTGGAGGTGAGGGTCTGGTCCGTGGAGCGGGCTGTGGTTGCTGGCATGAACATTCCTGACGCCGGTTGGCTGTCTGTCTGCGGGTCCCCAACACTGTGTCGTGGAACACAGTCATTTCAGGTTAGCGGCGAAATTCCACCCTGTCATCTTTTTTCAACGTATGGCGAAAAAAGATTCCGTGAGCACCACCCCTCGCGCCGCTTACCTGTTCCTGCCGCGGGCCGCCACCGCCCAGCGGTCCACAAGTTCGCCTCCGCGGACCACCGCGACGTCGTCCACGAGGTTCATTGCGAGGCACACGTGGTTGGGAATGACCCGCAGCCGGTGCCCGATGGCGGGCATGGTCCCGGGCTCCGCCCACTCGACAGTTGCATGGTGCTCCGACAGTGCGGTGATCCGGGCGTCGGGATGGTCCATCAGCCGACCGAAGCCGCTTGCCCACGCGGGCCGGTCGCTGCCGAGAACCTTGCTGCCGGCGTCGATGATGAAACGTGCGGGACCGTCCGCCGGGGTTGCGTGGTGGCTGACCACGGTGGCCGCCACTGTCAGTGCGATGTCATCGATGGCACACCGCTCCAGCTCCAGCTGCTGGGCGTCACCAAAGATGTAGACTCCCGGGCGCACCTCGGTGGCGGCCGAGTTCCCGGTCAGCATCGCCGTCGGGGTCGAACCGCCGCTGCGGCAGGTGACCTCGAATCCTGCCGCCGTCAGAACCTCGGACGCCCGGCCCAGGGCCTGCTGCTCCTGCCTGGCCGCCTCGACCGGCATGCCCGGCGCGTAGCTGTGTCCCGGAAAGGTGAAGACTCCCGCGACTTTCAGTCCGGCGCGCGCTGCTGCTTCGGCGACCGGCGCGACGGTTTCCGGATGGACGCCGCTGCGGTGATGGCCGCTGTCCACTTCCACGAGGACGCTGATTCTCCCGGCGGCGTTTTCGAGGCCGGATCCCAGCCTCGTTGCGCCCTCCACGGAGTCCACGCCGACGGTGATCTGCGCAGTCTGCGACAGGTGCTTAAGCCGCTCGGCCTTCTGTGGCGAAATCCAGAGCGGGTAGGCGATGAAGAGGTTGTCGACGCCGGCGGCCGCGAACACTTCAGCCTCACCGATGGTTGCCACTGTCAGCCCGGAGGCTCCGGCCGCGATCTGGCGGGCTGCGATTTCGGGAATCTTGTGGGTTTTGGCATGCGGGCGCAGGTCCAGGCCCCGTGCCCGAACGGCTGACGCCATCCTGCCGATGTTCCGGTCGAGGATGTCTGCGTCGATCATGATTTCCGGCGTGTCGATTTCCTGTGGGATGGTCTCTTCCGGCGTCACCTGGTTGCTCCCGCTCAACGCTGGCCCGTCAGCAGGGTGAGGTATCCCTCAAGCTGTCCGTCCAGGCCGAGCTCCGTCTGGCCCTCAGGGAGCAGCGCTGCCGCGATCTGGGCCCCCAGCAGCATGTTCAGCAGCTGGCCGGCGAGACTGTCGTCGTCGACGGCGGCACTTACCTCGCCGCTGTCCCTGGCTTCCGCGAGGTGGCGCCGGATCGTACCCAGCCACTCCTGCATCGATTCCCTGTGGATCTGCGCCTTGCCCGGATCGTTGATGGCCTTCTGCCAGAAGGGGATCACTATCCGCGCTTCATTGATCCGTTCCTCATCCAGCGGGAGGACTTCCACGCAGAAAGCCCGCAGGGCCGCCAGCCCCGAAAGCCCCGAGGTGACTTCGGCGATGCGCTCGTTGGTCCGGTTGAAGACGTGGCCGAACGCGAAGGTCAGCAGCGTGTCCTTGGTGGGAAAGTACGGCTTCAGGGCGCCGTTCGCGAAGCCCGCCTCGGTGGCGATCTCCCGCATGGTGGCGCTTTCGATGCCCAGCCGGGCGATGATCCGCCAGGTCGCATCGACGAGTTCCAAGCGGCGCTCGTCGTGGTCAACAATCTTTGGCACGATGCCGCTCCCCAGTAAATATTTTCGCCCAGACTCTTGTGAGCCATCTTACGTTCGCTTATTCTCTACAACTATAGAAAATAAAAAATCCGACCCGCCAGGGTCCCGGACAAAGGCCGCTATGACGCTCTCCATCACAGAAACAGCCAGCCCGTTCCGCCTCGCATCCGCGGCGGACATCAGCGAGGTGCAGGGCATTCTTCGCTCCGGCGGACTTCTTGGTCCGGAGAAGCGCATTGCCTACCTGGGCCTGCTGGACCCTGTCCGTGGAAATGAAGCCTCCGGCGGAACTGCCGCCGGAACCGGCTCCGGCACGGAAGACCGGCGGTTCCGGATCTTCATCCACGACGTCTCCGGTGCCCGGCCGCAGGACGTCACCGTCTCGGTCACCAGCGGCACGGTGATCTCCGCCGTCGAACTCGACACCGCCGCCACCGGCGAACTGCCGGTCCTGGAAGAGGAGTTCGAGGTGGTGGAACAGCTGCTGGCCACGGACGAGCGGTGGCTGACGGCCCTGGCCGCCCGGAACCTGGACGTCAGCAAGGTGCGCGTTGCCCCACTCTCCGCCGGCGTGTTCGAATATGCCGAGGAGAAGGGCCGCCGGATCCTGCGCGGGCTCGCCTTCGTGCAGGAGTTCCCGGAGGACAGCGCCTGGGCCCACCCGGTGGACGGGCTCGTGGCCTATGTGGATGTGGTCGGCAAGGAAGTCACGCAGGTGTTCGACACCGGCGTTTTCCCCATTCCGGCAGAGCACGGCAACTACACCGATCCCGAGCTCACCGGCCCGCTGCGGACCACACAGAAGCCGATCAGCATCACGCAGCCCGAGGGCCCCAGCTTTACGGTGACCGGCGGCAACCACATCGAGTGGGAGAAATGGAGCCTTGATGTCGGCTTCGACGTCCGCGAGGGCGTGGTGCTGCACAACATCGCCTTCCGGGACGGGGACCGGCTCCGGCCCATCATCAACCGCGCATCGATCGCCGAGATGGTGGTCCCGTACGGCGATCCGTCACCGATCCGGTCCTGGCAGAACTACTTCGACACGGGGGAGTACCTCGTGGGCCAGTACGCCAACTCCCTGGAGCTGGGCTGCGACTGCCTCGGCGACATCACATACCTCAGCCCCGTCATCAGCGACGCCTTCGGCAACCCCCGCGAGATCCGCAACGGCATCTGCATGCACGAGGAGGACTGGGGCATCCTGGCCAAGCACAGCGACCTCTGGACCGGCATCAACTACACCCGCCGGAACCGCCGCATGGTGATCTCCTTCTTCACCACCATCGGCAACTACGACTACGGCTTCTACTGGTACCTCTACCTTGACGGCACCATCGAATTCGAGGCCAAGGCCACCGGCGTCGTCTTCACCTCCGCGTTCCCGGAAGGCGGCTCGGACAACATCTCCCAGTTGGCGCCGGGCCTCGGCGCCCCGTTCCACCAGCACATCTTCAGCGCCCGCCTGGACATGGCCATCGACGGCTTCACCAACAGGGTGGAGGAAGAGGACGTGGTCCGGCAGGCGATGGGCCCGGGCAACGAGCGCGGCAACGCCTTCACGCGCAAGCGCACCGTGCTGACCCGCGAGTCCGAAGCCGTGCGGGAAGCGGACGCCCGCGCCGGCCGCAGCTGGATCATCTCCAACCCCGAATCCAAGAATCGTCTCAACGAGCCGGTTGGCTACAAGCTGCACGCGCACAACCAGCCCACCCTGATGGCTGACCCCGAATCCTCGATTGCCCGGCGGGCCGCGTTTGCCACCAAGGACCTCTGGGTCACCCGGTACGCCGACGACGAGCGCTATCCCACCGGTGACTTCGTCAACCAGCACTCCGGCGGTGCCGGCCTGCCCGCCTACGTCGCCCAGGACCGCGACATCGACGGCCAGGACATCGTCGTGTGGCACACCTTCGGCCTGACCCACTTCCCGCGGGTGGAGGACTGGCCCATCATGCCGGTGGACACCGTCGGCTTCAAGCTCCGCCCCCGAAGGCTTCTTCGACCGCAGCCCGGTCCTGGATGTGCCCGCCAATCCGAATGTGCAGGCCGGGGGCCACTGCCACGGTGACGCCGGGGAGTCCGTCGATTCCCCGTGTCACGGCTAGGCTCACGCCGTGACCGCACTGCCGGGATGGGGCCGCGCCGCCGGCCGCGTCCCCGGCACCAGCTCATTCTCCGGCGGCCGCCGTGTCCTGCACTCCCGCGCAGTCTCGCTGGTGACCGCCGCGTCCTGTGTGGTGCACCTGTGGCTCGTCGCCGGAAACCACCACGGACCGTGGCTGGGCGCCGTGATGCTCGCGATGGTCGGGGTCTGCCTGCCGTGCGCCGTGCACCTGTGGCGCGGCGGCAGGGAGAAGGCCCTGCGCCAGGTGATGGGCTGCGCCCTGGCCATGACTGCCCTGCACGCCGTCCTGCTGCTGGGCGGCTCTGCCTTCTCCGGGGGAGGGGCGTCCGGCCACTCCCATACCGGGGCGGTGCCCGGCGGGGATCTCCTCGGGCCGGGCGCTGTGGGGCCGGTCACTTTGGGTTCAGGAGCCGGGGGCCTGCTCGCCGTCGTCGTGCTGGAAATTACGACGGCGTTCCTCGCCGCGACGCTGCTGGCCCGCCTTCGCTCCGTCCCCCGGAGTGCGGCCCTGTTTCATGCTGAAATGGAGCCCTGAAGGAAGGCCTGTATGCGGATGATGGAGTGCGGATGATCCTGCTCGATTCACTGGAACGACAGATTGTGGCTGCCTTGCAGCTGGATCCCCGCTGCCCGTGGCGCAAGATGGCCGCCGTCCTGGGCGAGCCGGAGCGCACCGTGGCCCGCCGCGGGGCTCAGCTCCTGGAATCCGGCGCCGTCGCCGTCGCCGCCGTGCGGCCGCATCCGGCGTCGATGCTGGTGGAAATGCGCTGCACCCCGGGAACAGCCCGCGCTGCCGCGCAGTCGCTCGCGCAGCGCTCCGACACCACGTTCGTCTACACGGTCACCGGCAATGGAGACTGCGTGGCCGAGATCCTCACGGACCCGGACAGGATGGGGGACATCCTCTCCGACGAGCTGCCCTCGACCATCGGGTTGCGGCACTCCGTGAGTTATCCGGTGCTGCGGTACTTCCGGACCATCCAGGGCTGGCGGCCGGAGATGCTCACCGCGGAGCAGGCAGACGCCCTGCGCTCGCCGGTCGCCGCGGACACCGGCGTATATGCGGTGCGGCAGCCCTTGAACCGCCAGGACACCGAGCTTGTGGAGGCACTCTGCGCGGACGGACGCATCAGTTTCGAAGCGCTGGCCCGGCGCGTCGGGGTCTCGGAGGCAACCGCCCGCCGGCGCTGCGAATGGCTGCTCGCCAACAACCAGGTCCAGCCCCGCGTCGTGGTGGAACCGGCTGCCCTGGGGCTCGCCGTCGAGGCGCTGCTGTGGATCAGGGCCGCGCCGCACCAGGTGGAGCAGCTCGGCAAGAGCCTGGCCGAGCTGCCCACGGTGCGCTACGCAGCAGCGCTCGCCGGTGACTACCAGATCGTGGCCGACGTGACAGTGCCCGACCAGCAGTCCCTGTACCGCCTGATAACGGCTTCCGACTGGGCGGCACAGGCGTCGTCCGTTGACGTGTCCGTACTGCTGGATGCCCGCAAACGCGGTGGGCGCATCATGCCCCCTGCCCGGACACCGGCCTGAGTCCGCCGCGTCCGGCGGCCGGCGCGCTCAGCGTTGATTCACCCAAATCCGGCGCCACCGCGGCGTACCCGGTCTGCAGTTCGAACGCCCTCGCCCAGCGCAGCAGCTGCACGTCTGTGTAGTGGTTCGAGGCCAGCTGCAGCCCGATGGGCAGCCCGGAGCTGCCGAACCCGGTAGGCAGGCTCAGCACCGGCAGGCCGGTGGCCGAGAGCAGGCACGCCGACCGCATCCAGTCCAGATAGGTTTCGGACGGGACTCCGGCTATCTCCTGCGGGTAGCGCAGGGACGCATCGAACGGCAGCACCTGCGCGCACGGGCCCGCAAAGATGTCGTAGCGCGCGAAGAAGTCCTGGACGCTGTATTCAAGCCGGGTGCGGGCGGCGTTGGTGGCAATGATGTCCTCAGCGGTGAGCGCCTGCCCCTTGCCGACGTTCCACCGCACCTCCGGCTTGATGAGCTCGCCGGATTCGGCGACCAGGGCGCCCAGGCCGGCCGCGAAATCCAGCGCCCGCGTGTTGCCGAAGACAAGGTCCGCCTCGCTGAAATCCGGGGACGCCTCCTCCACCACTGCACCCAGTTCCTCAAACACCGCCAGCTGGCGTTCCAGATGGTCGGCGATTTCCGGTTCCACCGGAACCCCGATGCCAAAGTCCCGTGACCAGCCGATCCGGACGCCGCGCATGTCGGTCTCCAGCCCGGCCCTGAAATCCGCCGGATCAACCACCTGCGGGTGGGGCACGCGCGGATCCCGTCCGGCGGTGACCGACATGAACAGTGCAATGTCCTCCACGGTCCGGGCCATCGGGCCGGTCCGCCCCAGCCAGGACCAAGCGTTGATATCGGATGGCATGGGAATGACGGCCTGGGACGGCCGGAATCCGACGATGTTGCAAAAGGACGCGGGGATCCGCAGCGAGCCGCCCATGTCGCTGCCGTCACCCATCGGCTGCACACGGGAACCCACGACGGCGGCCACCCCGCCGCTGCTTCCGC
This sequence comes from Arthrobacter sp. OAP107, assembly GCF_040546765.1. NCBI lineage: Bacteria > Bacillati > Actinomycetota > Actinomycetes > Micrococcales > Micrococcaceae > Arthrobacter > Arthrobacter sp. OAP107. The sequence goes on along the minus strand of NZ_JBEPOK010000001.1, from coordinate 4,698,920 downwards.
CTGCACTGAGGGCTGGCGCGTACGGATTGGTGGTGGTGCCGAAGAGGTCGTTGAACGTGTGGGAGCCTGCCCCGAACTCGGGAACGTTGGTCTTTCCCGTGCTGATCACACCGGCGGCCTTGAGCCGGGCGATGATGAGGTCGTCCCTGGCCGGCACGCAGTCCTTCAGTACAACCGAGCCCTGGGTGGTGCGCATTCCGGCGGTGTTGTTGGTGTCCTTGTGGGTCAGGGGCAGGCCGTGCAGGGGCGGCAGTTCGGCGCCGGAGGCCGTGAGTTCGTCGGCGCGGGCTGCCAGTTTCGCTGCACCCTCGGCGTCGAGGGTCACCACCGCGTTGAGCCGGGGATTCACCTCGGCAATGCGTTCAAGGTGGCAGTCAAGGGCCTCCCGCGCCGAGATTTCCCTGTTCCTGATGGCGGCGGTGAGCTCGACGGCGGAAAGTTCGCTGATGGCGTCAGACATGGTGCTCCTTCGGGCGGCGGTTGAAGAGTGCGAGGTTGTACCTCCCTGAAGTGTGGAGGACCGGGAGCGGGAGTGGAAGGCATCGGCCCTCGAAACCGCGGCATGACTGATCCGGCCAGAATTTTGGCCGATTCCGCCATCCCTTGCCGTCCCGGGCCGGCGTCCCGGACAGTATTCCTAACCTGCTGGCCGATCCGGTCGGAGGTCCAGATTCCGCAGCGCAGCGGTCCTGCCCGCGGCATCAGCATCGCCGGCCCACTGCGGCCCTAAACAGGAGGCTCCCATGCACGCACCCCTGGCCCCCACCGGTTCAGCTGACATCGTTGCAATTGCCAACGCCCCCGTCCTCTGGCTCTGCGTGGCAGGCGTCTTCGGCGTCATCGTGGTCCAGTCGCTGATCTTCCTCCGGGCAGTGCGGCGGGCAGCACCCTCGGTGCAGATGACACCAGGAGATATCAGGACGTCATTCCGGTCAGGCGCTGTCTCCGCGATCGGCCCCTCGCTCGCCGTCTCGCTCGTGGCCATCGCGCTGCTGGCACTGTTCGGTGCACCCGCCGTGCTGTCCCGGATCGGGCTCATCGGCTCCGCCGCCTACGACGTCTCGGCAGCCGGCATCGCGGCAGGCACCCTGGGAGCCAAGCTCGGCGACGCGAGCTACACCCAAAGCGTTTTCGCGGTGGCGTTCTTTGCCATGAGCATCGGCGGGGCCATGTGGATGATCGCCACGCTGATCCTTACACCGCTGCTCCGCCGCGGCGACGCCAAGGTACGCGCGATCAACCCGGCGGCCATGGCCATCGTTCCCGCGGCCGCCCTCATCGGGGCCTTCGCCTGCCTGGGCTTCACAGAGCTGCCAAAGTCCGGCACTCACATGGTCACCTTTGCCGTTTCCGCCGCGGTGATGGCGCTGTCCCTGCTGCTGGCCAAGGCGCTCGGCAAGAGCTGGCTCCGGGAATGGGGCCTGGGCATCTCGATCGTCGCCGCCCTTGGCGCGGCCTTTCTCACGTCCGCCGGCTGACCCCGCATCCGGCACAACCCGGACCGGCCCACCCACACCAGCCCCCCTCCAGTTAGCCCTTCAGTAAGGACAGGAACCATGACAGCCACCAGCACCGCACCCGCCGCCACGGACCAGGCCATGGCCGAGTTTGACCGCACCACCTCGCGCTGGGGACGCGCCACGATGATCGGGGGCCTGCTGGTTTCCGTGGCCGGCCCGCTGTATCTCGTCTTCGCCGGAGGGCTGGACATCGCGCCCGCACAGCTCTGGATCGCCTTCGCCGCCGTCGCTGCCACGTTCGGGATCATCTGGATCGTGGAGCCTCTGACGTATTACCCCATCCTCGGACCGGCCGCCATGTACCAGGCCTTCATGATCGGCAACATCTCCAACAAGCTCCTGCCCGCCGCCCTGATCGCGCAGACCAACATCGGCGCCAAGCCGGGGACCCGCCGCGGCCAGCTGGCTTCCGTCGTGGCGATCTGCGGTGCGGCCGCCGTCCACCTGGCTTCGCTCGCCATTTTCGTGGGCCTGCTGGGGAGCTGGCTCATCAGCGTTATCCCGCCCGCCGTAATGAACGTGACCCGGCTGTACGTGCTGCCCGCGGTCCTTGGTGCCGTGCTGGTCCAGGCCATCGTCTCAATGAAGCAGCCCCGGACCACCGTCATCGCCCTGGCCGTGGCAGCCGCCGTCGTCTTTCTTGTCCTCCCGGCGGTTCCCGGGCTGGCCATGGTGTCCACCGCCATCGCCGTCCTGGGGACGGTGCTGTTGGCGTGGTTCCTTCGGGGCCGGCAGCCCGGTGCGGCCGGCCGGTCGGCGCAGCCGGTCCACCTCGAGTAGCTGGTCAACCCCGTAAATAAGGGTGAGTTACAAATGAGGGTGCGTTCCGCAGGGATTCCAGGCGGAGCGCACCCTTATTACTGTGCCCGACTGCTTTACTGTGCCAACGGGTTCACGGCGCCAGACGGCGGAACTCCGAGCCGAAATGCACCAGCGGGTCCGGAGCCTCGGACGGTTCCGCCCCGCTGCCCATGGCCACCACCTCGCCCACGACCAGGAGGTGGGTGGCGGCAGCATGGACCGACACGGTGCGCAGTTCGAAGAAGGCCAGGCAGCCGTCGATGATGGCGGCTCCTGTGGCCGGACCGCGCCGGAACGGGACCTGCGCCAGCAGCCCGTGCAGCGGTGTTCCCGGACTGGCCAGCCACGTCGCCGTGCCCTGGTGCTTGCCAGAGAGCACGCTGAGGGCCCAGGTGCCCGCCTCCTCCACGGCCTCGCCAATACGGGACTCCGCGTACAGGCTGACCAGCATGGTGGGCGGGTCGTAGGAAACCGGGAGGAAGCCGCTCACCGTGGCCGCGTAGTCCCTGTTCCGCAACCGGGTGGAGACCACGGCGACGCCGGCGGTGATGTCCGAACTCAGCCTGCGGTACAGGTCCACATCGGCGTCCGACGGCCGTCCAGCACCCAACTGGCGGGCGTCCAGCGGCCCTGACGTTTCCATAAGCCCCATCGTGCCATGTGGGGCCGCTGTTAGCGCTGTGAACGGTGTGGCGGGCTCACTACGACTGCGGCGCATCCAACGCAATGGTGACGCCGCAGGTGTAAGCCAATGGCCCGCCGTCGTTAACCCTGCGTTCACCTGCGACCCCAAAACTTGTTACCTGCGGCCCATAACTTCAGTGAAGGTACAAAAGTACGCATCGCACGTTCGGACGTCTCCGGTCCGCACCGCATCGAAAAACCCTGGAAGGGGTACACCCAGTGAAGGCACTCCGCTTCGGCCGCCACGCGGCAATCGCTGTTATCGCCGCTGGCGCACTCGCGCTCACCGCCTGTGGTTCAGACAACGCCACGAACACCGCCCCGGCAGGCAGCGCCTCCGCCGCCGGCACCCGGGTCACCGGTACCCTGACCGGCATCGGCTCCTCCGCGCAGGGCGCGGCCATGGACGTCTGGAAGACCAACTTCGCCTCCGCCAACCAGGGCGCCACCGTGCAGTACTCCCCGGACGGCTCCGGTGCCGGGCGCAAGGCAATCCTCGACGGTTCGGCACAGTTCGCCGGCTCGGATGCCTACCTGAAGGACGAGGAACTGGCTTCCGCCAAGAAGGTGTGCGGCCCCGAGGGCGCCATCGAGATCCCCGTCTACATCTCGCCGATCGCCATCGCGTTCAACCTGCCGGACATCACCGAGCTGAAGCTGGACGCGCCCACCGCTGCCAAGATCTTCCGCGGCGAAATCGCCAAGTGGAACGACCCCGCCATCGCAGCCCTGAACCCGGACGCCAAGCTCCCGGACCTCGCCGTCACCCCGGTGAGCCGCTCTGACGACTCCGGCACCACCAAGAACTTCACTGAGTACCTCTCCGCTGCCGCTGCCGATGTCTGGAAGGACAAGGCCGACGGCATCTGGCCTGCATCCCTCAAGGGTGAGAACGCCAAGGGCACGTCCGGCGTCGTCAAGACGGTCACCGACACCCCCGGTGCCGTGACCTACGCTGACGACTCCGCCGTCGGCGGCAAGCTGGGCGTCGCCCAGATCAAGGTCGGTTCCGAGTTCGTCAAGATCTCCCCGGAAGCCGCCTCCAAGGCAGTCGACCTCGGCAAGGCTGTTGAAGGCCGCGCCGACACCGACGGTGCCATCAAGCTTGACCGCACCACCACCGAGGCTGGCGCCTACCCGGTGGTCCTGGTTTCCTACCACATCGTCTGCTCCACCTACGACAAGCAGGAAACCGTCGACCTGGTCAAGGCTTTCGAGAAGTACGTAGTTTCCGAAGAGGGCCAGAAGGCTGCGGCCGAGTCCGCCAAGTCGGCTCCGATCTCCGCCACCCTGGCCGCGAAAGCCGTCAAGTCGATCGAAGCCATCAAGGTCAAGTCGTAACGTTTGACCCGAACGCCGAGGTTCCCCGCCCAGCCGCCAGGCAGGGCGGGGAACTTAGCCGTGTAACGCGCGGTTACAGCACGATCCGTATCTCTGCACCACCAACACCGAAGGGCCGGGTATGACCACCACCTCCCTGACCAGTTCCCGAGGCGCCGGCCGCACCGGGGACAAAGTCTTCTCCGGAGCGGCCCTCGCGGCAGGCTGCCTGATCCTTGCAGTACTTTTCGGGGTGGCGCTCTTCCTCGTCATCCAGGCGGTTCCCGCCTTCACCGCCCCCGCCGCGGACATCCAGGGCGGCGAGGGCTTCTTCGCCTACATCTGGCCGATCGTCGTCGGCACCCTCATCGCCGCCATCATCGCGCTGGCCATCGCCACGCCCGTATCCATCGGCGTCGCCCTCTTCATCTCGCACTTCGCCCCGCGCGGCCTGGCATCCGGCCTCGGCTACGTGGTGGACCTGCTCGCCGCGATCCCCTCCGTCATCTACGGCGCCTGGGGCGCGGCCTTTCTGGCCCCCCAGATTTCGCCCGCCTACGGCTGGCTGGCTGCGAACGTGGGCTGGCTGCCGATCTTCCACGGTCCCGCCTCCGCCACGGGCAAGACCATCCTGACCGCCGGCATCGTGCTGTCCGTCATGGTGATTCCCATCATCACCTCGCTGTCCCGCGAGATCTTCCTCCAGACCCCGAAACTGCACGAGGAAGCAGCCCTCGCGCTGGGCGCCACACGCTGGGAAATGATCAAGATGTCGGTGCTGCCCTTCGCCCGCCCCGGCATCATCAGCGCCGTCATGCTGGGCCTCGGCCGCGCCCTGGGCGAGACCATGGCCGTGGCCCTGGTGCTGTCCTCCGGCGCTCTCACCGGCAGCCTGATCCAGTCCGGCAACCAGACCATCGCCGCCGAGATCGCCCTGAACTTCCCCGAGGCCAGCGGCCTCAAGGTGAGCACGCTGATCGCCGCGGGCCTGGTCCTGTTCGTGATCACCCTCGCCGTCAACATGATCGCCCGGTGGATCATCAGCCGGCACAAAGAATTCTCGGGAGCCAACTAAATGACCTCCACCCTGACCCCGGTCCGCAAGCGGTCCGCCCTGACCAAGGGCCAGCTGCCCAAGTACGCCCCCTACGCGGTCCTGGGCGTCGCGCTGGTCCTCGGGGCCGCGATCCTCGCCCTGATCGGCTTCAACGCCTTCGGCTGGGGCATCGTCTCCGCCGTACTTTTCGCCGTCGGTCTCGTGGGGTGGAGCGGTGCCGTTGAGGGGTCGCGCAAGGCCAAGGACAAGCTGGCCACCTGCCTCGTGGTTGGCGCTTTCCTGGTTGCACTGCTCCCGCTGATCTCCGTCATCTGGACCGTCGTTGTCAATGGCGTGCCGGGCCTCCTCAACCCGGGCTTCCTGGGTACCTCGATGAACGGCGTCACCGGCGTGTTCGACAACCGGGCGGCAGACGGCACCGGACCAGTTCTCGGCGGCATCTACCACGCGCTGATCGGCACGGTGCAGATTACCCTGCTGGCCACGGTCATCTCCGTCCCGGTGGGCCTGCTGACGGCGATTTACCTCGTCGAGTACGGCAACGACCGCCCGCTGGCCCGCGCCATCACCTTCTTCGTGGACGTCATGACCGGCATCCCGTCCATCGTGGCTGGCCTGTTCGCTGCCGCGTTCTTCTTCGCGGTGGTTGGCCCCGGCACCAAAACCGGCGCCGTCGCCGCCGTCGCGCTGTCCGTTCTGATGATCCCGGTGGTGGTCCGCTCCAGCGAGGAAATGCTGAAGATCGTGCCCAACGAGCTCCGCGAGGCCGCCTACGCGCTGGGCGTGCGCAAATGGCGGACCATCCTCAAGGTGGTCATCCCGACGGCGATCTCCGGCATCGCGTCCGGCGTCACCCTGGCAATCGCCCGGGTTATCGGCGAGACCGCCCCCATCCTGGTGACCGCGGGTTTTGCGACGAGCATCAACAACAACGTGTTCGGCGGGTGGATGGCTTCGCTGCCCACGTTCATCTACACGCAGATCCTGAACCCCACCTCGCCGTCCAACCCCGACCCGTCGTCGCAGCGGGCATGGGGTGCGGCCCTGGTCCTCATCATCCTGGTGATGCTGCTCAACCTCGGCGCCCGCCTGATTGCCCGGGTCTTCGCACCCAAGACGGGCCGCTAGGCCGAACCTCCCTTACCGGCCCCTGGGCCGGGACTTAGACTTCATTTCATCCGAGCAAGTTAAGGAACATCATGTCCAAGCGCATCGACGTCAAAGACCTGAACGTGTACTACGGCAATTTCCTGGCCGTGGAAGACGTCAGCATCAACATCGAGGCCAAGTCCGTCACGGCGTTCATCGGCCCCTCCGGCTGCGGCAAGTCCACCTTCCTCCGCACGCTGAACCGCATGCACGAGGTGCTCCCGGGTGCCCGGGTCGAAGGGGAAGTGCTGCTCGACGGCGACAACCTGTACGGACCCGGCGTGGACCCGGTGACGGTGCGCTCCCAGATCGGCATGGTGTTCCAGCGGCCCAACCCGTTCCCCACCATGTCCATCCGGGACAACGTCCTCGCCGGCGTGAAACTGAACAACCAAAAGATCTCCAAGGGCGAGGCCGATGCCCTGGTGGAGCGCTCGCTCCGCGGCGCCAACCTCTGGAACGAGGTCAAGGACCGCCTGGAGAAGCCGGGCTCGGGACTGTCCGGCGGCCAGCAGCAGCGCCTCTGCATCGCCCGCGCTATCGCCGTGGAGCCGCAGGTGATCCTCATGGATGAGCCGTGTTCCGCCCTTGACCCGATTTCCACCCTGGCCGTAGAGGACCTCATCAACGAGCTCAAGGACCAGTACACGGTGGTGATCGTCACCCACAACATGCAGCAGGCCGCCCGCGTTTCGGACAAGACAGCGTTCTTCAACATCGCCGGCACCGGCAAGCCCGGCAAACTCATCGAGTTCGCCGAGACCAGCACCATCTTCAACAACCCGAGCCAGAAGGCGACCGAGGACTACGTCTCCGGCCGCTTCGGATAGTCCCCAGCCGCACCCCGGACTCGCATACAGCAACGCGGAGTCACTTATCGCCCTATCAGGACCTCCGGAAGGGCGAGAAGTGACCTCGCGTTGTTCCTTCAGGCGGCGATCAGCGGGGAGAGTGCCAGTTCGAGGACGAAGGCCCCCGCAGCCGTTGCTGCCGGCGTCAGGACCCAGAGCGACAGGATCCGGGTCATCAGCTTGCGGTGGACGGTGGCAAACTGCTGGTTTTCGCCCGCGCCCAGCGCTGCGGACGTGACTGTGTGGGTGGTGGAAACGGGCCAATGCAGGCCAATGGCGCCAACAAAAAGCAGGAGCGCACTGAAGCCCTGGGCCACCACACCGCGCAGCGGATCGATCCGGGTCAGCCGGTAGCCAATGGTGTGCGAGATGCGCCAGCCGCCAAACATCGTGCCCGCCGTGATCGTGGCCGCGGACAGCAGCGCCACCCACAGGGGAAGCGAACCGCCGTCGGAATAGCCTGCCGCCAGCAGCGCCAGGATGAGCACAGCGCTGACCCGCTGGCCGTCCTGGAGGCCGTGGCCAAAGGCGACGGCGCCTGCGGCGATGGCCTGGGCGGACCGGAACCGCTTGTTGACCACGCTCGGCTGGGTGTATCGCGCAGCCCAGGTGACGGGAAACACCAACAGGTACGCGGCGATGAAGGCAATGACAGGGGAGAGAACCAGGGGGAGGACCACCTGGGAGAGGAGCGACTGGTCCACGCCGCCCACGGAATTGCCGCCCACCACCACGCTGGCCGTTCCGGCTCCCGCCAGTCCACCCACCAGGGCATGCGTGGAGGACGAGGGAATGCCCTTCAACCACAGGAAGATGCCCCAGACGCACGCGCTGGCAAGGCCGGCGGCGATGATGGTCAGGCCGCTGTCGCCCGGCGGGAGGGCAACCCAGTTCTGGCTGACTGCCACGGCCAGTCCGGCGCTCAGCAGTGCGCCGATCAGGTTGAAAAGGGCGGCCAGCAGGACAGCCACGGTGGGGGTCAGGGCGCGCGTGCGCACGGCCAGGGCCACGGAGGTGGATACGTCACGGAAACCGTTGACGAAGGAAAATGCCGCGGTGAGGAGTACCACCAGGGCGAAGATGAACAGCGTCACCTCAGGATTCCTTGACGATGATGCTACCCACCAGGGTGGCGATCCGGCGCATGTCCTTGGTGACGTCCACCAGCTGATTGGCGATGTCCCGGTTGCGGGCATACTGGGCCGACTTCATGTCCTTGAGCATGTCCGCGACCCAGACGCGGTGCGTGCGTTCAGCCCGCTTGGCAAGGCGCAGGACCTCGATCCAGTAGTCCTCAAGGTCGTCCAGGTTGTTCAGCCGGCGCATGGCGTCAGCCGTCAGCTCGGCCTGCCGGCTGATGATCTCCAGCTGGTCGGCTGCGCGCTTCGGCAGCCGGTCCAGGTTGTATAGCGCCACCAACTCGGCGGCGGCGTCCAGCTTTTCAATGGCTTCGTTCAGGCCCTGCGACAGGGCATACATGTCCTCGCGGGGGAGGGGATTCACGAAGCTGGTGCGCATGTGCGTCAGGAGGGCAAAGTGCAGCTCGGCCGACTTTGCCTCGTGGTTGTGCATGTCCTCCACCAGCCGGTTGTGTTCGGTGGCCGGGGCGCCCAGGATTTCCGCCATGGTGGCGCTGGCAAAAACGATCTGCCGGGCCAGCTGCGAGAGCAGGTTCAGGCCTGCGGGCTCCTGGGGAAAAAGGCGCAGCTTCATGAGTACCGGTCTCCGGAGGATTGTCAGGGCGGGACGCCGCGGGGGGTTTGACTTGACGTCCGAGCCGCAGCTAGTCAGTACTTTACCGGCACCTGCGTTGGGGCATGAAAATGGTGCCGAACCGGATACGCCTCTCGGCGGTAGGCCGCTCTAGGCGGCTAAATGTTGAAGCCCGGGGGTTTCGCGGTTCGGCACCTATTTCAGTGTTCTACTTTGGCTGGGCCAAGTCAACATTGACAGATCGGGCCTGATGGGTCAGTCGAGCTCACCCAGCCGCCAGGCGTTGGCGGCGTGTTCCAGGTCCTCTGCGGTTTTCACGAGCAGGTGGGAGTTGCGCGTCAGCTTGCGCGCATGGCTCTCGTTTGAGTGCTCCGCGCCGTCCGCGAGCGTGGCCTGGCCGAGCGCCACCACGCGGCAGAACGCGGCGGACCGCTCCAGCGCAACGTCGAAGTCGCCGTTGAAAGCCCCGGACAGGATGGCGTCCGCCATGACCTTCATTTCATCGGCGCCAGGCGGTTCGGCCGCGCCGGCCACCACGTTGGAGACCTGCGCGGTGTCCCTGCCCGCCTTGAAATAAACGGAGATACGCTCGGGATCCTGCACGGTTGCCGCGCGGAGGGCATACAGCCGCCACAGCGCGCCGGGCAGCGAACGTGCCGGGCTTTCAGCCCACATCTCCGCTATCGCCTCAAGGCCCTGCTCGTCGGCCAGCTTGACCAGCCGTTTGGTGATGACGGGATCATCGCTGTCCCGCCCGTGGCGCACCAGGGCCTGGGCGGCCAGGTGCGCAGCTTCCGAGACACGCGCCGGATCGGCGCCGCCTGCGAAAGGTTCGAAATCTATGGGCGCAAAAGGCTTCGGTTTGTGGTGCCGCTCCGCCCCGCCCGGACCGCTGGTTCCTGCATTCTGGCTCATGGTCCCACGCTACTCCTGCAAGGAACCGGAATCGAGCGTCCCTTGCTGCTCCCGGGTATTGTCCCTCCACAGCCCGAAACCCCTGCCGCGCCCAGGCAAAGACACGTTCGACGGCGGCAGCGGGGCGCCGTGCTGAAGTGGCCACCGTCTGGGGTACAGTATTAAACGTCCAGAAATGGACTGGAACTGTTTCGCGTTTGCAGGCTGTTGAAGCCCGCATTCCAGCAGGCAGTTTGGGCCTTTAGCTCAGTTGGTAGAGCATCGGACTTTTAATCCGTGGGTCGTGGGTTCGATCCCCACAGGGCCCACTCTTTTAGCGAAGAGTGGAAAGTCCCCGGACTCCTGGCAACAGGAATCCGGGGACTTTTTATGTCGGGGACCTTCTATGTCCCTGCCTCGCCCGGCAAGCGGCTAGCTCGCCGCCGGCAGGGTGTCCTCCGGGGCCTGACGGTCCTGGCTCTCCCGTGCAGGGCAACCCAGGGCACCCGTTCCGGCTTCTGCTGCCCCCGTCGCAGTCGCGCCGGGCGCCGGTGCTTCCGCACCCGCCGTCACGTCCAGCCCGAACAGCGTTTCAAGCGCAGTGGTGTACTCGTCCTGCCGGCCGGCGGCCGCCAGTTCACGCGCCCTCGAGGTGGGCACATGCAGAAGCTGCCGCACCACCCGCCGCAGGGCGAATTCCACCGCTTCCGCCGTGGCCGTGCAGCCGTGCTGGCTCTTCACTTTGGCCACCTCACCAGCCAGTACCGACTGCATGTGTGCACGCAGCGCCACGATCGCCGGATCCAGCAGCCGCGCCTGCCGGTCCTCCTCAAACTTCAGGGCGGCCTGCCGGACCAGGTCACCGGCCTGCCGGAGGACGTCGGTCTGTTCACTCGGCGAGGCCAAGCGCACATGCTCCAGCGTGATGAGGCCAAGGCCGGGCAGTTCGCCGAGCCCCGGTTCGAAGTCCCGGCTGAGGGCGAGGTCGACGACGACGCGCGGCCCCGCGGCGCCCTGCCGGAAGGCCAGAAAGTCGTCGGCGCTGAGCCTGGGCCCGCGGCCGCTGCAGCCGATCACCACATCCGCTCCGCGGACGGCGGCGGGCAGTTCCGCGGAGGTCAGGCCGGTGGCACCGCGGGCTGACGCAAATGCGTCGGCCCGTCCGGACCAGGAAAACACGGATACCGCCGTGCATGCCCTTGCCGCCAGAAGCGCAAGGGTGGATCCGGCGTACGCGCCGGTACCGATGACCACCACGGACAGACCGGACAGGTCCCGGCGTCCCAGTTTGGCCAGGGCCAAGTCCAGCGCGACGGACACCATGGAGCGACCGGCTTCACCCAGGGCCGTCAGCGATCCGACTTCGCGGGCGGCGCGGGAAGCTGCCTGGAAGAGCCGGACCAGGGATCCGCTGGCAGCCCCGGTCTCCTGGGCCGCGGCAAGTGAGCGCCGGAGCTGCCCGGCGATTTCCCGTTCGCCCACCACTGCCGAGTCGAGGCCGGCACCCACCGCGAAGAGATGCTCGGTCATCGCGGTGCCCGTCAGGCACACAAGTGCCCGGCCGAGTTCCTCGGGGCAAACAGCCGAGCATGCGCTGATGACCTCCAGAACGTGCTTCCTGGTGGTGTCCGGATCCGCGCCCGGAGCAACGTCGCAATAAACCTCGAACCGGTTGCACGTGGACAGCACCACCGCTCCCGCCACGCCGTCCAGGTCGGCAAGAACATCCGATGTGATGCGGACCGGTCCCGAACCGAGCCGGGCCAGGAACTCGAGGCCGGAACCCCGGCCTTCCGCGCCGCCAACCGGTTCGGGACCCCCGTCCCCGTACCGGAGAACTGCTCCCCGGTACGGTGTGCGGGCATGATGGGAAACCACAAGAGCAAACTGCCGTTCTGACGGGGCTAATCCCTCAATGGATCCCCCTGCATCCTGCAACAATTCGGCCCCCTTCCGCCGCAACGTTCCCCATCCTGTCCTGCCGCGCCACTTGGAGGCCGCTCCGGGAAGTGGCCGCCGCTTAACGCATAAGAGGTCACCGCTTCCGGACCGGCCCCGCCGGTGGCCGCCGCTAATGAGGACACCGCCGGTTGTCGCTGGGACCAGGCGCCGTTGCCTGGCCCCAGAGCCAAGAGACCTTGCAGAAAGGGTGGGGGAACCACCTTGGAAAATTCTTGGCGGGCGGGGCGGCCTGCATTCTGCAACGATGTACCTGAGAGGTATGTCTGCCGCGAAAGGGACCCTGCATGGCCGTGACAATGAACGATGTTGCCCGCGCGGCCGGCGTCTCCCTGAAAACCGTGTCGAACGTGCTCAACAACTATGAGTTCATCAGGCCGGCCACACGGCAAAAGGTGCTGGATGCCATTGCCGAGCTCGGGTACGAGGCCAACCTGACGGCCAGGAGCCTGCGTTCCGGCAAGTCCCGCATGCTGGGCCTGGTGGTGTCCGACCTCTCTGTGCCGTACTACGCGGAACTCGCCTCCAAGCTCATGACGGCTGCAGCCGCCCGGAACTACCGGGTCCTGGTGGAGCAGTCTGCGGCAACCCGGGCCAACGAGCTTGCCGCCCTGCAGGGATCCCTGAGCCAGTTGACGGACGGGCTCCTGTTCACTCCGCTGGTGCTCGATGCGGGCGCCGTGGCAGCCGCCCGGCGGGGAACCAAACCGCTCGTCATGCTCGGCGAGCACATCGACGACCCGCGGTTCGACCTCGTCACCATGAAGAATGTGGGCGCGGCCAAGGCCATGACGGCCCACCTGCTGGCGGGAGGCCGGCGTCGTATTGCAGTGATCGGTGCCTCCCCGGGAGACCGGGCCGGTTCGCCCGGACTGCGGCTGGCCGGACACCGGGAGGCGTTGGCCGAGGCGGGAGTGGAGTTTGATCCGGCCCTGATCGTTCCTGCGGAATGGCGCCGTGACGGAGGTTCAACCGCCGTCGCACGGCTCCTGGACAGTGGCCGGCCCTTCGACGCCGTCTTTGGACTGAATGACGCGCTGGCTCTGGGCGCGATGCACGAACTGCTGCTCCGCGGGGTCAGGGTGCCCGGGGACACGGCCGTGGCCGGGTTCGACGACATTGATGAGGCGCGCTTCTCCTCCCCCTCGCTGACCACTGTTGCTCCGGGAATGGACGAAATCGCTGAACGGTCCGTGCAGCTGCTGATCGACCGGATCGAGGGCACTGAGGAGGCCGCCGGGGGCGTGCACATAAAAGCGGAATTCGGACTGCAGATACGTGCCTCAGCCCCATAGACTAGTTAGCCCACGAAAGGTGCGTCCATGATTGCCCTGCTCATCATCGACATGCAGAACGCGTACTTCGAAGCGCCGGAGCTGGCAGCCAAGCAGGAGCGGCTGGTCGCCTCCTGCAACAGGCTGCTGGAGGGATTCACGTCCAACGGACACAAGGCGCTGCTGGTTGGCACCGAGCACGAGCGGGACAAATCCACGTGGACGCTGAACATGCTCGACGACGACCAGGGCTTCATCTTCCGCGGCAGCGAGCAGGCGGAAGCTGTGCCCGGACTCGCCACCGATGGCCTGCCACAGCTGACCAAGACGCGGGACAGTGCCTTCATGGGCACCAACCTGCTGTCCCGGCTGCGGAACTGGAACGCCGACGAAGTGGTGCTGGCCGGCGTCTCCACGCACAACTGCATCGCCCAGACCGGAGCAGACGCCTTCGCCCACAACATCCGGGTCACCTACGCGCAGGACGCCATGGCGTCGGAGGACAGCGAGGACGCTGCGGACATGCTGCGCATCCTGTCCAGCACGTACCGCCAGCCGGTCGAGTCGAACGAAGAGATCCTCGCCCGGCTCAGCGGAGGGCAGAACGGCACCGCCGGGGGCCGGACCTGACCCTCCTGAAACGTGGCTGAAACGAACGGGGCTTAGTCTGGGTCCCACGCCGACCCGCAGGCCGTTGAAGGGATTCTCATGCATCTGCTGCCTCGTGAGCAGGAAAAGCTCATGATCGTGGTCGCCGCCGACCTCGCCCGCAGGCGCCAGGCGCGCGGACTCAAACTTAACTACCCCGAAGCCGTGGCCATCATCAGCTACGAGCTGATCGAAGGCGCCCGGGATGGCCGCACCGTTGCCGAACTCATGAGCTACGGCACCACGCTGCTCAGCCGCGAGGACGTCATGGAGGGCGTGCCCGAGATGATCCACGACGTCCAGATCGAGGCCACCTTCCCCGACGGCACCAAGCTCGTCACCGTCCACAATCCCATCCGATAGGGGCGCCATGATTCCCGGAGAGTACGTCCTGCGACCTGAACCGCTGGTCATCAACGCGGGACGGGAGGCGATCGACGTCGTCGTCCTTAACACCGGTGACCGGCCCGTGCAGGTGGGCTCGCACTACCACTTCGCCGAGGCGAACCCGGCGCTGGAGTTCGATCGCGGCGCTGCCCATGGGCGGCGCCTGGACATCCCCGCCGGCACCGCCGCCCGGTTTGAACCCGGCGACCGGAAGACCGTCCGCCTGGTCCGGCTGGCCGGCAGCCGGGAGGTCTACGGGCTCAGCAACGCGGTCAACGGCAGCCTCGAGGGCGGCCGGGACGGCAGCGGGCAGGCAGGGGAACACCGATGAGTTTTGAACTGTCCCGCAGGCAGTATGCGGACCTTTACGGCCCGACGACGGGCGACGCCATCCGCTTGGCGGACACCGATCTGTTCCTCGAGATCGAGAAGGACCTCACCAACTACGGCGAGGAGGTGGTGTTCGGTGGCGGCAAGGTCATCCGGGACGGCATGGGCCAGAACGGCCAGGTGGTCCGCGACGGTGTGCCGGATACCGTCATCACGAACGTGGTGGTGCTGGACTACACCGGCATCTACAAGGCGGACGTCGCGCTGAGGGACGGCCACATCTTCCGGATCGGCAAGGCTGGAAACCCGCAGATCACTGACGGCGTGGACATCGTCATCGGGGCCAGTACGGAGATCATCGCGGGGGAACGCAAGATCCTCACCGCCGGCGGAGTGGACACGCACATCCACTTCATTTCCGCGGACCAGGTGGCCACTGCCCTCTGCAGCGGCGTGACCACCATGGTAGGCGGCGGCACCGGACCTGCCGAAGGCACCAAGGCCACCACAGTCACACCCGGCAAATGGCACATCCAGCGCATGCTGCAGGCCGCCGAAGGGCTTCCCGTCAACATCGGCCTGCTCGGCAAGGGGCACGCCTCCGCCGTCGAACCGCTGGCGGAGCAGATCCGCGCCGGCGCGGTGGGCCTCAAGGTCCACGAAGACTGGGGTTCCACCACGTCCTCAATCGACACCTCACTGCAGGTGGCGGACGAGTACGACGTCCAGGTTGCCATCCACACGGACACGCTGAACGAATGCGGCTTTGTGGAGGACACCATCCGGGCCATCGACGGGCGCGTCATCCACACGTTCCACACCGAAGGCGCCGGGGGCGGGCACGCGCCGGACATCATCAAAATCGCCGGCCTGCCGAACGTGCTTCCCGCCTCCACGAACCCCACGCTGCCCTACACCCGGAACACCATCGAAGAGCACCTGGACATGCTCATGGTGTGCCACCATCTGAACCCGGACATCCCCGAGGACGTGGCCTTCGCCGATTCCCGTATCCGCGCCGAAACCATCGCCGCCGAGGACGTGCTCCAGGACATGGGGATCTTCGCCATCACGTCCTCGGACTCCCAGGCCATGGGGCGCGTGGGCGAGGTGATCACCCGCACCTGGCAGGTGGCGGACAAGATGAAGAAGCAGCGCGGCGCGCTGACGGACCCCCAGGGGGAGAGCGCAGCCGGGGCGCACGGTTCAGAAGGCAGCGACAACTTCCGGCTCAAGCGCTACGTGGCGAAATACACCATCAACCCGGCCATCGCCCAGGGCATGGCTGATTCCATCGGCTCCGTGGAGGAGGGCAAGTTCGCCGACCTGGTGCTCTGGGATCCGGCGTTCTTCGGGGTGAAGCCCGAACTGGTGCTCAAGGGCGGCCAGATTGCCTACGCCCTGATGGGCGACGCCAACGCGTCCATCCCGACACCCCAGCCCCGCACCATGCGGCCCATGTTCGGCACCCACGGCAAGGCCCTGCAGAAGTCGTCCATCACCTTCCTCTCCCAGGCAGCCATCGACGCCGGCGTGCCGGAGGAACTTGGACTCGAGAAGGTCATCCGGCCGGTCTCCGGCATCCGGACCCTGACCAAGGCGGACCTGAAGTACAACAACGCCACGCCCGATATCGAGGTGGACCCGGAAACGTATTCGGTGACTGTGGACGGCGAAGAGGCCACCTGCGAACCGTCGTACGTACTGCCCATGGCGCAGCGGTACTTCCTCTTCTAGGAGCTTCAGATGATCATCGAGAAAGTCCTCGGCAACGTCCACGACCTGCCTGCGGAGTCCTATTCCCGCCTGCACCGGGAGAAAGTGGTCCTGCCCAGCGCCCAGCTGGTCAAACGGATCCAGCGGGCCACCACTGACCACGGCAACGAAATCGGAATCAGGCTTCCTGCCGGATCGGCCGACCTCCGCGACGGCGACGTGCTGCACGTGGCCGAAACCAACATGATCGTGGTGTCCGTGCTGCCCACCGACGTCCTGGTGATCGCACCCCGGAGCATCCACGAGATGGGCGTCGTGGCGCATTCCCTCGGCAACCGGCACCTGCAGGCACAGTTCTTCGACGCTTCCTCCGAGTACGGCGCCGAAGTCATGGTGTGCCAGTACGACCACACCGTCGAGGACTACCTCAAACACGTCGGAGTGCCCTACGACCGGCAGGAGCGAGTCATGCCCGTGCCTTTTCGCCATGCTGAACACACGCACTAGCTATCAGCTCGCCCTGCGGCAGCTTACTGACTCTGCGCTTCCTACGGGGGCGTTTGCTCACTCGCTGGGGTTTGAGACCTACATTGAGCGCGGGGTCGTTCATGATGAGGGGTCCTTTGGGGTGTGGCTGGCTGCGTTTTTGGGGCAGCAGCTGACTTATTCGGATGCTCTGGCGATTCGTTTTCTGTATGAGGGGGTGGCTGCGGGGGAGCTGGATGGGCTGCTTACCGCGCAGCTTTTGCCTCGGCAGCTGCGGGAGGCGAGCATCAAGATGGGCGGGCGGTTGATTGAGATTGGTGCGGACGTGTTTCCGTCGGAGGAGCTGGACGCGTACCGGGCGCTGGTGAGCGGGGGCCGGGCTGCCGGCCATCAGCCGCTGGCGTTCGCCGTCGTCGCCCGTTCCCTGGGGGTTCCGCAGGAGGAGGCGATCGCCGCGTACCTTTTCGCCGCCGTCACCTCCCTGACGCAAAACGCCGTACGGGCCATCCCGCTCGGGCAGGCCGCGGGCCAGCGGTTGCTGCGGAACGCGCACGACGCCGTTGCTGCCGCCGTCGAGTGGGCAGCCGGCCTGACGCCGGACGACTTCGGGGCGGTCAGCCCCGGGCTGGAGATTTCGCAGATGAGGCATGAGCGCCAGCGTGCCCGGATGTTCATGAGCTAGCAGGAGGACAACATGACTGAACCCATCAAGATCGGTATCGGCGGGCCCGTCGGCGCCGGGAAGACCCAGCTGGTGGAGCGGCTGACGCGGCACATGAGTGCGGAGATCTCGATGGCCGCCATCACCAACGACATCTACACGATCGAGGATGCGAAGATCCTGGCCGCCAACGGCATCCTGCCCGAGGACCGCATTATCGGCGTCGAAACCGGCGGCTGCCCGCACACCGCCATCCGCGAGGACACGTCCATGAACACTGCGGCCATCGAGGAACTCAAGCATCGGCACCCGGACCTGCAGGTGATCTTCGTGGAGTCCGGCGGCGACAACCTCTCCGCCACCTTCAGCCCCGAGCTGGTGGACTTCTCGATCTACATCATCGACGTCGCGCAGGGCGAGAAGATCCCGCGCAAGGCCGGCCAGGGCATGATCAAGTCCGACCTCTTCATCATCAACAAGACAGACCTCGCCCCGCACGTCGGAGCCGACCTCGCCATCATGGAACGCGACTCCAAGGAATTCCGCGGCACCAAGCCGTTCTGCTTCACCAACCTCAAGACGGACGAAGGCCTCGAGCACGTCATCGAATGGATCCGCCATGAAGTCCTGATGCTCGACCTGGCCCAATGAGCACGATCCCGTTGGCGCTCCCTCAAGGTGACGAAGCCGCCGGACGCACCCCGGCACCAATGGGGGAGCTTGAGCTGCAAGTCGCCGTGCGTGCCGGGAAATCCGTGGCAACGCACCAGTACCATCGGGGCGCCTTGCGGGTTTTGCGGCCGCACTATCTGGACGACAGTGGGCAGGTTTGCTATGTCATCGTCAATCCTGGCGGGGCTTATTTGGGGGCCGATCTTTACGTCATCGAGGTGGAGGTGGGGGACGGGGCTGACCTGCTGCTCACCACGCAGTCTGCGACCAAGATCTACCGGACCCCGGGATCATTTGCCGAGCAGCGGATGACGGTCCGGCTGGGGGAAGGGGCGCGGCTGGAGCTGGCGCCGGACCAGGTCATCGCCTACCGGGAGGCCAGCTACCGGCAGAAAACCCACATCACTGTACGGCCGACGTCGAGCCTGGTGATGGCGGAGGTGATCACGCCGGGCTGGTCCCCGGACGGGGCTTCTTTCCGGTACGAGGAACTGCGGCTCCGCAACGAGATCCACGTGGAGACCGGTGGCGGCACCCGGCTGCTCGCCCTGGACAACCTGCTGATCCGCCCGCCGCTCGACAACGTCACCGGCACGGGCTTCATGGAGGGCCACAGCCACCTGGGCTCGCTGGTGGTGGTGGACGCCCGCGTTGACCAGGCGCTCGCCGACGAACTGCACCGGCTGGCCGAAAACTTCGACGCCTACACAGGCGTCTCGCTCAGTGCCACAATGGACGGCATCACGGCACTGGTGCTCAGGTCCCTGTCCGGCAGCACCGAAAAACTCAATACGCTATTAGGGGGCTGCAGCGGCCTTCTCCGCCAACGCTGGTATGGCCAGGCGCCCCTGAATCTGAGGAAGTACTGATGACTGCCTTGACCCAGTTCGCCACCATGTACCGCGAGCGTGAGCAGTTGCCGCTCCGGACGCGCCTGCTGGCCACGTTTGGTGCGGTGGGCATTCTCCATCTTGCCGCGGTCCTTCTCCTTGTTGCCGGTACCGCTGCATCCGGGCAGCCGCTGGCTCTCGGACTGGTGCTCACGGCGTATCTTGCCGGCATCAAGCACAGCTACGACTGGGACCATATCGCCGCGATCGACAACTCCACCCGGAAGTTCGTGGCACAGCGGCAGGACCCCACGAGCGTGGGATTCGCCTTTAGCCTGGGGCACAGTTCGGTGGTGATCCTGGCCGGGGCGCTGGTTGTTTCCGGAGTCTCCCTGGTGGGCAGGTTCATGACCGAGGGCAGCACCGGGAACCTGGTCCTGGGGCTGATCGGCAGCGGTGTTTCCGGCCTGTTCCTGCTGGCCATGGGGATCTTCAACGGGTCGGCGTTCCTTGGCGCCGCCAGGTCCTACCGCAGGGTCCGCGGCGGCGGAACGGTGCTGCCCGGCGAGCTGGAAGCGAAGGGCTTTGTGGCCCGCCTTATGGCCAAGCCGCTGGCCAGGGTGCGGCGGCCCAGGAACGTGTACGTGATCGGATTCCTGTTCGGGCTGGGTTTTGATACTGCCACCACCATCGGGCTCCTGGTGATGACGACGGCGGCTTCCCTGGCGGGCGTTTCGCCCGTGGCGCTGCTGGCGCTGCCGCTCGCGTTCACCGCCGCCATGACCCTGTGCGACACGACGAACGGCGTGGCCATGATGCGGATGTACAGGTCAGCCATTCAGGATCCCCTGCGCAAACTGGGGTTCAATGCCGTCATCACGGGGCTTTCGGCAGTGTCCGCGCTTTTCGTCGCCGTGATAACCCTCGGCGGCTTCTTCAGCGAGGCTTTCGGGCTGACGGACCCGCTCACGGCCTGGCTGGCCGGCATCGACCTGGGCGACGCCGGGCTGCTGCTGGTGGCTGCATTCCTGGCGCTGTGGGGAGTGGCCACCCTGAGGGCGCGCCGGAGGGCTGTTTCCTAGGCGCGCGTCGCCTGGCCGCCCAGCTTCGCCCGGAGCCCACCGATGACCACGTCCAGGCCGAAATCGAAGGCGTGCCCGCCCCGTTCCTCTGACGGCCCCGCATTGCCGAGCGCACGGTGCAGCGTGGGATAGCCCTCCGCCGGCGGGTCCCACACCACTTCCGGCGCGGCCAGGTCCAGGGCCGCACCGAGGGCAAAGCTGTCGATCGTGGAGATGGCCGCCACCACATCGCGCCCCCGGAAGCCCGCGCTCTCCAGGGCCAGGGCCAGGTCCTCGTAGAGGCCGATGACCGCTGGATCCGTGATGGACTGCAGCACCAGCAGCGGAGCCAGCCGCGGGTGGCGGGCGAAGGCGTCCCGGTACGCGCGGATCAGGACGCGCAGCGCGCCCTCCCAGTCGCTGTGGTTTACCGGAGGGTACGGCTCCTCGGTGATGATCCGGTGCCGCAGCAGTTCCAGTATCTGGTCCCGGCCGCTGACGTGGTTGTAGATGGAGGACTGGCTGACGCCGATCTTTTTCGCCAGCTTCGGAAAGCTGAAGTCGCCGCTTTCATCGACCAGCTCCAGCGCGGCCGCCGTCAGAGCCTCCACGGATATCAGCGGAAGGAGCGGGCGCCCCATGGAATCTCCTGTCTGCAGGTCTGGAACTTCGGAACCCAGCCTAGCCGCCGGCACCTGAGGCAGCCGCTTTAAGAAAACTATTGTGCTCCGCGCCACACACCCTCATACTAAAACGAAAGCCTTTCGTTTAGTCGGGCTTCCCAGAAAGGACGGACCAGTGCCGGATATCCAAACCAGACCTCCGGCGTCGTCTGCGGACGGCGCCCTCAAGCGCAATGCCCTGGGCACGGGCGGCATTGCCTTCCTCGTCATTTCGGCGGCAGCGCCGCTGACCGTCATGGCGGGCGTTGCCCCGGTGGCCATCAACGTCGGCGGCATCGGCGCCCCGGCCGGCTACCTGCTGGCAGGCCTCGTGCTCACCCTCTTCGCCGTCGGCTTCATGGCCATGACCCGCCACGTGAAGGCGGCCGGGGGCTTCTACACCTACATTTCACTGGCCATGGGCAAGACGGCGGGACTCGCCTCAGCCATCCTGGCGATCGTCTCCTACAACTGCCTGCAGATCGGCGTCTACGGCCTCTTTGCCGTCCAGACCCACGACATGCTCAAGGTCGTCTTCGGGCTCGAGGTGCCCTGGCCGGCGATCGCCCTGGCCGCGGTGGCCGCCGTTTGGTTCCTCGGCTACCGGGGCATCGACGTCGGCGCGAAGGTGCTCGGTGTGCTCCTGGTTGCCGAGACCGGCATCCTGGCCCTGATGGGGGTAGGCATCCTCGGCAGCGGCGGCGCGCACGGCATCAGCATGGGCTCCTTCAGCCCGGAGAACGCGTTCGGGCCGGGCGTCCTGGCCATCCTCGGCATCTGCTTCGCCGCCTTCATGGGCTTCGAATCCACAGTGCTGTACCGCTCGGAGGCCCGCGACCCGGACAGGTCGGTGCCGCGTGCCACCTACATCGCCGTCGGCTTCATGTCCGTGTTCTATGCCTTCATCGTTTGGGCAGTCGTGCAGGCCTACGGCGAGGACCGTGCCGCGGAAGCCGCCGGCGAGCTGGCCGGCGGGATGTTCTTCCAGACCATCAGCCATTATGTAGGCCCCTGGGCCGAGGTGGCGATGTACATGCTGATCGTCACCAGCGTTTACGCCTCACAGCTGGCCTTCCACAACGCGATCAACCGCTACGTCTACATGCTGGCGCGCGACGGCGTGCTGCCGGCCTTCCTGGGACAGACCCACCCCAAGTTCAAGTCGCCGCACCGGGCAGGACAGGTGCAGACACTCCTCGCCGCCGCGGTCATCACCGTGTGCGCAGTCCTGAACGCCGATCCGTACCAGCAGCTGCTGATCTGGGTGAACACCCCCGGGATCTTTGGCATCGTCGGACTGCAGGGCCTCGTGTCGGTGGCCGCTTTCCTCTACCTGCGCCGGAATCCCGACGCCGTCACGCACCGGCTGATGGTCCCGCTCAGTTTGGCGTCGGCCATCCTGCTCTTCGGAGTGGTGCTGCTGATCGGGTTCAACATCGAACTGCTCACCTTCGCCGACGCCCTGACCAACACCATCCTCATCCTGGTAACCCCGCTCGTCTTTATCGCCGGACTCCTGGCCGCCCGCTGGGTGCGCCGCCACCGGCCGGAAACCTTCGCCCAGATTGGAAGCTTCGAAACCCATGAAAGCTGATGTGACCATCTTCGCCGCTACCGTCCACACCATGGACGGCCCGCCGTCAGGCAGCACAGCGCCGCAGGCCGTTGCCGTCCGGGACGGCGTGATCGCCGCCGTCGGTAGCCGCGCGGAGGCGGCCGGCTGGCAGGCCGCGGAGGTCATCGACTTCGGTGACGGCGTGCTGACCCCGGGCCTGGTGGACTGCCACATGCACCCCGTGTTTGGTGTGGAACTGACCCGGGGGTGCGACCTGTCCGGTGCCGCGGACCTGGCTGCGGTGCGCGCGCTCCTGCGAGCCGAGGCGGCCGCAACAGCCCCGGACGACTGGGTGCGCGGATGGGGGCTGGACCCCAATGTGTTCGGATCCGCCGCCGCCCACCGTGAACTGATTGAGGACGCCGTCTCCGGACGGCCGTGCCTTATCCGCCTGTTCGACGGCCATTCCGCGCTCGCGAGTTCCCGGGCCCTCGAGATCGCGGGGGTCACCGGTCCGCGTTCCTTCGACCAGGCCGCCGAGGTGGTCTGCGACGGAAGCGGCAGGCCGACGGGGCTCCTGCTGGAGGCGGCCGCCGTCGAACTCGTTGCCCGGGTGATGCCCGCCGAGTCCTTCGGAGAACGGAAGGCACGGCTGGCTGAACTGCTGACACAGTTTTCACGGGCCGGGCTGACTGGGGCGCACGTAATGGACTGCAGCGACGATTCGCTGGAGCTTTACCGGGCGCTCGAGGAAGAGACCGACGGCGGTCTGCCATTGCGCCTGCGTATTTCGCCGTGGTGCATGCCCGGCTCCGGTGAACCGGAATGGCGCGCGCTGGCCGGGCAGATCGGCACCGGCGGGCGGCGCTGGCAGGTGGCCGGCATCAAGCTGTTCGTCGACGGCACGGTGGACAACGGAACTGCCTGGCTGTTTGAACCTGATGCCTATGGTGAGTCGGTGGCTCCGTTCTGGCCCCGGCCCGAGGAGTACGCCGAGGCCGTCCGGTACTTCGCCGGGCGCGGCATTCCCACCGCCACACACGCGATCGGCGACGCCGGGGTGGCCGCGGTCCTGGATGCCTTCGAGTCCCTGCCTCCGGGCACGGGGGATACTCCGGCGTTGCCGGGAGTGCACCGGATTGAACACCTCGAAACCGTTCCGGACGAGCTGATCGGGAGGTTTTCCCGGTCCGGCCTCATCGCCAGCATGCAGCCCACGCACTGCACGCACTACTCCCGCGCCGACCACACGGACAACTGGTCCACCCGGCTCGGCACCGAACGGGCCAACAACGCCTGGCGCTGCGCGGACCTCCGGGCCGCGGGAGCCACGCTCGGGCTTGGCTCTGACTGGCCGATCGCCCCGTTCGAACCGCTGCCCATCCTGGCGGACGCGCAATTACGACGGCGGTCGGGCCGCCCGGGCGAACAGCCGATTGCTCCAGGCCAGGCCCTTACGGCCCGGCAGGCGCTCGAAGGGTACACCTCGCACGCGGCCCGGGCCGCGGGGGAGTGGCAGGTTTCCGGCTCCATCGCAGTGGGCAAGCGCGCGGACTTCACGGTGTTCGACGTGGATCCGCTGGCGGCTGCTCCGGATGACCTTGCAGCGGCCCGGGTCCTGGCGACCTTCGTGGACGGGCAGGTGCAGCACTCGGTGGCCGTGTCGGGCAGGCAGCTGGCTTAGGCCACAGCTGTCCGGGGAGGTTGCTGTCCTAGGAGGTGACCGGCTCAAGCCGCCTGCGCAGGAGGCAGAACTCGTTACCCTCCGGGTCGGCCAGAACGTGCCACTGCTCGTCGCCGGTCTGCCCGACGTCGGCGGGACGGGCGCCCAGGGCCAGCAACCGTTCCAGCTCGGCGTCCTGGTCCCGGTCGACGGGGTTGACGTCGATGTGCAGGGGCAGCTTTCCGGTCCGCGGGTCGCTGCTGGGGCTCAGGATGATGGTGGGCTGCAGGCCGCCGAACCCGGCGTCGGGCGGGCCGATTTCGATCGCACCATCCTCCCGGTCGAGCTCGACGTAGCCGAGGACCTCGCTCCAGAACCGCGCGAGCAGCTCTGGGTCGGCGCAGTTGAGGACAAGTTCGCTGATACGGCATGCCATGAGCCCCAGTGTACGGAGACGCCCGGCGCGGATGCGGTAATGATCCGCATCCGCGCGTGCCGGCACTTATCAGCGGCCCGACCTGCCCGCGCGATCCCCTAGGCGACGGCGGACGCTACGTCCTCAGGCAGGTCCGCCAAGAGCTCCGCCGCCGTGGGCGGGTTGGCTCCGGGGCGGCGCACGGTGATCGCGGCGGCCTTCGAGGCGGTGCGGCCCAGCGTTTCCAGGACGGCCGGTGCCAGGCCGTCCGATCCGCGCGCCAGCAGTCCGTAGATCAGCGCCGACATGTACGAATCCCCGGCGCCGATGGTGTCGGCCACTGTTGACCGGACGGCCGGCACCACCAGCTGCAGTTCGGCAGTGGCAAGCAGCGACCCCTCGGAACCGCGTGTGACGACCGCCAGCCCGGCACCAAGGCCCAGGATCCGTGCCGCGGTGTCCTCGAGTTGCAGGTCGGGGTACAGCCAGCGGGCATCCTCGTCGCTCAGCTTGACCACGTCGGTGAGCGGGACCAGCTCCTCGAAGATGGTCCGGGCCTCAGCCTGGCTGCCGAGGAGTGCCGGGCGGATGTTGGGATCGTAGGTGACCACGCATTCGCGGTGCGACTGCTCCAGCAGGGTCCTGACTGCTGCCGCGCCCGGAGCCAGGAAGGTTGCGATCGAGCCGGTGTGGAGCACCTTTGGAAGGGACGGCGGGGCTACCGGCGGCAATTCCCAGCGGATATCGAAGTCATAGGTCGCGGAGCCGTCTGCGGCCAGTGTCGCGGTGGCGCTGGCCGTTCTGCCCGGGGTCCTGGAGCCGGGCAGGAGCGTGACGCCCGCGCGCTGCAGGTGCGCCTCGATGGCCCGCCCGCGGTCGTCGTCGCCGATGGAGGTGAGCAGCGCGGTTCGGATGCCGAGCAGGCCCAGCCCATAGGCAACGTTCGACGGCGATCCGCCCGGGTGCTCAACGGCACCTTCAGCAGAGGCGACGACGTCCACCAGCGCTTCACCGATGACGATGACTTCCGGCGTTGCTGCGCGGGTTGCAGAGTCGGCAGTTCCCGCGGTGGCGGTTCCGGGGTTGGAGGTTGGGATCACGGTGGGCCTTTCATGGAGCCGTCCGCGGGCCGAAGCCGGCCCGCGGACGGAGGTGGTGACGTGCTGGTTTTAAGGTGGCGCTGGGTTGGTGAGGCGGGGTCTTGGGCAGCTCTGCCTGGTCAGGCGGTGGCGGCGCCCGTCATGATCGCCACGGCGTCGGTCATGCTGTGTGACTGCGGGGTGATGGTGGCGGCGCACTTCCCGAGCCGCTGGATGTGGATCCGGTCAGCGACATCGAACACGTGGGGCATGTTGTGGCTGATCAGGATGACCGGCAGGCCCCGGTCCCGGAGATCGCGGACCAGCTGCAGGACCTGGTTCGACTCCCGGACGCCGAGGGCCGCGGTCGGCTCATCGAGGACAACCACCTTGGAGCCGAACGCCGCGGCGCGGGCCACTGCCACCGCCTGGCGCTGGCCGCCGGACAGGTTCTCCACCGGGACCGTCACATCCTGGAGCGTCGAGATGCCGAGCCGGGTCAGTTCCTCCTTGGCCTTGCGGCGCATGCCCTTGGTGTCAAGGACACGGAAGAGCTTCCCCAGCGGGCCGGCAAGCCGTTCTTCGCGGCCCAGGAACAGGTTGGATGCGACGTCCAGTGCAGGCGAGACCGCGAGGTTCTGATAGACGGTTTCGATGCCGTGGACGCGTGCGTCCTGGGGGCGTTTGAAGTGCACCGGCTGCCCGGAGACCTTCAGTTCGCCGGAGTCCGGCACCTCCGCGCCGGTGAGGCACTTGATGAGGGTGGATTTTCCTGCGCCGTTGTCGCCGATGATGGCCAGGACTTCGCCCGGGTACAGGTCCAGGCTCACGCCGTCCAGGCCCACGACGCGTCCGAAGGTTTTGACAAGGTTCCTGGCCTGCAGGATCGGCTGGCGGACTTCAGTCTTGGCTGGCTGGAATTCTGTGGCGGTCATGATTTCACCTTTCGGATCCACTGGTCGATCGACACAGCGAGGATGATGAGGACGCCCACGGCGAGGGTCTGGTAGAGCACATCGAGGCCGGCCAGGGACAGGCCGTTGCGGAACACGCCCACGATCAGCGCGCCGAGGAGGGAGCCCCAGATGGAGCCGCGTCCGCCGAAGAGGCTGGTTCCGCCAATGACGACGGCGGTGATGGAGTCGAGGTTCAGGTCCACACCCGCGTTGGGGCTGGCTGCGTTCGTGCGGCCGATCTGGATCCACGCGCCGATGGCCAGCACGGCCCCGGCCGCGAGGTAAACGCTCATCAGGACCCGGTTGACCGGGATGCCGGCCAGGCGGGCGGCTTCCTTGTCATCGCCCACCGCGTAGACGTGCCGGCCCCAGGCGGTCTTGCCAAGGATGAACGCGACCGCGATGTAGAGCAGGAGCATCATGACCACGCCGGTGGAGATCCGGACGGGTCCGACCGGGAACGTGCTGCCCATCCATGTCAGCAGGCCCGGGCATGGCCGAGCCGCGGACTGTGGAGCCGCCGGAGTAGAGGAGCGTCAGGGCGATGAAGATGTTCAGCGTTCCGAGCGTGACGATGAACGGGGGGAGCCGGAACCTGGTGACGAGGAAGCCGTTCAGCGCCCCCGCTGCCAGACCCACGACGAGGCCGAGGAGGAGAGCGAGCGGAGCGGGTGTGCCGCTGCCGACGGCCAGCTGCGCAACCACCATGGATGAGAGGATCATGACGGCGCCCACCGAGAGGTCGATGCCGGCGGTGAGGATGATGAGGGTCTGGGCGATGGCGAGGGTTCCCACCACCGAGACCTGCTGGGTGATCAGGGACAGGTTCTCGACCCGCAGGAACCTCTCATTGAGGAGTCCGAAGACCACCACCGCAACAAGCAGGACAATGGCCGGGCTGAGCGCGGGATAGCGGTGAAGGATGTTGCGGATTCGGCTGAGCGGGGTCTGCCGGTCGAGGAATTCTTCGGCCGGGTCGGCATGCCCTGCGGCGGGCGGTCCGGCGGTCTGTTGCTGGGTCATTGTTGCTCCTGAACTTCAAGGTACTGCGGGTGCTGGTTCGGCTGGGCTGGTGCGGCTTCTGCAGTTAATTCTCCTGCTGCGAACCGCGGGAGAGTACTGAATCTTCAGCACCCTCCCGCGGTGCTGGGTCCATGCTGGTTACTTGCCCCAGCAGACCTTGGAGGCCTCTGATGTGGTGATGCTCTTGACGCCGTCAACGGCCTTATCCGTCACGAGTTCAACACCGGTGTTGTAGAAGTCCAGGCCTGGTGAGTTGGCCGGCTTCTTGCCGGTCTTGGCCAGCTCAACGATGGCCTTGACGCCCAGTTCCGCCATCTTCACCGGGTACTGCTGGGCAGTGGCGCCGATCACGCCGGCCTTGACGTTGTTGACGCCCGAGCAGCCGCCGTCCACCGAGACCACCAGCACGTCCTTTTCCTTGCCGGCTGACTTCAGCGCCTCGAAGGCGCCGGCCGCAGCTGGCTCGTTGATGGTGTAGACCACATTGATGTTCGGGTTCTTGGCGAGGAGCGTTTCCATGGCGGTCCGGCCGCCGTCTTCGGCGCCCTGGCTAGCCTGGCTGCCCACGATTTCGTAGTCGCCGCCCTTACCGCCGGTGTATTTGCCGGTCTTGGCCTCGTCACCGTTCTTCTTCTTGTCCGCGGTGTCGATGCCGAGGCCGGTGAGGAAGCCCTGGTCCCGGTTGTAGTCCACTGAGACGACCTTGTCGTCGAACAGGTCCAGCAGCGCGATCGTGGCCTTCTTGCCGCCGAGCTGCGCGGCGGTCCACTTGCCGATCAGTTCACCGGCGGCGAAGTTGTCGGTGGCGAACGTGATGTCGGCGGCGTCGGCCGGGTCCGGCGGGGTGTCCAGGGCGATGACGAACAGCCCGGCATCCTTGGCCTTCTTCAGCGCATCGACGACCGAAGGGCCGTTG
This sequence comes from Arthrobacter sp. OAP107, assembly GCF_040546765.1. Taxonomy (NCBI): domain Bacteria; kingdom Bacillati; phylum Actinomycetota; class Actinomycetes; order Micrococcales; family Micrococcaceae; genus Arthrobacter; species Arthrobacter sp. OAP107. The sequence continues at coordinate 4,670,638 of NZ_JBEPOK010000001.1, read as the reverse complement.
GGCGTGATGAGGATGCCCTTGTCTCCCTTGGAGATTGCGTTTTCGATCGCCTGGATCTGCGTCTCTTCGTCGCCGTCGGCCTTGCCTGCTGCCAGCTTGAGGTCCACGCCGTCGGTTTCGGCGGCCTTCTTGGCGCCGTCCTGCATGGAAACGAAGAACGGGTTCGAGGTGGTCTTGACGATCAGGGACACGCCGACCTTCTCGGCCGAAGAGCTTCCGGCTGACGAGGTGGTTGACGAACTCCCGCCGCAAGCGGTGAGGCTGAGCGTGCCGAGGGTCAGTACTGCACCGATGGCAAGCAGGCGGTGGGTGACTGTCCGCGGGGCTTTGGAACTCAACATTGAATCTCCTGGTTTCATGGCACTTCTGGTGCCTGACAACGATGTCATGCATCATGTAATCAAGATCACAAGGTACAGTCAAGAGAAATCGGATGATGAAGGACCAATTTATGACAACGATGTCTAATCGTTACCAGCCTGATACGACAAAGAACCGGCCCACGATGCGCCATGTCGCGGCACTGGCGGGCGTCGGCATCAAGACCGTCTCCCGGGTGATGAACGATGAGCCGGGTGTCTCAGAGGCGACCCGCCAGCGTGTACTCGGCGCTTCCCAGCAGCTCAATTACCAGTTGGACATGGCTGCGGGAAGCCTTCGCCGGGCGGGCCGCCGGACCCTTTCCATCGGCCTCCTGCTGCCGAGCGTGTCCAATCCCTTCAGCGGTGAGATTCACCGCGCCCTGGAAGATTCCCTGGCCGCCCGAGGCATTGCGGTCTTCGCCGCCAGCCTCGATGACGACCCCGAAAGGGAGAAGGCCCTGGTTGCCGCCTTCCTGGGCAGGCGCGTGGACGGCCTGGTCCTGACGCCGATTGCAAAAAGCCAGTCCTATGTCATCCCGGAGCACTCACGTGACCTGCCCATGGTCTTCATCGACCGTGAACCCGTGGGCATCGAGGCTGATGCAGTGGTGACGGATAACGCGGTCGGATCTGCCATGGCTGCCAGCCATCTGATAGCACAGGGCCACACGAAGCTCGCCTATCTGGGTGACCGCACAGATATCCAGACTGCCCGCGAACGCCGGCGCGGCTTCATCGAAGAAGTCGGCAGGGCGGCCATCGCGACCTCCTCGGTTCCAGTGCTCGAAAATCTCCATGACGAGGATTCGGCGAGGCAGGCCGCCCTTCAGCTGCTGACATCGGAGGACCCGCCCACAGCCATCTTCTCCAGCCAGAACCTCGTCACGTTCGGCGTTATGCGGGCGCTGAAGGAGCTTGGCGCCAGCAAGCGCGTTGCCCTTGTCGGCTTCGACGACTTCACCCTGGCCGACATGATGGAGCCGGGCGTGACCGTGATTGCCCAGCATCCCGACCGGATCGGAAAGCTCGCTGCCGAACGCCTGCTGGCCCGGATCGACGGCGACCACAGCCCGGCGCAGACCTACGTCGTCCCCTCAGAGCTCATAATCCGCGGGTCCGGCGAGCTCCGCCCGCCAGACTGAGCAGCCCGCCGGAACCAACTAAACCACCAAACCCTTAAACCCACCCCGACAGGAGAATCATGACCAAGACGCTCTACGCCGAATTCACCGTCAAGCCCGGCAGCGAAGCCCGCGTGGCCGAAATGATGCGCGAACTCACCGAGCAGGTGCGCAGTGAGCCCGGCAATCAGCTGTTCCTGCCGTACACCCGGGAAAGCAACCCCCGGGAGTACTTCGTGTTCGAGGTCTACCAGGACGAGGCAGCCTTCCAGGAGCACATCTCGGCGGACTACGGCGCCCGGTTCAATGGGGAGCTCGCGGACCATATTGAGGAGGACGGTTCGGTTCTGACCTGGCTGCAGCCGGTCCACTAGTAGGTCCGGCCGGCTCGCCACCTCGCGCAAGGCTAAGAGGGCTGCGCCGGCACAAGGAAGGCCGGTGTCCGCACGTTCTGCGGACACCGGCCTTTCCGGGTGCCGGCCTTCTCCGGCGCCGGCCCTTACTTCCTGTTCTTGGTGGGCATTTGCGCTGCCTGGAACATGGATTGGCTCAGTGGCGTGACGGTCAGTGACTTCAGCCGGGCGGTTCCCCCTTCGGCGAAGAGCGCCACCTGGTTGGCGCCCTGTTCGGGGAAGACCTGGTCCGTGATGGTCTGCAGGCCGCTCTGCGCGAACACCTCCACCGAGGACCGGTCCACATAGATCCGCAGCGTCACGTTGCCGCTGGCGTCTACGGCCACGGGGGCGGAATCAACCGAGACGAAGAGCGGATGGAAGTCCGTCAGGCCGGAGTTGCTCCGGTCCACGTACAGTTCCCCGGTTGCCTTGTCGTAGCCGATGACGGTCGACTTGTCGCCGTTTCCCAGCACGCTGATCCCGGCCTTGGACGCTGATCCGGGGGAGAAGGTCATATCGATCCGCTGTACGTCGCCAGCGGCGGCGGCCGGCAGTGCGTGCGTGCCGGCGGGAATGTTCCGGGCCCGCTTTTCTGAGTAGCTTTCCTTTGTGCCGAGGCCATCCACCTGCTGGACGGCCTTCTGCTTCAGCCGCGGGCCGCTGGCGGTCTGCGTCAGGGCCACCTCACGGGGCAGGGACATGGCGCTGCGCCAGGGCGAGGTGGGAATGCTGTTGGCGTAGTCCCAGTTGTTCATCCAGCCGAGCATGATGCGCTTGTTCTGCGGCATGTTGTTGAAGGATACGGACGCGTAGTAGTCCCGTCCGTAGTCCAGCCAGTCGTAGGTCTGGACCCGCGGCGTGGCCGGGCGCGGCGAGGCGATGAACTCGTCCGCCAGGATGTGGCCCCAGCCGAAGCGGTTGTTGTCCACCACCCGGATGCTGGCCTGCCGGCCCTTGAACTCGGACACGTTCCATGACGCCCAGTCCAGGACCTCGCTGTTCGCTCCGGTGGCCGTCCTGACCACCTTGCCGTCCACCACGAGGTTGACGGTGGTTTCGTCGGAACGCGGCACGGCGGCCTGGTCGGTCAGCATGACATGGTCCAGGGTGAGGTGTCCCCAGCCCCCGGTGGCCTGGTCCACGATCCGGAGCTGTGCCTGCTGCCCGGCGAACTCGGACACGTCCCAGCCCTTCCAGTTCAGGGCGCCCGCGTCATCACCGGCGAGGCTGCGGACCACGTTTCCGTTCACCAGCAGCTGGGCTTCCAGCGTCTGCCCGGAGCCTGCCGTGCGGTGTCCGCCGCCCACCAGCATGCTCATGAAGTTCCGGTTTACCGTGAACGACGGCGACGTCAGGGTTCCCTGCCGGTCGTCGCCGGGTGCGCCTCCCGTTTCGAACGTGTTGATCCGCTTGGCGCCGATGTAGAAGTCGCCGCCGGAGGTTGCCGGCTGGAAGACCGGTGCCAGATCCCCGGTTCCTGTCCACCCGGCGTCGGCCAGGGTGGAACCGTCCGGGACCTCAAAGCCGTTGAACAGCAGGTCCCCGGGCGGCGGGGTGTTATCCAGCTTGTCCGAAACCCGCGGATGCTGTCCGCCGCCCACCAGGAAGTTGAGGTAATCACTGTCCACGGTGAACTGCGGCGAGTTCATTGAGCCCAGCGGCCAGTCGCCGTCGTTGAATGAATTGATCAGGCCGGCGCCGGCAAAGCCGGTGACGCCGTTCTGCCCGGCCATGGTTCCGGCCGCGGGTGCCGCACCGAACGGGCCGTCCTTCGGGTTGCCCGGCTCGTTGTTGACCGTCCAGCCGTTGTAGGTGCCGTCGTTGAAGCCTGCCAAGCGAGTGCCCGCGGGGAGCGCGTCGGTGGGCTTGGTGCTTTCCGAGGTGAAGGTGGTGCCGTCAAAATTGCCCACGAAGTACTGTCCCGCCGAGCCGCCGGCCACGCCTCCCGGGCTGACGTTGACCACCATCACCCACTTGACGTTCGCGGGGTCGCCGTCGACGGCAAGCGGGAACAGGTCGGGGCATTCCCAGAGGCCGCCCGTGGCGTTCGCCGGGCCGAACTCGCTGAGCTGCGTCCAGTCCTTGAGGTTGCCGGACCTGTACAGCACCACCTTGTGCTCGGTGGCCTCGACGGCGGCCATCACCCAGTAGCCGCCTCCGCCGGGGGAGTCGTACCAAAACACCTTCGGGTCGCGGAAGTTGGCCGAGTTGCGGTTGAGCACCGGGTTGCCGCTGTACTTGGTCCAGGTCCTGCCCTCGTCCAGGCTGTAGGCAAGGGACTGTGCCTGCAGCCCCTTGTACGGCGAGGCGTCCTTGTAGGCGCTGGTGAAGACCGCCACCATGGGCGGGTTCTCGGCCGTGCCCAGGCCCGAGGTGTTGTTCTTGTCCACCACGACGCTGCCGGAGAAGATGTCCTGCTGGTCGTCGGTGGCGATTGCCAGGGGCTGCTCCTTCCAGTGCACCAGGTCCGTGGACGTGGCGTGTCCCCAGGACATGTTGCCCCACTGGTTGCCGGACGGATTGTGCTGGAAATACAGGTGGTAGACGCCCTTGTAGAAGACCATCCCGTTAGGATCGTTCATCCAGTTCTGCTGCGGCGTGAAATGGTAGGCGGGCCGGAACTGCTCGTCGCCGGCAGTGCTGGCCGCTGTTGCGGTCCCTGCTCCGGCCAGTACGGCGGCCAGGCTGAGACCGGCCACTGTCACTGCCGTACATAGCTGTAGTCTGCCGAATTTTCTATGGTGCATTGTGCTGTTGTCGCCCTTCATCGCGCGTGTCTTTCCCCAGTTCACCCGGGTAGACAACGTTGTCAGTGACTGGAACGCTAGGGGATGTCCACAAGACAAGTCAACGCATTAAAGGGCGGCAAACTCCGCCTGCATTTGCACCATTGAGACCGTTGCCAGGCTTCTGTTGACGGAGCTCGCCCCGAGCGCCGTTGTTAGGGTGGAACCATGAAACGCAGCCTCCTCGCTCTGTCCATGCTTCCTGCCCTTGTCCTGCTGGCGGGTTGCGCCCAGGCCGGGGAAGCAGCCCAGAATGCGGCGAGCTCGGCGGTGTCGCAGGCAGCCAACGCGGCGGCCGAACAGGTGAAGGGCCAGATCTGCAGCATCATCGAGGACGGCCTGGTCAGCGCATCGGACAAGGCGGCACTCGCGGGCCTCGTCGCCGGGGCAGAGACAGCTGGCGTGCCCGCCGAAATCACCGGACCCCTGAAGGCGATCGCCCAGGCCGGCGACCAGGTTCCCAGCAATTCTGTCCGGGAGCTTCAGAAGGCCTGCGCGGCGGCTTGAGGCCTGGCCGCCGGTGCAGCCTGCAATAATCGGAACCAGCAGTTGCGGGGGCGCTGAAAACGGCCCGTGACAGGCAGCAACGTTAGTTTCGGGCCGACTACAGCAGACGAGGCGGACATATGAAGGTTCCCAGCCAGCAGCACGCGACTTCCCATGAGATCTCTTCCCCTGCAACACCTTCGCCGGAATCCCCTTCCCCCAAAACATCAGAGGGCAACGGAAAGCCGGTAGCCACTGCCGCAGTGAATCCCGAGCTGCTGCGCTGGCTCGCGGAGGCATACGGCGTTGGCACGTCGTATCAGGGGTGGGACGGGCAGCCGCATGAGGTTGCCGCCGATACCCTGATCCGCGTCCTGGCCGCACTCGGGGTCAACGCCCACACCGACCAGCTCATCGAGCACGAACTGGCCGAAGCGGAACTGGCGCCCTGGCGCCGGATGCTGCCGCCCGCCGTCGTAATTCAGGACGGCACACCGGGGCAGGTGAGCGTCCACGTGCGGCACGGTTCGCCCGTCCGGATGTGGGCCGTCACCGAGGACGGGCGGGAGCTGGAAGCCGTCCAGGAGGACGTCTGGGTAGAACCGCGCGAGGTGGACGGCGTTCTGATCGGCCGGGCCACGTTCGCCGTGCCGCAGAACACGGGCCTGGGGTGGCACACCCTGCGCGCCGAGGCGGCCGGGGTGGTTGCGGAGGCCACACTGGTGGTGACCCCCGCGCGGCTGTCCACGGCAGCCAGCCTTGAGCAGCGCCGCGGCTGGGGGCTGGCGACGCAGCTGTACTCCGCCCGTTCCAAGCGGTCCTGGGGCGTGGGCGATTTTGCCGACCTCGCCGAACTTGCAGCGGTCGCCGGCGCACGCGGGGCCGACTACGTGCTGGTGAATCCCCTGCACGCCGCCGACCCCGTGCCCCCGCTGGAGCCGTCGCCGTATTCGCCATCGACCCGCCGGTTCTTCAACCCGCTGTACCTGCGGATCGAGTCCATCCCGGAACTGGCGTACCTGAAGCCCAAGAAACAGTCGCTCGTCCACAGCCTCATGAAGCAGGCGCGAAAGCTGAACAAGGATGCCACCCGGCTTGACCGGGACAAGGTCTACTCTGCCAAGCTGGCGGCGCTTGAGCTGATCGCCGGTGTCCGACGTTCGCCGTCGCGGCAGCTCGCGTTTGAGGACTACTGCCGCAAGGCCGGTGCCGGACTGGATGACTTTGCCCTCTGGTGCGCCATCCGCGAGGACCTCGACGCCGACGACCCGTTTTGGAGCGACCCTTCGGCGGCACTCGGCTCACCCTTGGCGGAGAAGCTCAGGCGCGAGCTGGCGGAACGGATCGAGTTCCACCGCTGGCTGCAGTGGCTCTGCGATGAGCAGCTCGAATCGGCCCAGCAGGCGGCCCGCAAGGCCGGCATGCGCCTGGGTGTGGTGAACGATCTTGCCGTCGGCGTGGACCTGCAGAGCTCCGATGCCTGGACACTGCGCGGCGTCCTCGCCCCTGGCGTCAGCGTCGGCGCGCCGCCGGACATGTACAACCAGCTGGGCCAGGACTGGCACCAGCCGCCCTGGCACCCCACCCGCCTGGCCGAGGCCGGGTACAAGCCGTTCCGGGAGATGCTCGCGACCGTGTTGCGGCATTCAGGCGGCATCCGGGTGGACCACATCCTCGGCTTCTTCCGGCTGTGGTGGGTGCCGGCAGGGAACTCGCCGGTGGACGGCGCCTACGTCCGGTTCGACCACGACGCAATGATCGGCATCCTCGCCCTGGAGGCTCACCGTGCCGGCGCCGTGGTGATCGGCGAGGACTTGGGCACCTTCGAGCCGTGGGTCCGGGATTACCTGGCCGCACGGGGCATCCTGGGCACCTCGATCCTGTGGTTTGAGAACGACGGCGGCTCCCCGCTGCCGCCGGAACGGTACCGGCTGCAGGCGCTCTCCAGCGTCAACACGCACGACCTGCCGCCCACGGCGGGCTATCTCGCCGGCGACCACGTGACGCTGCGGAACGCGCTCGGGCTGCTGGAGCGTTCCGCGGAGGAGGAACGCCTGGAGCACAACGCCAAGCTGGAGAAAATGATGGACCTGCTCCGGCAGCGCGGCCTGCTGTCCTCCAGCGACGCCGGCTCCGAGCAGGAACGGATTGAGGCGCTGCACCGCCTGCTCGCGCAGACCCCGTCAGTCCTTCTCGGGGTGGCGCTCGTGGACGCTGTCGGGGAACGGCGCGTGCAGAACCAGCCAGGAACCACCTCTGCCCAGTACCCCAACTGGCAGGTGCCACTGGCCAACTCGGACGGGGACCCCGTGCTGATCGACGGCCTTGAGGGCGACGAAAGGTTCAACTCCCTGCTCGCTGCGGTCGAGAAGGCCATGCGGGCCTGAGGACTGGCGCCGGTCCCGGGCGGCCTAGCTGGCTGTGATCACGTGCGTGGTGTGGCTGTACCGGAAGGTGACCGGGCCGCCGTCGTGGTCCAGCACGATATTGGAACCGTTCGGGGCACCATCCTGGCCGTAGTTCTCATCCCAGGAGCCGTTGATGGCCGCCTTGAATTCGTACTGCCCAGCCGGAAGGTCTGCCGTGAGCTTCCACAGGCGGTCCGCCGGATCGAAGGTCAGGAACGCCGCCTCACATGCCGGCTGCCAATCATCCGGGCAGCCCATCTCGCTGTTCAGGCTTCCCGCCACAGTGACCGACTCGGGCTGCGGCGCGGCGCCCACGGCCACTTTCCGGACGTTGCTCACCACACCCGTCCCGTCGAGCTTTGCCCGGTACCGCACCTCGGTTCCGTCGGCGAGACCCAGCGCGTCCAAGCGGTCCGCCACCGTGTACGCCGGGGATGAGTCATCTTTGGAACCGATGGCTGTCCATGGCCCGCCCGCGACGCTCCGCTCGAAGTGCACCACGTGGCTGGCCTTTTCCGGGTCTGCCGTGGCCACCACGTCCACGTTGCCCTGGACCGTGCTGCCCTCGGCCGGCTGCTGGATGGTCAGTACCGGGTCCGGCACCTCAGCGGACCGGACAGCGCTGACCGACGAGCGGCCGGCGTTGTTCAGGACCACCGCCCGGTACTCCACGACAGTGCCGGGTTCCAGTACTGAGACGTCGTGGAAAACCCGGTAGGGCGCGGTGTCGTCGGTGCCCACTCGCTCCCATTTGCCGCCCGGCGTCCTGGCTTCAAAGGTGACCTCATAGAACGAGCTGCCGTCGACGTCGGCCGTCACTTGGATCCGGCCGTTGTCCCCGGCGGAGGTGGCGGTGGCTGCGGCGGAAACAGGGGGCTGCAGTGCGACGGCCGGGGCCGCCTTCCCGCGGGGGATCCGGCCGGATGACTGGTAGACAACGGCGGACAGCGGCGGCACCGTGACGGTCAGCTTGCCATCGGGCGCGGTCTTGGAGTTTTCGGCGGCGTCGCCGTAGATGAGGCGGTAATTGCGCTTGGCGATGTAAGTGGGAACGGCGGCCGTCTGCGGCTTCTCGCTGTTGTTCAGCGCAACCACGTACTCACGCTGGTCTTTGGCATCTGTGCGCGAGAAAGCGTAGATGCCGGGTCCATCCGAGGCGTACCGGTGCTGGTGGGCGCCGTCGCGCAGGGCCGGGTGGTCTTTGGTCAGTTGCGCGAGTTCGCGGATCTTCGCGTACAGGGGATGCCCGGTGTTGAAGTTGTCGGTGGCATGGGTGGCGTCCGTGCCGAGCAGGTCATCGTCGAGGTAGTCGGGTACCTTGCTGGCGAACAGCGTCTGGCGGGCGTCCTGGTCTCCGCCGGGGCCGGTGAAGCCCTGCTCGTCACCGTAGTAGATTACGGGATTTCCGCGGGAAAAATACATGAGCTCGTGGGCCAGTTCGTCGCGGGCCACACGTTCGGCGCCGTCCGCGTCCGGGTTGTCGGTGCTGATGAAGCTGCCGATCCGGCCCATGTCGTGGTTTCCCAGGAAGGTGGGCAACTGGTAGACGTTGGAGTCCGCGTCGGTGTACCAGTCGTCGGCGGCGAAGAAGGTTTCCAGCTCTTTCGCGTCGTGGCTTTTCGAGGCGAAATTGCGCGCAGCGTCCTGGAAAGGGAAGTCGAGCACGGCCTGCATCCTGTTGCGTGTGGTGAACTGGCTCGTGAAGCTCTTGGACGTGTCGAAGACTTCGCCGAACATGAAGAACTCGTCCTTGCCGTGCGCCCTGGCGTAGGCGAGTACCTCGGGCCCGAACTGCTGCCAGAATTCATCGTTGACGTGCTTCATGGTGTCGATGCGGAACCCGTCCACGCCGAAGTCCCGGATCCACGTCTCGTAGATGTCCGTCATGCCGGCCACGACTGCCGGGTGCTCGGTGAACAGGTCGTCCAGGCCGAAGAAGTCGCCGTAGGAGGAGTTCTCGCCGGCAAAGGTCGTGTCGCCGCGGTTGTGGTACAGCGTCGGGTCGTTGAGCCAGGCCGGAACCTTGAGGTTCTGTTCCGCCGGATCAAGCACCGGTGTGTACGGGAAGGAGGTTTCGGCGTCGAGCTTGGGGAAGTCGGCCCGGCCGGCGAAGTCCCGGTCATCGAAGGCAACGCCTGCGGCGGTGCGGTACGGCGCCCTGTCCTTGGAGACGTAGCCGGTGCGGGCACCCTCCTTGTAGCCGATGACGTCCGCGGTGTGGTTTGTGATGATGTCGAAGTACACCTTCATGCCGCGGGAGTGCGCCTCGTCGATGAGCGCCTTCAGCTCGGCGTTGGTGCCCAGGTGCGGATCGATCTGGGTGAAGTCGGTGACCCAGTAGCCGTGGTAGCCGGCGGAATTGTCCTCGGGCTGGACCGCCTTGTTCTTGAAGCTTGGTGTCAGCCAGATCGCCGTGGTCCCGAGGCCCTGGATGTAGTCGATCTTGTCCAGAAGGCCTTTCAGGTCCCCGCCGTTGTAGAAGCCCTTCCGGGTGGGGTCGAACCCGGAGACCATCGGATCCGGGCCGAGGCCGCCTTGGTCGTTGCCGGCGTCGCCGTTGCTGAATCTGTCCGCCATGACGAAGTAGAAGTTCTCGCCGGTAACGGGCGTGCGGAGGGAATGGGCACCTGTTCCCTGTTTGGTGCCCGACGGCGGCACCGGGGTTTTGTTGACAATTGCGGCTTGGCCGGGTGCCTGGGTTGGCAGGGCGGCTGTGGCTGTCGGAGTTGCCTGGGCGGGCAGGGCCGCCTGGACGGGTGGGGCCGACGCAGCCAGCAGAACGAGCGCGCCTGCCGCCGCCAGAGTGGCGCGGGTGGGTTTGACGGGGCCGCCGGTACGGCGCGGGGAATTCAGGCGAGGGACGGTGAGCATGTTGGACCTTCCGCAAAGCAACGTTGCTTGTCCGGGTGGGGCAGCCCGGACTCCGTTAGGACGCCGACTCGTCCAAGGCAGGCCCGATCGCCAACACGGCCTCCTGTGATGGGGCCGTATTGGGAATGACTAATCCTGTATTGGCTTTGTCGATTGCGGTTTAGCTTGCCACAATCAGGGCCGTGGGGGAACCCGCAACAAGACGCTGAAGAGGGCCCTCCGGAAGGCCGGTCTGGTCGTTCAGGCGGAAGGTTGTGATGTCGTGGGAGCGCTCGTGGGCAACGTGCAGCGACCCGCTGCGGACCAGGTGGTGACGGGGCCAGTCGCCGCCGCTGGTGAAGTCGCCGAGCGGGCGAAGCAGGCTGCCCTCGGCCGACGAGTCCACCTCCAGCACGCTGATGCGGTTGGAGCCCCGCACCCCGACATACGCGAACCGCCCGTCCGGCGACAAGGCAATCTCGGCCGCAGAGTCGCCGTCCTTGGCGCCGTCGGACGTCGCGGGACCCTGGCCGACCAGTTCGAACTTTCCCGATGCCGAGGCGGCACGGGCTGCGAAGACCTCGATCGAATACTCGGTAACGACCGACACCGTTCCGTCGGAATGCTGCACCAGGTGGCGGGGGCCGCTGTCCTTAGGCAGCACCACCTCATGGTCCAGCACCAGGCCCGTCCTGTGGACGTAGTTCCAGACTCGGAGGAGGTCGTGCCCGAGGTCGGTGGTCATGATGCGGCCGTCGGTGAGTACCAGGCTGGCGTGGGCGCGGCTGGGGCGGTCGTCCCGGTGCGGGTCGCTGGAGGGTGCCGACGGAAGGCGGCGGGCGATCCCGCCGTCGTCCGTCAGTTCGTAGAGCAGCACCTGACCATCGCCCCAGCAGGCGACGACCAGGAACTTGCCCTGCGGATCGACGGTGACGTGGCAGGGCGCTTCGCCGGCCGCCCAGGGCTCGCCGGCGGCCTCGAGGCCGAATTCTCCCCGCCGCCGGTATGCCTGGACGGTTTTGGCGTTCTCCCCGACGGCGTAAACCATCGGCAGTTTCCGGTGCACCGCAACGAACGACGGCGAGTCAGCCTTTGCCGCCGTCCCACGCCAAGTGAGCGTCCCATCAGCGTTGACCGATACGGCCCCGATCCCGGCCCCGTGGCCGCCGCTGTCCGCGGTATAGGAGCCGGTCCAGATGAGCGTGTGGTTTTCGCTGTGGGTCATCGTTCCATCCTGCCAATAATTGCCGGATTCGGCGTCGGATAACATGGATTTTTGCAGAGCCGATTTGAGGGCCGGGCGCGTATTAAATGTGCCGGATCAGTACTACCCGGGAGGTGAGAACAATTCTCGCAACGCCAGCTTGGGTTCTCCTTGCCCGCCTTACGGACCGCCAAGGCTAGTCGGACGTATGCACGGAGCGCCCATCATTCACCCGAAGGACGCAACCATGCCTGTTCAATCACCGCCTTTCCGCTCCAACGTCATCAGCAGGCTGCGCGCCGCCGGCTGTGTCTTTGCCGAGGACGAAGCGGACCTCCTCCTTTCCGCCGGCCTTGCCGCCGATGAACTTATGGAAGCCGTGCAGCGACGAGTCGACGGGTTTCCGCTCGAGCACATTTTGGGCTGGGCCGAGTTTTGTGGCTTGCGGATCCGGGTCGAGCCCGGCGTCTTTGTGCCACGCCGCCGGACGGAACTGCTGGTTCAGGAGGCTGCCACGCTCCTTCGAGCCGCGGGGCCGGAGCCCGCTGAGCCCGCGGGGACTGTTGGCATCACTCCGCCCGCGTCGCCGACGATTCTTCCGGTTGTTGTTGACCTGTGCTGCGGCTCCGGCGCTGTGGGTACCGCGCTGGCGGTGCAGATGCCCGGCGTGGAGGTGCACGCTTCCGACGTCGACCCCGCCGCTGTGCAGTGTGCCAGCCTCAACATCGTGCCAGCGGGCGGTGCAGTCCACGAGGGCGACCTCTACTCGGCCCTGCCTGCTCGCCTTCGGGGCACCGTGGACATCCTCGCGGTGAATGCGCCTTACGTGCCGACGGCGTCCATCAGCAGCATGCCCCGTGAAGCCCGCGTTCATGAGCCGCGGGTGTCGCTGGACGGCGGGCCCGACGGCCTCGACATCCAGCGCCGGGTGATCGCGGAAGCCGCGGCCTGGCTCAGGCCGGGAGGGCACCTGCTCATCGAAACCAGCCGGCTGCAGGCTCCTCATACTGCAGCGGCCATGGTCCGTGGGGGCCTAAGGCCGCGGACTGCCACGTCGGCTGAATTGGACGCGACAGTGGTGATCGGGCAGCTCTTCTAGCCCACTTGGGCAGACCAGCCCCACTTCCCGCGAAGTCGTGCGCTTGCCGCCGACGCCGGCGTTCCTCGTGAGTCCGTCAGAAAGATCCCGTCAGACAGCCCGGCCCGCCCGGGCCGTCCCCGGTCTCGGGTTCATGTTTTGTGGTGGTGGTTTTGTCGGGGTTGTTGGCGGGGGTCGATATGGGGTGGGGGTATGAACCAGGGGATGCCGTTTTTGAGGTGGATTTTCCACTGTTCCTTGTGGATCAGGTGGTGGTGGTGGGTGCAGAGGAGGACGCCGTTGTCGGTGCTGGTGGGTCCGCCTCGGGACCAGTAGGTGATGTGGTGGGCTTCGCACCAGGGTGCGGGGATGGTGCAGTTGGGGAAGGCGCAGCCTTGGTCGCGGGTGTTGAGGGCTTTGCGGATGTGGGGCGGGAAGATCCGGGTGGTGCGGCCGATGTCGAGGATGCGTCCTTGGCTGCCGAGGAGGACGGGGATGATGTCGGCGTCGCAGGCGATTTTGCGGATGGTGGAGGCGGTGACGGGGCCGGTGTAGGTGAAGGTTCCGCTGCCGGTGGCCGTGCCGGCCGGCCCGCCGGGCAGGGGTGTGGTGAAGGGGTCGGTGCCGGACCGGTTGATGCCGGGCGGGTTGGTGCCGGGCGGGTTGATACTGGCGGCGTTGGTGCTGGTGATGTTGGTGCTGGGTAGGTTGCCTGTCTGGGTGTCGGGTTCGCTTGTCTGCGGGGCGTCTGTGCTGGTGTCCGGTTCGGGGCGCGGTTGGGTGGTCTGCCAGGTGCCTGGCAGGAGCTCGGGGCCGCTGGGTTGCCATCCGTTTGTGTCTGTTGGTTGGGGGCTGTCTGTTGGCTGGTTGGTGGTGTGGTTTCCTTTGGAGGCGTAGCGGGGGCCGCGGTTGGCGGTGGTTTGGATGCTGTTGAGGAGGTCCCGGTAGCCGACGGTGACCATGACTTGGGGGCGGAGTCCTCCGGTGGTGGGCAGGGTGCCGGCGGCGAGGGCTGCCTTGGATGCGCCGATGAGGCCATCGAGGCGTTGCTGGGCGAGGGTGCGGCGGTCCAGGTCCGGTTCCGGGGTGGGGGCGTTGAAGGCCGCGTCGGGGTCGACAGCGGCGGCGATGGTACCGTCGGCGCTGCTGGTACCGCCGTCACCGCTGCTGCCGTTGCCCTGTTGGCTGGTGTCCTGTTGGCTGGTGCCGGCGGCCGTGCCGTCACCGCCGCCGCTGTCGTTGTTGTTGCCGTTGTCGGTTTTCGCGCTGGTGGTGGTGTTGGGTGTGGTGGTGCGGGGGTTGGTGGCGGTGTTCATGACGGTGGCGAGGACTTCGTATTGGTCGGTGGTGGCGCGGATTTCGAGGTGGTGCAGGCCGCCGCGTTTGTGGTGGAGGAAGACGCCTTGGCGGTGGCGGAGGTTTTCTTCGGAGGGTTCGGTGCCGTCCTGGTCGAGGGCGTCGATCCAGCGGTGGGCGATGCGGGTGAGGAAGTCGTGGTCGTTGTCGATCGCGGTTTGGGTGAGGTTGTGTTCCATTTCGGCGATCAGGGCGGGGTTGGGGATGTGGCGGACTTTGTCCAGGGCGGTGGTGATGGTGGTTCCGGCGCGGGAGGAGATGATTCCGGTGGTGAGGGCGGCTGCGGTTTCTTCGCGTTCGGGTGGCATGGGCCGGCCGGCGAGTCCGGTGCGGGGGAGGGTGGCGTTGGCCAGGGCGAGGCGGCGGCGTGCTTCGGGGGTGCTGATCCGGAGCCGGGTGCGGAGGAACTCGGCGGTGTTTCGGGCTCCGTCATCGGCCGGGGACCAGGCCACCGCAGAGGCAGGGGCAGAGGCCACCGCGGAGGCGGCCGGAGTTGGACCAGATGCGGCCGGGGCGGCAGCCTCGAAGGGCTGAGCGCCAGGATCCGGGGCAGGTCCGGGTCCGGGTTCGGGTTCGGTGCCCCAGCCTGTGGTCCAGCCGGCGGCGCGGCTGGCGGTCGCGGCGGCGTTGATCGCCTCGGTCCGTGTCCGGTCCACCGCCGCGGCGGCGAGTACTTGCAGGTGTTCGACGCGGCGGGAGAGCTTCTCGGTCAGTTCAGCGAAATCGGCCGCCTGAAGGAAGTTGGCCGCGGCCAGCTCCTCCGGAGCCGAGCTGGTGGCGGAGTCCAGCAGCGCCAGGGACGCCTTCAGATCAGTCGTTGCCGGCGCTGGGGACGCCAGTTCAGTAGTTGCCGCGGCGACCGGTTCCGGGCCGTTCGTTGCCAAACGCTGAGTTGCAGGGCCAGCGCCAGCTGCAAAGCCGGCGGCAGCACCGCCGTCGGACACGTCCTTGACCGATGCGTCAGCAAGGAGAGCCGCAGGAACGCTGCGCAGCCGGCGGCCGCGCAGCAGGACAGCGGCACCCAGGCCAGAGACATTCGTCCCCGCCGAGCTGTCCGCTCGATCCTCCCCAATCGCTTCCATGCGAAAACTATCTCAGCGCGGTCTGACATTTTTGGATGTGACCGAAAGCACTGCCTGCCTCCAAGCTGGCGGCAGCACCGCCGTCGGACGAAGATGTGTCCGCCACGGCGGTGCCGGTTCCGGCAGAAGCCGGATGCCCGGAAGCGGAAATGCTATGCAGCAGGGCAGCACGCAGGCCGGGCACTGCTGCCCGGCCTGCATACTTTCCCCACTGTCCCCGATGGCTTCCATAGGAAAACATTGTCAGAGGGGTCTGACATTTTTAGTTCTTGCCCACCCGCCCGCGGTGCAGGCTCAAGCAGCCAGTCGTGGAGCTACTGCTTGTCTGGATTCACGTTCGTGGCGGCGCCGGCGGGAGTGGCGCCGCCCTCGTCCGACCAGTCCTGACCCGCGCTGTCGTTGAGCGCCGGATCGGACTCCACATCGGAAGTTCCGAGGTTTACCGTCTCCGGGTGCGTGCTGTGCGCGGGGACGTGCCCGCTGTCTGCAGATGCACCGGCAACAGATGCAGTGCTGGCAGACGCAGTACCGGCGTCACCCTGCTTTGGTGCATCGCGGTGCATGGCGGAGTCGAGTACGGTCCCTGCCCGGCGCGCGGCTTCGGCCAGCTGGTCGCCCACCTCAGGGGCCTTTTCTTTGACGGCTTCCTTTGCTGCTGTGACTTTGTCCTGGACCGGCTTGCTGTCCCAGATGCCGGCGGCCCGTGCTTTGAGCTTGTCGTACGCTGCCCGGCCGGACCTGGATCCGAGCACATAACCTGCAGCGATTCCGGCGCCGAAGAGAAGTTTGGATTTCATGATGATCTCCTACTCTTGAGGGGGATCTGTACGATTTTGGTTCGGCCAATACGGCCGAGGGTGGGAAACCGGCCCCGGGAGGTTCCCCGGAGCCGGTTCCGGCGCTGCTCTATCCAGCGACCCTGTCTAGCGGGCCGTGCGCTTGGTAATCATGCCGTAGACCAGCAGGACGATCAGTGCGCCGCCGATCGCGAGCAGCCACGTGGACAGCGAGAAGAACTCGTTGATCCCCACTCCAAAGAGCGCGCTGCCGATAAAGCCGCCGAGAATTGCGCCAACCACGCCGAGCAGAAGCGTGATGAAAATGCCACCGCCCTGCCGTCCGGGGAGGATGGCCTTAGCAATGGCTCCGGCAATGAGGCCAAGAATCAGAAATGCGAAAAAACCCATCTTTTATCGTTCCTTCTTCATCTAGAGGAGTTACCCGGATTGCCGGGTACGCTTCGTCCTTCTGCTCAATACTAATCATGCTTACTATTTTTTTGCCAGTCGCCCTCCAGCGAGGAGCAGCTGCCGCAGTCGCCTGAAGTCTGGCGTTAGTGGCCTTGGACGTCGGAATTTACGCCGGCCTCGGGGCCTTCGTCGAGAGTGTTGATGGCGGTCAGGTCCTCCTCATCCAAGGCGAAATCGAAGACGTCGATGTTCTCTTTCATCCGCTGGGGATCGGCGGACTTGGGGATGGCCACGAGACCCTGCTGGACGTGCCAGCGCAGCACCACCTGGCTTACCGTCCGGCCGTGTTTGCCGCCGATTCGGTTCAGGACAGGCGCGGACAGCAGCCCCGATCCCGAACCCAGCGGACTGTATGACTCCGTGACGATCCGGTGTCCCTCGTTGTAGGCGCGGTCGGCCGAACGGGTCACCGAGGGGTTGAGCTGGATCTGGTTCACGGCCGGCACAACCTCGGTCTCCCACATGAGCTTTTCCAGGTGCGCGGGCTTGAAGTTCGAGACGCCGATCGAACGGACTTTTCCTTCGGCCTGCAGCCGCTCAAAGGTCTTCCACGTGGAGATAAATTCTCCACGGCGGGGGAGCGGCCAGTGGATCAGCAGCAGGTCCACATAGTCCAGGTTCAGACGCTTCAGCGAGCCTTCAAGACCGGCCGCGGCCAGGTCCCCGCCCTGAAATTCCCCATCCAGCTTGGTGGTGATGAAGAACTCCGCCCGGTCCAGTCCGCTGGCGCGGATTCCGGATCCGACCCCGGCCTCGTTCCCGTAGCGCACGGCCGTATCGATATGCCGGTACCCGGCTTCCGCAGCGCGTACGACGGTGTCACTCACCTCCCGGTCGTTCAGCGGCCAGGTGCCAAGGCCGATCTGAGGGATCCGGTTGCCGTCGTTCAATTCGATGACTGGTGCCAGTGCCATGCGGAAGAGTCTTTCCTATCGGGGGCAGTTTGCCCAGACCCCTCCTGGCTGCTTCGGTAGCTCCATTCCTATCTTCCGAGGTCAGGCCGGGAATGCTTATGGGCCGCCTGTTGTTACGATGAGCGCAAGGAGGCACATGCAGGTCTTGCTCGGTAGGCGCGCTCTGGTGGACGTAGTCGTCGCCATGGCTGCCTTCCTCGCGTCCGGGAGTTGGATCCTGACCGCTGCAGGTGCTGGCGCAACATACTTCCTTTCCGCCATAGCTGCCGGCCTGGCGGTGGTGGGAAATGCCGCGGCCTCCATCCTCAACCGCAAGCCCCTGCTGACCACGGCTGCGGACCGTGTTACCCTGCTTCGCGCTGTGCTGGTGGCATGTTGCGCGGCGGCGACGGTCCCGGCGCTGTTCGGCGGGGTTGGGCCCGGCATACCGGTGGTCGCGGTGGGTGCGGCAGCATTTATTCTTGACGCGGTGGACGGGGCAGTTGCGCGGCGGTTTGCCTGCGTGAGCCCGGCGGGAGGCCGGCTGGATGTCCAGACCGATGCAGCCCTGGTGCTCGTGCTGTCGTGTGCAGCTGTGCCCATCGTCGGCCCCTGGGTGCTGGCCATCGGGCTGATGTGGTACGCGTTCGTCACCGTCGGCTGGTTCCGGCCTGAGCTGAAACGAATGCTGCCTGTTAAGAAGCTGCGGAAGGTCATCGGCGCCTTCCAGCCCTTCGCCTTGCTGCTGGCAGTAACACCCGGGGTTCCCGGCGGAATCGGGATGGCCGCCGTTGTCCTGGCACTCATCGCGCTGGTGGCCTCGTTTGGCCGGGACGTCGTGGAACTGGAGCAAAGCCACCGAGAGTGGACCCGCGGCCACTCCAGCACCGAACTTGTGAACTGAGAGCCCTTGGTGAACCGGCGGCGGTACGCTCGGCCTAACCAAGGACGGCCGCCGACGTGCCTGGTGCTCTGGGCTGACTGATGCTCTGGACTGACTGATGCTCTGGACCCACCGGGTGCTCTGGACTAACGATGACGGCGCTGGTAATCCTTGGAGTGGCCTGGCAGGACAACCTGGCCCTTCCAACAGCTAAGGATCCAGACCATGAGCGAAACGCCCGCCGATCCGGAGCAGAACCCGACGGAGCAGAACCCGACGGAGCAAAGCCCGGCTGAGCAGAACCCTACGGAGCAGAACCCTGCGGACCAGCCCAAGGACGGCACGCCCGGGGGATTCCCCTTCGACCCCAACCAGGACCCGCCCCAGGAGGCACCCGCAGTTCCCCACCAGGACAACCCGGGACCTCCCACGGGTCCGGACGGCGAGCCTGACGAACCTGCGCTCGAGGACCCTCAGCGGCCGCCCGCGCGGTAACGACTGACGCCGCTCTTAGGGCGGGCTGTGCTGATGCCCAGCCGGAGGGTTGGATTCTATCCATTCGCCCATTGGGTGGGTCTGGCGCGTTTCCTAGCCTAGGAGGAGAACTTCTCCCAGCCCTCCGACCCAAGGATGACCTTCAACGATGAAACGCATCGCACTGCTTCGGGAACGCCACACACCGTCCGCTCCTACCGGAACCCACTGCCCGGCGTCGGGAATGTGGGCCCCCGCAGACTCGCCGGACGAGGCACATGCTTTCTTTGAAGGACAGGTGTTTCCTGCGTTCCGCGGGATTCCCACTGTGTGGCGCCGGAGTGCTACCGGCCAGGATTAAGCACGAAGGCGGCGCCGGCTGACAGCAGGCGGCGCCGCCCTACTTAATCCGCTGCCGCGCGGTCAGTTCCGCCGCGGCGCGGCGAAATCTAGTCCCGCTCCAGGCGGAATCCGAGCTTGAGGGTGACCTGCCAGTCCGCAACTTTGCCGTCCTTGAGGTGGCCACGGATCTCCTTGACTTCGAACCAGTCCAGGTTGCGCAGGGTTTTTGCGGCGTCGGAAATGCCGTTGCGGACGGCCGCATCGACGCCTTCGGTCGAGGTCCCGACAATTTCAGAAATGCTGTAGGTGTTATTAGACATCTTCGCTCCTCGTGATCGCCATCGATACCCGGCTGCGGGCCGTTCCTGCAGAGTATCGGACGGGGCGCCCGGGGACTAGGCTTCCAGCACGTAGCTTCTGAGGTCGTCGAGGGTCTGCTGCATGTGGGCGTCCATGGCGTTGCGTGCCCGCTGCGGATCGCGGGCGGCCAGGGCCTCGAAAATGTTCTGGTGGTGACCGATCGCGTGCTCCTGGATATCAGGCACCTTCGAGGTTTCCGTCCGCCCCCTTTCGAGGACGCGGTGCAGCGGTTCGAAGAGGACTGCCACGAAGACGTTCTCGGATGCGTGCAGAATCTGGTCGTGGAATGCAAGGTCGGCGGCAACAAAGCTCGCCACGTCGTTGCCCTGGTGCGCCTTCCGCATGTCCGCCACGCAGTCCCGAAGGCCCTCGAGCTCGGCGTCGGTGATGCGCTGGGCCGCCAGCTCGCAGGCACCAGTTTCCAGCATCCGGCGCAGCTCGATCAGCTGGACCGCGGCGGCCGGCCCGTTCTGACCCTCGGAGGCGGCCCGGAGCACTGCCTCGAGGGACGACCAGCGGTTCAGCGGGTTCACGAACGTGCCGCGGCCGCGTTCCACGCTGAGGATGCGCTGCGCCTCAAGCGTCTTCATTGCCTCCCGCACTGTCATGCGGCTGACGTCGTGCCGTGCGCTGAGTTCCAGTTCTCCCGGCACGCTGCTGCCAGGCGGAAACTCGCCGGAGATGATGCGGTCAAGGAGTTCGTCGGCGACGACGCCCACCAATGATTTGCGTGCCATTTCTTCCGTTCAGCATGTGCGGCCATACAGCCCTGATGTCTGCAAAAGTGTACTTGCGCACGTCCTGTGCGTTATGCCACACTAACACCAGACGCAAGATGTCTGACATCTGACAAATAATCCGCAAGACAGTTTTCGACACAACGGAGTGCACAGTGCCCCTCGAATCCGACGTTCTGGCCGCCTTTCCCGCCGAGCTCCAGATCCCTGCCCGGCAGGTCGCAGACGCTGTTGCAGCCACCGCCGCCACGTCTCCGCGCGTCCTCGTGGTGCTCGACGACGACCCCACCGGAACGCAGTCGGTTGCGGATCTCCCTGTGCTCACCCGCTGGGAAGTCGAGGACTTCCAGTGGGCTCTCCATCAGGGTAAGCCTGCCGTCTACGTGCTGACGAACACCCGCAGCCTGGACCCCGAAGAAGCAGCCGCCCGCAACGAAGAGGTGGTTCGCAACGCCCTGGCTGCTGCCCGCGACGGCGAGGGCGAGATAAACCTTGGATTTGTGAGCCGCAGCGACTCGACCCTGCGCGGACACTTCCCACTGGAGCCGGATGTCATTGCCGCCACGGTGGCAGCTGAAAGCGGAGAGGCCACCGACGGGGTCGTAATGGTTCCGGCATTTCCCGACGCCGGCCGTATCACCATTGGCGGTGTCCACTACACCCGTGGCCCGGAGGCCGGCCAGCTGACCCCCGTTGCCGAGACGGAATTTGCGAAAGACGCTACCTTTGGCTTCGTCAATTCCGAGATGGCCAAGTACGTGGAGGAGAAGTCGCAGGGGCGGTTCGCCGCAGACTCCGTGATCGTGCTGGACCTGAACATCATCCGGGCCGGCTCCGCCACCGGCCAGGCCGAGGTATCGGCCAAGGCCATCGCGGACGCCATCGAGCCGGCCACACAGTCCACGCCCATCGTGGTGGACATCGTCACCGAAAACGACATGCGCGCCTTGGCGCTGGGGCTGGAGGAGGCCGAACGCCGCGGCAAGAGGCTGCTTTACCGGGTGGGCCCGCCGTTCATGCGGGCCCGGATCGGCCAGGACATCCGGCCCGAGCTCAGCGGCGAGGAAGCCTACGCGGGCAACACGCCGTCCGAAACCGGCGGCCTGATCGTTGTCGGCTCCCACGTGGGCGTGACCACCCGGCAGCTTAAGGTGCTCACCGACCGACACAGCAGTGCGCGCATTGTGGAGATCGACGTCGAAGAGCTGCTGGACGAGGGTGCACCGGCCTACCTGGACCGGACCGTCGGCGCCGTGGTGGCGGCGCTGCGCAGCGGTGACGTCATTGTCCACACCAGCCGCCTGCTGATCAAGACCGCTGACCCGGCAGAAAGCCTGCGGATCGCACGCACGGTGTCTGCCGCCGTCGTCGCCGTAGTGAACCGGACGCTCAAGACCTTCCCGCCACGGTTCGTCATCG
This sequence comes from Arthrobacter sp. OAP107, assembly GCF_040546765.1. Lineage (NCBI taxonomy): Bacteria > Bacillati > Actinomycetota > Actinomycetes > Micrococcales > Micrococcaceae > Arthrobacter > Arthrobacter sp. OAP107. Next base: position 4,649,152 of record NZ_JBEPOK010000001.1, on the reverse strand, counting down.
CCAAGGGCGGCATCACGTCCTCCGACGTTGCCGCACACGGACTGGAGATCCGGCATGCGATCGTCCGCGGGCCCATGCTGCCGGGCATCGTGAGCCTGTGGGAGCCGGTTGACGGCCCGGCCAAGGGGATCCCGTACATCGTTTTCGCCGGCAACGTCGGTGATGACGAGTCGCTCGCCCAGGTGACCAGCAAGCTCAGCAACACATCCCTACGTACCCCCTAACCTCGCAAGGCCCCACCTGCTCCCTGCCCTCGCAAGCTCGGGCCGGGGGACCTCGCCGGCGTGGGCCCACGGCCAACCCGGTACGCGTGGGCCCTGGCCACTTTCACTGGAGAACACCATGACCTCGAATTACACAGTCACCGTCCTCGGACTGGGCGCCATGGGGCTGCCCATGGCCACCCGCCTCGCGAGCCAGTTGGCCGTCCACGGGTTCGACATCGCCGAACCGCGCCTGCGCCTCGCCGAAGAAGCCGGCGTAAAGACCTTCGCTTCCGCCCGGGACGCCGCCCAGGACACGGACGCCCTGCTGCTCGCCGTGCGCAACAGTGAACAGCTCGACGACGTCCTGTTCAGCGGGAACGGTGTGGCCTCGGTGCTGAAGCCGGGCGCCGTCGTCATCCTGACCAGCACCGTGGGCACGGAAGCCATTCCGTCCACCGTCGCACGCCTGGCCGAATTCGGCGTCGGACTCGTCGACGCCCCGCTGTCCGGCGGGCCGAAGCGTGCCGGCGAGGGCGACCTGCTGATCGTCGTCGGAGCCGAACCCAAGGCGCTGGAATCTGCGCGTCCGGTCTTGGAACTGCTCGCCTCCACGCTGACGGTTGTCGGCGACAAACCCGGCGACGGGCAGGCGCTGAAGACCGTCAACCAGCTGCTGTGCGGCATCCACATCGCGGCAGCGGCCGAGGCCATGGCACTGGCCGACGCGCTGGGCCTGGACCAGGCCAAGACCCTGGCCGCCCTCGAGGCCGGCGCCGCGGGCTCCTTCATGCTGTCCAACCGGGGACCGCGGATTCTGCAGGCCTACACCGAAGAGGGCGCCGAGGTGCTCAGCCGCCTGGACATCTTCGTCAAGGACATGGGCATCGTGGGCAAGGCCACGCGTAATGCCGGCCTGGCGACCCCCGTTGCCGCCGCCGCCGAGCAGCTGTACCTGCTGGGCCAGGCCCACGGGCTGGCCGCCGCCGACGACTCTGCCGTCATCAAGGTGGTCGCCCCCACCAAGCGCACCGCCGGGGAAGGCTGATGCGGGCGCGGCTTGATGAGCTGGTGGCGACCGCCCTCAAACGGGGCTCGGCCGTGCCGGCGTTCACTTGCTACGACTTCACGACGGCGCTTGCGGTGGTGAGCGCCGCCGAGGAGGCCAAGCGCGGCGTCATCCTGCTGGTGGCGCCCAAGACCGCCGCCACAGCCAACGGACTCCGGCTGATCTCCGCGCTCCGGGGCCTGGCCGACGCCGCGTCCGTGCCCGTGGCCGTGCAGCTCGACCACGCGTCCGATCTTGAGATCATCAGCGCCGCGGTCACTGCCGGTGCGGACTCCGTCCTGGCGGACGGTTCGGCGCTGCCCTATGAAGAGAACATCGCCCTGGTGAGTGCGGCGCGCACCGCACTGGAGGCCCAGGGCCATTCCGGCGTGGTCCTGGAGGCCGAACTCGGCGGCCTGGCCGGCGACGAGGACAGGGCCTTCGGCACCGAAGGGGACGACGCCGGCAATGAGGTTGCCGGGCTCACCGACTCCGCCCAGGTGGAAGACTTCGTGGGCCGGACGGGGGCGAAACTGCTCGCGGTGGCCGTGGGCAACGTCCACGGAAAGTACAAGGGCGAGCCGCGGCTGCGCTGGGATGTCCTGCAGGACATCGCCGTGCGGACACACATCCCGCTGGTGCTCCATGGTGCGTCCGGCATTCCGGCCGACGAGCTGGCCAAGGCTCCTGCCATGAACGTGGGCAAGGTTAACTTCAATACCGAGCTCCGCACCGGCGTCCTGGCCACGCTCGAAGAACAGCTTCCCGCGCATCGGGCAGACGGCGAGAACCTGCAGGGGCTCCTGGCCGGGTGGGGCGGCGCCGCGAAGGACTTTGGCACCAGCACGTTGGCGATCCTCAGTCGCTGAGGGGCAGTTTATGTCCACATATGGCGACTTCGAGGGCGGCAAGATCAACGCCTTCCGCGGCCAACAGCTGGACAAAAACTCCGGGCGGCTCCATGTGGTTGCCGCTCCTTGCGGGGCAAGTTGGCGCACAATGGAAACTACAACGACGTAAGGGACTTCCAGTGGTGGGGGCGCCATGAAGAATTCCACGGAGCCGGCGGCGGGACCGGGTATTGCCGCCAGCGCCCGCGACCTGGCCATCGATCTCGCGCGCTTCGTTTGCCTCGCCCTTGTGGTGGTGGGCCACTGCATGATGACCAGCCCGGTACTGCATCCTGACGGAACAGTCACCACCGAAAACACGCTGGCCGAGCAGGACTGGTTCGAGCCGGTCATCTGGGTCTTCATGGTGATGCCGCTGTTCTTCGTGGCAGGGGGCATCACCGGGGCGCAGTCCTGGCGACGTATGCAGGCCCGCGGCGGCACCGGCTTTGAGTTCGTCCAGTCCCGGCTACTGCGCCTCGTCCGCCCGGCAGCGGCCCTGCTGGCGGTCATGTTCGTCGGCCTGTGGGGCGCGCTGCTGGCCGGTGTGGATCCGCAGGTGGTGCAGCTGCTGGCCAGCGGGGCCGGGATGCCGCTCTGGTTCCTCGCGGCATACCTGGCAGCCCAGCTGAACATCCCGCCGCTGGTGGGGCTCCACCGGCGTGCCCCGTGGCTGACGCTCCTGGGGCTGGTGGCCCTCGTGGTGACAGTGGACTGCTTCCGCGGCGCTTTCCCGACGCTCGCCTACATCAACATGGTGTTCGTCTGGTGCTCCGTGCAGCAGCTTGGGTTTTTCCTGGCGGACGGCTGGCTGGAGCGATGGAGCAGGTCGCAGCTGGTGGGGCTGATCGCCGCCAGCAACCTGCTGATGCTCGTCTTCGTGATGCTGGGCCTGTACCGGGACAACATGCTGGTGAACCTTAATCCGCCGAACCTCAGCCTGGTCCTGCTGGGCGTCTCGCAGGCGGCGGTACTGCAGCTCGCCAGGCCGTTGCTGAAGGCACTCGCCGCCGTGCGCTGGATCAGTGCGGTGGTGGCCGTTGCCGGACGCCACGCCATGACGGTCTACCTTTGGCACCTGCCCCTGCTTGCGGCCATGACCGGCCTGCTCCTGCTGACGAACTTTCCCAAACCGGCTTCGGGCACCGCCGAATGGTGGTGGTCGCGTCCGCTCGTCTTCCTCGGCGTGGTCCTCCTCCTGCTGCCTGCCGTTCTTCTGTTCGGACGGCTTGAGGAACGGCCGACGCCGGCCATGCACTCACGCGGCCGGGCACCGGCCGCCGTGGTGACCGCCGTCGTCGTCGTTTTTGTCCCGGTGGCTGACGCCGCCGTCAACGGCCTGACGCTTGGACTGCTGGGCGGCGGCGCCGCCTGCTTTGCGATGGCCGTTTTGCTGCTGGGGCGCGTTCCCGCCCGCGGCACCCGACCATTGCCAGCACAGCCATTAAGTGCCAATGTCGAACCATGACGGAGAACACGGCAGCCACCGAGGACCATTTCACCCCGGACGTCACCACGTTCCGGAACGATGCGCTCCACCGCTACGAATTGCACGTCGGCGGGAAGCTGGCGGTGGAAGTCAGGTTCGAGGACAAGCCTGGGCACGTGGATTTCATCCACACGGAGACGGCCGAGCAGTTCCAGGGCCATGGCCTGGCCAAGGTTCTTATCCACTTCGCCCTCGATGATGTGGTGGCGTCGGGCAAGCGGATCATTCCGCATTGCCCGTTTACCGCCCGCTACCTGCGTAAGCACGAGGTGTACACGCAGTGCATCGACTGGCCTGAGGCGGCCGCGCCGAAGCTTCTCGGCACCTAACGGCGTTAATCCAGCGCCGCGCCGGCTCCCGTGCCGCCCTGTCCTCGCGATACCTGTCCGCGCCATGCCTGTGAGTCCCCGATACTTGTGACCGCGGGGACATTTCCGTACGATCGGTCACGGCTATGCAGTTGGCCCTTGGACTCTCTTTTTAGGGATCTCTGTGAATCAAAAACTGCGCATGCCGGTGCGGATTGCCTATCCCCGGCACATCATTCCGGACTTCCGTGAGCCCACCTGTCCGGTCCCGGCGGGGTGGGGCGATGACTGACGGGGCTCTGACGGACGCGGCCACGGGCGATGCGTCCATGTCTGGCGAGATCACGGGGGTCGAGGCCGGTGCCATGACTGACGACGAACTGCGCCGCCACCTGGATGGATGCCTGAACGGCGCCGTGGATCCTGCTGCAACCCTCGCGGCGTTGCCGGATCGGGAGTTGGCCCGGCTGGCCGACGGGCTGTACCTACATCTGGACACGCCCAGCCCTGCTTTCGGCGCCCGCTTCTGGTACGTCAAAGTCACCGAGGAACTCCGGCTCCGTCGTGGTCGGCCGGCCCCGTCCCGCGCGGCCGGCATTGCCCCGGACGATCCCGTGGCAAACGAGGTCTCCGCCGGGTAAGTGTGAATGTCCGGGTGCGGGGGCTTGAATGTCCGTTCGCGCTGGGTGGGGCTTACGACGGCGGGGGCTGCTTTGCGCGGTTCCGTTGCCATTGCGCTGCATGCCAGAAAAGGAGTCCCAGAAGTCCGGCGAGGCCGGCGAACAGGATCTGCGGCGCGAACGTGATCCACATGTAGCTCACGGGCATGACCTGCGGCTCGGTGACGGAGTTCAGTGATTCCTGCGCAATGGTGAAGACGCCGAACGGCGACACCAGCAAGATCGCCTCAAGCACCCACAGCGCAACGATGAAGGGGTTCGCGGCCAGTCTCCGCTGCCCGAAGTAGCCCGTGCCTGCTTGCCGCTGTCCCAGGCCGGTCTGCCCTGTGGCCGGCCCGTATCCGGTCGGATTTCCCTGGGCATCCACTTCCCGAAAATCTATCGGATCATGTTCACTGCCGGACATGTCCCCCTGCTTCCTGCTGCGGTCGACGCCTCGTGCCTGAAACTCTACTCCGGCCATCTCACGCTGTCCCCGGGCAGGCATTATGTGGATTCCCGCAGCCCTTCGAAAGTCAATGACCCCGGATTAACGGCAGAAACCCTGATTTTGTGCGGATTTTACAAATACATCACAAAAGTTTGACTAAAAGGGGGACCTAAGTAAGGCTTACCTTGCTTCTCGCTCACTGCTGGTGGGCGCTTCACGCCGACAAAAGGATGACTTATGACGCTGCTGCCCGACGTGGACGAACCACTCGTGGACTTCGATGCCGGAACGGGCCTGCCTGCCCAAAAGCCGTGTGACCAAAGCCCCTCCTACCAAGACCCCTCCGGCCTGGACTTCGGGTCCGGTGTGGAACTCGCCCTTGCCGCCAGCAACCAGCTGTTCAATTCCCGGAACGCCCCGCGCTACGTCGCCCAGGTGCTGCAGGGTGTCAACGCCGTGGCCACCAAACTCGAGCGCACCTCGCAGCCATTCACGGGGGTCGGCCCGGCCGAGATGAAGCGCCGCATCGAGGCAGTGGACCTGGAGCGGCCGTTGCCGGACACGGCGGCGGCACTGGAGGAACTGCAGCACACCTACCTGCGCGACGCCGTGTATTTCCATGACGCAAAGTACGCGGCCCACCTGAATTGTCCGGTGGTCATTCCCGCCCTCGTGGGGGAGGCGGTGCTCTCGGCCGTGAACTCGTCGATGGACACGTGGGACCAGAGCGCAGGCGCCACCATGATTGAACGCCGCCTCATCGACTGGACGGCGGAGCGGCTCGGGCTGGGAGACAAAGCCGACGGCGTGTTCACGTCCGGGGGCAGCCAGTCCAACCTGCAGGCGCTGCTCGTCGCCCGGAACCAAGCGGTGGCCAGGCAGCGGCAGGATCCGGCGAATGCGGGGCTGCGTCTGCCGCTGCTGCTTGAGAAGCTGCGAATCTTCACCTCGGCGGACAGCCACTTCAGCATCCACAAGTCGGCCTCCGTGCTGGGGCTGGGGTTCGACGCGGTCGTCTCCGTTGCCTGTGCGGCGGACCACCGGATGGATCCGGCCGCGCTGGCCAGCGCGCTGGCCGCGGCCCACAGTGAGGGCCTGATTCCCATGGCGGTTGTGGGTACCGCCGGGACCACTGACTTCGGCGCCGTGGACCCGCTGGCCGAACTGGCCGCCCTCGCCGGAGCCTACGATGCATGGTTCCACGTTGATGCCGCCTATGGCGGCGGGCTCATGGTCTCCAACCGCCACCGCCATCTCCTGGAGGGCATCCGGCTTGCGGACTCCGTCACGGTCGACTTCCACAAGACCTTCTTCCAGCCCGTCAGTTCCAGTGCGCTGCTGGTGCGCGAGGGTGCGATGCTCCGGCACGTCACCTACTACGCCGACTACCTGAACCCGGAAACTGCGGCCCGCGCCGAGATCCCCAATCAGGTGGACAAGAGCATCCAGACCACCCGCCGCTTCGACGCCCTCAAGCTCTGGCTGACCCTGCGGATCATGGGCGCCGATGCCGTGGGGGCGCTGCTCGACGAGGCAATCGACCTGGCTGACCGCGTGGGTTCTGTGCTCGCGGCAGACGACGACTTCGAACTCGCAGCCGAGCCCCAGCTGAGCACGCTGGTTTTCCGGTACCGGCCGCTCCTGGCAGATGGGACACGGCTGTCCGAGGACGCGGCCGACCAGCTGAACCCGGCCATCCGCTCGGCCGTGTTCGCGTCGGGCCAGGCCGTCGTGGCGGGTACGAAGATCGCCCGGCGGCACTACCTGAAGTTCACGCTCCTCAACGCCGAGGCCACCCTCGAGGACATCGGCGAGATCATCGCCCTGCTTCGAAGCTCAGGCGAACGTCTGCTGGCCGCAGATCTTCCGGCTGCCGGCCCCGGGGCAAAGACGGAGGCGCGCGCATGAGCAACCCACAGTCCAACGCCGCATCAATGAGTACCTCAAACGACGGCCGCGTTTACGACTTCGCCGGCATCGGCGTCGGGCCTTTCAACCTTGGTCTCGCCGCGCTGAGCGAACCGGTCGAAGGCCTGAACGGCGTGTTCCTCGAGCGCCGCGATTCCTTCGACTGGCACCCCGGCATGATGCTCGAGCCCGCCCACCTGCAGGTACCGTTCATGGCCGATCTGGTGACCCTGGCTGATCCGACATCCCCCTATTCGTTCCTGAACTTCCTCAAGCAGACCGGGCGGCTCTACCGCTTCTACATCCGCGAAAACTTCTACCCGCTGCGGGCCGAGTACAACCAGTACTGCCAGTGGGTGGCCGGCCAGCTGCCGTCCGTCCGGTTTGGCACGGACGTCACCAACGTGAGGTACGACGACGGCGTGTACACGCTTTCGGTGGACGGCCCGGCCGGGCCGGAGGTGCTTCGTGCGCGCCGGCTGGTGCTGGGCACGGGAACCTCGCCGTACGTCCCTGCGGCATGCCGCGGGATTCTGGCGGCCGGGGGAACGGTCCTCCACAACGCGGACTACTTGGCACGGAAGAGCGAACTCCAGCAGCGGCGGAGCATCACGATCGTTGGCAGCGGACAGAGCGCGGCGGAGATCTACTACGAGCTGCTTCAGGACATCGACGTGTACGGGTACCGGCTCAACTGGGTGACCCGCGCGGGCAGGTTCTTCCCGCTGGAGTACACCAAGCTCACCCTGGAGATGACCTCGCCGGAGTACGTTGACTATTTCCACGGGCTTCCGCAGGACCGCCGCGACTCACTCATCAAGAACCAGAAGAACCTCTACAAGGGCATCAGCTCCGAGCTCATCGACGCGATCTATGACCTCCTGTACACCAAGAGCCTCTCCGGCATGGTGGACACCCGGCTGCTGACGCATTCCACCGTGACCGGTGCCGGCTGGAACGCCTCCACCGGCTCGCACACCCTGCAGCTGTCCCACGGGGAGCAGGGCGCGGACTTCCCGCTGGACACCGAAGCGGTTGTCCTGGCCACCGGGTATGCCTACCGCGAGCCGGCGTTCCTGGCCGGTGTGCAGGGCCGCATTGCCAGGGACAGCGCGGGAAGGTTCGCGGTGCAGCGCAACTACAGCACCGGCGTCGAACCCGGCGAAATCTTCGTGCAGAACGCCGAACTCCACACCCACGGCTTCGTCTCGCCGGACCTCGGCATGGCAGCCTACCGGAACTCGTGCATCCTGCGGGAGATCCTGGGCTGCGAGGTCTATCCGGTGGAGCGCAGCATCGCCTTCCAGGAGTTCGGCGCGCCCGCTGCAGTGCCTGCGGCGGTTGCGCCGGCGGGTATCGCCGTGCCGCGGGAGCATCGGCGAACATGGAGGTGCCCGCATGAGTTTCACGTTCCGGTGCCTCGATCCCCAAGCCGACGCGCCGCTCCTGCACAGCTGGTTCACCCGCCCCTACGCCTCGTTCTGGGGGATGCTGAACGCATCCGTCGAGGACGTCGTGGAGGAGTATTCCACGATCCAGTCCAGCGGACACCACCACGCGCTGCTCGGGATCGACGGCGGCGTTCCGGCCTTCCTGATGGAGGAGTACCTGCCGGCGCCGTCGCCGCTCAACAGCGTCTACGCGGTCCAGCCGGGCGATATCGGCATGCACCTGCTGGTGGCTCCGCCGACGGGAATTCCGCGTCCGGGGTTCACTGCCGACGTCATGGAGTCGGTGCTGGACCGGCTCTTTCAAAAGCCCGGCGTGGAGCGCGTGGTGGTGGAGCCCGACGCCCGCAACACCAAGATCCACGTCCTGAATGCGCGGCTGGGCTTTGAGCCTGCCGGCGAGGTGACCCTCCCGGACAAGCAGGCCCTCCTGAGCTTCTGCACCCGCGAGTCGTTCCGCGCCGCCCGTTCTTCAGCCCCGAAACGCCAATCACCCCAGGGAGCATCACTGTGACCACCCTTGAATCTGAATCTGCCGTAACTTCCGGCAATGCGGCTCCCCACCTGACGCCGGAACGCTGGGCCGCAGCCAACCGGCACCTGGTCCGCAAGGCGCTCGCCGAGTTCTCCCACGAGCGGATCCTCGTCCCGGAACCGATCGGTGGCAGTGCGGGGAACAGCGACGGCGGGTACCGGGTCCGGAGCGATGACGGCACCGCTGAATACCGCTTCTCCGCCCGGGTCCTGCAGCTGGACCACTGGTCCGTCGATGCCGCCTCCATCACCTGCAGCCGCGACGGGCAGGACGCCCCGCTGGACGCCCTGAACTTCATCACAGAATTCTCCAAAACGCTGGGCATCCGCCAGGAAATGCTCCCCGTTTACCTCGAGGAGATCAGCAGCACGCTCTCCAGCCATGCGTTCAAGCAGTGGAGGGTCCAGCCGTCGTCGGCCGAACTGGCCGCCGGTGTGACCGGGGGAGCGGACACGGCTATGGACTTCCAGGCCATTGAACGCAGTATGACCGAGGGCCACCCGTGCTTCGTGGCCAACAACGGGCGGCTGGGTTTCGGCATCGGCGACTACCGGGCCTTCGCCCCGGAGGCAGGTGCCCCGGTGCAGCTGGAATGGATCGCGGTGCACCGCAGCAGGGCGGTCTTCACCTCCAGCGAGGGGCTGGAGTACACCGCCCACCTGGAAGCCGAACTGGGGGCAGGCGCCCTGGCCTCCCTCGACGCCGAGCTCGGTGCACTTGGCCTGGACCCTGACCAGTACTTCCTCATGCCGGTGCATCCGTGGCAGTGGGAGAACAAGCTGACGGTCACGTTCGCGGCCGAAATCGCCCAGCGGCACATCGTCCACCTCGGGATCGGGGCCGACTGCTACCAGGCCCAGCAGTCCATCCGCACGTTCTTCAACACAACAGCGCCGCAAAAGACCTACGTTAAGACGGCCATGTCCGTCCTCAACATGGGCTTCATGCGCGGGCTGTCGCCGCAGTACATGAAGGCGACGCCGGCTATCAATGACTGGCTCCAGAACCTGATCGCCGGTGACGAGGCACTGCAGGGCCGCGGACTCGGCATGATCAGGGAAGTGGCGGCCATCGGCTACCACAACGGCTACTACGAGGCAGCCGCCGCGAAAGACTCGCCGTACCGCAAGATGCTCTCCGCGCTGTGGCGGGAGAGCCCGCTGCCGCTGCTCAAGAACGGCCAGCAGCTGGCCACCATGGCCTCGCTCCTGCACGTCGACGCCGCGGGCAAACCCATGGTGTCCGCACTGATCGAGCAGTCCGGGCTGGAGCCGGGCGCCTGGCTGCGGCAGTACTTCGAGGCGTATCTCGTGCCGCTGGTGCACTGCCTCTACCGCTACGAGCTGGCGTTCATGCCCCACGGCGAGAACGTGATCCTGGTCCTCGAGAACGGCGTGCCGGTCCGGGCCGTCATGAAGGACATCGCCGAGGAGATCGTGGTGATGGGGGACCGGATCGACCTGCCCGATGCGGTGTCCCGGATCAAGGTGGACGTTCCCGACGGCGACAAGGTCCTGTCCATCTTCACCCACGTCTTCGACTGCATCTTCCGCTTCCTGGCTGCCCTCCTGGAGGAAGACGGCGTGCTCGGCGGCGACGGGTTTTGGCGTACGGCGGCGGAAGCGATCCGCGGCTACCAGGCGGAGCACCCGGAACTCGCGGACCAGTTCGCGCGGCATGATCTGTTCGCCCCGGACTTCGAGCTGTCCTGCCTGAACCGGCTGCAGCTGCGCAACAACCAGCAGATGCTGGACCTGGCCGACCCCTCCGGCGGCCTGCAGAAGGCGGGAAGGCTGACGAATCCGCTGGCCAAATTCGCCTGAACTCCGCCATCAAGCAGCACCGATTCATCGGTGCTGCGGGCTTAGGCTGTTGCCATGACGCCCAACACCGCCAGACCCACAGCCCTCGTCACCGGCGCCACCGCGGGACTGGGCGCCGAATTCGCCCGCCAGCTCGCCGAAAAGGGGAACAACCTCGTGCTCGTGGCGCGCGACACGGCACGGCTGCACGCTACGGCCGACGAGCTGCAGCGGCGGTACGGAACCACGGCTGAGGTGCTGACCGCGGACCTGACCGACGACGGCGGCGTGGCCGCCGTCGTCGGACGCCTTTCCGACCCCTCACGGCCGGTGGACGTGCTGGTGAACAACGCCGGCATCGGGCTGCTGCACGACTTCGACGAGAACCCGATCGAGGATGAGAAGAAGCACCTGAAGCTGCACGTGCAGACGGCCATGGAGCTCAGCCACGCCGCCCTCCAGGGCATGCTCGCCCGCGGCTCCGGCCGGATCATCAACGTGGCCAGCGTGGCGGCTTTCCTTCCCCGCGGTTCCTACTCGGCGGCGAAGGCTTGGCTTCTCAGCTTCAGCCGCTGGGCGAACCTTGCCTACTCGCCCCGCGGCGTGAAGGTGACCGCCGTCTGCCCCGGATTTGTCCATACCGAGTTCCACGACCGGATGGGGATGGACAAGTCCGTGGCACCCGGCTGGACGTGGCTGCGGCCGGGCCGGGTGGTCCGCGAAGCACTGGCGGACAATGAGCGCGGGAAGGCTGTTTCCATCCCGACCAAGCGCTACAAGGTGCTGGCAGCCGTGGTCCGCGTGGTGCCGGACAGGTTTACGGCCGGGCCGCCGCGCCGGCCGCAGGAACCGGGCGTCGGTTCCGCCGCGAGCGGATAAGCACCACCACGAGGATTCCGGTGCCTGCCCCCACCACCGTTTCGACGGCGCGTTCGACGATGAGCACCTGCGGGTCGGCCGGCGATGCCAGCTGGGTCATCAGCAGGATCACCGGAGTGAACCAGACCATCGCCAGACCGTAGTGCCGGGTCATGAACAGCTCGGTGCCGAACTGGAAGGCGATCACCAGCAGCGCCAGGACGGCGGCCTCCGCTCCAGGGAAAAAGTGCAGCGGAGCCCATGGCCCCGGCAGAAGTACGACGGCGACAATGACCAGTCCGAGGAACGTCCCCATGATCCTGTGAATGCCACGGTGGACGCTGCTGGGGAGGTCCGCGCCCGCGAGCGGGACTGCCGCGGCCGCCATTGCCCAGTGCGGGTGGCCGCTTCCTGTCAGGACGCCGATAGTGCCGGCGGCGCCGACGGCCAGCACGTAACGGGAAGCGTGCAGGGCTGCCCTCCGGCGCATGGCTCCCCGCAGCCGGGCGGAGGGCCGGGCCGCGCCGCGCTGCCACGTCCGGCCGCGGACCCACCCGCCGAATCCCACGAGCAGGGAGAATGCTGCGGACCCGGCGGCAATGAGCAGCGCCACATACCAGGGCACGGCCGCGGGAACGGATGCGCAGGCTCCCAGGGCGAGGATTCCGAAGAAGGGGCCGTTGGGCCGGAGGTGCACCTTGTCCGAATAGACGGACCCCACACCGGCCAGCAGGGCTTCGATGCCAACGAGCCACCACGAATGCAGATGGTTGACCGACAGGACCACGCCCACTGTCACCCCCGACAGCAGGACGAGTGCCGCCTGGAGCTGGTGCTTGAGCCGGAGCTGGTGCGGCTCGGAACGGCCGTACATGCCGGTCAGCGCACCGAACACGGCGTAGATGGTGAGGTCGGGGCGGCCGAGGAGGAGCAGGACAAGGGAGGGGACGGCCACGCTGATGGCCACGCGCCATGCCGAGAGGTGGTCGTTGTTGGCGGGGGCCAGACTGTGCAGCTGCCGCCAATGGTGCACTACTGACTGCACCGGCACGACCCCTTTCACCCTATGAAGGTAGCACCGCCGCAAAGATCTCACCGCGGGCTGCGTCACAAAGTGAGACAGGCAACAGGGCCCGGTTTGCGTGGGCAGGGCGGGCAACGGGAAGGCCCGCCCGGCGCTCCCCTGGAGCGGGGTGTGCCGGACGGGCCTTCAGTCGCGTCAGACTTCAGCAGCCTTGAGCGGGCTGCGACAGCATCAGGTGCGGGCAGGCACCCTATCTAGTTCGTCGTCGAGTTCCTTGTCCAGGTCACTGTCCTTGTCCAGGGCACTGTTGAGTTCGTCGATGGTCTCGAACGGCAGTTCGTCGAGGTCGATCAGCGGGTTCTCGTCCTGGGTAGCCACCAGTTCACGGGCCTCCGCAGCGGTGTCCACGCTGGGCATGGAGCCGGGGAGCGGGCGCTGGGCGGATTCCTTGAGGAAGTAGATGGCCACGGCACCAACAGCCGAGGTGGCCATCAGGTAGTAGGCAGGCATCATGTCGTCGCCGGTGGCGTTGATCAGCGCATCGACGATGAACGGCGTGGTGCCGCCGAAGATTGCCACGGAGAAGTTGTAGGCAATGCCCATGGCGCCGTAGCGGCTGGCCGTGGGGAACTGTGCCGGCAGCGCCGAGGCAAGGTTCGCAACATAGAAGGTCACGGGGAACGCGATCAGCGAGAGACCGGCCAGCGTGGACCAGATGCTGCCGATGCCGATGAGCAGAAAGGCCGGGGCGGCCAGGACCACTGTGCTCACGGCCCCGATCCAGAGAACCGGGCGGCGGCCGATGCGGTCCGAGAGCTTGCCGGTCAGCGGAATGCAAAGGCTCATGACCACGAGCACCGGGATGGTGAGCAGCGTGCCGTGGACGGGGTCGTAACCCTTGGACTCGGTGAGGTAGGTCGGCATATAGGACGTCAGCGCGTAGCCGGCGGTGTTGGCCGCTGCCACGAGGATCATGGCAACGATGATCGAGCGCCAGTACGCCTTGACGATGCCTACGGGACCCTTTGCTGCAGCGTCATCACCGGCGGCAGCATCCTTGGCGAGTTCCTCCTGGGCGTCCAGGGTTGCCTGGAACTGCGGGGACTCCTCAATCTTGCTCCGGAAGTACACGGCGACCAGGCCGAGGGGACCGGCGATCAGGAACGGCAGCCGCCAGCCCCAGTCCTCCATGACGGCCTGGCCCAGCGTCAGCTGCAGCACGGACACCAGCGCGGCACCCAGGGCGAAGCCGAGGTAGCTGCCCATGTCCAGGAAGCTGGCGAAGAAGCCGCGGCGCTTGTCGGGCGAGTACTCGCTCACGAAGGTGGTGGCGCCGGCGTATTCGCCGCCGGTGGAGAAGCCCTGCACGAGCTTGAGCACCACCAGGAGGGCCGCTGCCCACATGCCGATCTGCGCGTAGCCGGGCAGCAGGCCGACGGCGAAGGTGCTCGCGGCCATCAGCATCAGCGTGGCGGCGAGGACCTTCTGGCGGCCGATCTTGTCGCCAAGCCAGCCGAATACGACGCCGCCGAGCGGGCGGGCGATGAAGGTGGCAGCAAACGTGCCCAGGAGGAACAGCGTCTGCACACTCTTGTCCGCTTCCGGCAGGAACACAGGCCCCATGGTGGTGATGAGGTAGCCGAACACGCCGACGTCGTACCACTCCATGGTGTTGCCCACGATTGTGCCGCCGAGGGCCTTCTTAAGCATGGGCTGGTCGACGACGTTGACGTCGGATACCTTGAGCCGGCGCCGCGCGAGCAGCCTTGGTTTCTTCGCACTCTGGGGTGCGGCCTGGTCGGTTCCGCTGGCGTTCCTGGCGCCTGCTGAAGAGTCGGTCTTGCTTCGGTCTGTGGGCATTTGGGCAACTCCTGTGGAGGTCATTTGCTTGCGACTTATAGCTGCCCCGCTCCGGGCAGGCCTTCGATTTTACGGGATTTCCATGGATTTCGAGAGTTCAGTGCCGTATGATCGCCCGGTTTAGGGGGCCTAACCGCCTTGAAATCAGATTTGTTTTGGCCGATCTGGCCCCGCCATCCTGCGGATTTTCCGCCGCAGAGGCGATCGTTATCAAACCTTTTCTGGAACAGGACCTCTCGGGCCCGATTTTGCCCCGATTCAGGCTCCTCCCGGGCAAGCCGAAGGGGGCCCGGCCAGGCCCGCTGAATTAACCGCTGACAGGTGCTGATTGAACCGTTCAACCGCGGTGCTCGTCTCATTGGGTAGTTCAGTACTACTTCCGGACCGCTCATAACTTCAGACAGGGGTGTTCGCCATGGACTACGAGATCAACGGCCTGCCGATGCACGTGTTGCTTGTCCACGCCACGGTGGTCTTCGTTCCGCTGGCCGCCCTTTGCACGCTGCTGAGCCTTCTCTGGCCCGCTGCCCGACGGCGGTTGGGGATCGTCACGCCGCTGATCGCACTGTTGGCGCTTGTCCTGGTGCCGCTCACTGCGGCCGCCGGCCAGTGGCTGCTGGACCGCGTTGACGCCACCCCGCGGATTCTCGCCCACATGCAGATCGCCGGCACGCTCCTGCCCTGGACGGTGGGCGTGTTTCTCGTGGCCCTGGCCCAGTGGCTGTGGTTCCGTTATGGCGCTACGGAGGCAGGAGGAATGAAGCGGCGCATGGGCACTGTTGGCTCCCGCATCGCGGGGATTGTCGCCGTCGTACTCGCCCTGGTGATCTGCGGAGGCGCCGTCGCCACCGTGGCTGCGGTCGGGGAAGCAGGGTCCAGAGCCGTATGGGAAGGATCCTTCCGGACCGGTACCGACGATTAAAAGTCTCTTCCCGGACGGCTTGATTCTGCCTAAGGTGGACCCATGGGAACACTGATTTTCGCGTAACTTCGCCTGTTCAGGCTCTGCCCCGTGATTCCAACGCATCCGGAAAATCACGGCCCTGAAGGGCTTAACACTTCATTTCATCGCGGAAAGGAAGAACAAATGGCCGACTCCTACAACGGAAGCAGCATCAAACCCGACGTCGCTGCGCATCTGGCGGAATCCATGGATATGCCGCCGCTGCCCACTCCCGAAACCCTGGCCGTCACCGCGGCAATGGGCGGGTCAAAGCAGTGGCCGGATGGCAACGGCAAACGGCGCCACCCCAAGGAACACGGCGCAAGCCCCGGCCGCATTGGACAGGGCGCTGCCGTGACGGCGATCCACCGGACCGGCCGCCCGCAGATGCCGCACTCGTCCTGACCAGCTGAATACCTGACCAGCTGAAAATACGGCAACAGCCTGGTGACGCCCGATCCGGCGGTCGCCAGGCTGTTTCTATGATTCCATCACAACGTCCGCGGGCTCTTTGTCCAGCCGCCAGCCGCGCCACACCGGATGCCGTAGTTTGCCACTCCCGGTCCACTCCCCGAAGGTCACTTCACCCACCAGGTCAGGGTTCACCCAGCGCGCGTCCGCGGCGTCCGCCGAAGGAACGTCATCGAACGGTGACGTCTTCCGCGCCAGCCCCTCCACCTTTTTCCGCAGTTCCTCCAGCTCACGCATGCTGAAGCCACTTCCCACGCGGCCTACGTAACGCAGCGTTTTGCCCTCCGGAATGCCCACCAGCAGCGAGCCCACGGTGTTGGACCTGTCGCCCCTGCCCGGACGCCAGCCGCCCACCACCACTTCCTGGGTCTGCTCGATCTTGAGCTTGATCCACGTGTGCGTCCGCTGCCCGCTGACGTAGCGGCTGTCCGCCCGCTTGGCCATCACGCCTTCGAGGCCCAGCTCGCGGGCGCTTTCCAGGATGTGTTCCACCCGGTCATCCAGGGTCTCCGACAGTTCCACCGGGCAGTCGGCGGGCTCGAAGAAGGCAGCGAGGCGTTCCCGCCGCTTACGCAGGGAAAGCTTGCGCAAGTCGTCGCCGCCGTCGGCCAGCAGGTCAAAGAGCATCATCCGTACCGGGATGTTGGCACGGGCCCGTTTCACGTCGCCCGGCCTGGTCAGCTTCATCCTTCCCTGCAGCAGCCCGAAGTCGGGCCGGCCGGAAGGCCCGACGGCGATAATCTCGCCGTCCGCGATGAAGTCCTGCGGCGGCCAGCAATTCCTGTCCGTAAATTCGGGATAGCTGGCCGACATGTCGTTGCCGTTGCGGCTCAGGAGCCTGATCCGCCCGCCGTCCGCCACCACCAGCGCACGGATTCCGTCCCATTTGAGTTCGAAAAGCCACTCACTGCCGTGCAGGTCCGCCGGGGTGCCCGCCGAGGCGAGCATCGGGGCCGGGTCCTCCCGGAGGGATTCCTTTCGGGGCGCTGCTGGCTTGGAAGCCGCCGTGCGTGCCGGGCTCGCGGGTTCTTTGACGCCAGCCGGTGCCTTGGTGCTGGCCCATTCCTTGGTGCTGGCCGGCTTTTTCCGTGCCCCCGGGACCCTGTCCATCAGGTGAATTAGCCACTGTGACTCCTCGCCATGGCCCTTCCCGGTGTGGATCAGGGCAAACCTCCGGGTGCCGCCCAGCCCGCCGCCCTCACGGCCCGTGAGCGTGGCGATGACTTCCTTGCCGTTGACCCATTTTTCGAGCTCATAGACACCTTTGTCCCAGATGCTCACGCTGCCCGCCCCGTACTCGCCCTTGGGGATGTCGCCCTCAAAATCGGCGTAATCCATGGGGTGGTCCTCGGTCTGTACCGCCAGATGGTTCTTGTCCCCGGACTCCGGCACGCCCTTCGGCAGCGCCCAGGAGACCAGCACGCCCTCGTGCTCGAGCCGGAAGTCGTAATGGAGCCGGCTGGCGTGGTGTTCCTGAATGACGAAGATCTCCTTGCCCGCCTGCGCCGGCACGCCGTTGGCCTTTGCCGCGTGATGTTCTTCCGCCGTGAACGGCTCCGGCGTCTTGCCTTGGTCGCGCAGGGACCGGTACTTGTTCAGCCGGGGATCCGCGTGCCCGCCGCCGCGCACTCCGGCTGCTTTCGGAGGTGCGGGGGCTGCGTGGCTGGGGCCCGTGTTGGGGTGGCTCGTGCCGGCGTGGGCAGCGTCGTGGCCGGCACCGGGATGGCCGGTGGCCGCACTGATCTGGGCGAAGGCGTCCTTGCCGGCCGCCACCCGGCGCATGACCTCCTCGTAGTCCAGGTGCTTGAGCGACGGTGAACTCAATTCCCGCCAGGTCCGCGGGGCCGCCACAGTGGGGTGCAGGCGGCCGCGGAGTGAATAGGGAACGATCGTGGTCTTCGCGGCGTTGTTCTGGCTCCAGTCGACCAGCACCTTTCCCGTCCTGAGGGTCTTCTTCATGTCACTGACGGCCAGGTCAGGGTGGTCGGCCTCCAGCGCGCGGGCCAGTTCACGGGCGAAAGCTGATACCTCATCCGAGGTCTGTCTCCCGGTCAGCACCGCATACAGGTGGATCCCCTTGCTGCCGCTGGTGACCGGAACGGGATCGAGCCCCACGTCCTGAAGGATGGTCCGCGCCAGCCTGGCCACCTCCACGCATTCGGGCAGTCCCGCGCCCTCCCCGGGATCGAGGTCCAGGACCAGCCGGTCGGGAGGCAGGGCGCTGCCGTGGGAGTCCACCGTCCACTGCGGCACGTGGATCTCCAGAGAGGCGATTTGTGCCAGCCAGGTGAGGGTTGCCGGATCATTGACCAGCGGATAGTAGATGGTGTTGTTCTTGTGCGTGATGGCGGCGCGGGGCACCCAGCCCGGGGCCGAGTCGTCCAGGTTCTTCTGGAAAAACATTTCGCCGGGCTGGTCTTGGGTGCCCACCCCGTGCACCCACCTCTTGCGGGTTGCCGGACGGTTCCTGGCGGCGGCGATCAGCGCCGGGGCCACGGCGGCGTAGTAGGCGATGACGTCCGCCTTGGTGGTGCCGGTGGCGGGATACATCACCTTGTCGAGGTTGGTCAGGGTCAGTTCGCGGCCGCCGACCCGCACGCGTTCCTTACCGCCGGCCATGGGGCTTCACCTCCGGCGTTGTGTGCTGTTGACTTGTCCCATGAGAGCCATCTGGAAAGGCGCCATCGCGTTCGGGCTGGTCAACGTCCCGGTGAAGGTCTACAGCGCCACCGAGGACCACGACATCAGCCTCCATCAGGTGCACAATGCCGACGGCGGCCGGATCCGCTACCAGCGCCGCTGTGAGGTCTGCAGCGAGATCGTTGACTACTCCGACATTGAGAAGGCCTACGAGGACGACGGCCGGACGGTGATCCTCACCAAGGAGGAGCTCAAGTCCATTCCCGCGGAGAACAGCCACGAAATCGAAGTGGTGCAGTTCGTCCCGTCCGAACAGCTTGACCCCATCATGTTCGAGAAGAGCTATTACCTGGAGCCGGATTCCAAGTCTCCGAAGGCCTACATGCTGCTTCGCCGGGCCCTGGAGGATACCGAACGTGTGGCGGTGGTGCAGTTCGCGCTGCGGGACAAGACCCGGCTGGGGGCCCTGCGGATCCGCGACGACGTCCTGATGCTGCAGGCGCTGCTGTGGGCGGACGAAGTCCGGGAAGCATCGTTTCCTGCCCTGGACACGTCCATCCGCATTTCCGCGCAGGAACGGGAGATGTCCGCCGCGCTGGTCGAGTCCATGGCCTCCGACTTCGAGCCCGAGCAGTTCACCGACGACTACCAGGCGCAGCTTCGGCAGCTCATCGAGGCGAAGCTGGAAAAGGGCGACGCGCTGGACACGGAAGAGACGTTCGGCGCCGAAGCCGAGGGTGGAAACGGCGAAGTGATCGACCTGATGGAGGCCCTGAAGCGCAGCCTCGACAAGAAGCGCGGGGGAGGGTCCGCCGCACAGGAACCGTCCGAAGACGAGTCGGACGGGGATGAGCCGTCCAGCCCCGCCAAGCGCGGTAGCGGAAGCCGCGGCACCGGCGGCCGGGCCACCAGCAGCCGGAGCAGCGGGAGCAGGACCAGCGCCGCCAAGAAGGCGGCCGGGGGTTCCGACGCCGAGACTGCCAAGAGCGGTACAGCCGGGACCCGCAGCAAGACCGACGCTTCCAAGACGGGCACTGCATCGAAAACCAGCACTGCATCGAAGACCAGCGCGGCTTCCAAGACCGGCACGGCTTCTAAAACCGGCACGGCTTCTAAAACCGGCACGGCTTCTAAAACCGGCACGGCGGCGAAGACCGGTACCGCTGCCAAGTCCACCACGAAGCCCGCCCCCACGGCGAAGACCGCGCGGAAGGGCGCCTGAAAGAGCGGGCGCCCCGCCCCGCGGCTGCACCGGCACCCGCTTAGGAGTTCCTGAGCGCGGAAATGAGTTCGCTCTTTTTCTTGCCTGAATACCCCTTGAGGCCGATTTCCTTGGCTTTGGCCCTGAGCTTATCCACGGTCCAGTCCTCATAGTCGCCGGACTTTCCGCCCTTGCGGCCCACCTCGGACCGTCCCTTCTTGGCTGCCGCGTTGGAGACGCGTGCGGCCTTCTGCTTCGAGGCGCCCTCGTCGCGCAGCTCCTCGTAAATCTTGGGATCCTTCAGGCTGGGGTTCTTCTTCTCTGGCATAGCTACCTCCGTCATGGAACAGCCGGTATATCGGGTCAGTTGGCTCCCGTAGCGTCCACTTCGCCCCGGTCCACCACGGCACGCCAGGCACCCGTCTCGATGCCCCGGGTTTCGATGAACTCCTTAAACCGGACCAGGTCGGATGACACCTGCTGCTCATCAACGTGTGCTGCGGCTCCGGCCCGCTCCAGCAGGCTCTCCGGCTCCCATTCGAGTTCTACGTTCACGCGGCAGAGGTCCTCTCCCAGGTCCTCGAACGTGACCCTGCCGGCGTTGCGGGGCTTGTCCTTGCTGACCCAGGCGATGCACCGGTCCGGCGTCTGCTCAAGGATCTGGGCATCGTATTCGCGCTTGACGCCTGCCACACTGGTGCAGAAATGGAGGGAGGTTTCGTCGATCTGCTCGACGGATTCGACGCCCTTCATGAAGCGGGGGAACGATTCGAACTGTGTCCACTGGTTGTAGGCCGTGCTGACGGGTACCTCGACGTCCACGCTTTCCTGCAAGGTTTCCACTTTGTCATCCTCCTTCAGCCCGGCAGTTCCGCCGGTCATTCGAATGGCTGGCCACAATTCCAAGCTAGTGGGGTAGAGAATCAAAAACAAGAAACTACTAAGTTTGCTTACTTCTGCCGAATGACGCGCTGATCAGGGGCGATGCCTTCATTTGGCCGCTCTCCGCTGGCAAAATCCGTCCGAAAACGGAAACGGCCGGCCTCCGCAGCAGCCCCTGGGGGAGCTGATGCGGAAGCCGGCCGTAAAGCGCCCGGTGCCTATTCGGCGTCGTGATCCGTTTCCAGGATCTGGACCAGCCGCTCAAGCGCGGCGTCCGCGCCGTCGCCCTCGGCCCGCAGCACCACAACGTCACCGTGGGATGCGCCAAGGCTCATGAGGGAGAGGATGCTGGCGGCGTACATGGCCTCGTCGGCCGGCTCCCCTTCGCGGGCAATGGTGATGTCGAGGTCAAACTCGCCCGCGGCTTCGGCAAAGATGGCGGCGGGGCGGGCGTGCAGGCCTACGCGGCTGGCGACGGTTGCGGTACGTTCGGACATTTCTGCTCCTTGCAATTGCAGTGTGGGTTGGGTGCTGAAGGACAGCGGGATCAGACTGTTACAGGGACGGTCTCCACCGTATCAACGGCTTTGCGGGCAGCCCAGCGTTTGAGGGCCACCACGATGATCGCAGTCACCACGGTTCCGGCCAGGATGGAGACGATGAACATCACCACGTTGCCGATGGCGAAGAACACGAAGATACCGCCGTGGGGTGCCTGTGACGTGACGCCGAAGGCCATGGTGAGCGCGCCGGTGACAGCGCCGCCGATCATGCTGGCGGGGATGACGCGGAGGGGATCGGCTGCCGCGAACGGAATGGCGCCCTCGGAGATGAACGAGGCACCCAGCAGCCAGGCCGCCTTGCCGTTTTCACGCTCGGCCAGGCTGAAGACCTTCTTGTCCAGGACGGTGGCCAGGGCCATCGCCAGCGGCGGCACCATGCCGGCGGCCATTACGGTGGCCATGATCTGCCAGGGGGCCTGGTTGGTGGCGCTGCCGGCGCCCAGGCCGGCGACGGCAAAGGCGTAGGCCACCTTGTTGACCGGGCCGCCGAGGTCGAAGCACATCATGAGGCCGAGGATGATGCCCAGCACGATGGCCGAAGCGCCGGACATCCCGGAGAGCCAGCTGTTCAGTCCGACGGTGATGGCTGCAATCGGGCCGCCGAGGAACAGGAACATCGCACCGGAGGCGATGATGGAGGCCAGCAGCGGAATGATGACGACGGGCATCAGGCCACGGAGCCAGCGCGGCACCGACCAGGTTCCGATCAGGTGGGCGATGTAACCGGCGAGCAGGCCGCCGACGATGCCGCCGAGGAAGCCGGCGCCCATGAAGCCGGAGACGGCACCGGCGACGAAGCCCGGTGCAATGCCCGGACGGTCGGCGATTGCGTAGGCAATGTAGCCGGCGAGGGCGGGAACCAGGAAGCCCATGGACAGGGCGCCGATCTTAAAGAAGACGGTTCCGAGGTAGAGGGCGAGGTTGCCGTCGGGCAGGTTGACCAGGGAGTTGTTGGCCAGGATGTCGTTGGCCTTGGTACCCAGGGCGATGTCGAATCCGGCGAGCAGGAAGCCCAGTGCGATCAGCAGGCCGCCACCGGCCACGAACGGGATCATGTAGCTCACGCCGGTGAGGAGTGCCTTCTTCAGCTTCTGGCCGATGTGCTCGCCCTTTTCGGCGGCTTCCCGTTCAGCCTGCTCCTCGGCACCGAAGTGCGGAACACGGTGGGCGTGCGGGTTGTCCGCCGCGTCCAGGGCTTCCTGGACCATTTTGGCGGGCTCGTCGATGCCGCGCTTGACCGGTGCGTTGATGACCGGCTTGCCGGCGAAGCGCTCCTTGCCGCGCACGTCCACGTCGACGGCGAAAATCACGGCGTCCGCAGCGGCGATGATGGCCGGGTCCAGCGGCTTGGCGCCGGAGGAGCCCTGGGTTTCAACCTGCAGGTCCACGCCCACTTCCTGGGCTGCGGCCACGAGGGAGTCCGCCGCCATGTAGGTGTGCGCGATGCCGGTGGGGCAGGCCGTGACGGCCACGAGGCGCCGCGGGCCGCTGGATGCAGCGCCGCTGGATGCGGCGCCGGCAGTGGCAGCGGCCGTGGCCGGCGCAGCAGTAGTTTCCGCCGCGGCAGCAGGCTTGTCCGCGAGGGCGTTGTCCACGAGCTCCACAATCTCTTCCCTGGAGGTGGCAGCGCGGAGCGCACCCGTGAAGTCCTTTTTGATGAGCGAGCGGGCGAGCTTGGACAGCAGCTTCAGGTGCTCCTGGTCGGCGCCCGCCGGTGCAGCGATGAAGAAAATGAGGTCGGCCGGGCCGTCCTTGGCGCCGAAGTCGACGGGTTGGGAGAGGCGTGCCATGGCGAGGGTTGGTTCGGTCACGGCAGCCGAACGGCAGTGCGGAATGGCGATGCCGCCGGGAACGCCGGTGGCGGTCTTCTGTTCGCGGGCGAAGGCATCGGTGAAGAGGCCTTCAACTTCGCTTGCACGTCCGTTGGCGGCAACACGGCCGGCCAGGTGCCGGATCACGTCCTCGGGCGAATTGCCCAGGTTCTGGTCAAGCTCGACCAGGTCCGCGGTGATGAGCTGAGTCACTGTCAATCCTTCCGGAGGGCCGTGATGGTTACGGCGTCGGGGGTTGTTTGGTGGACTGCCGGGACGGTGGAGCCCGGCAGGGAAGCGGCGGCGGCGCCATGCGCCACAGCCTGGCGGAGGCAGTCAGCCGGGGCGGCGCCCTGGCTGGCGGCCAGCAGATAGCCGGCAAGCGACGAATCACCGGCGCCGACCGTACTGACTGCGGTGACCGGCGGGTGCGTGGCCAGCCACGCGCCGTCGGTCGTCACGAGGACAGCGCCCTTTGAACCGAGCGTTGCCAACACGGCCCCCACACCGGAACGCACGACGGCGGCAGCTGCCGCAGCGGCAGCATACGGGTCCGCTTCGAGTTCCTCAGCCGTGCTCACCGAGGAAAAACCTGCTGCTGCGGCCAGTTCCGCCAGCTCCTCGGCGTTGGGTTTAAGCAGGTCCGGTTTTCCGGACGCGGCTTCTGTTGCGTCGTCTGCGACGGCCGCTGCCAGCGGCGCCCCGGAGGAGTCGACGGCAATCATTGGTACCCCGGCTCCGGCGTCAGCATTGCGCAGCCGCCGGGTGACCGTGGCGTAGAAATCCGCCGGGACGCCGGGCGGAAGCGAGCCCGCCAGGACCACCCAGCTGGCCCCGCGCGACCGTTCCAGCAGCAGGCTGATCAGCGCCTCCTGGGCGTCCTCTGCGAGGACCGGGCCGGGTTCGTTGATCTTGGTGGTCACACCGCCCGGCTCGGTCAACGCCACGTTGGTGCGCAGGGGTTCGTGGATGTCCAGCGACGCGAAGGGCACGCCCTCTTCCCGCAGGCCGGCCAGCACGGGATCGGATTCCGCGCCAGGCAGCACCGCAAGCGTTTCGAGGCCGGAGGTCACGAGGGCCCGGGAAACGTTCACGCCCTTGCCGCCGGATTCCTGGCGGACGGAGACTGCGCGCTGCACCTCGCCCCGCTCGAGGGGGCCGGGCAGTGCCACCGTCCGGTCCAGGCTCGGGTTGGCTGTGAGGGTGACAATCATGCGACTACCACCTCCACGCCGGCCTCGGCGAGGGCCGCAGCTAGTTCGGAGCCGGGTGTGCGGTCAGTGATCACGGTATCCAGATCTTTCAACGAGGCGAACTGGACGAGCGTTTCCGCTTCCAGCTTGGACGAATCGGCCAGCACCACAATGCGGCGCGCCGAATGGACGAAGGCAGCCTTAACGGCGGCTTCTTCAGAGTCTGGTGTGCTGAGGCCGAAGCTTGCATGGATGCCATTGGTCCCCACGAAGGCGATGTCCGGGCGCAGCCTGCCGGCGGCTTCCACCGTGCCCTGGCCCACCGCTGCCTGCGTGAGCCCGCGGACCCGGCCGCCCAGGATCTGCAGTGCGATGCCAGGGGTGCTGGCGAGCTTGGCGGCGATGGGCACGGCGTGCGTGATGACGAGGAGTTCCTGGGCAGGATCGGCGGGTTTGGCCGCAGCTGCGGCGCCGCGGCGGGCCAGGAGGTCGGCGAGGACTTCGGTGGTGGAACCGGCGTCGAGGAGGATGCTGCTGGAGGGGCCCTTCGGGAGGAAGCCCAGGGCGGCCTCGGCGATGCGGAGCTTCTGCGCCTGCCGCTGGATGGTCCGCTCGAGGATGCTCTCCTCGGTGGTGCTGAAGCGGTCTGCGGAGACCGCCCCGCCATGCACGCGGCGCACCGTTCCGGCCGATTCCAGGGCGGCCAGGTCCCGGCGGACGGTTTCGGTGGTGATGCGGAAGCGCTCGGCGAGGTCGGTCACGCTGGCGCGGCCGCTGGCTGCAACGAGCCCGGCGATCTGCTGCTGACGCTCCTCGGCAAACACATACCCTCCATTGCGTAGTTACTGCTGCAGTGCGTTCGGCACTGCCTCCATGGATCCCTTCAGCGATCAGTGACCGCTGTCACAAATCTGCAAGTACTTGACTTTATCTTCGTTCATGTTGGTTTGTCAACGAAAAAACCACAGAAAACCAAAAGCCGGACCAGACCCGAAGGTCCGGTCCGGCCATGCCTGGTGGGTTTCACTGCTGCCCGCCCTTTTCGTGCCTGACAGGTTCGTGTGGTTCTAGAGGCCGTTGTCGCGGCTTTCGTTTCGGGTGATCCGCTCGCCCGTGTTGGGATCCACGACGGATCGGGTCTCGCTGACACGCCGGCTCCTGCCGGGGGCGGCGATCACCAGCGAGGCGACGAGGCCGATGACGCCGACGGCCATCAGGATGTAGCCGATCAGCGTCAGGTCCACGTTAGGGATGAGACCTGGCGTAACCGCCCAGGCGAGGATGGCGCCCAGTGCGATGAGGAAAATGGCGGAACCGATTCTCATGACTTGCTCCTTGCGTTCGCGGACTCCTGCGGCTTGGATTCGTGCGGTGCGCCCTGCGTTAATTGCTAAGCATGCTGTCAAGCGTCAGGCTACATCCCGTCAACTCGCGTTTCAATCAAATCCGCAGGTCAGTGGCGGGCGGGCTTTCCCGGGACTCGCTAGGCTGATCGGATGGAGACGGTTGTGTGGTCCAGGCCGGAGGAGGAGCGCGCCGGCACCCCGCTGCTGGTGATGATGCACGGCTATGGCACGGATGAATCCCGGATGGTGAATCTTTTCGACTATCTCCCCAGGGAATTCACCTGCGCGGCACTCCGGGCGCCAATGCCCATCGCGAACGGCTATGGCTGGTTCCTGCTGGATTATTTCCTGACTAACGATTTCGCCGACGTCATCACGGCCGCCAACTCCGTGTTTTCCTGGATCGACGCGGCCAGGACACCCCACAGCAGCGTGAGCCTGCTGGGCTATTCGCAGGGGATGGCCATGGCGAGCACGCTCCTGCGCCTGCGGCCGCGGGACTTCCCGGCCGTAGTGGGGCTTTCCGGCTTCGTCCTGAACAATGACCTGCTTGCGCTCAGCGAGTCCCTCGACGAACGGCCCCCGTTCTTCTGGGGGAGGGACAAGGCCGACCTCGTCATCAACGGGGACGCCACCGCCTACACGGAGGAGTGGCTGAACACGCATACCCGGCTCACGGCGCGGACCTATCCGGGAATGGGCCACGCCATGTCCAAGGCCGAGATGGTGGACGTCAGCGCGTTTCTTCGTCACTACGTCCTGGCCTGAAACCGGTTAACGGCTTGGGCGGCGCTGCCGAAATCGGGGGATGGAATTAAAAACAGTTGCAGGGTAAATCTGCAAGCGCTTACACTCATCTTCGGCCGGGACCCGGCCGGCAGGCGTCCACTCGGGGGTGGGCGGCTGGCCAGTGCACGACTCAACAGTGTTGAAAGGGCAGGACCGCGCCATGCATCCTTGCGCCACCCCTCCCGCGGGGATGTTCCGCTGGCTTGCCCTGAACCGCCGGCACGTTCATCATGGACGTAGGCAAAAAACCGTGCGCCCGCGCATCGACGCGTTCTGCCTGGCCCGCAACGCCGCGGTGCAAGTGGCGGAACCGCGCGAATTCACGCACCGGACATAACCCGGCCGGTACCTAAGCAACGCCGGCCGCCCAAGAAGTGGTAAGCCGTCGCAGGCGGCCAGGGCAACGCCGCCCGGTCCGCAAAAAAGCCGGCCTGTCCTGCATGCTGCAGAATCACCCTCACGGAACCCCTCCGGGCCCGCGGCGTGCTGAGCCAAGGTTTTGAGCGGCAGGTTCTGCAGGCCCGCACCCTTCTGGTCACCGCCGACCACGTTCCTGGTAATTCCCAACACATTGCTGTCCGAACCCCGAAAGGACACGGAACAAAGCATGACCGAAACCCTGAATACCAGCGCCGGTAGCCGGCCCAACAGCTGGACCGGTGCCGCCGCTATCCTCTTTGACCTCGACGGCGTGCTCACGCCCACGGCCGTGGTCCACGAGCGCGCCTGGCAGGAGCTGTTCGACGGATACCTCGAGACCGTCCCCGAAAAGGACGGCTACCAAGAGAGCGACTACTTCGACCACATCGACGGCAAACCGAGGTTCGACGGCGTCCGGGACTTCCTGACGTCCCGCGGCATCACCCTTCCCGAGGGCCCCGCAGACGACGATCCGGACAACATTACTGTCCAGGGCCTGGGCAACCGGAAGAACAGGATTTTCAACGAAATTGTCGGCTCCGGGGTGGAGCCCTACGCGGGATCGGTGCGTTTCCTGGAAGCCGTGCTGGACCGCGGACTTAAGGTCGCCGTCGTCTCCT
Source organism: Arthrobacter sp. OAP107 (assembly GCF_040546765.1). Classification (NCBI taxonomy): domain Bacteria; kingdom Bacillati; phylum Actinomycetota; class Actinomycetes; order Micrococcales; family Micrococcaceae; genus Arthrobacter; species Arthrobacter sp. OAP107. The sequence goes on along the minus strand of NZ_JBEPOK010000001.1, from coordinate 4,621,790 downwards.
CCTCACGGAACGCCCCCTCGGTGCTGCGTGCGGCAGGGCTGGCGGACCGCTTCGAGGTGGTCGTCGACGGCGTCGTGGCAGCGGAGGAAGGGTTGCCCGGCAAGCCCGACCCGGCAACCTATGAGTACGCCGCCCGGCTCCTGGACCTGCCCAGCGAACAGTGCATCGTCGTCGAGGACGCCGTGTCCGGCGTTCAGGCAGGCAGTGCCGGCAGTTTCCATTCCGTCATCGGCGTGGACCGCGGGGCAGGCCGGCAGACGCTGCTCGATGCCGGCGCCACCCTTGTGGTCAGCGACCTCGGGGAACTCCTCTAGTTCCGGCACTGCAACCGCAAGCGGGTCCCGCCAGGCCCGGCAGAACTTCCAGCACCACTTTCGAACTGTCTAAGGAACGCCACTTATGGCACTCATCACCGCCAACCGCGTCCGCTTCCCCATTGATCCCTGGAAGCTCGTAGAGACGAGCCACGAACCCGGCGACGCCGGGACGCTTGAGACGCTCTTTGCCCTTGGCAACGGACACCTTGGTGTCCGGGGTGCCCACTGGGCCTCAGCCGATGCCGAGCTCCCCGGCAGCTTTATCAACGGCTTCCACGAGATCTGGGACATCAAGCACGCCGAGAACGCCTATGGCTTCGCACGCACCGGCCAGCGCATCCTCTACATTCCGGATGCCAACAACTTCACGGTGATCATCGATGGCGAAATGCTCAGCCTCGCCGAATCGACTGTGCTGGATTACCGGCGGTCCGTGGATTTCGCCACCGGCATCTACGAGTGCAGCATCGTCTGGCAGTGCCGCTCCGGCGCCACGGTGACCACCGTGGAGCGGCGTGCCGTGGGCTTCGAGACGCGCGGCAGCCTTGGCATCTCCCTCGAGGTTTCGGCCGACCGGGCAGTCTCCGCGGACGTCACTTCGTCCGTCGTTAACCGGCAGGACCAGCCGGTGGAGGACCACTCCACCCACGACCCGCGCCGGTCAGGCCGCCACGCGGGCCGGGTCCTGCTGCCCCTCAAGATGGAGGGCGGCGACGGTTCGCTCCGTCTGTCCTGGGAGGCAGCCGAGTCGAAGCAACGGGTGGGGATGGCCGTCGAGCACTGGACGTCCGCCGGCCACCAGCCGTTCGATACCCTCGTGGACCAGGACGACAGCAGCGTCCGCTACGTACTGGCGATTGCCGCCGACGAGCCGTTCCGGCTCGAAAAGAGCGTCAGCTACGCTGTGTCCCGGGGTGCCCGGACGGGCGTCCCAGGCGCCGCGGACGCGGAAGCCGGGGAAGACCCGGCCATCGCCGCGGAATCCGGGCTGAAGCCGGTTAGCGATGTCTTCGCCGAAAGTGAGGCACACTACCGCAGCCACTGGGCCAGCGCAGACATCCAAGTGGGCGGGCAGCCGGAACTGCAGCAGGCCATCCGCTGGAACCTCTTCCAGCTCGCGCAGGCCACCGCCAGGGCCGGCGTGGCAGGTATCCCGGCCAAGGGTGTCACCGGCTCGGGCTATGACGGGCACTACTTCTGGGACCAGGAGGTTTACCTCCTGCCGTACATGACATATTCAAACCCCGACGGCGCGCGCCAGGTTCTGGAGTTCCGTCACGAGATGCTCCCGGACGCCAAGATCCGCGCCAAGGAGCTGAGCGTGGACGGTGCGCTGTTCCCCTGGCGCACCATCAACGGCCTGGAGGCGAGCGCCTACTACGCTGCCGGCACGGCGCAATTCCACATCGCCGCGGCCATTGCCTTCGCCACCAACAGGTACCTCTGGGCCAGCGGTGATACCGACTTCTGCGCCGGGATGGGCGCCGACCTGCTGATCGAAACCGCCCGCATGTGGGCCTCCCTGGGCTTCTTCGGCAAGGACGGACTGTTCCACATCCACGGCGTGACGGGGCCGGACGAGTACACCGCAGTGGTGAATGACAACCTCTACACCAACGTCATGGCCAGGTTTAATCTCCGGGCAGCCGCGGCACTGAACCACGCGGCGGTCGATGACGCCGAGCGGGAGCTGTGGGAGGCGGCCGCGGAGCGGATCCAGCTACCCTTCGACGAGCACTTCCAGGTGTACTCACAGGACAACGACTTCATGACCCTGGAGCCGTGGGACTGGACCACGCCGCGCTCCAAGTACCCGCTGCTGCTGAACTTCCACCCGCTGGTGATCTACCGCCACCAGGTGCTGAAGCAGGCGGACACGGTACTGGCCATGTTCCTGCAGTGGCAGGAGTTCACCGCCGAGGAAAAGCGCCGGGCCTTCGACTTCTACGATCCGATCACCACGGGGGACTCCACCCTCTCGGCGTGTGTCCAGGGGATCATGGCCGCCGAGGTGGGTTACCGCAAGGCTGCCCTGGAGCACTTCACGAATGCCGTTTTCATCGATTTGGACAATTCCCACGGCAACACGATTGACGGCGTCCACATCGCCTCCACCGGCGGCGTGTGGGGCTCGCTGGTGTGCGGCTTCGCCGGACTCCGCGACCAGGGCCCCGTGCCCTTCTTTGATCCGCGGCTGCCTGAGGAATGGGACACCCTGCGCTTCCACCTGCGGCTGCAGGGCCGCCGGCTCCTGGTGGAACTCGATCAGGGCGCCATGACGCTGACGGTCCTCGACGGCGAAGCGCTGGACATCGACGTGCGCGGCGTCCGGTTCACAGTGGCTTCCCAGCCGGTGCGTGTTCCGCTGGAACCGGTGCACATTCCCGAGCCTTCCGTATTCCCGAGCGGGCCGCCGACCGCGAGCATTCCGGTGGTGCGCGCACACTAGTTGTGCCGGGCTGGTGGCGACGCTGGGTTTGGCTAGGTGACGCTGTTACGTGGTGGCCTCGGCGCCGGCGGGCACGGTGTCCTGGCGGTCGAGCGGATGGGCGACTTCGTCCGCTGACATCCGGGCCACCAGCAGGGCCACCACCGCCATGACCGGGCACACCCCGCCCGCCACCAGGAAGATCAGCCAGATCGGGAGCACGGCGGCGGCAGGACCGGCCAGCGCCATCGACACCGGCATCAGTGCCAGGGACACGAAGAAGTCCAGGCTGGAGACCCGCCCCAGCAGGTGCGGCGGCACGCGCCGCTGCAGCAGCGTTCCCCAGATGACCATGCCCACACTGCCCGTGGCTCCGAAGATGAAGAGCGCCAGGGCCAGCAGCCAGAAGTTGTCCATGAGCCCCACCGCCGCGAGCGGCAGGGTGCCCGCTCCCCAGCACACCATCATGACGGTCAGGTAGCGGCGCGGGAGCCGGACGGACGCCGTGACCAGCGACGCCGCGGCGCTGCCCACACCCATGACGGCCAGCAGGAAACCGAACATCCGGCTGTCGCCGCCCAGCTGGTCCCGGGTCACGAAGGGCAGGAGCACCTCGATGGGCCCGATCAGGAACAGCACCGAAATGCAGGCCCACAGCAGCGTCCAGAGCAGCCAAGGTGTCCGGACGGTGTAGCCGACGCCCTCACGGAGGTCGGCGAAGAAGGAGGCCCTGGCACCGTCCCCATCGGCGCGGGAGCCGGGTGCCTCAGGGGCGTGCCGGCCCAGGAAGTTCAGGACGATGAACGCCAGCAGATGGCACACGGCAACGCCGGTCACAGCGTGCGAGGGCGACAGAGCGGCCACGACCACGCCGGCCACCGCAGGACCCGCCGCCTGCTGCAGCGTGGGGCGCAGGGTCCCTTCCATGCCGTTGGCCGCGAGCAGGTCCTCCGGCGGCAGGATCCGCGGCAGAATCGCCGAGTACGCCGGGAAGAAGAACGCGGCCCCGACGCCAAGGACGAAGGCGCCGGCCACCAGGTGCCAGAGCTGAAGCCAACCCGCCATCGCAAGCCCGCTGACCGTTGCGATCACGGCAAGGTTGGTCCCCTCGACGGCGATGATCAGCAGCCGCTGCGGAACCCGGTCCGCTGCAATGCCGCCGGCCAGCACAAACGCCACGAGACCCACGCTGCCGGCAGCGGCCACGAGGGACAGTTCCAGCGGACCGCCGCCGATGTGGATGACCTGGTAGACCATGGCCACGGCCCACATGCCCGAACCGAAGATGGAAATGGCGAGGGCGCCGATCAACACGCGGTATTCGCGGTGGGAAAATGGTCGAAGGGCGCGGGGGAGGGGCGCACGGCAATCTTAGGCCGAGCCTGCGGCACGTGGAACGCGTCCGGCGGGATAGGCTCGAGCCATGGGGAACACACCGGCACGGCCGGGGCGGCGCAATGTGGCGCTGATCGGCGCAAACTTTGGCCTTGCCCTGCATCCGGTGGACCGGAAGGGCGTTCATATCCCCGGCGAACCCGCCAGTTGTTTCGCCTCGTTCTGGGTGGCTGACTGGTCCCGGTGGGGAACCGGAACAGTCCTCATGGTGGCCACGCTCCAGGGCTGGCGCAGCTACGGCTCCAACGAATTCTTTGCCTCCTCCCTCGCCACCGAACTGACGCGCTTCCTTCCGGAGGCGGCACGCTTTCCGCTCGGCGCGGTCAGCCATACCCAGGACGAGTTCGACGTCGAACTGGACCTTGAGCGCGGATTCCGGGCAACCGGGCGGCGGGCAGCGCTCGAAATGTCCGGGGTGCTGGATCGGCGGCAGTTCTCCGCGCCCGACTTCCAGCTGGGGCCCGCCAGCGCCGCGATGAGCAACATCTACCATCCCTGCAGCACGGGAAAGCTCTCCGAGTTCGGCGTCGAATGGCCCGGCGCTCCCACCGTCTACCCCGGACCCCGCGGGCCGTCCTCCTCCGCGTACATGGCGGTGGCAGAGTCCTGGGCGCTGTAATCAGCATGCTTGGTATCTTGGGGAGTGGCCTAGTGTTAAGGCTAGACGGCGGCCTCCGGCTGCCGGTTGTTCCGAGGTAGAGGTGATGATGGCCAAGCGACGCAACCCCGCGGTGAGAATCGCGCAGGAAACAGCCCACAACGCCGTGTTCGATGCCCACGGCAATCCCAAACCTGGCGTTCACAACATGCTGCTGCGGGCCGTGGAGATCCAGCGTCCGCTGGTGCTGGCGTACATCCGCCGGCTCCAGCGCCGCAACCCGCGGGCATCCGCCGCCCAGTTGGCAGACATTCTTGAACGCGACTATCTCCGGGCAGTGACCGGCGGGGGAGCCCTGGTCGGGGCCACCGCCGTCGTTCCCGGGGTGGGCACGGTGGCGTCCCTGGGCCTCTCCGCCGCCGCGACGGTTGGCTTCCTCGAGGCCACAGCCCTGTACGCCACCTCGTTGGCCGAACTCCACGGCATCCGGATGACCGACCCGGAGAAAGCCAGCACCCTGGTGATGGCCGTGATGCTCGGCGAGGAGGGGACCGCGCTGCTTGGTTCGCTCAGCGGCCAGGCCATGGGCAAGGGCAAGGGTGCCAGCCAGGCCTGGGGAAATGTACTGGCGGGCAGGATGTCGTCATCGGGGTTCGGGTTCATCCGCGAACGCATCCAGAAAGCCTTCCTGCGGAACCTGCTCAGGCGGCAGGGGACGGCCCTGTTCGGCCGGGCCCTGCCGTTCGGCATTGGGGCGGTGGTGGGCGGTGCCGGTAACCTCATGATGGGCCGGGCCGTCGTCGTTAATGCGAGGGAGGCCTTTGGGCCGATGCCGGACACCGTGCCGGGCGAACTCACGGAAGGTAGTACGGGTGGATCTGAACGCTGACCTCGGGGAGTCTTTCGGCTCCTGGACCATGGGTGATGACGCGGCCATGTTTGAGCTCATCACCAGTGCCAACGTGGCTTGCGGTTTCCATGCCGGAGACCCCGTGACCATGCTGGACAGCTGCCGCGCCGCCTATGAGCTGGACGTCAGGGTCGGCGCCCACGTTGGCTACCGTGACCTCGCCGGGTTCGGGCGGCGCTCCCTGGACATGTCCTTCGACGAGCTGTTCGGCGACGTGCTCTACCAGCTTGGGGCCCTGGACGGCGTGGCGCACGCGGTGGGCGCCTCGGTGGACTACGTCAAGCCGCACGGCGCCCTCTACAACCGCGCATTCCATGACGCCGAGCAGGCCTCCGCGCTCGTGGCAGCCATCCAGGCCTACGATCCGGGCATGCCTGTCCTGGGGCTTCCAGGATCCGAATTGTTGAAGCAGGCCCAGGACGCCGGGCATCCCGTATTCCGGGAGGCGTTCGTGGACCGCGCCTACCTGCCGGACGGCACGCTGGTGCCGCGCTCCCAGGAAGGCGCCGTGCTGCACGAGATCGGGCCGATCGTTGAGCGGGCAGTCCGCCTGGCGCTCAAGGGTGAGGTGGTGGCCGTGGACGGGACCGTGGTCCGGGTGGACCCGGATTCCCTGTGCATCCACGGCGACACACCGGGCGCGGTGGAGATGGCCGCCGCCGTCCGTGCCGGCCTGGAGGAAGCCGGAGTGGAACTGTCGCCGTTTGCCTGAGCGGCGCCAGCACGTTTTCGCTACCGAGGCCCAGGGCGCGCTTCAATCCGTTGCTCCAGCACCCGCGCTGTGGCAGGCGGGCTGCTGGCAGGAGCGGTTGTGCCGCGCAGCACGGGCGGCGCGGTTCCGGCCGGCTTGGCGGCAGTGAACAGCCAGTCCTGGAAGAAGCTCCCGAGGTCCTGGCCGGAAACGTCCTGGGCCAGTTGCACGAAGTCGGCGCTGGAAACATTGCCGCCGGCATGGGCATCAGTCCATTCCCGGAGGATGTCGAAGAACAATTCGTCCCCTACCCTGTTGCGCAGCGCCTGCAGTGTCATCGCGCCGCGGACGTACACGGCGAAGTCGAAGAGGGCTGCCGTTCCCGGGTCGCCGATCTTCACTGTCCAGAACGGCGCCTGGGCAGGAATCGCTGCGGCATAAAAGTCGAACAGCTGTTGAGGGGTTTCCCGCCCCTCGCTTTCGCTCCAGAGCCACTCGGCGTAGGTCGCGAACCCCTCATTCAACCAGATGTCCTGCCAGCGGCCGACGGCCATATCGTCGCCCACCCACTGGTGCGCCAGTTCATGAACCACCACTGAATCGCCCGATTCAGGGCTGGTGAAGAAGAGTCTGGAGTAGATCGGCCTTGTTTGGTTCTCCAGCGCGAAGCCGAGGTTCTTCAGGTCGTCGACGATTCCACCGGCGGCGCTGAACGGGTACGGGCCGAAGATATCGGACAGGAACCTGATAATTTCCGGCTGCCTGTTGAACGACGCCTGCACACGGTCACCGGTGGAGGGTGGCCCAGAGCTGTCCGCGCTCCACTTTGCGTCATTCCGTGGGCTCCCAGCCGGCGGACCGGAAGCTGACCAGCCGTCCGTCGTGTTGCCGTCATCCTCGAACGAGGTGGTGCCTTCCCCTGTTGATACAGTGACGTCGTCAAGCGACACCCCGTCCAGCGCGACGACATTGTCGGTGACGTAGGTCATGGAAAGTTCAACGGCCTTCCCGGCGAACTTTGAGAGGTCGAATCCCCACTGCTCCCATCCCTGGCTGGGTCCGGTGGCTGCCCACCACGTTCCAGAGGTTCCACGCGGGCTGCATGAGCCGTTGCGGCCGGCCGTCAGGTAGTGGCCGAGGAAGGGATGAATGGCCAGCAGCTGCTGGCAGCCGGGACCGCTTTCGGCGGAAGTGTGGCCGTTCGCTTCCCGGAGGGTCGTCCAGTCCTGCGCGCCGGCGGTACGCGCTTCCACCACGGCAAAATCGCGCCCGAATTCGATGGTCCGGTTAAGCCAGAAAGAGAGCTTCGCCCCGCCAAGGGGGACCGTAAGCGTCCTGGTCAGACGGGTATAAGTTCCCGCGCGGCTGTCCGACCAGGCGAAATTGTGGCCTGTCCGGGCAATGACCGCCGGTGCGAACAGGTCGGGATCGATGGCGTCGATGTACCGGATCCGCCCGTCCCGGTAACGGTCCAGATTGAACTTGCCAACGCTCGCCGTGGCCAGGTACGTGGCCAGGGGTTCGGCTGCGTGCCACGTCCACGTGGTTTTCCCGTTCTCCGACTCCTCGTCGCGAAGCACGCCGTTGGCCACCACAGCCAATCCGTCCGGGACAGTGATCTTGAAAGTGAAGCCCGCCTTGTCCAGGGGATGGTCGTTGGCCGGGAACCAGGTGGCTGCCACGTGCGGCTGCCCGATGATCAGCGCACCGTCGTCGGTCCGGAGGAACCCCGAGACGCCGAACTGGTCAATGACCGGTTTCGGCACGCCGTCATAGGACACAACGGTGCTGAACTCCCGGCCGTCCCTGATGCCCTGCTGCGGAGTCACCGTAAGCTCCGCACCGCTGCGCCTATAAGTGGCCTCCCGGTGGTCAACCTGGATACTGCGAATTGTCAGCCCCTGCAGGTCCAGGCTGAACGACGAGAGGTCCTGGGTGGCACGGGCACGGATGGTGGCGGAGCCTGCAAGGAACCCGCTTGCCGGGTGGTAGCTGAGCTCCAGCAGGTAATGCCCAACGTCGTAGCCGCCGTTGCCGTCCAGCGGATAGTAGGGATCCCCGAGGCCGGGTGCGCCGGGGCTGAAACCGCCGTCGTCAGCGTTGGCCGCACGGGCCGGGACGGCCGCCGCAGCAGGCAGGGCAAGCTGGGCCGGCAGCGAAGCTGACAGAACCAGGGCACACAGAAAAAGGCCGGCGCGGTGGAACGCTGCCGGCCGGTAAGTCGCGGGACTCATGGCACCTCATTCGAAACTCCCGAACGGAGCGCCGCGGTGCCGGTCCGTGGACTGGCCACCCATGGACCGGCAGGAGACCGGGCGGCGTAGTTGACACAAAGGTGGCCCTGGTCGCCAAGGCTGTCAAGGGTCTTTCGGTGGCATCTGCGGCGCCTGGCCGCTTGAGCGAACAGCCCGCTCAGCCGAACGCCAGGTGGGCCACCGTGAAGATGGCGAGCCCCGCGAGGGACCCCACCACTGTGCCGTTGATCCGGATGAACTGCAGGTCCTTGCCCACCTGGAGTTCGATCTTCTGCGACGTCTCCTCGGCGTCCCAGCGGGCCACCGTATCCGTGATCACACCGGCGATGTCCGACCGGTAGGTGCGGACCAGGTAGCCGGCGGCATCGCCGATCCAGGCGTTGACCTTGCCCGCCAGCTCTTCGTCGTTGACCAGCCGGGTGCCGAAATCGCGGACGGCCGCCTTGAACTTCACCGTCAGTTCGCTGTCCGGATCGTCGACGGCGGTGAGGAGCGCGCCCTTGATGGTGGCCCAGGTCCGCGACGCCAGTTCCCGGACCTCCGGGTCACCCAGCACCTGCGCCTTGATCCCCTCCGCGCGGGCGATCATGGCGGGATCATGCTGCAGGTCCTGGGCCAGGTCCGTCAGGTACTTGTCGATCGACAGGCGGACCTGGTGCTGCTGGTCATCCTGGACCGCGCGGGTAAATTTCAGCAGCTCGATGTAGACCTTGTCACCCACCAGGCCGTCCACGAAGCTGGGCACCCACTGCGGGGACCGCTCCGTGACGAGCCGGCTGACCGTCTGGTGGTTGGCCGCCACCCAGTCCGCTGCCCGGTCCACGAGGAGGTCCACCAGCTTGTGGTGGTGCCCGTCGGCGAAGATCCGCTCGGCCATGCGTCCCACGGGCGGTCCCCATGGGGGAGCCAGGAGGTGCCTGCGGACCATGCCCTCGATAACTGCCTGGACGTCGTCGTCGTTCAGCACTTTGAACGTGCCCCGGATGACGGCGGCGCCCTCCTTGGCCACGCGCTCGGCGCCGCCCGGACCCGACAGCCAGCTGCCCACCTTGCCGGAGATGTTGATGCTCGCCAACTTGTCCTGAACCACCTGTTCGGAAAGGAAGTTGGTCTCCACGAACTCGCCCAGGGACGCGCCGATCTGGTCCTTGCGGCGCGGAATGATGGCGGTGTGCGGGATTTTCAGCCCGATGGGGTAGCGGAACAGGGCCGTCACCGCGAACCAGTCGGCCAAGGCGCCCACCATGCCGCCTTCCGCCGCGGCCCGGACGTACTCCAGCCACGGGTACTGCCTCTGCAGCGCGAAGGCCACGACGAACACCACGGCCATGGCGATCAGCAGGCAGAGGGCCACCAGCTTCATCTTCCGGAGCGCTGCCGCCTTTTCGGCGTCGCCCGCGGTGAAATCATGTACGACGGCGGGACGCACCGCAGTGCGGCCGCCAAGTCCGCCGTTCCGCTCGGGGCTTTCCAGGAGCTTTCGCTCCTCCGCCGGATCTTGCTGGGTGGTTGGCTCAGAGTTCACCTGCATGTGCCAAGCCTAGCCCCGCTTTGCCGCCCGCGGTCGGCTAACGTGTGACCATGACAGCCGACGAGTCAGCCCTAACCCGTCCCCTGGTCTACGCCCACCGTGGTGCCAGCGCGGATTTCGCCGAGCACACCCGTGCCGCCTATCTCCGGGCAATCGCGGACGGCGTGGACGGCGTGGAGTGCGATGTGCATCTCACCCGCGACCAGCACGTTGTCCTGCTGCACGATTCGAACCTGGACCGGACCTCGGACGGTACAGGTCCCGTGGCCGAACGGACCGTCGACCAGCTGCGGCTGCTGGATTTTTCATCCTGGAAGGGCGTGCGGATCCCCGAGGCCTACGGACCCAGGTCCGAACAGTTCCTGACCCTGCCGGATCTGCTGGACCTGCTGCAGGCTGCCGGGCGGGAGATCGGGCTGGCCATCGAGCTGAAGCATCCCAGCCCCTACCAGCTGAAGCTGGAGGACAGAGTGCTGGAGGTGCTGCGCGCGGAAGGCTGGGATGCCGCGACATCCAGGCTGGGCAACATCCGGGTGACGTTCATGAGCTTCAGCCCCGACTCGGTCAGGCACCTGCGCAAGGCCGTGCCGGCAGAGTTCATCTGCCAGCTCGTGGACGACGTGAACGTCACCGGAATCCGGGAGGAACTGGGGCTGGGGCCTTTCACGGGCAGTGCCGTGGCCAACGTGATGAAGGCCGCGCAGCTGGAGGGCGAGCGGATTCTCAACGACGGCGAAGTCGCTATTGCCGGGCCCGGCATCGACTACGTCCGCCGGCACCCCGCCGCTGTGCGGCGCTGGCTGGATTCCGGCCGCCGATTCCGGGTCTGGACGGTGGACGAAGAGGACGACGTGGCGCTGTGCCGGGGGCTGGGTGTCCACGAAATCACCACCAACCGGCCGGCGCAGGTCCTGGCCCGGCTCCAACAGCCGGCCCTGGCGTCAAGCTCAGCCACCCAGTCGCAGCCGCCGCTGTGATTGAGTGGTGGCATGCCCCTCACCTGGCCCCCTAAACTCCTGCGTTCCCCTGCGGTCCGTGTTGGCTTGTCCATCAGCGTAGCCACCGGCCTGTACGGGGTGTCCTTCGGGGCGCTCTCCGTCACCTCGGGCCTCGACTTCTGGCAAACCATGGCACTGAGCCTGCTGCTGTTCAGCGGCGGCTCCCAGTTTGCGTTCATCGGAGTGGTTGCCGGCGGCGGCTCGGGTCTTGCCGCCATGGGGGCCGCCACCCTGCTGGGGATGCGCAACGGAATCTATGGCATGCAGCTCAACGTGCTGCTCCGGCCGACAGGGTGGCGGCGGTACGCCGCCGCCCATGTGACCATCGACGAGTCCACGGCCACAAGCACCGGGCAGTCGGATCCTGACGAGCAGCACAGGGGTTTCTGGGCCGCGGGCATCGGGATCTTTGTACTCTGGAACCTTTTCACCGCAGTGGGTGCCCTGGCCGGCGGTGCGCTGGGTGATCCCAAGCAGTGGGGGCTCGACGGCGCGGCGGTGGCGGCGTTCCTTGGCCTGCTCTGGCCGCGGCTGAAGGGCCGGGAACCGGTGGCGATCGCCGTCGTCTGCGCCCTGGCAACCGTACTGGCCGTGCCATTCGTCCCGGCAGGCGTCCCCATCCTCATTGCCGCCGTGGTGGCCGCGGTCATCGGCTGGGTCAGCCACGGACGCCAGGACGAAGGGCTGGAGCCGGATATCGACCCCTACGCGGAATGGCATCCCGGCCACCACCCAGGTGCAGGCCACCACCACGGTCCCGGTAGTCCCACGTCTCCCGGTCATCCGGCTCCCCGTCATAACGAAGGCAACGGGACCAGCTCCGGAGGTGCCAAATGAGTCTGTGGATGTGGTTGCTGCTGTCCTGCCTCTTTGCCTACGCATGGAAGCTGGTGGGCTACCTTCTCCCGGCCAGCCTGCTGCAGAACCCCAGGATGTCCCGGATGGCCGGAACCATGACCATCGGGTTGCTGGCGTCGCTGACCATCGTCAACACGTTGGCCAGCGGGCAGGCTCTGGTTCTTGACGCCCGGTTGGGGGCCCTGGCGGCCGCCGCGGCGGCACTGTTCCTGCGGGCGCCTTTCCTGGTGGTTGTGCTGGCCGGGGCCGGAGCGGCTGCCCTGCTCCGCCTGGCCGGCTGGAACTGAAACATCGCGAGCTGCCAGCCGCACGCCGTCGTCGTCGTCAAGGGTGATGTCCGTCACAGCCGTTGTATCCTCGAATGAAGAGGAGTGGTAAAAATGAAGGCCGTCAGCAGACTGTCACGTTCCCGCGCCACGGACGCGCCGTTCGAAATCAAAGCCCCGGTAGACATCGTCCTCGAGCACCTGCGGCAGGTAGGGCCTGCGGTAGCCTCGCTGCGGAATGAGTCCACGCGGCTGGCCGGCTGGGGCGAGGAACTGGCGCCGGCTGCTGTCGGGGAACCGCCTGGTCACCGCGGGAAGTGGCGGTTCGGCCGCGGAGGTGCAGCAATTCACCGCGGAACTGCTGGGGCGCCACGCGGGTGAGCGCCAGCCATTTTCCGTCATTGCCCTGCGGCCGGGCGTGTCAGCAGGGGCTGCGCCCGTCAGCGCCATCGAAATCGCGCAGGGGCACGCGGACGAGGTCGCCAGCCAGGTCCGGGCGCACATCCGTTCCGGCGACGTTCTCCTGGTGGTTTCCGCCAGCGGGCACCGGCATGCCCTGCTGGAGGCGACGACGGCGGCGAGGGCAGCCGGCGCCACCGTCTGGGCGGTTACCGGGGCAGCCCCCAACCCGCTGGCCCAGGCTGCCGACGAAGCTATCTGCATCAACTCGCCCAAGCCCCAGGTCCGGGAAGCGCAACTGATCGCCCTCCAGGCCATGAGCGAATGCCTGGCATCGGCCCTGCATGCCCTCTCCGAGGGGCCGGAGCCGCTTCGGTGATCTACGCGTCGGTGATCTACGCGTCGGTGATCTACGCGGCGCCGTAGGCGTCAGGGACAACCGGCTCGGCCCGCCGTGCGAGCTCTTCGGTGGCCAGCTCATACCAGTCCTGGGCGCCGAACACTGGCGTCGGCGTATCGAGATTCCGGTAGAGCGCGTCCACGATGATGCTGAGCTCATCGGTGGAGGCCGCGGTTATTGTTGTTTCAGGATCCGTTGAATGTCTCATGAAGTGCGCCAGTTGTGAGCGGTTCATGATGCCACGGCCGGTCTGATTTGAACACATGCAGGAAATGACATGGTGTGCTCCATATTGGGAACTGTCCGAGGCTGACTTCCTAACCCGCCGGTGTGCCTAGCTTACTGTGCAGGGCCGCTGTGCGGAATATGGGAGGCCGTCATTCCTGCCGGCCGCGCCCCTCTTGCGAGCCGCCGCCTGGACTGCGGGCCGCTACTCGAACTGGGACCCTGGGAGCGGCACCTGCGAAGGCAGCGGCCTGGTGGGCCGTTCCGCGCGGATCGCGTCTTCGACCAGGGCAGCCGGCCGCCGCCACGCGTCCGAACCGGGCTCCATGGTGTCCACCACGCCGATCAGCATTGCCAGCAGGCGCACCATGTCGGTCAGCGAGATGTCCACCCGAAGGGTGCCCTGGTCCTGGCCGCGGTCGAGGAGCACGCCAACAGACTCGATCAGGCTTCCGGTAATGCCGGTGAGAAGGTCCCGCCTGCCGGCCACGGCGCCGAGCAGGTTGGCATTGTCACTGGCCGCAGTCATCACCGCGTCGATTACCCGGAACAGGCCCTCGGCCGCATCGGTGCCCGCAAGGGCGACGTCGATAACCGGGTCCACATTGAGCCGGAGCTGGCGGTTGAGGGCCGCCAAAACCAGCTGTTCCTTGTCCGAGAAATTCCGGAACAGCGTTGCTGGACCGACTCCCGCCGTTGCGGCGATGGTCTGCAGCGGAACGTCCGGGCCGTACTGCCGGAAACACTCGCGGGCGGCGTTAATGATCTTGTCCACATTGCGTGCAGCGTCAGCACGGAGTGGCTTGCGCTCTACTGCGAGGTTCATGGAACCAAGGTTAGCAACGCTGTGTCAGCCTGACTCCGTTACCCGTTGGTAGCGCTGAATATGACACAGAACACGTTCCGGGCGGCATGTTCTGCCGTGTCAGACTGGAGCCATGTTGCTTGCATTTTCAGTCGCCCCTTCCGGAATTCCCGCTGATCCTGCCTACGCTGCGGCGGGCGCCGGGGACGCATCAGTGCACGACGCCGTGGCTGCCGCTGTCAAGATTGTCCGGGAGTCCGGGCTGCCCAACAAGACGGATTCCATGTTCACCACCATCGAGGGTGAATGGGACGAGGTGTTCGACGTGGTAAAGCGCGCCACCGAGGCCGTGGGGAAATTCGGCAGCAGGGTGTCCCTGGTGATCAAGGCCGACATCCGGCCAGGCTATTCCGGCGAGCTCACCGCGAAGGTGGAACGCCTGGAAGGTGCCTTGGGCGTCGCCCCGGATGGTGCGCTGCCAAAGGGGTAACTGACCGAAGGCAGCTGACGGGAGCCCTAGCCCGGCCGGGCGCTTGCTGGAAGACTGTGCCCATGTTTGAGCATAAGCCGCGGCCCGAGTGGACGGCCGTAGAAGAGTACCTGTCCGACGTCGTCGTCCACCCCGACGATGCCGTCCGGCGCGCCGTGCGGTCCGCCGAGGAAGCCGGGATGCCGCCGATCGAGGTGACGCCGAACGCCGGAAAGCTCTTGAAGCTGCTGGTGGCAGCGTCCGGTGCCCGCAAAGTGCTGGAGATCGGTACGCTGGCGGGGTTCAGCACCATCTGGATGGCCCAGGGAATGCCCGACGACGGGCGGCTGGTGACGTGCGAATACCTCCAGAAACACGCCGACGTAGCCCGGGCCAACGTGGACGCCGCAGGCGTGGGCCAGAAGGTGGAGATCCGGACGGGCGCGGCGCTGGACACGCTCGCGGCCCTCGAGGCCGAAGGAGCCGGCCCCTTCGACTTCGTGTTCATCGATGCGGACAAGGAAAACAATCCGCAGTACCTGGAGTGGGCGGTGCGGCTGGGCCGGGCCGGAACGAGCATCGTGATGGACAACGTCGTGTGGGAGGGCGTGGCATTGGATCCCTCGATGGATGAAGTCAACGCGCCCGGTATCATCGGGGCGCTGAAGATGATGGGGGAGGACAGCCGGCTGGACGCCACTGTCATCCAGACCGTGGGGTCAAAGGGCTGGGACGGCTTCGCGTTGGCCGTCGTCCGTTAGGTCTTTGCCTGCCATAAAGCAGCACCGCCCGCGTGCTGCTCTACGCGGGCGGTGCTCCACTCTTGGTGGCGGACTGAGATTTATAGGATGGCGTTCATCGAATTCCAGCCGGCACCCATCGCGGACTTGCCCAGGAATCCGCCGGTGCCGCTGCCCCGGTAGAGCCAGAGCCGGCCGGCCGAGTCCCGGGCCGCCAGGTCAGCCCGGCGGTCCGAGTTGAAGTCGGAAGGAGCGATGATGCCGCTCAGGCCGTTCCAGCCGGCGCCGATCTGTGCCTTGCCCAGGAAGGTTCCGGTACCACTGCCTCGATAGAGCCAGAGCCTGCCGGCCGAGTCCCGGGCCGCCAGGTCAGCCCGGCGGTCGGAATTGAAGTCACCGGTAGCAACGATGCTGTTCAGGCCGTTCCAACCGCTACCGATCTGGGTCCTGCCCAGGAAGCTGCTGCCGCCGTCGCCTCGGTAGAGCCACAGCCGTCCACTTGCATCGCGGGCAGCTAAATCGGCTTTTCGGTCGCCATTGAAATCACCAGTTCCGAGGATGCTGTTCAATGAGTTCCAACCGGCTCCGATTTTTAGCCTGGCAAGGAACGTGCCGTTTCCGGTGCCACGGTAGAGCCACAGGGTGCCGGCAGAGTCCCGGGCCACAACGTCGGCCTTGAAGTCGCTGTTGAAGTCACCGGCACTGACGATGGCCGTCATGGCATTCCAGCCGCCGCCAATCTGCGTGCGGGGGAGGAACCCGCCTGTACCGTTGCCGCGGTAGAGCCATAGGATTCCGCTGGCGTCCCGGGACAGCATGTCAGCCTTGCCGTCGAGATCGAAATCCTGCACCTTATTGGCCTGGGCTGTTACGGTCGTACCAATTTGCACAGCCCGACTGGCTACGGGGCTGACGTTGCCAGCTACGTCAGTGGCCCGAACGTTGAAAACGTATGTGCCTCCTGCCTGTGCATCCCAGGTTCTGGGTGATGCGCAGGTTGGGTCCCACGCCATATTTGTCGGCTGGAGTTGGCATTCGAATCGTGCGCCAGCTTCGCCTTTGAAGCTAAGCGAGGGAGTGTTGTCCAGGCTGGGAGAGGACGGGAAGGGTGCCATTATGGATACTGGCGGTGCGGTGGTGTCAACTTTGAACCGTAGCGTCCCGGAAGTCAGTCCGCCGGCAACAGCCTGCACAGAGTGGTCGCCTTGAGCCAGAGGGGTCAGCTTCAGTGAGTAGGTAGAGCCAACCAAAGTGGCAGTCCGGGGTGCTCCGCCGTCGACACGGAGTTGAACGGGACCTGCAGTTCCTGCGGGCAGCGTGCCCGTGATTGTGGGCGCTGTCACGTTCGTGATGTTGTCGGAGTTAGACCGGCCGCTGTCGCTGGCGGCAGGCAAATCCGGCGTGTTGGGTCCCCCAACTGAGTCCGTCGCGATCAGGCCCTGGACAGTGAAGGTGTCCACGGTAAGGGTGTCAATCCCGGGTCCGCCAGCGTTGGGGCCAACTATGCTAACGAAGTTGTTGCCCGAAGGGGCGCCGGTGACACGCCGGGCAGTGTTGATGTCGCCGAGAGTGCCGGGTGCGGCGCCCTCCTGTCGGAGGAAGGTTGCTGTGGTGCCGCTGCCGTAATTGCCTAGGAAGGCCCTGCCCACCCCCGCCCAGTCGCAAGCGGCCGTGTCACTGGGTGCGCAGACGCCCCCGTCCAATGTCACGTTGATCTCGCCCAGGCCCGCCTTGTCAGCCGTGGCCGTGAAGGTGTGGATGCCGTACGGATGAGTGATGGTGTAGGACTCTCCGGCCACAAGGTTATTGACCCTGAACCGCAGCCGGCCGAAGCCCATCTGTTCGCCGTCAACCACGGGTCCGTTGACATGGGCGCCTTCGAGCGCAGCCTCGTACAGGCGCAGGTTGCCGGCCGCGGCCTCGGCTCCGAACCAGAAGGCTTCCTCCGGGAAGTTGTCCGGGTAGGACGCCGGCGCGCTTGGGTCAGGCGGCTCAGAGAGGCAGCCCTGCCCCCCCTGGTAGCAGAACTGCAGCCGGACGGTGCCGTCCGAAAACCAGGTGGGGAACCCGTTTGCGGGGTCGACAGGTCCCATCCCGGCCGTTTCCGCGTGGGCGGGAACAGCGCCGATGGGTGACAGGGCGGCGGCGAGCAGGACGCCGGCAACGGCCGGGGCAAAGCGCCCGGCAGTGGTGGAGGACAAACGGCGCGCTGACCGGGAGCGCTTGGCTCCGTCAGGCACCAAAGGCCTCATCGCGGAATGCGAAGACATGGTAACTCCTTTTTGGACACTCGATTTGTGGCCCCCAGTACCTTCAAGGCCAAGCCGGGAGGTGCGTTCCCAACTGCGTCCACATTGGACGCAGCACCTTGGATAAAAGTCGTATAAAACCGGTGGGGAGCGGGGTCTGCACGGCCCATAATTCGTCCGCGTCCGTGTCTGCGGCTCGAAAGGCTGCAGAGTTCAGCCGGTGTAAGTGAATTAGACCATCGATTTGAGGGGGCCCAATTGGGGGTGCTCCCTCAGAACCCCCACCGTCCCCAGCCTGGTCCGGGTTTTTCCAAGTAGGCCGGGACATCCTCGAACCATCCCAATTGGTCTCAACCGTCCCAATCGAAAGGAGGCCCGGTAATGACCGTGTCCACACGAAATGTCCTGCTACTCGGAGGCCTCGGCGTTGTGGGAGCAGGCGCCCTTTCGCTCCCGCGGAGCGAGGTGGAGGCCAAGTCCGCCAGCCGGCTGAGCGCCGCAGAGATGCCCAAACCGTTCCAATCGGCATTCGTGAAGCCGCCCGTGCTGGCTTCGGACAAGGTGGAAGTGGACCCCGCCGACGGCAAGCCCGTCAACTACTACACCCTGACTGAGAAGGCGGCCATGGCGTCCATCCTGCCGCGGCTCCAGACACCGATCCTGGGCTACAACGGGATTTTCCCCGGCCCCACGATCAGCCTGGACCAGGGCACCAAGGCGGTGGTCCGGGTCCGGAACCAGCTTCCGGCAACTCACCCGAACGACGGCCACGTGCTCTCCACATCCACACACCTGCACGGTTCAGCCTCGCTGCCGCAGTTCGACGGGTATGCCAGTGACGTCACCCATACCGGGTTTTTCAAGGACTACCACTACCCGAACTTCCAGCCAGCCCGCACGCTCTGGTACCACGACCACGGAGTGCACTTCACGGCACAGAACGCCTACTCCGGCCTGGCAGCCCAGTACCACATGCACGATCCGCTGGAACGGCAGCTGCTTCCGCAGGGCGACTTCGACGTGCCGCTCATCATTTCCGATGCCATGTTCGCCGCGAACGGCGCCCTGGGCTATGACGACAACACCCACTCGGGTCTGTGGGGGGACGTCATCCTGGTGAACGGCAAGCCGTGGCCGGTCATGAAGGTCCAAAAGCGCATCTACCGCTTCCGGGTCCTGAACTGCAGCATCTCCCGGTCGGTGCGGCTCACGCTAAGCACCGGGGATCCGCTCATCATCGTAGGGACCGACGGCGGCCTGATCCCCACTCCGCAGAAGGTGGCCAACTACCGCCACGGCGGGGCGGAACGGTACGAGGTTCTCATCGATTTCCGGAAGTACAAGACCGGCCAGCGGATCGAGATGCGGAACCTGTCCAACCCGAACAACGTTGACTACGACTTTACCAACAAGGTGATGGCCTTCGACGTCACGGACGAGCCCGTCAACACGGGCGACCCCACCTGGAACACGGTGCCAGCCCAGCTGGCGCCCGGAAATGAGGTCATGGCGTTGACCGAGAAGCAGGCCACGAAGGTCAGGAAGTTCCGGGTCAAACGGAACGACGTCACCAACATGTGGACCATCGACGATGACAGCTGGCAGGACGTCATTGCCAGCGGCTACAAGAAGGCAGCCGCCGAGGTGGACCTCAACGCCGTCGAGGTCTGGGAAATCGAGAACAAATCCGGCGGCTGGTTCCACCCTGTGCACATCCACCTCGTGGACTTCAAGATCCTGAGCCGGAACGGCAAAGCCCCGTTCCCCCAGGAACTCGGACCCAAGGACGTTGTTTACGTGGGCGAGAGTGAGACGGTCCGCCTGCTGATGAAGTTTGGTCCGCACCGCGGCCGCTACATGGTGCACTGCCACAACCTGCCCCACGAGGACCACGACATGATGGTTCAGTTCAGGGTGGGGCTGAAGGAAGATGACAACGACCCCAACGACCCGATGACGGCGGCGCTGCCCCAATGGGACGGCTAGCGGCGCACAGGGCCGACCCAAAATCCGGGCCGGTCCCCGACAACAAAGCCGTAACCGGAAACCCTGCCGGATCCGTCCGGCAGGGTTTTCGGCGGAAAACAATTACGACGGCGGTGCTGCTGGCCGCCTGTTTGCTCGCCTCGCGCCTGTGGCTGCTGGAGCCGGTGACGGTCAGTTCCGAGAGCATGGAACCGGCGCTGCCCAAGGGCAGCACGGTGCTGATGTTCAAACCGGGTCCGGCGCTGGGTTCACTCAGGGCAGGAGACCTGGTGGTTTTCACAAGTCCTGAGGACGGGAACGCCGCCGTGAAACGGGCCATTGCCTTCGCCGGGCAGACCGTTGCCATCGAGGACTCGGTGCTGGTGGTGGACGGGGTTCCACAGGCCGAGCCGGGGATCAACCACAGCCGCATTGACGGCACCTACTTTGGTCCGGTCACGGTGCCGGCCGGGCACGTCTTCGTCCTGGGCGACAACCGGGCGGGTTCCATCGATTCGCGCATCTACGGGAGTGTGCCTCTGGCATCGCTGCAGGCTACGGTGCTGTGGCCCTTCGGCCGCTGATGCGGCGCCCAGGCGCTGCCCCTGCCAAAAACACCCGCACCCAAAAAGGTAAGTATGCTGGGAATCATCGTGGCGGGCTTCCGGCTGGCCGGGATGGAAAAGCATCGGTGACGGCAGCGGAGGAAGTCATGAAAGCATCCCAGACTTTGGCCAGCAATCTTCAGAAGGTTCTCACCGACCTGATCGAGCTGCACGTTCAGGGCAAGCAGGCACACTGGAACCTTGTGGGCACCAACTTCCGCGACCTGCATCTGCAGCTGGACGAAATCGTCGACAGTGCCCGGCTGCTCGCCGACCAGACCGCTGAGCGGATGCGGTCCCTCCATGCGCTTCCGGACGGCCGGAGCGCCACCGTCTCGTCCGGCACCAGGCTGGAGCAGTACCCTGCCGGGCTGACCGTCACCAAGGACACCGCCAAACTCATCACCGCGAGGCTGGAACAAACGGTCAGGACCATCCGCGACGTGCACGATGAGGTGGATGAAGAAGATCCCACGAGCGCGGACCTCCTGCACGAGGCCATCACCCGGCTCGAACAGCTGGCATGGATGGTGAACGCGGAAGTGATGCCCGCCTCGGCGCCGGTGACCGCACCGGAGCAGGAATAGCAGCGCCATGATCCGGCCATCCCAGCCCGTCCGCCTTAGCCCGGCGGAAGCCCGTACGGCAGGCGGCGAACCCGAATCTTCACTCGACCTCGAGCGGTTGCTGGACAGGGTTGCCTCCGCCGTGGGGGATGTCACCTCCCTGCTGGCCATCGCCCAGCAGGCCGGCCGTAGCGCACCGAAGCCGGGTGACGGGCAGACTGCACAACTGTGGGAACTGTTGGCGTCGGTAGCCGCAGTGGACGTGGCCGCCGCCAGGGTGATGGAGCCGCACCTGGATGCCGGTGCCATCCTGGCCCAGGCCGGGACACCGGAAGCATTCACCGGATCGTGGGGAGTGTATGCAGCCGAGGCCCCCGGAACCCGGCTGACGGCCGGTCCGGCGGCCGGGCGCGTTGACGGGCCGTCCTCTGGTAACGGGCCGTCACCTGCTGGCGGACAATCCTCCGACCAGACCCAAGCGGGAGCAGCAGAAACCGGCCGGGCACAACCCAGCGGGACAGCTTCCGGCGTACAGCTGACCGGCTCCAAGCCGTGGTGCTCGCTGGCCCAGTTTGTGGACCACGCCGTGGTGACCGCGCACACCGAAACGGGCGGCCGTGCCGCCTTTGCCGTCGACCTCCGGGCCGCCGGGGTCACGTGCGATGTGCCGGAATGGACCAGCCGCGGACTGCGCGAAATCCCCAGCGGAACGGTCCACTTCGACAGAGTGCCGGCCGTGCCGCTCGGCGGCGACGGGTGGTACTTCCAGCGCCCCGGCTTTGCCTGGGGCGGCATGGGCGTCGCCGCGTGCTGGCTCGGCGGCGCGGTGGCACTCGGCCGGCACTTCGAAGCCGCGCTCCTGCGGGGCGCCAGGTCCCAGCGTGAGCCCGACCAGGTAGCGCTCGCCGCCATGGGCGAAGTGGACCGGATCCTGACCTCCACTATCCAGTACCTCGCCCGGGCAGCTGACTCCGTGGATGCCCAGCTCAATGGCGGCGCCGTCGGCGGGTGGAGCGAGGCGCTACGTGTCCGGGGGACTGTTGCTTCCGCCGTCGAACGCGTCCAGCTCCTGGTGAGCCAGAACCTGGGACCTGGCCCCCTGGCCTTCGACGAACGGTATGGCAAGTGCATGGCGGACCTGTCCCTCTACGTGCGGCAGCACCACGCCACCCGTGACGACGCCCAGCTGGGCGCGCTCACGCTCAAGGGGGAGCACGCGTGGTGACGTTCTCGCACACCGATGCCGGCACGGACGAGGCGGCCTGGGCGGCCAGCAGCCTGGACACGATCGGCGAACTCCCGCTGGATTCGGCCGAGCTGGCACGGATGGAGTTCGTTGTCCTTGTTGCCCACCCGGACGACGAATCGCTCGGCGCCGGAGGGCTGCTGGCCCGGCTCACGTCGGCCGGTGCGCACGTTGAGGTGCTGCTGTGTTCGGCGGGGGAGGCGTCCCACCCGGACTCGCCCACGACGACGCCTGGGCAGCTTGCCGCAGTCCGCCGGGAGGAGTTCGCGGCTGCCATGGCCGCGTTCGGGCTGGCGGAGCACTGGCAGTTCCTGAACCTCCCGGACAGCGGGCTGGCCCGGCACCGCGCCCTCATTGCCGAACATCTGGCGGCAGTTATCGGGCAGGGCCGGGAAGACGTGCAGCGCAGCGTGGTCATTGTTGCCCCGTACCGCGGAGACGGACACATCGACCATGACACCCTCGGTGCCGTCGCGGCGGAGACCGCCGAAGCTGGCGGCCACGGGCTGCTGGAATATCCCATCTGGTACTGGCTGTGGGCCACGCCTGGCGACACTGCCTGGCGGAACTGGCTTCGGCTGCCCCTGAGCTCCGGAGAACAGCGGATGAAGCGTGAGGCCCTGCACGCCCATGCCTCCCAGCTGGAGCCGCTCTCTGAGCAGCCCGGCGACGAGGTACTGCTGTCAGGGCAGTTTCTTTCGCACTTCTCCAGGCCCTTTGAGGTCTTCGCCTGGCAGCCCCCGGTCACCGGCAGGCGCAGCGCCGGGGATGCCGAGGCGGTCTTTGATGCCCTGCACCTCAGCGCCGAGGATCCCTGGAGGTACCAGGACAGCTGGTATGAGCAGCGCAAGCGCAGCCTGACGCTCGCCGCGCTCCCTGAACAGAAGTACGACGCCGGCATGGAGGCCGGCTGCTCGATCGGCACCCTGAGTACGGAACTGGCACAGCGCTGCGGGAGGTTCCTCGCCGTGGACGCCAGCGGGACCGCCGTGGCGCGGGCCGGCGAACGGCTCGCCCGGTACCCGGGCGCTGAAGCCAGGCAGCTGACCCTGCCGGAACAGTGGCCGCCAGGCAGCTTTGACCTGATCGTAGTCTCCGAGATGGGCTACTACCTTGCGCCGGCCGAACTGGAGGAACTGTTCACCCGGATCTCGGCGTCCCTCCTCCCGGGCGGAACGCTGCTGCTCTGCCACTGGAGGCATCCGGTTTCAGGCTGGGAGCTCGACGGCGACGCGGTCCACACGCTGGCACGGAGCCAGCTCGGGTGGCCATCGGCCAGTGTTTACCGGGAGCGGGACTTCGTCCTCGAGACGTTCATCCGGCCGGAGGCTGGGCCTGATTCCCGGCCGGAGGCTGCGCGTGACGGCGGATAGTTCCCGGCCGGTCATCAACCGCGTGGAGGTGGTGATGCCGGTCCATAACGAGGAGCACCACCTTGGAGCAGCCCTGCATGCGCTCGGCGTCGCGACGAAAGCCCTGGCGCGGAACGGCCCTGCAATAGCCGCGGGTATCACTGTTGTCCTGGACCACTGCACCGACCGTTCGGCGGAGATCGCGGCCCGCTTCGCTGGTCCGTACGTCCGATCAAGCGCCGGTCTAAGCACCGGCGTACGGATACTGCACCGGAGGTTCCGCAATGCGGGCGCCAGCAGGGCAGCGGGGGTGGCAGCAGCCCTGGGGGAGACCGGCCCGGGCCCTTGGGAAAGCGCGGAACTCCTGGAAAGTCCGGGCCGTCTGGAAAGCACGGCTCCTCTGGAAGGCGCTGGCGCTCTGCATCTGGAAAGTACTTGGCTGGCGAACACGGACGCCGATTCCCGGGTTCCCGAGGACTGGCTCGTGCGCCAGTTGGAATTTGCGGACTCCGGCTGGGACGTGGTGCTGGGTTCCGTGGAGCCCGACTCCACCGGCATGGAACCCGAGCTTCTGCGCAGCTGGCGCCTGAGGCATCCGCAGGAGGAAAGGCACAGTAACGTCTACGGCGCCAACCTCGGCGTGCGTGCCTCGGCATACCGGCAGGCTGGCGGATTTCCCCCGCTACGCTCCTCCGAGGACCGTGCCCTAGTGGAACAGCTGCGGCGGCGAGGCTTCGCCGTCACCGCCACGGACAGCACCCGCGTAATGACCTCCGGACGGACGATCGCCAGGGCGCCCCACGGTTTCGGCGCTTACCTCCGTGCGCTGGGTGTTGAAACGGCCGCTGCCCTCCGGAGCGGCTGACGCGTGATGCAACCGCGTCAGAACTGAACACCACGCCAAAGCGGAATACCCCCCGTCCAAACGGAACACCCGGTCCAAACGGAGCAACCCGTCCAAACGAATCCGGGCAGCCGCCTGGTGGCAGCTGCCCGGTTCGCCTCCCTTGCTACCTGCCATCACCCTTGTCCCGGCGTGAATTGTCCTGGCGGGCGGAGGCTTCACTGCTGCCTTTACGGCCGCCGTCGTGCCTTCCGTCCCGGCCGTTGGCGGCCTTGTCGCTGCCGTCCGGGCCGTTGCCCTGTTCGCTGTATTTCTCGCGCAGTTCGCGCCCCAGCCGGATATCTTCCTCTTCCTTCTCCTGGAGCTTGTCGCTCTTCTTCGTGTCCCGGGGCGGAAGCTGGAGTGTTTCCTCGGCTTCGATGCCCGCCTGCAGCTGCCGGCCGCGTTCCATTTCGGCGTCGAACTCCGCGCCGAAAAGCAGGGACATGTTCAGGATCCAGAGCCACAGAAGCATGACGATCACGCCACCGATGGCCCCGTACGTCTTGTTGTAGTTGCTGAAGTTGCCCACGTAGAACCCAAAGCCGACAGAGGCCAGCACGAAGATCAAGAGGGCGATAAGGGAACCGATGCTCATCCAGCGGAACTTTGGCTGGCGGATATTGGGAGTGGCGTAGTAAAGGACGGCGATCACCACGATGACCAGCGCAACAATGACCGGCCATTTGGCAATGTTCCACACAGTGAGGAACACCCCGCCCAGGCCCATGACATTGCCGATGGCTTCGGCCACCGGCCCGCTGATCACCAGCATCGCGGCGAGCAGCGCAACGATGATCACGGAGACAAGCGTCACGCCGAGCATGGTGCCGCGCAGCTTCACGAAGCCACGGCCTTCATCGATTTCGTAGATGCGGTTCATGGCCCGGCCGAACGCGGTCACATACCCCGAAGCGGACCACAGTGCTGTCGCGAGGCCGATGAAGAGTGTGAAGCCGGCAGCCGGTGAGGTGGTCAGTTCCTGGATGGGCCCCCGGATCATCTCCACAGCCTGGCCGGGCGCGATGCGCTGGACGATTTCCAGGAGTGCCGCCGTCGTTTTTTCTGCTTGTCCAAAAATGCCGAGCAGCGAAACGAGCGCAAGCAAGGCGGGGAAGAGGGAGAAGATGGCGTAATAGGTAAGCCCGGCGGCGAGGTCGGGGCACTGGTCCCCGGTGAATTCACGCAGGGTCTTCCGGAAAATGTATTTCCACGACGGCTTGTCCAGGTCCGGAGGACTGTCCGGCTTTCGCGCATCATCGGGTGCAGGCGCGGTGTCCGCCTTTGCTGTGCTGGTTTCCGGGGCTTCTTTCGTAGCCATGAGGCATCCTTTCGTTCGCGGGCAGGACGACGTGTTCCGGCGGAGCGGATGGTTTCCTGCCCGCTATCAGGGGGTGGGGCTCGCAGGGCGTGCAACAGGTCGCATCAGGTTTGGGTCGCTTACAGGCAGGGCACCTAGAGTCCTGGCGCCCTGGGCGGGTTGCGCCGGTCCAAGGTGAGCGGGTCGCTTCCCAGCGGATCGTCGGCGGGCTGCTTCCCACCCAGCGGATCGTCCGCCATCCGGGTGTTCGACTGCGGGCTCTCGGCCAGTTGTCCGGAAGCCAGCGGGTTGGGGTCCTGCCCGCTGCTCCGGGCGCGGGCCCCGGCTTCTTCAGCACCGGTCTTCTCGGATCCGGGCAGGGGAGCGTCGGGCGGGGAAGCGCTAGGGCCCTGCGGCTGTTGGTTCTCCGTCATGGTCAATCCCTCTCCAACATGTGGCGGTGCCGAGTACACCCGGCAACCACTCGCTATAAAATAGTAAGCATGGT
Source organism: Arthrobacter sp. OAP107 (assembly GCF_040546765.1). Lineage (NCBI taxonomy): Bacteria > Bacillati > Actinomycetota > Actinomycetes > Micrococcales > Micrococcaceae > Arthrobacter > Arthrobacter sp. OAP107. The sequence continues at coordinate 4,595,831 of NZ_JBEPOK010000001.1, read as the reverse complement.
TACTATTAGATCGTAAGTACCCTGATTGCCGCTAGTTCAATCGGCCGCTCTCCGGTGGCGTCGTGCCGGTACCAGCGGCCGGACCCTCCGGATAATGACGTGCTGGAAAAGAGAGAGGTGGATCCACGGTGGACCCAACTGCCTGGATTTGGATCGTCGTTGTAATCGTTGTGATCGCGCTCATTGCGGTGCTTCTGATGTCCAGCCGCAAGCGCCGGGAGGCATTCCGGCAGAAGCGCGATGAGCAGAACCGCCAGCACGCTGCCGAGATCCGCAGGAAGGCGGAGAACGCCGACCTTGAGGCGCGCGAAAACGAAGCCAGGGCCATGCATGCCAAGGCCGATGCCGAGAAGGCACAGGTTGAGGCGGCGCGGCTTCGCCAGGAGGCCGAACAGCGGCAGTCGACCGCGCAGGACCTGCGGACGGATGCCGAGAAGCACCAGTACAAGGCGAACGCGCTTGACCCGGATGTGGACGATGACGGCAACCGGCGCGATGAAGCGCGGGCGGATGCCGGGCATGAAGATCTTCGGGCCGCGGATGCGCGCGACGCGGGCTCGCGGGCCGACGACGTACGGGCGGATGATGCGCGCAGCGTCGATGCCCGCGATGTCGACGCCACCACGGACGCTACCAGGCGGAACACGCCGCGCGAATAGCCGACGACGGCCGTTAAGCCGCCGGCGACCGTAACCTACCGGCGTCGTCCGTTTAGCCCTGCCCCAGCGAGGGGGCGGCGAAGCCAGCGCCGGCGTAGGAACGTCAAGGGGCTGCGCCGCGGTTTGAGCGGCGGGGACGCCGGCACGCCGGCGCCCTTACCCATGCCCTTTATCACTTCACGGATGGCCTCCAGCGACGGCGTTTGCGGCTCCCAGCCGAGCTCGTTCCGGATCCGCCCGGTGTCCATGATCGGTGCGCCAGCCGCCATCTCCACCCATCCCGAGTCTGTCTGCTGCAGCCGCAGCCGCCAGGTGGCACCGACGAAGGCGTGGAGCGCGCGGACCGGGACGGGGAGGATCCTCTTGGCGGAAAAGAGCCGGGCCAGGTTTTGCGGGGTGACCACTGGCTCGGCCGCCACATTGAAGGGGCCGCTGGCCCTCCGCTCAAGCACACGCCAGTACGCGTCCGCGACGTCGTTGGCATGCACCGCCTGAAAGATCAGTTCCTCGGGAATCGGCAATAGTGGCAACGCCGGCCGGCGCGGGACGAATCTCGGGTGCACCCACCCCAGGAAATACCTCCCGATTTCGCTTCCCGCCTGACCCTGGAAGATGAGCCCGGGGCGCAGCCTGGCCACGGCAACCGACGGATTATCCGCCGCGAACCTGTCCAGCAGCTTTTCCTGCTCAGCCTTGTCCCGGCTGTAATGTGAGCCCTCCATCCCTCCGGCAGGCCAGGATTCATCAACCCGGCGGTCCTTGGGTGCCTTACTGTATGCCCCAACCGAGGAGGCGCACACCACATGGTTGACTCCGGCTTCCCGGGCAGCCGCCAGCATGTTCGCAGTGCCGGTGACATTAGTGCGGTGCAGTTGCGGGAGGTTCCGGTTCGGCTGGATCTGCCAGGCAAGGTGCACCACTGCATCGGCTCCGGCGAAAGCCTTGGCCAAGTCCTGCGCCGCGCCCTCGGCACCAACGTCCAGGGAGTGCCACTCGACGCCCGCATAGGGCGGCATTGAAGTGTCCGGCGTGCGGCGGCTGATGCCCACCAGTTCCAGTCCGTCGGGGTGTTCCCGTCCGGCCCTCTGAAGCCTGCGGAGTAGTGCTGTTCCCGCATTGCCGCTGGCACCCGTGATCGCGATACGCATGAAATGCCCTTCGTCCATTGCCGTGGAACCCCAAAGTCAGGCAGTCTGGTGACAGTAGCTTGGCCTTGGTGCTTCTTCGAGCCTATCGTCTCGAGCCATTGTGTAATAAGCACACTTATGATTTCCTTCTTCTAAGTCTTGCCGCAGGCTTTCTCGAGATCCCGATCGAAGGAACCCCGACAATGCCAGAAACTCCGCCCTCCTTGTCCATGACCGGCCCACCGCAGGCAGCCTCCCAGCCTTCGACCCAAACGGGCCGGCTGCACGATGCCTTCCAGAACCAGCTGGTACTCAATTACCTTGACCTGGCGGAGTCCCTTGCCTCGCGGTACGCCGCTCGAGGACGGGAACGTTCAGACCTGGTCCAGGTGGCTTATCTGGGACTCGTCAAGGCAGCGCGGGGCTTTGACGCAGAGAAGGGCGAAAGTTTTCCCGCCTACGCCGCACCCACGATCAGCGGCGAACTTAAGCGTTTTCTGCGTGACCGGTGCTGGACTGTCCGACCGCCGCGGCGGGTCCAGGACGTCCGCACACAGCTCCTGCACACGGCCCCGGACCTGGCCCAGTCACTGGGACGGACACCGTCGGCTCAGGAACTTGCAAGCGAGCTGGGCGTCAGCACCGCGGAGGTGCGGGAAGCCCAGGCGGCAGGCAGCAGCATGCATCCCGACTCGCTGGACAGTCCGGACCCGTGGGGCGGGCCGACGATGGGCGAGGGGCTGGTCTCGCCCGACCAGCCGATCGAGCACCTCGAGGAACTGGTATGCCTCAATGAAGCCATCCAGGAACTGGAGCCGGACGACCGCGAGATGCTGTACCGGCGGTACTTCCGGGAGGAGACCCAGATGGAACTGGGCAAACGGTTCGGCATTTCCCAGATGCAGGTATCCCGGCGCCTGTCCCGAATTCTGGTGTGGCTTCAGCACCGGCTGCTTGACGAGGAGGGCCGGACCGTGGGCAAGCTCGGCCGGGTGCCGGCCAGCCAGGAAAGTGCCGCCGCGCCGGACAGTGCCCCCACAGCTCAGCGCAGCGGAAGCCTCCCAACAGCATCCAGGACATCTTCCACCGAAACCGCCAGCAGGGCCGGATCCGGCGTGGCCGCGAAGGTGTCACCGCGGCGCGCCTGAGCGTCTGTCAGCACAATATGCGGCCCCGGCGGCGGGCCCCAGACCTCGGCCGGGGCGGGACCGAAAAGCACCACCGAGGGCCGCGAATACGCAGAGGCCAGATGTGCCGCGCCCGTGTCTGCGGAGACCACCAGCCGGGCCTCTGCGATGGCGGCCATGAATTCGGCCAGCCGCAGTTTTCCCGCCAGGACCTGTGCTTCCGGTAGCCCCGCAAGCCGTGCAACGTCCACGGCCCGGGGCCTTTCCCCTGAGCTGCCGGTGAACACGACCCGGTGGCCATCCTCCGAGAGCGTGCGGGCTACTGCGGCAAAGCGGTCCTCCGGCCAGAGCCGGCTGCCATAGGCGGCTCCTACGTGCAGCACCGTGGCGCCCGGGCAGGGGCTGGGAAGGGCAGGCGGGAGAAGGCGGAAATCGTCCGGTTCGGCGTCAATGCCATGCCACTGCAGCAGCCTGGTCCACCGCTCACGCTCATGGATGTCCTGCATCCACTCCGGGCCGGGCCGTGCAGATGTGCGGTGGCCAACGATCGTCCTGGGGCGCACGGCGGCGAGCCGTGCCTCGCTTTCAGGTCCGCTGCCGTGCAGGTTCACGGCGATGTCCACCTTGCCTGCCTCGATGGGAATGGGAACATCAAGGCCGTGGGTCGGAAGCAGTTCGTAGCCCCCCACCAGCTCCAGGGCGTCCTCCAGCCAGCCCTGCGCCGCGTACAGCAGGCGGTGTTCCGGATAGGCGCGGCGCAGGGCGCGCAGCGCGGGAACGGCAACCAGCAGGTCGCCAAGCTTCAGGGCCCGCAGGACCAGCAGGACTGGTTGTTCGTGCTTGCCGTTCGGTGCTTCCACTGAGGCCTTCCTCGTCTTCGGGCGGCCCGGCTGGCCCGCCTGTCGAGGATTCTAGCCGAGAAGAAGTACGCGGCCTTTTGTTTAGGTCTCAGGTGGGCGGGGAACGAAGGGGATATGGCAACTGCTGCTTCTACGCTCAAGGCCGTGCTGTTCGACCGGGACGGGACGCTGGTGTTTGACGTGCCTTACAACGGCAATGCGGAACTGGTCAGGCCACTGCCCGGGGCACGGAAGGTCCTCGACGAGGTGCGCGGCCTGGGCCTGGCCACCGGCGTGCTGAGTAATCAGTCAGGCATTGCCCGCGGCCTCCTCACCCAGGAAGAGGTGGACAGCGTGAACGCCCGGGTGGAGGACCTTCTGGGACCTTTTGACGTTTGGGAAGTCTGTCCGCACGAGGCCGGGGACGGCTGCCGGTGCCGCAAGCCGGCCCCTGGAATGATCCAGAGCGCGTGCCGGCGTCTTGGCATCGACCCGTCAGAGGCGGCGTTCATCGGAGACATCGGCAGCGACGTCGAGGCGGCCGCGGCCGCTGGTGCATGCGGTGTCCTTGTCCCCACTCCCCAGACCCGGCCCGAGGAAGTCACAGCAGCCCCAGAGGTTGCCGCGGACCTCGAACAGGCCGTTTCCCTGTTGCTGCAGGGAATGCTGCTCCGAGGACCGGCATGAGCCGGGTCCTGGTGGCCAGGCTGGACAGCGTCGGTGACGTTCTTCTGGCAGGCCCGGCGGTCAGGGCCGTGGCGAACGGACGGCGGGCCGACGGCGGCAGCCCCAACGACGTCGTCGTGCTTTGCGGGCCGCAGGGCCAGTCGGCCGCCTCGCTGCTGCCCGGCGTCGCGGACGTTTTTGCTTGGGATGCCCCGTGGATCAGCAATCCTGCACCGCCGGTGACAGGCCCGCACCTGGACTCGCTGGTGGGCTTTGTCCGGAATTCCCGCATCACCGAAGCGGTTATCCTCACGTCTTTCCACCAGTCGTCTCTTCCCTTGGCGCTCCTCCTGCGGCTGGCCGGTGTGGAGCGCATCACCGGGGCTTCCACCGACTATGCCGGCTCCCTCCTGGACGTCCGTCTGAGACCCGGCGAGGACTTTCCAGAGGACCAGCCGGAGTCCGTGCGGGCGCTGGGCATCGCCCGCGCGGCGGGATTCCGGCTCAAGACCGGAGACGACGGAAAGCTGATGGTCAAGGATCCTCCGGCGGTCCGGCACTTGGTGGGGGACGGGCCCTATGTTGTGGTCCATCCGGGCGCCACGGTGCCGGCCCGGGCCTGGCCTCCGCTGCACCATGCGGCGGCCGTGGAGCTGCTGGAGGGCGCCGGCCACAGGGTAGTCGTCACCGGGGGCCCGGGTGAGACAGCCCTTACCGCAACGGTGGCGGGCCCTTCGGCCATCGATCTGGGCGGGCGGACTGACCTTTCCACCCTGTCCGGTGTCCTTGCCAATGCTGACGTTGTGGTTACCGGAAACACCGGACCTGCGCATCTGGCAGCCGCGGTCGGAACCCCGGTGGTGAGCCTGTTTTCGCCCGTTGTGCCCGCCGTCCGCTGGGCGCCGTACGGCGTTCCGCTGGAACTGCTTGGCGACCAGAATGCACCATGCAGGCTGAGCCGCGCACGCATCTGTCCGGTACCGGGACATCCCTGCCTTAGCTCTGTCTCGCCAGAACAGGTGGTGGAAGCGGTCGAACGCCTGCTGAGCGGGGTCTCCTCGCTCAGCACACGGAGAAAGGTCCGGAAACGATGAGAATTTTGCTTTGGCACGTGCACGGGTCGTGGACGGACGCATTTGTCCGCGGCCGGCACGAGTACCTGCTGCCGGTCCTGCCGGAGGGCGGTCCGTGGGGGCTGGGGCGGGCGGGCCGGAACTGGCCAGCCTCCGTGCGGGAGGTCACGCTCGCCGAGCTGGACGCCGGCAGCATTGACGCCGTGGTGCTCCAGCGTCCGGAGGAAGCCGGGGAGGTCAGACGCGTCCTGGGCCGCCGGCCCGGCACCGATCTTCCCGCTGTATTTGTGGAACACAACACCCCCAAGGGCGATGTTCCTTTCACCGTCCATCCGCTCGGGGAGCAACGCGAGATTCCGATTGTCCACGTGACGCATTTCAACGAGCTGTTCTGGGACAGCGGCCGCGCCCCGACCAAGGTCATCGAGCATGGCATCGCGGACCCCGGCTATCTCTATACAGGCGAGGCCCCGGAGCTGGGCGTGGTGGTAAATGAACCGGTCCGCCGCGGACGGGTGACTGGCACGGATTTGCTGTCCCGCTTCGCCACCACAGCCCCGCTCCAGGTCTTCGGAATGGGAGGTGATGGGCTGGCGGAGGCCACGGGCATTCCCGGGCCGCGGCTAACGGTCCGGGGCGACCTGAAAACCGACGAGCTCCACCGCGAACTCGCGCGCTGCCGTGCTTACCTGCACCCACTCCGCTGGACCTCCCTGGGGCTGGCGCTGCTGGAAGCGATGCACCTCGGCATGCCGGTCCTGGCGCTGGCCACCACCGAGGCGTCCCGGGCTGTCCCGCCTGAGGCGGGCTGTATCTCCACAGATGTTGAGGAGCTGCGCCGGTGCGCCCGGCTGCTGGTCAACGACCCCGAGGAAGCCCGACGGCGGGGTAAGGCGGCACGGGAGGCGGCCCTCGAGCGCTACGGACTTGAGCGGTTCCTCGCCGACTGGGACCAGGTGCTGGCCGATCTGGTGCCGACACATCGGGGGGACGGTCCGCAGCGGGGGTCTGAGGAGGTGGCTGCATCCGAGGATGCAGCCTCAGAGGGGTCCGGGCCGGATGCCCTGTCCGCGGCGCGAGAAAGGAATACCCATTGAAGATCTCAATGATTTCGGAACACGCCAGTCCTTTGGCAGCGCTCGGCGGAGTGGACGCAGGCGGCCAGAACGTGCACGTGGCCGCGCTTTCATCAGCGCTGGCCCGGCGGGGCCATCGCGTGACCGTGTACACCAGGCGCGACGCGCCGGATCTGCCTGCGAGGGTGCGGGTGCATCCGCGGCTTGAGGTAGTACACGTGGACGCCGGCCCGGCCGAACATGTGCCCAAGGACGAGCTCCTCCCTTACATGGGGGCCTTGGCGGATGGCGTGGTCCAGGACTGGGGTGACTCGCCGCCGCATGTGGTGCACGGTCACTTCTGGATGTCTGGCGTCGCCGCGCTGGACGCCGCACGGCGGGAGGCCGGCGGTTTCCGGGTTCCCGTGGTGCAGACCTTCCACGCGCTGGGCACCGTCAAGCGCCGCCACCAGGGTGCCGCCGACACCAGTCCGGCCGAGAGACGGTTCCTCGAACCGTCCGTGGGCCGGTCGGCTGACCGGATTGTGGCCACCTGCTCTGACGAGGTCTTTGAACTGAGGGCCATGGGGATTGATACCCGCCGGGTTTCCATCGCCCCCTGCGGAGTGGACCTGGAGCTCTTCTCCAGCGGCGGCCCGGCCGACGTTCCGGCCCGGTCGCACCGCATCCTTTCCGTTGGCCGGCTAGTTCCCCGCAAGGGCGTGGACCTTGTGATCCGCGCGCTGCCTTATCTGCTGAAGGATGGGTTCGACGACGTCGAGCTGCTCATCGTGGGCGGCGGTGCCGATGAGGGCGGGCAGGATCCGGAGGCGCGCCGGCTACTGGACCTGGCCCGGGACCTCGGCGTGGCGGCCCATGTGGAGCTCAGGGGCCAGGTGCCCAGGGAAGCCATGCCCGGCATCTTCCGAAGTGCGGACGCTGTGGTCTGCACTCCCTGGTACGAGCCCTTCGGCATCGTTCCCCTGGAGGCCATGGCGTGTGGCGTTCCGGTGGTCGCCGCGGCGGTGGGAGGCCTGACTGACAGCGTCGTGGACAGGGGAACCGGCCTGCACGTGCCGCCGAAGGACCCTGAAGCCATTGCAGAAGCCATCGGCACCCTGTTGGCCAGCCCGGACCTTCGCGCAAAACTCGGGCGGGCGGGCGAGCGCCGGGCGAAGGCCCGCTACTCGTGGAACCGGGTGGCCGCGGAAACCGAAAAGGCCTACCAGCTGGCAATCGCAGGCTCTGCGGAGGCAGGCAGCCTTGAACCGATGGAAGGAGCGGCACTGTGACTCCGGAATCCCTGCGGGAGGCCGAGCTTCCCGCCATGCCCCGCGTCAGCGATCCGCGCGGCTTCGCTGAGAACCCCGCTGGGCACGAGATCGCGCTGTCCTCTCCGGAGGCCCCCCGGGACGAAGCCGTCCTGGGCTCGCGGCATGCTGTGCGGACCCACTTGGAAAACGTCCTGCCCGCTTTGCGGTCCCTGGAAAGCCAGGCCGACAAACTGGCCGGCTGGGGCGTGGAGCTGGCCCAGCGCTTGCTTAGCGGGCAGAGGCTGCTCGCTGCCGGGAACGGGGGCTCCGCCGCCGAAGCGCAGCACCTCACGGCGGAACTTGTGGGCAGGTTTGACGGCGAGCGGATACCCTTTTCCGCGATCTCCCTCCACGCCGAAAGTTCGGCCGTCACGGCCATTGCCAACGACTACGGCTACGCTGAGCTCTTCGCCCGGCAGGTCCGCGCCCACGGCAGGTCCGGGGACATCCTCGTGCTGCTGTCCACGAGCGGCCAGAGCCCCAACCTGCTCCGTGCAGCCGAAGCAGCAGCCAGGCTGAACGTGACCACATGGGCCCTGACCGGTCCGGCGCCCAACCCGCTGGCGTCCTGCTGCGACGACGCCGTGGCCATTGATGCCATTTCGGCCAACGCGCAGGAAGGGCACCTGATTGCGCTGCACGCCATCTGCCGGGCCTTCGAAGCCGAGGTGGCCCGCAGGGGCCAGGGCGTTTCCGGGCCGGAGGCTGATCGCGGATGAGGATCACGGTGGTAGGCGACGTCCTGCTGGACGTGGACCTTTCCGGTGAAGCAACGCGGCTGTGCCCCGACGCACCCGTACCCGTGGTGGACGTCTCCGATGTCCGGCGCCGGGCCGGCGGTGCCGGGCTCGTGGCCCGCATGCTGGCCCACGACGGCCACCGGGTCAGCTTGGTGACTGTGCTTTCCGACGACGACGCCTCCCTTGCCCTGGAAGGCGCGCTGGCCGGCGTGCGGGTCGTCTCCGGGCCCTCCGGGGCCAGGACACCAGTAAAGACGCGCGTCAGGGCGGGCCGCCAACCGGTGGTGCGGGTGGACGAGGGCTGCGAGCGGCCGGAAGTGCCGGCGGCCACCCCGGGCATGCTCAAGGCGCTGGAGCAGGCCGAAGTGATCGTCGTGGCCGACTATGGCAGGGGCGTTGCCGCAAATCCGGACATCCGGGACGTGCTCGAAGCCCGCGCCGGCGACATCCCGATCGTGTGGGATCCCCATCCCTCGGGTGCTGCCCCCGTGCGCGGCGTGGCCGTGGTGACCCCCAACCTGTCCGAGGCCGCCAAGGCCGCGGACTCCGGCGCCGGAACGCCCGTGGCGGTTGCCGCCGTCGGCAGAACACTGCTGGACCGCTGGCAAAGCCAGGCGGTCCTGGTGACCATGGGGGAGTTGGGCGGCCTGCTGTCCCGGCCCGGCGCCTCGCCGGTGACCATCCCGGCACCTCCCACCGAGGTCACCGATCCCTGCGGCGCGGGCGACCGGCTCGCGGCCAGCCTGGCCGTCCACCTGGCGGAGGGCCGCAGCCTCAGCGACGCCGCCGAACTGGCGATCAACGAAGCGGCCGCCTTCCTCGGCGCCGGCGGGGTGGCGTCCCTGCCGGACCGCCAGCGGCCGGTCTGGCGCCACAGCCGCGGGGAGGACGCTATCGGAATGGCCCGGCGGGTTCGTGCCAACGGCGGAACGGTCGTGGCCACCGGCGGCTGCTTCGACCTCCTGCACGCCGGCCACGCCCGCACCCTGGCGGCGGCCCGGGCCCTCGGCGACTGCCTGATCGTATGCCTGAACTCGGATGAGTCGGTGCGCCGGATCAAGGGAGAGCAACGGCCCATCGTGAGCCAGCAGGACCGGGCCGAACTCCTGCTGGCACTCGAATGCGTGGACGCCGTCCTGGTCTTCGGGGAAGACACCCCCGAGGACTGCCTGGAGACCCTGCGGCCGGACATCTGGGTGAAGGGCGGCGACTACCGTGCGTCGGAGTTGCCGGAGGCCGGGCTGGTCGAGAGCTGGGGCGGGCGCTGCGTGACGGTGCCGTTCCACCAGGCCCGGTCTACCTCTGTCCTCGCGGATGCGCTGGCGAAGGTCAGCTGAGTAGCGTCAGCCAAACTGCTGCACGATCTTGCAATTCGACCCGACTGAAAGGAACACCATGACTGAATCGACTATCCGGCCCGGCCGGGTCCTGGTAACCGGCGGGGCCTCGGGACTGGGGGCCGCCGTCGTCGATGCCGTGCTGAAAGCCGGAGGAACCCCCGTGGTGCTGGACCGGGACATCCGGAACGTCTCCGCGGCCAAGGCCTTCGAAGTGGACGTCTCGGACCGCGTTGCGGTGACCGAGGCTGTGCGGCAGGCCGCGGAAACCCTGGACGGGCTGGATGCAGTGGTCACAGCGGCCGGCATCGACCGCTGCGGCAAGCTGGAGGATGTGGCCGCGGACGAGTGGGAGCGCGTCATCGGGGTCAACCTGATGGGCACTGTCTCTGTCGTCCGGGCTGCCCTCCCGTATTTGAAGGCATCCCGTGGACGGGTGGTCACCATCGCGTCAACGCTTGGCAAGCGGGCCCTGCCGGAGGCCACCGCCTACTGCGCCTCAAAATTCGGCGTCGTGGGCTTCAGCCACTCATTGGCGGCTGAGACAGGCGGCGAGATCGGCGTGACCACCATGATCCCCGGCGGCATGAAGACGCGCTTCTTCGACGACCGCGCCGAACAGTACAAGCCGCAGGACGACTCACGCCTGAACGACCCGGGCAACGTGGCGCAGGCCATTTTGTTCGCGTTGTCGCAGCCCATCGGCTGCGAGGTCCGCGAAATGCTTATCTGCCACGAGGAAGAGGGCTCGTGGCCGTGAGCTGGAGAACATCCTCGTAAACCTCGGAGGGTTCGACGGCCTTCACGGTGGACTCGTTATGCGGGCACCGGGGGGCCGTCCACCCGACCTGGGTGACGTCCACTCCGCACACCTCGCAGCGCGTGGCCCAGCCGAGGTGGATTCTGTGCATGCTACGTCCAAGCGGTGCGGCGTTGATGGCATTGCCCGTCCAGAAGATGCCAACGGTGGGTGTGCCCAAGGCCTGGGCGAGGTGGCGGGGTCCGCTGTCGTTCGCCACTACGGCGGCGCTGCGGGCCAGCAGCGCTGCGAGCTCGCCGAGGCTGAGTTTTCCTGCGAGTGACTCAACGGCCGGGCGGGCGTCCTGAACTTGTCCGGTGCTGGTCTGGGCAGTGCCGGACTGCCCTGTGCCGGTCTGTTCGGCGGCGAGCTCCACCACAGTCTCGGCCAGTTCCTTTTCGCTGCTGTCGCCCACCACATATACCCGGAAGCCGTCGTCGACGGCCCTCCGGGCCACCGCGGCGAAGCGTTCCGCCGGCCAGCGCCGGCGCTCATCAGTGGCGCCCGGATGGATCACGAGCACCTCGTGGTTCCCGGGCCCGGCGTTCCCGGGCCCGGCGTTGCCGTGGCCCGGACCGCCGTTTCCCAGCACCTCCTGCTCAAGCTGCCGGTGAAACTCCGGGAGCGCCTGGAGCCTGGCCTCCAGCTCACGGGGAGGGGCGCCGGCGAATCCCGCGACCTCGAGGGCCCGGAGCGGCTCATGCTGGTAATACAGGTAGGGCACAGTCCGCTCCAGCCGAGCGGCGTCCGCAGTCCTGGTGCCCACGGTGTGGCGGGCGCCGAGGCGGAGCAGGAACGGATTGGAGTACCGGCCCCCGCCGTGCAGCTGGACGGCCAGATCAAAGTTCCTGGCGCGCATCCCGGCAAAGAACCGCTCCAGTTCGTCTTCGTCTTCCGGGCCCGGGCGGACCCCTTCGGAAAAAGGCAGAATCACCGTCTCATCCACTGGTCCCACGGTCTGGGACAGCAGTTCAGCATGGACCGGAGTGCCCAGCAGTGTGACGCTGGAGCCGGGGTAGGCGGCCTTCAACGCTGCCACGGCCGGTAGGGCAAACATCAGGTCACCCAGCCCGCCGCCGCGGAGAACGGCGATGCGGGAGATGCCGCTGAAGGCTTCCAAAACGGGGCCAATTCCCTGCCCGGTAATGCGTGCTCCGCCGAAGTCGGCGTTGAAGAGTTCCATGGATCAGCCCTCTCGGTTCCGGATGCGTTCAGGTCGGGACGGGTTCAGTGGAGCCACCATACGGTGCATCGGCCCCGTATTGCCAGCTCATTGTGACCCGGCCCGCCAGCTCTGAAACTCCTGTACCTAGCGGGTGTAAACCCGTTGGCACCGGGGTACGGATCACCTCAGAGAGGGCGGGACTGACGGTCCGGCAGCCAAGGCCAATCCTTAGTGAGGAGCCACATGCAATCGACCATCACCAGCGAGCTGGCCAATGCGGAAGACATGCTCACCATCCTGAACCCGCGAACCGGGGAAACCGTCGGCAGCCTTTCCGTCGCCGGTGCCGCTGAAGTGGCGGGAGCCGTGGCGGCTGCACGCGCTGCCCAGCCGGGCTGGGCGGCCACGCCGCCGGGGGAGCGCGGCAAGTTGCTGCGCGAGGCCGCCCGGGCGCTGGAGGCAGCCGCTGCCGGGCTGGCCGAACTGAACGCGCAGGAGACCGGCCGTCCGGTGGAGGAGGCCTTGGCAGGCGTTGCCGCCGGTGTTTCGACCCTGGAACAGTATGCGGAACTGGGCCCAGTACACCGCGGTCACAGCCTGCGCGGCAACGCGCTGGCCGCGGACTACACCGTTGCCGAGCCCCGCGGCGTGGCTGTGCTGCTGACCCCGTGGAATGACCCCGTGGCCGTGGCCTGCGGACTCATCGGTGCCGCCCTGGTTACCGGGAACACCGCCATTCACAAACCGAGCGAGCGCTGCCCCCACGTGGGAAAGCTGTTGGGGGAGGCATTGGCGCCGGTCTTCCCGCCCAACGTGCTGGTCACGCTGACCGGAGGGGCCGACGTCGGGACCCTCCTCACGCAGGAGCCGGACGTTGACATGTTCGCCCACGTGGGCTCCAGTGCCACCGGTGACCGGATTGCCCGGGCGGCGGTGCTGACGGGCGCGTACGTCATCAGGGAAAACGGCGGGAATGATCCACTGCTGGTGGATGCCGACGTCGATCCCGACTGGGCCGCGGAGCAGGCGGCGATCGGGGCCTTCAGCAACAGTGGGCAGATCTGCACATCCGTTGAGCGCATCTACGTCCACGCGTCCATCGCCGAACCGTTCTGCCAGGCGTTGGTGGAGCAGGCCAGGGAGCGGAACCGGGAAAACCGGCTGGCACCGCTCGTGGACACCCGGATGCGGGACGCCGTCCAGCGGCACGTGGCCGAGGCACTGCAACTCGGGGCGCGGGCCGTGGAGGGTGGCTCCGTTCCGGACGGGCCCGGCGCCTTTTATCCGGCGACGGTCCTGGTGGACTGCATAGAAGCCATGGACGTCATGTCCGAGGAAACGTTCGGCCCCGTGGCGCCGGTGCGCGTTGTGAAGAGCTTCGAGGAAGGGCTCACCCTCGCCGCAGCCGGGCGTTACGGACTGGCTGCCACTGTCCTGACCGGCAGCATCGCCCACGCCCAGCAGGCCGTCGCCGCGCTTCCCGTGGGGACGGTCAAGGTCAACGAGGTCTTCGGCGGCGCACCGGGCGGGGCTGCCCAGCCCCGTGGCGACAGCGGGCACGGGTTTGGCTACGGCCCCGAACTCCTGGATGAATTCTGCCGGGTTAAGGTGGTGCACATCGCTGCGCCTCCCGCCCCGACGGCCGGTGAAAGCAACGGGGCGGCGCTATGACCACCGCCGAACATTCCGAACCCGTGCTTCCCGAACCGGTCCTGTCCGAACCGGTCCTTTCCGAACAGCGCGGCCTGGCGGCGTGGCTTCCCAGGAGGCTGGCCGAAGAACGGCCGTCCATCACGGTCGTGGGCGACTTCATGCTGGACGGCTGGTGGACCGGCTCGATCGACCGGATGTGCCGCGAGGCCCCGGCTCCCGTGGTGGACATCGCGCGGCGCGACTTCGCTCCCGGTGGCGCCGCCAACACGGCCATGAACCTGGCGGCCCTCGGCGCCCGCGTCAGCGTGGCCGGAATTATCGGGACGGACGACGCCGGCACGGAGCTTAGGCGCCAACTGGTGGCCGCCGGGGTGGACACCACCCTCCTTGCCGGGCACCCGGAGATGGTCACCACCACCAAGATCCGGATCAGCAGCGGCGGCCAGGTTCTCCTTCGATTCGACGACGCCGCGGCCGCTGTCCCGCCCGACGCCCTGGCGACGTTCGAGGCGGCGGTGCCTGCCGCCGTCGGAAGCCAAAATGCGGTGGTGATCTGTGACTACGGAACGGGCGTCCTCGCGGACCCTGTGCGCGGACGCCTCATCGAATCGCTGGCAGGGCGGGGCCAGGACACGCTCGTGGTGGTGGATGCGCACGATCCCCGCCCGTGGGCCGGACTCGAGCCGGACCTTGTCACGCCCAACGCGCAGGAGGCCGCCCGCATGCTGGACCTCCGGCTCGGCAGCGGGCCCGGGCGCGCAGAAGTGGTGACGGCGCACGGCGGCGAGCTTCTGCAGGCGACAGGGGCACGCGCCGTCGTGGTCACGCTGGACCGGGACGGCACCGTTCTTATCCCGGCCGCCGGAAACCCGCACCGGACGTGGGCCCGGCCCGCCACCGAGAAGCAGGCCTCCGGCGCGGGCGACACGTTCGTGGCGGCGCTGACCCTGGCGCGCGCCGCGTCGCTCCCTCTGACAACCAGCCTGGACCTGGCGCAGGCGGCGGCGGACGTGGTGGTCCACCATCCGGGGACATCGGTCTGCGGCACGGACGAGCTGGGCCGCTACCTGGAAAGCTTCGCTGACACCGCCCTGACCGCCGACGAACTGGAGCGCCACATCCGTGCCCACCGCAGCGACGGCCAGCGCGTGGTGCTGACCAACGGCTGCTTCGACGTCCTGCACCGCGGGCACACGCGCTACCTGAACCAGGCCAAGCAGCTCGGCGACATCCTGGTGGTGGCGCTCAACAGTGACGATTCCGTCCGCAAGCTCAAGGGGCCGGGCCGTCCCATCAACAGCGTGGCCGACCGGGCCGCCGTGATCGCCGCCCTGAGCTGCGTTGACTACGTCACCGTCTTCGATACCCCGACGCCGATTCCCCTGATCGAACAGCTAAGGCCGGAGATCTATACCAAGGGCGGTGACTACACGCCGGAGATGCTGGCCGAAACGGAGGCCGTGGAGTCCTACGGCGGGACGGTCACCATCCTCGACTACGTGGCCGAGCGCTCCACCACGGCGATTGTCCAGCGCATCCGCAACGGCGAGGGCGCCCCTGTGGCAGAGGGGTAGAGTCCGCTGACTGGGCCGGGCCCCCACCAGCAGGGTTTCCTGAACGAGCGTGCGAGCCCAGGGGGCTGGCGGGGATCGGGATCAGGGGCAGACTGCGGTCAACTAGGCTTGAAGCATGACCGAAGCGGCGGAGAACTGATGGCACGGCGCACCAAGTCAGGCGGGAAATCAGGCGGCCGGAAAGCGGGAGCGGCGGCCCCGGCGCTGCTGGATCTGACCAAGAAAGCGAGTGCAGAGGGCCCCGTCGAGGGCGTCTACCACATCGACACCGGCGACTGCGAGCTCATCGCGGACCAGGACAACGCCACCGGCTGGCTGCTGCGCATCAACGGCGTGATGAGTTCGCACATCGACCTGGCCGATCCGCTGTTCCTCGACTTCGAGTACATGCGCTGGATGTCCGCCCTGATCGAATCCCGCTGGCCGACGGAGACCAGGCCCAGGCTGCGGGGCCTGCACCTCGGCGGCGGAGCCTGCTCGCTGGCCCGGTACTTCCATGCCGCCTACCCGGACGCCCGGCAGGTGGTGGTGGAACTTGACGGGAAGCTCGCCGAATACGTCCGCGGCTGGTTCGACCTGCCCAAGGCCCCGTTACTCCGGCTGCGCGTTGGCGAGGCCCGTGCCGTGACGGAAACCCTGACGCCTGATACCCGCGACTTCATCATCCGGGACGTGTTCGCCGGCGCACTGACCCCGGTTCCGCTGACCACAGCCGAGTTCAACGGGCATGTCCGCCGTGTCCTTGCGGCGGGTGGCATCTACGTGGTGAATTCAGGCGACGGTCCGGACCTGAAGAATGCCCGGGAGGATGCCGCCACCATCGCGGCAGCCTTCGAGCACACCCTCATCATCGCGGACCCCGCCATGCTAAAAGGGCGCCGCTACGGCAATATGGTGATCGCCGGCAGCGACCAGCCGTTCGACGACGATCCGCAGCTCGCGCGGCGGCTCCTGGGCGGTGCCGTGCCCGCGCACATCTGGAACGACGCCAAGGTCCGGGCCTTCGCCGCCGGAGCCCAAGTGCGCCACGACCCCGCGCCCCGTGCGGATGCCCAACCCGGTACAGATGCTGAACCTGGTGCAGGTGCCCAACCCGGTACAGGAGCTCAGGCCGGGCCCCCAGCCTTTGGTTACCGGCTGAGCCGCGTCACCGGCTGAGCCGCCCCTGCCCGAGGAGCCACTCCCGGTGAGCGGTGGTCTGTTCGCGCAGCGCTGTCACCACGGCGGCGACGGCGGGCCGGCGCATCGAGTCGGGCCGCAGGACCATCCAGTAGGGCAGCCGTTCGGCGATGTTCCCGGGCAGCAGGCGCACCAGGTCCTCGTGCCGGTCGGCCATGAAACAGGGGAGGAAGCCCACACCGGCGCCCGCCCGGGTGGCCTCCACGTGCACGAACACATTGGTGGAGCTCACGCCGTCGCGCATGGCCGGCACCAGCCGGCGCGGTGCATCAAGATCGTCCACCTGCAGCATGGAGTCCACGAAGTACACGAGCGGATGGGCGGTCAGGGCCTCCACCGTCCCAGGCATTCCGTTGGCCTCGATGTACTGCCGGGACGCGTACATCCCGAGCTCGTACTCGCCCAGCCGGAACGCTTCGGCACGGTGCACCTGCGGCTCGCCCACCACGACTTCGATGTCCAGTCCCGAGCGCTGCTGCAACGCCCGGCGCGTGACGGTGACGATCTCGACGCTGAGTCCCGGATGGTCCCTCCTCAGACTGGCCACCGCCGGGGCGGCGATGTACGCGCTGAAGCCGTCGGTCGCCGTCATGCGTACGACGCCGGTAATCGGGTCAGGCGCGCGGCCTGACGGTCCCAGCGCACGCACCGCCGTTTCCACCTGCTCTGCCACCAGCACGGCCTGGGCGCCGAGCTCGGTCAGCTCCCAGCCCCCGGACGCCCTGGCGAGCACACGGCCGCCGAGGGCCTTTTCCAATGCGGCGATCCGGCGTGAAACGGTGGTGTGGTTCAGGCCCAGGACCTGGGCCGCCGTCGTGAATTTCGCCGAGCGGGAGACGGCGAGCAGCACCAGCAGATCATCCGGGTTGGCATCCATATCTGCAATTTTGCACGAATCCAGTGCCTGATTAGTCATTGAACCGCGTTCCTTCTGCAGGAATACTCGGGTGAATCGGAAGTGCTGCACGTGTTGGAAGGCAACGGCGCGCGGCACGTGTCAACGTGGACACTTGGAGGAGCAAACTGTGGACGCACAAGGTCCGGACGTGGAAAAGAACCTGAACGGCCGCAAGGCCCTGGTCACCGGCGGTGCCAGCGGAATCGGCGCGGCGTGCGTACGGGAACTGGCCGCCAGGGGAGCGAAGGTGGTGGTTGCCGACGTCGACGAAGCCGGCGCCGCAGCCCTCGCGGATGAGGTGGGCGGCACGTCCTGGGCTGTCGACCTCCTGGACGTTGAGGCGCTGGCCGCGCTGAGCCTGGACTGCGACGTCCTGGTCAACAACGCCGGCATCCAGCGCATCAGCCCCATCGAGGAGTTCGATCCCGTGGCCTTCCGGCGGATCCTGGCGCTCATGCTCGAGGCGCCCTTCCTGCTGATCCGTGCCGCGCTGCCGCACATGTACGCCAATAACTTCGGGCGCATCATCAACCTGTCGTCGGTGCACGGCCTCCGCGCTTCGCCGTTCAAAAGCGCTTATGTCTCGGCGAAGCACGGCCTTGAGGGGCTGAGCAAGGTGACGGCGCTGGAGGGCGGCGAGCACGGGGTCACATCCAACTGCATCAACCCCGGCTATGTGCGCACTCCGCTGGTGGAGAAACAGATCGCGGACCAGGCGCGGGTCCACGGGATTCCGGAGTCGGAGGTTCTGGCGAAGGTGATGCTCACCGAGTCCGCGGTGAAACGGCTGGTGGAACCCGAGGAGGTGGCCTCGCTCGTTGGGTGGCTGTCCTCCGACGCCGCCGGCATGGTCACCGGCGCGAGCTACACGATGGACGGGGGCTGGTCCGCCCGCTAGCTCTTTGAACCTGTCAGCGCCAGCGTGCCGCCTAGTCCGATCATCATCACCCCGCCGGTAGTAGTCACGGCTGCCACCCGGCGGGGTGAACGGGCGAACCACTGCCTCGCAGTACCGGCGGCGAGTGCCCAGACGCTGTCCGAAACCAGCGCAATGGCCAGGAACGTGGCACCCAGCAGGGCGAGTTGGAGGGGAATGGCGCCGGCAGAGTGGTCCACGAACTGCGGGAGGACCGCCACGAAGAACACCACCGACTTCGGGTTCGTGGCCCCGACAACGAAGCCTTCACGCAGAATCCGCCGCGTGGTCGCTGGCCTGGACGGGTTCGGGCCCGGCGGGCCGCCCCGGCGGTGCAGCACCGCCTGGATTCCCAGGTAGATGAGGTAGGCTGCGCCGGCAAACTTCACCACCGTGAACAGCAGCACCGACTCGGCCAGTACGACGCCGAGTCCCAGCGCCACCCCTGCGATCTGGAGCAGTTCCCCGGCCGCATTGCCGAGGACACTCAGCAGGCCGCCCCGCCGCCCCAGGGCGAGCGACCGTCCGATGACGAACAGGACGCTCGGGCCCGGGACGGCGATCAGCAACGCGGAGACCAAGGCAAAGGCCAGCAGATTCTGCAGCGGGAGCATGCCTGATCGTAACGCCGCCGGACGGTAGCCAGCCAGCGCCGGTGTGCTCGACGCGGCCAGCAATGGAACTGAGAACGCTCAACGGGTGAGCTGAACCGTGTGGGCCTACGGATCCTCTGTGACCGGATTGCCGGAGGCCCGGATGTACTCCTCCACGGCCGACTCTGGCACGCGGTAGGACTTGCCGAACCGGTCGGCCGCCAGCGTTCCGGCCCGGACCATCCGGTAGACAGTCATTTTGGACAGGCGCAGGGCCGCGGCGACCTCGGCGATGGTGAGGTACGCGGTGGGCAGGTTGGCGATGGACATGGGATCGGCTCCTGGTGGTCGCTCGGCTGGACTGGCGGTAACCCGCCTAGTCCGGCCGCCTCAGTTGCCGGTAGTCGTAGAAGTACACCTGGTCCGAGGACCGGATCCCGATCGACCGGCCGTTCTTGACCACCACGGTGCCTTCGCGCCTGCCGTTGAACGGATCGTCGCCCACCAGGACGTCGCCGACCTTGTATGGGACAGCGGCCGTCCGCGCGCGCTGCAGGGTCTGGGCCAGGAAACCGGGTGACCGCCCGGACTGAAGATTTGGTGCCGGCGCCCCGGCCTGGATTTCCAACATGAGGACCACTCCTTCACAGTGTGACCAATCGTCGAATCACTGGCGGCGCGGGTCCGGGTCATCATCCGGGGTCAGACCCCCAGCCGGCTGGCACCGTGCAGTCCACTGTAGGCAGGAATCCCATAAGTCACACGAGTAACAACTACCTCATTTATCACATCAGGCACTCCCGTAACAGGCGCTAATTACCTGTCTTTACCCATTTCTACTACTTGTTTTCGCGAATTCGAGCCTGGCGCGCCTTTCCCGCGGGAATCCTACTCAGTTTTGGCGACCACTGGCAGCGGCGAGGTCTCATCCTCAAGGCGGGCCCGGCGTCGTCCGTCGCCTTTGACCCACAGCCGGTAAGCGACCACCAGCAGCCCCAGCCACACAGCCCCCACATAGAGCGCCACGCGGGTGTCTTCAAAGAAGCCAAGCACCGCGATCACCAGTCCCATGAAGCCGATGGTGAGGACAGATGCCGCCGGCCACCAGGGTGAGGGGAACTCCGACGCCGGCAGGCCCATGCGGGCGATTTCACGTTTCATCGCCACGTGGGAGGCGAGAATCATGACCCATACCCAGACCGTCGCGAAGGTGGCGATGGACGCGATGAGCAGGAAGACATCTTCGGGGATCACCGCATTCAGCACCACCCCCACGAGCAGGATCCCGGCCATCATCACCACAGTCATCCACGGCACGCCATGCCGCGAAACCCGTCCGAAGCTCTGCGGCGCGTGGCCCTGCTTGGCCAGGCCGAAGAGGATCCGGCCGGCACCGAAGATGTCGCTGTTGATGGCGGAGAGCGCGGCGGTGATCACTACGGCGTTGAGGATGTGGGGTGCGGCGGGAATGCCCAGGCCGCTGAAGATCTGGACGAACGGGCTGCCGTTGCTGCCGATCTCGTTCCACGGGAAGAGGCTCATCAGCACGCCCAGAGTCAGCACGTAGAACAGCAGGACCCGGACCGGCACGGTGTTGACGGCCTTCGGGATCACCTTCTTGGGGTCGGCTGCCTCACCGGCCGTGATGCCGATGGTTTCAATCCCGCCGAAGGCGAACATGACGACCGCAAACGAGGCCAGGAGACCCTCGAAGCCGTTCGGGAACAGGCCGCCATGCTCCACGAGGTTGCCCAGGCCCGGGGCAACCGCTGAGGCGTCGCCGTTCTGGAAGCCAAACGCAAGGATGGCCGCACCGCCGGCGATCATCGCGATAATGGCTGAAACCTTGACCAGGGTGAACCAGAACTCGAGTTCACCGAAGACCTTGACGCTCAGCAGGTTCAGCGCTGCGAGGAGGAAGATGATGGCCAGGATCCAGACCCACCGCTCCACGGACGGGAACCAGAAGCCCATATAGATACTGAAGGCGGTGACATCGGCGATGGCCACGATCGCCATTTCGAAGACGTAGGTCCAGCCGGTCACGAAGCCTGCCAGCGGGCCAAGGTAGCGGCTGGCGTACTGCCCAAAGGATCCCGAGACCGGGTGTCGCACGGCCATTTCCCCCAGCGCGCGCATCACCATGAACACGGCGGCGCCGCCAATCATGTAGGCGAACAGCACGGCGGGCCCGGCCTTTTGGATGGCCGAGGCCGAACCGTAGAACAGGCCGGTGCCGATGGCCGAGCCCAATGCCATGAAGCGGATGTGGCGGACGTTGAGGCCGCGGTTCAGGACGGTTCCGACGGCGGTTCCGACGGCGGCGGCCGCCCCGGTGCGTCCGGTGGGTTGGTCGGAGGTGCTGTCGGCGGTGGGGCCGTCAGGTGCCGCCGTTTCGGCTGTTGTTTGGGCTTGTTGCATGCCAATACCTTCTCGTCATTGGGAGGGGGATCGCTATCCAGCACACCACGTCTGCGGGGGCTGTGATGGGGCTCACGGGGTCTTGCTGTCTTTCATTTCAGACTGTGCAGCGTCAGACGCTGCGCTATCGCGGCGATGTGCCAGGGGCATGCCGCGAGGCAGCCAAAGGCGTTGGCGTAGTACTGAGGATCCGCGCTGCCCTTTAGCTTGTTCGGCGGTGAACGGCGGGACGGCCTGCCAATATCTGGCCGCCGCCCTGGTCCGCCTCAGCGGTAGCCGTTAGCGTCGGCCGGAAGCCCGGCGTCCTGGACCTCCTCACCCGAACTGCTTCAGCTCCTCGGCCTGGCTGAAGGCGAGCCGCAGGACTGCGGACTTGGCGAGGTCGTAAAACGCGGAGAGCCGGTAGTGCGCGGCGTTGTATTCGCGCGTTCCGTCCGTCATTTCCACCACCAGTCCTCCCGGGCGGCGGATGAGCAGCGGCAGGGCGAAATGGCTGGTGACCAGATGCGTGTCGACGGCGCCGTGCAGCATCCGCAAACCGCCCGCAAGGTCGTGTTTCCACAGGGGCGTATTCCACTGGATGAGGTTCTCACCGCCCCATATGTCGTTCACCAGGATGTCCAGCCGGCCGTGCCCATCGTCGATGCGGCGGACCAGCACTTCCACCTCCGCGGCGTCGAGATGGTCCACCGCCACTGCGATGCCCGTCCCGCCGGCGGCGCTCACCATGGCTGCCGTGTCGTCGATAGTTTCCGGGCGACGATAGTCGGACGCGTGGTCCTTGGTGGTGCGGCCGGTGCAGTAGACCACAGCCCCGGCCTCACCCAGGGCGACGGCTGTCCCGCGGCCTGCCCCTCGCGTGGCCCCGGCGACCAGAGCCACCCTGCCCTTTAGCGGAAATTCCATGGACAAACGCTACCGCTGTGCCCCGCAAAGCGGGATGATGGGCCAAGCAAGGAGATGTCCGGTATTCCAGACAACGCTGCCTCTGAAATGCAGCCAGCACCCCTCCGGTGCGCGCAAGCTTAAGTACGGGATACCGGACACCTTTCGGAGAAGCGCCGGAGAGAAATAACCCCGAACAGACAGTCAAACGACGAACCCCGGAGGACATATGGCAGGCACGATGGCCGCAACTGCGGCAACGCGGCCGGAATCAGCAGTCAAAGCAAAGGTTCCAGCTGCCGAAAACACTCTGCGGATCCTCAAGCTGTTGGCTTCCAAGCGGGGGCCCATGGCGGCGTCGAACATTGCCACAGCCCTGGGGCTGCCGCGCTCAAGTGTCTACCACCTCCTGGGTGTCATGGAGGCGAACGGCTTCGTCCTGCACCTGCACGAGGAGCAGCGCTACGGCCTGGGCATCAGCGCCTTCGAGCTCAGCTCCGCCTTCTCGCGGCAGGAACCGCTGTCCAGGCTGGGGCGGCCCATGCTGGCGTCCCTCGTCGATGTCCTTGGCGAAAGCGCGCACCTGGCGGTCCTGCACGGCCGGGATGTGCTCTACATCGTGGAGGAGCGCGCCAAGAACCGGCCATCGCTGGTGACCGACGTCGGTGTCCGGCTGCCCAGCCACCTCACCGCCAGCGGTCGCGCAATCCTTGCCGCGCTGCCAAAGTCCCAGGTCCGCGCGCTCTATCCGAACGCCGCCGCCTTCACGGCCCGGCACGAGGTGGAGGGCGCAATCATGAAGTACTCGGCACTGTCCTCGCACCTGGACCAGGTGCGGCAGCGTGGCTACGCCACGGAACATGGGGAGGTGACGCCGGGCTTCGGCTCCATCGCCGCCGCTGTCACGGATCACGTTGGATGGCCGACGGCGGCAGTCGCCGTCACGTTCCTGGAGGACAAGCTGCCGGAGGACCAATGGCCGGTGCTCGCCGCCCGCGTCCAAAAGGTCGCCGATGAGCTCTCAGTTCGCATCCACGGCCGCCCCGCTCAGCAATAGCCCAAGTACGTAGCAGCACAGGGCGTTCTCGCGCCTCAGAACGCCCTGACGTGCTACCTAATTGGGTCTGGGATACCGGACAGCACCGCCCGGAAACCCCTGTCTGGCCCGCTCAGAAGGGGCTTTAGTTGATACAGAAGCACTTCCGCTCAAACCCTTGAGCAACTCCATAGAACTCCGCAACAGTACATTTCCCGCAACACGAAGGAGCCACCATGGCACCCGCCGATTTCACCACCGGTGCCCGCCCGGTCAAAGCAGCCCGCGGCACCGAGCTCACCGCCAAGTCCTGGCAGACCGAGGCGCCCCTGCGCATGCTCATGAACAACCTCGATCCCGAGGTGGCCGAACGCCCCGATGACCTGGTGGTCTACGGCGGCACCGGCCGGGCCGTGCGCTCCTGGGCAGCGTTCGATGCCATCACCCGCACCCTGGAAACCATGGACAAGGACGAGACCCTGCTGGTCCAGTCCGGCAAGCCGGTGGGCGTCTTCCGCACCAACGAATGGGCGCCGCGGGTGCTGCTGGCCAACTCCAACCTCGTCGGCGACTGGGCCACGTGGCCCGAATTCCGCCGGCTCGAGGCCGAGGGCCTGATGATGTACGGGCAGATGACGGCCGGCTCCTGGATCTACATCGGTACCCAGGGCATCCTGCAGGGCACGTTCGAGACCTTCGCCGCGATCGCCCGCAAACTCACCGGGGACAGCAACGGCACACTCGCCGGCACCCTGACCCTCACCGGCGGCTGCGGCGGCATGGGCGGGGCCCAGCCGCTGGCCGTCACCCTGAACGAGGGCGCGTGCCTGATTGTCGACGTCGACGAGACCCGCCTGCGCCGCCGCGCCGGCAAGCGCTACCTGGACGAGGTGGAGACCGACCTCGACGCCGCGATCGCCAAGGTCCTCAAGGCCAAGGAAGAGCGCCGCGGCTGGTCCGTGGGCTACGTCGGCAATGCCGCCGAGGTCTTCCCGGAACTGCTGCGCCGCCACAAGGCCGGCGAGCTGACCATCGACATCGTCACCGACCAGACCTCCGCCCACGACCCCCTGTCCTATCTGCCGGAGGGCATCTCCGTGGATGAGTGGCACCGCGAAGCCGAGGCCGACCCGGAGGGCTTCACCAAGAAGGCCCAGGCATCGATGGCCAAGCACGTCCAGGCCATGGTCGAGTTCCAGGACGCCGGCGCCGAGGTGTTCGACTACGGCAACTCGATCCGCGACGAGGCCCGCAAGGGCGGCTACGGACGCGCGTTCGAGTTCCCCGGCTTCGTCCCGGCCTACATCCGCCCGCTGTTCTGTGAGGGACTGGGTCCGTTCCGCTGGGTCGCCCTCTCCGGTGACCCGGAGGACATTGCCGTCACGGACAAGGCCATCAAGGAACTGTTCCCGGACAACCAGCACCTGCATCGCTGGATCGACGCCGCCGGTGAGCGCGTCGAGTTCGAGGGCCTGCCGGCGCGCATCTGCTGGCTGGGCTACGGCGAACGTGCCAAGGCCGGCCTGCTCTTCAACCAGCTGGTCAAGGAAGGCAAGGTCAAGGCGCCCATCGTGATCGGCCGCGACCACCTGGACTCCGGCTCCGTCGCCTCGCCGTACCGGGAGACCGAGGCCATGGCCGACGGCTCGGACGCCATCGCCGACTGGCCGCTGCTCAACGCCCTGCTCAACACCTCCTCCGGCGCCACCTGGGTTTCCATCCACCACGGCGGAGGCGTCGGCATCGGCCGCTCCATCCACGCCGGCCAGGTCTCCGTCGCCGACGGCACCGACCTCGCCGCCGAAAAGCTCGAGCGGCTCCTCACCAACGACCCCGGCATGGGCGTCATCCGCCACGTCGACGCCGGCTATGACCGCGCCGTCGACGTCGCCAAGGAACGCGGCGTCCGCATCCCCATGAACGAGAGCAACTGACTCGCATTAGTTGTCGTTTTCACGGCTCAAAACGACAATAACTGCCAGTCAGTTGGGAACAACCCACAAGAGGAAATCATGACCACCATTACCCACGAACCGCTCACCGTCACCCTCGGTGCCAGCGGTGCCACGCCCGAGGACGTCGTCGCCGTCGCACGCCACGACGCCAAGGTGACCATCTCCCAGGAAGCCCTGGACACCGTCGCCAAAGTCCGCGCGCACATCGACGAACTGGCCCACAGCGACGTGCCCGCCTACGGCATCTCCACCGGCTTCGGCGCGCTGGCCAACCGCCACATCCCCGGCGAGCTGCGTACCCAGCTGCAGAAATCGCTGATCCGCAGCCACGCCGCCGGCATGGGGCCCGCCGTTGAACGCGAAGTGGTCCGCGGCATCATGTTCCTGCGCGCCAAAACGCTGGCCTCCGGCCGCACCGGCGTCCGGCCCGTGGTGCTGCAGACCATGGTGGACGTGCTCAACGCCGGCATCACCCCGGTGGTCCGCGAGTTCGGTTCGCTGGGCTGCTCCGGCGACCTCGCACCCCTGTCCCACTGCGCCCTGGTCCTCATGGGCGAAGGTGAAGCCACCGGCCCCGACGGCGAACTGTACGGCGGCGCCGGGCAGCGCACGGTCGCCGAACTGCTCGCCGCACACGGCATCGAGCCGGTGACCCTGGCCGAGAAGGAAGGCCTGGCGCTGGTCAACGGCACCGAGGGCATGCTGGGCATGCTCCTGATGGCCATCGCGGACCTGCGGCAGCTGCTCACGACGGCGGATATCACCGCCGCGCTCAGCGTCGAGGCGCTGCTCGGCACGGACCAGGTGTTCCTCCCCGAGCTGCACGCTGCCCTCCGCCCGCACCCGGGTCAGGCAGCCAGCGCCGATAACATGCTCCGGGTCCTGTCCGACTCGGCCATCGTGGCCTCGCACCGCGTGGGCGATTCCCGTGTCCAGGACGCCTACTCCCTGCGCTGCGCACCCCAGGTTGCCGGCGCCGTCCGGGACACGGTTGACCACGCCGAACTGGTGGCTTCCCGTGAACTCGCCGCCGCCATCGACAACCCCGTGGTCCTGCCCGACGGCCGGGTCAGCTCCAACGGCAACTTCCACGGCGCCCCGGTGGCCTACGTGCTCGACTATCTGGCCATCGCCGTCGCGGACCTCAGCTCCATCGCCGAGCGGCGCACGGACCGCATGCTGGACCCGGCCCGCTCGCATGGCCTGCCGGCGTTCCTGGCCGCGGATCCGGGCGTGGACTCGGGCCTCATGATCGCCCAGTACACCCAGGCCGGGCTGGTCTCGGACAACAAGCGGCTCGCGGTTCCCGCGTCCGTGGACTCCATCCCGAGCTCCGCCATGCAGGAGGACCACGTGTCCATGGGCTGGCACGCTGCCCGCAAGCTCCGCAAAGCCGTGGAGAACCTGCGCCGGGTGCTTGCGATCGAACTGGTGACATCGGCCCGGGCGATCGACATGCGCACCCAGCTCTCGGGCGGCCAGCTGACGCCGGGACCTGCCGGGGCGGCTGTCCTCGAAACGCTGCGGACCGTCGTCGCCGGTCCGGGCGCGGACAGGTTCCTGTCACCGGAGCTGGAGGCGGCCGACCGGCTGGTTGGCTCCGGTGCTGTCCGGACGGCGGCCGAATCGGCCGTCGGCAATCTCGCCTGAAGGTGAACAAAGTGCACCGCCGGCAAGCATTTGCCGGCGGTGCCGAAATAGTCTGCAACGCGCCGGACACAGACCGGCGAGTGTAGTAGAACTAAAGGTGTAGTAAAAGTCACATCAAAGATGCTGTGGCGTAAGAAGAACATCCACAAAGGGGTAGAAGTTCAAATGAAAGCACGCGGGGCAGTTCTGTCCAAGCGCATCGCACATGCAGCCACGGTTTCCGACTGGGGATCGCTGCATGTGGGTGAGCGGATCGAGATCATCAAGCATGCGCACGTTATTGCCGCAGGCGAGGTGGAGGAAATCTCACGGAGCGGAAACGTGCTGTGGCTGATCTGTGGCGGAGGGCATGAGTCCCAACTCTTTATGAAGTCCGACGGCGTGCAGGTGCGCCGGATGTAGTCCGGCTGTAGCCGTGCGATAGACAGCGCACCGGAATAAAAAGCCCCCGACCTTGGATCATTCGGCCGTTTGGCCAGAATGAGTCCAGGATCGGGGGCTTTTTCGCGTCTTAAGCTGCGATGTCCTCGTGTGTTTCACCGAAGGGAACAGACTCGTCGAGGGCCACTGTGTAACGGCCTGGCTCCAGGCGGGTGACCTTGATGCCGCAGGTGCCTTCCTGGGCAGCCGTCTCGATCAGCGTCCCTACCGCGGTTTCCAGGCCGTCGTGGACCTGGTCGGCACTGGTGAACGCCAGGTCGAAGGACCGGGCATCCGAGGAGCGGGACGCGCTCATAGGAGCGGTTGGGCGCTCCATGGTTGCTGTGCTCATGTACTGACTTTCTATGGTTTTTGCCGGGGGGCAGTAGACCATTCTACCGGGAAGCGCCTCAAAGGTAGGATGACTGTCATTTGACAATAATGTTGACGATAGTTGTCTTATCAACCATTCTGCCCTCTCGCCGCATTTGCAAGCGGTCTTGAGCCACGCTCCCTCGGCCTCGCGCGCTAGTGTTGATCAGGTCTGAGAGGCCGACGGCGCAGGAGATGACCGTGTTTGAAGGTGCCAGCATCATGTTCGCCGCGGCGGGCGTAGCCGTCTTTGTCGCCGCCATCTTGCCCAAGGCGCTGCGCAATGCCCCGATCTCTATGCCGATGGTGTTCCTGGGTGCCGGTGCGGCTGCCTTCGGGCTGCTTCCCACCCTCCCGGACCCGAGCCCCGTACAACACCATGAGTTGACACTGCACCTGACCGAGGTCTGTGTGATCATCTCGCTGATGGGAGCCGGGCTGGCGCTGGACCGTTCCGTGGGGCGGCGGAACTGGGCCACCACCTGGCGGATGCTCGGCGTCGCCATGCCCCTGTGCATGCTGGGCCTGACGCTCCTCGGACTCTGGCTGCTGGGCCTGGGACTCGCCGCCGCGCTCCTCGTGGCCGCCGCACTGGCCCCCACCGATCCGGTCCTGGCCTCCGAGGTGCAGGTGGGTGAGCCGGCCGACGAGGAGGAGGGCACCGACCGGGAGGACGAGGTGAGGTTCGCGCTGACCTCAGAGGCGGGACTGAACGACGGGCTGGCCTTTCCCTTTGTGTACCTGGCCATTGCCATGAGCCTTGTGGGGACCGCGCCGCCGGCCTGGTTTCCGGAGTGGTTCGGCGTGGACGTCCTGTGGCGGATCGGCATGGGCGTGCTGCTTGGCTTCGGGACGGGCAAGGCGTTGGCCCGGCTCTTTTTCTCCGCCCGGCACGACAGCATCCGGCTGTCCAACCACTCCGAGGGTTTCGTTGCGCTGGCCGCCACCTTCCTGGCCTACGGCGTCACCGAGATGATCGAGGGCTACGGGTTCATTGCGGTGTTCGTCTGTGCCGTGACCATCAGGGCGGCGGAGCGCACGCACGGCTACCACCGCATCCTTCACTCCTACGTGGAACAGCTTGAGCGGCTCCTGACGGTGGTCATCCTGGTCCTTCTGGGCGGCGCGATCGCGCGGGGCCTGCTGGCTGGCGTCGGCTGGGCCGAGGTGGGCGTGGCACTGGTCTTCCTGGTCCTTGTGCGCCCGCTGTCCGGCTGGCTGGCACTGGCCCGCGGCAAGACCGGTCCCCGGGAGCGGATCGCCATTTCCTTCTTCGGCATCAGGGGCATCGGGTCGCTTTACTACCTTGCCTACGCCTTGGGCCAGGGCAGTTTCGGGGACCAGGCGCAGCGCCTGTGGAGCATCGTCGGACTGGTGGTGGCGATGTCCGTCGTGCTGCACGGGGCCACCACGGCGCCGGTCATGAATCGCCTGGACCGGCTCCGCGAACGCAGGGCAGCCGAGAAATTCGGTGACGAGGGAAAGGCGCCGCACACGCCGGTGTGACCCTGCCCAGCACCGATCATGCAGGGGGCGGCAAGTATTCCACTTTCCGGCCGATGATGTGGTGAGCTTGGATCATGGCAGGCAGAAGGTTGGTATCCCGGTTGGCTCTCGCACTGGCAAAGTTGCTGGGGTTTGTGTTGGTCAGCTGCCTCTGCGGGGTCCTCGTGGCCAGCTTCCTGGTGCCCGGGGCCGCCCTCGCCGGAACCTCGGTCAGCAGGTCGATTTCCTACTTCAACAGCCTTCCCACCGAACTCGCGGTGCCTGCACCGTCGCAGACCACCCGCATGCTGACGGCGGACGGCAAGCTCATCGCCACGTTCTATTCGGAGAACCGGGTCCGTGTGCCCCTGAAGCAGATGTCCCCGTTCATCCGGAAGGCCGTAGTCGCCATCGAAGACAGCCGCTTCTATGAGCACGGCGGCGTGGACACGCAGGGCGTCCTCCGCGCGCTCACCAGCAACCTGACCCGCGGCGACCGGCAGGGTGCCTCGACCCTCACCCAGCAGTACGTCACCAACATCGTGAACGAGTCCCTGATTTCCGAAGGCCGTGAGGACCAGGTGGTGCTCAGCGGGCAGAAGACCATGGGGGACAAGCTGCGCGAGATGCGGCTCGCGATGGCCCTGGAGAAGAAGTTCACCAAGGACCAGATCCTTGAGGGCTACCTCAACATCGTGTTCTTCAACCGCAGCGCGTACGGCATTGAGGCGGCGGCCCAGTATTTCTACAGCGTTCCGGCGAGCAGGCTCACGCTGCCCCAGTCGGCGCTGCTCGCGGGCCTGGTTAACAGCCCCAGCTTCTACGATCCAGTGACCAACCCCAAGAACTCGCTGAAACGCCGCAACCAGGTCCTCGGCGAGATGCTCAAGCAGAAGATGATCACGAAGAAGCAGCATGACGCCGCCGTGGCCTCCGGCGTCGGGTTGAAGGTGCGTCCTTCGCGGCAGGGGTGCGCCGCTGCCACCATGGCCCCGTACTTCTGTGACTACGTGACCCACTTGTTCCTCAACAACCCGGCCTACGGCGCGGACACCGAAGCCCGCGAAAAGCGGCTCTTCCGCGGCGGGCTGACCATCACCACCACGCTGGACAGCCGGCTGCAGGCGAAGGCGCAGGCGCAGGTCAACGCCACCGCCGGTGCCAACCCGGACAAGTGGGGCGCTTCGCTGGTTACGGTGCAGCCGGGCACCGGCAGGGTCCTGGCGATGGCGCAGAACACGGTCTACTTGCCCCAGCCCGGCAAGTTCGACACCCAGTTGAACTTCAACGTGGACGCCAAGGACGTGAACGGCAACGACCTCAACGGCGCCGGCGGGTTCCAGCCAGGCTCCACCATGAAGCCCTTTACCTTCGCCGAGTGGCTGCACCAGGGCAAGACCATGTCCACGGTGCTGGACGCCTCGAAGCGCGAATACCCGCTGGGGTTCCGATGGCGGGACTCGTGCGGCAAGGTGGCCGGCGGCTACAGCACCAAGCAGCGCCGGGCAGGACTCGACGCGGCTGACGACCTGCAGAACGCCTCGGAGGGCTACTACCGCAAGATGCCGGCCGACTACGGGCTCTACAACTCGATCAACACGGCAACCTTTGCCGAGGCCGCACAGCTGGACTTCTGCGGGATCCAGAACATGGTCAACGCCGTCGGGCTCCGCAGCGGGCTGGACGGGACCCCGGTGAACATGCACCAGCTGGGCAACCTGCTCGGCGGCACCGAGGTGGCCCCGCTGACCATGGCCAACGCCTTCGCCACCTTCGCCGCCGACGGCCGGTACTGCGTGCCGGTGGCCTTGGCCGGCGTGGCGGACATGGCGGGCAAAAAACTTCCGGCGGCGGCCCAGGAATGCAGCGACACCGTGGAGAAGAACGTTGTCCGCGGGGTGAACAAGGCACTCCAGGACATGCTCAACAAGGGCTCCGGCATCTACATCAACCCCAAGGTGCAGAAGAGTGTTCCGGTGGCGGCCAAAACGGGAACCAACAACAGCAACGGAGCCACCTGGGTGCTGGGCTACACCACCGGCCTGGCCACGGCGTCGTTCTTCGGGGACGCCCTGCAGGGCCAGCAGCGCCCGGGCCGGAACCTGACTATCAACGGCAAGTTCTACGACCGGATTGACGGCTACATGATTGCGGGCCCGCAATGGGCGAACTACATGCTTCAGGTGGCGCGGCTCTATCCCGCCGCCGCCTTCCCCAAGCCGCCGGCGTCGATCATCAGCAAGCCTGCGGCGAAGCCCAAGGCGCCCGCCCGGCCTACCCCGAAGCCCAAGCCCAGGCCCAAGCCGAAGGGTTAGCCGGCTGAAGGATTAGGCCAGGATACCTTCGCGGGACGAACGCTCAGCCCAGCAGGATGCTGACCAGCCGCGCGGCCACCCGGGCGGTCCGGTTGTCGATGTCGAAAGCCGGGTTCAGTTCGGCCACGTCCGCGTGCAGGAGTTTGCCGCTGGCCACCACCTGGCGGCAGACGGCACTGATCACCGGCAGCGGAACACCGTACGCGGCCGGGGCGCTGACGCCGGGAGCCACGGCGGCCGGCAGCACGTCCAGGTCGATGGTCAGGTACAGGACGTCGATCCCGCTGAGGAAATCCGCCACGAAAGCCTCGGCCGCGCCGGCGGTGCAGTCCTCATCCAGCAGGTACTTCACTCCCAACTCATCGGCGGTGCTGAACAGCGCCCGTGTGTTGTTGGGTTCGGAAATTCCGACGACGGCGTACCTGAGTTCGCGTCCCGCGGCGGCTTCGGCGCGGGCCATCTGGAGGAACGGCGTTCCCGAACTGGGGGCCGCCTCGTCCCGGAGGTCGAAGTGGGCGTCGAGGTTGAGCACGCCCAGCCGCTGGCCGTCACGGACCGCCCGGGACCCTGCCACGCCGAGGTAGCTCGCGTAGGCGGTTTCGTGGCCGCCGCCGAGCATCAGGGTGAGGCGGCCGCCGTCGAGCAGTGCCGCCACGGCGAGGCCCGCGCGGGCCTGGCCCGCCTCCAGTTCGCCGTCGTGGACCACCACATCGCCCGCGTCGGCGACGGGCCGCTCCGAATGGTAGGCGAGCGGGCCGAGCGCACTGCGGATGGCAGCCGGGGCGGCCGCGGCTCCGGTCCTGCCCTTGTTCCGGCGCACACCCTCATCACTGCCGAAGCCAAGGATCACTGCGGGGCGCTGGGCGGGTGCGGCGGCGTTCAGGCCGGGAGTGCTGAGCCGGGCGGTGCGCTCAGCAGCCGGCGTTACGGCCTGCCACCACCGGCGGTGGGCTTCGCCGTCGCCGTCGTAACGGCCCGTCCAGGGGCGGGGTTCAACGTCAACGGAAAGCGCGGGAAAGTCCATGCTTCAAGCTCACCGTACTGACACAGGGAAAGCCAGCCACGCCGCCGTCGTGATGTCTGAAATACCGGAAACCGATATCCGGGACTGCTACATGCCCAGCGCCTGTTCGATCGGGCCGATGCCGAAGAACACCACGAAGGCAGCCGCGACGGCCCACATCAGCGGGTGCACTTCGCGGGCGCGGCCCTGGAAACTGCGGATGAGGACGTAGGAGATGAACCCGGCGCCCAGGCCGTTGGCGATGGAGTAGGTGAACGGCATCAGCGTGAAGGTCAGGAAGGCGGGCAGCGCGATGCCCCAGTCCTGCCAATGGATCTTCCCGATCTGGGCCACCATCATGAAGCCGACCACCACCAGGGCGGGGGCCACCGCCTCGAACGGCACGAGGTTGATCAGCGGCGTGAAGAACATGGCCACCAGGAACAGCAGGCCGGTCACGATCGAAGCCAGGCCGGTCCGTGCACCCTCGCCGATGCCCGCGCCGGATTCGACAAAGATCTGGTTGGAGGACACGGAGGCGCCGCCACCCACGATGGCGCCCAGGGCATCCACCTGCAGCACACGGTCAACGTTCGGGATGTTGCCGTCCTTGTCCACGGTGCCGGCCTCATTGGCCAGGCCCACCATGGTGCCCATCGCATCGAAGAAGATGCTGAGCAGGATCACGAAAGCGAGCAGGGCCGCGGCCACGATGCCCAGATGGCTGAAGGCGCCGACCGGGTTGGCCTTGCCGATCAGGGAGAGGTCAGGGGCCGACCATTCGGTGAATTTGGGAGCCACCAGGGACCAGCCCTGCGGGTTTACGTTCTTGCCGTCGAAGCTGGGGCCGATGTGCAAGGTGACCTCGAGGATGACCGCGAGGACGGTGGAGGCGACG
This sequence comes from Arthrobacter sp. OAP107, assembly GCF_040546765.1. NCBI lineage: Bacteria > Bacillati > Actinomycetota > Actinomycetes > Micrococcales > Micrococcaceae > Arthrobacter > Arthrobacter sp. OAP107. The sequence goes on along the minus strand of NZ_JBEPOK010000001.1, from coordinate 4,562,678 downwards.
ATGCCGATCAGGATGGCGCCCTTGACGTTGCGCACCAGCAGCGCGATGGTCAGGATCAGGCCGAAGACGAACACCAGCGTGGGCCAGCCCAGGAGCTTGCCGTCGAAGCCGAGGCCCACCGGCACGGTGGTTCCGGCAGCATCCGGAATGCGCCTGACGAAGCCGGCGTTGACCAGCCCGATGAGGGCGATGAACAGACCGATGCCCACCACGATGGCTGTCTTGAGTCCGTCGGGAACGGCCCGGAACACGGCGGTCCGGAATCCGGTCAGGACCAGGATCATCATGGTGACACCGGAAAGGACCACCAGTCCCATCATGTCCGGCCACGTCAGTCCGGGGTTGGTGGCCACGGTCACGGCCACGAACGCGTTGACGCCCAGGCCGGTGGCCATGGCGAACGGGTGCTTGGCCCACGCGCCCATGAGGATGGTCAGGATGCCTGCAACGAAGGCGGTGACGGCAGCAACCGCCTGGAAACCGAGTGTGGCGCCGGAGGAGTCCGCGCCTGACAGGATCAGGGGGTTCAGCACCACGATGTAGCTCATGGCAAAGAAGGTGGCGAAACCGCCGCGGATCTCGCGGGAGAGGTTGGACCCCCGTTCGGAAATTTTGAAGTACCGGTCCAGTGCAGAGCCCTGCTTGAGCATTAGTCCTCCGGTGAGAGTGTGGGGATTACTTGAATCCTAGTAGGTTGCCGGGAGCCCTCCCAGCAAATTCGCCTAGTCTGTAAGGAAGTCAACACAAGGAGTCGTCTGCCCATGCGTTTTCCCCGCCAGCTGTTGTCCGCCGTCCTTGGCGCGCTCGCACTTGTAGCCCTGCTCCTCACTGCCGGCCCCGCTTCGGCGCATGATGTAGCCGAGTCCAGCAGCCCGGCCGATGGCGCCACGGTAGCCACCGCTCCGACCAAGGTCTCGATCACGTTCAACAACACCCCGCTGGGGCTCGGCTCCGAGGTCAAGGTGACTGATGCCGCCGGAACAGACTGGACCGACGGCAAGGTGGAGATCGTGGACAACGTCGCCTCGCAGAAGCTGCGGGAAGGTGCGCCGGCCGGGAAGTACACGGTGGTGTGGCGCGTGGTGAGCTCGGACTCCCATCCGATCGAGGGCACGTTTGCCTTTACCGCCACGGCCGCTGCGGCGGGGGCAGCGTCGGCACCGGTCCAGACCGTCGGCACGCCGCAGCCTGGCGCCACGCAGGCCACGGGGACAGTCCCGGATTCCTCGGAGCCCTTCCCGTGGAGCATCGTGGTGTTCGCCGTCGTGGCTCTCGGCCTGCTGGTCACCCTCGGTGTGCTGGCCCGCCGGCGGCTCAGCATCGCCGACGAGCCTGCCGGTGCCGGCTCTGACGGAGGTGCCGGAGAGGGCCCGGGCGGGCGTCAGGGCTAGCCGGGGGCCGCCTAATCCACCGTTCGCCTGCCAAACTGGGGCACATTGACCCGTGACACGCCGTGTCTGGGCGGAATGGGGGCCGAATCGCCGGCAAAGTGCCCCACGGCGGCACCGGGGACCCGCCGGCAGAGGGCACAAGAGCCCGACGGCGATAACCGCGGCCGGGCTGCTTATCGAAGGATCAGCCTCAGATGGCGGGCAGTGCCGGGAAGCTTCCGGTCAGGACCGACGGCACGCTGTCCGGGTAGACCTTCGCTGAGATTGCCTGGCCCACCACCTTGGCCTGTCGCAGCACTTCCTTCGGCGTCGGCGTGATGAGCTCACCCACGCCTACCAGGTAAATGCCGATGGCGCGCATGGCCGCAACGAGGTTGGTGCCGATGGAGATGCCGAGGTCCGTGAGCATGCGCCGCAGCTGGCTGTGGGCGCAGCGTGTGAGCACAATGTGGTCGGCCAGCAGCACGCCGTCAGGGGTGTGCACGGCCCAGCGGTGCAGTGAGGCCTCTGCCCCCGGCCCCATCTTGTCGAGCAGCACGGCGGACGTGTCGCTGCGGATGTCCAGCTGGTGGCTTGAGGCGTAGTTGCGCAGGTGCCGCAGAATTTCGTTCCGCTCCTGGATGGACGCTGCCTCGGCGTCGTCGCACCGCTGGTGGGCGGCTTTCGGGGACTGACCGCCGGGGGATTCCAGCCGGCTGACGATGATTGAATCAACGCCCCGGCGTCGGAGTTCCGTGGCTATGGCTAAACCGGGAAGTCCGGTGCCGATGACCACAGTGGTGGTCCGTTCTGCGCCGCTGAGACCAGGCATGCGTGACACTACTTCCTCCTCGAGATTTTCGAAGTGCAGGGCATCATCGCCGTACACTGTCCACTGCCCCAGCAAGCAGACACAACCCAATTCCGGCTGTGCGTTGGAGCACAATCCGGACCGATGGTGCCTCGACATTACAGAATTTTTTGGTCGCTGGATACCCCTCCCGAAACATTGGTTTGCGGGGCTTTGCACAGCGTCGCCGGAGCACCCGGAGCAGTGCCGGAAGCACACCCTGGACACCGCCTGACGAGCACCCGGAGGGCAGGAAAACACCGGGCCGAGGGGACCCGCGGAGCCCCAGGGGGCCCGCTTGCTAACACGTCGCCGACCGAGAATAGTTGGTCTAAAAGGCAGGCTGTGCATAACCGGGAACCGGACGGCCTGCCGGTGGCGGCTAGACGCGCTGCTTCTGGCAGAATAGCCGCATCATCAGGCAGTATCGCGAGGAGGCGGACCGCATGGACGCACACGAATTGCATCCCGACCCGGCACGGGATGGCGGTGCCCGGCACGCGAGACCAGAAGGAATCGTGGTCGGCGTCGATGGTTCGGACCACGGCCAGTGTGCCCTCGTGTGGGCTGCCCGTGAAGCCGAACGCCGCCGTCGTCCCCTTCACATTGTCACCGCTTACTCGGTGCCCATCTTCGCCGCGTCCGGACTCGACGGCGGTTATGCCACCGTGGACGATTCGGTGATCCGCGAGGGCGCCGAGGCCATCCTGCAGCACGCCGTGGACAAGGTTTCCGGCTACAACATCAGCGTCAGTTCCTCGGTCGAGAACGGGGACGCTTCCGGGGTGCTGCTGGATCTGTCCGAAACCGCCGAGCTGCTGGTCTTCGGGACGCGCGGCCGGGGCGGCTTCGTCGGGCGGCTGCTCGGCTCCGTCAGCAGCGCGCTTCCGGCCCACGCCAAATGCCCCACGGTCACGGTTCCGCTGATCTGCTCCGACCGCCTCGGCGAAACCACCCAGGACAAACACATCCGGGCCGAGCAGGCCAAGGCCGGCCACGGTCCCGTGGAAAAGGTAGTGGCAGTGGGCGTGGACGGGTCCGAGCAGGCCCGCGTTGCCGTCCTGGAAGCTGCCGAGCAGGCCGAACGGCTCGCTGCGCCGCTGCGGGTGATCTGCGCGGTGCCGCAGTACAGCGGATCCCTTGCCTGGGTGCCGGCCCCGCTGGACCGGGAAGCGCTGTTCGCCGATATCCAGGTCCAGCTGAAGGCCGGAGTGGCGTGGCTGCAGAGCCACTTCCCGCGGCTGGCCATCGAGACCCGGCTGCTGGACGGTTCGCCCGTGGATGTGCTGGTGGATGCCAGCCGGCACGTTGAGTTGATTGTGGTAGGAACCCGCGGCCGCGGCGGCTTCACCGGCATGCTCCTGGGCTCGACGTCGGACGGCGTCCTGCACCATGCCAAGAGCCCCGTGATGGTGGTCCCTGACCGGGAAGACCCCCGGCTCGCCGACCGCGCCAGCTTCGGACCCATGCTCGGCGCCTCGTAGCGCATGAACGGCCTGGTGCTCGGACTCGGGGACCTCAGCGCGTCCATGCTGGCGCAGGTTGGCGGAAAGGCCGCCAACCTCGGCGAGCTGCTGTCGGCCGGGCTTCCTGTGCCCGACGGGTTTTGCCTGACCACCGAGGCCTACGTCCAGGCCGTGGAACCCCTGGGGCTGGGCGAGGTGCACAGAGCACTTCAGGACACCCCCGCCGATGACCTGGAAACCCTCGCTGCCCTGGCTGCCAGGGCCCGCAGCCTGATTACGTCGGCAGAACTGCCGACGGAGATCGCCGGCGAGATACTCACGGCCTACCGGGCGATGGACGGCGTTCCCGTCGCGGTGAGGTCCTCGGCCACGGCAGAGGACCTTCCCTTTGCCAGCTTCGCCGGCGCAGCAGGACACCTACCTGAACGTGATCGACGCGGTGGCGCTGCTGGACGCGGTCCGGAAGTGCTGGGCATCGCTCTGGACAGATCGGGCGGTGGCGTACCGCGCCAGCCGGAACATCGACCCCGCTACGGTGGCCCTCGCCGTCGTCGTCCAACGCATGGTGGACGCCGAGGCGGCGGGGGTGATGTTCACCGCGAACCCTGTCACCGGCAGGCGCCGGGAGTCCGTGATTGACGCGAGCCCCGGGCTTGGGGAGGCAGTGGTGTCGGGCGCCGTCAATCCCGACCACTTCGTGGTGGACACCGGAACCGGGGCCATCCTGCAGCGCAGCCTGGGGGACAAGCGGACCGCTGTCCGGCCGCTGCCCGGGGGAGGCACCGAATTTGTCGACCAAAGCGCGGACGGCCAGGCGTGCCTGACCGACGCTCAGATCCGGGAACTCACGGCGCTGGGGAGCAGCGCCGAGGCCCACTACGGCGCCCCGCAGGACACGGAGTGGGCGCTCGACGGCGGCGGGAAAGTCTGGCTGACCCAGTCCCGGCCCATCACCACGCTTTACCCGCTGCCGGAGCAGGCCCTTCTTGTCGAGAAAAACAGGGAACGGCGCGGCCCGGGGGATGAGTTGCGTGTCTACCTGTGCTTCAGCCTCGCGCAGGGCCTCACCCGGCCGCTGACCCCGATGGGACTTGCCGCCCTCCGGCAGATCGGCTCGTCGGTTGCTGCCGCCGCCGGCTTCGACGTTCCCGACCCCCGCAGCGGGCCGCCGCCCTACGTGGAAGCCGGGCAGCGCATCTTCATCGACCTGACCGCCGCCGCCCGGAGCACCGTGGGCCGCCGGATCATCCCCAACGTCTTCGACGTCATGGAGGCACGCTCCGCAAAAGTCCTGCGCAGCGTGTTCGATGACCCGCGCCTGTCCATTACCCGCCGCACGCCCTGGGACCTCCTCAGGCACGTGGCCCCCGTTGCTGTCCGCGCCCGGGTGCCGGAAGCAGCGGTCCGGGCGCTGGTCCGTCCCGAGGCGGCCCTCAAACGCCTGAACCGCTTCACCACGGAGTTCAACGCGACGCTGGAACTGCCCCAGGGTGCTTCCCCCCACGCGAGGCTTGACCACGCCGAGGGGATACTGTCGCGGCTCTTCCCCAACCTCCCTGCGGTGCTCCCGCTGGCGGGGCTGGGGTTCGCCATGCTCGGCCTCGCCGGGAAACTTCTTGGCGCGGGCAAGCTCTTTGGTTCGGGCGGGGACAGGGACGGCGCCGGAGCGGACGGGGCGGGGCGCACCATCGACCTCCAGCCAGTTCTCCGCGGTTTGCCAAACAACGTGACAACCGAGATGGACCTGGAGCTGTGGCGGGTGGCCACCAAGATCAAGTCCGACGCCGAATCGCTGGCCGCGCTCACGGGAGATCCACCTGCCGTGCTGGCGCAGCGCTTCGCCGCGGGCGACTTGCCCGCCGCAGCCCAGACCGGCCTGGCGGGATTCCTCGCGCGGTACGGGCACCGGGCAGTGGCCGAAATCGATGTGGGCATGCCCCGCTGGCGGGATGACCCCACCCACATCCTGGGCGTCCTGGCCAACTACCTCCGGCTGGAGGACCCGGAACGGGCCCCCGACCGACAGTTCAGCAAGGCAGCAGCCGAAGCGGAAGCACAGATCGAGCGGCTGGTGGCCGGGGCCAGTGCCCGGGGACGCCTTCGCGGCATGGCCGTCCGGGCGGCGCTGCGGCGGGCACGGCTCTTCGCCGGCTTGCGCGAACTTCCCAAGTTCCAGATCATCCTGGCGCTGGCCGAAGTCCGCAAGCAGCTCGCAGAAGTTGGCACAGTGCTCGCGGAACGGGAACGGATCGCCCGGGCAGACGACATCTTTTTCCTGGACTTTGCCGAAGCCAACCGGGCGCTGGACGGTGCCGGCATGCAGGATCTCGTGGCGCAGCGTCGGGGGGCTTATTACCTGGAACTGGAGCGGCGCCACATTCCCCGGATGCTGCTCTCGGACGGAACGGAACCCGAAACGCTGTTTACCGCCGTCGGAACCGCGGAACCCGGCGCCCTGTCCGGGAGCCCGGCGTCGGCGGGGACCGTAACGGCGCCCGCGCGTGTCATCCTGGACCCGGTGGGTGCCCACCTGGAACCGGGGGAGATCCTCGTGGCACCGTCCACCGATCCGGGCTGGACCCCGCTGTTCCTCACGGCGGGCGGTCTGGTGATGGAGATGGGCGGCCCCAACTCCCATGGCGCCGTGGTGGCCCGGGAGTACGGCATCCCCGCCGTGGTGGGCGTCCCTGACGCTACCTCGCTGCTGCGGACGGGCCAGGAAGTGACGGTCGACGGCGCCGCGGGCACCGTGGTGCCCGGCGTCTGAGAGCTATTGCCGCTCGGTGACTACTGCCGGTCCGGTGCCGGTTTCCCGCGCCGGATGTGCCGGACCACGAGCCAGATCACGAAGATGGCCAGGGCGGCGTAGACGGCGTAGTTGAGGTAGCGCGAGTACTGCTCCACCATCGCGTACTGGCGGCCCAGCAGCACGCCGAAGCCGATCAGCACGCCGTTCCAGATGCCGCTGCCAGCGATCGTGAAAATGCTGAAGGAGCCCAGGTGCATCCGCTCGGCACCCGCCGGCAACGATATAAGGCTTCGCACACCGGGCAGCAGCCGGCCGAAGAAGATGGCCGACCTGCCGTGGCGGCGGAACCAGGCGTCCGCCCGCTCAATGTCCTCCCGGTCCACCAGCGGCAGCTTGGACAACCAGCGGATCGAACGCTCCAGCCCTACCTTCGCACCCAGGAAATACAACGCGAGGGCGCCCAGATACGCCCCCAGCGTGCTGGTCACGAAGACCAAGGCCAGATTGAGGGATCCCTGCCTGGTCAGGAACCCGGCGAGCGGAAGAATCACTTCACTGGGAATGGGCGGGAACACCGTCTCGAGGAAGGTAAAGAGTCCCACACCCCATTCCCCGAGCGAATCGATCGCCCGGGCGGCGAAGCCCACGATGCCTGTCAGTTCGTCTGCCGGACTGGAGGCGGCACCGGGAATGCGCATTTGGCGGGGGCTCCTGAAAGCTGGAAGACGGCGTCCCACCCAGTCTGGCCCACGAGGCGCCACAGGAAAAGCGGACAGCCCCGCCGGGGCTGCCACATAAGAGGCCGAGGCGTACCCTGAGGGTATGAGCTGCGACGTCGGAGCGGAGTTGACATGACTGCCATCTGGCTGCGGTGGACACCTGCCGTAGCCGTACCTGCCGTTATTGCTGCCGGAGTCCTGGCCGGGTCCTTGCCTGCGGGCGCCCGGGACCCGCTGCCAGAGAAGACCCCTGCCCAAGTGCTGGCGATGATCGGACAACACCAGACCAAGTCCTTCTCCGGCACGCTGGAGCAGACCTCCGAACTCGGCCTGCCCGATGTTCCGCAGGTGGGGCCCACTTCGGGCGCAGGTGCGGGTTCCCTCGCCGAGCTGCTGACTGGACCGCACAGCGCCCGCGTCTATGTCGACGGGGCAAGCAAAGCACGCATCCAGGTGATGGACCGGATGGCAGAGCGCGACGCCGTCCGGCAGGGCAACCAGGTGTGGCTCTACAACTCCAAGGACAACACGGCCACGCATGTCACGCTTCCGGTGATGGCTTCGAAGGAATCCCGCAGCCATGGGATGCCTGCAGGAGTGGCAACGCCGGAGGAACTGGCCGCCAAGATGCTCGACAAGCTGGACAGCAGCACGGAAGTGGCGGTGGCCGGGGACACCGAGGTGGCGGGCAGGACGGCGTACAACCTGGTCCTCACGCCGCGGTCGGACGTGACCCTGGTGGGTTCGGTGGCTGTGGCCGTGGATGGTGAGAACGGCATGCCGCTGAGCGTGGAGGTGCGGGCGCGCGGGCAGCAGGAGCCTGCCTTCCGGACCGCGTTCTCCAGCCTGACTCTTGGTGCTCCCGACGCGAGCCTGTTCAACTTCTCACCGCCGCCTGGTGCCTCGGTGAAGGAACTTGCAGTGCCGGCGCCGTCCCACGGCAAGTCGGACCGCACGGATAAGGGCCTGGCTGACAGGAACCGGGCTAACAGGAATTGGGACCATAAGGACCTTCGAGGGCACGTCCCGATGGTCACCGGAACCGGCTGGGAACGGATCGTCGGCATTCCGGCCCCGTCCGCTTCCGCCCCGTCCGCGTCCCCCGAGTCCGGGAAGCAATCCGTCGACAAGCTGCTCAACGACCCCCTGCTTCGCCAGGCAACCGTGACGGTCCAAGGCGGCCGTGCCATCTCCACATCACTGGTCAATGTCCTATTGACTGATGACGGCCGGACGTTCGTCGGTTCCGTGCCCCTGGAGCGGCTCCAGGCCGCCGCAGCCGCGAGGTGACACCGCCTGGCCGCGCTCTTGCGCTGGAAACCAAGGGGCTGAGCAAGCGGTTCGGTCGCCAGATGGCGGTCAACAGCATTGACCTCGCCGTGCCCCGGGGCGCAGTCTTCGGCTTCCTCGGGCCCAACGGTTCCGGGAAGACCACCACCATCCGCATGATGCTGGGCCTGGCCGCTCCGACCGCCGGGGAGGTCAGGGTCCTGGGGCTGGACATGCCGCGGCAGCTGGACGAGGTCCTGCCCCGGGTTGGTGCCCTCGTGGAGGGCCCGGCTTTTTATCCGTTCCTGTCGGGTGCGGCAAATCTGCACCGCCTGGATGCGGCAGACCGCCACGCCACGCCGTCCACCCGCCGCGCGCGGGTGGGGGAAGCGCTGGAACGCGTGGGGCTTTCGCACGCTGCCCGGAAGAAGGTGCGGGCCTACTCGCTCGGCATGAAGCAGCGGCTGGGAATTGCCAATGCGCTGCTGGCACGGCGCGAATTGCTGGTCCTGGACGAACCGACCAACGGGCTGGACCCGCAGGGCACCCGCGAGGTCCGCCACCTGGTGCGGTCACTCGCCGCCGATGGTGCCACCGTGTTCGTCTCCAGCCATCTGCTCGCCGAAGTGGAGCAAATCTGCACCCATGCGGCGATCATGAGTGCCGGCCGGCTGGTGGCTCAGGGTCCCCTGGCCGAACTTCGCCAGGCCGGCACCGCGCAGCTCCGGCTCGTAACGCCCGACGCCGGTACGGCCTCGGGCGTTTTGGCCCGGTTTGGCCTGTCCCCGGTTGTGGGACATCCCGACGGCGCGGACGCGGTGATCACCTCGGGTTTGCCCGTTGGCGCGGGACTCTCCGGTCCTGAGGGCCACCCGGCGCCGGCAGGTGAATCATCCGCAAACGGAGGCGTGCCGCCGGAAACGATCGTCGCTGCCCTCGTGGCGGACGGGGTGCGTGTCCGCGGGTTCACGGTGGAGCGTGGCAGCCTGGAGGACCGGTTCGTGGCTTTGACGGGCGAGGGCTTCGATGTCGCACAGTGATCGGCCGCCATTGCAGGAACCGGCGGCACATGAGCCGGAATCCCTCCGGCCAGCAGCGCGGGAGACGGCCGTGCAGGAGTCCGCAGGGCACGAGCCGGCAGTTCAGCGGCTGACGGTGCACAACAGGCCGGAACCGGGGACCCGGCGCCGGGCGTCCAGCGGTTCCCTGCTTGCCTCGGAGCTGAAGCAGCTGTTCCGCCGGCGCAGGACCCAGGCGATGCTCCTGGCCCTGGCCGCTATCCCGGTGGTGATCGCCGTCGTCGTCCGCGTTTCCTCAGCTGTTCCCCCCGGGAGGGGACCTGCGTTCCTGGACCGGATCAGCCAGAACGGGCTTTTCGTGGCTGTCACGGCGATGCTGGTTTCCGTCCCGCTGTTCCTCCCGCTGACCATTGGCGTGGTCGCGGGGGACACCATTGCCGGGGAAGCGGGACTGGGTACGCTGAGGTACCTGCTGGTGGCTCCCGCCGGAAGGGTGCGGCTGCTGCTGGTCAAGTATGCCGGAGTCGCGGTGTTCTGTATTTCCGCTCCGCTGGCCGTGGCGCTCGCCGGAGCCGGTATCGGCTGGGCGATCTTCCCGGTGGGGCCGGTGGCGCTGCTCTCGGGCGACCTGGTGGAACCGGAGGAGGCACTGGTCAGGATGCTGCTGATCGCTGCCTACCAGGCTGTGTCGCTGCTGGGTTTGTCGGCCATCGGACTGTTCCTCTCCACGCTGACCGACGTACCCGTCGGAGCCATGGCTGCCACCATCATCCTGTCCGTCGTTTCCCAGGTGCTCGACCAGCTGCCCCAGCTGGAGTGGCTGCACCCGTGGCTGTTCACGCACTATTGGTTCGGCTTCGCAGACCTGCTGCGCCAGCCCATCGGCTGGGACTCGTTCGGTGACAATGCCCTGCTGCAGTTGGGCTACATCGCGGTGTTCGGGGCGCTCGCGTACGGGAGGTTCGTGAGCAAGGACGTCCTGTCCTAGGGATGCCCCCGCCGGCAGAGTCCCTGCCATTGGGTCCGGCCATTGCAGACGCCGGTCAGTAGCGCGCAGCGACCGCGTAGAGCTGCATGCCGGCCATCATGCTGAGGTCCGTCACGGTGATGCCCGCGGAGGGGTTCAGCGCCTGGACCACCCGGCCGCCGCCCAGGTAGATCGCCACATGGTAGAAACCCGGGGCCGAACCCCAGACCAGGAGATCACCGGGCTGTGCCTGCGACAGTGGCACGTGGACGGGTGCCTGGGCGAACTGCTCCGCGGCCGTGCGCGGAAGCTGCTTTCCGATGGCCGCGAAAGCGTTCTGGACCAGGCCCGAGCAGTCGAAGCCGTAGGCACCCGTGCCGCCGTACTGGTAGAAGTACGGGGAGCCCACTTTGCCCATGGCCACCGAAATGGCCGCCTGGTTGGAACCGCCCGGTGACGGTGCCGGCTGAACCGGAGCAGGTGCGGGTGCCGGCTGAACGGGAACAGGCGCTGGCACCGGGGCTGGAGCCGGCCGAGCGGGTGCGGGAGCCGGGCGGACAGGAGCCGGCGCCGGCGGCACCGCAGGTGAAGGTGCTGAGGGAGCGGCCGGTGCAGCAGGTGCCGGAGCGGCAGGCGCTCCGGCAGCCTGGGCAGGCGTCCGGGAGGGCGCCGAGGCGGACTGTTCCGCCGGGGCGGTGCTCCCGCCGTCGGAACCCGCAGCGTTCGCAGCCGCCTTCTCTGCAGCCGCCTGGTCAGCGGCGGCACGTTCGGCGGCGGCGGTGATGGCGGCCAGGCGGGCCTGCTGGCGCTGGCGCTCCAGGCCGTCCACCCGGGCGGACTCGAGCGCTGCAGTTGTGTGCCGCAGCGAGGCCAGCTGCCCCACAAGGACAGTCCGCTGCGCCTTGGCGTCCGCCACCGCCTTCACCTGGGCCGCGTTGGCCTGGTCTGCCGCTGCTTTAAGAGTTTCAGCGGTTTTCGCGGCGTCGTCTGCCGCGCGGCGGGCGTCGGCGGCAGCGGCGGTGAGTGATTCGGCGGCTGCGGCCGTGGTTTCGGCGGCGGTGAAGGCCCTGCTCCGGCCGGCCGTGAGGGCCTGGAGCGTTGCGGCCTTGGCGAGGACGTCGCCCGTGCCCGTGACCAGGCCGCTCAGCTCCGGATTGAGGCCGCCGTTCCGGTACAGGTCCCCGGCCAACTGGCCCACGGCCTTGCGGCTCTTGGACTGTTCCTTGTCTGCGGCAGCAGCCCTGGCCGTGGCCACCGCGGCCGCGTCCGACCTCGTGTCCAGCTCCACCAGGGCGTTGCTGTAGGCGTTGTTGGCTTCGAGAGTCCGTGTGAAGGTGATCTCCTGGGCCGCGGCGGCGCCGGCCAGGATGCCCTCGATGTCGGCGACCTTTGCCGCCGTCTTACTTTCACTGGACTTGGCCGCGGCGATGTCCTCGGCGGAGGGGATTTCCGGAGCCGCCGGAACAGCCAGGGCTGTTGCCGCCAGTACCGATGCTGGCCCAACAGCGGATGGCCGGTCAGCCAGCGCAGGCGCTGCAAGGGTTCCAAAGAGCACGACGGCGGTGCACAGGACGGCGGCTGTGCGGCCGGGACCAGTCAAACTCATTCATAACCTCGCAAGTCAGGGCGGGGCGAACGAGTCGGGAGGCAGCACCGAAGTGCCCCTCTGAAGATGCCCAGCCCTCTGAGGTTAGGTGCCAGTCTGCAACTTTGGCAACACTGGTCACATCAATAACATAAACAACACGAGTGTCATTTGCGCGGAGATGTGGCTGGCGTGTCGCAGATCGCCTCGTCATGAAGGCGCGCGCAATGGCCGGCGGGCGAGGACCCGGTCAGTGCGGAAGGACGGCGGGAAGCGCGTCCCCTCAGGCGTGCTGAGGCGATTCGTGCTCGTAGTGGCTGGCGGGTTCCAGCTGGAAGGTGCAGTGCTCGGTGTCGAAATGCGAGCCGAGGCAGGTGGTGAGCTTATCCAAGACCTGGTCCGCCCCCTTTGCACTGAGCATCTCGTCCTCCACCACCACGTGGGCGGAAAACACCGGCACGCCGGACGTGATGGTCCAGATGTGGATGTCGTGGACGGCAACGACGCCGGCCACGGACAGGATGTGCTCGCGAATCATGCCGACTTCCACGCCCTTCGGGGTGGCCTCAAGGAGGACGTCGACCACCTCGCGGAGCAGGTGCCACGCCCGCGGCAGGATCATCAGCGCGATGATCACGGAGGCGATGGTGTCCGCCGCCAGGTAACCGGTGAACTTGATGACCAGCGCGGCTGCGATCACGGCGAACGAGCCGAGCAGGTCGCCCAGCACTTCCAGGTACGCGCCGCGGACGTTGAGGCTTTCCTGCTGGGCCTTGCGCAGGATCAACAGCGAGACCAGGTTGGCAGCCGCACCCAGGATGGCGGCGTACAGCATGATGTCCGTGCGCACCTCGGGCGCGGAGCCGATGCGGCGGATCGCCTCGGTGAAGATGACCGCCGACACCACCACCAGGATCAGGGCGTTGGCGAGCGCTGCCAGGACTTCCGCCCGCTGGTAGCCGTAGGTCCGCAGGTCGCTGGCCGGCAGCGCTGCGATCCACGAGGCCATCAGGGCGATGAAGACGCCGGCGGCGTCGGAGAGCATGTGGCCCGCATCGGCCAGCAGGGCAAGGGAGCCGGAGAGCAGGGAACCGATCACCTGGATGAGCATCACGGACAGGGTGATGGCCAGAACCGCGATCAGCCTGCTGCGATGCCTGCCCGTTGCCGTGAGGCCGTGGGCGTGGTTGTGGTCGTGTCCCATGCCTACAAGGCTAGTCCCAACCCAGTTCGTGAAGCCGCTGGTCGTCGATTCCGAAGTGATGGGCGATCTCGTGGATCACCGTTACAGCCACTTCCTCCACCACGTCCTCGCGGGAGGAACAGATGTCCAGGATGGGTTTGCGGTAGATGGTGATGCGGTCCGGAAGGGATCCGGCGTCCCACCAGAAGTCGCGTTCGGTCAGCGGAACGCCCTCGTACAGCCCCAGCAGCACGGTGTCCGGGTCTTCGCCTGGCTGCGGGACGTAGTCGTCGTCGATGAACACGGCCACATTGTCCATGGCCCGTGCCACCTCGGCCGGAAGCTGGTCCAAAGCGTCGCTGACGGCCGCTTCGAAGTCGGCCTCGGACATCTCGAAACCGGAGGCGTCACCGGTTCCGTCCGGCACGATCGGGAGGCCGGGCGGCAGGTTTGCGGGCATATCCAAACTCTAGCGGGATCTCCGACGGGTCAGCCCCACGCCGAGGAGGCAGATGGCGCCGCCGACGAGGCCCCAGATTGTCGGGATTTCGCTGAGCACCAGCCACGAGATGAGCACCGTCGTGCCTGGAACCAGATACGTGGTGGCGGCCAGCTTGCCGGCATCGATCAGCGAAAGGGCGTAGGCCCAGGTGGTGAAGGCGATGGCGGTGGGGAAGATGCCCAGATAGATCAGGCCCAGGGTGGCGGGCAGCGGCGCCGCCTGCAGTTCCTGACCCAACTGGCCGGCGAAGGGAAGGCAGCAGACCAGGCCCACCATGATGCCGAACCACGTGGCCTGGCCGGCCGGAAACTTCCGCAGCACGGGCTTCTGGATGATGACGCTGACCGCGGCGAGTGCAGCAGCGAGGAGGCAAAGCAGCACGCCGGCCACGTCCGCCGTCGAACGCGTCCCCGATCCCAATGCGATGACCGCGACGCCACCGAACGCCACCAGGCTGCCGATGATCAGCCAGCGCGGAAAGCCCTCCTTGAGGATGATGCCTGCCATCACGGCCACCAGGATGGGGTTCACGTTGATGAGCAGGGCGCTGGTTCCGGCGTCCAGCGCATGTTCCGCCGCGTTGAGCGCCACGTTGTACCCGGCGAACCACATCACACCGTAGGCGAGGATCGGCCACCACTCGCGTCCCCGCGGGAGCGCCCTCAGCTTGGGAAGCACCACCGCACCGAGCACGACGGCGGCAACCGCCAGCCGCCCCAGCGTCAGGGCTCCGGGGGAGAAGCTTGGTCCGACGGCGCGGATGCCCACGAAGGCTGAGGCCCAGAGCACCACGGTCACCACGACCGCGGCGACGCCCAGAGCGTTCACCGAAGGGCCGGGCTTCTGGAGAGCGGGATCTTCAGGGGAACGGGGCTGGAGGGGGCTGGTGCCGGCGGTGGATGCCATGGTGCCAATCTAGCCCGGTTGCCGGTGCCGTGGCTGGCGGAAATCGGCCATGTCTAGCCAAGAAACTGCCATTGTCGCGGGCCCTGTTTTGCCCGCCGTTTGGGGCTTCTCAGGGCCGATTTTGGATATTCCGGGGATAGGCTCTATAGTTTTACAGGTCCAGTTCGGAGGAACACGGAAGGACAAGAATGAAAGGCTTCGGCCCTTTATTTTTGCCCTTGTTCAGCCAAATTGAGTCCAGGCCCCCATCGTCTAGCGGCCTAGGACACCGCCCTTTCACGGCGGCGGCACGGGTTCGAATCCCGTTGGGGGTACGCAAGGAAGTGGTCAAAGCAGGCAAAAAAGTCTGGTAGGCTGGAGTCCTTGAAAAAACGCGGTAGCAATGCTGCGGAAGCAAGAAATAGCAAGGCCCTGTAGCGCAGTTGGTTAGCGCGCCGCCCTGTCACGGCGGAGGTCGCGGGTTCAAGTCCCGTCAGGGTCGCTTTGATTGCCGGAAGAAATTCCGGCCGTCATGGTGACATGTCACCTAGGCTCTGTAGCTCAGTTGGTAGAGCGTTCGACTGAAAATCGAAAGGTCACCGGATCGACGCCGGTCGGAGCCACCAGCTAAAACCCCGCTGTTCCATCAGGAACAGCGGGGTTTTTTCGTTCCCCGAGATTTGCGGGTCCTCGACCCCCGGGCTCCAGGGCCCAAACGGGGTTAGCCCCCAAGCGAGAGCCGTCGTGGGGCACTTTGGAGGCCCCGCCGTCGTAATTTCCGCCTGCAGCGGCGTGTCGCAAGCCAATGTGCCCCGGTTTGGCCGGCTGCGGCGACCGTCCCGGGTGTGAGCAACGCCATTGATGACGCCTATATGAAGGCGCGCTTGATTCCAGGCCGGAAGTGGGGCACGCGCGCGCAAACGAGATGTAAGCGCTTGCACTCCGGCGGAGCAAGATGCGGATCATCCCCGAAAACCGTGTTGAACTCGGCTGACAACGTTGTCTACCGTTGTGAGTGGGCCGCGAAATGTAAGACGTTTCCGATCGCCCAACGCGGGGTCCTACCCAAACCCCGTTTTCTCCCTCGACACAACGGCGTCCTCGATGACGCATGCCGTGTCATCGGGGTCTCCGGAGTTCGGGGGACAAGGGCAGCTGCCCGTCTTCCACGAACGTAACTCCGCGAGAAGAGCAAAAAATGCACAAGCACCCCAACACCCCCCGGATGCTGCGGTGGCGCCCCGCCGCCGCAGCTCTGGTGGCCACTGTCGCCGCCACGGCCTTCCTCGCCGTGCCCTCGGCGCAGGCCAACGAGCCGTCGGATCCGCCGTCGAGCACCCAGATGCCGGCCCCGACTCCGGGATTCCCCCTGCCGACGCCCCACACCCAGACGGCACATGACCCGGCGTCGGACTTCACCTCAAAGTGGACCCGTGCGGATGCCAAGCAGATCATGGCGCAGAGCGACTCCAAGGTTCAGCCGGGCCAGAACTCCATGAGCCCCGACGTCACCATGCCGGAGATCCCCGAGGACTTCCCCGCCATGAACGATGACGTGTGGGTCTGGGACACCTGGTCGCTGACCGACGAGAACGCTAACCAGATCAGCTACAAGGGTTACGACGTGATCTTCTCGCTGGTCGCTGACCGGCACGCAGGCTACGGCTTCGACCAGCGCCACTGGAACGCCCGCATCGGCTACTTCTTCCGCAAGACCAACGCCGACCCGGCCAAGGACAAGTGGAACTACGGCGGACACCTGTTCCTGGACAACACTTCCATCGGCAACACCGAATGGTCCGGCTCCACCCGCCTCATGCAGGGCAACCACGTGAACGTGTTCTACACGGCCACCACCTTCTACGACGTCAAGGAGCGCAACGCCGGCGGCGGCGGCATCGCCCCGGACGCCGTCATCGCCAAGGCGCTCGGCAACATCCACGCCGACAAGAACGGCGTGACCTTCGACGGCTTCCAGCACACCAAGCTGCTCGAACCGGACGGAAAGCTGTACCAGAACAAGGCACAGAACCCGGGCTTCGCGTTCCGCGACCCGTACACCTTCGCTGACCCGGCACACCCCGGCAAGACCTACATGGTGTTCGAAGGCAACACCGGCGGCAAGCGCGGCGACTACCGCTGCGAGAACGAGGACCTGGGCTACGCCAAGGGTGACCCCAACGCGGAGAACGTCGACAAGGTCAACAGCACAGGCGCCTACTACCAGACAGCCAACGTGGGCCTGGCCGTGGCAGACAACAAGGACCTGACCAAGTGGCACTTCCTGCCGCCGATCCTGTCCGCCAACTGCGTCAACGACCAGACCGAGCGTCCTCAGATCTTCATCCAGAACGAAAACGGCAAGAACAAGTACTACCTGTTCACCATCAGCCACCAGTTCACCTACGCCGCAGGCATGCGCGGCCCCGACGGCGTCTACGGCTTCGTGGGCGACGGCGTCCGCTCCGACTACCAGCCGATGAACAACAGCGGCCTGGCCCTGGGTTCCCCGACGGACCTGAACCTGCCGTCCGAGTCCCCGGAAGCCCCGACGCCGAACCAGAACGGCCGTCAGTTCCAGGCCTACTCGCACTACGTGCAGCCTGGCGGCCTCGTCCAGTCCTTCATCGACAATGTGAACGGCGTCCGCGGCGGATCCCTGTCGCCCACCGTGAAGATCAACTTCCGGGACGGCGTGTCCAAGGTTGACCGCACCTTCGGCAAGAACGGCCTCGGCCCGTTCGGTTACCTGCCCACCAACGTCCACGTGGGCGGCAACGGCCTCTACAAGTAAGCCGTCACTGAAGCAATAAACGGGAGGCGCCCGGACCCTGACGTGAATCGGGGTCCGGGCGCCTCCTGCTGTGTCTGCAATTCTGTATATACAGGGCTAATTACCGGCATGACTGCAAAGTGCACCGGGCCTGTCAACTTGGAAAGTGGCGCGCCAGCCGGGCTAGACTCGCACGCCGGGGGACGGGGCAGGCGTTCTTCGCCTGCCCAGCCAGGCCGCCGCAGGCGGCAAAACCACTCCAGGAATGGAAACCGTGAAACATCTTGCCCGCCCGCTGTACGCCGCCGCCCTTCTTGCCGTAACGGCACTTACCGGCTGCTCCGCGCCCGCCTCCGGCAGTGCGCCGTCGGCGTCTGCAACGTCCACGACGGCGGCCAGCAGTGCCGCCCCGACCGCGTCGTCGAGTGCCGCATCCGGTCCGTACGGCGGCTACGAGTCCGCGGCCGAGGCCTGCGACGCCATCTCCACCCAGGCCACGGGCGCCTCGCTGCTGCCCCTCTCCGCTGCGCAGGGCAAGACGGCGGAACTCGAGCAGAAGAAGGCTGAACTGGCCGAGACGGCGCAGCGCGTGCCGGAGGCGCTGAAGGCGGACTTCGCGCGGCTGAACGAAGTGGCCCTCGCAGGACACTCCGACCAGAGCGTGTACTCCAACGGCAAGTTCGAGGCCGCCATGGCGCCCGTGACCAGCTGGCTGTCCGCGAACTGCCACTGACCTGCCGGGGGTCCGGGCTCAGCCGAGCGCCGGGCCCCTGACGTTGCCGGGCCTAGGGGATAGGGTTGTGTTCAACAGAAGGGGAGTGCTGATGGAATACCCGAATCCACAAACCGCCGCCGTTCAGGCGGACCCTGCCCTGACGCCGGCCGCAGCCGGGGGACGGACCGTAATCTCCGAGACCGCCGTGGCCAAGGTCGCCGGGATCGCGGCCCGGGCGGTGCCCGGCGTGTACTCTCTGGGGACCGGTTCCTCCCGGGCGCTCGGGGCCATCAGGGACGCGGTGGGCAGCTCCGACCATGCAGCCGGCGTGCACGCCGAGGTGGGCGAAACCCAGGTGGCTGTCGACATCACCCTTGTGGCCGTCTACGGCGCTCCGCTGCATGCCCTGGCCAACCAGGTCCGGGCAAGCGTCTATGCGGCCGTGGAGAAACTGGTGGGCCTGCAGGTCATCGAGGTGAACGTCGAGATCAACGATGTCTACATTGCACCGCCCGTGAAGCCCACGGGTGCGCCGGCCGTCGCGGAGAGGGAGGCGGTCCTGTGAGCCCCACTGTCGTTGGAATCGCCGTCGGCGCCTTCGTGGCGTTCATGTCACTACAGTTCGGCCTCTGGGGCTTCCTGATCTCCCTGCTGTTCATGGGAATCGGTGCGCTGCTGGGCCGCGCCGCAGAAGGGAAACTGGACCTGCGCAGCGTCATCGATGCCATCAGCGGCCGGCGCTCCTCCTCATGAGCGGTACGGCCCACATGAACGGGGCAGCCGACATGAGCCAGGCAGCCGCAGCAGCTGCGCCCAGCCGGCAGTACAGCGGCCACAACAGGATCAGCACCCAGGCGCTCACGAGCCTGGCCAAGGCCGCCGCCGCCGAGGCCCTGGGCATCCATGCCCATGACGTGCGCGCCGACTGGACGGACGACGGCGGCCTGCTGGCTTTGTCGCTCGTCGCACCCATCAGGGTCCCCAGCCTGACGGCCGTCCTCCGGGACCCGGGGCGCGTCCAGTCTGTGGGCGGCTCCATCTGGGACAGAACCGTGCACGCCAGGACCGCCATTCTGACCAAGGTCACTGAGCTCAGCGGTGCGAGTCTGAGCAGGGTGGACATCCGTATCAGCGGGGCCCACGTCACGGAAGGGGGCAGGGTCCGGTGAGTTCCGTCGTCGAACAGCAGCATGAGGCCGGCGGGGACCCGGCGCAGGGCGGCTCCGGGGCGGCGCACGCCGCCGCCATCGACATGCGCCGCGTCCTGCACCGCGAGACCCATTCTTCCCGGGCCGTTGCATCGGTCATCGCCGGGTCCCTGGTGATCGTGCTTTGTCTATACGCGCTCCTTGAATCGGCGGTACGCGCCATCGGCCAGCCGCCCTGGCTCATCGACCCGCAGACGGCAGCCGAACGAATCGTGGCACTCCCGTCGGGCGTGCCGCCGTTGCTGCTTGGTGCTGCCGGAGCCGTGATCGCCGCAGCAGGCCTCTTCTTTTTCCTGAACGCGGTCCTGCCCGGCCGCCGGGCCAGGCATCTGCTCGCCGACCGCCGGATTGCCGTGGTGGTCGATGATGAGGTCATCGCCGCGGCACTTGCCCGGAGCGCGCGCCTGGCGGCCAACGTCACGCAGGAACAGGTCATGGTGGTGGTTTCCCAGCGCCAGGTGGTGGTTAATGTCCGCCCAACCTCCGGGGTGCCGCTCAGTGAAAACGCCATCCTGCAGGCCGTGGAGGATGAACTGCAGGCGATGGGACCGGCTCCCATGCCGCAGGTGACCGTCAATCTGTCCACCTCCGGGGTGGTGGGCGCGTGAACGGCACACCCAGGCTCCTCAACCGCATCCTCCTTGGCATTCTTGGCTTCAAACTGCTGGTGATCGGCGTGCTGCTGGTGCTCCTGGCGGCCGTTCCCGCGGTCGCGACGTGGTGGCACTCCTGGTCCAAAAGCGTGTCAGACAATGCCACCGCGGTCTTCGAGGGCACACAGTTCCCCGGCCGGCAGGGGAGCTGGCTGTGGATCGTCCTCGCCCTCGCGGTGGTGCTGCTTATCGGCCTCATGGTCGCGTGGATCGCCCAGCAGGGTAAGGGCCGCACCGACCTCCTGCTGGCAGCCGAGGACCCGGGCGGCGTTCCCGGCGACATCCGGATCGGCGGCGGAGTGGCCGAGCAGGCACTCAAAAACGCCCTGGCCGACCGTCCCGACCTCGCCGGAGCCACGGTCTCGATCTACGACGTGAAGGGCCAGCCCGCGCTTAAGTTGCGGCTGCACCCGCGGCCGGGTGTTTCTCCGCAGGCCCTCGCGGCGGAGGCGGCGGACCTGGTCGACGCCCTGAGCGCTGTGGTGGGACGGCGCACGCCGGTCCTGGTGCACATCGCGGCCGGCGCGCGGACCCGCTTTAGCCGTGCTGAGCGGGTCCGCTAACTCCGGGCGGCTTATCCGGCTATCAGGTAAGCCGCGCTGTTGGGTGCAACGACGGCGTCATCAGCGGCTGATTCTTCGGCGCTGGAATCTTGGGCGCCGGGTTCCTGGGCGCTGGACAGTGCCACCCGGTAGCCGTCGGGGACAGGCGTAGGTTCGGTGCCCGTGTTGGCGATCACCAGCACGTCCCGGTTCAGGAAGGCAAGGACGCCCAGTTCGGGATCGTGGTTGTCCGCCCAGCAGAACGTTCCGGATCCCAGCCCGTGGCTCCGCCGAGCGGCAAGCGCGGAGCGGTACAGCTCCAGCGTCGAGCCTTTAACGCCGTCCTGCCGGTCCGCGGCCAGATCTTCGAAGGATTCGGGTTGCGGCAGCCATGGCGCGGCCGGGTCCTGCACAGCGGATGCCGCCGCGAAACCATACCCCGGCGCACCGGATTTCCAGGGCAGCGGCACCCTGCAGCCGTCGCGTCCGCGCTCGATGCCGTTGGTTCGGAAGAACGTCGGGTCCTGCCGGGCTGCGGCGGGCAGCGTGGTGTGTTCCGGGAGGCCAAGCTCCTCGCCCTGGTAGATGTAGGCGGAGCCGGGCAGAGCCAGGGACACCAGTGTGGCAGCCCGGGCACGGGCCAAGCCCAGCGCGGCATCGGGCTGCTCGTCCTCGGCGGCAATGCCTTTCGGGAAGGTGGTGGGATCCTGCAGGCCAAAGCGGCTCGGATGGCGCACGGTGTCATGGTTGCTCAGCACCCACGTGGACGGCGCCCCCACGGAGGCGGCTGCCTCGAGGGAATCCTCGATGGCCACCGCCATCCGCTGAGCGTTCCAGCCGGCCAGGAGGAAATCGAAGTTGAAGGCCTGCTGCATCTCGTCCGGGCGGATGTACCTGGCGAGCCGTTCCGCGGGTTCAACCCACGCCTCGGCCACCAGCATGCGGTCGCCATCGTATCCGGCCAGGACGCGGTTCCAGTCCCGGTAGATGTCATGGACGCCGTCCTGGTCAAAGAACGGCGACGGCGGGTACAGCGGCGATACGGGCTCGTGGTTCCCGTCGCCGGCCGGTGAAGCGTGCGCCGTATGTGGCTCAACTGCTTCGTCATGGGCGCCCGGGGGATCGGTCACGTGGGCGGCTTCGGCGGCGCCTTCCACCATGGCAGCCACGCCTTCCCAGTCCGGCAGGCCGGCTTCCTTCACCATCCCGTGGGCCACATCAACCCGGAAGCCGTCCACGCCCCGATCCAGCCAGAAGCGGAGCACCGACCGCATCTCCTCCCAGACCTCGGGGTTCTCCCAGTTAAGGTCCGGCTGTTTCGTGTCGAACAGATGCAGGTACCAGTCGCCGGGGGAGCCGTCCGCATTCGTGGTCCGCGTCCAGGCCGGTCCGCCGAAGATGGATTTCCAGTTGTTGGGTGCGATGTTGCCGTCCCCTGATCCGGGAACCTCGTCCTTCCCCGGTCGGAACATGTAACGCTCCCTGGCGGCCGAGCCGGGCTCCGCCGCGAGGGCCTCCTGGAACCACGCATGTTCATCGGAGGTATGGTTGGGCACCAGGTCCACGATCACCTTCAGCCCGCGGCTGTGGGCCTCCTCCAGCATGGCGTCGAAGTCGGCCAGCGTGCCGAACACGGGGTCGACCTGCCGGTAATCGGCGACGTCGTAGCCGCCGTCGGCCTGCGGGGACCGGTAGAACGGCGAAAGCCAGACGGCGTCGACACCGAGCTGCTGAAGATAGGGCAGGCGCGCCGTGACGCCGGGCAGGTCGCCCATGCCGTCACCGTTTCCATCAGAGAAAGAACGCGGATATATCTGGTAGACGGCCGCGTGGGCCCACCAGGCTGCTGTCTCGGAAGCCGGCGTGCTGATCGGGCGGTGGGTCATAGTTGCCTCTCCGGTAACAATTAGGTGTAAACGCTTGCATTTGTTCGGGCAACGTTACTAGTGTGACAGTCACCACATCAACCGCACGATTGATTTCCATGTCACTCAGCGAGGAGTCTCCAGCCAATGAAAACCCCTAAGTTCTTACTCCCGGTTGCCACTGCCGGCGTGCTCGCTCTGACCCTGTCTGCCTGTGGCGGCGGCGGCGGGGGCAGCACCACGGGCGGCGGTGCCGGGGGAGGCGACGCCGCCAACAACCTGGACGGCCGCGGTCCCATTACCTACGTTCAGGGCAAGGACAACAGCAACGTCGTCCGCCCGCTGATCGAGAAGTGGAACGCCGCCCACCCGAACGAGAAGGTGACGTTCAAGGAGCAGACAGACCAGGCGGACCAGCAGCACGACGACATCGTGCAGCACTTCCAGGCCAAGGATCCCGGCTACGACGTCGTGGACGTTGACGTCGTGTGGACGGCGGAGTTCGCGGCCAAGGGCTGGCTCCAGCCGCTGAAGGACAAGATGGCCTTCGACACCAGCGCCATGCTGAAGCCGACCGTCGACGCCGCCACGTACAAGGGAACGCTGTACGCGGCCCCGCAGACCTCCGACGGCGCCCTGCTGTATTACCGCAAGGACCTGGTTCCCACCCCGCCGAAGACGTGGGACGAGATGATGGGCATGTGCTCCATCGCCAAGGAGAACAAGATTGGCTGCTATGCCGGGCAGTTCAGCAAGTATGAGGGCCTGACCGTCAACGCGTCGGAGGCCATCAACTCCGCCGGCGGCTCCGTCCTCGACGCGGACGGCAAGCCCAGCCTGAATACGGACCAGGCCAAGGCGGGCCTGGAGAACCTGGCCAAGGCCTACGCCGACGGCAATATCCCGAAGGAAGGCATCACCTTCCAGGAGGAGCAGAGCCGCCAGGCATTCCAGAGCGGGAAGCTCCTCTTCCTGCGCAACTGGCCCTATGTCTACAACCTGGCCACCACTGAAGGATCCTCGGCAGTGAAGGACAAGCTGGGCATCGCCCCGATCCCGGGCAAGGACGGCCCCGGCGCCTCCTCCCTTGGTGGCCACAGCATGGCTGTCAGCGTCTACTCCAAGAACAAGGCAACGGCCCTGGACTTCCTGAAGTTCATGACGTCCGAGGAGACCGAGAAGTTCTACGCCACCCAGGGTTCGCTGGCTCCTGTGCTGGGCAGCCTCTACACTGACGCCGCCCTGGTGAAGAAGCTCCCGTACCTGCCCGTGCTGAAGACCTCCATTGAGAACGCCAAGCCGCGTCCGGTCTCGCCGTTCTACCCGGCTGTCACCAAGGCGATCCAGGAAAACGCCTATTCAGCCATCAAGGGCGAGAAGCCCGTGGACACTGCACTGTCTGACATGCAGAAGTCCATTGAATCCGCCGGTGCAGGATCGTAGTTCTGCCATGGCAACCGAAGTAGGCTCGACGCCGGTCAAGGCACCGGCGTCGGGCGGCACCCCGGTCCACCACGGCCCCAAGGGCGTGGGCGAGGACAACAAGATTCTCAGTCAGGGAAAGTGGGCCTCATGGCTCCTGGCCCCGACCATCATCGCCCTTGCTGTTGTAAT
The DNA here is from genome assembly GCF_040546765.1 of Arthrobacter sp. OAP107. Taxonomy (NCBI): domain Bacteria; kingdom Bacillati; phylum Actinomycetota; class Actinomycetes; order Micrococcales; family Micrococcaceae; genus Arthrobacter; species Arthrobacter sp. OAP107. Next base: position 4,538,744 of record NZ_JBEPOK010000001.1, on the reverse strand, counting down.
CGTGTACCCGATCATCAGCGCAATCGTGATGTCCTTCCAGAAGGATGCCGGCCTGGATCCGGCCACCGGCCTCTTTACCGCTGGCGGTCCGGCAGGCGTCCAGAACTACGTCAACTGGCTCGCCCAGCAGTGTTCTGCTCCGGCAGGCGGAACCGTGGCTTGCCCGCCGGGTACGCTGGGTGCGCAGTTCTGGTCGGCCACGGCAACCACGTTCTTCTTCACCGTGGTTACCGTCGCCTTTGAGACCGTCCTGGGTTTCTGGATGGCAATGATCATGGCCCGCACCTTCAAGGGCCGGAGCATGGTCCGTGCTGCAGTGCTGGTGCCGTGGGCCATCCCCACCGCCGTCACCGCGAAGCTCTGGTTCTTCATCTTCGCGTTCGAGGGAATCGCCAACAAGCTGTTCAACACCACGATCCTGTGGACCGGCAGCGAATGGCCGGCGAAGTGGGCAGTGGTCATAGCGGACGTCTGGAAGACCACCCCGTTCATGGCCCTGCTGATCCTCGCCGGACTCCAGATGATCCCTGCTGAGGTCTACGAGGCAGCCAAGGTCGACGGCGCAACCGCCTGGCAGCGCTTCCGGCTGATCACGCTGCCGCTGGTGAAGCCCGCCCTGATGGTGGCCATCCTCTTCCGCACCCTGGACGCCCTGCGCATGTTCGACCTCCCGTACATCCTGACGGGCGGCGCGAACAACACCACCACCCTGTCCATCCTGGTGATCAACCAGATCAGGCAAGGGTTCAATGCGGCCGCGGCGTTGTCCACCATCACCTTCATCATCATCTTTCTTGTCGCGTTCATCTTTGTCCGGTTCCTCGGCGCAAATGTTGTTGAACAGAGCGGCGCCACAGGTAAGGGGAAGAAATGACCGCCGCGACAACCTCCGCCACCAGCCTGCGCGCGGAGCAGGACAGAGGCCGCCGCAAGGCGCAGAACAAGGAAAAGTGGGCGCAGGGCAGGACCTACATCAGCGCCGCCGTCATCCTGATCTGGTGCCTCGCACCGGCGTACTGGATGGTGGTGACGGCGTTCCGGGACGTGGGCTTCACCTACGACACCTCGATCCTGCCCAGCCATGTCACGCTGGACAACTTCAACACCGCGTTCGACACCTCGTTCGGCAACCGTTTCGGCCAGGCCCTGCTGAACAGTGTCTTCATCGGCGGCGTCGTCACGCTCGTGTCGCTGATCATCGGCGTTTTCGCGGCGTATGCGCTCGCGCGGCTGAACTTCAGGTTCAAGTTCCTGGTGCTCGGCTTCATCCTCGGAGCGTCCATGTTCCCCGGCGTTGCCCTGATCACCCCGCTGTTCCAGCTGTTCACCAACATCGGCTGGATGGGCACCTACCAGGCGCTGATCATCCCGAACATTTCGTTCGTCCTGCCGCTGACCGTCTACACCATGACCTCCTTCTTCCGGGAGATGCCGTGGGAGCTGGAGGAGTCGGCCCGGGTGGACGGCTGCACGCAGGGGCAGGCCTTCCGCAAGGTCATCATGCCCCTCGCGGCACCGGCCATCTTCACCACGGCGATCCTGGCGTTCATCTCCTCGTGGAATGAATTCCTGATCGCCAGCCAGCTGTCCAGCGACGCGACCCAGCCGGTAACGGTGGCCATCGCCAACTTCGCCGGGGCCCAGCCAAACCAGGTCCCGTACACGGCCATCATGGCCGCAGGCACCATCGTCACCATCCCGCTGGTCATCCTGGTGCTGGTGTTCCAGCGCAAGATTGTTGCCGGCCTGACGGCGGGCGCTGTCAAGTGACGCACGGGGCAGCACCACAGAGCGGGAAGCCGGAGCCGGTCGCGCCCAAGCGCGTCCGCTCCGGCGAGGACTTCGACATCATCATCGGATTCCTCGGCTTCTGGGCTGTGGTGCTGCTCGTCGTCACCATCTGGACGGAAGTGACTGCGCAGCCAGCTCTCTGGTGGGCGCTGGGACTGCTGGCCACGCTGCTGGCACTGTATGGCATGGTCAGGCTCCGCAGGCGACTTCCTGCGCGCACGGCCACGCGCCGCAGGTGAAAACCGGCGGCACTAAAATGGATTCTTGCCGCCGCGCAAACAGCATGGCGGAAATTTGCATGAGGGGTTAGAGAGGACATCGTGGCGCGCACTACTGAAAGGGCACAGCGCGGTGGCCACTCAGGAGTCAGTATTGAGGACGTGGCTGCGGCCGCAGGCGTGTCCACGGCAACCGTCTCGCGGGCGGTCCGCGGCCTGCCCCGCGTCTCCCCGGCCACCCGGGAGAAAATCCTGGAGGTGGCCGCGGCCCTCGGCTATGTGGCGTCGTCGTCGGCATCCGGCCTTGCCACCGGGCGCACCAAAACCATTGGCGTGCTGGCTCCCTTTGTGAGCCGGTGGTTCTTCTCAAAGGCCATCGAGGGTGCGGACCGCGAACTGCACGCCCGGCAATACAACCTTTCCCTGTTCAACCTGGGCGGACATGGCAGCCACCGCGAGCGGCTCTTCAGCAAGACCATGGTCTACAAGCAGATCGACGCCCTCCTGGTCCTGTGTATGGCACTGACGCGGGATGAGCTGGACCACCTGCAGAAGATCGACATTCCGCTGGTGGTGGTGGGCGGCCATGTCGAGGAATGTGCGTACATCGGCATTGACGACTATGCCGCAGCGTCCACCGCCGTCAAGCACCTGATCGGGCTCGGCCACCGGGACATCGCACTGCTGCATGGTGACGACGAAACGGACCTCAACTTCGATGTTCCCCGGGTCCGCATCCTGGCCTTCCAGGACGTCATGTCAGCTGCGGGCCTGGAAGTCCGGCCCGAGTGGGACGAGTGGGGGGACTTCACCGTCCGCAGCGGCCAGGAGGCGTTCCGGCGGCTGTGGGCCCAGCCAGGCGCCAAACCCACCGCCATCTTCTGCGCGTCCGATGAAATGGCAATGGGGGTCATCTTCGAAGCGAACCGGGTGGGCGTCCGGGTGCCCGAGGACCTGTCCGTGATCGGCATCGACGACCACGATTTTTCCGACGCCATGGGGCTCACCACAGTGGGGCAGCGGCCCGATGAGCAGGCTGAGCTTGGCACCAAGATGCTGCTCGACGAACTCCTGGGGATCCCGGGTTCGGTGCAGTCCACCGTCGCACCGCACCGCCTCATAGTCAGGCGTACGACGGCGCCGCCCCGGTCTTCCTAGCAGCGCACCTTTCCCGGCGGGCACCTTGGGTGCCCCTGCCGGTTAGGAGGCCCGGGCCAGCTGGCGGATCGGGATCCAGCGCGAGGCGAGCCGGCGGTAGGCCGCGGCCGCTCCTGTCATGTCCCCTTCCGCAAGGCATTCGATGCCCAGCCGCACGTCCATGGGGGAGTCGTCCGGGTAGACCTTGTCCGCCACGGCGCCGTAGTCCAGCTCCACCATGGAGTCGGCGTGGAAGAGCTCCAGCCATTCGGTGAGCTGCGTGAGGTCGTCCAACATGTCCAGGTCAGGCGCGGCGAGGGCGAGGTTCGCCACGGCGTAACGTACCCGGTCGAGGGCATCGGAGATCGGTGTCCATACCCGCACGGTGAGGATCCGGCCGCCGGCCTCGACCACGTCCTGCGGATCGGACTCGAGGAACAGAGAAAACCAGCTGAAGGGGATGCCCCAGGTGGAGGCGCGGGTGTGCACCCTGGTGATGCCGTCGCGGGCGTTGACCAGGTCAATGCGTTCCTGGTGCCTGTCCCGCTGTTCCTCCGGGATCAGTAGCTCGGCGAGGGGGCCGTGGATGCCCTCGATCAGCGCGTTTGCTGCCAACCCGGCCCGAAGCACCAGCTGGCTGGGGCAGTAAAGCAGCGCAACGCCGTCGGCCTTTTCTTCCTCCGAATCTTCCTTGCCGTTTTCCTCTATGGGGACGCCCGGGGCGCGGGTGACGCGCACCAGGTCAGTCCGGCCTGTGGGGAACGGATCGCCGCCGGGCCGGGTGATCCGGCCCAAGGAGGCCAGCAGCTCAGCATTTTCGACCGCCGCGCGGGACACCGCCCGCTCACCGGCTGACTTGATGGCGGCGCGCTGTTCCTCGGGGAACGCGTCCAGGGGCTCATAAACGCGCAGCGTGGAGGAAAACGGGAGCCCGGCCTGGCCCCGGTAGAGGTTGCCCGTCATGAATCCCTGCCTGTCATCAGCCGTGAGCCTCCATCAGTCGGTCAGTTCCACAATCACCGGTGCGTGGTCGGACGCGCCCTTGCCCTTGCGCTCCTCGCGGTCGATCGACGCGCCGGAAACGCGCGAGGCGAGCGCCGGCGAGGCGAGCACGAAGTCGATCCGCATGCCCTCCTTCTTGGGGAAGCGCAGCTGGGTGTAGTCCCAGTAGGTGTAGACGCCCGGGCCCGGGGTGTGCGGGCGCACGACGTCGGAGTAGCCCACCGACTCGAAGGCGCGGAACGCGGCGCGCTCGGGCTCGCTGACATGGGTGTAGCCCTGGGTGAGGAACAGGTCAATGTCCCAGACGTCGTCGTCCGTGGGGGCGATGTTCCAGTCGCCCATCAGCGCGACCTGCTTGGACGGGTCCTCGGAGATCCAGTCGGCAGCGTGGTTCTTCAGGGCATCAAGCCACTTGAGCTTGTAGGGCATGTGCTCGTCGTCGAGGGAGCGGCCGTTGGGCACGTAGAGGCTCCACACGCGGACGCCGCCGCAGGTTGCCGCCATGGCGCGGGCTTCCTGGACCGGATCCTTGCCGGCCTTGCCGAAGTGCGGCTGGTCCGTGAAGCCGCGTTCGACGTCCTCCAGGCCAACCCGCGACGCGATGGCCACGCCGTTCCACTGGTTGACGCCGAAGTGCGCCACCTCGTAGCCCATGCGCTCGAAGAGCTCCCACGGAAAGTTGTCGTCCTTGCACTTGGTTTCCTGAATGGCCAGGACATCGCAATCGGAGCGCTGCAGCCACGCCTCCACACGGTCGGCACGGGCACGCAGCGAGTTCACATTCCAGGTAGCTATCTTCACAGTCCTAACTTACCGAACTTGGCCGCAGATGGGACTCCCGGCGGACGGCGCTGTGGCACTGTGTGAACGGCGGCCGAAACGGGGCACTTTGGCGCGGGACACGCCGGGATTCGGCGCCCGGAAGTGCCATTTGCGCATCAAAGTGCCCTCCGGTGGCGGTAACCCGCCATGGCTGCCAGGCCCCACCCGAGGGACTCTGGAAATTAGTAGGAAGTCCGAGTAGATTCAGCAGCAAAGATGACCGGGGTCATGCAAAGGAGCATCCATGGTTCGCGAACTTTCCCACTACATTGGCGGCAGGCGGGTCGACGGCACGTCCGGCCGGTACGGCGACGTCTTTGATCCCTGCACCGGGGAGGTCCAGGCCAAGGTGCCGCTGGCGGCCGCGGAGGAAGTCCGCAATGCGGTCGCGAACGCCGAGAAGGCCCAGCCGGAGTGGGGCGCCATGAACGCCCAGCGGCGCGGCCGCATCCTGCTCAAGTTCGTGGATCTCGTCAACGAGAACATGGACGAGCTCGCCGCCCTTCTCTCGTCGGAACACGGAAAGACCCTCCCCGATGCCAGGGGCGACATCCAGCGCGGCATCGAGGTGGTGGAGTTCGCGGCCGGTGCCCCGCACCTGCTCAAGGGCGAATTCTCCGATGACGCCGGCTCGGGCATCGACGTGCACTCCATGCGCCAGCCGCTGGGCGTTGTTGCCGGCATTACGCCGTTCAACTTTCCTGCCATGATCCCGTTGTGGAAGTCCGGCCCGGCGCTCGCGGCCGGCAACGCCTTCATCCTTAAGCCGTCCGAACGCGATCCTTCCGTGCCGCTGCGGCTGGCCGAGCTCTATTCCCAGGCAGGGGTGCCGGACGGCGTCTTCAACGTGGTCAACGGTGACAAGGAGGCCGTGGACGCGCTCCTCGAGGATGAACGCGTCAAGGCGATCGGTTTCGTGGGTTCCACCCCTATTGCGCAGTACATCTACGCGACGGCGGCCGCCCACGGCAAGCGGGCGCAGTGCTTCGGCGGCGCCAAGAACCACATGGTGATCATGCCCGACGCAGACCTGGACATGGCCGCCGATGCCCTGATCGGGGCCGGTTACGGGTCAGCCGGCGAACGCTGCATGGCAGTTTCCGTGGCTGTCCCCGTGGGGGAGAAGACCGCGAACGACCTTGTGGCACGGCTGCAGGAGCGGATCAAATCACTCAAAGTGGGCCACAGCACGGCCAAGGACTCCGACTTCGGGCCGGTGGTGACGCCAGCCGCCAAGGAACGGATCGAGGGTTACATCAAGTCCGGCGAGGAGGAGGGCGCCTCACTCCTGGTTGACGGCCGCGGCCTGGCCGTCGACGGGTACGAGGGCGGTTTCTGGGTTGGCCCCACGCTGTTCGACAACGTCACCAAGGACATGAAGATCTACCGCGAGGAGATCTTCGGCCCCGTGCTCAGCGTTCTCCGCGCGTCCGACTATGACGAGGCCCTGCGGCTCTGCAGCGAGAACGAGTTTGGCAACGGTGTGGCCATCTTCACCCGTGACGGGGATGCCGCCCGGGACTTCGCCAGCCGGGTGCAGGTGGGCATGGTTGGCATCAACGTCCCCATTCCGGTGCCCATTGCCTACTACACCTTCGGCGGCTGGAAGGCGTCCGGGTTCGGCGACCTCAACCAGCACGGCGCCGATGCGTTCCGCTTCTACACCAAGACCAAGACCGTGACCTCGCGCTGGCCCTCCGGTATCCGGCAGGGCGCCAGCTTCATCATGCCGGAAGGAAGCTGATGACTGACCCTGCCCCGAACCGGACGCCTGCACCCGCAGAACCAGTACCGTCAGAACCTGCCCCCCCGGAACAGGACGCGGTTCCCGACCAAGAGGTGCTGTTCGAACAGCGGGGCAAGCTGGGCGTGGTGACGCTCAACCGGCCCAAGGCAGTCAACGCGCTCACGGCCGGCATGGTCACCGCGGTGCTGGCGCAGCTCACCGCCTGGGCGGACGATGACACCGTGGCCACGGTGCTCGTCCAGGGCGCCGGGGACCGCGGACTGTGCGCGGGCGGGGACATCGTGGCCATCTACCGGGACATCCTCGCCGGCGGCGACGAAACGGCCGGCTTCTGGGCGGACGAATACCGGCTGAACTCGCTCATCGAGAAGTTCCCCAAGCCCTACGTGGCGTTCATGGACGGCCTGGTGCTGGGCGGCGGCGTGGGCATCTCCGCGCACGGCTCCCTCCGGATCGTCACCGAGCGGACACGGACCGGGATGCCGGAGACCACCATCGGGTTCGTGCCCGACGTCGGCGGCACACTTCTGCTGTCACGCTCACCCGGGGAGACGGGCACCCACGCCGCCCTCACCGGCGCCCACCTGACCGGGCCGGATGCGCTGTTCCTGGGGCTTGCGGACCATTTTGTCCCGTCGGGCAGCCTCGCCGACCTTGCGGTGGCGCTGGAAAACGAAAGTGCCGAAGACGCCGTCGTACGCTTTGCCGAAAAGCCGCCCAGTTCGGCGCTGGAGACGCAGCGGGACTGGATTGACGCCTGCTATGCAACGGACGACGCCGAGGAGATCGTCCGGCGGCTGCGCGCCGCGGGCGGGGAGGCCGCGGCAGCCGCAGACACCATCGAGGCGAAGTCGCCCACCGCGGTCAAGGTGACCCTCGCGTCGCTGCGCCGGTCGAACGGGCTGTCGCTCGACCAGGTGCTGGCCGAGGAGTACCGGGTGGGGCTGCATTGCCTCGCCGGACCGGACTTCCGCGAGGGGATCCGGGCGCAGGTGGTGGACAAGGACCGCAACCCCCAGTGGCGGCCGGCCACGCTGCAGGAAGTGCACGCGGACGACGTCGAGCGGTACTTTGCCCCGTTGGGGGACCGGGAACTCGTGCTGTGGGAAAGGGAGCCGGACCATGCCTGAAGAATCAACCACCCCTGAAGAAGCAAAACCGCGCATAGCCTTCCTGGGGCTCGGCCACATGGGCGGTCCCATGGCGGTCAACCTGGTCAAGGCAGGCTATGAGGTCATCGGCTTTGATGTGGTGCCCGCCGCGCTGGACGCCGCGCGCCAGCACGGCATCCCCACCGCCGCGAGTGCCGCGGAAACCATCCCGGGAGCGGACGTGGTACTTACCATGTTCCCGAGCGGGCAGCATGTGCTGGACGCGTACCGGGGCGCGAACGGGGACCCTGGACTGCTGGCCGCCGCGGCGCCGAACACCATGTTCCTGGACTGTTCCACCATCAACGTGGACGAGGCGCGGGAAGCGGCCCGTCTGGCCCTCGACGCCGGTCACCGCTCCGTGGACGCACCGGTTTCCGGCGGCGTGGTGGGCGCAGAGGCGGGCACGCTGACCTTCATGGTGGGCGCGCTGCCGGAGGACTTCGAGACGGTGCGGCCGCTGTTCGACGTCATGGGCAAACGCGCCGTGCTGTGCGGAGAGCACGGCGCCGGCCAGGCCGCCAAGGTCTGCAACAACCTCATCCTGGGCGTCTCGATGATCGCCGTCAGCGAGGCGTTCGTGCTCGGGGAGAAGCTGGGACTGACGCACCAGGCTCTCTTCGACGTCGCGTCCGCGGCGTCGGGGCAGTGCTGGGCGCTCACCACCAACTGCCCGGTCCCCGGGCCGGTGCCCACCAGCCCGGCCAACCGCGACTATCAGCCGGGCTTCGCCGGAGCCCTGATGGCCAAGGACCTCCGGCTTGCACTGAACGCCCTTCGGTCCACCGGGGTCGCCGCCCGGATGGGCCCGCTGGCCTCCGAAATCTACGATGCCTTTGCCGCGGAAGGCGGGGCCGGCCGGGATTTTTCCGGCATCATCACCGACATCCGGGACAAGTCAGGACAGTAGGCTTAGTTTCAGGACGCACTGGCTTTTCAGGACGCACTGGCTTTTCAGGACGCACCAACCACGTGAGGGGCATGGATGACGCACGAGTACAGGAACATTCTGGCGGAGCGCCGCGGGCGCGTTGGCCTTGTCACCCTGAACCGGCCCCAGGCGCTGAACGCCCTGGACAGGACCACCTTGGAGGAAGTGGTGTCCGCGGTTTCAGCCATGGACACCGATCCCGGCGTTGGCGCCGTCGTGATCACCGGCTCGGGAAAGGCCTTCGCTGCGGGCGCCGACATCAAGGAGATGGCGGACAAGGGCTTCCTGGAGATGTACGACGCCGACTGGTTCCGCGGGTGGGAGGACCTCACCCGGCTGCGCATTCCGCTGATCGCGGCCGTGTCCGGCTTCGCGCTGGGCGGCGGCTGCGAGCTGGCCATGATGTGCGACTTCATCATCGCCGGCGACAACGCCAAATTCGGCCAGCCCGAGATCAACCTCGGCGTTGTGCCGGGCATGGGCGGCTCCCAGCGGCTGACCCGCGCGGTGGGCAAGGCCAAGGCGATGGACATGATCCTTACCGGCCGGTTCATTGACGCTGACGAGGCAGAACGTTCAGGCCTGGTGGCACGGGTGGTTCCCGCCGCCGATACCGTGGAGGAGGCGCTGAAGGCCGCGGAGGTCATCGCGTCCAAGTCGAAGCCGGCCGCCATGCTGGCCAAGGAAGCCGTCAACGCGGCCTTCGAGACGGGGCTGGCACAGGGCGTGCTGTTTGAGCGGCGGCTCTTCCATTCGCTCTTCGCCTCCGAGGACCAGAAGGAAGGCATGGCTGCTTTCGCCGAGAAGCGCCAGCCGGAGTTCAGGCACCGGTGAGCGCCTGGCTGACCGGGGAACGCACCGTGAAGGGGACTTCCCTGCGCGTTGTCCCGGCAGCCATGGTCTCGCTGGCAGGCTTTGTCCTGTTCGCGCTGGACCAGAGCCTGCCGGGCTATGCCCTGCTGGCAGCGGCGCTCGTGGCGGCAGCGCTGGTGGACCGGTTGCTGTTCCGCGACCTCGCGCTGGTTGCAGCCGGTGTGGCCATCATCAGTGCCGTGCCGATCACCACCGACGTCAGCACGTCCCACATGCTCGTCATGGGCTCGGCCATGATCGCTGCCGTGGGGATCCCCTACGCCGTCTCGCGGTTCGTGACCAAAGAACATGCGGTGGTGTTTCCGGTTTGGACCGGGCAGAAATGGACGCGTGCGGAGAAGTGGTACCTGCCCGCCGTCGTGGTCATTGGATACGCCCTGCTGCCCGTCTACATGATCCGGACCGGTGTCTACATGAACTGGCCCGCCGTGCATGACCCCGAGGGCATCGCTCGGCTGTTCGTCGGCACCAACGCCCTGGGCATCTGGGATGAGCTGTTCTTCATCTGCACCTGCTTCACACTGCTGCGCCGGCACCTGCCGGACTGGCAGGCCAACCTGCTGCAGGCCGTGCTGTTCACCTCCTTCCTGTGGGAACTGGGGTTCAAGGCCTGGGCGCCGTTCTTCATCTACCCCTTCGCCCTGCTGCAGGCCCGCATCTTCACCGTCACGAAGTCCCTGTCGTACATCGTGAGCGTGCACCTGCTGTTCGATTTCGTGCTGTTCCTGGTGCTGCTCCACGCGCACAACAGGGCATGGATCGACATCTTCCTGTACTAAATCAAGGCGTTCCCCCATTCGGCCCCAGGGAGTTCAGGGCTGTACGCAAAATGGCCGCCCGGATTTCACCCGCAGTTAATCGCAATGCCCTAGCCTTACACTTCAGGCAAAAGTGTTTATTCAGGCAAACGTTTGAAAAGGGGAACGATCGTGGCCGACATCGCTGCTGTACTGGGACGGCTCACCGCGGCCGAGCTTGAAGAAATCCACGCCACAGGCCCGCAGGGGCACTTGAGCCGCAGGATCGTGGAGGCGCTGGACCGCGCTGCCGGCGGTCCGGGCGGCGGCCGCGGCTACTATGTTCCGGCCGGAAGTGTCAGCGGAACCGGCAGCCCGCACCTTGTGCTGAGGAGCGACGTCGCAGCCTGGCTTTTCGGGCATTCCGCGCCGGCCGCCGTCGCCGATCCCGCCTGAAAGCCGTTCTCGCCTAAAGACGATCCCGCCTAGAGCCGGCCCGCGCTAGCCTGCGGTCCGTGCCGCCGGTGTAAGGGCGGTAGCCGGCGCCGCGCCGGGGGTGGCGACGGATCCGGCGTCCTGCTGCCGCAGGCCGCCGTCGAGGATGGTGCCCAGCAGGCCGCGGGCTGCTTCGAGGACTTCACGTACTTCCGGAGACGTCAGTTCGTAGAACAGGCGGCCGTCCTTCCGGGACGGAACGATCAGCCGCTGGCGCCGCAGGATGCCGAGGTGCTGGGAAAGGTTTGAGGCTTCAAGGCCGGTGCAGTCCCGCAGGTTGCTCACCGTGACGGGGCCGCTGACCAGCATCTCCAGGACCAGGATGCGTGCAGGATGGCCCATGGACTTGAACAGGTCCGCCTTGACCTCGGTATGGATCACGCCGTCGGGCATATCACCCATTATGGATCCCTTCAGTGTTCCTAGACAGGTCTTGCTTGACAGATGTTGCAGCCGGACATCGCCCGGCCCGCCAAACTGCTGCCCCCAAGGCGTACAGACCTAAGTATAGAGACAGAACGGTCTGTCTCCGAGGATCATGGTGAACTTTGCCGGGAAGCCCGTCCAAGCCCGTCCCGCAGGCGTTCGAAGGCACGGCAGCGGCCGTGAACAGGCCTTGCCAAGAGCGGGTAAGTAGTTCACAATTTCATAAATTCCTCAATTACCGCCCCGGCTCACCCGCGGGAGCGGTTAAGGAGAGAAACCTCAGCTGCTTCCGGCGACGACGGTGTCCCGGACGCCGTGTTCCCGGATCCAGGAGGGCTAAATGGCTGGCATGTTCGAACTCTTCATTGACGCAGAGGCTTCATTCAGGTTCCAGCTCACCGCCCCGGACGGCACCGTGATGGCCGTGTCCCGCCCGTTTCCCAGTAAAGCCGCTGCGGTTGAGGGAATTGCCGCTGTTCGTGAGTACGCCGGCATGGGGCACGTGAAGGAGTTGGCCGCCCCACCGGCGGACCGCCATTTCGGTTCCCGCCCGCACACTGCCGTTCGCCCCCTGTCGGCGCGCGTGCCCCTCAAGTGCCAGGGGCTGGCCGGGTAGGGCGGCAGGAACCCGCGATGAGCCTTCCGAAAACCGTGCGGGCGTACTCGAGCGCCCTCGGGCCGGCAGATTGCGTTGCCGGCACGTTCCACTACGACGCCATCTCCGGCCGGCTGGAATGGTCGGATGAGCTGTACACCCTCCACGGTTACGGCCGCGGCGAGGTGGTGCCCACCGTGGAGCTTCTCTATGCCCACAAGCACCCGGACGACAGAGACCGCTGCCACGATATCTTCATGACGGCCTGCGAGGCGGGCGGCTTCTTCTGCAGCTACCACCGCATCATCGATGCGCGCGTGCGGGAACACCGTGTCCTCACAGCCGGCGAGGCGCTCGTGGAGGACGGAAGGCTCATTGCTGTTGAGGGGTTCATCGTTGACCTGACCAGCACGCTGCACTGGGAAACGGAACGGGCGGCACGGGAAGCGGTTGCGGGCGCCCTTGGCACGCGGAGCACCATCGAACAGGCGAAGGGCATCCTGATGGGCGTCCTGCGGATTGATTCCGAAGCCGCCTTCGACCTGCTGGCCAAGTACAGCCAGGACACCAACATCAAGGTGGCCAGCACTGCGGCCGACCTCGTGCAGCTCGCCAACAGCCCGCAGCAGGCGGCCTTGCTGGACACGTTCGTCCAGGAGCTCCGGCGGCCGTCTGAAAGTCCTGCAGACCGCCAGCCCGTAAAGCCGGCCAGCCCGTAATGCCGGTCAGTCCGTAAAGTCACCGGCGCCCCGGCGGAAGTCGCCCAGGATCCGGATGAGCTGGTCCACGTCCTGTCCGTCGAAGCCGGACCGGGCGAAAACCTCGGCGTTGAGCACCGCCGTCGCCCGTTTTGCCAGAGTCCTGCCCTCGTCGGTGAGCTCAATCAGTGTGGTTCGCCCGTCGGTGGGGTGCGGTGAGCGCACCACCAGTCCCGCGGTCTGGAGGCGGTCGACGGCGTTGGTCACCGAGGTGGGATGGACCTGGAGCAGGGCGCTCGCCTTGTTCATGGGCAGGGCCCCGCTCCTGGCGAAGCTGAGCAGTGCCAGCAGCTCGTAGCGGGCGAAGGTCAGCCCGAACGGCTTCAGTGCCCCCTCGATGCGGGCCAGAAGGATCTGCTGGGTGCGCATGATGGCCGTGATGGCGGCCATCGGGGCAGCGACGTCACCCCAGCCGTGGCTCTCCCAGTTGCGCTGCGCATCGGCAATCGGGTCTCGGGGCAGCGGCGGGCCCACGGCTCAGCCCTGGCTTTTCAGGCCCGGGAAATCCGTTTCGGAGTATTCCGTGCCCAGACCGAGGGGTACACCGGACGCGCTGCGCTCCGACCCGTCCGCATGGCGTCGCTCCTCGCTGTGCCGCAGCTCGACCCGGCGGATCTTGCCCGAGATGGTCTTGGGCAGCTCGGTGAACTCCAGCCGGCGGATGCGCTTGAACGGCGCCAGGTGGTCCCGGCAGTAGCGCAGGATCTCCTCGGCGAGCTCAGGCCCCGGTTCGTGCCCGGCGGCCAGCACCACAAATGCTTTGGGCACCGACAGCTTGAGCGGATCGGGGGAGGGGACGACGGCGGCCTCCGCCACCGCCGGGTGCTCGATGAGCACGCTTTCGAGTTCGAACGGGGAGAGCCGGTAGTCGGAGGACTTGAAGACGTCGTCGTCGCGGCCCACGTAGGTGATCACGCCGTGCTCGTCCCGGCTGGCCATGTCACCGGTGTGGTAATAGCCGCCGCGGAAGGCGTCGGCCGTCTTTCCGGGGTCGCCGTAGTACGACTTCATCAGTCCAGCGGGGCGGGGATCCAGACGCAGACAGAGCTCGCCGTCGTCCGCTTCTTCGCCCGTCACCGGATCGACGAGAACCACGTCATACCCCGGCAGGGGCTGGCCCATGGCTCCGGTCTTGACCGGCTGGCCAGGGGTGTTGGCCACCTGCACAGTGGTTTCGGTCTGGCCAAAGCCGTCGCGGATGGTCTGGCCCCATGCCCGCTGGACCTGGCCGATGACCTCCGCGTTGAGCGGCTCACCGGCCGAGACAACCTTGGTGGGCGGATTCTTCAGGAGGGTGAGGTCGGCCTGGATGAGCATCCGCCAGACGGTGGGCGGAGCGCAGAAGCTGGTGACCTTTTCGCGGTCCATCTGCTCCATCAGTGCTCTTGCATCGAAGCGTTCGTAGTTGTAGACGAACACGCAGGCTTCGGCAATCCACGGGGCGAACAGGTTGGACCAGGCGTGTTTCGCCCAGCCCGGGGAGGCCACGTTCAGGTGCACGTCGCCCGGCTCCAGTCCGATCCAGTACATGGTGGACAGGTGGCCCACCGGATAGGAGGTGTGGGTGTGCTCCACGAGCTTGGCCTTGGAGGTGGTGCCCGAGGTGAAGTAGAGAAGCAGGGTTTCGTCCGCCAGGGTGGGCGCGTCAGGTGTGAAGTCGCCGGCGGAGGCGGCGGAATCGGCGTACTGCAGCGCCTCCGCAGCCGTGGCTCTGCCGGCACCTGCTGGACCGCCGGCATCTGCTGCGCCGCCGGCGTCGGGGATTTCGATGAGCCGGTAACTGCCGGGCACCTCGGCAAACTTGCCGAGGTTGGAACTGCCGACGGCGGCCCAGCCCGCTTCGCCGCGCTCCACCCGGTCCTTCAGGTCCGCCGGCCCCATGAGGGTGGTGGTGGGGATCAGCACGATGCCCAGCTTGATGCCGGCCAGCACGAGTTCCCACAGTTCCACCTGGTTGCCCAGCATGATGATCATGCGGTCGCCGCGCTTCACGCCCTGGCTGCGGAGCCAGTTCGCCACCTGCCCGGACCGTGCCGAGAGGTCGGCGAAGCTGCGCCGGGTGGCCGAGCCGTCCTGTTCCACGATCACCAGCGCCGGGTTGTTCCCTTTGGCGGGATCGGCTGCGATGGCGTCAAACCAGTCGAGCGCGAAGTTGAACTCCGTGGGCCGCGGCCATTCGAAGCCGGTCCTCGCCTGACGGTAGTCCTGGCGCAGGGCGAGCAGTTGGTCGCGTGCGGCACGGAAGTCGTCGGTGACTGTCATGGGGCACCTTTCGCCTGGGGATTCACATCCTAGTGATCCACATCACTGTGCAATATACTAGGACATCCAAGGGTTTGGAAGAGCGAAGGGATCAGTGCCCGTGCAGCCACAAGGACGTGACAGCGGACAGGCCACAGAGGTTGCAGCGCCGGAGGGCGCGCAGGCGGGATTGGGGACTGCGGCGCCGCCGTTTGCCGATGCTGACCTCATGTATGTTGCGGACCTGCTGCCGCCGGGTGAGCGGACGCGCTATCTCGAGATCCGGGACTTCCTGCAGTCCAGGGTTCGGGCCCAGTCCATCGAATACTGGAACCGGGAAGAGTTCCCGTTCGGGCTGCTGGCGGAGCTCGGCAAGCACGGGCTTGGCGGGCTGCAGACGGACGGCACATCCACACTCTTCAAGGGCCTCATGTACGTGGAGGTGGCCCGGGCCGACGTGTCGCTGTCGGCGCTGGTGGGCATCCACAACGAACTGATCGTCGGCATGATCGATGCGCTGGGGTCGGAGGAACAGAAGCAGCGGTGGCTGCCGGGACTCACCGCTTTCACGCAGCTGGGGGCCTTCGCGCTGACCGAGCCGGAGCACGGCTCGGACATCGCAGGCGGGCTGGCCACCACAGCCCGGCTTGAGGACGGCGAATGGGTCATCGACGGCGCCAAGCGGTGGATCGGCGCCGGCACGATCGCCGACTTCGCGCTCGTGTGGGCCAGGGATACGGCCGACCAGCAGATCAAGGGCTTCATTGTCGAGACGGACCGCCCCGGCTACACGGCCACCAAGATCAGCAACAAGATCGGGCTCCGGATCATGCAGAACGCCGACATTCGGCTGGACGGCGTCCGTATTCCGGAAACCAACATGCTCCCCGGCGCCACGGATTTCACCAAGGCCAACGAGCTGCTGAGGGATTCCCGGGCGTGGGTGGGCTGGCAGGCTGCCGGGATTCAGCTCGCAGCCTTTGACGTTGCCCGCTCCTATTCGCTGCAGCGCCGTCAGTTCGGCAAGGAGCTGGCACGCTTCCAGCTCATCCAGCAGCAGCTCGCCGAAATCCTCGGCAACGCCTCGGCCTCACTGGCCCTGATGGCGCAGCTGGCCCGGATCCAGGCGGAGGGCAGGCTGGAAATGGCCCAGGCGGCCATGGCCAAGGCCACCACCACCCGGCTGGCCCGCGCCTCCGTGGCCATGGGCCGGTCGCTGCTGGGCGGCAACGGGATCAGCAGCGACTTCGAAATGGGAAAACTCTTCGGTGACGCCGAAATCCTTTACACCTACGAAGGCAGCTACGAGATCAACTCACTGATCGTGGCCCGCGCGGTGACGGGGAAATCGGCCTTCGTGTAGGGCGTCCCCCGGCCGGTCAGGGCGTCACCCAGCCAGCCCCGTCACCCGGCCAGCGCCGCTTTACGTGCGGCGGCCTCCAACTGCTCGATGTAGGCGGCCTGCTCCGCCGAACCCCGCTGCGGAAGGTTGGGGTCGTTGGGCCCCTGCCCGGCCGAGCCGTCAATAAGCTCGCGGATGATGTCTGCGTGTCCCAGGTGCTGTGCTGTCTCGGCACACATGTGTACCAGCATCTGGTGCAGGGTTACGTGCCTGCGTTCTTCCCGCCACCAGGGCACCACTCCTGGAGCGTCCAGGGGCAGCGCCTCGATGGTGGCATCGGTGTGCGCCGCTGAGAGGCGGTGCAGCTCAACGATCTCGGCGCGCGTCTGCTCCGCGGTGGCCCACATGTCCGCGTCCGGCTCGGCCCCGTCAGCGAACCAGGGCAGCACCAGGTCACTGGGCCGCCCGAACACCTCGCCGAAGTAGCCCAGTTCCACGCTGGCCACATGCTTGACCAGGCCCAGGAGATTGGTGCCGGTTGGCGTCATCGGCCGGCGGACGTCGTGTTCGCCCAGGCCGTCGAGCTTGGCGAGCAGCTGGGCGCGCCGTGTCCTCAGGTAATGGTGCAGGGTCGCTTTTTCATCCATGGCGGCACTCTACCGGGCGGCCGAGACTGCGGGCAGCAAAAACTCCCCTGTGCGTGCCGGGCACGGACAGGGGAGTCTTTGGTAAGCCGTTACAGTGGGCGGATGTTCTCTGCCTGCGGACCCTTGGGGCCCTGGGTCACTTCGAATTCGACCTTCTGGTTTTCATCCAGGGAGCGGTAGCCGCTGGAGGCAATTGCCGAGTAGTGGGCGAATACATCTGCCGATCCGTCATCCGGAGCGATGAAGCCGAAGCCCTTTTCGGCGTTGAACCATTTAACTGTGCCTGTTGCCATTGCTACTTCCTTTGTAACCCTTTTCTGGTCCTGCTCCGACAGCAGGCAGAGACGGAAACTGTTGTCCGCTGTCTCCAACCTATGGGCCATCCGCCGGGCGTGCAATAGCTGCTGTCATCAGGAGTCCCACCTGTAACGGGAGATGTTGTCCCAAAACCCCGGTTGGAGAGGCCGTTTCCTGCCTAAGTGGTGGTCTCCGGCTCCTGTCCGGTGTCCTCCCACATCACGTCGAGATTGCGGAAAACCGGGGGACCGTCGCACAGGGCCGCCATCTTCGCGGCGAAGTCGGATGTTTCTGGCCGGTTGGAGTTCTCCATCGCCGATTCGTAGGAATCGAACTCCACGATGGTGAAGTATGTCCCGGGACGGTCCCGGTCCGCAGTGGCGGTGATGCGGCGAAACGTCGGCGCGGTGGTGCCCTCGGTTCTTGACGGGCGGCCCAGCGCTTCGACCTCCTCAATGCGTGAGGTCTGGAATTCAATGATCTGCACAAACCCGGCCATGACGGCTCCCTCGACGGCGGTGGTGACTGATGCGGATCACGGTAGACCCGGTGCCGTGCCCGCGCAACTGTCCTATGGCGTCAGGAGCACTTTGATGGCCCGGCGCTCGTCCATCGCCCGATAGGCTTCGGGTGCGTCCTCGAGGGGCATCTCGACGTCGAATACCCGCCCGGGATTGATGGCGCCGGACATCACGTCCTTGAGCAGCCCGGGAATGTAGGTCCGGGCAGGGGCCATTCCGCCGGATACGGTGATGTTCCTGTCGAACAGGTAGCGCAGCGGAATCTCCGCGCCGCCTGTGGGAACCCCGACGAAGCCGAGGGCGCCGCCTGGCCGGACGGAATGCAGGGCCTGTTCCATGGACTCCTTGGTGCCTACGCATTCGAGCACGGAGTCGGCCAGCACTCCGCCGAGAAGTTCACGGACCTTGGCGACGCCGTCGTCCCCGCGCTCCTGCACAATGTCGGTGGCACCGAACTCGCGGGCGATGGCCTGCCGGTCGGCATGCCGGGACATCGCGATGATCCGGTCGGCGCCGAGCCGCTTTGCCGCCAGGACGCCGCAGAGCCCCACTGCGCCGTCGCCCACCACCACAACGGTCCGGCCGGGGCCCACCTGGGCGCTGACGGCGGCATGGTGGCCGGTGGCCATGACATCCGAGAGGGTCAGCAGGCTGTTGCGCAGCGCTGTATCCGGCTCGCCGACGTCCGGCACCTTGACGAGCGTCGATTCGGCGAGCGGGACGCGCACGGCCTCGCCCTGGCCGCCGTCCACAGCGAACCCGGCGTCGTCCTTACCGCCCCAGCCGGCGAGGTGGTCACAGGCGACCGTGACGCCGTTCAGGCACTGCGGGCACTGTCCGCAGCTGACCACGAAGGGGGCGATCACAAAGTCACCCGCCTGGAGCGTGGCCACGTCGGCGCCTGTGCTTTCCACGACACCCACGAATTCGTGGCCGATGGCGGCGGCGTGGCGGACCGGCTTCACGCCGCGGTACGGCCACAGGTCCGAGCCGCAGACGCAGGCGGCCGTCACGCGGACCACGGCGTCCGTGGGGAGCTGGATGGCCGGGTAGTCGCGGTCCTCCACCCTGATGTCTCCGGGTCCGTGAATGATGGTGGCGCGCATGGCTGCTCCTCTCGAAAGGGCTGGGCTGGACGGGATCGAGTCTAGCCCCGCTGCCGGGCGGCGCCGCCTTGAGGGCAGTCAGCCAACCCGCTGCCCGGCAGCTGCTAGCGCATCCCCTCGCGGCGGATGGCGGTGGCGATGGCCGCGGCCCGGGTCTCCACGCCCAGCTTGGCGTAGATGTGGGCGAGGTGGCTCTTGACGGTGGCCTCGGAGATGAACAGCCGCTGCCCCAGCTCCCGATTGCTGAGCCCCTCGGTGAGGAGGCTCAGCAGCTCCGCCTCCCGCGGGGTCAGGACCTCGTCAGGATTGCGCAGCTGCTGGAACAGGCGGGAGGCTACCGGCGGGCTCATGACGCTCTTGCCCTGGACGGCGCCGCGGACGGCGGCGAAGATCTCCTCCGGCGCGGCGTCCTTCAGGAGGTAACCCATCGCCCCGGCGTCCACCGCCCGGACGATGTCGGCGTCCGAATCGTAGGTGGTGAAGACCAGCACGGCCTGCCTGCTGTTGCGTTCACGCAGCTTCCTGATGGCCTCGATCCCGTCCATTCCCGGGCCCATGGCAAGGTCCATCACCACGACGTCGGGCGTGTGCGCTTCCACGGCGGCCAGGGCTTCCTCGCCGGAGGACGCCTCGGCAACCACGTCGATGTCCGGCTGCGTTCCCAGCAGGGCCTTCAGTCCGCTGCGGACCACGAGGTGGTCGTCCACGAGGAGCACGCTGATGACGCTCATTCTTCCCCCTTTACCTGCAGCTGCTTTGCCGGCAGCTGCGCCGCCACGACAGTTCCCTGACCCGGGGCGCTTTCCACCGAGAAGGCGCCGCCCAGCTGCTCCACCCGCTGCCGCATCGCCCGAAGTCCGTACCCTCCTGCGTCCGACGGCGGTGCTACCGCCGCCGGATCAAAGCCCGCGCCGTCGTCGTAGATGTCCAGCGTGACCGCGTCGGGCAGGAAGCCGAGGGTGATGCTGGTGGTGTCCGCGGAGGCATGCAGCTTGATGTTCGCGGCGGCGCTCTGCACCACCCGGAGGAGTGCATGGCGGATGTCAGCGGGCACTGTCCGCGGTTCGCCGGTGACCAGCAGCCTGGCGCCGGGCACGTACTGCGAGGCGGCCTGCAGCAGGGCGTCCGGCAGCGGCGAGGCGTCGAGGCCGGGGGAGGCAAGTTCGTGGACGAGGCTGCGCGTATCGGAGAGGTTCCGGCGCAGCAGCTCACTGGCCTGCCGGAGATCCTGGCGGGAGGCAGGCCCCGGCCACGCCCGGTTTGCGGCCTCGAGGAGGAGCAGGCTGCTGGCGAGGCCCTGGGTCACGGTGTCATGGATTTCCCCCCCCGGGAGACGCGTTCGCGCTCGGCGATGGTGCCGGCGCGGCGCTCGCTGGCGGCCAGTTGCCCCTGGGCGAGAGATACCTCGGAATGCAGGCGCCGCTGCTCGGCGGCGTCGTGCTCAATGCGGTCGTAGATCAGGGTCAGCAGGACGCCCACGGCGAGCGGGCCCAGGAGCATGGCCAGGTCGGTGCCGTCGCTGAGCCGGAACAGCCCCGCGGCGGTGGCTGCCGCCGTCGCGCCCGCCGCCGCGTAGGCGACGGCGCCGGTAAAGGCGATGCGGCACAGGAAGAAGAGCGCAAACGAGCACCAGGCGAAGCTGGGCGCGGAAACCACCAGCACGGCCCAGACGGCCACGAGGACGAACATCCACAGTGCCCAGGGACGCCGGCGCTGGGCGAGCACGGCGATGACCGCATACAGGGCGCACGCGGCGGCCGCCAGTGCGAGGACCAGCAGGTTGTCCTGGGCGCTGTGCCGCATCGCGTACCGAACCACCGAGGCGACGATGAGCACGGCGAAGCCCAGGTGGACCGCGGCGTCGATCCGTCCCAGCCGGGTGCCGTGGGCAGGGCCGGTGCGTGCAGGAGGATGTTCCGGTGCGGCGGTGGGGGCTGGGGGAGGCATGGCGGGTCCGGTTCCGGTGGGTGACGTGCTACGGACCCATGCTATTGCCCGCGCCGTTGCTGGTCTCTCAGCCATTTGGCTGATGCGGCCAGCCAGAAGGACCATCCGGCTCCAACTGATGGCCTGATGCGGCCCCGGCCGGTGCAGGTCCACCATGGAAATGCAGCCGCTTGGCTGCGCCGCACATCACCGGATGCCTGTCCGGACAGACCCAGCCGGCGCTCGCCGCCCACCCAAGGAGAACCACCGTGAAGAAGTCCCAGAAGATTTTTGCCGCCGCGGCAGCCGGAGCGCTCGTGATCACCGCCGGTGCCACCGCCGTCGCCAACGCCGGGGCAGGGTCTTCCCCGGCTTCGGTTCAGCCCGCGGCGGCCGCAATACAGCCTGCTGCAGCGCCGGCAGCCGTGCCTGCTGCTGATGTCCAGCCGGGTGCGGACAACGTCGTCGCCCAGAACCGGATCACTGTTGGCGCCTCGGCGAAGGCGGTGGGCGCCGCGCTCGCCAGGTGCCAGGCCGACAAGCTGCCCTTCGTGACGGTGGCCCTGGTGGACCGCTTCGGCACCGTCCAGGCCCTCCTGCGCGGCGACAACGCCGCGGAGCACACCATCGAGTCGGCCAAGCAGAAGGCGTACACCGCGGCAGCGTTCGGGAGCCCCACGAGCGAACTCGCCAAGCGCATTTCCGGCAACGGGCCGAGCATCGCCGACCTTCCCGGCACGCTCTTCCTCCCGGGCGGCGTCCCGCTGAAGGTGAACGGCGTCTCCGTGGCGGGCATCGGCGTCGGCGGCGCCCCCGACGGCAAGCTCGACGAAGCGTGCGCCGAGGCCGGCGCCGCCGCAATTGCCGCCAAGTAGGCTGCGGGCTGTGGCTGGGGACGGGTACGACGGCATGCGCAGGAAACGGCGTAAGGCCAGGGACGGGTACGACGGCGGCAGGCGGGCCGCCGCACTTCCGCTCGCTGGTGGGGCGGTACTGGTGGCGTCCCTGCTGGCGGGGTGCGCTTCCGGTTCCCCATCGGCCGTTGCAACGCCGGAAAGCCCGACAGCGACGGCCGGCTCCGGCGCGAGCGTCTCCGGAGCGAGCGGCACGAGGCGGCCGCCGTCGTCCGCTCCCGCTCCACGTCCCTCCCTGTCCCCGGCTCAGCAGGCGAAGCTTGACCACGGGCTTGTCCTGGCCGCGAAGGCCAACGACGCGGCGCTTGTGGCGCGGCTGATCCGGGAGGGCGGGAACGTGAACGCCAAGGACTCGATCCAGGATTCTGCGTTCCTCTATGCCGGTGCCGAGGGCTTCGACGACATCCTGCGGCTGACCCTTGCCAACGGGGCGGACGTTCGCAGCACCAACCGTTTCGGCGGCACTGCCCTGATCCCGGCCAGCGAGCACGGGCATGTGGAGACGGTGCGCATCCTCATCGCCGCCGGAGTCCCCGTCAACCACGTGAACAAGCTCGGCTGGACGGCGATGCAGGAAGCCATCCTCCTGAACAACGGGGGTCCGCGGCAGCAGGACGTGGTCCGGCAGCTGCTCGATGCCGGGGCGAACCCCAACATCCGCGACCCGCAGGGCAGGACGGCTTTGGAGAACGCCGAGCGGCTGGGCTTTGCCGAGATCGCCCGGCTCATCCGGGCGCACGGCTGAGAGCCCTAGCTGCGGAGCCCGGCCGGTTCTGCGAGGTCCGCGGCAACCGCAAACGCCGCTTCCGTCTTCTCCCGGATCTCCTCGGCGGTAATTCCCGGCGCGAGCCGGGTGAGCGTGAGCTGCCGGCCGCCGTCGTCCTTCTTGTGGAGGTCGAAGACGGCGAGGTCGCTGATGATCCGGTCCACGACGCTCACGCCGGTCAGGGGCAGGGTGCAGTCGCGGACAATCTTGGCTGAGCCGTCCTTGGCGTTGTGTTCGGTGAGGACCACGACGCGCGGGGTGCCGGCGACGAGATCCATGGCGCCGCCCATGCCTTTGACCATCTTGCCGGGGATGGTCCAGTTGGCGAGGTCGCCGTGGCCGGAGACCTGCATGGCGCCCAGGATGGCGACTTTGACGTGCCCGCCGCGGATCATGCCGAAGGAGGTGGCGGAGTCGAAGATACTGCCGCCGGGCAGGACGGTGACGGTCTGCTTGCCGGCGTTGATGAGGTCGGCGTCCTCCTCGCCCTCGTAGGGGAACGGGCCCATGCCGAGCAGCCCGTTTTCGCTCTGCAGGACGACGCGGACGCCGTCGGGCAGGTTGTTGGCCACCAGCGTGGGGATGCCGATGCCCAGGTTGACGTAGTCGCCGTCGTTCAGTTCCTCGGCCGCGATCGCGGCCATTTCATTCCGGGTCCAGGCCACGGGAGTCTCCTAGGGGTTTGAAAAGCCGGGTCAAAAAGGGGGGCTTAAGTGTTCGTTCGCGCTTTAGGCGCTGATCCGCTCGACGACGGGGCGGACGGTGCGCTGTTCGATGTCCTTGATCCTGTTGCCGGCCTGGACCAGGTGCTGGACGTAGACGCCGGGGGTGACGATGTGGTTCGGGTCCAAGGCGCCGGGTTCGACGACGACCTCCGCCTCGGCCACGGTAACGGCCCCCGCGGTGGCCACCACCGGATTGAAGTTCCGGGCCGTGTAGCGGTAGATCAGATTGCCGTCAGTGTCGGCGGTGTGGGCATGGACCAGTGCCACATCGGCGCGGATGGCGAGCTCCCGGAGGTACCTTTCGCCGTCGAACACCTCGTGCGGTTTGCCTTCGGCGACCAGGGTGCCCACCCCGGTTTTGGTGTAGAACGCGGGGATGCCGGCGCCGCCGGCGCGCAACCGCTCCGCCAAGGTGCCCTGCGGGGTGAACTCCACCTCCAGGACACCGGCCAGGTACTGCTCGGCGAAGAGCCTGTTCTCGCCGACGTAGGAGGCGATGACCTTGCAGACCTGACCGGCCTCGATCAGGATGCCCAGGCCCTTGCCGTCCACGCCCATGTTGTTGGACACCACGGTCAGGTCCTTCACGCCGGAATCGCGCACGGTCTGGATCAGGTCGGCTGGGATGCCGCTGAGCCCGAATCCGCCGACGGCAATCGTGATCCCGTCCCGGAGGACGTCGTAGAGGGCTTCGGTGGCGCCAGGTTTCAGCTTGGACATCGCATCTCCTCATTGAGCTTGGTGCAGTCCACTTTATGGACAATGGTTCTGACTGTGGAGCGTAGGCGGGCCGTTGGGACGGTGTCAAGGTTGTGCCTTCCTTGACAATGGCGCTCTTACACTGTGGACGGTAAACTGTGCGGTGTCCACAATATGGATCGTTAGGGAGGGATCGTGAACCAGGCACCCGTCCAGGGCGCGCAGGTGGTCAGCCGCATCGCAGGGCTTCTGCGGATCGTGGCAAGAAAGCCGGAGGGAAGCCCGCTCGTGGAGCTGGTGCGGGACTCGGGGCTGACCCGTCCTACCGTGCACCGCCTCCTGACGTCGCTTGCGGCCGAGGGGCTGCTCGACCACGACCCCCTGAGCGGGAACTGGGTGCTCGGCCCCGAGGCCCTGCTGATGGGATCGGTGGCTGCCGCGCGCTTTCCACTGGAGGACCTGGCGAGGCCCAGCCTGCGCCGGCTGGCCGAGGAGACCGGTGAGAGCGCCTTCTTCTCGATCCGGCGGGGCTCCGAAACCGTGTGCCTGCTGCGCGAGGAGGGGAGCTTCCCCGTCCGCTCCTTCGTACTTCACGAAGGTGTGCGGTTTCCGCTGGGCGTGGCCTCGGCCGGAACGGCGATCATGGCGTTCCTGCCGGAAGCGGAACAGGAGCAAATCCTGGGCGACTGGGCCGCCCACGCCGGCAAATACGCCGGCGGGCACCCGGAGGACGTTGTCCGGAACAACCTGCACCAGACCCGCCGGCGCGGCTACTCCGTGAACCCGGGACTGGTGCTGGAAGGCAGCTGGGGGATGGGCGCGGCCGTCTTCGACCAGGCAGGCCGGCCGTCATGGGCACTGTCCCTGACCGGCATCGAACCGCGCTTCCGTGAGGACCGGCGCGAACTGCTGGGGCGGCTTCTGCTCGAGGAAGCCCACCGGCTCACCGTCCGGCTCGGCGCGGGGCGCAGGCCCTCCGCGCGCTGAAGACGCGGCAGGTCAGCGGATATCTCGACAATTCTAAAATCGCGGAGCACTATGAGAACTGTAGTTGCAGCGTCAATCGGGCCGCGGCCCGATTGCATCGGCCACGAATCATAGGTCTGCCGGCTCACAGAACCGCCACGTATTCTTTCGTCCCCGACAACCAAAAGACCGATTCCATCGCCACCGTTCGGTGGCGGGTCCCGGTTCCGACGCCTTCTCCCTTCCCTGAACTGGGGGACAGCGGACAGCAGAAGGGTCCCCATGGACCCCCGCCGCGCTGGCATCGCTTCGACGCCGATTTCCGACGTCGTATCGTCCCGGCCGCCCCGCGGCCACCCCGCACAGAGTAGAAGGCATGAGTCGCATGACTCCTCGATTAACTACCCACCCTATGACGCGCCTGGTGCGCGGCGTCCTTGCGTCCATGGCGGCACTGATCCTGCCGCTGTCCCTTAGCAGCTTCGCCACGGCCGACGATGAGAAACCGTCCCCTGAGAGCTGGACCGTCCAGGTCGGCTCGGAGGCACATGATCAGGCAATCCAGGGCATGTCTTTCCTCCCGGCGAACATCTATGTCAATTCCGGGGACACGGTCACGTGGGAGGCCAACTCCGCTGAAATCCACACCGTGACCTTCCTGGCGCACGGACAGTCCCTCATGCCATTTAATCCGTTTGATCCGAAGCAACTGAGCCGGCAGGGCGGTACCGCCTACGACGGGCACTCGTACTATAACTCCGGAATTATGGCCAACGTCTCCAACACCGGATTCAAAGCGGTGGAGGGCTACACACTGAAATTCACACACACCGGCAACTTCACGTACTACTGCATCGTTCACGGCAAGGGGATGAAGGGTACCGTCCATGTCCGGGCGGCGGGAACGGACTATCCCTACAGCCAGTCCCAGTATGACCGCCAGACCCGGAAGCAGGAACGGAAGATTGCACGCGATGGCGAAGAGCAATGGGCGGCGGCCCACAAGCAGGCCGGCAGCCACAAAGTAATCGCCGGAACAGACAACGAAGTGGCCATGCTGATGCGGTTTGTCCATCACGAGATTGTTGTCCACGTCGGTGACACGGTCTCGTTCCTGAACACCGGAATGGGCGCGCCGCACACGGTGACGTTCGGCCATGAACCGGCAAACATCTTCGCGCCCGTGGGAAATCCCAAAGACTTTAGGGGCGGGAACCTGAGCTCCGGCCTGATGGAACCCGGCGCCAAATTCACCGTCACGTTCAAAAAGGTCGGCGAATTCGATTACATCTGCGCGCTCCACGACTACATGGGCATGACGGGGGAGGTGGAAGTCCGGCCCTGACCAGATCCGGTGATGCCATCTGGCTCCTTGTGGTGCCCGAACTGCACTGCCTACGCTTTCACTACAGCGCAGGACGGCACCGAAGGAGCCAGAGCCATGAGCACACGGGTCTACTTTGAGGAATACGGCGATCCGCAGGTCCTGAAGGTGGGTACGGAGAAGCTGGCCGAACCGGGTGACGGCCTGGTGCAGGTGGAGTTCCGGGCGGTCAGCGTGAATCCCGTGGACTGGAAGCTCGTGGCCGGCTACCTCAAAAGGTGGGTCCCCTTGGACTTTCCGGCGGTGCCCGGCAGCGAGGCGGCCGGCGTGGTGATCGCCGTCGGGCCTGCTTTCGAAGGGTTTGCGGTGGGTGACGAGGTCATCTGGAACGGGCTGCTGGGCGGTTACCGGACGGAAGCCGTGGTGCCGGCGGACCAGCTGACTCCCTTGCCGGCGGGCGTGGACTTCGAGCAGGCGGCGTGCATCCCGGTGGCGGGCGGCACGGCGTACTCGGCCCTGAAGCAGCTCGCCGTGGCGCCAGAAGACACGGTGCTGGTTCACGGCGCCGCCGGTGGGGTTGGCTCGGCCGGTGTCCAGATTGCGCTGGCCTTCGGTGCACGGGTGATCGGCACGGCGTCGGAGGCCAACCAGGAGTACCTCAGCGAGCTGGGCGCGGAACCCGTAACGTACGGTCCCGGGCTTGCGGACAGGGTCCGGGCGCTGGCCGGGGACGCAGGCAGGGTGACGGCAGTCCTGGACACCGTGGGGAGCGAGGATTCGCTCGCAGCAACTGCCGAGCTGCTCCGGGGCGCCGGTCGGGCGGTGACCACCGTTCCGGGCGAGCAGGCATCGGCGGCCGGGCTGGCGGCCGTAAAGCAGCTCGACGGCCGGGTGGCGGAAGTGGGGACGCTCGCCGCCGAGGGTCAAATCACCTTCACGGTCTCGCACCGGATGCCCCTGATCGAGGCCGCCGACGCGCTGGAAATCAGCCGTGGCGGCCACGGCCGGGGGAAGATTGTGCTGCTGCCCTAGGAATAGCCTCCGGATGGGCGGCCCGCGTCCGGGAACCCGCCCCTAGAGTCCTGCCCTGGCCTCTTCCGGACCCTCGTGCTTCCACCAGGTGTCGAAGATGCTGACCGGAACCGTGCGCTTGTGCCGGGTCCGGAGATACTTCTGCTCGATCAGTTCAGCGGCGCTGTCACCGACGTCGCGGCCCTCGAGGTAGTCGTCGATCTGGTCGTAGCTCAGGCCCAGTTCGTCCTCGTCGGTGCGGCCTGGCCGGTCGTCCAGGAGGTCGGCGGTGGGCACCTTCTTCCAGACCCGCTCCGGCGCGCCGAGGTGCTCCAGGAGGGCCCGGTTCTGCCGCTTGTTCAGGCCGAACAGCGGGAGGATGTCGGCTCCGCCGTCGCCATACTTGGTGAAGAACCCGGTGACGGATTCCGCCCCGTGGTCGGTGCCGACGACAAGGTAGTTGTGCTCCCCGGCGAGGGCGTACTGGGCGATCATGCGCGTACGGGCCTTGGTGTTGCCCTTGTGGAAGTCGGAGATCCCGTTGCCGACCGTCTTTTCAAATTCGTCCTCGAAACCGTCCACGGCGGCGGAAATGTTGAACGTCCATTCCTTGGAGGCCTTGATGAAGTCCAGGGCAGCCTGGGCGTCCGCCTCGTCGTGCTGGACGCCGTAGGGGAGGCGGACCGCCACGAACTGCGCGTCCGTGCCCTCGGCCTGCAGTTCCTCGACCGCCAGCTGCGCGAGGCGCCCGGCGAGGGACGAGTCCAGTCCGCCGGAGATGCCCAGGACGAAGCCCCTGGTGCCGGTGGCTTTGAGGTATTCCTTCAGGAAAGTGACGCGTTTGCGCACCTCCTCTGCGGGATCGATCCGGGGCTGGACGCCCATTTCTTCGATGATCTTGGCTTGGAGTGTGCGCATGGAACTCAGCCTAGTCAGCGCCATCCGCGAGGCTCAACTGTTTCCGCCGGAGTCAGGCGGGTCCCGTGCCGCTACCGACCCGGCCGGTGCCGGGTTCGCGCTCGAGGGTCCGGGGCTGAAGTGTCCGTTCGCGCTCTGTGCCGCCCCGCGCAGGGAGGCGTACCGTATGGCTCATGGAGAGTACAGGCTGCGTGGTGGTGGGCGGCGGGCCAGCCGGCATGATGCTGGGGCTGTTGCTGGCGCGGGCCGGCGTGGAGGTCACGGTCCTCGAAAAACACGGCGACTTCCTTCGGGACTTCCGCGGGGACACCGTCCATGCCTCCACCATCCGGCTCATCGACGAACTCGGGCTCGGAGGCGAGTTCCGCGGGCTGCCGCAAAGCCGGCTGCAGAACGTCGCCTTCCCGACGCCCGGCGGGGGCCTGGTCACGCTGGGGAATTTCGCCGCGCTCCGGCCGCCGTACAACTACGTCGCCATGATGCCCCAGTGGGACTTCCTGAACTTCCTCGCCCGGGCCGCCGAGCAGGAGCCCACGTTCACGCTCCTGATGGAGCACAGGGCAACGTCCCTGATGTCCGACGGCGGCCGGGTCACCGGGATCCGGTATCTCACCAAGGACGGCACGGAAGGCGCGCTCCGCGCAGACCTGGTGGTGGCAACGGACGGCCGGCACTCGGTGCTGCGCCAGGCTGCCGGCCTGAAATCGAAGGAATACCCGGTGCCGTTCGACACCTGGTGGTTCAAGCTGCCGCGGGCCGAGTCCGAGCAGGGGGAGGTCGCCGGGATTGTTCCGGCCTTCGGGGACCGCGACGCCGTCATCGCCCTGTTCCGGGACACCTACTATCAGATGGGCTACTTCGCCCCGAAAGGGTCCGGAGACCGCATCAAAAGGGAGGGAGTGGAACGGTTCCGGGAGCGGATCGCGGCATTGCGCCCGGACCTCGCGGACCGCGTCGAGTCCATTCGGTCCCTGGACGACCTCCACTGGCTGGATGTCCGGCTGGACCGCCTGCAGCGCTGGTACATCGACGGGCTGCTGTGCATCGGCGATGCCGCGCATGCGATGTCCCCGGCCGGCGGAGTGGGCATTAACCTGGCCATCCAGGACGCCGTGGCTGCGGCCGCGCGACTCGCCCCCGCGCTGCTGCGCGGCAAGGTCACCGAGAAGGATCTCGCGGCCGTGCAGCGGCGGCGGCAAGTGCCGACCGTGATTATCCAGTCCATCCAGCGACTCATGCACCGGGGCGTTTTTGTCCCGCTCTTTACCGGCAAGAGGTCGGGTCCCCCGGCGGCGGTGATGTATCTCGCCCAGCACATTCCCGTCCTGATGGGAGTGCTGCCCCGGATGATCGCTCACGGACCCCTGCCCGAGCATGCGCCCGCCTTTGCCCGGCGGGTGGACGCGCGGCCCGGCAAGGCATCCGGCACCGACTAAACTGGAGCCCATGACTGCCACCCCGGACTCGCTTTCCACCACCGCTGCCCGTGCCCGACTTCTGGAACTGATCAAGGAACTCGCGGTAGTCCGCGGCAAGGTCATTCTGTCCAGCGGTGCCGAGGCCGACTACTACATCGACCTGCGACGCATCACCCTGCACCACGAGGCCTCCAAGCTCGTCGGCCAGGTCATGCTGTCCCTGATTGACGACGCCGGCATCGACTTTGAGTGCGCCGGCGGCCTCACGATGGGGGCAGACCCGGTTGGCACCGCCGTCATGCACGCTGCTGCGGATGCCGGCCGGGCCATCGACGCCTTCGTGGTCCGCAAGGCACAGAAGTCCTACGGCATGGGCCGCCAGGTGGAAGGCCCCTCGGTTGAGGGCCGCAAGGTCCTGGTGCTCGAGGACACCTCCACCACGGGCGGCTCGGCCCTGACCGCCGTCGAGGGTGTCCGCAACGCCGGCGGCAACGTCGTCGCTGTTGCCGTCATCGTCGACCGCGACACGGGCGCCAAGGAAAAGATCGAAGCCGAAGCCGGGGTGCCGTACCTGTACGCCTTCAGCAAGGACGAGCTTGGCCTGAGCTGACCGGCCCTCCAGTGGACGGCACACCCCGCGTGGCTTAGTATTTCCGTACCCCGAATCCTCTCACTTGGAGTACCCCGTCATGCGCCCGTCGGATCAAGCCCTGAGCAGTGTTGAGCAAATCCAGAACCTCATTCTGGAGAGTGCCGACTTTGAGGACTTCCTCAACGAACTGGCGCGGTACTCGGCGCACCAGGTGGCGGGCGACGGGGACGACGCCCTCTGCGGAATTACGTTGCTGAGGGACCGTAAGGCGGCGACGATCGGCTGGAGCAGCGACTCCGCCCGCGAAGTGGACGAAATCCAGTACTCGCTGTCCCAGGGGCCGTGCCTGACCGCCGCGGAGGAGGAACGGGAAGTCCACGTTCCGGATCTCTTCGAAGAAGACCGCTGGGGCCCTGACTACGCTAACGCGGTGGCCTCCCACGGGCTGCGTTCGGTGCTGTCGCTGCCCTTCAATCTGCAGGGGGACGCGAAGGCCGCTCTCAACCTCTACTCCGACGTGCCCCACAAGTTCAACGAGGTTTCCGCGGCCCGCGCCCGCGGATACACCCGGGAGATCTCCCAGGCCCTGCGCCTGGCGGTCAGGTTTTCGCTGCACACTGACAGCGCCACGAACCTCCGCGCCACGTTGGAATCACGGACGGTCATCGACATCGCCGTCGGCATCGTTATGGCGCAGAACCGGTGCAGCCAGGCGACAGCCGTGCGCATCCTCACCGATGCCTCGAGCCACAGCAACGTGAAGCTTCGCGACATCGCTGCGTCGCTGGTGAATTCGGTGGGAGGCGGGGAGGCCAGCACCCACTTCCAAGAGCCCGGGAAGGTCCAGGCGGGGTAGCCTGGTTGCCGGCTGGTTGTGCGGCGGGACTAGCCGGGATAGGCTGTCCGAGGTTGAGCCGTCGGCCATAGACACCCCTTTTGGAGTACCTATGGACAACCAGCTTAATCCCCACATTAAGATCGACGACGCCGCCGGCAGCGCCCGGATTGACGTCCGGGGGAGCCTTACCCAGGCGTCCCGCCCTGACTTAATACTCGAAATCCGGCGCGTACGTCGGATGGGTATCACGTCGCCCATCACTGTGGATCTTTCCCGCGCCGACTTTGTGGAGTCATCCGCGCTCGCGGGCCTTCGTTTCGACCTCAATGCCCTCGACGCCGGTACATGGCAGATCTCCTCCAGACCGGCGCCGGGAGTTCTGCTTGAGGTCTTGGCCAACCGCGACAACACCGTGAGCGAAGCCCGCGCGGACTTCACGGCGCTGACCGATCCGGCAGGGCTGACTGAGGGGCAGACGGCCGGCGGCGCCCGCCCCCTATCCAACTATTCCTCTCACGAACTCATGGCGGCGAGCGACTCGGTCTTCGGGCTGCTGGACGATCCGGCCGGGCGTTCCGGACATGAGCTCCTGGCCCGGTACGAGGCGATCTGTGAGGAAATAGCCCGCCGGGAATTGACCGAGTCCGCCGGGAAGCTCGCCGAACCCAGCTGACCCCGTTCGAACCCCACGCGGTTCGAACGGCGCATGGAACCGGAACTGTGCCTGGCGTTTGAAATGTGCCTAGTGTAGTTCAGTGCCATATGACGGGGCCGCCGGCCAGACAGGCCGGCAGAAGGCGCCGGGCGCGGACGCTGCCCGGCTTCTTCGGCGCGCCGCCGAGCTGAAGCGCTTCTCGCGCCGGACCTTCCTCACCGGCGCTGGCGCCTCCACTGTCCTCGCCGCTGACATGCTTTTCACGAAGCAAGTGCAGGAGGAACGGCAGGTCAACAAGATCCTGGTGGTCGAGGATGACTTCGCGCAGAGTTACTTCCCGCACGCCAGCTGGATCCTGTTTCCCGGTTACAAGACCAGCTGGGAAGAGGCCCAGTGGATCCTCAACTCGCTTCGGGGAAGCCTGCGGCTGCGCGGCCAGCTCGCGGCGGCGGGTTATTCGAACCTGGGCCTGGACATCGACCAGCTGGTCATCGCCGTGATCGAGCATGTCCGGGCGCACAACCTCACCACGCTCTACTTCTACGGCCACAGCTTCGGCGGCATGGTGGCCACGCAGGTGGCCGCCCGACTGCTGGAGCTGCACGGCGTAAAGGTGGAGCTGATCGTGCTCGACTGCAGCCCCTACAGCAAGTTCGATGTCCTGGACCAGAGCTGGTTCGACGGCGTGGTGTTCCTCTACGAAAGCGGGTTCCGGATCCCGTCAGTGCTGCGCGGTGGCTACGAACTGGGGGAGCGCGTGGCCCACAAGAATGAGCGCACCTGGGGCCAGATCCTGGACCAGACACTGGAGCAGCTGTCCCCGATCGCCCCCTCGAGCGTGCTGATCCAGACGGAATCCGCCTACATCTACCACTTCGATGCAACGCGCTTCGCGGGCCAGATCGGGGATACCCGCATGGCCTACATCGGAAACCCGCGGGACCAGACCGTCAACTACCAGACAGCCCGTGATTCGTGGGCACACACGTTCGCCGCCAACATGGTCTCGTCCGACCGGCAGACCACCGGGGCGCTGCCGGCACACGCCAGCCCGGGGTGGAATCCGTTCGTGTACCGGCCCATTCTGGAAGACCTGGAGAACGAGATCTTCCCGCTGCCCGGAGGCGGCGGGAAGATGACCCCGTTCTAGACGCAGCCGGCCGGCGGCGTGGCCTGGTCAGATCTGGTTCTTGAGGTCCGCCACGGAGTCCAGCACCTGGTTGGGGCGGAACGGGTAAGCGGCGATTTCGTCGCGCTGCGTGATGCCGCTGAGCACCAGGACGGTGTGCAGCCCGGCTTCCATGCCCGCGATAATGTCGGTGTCCATGCGGTCGCCGATCATCGCGGTGGTCTCCGAGTGCGCGTCGATCTGGTTCATGGCCGAACGGAACATCATGGGGTTCGGCTTGCCCACAATGTATGGTTCCCGTCCCGTGGCCTTGGTGATCAGTGCGGCGATGGCGCCCGTGGCCGGGAGCGGACCCTCCTTGGAGGGGCCGGTGGCGTCCGGGTTGGTGGCGATGAAGCGCGCCCCGGCCAGGATCAGCCGGATGGCCGTGGTGATCGCCTCGAACGAGTACGTGCGGGTTTCGCCGAGCACCACGAAGTCGGGGTTCTGGTCGGTGAGGATGAAGCCGGCCTCGTGGAGCGCCGTCGTCAGCCCCGCCTCGCCGATGGTGTACGCGCGGTTTCCGCTGTCAGGCCCTCCCGCGGAAACCTGGTCCTTCAGGAACTGGGCGGTGGCCAGGGCCGACGTCCAGATGTTCTCCTCCGGGATTTCCAGGCCGGAGGCCCGCAGCCGCGCGGCGAGGTCGCGCGGCGTGAAGATCGAGTTGTTGGTCAGGACCAGGAAGCGCTTTGAGGTGTCCACCCAGCGCTGGATCAGTTCCGGGGCCCCGGGTACAGCCTGGTTCTCATGCACCAGGACCCCGTCCATGTCGGTGAGCCAGCATTCGATCTCCTGGCCGCTGCGGTACACGGCCGCCGATGTCTTTACCTTGTCCGCTTCTGCCATGTCATTCCTTCACCAAGATGTTTGCGTTCGGAGCCCAGTCTAGTGTTGAGGGGTGACGCAAACGCCCGGGACACCCGAACCCCAACCAGACCAAAACGAGACGCCGGAGCCAAAGCCGGAGGTCGGCGTCGGGCCCTGGCAGGGCGAATGGCCTGAAGGTGACCACTGGGATCATGACCTCCTGGCCGACGGCGACCGGCGCAACGTCGTGGACAAGTACCGGTACTGGAAGCACGAGGCGATCGTCGCCGACCTGGATTCCAAGCGGCACGACTTCCACATCGCCATCGAAAACTGGCAGCACGACCTCAATATTGGCACCGTGGTGCGTACTGCCAACGCGTTCCTCGCCAAGGAGGTCCACATCATCGGACGACGGCGGTGGAACCGCCGCGGGGCGATGGTCACCGACCGCTACCAGCACGTCCGCCACCACCCCACCGTGGAGGACTTCGTGGCCTGGGCGCAGGGGGAGGGGCTGGCCATCATCGGAATCGACATCTTCCCCGACTCCGTGCCGCTGGAGACCTACGAGCTGCCGCAGAAGTGCGTGCTGGTGTTCGGCCAAGAGGGCCCGGGGCTGACTCCAGAGGTCCATGAGGCAGCGGAGGCCACCCTGTCCATCGAGCAGTTCGGGTCCACCCGCTCCATCAACGCAGGCTCGGCCGCGGCCATCGCCATGCACGCCTGGGTGCGCCGGCACGTGTTCGGCCAGCACGTCTGATCAGCTGAATCACAGTTTTACTCCCATTGTCCGAAACCCCGGACGAAACGTCGCGGCTTTCCGGTGATGCCGCTCACAGCGCGTGCTCAGATTGATTCAAAAGGTTGGGGGACCTCGATTCGGTCGTCAAAGTGAGGAACAGCATGCAGGCCACAACAAAAACGGGATCAGGGCCGCGCGTTGAGCGCCGCTCCATCGACTTCGTCCCGGAAAACGAACGTCACGGTTCTCCGACACAACAGTTCACCCTGTGGTTCGGAGCGAACATGCAGATCACCGCCATCGTCGATGGCGCCCTCGCAGTGTTGTTCGGCGCTGATGCCCTGTGGGCGATCCTTGGCTTGCTGGTTGGCAACCTTCTGGGCGGGGCCGTCATGGCGCTGCATGCGGCCCAAGGCCCCAAGCTTGGGCTTCCGCAGATGATTTCCAGCCGCGCACAGTTCGGTATTCTGGGCGCCGTTATCCCGCTGGTGCTGGTGGTCGTCATGTACCTTGGGTTCGCCGCCACAGGCACCGTCCTGGCCGGTCGGGCCGTGGACCAGATCCTGCACACCGGCACGCCGGCCGTGGGAATGGTCCTCTTCGGGGCGCTGACCATCCTCGTTGCGACGCTGGGCTACAAGTACATTCACATGATGGGCCGCATCGCCACGATCGTCGGGGTGCTCGGTTTCACCTACCTCGGCATCAGGCTCCTCATGAGCCAGGACGTGGGAGCCCTCCTGGGGGCCGGGAACTTCGAATTTCCCACTTTCTTGCTCGCCATCTCCCTCGGCGCCGGATGGCAACTGACCTATGGGCCCTATGTGGCCGATTACTCCCGCTACCTCCCCTCCAGCACCCCGGCCCGCAAGACGTTCCAGGCGTCCTACTTCGGCACCGTGCTCGGTTCCCAATGGTCCATGACCCTCGGAGCTCTCTTCGCCGCCCTTGCTTTGCCCAAGGGGGAGAGGTTCCTGGACGGCCAGGTCGCCTTCCTCGGACACATGAGTGGCGGGGGCCTCATCGCTGTGGTCATCTACCTGGTCATCGTGATCGGGAAACTTACGGTCAACACCCTGAACGCGTACGGCGGTTACATGACCATGCTGACCTCGGTGACCGCGTTCACCCGCAAATCGGGTGTGGCCACGTGGACGCGGTTCGCATACGTCGTCGGCTTCATCGGGCTGTCCGTGCTTATCGCCGTCCTGGCATCGCCGGACTTCATCGCCAACTTTAAGAATTTCGTGCTGCTGCTGCTCATGGTTTTCATCCCGTGGAGCTCCATCAACCTGGTCGACTACTACCTGATCTCCAAAGAAAAGGTGGATATCCCGGCCCTGTACGACCTGAACGGCCGCTACGGGCGCTGGAACAAGACCGCCCTGATCACCTACGCAGTGGGCATAATCGTACAGATTCCGTTCCTGGCCCAGGCCCTCTACACCGGACCCATGACGAAGCTCCTGGGGGGTGCCGACATCTCCTGGCTCGTGGGACTGGTGGTCACAGCCCTGGTGTACTACCCGCTGGCCAAGAGGAACTCCAACGCGCCATCCCACATGATCTACCCGGCTGAAACGGGTCAGGAAGCGCTGGAGCCAGTGGCGAATCCCTAACCGCCAGCCCAGCCGTCCAGGCAGCCCTGCAGGCCCTGATGCGCCTGCAGCCGACAGCCGGTATTGATGCCTGAGGAGTGTCCCGGCCACACACGTGGCCGGGACACTCCTCAGTTTGTGGGCAGCCGGCCACGGATACCCAGCCTGCGCGATATCTCGCGGGCACAACGGTTCACCTCCGGAATCCACTCACCGGCCACGTCTTCAATCCGCATTGCCCGTTCCTCCGGCGTTTCGGCATCCTTGGCGCGCCGCGCGCCACCAGGCGGAAACGCCCGGTTGGGGACGGTCAATGTGACGCTGGCCACGGGATAGCGCGCCCGGTCCAGGACGGCAACAGCAACGGAAGAGTACCCAACAGTGATTTCATCCTGTTCCCATGCGTAGCCCAAGGACCGCGCCCGCGACAGCAAATCCTGCAGGGCCGGTAAGGACTGCGGCCCGTTGTCATTGCGAACCGTGAAGGCCTCCGGGCCCGGAAACAAGGCGGCGACCTGGGCAGGATCCATCTGCGCCATCATCGCCCTGCCACTGGCCGTCAGATGTGCCGGAAGCCGGACACCGGTGTCTGTCACCAGAGGGCGCTGGCGCGGAGCGCGTTCTTCGATGACGTAAACGACGTCACGGCCGTGCATCACCGCAAGGTGGGCAGTGCGACGGGTTCGCCCCACCAGCCGCGCGAGCGGGTGGCGTGCGATGCGCTGAAGAGGGGCCTGCCGTGAATAACCGGTTCCGAGTTCGTGCGCCGTGACACCCAGCGCATACTTTTGTTCCTCCGGAAGGTGGACCAGAAACCCGTCATCAACCAAGGCCGCGATCAACTGGTACGTCGTTGACCGCGGCACTCCCACGTCACGGGCGATAACCGAGGCAGCCACCGGGCCGGCCTGTTCCGCGACGTACCTAAGAACGGCCAGAACCTGTACAGCGGCCGGGGCTTTGGGGCGCAGCGATGAGCTACTCACACTCCCAGAATACGCCCGGGGTGTCCGGCATACCGGACACGAGGCCAGGGCGCGCACCACCGCGGCATTTGCGGCAGCGATGGACCCGAGCAAACGAGGCGGCTGCTCCACGGCAGGGGGGTGGCTGAAGGGAACTCCTGATCTCCGGCCGCAAGTGTTACCGGGCCGGGTGACGCGAACCACGGCCTGTGCGAAGAAATGGCTAGGATGGTTCCTAGCCGACGAGGTTCACTCCAGGGTCAACGAAACCCGCAGACGAAATTCGATTTAGGAGTCAGCATGCCCATTGCAACCCCCGATATTTATGCCGACATGATCGACCGTGCCAAGAAGGGCGGCTACGCGTTCCCGGCCGTCAACGTCACCTCCTCCCAGACGCTGAACGCTGCGCTGCGTGGTTTCGCGGAGGCCGAGTCTGACGGCATTGTGCAGGTTTCCACCGGTGGTGCTGCGTACTGGTCGGGTGCTTCGACCAAGGACATGGTTGCCGGGTCGCTGGGTTTCGCCGCGTTCGCCCGTGAGGTGGCGAAGAACTACAACGTGAACATCGCCCTGCACACGGACCACTGCCCGAAGGACAAGCTGGACGGTTTTGTGCTGCCTTTGCTGGCCGCGTCCGAGGCCGAGGTCAAGGCCGGCCGGAACCCGCTCTTCAACTCCCACATGTGGGACGGTTCGGCGGAGACGCTGCAGGAGAACCTGCGGATCGCCCGTGAACTGCTGGCCCGCACGGCTGCGGCGAAGATGATCCTTGAGGTCGAGATCGGCACGGTTGGCGGCGAGGAGGACGGCGTCGAGCACGAGATCAACGAAAAGCTCTACACCACTGTCGAGGACGCGCTGGCCACCATCGACGCGCTCGGCGCCGGGGAGAACGGCCGGTACATCACGGCGCTGACGTTCGGGAATGTGCACGGGGTGTACAAGCCGGGCGGGGTGAAGCTGCGCCCGGAGATCCTGAAGGACATCCAGGCCCAGGTCGGTGCGAAGATCGGCAAGGAGAACCCGTTCGACCTGGTCTTCCATGGCGGTTCGGGGTCCTCGGACCAGGAGATCGCGGACGCGGTCTCTTACGGCACGATCAAGATGAACATCGACACGGACACGCAGTACGCGTACACCCGCCCGGTGGCGGACCACATGTTCCGCAACTACGACGGTGTGCTGAAGGTCGACGGCGAGGTGGGCAACAAGAAGACCTACGACCCCCGTGTCTGGGGCGCCTCCGCCGAAGCCGGCCTCGCCGCCCGCGTTGTTGAGGCAACCCAGCAGCTGGGTTCCGCGGGCAAGACCTTCTAGCCATGTCCGACGAGTTCCGCAAGAACCTGCTGGGCCCCGAGCCCACGCTCCTGCCTGCCGAGACCGAGGTGTACCAGCACCTCGCGCTCGGCGCTGAGGCGCTGGACCTCGTGGAAAAGCACCCCACATCGTCGCTGTTGTGGGCCGTCCTGGCCGAGGAGGCGTGGGCGGAAGGCCGCACCATCGATTCCTACGCCTACGCGCGGGTCGGCTACCACCGCGGCCTGGACTCGCTCCGCCGCAACGGCTGGCGCGGCGTGGGGCCCATTCCGTGGGAGCACGAGCCCAACCGCGGCTTCCTGCGGGCGCTTTACTCGCTGGGCCGGGCCTCGGCCGCCATCAATGAGGCAGAGGAGCCCGAGCGCATCGAGAAGTTCCTCAACGACTCGGACCCGGCAGCCAAAGCAGCTATCGAGGCCAAGCAGCACAGCTCCCCACCGCGTCCCTAGCTTCGCTCCGCTCAGCCAGGGAACCCTCCGCGGCGGAGGCCCCGTTAACGACGGCGGGCGGTCACCTTCTCAAGGAAGGTGGCCGCCCGCCGGCCTTATGCTAGCTGGCTTTCTGCAGGCCGGTGCGGGCCATTGCGTCGGCGTAGGCGACGTGCATCTCGTCCAGGTACTGCTTCTGCCGCTCGGGGGTTCCGGCGAAGGAGCGGCCGCCCAGGGAACGGACCTTGTAGGTCTTCAGTCCGCGGCGCCACAGCAGGGGAACTTCGGTCTTCAGCAGCAGGCCGGCGAGGCGGTTGGCCTCGGTGCCGTGGGCCACGATGACCGAAGCGCGGGGCACCAGGGCCAGGACCTTCAGCAGCGGCTTGAGGCCGGCCTGGATCTGGTCGGGAGTGAACTTGCCGTTCGGCTCGCCCGGTGTGTGCCACGGGTGCACATTCCACGGCATGATGTATTCCGGCCTCAGGCCCAGCTTCCACTGGAGGCCCAGCATCCGGGTGGCGGCATCGTCATCGCCCGGCATGATGAAGCCGGTAGGCGATGCCGTGCCGATGTTGGAGAAGAGGCTGATGATGCGGCATTCGTCGACGTCGTGCGCGGGGTCGACGTACGGCACCTGGGTGCCCGGCTTGGCGGTCTGCAACGTGTCGCAGAGCTCATTGACAGCGGCAACGTTGGGCTCGTAACGGCGCCTCAGAAGCTGTTCGTGGAAGGATTCGGTAGCCAGAGCGGTCATATGGTGCTGTGTCTCCTGCAGGGTGGGTCGCGCCGCCGCGCCGCAGGCCGGCACGCCGCAGGCGGGCCGAACGCGGCGTGGAGTGAAATGAGGTGTGGACCGGTACCTGACCGGTCCTCCCCAGTTTAGCAAGGGGTCCGGCTCGCTATGCCCATTCCGCTGCGTGCCTCCGTGGCGGAGTCGCGCAGAAGGGGGCCCGCAGGGCAGCAAATGAGGGCTAAATCACTTCCAGAGCCGTTTTGTGGCGAGGCGCGCGCCCTCTCCGAGAGCCTGGAGTTTGGCGACGGCGATCTGCGGGTGGACCCGGCCGCCGAGTCCGCAGTCGGTGGAGGCGATCACGCTCTCGCGCCCAACGAGTTTGGCAAAGCGTTCGATCCGGTCTGCCACCAGCTCCGGATGTTCCACGACGTTGGTGGCGTGCGAGACTACGCCCGGAATGATGACCTTGCCCTCGGGAAGCTTGGTGTCTTCCCACACGCGCCATTCGTGCTCGTGGCGGACATTGGCTGCCTCGAACGAGTAGCCGCCGGCATTGATCTGCAGGACTGAGCTGATGATGTCGGCAAACGGGATGTCAGTGGTGTGGGGGCCGTGCCAGGATCCCCAGCAGACGTGCAGCCGGATCTGCTCCTCGGGCAGGTCGCGGAGGGCCCAGTTGGTGGCCTCGACCCGGAGCTGGATGAAATTGAGGTAGTCCTCAAGGCTGGGCTCCGGGTTGATCTGGTCCCAGCTCTCCGCCAGCGACGGGTCATCGAGCTGGACGGTCAGTCCGGCATCGATGATTGCCTTGTATTCCTCCCGCATGGCGTCAGCGCAGGCGTAGACCAGTTCCTCTTCGGTCTTGTAGTACTCGTTGGCCACCCGTGCGCAGGAGCCAGGGGAGAGCGACGCTACGAATCCCTCGGTAAGGCCGGCTGCCTGCAGGCCGGCTTTGAGGTTGGTGACGTCCGACGCCACGAGGTCCTGTCCGGTGTAGGTCAGCGGGCCGGCGATCTTGGGCTGTGCCACGCTCTTGCGGTGGGCGAGGATCCCGGAGGAGGGGTCGTTGTAGGCGTCATTGAACTTCTGCCGGTCCCGGCGGTCAGGGAACGAGGTCAGGACGATGTTGCCCGGCGTGGAACGGTGCACCCCGGCATCGGCCCAGCGGTCCACGTTGGTGGGTTCGAGGCCGCCCAGGCGGGCGAACGAGTAGTTCCACCACGCGCCGTAATCCACGCTGTTGGACATCGTGTGGCCGTATTCGCCGTCGTTGGGGATGTCGATGCCCAGGTCCTTTTGGCGCTGGACGATGTCCACCACCGAGGTCTCCAGCAGGTCAAGGAACTCCGGCGTAATGCCGTCGGCTTCCTTGGCTGCGTTGGCGGCAATGAGCTCAGGGGTGCGGGGCAGGGAACCGGCGTGGGTGACGCGGATGTGGTCAGTATTCAGCGACAAGGCTGGGTTTCCTTTCCATCGGTCCTGGCGGTAGCACCTTTACGGACGGCAGGCGGATGGCGCTGCCTTTCGGTGGCAAGGTTGCTGCGGCGTCAGCGATCCAGGTCTCTCGGCCGCTCGGGATGGTCCATTCCCACTTAAATCGATTCCTTTCGGGCGGGCAAATCGGCACTGGTTTGTGTCGCCCGGTGGCGGCTGAATCGGCCGCGAACTGGAGTTAGCCGAGGCACCCCCAAAACGGTTAACTTGACTTGACCTGCGCAAATGATCAGGTCGTGCTATCGGTTTTTTGGGGGAAACACCGATGCTCCCCCATACCTGCAGCCGAATTTCTATCGCTCGGTACACATCTAAATTTGGGGGAAACAATGGTTGCTTCAACCAGCGCTGAGCCGCGCGCAAAAGCTACGAAAGTCCGGGCAATTCTGGCGGCCGGGCTTGTCCTGGGAGTCGGTGCGGCCTTCACGCTCGCTGCCTGGACTGACAATGAATGGGTGTTCGGCCAAAGCGGCAACGGCGGCGGCCCGGGAACGAAGACCTATCACATGCAGCAGAACACCTGGACCGGGACGGGAGGGGCAGCCGTCTGGGGTGATAAGGACGCGGCGCCCGGTGGGGCCCTGACTTTCAGCGTCAACGCGGACAACCTGGTGCCCGGCAGCACCGTCTACGCTCCCATGCAGCTGCGCGCGGCGGCCGGTTCTGAGGCGCTGGTGGCCCGACTGACGCAGGCCGTGCAGTCCACTCCCATCGACTCGGTGACCAACTCCTCGGTTCTCTACTCCGAGCTGAGGTACGAGGCGAAGCAGAATGTGGACAAGGCGCTGTGCAACGCCACAGGCTTCCCGGCTGTTGGGACCAACATCGTTCCTGCAGGATCCCCGCTGGGCACTATTTCCGAACCCGGAGTGGCTAACAACATCGTTCTCCCGGCGGCGGGTGACACAGTGACGGACGGTGCCGCCGTCGATATCTGCTTTGCGCTCACGCTCCCGTCAAGTGCTGCAGATACTCTTCAGGGGCTGAAGACAGTTCCGCTCTGGAAGTTCACGAGCACCGTCGGCTCGTAGCCACTGGCCATGCCGGAAGTAATTGCCGGGCAAGGATCTCGGTCCCGTGCGGCCCCGGTGCCGCGCGGGGCGGCGGTCCCGCACATCCTGTTGCGCGTCCTCAAAATCATCCGTGAAATTTCCCTGACGCTGGTGGCCGTTCTGGGGCTGCTGTGCATTCTGGCTCTGATCCTCGGGTTCGTCTTCAAGGCGTCCTTCGTGGTCTTCCGGACAGGTTCCATGGAGCCCCAATATCCGGTGGGCGCTTTGTCCCTGACAGTCCAAGTCCAGGCGGAAGACCTGGTACCGGGCGACGTCGTGTCCGTAAAACGTGAGGACTCCAGCGTGCTGATCACCCACCGTGTGGTTTCCGTGACGCGGCCTGAATCGGCGGGAGGTAAAGCGTCGCTGATTCTCAAGGGCGATGCGAACAGCTCCCAGGACCCCTTGCCCTACGAAGTTGCCACCGCCCAGAAAGTGCTGGTGACGGTGCCGGTTGTCGGCTCATGGCTGATGACGGTCAGGGGCCCGGGGTTCATTGCCGGAGCAACACTTGCCCTGGCAGCGCTGGTGCTCTGGGCGTACTGGCCTAAACGGCAGACGCGTCAGGCAACGTAATGCAACCGGGCATCGGCTCAACGGGGAGGTGGAGAGAATGCGCGGAATTAGAGGCTGTCCGGGACGTTGGAGGGCCGGATTCGCGTTGGCACTGACGGTCGTAGCGGCCGGCCCCGGTGCTGCACTTGCCGCCGAAGACCTGGTTCCGGTGCCCGAGACCGGGGCTCCGGGTTTGCTGTCCCTCTCGTCCTCTGTCTATCCCCTGACGCTGCCCGTCCTTGAGCCGGCCGAGTCCTTCAGCTGGCAGATCGGCCTGACAATGACGGAACCGACGGCAGCGTCCAGGCTGCAGGTGACCGCGGGCGGGGAAATCGCCGGAACCGACAGGTACGTGGTCGCGGTGGAGGAGTGTGCTGTGCAGTGGCAGGGGACCAGCGGACTGAACGGAAGCCTGAGCTGCCCATCCGGCTCCATCTCCAAGATTGCGCCTACGACACTGGCGGCGCTTCGCCAGGATGTCCAGGTTCCGCTGAGCGACCTTCGCGCAGGCACGGCGTCCTTTCTGCGGTTTACCCTTTCCCGGCCCGCCAGCTCTGCAGAATCTGGCGGCACTTCACTGACGCTGGGGATTGGTGTGAGCGCCATGGGGGAGTCCGCCGGGGGCGCGTCGTTTCCAGATCCAGACCCGTCGCCAGGGCCAGGCCAATCGCCGGGGCCAGGCCAATCACCGGAGCCAACCCAACCACCGCGGCCGGAGCAACCGCCGGCGCCCGGCGAGCCGGGGGAGGCGGGCCCGCCGATGGACACCAGCCCGGGTGGAACCGGCGGGACAGATGCCGGGCTGGGTGACACCGGTGCTGCCGTCCTGCCGGCGCTCTTCGCGGGCGGCGCCCTGGTGCTGCTTGGCGCCGCCGTTGTTGCAGGCTTCCGCGGTTCGCGTGCTTCCACAAGGACCACCCGATGAGGGCCAGTCTGAAAAGGGCAGCCCGGGGCGTCGTGGATCGGCCGCGGCATTCGCTGCTGGTTGCCGCGGTGGCCGCCATTTCACTCGCGGCCGGGACGACCATCACCAGTGCCGCCTGGACCGACGACGAATGGGTGCACGGCGCCGTCGGCGTCGGATCACCCGGTGACTGCACCAGCAATAGCCTCTTCACCAGCCAGTCCTGGGCGCGGCAGGTGAGCGGCAGCATCCTGGACGTGGGGCTGGACTCCATCGCCGGCGTCGAGGGCCTCACCGTGACGAACAACGGAACCACGGCGTCGCCGGCGCCTGTCACCGCCACCCCGGTGCCCGGCACAACGGACGCCTTCATCAGCAAGCTGCCCGTCACCGTCCTGGGCGGGACTGTTGTTGAGGCGGGCCTGGGCCTCGGTGTCCCCGTTGGCGGGATCGGCAGTTACACCCAGTGGGCGCAGGCACGGAAGAACGGGCAGTCGCATGGCGCCTCCGGTCTGGTCTCGGACCAGTCGGGCGCAACTGACGTGGGCGGAACCGCAAACGGTGCCGCCACGGCGCCGAGGGCCGCAAGCATTTCGCTCGGGAACATCGTCCCCGGTTCGCTAGCCGGTGTAACGCTCGACGTCGGCGCTGTTGCTTCGTCTGCCGCGCTGGACGGTTGCGTCATGACCAACGGCTGGCCGACCTTGGACACTACGCCTGCCGTCCAGCGCGACTACGGCATCGCCAGCCTGGACCTGAACGCCCACGTGCCCGCCGTTGGCGCGCTCTCCTCACAGGGCACGGCGTCAGTGGGACCGGTTCTGAGCCAGCTGAACTCACTGACGGAAACAAGCCGGCTCGCGACGGCCGTATCCGACGACATCTCCGATATCGTTGAACCGCTTCTTGGCCTCACTGGAGGTATCCACGAGATCAGCACCAGCGTTACCGTTTCTGTACCGAACGCCTCAACCGTATCTTCCCTGATGACGGAGTCCATGACGGACCGCGACGGCATAGTCACGGTAGATCTCGGCAGAGGAACGGTCATGGTGGATCTCGCCACGCTAACAGGAAGCGCAACCGGGCTAAACAACATGGGACCCAACCATGAGGTTGTACTCGACGCGGCCATGATCGCTACTGTCACCGGCAAAGTGACGTCTCTCCTCGAGGACTGGAAGACCCGGGTTTTGGAGGCCTTCACGCTCAAAACCACCACGAACATGACGCTGAAATTAGCCGGCCTCGACGTAGCCACCGTGGCGGTCAATGTTGGGCCGTCGACGCTGGGCCAGATCCTCGATGGAACGGCGCCGCCCCCCGTCGTGACCTCCAAAGTACTTGGCCTCGATGTTGGAGGTGCCGTCAAAGCGGTGCTGGGGCCCGTAACAGCAGCCC
The DNA here is from genome assembly GCF_040546765.1 of Arthrobacter sp. OAP107. Classification (NCBI taxonomy): domain Bacteria; kingdom Bacillati; phylum Actinomycetota; class Actinomycetes; order Micrococcales; family Micrococcaceae; genus Arthrobacter; species Arthrobacter sp. OAP107. The sequence continues at coordinate 4,493,985 of NZ_JBEPOK010000001.1, read as the reverse complement.
TGACCAACGGAGCCAACGCCGCGGTGACGGATGCACTGAACGCGACAATCTTCAATGCAGGACTCCCTGCACTGGGCACCAGCCTCCAGTCGCTCATCACGCCGGTGATCAACGCCGTCGGATCCGTCCTCGACGCAGTCAGCTCGCACGTGGCCATGAACGTTAACGTCCGGCCCGACCAGCCCTGGCCGGGCACCAAACCCGCGGACGTCACTGCGGCCGCCGGAGAGTACAAGGTTTCGGCCGTGAGAGTCGGGCTGATCGACAACGCAGGGCTACTTAGCCTCTCCATCGGGAATTCCTCGGCCGGCCCTGTGGCGCTGCGTGTCCCGTGAGCGTGCCGCGACACGGGAGGAACCCGTGCAATCCGCTAAACTTGGGTGGTAAGAGCCCCGGGGCCGATGCGCCGCTGGTTCCTGCAGAGGAACAGCGAAAGCCGGTCCACTCGGGGCATTCTCATGAACGGCGCCGCAGAGACTTTCCATTCCGGTGGAGAAACCTGGGCGGCCCGAACGAATGGGGGAGGATCCCATGCCAGCAATCGTGATCGTCGGAGCCCAGTGGGGCGACGAAGGAAAAGGTAAGGCCACCGACCTGCTTGGCGGCCGTGTCGACTACGTAGTGAAGCCGAACGGCGGCAACAACGCCGGGCACACCGTCGTCGTAGGCGGTGAGAAGTATGAGCTGAAGCTCCTTCCGGCCGGCATCCTCAGCCCCAACGCCGTTCCCATTATCGGCAACGGCTGCGTCGTCAACCTCGAGGCCCTGTTCCAGGAGATCGACGGCCTCGAGGCCCGCGGCGCCGACACCTCGAAACTGCGTGTCTCCGCCAACGCCCACCTCGTCGCTCCGTACCACCAGGTGCTGGACAAGGTCACCGAACGCTTCCTCGGCAGCCGGGCCATCGGCACCACCGGCCGCGGCATCGGGCCCACCTATATGGACAAGGTGGCCCGCCTGGGCGTCCGCGTCCAGGACGTCTTCGACGAGTCCATCCTGCGCCAGAAGGTGGAAGGCTCGCTGCGCCAGAAGAACGAGCTTCTGGTCAAGATCTACAACCGCCGCAGCATCGAGGTGGAAGAGGTGGTCAGCTACTTCCTCTCCTTCGCCGAGCGTCTGCGCCCCCTGGTCATCGACAGCACCCTCGTGCTGAACTCCGCCCTGGACGAGGGCAAGGTGGTGCTCATGGAGGGCGGCCAGGCCACGTTCCTCGACGTCGATCACGGCACCTACCCGTTCGTCACCTCCTCGAACCCGACTGCGGGCGGCGCCTCGGTGGGCTCCGGCATTGGACCCACCCGCATCTCGCGGTCCATCGGCATCATCAAGGCGTACACCACCCGCGTGGGCGCAGGTCCGTTCCCCACGGAACTCTTCGACGAGATGGGCATGTACCTGCAGAAGACCGGCGGTGAATTCGGCGTCAACACCGGGCGCCCGCGCCGCTGCGGCTGGTACGACGCCGTACTGGCCCGCCACGCCTCCCGGGTGAACGGCTTCACCGACTACTTCGTCACCAAGCTGGATGTCCTCACCGGCATCGAACAGATCCCGGTGTGCGTGGCCTACGACGTCGACGGCGTCCGGCACGACGAAATGCCCATGACGCAGACGGAATTCCACCACGCCAAGCCGATCTTCGAGTACTTCGAAGGCTGGACCGAGGACATTACCGGCGCCCGCACGCTGGCTGACCTGCCCGAGAACGCCCGCAACTATGTGCTGGCCCTCGAGAAGCTGTCCGGCACGCGCTTCTCCGCGATCGGCGTGGGACCGGACCGCGACCAGACCATCGTGGTCAACGACCTGATCAACGACTGACGCCGGAAGCGTCCGGTAACACACAACTCAAGCAAGCAGCTCCCGACGGCGGCGGGTCACCTCACGGTGGCCCGCCGCGGTCGTCGTTAATCCGCTCTTTCTGCGGGAAGGCATGCCCGTCTGAAAAAAGTTTCCGGAACCGCGTAACCTCCCGGCCGGTCCCGGCGATTACCTATATGTAAGCGCCGGGACGAGGTTGTCCCCCATCGGCCTCCGTCCCGGCCTTCAATCAACCAAAGGATTTTTTTCTGATGAAGAGTGTTAGCAAGACCACCAAGATTGCTGTCGCAGCCGCCATTGTCGCTGTTGGAGGGTTCTCCGGCATCGGACTGGCCAACGCCGCCCAGGTTTCCAGCTCGCAGCACGCAGAGGTGACCCCCGCTACGCCCGCAACGCCGGCCGTTCCTGCCACCCCCGAGGTTCCGGCAGTTCCCGCCGTCCCGGCCACGCCGGCCACCCCGAAGGTTCCCGCCGTCCCGTCCGCCAAGGCCAAGGCTGCCGGCGAAGCTGCTGACGCAGCCGACGCCGCAGCGGAAGCTGACAAGGACAACGCCGCAGCCAACGCCAACGTCGCCGCCGGTGACAAGGCCGCGGGTGCCAGCGTGACCGCAGCAATCCCCGCCACCCCCGCTGTTCCCGGCGGTGCCGGTGTTCCGGCCACGCCGGCCGTCCCCGCCACCCCGGCTGTGCCGAACGTTGCTGACCACGTAGCCAAGCCGGCCGCTCCGTCCGTCGCTGCAGACGCTGACGTCAAGGCTGACGCTGCTGCCGACCTGCCCACCGGCAAGTAGTCCACAGCACGCGAAACAGGGCGTTCCCCGAATAGGGGCGTGAGGTGTGCGGCGGTTAGGCTTAACCGCCGCACACCCGCAGTAAAGGGAAGGACCGTTCCTTGGCAGCTCAGCTGACCGACGACGAATTGTCAGCAGCCCTGTCTGGCGACCCTTCCGGCTTTAGCGCTGTTTACAGCATTATTTCCCCCGCCGTCCTTGGTTATTTCCGGGCGCGCGGCGTGGACGATGCCGAAGCCCTCACGCAGGACGTCTTCGTGGATGTCCTGCCCAAGCTCAGCAACGTGCGGGGCGGCCACTCCGGTCTCCGGACATTCATCTTCTCCGTGGCGCACGCCCGGCTCGTGGACTACCGCCGCCGGTCCGCCCGAACCCCGCAGCTCACCGAATTCGATCCGCTCACGGACGACCGGCTGTCAAGTTCCGCCGAGGACGAGGTCCTCGGTTCGCTGGGCGGCATGAGCTCTGTACTGGCCATGCTCAACGAGGACCAGCGGGAAGTGCTGGTCCTGCGGATCGTCGCTGACCTTTCGGTTGAACAGGTGGCCGGCATCATGGACAAAACCCCCGGGGCCATCAAACAGCTCCAGCGCCGCGGACTCATCGCCCTGCGCGAACTCGTCAAGGAAAAGGACCACGCAGCATCATGAGTGTCACGCCGGCAGGCCGCGAAGAAGGAGAGATCCAGGCGATCCTCCTGGATTCCGGGCTCGAAGACGACGCCGATCTCCGCAGGTCCCTCGAAGAACTGCGCGGGTCCGCCCAGGATTCCGCACCCCAACCGCGGGCCGACCTGGCCGCACTGCTCGCTCACGGGGCGTGCGCTGCCGGCGTCCCCGCTTCGGCCGTACCCGCTTCTGACGTAACCGCCCAAGCGATGCGGCGCGCCTCGACGCCGGATGTCGCCAGCCTCGAACTGCACCGCCGCAACCGGCAGAGGCGGATGGGCTTTGTGGTGGGCGCCGCGGTGGTCGGTGCCATGGGACTTGGGGCCGGCGCTGTCGCAGCCTCCAGCGAGGACTTCCGCAACAGTGTGGGCCATACCGTGGTCCGGATCTTCCAGCCGACCAGCGAGACCACGGCGCCAACGCCGGTGCCCACATCGCCCGCCGACATTCCCGCGGCTCCGGCGCCGACTGTTGCTGCACCCAAGCCGTCTGTCACGGAAACGGCCGCACCGCCGTCGGTACCCGCGACGCCGGCCCAAACGGGTCCGGCTTCCTCCAGCTCATCGGCCGCGAACCGTCCCGCGGCTTCCAACGGAGCCCCGAAGGCCCAGACGCCCACGCCGGGCCGGCCCAGCCAGCTGCCCACGGTCCCCGGAACGGGCGTCGCGCCCAAGCTTCCGGCCAAGCCGCTGCCTGCAGTGCCCACGCTCCCGGGCGGTGTGCCTACGGTTCCTGCCAAGCCGGTCCCCGGCACGCCTTAGCCGACGCCGCACTCCCAAGGGGGCGGCGCCGGTGTGGACGGGCTACGCGGGCTGCAAAAGAGTTTTGAAAAAGTTTTGGAATCGGCGTAACCCATTGGGGTTCCCCAACGATTACCCAGATGAGAGTGCCGGGCTGGAAGTTGTTCCCCCATCAAATTCCAGCCCGGCATTTTTTATGCCGCGGGCCGGCGGCAGACACTCAGATATTCGGAAAACGCCGTCAAATGGCCGCAGGAGTAGAGTTGGGGCATGTCCCACGAAAACGATCCGGCGGTTATCGACCGACTCATGCGAACGAAGGGCACGTGGGCCGTTGTGGGCCTGACCCGGAATGAGTGGCGCTCGGCGTACGACGTCTCGCTGTATGTCCGGGACCGGATGGGCATGGAGATCATTCCGGTCAACCTGCCCGGCGAGGACGTGCACGGGGAGAAGGGCTACCGCTCGCTCGCCGAGATCCCGGCGGCAAAGCACCCGATCGACGTCGTGGACTGCTTCGTCAACTCCGAGAAGGTGGGGCCCGTCATTGACCAGGCCATCGCGGTCGGTGCCAAGGCGGTGTGGCTGCAGCTGGGCGTCTTCGACGATGCCGCCGTCGAGCGTGCAAAGGCTGCCGGGCTGGACGTCGTGGTGAACTCATGCCCCGCCCGCGAGGGATGGCGAGTGGGCATTTAGCCTGTTCAGGACTTCATCAGCTCCGGGTAGTGACGCTCGGTGACATCCGGGTGGGCACGCATCCGGCCCTTGAGCATGTTCAGGCCGAACGAGGCGAGCATCGGGTTGGACGGGTCGTCGGAAATGCCGCGCGCCTGCGCCTTCAGCTCCGCCGGGAGTGGTACCGGCTCAATCACCGCGTCGAGCCGGGGAGACCAGAAGAACGGCACGGAGTAACGGTCCACGCCGGGCGGCGGGGCCTTGACCCGGTGGATGGTGGCGGCCAGATAGCCCTCGGTGGCCACTTCGAGCATTTCGCCCAGATTCACCACCAGCGCCTCGGGGATAGGCTCCACCGGAGCCCAGGAACTTGCGCCCGGCGGCAGCACTTCGAGCCCGCCCACCTCATCCTGGAGGAGGAGGGTCACAAACCCGTAGTCCGCGTGGGAGCCCACGCCCTGGTCGCCCGCCGCTTCCACCACGCCGCCGACGTAATGGACCAGCTTGCCCATCCAGGCCGGAGTATCCCTGAACGGTTCCTCGAAATAGTCCTCCGGCTGCTGGAGGGACACGGCGATGGCCCGCATGAGCTCGGCCCCCACATTGGACATGAGCCCTGCCCAGGCCATGGCGGCGTCCTTCAGCTCCGGCATCGACTCATCCGGCCAGAGGTTGGGGCCTTGGAGGAGCCAGTAGGGCTGCTCAGGCGGATAGTCCTTCACAGGCTCCCGATCGGGTGAATAGTCGATCTGCTCGCGCGCATCCGCCCTGCCCTGCGTGACTTCCGTGCCCATCCTGGTGTAGCCGCGGAAATGCGGGGACAGCCGGTTATCCAACTTCATCCGTTCTTCGAGGGGCAGGTCGAAAAAGCGTTTGATCGTAGCCAGCAGCTCCGTGGCCTGGCCGGGCGCGCCGCCGTAGCCGATGACCTGGAAGAAACCGACGCGGTGTGTGGCGTCCCGGAGTTCCTCGATGAATCCAGGATTGAACGAGCCGTCGGCCCGGCGCGCGGAGCCGAGGTCGAGCACAGGTATGGTCTCCTGGGCAGCTGCCATGTTCGCAGACTAGCACCGCCCGGAAAGGGTTTGTAGGCTCGCTGCATGGATCCCGATGACCTGAGAAAAATCTGCCTGTCGTTTCCCGGCGCCTTCGAGGATTTCCCGTTCGGTCCCGAAACCTCGGTGTTCAAGGTCAGGGCAGCCGTGTCCGGCGGGGCAAGGCAGGAGGCCAAGATGTTCGCGGCGTCGGCCATGGATCCTGATGACTGGTCGGTGAGCCTCAAGTGCGAGCCCGCTCTGGCCGAACAACTGCGCGCCGTGCACCCGGAGATCACCGGGGCGTGGCACATGAACAAGAGGCACTGGAATGGCGTCCGGCTGGACGGGGCCCTGCCCGACGACATGGTCCGGGACATGGTGGAGGATTCCTACGACCTGGTGGTTGCCTCGCTGAGCCGGAAACAGCGGGAGCAGCTTGGCTGGGCGCGGCAGGTGGGCAATGACTGAAAAGCGCCTGGCACGCGGGGCCCTCAACTACCCGGAGATCGGTGCCACCGAGCACGGCGGGGCGCCGGCCGGCTACCGCCACCTGGCGTCCCGGACCTACCTTGGCGAAGGTACGGACGTCTACCGCCGGGTGGCGGAAGGGATCCTCACCTGGGAGCTGCAGCGCCGGTCAGGGCTGCGGGTCCGGACCGAGTCCGCCGTCGTTGTTCCCGGCGCGCGCGTGGTGAGCGGATTCGGCGTCGGGCCCTTCCGCCTCAACGTACCCTGTGAAGTGGTGTGGGTACACCGCCCGGTTCCGGGCGGCGGGCCTCAGTCCGCCGGCTTCGGCTACGGCTCCCTGCCGGGTCACCCGGTGCGCGGCGAGGAGTCGTTCGAGGCCGAGATCGACGGCCAGGGCCGGGTCTACCTCAGCATCACGGCGTTCAGCCGGCCTTCCAACTGGTTCTACGCCGCGGGTGGCACGCTGGCCCGCCGTGCGCAGCGCCTCATGACTTCCCGATACATTGAAGGTGCACGCCAACTCGCCGCAGGTGAAAGCTGATCAGGAGAGGACATGCTGGACCAAAAGAGCCTTGACCTTTTGTGGAACTTCGAGGATCCGAAGCTATCCGAGCAACGCTTCCGGGACGCGCTCGCCGACCCCCGCTACGACGCTGACGAGCGCGCGGAACTCACCACGCAGCTGGGGAGGGCCATCGGGCTCCAGGGCCGCTTCGAGGAGGCTGACGCGCTGCTCGACGCGATTGACGGCGACGAGCCGACGGTAGGTGTCCGCATCCTGCTGGAACGCGGCCGGGTCCTGAACTCGAGCGGGCACGCGGCCATGGCAGTACCGCTTTTTGAGCAGGCGGCCGAACTCGGCGACCATCTTGGCGAGGAGTTCCTGGCCGTGGACGCGCTGCATATGCTGGCCATCGCCTATTCCGCCCACGCGGAGATCTGGACCCGCAGCGCGCTGGAGTACGCCTCGACGGTCCACGACGAGCGGACCAAGCGCTGGATGGTGGCGCTGCACAACAACCTGGGCTGGACCCTGCACGGTGCGGGTCGGCTCACCGAGGCACTGGTGGAGTTCCAGTTGGCCGAACAGTGGGCCGAACGCGTCGGGACGCCGGCCCAGCAGAAGTACGCCCGCGAGGCCATCGAAGAGTGCGAGCAGGCGCTGGCCGCCCACTGACACAATCAAACCAACGGAAGGAACCCCGTGATATTCATCGTCGTCAAGTTCAAGGTCAAGCCGGACTGGTCCGACAAGTGGCCCGGCCTCGTGGCCGACTTCACCGAAGCCACCCGCCAGGAGCCGGGCAACCTGTGGTTCGACTGGTCCCGCAGTGTGGACGACCCCAACGAGTTCGTCCTTGTCGAAGCATTCAAGGACGATGCCGCCGGCGACCATGTCAACAGTGCCCACTTCAAGAAGGCCATGGCGGACATGCCGCAGGCACTCGCGGAGACCCCGCGCATCATCAGCCGCCAGCTCGACGGCGAGGGCTGGGACACGATGGGCGAACTCACCATCTAGATCCCGTTCGCTAGCATTAACGGCATGTGGATCGGCTGGATCGAGTTCGACATCCTCCTCGGCGACGTGCACAGCCTCAAGGAGAAGCGGTCCGTGGTGCGGCCGCTGCTGGCCGAGGTCAAGCGGCGCTACGACGTCTCCGTCGCAGAGGTGGGCGAGCACGAGCAGTACCGCCGCGCGAGGATCGGCGCCGGCCTGGTTGCCGCGGACCGCGCGCACCTCGTGGAGGTGCTTACCGCCGTCGAACGCTTCGTGGCCTACCGTCCCGAACTGGAGTTGCTGAGCGCCCGGCAACGGGAGATCCACAGCGAGGATTAAAGCAACGTGGGGTCACTTCGCGCCCAATCCCGGGGGATTATTGGGCGGTAAGTGACCCCGCGTCGGCAGCTGCTGGCCGGCTAGCCGAAGTACTTCGGCAGCGTGGCCTCGTGGGCTTCGCGGAGCGAGTCCAGCGAAAGGGTGTCCACGCCGTTGATCTCCAGCTGTCCGCTGGCTGCGTCCACCACGCCGATGCGCAGGTGCTCGAAGCCGCGGGCGGTGCACATGTCCTTGAAGCGGACTTCCTCGGAGCGCGGAACGCTCACGACCGCGCGGCCCTGCGTCTCGGAGAACAGCGCGGTGAAGAGGTCAACGCCGTCGCGGTCCAGGACATCCTGCAGGGCGATCCGGGCGCCCACGCCGTAGCGCAGCGACGATTCGACGAGGGCCGCGGCAAGGCCACCCTCGGAGAGGTCGTGGGCCGAGTCCACCATGCCGTCGCGGGACGCGTTGATCAGGATCTCGCCCAGTGCGCGTTCGGCCTCGAGGTCAACCTTGGGAGGCAGGCCGCCGAGGTGGCCGCGCAGATTGGACCATTCCGAGCCGTCCAGCTCGTCGGCCGTGGTGCCCAGCAGGTAGATGGCTGCGCCATCTTCCCGCCAGCCCGACGGCGTGCGGCGGGCGACGTCGTCGAGCTTGCCCAGAACTGCCACCACCGGGGAGGGGTGGATCGGCGTGGTGCCGGTCTGGTTGTACAGCGAGACGTTGCCGCCGGTGACCGGGATGCCCAGCACCATGCAGGCGTCGGAGAGGCCGCGGATGGCCTCGGCCAGCTGCCACATGACGTCCGGATCTTCGGGGGAGCCGAAGTTAAGGCAGTCGCTGACGGCCATCGGCACGGCGCCGGAGGTGGCAACGTTGCGGTAGGCCTCGGCCAGTGCCAGCTGGGCGCCGTGGTACGGGTCCAGGTAGGTGTAGCGGCCGTTGGCGTCGGTGGCCAGGGCCACGCCCAGACCGGATTCCTCGTCCACGCGGACCACGCCGGCGTCGTCCGGGAACGCCATGGCGGTGTTGCCGCCGACGTACCGGTCGTACTGGTTGGTGATCCAGGACTTGTCGCACATGTTGGGCGAGGCGACGAGCTCGGTGACGGCCGCGGCCAGTTCGGCCGGGGCGGAGGGGCGGCCGGCGTCCTGCACGGAGCCGGTGAACTTATCGGCCTGGACCGTGTCCTGCCACTCCGGACGGGCGAACGGGCGGTCGTAGACCGGACCGTCGTGCGCCACCGTGCGCGGGTCGACGTCGACAATGACTTCGCCTTCCCACGTAATGATCAGGCGGCCGCTGTCGGTCACCTCACCGAGCCAGGCGTACTCCACGGCCCACTTGTCCATAACGGCTTCGAACGCCTCGACGTTCTCCGGCGTGACCACTGCCATCATGCGTTCCTGGGACTCGGACATCAGGATCTCGCCCGGAGTCAGGGTGGGGTCGCGCAGCAGCACGGAGGTCAGTTCGACGTTCATGCCGCCGTCGCCGTTGGACGCGAGCTCGGACGTTGCGCAGGAGATGCCCGCGGCGCCGAGGTCCTGGATGCCCTCAACCAGCGAGCCCTTGAACAGTTCAAGGCAGCACTCTATGAGGACCTTCTCGGCGAACGGGTCGCCCACCTGGACAGCCGGGCGCTTGGACGGCTTGGTGTCGTCGAAGGACTCGGAGGCAAGCACGGAGGCGCCGCCGATGCCGTCACCGCCGGTGCGGGCACCGAACAGGACCACCTTGTTGCCCTTGCCGGAGGCATTGGCCAGGCGGATGTCCTCGTGGCGCATGACGCCCACGGCCAGCGCGTTGACCAGCGGGTTGCCCTGGTACACGGAGTCGAAGACCATCTCGCCGCCGATGTTCGGCAGGCCGAGGGAGTTGCCGTAGCCGCCGATGCCCGCGACCGCGCCGTGCATGACGCGGGCGGTGTCCGGGTGGTCGATGGCGCCGAAGCGCAGCGGATCCATCACCGCAACCGGGCGGGCACCCATGGAGATGATGTCACGGACGATGCCGCCGATGCCGGTGGCGGCACCCTGGTACGGCTCAACGAATGACGGCGAATTGTGGGACTCGATCTTGAAGGTGACAGCCCAGCCGTCGCCCAGGTTGGTGACGCCGGCGTTCTCGCCGATGCCCACCAGCATGTCCTTCTTCATCTCGTCGGTCACCTTCTCGCCGAACTGGCGCAGGTGGTTCTTCGAGGACTTGTAGGAGCAGTGCTCGCTCCACATCACGGAGTACATGGCGAGTTCCGCGCCAGTCGGGCGGCGGCCCAGGACCTTGACGATCTCGTCGAACTCGTTGCGCTTCAGGCCCAGCTCGGCCCAGGGCAGTTCGGTGTCCGGCGTCTTGGCCGCGTTCTCGACGGTATCGATGTTGAACTTCTTGGTCTCGGCGATCGAGCTGGTAGAGATCTCGGTCATTAGTTCGCTCCCACAATCTTGTTCAGTACCGAGGTGAAGAGACCGAGGCCTTCGGTGTCGGACCCGCCGATACCGTCCAGCGACTCGGGACCGAAGCCCACCTCCACGGCGTGCTCCGGGTGCGGCATGAGGCCCACCACGTTGCCGGCGGCGTTCGAGATGCCGGCGATGTCGCGGCGCGAGCCGTTCGGGTTGAAGCCCACGTAGCGGAACACCACGCGGCCCTCGGCCTCCAGGGCGTCGAGGGTCTTCTCGTCCGCGATGTACTGGCCGTCCTGGTTCTTCAGCGGCACCGTGATTTCCTGGCCCGCGGCGTAGTCCCCGGTCCAGTAGGTGCTGTTGTTCTCGACCCGCAGCACCTGATCGCGGCAGATGAACTTCAGGTGGTCGTTCTTAATCATGGATCCGGGCAGCAGGTGCGACTCGGTCAGCAGCTGGAAGCCGTTGCAGATGCCAAGCACCGGCAGCTTGGCGTCCGAGTTGGCGGCGTCGATGATTTTGGACATCAGCGGGGCGAAGCGCGCGATGGCGCCGGCCCGCAGGTAATCGCCGTAGGAGAATCCGCCCGGCAGGATGACGGCGTCGACGTCGCCCAGTTCGGAGTCACCGTGCCAGAGCTCCACGGGCGTGCCGCCCGCGAGCCGGACCGCACGGGAAGCATCCCGGTCGTCCAGGGTGCCAGGGAAAGTGACGACGCCGATCTTGGCACCTGCGAGGCGCGGCTGGGCGGCGACGGCGACTGCCTCGCCGATCAGGGGAAGTTCAGTCATCTCAGGCCTCGACGACCTCGACGTTCACGACGTCTTCGATCACGGGGTTGGACAGCAGGGTTTCGGCGGCATCGCGGGCCTGGGCCAGGATGTCCTCGGTCACCTCGCCGTCAACGGTCAGTTCGAAACGCTTGCCCTGGCGTACAGAGCTAAAGCTGGTGAAGCCCAGGCGGGGGAGTGCTCCCACGATGGCCTTCCCCTGCGGGTCCAGAATCTCGGGCTTGGGCATGACGTCGACAACGATCCGGGGCATCCGGCAACTCCTGTGCATGTACATTGGGTAAGGGCGCAGCGGAGTGTTGCCGTCTCACGCCATCCCTGAAATTGCCTGGCCGGTTCAAATGGCAGGGCATTCAAAAGGCATGGTGTGGACGGGCGCTCCGCGAGCTTGCATGCCCATTCTACCGGCCGCGGCGCACCAATCCGTATTCGGTGCGGCGGACGTGCGGCCGACGCCGGAGCAAGGGAAGAACGACGCCGGGTCTGGCCCGCCGTGGGCAGCCTCAGTAGGATTGCGTAATGGCTGAGAAACCGAAATCCGTCCTGTTGCCGGTGATGGCCGTCGCCGTGTTCGCCGGCCTCGGCAGGATGGTGATCCAGAAGATCAAGGCCGACCGTAAGGCCCGCCTCAAGGGCGTCGGACAGGACAGGGTGGCCGGTCCGGTGGACGAGAAGACGCGCCAGTGGATCAGCGAGGTGGTGCGCACGCCGCGGCAGTAGTTGCCCGGCCGTACAACCCCGGCAAAACAGACTTACACTCCGCAGGCGGGTGCCCTTCAGGGCGCCCGCCTGCTTTTTGATGTCCGTGTCGAACGTGATGACAAAAAAGTAAAAATTCGTCGAATGTGCCCTATGTCATATGCGGCTCTCAGTAGGTACTGTGGTGATCGGTCAGCGATTGCTGGGATCGACAGGACCTGTCATCTTCACGTGTCGTTGCCGCTTGCGCCCGGCAACGTAGCCGGGGCTGTTCCTTTATGAAAGGTTCAAACCACTCGTGAAATCAGCAGGAAAAAGCTTCTTCCGAAGTCGGGGGGCCCGGAAAGCAGCGGCACTGGTTGTCGGCTTGCCTTTGCTCCTTTCGTCTGTCGGCGCACTGCCGGCAACCGCGGCGCCGTCGCCGGTTTCGGTACCGGCCGCACAGCAAAAGAATGTCGGCCCCAACGGCTACTCCGCCGGCCGCTACATTGTGGTCCTGACCGAGAAGCCCGCTGCCACCTATGAGGGAGGCACGCCGGGCCTGCGGGCCACGAAGCCGCGGTCCGGCCGCAAGCTCGATGCCAACCGGGCAGAGGTGCGCCAGTACCAGGCCCACCTGGAGGCGAAGCAGGCCGCGCTGGCCGAGAAGGAACATGTGCAGATCCGCCGCAAGTACACGGCTGCACTTAACGGCTTCAGCGCCCAGCTCACCGCCGATCAGGCCGTGAACCTGGCCAAGGACCCCGGGGTCCTTGCGGTGGCACCCGACACCCAGCAGGCCCCGGACTACTCCACTACTGACTTCCTCAAGCTCAGCGGCGCCAACGGCACGTGGAACAGGCAGTTCGGCGGCAAGGCGGGCGCCGGCAAAGGTGTCGTGGTGGGAGTCATCGACTCCGGCTACACGCCTGGCAGCCAGTTCTTCGCCGGCAAAGATGTGGCGCCGCTGAAGGGCAATCCGCTGGTGGGCGTTCCCTACCGCACCGCCGGCGGCAACATCGCCATGCTGAAGGCGGACGGCAGCACCTTCGAGGGCGAGTGCCAGAAGGGCGAGAAGTTCAACGGAACAGCATGCAATTCCAAGGTCCTGAGTGCCAGGTACTTCTCGGACGCCTTCGAGCAGTCCGTCGCCAAGCCGGACCGGGCGCCGGAAGAGCTGATCTCGCCCGTGGACGTGGGCAGCCACGGAACCCACACGGCAAGCACCGCGGCCGGCAACGCCGACGTGGAAACCTTCGTTGACGGCCGCAGCTTCGGGCTGACCGGCGGCATCGCACCGGCCGCCAAGCTGTCCATCTACAAGATCTGCTGGGAAGACAACGATCCCAACACCGGCGGCTGCTACACCTCCTCCGCCGTCGACGCCATCAACCAGGCCGTCCTCGACGGCGTGGACGTGCTGAACTACTCGATCTCGGGAACCACGTCCACCACCACGGACCCGGTGTCCATGGCGTTCCTGTCCGCCGCCTCGGCCGGCATCTTCGTGGCCACCTCCGCGGGCAACTCCGGCCCGGAGGCCAGCACCGTCAACCACGGCGAACCGTGGGTCACTACCGTTGCCGCCAGCAGCTTCTCGCAGGAACTGCAGGGCACCGTGGAGTTCTCCGACGGCAGCAAGTTCCGCGGCGCGAGCATCATGAACCGTGAAGTGGCCGGCGCAGGAGTTGTCCTCGCCGGCGACGCAGCATCCGGACAGGCCGCCGACCCTGCACTGTGTGCGCCCGGCTCGCTCGATCCTGCAAAGATCGCCGGCAAGGTGGTGGTCTGTGACCGCGGTGTCTACGACCGGGTGGCCAAGAGCGCGGAGGTGGCGCGGGGCGGCGGCGTCGGCATGATCCTCGTCAACCTGACCGCGTCCTCGCTCGACGCCGACAAGCACTCCGTCCCCACCGTGCACGTGAACCCGCCTGCCACGGAGACCATCAAAGCCAAAGTGGCGGCGAACCCGGCCATCACGGTTTCGCTGGTCAACAAGGACACCACAGGACTCCCCGCCGAGGCACAGCCGCAGATCGCCGGCTTCTCCTCCCGCGGACCGCTCCTCGCCACGGACTCCGACCTGCTGAAGCCCGACGTTGCAGCGCCCGGCGTTGCTGTCCTGGCCGGCGTGTCGCCGATCGGCGCCGGCGGCGACCAGTTCGGCTTCATGTCCGGCACATCCATGGCGTCTCCCCACGTAGCCGGCTTCGGTGCCCTCATCCTGGGCAAGAACCCCACCTGGTCCCCGGCCGCCGTGAAGTCCGCCATGATGACCACCGCCAGCGACGTCAAACTCGCCGACGGGAGCAAGAACACGGACGTCCTCGCCACCGGTGCAGGGCAGGTCGATCCGGCCCGCGTCCTGGATCCGGGTCTCGTCTACGACGCCAGCACCGACGACTACCTGCGGTTCATCCAGGGCACCGGAATGGACCTGGGCATCCAGGGACTCGGCAGCACCCGGCCCCGCGACATGAACGTCCCGTCCTTCTCGCTCGGAAACCTGGCCGGCAGGATCGAGGTCACCCGCACGGTGACAGCGCTGACACCGGGCGTGTACAGCGCCAAGGCCAGCGTGCCCGGAGTGAAGGTGACGGTAACGCCGTCGGTCCTGTCCTTCAACGCGGCAGGCCAGAAGCGCACATTCAAGGTGGCGTTTGAAAACCAAAGCGCCAAGCTGGGCGAGTTCGCCGCGGGTTCGCTCACATGGCGGGGCGCCAACAAGACGGTGACCTCACCGATCGCGGTCCGGCCGCAGTCGGTGGTGGCTCCCAAGAACATTGCCTTCACCTCCCAGGGGGCCAACGGTTCCGGGAACATCGGCATCGTCTCGGGTACCAACTCGCCCGTCAACGTGACGCTCGACGGCTTGTCGAAGGCCGACTCGTCCGCCATCGAACTCGTGCCCGGTCCCTTCCGGTACGCGGCGGATGCCTCGAACTTCGTCAAGACCGTTGACGTTCCGGCCGGCGTGCCGCTGGCCAAGCTGTCCGTGATTTCCGCGGATGAGAATGCCGACTTCGACATGGTGGTCATCACCCCGGACGGACAGGGAATCGTGGTGGCCACCTCCTCGGCGAGCGAATCTGTGTCGATTCCCAACCCTGCCGCAGGGACTTACCAGATGTTCGTGAACCTCTATGACAGCCCCAACCAGCAAGCAACCAAGGCCTCCGTCGATGCTGCGGTGCTGGGGGCCAATGAGGGCAACGCCACCGTGACGCCTGACCCTGTCCGCCTTGCGAACGGGCTCAGCGGCAAGCTCGCCCTCAGCTGGAAGAACCTGGCACCGGGCTCCTACATCGGACGAATCACGTTCGACGGGGCCAGTTCACCGACGTTCGTGAACGTTGTGGTGGCGGAGGGCGGCGCCGTCGCGGTTGCACCGGCTTCGGAAGATCCGAAGAAAAAGAAGGAAGAGGGGAAGGTCCAGAACGAGGACCTGGCGCCGTCACCGGATAACTCCGTTTAGGAAGGTCCCGGAACCGGGCTCCCGAAAAGGGCCCCACAGCGAAGGCCGGCGGGCGTGGCACAAAATGCCAGGGTCCCGCCGGCCTTCGCCGTGCCATGCCCCGTTCGGGCAGCCCACAACTCTTCCGGCGCGCGTCTGTGGATGTCCAGTTTGCTCGGGTGGCGCAGGGATCAGATGGCGCCCGTGGAGCCGGCCACCCCGCCCAGGAGCGGAGACAGGGCCCGCCAGCGGGCAATTTCACAGCCGTCCGTCAGGGAAAACCGGGAGTTCACCGTGCGGCCGTTGAAGGTGCCGGTGACCACGGCAACCTGGGGGCCGCCGTACTGCTGGGTACACAGCTTGGGCGGGCCGGGTTCGGGAAAAAAGATCCGTTCCCCGAAGCGTCCGACGGCGGCGATCGCCGCCGCTGGGTCCGGGAGCGTTGATTCCACCAGCTGGCCGGAACGGCTGACGAGGACAAAGACGTGTTCCGGGCCGCCGGGCGTGTGGGTGAGGGCGACGGTCAGTTCGAGGTCCGTGTCCGGGTGCAGGCCGGTGTCCGGGCCCCGGCCCGGGGACGCAGGTGTATCGCTCATCGTTCCGTCTCCGTTTCCAGGCTGTCGAAGAGCGGCATGAGGGCGGCCAGCAGCCGGCCGCGCAGCTCCTGGGCCTCGGCCGAGAAGGCGCGCTGCTGCTCGACGTACGCCGCCTTGCCGTCCGGGGTCTCAATCGGAATGGCCGGGTAGCCCCAGTCCGTAAGGTCATAGGGGGAGGCCTGCATGTCCATGGCCCGCACCCGCCACGACAGCTCGAAGCAGTCCATCACGAGTTCGCTCGGCAGGGCCGGGGAGAGCTTGTACGCCCACTTGTAGAGGTCCATATTGGCGTGCAGGCAGCCGGGCTGCTCCATGGTCCTCTGGTTCTCCCGGCTGGGGGACAGCTCGTTCAGGGGTATGGCGTCGGGTGTGTAGAACCGGAACGCATCGAAATGCGAGCAACGGATCCTGTTGTCCTCAACCACCTTGTCCGTGCCCGCGCCGCCCAGCCGCAGCTTGAGGTACTCGTGGCGCAGCTCGAATTTCTCCTGCCGGTAGACCATGGCCCACTCATGCAGCCCGAAGCAGCCGAACTGTGCCGGCCGGGCGGCCGTTCCGGCGAGGATGATCCGGGCAAACACGAGGGCGTCGCGCCGTTCGGCCAGGAAAGCCCCACGGTCTAACGCCACTGCCGAGCTGCCGGCGGGGAGGCCTGCGCCGGCCAGCTCACCGCCGTCGAGCGTTTTGTAGTATTTCCAGTCCCGGCGGGCGGCAGCCTCCGTTCCGGAGAGCACCACGCCGTCCCCGGGATGCCAGCGCAGCAGCTGGCCGGGCTTTTGCGTGTAGTACGTGAAGAGGAAGTCCTCCACGGGATGCTTCCGCCCCGCTGACCGGCGGGCAAGATAGGGATCAGCGTACCGGCGCACCCTGCGCACGTGGGCCGCTTCCCGTTCCCGCCATTCGGCGGATGAGAGGACCCGGGCAGCGGGGGTCGTCAATGCAGTGCCTGCCACAGTGCTAGAGCGCCCCGCCCGCAGCACCGAGGATGTCCTTAGCCGCGTTCCAGGCGCCGATCTGGCAGCCGTCCCGCAGTGCGAAGGAGGTCTCCACCGGCGTGCCGTTGACCTCGCCGGTCACTATGGCCACCTGCGGTCCGCCGTACTGCTGCGTGCAGGAGATGCCCTTCGGCGGAGCGGCGGCGTTGACGATGGCGGCGTTGTTCTTCAGGGCCGTGCAGGCTGCGGCTGCGTTGGGGTGCTGGCTCTCGGCCATCGGTGCGCCGGCTTTGCAGACCAGCGTGTAGTTGACGGCCTTGCCGTCCTTCGACGCTTTGACCGTGATGGACAGTTCGGCATCGCCGGCGCCGAGACCGGACGGTAGAGGAGAAGCGGAAGGGGGCGCGGGCGCTGGGACGGTCGTCACGGCATCGGGCGGTGTAGAGCCGGGCGTCGGGGCGCCGGGAGTGCCCGTGCTTGGCGTGCCGGTTCCTGGTGACGAAGCGCCTGGTGATGAAGTCCCCGGTGATGAAGTCCCAGGGGAGGCGCTGGTGGCACCCGGCGTGGACGAAGGCTGGCCGGTTCCGTTGTTCGGGGTGCAGGCCGCGAGACCGCCCGTCGCAGCGAGGGCGAGCAGCACAGAAATCAGTTGCTTGCGCATGCCGGGTCTCCTCAAGTTTTTCCCATTCTACCGTCGGGGCCCCCGGCGGTACGGTACAGGCGGATAACGGTACGCGGCAATTGCTAACGGAAGGGTATCGATTCTTGGGGGCGTCCGCGGTATGTTTCTGACATCAACGGGTGCGCGGCATAAACAGATAGTGATGACGCCCATGGGGGGCAGAGCGTCCAGTTCGTGGGACCGAAGGTCTACAGGTCCTGAACAAAGGAAGGCATCCCCCATGATCCCTCAGCAATCCACTACCCGCCCCGGACACAGCAGAAGACTGCCGGCCATATTTGCCGCCGTCCTTGCCATGGTCATCGGCCAGGGCCTCGCCGGACCAACGGTTGCTGCACCGGCTTCGGTGCAGCCAGCCGCGGCGCTGCCATCCGCACTGCAGCCGGCAGCATCCCCGCTCGACGACGGCCACTACATCGTGATGCTCAAGGACAAACCGCTGGCCACCTACTCCGGCGGCGTACCAGGCATCCCCGGGACCGCCGTGCCGAAAGGGAAGAAACTGAACCCCTCCGGCCCCAACTCTCGCAAATACGATGCCCACCTGAAGGCCAAACAGCGGCAGGCGGCGGCGTCCAGTGGCGTGACCATCAGTAGGAGCTACACCCTGGCCCTAAACGCCTTCAGCGCAGTCCTCTCCGCCGCCCAGGCGAAGGCGCTCGCCGGTGACACCGACGTGCTGGCCGTGGTCCCGGACAGCATGCGCAAGCCGGACTACTCGAGCACGGACTTCCTCGGCCTGCCCGGCGGCGACGGCGTGTGGAACCAGCAGTTCGGCGGTACCGATGAGGCCGGCAAGGGCATCGTCGTCGGCATGCTGGACACCGGCTACACGCCCGACAACCCGTTCTTCGCCGGAGACACCGTCGACCCGCTCTCCGGCACCCCGGACGTGGGCGTGCCGTACCGCCTTCAGGGCAACGTGATCGCCATGCGCAAGGCCAACGGCGGGACCTTCGTGGGTGACTGCGTGGCCGGCGACTCGTTCGACGGCACCGAATGCAACAGCAAGGTCATCGGCGCCAGGTTCTACGACAAGGCGTACAAGGCGGCCGTTCCTCCGGAGTTCCGCTCCCCGAGTGAGAAGTTCTCGCCGCTGGACGTCAACGGCCATGGATCCCACACGTCAAGCACCGCAGCGGGCAACAGCGACGTCACCCAGACTGCGGGCGGGCGCGACTTCGGCAAGAGCTCAGGCGTTGCGCCCGCGGCCAAGATTGCCGTGTACAAGGTCTGCTGGGAGGGAGCCATTCCGGAGGCTACCGGATGCGTTGAATCAGACATTCTCAACGCCATCCAGGATGCCGTCCTCGACGGCGTGGACGTGCTGAACTTCTCCATTTCAGGAAACAACAACTCCACTGTCGATGCCGTTTCCCTCGCGTTCCTCAACGCCGCGGCCGCCGGAATCTTTGTGGCTGCCTCCGCCGGCAACTCCGGCCCGACGGCCTCGACCGTCAACCATGCAGGTCCCTGGATCACCAGCGTTGCAGCCTCGACGTTCGACAACACCCTGCGCGGAACCGCGGAACTGTCGGACGGAAGCAAGTTCGCCGGTGCAAGTGTCATGAGCAGCGAGGTGGACTCCAAGCCGATCGTGCTGGCCGTGGATGTGAAGACGGCCGCCGCCCTGGCTGCGGACGCGGCGCTGTGCGCGCCGAATTCGCTGGACCCCGCCAAGGTTGCCGGCAAGATCGTTGTCTGCGACCGCGGCGTTGTGGCACGCGTTGACAAGAGCGCCGAGGTCAAGCGCGCAGGCGGCGTGGGCATGGTCCTGGTCAACCTGACGCCCGGTTCGCTGGACGCCGATCTGCACAGTGTGCCCACAGTGCATGTGGGCGACCCGAAGATCAAGGACGTGGTGAAGGCGACCCCCGGCATGACGGCAAGCCTGAAGGCGACCGACACCACCGGAGCCGAACCCCCGCCCGTGCCGCAGATTGCCGAATTCTCCTCGCGCGGACCCACCCTGGCGTCCAACGGCGACCTGCTCAAGCCTGACGTTACCGCTCCGGGTGTGGCAGTGCTGGCCGCGGTTTCGCCGGTCGGCTTCAAGGGCGAGACCTTCGGGTTCCTGTCGGGCACGTCCATGGCGTCGCCGCACATCGCCGGCTCGGGAGCGCTGCTGTTGGGCAAGAACCCGACGTGGTCGCCGGCAGCCGTCAAGTCCGCCATTATGACCACGGCCTACGACCTGGTCGATGCAAAGGGCACGGACGTGCATGACGTCTTTGCCCAGGGCGCCGGCCATGTTGATCCCGCCCGGTTCGACTCCCCGGGACTCGTGTACGACGCGGGCATCAGCGATTGGATGGGCTTCCTCCAGGGACAGGGAATCGACCTTGGCGTCGCCCCCATCGCAGCCAAGGACGTCAACCTTCCGTCTGTGGCGCTGGGCGCCATGTCCGGCAGCCAGACGGTCACGAGGTCGGTCACGGCGGTGACGGCAGGAACGTACCGGGCGACGATCAGCGTCCCGGGCATCACCGCCACGGTCAGTCCGGCAGAGGTAACGCTGGCTGAGGGTGAAAGCGCCACGTTCACCGTAACGTTCACCACCGCGGGGGCTGCGCTGAACGCGTACTCCACCGGATCCCTGACGTGGACCTCAGGCGACAACACCGTCCGCTCGCCGGTGGCGGTCCGGCCGGTGGCCTAGCTCTGACAATTCAAAAAGTGCCGTTAATTCCAGCACGGATGACGCCGGGACTCACCGCTGGTGAGTCCCGGCGTCGTGCATTTTCCGGCTGGATGCCGGGCAGCGAAAAGCGTCGGACCGGCGATCGTTAGTGTACGAATCATTCGTGTATCCTTGATAGTGGCAGTCGACCCGGAATGGAGTGGGTAGCGTGGCAAAAGAGAACGGCGCACAGCGGTTCATGCGGGCAACCGGTAAGCTCAGGGCGGTGTTTGGCCCAGCCAACAGGAGTTCGCTGGTGCACGACATGACCGAGGAGAACCGCAAGCTGCTCGCGCAGCGCGAGGCCGAGACGCAGCAGTGGGAAACCGTTCACCGTCCGGACGGCAGCACGTACGTCGTACCCCGCAACCCTGACGACAAGTCCCTGCGTTAGGAATTGCTGAAGGCCGTTGCCGGTGCTCCGGTCCGGCGATTGAAGGATTGCCGGCCGGGGTTCATTTCCGTGGTCCCGGCGTAAAATAAGGGCACTGGCAGTCGAAGGGCAGACGCTCTGACGCCATCAAGCAGGGAAGGGGGTGGGACACGTGGCACATGTGCTCACTGGCTTCATGAACCTGACAGACCGGCTCCGATTCGTATTCGGCCCTGCCGCCGTAGGCGATACAGCTGCTCCGGTGGTTCACCTGCACGACGATTATGAGCATGCTTCAGAGGATGATTTGGCCCAGTTCGAAGTCGAGACCGACTCGGAGGGGCACCACTATGCTGTCCGCAAGAGCGACCTGGACAAGTGAGGGGCCCTTTTTGAATTGAAGAAGCCCGGTGCGTCAAACGCACCGGGCTTCTTCTGCACTGCGGAGGCCTTAGCGGCCGGTGCCGCCGTAGACGGTGGCGACGGCTTCGCTGTCCAGGTCGAACGCCTTGTGGATGGCGCGGACGGCGTCATCGAGCAGGTCGGCGTGGGTCACCACGGAGATGCGGATTTCCGACGTGGAGATCATGTTGATGTTGATGCCCGCGGCGGACAGAGCCTTGAAGAACGTGGCCGAAACGCCCGGGTGGGAGCGCATGCCGGCGCCGATCAGCGACAGCTTGCCGATCTGCTCGTTGTACTCGATGCTTTCGAACCCGATCTCGGTCTGTGCAGCACGGAGGGCGGCGAGGGCGTCGGCGCCCTCGACGATGGGCAGGGTGAAGGAGATGTCCGTCCTGCCGGTGCCGTGCGTCGAGACGTTCTGGACGATCATGTCAATGTTCGAGTGTGCGTCCGCGATGACCTGGAAGATCGCGGCTGCCTTGCCCGGAATGTCCGGAACACCAACGACGGTGACCTTTGCTTCCGAGCGGTCGTGTGCAACACCGGAGATGATTGGCTGCTCCAAGGCAACTCCCTCTTGAGTCGTGATCTTGTCATCGGCGCCGGGCAGGACCCAGGTGCCTTCGTTCTGGCTGAATGAGGAACGGACATGCAGCGGCACGCCGAACCGCCGGGCGTATTCGACGCACCGGAGGTGAAGGATCTTGGCCCCGGAGGCGGCCAGTTCCAGCATTTCCTCGCTGGAGATGCGGTCGATTTTCTGGGCTGACGGAACGACGCGGGGGTCCGCGGTGTAGATGCCGTCAACGTCCGTGTAGATCTCGCAGACATCGGCCTCAAGGGCGGCGGCGAGGGCCACTGCTGTCGTGTCCGACCCGCCGCGGCCAAGGGTGGTGATCTCGTTGGTGGAGCGGGTCATGCCCTGGAAGCCGGCGACGATGGCAATGTGCCCCTTGTCCAGGGCGGTGCGGATGCGATGCGGGTCGACGTCGATGATCCGGGCCTTGCCGTGGATCCCGTCCGTGATCATGCCGGCCTGGGAACCGGTGAAGGACTGCGCGGACGCGCCGAACTTGTTGATGGCCATGGCCAGCAGGGCCATGGAGATGCGCTCACCGGCGGAAAGGAGCATGTCCATCTCGCGGGCAGGAGCTGCGTCGGTGACCTGGGCGGCAAGGTCAAGGAGCTCGTCAGTGGTGTCACCCATCGCGGAGACGACGACGACGACTTCGTTGCCGGCCTTCTGGGCGTCGACCACGCGCCGGGCCACGCGCTTGATGCCGTCAGCGTCAGCCACCGAGGAGCCACCGAACTTCTGCACAATAAGCTGCGCGGTGACAGCGGCGTCTGCGGGCAGCTCCTGCGGCTGCGGTTCGGTTTTCACATCGGTACTGGGCATACTCATGCGTGCACCCTCACTGGATCAAATTGGAGTTCTGGAGGCCAAGCGGCCTTGCGGCACGGCGGCATACCCAGTTTATCGCTGTGGTCCGCCCGCTGTTGAATTGTGACCCTTGCCGTCAGGTGAGGGCGTTCCGGCGGCCCTCGAAGGCCCTGCCCAGGGTGACCTCGTCCGCGTACTCGAGGTCACCGCCTACGGGCAGCCCGGAAGCGAGGCGGGTGACCGCGATCCCGATGGACTGCAGCATGCGCGCCAGGTAGGTGGCCGTGGCCTCCCCTTCGAGGTTCGGGTCGGTGGCGATGATGATTTCCTGGACGGCGCCGTCACTGAGCCGGTTGAGGAGTTCCCGGATCCGCAGCTGTTCCGGGCCGACGCCGGCGATCGGATTGATGGCCCCGCCGAGCACGTGATAGCGGCCCCGGAAGGAACGGGTGCGCTCCACAGCCAGCACGTCCTTGGACTCCTCGACGACGCAGATGACGGAGGGGTCACGCCGCGGGTCGCGGCAAATGTTGCACAGTTCCTGCTCGGTCACGTTGCCGCATGCGGCGCAGAACTTGACCCGTTCCTTGACGGTGGTGATGGCCTCCACCAGCCGCTTCATGTCCTGGGGGTCTGCTTCCAGGATGTGGAACGCCAGTCGCTGCGCGGACTTCGGCCCCACACCGGGCAGGCGTCCGAGCTCGTCGATCAGCTCCTGAACTGCACCCTCGTACACGTTTTCCTCGATTGCTTGGTTGAAAGTTGGCCGGTGCCGCCAGCCGGGGCGCCGGGACGTTGCGGGCTAGTACCGGGGCATCAGGGGGCTGCCGTCCAGCGAGCGTTCTTCGACGAGCTTTCCGCCCAGAATACGCTCAACGGCGGCACGGCCAAAGACGCCCGATTCCTCGATGGTTTCGTCGTCCGCGCTGGGGATGTCCTGCACGAATGGCGCAGGTTCCTCCGTGCTCCGCGCAGGCGCCTTGGCCCGGCCCGCCTCGGCCTCCGGGCTGTTGGAGAGCCTCTGGTAGAGGCTCAGCTTGCCCCTGGCGGGAGCCTCCGTTGCCGGCTCCGGTGTAACGGTGCGGGCAACGGCAACTGTTGGCCCGGCCTGGACTGTTGGCCCCGACTGAACCGCCGGTCCTGCCTGAATTGTGGGTCCTGATTGAATCGCGGGTCCTGATTGAATCGCCGGTCCTGGGCCGGATGCGAACACGGGCACCCTGACCGGGGCGGCATCGGTGGCAGCAGTCACGGCGGGTGCGCGGACACCCTGGGCTGGGGTGGGCACCCCGTACTCGTGGCTGACAGCGGCCGGGGAAGACGCCATGGCGTAGGCCGGTTCGAACTCCGGGGCGCTGTGCCCGGCAGTATCCGGCGCACGCTCCGCAGGGGTGCTCTCAACGGTGGCGCTCTCAACTGTGGTGCTCTCAACCGTGGCGCCCACTACCGGGCCGCCGCTGTTCGGCGGCTGGGCGGTGGCCGGTGCATAAACGGGTGCAGCGGAGCCGGTCGACTCCTCGTCGCCGTGGTCGTCAGCCGCTTCCTGGTATGTGCCGACGTTGCTCTCGGAACTGAGGGCCCACACGCCGGGGGTCTGCTCCACAGCGCGGGACCACGGATCGGCAGAGGTGTCTGGAGCGGGCTGGCGTTCCGCCTGCGCCGGGGCAGAAGCCTCTGCACGGATTTGCGGCGCCGACGGTGCGGCCCTGACAGGCTGCTTGATTTCCGGTGCCTTGATTTCCGGCGCTGCCGATGGTGTGGGGCTGCCCTGCCACTGGCGCGACGGCTCCCAGTCCATGGGAGGCTCTTCGTCCAACGGAGGTGCGTCCTCGTCGAGCGGAGGGCCCCAGTCGTCATCCGGGTAGGAATAGTCGCCGGCTTGCTCCCGTAAACCGTGGGCCGTCTCCTGTGCGGCAACCCGCGTGGGCGGCTGCTGGGCGGCAACCGGCTGCTCGGCGGGCGCGTCCGGTGCATTGCCTGCTGCTCCAGCAACGCTGCCCGTGGCGGCAGGGGCGGCGGAGGCCCACGGCGCAGAAGCGCTGGCTTCGCCGGCAGCGCTTCCCACGCCCGCTGGGGTGGCAGTGTTGGCCGGTGTGGCAGTGTTAGCTGGGGACGCCGTGATGTTTGGCCCGGACCACTCCGGAGCGGAAAGCGCTGAGGCCGCCGACGACGGAGAAGCATCCCCGGCATCGGGCGCGGTGGACGGATCTGGTGACGCAGGACCCGCGACCGGCGACACAGGAATGGAACCCGCCGACACCGGTACAGCTCCTGCCGGCGACGCCGGACCCGCTGCCGCCGCCGGGCGCGCCGGGGCGGGCACCGGTTGAGCGGGGCCATCCGAGGCAGGGGTCAGGCCCCAATCGGCGTCGGTGGTGGCAGCCGGGATATCCCGGCTAGTAGGCGCTTTTGGGTTTGGCTCAGAGCTCGCTGAGCTGCCGGCGCCTGCCACCGCGGTGATCTGGCAATCGATGCCGATCGTTTTGTGGATGGCCTGGCGCAGATTCTCCGAGTGGTCCGCCCTGCCGAAGGCGCCGGCAAGCCCGGAGGTGCTGAAGACAAGGGTCAGGACCTGGCCATCGAACTGCCCCACTTGGGCATTGGGCTCCACGAGCGCCCACGTGCTCCGCTTGATCTTTGCCAGGGTCTGCAGAACCTCGGGCCAGGCACGGCGGAGAACCTCGACGTCGGCATGCGATCCGGCTGCAGGTGCAGCGGCAGAGGGGATGCCCGCAGGGGCTGTGCCGGAAGAAGGCCGGGCGTTGGACTGCGGCGCGGGAGCCGACGGGACCGCCTGAGCCGTCTGAGCCGCTGCCGGCTCTGGCCGCGGCGCCTGTTGGAACGGGGCCTCTTGGTGCTGGGGCTGTTGGTGGTGGGCCTGGTCAGGCCCCGGGGCAGAAGCCGGCGGCTGCGAAGCCGCGGGGCGCTGGGCGGCAGACTCCGGGGCTTGGCCGCCGTGTGAGTCCGGGGCCGTACGGCGGTCGCGTGCGGCGGCATCATCCATGGGCCAGTCACCAGTGGTGATCCGCGGGGCCGCCAGGGCTTCCCGTCCGGATGCGGCCGGCGCCGCAGGTGCTTCCCGGCCGGGCGCATCCTGAGTAGCGGGTGCCGCGTGGATGGTGGGCGGGCCCAGCTGTGGCGAGCTCTGCGCCGGAGGAGGACCGTCAGGAGCTGGAGCCGATGCTGGAGGAGCGGCAACCGCAGCCGAAGCTGCAGGAGCAGGCGCTGCGGCAGCCGGTGCGACAGAGGCGGCCCCAACCGCCGCGGCGGCGGGAGCGCCGGCGTCGGACCCTGCGTAGTTCAGGCGCCGCTCCACGCGGTCGATCCGGGCAGCAATGCCGCGCTCGGTCTGTTCGGAGCTGGGCAGCAGGATCCGGGCGCAGAGAAGTTCCAGGTGCAGCCGCGGCGAGGTGGCACCCGTCATCTCCGTCAGCGCGGTGTTGGTGACGTCGGCCGCGCGCGACAGCTCGGCCGCGCCGAGGTTGTGTGCCTGGCTCTGCATCCGGGCGATCTGGTCGGCCGGCATGCCGCGGAGGATGGCCTGGGCGCTTTCCGGCATGGCCTGCACGATGATGAGGTCGCGGAAGCGCTCGAGCAGGTCCTCGACGAAGCGGCGGGGATCGTGCCCGGTCTGGATGACGCGGTCCACAGCACGGAAGACCGTGGCGGCATCAGACGCGGCGATCGCTTCGACGACGTCGTCCAGCAGCGAGGCATGCGTGTAGCCGAGCAGGGCTACGGCGAGCTCATAATCAAGGCCGTTGGGTCCGGCACCCGCCATGAGCTGGTCCAGCACAGACAGTGAGTCCCGCACGGAGCCCGCACCGGCGCGGATCACCAGCGACAGCACGCCGGGGGCCACGGGGACGTTTTCCTGGTGGCAAAGCTGCTCGAGGTAAGCCATGAGCGGCTCCGGCGGCACCAGCCGGAACGGATAGTGGTGCGTGCGGGACCGGATGGTGCCGATGACCTTGTCCGGCTCGGTGGTGGCGAAGATGAACTTGATGTGTTCCGGCGGCTCTTCGACGATTTTCAGGAGGGCGTTGAAGCCCGCCGAGGTGACCATGTGGGCCTCGTCAATGATGAAGATCTTGTAGCGGTCCCGCACCGGGGCGTAGGTGGCGCGTTCCCGGAGGTCGCGGGCGTCGTCCACGCCACCGTGGCTGGCGGCGTCGATCTCAATGACGTCAAGGGAGCCGGCTCCGCCGCGGGCAAGTTCGATGCAGCTGGGGCAGACGCCGCACGGGGTGTCCGTGGGGCCCTGAGCGCAGTTGAGGCAGCGGGCCAGGATGCGCGCGGACGTGGTCTTGCCGCAGCCGCGCGGGCCGGAGAAGAGGTAGGCGTGGTTGACCCGGTTCTTGCGCAGCGCCGTCATCAGCGGCTCCGTGACATGTTCCTGCCCGATAACGTCCGCGAACGAGTCCGGGCGGTACCTGCGGTAAAGGGCAGTTGTAACAGTCACAGGGAAAACCTACCTATAGGGACTGACATTAAATAAGAGACCCCTCATGCACCCGCCAGAGCCCATCTACCCTTGCTACCTTCCGGTCCTGGGGGAGTTCAACAGGATGACGCCACATGAGGGGCCGTCAGATACTTTACCCGAACTTTGGGCGTGGCCCGAATCGGCTCCGGCGGGGTGATGGAGGGGTGGCGGCGGGCCGGGCGGCGGGCACACGCCGTCGGCCTAGCGGTGCCCGTTCACGGGCCAGCTCATGAACGCCGGCTCCTCATAGGGGTGCGCCCGCCGTAATCCCTCGACCACGGCGTCGAGTACGTGCTCTTCCACGAGGCACTCGATCCGGACCTCGGAAACCTCTTCCGGCTCGCCGGCCTTTCCGATGTACGGACGGGCTCTGGGCAAGGGGGTAAAGCGTCCTGTGCCCGGCGATGTGAAGGAGCAGTGTGTGTAGCCGCCCAGCCGGCCGGCCCCGGCATCTCCGATGGCGGTGAGCACCGCCCCGGCGTGGGAATCGGGAACGTAAATGACGAGTGCATGCAGCGGGGACATGCCACCATTTTGGGCCGATTGGGAGATGCCGGAAAGTTCAGGTATTCTAGTATCTGCTTTTGGTTCAAGAGCAGCTGGAGAATTCGCCTAGCGGCCTATGGCGCACGCCTGGAACGCGTGTTGGGTTAACGCCCTCGGGGGTTCAAATCCCCCATTCTCCGCCATCGGAAAACCCGGTTCTGACTTCGTCAGGACCGGGTTTTCTGTTTCCCGCCGCGCTGCGGAAGAGATTACGCCACGCCCAGCCTCTGGAGCCGCTCGTGGGCGGCGAGCCGGCTCGGGCTGGCTGGCCCCAGTGCAAAGCGGACGACGGCGAGGGTCACCCGGGCGGCCAGCCTCACCGGCAGCGGCAGGGGACCCAGCCGGGCAGTCCGCAGTCCGAGCAGCCGGCGGTATTCAGGCTCCAGGCTCAGGACGGCGGCCTCGAACAGGATCCGGTAACCCGGTTTCAGGAAGGGGTGCAGGGGCGGATCCCGGATGAACGCAACCGTTTCCGCGACCCGTTCATCGCCGCGGAGAGTCCCGGCCGCAAGCGATTCCCTGAGCTCCCGGTTGAGGGCGGCTTTGCTCTTTGGCGGGAACTCCACGCCCATCAGCCTGCCCGCCTCCGCCCATTCGCGGACGTAGGCATCCGGGCCGCCAGGAATGGGGCCGTCCCACAGTTCGTGCGCGCGGAGAAACGAGTCCGTGAATGTGTTGTGGACCCACCGCACCAGTTCCGGATCGTTGGCAGAGTATTTTCGGATGGTGCCGCCGCCGTCGACATATGTGCCGTTGACGGACTCGTGCAGCCGCACCACCCTCGAGGCGGCCGCCTGGGCTTCCGCGGTGGACCCGTACGTGAGGGCGTGGATCCAGGCCGTGGTCCGGGCCAGCCGGCCCAGCGTGTCCTCGCGGAAATTTGAATGGTCGTGCACGCCGGCGAGGACGCCGGGGTGGAGACTCTGCATCAGCAGGGACCGGATGCCGCCGACGATTGTGGCCACGCCGCCATGGACAGCCCACACCGCAGAACCGGGGAGGAAGTACCCGGCGTCGTCGCCTTCGGCAAACTTCCGGGCCCAGTCCGGTAGCGCATCCGGGCTGCCGGTCAGCGTGCGCTTCAGTTCTGCCTGCCATTCCGTCAGGAAAGTCCGCATATCCCATTGTCTCCCGACGGAAGCTGCGGGGTTAAGCCTATGAAACCGCACGCTTTGGCCCCCCAGTTTTAGGGGTTTCGCCTGCCTTTGGGCTGTGGCCACAATGGAGGACACGCTCGTCGAGATAGGAGTTTGGCGGGTATCGATTCAGGAGAATTCTGTGGCAAATCATGGGGGACACAAGCACACACCGAAGGTGGTCGGCCCAGGCCGGATCGCCTTGCGGAGCCTTTCCGCGGCCGTGGTTGTCGGCTTCTCCGTCTTTGCCTTCGGGTTCCAGGGGCCCGCCGCCTCGATCCAGCAGCCCGTGGGTGCCGCCATCCCGATAGCCCCTCCCACGGGAGTCGTCGGGCCGGAGCTCCTTGATCCGGACACCGCCGCGCCCGGGTACCCCATCAGTGGCTCCGGCATCGCCGCGCCGGCGAAGACTCCCACCGGACAGAGGGTGTCGAATTCAACCGTTAAGGCGGCCAAGGCGGGCACGCCCAAATCTCCCGGGGTGGCGTCCTCCGCCCTGCAGCGGCCTGCAGCCGGCTTCCTCATGGCACCTTTGGAAGTGCTCACCCCCAGTTCACCGTTTGGCCAACGGCGCAGCCCCATCACCGGCGAACTGGGAGAATTCCACTGGGGCCAGGACTTCGCTGCTGCCTGCGGCACCCGCGTCTATGCAGCCGATTCCGGCGTGGTCCGGGCCGCCGGGTGGCACCCGTGGGGTGGCGGCAACAGGGTGGAAATTGACCACGGCAACGGCCTGATCACCACCTACAACCACCTGCAGGGCATCGCCGTCGAAAAGGGCGACCTTGTGAAGGTGGGCGAGATCATCGCGGAGGTTGGCACCACCGGATCCTCCACCGGCTGCCATCTGCACTTCGAGGTGATCAAGAACGGCCAGCACGAGGACCCGATGAAGTGGACCCTGTTGCCCATCCGGCAAACCGACCAGCTGACCCCCGCCGTGTTCACCAGCTTCGAAGGCGGCGCCGCCACCACATATGGGTGGGCCATCCCCAACATCCCCGGCAACAGCGGGCCGGACAACACCGACGACGGACTGACCCCGGTCACCGCAGCAGCAGTCGCCAATCCCCGCAGCCGCCCGTCAGCCTCGGCACGTACCACGCTGGTCGCCAGCTCGTCGACCTCCGGTTCCACCTCCTCCGGTTCGTCGACGTCCAGCCCGGCGGCAACACCCACGCCCACCCACACATCCAAACCGTCGGCACCGAAGCCGCCTACGACGACCAAGCCCAAGCCCACCCCGACGCCGACACCAACGCCCACTCCCACCCCGACGCCGACTCCCACCCCAACGCCGACTCCCACGCCCACCCCGCCTCCCACGACGCCGCCGGCCGACCCGGCTCCGGTTGACCCGACTCCCACGGACCCCGCGGTCCCGGCCGACCCCGCGCCGCCCACACCCACCGAGCCGGCAACACCCTCTGCGCCGATCACGAATTCCGAACCTGCCCCGACGGAAGTTGCCCCCGTCGAGCCGGCGCCGGCGCCAGTTCCCACGTCGGAACCGGCACCACCCTCGACTTTGCCAAGTGCCGCGCCAGCTGAGGAAGCTGCCGCGGCAGCGGCGAAGGCCGCAGCAGAAGCTGTTCCGACGGCGGGACCCACGGCAGCGCCGTAAACGGTGGCGGGTGCCCGCCGTCGGGCTGTTCGCTTGCCGGGGAAGCCAAATGGTGAGGAGGTCCAGGGAATGCAACGGAGACCAACGCCGTTGTCATTAGTGACAGCTATGTACCCGGCGAGAGAGCACGATGTGACTTCCCTCCAAACGATTCCGCCGATACCCGACGGAACACACCCGGGTTTCGGTTGCCCTGCCGGCGATGCCGCGCAGGCGGCGGATGCGTCCGCCGACGGCGGATGTACCGGCTGTACCGGATCCGCTGGGTGGGTGGCCCGCCCGGCGAAGCCGCACGCCGTCGTCGTCCTTTCAGGCCGTCCCACGCACGGTAAGCCGGGCACGTTCCGGAAGAGTCTTCCGCCTGGAATCCACCGGGGAAGTTCCCCATATCTCTGTAGGCGAAACTGCCGGGCGCTTAGCCCACTGTCTGCCGGTTGCCGGCGGAACGCGGCAAAATCACACAATGCGCGGCGAAACAATGAAGCGGTCATCGGACGGTGACCGCGCAAGGAAACGAAAGCGAGGAAGGTAGCCTGAGAGCGGCGGCGGTGTTGTAATTTTTTCAACATGCCAACTCCCGTTTCCCCCGAGTTCGCTTTTTATCTGGTTGGATGGAAGGTACTGAGAGGGACACAGGAGGCGCCCCGCTTCCTAACTACCGCGAAGGCAGCAATGGAGCTCATCGAGGCCGAGCACCCCCGGCCACGCCATTTTCTACTCCACCTGAGTGACACCCACCTGTTGGGAGGTCCGGACCCCCTCTACGGCGCAGTTGACAGCGAAGCCCGCCTGATCCAGCTCTTTGATGAGGTTCAGGCCTCCGGCGCACGCCCGGAAGCCGTGATTTTCACCGGCGACCTGGCGGACAAGGGCGACCCCGAGGCCTATGCCAAGCTCCGCGCTGTTGTGGAGCCCGCATGCCGGGACCTCGGCGCCCAGGTCATCTGGGCCATGGGCAACCACGACAACCGCGCTAATTTCCGCGCCGGCCTGTTCGACCAGCACGGCAACGACGACCCCGTCGACCACAGCTACTACGTCAACGGGCTCCGCGTCATCACCATGGACACGTCTGTGCCCGGCTACCACCACGGCGAACTCAGCGACAACCAGCTGGACTGGCTCGCCGGGCAGCTGGAGACGCCCGCGCCGGACGGCACCATCCTGGCCCTGCACCATCCGCCGGTGCCCTCAGTCCTGGACCTGTCAGTACTGGTGGAGCTCCGCGACCAGGCGTCCCTGGCAGCCGTGGTGCGCAACTCGGATGTCCGCAGCATCCTTGCCGGCCACCTGCATTACTCCACGACGGCGAGCTTCGCCGGCATCCCCGTCTCCGTGGCTTCAGCCACGTGCTACACCCAGGACCTGAATGTTCCGGTGGGCGGCACGCGCGGCCGCGACGGCGGGCAGGCCTTCAACCTGGTGCACGTCTACGAGCACACGGTGGTCCATTCGGTGGTGCCGCTGGGCACCACTCCCACCGTGGGCGAGTACGTCAGCCCCGAGGAGACGGAGCGCCGCCTGGCCGCAGCCGGCATCCGCATCCCTGAAGGGGCCAAGCGCCCCATGCTGACCCGGAAATAGGGCCTCACCCGGAAGTAGCGTCCCTGCATACGGAAACCCCGCCGGATCTGGAATGGTCAGATCCGGCGGGGTTTCTGTGCGCAGAGTGGCCTACTTTTCCCAGGGCGCCTTGATCGGGTAGTACTTCTCCAGGAAGTCCGTAACCAGCTCCGCCCGTTCGTCGGCCGGAACCTCCGGAAAACTGCCGTCATTGAGGCAGAAGAAGTCCATGTTGCGCTTGGTCAGCAGCTTGGGCAGATACTTCAGCCCCGACCGGAGCGTGGTGTCCACATACCGCACCTTGGCCGCCGTCTGGGTCACGGCACGGCCTGTCAGCAGCGCGTAGTAGTGGTAGAAGGAATTCGTGACGGAGATGTTGTCCGCGGCGCGGAATGTGCTGGCGGCAGTGCTCGCGAACTCGGCCGGGAACTCCTGCTCCATCTGGGCCACGAGGCTCCGACGCAGCGGCGCCGCCGTGTGCTCCAGATGGCGGGTGGTGATCCGGCCGAAGCGGTTCCAGAGCAGCTTCCGGTTGACCCGGGCCGCGTTCTCGAAGCCGCTGCGCTCGGCGTCGTTGTCGCCGAGGCCGATGCGGGTCTCCGCCTCAATGAACTTGGTGATCCCGCCCGGTGTGAAGAACATGTCCGGACCAACCGGCCGCCCGAAGAACATGTCGTCGTTGGAGTAGAGGAAGTGCTCGGAGAGGCCCTCGATGTGGTGCAGCTGGCACTCCACAGCTTGCGAGTTGTGGGTGGGCAGCACCGACGGGTCGGCGAAGAACTCCTCGCTCCGGACGATGGTCACGGACGGGTGGTCGTTCAGCCATTCCGGCGCGGGGGAGTCGGTGGCGATGAAGATGCGGCGGACCCACGGTGCAAACATGTAGACGGACCGGAGCGCGTATTTAAGCTCGTTGATCTGCCGGTAGCGTGCCTCATGGTCGTCGCCTTCGCCCACCACAGCGCCCGCCATCCGGGCACGGCGGGCGGCGATGTACTCGGGGGAGGTGCCATCCACCCAGGAGAAGACCATGTCGATGTCGAAGCTGATGTCGCTTGCGTGGTCCGCGAACATGTTCTCGATGGTGGGCCAGGTGTGGCCATAGCGCTCGACCGTTCCACGGACGGCCTCGTGCGCCATCATGGTGCGGCGGGTCAGGGAGTTCTCGATCGGCAGGATCACTTCGTTGCCCAGGAAGCTCCACAGCTCCACCTGGACGCCGGCGGAGGCACCGAATTCAAAGCCTCCCTCTGGCTCAACCCGCGGGCGGTACAGCCGGAAGATGCGCGCCTGCCGGTTGACGGAGAGTTCGCCGTCGGCCACCAGGACGGATGTCTTCTTCTTCGCGTCCACGGTCATGGAGTAGAAGGGCTCGTTCCGGCAGGCGTCGACGAGGGCGGACCGCAGCTTTTTGCGGTCCTTCCAGTCGAGGGCGATCACCGGGCGGTCATTGTTGCCCCGCACCAGCAGGTAATCCAGGCCGGCCCCGTCCAGCACGTTCCGCAGGAAGAGCAGGTCCTCCACCATGGCCTGGTAGGGCGTCCGGGTGTCGTTGATCAGCGCATACCTGCCTGACCTGCGAACGACGTCGGGGCGGTGCTTGAGGCGCGCCACAGCCGCCGGGGACGTTGCTTCCGCAAGCGCGGGTATGTCGTCCTCGGCTGCCTGGCCGCCGTAATAGATGTCGTCCTGAACCGTTACGTCCGTGATGGCGTTTCTCCCAAGCTGCTAGGGGTGAAGTCTTACTTGCATGATAGTCCTGCCGGAAAAACATGCCGGACAGGCGGCAGCGGGCTCAGCCCAACAGCGCCTGCCGCCAGCTGGAGAGGAACGCCGCCCCGGCGTCGTCGTGGATGACGGTCTCCGGCATGCCCAGGTCGACGGCGGTGAGAACGTCGTACGGTTTGGCCGGGACGCCGTCCGCAGGGCGGACGTCGACGTGCTTCACGGCATGGTCGTTGTGGTGCAGCCAGTCGGCCATGGCATAGTCCGTGCGGGAATCGCCCACCGTCCGCCAGGCCTGCGGCGTGATGCCCTGGGCCGCCAGCAGCTCCACGGCGCGGCTCGCGCCGAGGTCCTTGCCCAGCCGGACCGATTCAATGTCTGTGGAAATGATGGTGGGGTCCACGCGGTAGTCGATCTCGTCGTCGGAGTTCGGTGCGTGGTGTTCCAGCCGCACGACGCCGAAACCGTGGCGCTCCATGAGCTCCAGGGCCTCGGCGTCAAACAGCTTCTGCTCGGCGAGGTACTCACTGTTCGGCACCTCGATGTGCTGCTCCACCGACACCATGGCGCGCTTGGTTTCATCGAAGAACATGTGGGACGCGTAGTCCTCGGCCACCATCCGCCGGACATCGTCGCCATAGGCGGCCGGCACGGCAAGCTCGTGGTCCACGTGGATGGGGCCGGGGCCGGCAGCCGTGTAGCTGAACCACACGGCGCCCTTTTCGCAGATGGCGTGGATCAGCGTGCCGCCCGGCATTCCGGCGGCGATCATGGGCTCCATGACCTGCTCGCGGATGAACGTATCCGAGCGCCCGGTGTTGAAGATGACTGGTATTCCGGCGTTTGCGAGTGCCACCAGATCGGCGATGATTTCCGGTTTCACATCCCTGGTCACGGGGCTGGCGACCGGCCCGTCGACGTCCAGGAGAAGGGCCAGTGCGGGTGCCGACGGAGTGTGGGCGCCGAACCCGGTGGCGGGGTTCACTGAAGGTGCAGTCATGGCTCCATTCTGTCAGTCCGGCGCTGGCCAATCCGCCCAGGCGGCGGGCGGCGCCGGCATGTGACACATAGTTACTGTTTGGCTACAACCTCCCGCGGCGCGCTGATTCCACATTCCCTTGAACTGGCCAGTTGCATACGCTTACAGGGTGATATTCAAAGCTGTGGGCGAGGGACGCCCTTACCCCGACCATGGTTTCAGTACCCCCAAAGACTGGGCGGCGCTTCCGCCCCGTCCCGTGCGGCTGGATGAACTTGTGACCACCAAGCGGACCCTGGACCTTGAAGCGCTCCTCGCCGAGGACTCCACGTTCTTTGGCGACCTGTTTCCCCACGTGGTGCAGTACCAGGGCATCCTCTATCTGGAGGACGGCCTGCACCGGGCGGTAAGGACGGCACTCCACCAGCGCACCGCGATACATGCAAGGGTGCTTGTGATCGATGGCTAGAAAACCCAAGGACGTGACCGTTCTCCACGGTCACCGCGTGATTACCGGCCCCGAGCTCAGGGCCACATTCGTCGACGATGATGAGAAAGCGGAAAACCCCGGACGGCTGCGCCGCCGGATCCTGCACGGCGTGGTGCTGGTGCTGCTGCTGGGCCTCATTGTCGCGGGGATCATGGGGGCGATGGGGGTGATGAGCGGGCAGATCAAGTTTCCGTCCGCCATCCAGGCCCAGCAGAACTCCTCCGTCTGCCCGGCAACGACCTTCGACTACACGCCGCCAGCCAAGGTGAAGGTCAACGTCCTCAACGCCACGAGCCGCAACGGCCTGGCCAAGGCGGCAGCCAACGAATTCAAGGCGCGGAAATTTGTTGTTGGCAACGTGGCCAACACGCAGACCGGTTACCGGGGAGTGGCGGCAGTCGTCTCGGGCCCTGCCGGACAGTCGGCGGCCTTCACCGTGCAGCGGAACCTGCCCGGCTCCGATTACTTCCAGGACGGGCGCAAGGACGCCAGCGTGGATGTGATCCTGACCAGCGACTACCGAGGCCTGGTCAAGCCGCAGCTCGTTGACCAGACGCCCGGCCAGCTCAGCTGCCCGCGGGAAAGCCGGCGGGTCGCGGACGACTCGCAGTGGCCCGTCATGCCAACCCAGGGCGCCAAGCCCTGAGTTTTTGGCCGTCTGAACCGTCCCTGGTCCTTAGCCGGCCGCAGCGGCAGGCGGCTGCAGGCGGAGGGGGCGGCCGCCGTCGTCGAACCGTGCCCCTGCGCCCAACTGGATGAAGCGGACGGTCCGGGCGATCCTTTCCTCCAGGTCTTCGGAGGCGTCGCCGCCGCGGGCGGCGCTGGAGGAGAGCGTGCCGTGGATCAGCTGCGCCTGTTGCAGGGGATCGGCCATTGGGAAATAGCCCTGGTCCATGCCGTCGCGGAGAATGTCCTGCAGCATGTCGCTGAGCCCGTCCACGTGGTCCGCGAGCTTGGCGAACGACGCCGGCGACAGGACAGCACCCATGGCCGGTCCCGGGGGCAGATGGCGGCGGCTGAGATCCTCCACCTGGGCCCGCACGTACAGGGCCAGCCGGTCCACCGGATTGTCCAGCCGGGCCAGCGATTCGCGCAGCCCGGACATGAACCGCTCCGTCTCCACGAGGGCGTAGGCAATCAGGAGCTCTTCGATGTCGGCGTAGTAGTTGTAGACAGCCGTGCGGCCGATCCCCGCGTGCCGGGCGACATCGGTCATGGTCAGCCCGGGCAGCCCGTGGGAGAAGAGGAGCTCGCCGAACGCGTTCAGGATGCGGCGCTGGGTCTCGGCGCGTTGCGCAGCATTGCTGGGGGCCGAAATCCGTGGCATAGGGACACTTTACCGCGATCTGTCACCAAACCGGCGCCGACCCGGCCACTTGGACGG
The DNA here is from genome assembly GCF_040546765.1 of Arthrobacter sp. OAP107. Lineage (NCBI taxonomy): Bacteria > Bacillati > Actinomycetota > Actinomycetes > Micrococcales > Micrococcaceae > Arthrobacter > Arthrobacter sp. OAP107. Next base: position 4,457,647 of record NZ_JBEPOK010000001.1, on the reverse strand, counting down.
CGCAGCTTAGATGGCGCAGCCGTCCGGGCCGCACACGTTTTCGGCCTGCGCGCCTGCCTTCTGTTCGTCTGGTTGCTCAGAGCCTGAATTCTCGACGCCGACCATCACCAGTGGGTGCGACTCCTGCCACGCCTGCTCGAGGGCCATGGTGAAGCTCGCCGCGGGCTGGGCTCCGGACAGCCCGTACTTGCGGTCGATCACGAAGAACGGAACGCCGCTGATGCCCAGGGTGCGGGCTTCGGCAAAGTCGCGGCGGACGTCGTCGGCGTACTTGTCTGTAGTGAACAGCTCGGCGACATCCCCGGCGTCTAGCCCAAGCTCCGCGCCCACAGACGTGAGGTAATCGGGGCTGCCGATGTCCTTGCCGTGCTCGAAGTGGTCGCTGAGCAGCCGCTCCTTAGCCGCATCCTGCTTGCCGCGCGCGGCAGCCAGGTGGATCAGCCGGTGGGCCGTGAAGCTGTTGGCAACCACGACGTCGTCAAACCGGTAGTTGAGGCCCTCACCTTTGGCCTGGGCTGCTACCTGTTCGAACATCTGCCTGACCTGGCCGGCGGCCATGCCCTTGCGCTTGCTGAGGTAGTCCAGCTCGGTGCCGTCGTAGTGATCGGGCAGGGCCGGGTCGAGCTGGTAGCTGCGCCACTGCACCTCCACCTGGTCGCGGTGCGGGAACTCGGCAAGGGCGGCTTCGAAGCGGCGCTTGCCGATGTAGCACCAGGGGCAAGCGACGTCTGACCAGATCTCAATCTTCATGCTTGCCACAACTCCTGGGCTTTCCCGGGCATTCCTGCCGGGACAGTTGCTTTGGTCACGCCGGCCCGCTGGTGCATGGGCGCCCGCTGGCCCTTGTCTGGCGGGAGGCCCGGCCATATTGTTTGGACTAACTCCGGGCGGTCAGGCCGTACCCTCGTGGGAGGCAAAATGCGCATAGGACTGATATCGGCACCGTGGATCCCGGTTCCGCCCCCCGGCTACGGCGGCACCGAGCGGGTGGTTGACAGCCTTGCGCGCGGATTCGCCGTGGCCGGACATGAGGTCCTGCTGGCGGCCCCGTCCGACAGTACCTGCCCCGTTCCACTGGCCCCGCGGATGCGCCCGTCCGAACCGGCGGACATGGGGTTCGCGTTGTCGGAGCTGAGCCACATCATCAGGGCCTACGACGGCATGGCAGGGGTCGACATCATCCACGACCACACCATGAGCGGACCGCTCTATGCCCACCGTCCCGCCGGAATCCCGGTGGTCACCACCATCCACATCCGCCTGGCTCAGCAGGCCGTGGACCTGTACAGCGCGATCGGAAAGAGCACCGGCATCATCGCCATCTCCCATGACCAGGTCAGCCGGTCGCCGGAGGTCCCGGTGACGAAGGTGATCCACCACGGCATGGACGTGGCGTCCGTTCCGGTGGGCCAGGGAAACGGCGGCTACCTGTGCTTCATTGGACGGCTGTCCCCGGACAAGGGCATCCTCGAGGCCATTCAGATCGCCCGTGCCGCGGTCATCCCGCTGCGCATCAGCGCCCGGATTCAGGGACCCGAGGAGCAGGCCTATTTCGACGACGTCGTCAAGCCGGCGCTCGGGCCCGACGTGGAGTTCACGGGGCCGCTGCCCGATGCTGAAAAATACGAACTTGTGGGCGGCGCGCTCGCGTTCCTGAATCCGATCCAGTGGCCGGAACCGTTCGGTCTCGTGATGATCGAGGCGCTGGCCACCGGAACGCCCGTCGTCGGGACCCCTCTCGGTGCTGCGCCGGAAATCGTGGAGCACGGTGTCACGGGCTATCTGGGCAGCGTCGACCAGCTCGCCGGGTTCGCTGCCCAGGCCGCAGGTCTGAGCCGGGAAGCCTGCCGCGCTTCGGCGGAGCAGCGCTTCAGTTCGGCCCGCATGGTGGCCGACCACCTGGCGCTCTACGAGGAGATCCTCGGCGGACAGGCCAGGGGGCCGGAGCTTCTATTCAGATAATGGCCGCAAAGGGTACTTTTGCCCGCAATATCGAAGTTTGTGGACGCGAACTCCTCCTCGTGCAGCTGCTGTTCGGTGATCCGGGACAGGACCGTCTCACTCATTGGAGGATCCGTCCCGTGCGGTATCGGCGTCGTACGTCAGTCCGATCTGACGGCGGATCTCGTCCATGGCGGCCATGACGGCCACGCTCTCGGACGGGGGCAGGACTGTGCCTGCGGTGACGCCGGCCCGGATGAGGCGTTCCATCTCGGCCGCCTGGTACTGCATGCCTCTGCCGGTCACCGGCTGGTCGAACCGCTCCAGGACGTTTCCCTGGTTGTCGTACCGGGTGAAGGGCGTGGGGTTGTACCAGGTGGGTTCGATGTCGATCCACCCGTCCGTCCCGATGATGGCGGCGCGGTTGTTTGAGGCGGTGTCCAGGGCACAGTCCACGATTGCCTGCTGCCCGTCCGGGTACTCGAAGATCGCTGCCGTTTGCCGGTCCACGCCCGTGGCCGTCATCGCAGCACTGGCCCGGATGGAGTCCGGTGCGCCGAGGACGTCAAAGACAAACGACACCGGGTAGACGCCGAGGTCCAGCAGGGCACCGCCGCCAAGGGCAGGATCGTTGAGCCGGTGTGCAGGGTCTTTGGGAAGGTTCTGGTTGTGGCTGGCCGTGACCTTCCGGATCTGCCCGAGGGAGCCCTCGGCGATGATCTCGCGGAGGCGCGCCATGTGGGGGAGGAAGCGGCTCCACATCGCCTCCAGCACCACCAGGCCCTGGGCCTCGGCCTGCGCCGCCAGTTCCTGCGCCTCCCGGGCATTGACGGTGAACGGTTTCTCCACCAGCACGTGCTTGCCGGCGTTCAGGGCGAGCAGCGTGTGGGTGTAGTGGAACGTGTGCGGGGTGGCGACGTAGACGACGTCGACCTCCGGGTCCGCAACGAGCGCTTCGTAGCTCCCGTGGGCGGACGGAATGCCGAACCTTTCGCTGAACCGTCGGCTCGATTCGAGCGTGCGGGAGCCGACTGCCTGCACCGTGAAGCCGTTGTCGACCAGGTCCTGGGTTTGCAGCCCGGCGATGAAGCCGGTGCCGAGGATGCCCCAGCGGATGGGATCCCCGGGGGCGGGGGAGTGTTTGGTCACGTGCTAGTCCTCTGCGGGGTTGGAGTTGGCGGGCGGGTAGGCCACGTAGGCGAGGCGGCCGGAATCGGGCGCCCAACTGTTGACGTTCAGGGTTCCCTGCCCGCCGACGAGCGGCCAGGTCTGCAACGGTGCGGCCCAGTCATCGGTTGAGACAAGTACGACGTCGACCGGCAGGTCCGCCGGGTGGCCTTGCGTGCCGCTGGGGAAACGGACGTCGAGGGTCCAGTTGGGTGCCTCCAGGAGGATGTCCCCGGTGCCGTAAACAAGCTCGCGCTCGCCGGTGGCGGAGGCGACCCAGACCTCACAATGCTGGCCGGGCTGAAGTGTCCTGATCATTGGGCTTTCCTCTCAGATGCCGTGGGGAGTTCCCTGATACGGATGTTCCGCCACCGGCATTGCGCACCCTTTCCCCCACCGGACTTGGCCGATTTCCGGAAGTGCGGGTGGCGGTTTAGTCTTTGCTGCTGAAGGCGGCGTCGAAGCTGGTTTGGGAGGCGGGGAAGTCGAACTTCTTCAGGGCGGCGAGGGCTTCGGGGGCGCCGTGCAGGCGGTCCATGCCGGCGTCTTCCCATTCCACCGAGATGGGGCCGGTGTAGCCGATCGCGGTGAGGGCCCGGAAGGAGGATTCCCAGGGCACGTCGCCGCGGCCTGCGGAGACGAAGTCCCAGCCGCGGCGCGGGTCGCCCCAGGGCAGGTGGGAGCCCATGACGGTGTTCCGGCCGGTGAAGCGGAGCTTGGTGTCCTTGCAGTCGACGTGGTAGATCCGGTCCTTGAAGTCCCAGATGAAGGAGACGGGGTCGATGCCCTGCCACATGAAGTGGGACGGGTCCCAGTTCAGGCCGAACGCTTCGCGGTGGCCGATCGCGTCGAGGGTGCGGACGGTGGTCCAGTAGTCGTAGGCGATCTCACTGGGGTGGACTTCGTGGGCGAAGCGGACTCCATTTTCGTCGAAGACGTCCAGGATGGGGTTCCAGCGGTCCGCGAAGTCCTGGTAGCCGGCGTCGATGACTTTTTCCGGGACGGGAGGGAACATGGCGACGTACTGCCAGATGGAGGAGCCGGTGAATCCGACGACGGTGTCGACCCCGAGGGCCTTGGCGAGCCGGGCGGTGTGTTTCATTTCCTCGGCGGCACGCTGCCGGACGCCTTCGGGGTCGCCGTCGCCCCAGACTTTGGATCCGACGATGGCTTCGTGGCGGAAGTCGATCGGGTCATCGCACACGGCCTGGCCCTTGAGGTGGTTGGAGATGGCCCAGGCCTTGAGGTTGTATTTGTCCAGGACGGCGAGTTTGGACTCGACGTAGCCGGGTTCGTCCCAGCGCCAGGCGTCCAGGTGGTCGCCGGAGACGGCGATTTCCAGGCCGTCGTAGCCCCAGCCTGAGGCAAGGCGCGCGACTTCCTCGAAGGGGAGATCGGCCCACTGGCCGGTGAACAGGGTGTACGGGCGGGGCATGGTCAGGCTCCTTCGGTAGCGGTTTCGGTGGCGGTGGGCTGGACGAGCTGGATGGTGGCGCTCTTCGCTGCGGCGGACTCCTCGATGGCTGCCAGGACGCGCTGGACGGCGAGGCCCTCCTCGAACGACGGCGACGGCGCCTCCCCGGCGTTGATCGCGGTAAGGAAGTCGCGGATCTCGTGCGTGAAGGTGTGTTCCCAGCCGATGATGTGGCCCTGCGGCCACCACGCCTCAAGGTAGGGGTGCCCGGGCTCGTTGACCAGGATGCGGCGGAAGCCCTGCTCCCGCACGGGAACAGTGGCGTCCAGGAAACCGAGCTCGTTCAGGTCTTCCAGGTCGAAGAGGATGGTGCCCTTCTCACCGTAGATCTCCAGCTTCAGGGAGTTCTTCTGGCCGGTGGCCACCCGGGAGACTTCAACGGAGGCGATGGCCCCGGAGGCGAGGGACAGCGTGGCCCAGGCGGCGTCGTCGACCGTCACGTCCTCCGGCCCGTGCTTGCCGGGCCGGACGGCAGTGAAGGTGTGCAGCCGGCCCGAGACCTCGGTAACGGCGTCGCCGAGCAGGAACAGCACCTGGTCGATGGCGTGGGACGCGATGTCCCCGAGCGCCCCGGACCCGGCGGTTTCCTTGTTCAGCCGCCAGGTCATCGGTGACTCCGCGTCCGCGAGCCAGTCCTGCAGGTAAGCGGCCCGGACATGCCGGACCGTGCCGAGCCGGCCCTCCGCGATCAGTTCCCTGGCCAAAGCCAGCGCAGGGACGCGGCGGTAGTTGAACCCGACCATGGACTGCACTCCGCGTGCCCGGGCCGCCTGCGCCGCGGCGGTCATGGCTTCGGCCTCGGCGAGGGTGTTGGCCAGCGGCTTCTCCACGAGCACGTGCTTGCCCGCGGCGAGGGCGGCGATGGCGATCTCGGCGTGCATCCAGCCCGGGGCGCAGATGTCGACGATGTGGATGTCGTCCCGTTCCAGGACGGCGCGCCAGTCCGTGGCGGACTCGGCCCAGCCGTACCTGGCTGCCGCGGCGGCGACCTGGCCGGCGTCCCGGCCCACGAGCACCTTCTGGTCGAAGGCCGGGACGTCGAAGAAGGACGCGACGTTCCGCCACGCATTCGAGTGGGCCTTGCCCATGAACGCGTAGCCGATCATCGCCACACCCAGGGGGCGGTGGGCTCCCGGCGGTGTGCCGGGCGATGCGGAGGAAGTCATTGGTTGTTCCTAGAGGGTTGCGGTTTCCGGGGCCCAGTCCTCGGGGAGGGCTGCGGACGCGGGAGCGGAGCTTTCGACGTCGACGAACGTGCCGGACTCCATCGACTCGGAGATCGAGACCATGGTGTCCAGGACGTGGTAGGCGAGGTTGCCGGTGGCACGGTGCGGGACCCCGGCACGGATAGAGCGTGCCATGTCCAGCACGCCCATGCCGCGCCCGTTGGCCGGGCCCGTGGCGGGGATGACCGTCCAGTCCTCGTCGCCGGCGCGCCACAGCTTGATGTCGCCGTCGAAATAGTTGGGGTCCGGAAGCGAAATGGTGGCCTCGGTGCCGGTGATCTCCACGAAGCCCATCCGCTGGCGGGGCGACTCAAACGAGAAGGCGCTGTGCGAGGACGCACCGCCCTCGAACTGGGCCATCGCGGAGACGTGGGTGGGGACGTCCACGGTGAATTCCTCGCCGGCCTTCGGACCCGAGCCGATGACGCGGACCTCCTTGGCCCTGGAGCCGATGGCGGCCACCTTCCGGACTGACCCGAACGTCTGGACGAGGGTGGTGAGGTAGTACGGGCCCATGTCGAACAGCGGCCCGGCGCCGTACTGGAACAGGAAGGCCGGGTTCGGGTGCCACGACTCCGGACCTGGGGTCTGGAACGTGGTCATGGCGGTCAGCGGCGTGCCGATGTCGCCGTGCTCGATCAGCCGGCGGGCGGTCTGCAGTCCGGCGCCGAGGAACGTGTCCGGCGCGGTGCCGAGGCGGATACCCGCAGCGTCCGCCGTCTTCAGCAGCCCCAGGCCGGACTCGCGGTCCAGTGAGAACGGCTTCTCAGTCCAGACATGCTTGCCCGCGTTCACCGCCGCCGTCGCGACCTCCACGTGCGCGGCCGGGATGGTCAGGTTGACGATGATTTCGACGTCGGGATGGTTCAGTGCGGCGTCCACGCCACCCCACTCCGGAATGCCGTATTCCTTCGCCCGCGCCTCGGCCGCCTCCTCGAAGAGATCGGCGATGACCAGGACCTTGAGGTCCGGGAAGACGGTCAGGTTGTCCAGGTACTGCTTGCTGATGTTGCCGGCGCCGATGACGCCGACGCCGACCGGCCCCCGGACGGAAGACGGAGCGGACGCGGTGCCGCTCATGCCTGTGCCCCTTCGGTGGCCTTGGCGGAGGTCAGGAAAGCCAGCGACTGGCTGATGCCGTCGAAGATGTCCCCGGAATAGTCATCAAATTCCACGACGCCCGCTTCCAGCGACTTCGCCGCTCCGATGACGTCCCAGACCGGGATCTGGCCCTGGCCGGCCGGTTGCTGGGCCTTGGTGTCGGTGGTCAGCGGGCCGTCCTTGATGTGGATGAACTTCACCCGGTCACCCAGCTTGGCCAGGATGTCCACCGGGTCCTGGCCGCCCACGGCCACCCAGTAGGTGTCCACTTCCAGGACCAGTTCGGGGTCCAGCAGGCCTTCGAAGTACTCCAGCGCGGTCTGGCCTTCGATGGTGGACTCGAGCTCCCACGCGTGGTTGTGGTAGCCGACGCGGATACCGTACTCGGCGCCCTTCTTGGCGGCGGCGTTGAGCTTGGCGGCGGTGGCCTGGATGGTCTCCGCGTCCTGCCAGTGCTCGGCCGTGATATACGGTTCGATCACCGTGCTGATACCGAGGGCTTTGGCTGCAGCGAAGATCTGGTCCTGGTCCTGGCTCAGCAGCGGCGCGTGGCCGGACGGGGCGGTCAGGCCGTTCTCCTTCAGTGCGGCGCCCAGCTCCTGGGCCGTGGCCACGAAGTTGTAGGGCTCCACCTGCGTGAAACCGATCTCCGCCACCTTCCGGATAGTGCCGGGCAGGTCCGCCTGGATCGAGTTGCGGACGGTGTACAGCTGGAGTGAGTAAGACATGGCGCTCTCCTTTGCAGGTCTGTCTATCCGACTCAACGTAGGACCACTTTTGACGAGGGTCAAGCAAAAGTCGGAAAGTTGTCGATATTCTTTTCGTCCTGTGACACTCAGAAGCATTCGTGCTATCACTGAACCCATGAGTCCACGAACGGGTAATGGCCAGACTGCGGAGCCGGTTTCCACCGACGGTACGGGCAGTCTGTCCCGTGCCGGTGACCTGTTTCAGCTGCTCCGCGACGGCAAGGCCCGGACCCGGGCGGAACTGGCGCTGACCACGGGACTTGCCCGCTCCACGGTGGCTTCCCGCATTGATGCGCTGATTGCGTCGGGGTTGGTGGGCCCTGCCGGTGAGGCGTCGTCGAGCGGCGGCAGGCCGCCGTCGCGCTTTGCCTTCAAGCCTGCCGCCCGGGCAGTGCTTGCTGTCGACGTCGGCGCCACCCACGTGATTATTGCGGTGACTGACCTGGGCGGAAACATCCTCAGCGAACGGCGGCTGGCCCAGGATGTGGCCGAGGGTCCGGAGGCCGTGCTGGGCCGGCTCGTTACCGAGGCGACGTCATTGCTGGCGGAAACCGGACGGACGGCAGGCGACGTTGCCGGTGTAGGAATCGGCCTGCCGGGGCCCGTGGAGCACGCCACCGGCATGCCCGTGAAGCCGCCCATCATGCCGGGTTGGGACGGGTTCGACGTGGTCAGCTACGTTCAGCGCTCGTTCCCCGTGGCCGTGCTGGTGGACAACGACGTGAACATCATGGCACTGGGTGAACGCACAGCCCACTGGCCGGAGCACGACAACTTCCTGTTTATCAAGGTGGCCACGGGCATCGGCGCCGGCATCATCAGCAGCGGTGAACTGCAGCGCGGCGCCAACGGCACCGCCGGCGACCTGGGCCACGTCCGCGTGCCCAGGGGCGACGACGTCCTGTGCCGGTGCGGCAACTACGGCTGCCTTGAGGCGCTGGCGTCCGGCCCTGCCGTGGCAAGGGCGCTGGCCGCACAGGGCCTGGAGGCTGTGGGCGGGGCGGACGTCCTGCGCCTGGTGGCCGAGGGCAACCTGCAAGCTATCCAGGCGCTGCGCCAGGCCGGCCGGGACGTGGGTGACGTGCTCGCCACGGTGGTGAACCTGCTGAACCCGTCGGTCATTGTGGTGGGCGGAAGCCTTGGCCAGGCCGGCGAGCACCTCATGGCCGGTGTCCGCGAAGTGGTCTATCGCAGGTCGCTGCCGCTTGCCACCACGCACCTGCGCATCGGCCTGTCGATGGCCGGCGGCCAGGCGGCCGTACTGGGCGCGAGCCAGATGGTCACGCAGCACGTGCTTTCCCCTACGGTTATCGAAGCCACGCTGCAGGCCACGGGGTAGGACCGGCCCGCCAACGTAAGACCAACTTTCACATCCAAGCGGAAACGGAGTCTTGAACATTGAGCACGCAGAAAAACGCGGCCTTGCGGGTTGGCGTCGTAGGGATCGGCTGGGCCGGCCAGCAGCACATCGAGGCGTACAAGAAGATTGACGGCGTGGAGCTGGTTGCGGTCGCCGCGATGGAAGAGGAGCTGCTGAGGAAAATTAAGGACCAGTACAGCGTCCCGCACACGTTTGCCCGCTGGGAGGACCTGGTCGAGCTCGACGGGCTCGACGCCGTCAGCGTGGCCGTGCCCACCTTCCTGCACGCCCCGATCGCCATCGCCGCCCTGGAACGGGGGCTGCACGTCCTGAGCGAAAAGCCCCTGGCTCGGAACGGCGAAGAGGGCCTCCAGATGGTGGAGGCCGCGCGGAAGGCCGGACGGGTCCTGGACGTGGCCTTCAACCACCGCCGCCGCGGCGATATCCAAAAGCTGAAAAGCATCATCGACGACGGCGAACTCGGCCGGCCGTACTACGCCAAGGCATCGTGGCTGCGCCGGCAGGGGATCCCCATGCTGGGCAGCTGGTTCACCAACCCCGCGCTGGCCGGCGGGGGACCGCTGGCCGACATCGGCGTCCACGTCCTGGACTATGCCCTACACCTGCTGGGCGAACCCCGCGTCCTCTCGGTCTCGGCGTCGACCCATTCCGAACTGGGGCCCCGTGGCCTGGGCGGCAACGCCCGCTACACGGCCATGAAGTCCTCCCACAAGTTTGAGGTGGAGGACTTCGCCTCGGCGTTCATCCGGCTGGAGGGCGGCGGCACGCTGATCCTCGAAGCGGGCTGGGCAGCCTACCGGGACGAGGAGGACCTGATGGACTTCACCGTCTACGGCACCGACGGCGGAGCGGAACTCCGCGCCGTCGGCGCCTCCAACGTCCCCGTCGCGGATGTCAGGATCTTCAAGGAAAAAGACGGCGAGAACGCCGACTACGTGGTGGTGGCGGAGCCCGGCCGGGCGCACCAGGCCGTGGTGGAGGACTTCGTGGACGCCGTCCGGGGCGGCGAGACCGTGTGGGGCGCCCACGACGGCTCACTGGCCCTGACCCGGGCCCTGGTGCTCGACGCCTGCTACAAATCCGCCCTCGAACAGCGTGAAGTGAGGCTCTGACATGACCGACAAACTCAACATCCTGGTATGGAACGAAGGCGTCCATGAGGCGAACAACCAGCCGGAAACCATGGCTGAGATGTACCCCAAGGGCATGCACGGCGCCATCGCGGATGGACTCAAGGGTTTCTACCCGGACTCCGGCATCACCACCGCCACGCTGGCGGACCCGGAGCACGGCCTGTCCGAGGAGACCCTCGCCGCCACGGACGTGCTCCTGTGGTGGGGGCACGTTGCCCACGGCGAGGTCAGCGACGAAGTGGTGGAGAGGGTCCAGCGGCACGTCCTGGGCGGCATGGGTCTCATCGTGCTGCACTCCGGACATTTCGCCAAGGTCTTCACGAAACTGCTGGGCACCACGTGCTCGCTGAAGTGGCGGAACGAAGGCGAGCGGGAACTCGTGTGGACCGTGAAGCCCTCGCATCCGATCGCCGCCGGAGTGGAAAGCCCGATCGTGATCCCGAAGCAGGAGATGTACGGCGAGCTCTTCGACATTCCCGAGCCCGACGACCTCATCTTCATCAGCTCCTTCGAAGGCGGCGAGGTCTTTCGCTCGGGCGTGACGTTCACGCGGGGCAAGGGGCGGATCTTCTACTTCAGCCCGGGCGACCAGGAGTACCCGGTGTACCACCAGCCGCAGATCCAGCAGGTGATCGCCAACGGCGTGGGCTGGGTGGCGCAACCGGGTCGGTTCCGCGAGGCACCGGGCGTCAGCAACGCCCCGCGGGACTGGTTCCTGCACGCCCCCTAAGCTCCTGATTGGGCGCGAACGGACACTTGCGGCCCCGCCGCCTTTCCGCCCCTCGGTGCGCCGCATGATAGCAATGGGAGTGATGAAAACCCTTTCCCGCTTCCGGCACCCTGACCTCCGCGCCCTATGAGGGACAGCATTGGAACGAAGGTTCCCCGCAGCTGGATCCTGCTCGCGTGCATTGGCCTCATCGCCCTCAACATGCGCGGCCCCTTCGTGGCGGTGGCGCCGGTGCTGGGGCCGATGCAGCAGGAGCTGGGATTCTCGCCCGTTGAGCTTGGCCTGCTGACCGGGATTCCGGTGCTGTGCTTCTCACTCGCGGCACCCCTTGCCTCGCTCGCCGGGCGCCGGTTCGGCGCGGAACTTGCCATAACCCTGACGCTCGCGGGCGTCCTCGCCGGCGTGGCTGTCCGCTCGGCCGGCGGCGGCGCCATGGTGATGGCGGGTACGGTCATCCTGGGCCTCGCCATCACCGTGGGCAACATCGCGGTGCCACTGATCATCCGGCGGGACTTCTCGCCGCGGCGCCAGGGGACCGCCATGGGCATCTACACGGCCGCCCTGAACGTCGGCTCGTTTGCTACCTCCGTTGCCACCGCCCCACTGGCCGAACTGGCCGGCTGGCGTGCTGCCATTGCGGGGTCTGCGGCGTTCGCCATTGCGGCTGTCGGCTTCTGGATTTTCGCGTCTGGACGCCGGGCCTTCCTCCCCGTGGCCGACGACGGTAGGGGCGGCCCGCCGGCGGCTGGCCGCCCGGCGTCGCGCTGGATCACTGTGGGTTTGACTGTCGGCTTTGCCGGCCAGGCCATCTCCTATTACGGCGTGACCGCCTGGCTGCCCAGCCTGCTGTCCGATGTGCTGGGTATGACTCCGGCCGCCGCGGGGGCAGCCTCTTCGCTGTTCCAGATCATGGCCATTGCGGGCGGTTTGGGTGTGCCGCTGGCAGCCCGGTTTATGAGTACGACGGCGGTCGCGGTCACCTTGAGTGCCATGTGGCTGACCGTTCCGCTGGGGCTGCTGTTCGCTCCCCAGCTGTGGTGGCTGTGGTCTTCGCTCGGGGGAGTGGCCCAGGGCGGGGGCATCACCCTCATCTTCATCGCCATCATCAAGCTCGCCCGCGACCAGGCCTCGGCGGGCCGGATGTCCGCAATCGTCCAGGGCGTGGGCTACGGCGTCGCCGCCCTGGCGCCCACCGTGGTGGGTTACGTCCACAGCGCCTCGGGCACCTGGTCCATGCCGCTGCTGGTAATTCTCGGCTCCGTGCTGGCCTTCTTCGTTTCAACAACGCTGTCCGTGCGCAAGGTGCCCCGCCAGCGTTAGGCGCCGTCCCGCCGTCGTACGTTCCCTATACCCCACCAGCCCCAAACCCCAGCAGCGCGAACTGGCAGCTGATGCCCTCAAACCTGGGTTTTCGGGTCATTAGCTGCCAGTTCGCGCTGCAGGGTGGTTCCGCTGCCGGGCCACCTCCCCGGCCTTCGGGGGTGCCTGTTGCGAAGGGCGCGGCGGCCCGGCGGACGGAAATCTGTGCCGGTTCAGAGTGCGATGCTCAGGCGGCGACGAGCTCGTCCTCGATCGCCTCGGCCGTGGCGTCGATGCCCTCGCGGGCTTCGTGCAGGTACCGGGCGTAGGCGGGAACCGTGAGGAAGCTGGGGAACTTGTCGCTCAGCGTGACCTCCTCGAAGATGTCGCGGGCATCGGCAAAGCGGTCGCCGTCGAAGCGCTCCAACCGGGCGAACTCCTCGTCCAGCATTTCCTCCACCCATTCCCGGGTGATGATTTCGCCGTCATCCGTGATGGCGCGGGCGTAGATCCACTGCCACAGCTGGGAGCGGGAGATCTCCGCGGTGGCGGCGTCCTCCATCAGGTTGTGGATGGCGACTGCGCCGTTGCCCCGCAGCCAGGACTCGATGTAGCGGATGCCGACTTCGATGTTGTTCCGGATGCCCTGCTCGGTGATGGTGCCGTGTGTCGCGGCCACGTTGATGAGGGCCCGGTCGTCCGGGGTGACGTCTTCACGCAGGCGCTCCAGCTGGTTGGGCTTGTGGCCGAGGACGCTGTCGAACACCTCGCGGCAGACGGGCACCAGGTCCGGGTGCGCCACCCAGGAGCCGTCGAAGCCGTCGGCTGCCTCCCGGGTCTTGTCCGCGCGGACCTTCTCGAAGGCGTTGGCGTTGGCGGCTTCGTCCTTGCGGTTGGGAACGGCGGCGGCCATGCCGCCGATGGCCATGGCGCCGCGTTTGTGGCAGGCCCGCACCAGCTGTTCGGTGTAGGCGCGCATGAACGGGGCGGTCATGGTGACCTGGCTGCGGTCCGGCAGGACGAAGCGGGGTCCGCGGGTGCGGAAGTTCTTGATGAGGGAGAAGATGTAGTCCCAGCGGCCGGCGTTCAGGCCCGCGGCGTGGTCCCGGAGTTCGTAGAGGATTTCCTCCATCTCGAACGCGGCGGTGATGGTCTCGATCAGCACGGTGGCGCGGATGGTGCCCTGCGGGATGCCGAGCAGGTCCTGGGCCAGGATGAAGATGTCGTTCCAGAGCCGGGCTTCGAGGTGGTTTTCGATCTTGGGCAGGTAGAAGTACGGGCCCTTGCCTTGGGCCAGGAGGCGGCGGGCGTTGTGGAAGAAGTACAGGCCGAAGTCCACGATGCCGCCGGCGATGGGTTCGCCGTTGATCAGCATGTGCTTCTCGGGCAGGTGCCAGCCGCGGGGCCGGACCACGATGGTGGGTAGGTCCTCGGCGGCCTTGAGCCTGTATTCCTTGCCCTCGGGCGAGGTGAAATCGATCCGGCGCTCAAGCGCGTCGGTGAGGTTCAGCTGGCCCTGGATGACGTTCCGCCAGGACGGCGTGGAGGAGTCCTCCATGTCCGCAAGCCAGACCTTCGCGCCGGAGTTCAGGGCGTTGATGGTCATCTTACGGTCCACCGGGCCCGTGATCTCCACCCGGCGGTCTTCCAGACCGGGCGCCGGGGGAGCCACCCGCCAGTGCGGATCGTTCCGGACGGGCTCGGTCTCCCGCAGGAAACGCGGGTCCTGGCCCCGGGCGATGTCCTCCCTGCGGGCACGACGCGCCCGCAGCAGTTCCTCACGCCGCCCCGCCGTGGCCTTGTGCAGCTGCGCAATGAAGGCCAGGGCATCCGGAGTGAGCACCTCGCCCTGCCGGCAGATCGGCTGAGCGGTGAGAGTGATCCCATTGATAGTGAAGTTGTCGGTGAAGCTGTTCATTTCAAATCTCTCCTCAGAAGAAGCAAAGTGACGCGGGGGCGGCTGGTGCCGGGAGGGCCGAAAAAGGCAATCCTCCGCGTGCTGTTCCCCATACCCGGCAAGGGCCTCGCAGAGCTCGGCCAAGCCGGGGCACAGGACCCCTTTTACGCACGCTTCCGGATCGCCTTTCCCGGCCCGAGGCATGGGCACCTGGTGCCGGCCGCCGTCGTGCCTTCCGGTGAGCGATGTTGACGGCTCACCTTGGGGCTGGATGGGGACTAGTGGAACTGGCCTTCTTCTGTGGATCCCACGAGAGCCAGGGTGGATGCGTTCGGGTTGAGCGCGGTTGCGATGTCGTCGAAGTAGCCGGTGCCGACTTCGCGCTGGTGCTTGGTTGCGGTGTAGCCGCGGGACTCGGAGGCGAATTCCTTTTCCTGGAGTTCGACGTAGGCGCTCATGCCTTCGCGGGCGTAGCCGTGGGCGAGGTCGAACATCGAGTAGTTCAGGGCGTGGAATCCGGCCAGGGTGATGAACTGGAAGGTGAAGCCCATGGCGCCGAGTTCGCGCTGGAACTTGGCGATGGTGGCGTCGTCCAGGTGCTTGCGCCAGTTGAACGAGGGCGAGCAGTTGTAGGAGAGCATCTGGTCCGGGAACTCGGCCTTGACGGCCTCGGCGAACTTGCGGGCCAGCTCCAGGTCCGGGGTGCCGGTTTCCATCCAGATCAGGTCCGAGTACGGGGCGTAGGCCTTGGCGCGGGCGATGCAGGGTTCGATGCCGTTGCGGACCTTGTAGAAGCCCTCCGGAGTACGTTCGCCGGTGATGAATTCCTGGTCGCGTTCGTCGACGTCGGAGGTGATCAGGGTTGCTGCCTCGGCGTCGGTGCGGGCGATGACCACGGACGGGGTGCCGGCGACGTCGGCGGCCAGGCGGGCCGCGTTCAGGGTCCTCACGTGCTGCTGGGTGGGAATGAGAACCTTGCCGCCGAGGTGGCCGCACTTCTTCTCCGAGGCGAGCTGGTCCTCCCAGTGCACCCCGGAGGCGCCGGCGGCGATCATGGACTTCATCAGCTCGTAGGCGTTCAGCGGGCCGCCGAAGCCGGCTTCGGCGTCGGCGACGATCGGGACCAGCCAGTCCTCGACGGTCTGGATGCCTTCGGAGAACTCGATCTGGTCGGCGCGGAGCAGTGCGTTGTTGATCCGGCGGACCACGGTGGGGACCGAGTTGGCCGGGTACAGGGACTGGTCCGGGTAGGTGTGGCCGGAGTTGTTGGCGTCGGCGGCGACCTGCCAGCCGGAGAGGTAGATGGCCCGCAGGCCGGCTTTGACCTGCTGCACGGCCTGGTTGCCGGTCAGGGCGCCCAAAGCGTTGGTGTACTTGCCTTCCTTGTGCTCCTCGGTGAGCTGCTTCCACAGCTTCTCGGAGCCGCGCTTGGCCAGGGTGTGTTCTTCGGAGACCCGGCCGCGGAGACGGACGACGTCGGCGGCGGAGTAGTCCCGAGTGACGCCTTCCCAGCGCGGGTTGGCGGCCCACTCGAGCTCCAGTGCGGCGGCCTGCTGTTCGGGCGTCTGCTGGGTGGGCTCAAATGCTGCAGTCATACTTGTCTCCTTGTTAGCTCCCGGGCCATTCCGGGAAGTTTTTTCCGGGCTGACCGTCCCTGCGCCTTTGCAGGTCCGGCCAGTTTCCGGAGGGGTTTCCTTCGTGACACCTACTTTTCTGCACTTCCACAGCGCTTACTAGAGGAAAAGGCTGGAAAGAAATGCGTTTCTTCGCGTATTCTTCAGAAATGTCGCCTTCAAGCTGGAACAGGGAAGTTTCGCCGCCGCCGTCGTCCCCGCCGACAGCGGAACTGGACGTCATTGCGCTGGGCCGCCGCGTCCGCCATCTGCGCAAGCAGGCCGGCCTGACGCTCGATGACCTGAGTGCCGCCGTCGGGACCGCACCGAGCCAGCTGAGCCTCATCGAGAACGGCAAGCGGGAACCAAAACTGGGGCTGCTGCAGCACCTGGCCGGTGCGCTCGGCGTCGGCCTTGACCAGCTGCTGGGAGCCGAGCCGCCCAGCCGCCGGGCAGGCCTGGAAATCGAGCTCGAACGCTACCAGCGAGGACCGCTCTACGAATCACTGAACCTGCCCAAAATCCGCATCAGCTCGCGGTTGCCGATGGATGTTTTGGAGGCTCAGGTGGGGCTGCTTCAGGAGCTCGAACGGAAGATGAACGAGCAGGTGGCGACGCCCGAGGAAGCCCGCCGCGCGAACGGTGAACTGCGGGCAATGATGCGTGAACGAGGGAACTACTTTCCGGAGTACGAATCCGAGGCACAGAAGGTGCTCAAGCAGGTGGGTTACACCACCGGGCCCTTGAGTCAGCACGTCATCGCGGACATCGCGGAGCACCTCGGATTCACCCTCCACCACGTGGGCGATTTGCCGCATTCCACCCGCTCGGTGACCGATTTGAAGAACCGCAAAATTTATCTGACGCAGAGTGAGCGGCAGGACCACGACCCCCGCTCCGTGCTGCTGCAGGCCCTGGGCCACTACGTCCTGGGACATGAAACGCCTCGGAGCTACGGTGATTTCCTGGCCCAGCGGGTGGCTACGAACTATTTCGCGGCGGCGCTCCTGCTGCCGGAGCAGGCCACCGTGGAATTTTTGCAAAAAGCCAAGGCGGCGAAGGAAATCGCGGTGGAGGACATCCGGGACGCGTTCGCCGTGTCCTACGAGACCGCGGCCCACCGATTCACCAACCTGGCCACCAAGCATCTGGGCATCACCACCCATTTCCAGAAGACCCACCAGAGCGGGATCATCTACAAGGCTTACGAGAACGACGGCGTGAACTTCCCTCAAGACCACACCGGTGCCATCGAGGGGCAGCCGTCCTGCAAAGCTTGGACCTCCCGAGCCGTGTTCGACGTGCCGGACAAGTTCAGCGCCTACAGCCAGTACACTGACACGCCGTCGGGCACGTACTGGTGCACCGCGCGCACGGACCGGTCGGCCAGCGGGCAGTTCTCGCTGAGCATAGGGGTCCCGTACCAGCACGTGAAGTGGTTCCGCGGCCGGGAAACGACGGCCCGGGCAACGTCCAACTGCCCCGACCCGAACTGCTGCAAACGCCCGCCGGCGGCGCTGACATCGGAGTGGGCGGGGAACGCCTGGCCTTCTGCCCGGGCGCACTCCCACCTGCTCGCGGCCATGCCCCCTGGTGCCTTCCCCGGTGTGGACGAGACAGAGGTGTACACGTTCCTGCAGGCCCACTCGGGAAGCTAGGCCGACGCCCTCTCAGTTCCTGCAGTGATTCCCTAAATGCTCTCTCACCCGATCAGTCCAGGAAGGGCAACCGAAGGCCGTTCTTCGTCCGCCACACCCTGGCCTCCTTGATTGCTTTCTTGGCGTCTCGCCGGTGCAGCTTTTGGAGAGCGGAGGACCACTGTGATTTGAAGGACGCCCCAGCGTGTATGGGCCTCATGGTGCACTGCCTGCCTGAGACTCAGTGTGAGTCGGCGCACCGGACTCCACTTTTGTTGGGGCAGTGGTTGCCTGTTTAGAACGCCGAGCACGCAAGCGTGCTGAACGCCGGTTACCAGCAGCACCGCGCCCAATGCGGGAAGGTAGGGAGTCCCCAGCACGGTAGCAGTGCCAGCCGCAAACAAATAGGGAACTGCTATCGCTAGCCATTTATAAGCATTCGATGCCACCGGGCGGCCTTGGTGCTGTGCTTTCAAGGAAAATAGGGCAAATCCGGTGCCAATAACCAGCCCAACTAACCCTAGAACGGAGAGGTAGAGCCCAAATACAATTGCGAAGCCTATGTACTGGGAATCGGCCCAGAACTCATAACCTGGATTCCCTATCAGCGTCAGAAAAATGGCAAAGAGTGCGGCGAGTGTGATGACTGAGAACCAATTCGCTGCGGCGCGCAGTGGGAGTAAGCGGCTTGTGGCCGGCGACCGGAGCGCGTAACCCCAGAACTCAATGGCAAAGAGTGCGGCGAGTGTGATGACTGAGAACCAATTCGCTGCGGCGCGCAGTGGGAGTAAGCGGCTTGTGGCCGGCGACCGGAGCGCGTAACCCCAGCGTTGCCCCCAGGCCTGTTCAAGACGCCCCGCTCGATGAATCGCCCCGCTCGATGAATGACCTTTCAATGCTTTGAAGTCCAAAAACCGTCCCCATGGGTCCAGTGAAGAGCAGGAGGAGCCACAGTATGACGCTGGCTCCCGCGCTCGCAGCTGCCTGCTGGCTCCAGCCAGGAGCGCCTACATGGAGAAGCGTCCAAGTGATGGCACGGTATGGCGCTGTTGCCGCAACGAGCGTCAGGACAAACTGAATAAAACTCAAAAAATCCAAGCGCGTCGAGAGCTTGGCGGCGGCTTCCATTCCCAGTTCGTCTGGCGAGTGGCGGACAAAGCGATTTATTGCAAGAACGACACTTGCGACGGCCAGAAACTGCGCCATGCCGGAAGGGTCCAGGGCGAGGAATGACAAAGCATCAAGGAAAATTGACGTGAGGGCGGGGAACCCTTGTGCGGTAATAATCCACTTAAGGCCGACGAGCAACAAGACGAGCATCGCGAACAGTGTCAGGCCGCCGACGAATACTATTCCAACTTCGAATGCAATGCTTTTGCGCTCGCGTCGTCCCGCGTCGTGCAGGTCATTTATTGAAGTCAATGTCGCGGATGTGTTCATAGCTCGAGCGTAGGCAGTACCCCGGACATTTGGCTGGGCGCGGGTCGTTTCGGGCGGCAATGAACTGCTGCAGCGTTGCAGGGATCTGCGCGTCACGCATGACACGTTTATAGCGGACATCCCCAGTTAGAAGCCCGGAAATCCGCGGATCCCTCTGCCCCAACAGCCCAAGAAACTGCTGTACTTGGCGCAAAGCGGCAGCCAAAAGCCCTTACCCGTACAGTTCTCTGAACGTCTTATCCCGGTTCCGGGAAGTGAAAGTAAGACGGCGGCTGGCTGGCTAGCGCTGACCTTGCGGTCCCCGGCACGGCGGCCGCCGTCGTCGTTCCCGTTCATGAGCTGAACCCCGCGCCAAGGTCGGCGGACTATATTGGCCCTTGTCAGCCACCAATCTGATTGCGGGAGCGTGCACCCATGGCCAAGGAACTTGCCACCCAGCTCATCGAACAACTCCAGGCTGCCGGCGTCCAGCGGATCTACGGAATCGTCGGAGACAGCCTCAACCCGATTGTCGACGCCGTCCGCCAGACGGGCGGCTCGCAGCAGGGCGGCATCGACTGGATCCATGTCCGGCACGAGGAAGCCGCAGCCTTCGCCGCCGCGGCCGAGGCCCAGCTCACCGGGAAGCTTGCCGTGTGTGCCGGCTCGTGCGGCCCCGGCAACCTGCACCTGATCAACGGCCTGTACGACGCCAACCGCTCCGGCGCGCCCGTTCTGGCCGTTGCCTCGCACATTCCGAGCAAGCAGATCGGCAGCGGCTTCTTCCAGGAAACTCACCCTGACCGGATTTTCAACGAATGCTCCGTTTACTCGGAGCTCATCAGCACGGCGGAACAGGCGCCGCGGGTGATGCACAGTGCCATCCAGCACGCCGTGGCCTTAGGGGGCGTCGCCGTCGTCACACTGCCCGGCGACATCGCCGGGCTGGAGGCCACCGCCGAAACGCCGCTGCCCGCGAAGTTCCGGCCCGCCACGCTCACGCCGGCCCCGGAGAGTATCCAGGAGCTGGCCGATGCCATCAACTCGGCGGACAAGGTTGCCATCTTCGCCGGGGCCGGCACGCAGGGAGCCCATGACGAGGTCGTTGCGCTCGCGGAACTGATCGGTGCGCCGATCGGCCATACCCTGCGCGGCAAGGACTTCCTGCAGTACGACAACCCTTTCGACATCGGCATGACCGGGCTGCTGGGCTACGGTGCCGCGGCGGAGGGGATCGAGGACGCGGACCTGCTGATCCTTCTGGGTACCGACTTTCCGTACGACCAGTTCCTGCCCGGCACCCGCACCGCGCAGGTGGACTGTGCCGCCCACCGGCTGGGCCGCCGCACCGACGTCGACATCGCCGTCCACGGCGACGTGCTGCCCACGCTCGCGGCGCTGATGCCGCTGCTGGCTCCGAAGAAGAGCCGCCGCTTCCTCAACCAGATGCTCAAGAAGCACGACAAGCTGATGAACAAGGCCGTGGGTGCCTACACGCGCAAGGTGGAAAAGAAGCAGCCGATCCACCCGGAATACGCAGCGTCCCTGCTGGACCAGGTGGCGGCCGAAGACGCCGTTTTCACCGCGGATACCGGCATGTGCAACGTGTGGACCGCCCGTTACATCAACCCGCTGGGCACCCGCAGGCTGATCGGCTCGTACCTTCACGGCTCCATGGCCAACGCGTTGCCGCACGCCGTCGGCGCGCAGCTGGCATACCCCGGACGCCAGGTCATTTCCGTTTCGGGTGACGGCGGACTCTCCATGTTGCTCGGCGAGCTCATCACCGTTGCCGCGCACCGGCTGCCAGTCAACGTGGTGGTCTTCAACAACTCCACCCTGGGCATGGTCAAGCTGGAGATGCTGGTGGACGGCCTGCCGGACTTCGGTGTGGACGTGCCCGACGCAGACTACGCCGCCGTGGCCCGCGCCCTCGGCTTCCATGCCGTCCGGGTCACGGATCCCTCCCGGATCGAGGATGCGTACCGTGAGGCCTTCGCTAATCCCGGGCCGTCGCTGGTGGAGCTGATCACGGATCCGAAAGCCCTGTCGATTCCGCCAAAGATCACCGGTTCGCAGGTCCTCGGGTTCGCGACCGCCATGTCGAAGGTGGTCCTCAACCGTGGCGCCGGCGAGGCTGTCAGCATGGCACGCAGCAACCTCCGGAACATTCCGCGGCGGTAGCTTTCCCGCCGTCGTACGCATTCGACGGCGAGCGGTACAGAAGGCGGTTACTGCCCCGGCGCTCGGCGGCGAGCAACGCCGCCGTCCGTTCGAAACCGTGACGGGCCAGGCCAATGCAAAGCTTAGCGCGGGCCGCCCTGCCAGAGGGCGTCGAACGGGGCGCCGGAGGCCATACGGTTGCGGATGCCGGCCGTCACGAAGTCCTTCGCGGTCCGCGCTGCCTCCAATGGCGTAGCTCCCTTTGCCAATTCGGCCGTCACCGCCGCGGCGAGCGAGCAGCCTGCGCCGGAGACGGCCACCTCGCCCACCTTCGGGGCCGTCAGGACCTCGAGGGTTTCGCCGTCGTAGAAGACATCGACGGCGTCGGGCCCGGACAGGCGAACGCCGCCCTTGGCCAGAACCGCGGCTCCGCTCAGCTCGTGGATGCGAACCGCCGCGGCCTTGAGGGATTCGACGTCGGTGATCTCCAGGCCGGAAAGGGACTCAGCCTCGAAGTGGTTGGGTGTGACGAACGTGGCCAGCGGGAGGATCTGTGCCTTCAGCGCCTGGTCCGTATCCAGCGCGTGGCCCGGCTCCTGGCCCTTGCAGATCAGCACCGGGTCCAGCACCACATTGCCGAACGCCCCGGAGGACAGCGCCGAGGCAACGGTCGAGATGGTGGCCGGGCTGCCCAGCATGCCGATCTTCACGGTGTCCAGCACGGACGGTGAACCGGAAGCGGCACCGTAGGCCGCCGTCGTCGCCTCCAGCTGGTGCGCGATGACTTCCTGGTCCACGGGAACGAAACGGTGGTTCCACTCATTGTTCGGATCGAACGAGACGATGCAGGTCAGGGTGGCGATGCCGAAAACGCCGAGCTGCTGGAACGTCTTCAGGTCGGCCTGGGCTCCGGCGCCGCCGGTCGCCTCCGAACCTGCGATGGTCAGGACGACGGCGGGAGCGGCGGTGGTGTTCGCCCCGGAAAGGTTCTCAGAAGCAACAGAAGTCATCGTTCCATCCTGCCATGCCGCGAGCATCCTACTGACGCCGGAAGCGCCTGTCCCGGAAGCCCTGCCCGGGAAGCGCAGGTCCCGGAAGCCGACCGCAGTCGGGGGGCGCTGCCTAGCCGTGCAGTGTGCGGTAGGCCTCCGCTGCAGCGGGATGCAGGGGCAGATCGGCCGTGTTGATCAGGGTGTCCGGGCTCAGGAACTGAACGCCGAGGCTGGAACGGGGAACGAGTTCGTCGGCATGATCCACCAGCAGTCGAACGGTGTTCCGGACGATGTCGCCGTCGAGGTCGTCACGGCAGAGCAGGAGGTTCCCGACGCCCACGGTCCAGGCGGACCCGGCTCCCGGGTATGCGCTGCCGGGAATCAGCACGCGGTCGTAAAAGGCACCGAAGCGCCCGCGAAGGGGCCGGACCAGGTTGGACAGGTCGAGCAGCCGAAGCCCCGGCTGCTCGTTCGCCTCCGTGATGGCGGCTGTCGGAACGCCGCCCGACCAGAACAGGACGTCCACGGCTTTCCTCCGGAGCGCGGCGAGCCCGTCGTTGAGGCCCAGATTGACTTCGGTAACGGCCCCAGCCGTGCCTGCCAGCCCTGACACGTCCAGGATCCTGCCGGCCGTCAGTGATGTTCCCGACCCCGCCTCACCAATCCCGATCCTCCTGCCCTTGAGGTCGGTGTAGTTCCCGATTCCACTGTCCCGCCGCACCAGGCAGTGGACATAGTTTTCGTAGACTTTCCCGACGGCGAGCATCGCCCCGGCGGGCTGGCCCCCCGCCTGCGGCGGACCGGTCGGCGGCGCTGCCTCCTGCGGTACGCCTGGTTGCTGCGCAGCTACTTGATGTACAGCGGCGTCGAGAAGCGCGACGGCGAACGTTGCCTCGCCGGCGGCCAGTCGCTTCATGTTGTCAAGGCTGCCGCCGGTGGTCAGGGCTTCTGCGCGTTGGGCGATTCTGTGGCGTTGGAGCGACTCGGCAAGAAGCGTGGCGAACTCGAGGTAGAAGCCGCCGGCTTCGCCTCCGGCCACGGTCACCCTTGCCGGACCCGGTGACGCAGTGCACGCGGCCATGCCCGGAAGGCCAACGGCCCCGAGGACCAGGCCCAGTCCGGACTTCAGGACCCCGCGCCGGCCCACTGAATGCTGCCAGCCCACTGAATGCTCTAGGTCCCGTCTCACGGTCGCCTTCCTTCCCGCAGAGCAGCGCCCGCCCCAGGATCCGCTGCGTCAGCGCCGTCCCTTTCTGCTGCCGGAGCGGTTGTTGACCGAGCACTTGTTGCCGAACCGGCGGGAAACTCCAGGAGCGCAAGCAGACCGTGCGGATCACGTCCCCGAAGCGTCAGGCGTCCCCCGTTCGCACCCGCCAGCCGGTCCACAATGGTCATTCCCAGCCCCGTGCCCCGGATGTCGGCGTGGCGCGGGGAACGCCAAAACCGCGTGGCTGCAGCGGCGAGCTCTTCGGGCGGCAGCCCCGGACCGTCGTCGGACACTTCAATCACCACAGAGCCGCCCAGTGGGCGGGTGTCCACCGTGATGGCGGCCCCGGGCGCGTACTTGATGGCATTGGTGATCAGTTCCCCCACCATCTGGGCCAGCTCGGCGGCGCTGCAGCGAAGCTGCAGGGGTGGCTGCGGAGGAGCCTTCAAAACGAGTCTGGAGGCGACGTGTTTGGCTGCGGGGCGTGCGCGGTCTACTTCCTCCTCCAGCACGGGGTACGGATCGATGGACTGCACCGTGCCGTCCGCGCCCGGCCTGATGGATTGGTTGGCAGCATTTTCGGAAGCCCGGTGCTCGGCGGTAGCCAACTTAAGGACGACGTCCAGGATCTCCTCGACGCGCTCGAGTTCCCTCACGACCCCCTCAGCTTTGGCCCGTTCAGAGTCCGTCCGGAGTTCCAGCTGCAGCAGGTCGATCCGCAGCCGCAGCGCCCCGATGGGGTTGCGGAGCTGGTGGGAGGTATCGGCGATGAGCCGGCGCTGGGACTCCGTGCTGTTGCTTACAGTCTCGGCCATTTTGGTGAAGGAACGGCTCAGTTCCCTGAGCTCGGGTGGCCCGGCTTCGGGAAGCCGCGCAGCCCTGCCGGTGGCCTCCAGTTCCGCCACCGCCGAGTTCAACCGAAGCACCGGCCGGATCACCCATCCTGTGGCACGGAGCGCCCCCAGGAGCAGGACCGCCGAAAGCCCGGCCGCGCCCAGGCCCACCAGCAGCCAGCGGTCGCGAAGTTTCTGCCGTGCCGCCTCGAGATCCACTTCCAGGACGGCTTCACCCAGCACCTGGCTGGCGCTGCCAAACGAGCGCGAAATAAGCGCCCGGCCTGAGCCAAACGGCTGCAACGGCTCAAGCGTTGTGTCATTGAGGTTCAGGCTGGCACGGGAGATCGCATCCCGCACGTCGGGGCGGTCCGGGTCAAGCCCGCCGGACTGCACCGTGGCGGCTTCCTCCAGTCGAACCAGGACGCCCTCGCCGTAAAGGCTGGAGTAACGCTCCATTTCGCGCCGGAGCTGCGTGGGGTCACCACTTTGCGAGGCGTCGTACGCAACCTGGGCAAACCGGTTCAGTGCCGAGACGCGATTGATCTGGACTTCCTGGGTCAGCTCCCGCCCCGCCGAGCTGAGGATGGCGCTGGAGATCGCCACCACCATCACCAGGGCGAACAGGCTCAGGATGCCCAGGACCCGGCGCTTCACGACGGTTCCGCTTCAACCCGGTATCCCACGCCCCGGACGTTGATGATGAAGCCGGGCATCTGCAGCTTGGACCTCAGCCCGGTGAGGTGCACGTCCAGGGACCGGGACGAAGCCAGGAAAGCGTCACCCCACAGGGCATCGAGGATCTGTTCGCGGGTCACCACGGAGCCGGCGTTCCGGACCAGCAGGGCCAAGAGATCGAATTCCGTTGCGGTCAGTGGGAGGACCCGGGAGCCGATGGCAGCCACCCGCCGGTCGAGGTCGACGTCGAGTTCCCCCAGGACAACGCTGTGGGATTTCCCGGGCCCGCTGCGGCCCGCCCGCCGTGTCACTGCTTCAATCCGGGCGAGGAGCTCCACAAGCTTCACCGGCTTGACCAGATAGTCGTCAGCCCCGGAGCGGAGGCCAAGGACCACGCTGCGCTCGTCATCGCGTGCTGTGAGGATGAGGATGGGGCAGCCCGTGACCTGGCGAAGCTTGCGCAGGAGCTCGAGGCCGTCCATGTCCGGAAGTCCGAGGTCCAGAAGAATGACATCGTGCTCCCGGTGGATCAGCAACGCATCCGCACCCCGGGACACCCGATGCGCCTTGTGCCCTGCGGAAACGACAGCCGCCTCGAGGGCCGACGCCATCGCGTCGTCGTCCTCGACGATGAGCACGCGCATTGCCTGTTTCCTCTGCCTTCGTTGCTGTTGGGGGGACATCGGAGTCCGTTTGGACATTACTCCTTGTCCGCGGATTTCGCCTTGCTGCTGCCGCGGGAACGATGGAATGCGTGCAATGACGTTGGGTGAAGGGCAAAGGCGACCCGCCGCCGTCGGCAGTTTCCAATTCCTAAGGAAGTGTTAGGAAATGCCTCTCCACGTTGGATGTGCCAAGGATCACGCATAAATTGGCAGGTGTCCTCTTGCAGGATCTGCCGGCCAGGCGCCCGGTCCGGGGCTGCGGGCGGAGAACTGCTCAACGCCGCCGGACAGGCGCAGGGAAGCCGGGAGCGGGGATTCCGGCAGGACACCCATTTCGCACCTCGGACGCCGACGGTGGCACCGACCAGGAAGGTTCATTGATGAGCACCCAGCACGCAGCGCCCCACGACGCGGCACCCAGCGAAGCCGCACAGACACGCAGGGCCGTAAGCAACATCCTCAAGGGCTCCGCCGGCAACCTCGTCGAGTGGTACGACCTCTACGTCTACACAGTCTTCGCGGCGTACTTCCAAGCACATTTCTTCAATTCCAAGGACGAGCTCCAGGCCGGGCTCGAGGCGATGGCGGTCTTCTCGACGTCGTTCCTCATGCGACCCATCGGCAGCTGGTTCTTCGGGCGATACGCCGACCGGAACGGGCGCAAGGCCGCCCTGACCCTCAGCGTGACCCTGATGTCCGCCGGCTCCTTTGCGATTGCGATCCTCCCCACCCAGGATGTCATTG
Organism: Arthrobacter sp. OAP107; assembly: GCF_040546765.1. Taxonomy (NCBI): domain Bacteria; kingdom Bacillati; phylum Actinomycetota; class Actinomycetes; order Micrococcales; family Micrococcaceae; genus Arthrobacter; species Arthrobacter sp. OAP107. The sequence continues at coordinate 4,431,598 of NZ_JBEPOK010000001.1, read as the reverse complement.
GGATCTGGGCCCTGGTCCTGCTGATCCTCATCCGCGTGCTGCAGGGCTTCTCCGTGGGCGGCGAATACGGCACCAGCGCCACGTACATGTCCGAAGCCGCCACCTCCAAGCGCCGCGGCTTCTTCTCCAGCTTCCAGTACGTGACCCTGGTCGGCGGCCAGATGCTGGCCCTGCTGGTGCTGGTGGTCCTGCAGAACAGCCTGGGCGACGGCCTGCTGAAGGAGTGGGGCTGGCGCATACCGTTCGCCATCGGCGGCGTTGCGGCGCTGGTGGTCCTTTGGCTGCGGCGCTCGATGGAGGAGACGGTTTCCGCGGAGCAGGTGCAGGCGGCCAAGGCTCCTGCCATATCCGGCGAAGCCCAGCCCGGGACCCTGCGCCTGCTGCTCACCCAGCACTGGAAGCCGCTGCTGATCTGCATCGGCGTGACCCTGGGCGGCACCGTGGCGTTCTACACCTACACCAACTTCATCCTGAAGTTCATGAACGATACGTCCGGCATTGCCAAGACGGACACGTCCGTGATCAACTTCTGGGCGCTGTTCATCTTCATGCTGCTCCAGCCCGTCTACGGCATCATCTCGGACAAGGTGGGCCGCAAGCCACTGCTCCTCTGGTTCGGCATCACCGGAGTGCTCTTCACCTGGCCGCTGCTCTCGACCCTGGCCGGCACCAAGGATCCCTTCACCGCGTTCCTGCTGATGATGGGCGGCCTGCTGATCGTGGGCGGCTACACCTCCATCAACGCGCTCGTGAAGGCCGAGCTCTTCCCGGCATCCATCCGCGCACTCGGCGTCGGGCTGGGCTACGCGATCGCCAACTCGCTCTTCGGCGGGACGGTTCCGCTGATCGGCGCCGCCCTGCAGAAGGCGGACCAGGTAGACCTCTTTTTCACGTACGTCACCATCGCCATCGGTGTGTCCCTGCTGGTCTACATCTTCGCGCTGAAGAACAAGAAGACCACGCACCTGGACCGGGAGCAGGGCCACGCCTGGTCCGGCACGGCAGCGTCCGGCGTCCCGGCGGGCGCCGCGCGCAAGGACGACGACGACGACTTCGTCAGCGCCTGAGCTCCAGTAGCGCACAGCGCCTGCTATTTACAGGCGATAACGCACGACGGCGGGTTGCCATCACCGCGGTGACCTTTGGGTCCCGGGGGCGGCAGCCCGCCGTCGTCCGTTCCCAGGGTTCGGCAGTACGTGAGTCCGGCACTTTGGGGTGCAGATAACGGTGGGAGAATGGAGGGCGGTTTCGGCGGCCAGCCGGCGGGACCCGTCCAGTGCTAATACAGCCGGCTGCCACTTCCCGAGTCGAGGGCAGCCGAGCGAACCACTACGAATGGAACACCCATGACCACCGCCCAGTCCTCCCTGCCGAAATCCACGCCGAAATTCGCCTCGGCGGGTTCCCCCTACTTCGGCATCATGCTCGCCGTCATGGCCGTGGTGCTGATCCTGTCCAACATCGGTGCCTCCAAGGGCGTGGCGCTGGGACCGATTGTCACGGACGGAGGCTTCTTCCTGTTCCCGCTGGCGTACATTCTGGGCGACGTCATCAGCGAGGTCTACGGCTTCAAGGTTGCCCGGAAGGCCATCGTCACCACGTTCGCCCTGTCCGTTTTCGCCTCGCTCTGCTACTGGGTGATCATCGCGCTGCCCGGCTTCGACGACGACTTCGGCGCTGCCAAGCAGGCCGCGCTCGAAGGCGCCATCGGCCCGGTTCCGCAGATCGTCCTGGCCTCGCTTCTCGCGTTCTTCGCCGGGCAGACCATCAACTCGTGGATCCTGGTCCGGATGAAGGCCCGTACCGGCGAAAAGTCCCTGTGGGCACGCATCATGAGCTCCTCGGTGGCCGGGGAGTTCGTGGACACGCTGATCTTCTGCAGCATCGCGGCCTCGGTGATCGGCATCAGTGACTTCGGCATGTTCGTGAACTATGTGCTGGTGGGCTTCCTCTATAAGACTCTCGTGGAGTTCCTCTTCGTTCCCGTGACAACCCTGGCCATCGGCTGGGTCAAGAAGCGCGAGCCGAGTTACGCGTAGCCTTTGGCGCGCCGGCCGCCGTTTCGACGCTTCCGTGCCAGTTCGACGTTCCGCAGCGTCTAGCCGGCAGGGAACCGTCGAAACGGCGCGGGCTGGGTTCCATCCGAGCCCTGTTCCAGCGCGCGAAGCAGCCGGTACTTGAACTCCTGCTCGCGGAACAGGTCCTTCCACTCGACCCGGATGAAAGTCCAGCCCTGCTCCATAAGAGCCTTTTCCCGGCGCCGCTCCTGAAACACGACCTCGCTCGTGGGCCGGTAATCGAAGTATTTGGTCTTGCCGTCGAACTCGAGTGCCACCTTTCGCCTGGGCCACGCAAAGTCCAGACGGTGTTCGCCCAGCGGTGTCCGCACTACGTATTGCAATTCCGGCGCTGGGATCTTGAGTCTGTGAATGAGTTCCCGGGTCAAGCTCTCACCGGCAGATTCGGAGCGGGCATCCACCAGTTCCAGCGCCCGGCGAAATGCCACGACCCCGTTGCGGCCCGCCAACGCCGTGCAGTAGTTCCGCAACAGCTGTAGGTCGGCCCCCAGCCGGGCGGCGTGGTCCACCAGAATCAGGGATTGGCGAGCGCTAAACATCAGGCAGCAGTCCACCACGGTCCGCTCTAGCGAGGTGCACGGGAGGCCATCCACAAAAGTCATCTCACGGCTGCTCACATGCCGGGTATGGGCCACCACGCCGCGCCCATGCGAAACACCCGACGGGCAGCCAGCCTGTGTCAGATGGACCTTATCGTCGACTCCCCACAGGTGGAGCCTCTGCAAGCTGGCACCCGAGGTGTGGCTGTAAACGAAGCCTCCTGCCGACGTCGTGCGTGTTCCGTGCGCGTGAGCGTAAATGAGCTGCCGCCGGCGGCCGGCGGCATTCAGGCTGGTCCACCAGTTGCCGCGCGCGTAGCAGCCGCGACGCACCCGGACCAGGGTCTCATCCCGGACCAGCTGGGCGATTGCCCGCGAATTCAACCCGCGCTCCAAGAGTTGCTCGGTGCGCCAGAGGTTCTCCCTTGCGGGCAGCCCGGCTAAAGGTTGGCTCATGTTTCCACCATGACCGCTCTGGAAGCGGAGGCCCAGAGACTCTCACCCCTATGTGGAAACAGCCTGTTTCGACGGTTCCGTGCCCGCAAGACGTCCGGCAACGTCTACCGGACAGGGAACCGTCGAAATGGGCGGATGGGCGCAGGAAGTCGCCTAGGTGTAGTACCGGCCCAGGGTCTCGGCCTTGAACTCGAAGAAGTCGCCGGAGTCGATCGCCAACCGGGCGTCGTCCACCATCTTCACCACGAAGCGCTCGTTGTGGATGGAGATCAGCGTGGCGGAGAGCATTTCCTTGGCCTTGAACAGGTGATGGATGTAGGCGCGCGAGTAGTTCAGGCACGCGTAGCAGTCGCAGCCGTCCTGCAGCGGACCGAAGTCGCGCCTGTACTTGGCGCCGGAGAGGTTGAAGCGGCCGTCGGGCGTGTAGAACGCGGAGTTCCGGGCCACCCGCGTGGGGGAGACGCAGTCGAAGGTGTCGGCGCCGTTCTCGATGGCCGTGAAGATGTCGTCCGGCTCCGAGATGCCCAGGAGATGCCGCGGCTTGTTCTCGGGAAGTTCCTCGTTGCACCAGCGAACAATGGTGCCCAGGTTCTCCTTCTCGAGGGCACCGCCGATCCCGTAGCCGTCGAACGCCATGGCACCGAGATCCCGGCAGGCCTTCCGGCGGAGGTCCTCGTACTGGGCGCCCTGGATCACCCCGAACAGGGCCTGGTACGGCTTGCCCGCCCGCTCGGCCGTGAGCCGGAAGTGCTCCTCGAGGCAACGCACCGCCCAGAGCCTCGTGCGTTCCAGCGATTCCTCCTGGTAGCCGCGCGAGTTCTGCAGAGTGGTGAGCTCATCGAAGGCGAACATGATGTCCGCACCGATCTGGTGCTGGACCTGCATGGAGATCTCGGGCGAGAAGCGGTGGCGGTCCCCGTTGAGGTGGCTCTTGAACCACACGCCGTCGTCGTCGATGTGGGCCAGGCGCTCCTTGCCGGGGGCCACGGCATCGTCCGGTCCGGAGGTGTCCACGGACTTCATGTCGATGACCTTCTTGAACCCCGAGCCCAGGCTCATCACCTGGAAGCCGCCCGAATCGGTGAAGGTTGGCCCGGGCCAGTTCATGAACGCACCTAGGCCGCCGGCTTCGTCCAGGATCCCGGGGCCGGGCTGCAGGTAAAGGTGGTAGGCGTTGGCCAGCAGGGCCTGGGCACCGAGCTCGGCCATGGACTCGGGAAGAACCGACTTGACTGTGGCCTTGGTCCCGACGGCGATGAAGGCTGGCGTCTGGATCTCGCCGTGCGGGGTGGTGATGGTGCCGGTCCGGCCCAGGAACCCGCCTCCGTTGGCGTCCTCCTGCTCGGGGGCCGGGCTGCAGGTTTCATTGAGGCGCTTGCCTACCCGGAAGGAGAACCCGGACTGGCGGGCGGCCGGCGCCGGTGCAGAAGGGGAGGACGGTTCAGGATTGGCTGGCACGGTTCAAGTGTGCCAGCTAACAGCCGTGAACCTTCACTGGAGGGGTTCTGATGTGGGGTAGTTCTCAGAGCGCCAGTCGTCCCACAGGGAACGGATCGTTTCCATGCTGTGCGCGCCGAGATCGTACAGCGAGAGGATCACCATCGAGCCGCCGTCGGGCCTTTTCTCTGGGATCACGGGCTGGTCGGCAACGATCAGCAGGCCGTCACCGTGCTCCGCATAGCTGTTGACGGTGAGCCCCACCTGGTGGTTGGTCTTGTGCCAGACCCTGCCCGAGACCTCTTCGCCGGTGCCGAGGGTGAGTGAGTACTCTTCGCCGGCAGCAGGGATGTCCTTGAGCCCGAGTTTCTCGATGGCGGAGCCGCCCGAGCCGGGGACGGAGAAGTAGCAGGTGCGGCGTGTGCCGTGGGGATGGCGTTCCAGCGCGAACCGCAGCTGCTGCAAGAAGATCAGCCAGCCCTGGGTGATGTCCTCGTCCCATGCTGCCCATTCGGAGTTGTGGTCCACACCGGCGCGGGTGACGCTGACCTCGGTTCCGGTGGGCACGGGCTTCAGCGTGAAGATGTCGCCGTTGTTGACGGTCAGAGAGGTGTGGTCCGGCCCTTCAACCACGGATTTGCTGAAGTAGATCTCATTGATCTCCGCCGCCAGCTCGTCGGCTTCCCAGCCATGCCATTGCGCGACTTTCGAGGGTTCACGCAGCATCGTCCAAACCTGTGGGGCGTCGGAATTGATCACAACGCTGAGATTGTTCGTCATGGCCTGAATCTACAACTTGGGCGCAACCCGGGCCAGAGGAATTTCCTGCTGAAGGCGGGCTCGGCAGTCCGGGAAAAGCGCAGCGCCGTTAGCCCCGGACGGACTCCAGCTCGTTCGCAATCCGGCGCTCCAGCTCCGACGCGCTGATGGTCTGCGACCCGCCGTGGGCGCGCAGGAACAGCAGCGACTCGAGGCGCAGCAGCCGCCATTCGCGCTCGGCCTCGTGGTTGGAGTTGTCGATGGAGCGGAAAATCTCCTTGTCGTACAGGTTCGGCTCGTTCAGTGAGCGCTGCCGCACCCGGGCCTGCATCCGCGCCTTGAACGGATCCGTCTCCTGGTTGTCCGGCGCGCGGAGCAGCTTCTCGTACACGGCGGCGCGGTCCTTATGCCCGGTCTGCCGGCATACGTAGCTGGACAGCGCGAGCGAGGCTTCCACGGACCCCCAGCGCCCCGGGTTGCCGTCGAAGGGCAGCACGTTCAGCAGGTCGGCCACGGACAGCGACGCCTCGGCGTCCTTGAGCATGATGAACAGCTCGTGCGCGAGGTCGCTCAGGTCCTTCAGGCAGCTGCCCGACTTGGTGTTGATGCCCTTGACCAGCTTGTCCGCCAGCAACTGCACCCCGACAGAGTCCGGATGGGCCTCCGCCACGGCTTCCACCACGGATTCCGGCGTGCCGGACGGCTCCGGGATCAGGGCCAGGTCTTCGGCGCTGGGACCGACCACCACCGGGGTGGTGGACGGCAGCGGAGGTACGACGACGGCGGCAGGCACGGTGCGCGCAGGCTCCCCGGCTGCTTCGTTCCCCACTACCGAAAGGGGAGCGCCGGCGTCGGACGCCTGGGCCTCTGCTGTTTGGACGGCACCGTCCGACGTTGGGGTGTCCGCCGTTCCGGCGCCGTCTGCGGCATGTTCGACGGCGGTAGCGGACCCGGACGCCATGTGGCCGGCGGCGTCCGGGGCGGGAGCGTCGTCGGCCGCGGGTCCGGGGATCCGGACGGACGAGCCGGCAGCGATGCGGAGCGTGCCGCCGCCGGTGAGGGTCGCAAGGACGATGGCGGGGCTGCCGAAATCGTCGGTTTCGACTTCCACGGAGTGGATTTCCGCGGACCGCTCGCCGTCAGGCAGGAGAAGGTGGTCGCCCGCCCGCAAAGAGCCCGCCTGCTGTTCACGGAAGGTCTTGGCAGCTGCAGGGTGGTTCATCGGGAGTCCTTAAGTTCTCTTGCGGTCCGCCCAACAGTCTACAAAGGAGAGGGTGCGAAGTCGGGTAGGCGCGGGCTCCCGGGCGTCAGGCGCCAACGCCGGCGTAGGCCAAAGCCTGCCGGACCAGGGCGCCGCGGCCGCCGGCGAACTCGAGCTGCACGCCGTCGCTGAGCACTTCCTGGGGAGTCATCCAGGTCAGCTCCAGAGCGTCCTGGCGGGGGTCGCATTCGCCGGTCACGGGGATGATGTAAGCCAGTGACACGGCGTGCTGGCGGTCGTCGGTGAAGCCGGTGTGCGACGGCGCGGGAAAGTATTCGGCCACGGTGAACGGCACGGGGCTGATGGGGAGCTGCGGGAAGGCCAGCGGGCCGAGGTCCTTCTCCATGTGGCGAAGGAGCGCGGCGCGGATGGTCTCGCGGTAGAGCACCCGGCCGGAGACGAGGGACCTGACCATGGTGCCGTCCTCGTCCGCCTGCAGGAGCGTGCCCACCTCATTCACGAAGCCCAGCGGATCCAGCCGGACCGGCACTGCCTCCACGTAGACCATGGGGAGCCTGCCTCTGGCTTCGAAGAGATCTTCGTCCGAGAGCCAGCCGGGGTTGGGGTCAGGGGTGCGCACGTTCATGAATCATTTTTACCCCATTGCCACAGGTCCGGCCGCCGAAGCGTGAGATCACGACGCTTAGCGGCGGCCAAAGCGACGAGATCTCACCACTCGACTTGGCGATGCCGTTGCCCGCGCCGGTGCACGCTACGCCGGGCGCCGGGCCGAGATCCAGAGGGGTGCCCGCTGGCCGCCCGCTCCGTCATTGTCCGGGTGCGCAACATGCAGGGTGCGTCCGAAGGCTTCCTCGGTCAGGGTCACGTCATGTCCCGCCGCCGTGAGGTGGTCCCGCAGTGCCTCAAGGTCCCCGGCATACTCGAACCCCAGGCCCGCGTGCGCCGCGCCTGTGCCGGGCCGCACCATGAGCACGCCGCCGTTCTTTGCGGTGAAGTCGGCGGTTTCGTCGTCGTCCGGGACCGGCCGGAACCGCGCGCCGATGTCCCGCAGCGCCTGGGCCGCGGCTGTCACGTTTTCGCTGAACCAGACCTCCACCACGGCCAGCGCCGGGTCCGCATCCGCGCAGTTGGCCCCGTGGGCGGCCTTGTCGGCGAAGAAGCTGAAGCCGTCCGCGCCCGTGATCCGGCAGGAGTCACCGTGGTCCGCCCGGACCAGCTCTGCGGAGGAGCTGTCCGATTCCGCACCGGACTGGTTGGTGCGCCGGGCAAACTCCTCGAGGTCGCCGACCTCCACGCCAAAGTGCGTGATGCCGTCCTCCGCCGCGCCCGGCTCGGCCTGGTGCAACGCCAGCCGGCCCGCACCGGCGTCGTACTCCCGCCAGGAACCCTCGTCGGTGGACTTGATCATCCCCAGGTCGGTGAGGAGCCGCTCCCAGGGTTCAACCCTGGACGTGAACTGGATGGGGCGGACACGAAGCATGCTCTCTCCTCGAACTCGAAACACCAGGATCTTCGAAAACGTCGCCGACATGGCCATGATGCCACGTCTTGAATCGCGTGGCACCGGGTTGAATCACGGTGCCCGGGTTGAATCCGGAGGCGCTGAAGGCAGAATAGGCGCATGGCCGTTGAACTCGAGGAACTGCTGGTGCCCGATGCCGCTGCCTGGCGGGCGTGGCTGGAATCCCATCACAGCGACAGCCCGGGCGTGTGGCTGGTCCTGCACAAAAAGGGCGGCAACGTCACCGAACTCGACTACGACGCCGCCCTGGACGAGGCGCTCTGCTTCGGCTGGATCGACGGGCAGGTCAAAAAGCGCGACGGCGACAGCTACCTCCAGCGTATGACCCGCCGGGGTGCGAAGAGCCCCTGGTCGGAACGGAACGTGGGCCATGTGGCCCGCCTTGAGGCGGAAGGAAAGATGACAGTCCCCGGCCGCGCCGCCGTCGACGCCGCTAAAGCCGACGGCCGCTGGGAGGCCGCCTATTCGGGACAGGCGACGGCGGAGGTCCCGGCAGACTTGGCCGCCGCCATTGCCGCCGTGCCCGAGGCGCAGGCCATGTTCGATGTACTTACGTCCGTGAACCGCTATGCGCTGATCTACCGCACCAACTCGGTCAAACAGGCGTCGACGCGGGAGCGGAAGATCGCCGGATTCGTCGAGATGCTGGCGCGCGGCGAGACGCCGTATCCGCAGAAGAAGCGCCCGCTGCCGAATTCCGATCAGCCCGCTGGTTGAGCCTGTCGAAACCGGGTGCCGGGGCATCGAAAACGCCGTCCGCGCTAAAATTGCTGCCAACTCCCAACATGAACGGCGAACATGCAGCGGTATTCCCTTCGCGCCCTGGGCCCCCGCGGGCGGTGGGTCGCGGTGGCGGTGATCCTGGCCCTGGTGCTGGCCGCGACAACGATTATCGGCCTGGCCGGCCGTTCAAACAACGGCGGAACGCAGGGCGGCGCCGCACCTGGAAGCTCCGCACCTCAGGGAAGCGGCACGCAGAGTGAAGCCCCGAAACCATTCAGCAGGCCCGAGGGCGCCTCGCAGTTCCGGCCTTCCTACCACCTCACCCCTGCCAAGGAGTGGATGAACGATCCGCAGCGGCCCTTCCTGCTGGACGGGGTGTGGCACTACTACTACCTCTACAACGCGGACCACCCCGAGGGGAACGGCACCGAGTGGTTCCACGTCACCAGCACGGACCTGGTGCACTGGAAGGACGAGGGCGTTGCCATCGAGAAGTTCAAGAACGGCCTCGGGGACATTGAGACCGGGAGTGCCGTGGTGGACCAGGACAACACGGCCGGCTTCGGCAAGGGTGCTGTCGTCGCCGTCCTGACCCAGCAGGACAAGGGTGTGCAGCGGCAGTCGCTGTTCTACTCCACGGACAAGGGCTACACCTTCAAGGCCGCCGACGGGAATCCGGCCATGGACAACCCCGGCGCGCAGCACTGGCGCGACCCCAAGATCATCCGCGACCAGGCCCACGGACAGTGGGTCATGGCGTTGGCCGAGGGGGAGAAGATCGGCCTGTACACCTCGAAGGACCTCAAGGACTGGCGCTACGCGTCCGGTTTCGAGCGGAAGGGCCTGGGGATCCTCGAATGCCCCGACCTCTTCCAGCTGGACGTCGACGGCGATCCCGCCAAACGCACCTGGGTTCTGGCGGCCAGCGCGAACGGCACAGCCGAAGGACGGACCACCGGGGTGGCCTACTGGACCGGGACCTTTGACGGGACCAGGTTCACCCCTGCGGATGACAAACACCAGTGGCTCGACGCCGGCGCGGACTTTTATGCCGCCGTCACCTGGGACGATCCCCGGCTCCCGGAAAACGAACGGATGGCGTCCCGCCACGCCATCGGCTGGATGAACAACTGGACGTACGCCCGTCAGCTGCCCACCACCGATTGGCAGGGCGGCGCCGACTCGATCGTCCGGGACATCCGGCTGAAAACCGTGCAGGGCCGGCCCACGCTCGTCTCCACGCCAACGCCGGCCCTGTCAGCGCTGGACGGCGAAGCCAGGACGGTAGGCAGCAGGGCGCTCACCCCGGAGGGTGCCGGCGGGCTTCCCGCGCCCGCAAGCGGAGCGTACCGGCTGGATGTGACCCTGGAACGGGGTCAGGGCGACGACGGCACGGAGGCCCTGCTGAACCTGGGGAACGGCGGGGCGGACTACGCCACGGTCGGCTACAACTTCGAGGCGGGCACGGCGTGGGTGAGCCGGGCTGCAGTGGTCCCGGGCGCGGACGCCCTCGGACCGCTCTTCACGGACCGGCGGAGCGCCCAGAGCCGGCCGCGCAACGGCAGCGCGCCGGGCGGCTCAACGGTCAACCCGGCAGGCCGGGGCTCCGCGGAGCTGACCATCTTCGTGGACTACTCCTCGGTGGAGGTCTTTGTGAACGGCGGCGAGCAGACTTTGACCTCCGTGGTGCTGCCGAAGGCCGGGCAGCCCGCGGTCAGCGCCGCCACGGCCGGCGGGAAGCTGACGCTGAAGTCGTTTAAGTACACCCCGCTGGCCACCGTGCTGACGGCACGCTGAAGCGGGAACGGCCACGCCGGCCCCGGCGGAACGCGGGGCCCCGGACAGGACCGTCAGGCAGACTCGATCGCGAACGCCACTGCTTCGCCCACCACGCGCAGGCAGAGCTCGGTGCCGGGCTGGGCGATGGACGCGTTCCAGTGCCGGATAGTGATCACCTCGCCGCCGCCGGGATAGCGGTGGTCAGGCAAGGCGCCGGCCAGCTGGGGCGGCACGGCGAGCTTGAGCCGCACGGTGGTCTCCGGGCCGAAATAGTCGGTGTCCACCACCACGCCGCGAATGGGCCCGTCCTCGGCGATCCGGATCTGCTCCGGACGCAGCATGAGCTGGACGCGGCCCTGCGCGGGCGGACGCCGGACGGGAATTCCGCCCAGCGAGCACGTAGCCAGCGAACCCTCCATCCACGCATCGAGGATCACGGCGTCGCCCAGGAACTCTGCCGTGGCGCGGTCGGCCGGCCGGGTGTACACCACGAACGGGTTGCCGATCTGCGCCAGCTTGCCGCCCCGCATGACGGCCACCTGGTCCGCGAAGGACAGCGCCTCGGCCTGGTCATGGGTCACGAGAATGGTGGTGACGCCGGCCTCGTTGAGGACCTTGGCCACGGCCCGCCGCGTGGCGACCCGCAGCCCGGCGTCCAAGGCGGAGAACGGCTCGTCCAGCAGCATGAGTTCGGGCTCGCGGGCCAGCGCCCGGGCAAGGGCAACGCGCTGCTGCTGCCCGCCGGAGAGCTGGTGTGGCCGTCGCTTGGCCATGGCAGTATCCAGCGACACCATCTCGAGGAGTTCGCTGACCCGGGCCTTAACCGCGCGCCGGCCGCCGTCGAGCTTTGACGCACTGAGCCCGAACGCGATGTTCTGCCCCACGGTCAGGTGCGGGAACAGGGCGCCGTCCTGGGCAACATAGCCGACGTGGCGCTTGTGCGCCGGCAGCCACACGCCGTCGCCCGCCACCGGTGAGCCGTTCAGCGAGATGGTGCCGGTGCCCGGGTGTTCAAAACCGGCAATCAGCCGCAGCAGGGTGGTCTTTCCCGAGCCCGACGGGCCAACGATCGCGGTGGTGCCGCCCTTCGCCACGGCCAGGTTAACGCCCTTGAGGACGGCCTGCGAGCCGAAGTTTTTGGTGACGGCGTCGATCTGCAGGTGGCTGTTGGTGCTTGGCGCCACGGACGGTGAGATCCGCGGTTCCGGAAGCCTGGACGGGGATTGTTCGGTCACTGTCCCGCTACTTTCTTGGACTGCTGGAAGAGCAAATAGGTCATGGGCGCCGAGATCACGATCATGAGGAGCGCGTACGGCGCCGCGCCGGCGTAATCGATTTCGCTGCTCTTGCTCCAGAACTCGGTGGCCAGGGTCCGGGTTCCGTTGGGCGAGAGCAGTAGCGTGGCGGTCAGTTCATTGGCGATGCCGAGGAACACCAGCGCTGCGCCGCCGGCCGCAGCGGGAGCGGTGAGCCGGAGCGTCACACGGATGAAGGACAGCAGCGGGGGCGTTCCCAGGGCCTGGGCCGCCTCATCAAGTTCCTTGGGCGCCTGCGCCAGCCCGGCACGGATGTTCACCAGCGCGCGCGGCAGGAAGAGGAGGATGTAGGCAGCCACCAGGACGCCCGAGGTCTGGTAAATGTTCGGGAGCAGCCGGATGCTGACGGTGACGAAGGCCAGGGCCACCACGATGCCCGGCATGGAGCTGGTGACGTAGTTGGAGAGCTCCAGTGCCTTGCTGAACCAACCGGCGTGCCGGACGGCCAGGTACGCCATCGGGAAGGCGACGATGGTGGTGGCCGCGGCGCCTGCCAGCCCGTACAGCAGGGTCTGCCACAGGGCCGGAACGAATTCGTCGGCGGCCCAGATTTCCGTTCCGCCGGCAAAGATCCAGCGCAGGACGAACAGCAGCGGCAGCCCGAAGGCCAGCAGGGTCAGCGCGAGCAGGGCCAGCTGGGCAGGGACCTGGTAGAAGTGCAGGGGCAGCCGCAGGGCCCTGGCCTGGACACCGGAGCCAACGCGGGCGTACCGGGCGGTGCCGCGGCTGCGGACCTCGACCAGGAGGAGCAGGAGGCAGAAGAACACCAGCACGCTGGCCAGCATGGTGCCCGCGGTGCCGTTGAAGGTGGACTGGTACTGCACCATGATGGCGGTGGTGAACGTGTCAAAGCGGATCATCGCGAAGGCACCGTACTCGGCCAGCAGGTGAAGTGCCACCAGCAGCGCGCCGCCGGTCATTGCGATCCGCAGCTGCGGCAGGACCACCCGGAAAAACGCCCGCCAGGCCCCGAGGCCCAGGGAGGCCGCGGACTGCTCGACGGCGGGATCCAGCCGGCTCAGCGTTGCGGCGGCGGGGATATAGACCAGCGGGAAGTAGGAGAGGGTGGCGATCAGCACGCCCGAAAACAGGCCGTGCAGCGACGGCACGGCGGAAACCCACGCGTAGCTGTTGACGAACGCCGGGATGGCCAGCGGGGCCGCAAGCAGCACGGCCCACACCTTCTTCCCGCGGAGGGTGGTCCGTTCCACGAGCCACGCGCCGCCCACGCCCAGGACGAGGCAGAGCGGCACCGTGAGCACAATCAGGAGCACGGTGTTGAGCAGCAGCTCGCCGACCCGCGGGCGCACGATCAGTTCAAGGGCGGTGTCCCAGCCCGTGGCCGCGGTCATCACCGCGACGTAGCCGAGGGGGACGAGGGAAAACAGGGCGATCAGCATCGCCATGACGCCTACTGCGGAAACGCCGAAAGGCGGGCGGGGGCGCTTGCCCCGGCCCGCCGTCGTCGTGCTTCCGGAAGTCTCCGGCGCCGATACGTGCGTGGTCACAGAATTAGAGCAGTCCTGCCTTGGTCATCAGTTCGGTGACCTTCTGGGAGTTGAGCTTGGCGGGGTCCACGGTGGGAGCGTCGAGTTCCTTGATGGGAACCAGCTTCTCGTTGGCGGGGACGCCGGAAGCGATGGCGTATTCGAAGGACGTGCCCTTCTGCAGGATCTCCTGGCCCTTCTTGCCGGTGATGAACTTCAGGAAGGCCTGGGCGTTGTCAGCGTTCTTCGAGGACTTCAGCACGCCGCCGCCGGAGACGGACAGGAACGCGCCCGGGTCCTGGTTCTTGAAGTAGTACGGCGTGACGTTCTTGGAGTTCTCGCCGGTCTTCGCCTGGTCGCCGTAGTAGTAGTAGTGGTAGATCAGCGCGGCATCGACCTCGCCGGCGTTCACTGCCTTCATGGCGGTGCTGTTGCCCTTGTAGGCGGTGGAGTTTTCCTTCATGCCCTTCAGCCAGGCCTCGGCAGCGGCTTCGCCCTTGAGCTCAACGAGGGCGGAGACGATGGCCTGGAAGTCGGCGCCGGTGGGGGAGGCTGCCCACTTGCCCTTCCACTCCGGCTTGGCCAGGTCCAGCATGGACTTGGGCAGCTTGTCCTCGGAGATCTTGTTCTTGTCGTACACCAGGACGGTGGAGCGCGCGGCGATGCCGGTCCACTTGTTGGTGCTGGGGCGGAATTCCGCCGGGACCTGGGCCACGGTGTCCTTGTTGACGTCGGCAAACAGGCCGGCGTTCTCCACCTGCGCCATTGCGGGGGAGTTTTCGGTGAGGAAGACGTCCGCCGGTGAGGCCGCGCCTTCCTGGACGATCTGGTTGGACATCTCGGTATCGTCACCCTGGCGAAGCGTCACCTTGATGCCGGTTTCCGCGGTGAATGCGTCCACCCATTCCTTGGTCAGGCTTTCGTGCTGGGCGTTGTAGACCGTGATCTCGCCCTTGGAGGCGTCAGCGGAGGACGAGGCAGCGGGGGAGGAGCTGGAGCCGCAGGCCGAGAGGCCAAGGGCTGCCGTGGCGGCGATCGCGATGCCGGCCAGCGCGTTGATGCGGATCTTCATCGGGTGCTTCTTTCTGAAAAAGTCTGGTGGGCGAGGCCCTCTGTGAGCTGGGGAAGTTAGGCAAAGCTCACTCGAAAAACTGTAGGTTAGCCAAACCTAAGCACCAAGCGGCAGAGGCATTAAGTGATGAGGATCACATCAATTACGCAACTGTTGCGTGTCCTAATTATGGTGTCCCTGTGAGGCCGGCTTTAGCGATGCCGCGGCCTCCAGGGCCAGCCAGGCCTGAAGCTGGGTGGAAAGTTCGACGGCGGCACCCGGCGGATACGTGCCGTCCGCCGGCCGCCGGGGTTCCGAAGAGAAGATGGGGCGCCCGGCCTGCCCGTGCCGGGCCAGCGGTTCGCCTGCCGCAATGAGCCGGCGGCCGGCCCAAAGGGCATCGGCCGTGCCGGTGACCAGCCCGGCGGCAGTGCTCCGGACGTCCTGCGGCAGCCGTTGGTCGTTCGCGGCCAGCGCCAGGTAGCGGGTGAGGATGCCGGTGAACAGTCCGCCGTCGCCGGTCCCGTCGCAGCGGAGAACCATGGGGTTGGCGGGTTCTGTCCTGTTGGCGGCGCCTGTTCCGTTCGCGGCGTCTGTCCTGTCGGTGAGGGGATCCGGCAGGGTGAGGTGTGCTGCCACCGCGCGCACCACGGTTGCGGCGCGCTCCAGGTTGGCAGTGCCGCCGAGTTCCAGCAGGGCGCCCAGGACGGGCCCCTGGTTATAGGTGTAGATGGCGTCCTCGAGCACCGTCTCCCCGGTGCTGCGGACCCGGATCCCGTCCAGGTACAGCCCGCGGGCGCGGTCGAACAGCCGGGCGTCCAGCCAGTCCAGCAGGGCCTGCGCCCTCGCGGCGTTGCCCGTACGCGCATAGTAAAGCGCCACCGGGGCCGTGGCCGGGGTGTTCTTGAAGTCCCGCTTGGTGCTCCAGAACGTGCCGCCGCCCAGGTCGTCCGTGGATGCCGAGTCGAACTGCAGGGTCAGGCTCTTGCGGATTCTCTCCTGCCGGCGGGGGCTGGGCCTGCGGCTCTCTTCGGCCAGCCGCTCCAACCGGAGCGTGGACAGTGCCAGCCATGCCATGTCGTCGTAGTAATGGTTGACGTACGTCAGGAAATTCCGCAGCCGGATGCCGGTGACCAGCCGCGAGGCGAGCTGGCCCGCGCTGGGGCGGGTGTTGCCGTCGAACTTTGCCGGCGGGCTGCCCGCTTTGCCGAGCTCGCGAAGACCTGTGTCCACGAGGCAGTCCAGATAGTGCGCCTGCCACCAGTAGTGCCACGGGCGGCGGAGGTTCCCGATCCGGCCGGAGGGGCGGGTGGTGGCCGCGATGTGCGTCCCGGGCAGGAAGAACAGCCGCTGGCCAAAGATGTGCGTCACCGACCGCGCGGCCTCGTCGGCCCGCTGCGCCCATTCCGTCGCGGAGGCGGGAGCGGCATGCGGGGTGGCGTCTGCATCGGGCTGCGTCATGCGGCCAGCCTAACGAAAAGCGCCCTGCAAGCGCGCCCTGCAACAGTGCCTTGCAACCGTGTGACGGCGACCGTGCGGCGCGGGTGCATCCGCCGCCCATTTCAGTTAACATTCACTAACTAACGTTCGCGGCCGGATCCGGACCGCATCGACCGGTTCCGCATCAAGGAGGATGTATGGATATCGAGGGTTCCGTCGCGCTCATCACGGGTGGTGCGTCCGGCCTGGGCGCCGCAACGGCCCGGCGGCTGTTCGACGCCGGCGCCTCCGTGGTGCTGGCCGATCTCGCCTCTTCGGCCGGCGCCGCGTATGCCGGGGAGCTGAACGCGGCCGGCCCGCAGAACCTTGGGGGCCATCAGGCGGTGGCCCCCAAGGCGGTTTTCGTGCCCGCTGATGTGACCAGCGAGGACCAGGTGCAGGCCGCCGTCGACGCCGCCGCCGGACTGGGACCCTTGCGGATCGTGGTGAACTGTGCGGGCATCGCCACGCCGGGCAAGGTCCTGGGCCGCGACGGCGTGCTGCCGCTGGAGACGTTCCAGCGCGTCATCCAGATCAACCTGGTGGGGACGTTCAACGTGGTCCGGCTGGCCTCGGCCGCAATGGCCGCCACCGAGCCTGCCGTCACGGAGTTGGGTGGTGAGGAACGCGGTGTCATCATCAACACCGCCTCGGTGGCCGCGTTCGACGGGCAGATCGGCCAGCCTGCCTACGCCGCATCCAAGGGCGGAGTGGCCGCCATGACCCTGCCGCTGGCCCGTGAACTGGCCCGGTCCCTGATCCGCGTGGTCACCATAGCGCCCGGGATCTTCGAGACGCCGATGATGGCCGGGCTGCCGCAGGAGGCACAGGAGTCACTGGGCCGGCAGGTGCCCCACCCCTCCCGGCTGGGCCGGCCCGCCGAGTACGCCAACCTCGCCGCGCACATCGTGGAGAACGCGATGCTCAACGGCGAAACCATCCGCCTCGACGGCGCCATCCGGATGGGTCCCAAGTGAGCCGCACCGGACTTGGCACGACCGCGCCCGTGATACCCGCCGTCGACACCCTGCCTACCGCTGACTTTCTTGGGTACGAGTCCCTGCTCAGCGCCGCCGAGCAGCGGAAGCTGAACGAGTTGCGGGATTTCCTGGCGGCGGAGATCGCGCCGTTCGCGGGGGACTGGTGGAACAGGGCCGAATTTCCGGCCCACATCCTGCCCAAGCTGGCTGCCCTGGAGCTGAGCACGCCGGCGCAGCGCGGCTACAGCCACCTGTTCGCCGGGCTGGTGATCGCGGAGATGACGCGGGTGGACACCTCGATCGCCACGTTTTTCCTGGTCCACCACGACCTCTTCGTCGAATCGCTCTACCGCTTCGGCTCCGAGGACCAGCGCCGCCGCTACCTCGCCAACGCCTCGAACCTCAGGACCACCGGCGCCTTTGCCCTGACCGAACCGGACCACGGCTCGGATGTGGCCGGCGGCATGGAGACGCGGGCACGCCGGATATCCGGCGTTACGGGAGAGGCCGACGACGCCGGGGACTGCTGGGTGCTGAACGGCGCCAAGCGGTGGATCGGCAACGGGACGTTCTGCGACTACCTGCTGGTGTGGGCGCGGGACGAGGCCGACGGCGCGGTGCGCGGCTTCATCGTGGACGCTTCGCTGCCCGGGGTGAGCCGGAGCCGCATCGAGAATAAGATCGCGCTGCGCACGGTGCAGAACGCCGACATAGTGTTCGAGGACGTCCGGGTTGCCGAGGCGGACCGCTTTGCCGGCATCGGCAGTTTCGAGGACACCAACGAGCTGCTCCGCGGTTCCCGCATCATGGTGGCCTGGCAGGCGGTGGGGCAGCAGCTGGCGGCGTTCGACGTCGCCCGGCAGTACGCCGTCGAACGCCAGCAGTTCGGCCGTCCGCTGGCGAGGTTCCAGCTCATCCAGCAGCAGCTGGTGTCCATGCTGGGGAACGCGGTGGCGAGTATGGGCATGATGGTCAGGATCGCCCAGCTGCAGGAGCAGGGCGCCGGGATGGCGCAGGTGGCGCTGGCCAAGTCCTACACGTCGGCGAGAATGCGCGAAACCGTGGCAATGGGCCGGTCCATCCTGGGTGGCAACGGCATCGTCACGGACTACCGGATGGCCAAGATCTTCGCCGACGCCGAGGCCATCTACACCTATGAGGGCTCGTTCGAGATCAACACGCTGATCGTGGGCCGGGCGGTCACCGGCGTCTCCGCAATCGCCTGACGGTTCTCCAGGCCCAGAGCGAAGCGCGAACTGGCAGGTAATGCCCGGAAATCTCCGTTTTGAGGGCATCAGCTGCCAGTTCGCGCATGACGGTCCGTGTTTCAGGAGGCGGGCTGCTTTTCACCGGCCTCGATCCGGGCGTCCAGGCTGTTGTTCCGCACCGGCATGGGGCAGGTGCCGTACGGCGTGAAGGCGCTGGGGTAGTTGATGGCGCGGTTGAAGTCCAGCACCACGGAGCCGTCTGGCCGGGGACGGGCTGTGGACACCTTGCGCCATTCGTCGGTCGATTCGCCGTTGGTCTCGTCGTGGAACGTGACGGTCAGGGCACCCAGCTTCTCCTCTTCGGCCTGAAGCCGGTACTCGTGGTCCTTGCCGGGCAGCCGGAACACCAGTTCGCCCACGCTGCGATGTACCCCGTCCACCAGCGGGTTGGCGGTGGAAATGGGCACATCCACCGGCTCCGGGTAGGGCTCGAACCTTGCCTCCACCGCAAGGTCGGGCCGGAAGTCAAAGGTGGGCACTCCGTCGAACCCGGTGAACACCGGCGACGACGAATCCCGGGTGCGGAGCGCGTACCTGTCGGCGCGCATCGCCAGCTCCACCACCACCTGCCGGCCGTCCGCGCCGCCGAACTGCACCCACATCAGCGATTCCTCGTCCGCGAGCCGGGCGGTAACCGTCCCGTCCACCGGCTCCCCGGTCGCCACGAGCGTCAGCCCGTCGGACGCGGCTGCGGTGAGTGTCGCCGTCGTACCGTCCGCTGACCACCGTCCGGGGACAAGGTCGACGGCGGCCGGCTGGCTTTCCAGCCACTGGAACGAGGTGAGGGTGAGCCAGCCGTGTTCGGCCGCGAGGGCGGTGTCGCGGCCCTTGCGGAAGCGGCGCCAGCGCTCGAGCTGGCCGTCTGCTGTGGTGCTCATGTGTCCTCCAACGGTGCTGCGTGTTACGGCCGGTGCGTGGCCGGCCATGGGGGTCAACTCCGGGCCCAGCCGCTTCATTCCGCGGGCCCCGGTTCCGCCGTCAAAAGCGCCGCCGGAACCGCGCACTGCCCCCGGACGCGCGGCCGGAGTAGCCTTGGTGAATGGCCCCGTTCCGGCGGATCCCGGGGGCCATGTTCCAGGTGCAGCGCCCTAAATACAGCGACCGGCCGGTCCGGTTCAAGGGCCTGACAACATCTGAGACATATTCCCGGGCTGCGGCCGGCTGCGGGTAACATCCCATAGGAACAGTAACCCGGCTCACAGTATCCAGCGCAGTGTACGAGCCAAAGTCGAACACTCGAAAGATAGTTTTCCATGGCTGACACTGCAATGAATTCCGAAACAGATCTCGCCGCCGAACTCCGCGCGGACGTGCGCCGCGTCTCCACCCTGCTGGGCGAGTCCCTGGTCCGCCAGCACGGCCCTGAACTCCTTGACCTCGTGGAGCAGGTGCGCCTGCTCACCAAGGAATCCAAGGAGGCCGCCCGGGGCGGCGCGGACGCCACCGGGCCGTGGAGCGCGCACGACGTCGTTGCCCAGGTCCGCGAGCTCCTCGCCTCCCTGCCGCTCGAGCAGGCGACCGACCTGGTCCGTGCCTTCGCCTTCTACTTCCACCTCGCCAACGCCGCCGAGCAGGTCCACCGGGTCCGCCGGTTGCGCACCCGGCAGGAGAAGGACGGCTGGCTGGCCAAGGCCGTCGAGGACATCGCGGGCCAGGCCGGCCCGGCCGTGCTGCAGGAAGTCGTCAACGAACTCGATGTGCGCCCGATCTTCACCGCGCACCCCACGGAGGCGTCCCGCCGTTCCGTGCTGGACAAGATCCGCAAGCTCTCGGACGTCCTGGCCCAGCCCACCGAGGAAGGCACCAGCGCCCGGCGCCGGCAGGACCGCCAGCTGTCCGAGATGATCGACCAGATGTGGCAGACGGACGAGCTGCGCCAGGTCCGGCCCACACCGGTGGATGAGGCCCGCAACGCCATCTACTATCTCAACAGCATCCTGACGGACGCGCTGCCCGAGATGCTCACGGATTTCTCGGAACTCCTCGGCGAGCATGGCGTCGCGCTGCCGGCCCAGAACGCCCCCATCCGGTTTGGTTCCTGGATCGGCGGTGACCGCGACGGCAACCCCAACGTCACCGCGGCCGTGACCCACGAGATCCTGCAGTTGCAGAACCAGAACGCGGTGCGGATCAGCATCGCCATGATCGACGAGCTGATCTCGGTCCTGTCCAACTCCACCGCCCTGGCCGGTGCGGACCAGGCACTGCTCGATTCGATCGACGCCGACCTCGCGAAGCTGCCCGGCCTTGACCCCCGCATCCTGGAACTCAACGCCCAGGAGCCCTACCGGCTGAAGCTGACCTGCATCAAGGCCAAGCTCATCAACACCGGCAAGCGCGTCGCCTCCGAAGCCAAGCACCAGCCGGGCCGCGACTATACCTCCACCGAGGACCTGATCGGCGAGCTCGAGCTGCTGGAGCTGTCCTTGCGCAACCACTCGGCGGCCCTCGCCGCGGACGGCGCGCTGGCCCGTGTCCGCCGGGCCATCGCCTCGTTTGGCCTGCACCTGGCCACCCTCGACATCCGCGAGCATGCAGACCACCACCATGACGCCGTCGGGCAGCTCATGGACCGCCTCGGCGGCCCCGGCATCCGCTATGCCGAGCTGACCCGGGAAGAGCGGCTCGAGGTCCTGAGTGCCGAACTCGCCTCCCGCCGTCCGCTGTCCGGCCACCCGATCAAGCTCGACGGCGCCGCTGACGGCACGTACGACGTCTTCCGGGAGATCCGCCGCGCCCTGCGCACCTACGGCCCGGACGTGATCGAGACGTACATCATTTCCATGACCCGCGGCGCCGACGACGTCCTGGCCGCCGCGGTCCTGGCCCGCGAGGCCGGCCTGGTCAGCCTATTCGGTGACGCCCCGTACGCCAAGATCGGCTTCGCGCCGCTGCTGGAAACCGTTGAGGAGCTGCGTGCCTCGGCGGAGATCGTGGACCAGCTGCTGTCCGATCCCTCCTACCGCGAGCTGGTCCGGCTGCGCGGGGACGTCCAGGAAGTCATGCTCGGCTACTCGGACTCCAACAAGGAATCCGGCGTGATGACCAGCCAGTGGGAGATCCACAAGACCCAGCGCAAGCTGCGCGACATCGCCACCAAGCACGGCGTCCGCGTGCGCCTGTTCCACGGCCGCGGGGGTTCCGTGGGCCGCGGCGGCGGACCCACCTACGACGCGATCATGGCGCAGCCGAACGGTGTCCTCGAGGGCGAAATCAAGTTCACCGAACAGGGCGAGGTCATTTCGGACAAGTACTCCCTGCCGGAGCTTGCCCGCGAAAACCTGGAACTGTCCCTCGCTGCCGTGCTGCAGGGGTCTGCGCTGCACCGCACGCCGCGCACCTCGGACGACCAGCGTGAGCGGTTCGGCCACGTCATGGAGACCATCTCCGACGCCGCGTTCGCCCGCTACCGCAGCCTCATCGACCACCCGGACCTGCCGGCGTACTTCCTGGCCTCGACGCCGGTGGAGCAGCTTGGTTCGCTGAACATCGGCTCCCGCCCGTCCAAGCGCCCGGACTCCGGTGCCGGGCTGGGCGGCCTGCGCGCCATCCCGTGGGTGTTCGGCTGGACCCAGTCGCGGCAGATCGTGCCGGGCTGGTTCGGCGTCGGCTCCGGGCTGAAGGCGGCACGCGAAGCCGGGAACTCCGCCCAGCTCGTGGAGATGATGAACGGCTGGCACTTCTTCCGTTCGGTGCTGTCCAACGTGGAGATGACCCTGGCCAAGACGGACATGGAGATCGCCGGATACTACGTGGACACCCTGGTCCCGGCGGAGCTGCACCACCTCTTCCGAGCCATCCGTGACGAGTACGAGCTCACCGTCTCCGAGATCCAGAACCTCACCGGCGAGAACGTGCTGCTGGACGCCCAGCCCACGCTCAAGCGGTCCCTGGAAATCCGTGACCAGTACCTCGACCCGATCAGCTACCTCCAGGTGGAACTGCTCCGCCGCGTGCGTGCAGAAGGCGCCGGCATTACCGGCGGCGAGATCGACGAGCGCCTGCAGCGGGCCATGCTCATCACCGTCAACGGCGTGGCAGCAGGCCTCCGCAACACCGGGTAGCCCCCGGACGCGGCCTCACCTCCCGCAGGTTTCCCCGGGACGCGTCCTCACTTTTCGTCGGGTTTGCCGCAACGCTTCCTCATCCGCTGAGGGAGCGTTGGGGGTTAAGCGGCGGGATCGGAGGAAGCGTCAGCTGCCGTAGTGCACCACGATGGTACGGCGGGGCGTCGTGCTGGGGACACCGTCGCCGTCGTCGGAGTAAGCCACGGTGCTAACGCGCACGCCGTAGAGGGCGGACAGCTGGGCGTCGGTCAGGAGTTCCGCGGCCGGGCCTGTCCGCACGCCGCCCGAGCCCAGCAGGACCACGCGGTCGGCCAGGTGCAGGGCGTGATCTGGATGGTGGGTGCTCAGGAGCAGGGCCATGCCGTCGGCCATCAGTTCGCGCAGCAGCGTCAGTACCCGGGCCTGGTTCTTGAGGTCGAGGCCGGTGGCGGGCTCGTCCAGCACCAGGATGGGCGAGCCGGCGGCAATGGCCCGGGCGATCAGGACCAGCTGCTGCTCGCCGCCGCTCAGTGTGGGGAAACGCCGGTCCCGCAGCCCGGCCGCGCCCACCCGCTCCATCGCCTCCAGTGCTGCCGCGTGGTCGGACGGACCGGGTGTCCGGAACACGCCAACGTGCCGCGCCCGCCCCATCAGGACCATGTCCAGCGCCCGGTAGGCAAAGGCGCTGCCATGCGCCTGCGGCACGTAGCCGGCGCTTTCACTCCGCCGGACGGTTCCCTCCCGCGGGTCTAGCAACCCCGCGGCGCAGCGCACCAGCGTGGTCTTGCCGCTGCCGTTGGGGCCCAGCACGGCGGTGGCAGTTCCCGGCGGCACACGGAAACTGACGCCGCGGAACACCCAGTCCCGGGACGAATAGCCGAAGCCAACGCCGTCGAGTTCAAGCACTGTCCCAGACCTTCTCGCGGTTCCGGTGCAGGAGCATGAAGAACACGGGCGCGCCGATCAGGGCCGTGAGGACGCCGAGCGGGATTTCCCCGGCGGTGGCCGTCCGGGCGATGGTGTCCACCAGGACGATGTAGGCGCCGCCGAGCAGGAAGGACACGGGCAGGAGGACCCGGTGGTCCGGGCCCACCCACATCCTGGCGAGGTGCGGGATCACCAGGCCCACCCAGCTGACGGCGCCGCTGACCGCCACCGCACCGGCCACGATCAGGGCCACGGCCACGAGCACCACCCAGCGGAGCGGGCGGGGGCGGACACCAAGGGCAGCAGCGTCCTCGTCGCCGAGGGACAGCACGTTGATCCGCCAGCGCAGGGCCAGGAGGACGGCGGCCCCGCCGAGGACAGGGATCAGGGCCACGGCGACTTTGCCGAAGGTGGCCGTGGACACGCTGCCCAGCAGCCAGAAGACGATGGCGGGCAGTGTGGTGTTGGGGTCCGCAATGTAGGTCACCAGTGCCACCAGGGCCGAAAAGAAGGACCCGGTGACCACACCGCCGAGCACGATCATGAGCATCGGTGTGCCCGAGCGTCCCGAGGTGATCAGGAACAGCGTCCCGAGGGCCAGCAGCCCGCAGGCAAAGGAACCGCCCACCAGCAGGAACGGACCCAGGCCGAGCAGCAGCGCCAGGGCGCCGCCGAAGGATGCGCCGGCAGACACCCCGATGATCTCGGGGCTGACCAGGGGGTTGCGGAAAATGGCCTGCAGCGCGGCGCCGCCGATGGCCAGGCCGCCGCCCACCAGCAAGGCGAGCAGGACCCGGGGCAACCGGACCAGCAGCACCACATTCTGCTCGGTGCCGGTGGCCTGAACCGGAACCGGCGCGAGTTGCCCGGCCAGGATCTGGACCACGTGGTCCAGCGGCACGCTGTACCGCCCCACCGCCAGCGCCAGCACCGCGACGGCGGCAAGGAAGCAGGCAGCTAAGGCGATGGGAACGACGACGGCGGCTTCCCGCCGTCGTTCTCCCTCCCGGCGCCTCCCTACGGTTTGATTTGCAGTGCCGTCCGGGGCAGGAAAAGGCCCCGCCCGCGGCAGTGCCGGCTGCGCCGGCCGCGGCCGCCTGCGCAAGCGCGGGGAACCGGCCCCATCAAGCATTGAACTGCCGGTAGTCGGCGGACTGCCCGTTTTCCGCGGTCCAGAGAATCTTGTCCAGTTCACCCTTGGTGAGCTCGTGGTTGTACAGGAACCTGAAGTATTCGGACGCCTTGCTCCGCACCGCGGACCTCTGCTGCGGGAAGGCGATGTCGCCGAGCCAGTGCCACATCAGCGGTGACTCCTGCCCGGGCGGATCCCAGCGGTAGCCGCCCAGCGGGACCTTGTACACGCGCTTCGAGCGCACCGCGGCCACGTTCTGCCACACCGGGTCCGAGTAGACGTCCTGCGGCATGGCGGCGTCGAAGTTGCCCAGCAGGATGACCTCGGGGTCCCAGCGCAGCACCTGCTCGATGTCGACGCCCACCATGCCGGAACCGGTCAGGGGGTCCTTGCCGGTGGGCGGGTTGGAGCCGCCCACCAGCTTGATGTAGAAGTCGTTGTAGCTGTTGGCGCCGGCAACCTTGAGTCCGCCCGTGAAGCGGTTGAAGTACAGGATGCTTGGGCCCTTGGACGCCCGTCCGGCCGCCAGGGACCTGACCTCGGCAAGCTCCTGGTCGCTGCGGGTTTTGAGCTCGGTGGCACGGTCGGGCTTGCCGAGCATGGTGGCGAACATGCTGACCCAGGCGTCCACATCCTCCTGGGTTCCGGAGTTCTTCAGTCCCAGCACCTGAAGTCCCGCCTTCTCCAGGGGTTCGATGAGCTGCGCGTCCGACCATTGGACCACCATGTCCGGGTTGAGGGCCCGGATGCTCTCAACGTTGGCGGTGAAGTCCTGCGTGGCGATGTCGTGGGGGAGGTCCAGGGCGGCCGGAAACATGGTGCCCATGACGCCGTCGCGCATGGCCGCCCAGGAGGCGTTGTGCATGGCCGCGAGGTGGTCGGCGCTGCGGTCGACGGCCACCAGCAGCGACGCCGACGGCATCGGGATGGTCACCACCCGGGCCACCGGCCGGGCGAAGGAGAGGGTTTTGCCGCGCTGGTCCGTGAGGCTGATGCTGTTGGTGCTGCCCGAAGGGGACGACGGCGGTGCGGTGCCGGATGCACCGCACCCGGCCAGCAGGGCGGCGGAGCCGCCGGCAATAAACACCTGTAGGGCGGCGCGGCGGTTCAGGTCTGCAGCTGTCATCGTTGACTCCCTGCGAGTGGGTCCTCACAGCATCCGCTTTGGGGGCAGGGCTGTCAACGCCTTCGCCGGCGCTCCAGGGATTGCCGGCTGCGTTCCGGGAATTGCCGGCGGCGGCCCGTCCCTTGTCGGCGCCATGGCCCGGTGCTACTTTCAGAAGACGCTCGCAGAAGGTGGCCACGGGATGGTTATCGATGGTGCCCAGTTGTTTGTCCGCTATGCCTATCCGCCCAATTCGCGGGGCAGCTGCGGTCCGCCGGACAGTGATGCCCTGCTGCACTATGGGCAGTCCGGCGTCACGGATCAGGGGCTCCGCGAACTGGCCAAGGGTTTTGCCGGCGCGTGGCCGTACCTCGAACTGATCGCGGGATCGCACGGCATCGCCGATCCGCTGGATGCCCGCGTGGTGGAGGCCTACTGGGTGGGCAACACCCTGCTGGATTCCGTCGGCATCACGAACATCGGAAATTCCATGGAGGACCGCTTCCGGGCGCGCACCGGACGGCAGTTTCCGCACCTGGTGGAAGGCGTGCTGGCGGGCGGGGTCCCGCACCACAGTTTCCACGTCTTTGAAATCTATCCGTGGCTGGGCCTGCTCCGCGACGAGCGCCGGCACGCCACCGCACTGAACGTGCTGGACAGGTGCCGGATCCGCTGGGGACAGGTGCTCGCAATGACCGGCGACGACGCCGTGGTGCGGTCCCGGCCGCTGGTGTGGGACGGCACGGCCCTGGACATCGGCGAACCCGTGGTGGAATCGGCCAAGTTTGCCGTGAACGGGACCGGGTTCGTGGCCGGGCTCGCAGTGGGCGACGTCGTCTCGCTGCACTGGGACTGGGTGTGTGACCGGTTGTCGGCCCACCAGTTGCAGCAGCTGAAGCACTTCACGGCCCGGCACCTGCGCATTGCCAATTCCGGCGTGGAGCACCGCGGAGCGGCCATAGCACTCGAGCATTAGAGCATCGGAGCACTGGAGTCGAACTCCAATCCCGGCCCCGGGCGGGGCCGGGATCCAGGGCGGCTGCCTATGGCGGCGGCGGCCTAGGGTGACTGTGGCGCCGCGCTGTCGGGATGCTCGGGGCTCTTGACGGCGGTCGCATCGCGGGCGGACGACTCGCCGGTTGGCCTGCCGGCAGGGGATTCGTCGGTGCCCGTGTGCTCGCGTCCCGGTTCGGAGCCCTCCTCCTTGACGACGTCCTCGCCCCTGCGGGTGGTGCTGACGCCGACGCCGGCGGGCGCCGGTGCCGCGTCCTCCGGAGTTTCGTCTGCTCCGGGCTGGGCGGGTTCCTTCAGCGGCGGTTCGCTGCCGAACGCCCGCGCCGTACCGGGTGCTGTGCCCGAAGAGGTGCCCTGTTCCTTGTCGGCGGGATCAGGCTGGTTCGTGGGTGACATGCTGCTCTCCTTGTGGTGGTTGTGCCGGCTGGGGTCCGGGCGCGGTGTCCGCCGGGCGGCCCATCAGTTCCAGCCCGTCCATGGCCTGTTCCGCGCCCGCGGCGTCCACGCGTTCCAGCGCGAAGCCCATGTGGATGAGGACCCAGGTACCGGGTTCCAGGGGCCCCTCATCCAGCAGCCCAATATTGATCTTCCGCTGCACTCCGGCCACATCGACCAGTGCGAGCTGGCCGCCGTAGCCCTCGAGGAGTTCAACGACCCTGCCGGGAATTCCTAGGCACATGTATGACACCGCCTTAGTTCGATGTGGACGACCGGTTGGGAGCGGAAGACTGCTGGCCGAGCAGGGACCCGACGGCCGTAACGGCTTCTGGCACCGCCGCTGCCACCGCCGGCGAGAGGCCGATACCCTCGGACAGGTCTGCGGGGACACAGCCCACCACATACGTGGCAGGCAGGCTGCCGCCCATCGACCGGAGCCGGACCAGCACTGCTGCCGGATCCATGCCGTGCGGGTCAAACGACGCCCTGCTGTCCAGGTCCGCCGAGCTGACCTGCAGCACGCGGATGCTGCCGGGGGCCGAGGTCCCGTCGGGCGGCACCGTGTCCACGAGGATCAGGGTGTCGACGCCGGCCAGGAGATCGTAGGCCAGGTGCATGCCGCGGATGCCGTAGTCCACCACCCGGACGTCGGAGGCCGGCGGCCGTGGCTGGGCGGCCAGGTGCCGCGCCACCTCGGGGCCGAAGCCGTCGTCGTGCAGGAACATGTTCCCGACGCCGGCGACGAGTACGCCGGCGGTCACATCCGCCGCACTTTCATGTACCGCCGGATATCCGGAACTGCGCGGATCCCGACGTAGATGCCCCAGAGGGCCATCGCTGCCAGCACGGAAACAGTGGCCATTCCTATTGCCTTCATTGCGGGGGTTCCTTTCCGTCCAGCGGTTCCAGTTCGTCGGGCGCATAGTAGAAGGACCGGCCGTAGCCCTCATGGAGATCAGCCGCCGGATCCTGTTCCAGCACGAGCCCGACGTGGGTGCTGCCGTCGACGTCGAAATGCACGCTGGTGACCCGCCCGGTCTGGCCGCCGAAGAACAGGTCCTGGGCGTCGGCGCGCCGCTTCGGGTGCACGCGCACGCGGCTGCCGCGCGCCACCGGGACGCCGTTGATCACGACGGCGTCCATGTCCGGCCGGACGCTGGCCTCCGCCTCGGGATTCCACCAGGGAACGTCCTCCCTGGCCGTGGTCCACGCGTCGGCCGGGTCCGCGGCGAACGCGTGCGGGTTCCGCAGGGCGCCGTGCAGCTGCTGGAGGTCCTCGGGCGACATCTCCTCGCAGCGGTCGATGACGGCGGCAGCCCGCGGATCCGTCGCCCGCGCCTCGGCCTTTTCCTCGTCAGTCAGCGTCAGCACCCGCAGTGTAAGGATCTCGTCGATCTCGGTGGAGTCGTACAGTGCCACCGAACTTTCCGGGGCCACGGCGGGGTGGTCGTAAAGGATGATCGGTGAGATCAGCAGCACGTCGGTCTGGCCCTGGGGCCCGGCAAGCACGGGCCAGCAGCGGTGCTGGGAACACAGCCGTGCTGCCGGCTGCGCCCACGCCGGCGGGTCCAGCAGCGAGACGAAATCCCCGTCCCGCACGCCGAGCAGCATGTGCGCGCCGATGAAGGAGGCCGCAATGGTTGCCTGCCGGTTCCCGGCAGGCAGGGGACCGGCCGTGTTGGCCGCGGTGACGCTGAGCCGCAGCAGCCCGCCGGAATCTTCGGCGGCGTTGAGCCGCAGTTCACCGCTGAGAGCACGACGGCGGCGCACCAGTCGGCCGGCCGGCCTCCCGGCGTCGTCCTTGAGTTCCTCGACGTCGAGTCCCTCGGGAACATCCACGGGGAGGACCAGCCCGGCCCGGAGCCGGGCCACGGAGAAGGGGCCGAAGGTGTTTTCCTGCTCGACTGCCTCGTCCCAGCTCAGCCAGTTCGCACCGCCCACGGCGAGGCTGTCCACGGGAGTGAACCCTCCGCCGTCGTCCGCTTTTTCTGCCGTGCGGGTCTGCAGCTGCAGGAAGCGGAAATGGATTTCCAGCCCGGCCTGCGTCCCTGGGGCCAGCAGGCAGTCGGCGGACATGGACGGTTCCTCCCCGCTGCCGTCCGCCGCGGCGCCCGGGGGACCAAGGATACCGAACTGCCAGCGGGCCTGGTTCTTCTGGGAGGAGGCGCGGTAGGGGTAGAGCAGGTAGCCCTCGTAGAGGACGGCGTCGGCGACTGCGCGGGCAAGGGCCAGGCTGGTGTTCATGGCAGTTCCCCGGACACATCGGCGGTGGCCTCGGCGAGCAGTTTCTCCATCGTGGCTTCCCAGGACGTGAGGCCGCGCGCGGACTTGTACCGGGCGAGGGCTGCCAGGACGTCGCGGTCCAGGCGGATCCATCCGGCGTTGGGGAAATACTGGTCCATCAGGCTGCGCCAGGCGGCGACGGGCAGCCGGTAGGACGCCTCGAGGTCCCATGGCACCTGTTCCACCGTGAACCCCGTCTGCCCCCTGGTAAAGACGGTTCCGGAGAACAGCAGCTCCAGAGGTATCTCGCCGTCGCGCAGGGCGTGCAGGTACTTGGCGGCGGCCACGTCGAAATCGAAGGTGCAGGGCAGCGGCAGGTCCACCTCGGTGTTGCCGGTGAAGCCCTGCACCATGGTGCTGCACTGCATCCAGACGAATGACTTGAGCGTGGTGGGCCAGCGGCCGCGGTCTCCGAAGAGATCCAGCAGTCCCGTCTCCTCCTCGGGCACGTAGCCGCGGCGCTGCGGCAGGATCCGGACCTGGCAGCGCAGCGCCACAGCGTGCACCACGGCGCCGGTGCCCTCCGTCACCTGCAGCCTGGCCGTCAGCTGGGGCGCGGCTGCGTAGGGTTCGGGCCGGATCTCCAGCACGGCGAAGGAAAGCTCTGTCACCGGAAGCCTCCCGTGCTGCGTGATGCACCGTTCCCGGAAGCAGGGCTGCCGGGGTCCGGGCTGCCGGAAGCTGCGCTGCCGGACTCTGCCGGGGCCGGAACGCTGCGGCGGCCGATCCGCTCGAAGAAAGCGGTGAGCTCGTCGCGTGCCTCCTGGCCGCCGTCGAACCCCCGCCAGAGGCGGCGCAGCCGGCCCACGAGCTCGTAGCACGCGTCCACGGGAACGAGGTGGCAGTCCGCGGCGGCCCGGCCCGGCCCCGGGCCGCGGATCAGCAGCGCCTCGGTGTCCGGCGCAGCCAAGCCAAGGGCCGGGTTGCAGGCCAGCACCGCGTCCCACGCGGCCAGCGGCAGTTCCGATTCCGTGGCCCCGGCCGGGCCCGGGTAGAAGGCCACCGTGCGGCCGAGTTTGGAGCTGCGGAAAAAGAACGCGAGACCCACCGGAATTTCCAGTTCGTCCCACTGCCCCGGACCGAGATCGAAGTCGGGGAAGGAGAGGTACCGGTCAGGCACCGATCGGTAGCGCATATGGGCGCCGGCGTCGGTGAAGAGGAGGTAGCAGGGCCGGCAGGTGCACATCATCGCGTGGCTCTCCAGGTCCACCACGTGCTGGTGTGCGTCGGGAATCGGTTCGCCGCACATTTCGCAGCATTCCCCGGCGGCGGGAGCGGGCCGGTTCGCGGAAATCCGCCGCAGTAAGGCCACCGGCAAGGCGCCGCTGGCCTGGCCGGTCCCCGGGCCGTGCCCTGTACCTCCTCCGTTCTCCACGTTCATGTCAGCGGTCCTGCCCCGCGGCTGCCTGCAGTTCCGGCGCCATGGCGGCTGCCGGCGCCGGGACGGGTTCCAGCCCGGCCGGCGTCACCAGCGGGAGAGCCTGCACCGGTGTCACGGCCGCCGGCGTCACGGCCGCCGTGGTAGCCGGCGCCGGGGCAACCGGCAGCGGCACGGACTGCAGGGACGCCGTCGGGACCGCCACGGACATCACGCCGTTCCGGACCAGCAGCGGAAGCGGCTCCAGGTGCAGGTCCTTGTCCTCCAGGCACATGCCCGCCCGTCTCACGTCAAAGTGGCCGCGGCATGTGGGGCAGGTGAGCAGGCCTCCGCCAACAGGCGCCGCGAGGGCGCGCTGCAGCACGGCGCCGGCCATCGAACCGGTGCAGCGCGGGCAGTAGTCGCGGTACGCGTAGATATCCTGCCCGGTACGGCAGGCCAGCACCGCGTAGCCGCCGACGAGGAAACCTGCCACCTCCCCGGGTTCGAGCCCTGCGACCTCCGGAACAGGTTCCCACGTGCCGCCGGACATGTCGTGCCAGGATTCCGCCGGCGTGCCGCCCGCCGGATTGTTCACCCGGACCAGCAGCGAGTCCACCGGAATCAGCGCCGGGGAGCCCGGCTGCTTTTCCGCCTCGACGACGTCGATCGCCGTCACTTCCGGGGCTGCGTTCTGGATGGCCTCCTCGACGGCGTACTTGAGGGTGACGGACGACGACGGGCAGCCCTGGCAGGTGCCCAGCAGTTTGAGCCGCACCACGCCGTCGGGGCTGATGCCTTCCAGTTCCACGTCGCCGCCGTGGGAGCCCAGGTAGGGCCGGACGCTGTCCAGCGCCGCGGCCACCCGTGCCTCCATCGACTGGGGGTGCAGCCCGTGGATCACCAGGAGCCCGGCCACCAGGCTGTCAGCGGTCAGCGCTTCCAGCGTGCCGTCGTCGAGCTTTCCCTGGGCCTGCAGGATTTCCATGATCCGCTGGAGTCCGGCGCCGTAGAGGTCTGTCACCTGGCGGACCAGGTCCTCGGCCCGGCCGCGGGCCACGGCCCCGCCGGCGCCGAGGGCGTCGAGGAGTGTATCGATCTGGTCGCCGTTCTGCAGCGGCGGCCGGTCCCCGCCGAGCATGGCCTACTCGCCGGTCAGGGTCTGGGTGGGGGAGTGCAGCATGTCCAGCGTCTGCCCGTTGCCCAGGTACATGTGGACACCGCAGGGGCAGGCAGGGATCGAAGCTGCGGACGGTGCGCATGATGTCGATGCCCTTGAAGTGCTCCCGGTCATTCTCCTCGAAGATCGGCTGTCCCTGGACCGCATCCTCATAGGGGCCGGCCACGCCGTTGGAGTCGGTGGGGCTGGCGTTCCAGGGGGTGGGCGGGTAGGGGTGGTAGTTGGCGATCTTGCCGTCACGGATCACCATGTGGTGGGACAGGACGCCGCGGACCGCTTCGGTAAACCCGCAGCCGATGCCTTCATCGGGGACTTCGAACGTTTCCCAGGTCTTGGTGCGGCCGGCGCGGATTTCCTCGAGGGCCTTTTCCGCGAAGTGGAGTGCAGCAGCCGCGGCGTAGGCCTGGAAGTAGGTCCGGGCGCGGTTGCGTTCGAGCGTGTTGCTCCACTGCGGGATATTCCACTCGAAGGTGACGGGTCCCTTCAGCGCGGTCTTGGGCAGGTTGATCTGCACGCTGCTGCCGGTGGCCTTGAGGTAGCCGATGTCCACGAGTCCGGCGAGCGCCGTGGCCCAGAGCCGTGCCAGCGGGCCGCCGCCGGTGTCCAGCGCGAGGTTGTCCTGGCCGTCGAACCAGCGCGGGGACATGACCCAGCTGTACTTGTCTGAAAGGTCGCGCTTCTGCGGCCGCGGGTTGGTGTGCTGGTTCCAGGGGTGCCTGCGGTCCACCGGGTTGCCCAGGGGATCGTGGGTGACGAACATTTCCTGGCCTTCCCAGTCCTCGTAGTACGAGGAGCCGAGCATGATCCGCAGGCCCAGGTTGATCCGCACCAGGTCGGTGGTGACCAGCTTGCCGTCCACCACCACGCCCGGCGTGACGAACATCTTCCGGCCCCACTCGGTCATGTCCTTGTACTCGAAGTTGCAGTAGTCCGGATCCTGCAGCGAGCCCCAGCAGCCCAGCAGCGTCCGCCGCAGCCCCACCTGCTCGTAGCCCGGCAAGGCCTCGTAGAAGAAATCGAACAGGTCGTCATGCATCGGGACGACCTTCTTCATGAACTCGACGTAGCGCATGAGCCGGGTGAGGTAGTCCGTCATCAGCTGGATGGTGGCCACTGTCCCCACGCCGCCCGGGTAGAGCGTGGAAGGGTGCACGTGGCGGCCTTCCATGAGGCAGAACATTTCGCGGGTGGCGCGGCTGACCTGGAGCGCTTCGCGGTAGAACTCGCCGGTGAAGGGGTTCAGCGAGCGCATGATGTCCGCGATGGTCCGGTAGCCGTGGTCGGCCTCATGCGGCGCCCTGGTGTTCTCCGCCTTGGCCAGGACACCAGGGTTGGTTTCGGAGACCATCTTTTCGCAGTAGTCCACGCCCACCAGGTTCTCCTGGAAGATGTTGTGGTCGAACATGTACTCGGCGGCCTCGCCCAGGTTGACGATCCACTCACCCAGGTTCGGCGGCTTGACGCCGTAGGCCATGTTTTGCGTGTAGCAGGAGCAGGTCGCGTGGTTGTCGCCGCAGATCCCGCAGATACGGCTGGTGATGAAGTGCGCGTCCCTCGGGTCCTTGCCTTTCATGAAGAGCGAGTAGCCGCGGAAGATCGAGGACGTGCTCTTGCACTCCACGACCTGGTTGTTCTCGAAATCGATTTTCGTGTAGATGCCGAGGCTGCCGACGATCCTGGTGATGGGGTCCCAGTTCATCTCCACCAGGTTGTTGTTGCCCGTTCCGCTTCCGGAACCCATGGGAATTGTTGACGTCATTGTCTTCGCCTGTCTGGACGTGGGTGGGTTACCAGGTGCGCCGGGCCCCGGTGAGGAGCTCGGGTCCGGGCCGGCGCCACTTGGGCTCCTGGTCCAGGGTGTGCGTCGTGATGCCCCGCAGGGTCCGGATGGCGGAGCCGTAGGGGCGGATGGTGCTGGTGGACAGCTTGCCGCCGGGAGGCTCGTCCATGAACGGCATGAACTTATCCGGGAAGCCGGGCATGGTGCAGCCGATGCAGATGCCGCCGACGTTGGGGCAGCCGCCAATGCCGTTCATCCAGCCGCGCTTGGGCACGTTGCACTTCACCACGGGACCCCAGCAGCCGAGCTTGACGATGCACTTGGGGGAACCGTACTCGGTGGCGAAGTCGCCCTGCTCGTAGTAGCCGGCCCGGTCGCAGCCCTCGTGGACCGTCTTGCCGAACAGCCACGTGGGACGCAGTGCCTCATCCAGCGGAATCATCGGTGCCTGGCCCGTGGCCTGGTAGAGCAGGTAGGTCATGGTTTCAGAAAGGTTGTCAGGCTGGATCGGGCATCCGGGCACGCACACGATGGGAATTCCGGCCTTGGACTTCCAGTCGTAGCCGAGGTAGTCCGGTACGCCCATGGCTCCGGTCGGGTTGCCCGCCATGGCGTGGATGCCGCCGTAGGTGGCGCAGGTTCCGGCGGCGATGATGGCGGTGGCCTTGGGAGCCAGACGGTCCAGCCATTCGCTGGTGGTGATCGGCTGCCCGGTCTCGAGGTCATTGCCGAAGCCGCACCAGTAGCCGCCGGGGTCGTGGAGTTTCTCGTTGGGGATGGAGCCCTCCACCACCAGCACGAACGGTTCCAGTTCGCCGCGGTCCGCCTTGCGGAACCACTCCAGGAAATCGTCTGCCCCTTCCTGCGGGCCGCATTCAAAGTCGATCAGTGGCCAGTGCATGGCGATCTTCGGCAGGCCGGGCAGCGCCCCGAGGACGATCTCCTCGACGCTCGGCTGGGTGGCTGCGGTCAGCGCCACCGAGTCGCCGTCGCAACTGAGCCCTGCGTTGATCCACAGCACGTGGATAAGGGCTTCTTCGGCCTTAAGGGAAGTTTCCGTAGGCATCGTTGCCTCTTTCAGTGCCCCTTGCGGGGCTCAGTGTGCTTCTGTCAGGGAACCAGCCAGGGGTTCTGGCCGGGCAACCCCGGGGGTGGGCGCCGCCACATGGGAGGCGGCGCCGTCGAGCCAGCCGTACCAGGCGGCGAGGCCTTCGCCGGTGGTGGCGGACAGGGTGAGGACTTCGGCCCGCGGATTGATCTGCCGGATGCGCCGCAGGCACTGGTCGACGTCGAAGTCGACGTAGGGGAGCAGGTCCGACTTGTTGACGATCACGAGGTCGGCTGCCATGAACATGTGCGGATATTTCTGGGGTTTGTCATCACCTTCCGTTACCGAGACGATCACCACCTTGGCTGTTTCGCCGAGGTCAAAAAGCGCGGGGCAGACGAGGTTGCCCACATTTTCGATAAAGACCGTGGAGCCCGGCTCCGGGGACAGCGCATCAAGGCCGTGCCGGAGCATGTCGGCGTCGAGATGGCAGCCCGCTCCGGTGTTGATCTGGATGACCGGGCGCCCGGTGGCGCGGATGCGGTCAGCGTCGAGGGACGTCTCCTGGTCACCTTCGATGACGCCTGCGTTGAGGCGCCCGCCAAGCTCCGTCAGCGTGCGGACCAGGAGGGTGGTCTTGCCGGCGCCCGGTGAACTCATGACGTTGAGCGCCCGGACTCCCCGGCCGGCCAGCCAGCCGCGGTTGGTGGCGGCCAACAGGTCGTTCTTGGCCAGCAGGTTCTGTTCGAGCACGATGGTCTCCGTGCCCGGATCCGCAGGGTGGTGCCCGTTCGTATGCCCGTGGTTGTGCTCATGGGAGTCTGCATGGACGTGGAGGTGATCGGTGGAGTCCGGGTGCTCGTGTGTGAAGGTGTGGCCGTGCTCATCCGTATGGCTGTGCAGATGCCCGTGCCCGGGTGTCTGCAGGTCGCCTGCGAGGTTTGAAATGCGGGTGCCGGCCTCGTCTCCGCAGCCGCATGTTGTACACATGTCCTATGCCACCTCCACGGACACCAGCATCAGCTCACGGCCGCTGAGGACTTCGACGTCCGCGCTTCCGCAAGGGCAAAGCAGGATGGGATCGTTCAGCTTGAATTCGTCCTGGCAGCTGCGGCACCGTCCCCGGCCTTCCGGCGCCTCGATCTGCAGCCGCGCGCCGGCCAGCGGAGTGCCCGCCACTGCCACGTCAAAACAAAAGCGCACGGCATCAGCCAGCACGCCGGAAAGGGGACCGATCCTCAGGTTGACCGCCGTGACCGGCCGTTCGCCTGTCCGGTAGAGAACGGCGTCGACAAGGCCCTGCGTGATGGAGAGTTCGTGCATAATCGCGCCCCTTCCTGCCAAGATAGGCTCGCGCCGGACAAAACGCAACCGTCCGCATAACCCGTGCGCCCCACCCCGGCGCGAACGGACAGTTGAGGCCCTGCGGAGCCGGATTTTTGGGGCCACAGGTGTCCGTTCGCGCCGTGTCCGTGGGTGCCGTGTCCGTGCGTGCTGCGTCTTTCGCCCGCGGCGCTAGGGTTGAAGGATGCCGTCCTTCCAGACCAGACTCAAGATCACCGGGCTGAAGCCGGGCAACCCTCCCGAAGCCGTGATGGACACCGCAGTCGAGGCGCTGCGGTCGCGGCACCATGTGGAGTCGCACCAGCTGGAGCTGGCGGGCGGTGTGCCGCAACTGAATCTGCGGTTCCTCGTGGAGCCCACCGAATACAACGGTGAGAACAGCGCGGCACGGGAATCGGCAGCCGTGATGCGCGACGCCGTCGAACGCGTTGCGCTGACAGGCTCGCTTTCGGTGCTCCGCCGCAGCCGCGGCCGCTGGGCGCCCGTTTAGGGCATAGGTGTTTAGGTTTCTAAGGCTTAGGCGCCCGGAGCTTGAGTGCCCGGCCCGGAGGCGCTGCCGGGTTCGTCCACCGGGGATCTGTCGCCGCGCCGGCGGGTGACGATCAGGCCCACGACGGCGCCGATCACCAGGCCGACCGCCACCCCAATCAGCGAACTCGCCCAGAACGGCAGCCGCGTTGTGGAGCCTGTGAAGTAGCCGAGGCCCACGAGCCACGTCGCCCACAGCACGGCTCCCAGCCCGGCGCACAGGCTGAAGCCCCGGGTGGAGACGTCGGCGATGCCCGCGGCGGCCGACGTCGCAAGCCGTCCTCCCGGGATGAACCGGGCCCCTATGATGGTGCCGTACGCGGAGGACCGGCCTGCCTTGGCGATGGCCTCGTGGATGCCGCGGTGGACTTTCCGGCCCCATGTCCAGCGGTCCAGGACGTGGCTCAGGCGGCGCTTGAACAGCTGGAACACCACCATGTCGCCTAGCCACGAGGCGGTGGCGGACAGGACGCCGACCAGGAACAGGTTGGCCCGGCCCGCGGCGGACAGGGCACCGCCCGTGATCAGCACCATCTCGGACGGGATCGGCGGAAAGATGGCATCGCCGAGGACAGCGGGGATGATCCAGAAGTAGATCGCCGTGCTCCACGTGTCCGGATTGCCGAAGTCCATTTGCACAACGTACCGCACACGGAACGGGAGCGGACCCTCTACGCCGGGCCGGGTCTCAGTGCCACACTGGCTGCATGCGGATAGAGATCGTTGAGGGTGACATCACCGGACGGCCGGTGGACGCGGTGGTGAATGCGGCCAACTCCTCGCTGCTGGGCGGCGGCGGCGTGGACGGGGCGATCCACCGCGCGGCGGGGCCGGAACTGTTGGCCGCCTGCCGGGAGCTGAGGGCGACGACGCTCCGGGACGGGCTGCCGGTGGGCGCTGCCGTGGCCACCCCCGGGTTCGGCCTGCCGGCGCAATGGGTCATACACACCGTCGGTCCCAACCGCCACGCCGGGCAGACCAACCCGGCGCTGCTGGCGTCCTGCTTCACCGAGAGCCTGCGGGTTGCCGAGGGGCTGGGTATCCGGTCACTTGCCTTTCCTGCGGTGAGCGCCGGCGTCTACGGCTGGGACGCCCGCCAGGTGGCGCAGGTAGCTTTCGACGCCGTCCGGTCCTATGCCGCCCGCTCTGCCGAAGGCGGCGTGGAGCTGGTGGAGTTCGTGCTCTTCAGCCCGGAAACCGTGGCGGTCTTCCGGAACGTCCTTGAAGGCGCTGGCTAGCGGACTTCGCTTAGCTGGAGGCGGCTGCGGTACTCGACGGGCTCCTTCGTGACGGGGTCCACGAACCGGATGCCGCGGGCCAGCAGCTGGAGCGGTTTGGTGTAGTCGTCAGGAGCCTTGTCCAGCAGCTCCGGGTAGAACGAATCGTGCAGGATGCCCAGGCCCAGCGAGGCCATGTGCACGCGGAGCTGGTGGGTTTTCCCGGAGTGCGGTTCGAGCCGGTAGAGGCCAAGTCCCCCAGCCCCGGCCGCCGTACGGTCACCTGTCCCAGCGCCGTCGAACGTCCGCAGCAGGTTGATGCGCGTCTCCGCATTCGGCTCGCCGTCGATGACTTCCGCCAGAAGATAGCTGCGGGACTTGGTCATCCGGTTGCGGACCACCACCGGGAAGTCGACGGCGGGATGCCCGGCAGCCGGTTCGGCGGCGGACACGCACTCGTATTCCTTCTGCACCTGGCGCTTCTCGAACAGCACCTGGTACTTGCCGCGGGTCTCCGGGTTGGTCGAGAGCAGGAGGATGCCAGCGGTCATGCGGTCAAGGCGGTGCATCGGGATCAGGTCCGGGAGGTCCAGCTGGTTCCGGAGCCGGACCAGTGCCGATTCCTGGATGTACGTTCCGCCGGGAGTGGTGGGCAGGAAATGCGGCTTGTCCACCACCAGGATGTGCTCGTCCTGGTGCAGAATGTTCAGCTCGACGGGCAGCCGGGTTTCCGGCGGGAGCGTGCGGTAGTACCAGATGAAGGTGTGGTCCTCGAGCCTGGTGCCGCGGTGCAGGGGGATGCCGCCCTCGCCCACGATCTCGCCGGCGTCGAACCTGTCCTCGATGCCCTGGGGGTCGATGTGGCCCCAGCGGTGCATCA
Source organism: Arthrobacter sp. OAP107 (assembly GCF_040546765.1). Lineage (NCBI taxonomy): Bacteria > Bacillati > Actinomycetota > Actinomycetes > Micrococcales > Micrococcaceae > Arthrobacter > Arthrobacter sp. OAP107. Next base: position 4,393,223 of record NZ_JBEPOK010000001.1, on the reverse strand, counting down.
TGTAGTCCATTGCGGTGTCCCACGGTCCCTCGTCCGGCAGGCGCAGACGGGTGGCGTTCACGCCGTCGCGCACGGGAAGAGGGGATTGCATCACCGGTCCATTCTACTTTGCGCCCGGTTCCTGCTTGCTGCCCCGCCCCTCGGCCCGGTCCGCCCGTTTCGACGGTTCCCCGCGCAGACGACGATCCGCGCCGTCGATCGGGCAGGGAACCGTCGAAACGGCAACGGACGAGAAAAAAGTTCTTGACAAATAAAATTGTCGGTGAAGATACTTGAAGCATGTTGGACATCGAAGTGATCGAGGACCCGGCCGCGGCGGAGGCCTCGCTGGATCCTATCCGGACCCGCATCCTCCAGGAGCTGGCGGAGCCCGGGTCGGCCACGCAGCTCGCTGCGAAGGTGGGGCTGCCGCGGCAGAAGGTGAACTACCACCTCAAGGCACTCGAGCGGCACGGCCTGGTCGAGCTGGTGGAGGAGCGTCGCAAGGGCAACGTCACCGAGCGTGTGCTGCGCGCCACCGCTGCCTCCTACCTCATCTCGCCGGTGGCGCTGCAGTCGGTGGCGCCGGATCCGCGCCGTTTCGCCGACCGGTTCTCGGCCTTCTGGCTGCTGGCGCTCGCCGGCCGCATGGTCCAGGAAGTGGGGAAGCTCATCGCCGGAGCTGCTGCCGCGCGGCAGAAACTTGCCACGTTCGCGATCGACGGCGAGATCACCTTCCGCACGGCCGCGGACCGGGCCGCCTTCGCCGAGGACCTGGGCGTGGCGGTCACCCGGCTCGTGGATAAGTACCACCACGGCGGTGCCGGCGGACGGAAGCACCGGCTCGTCATCGCGCTTCACCCGGCACTCAAGCCGGAAACGCAGGACTCAACCAAAACCATCCCAGCCAAGGAGCAGGACAATGACTGACGACCGGAAATTCGAGATTGTTTTTGACACCGAGCTGCCCGGCACCCCGGAACGGGTCTGGGAAGCCGTCACCAAGGGCACGCCCGGCTGGATGTTCCCGACCGACCAGTGGCCGGACGTCAAAACCGTGGAGGAGTATCCGCGCCACCTGGTGTCGCGGATGGACGGTCCGGGTGGCTGGTTCAACCAGCTCGAGCACGTACTGGAGCCGGTCGACGGCGGCCGGGCCAGGCTCCACTATGTCCACAGCGGCATCTTCGCAGACGACTGGGACCAGCAGTACGACGGCGCCAGCAAGCACACGGAGTTCTACCTCCACACGCTGGGACAGTATCTGAAGTACTTCGACGGCCAGCCTGTAATTTTCACGGATATCCAGGCGCCGGCCGCGTCCCAGTCGCCTGGCGGCTTTGCGCAGCTCAAGAAGGCGCTCGGCGTGGACGGTGCGTCGCAGGGCGACAGTTTTGAGGTGGAGGTCGACGGCGTTGGGCGGCTTACGGGGGAGGTGGACTTTTCCAACGCGAACTTCCTGGGCCTTCGGACCGGGGACAGCCTCTACCGCTTCTTCGGCCGCAATGCGTTCGGCGCGCCCGTGGGCATGACCGTCCACGACTTCACCGGCAGCGGCGGTTCCCAGGCCACGGCCCAGGCCTGGGGTGCGTTCCTCGGGAAGGTCTACGCGTAGTCCCTGGGTCGGGACGCCGCATGTGCTGTCCGACGCGCAATCTGCTGGATGACGCGCATATTGCCGTGGGACACGGGGATTCCCGCGTCACCAGGTAATGTGCGCGTCGCCAGGGAATGTGTGGTCGCCAGGCACTGCCGCGTCCTCCGTCGCCGGCAATCAGGCGATGGCGGCGGCGGGGGAGTCGCTGAGGGTCCGCCGCAGCTGCGGGGCGGCGTCCAGCCTGTCCTGGGCGGCCCGCAGTGCGAGAACTGCGGTTTCCAGGTGGTCCGGGGGAAGCGTGAACGGAATGCGGAGGAAGTTCTCGAACACCCCGCCCACGCCGAAGCGCGGTCCGGCGGCGAGGCGGATGCCGAATTCCGGGGCGATAACGGTGAGGGCCGTGCTGCTGGGTGATGGCAGGCGGCACCAGACGGCCAGGCCGCCGTCGGGCCGTTCCGCCTCCCACCGCGGCAGGTGCGCCTTGAGCAGTTCCAGCAGCGCGGAACGGTTCTCCCGGAGCGCGGACAGGCGGGCGGGCAGGGGATCGGCCAGGTTTCGCACCAAATGCGCCGCCGCGAGCTGCTCCACCACCGGGCCGCCAAGGTCCATCGTGGTCCGGACGGCCGCGAACCGCTGAATCAGGCTCTCCGACGCGCGGATCCAGCCCGTGCGCATGCCTGCCCAGTGGGACTTGCTCAGCGATCCGATGGACACCACGGCCGGACTGAAGGATGCCAGCGGAGCCGTTGTGCCGCCGTCGAGGTTCAGCTCACGGAGCGTCTCGTCCACCACCATGACTGTGCCCGACGCCGCGGCTGCGCGGGCCAGCCGGCGGCGCTGCGCGTCGGGCATGAGCCGGCCGGTGGGGTTGTGGAAATCCGGGACTGTGTAGAACATGCGGGGCCGTTGCTGCCTCAGCACCGACTCGACTGCGTCCATGTCCCAGCCGCGCTCGGATGCGGGCGGAAGGGGGACCGGAACGATGCGGCATCCAGTGGCGCGGATGGCGTCGAGTGCGTTCGGGTAGGTCGGCTGTTCCGCGAGGACCTTGTCCTGCTTGCCCGCCAGCGCCCGCAGCACGATGTTGAGGGCGTGCTGGGCGCCGGACGTCACCAGGATCTGCCCGGCCGTGGTGGGTACGCCGGTGTCGGTATAGTGGCCGGCAATCGCTTCACGAAGGGCCGGCACGCCCAAGGCGTCGTAGCCGAAGCCGGGCAGCAGGGCGGGCAGTTCGGTGAGGGCGGCGGCGAAGGCCTGGTGGACCGCTTCACCGCTGGCAGGGAGCGACGCGTACGCGAGGTCTATGACGCCGTCGGGAACCGCCAGGCCAGGCGCCCCCGACAATCCAGCCCGGGAATCCCGCTGTTTACCTGCGCCGTACGCCGTCCGCGGCAGGCACGTGCGGCCTCGCGTGCCCTGACCGCTGCTCAGGAACCCCTGCTCGCGCAGGCTGGAATACGCCGCCGTCACCGTGGTGCGGCTGACAGCGAGGGTTGCGGACAGCGTCCGTTCGCTGGGCAGCGCAGTCCCCAGCGGGATGCGCCCGTCCAGAACCAAAAGGCGTACGACGTCGGCCAGCTCCCGGTAGGCGGGAGCGTTGCCATGGTGCCACTGGCCCAGGAGGCGGGCGAGGGCAGTGGGGGAGAGTGATCCGGACATGAGGCCAGTATTTCAAACTGGCCATGGAAAACAAGGCCAGTTCTGCTTCAGGATGGTTCAATGATGACTCGCAGACTTGTACAGCTCTTCACCGGCCTCGGCATGTACGGCATTTCGCTGGCCCTGTTCATCCGGGCCGGGCTCGGACTGGACCCTTGGGACGTGTTCCATCAGGGTGTTGCCGGCAAGACAGGCCTGAGCATCGGCGTGGTGGTCATCATCGTCAGCTTCCTGGTGCTCCTGCTGTGGATTCCGCTGCGGCAGCGGCCGGGCTTGGGCACACTCTGCAATGCGATCCTGGTGGGCGTCTTTGCCGACGTCGGGCTCGCCCTGATCCCCGCGTTCTCCCATCTCGGGGGCCAGATCGCGCTGCTGGGCGGTGCGGTGCTGCTCAACGGGATCGCGTCTGCGTGCTACATCGGTGCCCGCTTCGGCCCCGGCGCCCGTGACGGGCTCATGACGGGCCTGGCCCGGCGCACCGGCTGGTCCGTGCGCCTGTCCCGCACGCTGATCGAGGTGGTGGTGCTTTCCGCGGGCTGGCTGCTGGGCGGCTCGGTCGGCGTAGGCACGGTTCTTTACGCCCTGGCGATCGGACCGCTGGTCCAGCTCCTGCTGCCGTACTTCCTGGTTCCGGCCGCAGGCGGAGGCGCCCGCCAGGCTGCCGAGTCCCAGTCCGTGGACCGCGAGGACCGCGAAGGCCAGTCCGCGGCGCCGGCGGCCGGGTCCTGACACCGCTTCTCTGTGTCCGTTTTTCCTGTCAGGTTTCGGAGCCGTTCAGCAGGGGCTGGCACGTCGGGCAGAAGTAAATGTCGCGTTCTTCCGTGACCGCCGCGGACGCACTGCCGGGGCCCGCCGCAGTTATTCCGGCACCACTCTTGCCCGGCACACTTTTGCCCGGCACACTCTTGCCCAGCACGGCGTGACGGATGGGGGTCCGGCAGCGAAGGCACGGCTGGTGCTCGCGCCGGTACACCCAGTAGCCGGGGCGCCCGGCCGCCCGGCCCACCGGAGTTCCACGGGCATTGAGCACGGTGGTCCGGCGGCCCGGCCCGAGATTGGCCTCAAGCAGCTGCTTGGCGTCGGTGAACATAGCGGGCCAGTCCTTCACCGCGGAAGCGGGCGATGCCGGGTGGATGCCGGCCAGGAAGCACACCTCGCAGCGGTAGATGTTCCCGATGCCCGCGAGGTTGCTCTGGTCCAGCAGGGCCACGCCCACCGGCACGTCCGGCCTCGCCGCCACCCGGCGCTCGGCCTCGGCCGGGTCCCAGTCCGGGCCCAGCAGGTCGGGGCCAAGGAACCCCACAGCCTTGTCCTCCTCGCTGGTCTTGATCACCTCGAGCAGGCCAAGGGAAAATCCGACGGCGTCTGCCGCGGCCGTGCGGAGCACGCACCGGGCCGTGAATCCCGGCTTCCGCCACCTGCCGCCCGGCGGGTAGACCTGCCAGCTGCCCTCCATCTTCAGGTGCGAGTGGATGGTCAGCCGCTCCTGGCCAGGTCCGGCCAGCCGCATCAGCAGGTGCTTGCCGCGGGGGACAACCTCCTCCATGGTCCAGCCGGCCAGGTTCAGCGTGGCGAAGCGGGGCACGCGGAAGTCGGATGCGAGAAGCTTCTGGCCGGCCAGGGCCGTGTGCAGCTGGCGGGCGGCACGCCAGACGGAATCGCCTTCAGGCACGGATCCTCAGCCCCTTCGGGGTGGAGTAGGCGCCGGCGGCCGTCAGGGCCGAAGCCGCCGGGGTGTCGAGGATGCCGTGGCCGTTGACCTTTTCCATGACGAGCTTGTCCACGGCCCCGCGCTTCACCACGTCCACGAGGGCTCCGGCAGAGGCAGCGAGGACGGCCTCGTCCTCCGTGAACACCAGCAGCGTCTTGCCGCCACGTTCGACATACAGCACCAGCGCGCCGTCAACCAGCACCACGAGCGCGCCGGCTTTCCGTCCCGGGCGGTGCCCGCTGCCGGCTTCGACGTTGCCTGGGGGCCACGGAAGGGCGGCGCCGTAGGGGTTGGCCGGGTCGGTTTGCCGCGAGGGCCAGCGCCACGGGCTCCGGCTTGGCCAGTTGGGCGTCCTCGGTGTACGAGCGCAGCCGGTCGACGGTTGCGGGCACGGCAAACTGCGCGGCACCGAGATGCTCGATGAAGTATCCCCGCCTGCAGCGCCCGGCTTCCTCCAACCGGGCAAGGACCTTGTACATGAGGCCAAATCCGCCCAGGATGTTCTCGGCCATGACGGATCCGCGGGTGACAACGCCGTACCTGTCCAGGAGCAGCTCCGCGGTGGCGCGGGCGTGGATCGTGGGGTCGAGCTCGGGCGTCGGGAGCGCGGACCAGCGCCCAGCGGCGAGCGGCGGGGTGGGCGCCGGGCCGCCGGCGGATCCGTAGCGTCCGCCGGACAGGCCCGGCGAGCCGAGCAGCCCCGTGCCGTGCGACCGTCCCAGGCGGCTGAGGCGCGGCGCCCTGGCCCGCGGCGAGCGTGCAACCTGCCGGTGGGCGGTGTGCCCGCCGGCGATCAGGGACCGGACAGGGGCGAACGTATCCCCGGTGACCCGGCCGGCCCAGGCCAGATCCCAGATGGCAGACACCACATCCTGGTCGCCCAGCACGGCATCCATGCCGCCGGCAATGTCAGTCAGCTGCCGGAAGAAGTAGCCGCCGCCGTTGGCCTGCAGGTGGTCCAGCAGCCGCCGGTGGGCGTCGCCGGGTTCAAAGTCGGGGGCCGGGTTCAGCGTCAGTTCCACCGAATCCGCCAGGTGAAGGCTGATCCACCCGTCGTTCCCCGGCAGCGCACCGGCACCCGACCAGAGGACCTCGCCGGCGGCCATGAGTTCGTCCAGCATGGCGGGCTGGTAGTTGGACACCCGGCTGGCGAGCACCAGCGGTTCCCAGGCCGAGGCGGGGATGGGCACGCCGGAGAGCTGGTCCACGGCGGTGATGATGCCGTCGAGTCCGCGCAGCGCCGGCTGTCCCCGTCCCGCGCCGGGCGTGCGGACATGCTGCCATGACGGCAGGAACCTGCCGTAGGCCGTGATGTCCACGGGCTCCACCTCGGCCCGCAGCGCAGCAAGCGAGCGGCGGCGGAGTTTGCGGAGGACTTCGGCGTCGCACCATTCGCTGCCGGCCAGGGCCGTTGCCGCTGAGGCGACGGCCGACGCGGCCGCTGCTTCCGCGACGGGGTCAAGGCCGGCACGCGAATCTGACTCGGGCGGGGCAGCGGACGCCCGTTCGCCGGGAGGCGGCTCGGCGTGGGGCCGGAACTCGCCTTCCACCACGCGGCCGTCGGCCGCCAGCCGTTTCAGGGCGGTTCCGACGACGGCGGAACCAAGTCCCAGCCTGGCCGCGGCCTCGGTGGCGGTGAACGGGCCATGGGTCCGGGCATAGCGCGAGACGAGGTCGCCCAGCGGGTCGGCCACTGGCTCGATGAAGGCAAGTGGAACGCCCATGGGCAGCGGGACACCGATGGCGTCGCGCAGCCTGGCCGCGTCCTCCACAGCTGCGAAGCGTTCGACGCCGGCGATGGTCACCTTGATCGCCCGGTTCGCCCGCTGCAGGGCGGCGAGGTGGGTGGCGGCCTCGGCCGTTGTTGCCTCGGACGGCTTGGTTTCGGCAGGCTCGACCGGCGGTGTGCCGGGTTCGGTTGCCTCGACCGGCGGGGTGCCGGGGTCGGTTGCCTCGGCCGGCGGGGTGAGCCTGGCCGCGACTTCCCCGGGGTCCAGGGGGCCGAGCAGCCGGAGCAGATCGGCCACGCCCTCGAGGCCGCGGACCTTCCGGTCGGTGGCAAGGCGCTGCAGCTCGCGTTCGGTGGCGTCGATGACCCGGGCGTCGAGGAGTTCGCGCAGCTCCACACGGCCCAGAAGCTCATTGAGCAGTGTCGAGTCAAGGGCCAAAGCGGCCGCCCGGCGTTCGGCGAGCGGGGAATCGCCCTCGTAGAGGAACTGCGCCACGTAGCCGAACAGCAGTGACTTGGCGAACGGGGACGGCTGCTGCGTGGTGGTCTGGACAATCCGGAGCTCGCGGCGTTCCACCGAGGCGGCGATGTCCTTCAGGGCCGGCAGGTCGTAGACATCCTGCAGGCATTCGCGGACGGTTTCCAGGACGATCGGGAACGACGGGTACTTCCGGGCAACATCCAGCAGCTGCGCGGACTGCTGCCGCTGCTGCCACAGCGGCTGCCGCTTGCCGGGCGTCTGCCGGGGGAGCAGCAAGGCACGCGCCGCACATTCGCGGAAGCGCGACGCGAACAGGGCGCTGCCGCCCACCTCGGCGGTGACAATCTGCTCCAGCTCCTCGGGGTCGAAGAGGAACAGTTCGGCGCCGGGAGGTTCGTCCTCCATCATCGGCACGCGGAGCACGATGCCGTCGTCCGCGGCCATGGCCGATCCGTCCAGGCCGTACCGCTGGTGCAGCCGCTGGCCCACGGCAAGGGCCCAGGGTGCGTGGACCGGCATGCCGAACGGGCTGTGGAGAATGACCCGCCAGTCGCCGAGTTCGTCATGGAAGCGTTCCACCACCAGGGTTGTATCGCTGGGGACCACCTCTGTGGCCAGCTTCTGTTCGGACAGGTACTGCAGGAGGTTGTTGGCGGCGAAGTCGTCGAGGCCGCTGGCCTTGCAGCGTTCGGTGGCGGGGCCGACGTCGGACGCTGACAGTTCGCGGACAAACGCGCCAAGGGCGCGGCCCAGGTCCACGGGACGACCCAGCGAGTCGCCCTTCCAGAAGGGCAGCTTGCCGGGCTGGCCAAAGGCGGGGGAGACGAGCACTCGGTCGTGCGTGATGTCCTCGATCTTCCAGCTGGTGGCGCCCAGGGCAAAGATGTCGCCGACGCGCGATTCGTAGACCATCTCCTCGTCGAGCTCGCCGACCCGCCGGCCGCCCTTGGCCGGGGCCGTGCCCGGACCCTTGCCGTCAGAGGCTCCCGCTGGTGAGGCCGATCCTTCCGACTCCGTGCCGATGATGTAGACACCGAACAGTCCGCGGTCCGGGATGGTGCCGCCGGACGTGACCGCCAGCCGCTGGGCACCCGGCCTGCCCTCGATGGTCCCGGCGTTGCGGTCCCAGACGATCCGGGGGCGGAGCTCGGCGAATTCATCCGAGGGGTAGCGCCCGGCCAGGAGGTCCAGCGTTGCCTCGAAGGCGGACCGCGGAAGGGAGGCGAACGGGGCCGAGCGGCGGACGGTGGAGAACCATTCCTCCACATCGATGCTGCCCAGCGCAGTGGCCGCGACGGTCTGCTGGGCCAGGATGTCCAGCGGGTTGGCCGGCACGCTCAGCCGCTCGATCTTGCCCTCCAGCATGCGCTCAACGGTGATGGCGGTGTGCACGAGGTCGGCCCGGTGCTTGGGGAACAGATAGCCCTGGGAGATCTCGCCCACCTGGTGTCCGGCGCGGCCCACCCGCTGCAGCCCGCTGGCCACCGACGGCGGCGACTCGACCTGCACCACGAGGTCCACGGCACCCATGTCGATGCCGAGTTCCAGCGAGGACGTGGCCACCACGCAGCGCAGCCGGCCGGACTTCAGGTCGTCCTCGATCAGGGCGCGCTGGTCCTTGGACACGGAGCCGTGGTGGGCCCGTGCCAGCAGCGGATCGGCCCCCGCGGTGCTGCCCGCCTGCGCCATCATGTGCGCCGGTGTGGCGGTCGACGCCGGAACGCCTCCGGGCGGGGGGAGATCCGGGTCCTCCCAACCGCCGCCCACTGTCAGGAGCTGGCGTTCCGCGTGGATCTCATTGAGCCGTGCCGTCAGGCGCTCCGCCAGCCGGCGCGAGTTGGCAAAGACGATGGTGGACTGGTTGGCCAGCACCAGGTCCACGATCTTTTCCTCCACATGGGGCCAGATGGAGGCCTGCGGCTGCAGCCCGGAGGCCGGCCCGGAATCGAAGGCTCCGGCGGCGCCCTGCAGATCGGACATGTCCTCCACGGGGACGGACACCGTGAGGTCCCAGTTCTTCCGCGCTGGAGGGGCCACGATCTCCACCGGTGCGGAGCCGGCCAGGAACTGTGCCACGAGTTCCCGCGGCTCGACGGTGGCCGAGAGCCCGATCCGCTGCGCCGGCGCGGGCAGCAAAGCGTCAAGCCGTTCCAGCGAGACGGCGAGATGCGCGCCCCGCTTGGTGCCGGCCACGGCATGGACCTCGTCCACGATGACGGTGTCCACCTCGCTGAGCGTTTCCCGCGCCCTGGACGTGAGCATCAGGAAGAGGGACTCGGGCGTGGTGATCAAAATGTCCGGCGGGTTGCTGAGCAGGGCACGGCGGTCCGAGGCGGGGGTATCTCCGGACCGCACACCTACGGTGATCAGCGGAGCCGGCAGGCCCAGCCGTTTGGCCGTCTGGGTGATGCCGATGAGGGGCGACCGGAGGTTGCGTTCGACGTCGACGCCAAGCGCCTTGAGCGGGGAGATGTACAGGACACGGGTTTTCCGCTTGGGCTTCCGCGTCCGGGACTGTTTAGCCTTGGCGCCGGCAGGCGCCTCTTCGAGGCCGGGCAAAACAGCAGCCGGTGCAGCAGACCCGGACGCCAGGAGCCGGTCCAGCGCCCAGAGGAACGCCGCGAGGGTCTTGCCTGAGCCGGTGGGCGCAACAACGAGGGCATGCGAGCCGGATGAAATCGCGTTCCAGGCACCCTGCTGGGCGGGGGTGGGCTCCGAAAACGCGCCGCGGAACCACTCCCTGGTGGGCCGGCTGAACTGGCCCATCGGGTCCCGGGCGGACGTGCCGGTGGGGGTGCCGGCGGGCTCCTGCGACTGCATGCCTCCATCATGCCTCACGGCACTGACACCGGCAGAAGCACCAGGAACGCCTTAGCCGGCCGGGGGAAGGTCGCGGGTGGCCGGCCCCTCCAGCACCTGGCCGTCACTGCTGAACCGCGAGCCGTGCAGCGGGCAGTCCCACGACTTTTCGTTGTCATTCCAGTGCAGGATCCCGCCCAGATGGGTGCAGACCGCGGACAGGCTGCACGTCTTTCCGTTAACGGTGGACGTGGCCACGGGCTTCCGCTCGCGCAGCGCAACGGTGCCTGTGCCCTCTCCCGGCGCTGTACCGTCCGCCGGCGGCAGCTTTTGCAGCCGGCCCCAGTCTTTTGCCAGTGTGGCTGCCACGCCCGCGTTGAGGGTCAGGGCTGAGGCGGCGCCCGGGGGTGAGGTCACGCGGCGGTGGATGGTGTTGGCCCACGGCAGCTGGCCGCCGAGGATGTCCGCTGCGATTCCCAGGGATGCGGCCACCGCGTTGGTCATGCCCCACTTGTTGTAGCCGGTGGCGAAGAGGATGCGGCCGCGGCCGCGGGGAAGCTTTCCGAAGAAGGGCATGAGGTTGGTGGCCTGGTAATCCTGGGCGGACCACGTGTGAGTGACGGTGGCACCGGGGAAATGCTGCTGCGCCCATGACAGGACGTTCTCCAGATGTGCCTGTTCGGACCCGGCCTTGCCCACGGGGTGTCCGTTGCCGCCCACCAGGAGGAGATTCCGGCCGTCCGCCGGGTAGTCCCTGATGGAACGCACGGGCTGCTCCACGGAAATGTACATACCTTCCGGCGGCGCCGCGTCTCCTGCTAGTTCCAGAGCGGCGGCATAGGAGCGGTTCGGCTTGAGCTTGGCGAAGTAGAGACCGCGGTTCAGGATGGGGCTGCCGGTGGCCAGCACCACGGAGATCGCCTGGACCGATCCGCGGTCAGCGTGGACTGTTGACGGCTCCGCACCGGTGACGTTCCGGACGCGGACGCCTGTGACGATACGGCCGCCGTGGCTCCGGACGTCCTCCGCCAGCGCGGTGAGCACATCCATGGGGTTGATCTGCGCCTGCCCGCGAAGGCGGACCGCTCCCCGGATGGGAAACGGCAGCCCCGCGTCCCTGACGTAGTCCACTTCCAGGTCAGCGGCGAGGGCAGCGGTGAGCTCGCCACGGACCGCCTCCGTGCCCTGCTGCGTGGCTGCGTAGGTGTAGGCGTCGCGCAGCTGGAACGGCACGCCGCGCTGCTCCATATAGCGCAGCAGCCAGGCCTGCCCCTCGCGGTTGCCGGACACATAGGCGTCTACCACCTTCTGCGGGTACTGCTGCCGAAGGGCGGACAGCACGGTGCCCTGCAGCAGGGTGACCTTGGCGGTGGTGTTGCCGGTGGCTACGGCGCCCAGCCCGCGCGCCTCCACGACAAGTACGTCCTGTCCCGAGCGGGCCAACAACAGGGCCGTGGTCAGGCCGGTCAGGCCCGCACCTACCACCACGGTGTCAAAGGATTCACCGGGGGTGAACGGGTCGCCGGTGAAAGTGTCGGTCCGGTCCAACCAGAGTGACGTCACGTGCCTCAACCTGCCTTTGGCCTGCGTCTTTGCTGCGGGGCGTTCCCGCGGCCGGCCCGGCGCTCCCGGCCAGGACCCCGACGTAACCGTAAGTGTACTTACGAAGATGGGGTCCGAACAGGCTTGGGACAGGGCAAGTTGCTCGGGGCAAGCTTTGCGCTAGCTGTAATTCCCAGGGACGTTGTGAACAGCGTGGCGTGATGTAAAGGGCGAGGGCCTCCGGTATCGATTTGGGTTACCACACTCATCTCGACGCCAGGAGGCCCTCGTGTCCTACGTTACCCATGCCAATGCCGACCTGACACCTAAGGCCAGGGGGAAACTCGCTTGTTTGGTCATCGAGCAGGGCTGGACGCTGCGCCGGGCCGCGGAGCGGTTCCAGTGCTCGCCGGCAACGGCCAAGAAATGGGTGGACCGCTACCGGGCCTTGGGTGAGGATGGCATGGCTGATGCGTCGTCCCGGCCTCGACGGAGCCCGAACCGCACGCCCGCGCGCACTGAGCGACGGATTGTGGCGCTGCGTTTCACACGCCGCTGGGGACCGCACCGGATCGCTGCCCACCTTCACCTGGCCCGCTCGACCGTGGGCAAGGTTCTGGCCAGGTACCGGATGCCGAGGCTGGCCTGCCTGGACCAGGGCACCGGACTGCCCGTCCGAAAGCCGGCGCCGCAACGCTATGAACACGAGAACGCCGGGGATCTGGTCCACGTGGACATCAAGAAGCTCGGACGAATCCCCGATGGCGGCGGACACCGCGCCTTGGGACGTGCCAGGGGTCGGCGGAACCGCCGTGCCGGGACCGGGTACGCGTATCTGCACCACGCCGTCGATGACCATTCGCGTCTGGCGTACTCAGAAATCCTCGGCGATGAGAAAAAGGAAACCGCTGCCGCTTTCTGGATCCGGGCCGTCGCGTTCTTCGCCGCGCACGGAATCACCGTCAAGGCCGTGCTCACCGATAACGGATCCTGCTACCGCTCCCGGGCCTTCGCAGCTGCCCTGGGCCCGCACGTCAAGCACCGGCGGACCCGCCCCTACCGGCCGCAGACTAACGGCAAGGTCGAACGCTTCAACCGGACCCTCGCCAGTGAATGGGCCTACGCCAGGCCCTACACCTCAGAAACCGAGCGCGCCGCCACCTACGAGGCCTGGCTCCACCACTACAATCACCACAGAACCCATACCGGCATCGGCGGCAAGACCCCCATCAGCCGCGTTCACAACCTCAGTGGGAATTACAGCTAGCGGGCCTGGAACGCACCGATCGTCAGGAGCTGAATTGAGGCATTGCTGCAGGCATCCGACGGCCGGGCGACGAACAGCGACGCGGTGTCCTCGGGCGGGTAGATCCGGAACCCGGCGGCAGCGGTCTTGGTGCAGTCCGGGTAGTTCCCCGCCTGCGTGTAGCGGAGCACCGCGCTGCCTGATTTTCCTGGCGCCAGCAGGACGTCCTGGACGGCGACGGAGGTGTCACGCCGGGCCGGGGCCCCGATCGGCTGGCCGTTGGGACCGGTGGTCAGGGATACGCCTGCGAACCCTTTCAGGTGGCAGGCGGCCTTGCCGCTGTTGGTGAGGATCAGCTCCATGTAAACGCTGCCGGCGGCACCGCCGCCCGTGGCATCCGTGGTGGCCTTCAGCCCTGAGGCCTTGCACAGCTGGGCGCCCGCGGTGATGGACTGCGGCGCCGCTGACGTCGGAGCCGGCGAAGCCGGCTGCGTCTGGGAAGGTGAAGCAGAGGGCGACGCCGGGGAGGACGTCTCGGTTCCCGCCTGCGTACTGGGTGTGGTTGCGCCGGGCGCCGGTTCAGTTGTCCCCTGGGTGGCGGGCTGGCTAGGTCCGCAGGCGGTGAGCAGCAGCGCCAGTGCGGCAGCCGCCGTCGTGCATATCAGTCCGTTGTTGTTTCGCTGAGGCCTCATGGCTTTAACTTTGCGGGCGTTGCCGCCGGAGTCAACGAAGGCGCGGCGGAGACCCCGATTTGATGCCCGGATTGTGACATCGGGCCGGGAGGGACTCTCCGTTCGGTCAAATGGTTTCCCGCCGACGTTGATGCAACGATAAACCAATTTTATAGGGCAAAATTAGCCAATTTCAGGGGAAAAGTTGCGTTGATCTGCAGTTTTCGGTGTGCCAAAATGAACTTGGCCTCACTTATCCATACCTTGTAGGAAATTGAAAAGCCGGCAAGGAAATAGCGCTCGTAGTCTGGCCGCGGTCCACCATCACTCCCGCGGCCAGAAGTGTCCTCCAGCAACGGAGGATGTGCAGGGTTGAGGGGAGACAGCTCGGCACTCGTCCTCGGCAACGCCGCCGCGGACGTACCTGAAGAGGCGCATCAGTCATTGGTTTCCGGCAACGCCGCCGAAGCCAATAACGATGGGGGCTGAGGTTATGACCGGTCGGCTTGTCCGCTGGAGTCTTAAGTTTCGATTGATTGTTTTAGCCGCCGCTGGCGGCATTCTGGGGTTCGGCTTAACCACCCTGCCGTCCATGCCAGTGGATAATCTGCCAGAATTCTCTCCGCCGCATGTGGAGATCCAAACCGAGGCACTGGGCCTGTCAGCCGTGGAGGTCGAACAGCTTATTACCTCGCCCATGGAGGCCGACCTTCTGAACGGGATTGCCTGGCTCGACGAGATCCGTTCGAAGTCAGTTCCAGGCCTTTCGTCGATTGAGATGGTTTTTGAGACCGGCACCGATATTCTCCGTGCCCGGCAGCTCGTTGCAGAGCGGCTGACGCAGGCTTTCGCGCTGCCCAACGTGTCATCTCCGCCGGTACTGATGCAGCCGCTCTCCTCGTGGCTGGCACTCGCGGCGGCAGCCGGCATCCTGGTCCTGCTGCTGACGGTCCTGGGCAACTGGCGGCTCGCAGGGCTGGTGTTCCTGCTGCTCCCGGTTGCACTGTCCGGCGGCATCCTCGCCGCCGACCTGGGCGGCGGATTCGGCTCCGTCTACGTGCTGGTGGCCCTGGCGGCAGTGCTCGCCCTGGCAATCCGGGACGTGGTCATGCTGATGGGAACATACCAGTCCCTGCAGTCCCGCGCCCCGTCGGATTCGCCGGCGCACCTCATGCGGCAGGCCGCCGGAGAGAGGCTTCTGCCAACTGTTCTAACCACCGTGATCACCGGACTGGCGCTGGTGCCGCTGGTGCTGCTCGGCGGCCCGGTCGGCGGGGGCATGATCCTTCCGCTGGCACTGGTTGTGTGGGGCGGGCTTATCACCTCTGCCCTGCTGACCCTCTTTATTCTGCCGATCCTCTTCCTCCGCATTGGTCCGCGCTCCAACACGGACTGGGGGAGCTCATTGGTGATCAACAACGGACCGGTTCTGGCAGAGGGGTCGGAATTGTCATGAAAAGCAATAGTGGTTTTGGGGCCTGGCGTTCCGTTCTCGTGCTGGCCTGCGCAGCGTCAATGGGCCTCGCCGGGTGTGCGACAGTGAAACCTGCCGCCACCCCCACCTCGGCAGCGGCCAGCATGGAGAAAGCCGGCGCCGATCTGAACAAGCTGACGCTGACAGACAAGGCAGTGGAAAGGCTGGGCGTCACAACTGCCAAGGTGACCAAGGGCGAAGGCAGTGCGCTGCAGGTGCCTTACGGTGCCT
Source organism: Arthrobacter sp. OAP107 (assembly GCF_040546765.1). Classification (NCBI taxonomy): domain Bacteria; kingdom Bacillati; phylum Actinomycetota; class Actinomycetes; order Micrococcales; family Micrococcaceae; genus Arthrobacter; species Arthrobacter sp. OAP107. The sequence goes on along the minus strand of NZ_JBEPOK010000001.1, from coordinate 4,378,104 downwards.
TGGTCTATGACGCCAACGGCAAGACCTGGGTCTACACCAACCCCGAGCCACGGACCTACATCCGGGCCGCGGTGACGGTGGACAAGATCGCCGACAACAAGGTCCAGCTCCGGTCCGGTCCGCCTGCGGGAACCGATGTTGTCACCATTGGTGCCGCGGAACTGTTCGGTGCCGAATTCGGCACAAAGGGTCACTGACATGCTTTTCGCTCCGGGGGCGGACCTGCTCAAGGCCCGCCAGCTCGTCTCGGAGCGCGTTGCCAATGTCACACCGTCGCTGCCCACCTGGGCGGCTCCACCGGTGATGCTGCAGCCGCTCTCGTCCACCAGCCGGGTCATGAAGATCGGGCTGACCTCGGACGAGCGGTCGCTCATGGAAATGTCCATGATCACCTACTGGAAGATCCGCGCCCACCTGCTGCGGGTCCCGGGCGTGGCCAACGTGGCCATCTGGGGTGAGCGTCTGCAGATGCTGCAGGTGCAGGCCATTCCGGAGAAGCTCAAGGCCAACGACGTCAGCCTGAACCAGGTCATGGAAGTCACCGCCAACGCCCTTGACGCAGGCCTGCTGCAGTATTCACCGGGTTCGGTCATCGGCACCGGCGGCCACATTGAGACGCCTAACCAGCGGCTCAGCATCCAGCATGTGCTGCCGATCACCACACCGAAGGACCTCGCGGAGATCACCATCGAGGAGAAGAACGGGAAGCCGCTCCGCCTCGGTGATGTGGCCAATGTGGTTGAGGACCATCAGCCGCTCATTGGCGACGCCGTGATTAATCAGGGCGAAGGGCTGATGCTCATCGTCGAGAAACTTCCATGGGGCAACACGCTGGAAGTCACCAAGGGTGTTGAGGAAGCGCTGGAACAGATGAAGCCGGGGCTCAGCGGAATCACCCTTGATACGGAGATTTTCCGTCCGGCAACGTTTATCGAAGAGTCCCTGAACAACCTCAGCCGCGCGCTGATGCTGGGCTGCATCCTGGTGGTGCTGGTTCTGGGCGCCTTCCTCTTCCAGTGGCGCACGGCGCTGATCAGCCTGATCGCCATCCCATTGTCGCTGGTGACGGCGGCGTCGGTCCTTTACCTCACGGGCGCATCGGTAAACACCATGGTCCTGGCGGGGCTGGTGATTGCCGTCGGGGTGGTGGTGGATGATGCGATCATCGACATCGAGAACATCATCCGAAGACTCCGGCAGCACCGCGCCGAAGGTGGGAACCGGTCCACGGCCTCGGTGGTCCTGGAAGCGTCGTTGGAGGTCCGTGGGCCGATCATCTATGCCACGCTGATCATCATCGCCGCTGCGGTGCCGATCTTTTTCCTCCAGGGACTGACTGGGGCCTTCTTCAGGCCGCTTGCCATCTCCTACACTCTGGCGGTGTTGGCATCGATGCTCGTGGCACTGACCGTCACCCCCGCACTGGCACTGATCTTCATGCGGAAAGTCCCGCTGAAGGAGCAGGAACCGCCCCTGGTGAGGGTGCTGAAACGCGGTTATCGCGCGGTCCTGAGCCGGATGGTCAGGCGGCCCGTCGCGGGCTATGCGACCTTCGGCGCCATGGCGGCCATCGGTGCTGTCACGGCACCGCTGCTTGGGCAGTCGCTGCTGCCTGACTTCAAGGAGCGCGACTTCCTGATGCACTGGCTGACACAGCCGGGCACGTCGGTTACGGAGGAGTACCGCGTCAGCCAGAAGGCCTGCGAGGAACTGCTCACGATCCCCGGAGTCCGGAACTGCGGCTCGCACATCGGGCAGGCCTTTAACGCGGACGAGGTCGTGGGGGTGTACTTCGGTGAGAACTGGATCAGCATCGACCCCGCCGTCGACTACGACAAGACGCTGAAGTCAATCCACGAAGTGGTGGACGGCTATCCCGGCATTGTGCGCGACGTCCAGACCTACCTGAAGGAGAGGATCCGTGAGGTTCTCACGGGTGCCAGCGACGCCGTCGTCGTCCGGCTTTACGGGGACGACCTGGCCCTCCTGCGTTCAAAGGCTGCGGAGATTCAGACGATCTTTGAGCAGACCGAAGGAACAGTGGCCCCCCACACGGCACTGCAAAAGGACATTCCTCAGCTGAACATCGAGGTTGATCTGGCAAAGGCACAGAGCTACGGGCTGAAGCCGGGCGATGTCCGGCGTGCAGCGGCGTGGCTGGTGGCCGGCGAGGAAGTCGGTGACGTCTACCGGGGCGGCAAGGCATATGACGTCCAGGTCTGGAGTCCGCCGGAGGTCCGTTCCGATATCAGCAGCATCAGGAACCTGCCGATCGATACACCGAGTGGGCAGAAGATCCTGCTGTCCGATGTGGCGAGCGTCCAGGTGAAACCGACCCCGAACGTCATCCAGCGTGACGCGCACTCCCGACGGATCGATATCGAAGCCAACGTCAAGGAAGGCGCTCTGGGCGACGTGGTTGCGGCCATGGAGGAAGGGCTCAAGAAGGTGGAATTGCCGCAGGGCTTCCGTACCCAGATCCTGGGTGAGTTCCAGGAGCGGCAGGCGGCGACCAAGACCCTGCTGACGCTCGCTATCGGGGCGCTGGCCGTTATCTACCTGCTGCTGCAGGTTGCCTTCGGAAGCTGGCGGCTGGCCACGCTGGTGATCCTCACGCTCCCGATTGCCCTGGTGGGTGGGGTGTTTGCCGCCTTCATGGGCGGAGGCGTGCTGTCGCTGGGGTCCATTGTGGGCTTCCTGACGGTCATGGGCATCGCCGCCAGGAACGGCATCCTGCTCATCAACCACTGTCAGCACCTGGAGAAATATGAGGGTGAAAAGTTCGGACCCGAACTGGTGCTGCGGGGCGCCGGGGAACGCCTCTCACCGATCCTCATGACCACCTTGGCCACGGGGCTTGCCCTGGTGCCGCTGGTGGTCCTGGGGAACATCCCAGGCCACGAGATTGAACATCCCATGGCCCTGGTGATCCTCGGTGGGCTGGTGACATCCACGCTGCTCAACCTGTTCGTGGTCCCGTCGCTGTACCTGAGGTTCGCCAAGCCGAAGGCCCAGCGGCACCAGGCACCGCCGGAGCCCGTCCTGGCTAACGCCTAGCCGCGAACCTGCAGGTCCATCCGCCGCCCACGCCCCGCCACCCGCGGGAACGTGGGCGGCGGTGGTGCCGGGACGGAATCCGTACTGGTCCCGGCCCGCCGGCGCCGCAGCTCCAGCGCCAGGCTCTCCTGGCCGCGGGCCATCGCCCAGCGGTGGTTGGCCGAGAAGCCGGGTTTCAGCAGCCAGCTGAGCCGCCTCAGCAGCGGCTTGGTGGCGCTCACCCGCCAGTCGTAGGTGATCATGACCTCCGGGCCGTCCTGCTCGAAGGTCCAGCGTCCGGTCCCGTCCAGGTCTCCTGTTGCGCGGATCGCGAAGCCCCTGCTGGTGATGGGTTCCGTGACGGTCAAGGTCCAGCGGAGGGTGTAGGGGAGCCAGCCCTTGGTGTGAAGCCTGGCCATGCGCCCAACACCGTTGGCCTTGCCTGGATGGATGAGGTCCACGCGCAGGTATACGGAGGGCCACCACCGGGCCAGCCCGACGGGGTCGGCCAGGATCTGCGCGACGTCGTCCGCGGTCCCGGCCACCCGCCAGACCGTGAAGAAGGTGTAGTCCGTGCTCCTGGTGCCCTTGGCGTTCATGTGTGCCTCCTGGCGCTCCTGCCCGCTCCCGCCGGCGAAAAGATCTGCAACCATTCAAGCGCGTGCCGCCCGTCCGCCATAGACTGCAGGCGTAAGTCACCACCCCCAACTTGAGGAGTAGCGATGAACTACAGCGGAAGCCAGTATGAGAAGGCCGTGACGGCGGGGGACCTTGACCGCAGCCACGTCGGCCAGACGGTGAGCTTTCAGCCGAACGATTTCACCGTGGTGTTCGGCCGGATCGCCGGAATCGCCCGGACAGACGCCCAGGTGTACCTGACCCTGGATGGCGTCGGCGGCGGAACGCACCTGAAGGACGAGTACGACCTGCCCGTGGCGCACGAGGTGTATGTGCAGTTGGATCCGCTGAGCACCGCGGGGAAGACCATCTCGGACGCCGAGCGGGTCATCAAGGAGAAACTGGACGAGATCAAGAAGAACCTCCTCGACCGGGAACAGAAGTCTGGCTCCGGCACCAATACGGAGTAACGGCGCCGGTTGTTGGCTCCTACGGCGAAGAGCCCCGCTGCACTGGAGTGCAGCGGGGCTCTTCTAGGCAACCGCTCCGCATATGGGGGAACACGGAGCGACCCTGTCAAAACTAATGGAAAGCTTGCTTAGGTCTCAAATCGGCACCACTTTTTCCAACCCGGCGGCGGTAGTATCCCGCTACCCTTTTCGCTCATCGAACAGCAGGGATGCCCGCTTTTTCGGTTTGTGGTTCCTGCTGCTCCGCTCCGGCGGGGTATCCGTGGGGCGGTTCAGTCACGCCGGCCCCACCGTTGAATGCGGCGAGCATAGCGTCGCGATCGAACTGGCCTTCCCATTTCGACACCACGAACGTCGCAACGCAGTTGCCCAGCAGGTTGACCGCCACACGCATCGAGTCCATAAGCCGGTCAGCGCCCAGCAGCAGCGCGACGCCCGCAACGGGGAAGATGCCGAGCGCCCCGGCCGTTGCCGAGAGGGCCAGGAAGGCAGAGCCGGGAACGCCGGCCATGCCCTTGGAGGTCAGCATAAGAATGCCTAAGGCTGCCAGTTGCTGCCCCAGGTCAAGGCTGTGTCCGAATGCCTGGGCGAGGAACAGAAGTGAAATGGACAAGTACAGCGCTGCACCGTCGAGGTTGAAGGAATAGCCCGTTGGCACCACCAGTCCCGTGGTCGCGCGGGAGCAGCCCGCATTTGTCAGCTTGGCCATGATGCGCGGAAGCACTGATTCCGTGGAGGCAGTCCCGAGCGCAAGAAGGAACTCTTCGCGTGAGTACTTGATGAACTGCCACAACGGGACCCGCGGGTAGGCCCACGCCACGATGAACAGGAAGCCGATGAAAACAAGCGCGGACCCGTAGCAGGCGGCAATCAGGAGGGCGTAAGTGCTCAGGGAGCTGAGCCCGTACTGGCCGATGATGAAGGCCATCGCCCCGAAGGCACCAACCGGGGCAACCCGCATCACCCAAGTCATGATCTTGAAGAACAGTTCGAGGGTGGTCTCCATCAGGTCGAGGACGGGTTTGCACTTGTCCCGGCCGACGACCACGATGGCTGCCCCGAAGAACACGGAGAAGCACAACACCTGAAGCAAGGTGTTGGACGCAAAAGCTCCAACGACGCTCGTGGGAATGATTCCCAGAAGGAATTGTCCCGCGTCCTTGGGTGGTGCGGTTGCGGTCTTCGCGCTCAGGGCGTCCTGGGAGAGGCTGGCAGGGTCGATGTTCAGGCCGGCGCCCGGCTGAACAACATTGGCCACAACCAGCCCGAACGCCAACGCGAAGAGTGTGGCCGCAGTGAAGTACACCAGCGCTTTGACGCCCACCCGGCCGACTGACTTCACATCGCCTACAGCCGATATCCCCGTGACGATCACCAGGAAGATGAGCGGAGCGATGATCATCTTGATGAGTTGAATAAAACCGTCACCGAGCGGCCGCAGGGCGGAGCCCGCGCTGGGCCAGAAGTAGCCGATGGCAATTCCAAGCACGACGGCAACCAGGATTTGCATGAACAAGGACTTGTGGAGCGGCCTGTTCGGAGCGGGGTGTGCAGCTGGGGATACGGGTGACGGGATCTTCATGTGGCGCCTAACTGTGTGAGGCCAGGGAGGAATGATGGCCGAGGTCACTGATGACGCTAGGTGCGGCTTGTTTCAGCCGTGCTACGCAACAGCGGCGGCGGCGTAAACAAATGGAAGCGTAGTTCCATAGTGCGGAAAAGAACCGTGGCGAGGCAAAGCAAAAGACCCCGGTTCCCTCTCTTTAGAGGGAACCGGGGTCTTCGCTATGTGGCGGTGACGGTGGGATTTGAACCCACGTTGGCTTTTACACCAAACAACATTTCGAGTGTTGCACCTTCGGCCGCTCGGACACGTCACCAACCTGAATAGGGTACCGGAGCAAGGCCCGCATCCCCAAAACGGCATGTTTTTCCGGACTGATCAGCCCTGGGCAACGGGTCCGGCGCGGCCACGCCGGGACGCATCTTCCCGGAAATCGGGGCCGGGCACTAGATTCGTAAGCAAGATGAGTACTTTCCAGCAGAACGCCGAAGCAACCGCATATTGGACCGTGGGCCCGGGGCAGGGTGAACTGCGCAGTGAGAAGCTGCCTGCCCCCGGCCCGGAGGAGGCGCTGGTGCGCTCGCTGTACTCGGGCATCAGCAAGGGCACCGAACTCGTGGTCCACCAGGCCGCCGTTCCGCCCTGCGTCGCCGAGGAGATGCGCGCCCCGCACCAGGAGGGCTCCTTTCCGTCGCCGGTAAAGTTCGGCTACCTGTCGGTGGGCGTGGTGGAGCAGGGCCCGGCGGACTGGGTGGGCCAAACCGTGTTCTGCCTGCATCCGCACCAGGACCGCTACGTGGTCCCCGTGTCCTCGCTCACCCGCGTTCCCGACGGCGTCCCTCCCCGCCGCGCGGTCCTCACCGGCACCGTGGAAACGGCCGTGAACGCCCTCTGGGAGGCGGGGCCACGGCTGGGCGACCGCGTCGCCGTGATCGGCGCCGGGCTGGTGGGCGGAATGGTGGCCACGCTGCTGCGCACGTTCCCCCTCGGCCGGCTCCAGCTCGTGGATCTCGACTCCAACCGCAAGGGCCTCGCAGACTCGCTGGGGGTGGACTTCGCCCACCCGGACGACGCTCTGCCGGACTGCGACATCGTGTTCCACTGCTCCGCGTCCGAAGGCGGCCTGGAACGCAGCCTGAAGCTCGTGGGGGACGAGGGCGAGATCATCGAAATGTCCTGGTACGCCGACCGCAAAATCACCCTCCCGCTCGGCGAGGACTTCCACGCCCGCAGGCTCTCCATCCGGGCCAGCCAGGTGGGCGCGGTGGCGCGGGCCCGCCGGCACCGCCGGACCACCGCTGACCGGCTGGAACTTGCCGTGTCCCTGCTGAAGGATCCTGTGTTCGACGGCTTCCTCACGGGTGCCTCCAAGTTTGCCGAGCTGCCCGGCGTGGTCCAGGACCTGGCCGGCGGCCGGCTCGAGGCGCTCTGCCACGTGATCGAATACCCCGCCGCCGGCTCCGACGCAGCCGGTCCCGTTCCCGAAAACCACCACACCACATAGAAACCGCGAGGTAACCATTGTTCAGCCTGACCGTACGCCGCCATTTCATGATCGCCCACAGCCTTCCCCGGGAGGCGTTCGGGCCTGCCCAGGGACTGCACGGGGCAACTTTTGTGGCAGAGGTGACGTTCCGCCGTCGTGCCCTCAACGACGACGCCATCGTGCTGGACATCGGCGCTGCGGGCGGCATGATCGAGGAAGTCCTGGCCGGCCTCAACTACCGCAACCTGGACGAGCACCCGGACTTCGCCGGGAAACTGAGCACCACGGAGGCACTGGCGCAGTACATCGCAGGCGCTGTCGCGGAGCGCCTGCGTGACGATAACGACGGCCGGGAACTCGCCGGCCTGGACGTCACTCTGCGGGAAAACCCGGATGCCTGGGCGAGCTTTTCCCTCGAGTTCGACCACCGCTGACCGCCATGCCGTCCCCGCCGCCGGCCATCCGGCTCCTGGTTCCCGGAAACATCCGCCACAACTCAGGCGGCAACGTCTACAACACCGCCCTGGCGCAGGGCCTCGAGCACCTGGGTGCCGAGGTGACCATCCAGCCGGTCGCCGGCTACTGGCCGGTAGGCAGCAAGGAGGAACGACGGCGGCTGGCCGGCCTGCTCACGACGGGAACCACGGCAGGAACCGCCACCGTCACCATCGTTGACGGTCTGGTCGCCTCCGGCGCCCCTGACGCGATGGAGGCGGCCGCCGCCGCCGGCCACGCGCCATGGGTCCTGCTGCACATGCCCCTCGACGAACACCCGGACCTGGAAGTCCGGGCACTCCGGGCGGCTGCCGGCGTGATCTGCACCAGCGGTTCGGCCGCCGCCGAGATTACCCGGCGGCACGGCCTGGCCGGCATCCGCGCGGCGCTGCCCGGAACGGAACGAGGCCAGGTGGCCGCCGGATCCGAACCGCCGCGCCTGCTTGCCGTGGCGGCACTGCTGCCGAATAAGGACCAGCTGATCCTCCTCGGCGCGCTGGCCCTGCTGCAGGACCTCGAGTGGACGGCAGCCCTCGTCGGCTCGGACACGGCGGACACCGATTACGCCCGCCAGGTCGCAGCGGCGGTAGAACAACACGGGCTGGGCGGCCGGGTGGAGCTCCCGGGCGAACTGACCGGCGAAGCGCTGGAACAGCAGTGGCACGCCGCCGATCTCAGCCTGCTGATCTCCAAGGTGGAGGCATTCGGCATGGCTGTCACCGAGTCGGTGGCCCGCGGGGTGCCGGTCATCGTCCGGGCCGGCACCGGGGCGGTGGAGGCGCTGGGACTGGGGGCGGAACCAGTTCCAGGGACTCCCGAAGGTGCGGAGCCCGCCCTGCCCGGCGCCGTCGTCGAACTCGAAGACTCTGCCGAAGGAAACCCCAAACCGCTGGCGATCCTGCTGCGCAGCTGGCTCACGGACCCCGCGTTACGCGCCGAATGGCGCCGGCGCGCCCTCGCCGGCCGGGATCTCCTGCCCGGCTGGGACGCCACTGCCCGGCAGGTGCACGGCCACGTGGCGCCGGAAGCATCGCCGGGAGGCCATTCCTCGCAACCGCTCGCTGATGGAGAATGAGGCATGACCAGCCACGTCCCGTCTGCCGCCACCCTGGAATCTGCCTCCGCCCTCACCCCGGAGCTGCTCCGTGCCTGGGCCTGGCACCGGCAGGAGCTGGACGGCACGCTCGACGGCCGCACGTCCCAGGAGGTGCTCGCCGCGGCGGGCTGGGCGAGGTCGGTGGGCGGCGCCAACCCGTACCTCACCCTCTTCGCCCGCGCCGGACTCCGCCGGGACCAGGTGGACACGGACGTCCGCGAACTCCGGATCCACGAACTGCCCACCGCCCGCGGCTGCACCTACGTGCTGGGCCGGGAGGACTTCGACTGGGCGCTAAGCCTGGGCAAAAACGCTGAAGAGGCCTTCCGGGTACTGGCCAGGCTTGGCGTCGACCGCGGCGAGATCACGCTGCTGGAGGAACAGATCCTGCATGTCCTCGGCGAGGCGGACGGTCCGCTGGACCCGCGGCAGCTCAAGGATGAGCTGGGGGAGTCGGTCCGGAACCTGGGCGAGGAAGGCAAGAAGAAAGGGGCCGCCACCACGCTGCCCACAGCTCTGGGGCTGCTGCAGGCGGATGGCCGGATCCGGCGCGTTCCGGTCAACGGGCGGCTGGACCAGCAGCGCTACGCCTACACGCTGTGGGGCCTGCCGCCCAGCCGGCTCGGTCCCGAAGGTGCCCGCGAGGAACTGATCCGCCGCTACCTCGGCTGGACCGGCGGCGCCACCATCAAGCAATCCCAGTGGTTCACCGGCTTCACCCTTACTGACAGCAAGGCGGCGCTCGCCGCCGTCGGGGCCGTGGAGGTTCCCACCGCCGCCGGCGACGTGCTCTGGATGCTGCCGGCCGACGTCGAACGCCTCGCCGACTTCAGCCCGCCGGAAGGCGAACAGATCCAATTGCTGGCCGGCACCGATTCGCTCGTGCTGCATCGCCGGAACGCGGGTGACCTCTTTGCCGACGAGGACAGGGACCGGAAGCTGCTGAACACCACCCTGGCGCTGCAGGCGGACCTGCCGGACCACCCCATCTTTGACCGCGGCCGGATCATCGGACTCTGGCAGTATGATCCCGGCAACGAAAGGATCGCGGCGTGGCTCTTTGCGGGCCGGACGCCCGCCGTCGACCGGCGCATCGCCGAGGTCGAGGCGTGGATTCGGGAGGACCTGGGCGACTTCCGCTCCTTCAGCCTGGACTCGCCCGCGTCCCGGCAGGAACGGATCGACGCACTGGACGCCGCCGGCTAACCGGCCGGGTCAGTTGGGCTTACTCCCGGTGCGGTGGGCGGCGAAGAACTCCCGCAGCAGCACCCCGCATTCCTCCTCCTGCACGCCGGCGTAGACCTCCACCCAGTGGTTCAGGCGCCGCTCGCGCAGAATGTCGAACACGGAGCCCGCGGCCCCCGCTTTCTCATCCCACGCACCGAACACCACGCGGTGGATCCGGGCCAGGACGATCGCTCCGGCGCACATGGCGCACGGTTCCAGGGTCACCACCAGCGTGCAGTCCTCCAGCCGCCAGCCATCGCCGCTGCCGCCGTCCAGAGCCGCGCGTTCCCGCAGCCGCGCGGCGGCCTGGCGGATGGCCACCACCTCGGCGTGCGCGGTGGGGTCCCCGAGGGCCTCGCGCTCGTTCCGGCCGGTGCCCAGGACCGATCCGTCCGGACCGATCACGACGGCGCCGATCGGCACATCCTCGGTAGTCAGGGCCCGCCGGGCTTCTTGGAGGGCAAGGCCCATCCATTCCAGGTGTTGCGGATCTGCCGGGGCCATGGGTCAATGATAGTTTCGAAGGGTACTTACCAACGGACAAGGCAAGCGCCGGGAGTAACGATGAAGTCCCTGACTGAACGGTACGGCAGGTGGCTGGGGCCCTACGCGGCCCTGTGGATCACCCTCGTCATCGGCGGCTTCCTGGTGGTTGTCCTGACGCTCCTCAGCGCCGAGGTATACGACAGCGTCGTGGACCAGAACGGCGTCTCGGGACTGGACAAGCCTGCCCTCCAGCTGGCCAAGGAGTACCGGAACCCCGGCCTCGACTCGGCCGTCACGGCCTTCACGAACATCGGCGGCGGTATCGGCATGCCCATCCTGGCGAGCATCCTCGTTGCCTGGCTGATCTACGTCAGCCGCAGCTGGCGGCCGCTCATCCTGGTCGGCGGCGCTGCGGCGGTCTCCGTCACCGCCACCAGTGTGGGCAAGACCCTGCTGGGCCGCACCCGTCCTGACCACATCGACGCCGTTCCGCCCTTCGAGTTCTCGCCCTCCTTCCCCAGCGGGCACACGCTGAACACCACCGTGGTGATCGGCATCGTGGTGTATCTGGTGTGCCTGCAGTTCCGGAAAACCTCCGCGCGGACGTGGGTGATCATCGCGGGGGCAGTGTTCATTCTCGCCATGGGACTGAGCCGCGTGTTCCTCGGCCACCACTGGCTGACGGACGTGATGGCCGCCTGGCTGATCGGGACGGCCTGGGTTGCCGTGGTGATCCTGGCCCACCGGCTGTTCCATGTCGTACGCCGGCGGGAGCACGCGGGCCCCGCGCCCACATTCGAGCATCCGGCCCATCTCAAGGACAGCAAAGCCGAGCGGGCGGAGCGTCTCCAGGGGACTCCCGGTGCCGGGTCAGGAGCCGGAAACCGGGGCGGGGAGCCAAGCCCCGGGTGATAGTTTTGACCCATGCGCACACTCCTCGTGGACCATCCCCTGGTCGCCCACAAGCTCACCGTCCTGCGGGATAAGAACACCCCCTCGCCGGTCTTCCGCCAGCTCACCGAGGAACTGGTCACGCTGCTCGCCTACGAGGCCACCCGCGACGTCCGCACCCAGCCAGTCACCATCGAAACCCCGGTGGCCACCACGGTGGGCACCGCGTTCACCAAGCCCACCCCTCTGGTGGTCCCCATCCTGCGCGCCGGGCTGGGCATGCTGGAGGGCATGACCAAACTGGTCCCCACCGCCGAAGTGGGTTTCCTGGGCATGGCCCGCGACGAGGAAACCCTGGACATCATCACCTACGCCGAGCGGCTGCCGGACAACCTTTCGGGCCGGCAGATCTTCGTTCTGGACCCCATGCTCGCCACCGGCGGTACTCTGCGTGAGGCCATCAAGTTCCTGTTCAAGCGCGGCGCCGCCGATGTCACCTGCATCTGTCTGCTGGCCGCGCCGGAGGGCCTGGCCAAGCTGGAGGAGGAACTCCAGGACGCCAACGTCACTATCGTCCTCGCCTCCATCGACGAGAAGCTGAACGAGAAGGCCTACATCGTGCCGGGCCTGGGCGACGCCGGCGACCGGCTCTACGGCATCGCCGGCTAAACCACACCACAGTCCCGCACCACACCCAAAGTTCGCCGCCGGAGGTCTTCCGGAGGGCAGTGCGCCCCGGTTAGCCTGTGCACCATGGACTGGAAACTTGAACTCGTGTTCGTCCCCGTGTCCGATGTGGACCGCGCCAAGGACTTCTACGTCAACAAGGTCGGTTTCAACGCCGACTACGACGAGCGGCCCATGGACGGCCTGCGCTTCGTCCAGCTGACCCCGCCTGGCTCGGGCTGCTCGATCGCCATCGGGGAGGGCCTCAACGATGCCCCTCCGGGCACGGCTCCCAGCCTTCAGCTGGTGGTCAGCGACATCAACAAAGCCCACGACCAGCTCAAGGCGAACGGCGTGGACGTCAGTGACGTGGACGTCCAGGACTGGGGCCACTTCGTCTACTTCGCCGACCCGGACGGCAACAAATGGGCAGTGCAGTACCTGCCCAACCGGCCGAACGGCTGAACCCGAACAGCGCGTCTGGGGACAGGATGAGGCAGGATGGAAGGCATGAGCTTTCCTGCCGAGTCCGCCACCATCACGCTGACAGCCCGTGCCGTCCTGTTCGACATGGACGGCACGCTCGTTGATTCCACAGCCATCGTGGAGCGCGTGTGGACCGAATTTGCCGGGCGCTACGGCCTTGATATCGCCGAAATCCTCCGCACCTCCCATGGAGTGCAGGCGCTGGATACGGTCCGCCGCTTCGCTCCGGAGGGCGCCGATATCCACGCGCTGGCCGCCGAGCTGGGACGCATGGAACTGACCGAGACCGACGGCATTGTCGCGGTGCCGGGGGCGCTGCAGCTGCTGGAGTCGCTGCCGGCCGACGCCGTGGCCCTGGTGACGTCGGCTTCGCGCGACCTCGCCACCGTCCGGATGGCGGCGGCCGGGGTGGAGCTTCCGGCGGCGGTGATCACCTCCGAGGACGTGTCCCGCGGCAAGCCGCACCCCGAGGGCTACCTGCTTGGCGCGTCCCTGCTCGGGGCCGACCCCGCGGAAGCAGTCGTGTTCGAGGACGCTCCCGCCGGCATCGCCGCAGGAGTCGCCGCCGGCATCCGGACCGTCGCGGTGGGCCCGAACACCGGCGTCCTTCCCGACGGCGTGCTTCACATTCCGGACTACACCTCCGTGTCCGCGTCGGTGGAAACCGGCGAGGACGGGCGCCCGGCGATCTCCCTGCGCCTGTAGCCCCGCGCGTCCAGCCCAGAGGCCGCACGGACAGGCCCCGTCAGGACAGATCGTAGACCGTGGCGCCGCCGACGGTTTCGGCTGGTGCCCAGGAGGCCGCCCATGCCGCACCCTCGGCCGCCGAATCCGCCCGGGGTACGGGTGGAGTTTGCCGTGCCGGGATTCGCGAGCGTGCCCGGCCCGGCCAGCGTTCCCTGCCGGCCAAAGTTACCCAGCCCGGCGAAGTTGCCGCGGGTTCCCGTTGCGGCCGGTCCGGCGCTGACGATCGCACCGGAATGCGCAGTTGCCGCGGTGGTGAGGGAGTGGGCCAGCGGCGCGGCGAGTGCCGCGGCAACAGCGGCAGCCGCCGTCTTGCGCCGCAGCGCCTTGCCAGCCCCGCCGGAAGGCGCGAACGGGAGCAGCAGCAGGACCACGGCCTCCAGCGCGGAGACCAGAACCAGCCAGCGGAGCCAAGGGACATAGGCAGGGGAGCGGCCCAGCAGCTGGAAGGCCACGGCGCCGGCGGCTGCCACCGCTGCGGCGAGCGGCACCGCCGCTGCCGGCAGGGAACGGCGCTGCCAGAGCAGGACGCCGCCGAGGCCCGCGAGGCCGGCGATTCCCGGTGCCAGGGCCACCATGTAGTACGGATGGATGATGCCGGCCATGAAGCTGAACGTCAGCCCGGTGACCACCACCCACAGGCCCCAGATCACCGCCGAGGCCCGGACAGCATCCGTCCGCGGAGCCCGCCTGCCGATCCACAGCAGGGCGCCGGCGAGGATCAGGACGGACGGCAGCGGCCTTGAGCGTGCCGTCGGTGCTCGCGTTGTCCGCAACCGTGATCCGGAACGAGTGCGTGAAGGTGCCTCGCAGGTAGGCGTGGAGCCGGCGCAGGCACTCCCCCAGGTCGCGCTCCTCGTTGTAGACCGGGATGGTCACGTCCAGGACCGGTACCGCGGTGGAGGTGTCGATGGGCGACCGCCGCGTGTGCTTGATGAGGGTGTGCACCGGGGCGTGTCCGGCCGCGCCGGCTCCATGGGGCGAGTGCGGCTGGAGGTGCAGCGGTGGGTGCGGCTGGGTTCCGGAGTCCTGGTCAGTGATGGTCATGCACCAACAGTGGCGGCCGCTGTTATGAGGGTTTTAGGGCGAAGCTGTGCAGGGGCTGTGGAAGTATTTCGGTTGCGTTTTCCGAACGGCGGCGGCCGCATTTCTGCACCTCTTTTTCCGCCGCGGGAAGCCTGGGACAGCAAAAGGGCCCCGGATCCTGGCGGATCAGGGGCCCTGGCGCTCAAGCCGGGCGCCCTAAAGCGGTGCAGAAATGCTCGCCGTCAGCCGGTCCGGCCGCGGCAACCGGTCAGTACCAGTTGTGGGCGAGGTGCCAGTTCAGCGCGCCACACGGGGAGTCGTAGCGCTCCTTGATGTAGTCCAGGCCCCACTTGATCTGGGTGCGGTAGTTGGTGCGGTAGTCCGCCCCGGCGGTCGCCATCTTCTCGGCGGGCAGTGACTGCACGATGCCGTAGGCGCCGCTGCTCGCGTTGGTGGCCGTCGTGCGCCATTCCGATTCCTTGGTCCAGAGCCGCTTCAGGCACTGCATCTGGTCTGCGGACCAGCCGAAGGAGCCCAGCTTGCTGGCCGCGTAGGCCTGGGCGCCGGCGGGATCGTTCAGGGCAACAGGCGCAGCGGCCTTCGCGGGAGCGACCTTGGCGGCCACCTTGACGGCGGGCGCGGCCTTGGCAGCCGGAGCGGCCTTCGGTGCAGCTTTGGTGACTGCCTTCGGAGCCGCAGCCTTGGTGGCCTTGGGGGCAGCCTTGGCGGTGGCTTTGGTGGCTGACTGCGGTGCGATGGACGCCGCGGACGGGGCCGGGAAGGCGGAGATCAGCGTTCTGTCGAAGCTCAGCGTCTGCCCGGCGTCAGCGATGGCCGCGGCCGGCTCGGCGGCGGAAGGCGTAGCCTGGTCGGCCGCGTGGCCGGCAGCGCCGACGCCGATGAGTACGGCGGCGGCAGTAGTCAGGACGGCTGCCCGGCGCCCGAAGGACGGAAGGCCTGCCGCGAAACGGCCAAGGCCAGTCTTAGGCTTGGCAGGCTCGGCGCGGTGACGGGAAATCTTGGTGCCGGACTGCTTGGAGGCGCGTTCAGGGCGCGCCTGAGTCTTAAATTCAGACATGGTGGATTGCCTCTCAACACCTGCGGAGTTAGCTGTCGGGTTCGGATGAGGTCATCCGGCCGCACGGAAAATTCACGTGTCGGCTTCACCCCAAGGGCTGATGCGGAAAGCCCGGGACTCTGGTTCCCCCGCCTCTGCCTGATCTAAGCGGAATCCGGGAAGCGGCAGAGCTGGGCGTCAATCCGGACATGCGGCTCTAGTGGCGGCCGCACGCTATCGACGGTACAGGAGGCTTTTGATTAAGTCACATTTAGGTAACGGGAGTCATGGCGTCGGCGCGGCGCCTTGCGCGGGCAGCCGGACGGCAAATTCCGTCCGGCCGTGCCGGGACGTGACCTCCACCGTGCCGCCGTGCGCTTCCACGATTGACTGCACGATGGACAGGCCCAGCCCGCTGGTTCCCTCTGCCGAGGCCACCCCCGGTTCTCCCTGCGAAGCCCCTGGTTCTCCCCGCGAATCCGCGGTATGGAGGGCCGTGCCCGCGGTTGCTCCCACGGCGGCGGAGCCCATCGCCGCTGCGGATGCAGGCGCCAGGGGTGACTGAACCGGTGTCGCACGTGAGGCGTCTGCGCGGGCGAAGCGCGCGAAGACCTTGTCCACGAATTCGGGCGGGATGCCGGCGCCGTCGTCCGTGACAGTAATCACAGCGCTGCCGTCGGCCGAACGCATCACTCCGGTCGTCACCGTAGTGCCGGGCGGGGTGTGCTTGCGGGCATTGGAGAGCAGGTTCACGAGGACCTGGTGCAGCTGGGAGGCATCGCCCCGGACGGACACCGGTTCCTCGGGAAGGTCGAGGTGCCACGCCCGGTCCGGCGCCATGACTTTCTCGTCGCTGACCGTCTCGATCACGAGCTGCGTGAGGTCGACATCGCTGAGCTTGAGCGGCTGGCCCTCGTCGAGCCGGGCGAGCAGCAGGAGATCCTCCACCAGCGCGGTCATGCGCTCCGACTGGCTCTGCACGCGTGCAAGCGAGCGCTGGCCGTCCAGGGTGAACTTTTCCGTCATGCGCATCAGCTCGGTGTAGCCGCGGATGGCCGTGAGCGGCGTCCGGAGCTCGTGCGAGGCGTCCGCCACGAACTGCCGCACCTTCATTTCGCTTTCCTGCCGCGCTTCCAGCGCGTTGGAGACGTTGTCCAGCATCTGGTTCAGGGCGTGCCCCACACTGCCCACTTCGGTTCCGGGATGGGCGTTCGACGGCGGGACGCGGACGGCGAGTGCCACCTCGCCGGCATCCAACGGCAGGCGCGACACCTGCGTGGCCACCTCGGAGAGCTGCTCCAGCGGCTTCATGGTGCGGCGGATGAGCACCGTCCCGGCCAGACCGATCAGCACGAGTCCGCCCAGCGAGACGATGGTGATGGTCCAGACCAGCGACGTCAGGGTGCTCTGCTTCTCGGCCACGGGAAGCCCGGTCACCATGACGTCGCCATAGGGCGTCTGGGCGGCAACAAGACGGTAGGCCCCGGTGGACAGGGTGCGGTCGACGGGGATGCCGTCGCGGCGGAGCTCCAGGAGGGTCTGGTTGTCGGCGGCCGAGAGCGGTTTGCGGGTGGCATCCGATGCCAGGAAGCCGGCGCTGACCTGCCCGGACTGGATCCTGGCCACGAGGGTGCCCACCCGCTGGCCCCGGCCTTCGAGGGGGTCGGGCCTGTTGCCCGCGGAACCGAGCGGTGGGCGGCCAAAGTCCCGGGCCCTGTCAGCGGCTCCGGTGAGTTGATCGTCGAGCTGACGGGTCAGGAAGGAGTCCATTGAGGCGTAGCTGAAGAGGCCGATAGCAGCGCAAATGGCCACCAGAAGCGCCATGGCGACGAGGACCAGACGGGTGCGCAGGTGCCAGGTACCGGGCTTCAGCCAGCTTCGGCGCTGGGTACGGACTGCACCGGAAAGGTTTGCCACGGCCTACTCTGCCGGCTTGATGACGTAACCCGCGCCGCGGACCGTGTGGATCATCGGCGGGTGCACGGCATCCACTTTCTTGCGCAGATAGGAGATGTACAGCTCCACGATGTTGGCCTGGCCGCCGAAGTCGTAGTTCCACACCCGGTCTAGGATCTGGGCCTTGCTGACCACACGCTTGGGGTTCTCCATGAGGTAGCGCAGCAGCTCGAACTGGGTGGCGGTCAGCTGCAGTTCGTCGCCGGCGCGGGTGACTTCGCGCGTGTCGAGGTTCAGGACGAGGTCGCCCACAACGAGCTCGGCGGAATCCATGGCGGCCACGCCGGAGCGCTGGACCAGCCGGTGCAGGCGCAGCAGGACTTCCTCCATGCTGAACGGCTTGGTGACGTAGTCGTCGCCGCCCGCGGCGAGGCCCAGGATGCGGTCCTGCACCGCGTCCTTGGCGGTGAGGAACAGGGCCGGGACCTCCGGCGCGAAGGCGCGGATCCTGCCGAGGAGCTCGACGCCGTCGAATCCGGGAAGCATCACGTCAAGCACCAGCACGTCCGGGCGGAACTCCTTGGCGAGTTTCACGGCCTCGGGGCCGTCGGCAGCGACGGCGACCGACCAGCCGGCCATGCGCAGGCCCATGCTCATGAGTTCCGAGAGGCTCGGCTCGTCGTCGACCACGAGGGCACGGATGGGGGATCCGTCCGGGTGGGTCAGCTGGGGAAGGTTGTTGGTCATGGAGTGCGAAGTGGCCATGTGACAACTCTCCGTCCTGGTGTTTAGCCGCCGCTTTGGCAACCCTGTGCGCCGGCTGTGAATCCCAGCCTAGCGAGCTGAAAGGCGCCGTGTAGGCATTCTTCAGGCCACAGCCATGGCTCCTGCGCCGCACAGGCGGCGTCGGCAGCGGCCAGGCCCCGGCCGACGGCGGCTTCGGTGCCGAGTGGGCAGGACCGCCGCCGGCCGGCGGCGAAGGCTGGGGAGTGCCGCCGTCGGCCGGAAAAGCCCGCGGACCGGCGGCCAACGGCAAGCCGTGGACCATGAAGCGCGGGCTGGTCGTGGCCGTGCTGCCACAGTGCTGGCCGCTGGCGCAGGAGCCGCGGTGTACGGCCTGGGCAGCAACGCTGCCGCTGCCGGCGGAACGGCCGCCGGTGCCCAGGGCGGCTTGGCGCAGGGTGGAACGCAGGGCGGGTTGAGCCAGGGCAGTGCCCAGGGTGGCCTGCCACAGGATGGCGGGTCGATGGGAGGTCCGGGCGGCATGCAGGCGCCGGGCAGCGGAACCGTGCCCGGCCAGGGAGGCGACTTCGCGCCCAACGGCCTCGGCGGCATGGGCAGCGGTGTTTCTGCGGCGGTCCATTCGGAGTACGTCCTCGAGGAGAACGGGGAGTACGTCACCAAGGTGGCGCAGATCGGCACCGTCTCCGGCGTTTCCTCCGGTTCGGTCACGGTGAAGAGTGTCGACAGTTTCACGCGCACCTACACGCTCAGCGATGCCACAGTGGTGGGCAACCTGCTGCAGAGGCGCCAGCAGTGAGCGGCCGGCGACCTGGCGAGCGGCACTGCCGGATCCACCGGAGGCACGCAGCCGGGCGGAACCAGCGGCACGGGCCAGACCAGCTGATTGCCAGCCGGTGTGATTGATACGGGAAGGCGCAGCGCCCAGGCTGAACGGGCGCTGCCGCCGTCGTTCATCTGATTTGACCGGAGCGCCAACCCGCGCTGGGGCCGAAAATTCCCGCTCCGGATTGCGTCATAGCTGGACAATCGGCGTATCGCGGCTGCCGGTTTCCGGCATTTCAGATGTCATTGAATATTCAGCGCGTATTCACTGGGAAATCGAAGAAGATTCTGTAGAAGCGGCTTTCCGACCGTCCGTTCGGAAAAAAGAATCAAAAAATCGGCCGCTGGCAAAACTGTGATTTATCACACAAACACGCCGTTTGTCTCAGCATGCGGACAGTTCCGTCCATTGTTACTTGCAAGTTTTCATTGTTACGTTGCACACTTTCAAATGTGAACAAGAACTCAACAGCACCTGCAGCCGCAGAATATTGGTCCAGCACACCCGCTGCTGCCGACATGCGCTGTTGTCGAATGCACGCCTAACTTTCACCACCCCACGAAGTTTTTAGGCATTCGCCCCCAGCCCAGCGTAGGGCGCCCCTCCCCAGAATCATTGCGGGGACCCAAGCATTCGAGCCGCGATGACGGCCATTCACATTGAGGTAAGCATTCATGTCAGTTGCATCCGGATACGTCCACATCTCAGTCCGTAACGCCAACAAGGCAGGTCAGGCGCAGGGCCTGCGCCAGGGATTCGGCGCCCGCCCCGCTTTCGCTCCCGGAGGCCAGGCCAACAGCATTCCCGCCGCACCCGGTTACGCGCCGCAGGGCTACAACCCGAACTCCTACGGCCAGCTGCGCGCCGTGCAGGCCGAGGAAGCCGCGCCGCTTACCGCGCCCACCCCTTTCGTGGCCCCGGCTGCCACCGCGCCTGTCCGCCCCGTGCCGAACGATAACGTCGCCCGCGGATTCGTCCTGTACATGGGCATTGACGAGGAAACCGCGGCCGCCGCCGGCACCTCGATCGCCAAGCTTGCCCAGGAGATCCGGGCCTACGCCCAGTCGCTGGTGACCGGCGCCGAGAGCTACGCCGCCGTCGCTGTGGCTCCGGCCAGCGCCCCCGGTTCCGCGCTCGACGTCGTCCGTTCCACCTTTGGCGATCCCACCGTCAATGCCCGTCAGCGCACAGAGACTGCCCGTGTCCAGCCGGCCCAGGACCCGCGTCCCTCCGGTGTCCTGATCGACCTCGCCCGCCGCGAGGTACACCTCGACGGCGAGTCCCTGAACCTGACCTTCAAGGAATTCGAACTCCTCAACTACCTCGTGGAGAACGGCACCCGTACCGTGGGCCGCGACGAACTGCTCGAGGGCCTGTGGCGCAACGCCGAAGAAGTGCCGAACGAGCGCACCATCGACGTCCACATCCGCCGCCTGCGCTCCAAGCTCGGCCGCCTCGCCAACACCGTGCGTACGGTCCGCGGCCAGGGCTACCGCTTCTACGAGCACCCCGAGGTTGTTGTCTGGGCCGCTCCGGAGTACTCGATCTAGTCATCCCTAACGCCGCACCGGGCACTGGGCTCCGCGGCTAGTAGGGTGAGTTCATGAGTGCGCACCATAAGAAGCGGTTGGTCCTGATGCGCCATGCCAAGGCCGACTGGCCGGGCGGAGTGGCGGACCACGAGCGCCCCTTGGAGGAACGCGGCCACCGCGAGGCCCCGCTTGCCGGTAAATGGCTGCTCAAGCACAACATCGTCCCGGATTTCATCCTGTGCTCCAGTGCGCTGCGGACACGGCAGACGTGCACGTGGGTGTGCGCTGAACTCGGTGAGAAGGCCCCGACGCCGAAACTTGAGGACGGCCTCTACGGCGCCTCCGCGCTGCGCATGCTTGCGGTCATCAACCATGTGCCGGACACCGTGACCACGCTGATGGTGATCTCCCATATGCCCGGTGTGCAGGACCTGGCCATGCACCTGGCATCGCGGGATTCCAACCACGACGCCTACATGGATGCCGCCACCCGCTTCCCCACCAGCGGGCTGACGGTGCTGGAGACGGAAAAGCCCTGGGCTGAACTGGATGGCCAGGACGCCCGGCTCACGCACTTCAAGGTCCCGCGCGCCCATTAGCCGCGCACCCTTGCGCGGGCGAGTACGCTTGTCCCCAGCGTCGTCTAATGGGGAAGGGCCGCCATGCTGAATTCTGTACCCGCCCGGTGGCGGGCCGGTGCCCGGCGGTGCGCCGCCGCCGTCGTCGTCCTCCTGATGCTTTCCGCCGGCGCGCAGCCGGCAACTGCGGCGCCATCCGGTGAGCCGCTGTCCACGCAGGCTGTGTCGGACCCCGGCAATGCGTGGGTCCTGGTGAACAAGTCGCGGCCGCTGAATCCACGCCAGTTCGCGCCGTCGGACCTCGTCAGCTGGGGCGGCACCGGCCATCTGCTCCGGCGCCAGGTCGCAGGTGCCCTGGGCCAACTTTTCGCGGGCGCGCGTGCTGCCGGCTATTCCCTGGAGGTCATCAGCGGATACCGGTCCTACGCATCCCAGAGCGCCCTGTACAACTCGTACGTGCAGATGTACGGGCAGGCCTATGCTGACCAGATCTCGGCCAGACCGGGATACAGCGAACACCAGACCGGGCTGGCAGCGGACGTCGGCAACGCGGGCGGCGCCTGCGGACTGACCGATTGCTTCGGGACCACTCCCGGCGGGCGCTGGGTGGCGGCGAACGCCCACCGCTACGGCTTCATCGTGCGCTACCCGCAGGGGTACACCGGCATCACCGGCTACGCGTATGAGCCCTGGCACCTGAGGTTCGTCGGGGTTCCGCTGGCCACGGACATGAAGAGCCGCGGCATCCCCACCATGGAACAGTTCTTTTCCGCCCGGCCCACCATCAGGAGCGGGGCCGACGTGCTCGCCGCGGACTCCAGCGGCGTGCTGTGGGCCTACCCGGCCAACGGCCAGGGCGGCTTCGGCACTCGCAAACGGATCGGGCCCGGCTGGTCCGGTCTGAAGGCCGGCTTCGTCGCTGACTGGAATGCCGACGGCGTAAACGACCTCGTGGCCCAGTGGAAGACCGGCACGCTCTCGGTGTACCGCGGCAAACTCTCCGGCGGGTTCCTGAGCCCCGTCCGCGTGGGCAGCGCCGGATGGCAGTCCATGAACATTACGGTGGGGAAGTGGCACAGCGGCCAGCGGTACCCGGGCGTGGTGGGAACCGCGGCGGACGGCGCCATGTACTTCTACCCGAACGCCACGGGCGGTGCGCTCAGCGCCCGGCTCCGGCTCGGGCAGGGGTTCCAGGGGATGAAACTGACCATGGCCGACTTCGACAACGACCGCCGCCAGGATCTGCTGGTCACCAAGGCGTCCGGCGAACTCCTGCTGTACAGGTCCGACGGCGCCGGCAAGATCGTTGCCGAAGCCCGCCGCCGGGTGGGGACCGGCTGGAATGCGCTGGTCCAGTCGCACGCATCCTTCGGCTTCCAGGGGCGGGGGACGCGCGGTCTCACCGCGAAGACCACCGACGGGCGCCTCGTCTACTACAGCCTGGGCAACAGCCAGTTCACCGGTCTCCGATCCGTCGGGCCGGGCTGGCAGTCGTACAACATCTTCCGGTAGCAGGCGGCTTCCGCCAGCCGCTGGCCCGTTACCGGCGCGGCTTTGGCGGCGCTGTCCGCGGGGCCTGCTGTTGCCGAACAGGGGCCGGCACTGATTGCCGGGCGCCCGCCGGAAGTCTCGTTGCGGGACGCCCCGGAGCTCCGGCCGCGGCCGCCTGGCCGGCGGTCCTGGCAGGGCCTGCGGCGGCCCGGGGCCTGGCGGTGCCGGCGGCCCTGGCGGCGCGGCTGGACCGGGGGTGTTCTGCCTGGCGCAGCCGCCGGCGGGAGGGCCAGACCGCAGCGCAAAAAAGCACCAGCAGCGTCAGGCTTCCCGAGGCCGCAGCCAGATAGAAGTAAATGTCCGAATCCCGGGTGGTCACGGCCTGGCCCAAGGCTGCCGGGCTTTGGTTAAACGCCAGCCCCCACATGCGCAGGAAGGCGATGCTGCAACCGATGAACAGGCTGGTTCCGGCCCCGCCCGCCAGCAGGGCAAGGTAGCGGTTCCGGGCGAAGGCTTCGGCCACGGACGCCACGTACCCCACCCCAATCGCGCCCAGGAGGGCCACCAGCGCGGCTTCTTCCAGCGTGTAAGCGGTCAGCGCCAGCAGGCCCGCCGCCGCGGCAAACGCACCGATCGCTGTCTTTCCGCTGTTACCCATGTGGCCCATGGGACTAATCATCCCTGAGGAGCGGGCCCCTTCAGCACGTAGCCGCGCATGATTGTCATGATGGCTGCAACGCTTTGGTCACGGCTCCGTTCCGGGTTGTACGTCTGGCGGTCCAGCCCCACCACGAAGCAGGCGCCAAACACGGCCGCCTCCAGGCTTCCCCGGGAAATGGTGGCGTCCACGGGGTATTGCGCGGCAACACTTTCGATGGCCGTGCCGATCACCTGCAGCAGCCGGGTCCGGAGCTCGACGAAGGTGTCCTGCCATTCACTCGGGGTGCGCCACTGTTCGCCCACCCACAGCCTGGCGAAGGACGGGTACTCCGCCATAAAGTCCATGGCTTGGCCGATCATCGCTTCCATACCGGCCAGCGGGTCCGCCGTGGCGCCGCGCATGCTGAGCAACCGGGCCTCGAGGATGTCCACGCCGTGCCGCAGCAACTGGGCGATGAGATCGGACTTGCTCCCGAAGTTGTAATAGACGGTCCCCTTGGACACACCGGCGGCGGCCGCGATCTCGTCGACGGTCACACCTGACGCGCCGCGTTCCCCGATCAGGTCCATGGAGGCCTCGAACAGCTTCTGCTTTGTGGCGTTGGTCCGGCCGGGGCGGAGCTTCCTCGGTGCGGCGGGTTCCTGGTCCGCCTCCAGCGTGCTCATACTGCGATCTCCGGTTTCAGGGTTTTAAGGGTCCAGAACTTGTTCTTGCGGACGGCCAGCGTTGACAGGGCTATCCCCAGCAAAGTGTAGCCAAACAGCCCTGCCACGGTCCCCGGGACCAGGGACAGGTCCGCGCCGTAAACCAGGTGCCGCATGCCATCCACCACGTAGCCCATGGGCAGGACCCTGTGGACCGCGTGCAGCGGCTCCGGCGTGGTCTGCCACGGGAAGGTGCCGCCGGAGGAGACCAGCTGGAGCACGAGCAGGATGAGCACCACGAGCTTGCCCGGTGAACCGAGCAGCGCCACAACGCCCTGGATGATGGCGCTAAAGGCCATGGCGGCTGCCAGCAGCAACATCCACATCAGCCACGGGTGGGCAGGGTGCAGTCCCAGCCCCACATTGACGACGACGGTCAGCAGGCTCGCCTGCACTGCGGAGACCGTCAGGAACGGAAGCCAGCCGCCGACGGCGATCTTCCACGCCGGCGCGTTGGAGGCCAGGGCACGCTGGGTGATGGGCCGCATGGCCTGGACCAGCATGAAGATGCCGATCCACAGGGCCAGCGTCATGAAGAAGGGAGCGAGCCCTGCGCCGTAGGAGCCGGCCTTTGCCTGCGAGACGTTGCTGACTGCCACGGGGTCGGACATCACGGCCGAGAGGTCGCTCTTTTGCGCGTCGTCCGGGTGGGGGACCTTGCCCGCACCCTGGGACAGCCCGGCTGCCAGCTTCCCGGCCCCGGCTGCGGCGGTGCCCGCTCCGCTCTCCAGCTGCGCCGCACCGCCGTCGAGCTCCCGGGCACCTGCCGACAGGGCGGCCGAACCTTCCACCGCCGTCTGCTCTCCGGAAGCCAGTGTGGTGGCGCCGGCCGCCAGCCGGTCTGCCCCGGCAGACGCCGTCGAGATGCCGCCGGTCAAGGCAGGTGCGGCGGCGGCCAGACGCGCCGCACCGGCACTTACCGCCGCCGATCCGTCGGAAAGCTGCTGGATCTGCGCTGCGTCTGCCTGGATCTTCGCCCTGGCATCGCTGACCGGGCCGGAGGCG
This sequence comes from Arthrobacter sp. OAP107, assembly GCF_040546765.1. Lineage (NCBI taxonomy): Bacteria > Bacillati > Actinomycetota > Actinomycetes > Micrococcales > Micrococcaceae > Arthrobacter > Arthrobacter sp. OAP107. Next base: position 4,353,322 of record NZ_JBEPOK010000001.1, on the reverse strand, counting down.
GCTGCGGAATCGACTTCCGCGAGCACCTTGTCGGCTTGTTCCCGGGTCAGGACACCGGCGGCCACCAGCCTGTTGTTGGACTCCTGCAGCCGGTCGCGGAGGCCGGTTTCAGCAGCCTCGAGCTGCCCCACGGCGTCCTGCACCTTGCTGTTCAGCGCCGCGTTTCCGGCCGCAACCTGGGCAGCACCATCAGCGAGGCGCTGTGAATCCGCCGGAAGCCCGGCCGTCCTGTCCCGCAGCTCCGCCAGCCCTCCGCTCAACTGGCCGGCTCCGGCGGAAAGTTCGTCGGCACCGTCACGCAGCCTTGTCTGGCCGTTATAGAGGTCGGCGGCGCCGGTAGCCAGCTTCCCGGTTCCCGCATGCAGGGTGACAGTACCCTCGTGCAGCCGGGTGACGCCATCCGCCAACTGGGTGGCGCCGTCGGCCGCCTTGACCATCTGCGTGTGGATGGTGCCGAATCCGGTGAGGAGCTGGTTGGCCGTCTCCGCACCGACATCCTTGGCCACCGAGGCATGGACGGCCGTGGTCAGCTTGTCCACAATGGTGCTCAGCAGGTAGTTGTTGGCGTCGTTGGTGGTGACGTTGAGCATTGCCTGGGTGGCCGAATCGAAGCTGCCAGGCGAGGCAAGGTTGGCCGAGAAATCCTTGGGGATCCTGAGGGCGAACGCGTACTTTCCCTCGCTGACGCCCTGGTCCGCCTCTGCCGCGGACTGGACGGTCTGCCAGTTGAACACGTGGCCCTCGAGGAGGCTGTCCGCCACCTTCTGCCCGGCTTCCAGCCGCGTTCCGCCGCTGGTGGCGGCCCCGGCGTCCTCCACCACGAGCGCGGCGTCGATGCGGTCGAGGTTGCCGTACGGGTTCCAGTTCGCGTAGAGGTACACCGCGCCGTAGAGCAGCGGCACCAGGGTGAGGGCCAGGATGGTCAGCTTGGGCAGCAGGCCGCCGGTCATGCGCTTGAGTTCGGAGCGCGCCAGCCGCAGGATTGTCATTTGGCCATCCCGCCCGTCACGCGGTCATCCGTCAGGCTGTCACCCGTCACGCCGGAGCTTTTGTCCACATATTCGGACTTCAGGGGCGTGTTGGAGCCATTGTCCTGACTAAAATCCGCCGCGGAAGGACGGGCGGCGGCGTTGCCGATTTCGGCGGACGGTCCGGTCCAGTTTTCCGGGAGGGCGGTAACGGTTGCGACGACGGCGAGTGGCCGGCCGCCGTCGTACGCCAGTTCCGTGAGCCGCGGCAGCCAGCCGGAGGGGTCCGCGCCATGCCGGTCGGGGGAATCCACGACGAGGAGGTCCGTGCCGGGATTGGCGAGGGCCAGCGCCGTGAGGAGCTCTGTGCGGCGTGCCGGCGGGAGCTGCTCCGTCCACATGCCGGCGACGTCCTCGAAACGGTTGACCTTCAGCCACGGCTTGCTGAGCAGGGCGCCACGGTAGCGGCGGGGCACCAGGGCCAGATCCTCGGTCACCAGGTCGGCGACGCTCAGGTGCTGCTCGGGTTCGTTGACGCCGGGGGAGTCCACCAGGGCGCTGGCGCGCCGCAGCGGCCTGACCCCTGCCGTGCCGTCCCAGGTGGCAGTTCCGCCGTCGGGCTTCATCCGGCCGCTGAGGACAAGCGCGAGCGCCGTCCGCTGGTCCTGTCGGTCGCCGGTCACCAGCAGCAGTTCGCCGCGGGTCACCTGGAGGGAAGTCGGCGGCAGGAGGTCGAGCCGCCGGCCTTTCACGCTGAGCTGTCGTGCGCAGAGCAAAGGGAGCCTTTCGCAGAAGTTGTCTGCCTCAAGGCTAACTGAACTGACTAGTCAGTTCAAATAAAGGCTCACAGGCCGTATTTCTCCAGCAGCCGCAGCCAGACCTCGCTGATGGTGGGATAGGAGGGGACCGCGTGCCACAGCCGGTCCAGCGGAACCTCCCCAACGACGGCAATGGTCGCGGCGTGCAGGAGTTCGGCGACGTCGGGCCCGGCAAAGGTTGCGCCGAGGAGCACCTTGCGGTCCTCGTCCACCACAAGCTGGGCCCAGCCTTCGTAGTTCCGGGCATGGAGTGAGGAACCGGCCACTTCGATCGGGAGCTCCACCGACGAGGCGTTGTAGCCGTCCTTGCGGGCCTGCTCCAGCGACCTGCCGACATTCGCCAGCTCGGGGTCGGTGAACACCACGTTGGGAATGGCGTGTTCGTCGGCGGTGTGCGCAAACCGGCTCCAGGGCTCGGGCTCCCCGTGCAGCTCGCCCTTGGCCCGGACGGCAATGGCCGCGCCGGTGGCCCGGGCCTCGTACTTGCCCTGGTGGGTCAGCAGTACTTTGCCCGCGGCGTCGCCCACCGCGTAGAGCCAGGGACCGTCGTCGTTGCCGGCCGCTTCCGCCACCAGGCCGGTTGAGTCGGTGCGGATGGCCAGGGGCTTGCCGTCGGCGGCGGTCAGCCCCACGTTTTCCAGCCCGAGCCCTTCCAGTGCGGGGTGCCGGCCGGTCGACACCAGCAGCTTGTCCACCGTGACCGTGTCGCCGCCGTCGAGCGTGAGCGTCAGGGAACCGTCGGAATTCCGGTGGACGCTACGGGTCTTGGTGTCGAGCCGGAGCTCCACACCGTCGGCCCGGAGGCCGGCGGCCACGAGTTGCGCGGCCTCGGCCGGGAAGTTGCGCAGCAGCCCGCTGCGGGCCACCAGCGTGACCGTTGATCCGAGCCGGGCGAAGGCCTGGGCAAGCTCGGTGCCGGCGACGCCGCCACCCAGCACGCCAAGCCGCCCGGGGACCTCTTTTGCCGAGGTCGCCTCGCGCGTGCCCCAGTACTCAACCTCGCCCAGTCCGTCCACGGGTGGCCGGTTGGGTGTGGAGCCGTTGGCAAGCACGACGGCGTGACGCGCCGTGAGCGCATAGTCGTCGCCGTCCAGCCCCGATACTTTGACACTCCGCTCGCCACTGATCCGGGCCCGGCCGCGGATCAGTTCGATGCCGGCGTCCTCCACCCATTCCACCTGGCTGGTGTCCTGCCACTGGGAGGTGAAGGAGTCGCGACGCTTGAGGACTGCTGCCGCGTCGAGCGTTCCGGTCACGGCCTCGCTGGCGCCGGGAACTGCCTGGGCCCCGTGCAGCGCGGTGCCCGGGCGCAGCAGCGCCTTGGACGGCATGCAGGCCCAGTAGGAGCATTCACCGCCCACCAGTTCGGCTTCGACGAGTACCGCCGTCAGGCCTCCCTGCACCACCCGGTCCGCGGCATTTTCCCCTGCCGCTCCGGCGCCGATCACAATGACGTCGAATTCCCGTTCAACAAGTCGTGGCATGGCAACAGCCTACGCCGGGAGGTGCCTCGGATTTCGGCAGGCACTGCCGCAACACCGGACCCTCCGTTCCGGGGACGTGGGACATCCGATACGGTGAGGAAAAGTACGGACAGCGCAAAGGAGCCCTCCATGCAGCCCTCCAACATGGTTCCGCCGGCCCGCTTCAGCGCCCAGGCCCGCCTGCGCGCCCTGCAGGCGGACATCATGGAACTGATCCTGGACCGGGAACTGGAGCCCGGTGACGCCCTTCCCACCGAAAACGAGCTGTGCCTGGTCCTCGGCGTGGGCCGGAACACGCTGCGGGAGTCGCTGAAGGTCCTGCAGGCACTGGGGGTCATCGAGATCCGCCACGGCTTCGGGATGTTCGTGGCGCCCAGCAATTTCGAGTCGCTCGCCGACGGCCTGATTTTCCGCGGGCGCCTGTCCCTGCGGCACCATGGCCAGGAGGCGCGGCAGCTCGTGGACGTCCGCCAGGCGCTGGAGGCTGGCCTCATCGGGAGCGCGATGGACGAGATGACCGCCGGCCAGCTGGCCGCCATTGAGGAATCCGTGATCCGCATGGAACAGAGTGCGGCGGCAGGGGAGGCCTTCGTGGAAGCCGACGCCGAATTCCACCGCAGGCTCTTTGAACCCCTGAACAATGAACTGCTGCTCAATCTGCTGGGCGTCTTCTGGAAGGTCTACCGCAAGATCTACACGGAGGTCGGGCCCGGGGTGGAGGATCTGCCGGCGCTCGCTGCAGTGCATCGGAACATCTATTCGGCCGTGGCCGCGGGGGACAAAGCCCGGGCTGCCCACGAGCTGACCCGCCACTTCGACGGCTTCCGGCAACGGATTGTGGAGGCCGTGGGCGGATAGATGGTTTTGGCCGCACCGATTTCCGCTCACGGGTGTGCTTAACGCAGAAGGTCCGCACCGGTTTCCCGGTGCGGACCTTCTCTCTCTGTGCGCCCAAAGGGATTCGAACCCCTGACCTTCTGTTCCGTAGACAGACGCTCTATCCAGCTGAGCTATGGGCGCATCTTCCGTTTCGTTTCGAGCTTTTCGCTCGCCCCGAACCTCGAATAACTTTACGCGAGGAGGGCCGCAGTTCCAAATCGAAGACGGTGTAATTTACACAACTAGACCGGTCTATGTGACCTTCGTCACTAATTTCAACTTTTCTAAATCCAAATTCCCCGGGTTTCCGCGGAAGTTGCCCCGGAAAGGGCAGGACATCCGATGTCTGACCGCCAATTGGTCCAGAGCATCAGAAATAGCATTTAGCACACACCACTGAACCCGAAGAAGGGAACTGCAATGGCCCACCTGGCGCGACTGCCGCTGCTTGAGAAAGCACCCACCACCCATACCGGTCTGCTGGCCTGGGTTGAAGAGGTCGCTGGCCTGACCCAGCCGGACCGGATTCATTGGGTCGACGGCTCCGAGGAAGAAAACACCCGCCTCACCGACGAACTCGTCGCGGCGGGCACCCTGAAGCGGCTGAACCAGGACCTGTTCCCCAACTCCTTTGCAGCCTTCTCGGATCCTGCCGACGTGGCCCGTGTCGAAGAGCAGACCTTCATCTGCTCCGAGAAGGAGCACGACGCAGGCTTCACCAACAACTGGATGGCCCCGGCGGAGATGAAGGAGAAGCTGCGCGGGCTGTTCTCCGGCTCCATGCGCGGCCGCACCATGTACGTCATCCCGTTCGTGATGGGCCACCTTGACGCCGAGGACCCCAAGTTCGGCGTCGAGATCACCGACTCCGCCTACGTGGTTGCCTCGATGCGCATCATGGCGCGCATCGGCACGGACGTCCTGAACCGGATCACCGAAACCAACGCTTTCTTCGTTCCCGCCCTGCACTCCCTGGGCGCTCCGCTGGAGCCCGGCCAGGCAGACGTCCCCTGGCCCTGCAACCCGGACAAGTGGATCGTGCACTTCCCCGAAGAGCGCTCTATTTGGTCCTTCGGCTCCGGCTACGGCGGAAACGCGCTGCTGGGCAAGAAGTGCTACGCCCTGCGCATCGCTTCGGTCATGGCCCACGACGAGGGCTGGCTTGCCGAGCACATGCTCATCCTCAAGCTCACCTCGCCGGAAAACAAGACGTACTACGTCTCGGCAGCCTTCCCGTCCGCCTGCGGCAAGACCAACCTCGCCCTGCTGGACCCCACGATCAAGGGCTGGAAGGTCGAGACCCTCGGCGACGACATCACCTGGATGCGGTTCGGCAAGGAGGGCGAGCTCCGCGCCGTCAACCCCGAGGCCGGCCTCTTTGGTGTGGCCCCCGGCACGGGCTGGGGCACCAACCCCAACGCCATGCGCGCCATCGCCAAGGGCAACAGCATCTTCACCAACGTTGCACTGACCGACGACGGTGGCGTCTGGTGGGAAGGCATGACGGAGGAAACTCCAGCCCACCTGACAGACTGGCAGGGCAACTCCTGGACGCCCGAGTCCGGCAAGCCGGCAGCCCACCCGAACTCGCGCTTCTGCACCCCGATCGACCAGATCGACATGCTGGCCGAGGAGTACCACAACCCGAACGGTGTGGAACTGTCCGCGATCCTGTTCGGCGGCCGCCGCAAGACCACCATCCCGCTGGTCACCGAGGCCCGCGACTGGACCAACGGCATTTTCATGGGTTCCACCCTCTCATCGGAGACCACCGCTGCTGCGGCCGGTGCCGTCGGCGTGGTCCGCCGCGACCCCATGGCCATGCTGCCGTTCATCGGCTACGACGCCGGCGACTACCTGAACCACTGGGTTAACCTCTCCGCGAAGGCCAACCCGGAGCGCCTGCCCAAGATCTTCCTGGTCAACTGGTTCCGCCGCACGGCAGAGGGCGGCTTCGCCTGGCCTGGCTTCGGGGACAACGCACGTGTCCTGAAGTGGGCCATCGAGCGGCTCGAAGGAAAGGCCGACGCCGTGGAGACCCCCATCGGCTTCGTTCCGACCGGCGACGCCATCGACCTCGACGGGCTCGACATGACCCCTGCCCAGGTTGAGGAGGCAGTTCACGTCGACCCCGAGGAGTGGAAGACCGAGCTCGCCTCGATCGAGGAGTGGTTCGCCAACTTCGGCGACTCGCTGCCCGCAGCGCTCCAGAACGAGCTCGACGGACTGAAGGCCCGCCTGGCCTAGACCCCACTGCCTCCCCAATCTCGCAAGCTCGATTGGGGCCCCTCGGCAGCGTGGGCCCAAAAGTACGACGGCGGCCCCGCACCTTTTTCTTCAAAGGTGCGGGGCCGCCGTCGTCCGTCCTGGAGTTTCTTGTCCAGATAATGGCTGCTAGAGGCCTCTAAAGTAGCGACAAATGGACAAGTACTCCCCGGCGGAAGAGCTTAGGAGGCCAGCCAGATGTCCGGGCCGAAGACCTCGTAGTGGATCTTCGTGGCCGGGATGCCGGCGTTGATGGCCTCATTGCGGATGTTCTTCATGAACGGCAGCGGACCGCACAGGTACAGCGACGCGCCGGCCGGGAGGTCCACCTCACGCAGCGACATGAAACCGGAGTTGGACCCGGCTTCCGGCTGCTCAAGCCAAAGCTGGAGGTCGGCGCCGCCGAGGCGTTCGACGTCGTCCGTCATCTGGGAGCGCAGGGCCCAGCTGTCCAGGGTGCTTTCGGCGTGCAGGACCAACACCTGGCGCTCGGAGCCGCTTTCGGCGAGGGAACGCAGGATCGAGGCGGTGGGTGTGCAGCCGATGCCCGCCGAGGCAAGGACCACCGGGCCGTCGCCGTCCTTCAGCGTAATTTCGCCGTACGGGTTGGAGATGTCGATGATGTCTCCGACCTCAATGCTGTTGTGCAGCACGGGGGAGACCTCGCCGCCGTCGTCGAGCTTGGTGGTGAAGCTGCGGCTGGTGCCGGCATCGCCGGACAGGGAGTACTGGCGGACCTGGCGGATGCCGTCGGGCAGGGTGACCTTGACGCTGATGTACTGGCCCGGAAGTGCGGGGGTGACCGGGGTGTCATCGGCCGGCGCGAGGGTGAAGGTCATCGATCCGGTGCCGGCCGGGATCTTTTCGATGACCGTCCACGGCATCCACATCGCGGTGTTGGACTGCGCCGCGTAAAGGTCCTTTTCCAGCTTGACCAGGGCGTCCGCCATGAGCCAGTAGACCTCGGTCCAGGCTTCCGCGATTTCCGGCGTGATCACCTCGGCAAGGTCGTCGGCAATGGCTGCGAACAGGTGCTCGTAGACCACCTGGTACTGCGGCTCGGTGATGCCCAGTGAGGCGTGGCGGTGGGCGATGCGGGACAGCACGGTCTCCGGCAGGGTGTCGGGGTTGTTCACGAGATGGGTGGCAAAGGCGGCGATGCTGCCGGCGAGGGCCTGCTGCTGGTTGCCGTTGCGCTGGTTGGAGCGGCTGAACAGCCCGTCCAGGAGTTCCGGGTGCGCGGCGAAGAGCCGGGCATAGAACTTGGGGGTGATCTCGCCGATTCGTGAACCGACCAGGGGGAGGGTGGCTTCGATGACAGGACGGGCTTTGTCCGAGAGCATTGGCACTCCTGAGCTAGTGGTCCGGGGTCTTTGGCCGGACCGGGGCTGCAGATACTGGCATTTGAAATGCCACTTTCTGGCTGATCCATTTCTACACCCTGTAGAAGGAATTTTCCAAATGGGAGGCATGTGCGGGCGTGGGCCCGACGAGGCGGTGACGGGAGGGCTCAGGCGCCGGGGCGCAGCCCGATCGCTTCGAAAACGGGAGTCATCTGACGTGAGGTGGGCAACTCGGCCACCACGACGTCGTCGAGCTCCCGGTAAAAAGCCTCGCGCGCCCGGGCGAGGGCGCCGCGGAGCCGGCATTCATTGATGAGGGGGCAGCTGCCGGCCGGGCCGATGCACTCGGCGGCATCCTCGCGGGTGTCCAGCTCCCGCAGGACCTGGCCAACGGTGGCGCGGCGGCCGGCGGCACTCAGCCGGGAGCCGCCGTTGCGGCCGCGCTCGACGTCAATCAGACCCAGCATGCGCAGCTTCGCCACGGCCTTGCTGACGTGGTTGTAGGGGGTTCCGACGGCGTCCGCCACGTTCTGGGTGGTGAGCAGGCCGCCCTCCGGTGCAGCAGCGAGCACCATGAGGGCGCGCAGGCTGACGTCCGCGAAGGCGTTGATTTTCATGGTACTAGCCTAATAGCCTGTGCAAATCGCCGGTCCACCCGGCGCGCATCGCGTGATCTGTGCGGAGCGGGGGACCAGGTCAAAGGGCCGCTCCGGACCGGTCTAGTCAGCCCAGATGACAGGTTCGTTGGAGTCGGCCGCAAGGTCGCCGAACTCCCACTCGCTGCCCCCGTTGTGGGGCGAGTACGGCAGGACGGCTGCGAAAACCGCACCGTCCCGGTGTTCCGTGGCCACGTGGATGGCGTCCGAGTCCTCCTCGACCAGGGTGATGTCGCAGACGATGGCGGCGGCCCGGAACTCGTCCCGGTGCTGGCGCAAAAGTTCCGTGATGTCGCGGATCATCCCGTCGGCATCGAACTCGCTGTCCCCGCCGGCATCCGGATCTGCCGGCGAAACGGCCACGAGCCGGACGTCGCCGTCGTTTTCCACCACGAGGGCGAACGGCAGGAACCCGCCGCTGCGCTCAAGCTGCTCCTGGGCTGCCGCCATTCCGGTGCCCAGGAGGTTTTCCAGGTCCGTGGCCGTGGCCTCCGGGACGGATGCACGCCACGACGACTGGGCCGGGATCGGATCGGGTGATGCCACGGGCGCCGCCCTAGCTGCGGACCAGGGCCAGCACGCGGTCGCGCACCCGCTCCATGGTGGCCCGGTCCGTGGCCTCGGCGTTCAGGCGCAGGTACGGTTCGGTGTTGGAGGGGCGCAGGTTGAACCAGAAGCTGCCGTCGGCGGCCGTGAAGGTGCTGCCGTCCAGGTGGTCCACGGCCACGTCCTCGGTCTCGAAATCGGCCCGGACGCGCTCGACGGCGCCGGCCTTGTCTTCGATTTCCGAGTTGATTTCGCCGGAGGAAACGTACGGCTCGTACTCCCGGCCGAGCTCGGAAAGCGGGCCGTCCTGTTCGCCGAGGGCGGCCAGCACGTGCATGGCGGCCAGCATGCCGGTGTCCGCGTTCCAGAAGTCACGGAAGTAGAAGTGGGCGGAGTGTTCGCCGCCGAAGATGGCGCCTTCCTCTGCCATGACGGCCTTGATGAAGGAGTGGCCAACCCGGGTGCGCACGGCACGTCCGCCGTCTTCGGCGACGAGTTCGGGCACCGCGCGGGAGGTCAGGAGGTTGTGGATGATGGTGGGCGTTGCCTCGCCCTGCGCCTTCGCGCGGGCGATTTCGCGGCGGGCCACCATGCCCGTGATGGCCGAGGGCGAGACCGCCTCGCCCTTTTCGTCGATGACGAAGCAGCGGTCGGCGTCGCCGTCGAACGCCAGGCCGATGTCCGCGCCGTGCTCGACGACGGCGGCCTGCAGGTCGCGCAGGTTTTCCGGCTCCAGCGGGTTGGCCGGGTGGTTCGGGAAGGAGCCGTCGAGTTCGAAGTAGAGCGGAACGATGTCGAACGGCAGCTTGGGCAGCAGCGTGTCGCCCAGGACGGCAGGCGTGGTCAGCCCGGCCATGCCGTTGCCGGCGTCCACCACGACCTTGAGGGGGCGCGAGCCGGAAAGGTCAACGAGCGTGCGCAGGTATTCGGCGTAGTCCTTCAGCACGTCCCGGACGCCGATCTGGCCCTGCGTTTCGGCAGCGGGGATGGAGCCGGCGTTCAGGTACTGCTCGGCGAGTGCCTGGATCTCCTTAAGGCCCGTCTCGGAGGAGATGGGAACGGCACCGGCCTTGGCCATCTTGATGCCGTTGTATTCGGCCGGGTTGTGGCTCGCGGTGAACGTGGCGCCTGCGGCGTTGAGCGCTCCGCACGCGTAGTACAGCTCGTCCGTGGAGATCAGGTCCAGCAGCTGGACGTTGGCTCCGCGGGTGGCCGCGCCGCTGGCGAACGCCTTGCTGAATTCGGGGGAGGAGGGGCGCATGTCACCGCCGACCAGGACCGTCTGTCCCTCCAGGCCAAGCACATCAACGAACGCTGCGCCCACGGCCTCGACGATTTCAGCGGTGATGGATTCGCCCACGATGCCGCGGACGTCATACGCCTTGAACGAGGCCGAAAGGTCAAAAGTACGGGTCTGGTCGCTAGTCACGGCACTTATCTTACGGGCACCCGCGCGGCGGCCTGTGAAGGCGCAGTCACAGAAGTGTGTGGCGGCGGGTTGTCCACATGGCACGTGCCCGGGGTTTGGTGTGTCAGAGGCGGCTGGGATACTGAATCAATGGCAAATAACCAGCACGCTCCTGTCCTTGCTTCTGCCCCCGGCACCGGTACCGGTGCCGGAAGGGATGAGGAAACGGTCGCCGGGACGCGGGGTCAGGCCCTCTCCGTGCTGCGCGAGCTGGTGGGGCGGCCGGAGGCCGACTTCCACGACGGCCAGTTCGAGGCCATCGAGGCGCTGGTCGACGGCGGCCGCCGGACGCTCGTGGTGCAACGGACCGGCTGGGGAAAATCTGCCGTTTACTTCGTGGCGTCCTTGCTGCTCCGGCGTCGCGGGGCCGGACCCACGCTGATCGTGTCGCCCCTGCTGGCCCTGATGCGGGACCAGGTGGCCGCCGCGGCCCGGGCGGGCGTTAAGGCCGTGGCCATCAACTCCGCCAACCAGCTGGAGTGGGACGCGGTGCGTGAGCAGCTTGCCGCAGACCAGGTGGATGTCCTGCTGGTGTCCCCGGAGCGGCTCACCAACCCTTCGTTCCGGGAGAACCAGCTGCCCGAACTCATCCGGCGCACGGGGCTCCTGGTGATCGACGAGGCGCACTGCATCTCTGACTGGGGCCACGACTTCCGGCCCGACTACCGGCGCATTGCCGACCTCATCGGGGAACTGCCGGACACCGTGCCGGTGCTGGCCACCACGGCCACCGCCAACTCGCGGGTAGTCCACGACATCGAGGAACAGCTCGGTGACGGCGTGCTCACCATCCGCGGTGCGCTCGGCAGGGAGTCGCTGCGGCTCGGGGTCCTGGCGCTGCCCGACTCGCGTCAGCGTCTCGGCTGGCTGCTCACCCACCTGGCCGATCTGCAGGGCAGCGGGATCATCTATACCCTGACCGTCTCCGCCGCCGAGGATACCGCCAGGCTCCTCGCCGAGGCCGGTCACGAGGTGCTGGCGTATACGGGCCGCACCGACCCCGCCGACCGCGAGCGGGCAGAGCAGCTTCTGAAGGACAACCAGGTCAAGGCGCTCGTGGCCACCTCCGCGCTGGGGATGGGCTTCGACAAGCCGGACCTCGGCTTCGTAGTCCACCTCGGCGCCCCGTCGTCCCCGGTGGCCTACTACCAGCAGGTGGGCAGGGCGGGCCGTGGCGCCGCCAATGCAGACGTCCTGCTCCTGCCTGGGTCCGAGGACCGCGAGATCTGGCAGTACTTTGCCACCGCTTCCATGCCTTCCGAGGAGAAGGCCACTGCTGTGCTGACCGCCTTGGCAGAGGCGGGCTCGGCTGTGTCCACGGTGGCTCTGGAAGCCCGGGTGGACCTGCGCCGTACGCCTCTGGAACTGCTCCTGAAGGTGCTCGCCGTGGACGGGGCGGTGGAACGCGTGGGCGGTGGCTGGCGCTCCACCGGCGTGCCGTGGACGTATGACGCCGAACGGTACCGCCGCATCGCGGAGGCCCGGGTGGACGAGCAGGACTCCATGGTCATCTACCAGGACACCGCCGGGTGCCGGATGGAGTACATCACGTCCGTGCTGGATGACGAGACCGCCGCCCCCTGCGGCCGGTGCGACAACTGCGCCGGCAGGTGGTTCCCGTCGGACGTCGCCGCCACGGCCACGGAGGCTGCCGGGCAGACCCTCAGCCGCGCAGGCATCGTGCTGGAGTCCAGGCTCCAGTGGCCCAGCGGAATGGACCGACTGGGGGTGCCGGTGAAGGGCAAGATCAAACCCGACGAGAACACGGCCGACGGCCGGGTCCTCGCCAGGCTGACGGACCTGGGCTGGGGCGGGGCGCTGCGCGAACTCTTCGCGGCCGGGGCTCCGGACCGCTCCGTCGATCCCGGCATGCTGCAGGCCTGTGTCCAGGTGCTGCGCGAATGGGGCACCGGTGACTCCCGGATACCCGGCTGGAGCGGTGCAGGACGGCCGGCAGCGATTGTCAGCATGCCCTCGCGCAGCAGGCCAGAGCTCGTGGATTCCCTGGCCCGGGGCATCTCCCAGATTGGCCGCATCCCGTACGTCGGCCAGCTGCAGCTGGAACACGGCGGCCCCACCGGCGGCCGCGGCGGCAACAGCGCCTACCGGCTGGCCGGGGTGTGGGACCGTCTGGTGGTGGGGGAGTCACTGGCGGCCGAGCTCGCTGGCCTGGGCGGCGGCAGCGTTATGCTCATTGACGACCTCGTGGACAGCCGGTGGACCGTGACCGTCGCCGGGCGCGCCCTTAGGCGGGCCGGTGCGGGCGCGGTGCTTCCGCTGGCGCTGGCCCAGGCCGGCTGACCTCGGCCCCCGCATGCCTGTGCAGCATCAGGCTATCGACCGTGCTGAGGAGCATCAGCACCGCTATCGACAGGAATGCGCCGCGGTAGGCGGCCACGCCGCTGCCCTCCGGTCCGCCTGACAGGATGCCGCCAAACCCGGACGAGAGCCGGGAATCCGACTCGAAGAGGCGAAGCAGGAGGGCGCCAACGGCGATTCCGGCCCCGGTGGCCAGCTGCACCAGCGTCGCGGAGACGGCGTTGGCTGACGTCAGCTGGGCAGGCACGATATCTGCGTACTGGACCGATGCGTACGCGGAGAAGCCAATTGATCGGAAGGCCCCGCTGCACACCAGCAGCGCGAACACCAGCGGCTCGGGTGTCTCCGGGGTCAGCAGCGCGCAGAGGGCGAAGGTGGCTGCCGAGGCCAGGGACGCGAACACCAGCACCGGCTTGAACCCGAAGCGTCTGATGAGCGGGGTTGTCGCAGGCTTGATGCCGATGTTCCCGATGAACACGGCGGCCACCATGATGCCCGCGTGCAGGGGGCTCCAGCCGAAGCCGTTCTGGAACATCAGCGGCAACAGGAACGGCACGGCGCTGATGGTCAGCCGGTAAATGAAGCCCCCAGAGTTGGTGGCCCGGAAGGTGCGGGTGCCAAACACCGTCAGGTCAAACAAGGGGTGGGCCGCGCGGCGCATCCACAGGACCGCCGCTGCCAGCGCGAGAACCCCCGCCAGAATGCTCGGCCAGGTCCACACACCGCCGGGCTTCCCGCTGGCCAATTCCAGGCCCGCCACCAGTGCGCCCACGCCCGCCGTCGTGAGGGTGAGTCCCAGCCAGTCCAGCCGCCGGTTCCAGTCGCCGGGAACCGCCGGAACCAGGCGCAGGGCGGCCAGGAATGCCGCAATGCCGAGCGGCAGGTTAATCAGGAAGATCCAGTGCCAGGACAGGTAGGTGGTCAGCGCACCGCCCACGAGTGGCGCCAGGACCGGAGCCAGCAGCCCCGGCCAGACGAGATAAGCCGTGGCGCGCAGAAGATCAGACTTTGGCGTCCCGCGAAGCACCACCAGAGTACCCACCGGCACCATCATCGCCCCGCCAAGGCCCTGCAGGACGCGGCTGACGGTCAGGACCGTGAGGTCCTGGCTGGCGGCGCACAGCAGCGACGCCACGGTGAAGACACCGATGGCGAGGCAGAAAATCCGCCGGGCCCCGAGCCGCTCCGCCAGCCAGCCGCTCAGCGGGATCCCCATGGCCACCGTCATCAGGTAGGCGGTCATGGTGATGTTCACGCTGGCCGACGGCACGCCAAAGTCCCCGGCGATGCTCGGGATGGCTGTCGTCAGGACCGTCCCGTCGAGGAACTCCATGAAGAATGTGGCCGCCACAAGCAGGGCCAGCCTGGGGCTCCAGGCCTCGTTGGCAGAAAGCTTGTTCATGGAGTCATCCTGCCACCGGAAAGCGCTTTATCGCCTTGACCGTCCGGCACGCGGACACGCAAAAGGCCCCGGTCCGAGGACCGGGGCCAAACGCGGAGACGGGGGGATTTGAACCCCCGGTCGAGTTTAACCCCGACCCTTCATTAGCAGTGAAGTCCATTCGGCCGCTCTGGCACGTCTCCAATTGCTATTACTAGCCCACCAAGGATACGCAGAACCGGCCACGCAGTGCAAAACGGCCGGTGCAGCCCGCCCAAACCGCACCGGCACCTGCGATCGGGGCGTGCTTAAGGAGGCGGTCAGGCGGTGCCCTCTGCCAGCGCCTTCCACAGGAAGTGCTGGCTGCGGCCCTGGAGCGCGGCCGCCTGCCGGTTGTCCGAGGCGCCCGCGTGCCCGCCTTCGAGGGCTTCGTGGTACCAGACGTTGGGGATGCCCATGGCCAGCATGCGCGCGGCCATCTTCCTGGCCTGCACTGGACCCACCCGGTCATCGGACGTTGCTGTCCAGATGAAGGTTTCCGGGTACTCCACGCCGTCCTTCAGCTGGTGGTACGGCGAGAAGGTCTTGATGAATTCCCAGTGCTCGGGCAGATCGGGGTCCCCGTACTCGGCAATCCACGAGTGGCCGGCCGACAGCTTCGTGTACCGGCGCATATCCAGCAGCGGCACCCCGCAGGACACGGCACCGAACAGCTCGGGATACCGCGTCAGCATGTTGCCCACCAACAGGCCGCCGTTGGAGCCGCCGACGCAGCCGAGCCGCTCCCTGCTGGTGACGCCCCGCGAGATCAGATCCCTGGCCACCGCCGCGAAGTCCTCGTAGGCGCGGTGCCGGTTCTCCTGCAGCGCGGCCCGGTGCCAGGAGGGGCCGTATTCCCCGCCGCCGCGGATATTGGCGACAACATACACGCCGCCCCGGCTGTGCCCCTCCGGAAGGCCGTCGCCCGGAACGGCTGCAGTGCGACGCTCCAGCCACGCCCGGCCGATCGTGCCGCTGTACGCCGGTGTGCGCGAGACCTCGAAGCCGCCATATCCGGAGAGCTGCGTGGGGTTCTGCCCGTCCAGGACCAGGCCCCGCGCCGCCACCTGGAAATACGGCACCTTCGTGCCGTCCGCGGAAACGGCGAAGTGCTGCTGCACCTCGTAGTCCGCTTCGTTGAAGAACGACGGCGACGCCTTGACTTCCGCGTGGCGGCTCACCACGCCCGCCCCGGCAGTTCCGCCGGAACCCCCGCCGTCGGTGGTGCCCCCGTTCGGTGCCCCGCGGGTCAGCGTCCCCCGCGTCAAAGTGCTGGGCGTCGTGAAGCCGGTGGCCACGAGCCAGAAGTCGTCCCCGGCCCCGCCTTCGGCCTCATCCTCGTCGTCCACCGCGAAGGCGTTGACGTCGTGCAGCGGCGGGCAGGCGTCCAGCAGCGAGGAGCGCCACGAGTCGGCCGGGTCCAGCACCCGGATTTCCGAGGACACGTCCTTCAGCCGGTTCAGCAGCAGGAAGTTCCGCGTCCAGCTCCAGGACTGCAGCGACGTGTGCGAGTCCGGGGCGAAGAGGACCGTCAGCTCGCGCTGGCCGGCCAGATACGCCCGGAAGTCGGCGGCGATCAGCGAACCCGCCGCGTAGGTGGTGCCGTCCACAGTCCAGTCGCGCTGCGGCCGGAACAGCAGCCATTCCCGGTGGACGCCCGTGTTCACGTCGGTGGGCACGTCCACCGGCACCCAGTCTCCGTCCTGCAGCACGGACGTGCGGCGGTTGAAGAAGTCGATCCAGTCCACCGCGAACGTCCGCTCAAAGCCGGGCGTCGATTCGTGGGCCACGATCGCCATCATGTGCTCCTCGGGGATCTCGAAGATGCGGGGCGCGTCGGCCAGGGCCTGGCCGCGGTGCAGCCGCACGGCGGTACGGGCGTACGAGGACGCCGTGCGCGGGAGAGCTTCCGCGGTGCTGGCGACCAGCAGCGTGTCTGGATCCAGCCACGAGACGTTCCCCTTCGCCGTCGGGAGGTCAAAGCCGCCGGCGGCGGGATCCACGAAAGCGCGGGTCTCGACGTCGAACTCGCGGTAGCGGTTGGCGTCGCCGCCGTCGGGGGAGAGGGCCAGGAGTGCGCGGCGGTACGGCTGCCCGGGTTCTGGCCGGAGCAGGTTTGCCCCGTGGAAGACCCATTCCACGCCGTCGGCGGCCGCCAGCGCATCCACGTCAAGCAGCACGTCCCATTCCGGGGCGTCGCTGCAGTAGCTCTCCCAGCTGGTCCGGCGCCACAGCCCCTTGGGGTTCTGCCGGTCCTTCCAGAAGTTATAGTACCACTCGCCGTGTTTGCTCACCATGGCGATCTTGTCCGTCGAGTCCAGCACCTCGAGGATGTCGCCCTCGAGCCGGACATAGTCGGCGTCCTCCAGCAGGTCCTCCGTGCGCGCATTCTGCTCGCGTACCCAGGCCAGCTGTTCCTCGCCGTAGATGTCCTCCAGCCAGATGTTCTCGTCGGTGGGCGCGGGCGCGGTCTCGGGAGGAACGGCGCCGGACGCGGGGGCAGAATCAGCTGCAGTGGTGGTCATGCGCCCATCCAAACAACATCCGCGCTCAGCTAGCAAGTCACATGCCGATACTCTGGAAGGCGTGGTTATTTCGCAGAGCATCCGGACGGCGCTGATTGGTGCCGGACCGAGGGGTACCAGCGTGCTGGAGCGGCTGCTCGCCAACTGGTCCGCCGCCCGCCCTGCCGGAGCCCGCCTGCACATCGACGTCATCGACCCCTTTCCCGCCGGTCCCGGCCACGTCTGGCAGCCCGGCCAGTCCCGGCTATACCTGATGAACACACAGTCGTTCTACCCCACACTGGTTCCCGAGGACACAGGATTGGCCGCGCCCGTTGCCGGAACCACCTTCGACCGCTGGCGGACAGCACAGCAGCGCAGCCCCCTCCCGGAGCTGTCCGACGACGAGCGGGCAGAGCTGGCCGTGCTGGGATCGGGCGACTTCCCCAGCCGCGCCATCTATGGCCGTTACCTGCGGTCCACCGTCGAGGAGCTGCTCGCCGCACTGCCCGATGGTGTCACCGTCGAGATGCACCAGGCGACGGCCACCGCTGCGCGCCGGCGGCCGGACGCAAAGTTCGACATCGAACTGGACGGCGGCGGGACCCTCACCGTCGATTCCGTCGTCCTCGCGCTGGGCCACCTCGCGTCCCGGCTCAACCCGGAACAGCGTGAACTGCAGGCGGCCGCGGCCCAACTGGGCCTGCGCTACCTCCCGCCGGCCGTTCCGGCTGACGTCGACTGGAGCGTCATTCCGGCTCAGGAGCCTGTGCTGGTCCGCGGGATGGGCCTGAACTTCTTCGACGTGATGGGCCAGCTCACGGAGGGCCGGGGCGGGAAGTTCGTGGAGGCAGGGGACCGCCTCGAGTACCTGCCCTCGGGCCAGGAACCGGTCATCTTCGCCGCGTCCCGGCGCGGAACCCCGTACCGGTCCAAGGCCACCCTCGCAGGCTACTACCCGGCGTCGGTCACGCTCCGCTACTTCACCGCGAAGGCACTGCAGAGGTTCACAGCGGCCGGGATTGTGCCGGCCTTCGACCACGACCTCTGGCCGCTCCTGCACCGGGACGCGCTCTGGGCCTACTACACGACCCTCGTGCGCTCGCAGCCGGACGCCGTGCAGGACCATGCCACGTTCCTCAAGGAGCTCGACGAGGCCCTGCACCCGCATGCCCACAGCACCGGCCGGTGGGAAGAGGACTTCAACGCCGTCGTCGGACGCCATGTCCAGCAGGGAAGCCGGCTGGACCTGCGCGGCCTTGCCGCCCCGCTGTCCGGACGGACCTTCGCCTCTCGTGCCGAGCTGGATGCCGCCGTCGTCGATTACCTCGATGACGATGCCCGCCGCTCCGCGCTCGGCGAGGACGACCCCGTCAAAATGGCCATCGGTGCCCTGCACCATGGCCGTGCGGTGCTCAAATCGGTGGTGGCCGACGGCGGCATCACCGATGAGTCCTGGGTTGCCGGCCTGCGGGGCTGGTTTGAGTCGCTGGTGGAGGGCCTGGCCAGCGGGCCTCCGGCGCTGCGCGCCGAGCAGTTGGCGGCACTGGCACGCGCCGGAATTGTCAGCTTCGTGGGCCCTGATCCCAAGTTCGCCGTGGCCCGCGGGAAGCGCACCTTCACCGCCGCCTCGCCGTGGGTACGTGGCGGTGCCGCGGAAGCGCAAGCACTGGTGGAGGCACTGGCGCCGGCCAACCGGGTGGTCCTGAACGAGTCCCCGCTGCTGGAACAGCTCCTCGCCGACGGGCTCGTCCGGCCGCGGACCATGATGACCGTGGAAGGCACGCCGGTGCAGTCCTCGGGGCTCGACGTCCGCCCGCACCCGTACCGCCCGGTAGCGGCGAACGGCGAGGTCAACGACCGGATGTACGTGCTGGGGCTTCAGCTCTCGGCCACGCAGTGGGGAACGGCCATCGCCGCCGAAGCCGCCCAGCAGGCCGGTCCCGTGTACCCCAGCGGGCAGCGGACGCTCCGTGACGCCGACGAGATCGCCCGCGCCATCCTCGGCCTGCCCCAGAACGCGTCCTCACGTTCTGCCGCCTAAGCCCAGACGCGTCCTCACATCCGGCCGTTTGAGTCCAAACGCTCCTGCAGTTCCTGCCGCTTGAGTCCAAACGCTCTTGCAGTTCCGCCGTGACACCACCCGCTGGCCGGACAAAGAATACCGGCCGGCAGCTTGGAGGAAGCTGCCGGCCGGCAATTGTTCGGGAAAGCTGGTTACTGTCCGCCGGTTCCGGCATCGCCGGCATTGCCCTGGCCCGTGTCGGCCACCAGTTTGAACCTGGCCCCGGTGGGGTCCGTCAGGGTGGCTAGCCGACCGTGGGGGGTGTCATCCGGTCCGTCAATTACTGTCGCGCCCAGGCTGACGGCCTTGTCGATGGATGCGTCAGCATCCTCGACGGCGAAGTAGACGACCCAGTTGGAGGGGACTTCGGCAGGAAGGTCGCCTGCGGCGTCGTAGATTCCGGCTTTGGCGTCCCGGCCGGCGCCCAACGTCGTGTAGCGGAACTCTGGGGTGTCGCTCATGACGTCGGTCTTCCAGCCGAACACTTCCTGATAGAACTTCACCGCGGCGGCATAGTCCTTGGTGTGAAGCTCGTGCCAGGCCGGGGCGCCCGGCTCGCCGACAAGCTCGTAACCGCGCATCTCCCGCGGCTGCCACACACCAATCGCGGCTCCGGACGCATCACCGAAGAACGCCATGTGGCCCTGCTCCGGGACGTCCATGGGTTCCATATACACCTGGCCGCCGTTGGCGGAGACCGCGGCAGCCGTGGCAGCGGCGTCGTCGGACCACAGGTAGGTGGACCACATGTCCGGCATGCCCGCCTGGTCCTCCTGCTTCTGCATGATGCCCGCGACGGTCTTGCCGTTCTTCTGCGCGGTGATGTAGCCGCCATATTTTTCCTGGTCTCCGGTCTGGAAGTCCCAGCCGAACAGTTCGCCATAGAACTGTTTAGCCTGGTTGGCATCGGTGGTCATGAGGTCGACCCAGCAGGGTTCGCCGGGCGTGGGTTCGGGCGTAGGCATGTTGTGCTCCTGGTGTGGTTTGCGGGATATCCCCGCAGGTCATGGAGGTGCTACGGACAGAACCGACACTATGCCGGGGGTGTGACAGTTTCAATGGCGGCCGCAGTCAGGCCGGGGCGGGGCTCAGCGCTGGTCTGAGTACGACGTCGCCGGTTCCTGGTCGTCGTCGGCCTCGATCCACTCGATGAAGTCCTTCAGCGACATGCACCAGTAGTAGTCCGAGTACCGCAGGCCCTGCTTGTCGGCCTTGCTCATGACCTCGACCCCCACATGGAACGGTGGATGCGGAAAGCTCCATCCCGCGGTGGCAGGAAAGCGCTGATTCAAGTGAACGCCTCCCGGCAACGGCGCGCATGAGTGGCGCGTACTCGAATTCTGCAGGGCAGGTACTCGGACTACCTGATTTTGGGCGTGGAGTCCACGCCCCTACTTGCCCGTAGGAGCCGGACATTACTTGGCCACGCAAAAGGCCGGCCGAACCAATCTTCCGATTGGCCCAACCGGCCGCCAAATTGGCCGTCATTGCGGTGCTTTCGCACGGCACGGGCCCTGCGCGGAAGGTAAGAGATTCGAACTCTTGGTACGGGGTTACCGCACACTGGTTTTCAAGACCAGCTCCTTCGGCCGCTCGGACAACCTTCCCTAACTAGTAGTGTTTCATAGGCAGTTGGCTGCAACAAAAACCACCGCGTGGCAGTTGTCGCCGGTGCACAGTATTTTTGGGGCAGGAATCAGCTAGAAATCGGGAGTTCGCCATGAAAGCCGTCTTTATCTCGGAGCCCGGCGGGCCGGAAGTGCTGGAAATCCGTGAGGTGCCGGCTCCCGAGCCGGGCCAGGGTGAGGTCCTCATCGATGTGGTGGCTGCGGGCCTGAACCGCGCCGACGTCCAGCAGCGGAGGGGCTACTACCCGCCCCCGCCGGGTGCCTCGGAGATTCCAGGGCTGGAGGTCTCTGGCCGGATTGCGGGCTTCGGACCCGGTGTCACCAAGCCGTTTTCCATCGGGGACAAGGTGGTGGCGCTGCTGTCCGGCGGCGGCTATGCGCAACAAGTCGCGGTGCCCTCGGAGCAGGTGCTGAGGATTCCCGACGGCGTCGACCTGGTTACCGCTGCGGCCCTGCCTGAGGTGGCGGCCACCGTCTACTCAAACCTGGTCATGACCGCGCAGCTGCAGCCGGGGGAGACGGTCCTGATCCACGGCGCCACGGGAGGCATCGGCACCATGGCCATCCAGTTGGCCAAGGCCCTGGGTGCCACCGTGGCCGCAACCGCGGGGACCGACGAAAAAGTCAGCACCGCCAAGGCGTTCCTGGGCGCCGACATTGCCATCAATTATGCGGAGAAGGACTTCGCCGAGAGCCTCCGCGCCCAAAACGGGGGGAAGGGTGCCGACGTGATCCTGGACGTCGTGGGTGCCAAGTACCTGCAGAAGAACGTCGACGCCTTGGCGGACTACGGCCGGCTCGTCGTCATCGGGCTGCAGGGAGGCGCCAAGGGGGAACTGGACCTCGGCCAGCTGCTGAGCAAGCGTGCGGCCGTCGTGGCCACGGCGCTCCGGCCCCGCCCGGCTGCGGAGAAGGGGGTCATCATGACAGCGGTGCGGGACTCTGTGTGGCCCCTCGTCGCTGACGGGCGGATCCACCCGCTGGTGGCCAAAACCTTCCCGCTGGACCAGGTCCGGGCTGCCCACAAGTACTTCGACTCCGGCGAGCATGTGGGCAAGGTCCTGCTGGTGATGTGACGCCGAAGACAGGCGGTAGATACTCAGTATTGCCCTGCCGCAGAAGACAGGCTAGGCTCTGGATATACGCGGTATGCACACGTCTTGGGGGCGTGTGCATGCCGCCGACTTCCAGCCTAGGAGCCAGATGTCTATCCGCCACAGCCTCCTCGCCCTCCTGCAGGACCAGCCGCGTTACGGCTACCAGCTCAGGGTCGAATTCGAAGACCGCACCGGTTCCACCTGGCCGCTGAACATCGGGCAGGTCTACACCACGCTCGACCGGCTGGAACGCGACGGCCTGGTCAGCAACGACGGCGGCGACGGCGAGGGCCATGTCGTGTACAGCATCACCGAAGCCGGCAGGGCCGAGGTCCAGGGGTGGTTTGCGACGCCGGTGGAACGCAGCAATCCGCCGCGGAACGAGCTCGCCATCAAGCTGGCGCTCGCGGTCACTCTGCCCGGAGTGGACGTGGCAGCCATCATTCAGGCCCAGCGCGCCGCGTCCATGCGCGCACTGCAGGACTACACCAAGTCCCGTCGTGATACCGCCGCCAACCAGCGGGCCGCGGACACGGCCTGGCTGCTGGTGCTGGACTCGCTGATCTTCCAGACAGAGGCTGAGATCCGCTGGCTGGACTTGTGCGAGGCCAGGATGGTGCAGCTTACGCAGGCCTCCGGGCCCCGCAGCCAGGCACGCAAAAACGGGGTCACTTCGGATGAGGCTGCCCCGCTCACAGCGGAGAACCGCCGGTGAGCGTGCAGGGGCCGCAGCAGGTTCTCGAACTCGCCAAGGTCAGCAGGACGTTCGGGCAGGGGGCGACGGCGGTCGCTGCCCTGCGGGATGTGGACCTCACCGTCAACGCCGGGGAATTCGTCGCGGTGATGGGGCCATCCGGATCCGGAAAATCATCCCTGCTGGCGCTGGCCGGCGGACTGGACCGGCCGACGTCGGGCGGTGTTTTTGTGGAGTCAACGCCCCTGGCGGGGCTGGGACTGAACGCGCTGGCACGGCTCCGCCGCCGTGCCGTGGGCTACGTCTTCCAGGACTTCAACCTGGTACCGATCCTGTCGGCCGCGGAGAATGTGGCCCTGCCGCTCGAGCTCGACGGCGTGCCGGCGCGGAAAGCGCACCGCCAGGCACTCGACGCCCTGCGGCAGGTGGGGATTCCCGAGCTGGGGCACCGGTTCATGGATGAGATGTCCGGCGGGCAGCAGCAGCGTGTGGCCATCGCGCGTGCCATCGTGGGAAGCCGCCGGCTGATCCTCGCCGACGAACCCACCGGCGCCCTGGATTCCACCACGGGTCACGGAGTAATGGAGGTGCTCCGCTCCCGGGCCGACGCCGGCGCCGCCGTCATGCTGGTCACGCACGAGGCCCGCCATGCCGCCTGGGCAGACCGCGTGGTGTTTATCCGCGACGGCCGGATCGTGGACGAGGCAGCGGCCATGCACGATCCCGCAGTTCTCCTGGCACCGGCCGGCTGAAATGGCCCTTGATGTTGGGCCCGCGACGCACGGCCGCCGGCACAGTTTCCGCCTTGCCCTCCGGATGGCGCGCCGGGACATCAGCCGGCACCGCGGCCGCTCCCTGCTGATCATCGTCCTGATCCTGCTGCCCGTCGCCGGAATGACCGGCGCCGCGGCACTGGCGCAAAGCATGCAGGAAACCCCGGCGGAACGGGTGCAGTACCAGCTGGGCAGCACGCAGGCGCGGTTCCGCAACATGCACGCCTCCAACGCCGAGACGGTGCAGGATCCCGTGCTTGAGACGGCAACCATGACGCGGAACTTCACCGCCGATCCGGACTTCACGCCGCGGAATCCGCGGGATGCCATTCCCGCCGGCTACGAAGTTCTCACCGAAACCCAGCTGACGCTTACCGTCCGTGCCGGTGCGTCCCGGACCGGTGCGTCCCAGACCAGTGCGTCCCAGGGCGGGGCGTCCGATGTCCCGGTGATGGCCAAGGCCGTCGACGCCCTGAACCCCGCCTTCACCGGCAAATACACGCTTTTGGACGGCAGGCCCGCCGCCGCTGACGACGAAATCCTCGTCTCACCAGGGGCGCTGGAACGGTTCGGGATCCGTCTCGGGGACAGGCTTACGACGGCGGACGGTACCTTCGCCGTCGTCGGCACCCTCCGGGATGCCACCTACTCGGACGGCAACCCCATCCTGTTCCTCAGGCCCGGACAGGCCGCGATGGGCAGCCCGGCCGCTCCGGGGAATCCGCTCGGCGAAACGATGTACTACCTCGTGGGGCCAAAACCCGTCCAATGGGACCAGATCCGTGACCTGAACAGGGACGGCATCGCGGTGCTGTCCCGCGCCGTGGCACTCGACCCGCCGGTCCCGTCGGGCGCAGCCACCGGCTCCGAAGCCATGCCCGGCGCCGGCTACGTCGCCGGCGTGCTGATCGGGACACTTGCCCTGCTCGAAGTGGGGCTCCTGGCCGGGGCAGCCTTTGCCGTGGGCGCCAAGCGGCAGGTCCGCGAGCTCGCGCTGCTGGCCGCCAGCGGCGCCGAAGCACCCACAGTCCGGGCGGTGGTGACCGCCGCCGGGCTGTGGCTTGGGGCCATCGCGGTGGCCGCCGGCGCCGTGCTGGGTGCCGGCGGTGCCGCCGCAGTGGTGGCGGTAGCCAGGCACCTGGGTTCCGTCCGCTTTCCCGGCTTCCACCTGGACATGCTGCCCACCGTTGCAGCCATGGCCATGGGCCTGCTGGCATGTTTCCTGGCCGCGGTGGTTCCGGCACGGCAGGTTGCGCGGCAGGCGGTGCTTGGGGCCTTGAAGACGGGCCGCGCACCGGCTGTTTCCGGTCCCTGGCCGGCGCGGGTGGGAGCCCTGCTGCTGGTTGCGGCCGTCACCTGCCTCGCGGCCGGGCGAACGCTGGGGATGACAGGTGACCTGGACGCCATCGCGGCCCGGACCCCCGCTGGTGGCGGCGTTGCTCACCGCCGGCGCGGTCCTGGCGGTGGCGGCCCTGGTGCTGCTCACCGGGACGTTCGTGAAAATCCTGACCGCACGCACCGCCTGGCTGCCGCTGCCGCTGCGGATGGCCGCCCGTGACTCTGCCAGGAACAGGAGCCGCACCGTGCCCGCCGTGGCGGCGGTCCTCGCCGCGGCTACGCTGGCCAGTGCCGCGATGGTCCTCTCGGCCAGCCAGATGGCGGAGGCCAAGCGTACGCACATGTGGGCTGCGCAGGAAAACCAGGTCTCCCTGCCGCTGGAAACCGCGCCGGTCCAATCACCGGGGACGGCGCCCGCACCCGATATTGACCCGGCCGCCGTAGACGCGGCGCTGCGGCGGGAGCTCAGCACCGTGCAGTGGACGCAGGTCCTGAAAGGCCCGGTGCTGAGCAAGTGTGACATGCAGGCGTCCACCGGTGGGTCCAGTCCCGCCAGCAACGCCGGAGCGGACTGCCGGCAATACAAGCTTGCCGTGCCGGCAGCCAACGAATGCCCTGCCACCCCGCAGGGCCGCGTCCTGGACGGGCAGGACTGGCGGTGCAACGGATCCATGTCTGCCGCCGGTTCCGCCGGCCAGCTTCCGCCGTTGGTGGTTGGCGGAGTGGACGAGCTCCGGGCTCTGCTGGGCCGGGAACCCAGCCCTGCCGCGGTGGATGCACTGAACAGCGGGGGAATGGTGGTCAGCAACCCGGTCTTCGAAAAGGACGGGAGGACCACGCTGCAGTCCTATGACGTGCGCCAGCCCGTTCCCGGCCCTGGTTCCGCAGTTGCCTACAAGCCCCTGAACAACAAAGAGCTGCCGGCAATCGTGGAGGCGCCGGACGTGCCGGTCCCGTTCTACGGTGTCATTCCTCCTGAAACCGCGTCCAGGCTGGGCATCCACGTCGGCAACTCCGTGCTGCTCGCCCAGCTGTCCGCCTACCCGGAAGCCGCTGAACAGGACAGGGCGTCCGCGGCACTGGCGCAGGTCTACCGGATCCAGGCGATGGGCTTCTACGTTGAGCCGGGAGCGGACCGCACCGGGTCCGAACTGCTGTGGCTGATCGTTGGCACCAGCGCACTCATCACGCTCAGCGCGGCCGGCATCACCACGGGCCTGGCGCTCGCCGATGCCAGGGCGGACCACATGACGCTGGCCGGGGTCGGCGCGCCGCCGCGGCTGCGGAAGGCGCTGGCCGGAGCACAGTCGCTGATGACCGCGTCGCTTGGGACCTCGCTGGGAGTGGCCGCCGGGGTGGTGCCTGCAGTCCTGCTTATCGGGGCCACCCGGATGTTTGCAGAGCCGGTCGTCCCGTGGATGCCGCTGCTGGCCCTGCTCGTTGCCGTGCCGCTGACCGGCAGTGGCCTGGCCTGGATCTTCGCGCGTGCCCGCCTGCCGGTGTCCCGGCGAAGTCCCGGCACCTGACCGCCGGTATCGGCCCGGCAGCCCGCCGCTTACCGCGGCATCGGGACCGCTCGTCGATTCCTCCGGCACCACCGCTCAAAAGCCAAGGGTGAGGCCCTGCCGGTTGGTAGGGTGCCCGTGGCACACTCCGTGCCAGCTGGGAATCTCAAGGAGGAGACATGGGCACCATGCCTGAGGACGGGACCCGAACGGCGGACGGGGAACTGGATCCCGCCGACGAAGCGCTGCCGCCGGCGTCGGTTGATGACGCGGTCCGCGACGCCGAGGAGCGCAGATGGACCCCTGCGAAGATCGCCCTCTGGGTAGCCATCGCACTCCTGGGCGGTGTGGCCTGGTTCATGCTGGCCATCGTCAGGGGCGAAACCGTCAACGCCATCTGGTTCGTGTTTGCCTCGGTGTGCACCTACCTCATCGGCTACCGCTTCTACTCGAAGGTCATCGAGCGCTATCTGCTCAAGCCGGACGACCGCCGCGCCACACCGGCAGAGTACAAGGCTGACGGCAAGGACTACGTCCGCACCGACCGCAATGTCCTCTTCGGCCACCACTTCGCCGCCATCGCCGGTGCCGGCCCGCTCGTGGGACCCGTCATCGCTGCCCAGATGGGGTACCTCCCCGGCACCATCTGGATCATCATCGGCGTCGTCCTTGCCGGTGCCGTCCAGGACTACCTGGTCATGTTCTTCTCCATGCGCCGCGGCGGCCGTTCCCTCGGCCAGATGGCGCGGGAGGAACTCGGCGTCATCGGCGGCACCGCCGCCCTGGTGGCAACCCTGCTGATCATGGTGATCATCGTCGCGATCCTGGCGCTCGTCGTCGTCAATGCCCTGGGCGAGAGCCCGTGGGGCGTCTTCTCCGTGGGCATGACCATCCCGATCGCGCTGTTCATGGGCGTGTACCTGCGGTACCTGCGTCCGGGCAAGGTCATGGAGGTGTCCATCATCGGCTTCGTTCTGCTGATGGCGGCGATCATCGGCGGCGGTGCCGTGGCCGGCACCGAATGGGGTGCGGCGTTCTTCCACCTGGACAAGGTCACCATCGCGTGGGGCCTGATCGTCTACGGCTTCATCGCGGCCATCCTGCCCGTGTGGCTCCTGCTCGCACCGCGTGACTACCTCTCCACGTTCATGAAGATCGGCGTCATCGCGATGCTGGCCGTGGCCATCATCGTGGTGCGCCCCGAAATCACCGTTCCGGCGTTCAGCGAGTTCGCCGGCCGCGAGAACGGTCCGGTCTTCTCCGGCGCCCTGTTCCCCTTCCTGTTCGTCACCATCGCCTGCGGTGCGTTGTCCGGCTTCCACGCCCTGATCTCTTCCGGCACCACGCCGAAGCTCATCGAGAAGGAGCGGCAGACCCGCTTCATCGGCTACGGCGGCATGCTGATGGAATCCTTCGTGGCCATCATGGCGCTCGTCGCCGCGATTTCGATCGACCGCGGCATTTACTTCGCCATGAACGCCCCTGCGGCCCTGACCGGCGGAACCGTGGAGACGGCTACGCAGTGGGTCAACGGACTGGGCCTGGCCGGCGTCAACATCACCCCCGACGTCCTGGCGGAGACCGCCTCGAACGTGGGTGAGGAGAGCATCGTCTCGCGCTCCGGCGGCGCGCCAACGCTCGCCGTGGGCCTGGCCCACATCATGCAGCAGTTCATTGGCGGCACCGGCATGATGGCCTTCTGGTACCACTTCGCCATCATGTTCGAGGCGCTGTTCATCCTCACCGCGGTCGACGCCGGAACGCGCGTTGCGCGGTTCATGCTGCAGGATTCGATCGGGAACTTTGCCCCGAAGTTCAAGGAGGCATCCTGGCGTCCCGGCGCGTGGCTTTGCACGGCCATCATGGTGGGTGCCTGGGGCGCGGTGCTCCTGATGGGCGTCACCGACCCGCTGGGCGGCATCAACACGCTGTTCCCGCTCTTCGGCATCGCCAACCAGCTGCTGGCCGCGATCGCCCTGGCGGTGTGCATGGCCATCGCGGCCAAGCGCGGCTCCTTCAGATACCTGT
Source organism: Arthrobacter sp. OAP107 (assembly GCF_040546765.1). Taxonomy (NCBI): domain Bacteria; kingdom Bacillati; phylum Actinomycetota; class Actinomycetes; order Micrococcales; family Micrococcaceae; genus Arthrobacter; species Arthrobacter sp. OAP107. The sequence goes on along the minus strand of NZ_JBEPOK010000001.1, from coordinate 4,325,524 downwards.
GGATCGTCGCCGTGCCACTGGCCTTCACCGCCGTCGTTACCATCACGGCGAGCATCCACAAGATCTTCTCCTCGGTCCCGGCGGTGGGGTACTTCGCGAACAACGCCGCCTTCAGCAAGGCGCTGGCCGACGGGAAGACCTCCTTCGGCACGGCCAAGACCACGGCGGCCATGGAGGCGGTGGTCCGCAACACCATGATCCAGGGCTGGCTGTCCGTAATCTTCGTGGTCCTGAGCATCATTGTCATCGTCACAGCCGTGGTGGCTACCGTGAAGGCCTTCCGGAACACGACGGCGGGGATCCCCAACGCCAACAACGAGGACCGGCCACGTCCCTCGCGGGTCTATGCGCCCGCCGGGCTGATCCCTACCGCCGCCGAGCGCGAGCTCATGGCGGAGTGGAACAAGCTGCCCGCTGACCTGCGCATCGAGCGGGCAGGACATCACTGATGAGTGCCAACGCGGGATCGGGCGGCATGCTGCATCCGGTGGCCCAGGCCTTCCGCGGCTTCTCGCGGTACCTGCAGGGGGTCATGGGGGCTGACGCCTACCGGAAATACCTGGAGCACCATGCGGCGGCCGGCCACGGCACGCCGCCCATGGACGAGCGTGCGTTCTGGCGGGACCGGACGGACCGCCAGGATACCAACCCGCAGGGAAGGTGCTGCTGACCATGGCTGTTCTGCCGGCCGGATTCGTCGTGCGCAGGATCCGGCCGGCAGAGGCCGCCGCACTTGTCTCGCTGGCGGCCACGGACAACCTGTTTGACGAGGACCCGGGGACCGCGCCGTCGGGGGATTTGGACCCCGACGGCGCCCGGGACTTCCTCGCCGACCCGTCTGTTCTCTTCTGGCTGGCAGAGGCCGGGGGACAGACCGTGGGTTTCCTGCACGGCTGCATCCAGCGGCGCCGGACGCCCGGCCCCTGGGCGGAGGTGCTGCTGATGGAGATGGGAACCCACGCCGCGTGGCGCCGAAGGGGTATAGGGCGGGCACTCATTGCGGAGATGGAGGCCTGGATGAGGGGCAACGGGGTGGCGGAAGTGTGGGTTCCGGCCAACACGTACGCCGTCGGCTTCTACCGCAAATGCGGTTTCGCTACGGACGAAGGCGAAATCCTGGTCAAGGAGCTTCATTGACTGGACTCCGCATTCCGGGCCCGTGAGAGTATGAACGCATGAGCGATCCCGAAGACACTCCACCCACCCAGGCGGCCGGTCCGCAGGCCGCCGTCCAGCCCGGCGAGCCGGGCGTTCAGCCCGCAGCTCAGCAGGCCGCGGAGCCTTCCGTGCCCTCTTCCGTGCCGCAGGAGGACGAGGAGCCTGTGGAGGGCACCACACTGGATGCGGGGGCTTCCGACGGCCCTGCCGACGCCGGCAAGCCCAAACATGCCAGCCTGCAGGACCTCGTGGATGAACCTGCCAAGGTGATGCGGATCGGCACCATGATCCGGCAACTGCTTGAAGAGGTGAAGTCGGCGCCCCTGGACGACGCCGCCCGGGGCCGCCTTGCGGAGATCCACGAGCGTTCCATCAAGGAGCTTGAGGACGGCCTGGCACCGGAACTGGTGCAGGAGCTGGAACGGATCAGCCTGCCCTTCCCGGAGGACGGCACGCCCTCGGACGCCGAACTGCGGATCGCCCAGGCCCAGCTGGTGGGCTGGCTGGAAGGCCTGTTCCATGGCATCCAGACGGCGATCGCCGCCCAGCACGCAGCCCGGGAACACACGATGGCCCAGATGCAGCTCCGGCAGCTTCCGCCAGGGACCGTCATCGCCCCCGGCGTCGTCATTGGCGAAAACGGCGAGCCGCAGCGTGCCAAGGCACCCCAGCCCGGCGCCGACCCGCTGCACCCGGGCCGAAAGGAAGACTCCGACCACGGCCCCGGCCAGTACTTGTAGGCCTCTTTGGGATTTTTCACGGCCGCCCGCCAAGGGCGGAAAGACGACGCCGAACTTGGCAAGGGCTTATGGCGCCGCGCCCACGACCGGTTCCACCGCGGCCTGGACCGGTACCACCAGGTGCTCGAGGGTGTGGAGGACGACCAGCTCTACGCAGAGCTGGTCGACATAGCCAACCAGCTGGCGGGCCTCTCCGGCCGTGTCCGGGAGATCTGCGTTGAGGCGCAGCGGCGGTCGCCCAGCGACGGCCTGGATATTCCGCACGCCCTGTCAGGTGTTCACCGCTCGCTGTCCAAGGCGGGCAACTCGCTGGCCGCCACCGCCGAGGCGGCCGCGATGCTCCGTCTCGCCGTGGGGCCGGTGCCCGTTGGCGCGGCATCCGTCTGGCGCCGGGCGGAAACTGTGTTTGAGCAAGTGGCCGACGCCGAGCGGCTCCTTTCGGAGTCCTGACCGGCCGGGGTTTTCTTTGCGCCGAAATATTCCCCGTGACACGGCGTTACGCGGCTAGCTTAGCTTCGTCATATTCCGTGCGCTTCAAGTTTGATTGTTGGCAGGATGGACAAATGACTTCTTCACCAATACTGACATTCAATGACGGCAACACCATTCCCCAGCTGGGCTACGGGGTGTGGCAGGTTGAAGACGACGTAGCCGAGAAGGTCGTCTTTCAGGCGTTTCAGGCCGGGTTCCGCCACATCGACACCGCCAAGATCTACGGCAACGAATCCGGTGTAGGCCGGGCGATTGCCAGTTCCGGGCTGTCGCCGGAGGAAATCTTTATCACCACCAAGCTGTGGAACGCCGACCAGGGCTACGAATCGACGCTCGCCGCGTTCGAGGAGTCGCTGGAGCGCCTGGGTCTTGAAACCCTGGACCTCTACCTGATCCACTGGCTCCAGCCCAAGCAGGACAAGTACGTGGACACCTGGAAGGCGCTGATCGAACTGCAGAAGCGCGGCAGGGTGAAGTCCATTGGCGTCTCCAACTTCACCGTCGAGGGCCTGCAACGGATCATCGACGAGACCGGCGTGGTTCCGGCCATCAACCAGGTGGAACTGCACCCCTACTTCAGCCAGTCCGAGCTGCGGAACTTCAATGCGTCCCAGGGCATCCTGACCCAGGCCTGGTCTCCGCTGGGCCAGGGCGGGGAGCTCCTGGCGGACCCGGTTATCGCGGGCATCGCACAAAAGCACCGTGCCACCGCAGCTCAGGTGGTCATCGCTTGGCACCTCGCCATCGGTAACGTCGTCATCCCCAAATCCGTCACCGAGTCCAGGATCCGTGAGAACTTTGACGCCCTGAACGTCACGCTGGACGCCGGGGACGTTGAAGCCATCAACGGACTGGATCGCACCGCGGACGGAACCGGCAGGATCGGCCCGGACCCGGCCGTCTCCGACTTCGCCTGACAGTCAGGTAACCGCCGAGAGGCCCCGCTCCGCCTGCCCGCGCGGACGGCGGGGCCTCTCCGCGTTTGGGCAGCCCCGGCCGGGCGGGGCCTTGCCGGCGTCAGGCGGCGAGCTGCTCCTGCTGGACTGCTACGGCGTCGACGACGGCCCAGCAGTCTTCGCCGGTGATGCTGCGGCTGGCGAAGCGCTCTGCAGCCGCCACAGTATCGAAGACCTCGGTGCGGATCCGGCCGCAGTCGGCGTCGAAGTACGTTACGTGGAATTCCTGATTATTTTCCATGGCTCCATCGTGCAACCGGGGTCTGACATTTTTGGCAGTTCAGTCCGGCGTGTTGCGCAGCCGCAGCACGCGTTCCTTGGCCAGCACCGCCGACCGCTCGCTTTTTTCCGCTGCCCGGGCGTACTGCTTCGCTTCAGCGGCTGCGGTCTCGCGTTCCTTGCGTGCGGCATCCAGTGAAAGCTCCAAGGCACGGAGCCGCTGCCGGGCGTCGTTGACTTCGGCTGTGAGCCGGACGAAGTCTGCCGCGGCTTCCTCCTGGGCCCGGGCGCGGCGCGCTGCCTCGTCTGCGGCATCAGCAGCCGCTTCCTCCGCTTCCGCCAGCGCTGCCTGCGCCTTCTCCAGCAGCGACGGCGTGACCGGGCGGGGAGCGGTGCGGACGGCTCGGAGGCGCGGCTTCTCCTGATCCACCGCGTCGGGGCCGGCGTCGGCGCCCGCCCGCGCCGCGGCTTTTGACGGCTGGCTCCGGTCACGCCGTCCGGCCGGGGCAGTCGTGGCGGATGGCTCCTGCCGGTGGCCTTTCGGTGCCCCGCCAGCCGGGCGTGGCGCCCCGCCAGCGGGACGCTGTGCATCAGCGGGCCGCTGGGGCGGGAGCGGCCGGGGTGGCAGCTTTCCGAGCGCGGACGGAACCGCTACGGCGTCACTGAGATCAACCTGGTCAACGCCGTCGGCGGACAGCCCGCGAAGCAACAAACCGCTTTCGACGGCGGCGGCAGCCGCCAGGTCCGCCGTGGCCGCCCGCAGTGTCTCTTCCACCTCGGTGGCAACTGCGCCGCTTACCTTCCGGCCCTGCTTTTCAGCGGCCAGCCGAGCTTCACCGACAGCGGTGCCGAGGAGTTTCCGACGTTCCTTGGCAAGCTCCCTTAGGGTCGAAGCGTCGAGTGATGCCTGAGCCTCCTGCATGGTCTCACCGAGAGCCCGTAGCTGCTGAACGGCGTCGGGGCTGTGGTGTGCCAGCATATTGACGGTCCAGGCGGCCACGGAAGGCTTGGGCAGGGTCCGGATTGCCTGCGCAAGGGGCTTGTTGGATGCCGCGGCATCTTTGGCGGCAGCAGTGCGGGCGGCGATGAACTCGTCGAAGGGAAGCGCGTACAAAGCCTGTGCGGCACGCGCCAGTTCCTCCTCCATGACTGCCATCATATGTACTGGCGAGCAGGTTTCAGCATGCCCTCGCACGGGCAGCGCTCTGGCGGGCGCGTCGGCCTGGGGCTGTTCCGCCCTAGTGGGCCGCCAGCCTGCCGCGCTGGCGGTCGTGCCACCTGTCCAGCAGGTGGTGGTACAGCCCGAGGACAGCCTTGTAGAGGCCAACGGCCGTGGCGTTGATGAGTAGAACAATCACCTGTACGGCGCCGGCCCCGAGCAGAAGCAGGCCGAGAACAGCGAGCGCCGGCAGAAACATAACAAAAACGGCTATCGCCACCGCGATGTAGCCGAGGGCGTAGCTGACGATTGTCGCCTGGTCCACAGAAATCCCACCACAACCAGCTCAAGGAACTCCGGATGCTGCGATCCCCTCCGCAGCTAGGGTGATGTGGTCCCCGGCTGCTCCTGCAGCCGGGGACCACTTAGCGGGAATAGGATCCGCACGCTGATGATGCTGCACCTGCACACTATGCGCTGTGGCGTTCTCTGAAAGCTCTCCGCCCAATAAGCAGCTTTGCGTTTACCGGTATCCCGTCCCGGTCCATGAGGCGTTAATTGGCTGCCGGGGACCCCCTCCTTGACCTCAGTTTCCGATGTTGGCTGATACCGATTTTTATAGCACCACCCCAACAGGACTGACAAGAGAAATTTCGGGCCACGCGCATCGGACGCTTGCCAGCTACTAAGCATGCTGATTAACTCATCTCTATAGCTGGTGCCACACCCGCGGTGCCTGTCTGGTGGAAAGGAAAGTGCGTCATGGGAATTCTTGGATTTCTCCTGCTCGGTCTGATTGCGGGGGCCATTGCAAAAGCCATTCTTCCCGGGAGGCAGGGCGGCGGTTGGATAGTCACCCTCGTCTTGGGCGTCGTCGGGGCCATCCTTGGCGGCTGGATCGGCTCGCTGATCTTCGGTGGTGGCTTGGGTGACTTCTTCGACCTCAGGACCTGGCTGTTGTCCATCCTCGGAGCTGTCATTGTGTTGCTGATCTACGGCGCCGTCACACGCAGAAGCCGCGTCTGACCTGAAGCCATAACACAGGGATCTATTGGTGGGGTCGGCCCAAACAAGGGCCGGCCCCACTGGTTCCGGTTTTCCCGCAGCCAAACGGGGATGCTGGAAGCGACGGTACTGACTCAGGGGACAGTGCCTATCGAAAGAGCAGTCGGGGAAAGGTTCGCGGCCGGGCAGGAGGTGCACGTGACGTACGCTTCAGAGGATTGGACGATGCGCCGTCAGGTAATGGACGTCATCATCGATGTACTTTCTGCGGTTGCCACCGGCCCCGACGTGCGCACCAGCCTGCTGCGCCACCTCGAGGAAAACCCGGGCAGTCCGGAGCGGGCCCTGCTGGCCCACCTGTCCGACCGGAACATCGCCGACGACGTCGCGTAGCGACTTCCGGCCGAAGAGGGCGGCTAACGCCGCGCCCGGAGTGCACCCCGCAGCGCAAGCCCGACGGCCGATACCAGCGGTACCAGGCAAGCCGTCAGCGACAGTGGATTCGGACGGAAAGTCAGCCGGCCGCCGTCGTCGTGGGTATATACGCCAAGGGGGAAGACGAATCCGCCTCCCCCGCCACCGGAGCCGGCTCCCTCCGGATCACCGCCTTCGGTGCCGCCGCCAAACCCGAAGGAAACCAGTGCAACGGGAACGATCTCTTTCCCGTCCAGCCGGATCGGATCTCCGTAAGCCCTTGAAACGCCCACGTTCCTGAAGCTTTCAGTGAGGGACTTCATCGCGTCTGCCATGGGCCCACTCTAGGCGACCCTCGCAACAAAGGATCGGGTGCAGGCGGCCCCAGGGAAGCTGCGATTCTCAGGACCAGAAATCGGCGGCCTTGGCGGTGTCCTCCGGGAATTCGTAAACCTCGCTGACTTTGCCGTCCTTGAGTGCGAAGACGATAACGGCGCGCTGGTCGATGGCTGCGCCGTTGCGTTGCGCGTGCACGCGCTGGAAGCCAACCGTATGGTTGTCCCCGCCGATCAGATCATCCAGGTCGACCTTGATCGTGCCGTCGGAGCGGGTAAACAGTTCGCCGAAGTACGCGATGATCGCGTCCAGGCCCTGCTTGTCACCGGACAGCCCGCCGCTGCCCCCGAGATGCCAGACGGCGTCCGCCGCGAACAGCCCGCGGAGGGTGTCCATGTCACCTGCACCGAAAGCGTCGTAACCCCGCTGCACCAAATCAACATCTTCCAGGGCTCCCATTTTTGCCACCTCACCGTCGTCGTTGTCGGGTCCCAGCGAGGAAAGGTTAAGCCCGCGCCGGGACCGTGTCGATGGTCAGTTGCTAGCCGCACCCGGGCCCGCGGCATCAGCGGCTCCGCGGAGTCCGAAACTTCCGCACTTATCAGGACGCGAAGTGAAAATCGCAGTAAATTTTCTCCATCGAAAGGCCGATTCGCCGGTTTAGGCCCCTACGATGGGCTCGTCTCATAACTCAGAACCCGTGGGGGGAACCAGTGAGCTATCAGCAATATCCACAGCAGCAGGCCTATCAGGGAGGAACCGGCGAACCGCCGCTTTGGGCCCCTTACTACGGGGCGCCCTTGCCCGCAGCGGTCCGCAGGTTCTTCAAGAAGTACGCCACGTTCTCGGGCCGTGCCAGCCGGAGTGAGTACTGGTGGTGGCTGCTCGTCGCAGTCGTGGTCGGCATCATCATCAACGTCATCACGGGTGCAGGGGGAACAACCGTGGCCGCAGACGGTTCGCCCGTTCCCGGTCCGGGCGCCACGGTGGGCCTCATCCTTGCCATTGTTTGGGGACTGGCGACCATCGTGCCGTCCCTCGCCTTGACTGCCCGGCGCCTGCACGATGTGAACCTGAGCGGCTGGTTTGTGCTGCTGGGTATCGTGCCGTTCCTTGGGGCGGTAGCACTGTTGGTCCTGACGATCCTTCCGTCCAAGCCCGAAGGGCAGCGGTTCGACGCGCCGAACGCCTGAACGCAGACGGCCCTGCCGTAAGGAGCCCGCCGACGACGGACCACCCGTCCGCCCCGGCGGGTTCCTTTTTGCCCCGTACGGGGCAGCAGGCGAGCCTGCCGGACATTGACACCGGCTACGGATAGCCCTATGTTATCGATTGTCGTTATTAACGAGTTTCGATAACTGGGGGACTGATGAAAGTTACCAAGCACGCCATTCCGGATGCACGGCGCAAGATGTTCGTGACCAGGACGGATGCGCTTTTTCTGATGGTTGCCTCGTCCGCCGCAGCGGTCACGACGACGGCGTTCACGGTGACTGGCATCGTGGATTCCTCGGCCGGGCAGGTAACGCTGACGCTTCCGGTGGCGACGCCGCGCCAAACGGTGTCCGGATTGTCGCTGGGTGCTTCCGGCCACTACACGGCCCTGGATGCGACAATTCCGGTGCTTCCCTCCGGCCCGGCCGCGCTGCTGGCATGGGCGGAGGCGCTAAACGAGCTAGGTATCCTTGCCGTTCTGGCGCTGGTCTTTCTGCTGGCCCGCCGGCTCCGGAGCCAAATTCTCTTCACACCTGGTTCTGACTGGCTCGTTGGTACCGGGGGAGTGGTCCTCGCGCTGGCCGGGACGGCGGGGCAGATCCTCGACTCCATTGCCCGGAGCCGCCTGGCAGAACTGATCGGAGTCAATGGGCATGTGCCGGGGGAGCCCTACCTCTTCTCCTTGGACTTCAACGCCGCGCCGCTGGTGCTGGGCATCGCCCTGCTTCTTGTGGCCGGGGTCTTCCAGTTTGGCCGCCGGCTGCAGAAGGACACCGAGGGCCTGGTCTGATGCCGGCGGACGAAGCCTCAGGAATCCATTGCCGGCTCGACGAGCTGCTGGCGGACCGCGGGATGACACTGACCGAACTGAGCAAGCGGGTCGGGATCAGCCTGGTGAACCTGTCGGTGCTGAAAAACGACAGGGCCAAAGCGATCAGATTCTCCACTTTGACTGCTATCTGTGACGCCCTGGGCTGCCAGGTCGGGGACCTTCTGGTCACGTCAGGCGGCACCGCTGGCATTCCCTGAAGCCAATCACCTGCAGGGTCTGGACACAGGACGCCACCGGACCTACCGTTCAGGTGGCGGTTGCTGTGCGGAACGACGGCGGCTGCCGAGGGCCCGTAATCGGGCCACCCGTAACGACAGGAGGAAGCAGATGGAAACTGTTGAAGAGACCGTTGATGTCGCAGTTCCGGTCCATACGGCCTATAACCAGTGGACGCAGTTCGAATCATTTCCGCAGTTCATGTCCGGCGTGGAATCCGTAACCCAGCTGAGCAACACCACCAATCACTGGGTTACGAAAGTCGGCGGCGTGAAACGGGAATTTGATACCGAAATCGTGGACCAGGAGCCTGATGACCGGATTGCCTGGCGCAGCACCGATGGCAAGTCCCATGCCGGCATCATCAGGTTCACGCCCCTGGACGCCACCCACACCAAAGTGAAGGTCCACTTCGAATGGGCGCCGGAAACCGTCACTGAGAAGGCGGGCGCGGCCCTGCAGATCGACAAAATGCAGGTCAAGTCCGACATGCGCAAATTCAAGGACTTCATCGAATCACGCGGCACCGAAACCGGTGGCTGGCGCGGTGAAGTCGAGGACACAGGCCCCACCGGGCAGTTCTAGAGTGGCCCCGGCCGTGGACCTGCTGCCTGAACAACAGGTCCACGGCCCGTGCACTCACGCGCCGTGGTTCCGTGCACGCCGGCGGCTCGCTATCGCAACGGCGACTGCCTTGGCGGCGGTTCCTGCGCTGGCGTCCTGCACGGCACCCGAGCCACAGGAACCGGGGACGCGCTCTGCTGCACCGCAACCGATAGCGGTGGAGGTGAACCAGTCCCGCGACCAGTACGGAAAACAGGCCATCCAGCTCCTGCTCACCAATGTGTCCGGCGGGTCCCTGACGGTTGCCGCGGCAGAGCTCGCGTCGCCGCTGTTTCAGGGGGACATCGTCTGGGAGCCAGCGGGCGGCGGTCTCGAACTGCCTCCCGGCCAGCCCAAGAGTCTTCCAGCCCGGCTTCCGGCCCCGGCCTGCGGCCGTGGCCAATCGGGCACACAGCAACCAACCCCGCCGCAGTCAACCGCGCAGCAGCCAGTCGCCACCGTGAGATTCTCGGGGCCCGGGCGGGCCGGATTGCGGGAGGTGGCGCACGTCGCCGATGACCCCTTCGGGGTCCTGGAACGGAACAACCAGGAGCTGTGCCTGGCTGCGGCCGCCGCCGCAGTGGCGGACATCGCCCTGGACCGCAGACTTGAGGTGGCCCCGGACTCCCGCACCGCCGTCGTGCGCCTGGTCATCATCCCGAAGGAAAGGGGCGGCGCCGGACAGGATGCAGGGCCGATGACCATCGCGGGCATCGGCGGGACCACTCTGATTGCCGAGCCAGTGGAACAGCCGTGGCCGCGGAACGTCCGGATCGCGCAGGGCACGTCACGCACTGAACTGCGTTTGCGGATCCGCCCTGCCCGCTGCGATCCGCACGCCATCGCGGAGGATAAGGTGGGCACCCTGCTGCCCCTGCATGTGAGTGCGGGAGGACGTGAAGGACAGCTGAAGATCGCGGCCGGCACGGCGCTGCGCGCGGAGATCTATGACTTCGTGACGGCGGCGTGCGCGCGTGGCTGAAGCAGGCAGAAGGGCCGCAACCGGGGGAAGGCCTACCGGTCGGGGCGGCGCCGGCTGGCGAAGGCCTCCTGCAGCTCCGGCAGGTGCAGGTCGATGTCCCGCGCCACGCCTGCGGCAGCGGCCAGGTCAGCGGCCATCAGGGCCTTCTCCAGCCGGCTGCACAGGTGGCTCATCCGCAGGGGCCAGCCATGGACGACGCCGTCCGCAGGCTGAGGGCGGCATCCATCGCCATCTCACGGTGCCCGACGCCGATACTCCGGACGATGCGGTCAACGCGCTGCGTGAGCAGGGCCGTGTAATTGTCCGCGAAGGCCTCGGCGGCCGCCGTCGAGCAATCCTCCGCCAGGTCCCGGAGGTGCCGCCCGTCCAGGGTCGGCTGGGGCGCGTCAGCCTGCGGCCGGTGTTTTTGCACCGCCGGCCCCGTTCCCGGACCCGTCAGCAGCCTCGGGGCCCTTCCGCCAGATCCTGGCCAGCATTCGCAAGACCAGTACCCCGGGAACCCCGTAGGTCAGGGCCATCAGCACCGCCGGTTCGCGTAGTGCCTGGATTGCTGTTCCGCTCAGCAGCGGCTGGCCCTTGGCTGGGGCCGCGGGGACGGGTCCCCGGGCCGCCGGCGCTGCTGCTGTCATGGCTTGCTGCCTTACGAATGGGCCCCCTCCGCCGCGGTTCTGGGGCCAGACGACGGAGGGGACGTGTGTGGGTTATTTGTTGGCACGGGATGGCCGGGTGGCGGTGAAGATCGCGGACGTGGCGGCTCTGCCGGCTGCGGAGTTCAGGTTGCGACCCATGATGGCGAACGTCCGTTCTTGAGGGAGTCCGGCGGGCGGACTTCGGGTAACCGGTCTTCCGTGCCGGTAACGACTACTCTGCCCGCACTGACTCAAGGACTCATCGAGGGCCGATCAATACTGGCTCAAGAAAATTCCCGGGTGCGAATTTACCGGACCCGGGTGCAGCGGATGTTTGCGCCGAGGGGCGCCAAAAGTATGCCCGGGCCTGTCGGCATCTCCGGGCGAAACCAGCAAAAAACCCCGTACCGCCGCCGAACGAGCGACAATACGGGGTTCTTCCCGAGCTTCCTATCAGAATCGAACTGATGACCTTTTCATTACGAGTGAAACGCTCTACCGACTGAGCTAAGGAAGCACCGCACCAATCAGCCGGGAAACCGGCCGGTTCATGCAAGAGACAACTCTAATAGAGTCCCCGCGTCCGGGTCAAAATGAACGACCTGCAGGTTGCGATTGACGTTGGCGGGACGTTCATTCCGCCGTCGGGTCCGGTTCAGGCCCGCATCAGCAAAAGCCGCGATGCTGGAATGAAAAGCGTGGCGCAGCCTGCCTGCGCATTAGCGGCAAAGGAGCTTAACCATGACACCAGAGAGCGCAATCTCCACCGGCAGCGCGGTCCGCACCGCCGTCTCGGCAGATGCGGAGACGGCAGGGCATGGATCGTCAGTCCGGCTCGCGGTGCTGGCCATGGTGGGTACAACCGTGTACGACGGCGGTCTGATGGACCGCGCGATGTCCCGCACGCTGGTGGAACAGGGAGTCGCGGCCGGCTCGGCGCGCTTCGAAGGCATGCTGCGCTACGCGCGGGAGCGTTCCGGCATCTCCCGGATGACCGTTTTCGCCGAACTGTTCCACGATGCCCAGGCGGCGGCCGGCGCCAACAAGAAATTCGAGCTGAACTGCGACGAACTCATAGCCGACGGCGGAGTCCGGGCGGTCCCCGGGGCGGAGGACACCATCGGCTGGCTCCGGGACGCCGGCATCAAGGTCTGCCTGGCCACCGGCTTCGGGCGCCACACCCAGAACATGGTGCTCGAGTCCCTGGGCTGGATGGGCCTGGCGGACCTCAGTCTGTGCCCTGCGGACGCAGGCAGGGGCAGGCCCTTCCCGGACATGGTGCTGACGGCGGTCCTGGCCCTGGACATCGAGGACGTCCGGAAAGTGGCCGTGGTGGGGGACTCCGCCGCGGACATCCATTCCGGTCTCCGTGCCGGGGCATCGGTGGCTGCCGGGGTGCTGACCGGGTCTAACTCCGAGGCATCACTTCGCAACGCAGGCGCCACCGACGTCCTGCCCTCCATCAAGGACTTTCCGGCACTACTGGAGCGCCGCGCTTCCCGGCACTGAGGCGCCGGCAGACTGAGTCACCGGCGCACTTAAACGCCCGACGGCGGCCGGTGCCGCAATTGCTGCGCCGGCCGCCGTCGGGCCCGGAGTCAGCAGACGGTGTTGTCCGCTGGCTCCTTCCCGTCAACCAGGTACCTGTCCACGGCGTTGCTGATGCAGGTGTTGGACCGGCCGTAGGCGGTGTGGCCCTCGCCTTTGAAGGTCAGCAGCGACGCATTGCCCAGCTGCTTGCGCAGTTCGCTGGCCCATTCCACGGGAGTGGCAGGGTCACCGGTGGTGCCGACGACGACGATCGGTGCGGAGCCGGTGTACTTCACCGGGGCCGGGGTGCGGATGTTCTTGTAAGGCCAGTCCGCGCAGTTCGCCCCGCCATAGGCGAAGAAGTAGCCCAGGGTGGGGGAAGCCTCGCGGAGCCGCTTCTCTTCGGCGCGCATGGCGGCCGGGTCACTGTTCGTTGGATAGTCCAGGCAGTTGATGGCGCCGAAGGCCAGTGCCGTGTTGGACGTGTACTTGCCGTTGGGCGAGCGGTCCGCGCCCAGATCGGCCAGGCGGAGCATGGCACTGACATCACCCTGCATGGCGAGGTCCAGCGCCTGTGTCAGGGCCGGCCAGCTTTCGTTGGCGTACAGCGGAACGACGATGCCGCTGACGAAGAGGTTGCCGCCCACCAGCCTGCCGTCCTTGGCGGTGCGCGGCGTCTGGACCACGGAGGTGATGAGATCGCGGATTTGCCGCACGCCGTCGTCGACTGTGCCGCTGAGGGGGCACCCTTCCTCGCCGAGGCAATGCTCAACGTAGGCACGCAGCGCCTTCTCGAAGGCCCGGGCCTGGCCCAGCGTCAGGTCCTCGGCGCTGAGCGAGGGGTCGATGGCACCGTCGAGGACCATGCGCCCCACGTTGTCGGGGAACAGCGAGGCGTACGTGGAGCCGAGGAAGGTCCCGTAGGAAAAGCCCATGTAGTTCAGCTTGGCATCGTTCAGCACCGCGCGCAGGACGTCCAGGTCCTTGGCCGCACTGACGGTGTCGATGTGCCCAAGCACGGGCCCGGTTTGCTGCGCACACTTTGCGGCGATGGCCTTGTTGTCGGCACGCAGCACCGCCAGCCCGGCATCGGTCTCCGGGGTGTAGACCTTCGTCCGGGCCTCGTCCCGCTCCTTGTCGGTGAGGCAGGTGACAGGTGCCGAACGCTTGACGCCGCGCGGATCGAAGCCCACGAGGTCGTAGTTGGCGCGCACAGTCTCGGAGAAGTGACTGGTACCGGCGTCCCTGACGAAGTCATAGCCGGACGCACCCGGACCGCCCGGGTTGACCAGCAGGCTGCCCTTCTTGTTCCCGGTGCTGGCGACCTTCACCACCGCCAGTTCGATGGTATCGCCGTCGGGCTTCGCGTAGTCGACGGGCACCTTGACCTTGGCGCACTGCAGCTTGTCCTCGCAGGGCCCCCAAATGATCTTCTGGGAGTAATAGGACTTGAGCCCCTCCGGTGCGGCCGCCGCTATGGAGGGGTCGGCCTGTCCCGTCGAGCCGTTCTGCGAGGACTCGTCCTTGGACGAGCCGAAGGCACTGCACGATGCCAGCAGGACGGCCAGCGCCATGGCGCCGGCCGCCCGCATCCCGGCCGCGAGGGTCCGGGGTCGCGAGGACAGAGGCGGTGCAGACATCATGCGGTTTCTCCTTGTGGGCGGTGTCAGCTCGGTCAGGCAAATGACGGGCGGCGGCGTGGCTACTGGATCAGGCTTGCGGCCATTGACTCTATGGCCAGCAGCGGTGCGACGTTGGTGGTGGTGATTCGCTTGCGGGCGTTGTTGATGGCGTCCATCCGGGCGAGGGTGACGTCCGGCCCGGACCTTTGGGCAAACTCCTCCAGCTCGCTCCTCAGCTCAACGTTCACCAGTTCCACGGCGTTCCCCAGCTGGATGATCAGGACATCCCGGTAGAACGAGAGGAGGTCCGTCAGCGTGCGGTCCAGGGAATCCGTGACGGAGCGCTTGGCGCGCCGCTTTTGATCGTCCTCCAGCTGCTTGACCTGGCTGCGCATGGCCGGCGGCAGGGTCCCGGTTTCCGGGGCGCCGAGGGTGGCCAGCAGCGCGGCCTTTTCGGCGGCGTCACGTTCCTCGTTGGAGCTCGTGGCTTCTTCAGTGGCGATCTTCACGAGCTTGTCCGCCATCATTACGGCGGCCGTGATGCCCCGCAGCCCCAGCGGGAACCGGACTGTCTCCAGGCGCCGCTCCCTGGCCTCAGCGTCGCGGGCCAAACGCCGGGCGATGCCCACGTGGCTCTGGGCCGCCCGGGCCGCGCGCTCGGCAAGGGCCGGATCCACGCCGTCGCGCTTCACCAGCAGGGCCGCGACGTCGGCGGCGGGCGGCAGCCGCAGCGCCACTGCCCGGCACCTCGAGCGGATGGTCACCAGGACGTCCGCGGGGGAGGGGGCACACAGCATCCAGATGGTGCGCGGGGTGGGTTCTTCGATGGCCTTGAGCAGCACGTTGGTGGTGCGCTCCGCCATCCGGTCGGCGTCCTCCACCACGATGATCCGCCAGCGCGCCGAGGACGGCCGGTTGCCGGCGGTGGCCACGAGATCGCGGGCCTCTTCAATGGTGATGGTCACCTTTTCGGTGCGGACAAAGGTGACATCGGCGTGGGTTTCACCCAGGATGGTCAGGCACGCCGGGCAGGTGCCGCAGCCGCGCATGGTGACGTCGTCCTGGTCGCAGTTCAGGGCCGCGGCGAAAGCTTTGGCTGCATTGGAACGGCCCGAACCCGGCGGGCCGGTGAACAGCCAGGCGTGCGTGAGCCCTTCACCCATGGATGCCTGCCGCAGCTGGGCGACGACGGCTGGCTGCCCCTGCAGGTCATCCCAAACGGTCATGGCTGCGTGTCCCTTGCTGCAAGGAGCTTTTCGACGCGTTCCAGGATCAGACCCGCAATTTCCTCGACGGGCTGTCCTGCATCGAGGACGAGGTAGCTCTCAGGGCGCGCCCCGGCGAGGTCCAGGAATGCCTGCCGGATCCGGGCGTGAAACTCGTCCGCTTCCGATTCCAGCCGGTCCTCAGCGGCATCCGCGGCGGTGCGCCGGGTCCGCCCCTCGGCCGGGTGGACGTCCAGGAGCACCGTCAGGTCCGGCTGCAGCCCGGACGTGGCCCACTCGTTAACACTGCGGACGGCGTCCGTGCCGAGGCCGCGGCCGGCGCCCTGGTACGCCACCGAGGAATCGATGTAGCGGTCGGTGAGCACCACCTCGCCGCGGGCCAGGGCAGGCCTGATGACCTGGCTGGCGTGCGCGGCCCGGGAGGCGGCGAAGATCAGGGCCTCGGTATGGGCGTCGATGTGGCCATGGCCGTGGTCCAGCACCAGGGAACGGAGCTTCTCGCCGATGGGCGTCCCGCCGGGTTCCCGTGTGCGCAGCACGGTGAGGCCGCGCGATTCCAGCGTGCCGGCCAGCCGGGCCGCCTGCGTTGACTTGCCGGCACCGTCACCGCCCTCGAAGGCGATGAAAAGTCCGGAACTCTGCATATTCACTTATCCAGCCTACCGATTTCCACCGACGAAAATGCCCGGTGCCCGCTTCGGTACCTTCCCGGAAGCGGCCGCTTTCCGCGCGGGCAGGGAGCCAACGTACCCTTTGACCATGAGTCTTTCCGATCAGCACGCCGCCTCCCTGTCTGCCGAAACGGTGGTTGTGGCCGCCGGCCGTCCGCCCCGCGAACACGATGCGCCCGTGAACCCGCCCATCGTGCTCTCCTCGACGTACTTCGGCACCGGAGCGCTGGACGACGGCGACCGGGGCTACGGCCGCTACGCCAACCCCACCTGGGACCCGTTCGAAGAGGCCCTCGGCCAGCTCGAAGGCGCGTCGCTGCCCGGCCTCCTTTACTCCTCCGGCCTGGCCGCCGTCAGCTCCGCACTCTCCCTGATTCCCAACGGGGGCGTCCTGGTGATGCCGTCCCACAGCTACTCGGGCTCGCTGGTCATGGCCGCCGAGCTGGCTGAGAAGGGCTTCCTGGAACTCCGCACCGTGGACATCGCCGATACCGACGCTGTCCGGGCCCGGATAGCGCCGCAGGACGGCAAAGCGGCGGACATGCTGTGGCTGGAAAGCCCCACCAACCCGATGCTCGGCATCGCGGACATCCGGGCCCTGACCCAGGCCGCGCACGACGCCGGTGCCGTCGTTGTCACGGACAACACCTTCTCCACGCCCTTGGTGCAGCAGCCGCTCAGCCTGGGATCCGACGTCGTACTTCACTCGGTGACCAAGTATCTGGCCGGCCATTCCGACGTGGTGCTGGGCGCCCTGGTGACCTCTGATGCGAAACTGCGCGAAACCCTCCTTCACCACCGCATCATCCACGGCGGCATCGCCGGGCCCTTCGAAGCGTGGCTCGCGCTGCGCGGGCTCCGGACCCTGGCCCTGCGGATCGAGCGTTCGCAGGCGTCGGCAGCGGTGCTTGCCGAGCGCCTGAGCGCGCACCCGGCCCTGGAGAATGTGCGCTACCCGGGCCTCGTGTCGGACCCGGGGCACGATCTGGCCAAGTCACAAATGACGGGCTTCGGTTCCATCCTCTGCGTGCAGGTTGCCGCCGCCGGCGGGCTCAGCGCCGCCGAAACCGCGGACAAGCTGGTCCGTGCCCTGAACCTGTGGCTGCCTGCAACGTCCCTCGGCGGGGTGGAGTCGCTCATCGAGCGGCGGCGCCGGCACGCCGCGGAACCGGTCAGCGTCCCCGAGAACCTGGTCCGGCTGAGCGTCGGGATCGAAAACGTCGAGGACCTCTGGGCCGATTTGAAGCAGGCGCTGGACGCGCTGGACCGATAGGCTGGGCTGGTGGACGGACGAGTACTGATTTTCTACGTTGAGAGCACGGTCTACTACATCCTGGGGCTGATTGCTTTGGCCCTCGAGGTGTGGGCCTTCTTTGACTGCGTCCGCCACCGGCCCAACGCCTTTGAGGCCGTAGGCAAGCGCACCAGGACATTCTGGCTGGCACTGACCGGCGGCAGCCTGGCCGTCGGAGCGCTGTCCGTGCTCGGCGGCGGGTCGGGAGGCCTCCTCGGCCCGCTGGGCCTGTTCGGCCTCGGAGCCGTGGTGGCGGCCTCCGTTTACCTGGCCGACGTCCGGCCGGCCGTGAAGGACGCAGGCCGCGGCGGCAGCCGGAACATGGGCCCGTACGGGCCCTGGTGACATCGCCGGCACTCAGCCTGGTGCCACAGCTTCCCAGCCGACCGTAAGTTCCCCGAGCCGCCAACGCGAGGGGCCATCATGTACCGGCCACCCGCCGTCGAGCAGTGCCCTGCACATGGCCGTCCACCGCTGCCGGTTTCCGAACGGCGCCAGCGGCGCGGCCTCCAGCCAGGCCCGGTCCATGGCCTGCAGCAACATATGGATCCGTTCGCCGGGAACATTGCGGTGGATGAGGGCCTTGGGCAGCCGTTCCGCGACCTCGGATGGCAGCACGAAACTCCCGAACCGCACCGACATGGTGAGGCTTAGGGGGCGCCCGGCATCGAGGGCAACCCACGCGGAGCGGCGGCCGATCTCGTCGCACGTTCCGTCGATGAACAGGCCATCCGGAGCCAGCCGGCCCTGCACCAGTCCCCAGATGCCGCGGACGTCCGCCTCCTCGTACTGGCGCAGCACGTTGAACGCGCGCACAAACACCGGGTTCCCGGGCACCGGAAGTTCGAATCCGCCGTTGTGGAAACTCAGGCCGGGGCGCTCAAGGGCCTTCGCCGCGCGCACCCGCTCCGGTTCGATTTCGATTCCGCACACGCGCACATCCGGCCGCACCGCCCGAAGCCGTTCAAAGAGTTCGACGGCGGTGGCCGGCGAGGTGCCGTAACCCAGGTCCACGACGAGCGGGTCAGCAGCCCTCCGGAGCCGCCAGGCCTGCGGCCCGGCCAGCCACCGGTCCAGCCGGCGCATGCGGTTCGGGTTGGTGGTGCCGCGGGTCACATTCCCCACCGGCTTGCCCCGGCTGCCCCGGTCGGTCACCACCCGTTCTGCTTTCTGCACCACGGCCCCAGCCTATCGGGCGGCGCCGGGATGCGGCCCGGTTGGGCGGCGCCGCCGCGTGATGTAACTCTCGGCGCCCGCGGGCCGCGCTCGGCTAGGATGAAAATCATGACTTACAAGTTGATTCTGCTGCGCCACGGCCACAGCGAATGGAACGCCAAGAACCTGTTCACCGGCTGGGTGGACGTCGACCTGAACGACCAGGGCCGCGAGGAAGCAGCACGCGGTGGGGAACTGCTGGTTGAGAACAACATTCTCCCGGACATCCTCTACACGTCGCTGCTGAAGCGGGCCATCAACACAGCCAACATCTCCCTGGACAAGGCGGACCGCGGCTGGATCCCCGTCAAGCGCGACTGGCGCCTGAACGAGCGCCACTACGGTGCGCTGCAGGGCAAGGACAAGGCCCAGACACTGGCCGAATTCGGCGAAGACCAGTTCATGCTGTGGCGCCGTTCCTACGACACCCCGCCGCCGCCCCTGGACGACAGCAGCGAGTTCTCCCAGGCCCGCGACCCGCGCTACGCGGACCTCGGCGACGACCTGCCCCGCACCGAGTGCCTCAAGGACGTCCTCATCCGCCTGCTCCCGTACTGGGAATCGGACATCAAGGAAGACCTGAAGGCCGGCAAGACCGTCCTGGTCACCGCCCACGGCAACTCCCTGCGCGCCCTGGTCAAGCACCTTGACGGGATCAGCGACGACGACATTGCCAGCCTGAACATCCCCACCGGCATCCCGCTGGTCTACGACCTGGACGAGAACTTCCAGCCGATCACCCGTGGCGGAACCTACCTCGATCCCGAGGCTGCCGAACAGGCCATCCTGGCCGTCGCCAACCAGGGCAAGAAGTAGCCCACTGCCCGCCCCTGGTTGCGCCTGTCGAAACCACAAACGGACGACGCCGGCCGGTCACCCTAGGTGACCAGCCGGCGTCGTCCGTTTGTTTCACGGGAGTTGTTGCCCGGCCGGGCTGGATTTAGCCGTGTTCGATGCTGTTCGGGTGCCATGCGCCGGTCACGAGGTAGGTGACCTTCTGCGCAACGGACACTCCATGGTCGGCGAACCGCTCGAAGTAGCGGCTGGCCAGGGCCACGTCCACGGTGGTGGCCGGGGATTCCTGCCAGTCGGGGCGTGCGATCGCCTTAAAGACGCTGAGGTGGAGGTCGTTCACGGCGGAGTTGACCTTGAGGATGTCGCGGGCAACCTCGAGGTTGCGGGTCTCCAGCAGCTCGGTGAGCTTGTTGGCGATCTCGATGTCATGCTCGGCGAAACTCTTAAACGTCCCGGTCAGCGCCTCCGGTATCACCAGGGAGGGGAACCGCAGCCGGGCGAGCTGGGCAATGTGGCGGGCAAGGTCACCCATCCGCTCCAGGGAGGCGCTCATCCGCAGCGAGCCAACGATCATGCGCAGGTCACTGGCCACGGGGCCCTGCAGCGCGAGGATGTCGATGGCGCGCTCGTCGAGGCTGTTCTGCAGGAAGTCGATCCTGGCGTCCGCGGCGATGACGTCCTGTGCCAGGTCGACGTCGGCACTCTCGAATGAGGTGGTTGCCTTGCCGATCGCTTCGCTGACCAGCTTTGAAATCTCGATGAGGTCCTCGCCCACGTGGGCCAGCTCCTCCTGAAAAACCTTGCGCACGTAGGCGTCCTTTCCTTGGAAACTCCGCCCCGCCGCGGCGGTCAGAATTTCGTGTCACCGTTCCGGCAGTCCAACCGCACACTCTTCCAGTGTTCGGTGAACTGTTACACACCTCAAGATGAACGTTAGCTGAATCCGCACCGCGTGGGCCGTTTATCGGATATCGGGGCTTTCCGGAAGCATAAGCTGGAGGCGTGGATCCAATGCTCTTAGGTGTCATCGCCGGCCTGCTGGGCCTGTCGTTCGGCGTCTTTGGCGTGCTCGCTTTCCGTGCCAGCGAGAAGCAGCGCGAGCTCGTGGATATCGAGTACGACGAACCGGCGCTGCCCCAGGGCTCCGCCGAAGTCCTCGCCGTCGTCGGCCAGGCGTTCGTGGTGGTGGACGCGATCGACGGCGTCGTCCGGGCAAGCCCCGCGGCCTACGCCTACGGCCTGGTGCGCGGACACACCGTGGTGCACCGCGAGCTGCTGGACATGACGGCGAACGTCCGGCGTGACGGCGTCATCTTGGAGAGGCAGCTTGAACTGCCCCGGGGACCGCTCGGCCAGGGCACCATCATCGTGCAGGTCAGGGCAGCCATGCTGGGTGAGGAATATATCGTCCTGCTGGCCGATGACCGCACCGAAATCACCCGGACGGAGGAAATCCGCAACGACTTCGTGGCCAACGTGTCCCACGAACTGAAGACCCCGGTGGGAGCCATCTCGCTGCTGGCTGAAGCGCTGGAATCATCTGCGGACGATGAGGACGCCGTCCGCCGCTTCGCGAAACGCATGCACAAGGAGTCGGCCCGCCTCGCCGCGCTGGTGCAGGACATCATTGAGCTGTCCCGGCTGCAGGGCGCCAACGTCGCGCAGCAGGGGCACCCTGTCGATATCAACGACGTCATCTCCGAAGCCGTGGACCGGTCGCAGCTGCCCGCCGAGAGCAAGAACATCCAGATCGTCATCGGCGGCCGCGCGGAGGCCAAGGTCTACGGCGACCAGGACCTGCTGGTCACGGCGCTGCGCAACCTCATCGACAACGCCATCCGGTACTCGCCGGAAAACACCCGCGTGGGCATCGGCGTGCGGTCCAAAGAGGGCCTGGTCTCCGTCTCCGTGACGGACCAGGGCGAAGGTCTGTCACCCGAGGACCAGGAGCGGGTGTTCGAGCGCTTCTACCGCGTGGACGCGGCCCGGTCCCGCCACACCGGCGGAACGGGTCTCGGCCTGAGCATCGTCAAGCACGTTGTTTCCAACCACGGCGGGGAAGTCACGCTCTGGTCCCAGCCCGGCCAGGGCTCCACGTTCACCCTCCGGCTGCCGGAGATGGAAGGGCAGGGAGACGAGCCCGCCCCGGAATCGCGCCCCTTACCCGCCAGGGAAGCCACAGCGCCGGCGCCCGCCTCACCGGAGGCCCAGCCCGACCGGCCGCAGGCCAAAGAACCACGCGACGCCGCCGGCGTCCACGAACGAGGAGCTAACGCTTGAGCAGGATTCTTATTGTCGAGGACGAGGAGTCGTTCAGCGATCCCCTGTCCTATCTACTGGGCAAGGAAGGGTTCGAAGTGGAGGTCGTGGACAACGGCCTCGACGCCATCACGGAATTCGACCGCAACGGGGCAGACCTCGTGCTGCTCGACCTGCAGTTGCCGGGACAATCCGGCACGGAGGTCTGCCGGCAGCTGCGCCAGCGCTCCACCGTCCCCGTCATCATGCTGACCGCCAAGGACACCGAGATCGACAAGGTGGTCGGGCTGGAGTTGGGCGCAGACGACTACGTCACCAAGCCCTACTCCTCCCGTGAGCTGGTTGCCCGTGTCCGCGCCGTGCTGCGCCGCCAGGCGGAGCCGGAGGAACTCATTTCATCCACCGTCCATGCCGGTCCGGTGCGGATGGACATTGAACGGCACGTGGTGAGTGTCGACGGCGAGCAGGTGTCACTGCCGCTGAAGGAGTTTGAACTGCTGGAGATGCTGCTGCGGAACTCCGGCCGCGTGCTGACCCGGGGCCAGCTGATTGACCGCGTCTGGGGCTCCGACTACGTGGGCGACACGAAAACGCTGGATGTCCATGTGAAGCGGCTGCGCAGCAAGATCGAACCGGACCCCTCCCTGCCACGCTACCTCGTCACCGTGCGCGGCCTGGGCTACAAATTCGAACCCTAGAGGCTCACCGGCGG
The DNA here is from genome assembly GCF_040546765.1 of Arthrobacter sp. OAP107. Taxonomy (NCBI): domain Bacteria; kingdom Bacillati; phylum Actinomycetota; class Actinomycetes; order Micrococcales; family Micrococcaceae; genus Arthrobacter; species Arthrobacter sp. OAP107. Next base: position 4,303,244 of record NZ_JBEPOK010000001.1, on the reverse strand, counting down.
CCGGGAGAGTGGCCCCGGGCGCGGCACAACAAGGCGGCGATAAAACGAAGAAGGAGGGGTTCCCGGCCGGGAACCCCTCCTTCTTCTATTACCGGCCTTGCTGGCCGGCGCTGCTAGTGGCTTGCGGTGGGCGTGGCCGTGGCGGATTCGCCCGGCGTCGCGGTTTCACCCGGCGTTGCAGTCTGGCTCGGAGTGGCGGACTCGCTGGGCGTGCCATCCGGCAGGTAGGCGGCGTATTCCTTCAGCGTGCCGTCCACCACAGGAATCTTCACGGTCTTGTTGACGTTGGTTGCGTCCTCGGTCACCTGGACGTCCACGAGGGTGCCGGGCTTGCCGCCGGAGGTGCTCAGGGTGGCTGCGTCCGTGGACTGGTTCAGCAGCGTGTAGGAGTTCTGCTTGACCGGAACTTCGGTCTGCGCGCCTTCGGCTCCCTTGAAGGTGACCTTGACGTCCTTCGAGGAGGAGTTGTAGACGGCGCCGATGACGCGGCCCGGCTGGTTCTCGCCGGCGGAGACGATCAGCATGTTGCGCAGCTGGACCGGTCCGACGTCGGTACGGATTCCGTCGGAGGCGACGTACTGGTGAGAGGTCTGCTGGGCGTTGATGTAGCCGCAGCCCGTCAGGGCCAGCAGGCCGACGCTCAGGGCGGCTGCCGCCATTGCCATCTTGCCGCTCTGGCCCCGGTTCATCGCAGTGAAACGCACGTCACGCACTCCTCGAAAAGTCTTTGAAACAGTTTTCAGGCATAGCCTATCGGCAAAGAGCGTCAAACAAGGATTCGGCCCCTCCACATGACTGCCCCCTCGAACTCCGGCCTGGAGGCTCCGCAGGCCGTCCCCGAAGGCCCGCAACTACCCGCGCGTAACGCTTGTGGGGGCGTGTGGGATGCACTATTGTTCGCATTCGTCAAGGGGTCTGAGCCGCTGATTTGGGCCATTTTCCGCGGATTTACGCGGTTCCCGGGCCGTATCCATGCCAGTCATATGCCTTAATCGTGATAAACTGGTCTGCGGGAAAGGGGAAAGTCCACATGGTTTTTGAGGTCGGCGAGACAGTAGTTTACCCTCACCACGGTGCAGCAAAAATTGAAGAGATCAAGATGCGCACTGTCAAGGGCGAAGAGAAGATGTATCTCAAGCTCAAGGTGGCTCAGGGTGATCTGACCATTGAAGTTCCAGCAGAGAACGTTGACCTCGTTGGGGTACGCGACGTAGTGGGCAAAGACGGTTTGGAGCACGTGTTTGATGTGCTCCGTGCCGAGTTCACTGAAGAGCCCACCAACTGGTCGCGTCGTTACAAGGCAAATCTGGAGAAGCTTGCTTCCGGTGACGTCATCAAGGTTGCAGAGGTCGTCCGCGACCTCTGGCGCCGGGATCACGACCGGGGCCTTTCCGCAGGCGAGAAGCGTATGCTGGCCAAGGCCCGGCAGATTCTGATCTCAGAATTGGCTCTGGCTGAAAAGACCGACGAAGAGAAGGCTGCGAGCGTTCTCGACGAGGTCCTGGCTTCCTAAGTAAATAGGAGCTTCCTAACAAGAATTGAACCCCGGTGGCAAAGTGCCGCCGGGGTTTCTTCTTACCCAAAATCAGCCACCCGGGAAATCCCCGTGTAGGCAGCAGTGGAGGGCGCTCCCAGCGCCGGGAACGCCCGCAGCTGCTACCGGGTTGGGAGATGGAGGGGGAGTGCGGCCGGGACGTAGGCTAGAGCGCATGAACACTGCACCCAAGCGCCCCGTGACCGCCGTGATCCTCGTCGCCGCCGGTTCCGGGCAGAGGCTGGGGTACGGCATGCCGAAGGCCGCCGTACCGCTGGGCGGTGAACCGATCCTCATGCATGCGCTCCGCGGAATCGTCGCGGCCGGCATTGCCAGCCAGGTGTGCATCGCGCTACCGGCCGGGGACGAGGAGCTTCGCCGGCTCTGCGAGGACTTCCGGGTGGAACTAGTGGACGGCGGCCCGCTCCTGACCATGGTCGACGGCGGGGCCTCCCGGGCGGATTCGGTCCGTTCCGCTCTGGCCGCCCTGGAGGACGGTACGGAGGCGGTCCTGGTCCACGACGCCGCTCGGGCCCTGACGCCCGAGCAGGTCTTCCACCGCGTAGCACAGGCATTGGCCGCCGGCGCGGACGCGGTGATCCCGGTGATCCCCGTGGTGGACACCGTCAAGACGGTCGCCGCCACCGAGGGGCCGGCCACGGACATCGCACCTGAACTCGTCACCGGAACCGCACCCCGCGAGGAGCTCCGGGCAGTCCAGACCCCGCAGGGTTTCAGGCTCTCCGTACTGCGGCAGGCACACCAGGCAGCCTCGGGCTTCGACGAGCGCCAGGCCGCCGCGGTCACCGACGACGCGATGCTGGTGGAGCTTCTCGGCGTGCCGGTGCATGCCGTCCGCGGGGCCAGCCAGTCCCTGAAAATCACCACGCCGCTGGACCTCATCATCGCCGAAGGCCTGCTCGAGGGCCCCCTCGGCGCCCGCTGGGTGGAGGGCTGAAAAACCACATGACGGAAGGCCCCATGACAGACAACGCTTCGCGGACCCCGGCACTCCTGCCCCGGACGGGCATTGGCATCGACGTGCACGCCTTTGCCCCGGACAACAATCCGCAGCCGCTCTGGCTGGGCGGGCTCTTCTGGGAGGGGGAGCGGGGCCTCGCCGGCCATTCCGACGGCGACCCCGTGGCCCACGCCGCAGCCGACGCGCTGTTCTCCGCCTGCGGGATCGGCGATCTGGGCACCCACTTCGGCACCGACCGGCCCGAGTTCGCCGGCGCCTCCGGAGTTACGCTGCTGGCCGAAGCCGCCCGGATCGTTCGCGCAGCCGGCTTCGAGATCGGCAATGTCGCCGTGCAGTTCGTTGGCAACCGTCCCAAGTTCGGCCCGCGCCGGGAAGAGTCCCAGCGCGTGCTCAGCGAAGCCGCGGGGGCTCCGGTCAGCGTTACCGCCACCACCAGCGACGGGCTCGGCTTCACCGGACGCGGCGAAGGAATTTCCGCCGTGGCCACGGCCCTGGTCTACCCGGCCGGATAGCACGTCGGCCCGGCATCCGGCGGCCGCAGATCGGGCCCCGCAGCCAAATCACCTACGCTGGAATAAGCATCAGTACCGCAATCCCAGGAGACCCGCCGTGAAAAAGTTGCTTCCCGCCGTCGTGATCGCAGGGATGCTTCTGGCCGGCTGTGCCGGCAGCCCCCGCATGAGCGTGGAGGAGAGCTGCAAGTTCCTGCAGGGCGACACGTTCAAGCCCACGGGCAACCAGCAGCAGCAGGCCGACCAGATCGCCAAGCACTACCAGGAGGTCGCCGACAAGGTGGCCCAGGACGTCGCCGACCCCATCCAGAAGATGGCTGACATCATGAAGAAAGTGGCCGGCACGTCCCTGGGAACCAAGAGTTCGGAGCAGACAGCTGAACTCGCCAAACAGAACAACCGGATCGGCGAGGTCTGCAAGTAAGCGGGGACAATGGCATCGGCTAATCTGGAGCGGTGACCCTGCGCTTTTACGACACTGCATCCGCCGAAGTCCGCGACTTCGTTCCCCTGGTACCGGGCAAGGTAAGCCTGTATTACTGCGGTGCCACGGTGCAGGGCATGCCGCACGTGGGGCACATCCGCTCCGCCATCGCCTTTGACCAGCTCACCCGCTGGCTCGAGTACCGCGGCTTCCGCGTCACGGTGGTCCGCAACGTCACCGACATAGACGACAAGATCCTCGCCAAGTCCGAGGCCTCCTTCCACCCGGAATTCGAGCAGGAGCCCGGCTCCGTCCCGGAGGAGGAATGGTGGGCGCTGGCCTACCGGTATGAGCAAGAGTTCCTCAAGGCCTACGACACCCTCGGCGTCTCCCGGCCCACCTACGAGCCGCGGGCCACCGGCCACATCCCGGAGATGCACGCGCTCATCCAGCTTCTGATCGACCGCGGACACGCCTATCCTGCCCTCGACGGTTCCGGCGACGTCTACTTCGACGTGCGCTCCTGGAACAAATATGGTGCCCTGACGCGGCAGAAGATCGACGACATGCAGGGTGCTGCCGACGCCGACCCGCGCGGCAAAAAGGACCCCCGCGACTTCGCCCTGTGGAAGGGCTACAAAGAAGGGGAGCCGACGACGGCGAGCTGGGTTTCGCCGTGGGGCAGCGGCCGTCCGGGCTGGCACCTCGAATGCTCGGCGATGGTCACGAAATACCTTGGCACCGAGTTCGACATCCACGGCGGGGGCCTCGACCTGCGCTTCCCGCACCACGAAAACGAGATGGCGCAGTCCCAGGCGGCCGGCCACGGTTTCGCGAACTTCTGGATGCACAACGGCATGGTCACGTACCAGGGCGAAAAAATGTCGAAGTCGGTCGGCAACACGGTCAGCCCGGCAGAGATGCTGGAGCTCGCACCGCCTCGCGTGGTCCGCTATTACCTCGGCCAGGCACAGTACCGCTCGGTGTTGGACTACCAGCCAACATCGCTGCAGGAGGCAGCCGCCGCCGTCGAGCGCATTGACGGTTTCGTGGCCCGCGCCGTCCGCGCATTGTCCTCCGACGGCGCCCTGCTGTTTGGCACCCACGGCACCGTGCCGGATGCGTTCGCCGCTGCGATGGACGACGACCTCAACGTGCCGCAGGCCCTCGCGGTCCTGCACGACACGGTTCGGGCCGGAAACTCGGCGCTCACCGACGGTGACGTGGAGGCAACGCGGCAGGCTTTGGCGGGCGTGACCGACATGCTGCGGGTGCTGGGCATCAGCGCTGCCGCGCAGCCCGCCGTCGACGACCAGGCCACCACCGCTCTTGGCACACTGATTGAGGCTCAGCTCGCTGCCCGCGCCGAAGCCCGCTCCAGGAAAGACTGGGCCGCTTCGGACGCCATCCGGGACACCCTCGCGGCGGCCGGGATCCTGGTGGAGGACAACGCCGACGGCGCCACGTGGAGCCTGCAGCGGAGCTAGCCTTCGCGGCTCCCGGACCGCCCGGTCAACGATTTGAGGCCAGTCAGTAGACTGGAGTCCAGACTTACTCAATACAACCAAGGGTGGAATTCATGGCCAACAAAGGTCGCCCGGGCGCAGTCCGCAAGCTCAAGAAGGGCCCCACCACCGGAACCGGTGGCCACGGCCGCAAGGCTCTCGAAGGCAAGGGGCCAACCCCCAAGGCCGAGGACCGCCCGTACCACAAGGCGCACAAGAACAAGCAGCTCGCGGAGCGCTCCGCAGCCAAGCGGCCCGCCGGCGCCGGCGGCACCCGCAGTGCCGGTGCCCGGTCGGGCCCGAAGGGGCGTGCCACGGAAGAGGTTGTCACCGGCCGCAACTCCGTCGTCGAGGCCCTCCGTGCCGGCATTCCCGCCAAGGCGCTGCACGTCGCCATCCGGATCGAGATGGATGACCGCGTCAAGGAATCACTGAAGATCGCCGCCGAACGCGGCATCCCCCTGCTGGAAACCGGCAAGCCCGAGCTGGACCGGATGACCGACGACGCCGTGCACCAGGGACTCGTCCTGCAGATCCCGCCGTACGAGTACCAGGACGCCTACGACCTTGCCGAAGAGACCGTCGAAGGCTGGAAGAAGGGGCACATCGCGAACGCCCCGCTCTTCGTTGCACTGGACGGCATCACCGACCCCCGCAACCTCGGCGCGATCATCCGCTCGGTCTCGGCATTCAGCGGCCACGGCGTGATCGTCCCTGAGCGCCGCTCCGTGGGAGTCACGGCGGCCGCATGGAAGACTAGCGCCGGCGCGGCGGTGCGCGTTCCGGTGGCCCGTGCCTCCAACCTGAACAACGCCATCAAGCAGTTCAAGGACATGGGCGTCTTCGTGCTGGGGCTCGACGGCGACGGCGACGTTTCCCTGCCGGACCTCACCGTTGCCACCGAACCGGTGTGCATCGTGGTCGGCTCCGAAGGTAAGGGCCTCAGCCGCCTCGTCCGGGAGAACTGCGACCAGATTGTCTCCATCCCGATCGACTCCGCGATGGAATCCCTGAACGCCTCCATGGCCGTCGGCATCTCGCTGTACGAGGTCTCCCGCCAGCGCGCCGCGAAGTAAGCCCCCCGGTCCAACCTGCCAAGACCCCGGAACGCCCCATCAGTTCCTGCAGGAATTGGACGAACCCTTCTTCAGCTTTTGCAGGAGAATCGGGAACCCTTCTTCAGCTTTCGCAGCAAAACGGGAAACGCTTCCGCACCTAGTGCGGAAGCGTTTCGTCTTAATCGGCAGGATCTGAAGGAGGGTCGGCAGTTTTCCGGCAGGATCTGAAGGAGGGTCGGCAGTTTTCCGGCAGGATCTGAAGGAGGGTCGGCAGTTTTCCGGCAGGATCTGATCGAGCGTTGTGTCCTCCTAGAACTCGCGGCGGTTGGCCAGAACCGGGAGTTTGGTGCGGGCTTCCTTGACCAGGGCCGGATCAAGGTCGGCGAAGATCAGGCCGGGGGCGCCGTCGAGCTCCTGGAGCACCTCGCCGAAAGGTGAGACGACGGCACTGTGCCCGACGCCCGTGGGCGCTGCGCCGCGGGGCTCGATGCCCTGGGTCGCGGGGTCGCCCTGGCCGCAGGCGAGAACGTAGGTGGTGGTGTCCACCGCGCGGGCCCTGGCCAGCAGCTGCCACTGGTCCACCTTGCCGGGGCCGGAACCCCAGGAAGCACAGACGATGTTGGCGACGGCCCCGCGGTCGGCGTTGGCCGTGAAGAGGGCCGGGAATCGGATATCGTAGCAGGTGGCCAGGCCGAAGGTGAGGCCGCCGACTTCGAACGTTACGGGCCCGGTCCCGGCGTCGACAGTGTCGGACTCCAGGAACCCGAAGGCGTCGAACAGGTGAACCTTGTCGTAGCTGGCGTCCACGCCCGGCCCGGTCACGAGCAGCGTGTTGCGGACCTTCGTCTGCCCGTCGGAGCCCGATGAACCCGGGGTGAACATTCCGGCAACAATCACAATCCCCAACTCCCCGGCAATCGCGCGGACACGGCTGGCCCAGGGGCCGTCCAAAGGCTCGGCGATGTCCAGCAGGGAATTGCCGAACGCGCGCATGGTGGCCTCGGGGAAAACCACGATTCCGGCGCCGCCGTCCTTGGCACGGCGGGCGTATTCTTCGACCACGGTGAGGTTTCCGTCCACGTCCCTGCCGGTGATGATCTGGGCCAATGCAATCTTCACGAAAACCTCCAGTAGGTGCGTTCTTACACGGTTCAGCGGTGCCACCACAGGGCCGCACGCGTAACATGCGGGAGAAGACTGGCTATTTGGACGTGACGGCTAAGCTTTAATTGATGGTAATGCCCCTTTTAGACACAGCCCTGACGGTGGACGACTCCCAGGCCTTTCCCCTCGGGGTCAGCGAAGCGCGCCAAGGCCCGGGCGGTGCATCAGGCGACCGTGCGAACGTCGCCGTTTATGCTCCCGGCATCGCGATGCTCGAGGTGGCCTATCAGGCCCCCGGACAGAACTGGCGGATGCAGACCCTGTCCAACCTCACGAACGGTGTCCACCACGGCGTGGTGGACGGGTTACCCGTGGGATCCCGGTACGGCTTCCTTGCAGCCCCCAGCGGCGAAGCGGCCCCCAAGGGCGATGAGGTGCTGCCGCTTGCGGTTCCCACCGTTGATTTCGACGACGGCAGCCGGCAACCGCTGCTGCTGGACCCCTACGGCCGGGCCGTCGATGAACGCGACGGGTTCCTGACCAGCGTCCGGATGTCTTCCGACTTTGACTGGGCCGGGGACCGGAAGCCGAATACCCCGTGGCGCAACACCATCGTCTACGAGGCACACGTCCGTGGGCAGAGCATGCTGCACCCCGACATCCCGGAGGCGCTGCGCGGCACCTACGCCGGCATGGCCCATCCCGCGATGATCGAGCACCTCACCGGAGTGGGCATTACGGCCCTGCAGCTGCTGCCGGTGCATTTCCATCTGGACGAGCCCCATCTCCAGAACCTCGGCCTCACCAACTACTGGGGTTACAACACCGCGGCGTTCTTTGCCCCGCACCCCGCGTACGCCACCAAGTCCGCCCAGGAAGCGGGGCCGCAGGCCGTCCAGGACGAATTCAAGGGCATGGTCAAGCTACTGCACGCGGCCGGCATCGAGGTCATCCTCGACGTCGTCTACAACCACACGGCCGAAGGCGGCCCGGACGGCACCACCCTGAGCTTCCGGGGGCTGGGCGAGCAGAAGTACTACCGCACCGACGGCCACGGAAAATACATCGACACCACAGGCTGCGGCAACACACTCAACTTCGGCGAACCCCGAGTTGTCCAGATGGTGCTGGACTCACTGCGGTACTGGGTGGACGAGTTCCACATCGACGGTTTCCGGTTCGACCTGGCCGTCACGCTCTGCCGGAACGCAGCCAACGAGTTCGATCCCCACCACCCCTTCCTCGTGGCGGTCGCCGCCGACCCCTCGCTTTCCCGCGTCAAGCTGATCGCCGAACCGTGGGACGTGGGCTACGGCGGCTGGCAGACCGGCCGTTTCCCCGGCGGCTGGGTGGACTGGAACGATCACTACCGCGACGCCGTGCGCTCCTTCTGGCTGGCCGACCGGGCCGCCCTCGACAACGGCGGCCAGGGCGGGTCCGTGGCCCGGCTTGCCGATGCCCTGTCCGGCTCGGCGAGCCTCTTCGAACCGTCGGGCCGCTCACGGCTGGCGTCGCTGAACTTCGTCACCGCCCACGACGGCTTCACCATGACCGACCTCGTCTCCTACGACCGCAAGCACAACGAGGCGAACGGCGAACAGAACCGGGACGGGCACGGCGACAACCGCAGCTACAACCACGGCTTTGAAGGACGCACCGAGGACGAGGGCATCCTGACGCGCCGCGCCCAGAGCAAGCGCAACCTCATGGCCTCGCTCATGATTTCCCTTGGCGTCCCCATGATTACGGCAGGGGACGAGCTCGGCCGCACCCAGCAGGGCAACAACAACGCATACTGCCAGGACAACCCGCTCACGTGGATCGACTGGACCAGCACGCCGGAATCCCATGCCATGCTGCGGACCACCAAGCGTGTCATCCGGCTCCGCCGGGAGTTCCTGACGGCCCAGCCGCACGACTACCCCGTCCGCGACGCGCGCTCATACCTGTACTGGTACGACCGGACCGGCCAGCCCATGTCCATGGAGCGCTGGAACGACAACGGGAACCGGGTGGTCCAGCTGCTGCTCGGCTCCGACGACGGGCACGTGGCCGGGCTCATCGTGGTCAACGGCGGACCTGAGGACGTCGAGGTCACCCTGCCGCAGGTCACCAACGACGACGGCACCGGCAAGCGGCTGTTCGACCTCCGCCTCACCACGTCCGAGCTCCACGACCGGCGGCAGGGCGCCCTGGTCGAGTCCGGCGAGCCTGACGAGGTGCAGGCCTACACCATCAACATCTACCGCACATAAACTCCGGGGAATCAGGCATGCGCAGGCGTTGGACTGTCGGAACGCTGCTGCTGGGGCTCGCCGTCGCTGCCCTCGCGGTCTTCAACCTTTTCATTGGACCGGGCGGCGCGCCGCCCGGTCCGGGACCACAGGGAACGACGACGGCGGCACCCGGCTTTTCGACGTCGGCACCCGCAGCAGCCGCGACGCCGGCACCTGCCGCCGCGCCGCCGTCGTCGTCCGTCGGCCAAACCACCGGCGTGCCGAACGCGCCCGGCCTCCCCACGATCCCGGAGTCCCAGCTGCCGGCCGAAGGCCGGCGCACCCTGATCCTGATCCGGCGGGGCGGACCCTACCCGTACACCCGCGACGGCGTGACGTTCGGCAACTTCGAACGCATCCTGCCGCGCAAGGCCAGCGGTTATTACAGGGAGTACACGGTGCCCACGCCCGGCGAGTCCGGCAGGGGAGCCCGCAGGATCGTGGCAGGACAGGCCGGCGACAAGTACTACACCGCCGACCACTACGCATCGTTCAAGTTCATAGCAGAAGGCAAATAGCACCATGAAGATCTACTCCGGCGACACCTGGACCCTCGAGGAACTGAAGGACCAGGTTGCGGACGCCGGCCGCCGCAGCCTGCTGGTTCCGGCCGCCGATTCCAGGAAGTCCGTCCTCGCCGCCTTCGGCGAGGCCCTGGACTTTCCAGAGCACTACGGCGTGAACCTGGACGCGCTCAACGACTCACTTCACGACTTCGCCGACGCCATTTCCGACGACGGCGCCAAACCCCTGACCGTGATCTGGCAGGTCCCCGCAGCCTTCCGCGGCGACCGCTCCTTCGGCACCATCTGCGAGATCCTGCAGGACGCCGAAAGCTACGCAGGCAAGGACCTCGCAGTCATAGCCGTGCTGCTGTAGCCCGGCTGGGACTACGCGTTGACGATCAGCCCCAGCTCGGCCTTCGATGCGAGGGCCTCGTGCGTGGGGAGCACCCGCACGGTGTAGCCGAAGGACCCGGAGCGGTCGATCACGATGGACCCGGCGAAGAGGTAGCGGCCGTTGCCGAGCTCCTCCTTGGCCTCCAGTTCCACCATCGTCACGTTGGCCAGCTCGTCGCTCTCGGCCGCCTGCCCGTACGCCACCTCCACTGACACGTCCTGCGGAGACAGGTTGTGCAGTCCCACGTAGGCGTGGACCTGGAGGGTGTCGCCGATCTGCGGGTCCTCCGAGACGCCCAGCGAGTCCACGTGCTCCACGTGCAGCTGCGGCCAGGCGGCGCGGACTTTGGCGACCCATGCCGCGAGTGCCTTGGCCTGGGCGTAGGAGCCGGCCACAGCCTCGCGTCCGGAAACCGCGGCGGGCCGGTACAGGACGTTGACGTAGTCCTGCAGCATCCGCTCGGCCGAGACCGCCGGGCCGAGGTGCGCCAGCGTGTGCTTGATCATGGACACCCAGTGCGTGGGGATCTTCTCGTGGCCGGACTCGGACGGGCCGGCGGCACCGGCCGCTTCGGAGACGGTGTTGCCGTAGAACCGCGGCGCCACCTGGGTCTCGAGCAGCTCGTACAGTGCCGCGGCCTCGATGTCGTCCCGTTCGTCGGCGGAAGCACCGTTGTTGGCGGTGGGGATCGCCCAGCCGTTTTCGCCGTCGTACATTTCATCCCACCAGCCGTCCAGGACTGACAGGTTCAGGGACCCGTTGATCGCGGCCTTCATGCCAGAGGTGCCGCAGGCCTCGAGCGGCCGCAGCGGGTTGTTCAGCCAGACGTCGCAGCCGGGGAACAGCGTCCGGGCCATGGCGATGTCGTAGTTCGGCAGGAAGACGATGCGGTGCCGGACGGCGGGATCGTCGGTGAAGCGGACCAGGTCCTGGATCATTTTCTTGCCGGCGTCGTCCGCGGGGTGGGACTTGCCGGCGATGACCAGCTGGATGGGGTGCTCCTTGTGCAGCAGCAGCGCCTTCAGGCGCTCCGAGTCCCGCAGCATGAGGGTCAGCCGCTTGTAGGTGGGCACGCGACGGGCGAACCCGATGGTCAGGACGTCGGGGTCCAGCACCGAGTCGGTCCATGCCAGCTCGGCATCGGCGGCGCCGCGCTTCTTCCACGCCGCCCGCAACCGGCGCCGCACGTCCTCCACCAGTGAAACCCGCATCTCGCGCCGGAGAGCCCACACCTCGGCGTCGGAGACGTTGTAAGCGAGGTCCCAGCGCCCCGTGAGCTCGGTATCGGGGCCGAACCGCTCCCGTGCCAGCTTGGAGATGCGCGGATCCACCCAGGTGGGCACGTGCACGCCGTTGGTGACGGAGGTGATGGGCACCTCGGAGTGGTCAAATCCCGGCCACAGCGCCGAGAACATGCCCCGCGAGACTTCGCCGTGCAGCTTGGCCACGCCGTTGGCGCGCTGCGCGAGGCGCAGTCCCATGACGGCCATGTTGAAGACAAAGGGGTTGCCTTCGTGGAAGTTCTCGCGGCCCAGGTCGAGGATCCGCGAGGTGGGAACGTCCGGTGCCAGCCCGGCTTCGAAGAAGTGCTGGATCTGCGCGGCTTCGAAGCGGTCGATGCCGGCCGGAACGGGCGTGTGGGTGGTGAACACGGTGGACGAGCGTCCGGCGGCAAGGGCCTCGTCGAAGGTGAGCGCCTGCTCGCCGGCCATCAGCTCCTGGATGCGTTCGATGCCGAGGAAGCCGGCGTGGCCCTCGTTCGTGTGGAACACCTCCGGCGCCGGAGTGCCGGTGAGCTTCTGGTAGGCGCGCAGCGCCTTGACCCCGCCCATGCCCAGCAGCAGTTCCTGCTGCAGCCGGTGGTCGCCGCCGCCGCCGTACAGTCGGTCGGTGATGCTGCGGGCGGCGTCGTCGTTTCCGGGGACGTTGGAGTCCAGGAGCAGGAGGGGGACGCGTCCGACGTCGGCACGCCAGATGTGGGCCGCAAGGTGCCGCCCGTTGGGCAGCGGGAGCGAGATTTCCAGCGGTTTGCCGTTGCCGTCCGCGGCAGGTTCCCGCAGCAGGGTCAGGGGCAGGCCGTCGGGGTCGATGACCGGGTAGGTCTCCTGCTGCCAGGCGTCCCGGGAGAGCGACTGCTTGAAGTAGCCCGCCTGGTAGAGCAGGCCGACGCCGATCAGCGGCACGCCCAGGTCGGAGGCGGCCTTCAGGTGGTCGCCGGCGAGGATGCCGAGACCGCCGGAGTATTGCGGCAGGACTTCGGTGATGCCGAATTCGGGCGAGAAGTAGGCAATGGAGGCGGGGGCGTCGCTGCCCAGGCCCTGGTACCAGCGGGGCTCGGTGAGGTACCGGTCCAGGTCCGCGGCTGCCGCCTGGACCCTGGCCACCACATCCTGGTCCGTGGCGAGCCGGTGCATCTCCTCGCGGCCCACCAGGCCCAGGAAGCTGACCGGGTCATTGCCGCATTGGGCCCAGACGCGCGGGTTCAGGCTCTCGAACAGTTCCCGCGTGGGCCGGTGCCAGGACCAGCGGAGGTTGGTCGCCAACCGGGCCAGCGGCCGGATCGGCTCGGGGAGAACGGTACGGACTGTAAATCTGCGGATTGCCTTCACCTGCGCCACACTAACCGACTAGGTGAACGGCAGGAACCGCTTTTGATTACTTTCCGGTAAATGACGAATCGCTTCATTAATTAAGTTCGCAGGCTTAGCAATCCGCCCCATTTCTCGCTAACGTCGAGCCTGTGACGACTAACACGCGAACCAGTGCCCCAGCAAAGCAAACGCCGAAAGTTTCGATCACGGAAGGCCTTCGGTTTGGCCGTTTCCCAATCACGGACGTTCAGCCTGTTGTCGAAGGGGGGAAGTTCCCGGCCAAGGCGCTGCCCGGCGAAGGAATCGTGGTCAGCGCCAGGTCCTTCCGCGAGGGCCACGACCAGCTGGGCGTCAGCGCGGTCCTGCTTGACCCGAAGGGCAACGAGCGCCAGCGGACCCGTCTGCAGCCGCCGTCGGGTGACCGCGGTAAGGGAACCGACCTGTGGGAAGGGCTGCTCACCCCTGATTCCACCGGTAACTGGTCCTTCGTCATCGAGGCCTGGCACGACCGCTACGGCACCTGGCACCACAACGCCGAGGTCAAGGTGGACGCCGGCATCGACGTAGAGCTAATGCTTGCGGAGGGCGCCGCACTGCTCTCGCAGGCCGCCGAGGAACCCGCCCGGAACGAGGCGGACCGCCAGACGCTGCGCTCCGCGGCCACCATCCTCTCGGACGGCTCCCTGTCATCCGAGGACCGCCTGGCGGCCGGCTTCAGCCGCGACGTCGCCGCCGTCGTCGACCGCGAGCCGATCCGTGAGCTCGTCACCGTCTCCGAACCGTTCCCCCTGCTGGTTGAGCGGGACCGCGCCGGCCGCGGATCCTGGTACGAGTTCTTCCCGCGCTCCGAGGGCGCAGTGCGCGACCCCGGCACCGGCGCCTGGACCTCCGGCAACTTCCGGACCGCCGCCAACCGGCTGGACGCCGTTGCCGGCATGGGCTTCGACGTCATCTACATGCCGCCGATCCACCCCATCGGCGTCCAGCACCGCAAGGGTCCCAACAACACCCTGATAGCCGGCCCGAACGATCCCGGTTCACCGTGGGCCATCGGCGCCAAGGAGGGCGGGCACGACGCCATCCACCCGGACCTCGGAACCTTCGAGGACTTCGACGCCTTCGTGGCCCGGGCTAATGAGCTCAACCTCGAAGTGGCGCTCGACCTGGCGCTCCAGGCAGCCCCGGACCACCCCTGGGTCACCGAGCACCCGGAATGGTTTACCACCCGCGTGGACGGCAGCATCGCGTACGCCGAGAACCCGCCGAAGAAGTACCAGGACATCTACCCGCTCAACTTCGACAACGACCCCGAGGGCCTGTCCAAGGAGATCCTGCGCATCGTCCGGCTGTGGGTCAGCCACGGCGTGAAGATCTTCCGCGTGGACAACCCGCACACCAAGCCGGTGTGGTTCTGGGAGTGGCTCATCGCCGAGGTGAACAAGAAGGACCCCGACGTCGTCTTCCTCGCCGAGGCCTTCACCGGCCCCGCCATGATGCACGCGCTGGGCAGGGCCGGCTTCCAGCAGTCCTACACCTACTTCACGTGGCGCAACACCAAGAAGGAGCTGGAGGAGTACTTCCACCACGTCAGCCACGAGTCGGCGGCCTTCTTCCGGCCCAACTTCTTCGTCAACACCCCGGACATCCTCACCGAGTACCTGCAGTACGGCGGGCCGGCCGCGTTCAAGATCCGCGCGGCCCTGGCGGCAACAGCCAGCCCGCTCTGGGGCGTGTACGCAGGCTACGAACTGTACGAGCACGTGGCCCGGCCCGGCGCCGAGGAGTACATCGACAACGAGAAGTTCGAGTACAAGGCCCGCGACTGGGAGGCCGCCAACGCCTCCGGCCGCACCCTCGCCCCGTACCTCACCAGGCTGAACGAAATCCGCAGGGCCCACCCGGCACTGGGGGACCTGCAGAACCTCACCCTGCACCAGTGCACGGATGACGCCACCGTCGTCTACTCCAAGCACAAGACGCTGCCGGACGGCACGAGGGACACCATCATCGTGGTGGTCAACGTGGACCCGCACAGTGCGCGGGAAGGCATGGTGTCCTTGGACCTGGCTGCGCTGGGCCTCGACCCGGCCGACCTCACCCACAACGGCGGGTTCTGGGTGGATGACCTCATCTCCGGCGAGTCGTGGGAATGGGGGGAGTACAACTACGTGAGGCTGGATGCACATGTTGAACCTGCACACATCCTGAGCATCCGGAGGTAGCCGCCAGTGACCTTCAGTCCGCAGAGCCCCTTCCAGCACTTCACCCCCAAGAGCACGTTCGAGCTCAGTGCGCCCGGGTTGCAGCATGATCCGCTGTGGTACCGGAAAGCGGTGTTTTATGAAGTGCTGGTCCGGGGCTTTGCGGACGCCAACGGTGACGGCTCGGGCGACTTCCACGGGCTGATCGAGAAGCTCGACTACCTGCAGTGGCTGGGGGTGGACTGCCTGTGGCTGCCGCCGTTCTTCCAGTCACCCCTCCGGGACGGCGGGTATGACATCTCGGATTACAACTCCGTCCTGGACGAGTTCGGGACCATCAGCGACTTCAAGCGGCTGGTGGCCGAGGCGCATGCCCGCGGCGTCCGGGTCATCATCGACCTCCCGCTGAACCACACATCGGACCAGCACCCCTGGTTCCAGGAGTCCCGGAAGGACCCGGACGGCCCCTTCGGCGACTTCTATGTGTGGAGTGACACGGACGAGAAATACCAGGACGCGCGCATCATCTTCGTGGATACGGAGGAATCCAACTGGTCCTTCGATCCGATCCGGCGGCAGTTCTTCTGGCACCGGTTCTTCAGCCACCAGCCTGACCTGAACTTCGAGAACCCCAAGGTCATCGATGCCGTATTCGACGTCGTGCGGTTCTGGCTCGACCAGGGGATCGACGGGTTCCGGGCGGACGCCATCCCGTACCTCTTCGAGGAGGAGGGGACCAACTGCGAAAATCTCCCGGCGACGCACGAATTCCTGCGCCAGCTGCGGAAGATGGTCGATGAAAGCTACCCGGGCCGGGTGATCATCGCCGAGGCCAACCAGCCCCCCAACGAGGTGGTGGAGTACTTCGGCACCGCGGAGGAACCGGAATGCCACATGGCCTTCCACTTCCCGATCATGCCGCGGCTGTACTACGCGCTGCGTGACCAGAAGGCCGCGCCGATCATCGAGACCATGCACGATACGCCGGACATTCCGGAAGGTGCGCAGTGGGGCACGTTCCTGCGCAACCACGACGAGCTGACGCTGGAGATGGTCACCGCCGATGAGCGGGCGGCCATGCTCGGCTGGTACGCGCCGGACCCGCGCATGCGGGCCAACATCGGCATCCGGCGCAGGCTGGCCCCGCTGCTGGACAACTCCCGGGCGGAAATCGAGCTCATCAACGCCCTGCTGCTGTCCCTGCCGGGCAGCCCGTTCCTGTACTACGGTGACGAGATCGGCATGGGCGACAACATCTGGCTCGAAGACCGTGACGCCGTCCGCACCCCCATGCAGTGGAACCCCGACCGCAACGCCGGCTTCTCCAACGCCGACCCCGGCAAGCTGTACCTCCCGGTGATCCAGTCGCTGGTCTACAACTACGCCATGGCCAATGTTGAGGCCGAGGCCGCACACTCCGGATCGCTGCTGCGGTGGACCCGGCAGATCCTCAGTGTGCGGAAAAACCACCCGGCGTTCGGGCTCGGGGCGTTCAAGCATGTGGAGGCCGACCACGAAGTGGTGCTGGCGTATCTCCGCGAACTGCCGGAAGGCAACGCAGCGGGCGAACCGGCCGAATCCATCCTCTGCGTCTTCAACCTTTCCCAACACCCGGTGTCCTCCACCCTGAGGCTTCCGGACTTCTCGGGCCGGGGCCTGCGGGACGTCTTCGGCGGCCAGCCCTTTCCCGGCATCGGCGAGGACGGACATCTGACGCTGACGCTCGGCAGCCACGACTTCTTCTGGCTGCGACTGCGGTCCGCCACCTCCAACCCCGCCGCACCCTTTACCCAAGCGATGCCGATACTGTCGATTGAGGGATGAGATGACCCAAACCACACTGACACCCACACTTGAGCACCTGCTCCGCGACTGGCTGCCGGCCCAGAGGTGGTTCCCGGTGAAGACCCCGGACTTCACCCTGACGCCTGTGGGCGGCCTGGTCCTCGAGGACGCTACCGGCCAGGCCAGCCTGGAGGTGTTCCTCGCCTCCGTCGAGTCCAAAACGGCCGACGGCGGCTCCCGCACCGACGTTGTGCAGATCCCGCTCAGCTACCGCAGCCAGCCGTTGGCCGGCGCGGAACGGGCCCTGATTGGCGAAAGCGACGACGCCGAACTGGGGCACCGCTGGGTCTACGACGCCGTCCACGACCCCGCCTTCATCGGGGCCTGGATGGGCCTGATCCGGACACAGCAAACGGCCGGTACCGCCAGCGGCCACCTCTCCGGTGCGGCCCGGCCGCTGCCGCAGGCCACGGGAACAGTCCGGGTCCTGTCCGGCGAACAGTCGAACACCTCGGTGATAGTGGACGACGGCGGCTCCGCGGCGATCGTGAAATTCTTCCGTGTGCTGTCGGCCGGGCGAAACCCGGAGGTGGAGGTCGGCGCCGCGCTGTCCGCCGCCCGCACCGAGGAGGTCCCGGCCACGCTGGGCTGGGTCACGGCCGAGTGGTACCCCCAGGGCCAACTTCCCCCTACCCAAGGCACGGGCGGATCCGCATCGGGCGGACCGGTCCAGGGTGAACTGGCAGTGGCCCACGAATTCCTGGCCGGCGGCCGGGACGCGTGGCGGCTGGCCGTCGACGCGGCCGCCGGGGGAGCGGACTTCACGGCCGAGGCGCATGCCCTTGGCCATGCGACGGCGACCGTCCACCGCCGGCTCGCCGAGACGCTGGGTGTCTCGGCCGAAGCGGTTCCCGGCGCGGATATTGCGCCCGGAGTAGCTAAGCGCGTGCGTCAGATGTGGGCGGAGGCGGGACCCGCCGTCGGACCTTACGAGGAAGGGCTGGAACGCCTGCTCAGCAGGCTCGAAGGCACCCCGGCGGGCGCGCTTCAGCGCATCCACGGCGACCTCCACCTTGGCCAGATCCTCCAGGTCCCGGGCGCCGAGGGCGGCCACGACCGGTGGGCCATCCTCGACTTCGAAGGGGAGCCGCTGCGGCCAATCTCCGAGCGCAACTTCCCCGACGACCCGCTCCGGGACGTGACGGGAATGCTTCGCTCCTTTGACTACGCGGCCGGCGCCGCCGAACGGGAACAGCCCGGCGTCCGTGTCCCGGAATCCTGGGTGGACGACTGCACCGAGGCCTTCCTGGCAGGTTACGCGGAAGTAACTCCCGGAACGGTGGACCGTAATTCGCCGCTCTTTGTGGCATTGTGGCTGGATAAGGCGCTCTACGAAGTCGTGTACGAGTTGCGCAACCGGCCGGGCTGGTTGGCCATTCCGGTGAATGCGGCCAGGCGGCTCCTCAGCACTAAAAGCTCCGGCGAACCGGCCGGAGCAGCAGCGGAAGGTAAGAACATGACAGGCTCTGCACACACCGACAGCCCCCACGCACCGTTGCACGTGGACGCGCACACGCTCTCACGCGTCGCGGCCGGTGAACACCACGCCCCGCACTCGGTGCTTGGTGCCCATTTGGACGACTACGGTCACGTAACCATCCGCACCGTCAAGCATCTGGCAGAAGCGGTCAACGTGGTGACCCAGGCCGGAACCGTGCCCATGACCCACGAGGCCGAAGGTGTCTGGGTGGCGGTACTCGAGCCGCTGCAGCACGGCCACGTGCCGGACTACCGCCTTGAGGTGACCTACGAGGGCGCCGAGCCGGTAACGGTGGACGATCCGTACCGCTACCTGCCCACCGTGGGCGAAGTGGACCTGCACCTGATCGGCGAAGGACCGCCACGAGAAGCTCTGGACCGTGCTGGGCGCCCACGTGCAGCACTACAAGTCCTCGATGGGCGACATTGACGGCGTGTCCTTTGCCGTGTGGGCCCCGAACGCCGAAGCGGTCCGGGTCAAGGGCGACTTCAACGCCTGGGACGGGCGGGAAAACTCGCTGCGGTCCCTCGGCTCCTCGGGCGTCTGGGAACTGTTCATCCCGGGCGTCCCGGCCGGCGCCTGCTACAAGTACGAAATCAAGACCAAGGGCGGCTACTGGGTGGAGAAGGCCGACCCGCTGGCCTTCGGCACCGAGGTGCCACCGCTCACCGCCTCGAGGGTTGTCGAGTCCCACTACCGGTTCCAGGACGTGGACTGGATGAAGGAGCGGGCCGCCCGGGATCCGCACAACTCGCCGATGAGCGTCTACGAGGTCCACCTGGGATCGTGGCGGCTGGGGCTCAGCTACCGCGAGCTGGCCAAGGAACTCGTGGAGTACGTGAAGTGGCTCGGGTTCAGCCACGTCGAGTTCATGCCGGTGGCCGAACACCCCTTCGGGGGCTCCTGGGGCTACCAGGTGACTTCCTACTACGCGCCAACGTCCCGCTTCGGGCATCCGGACGAGTTCCGCTTCCTGGTGGATTCCCTCCACCAGGCTGGCATCGGCGTGATCCTGGACTGGGTGCCGGCACACTTCCCGAAGGACAACTGGGCCCTGGCGCAGTTTGACGGTCAGGCACTTTACGAACACGCTGACCCGAACCTGGGCGAGCATCCGGACTGGGGCACCCTCATCTTCGACTTCGGCCGCACCGAAGTCCGGAACTTCCTCGTGGCCAACGCGCTGTACTGGCTCGACGAGTTCCACATTGACGGCCTGCGCGTGGACGCGGTCGCGTCCATGCTGTACCTGGACTACTCCCGGGAGCACGGCCAGTGGCAGCCCAACCGTTTCGGCGGCCGCGAGAACCTGGAGGCCATCTCCTTCCTCCAGGAGGCCAACGCCACGGTCTACAAGACCCACCCCGGCGCCGTGATGATCGCCGAGGAGTCTACGGCGTTCCCGGGCGTCACCGCGCCCACCAGCCAGGGCGGCCTCGGCTTCGGCCTGAAGTGGAACATGGGCTGGATGCACGACTCGCTCAAGTACGCCTCCGAGGACCCGGTCAACCGCAAGTGGCATCACGGCACGGTCACGTTCTCCATGGTCTACGCCTTCACCGAGAACTTCCTGCTGCCCATCAGCCACGACGAAGTCGTCCACGGCAAGGGCTCCATGCTCCGCAAGATGCCCGGCGACCGCTGGCAGCAGCTGGCCAACCTCCGCGCCTTCCTCGGCTACCAGTGGGCGCACCCGGGCAAGCAGCTCATCTTCATGGGCACCGAATTCGGCCAGGAAGCCGAATGGTCCGAACAGCACGGCCTCGACTGGTGGCTCGCCGACATCCCGGCGCACCGGGGCATCCAGATGCTGCTCAAGGACCTCAACGAACTGTACAAGTCGACGCCGGCCCTCTACTCGCGGGACAACGAACCGGGCGGGTTCCAGTGGATCAACGGAGCCGACGCCGACCGCAACGTCCTCACCTTTGTCCGCTGGGACACCGAGGGCAACCCGCTGGTCTGTGCCGTCAACTTCTCCGGCGGCCCGCACAAGGATTACGCACTGGGCGTGCCGTCCGCGGGGGCCTGGACCGAGGTGCTGAACACCGACTCCGAGGTCTACGGCGGATCGGGCGTCCTCAACGGCGGCACGCTGGCCGCGGAGGACGAGGGCATCGACGGCCAGCCGGCCACCCTCACGGTTACGCTGCCTCCGCTGGGCGCCGCCTACTTCCGCCCGTCTGATTCCAGCGTGATCACCACCCCCGCCGCAGCCAAGGCCAAAGCCACCGAAGCCGGATCCATCTTTGCCGGACCGACGGCTGCTGAGACCCGGGCTGCCGAGACGCGGGCTGCTGAACCGAAGAGTGCTGGACCGACTCGGGCGGAGCCGGCGGGTACTGAGCCGGCGAGTGCTGAGCCCCATGATGCGGCCCCGGCTGGTACTGCGCCGGCCGGAGAGACGGGGAAGTCGGCTCTGCCCGGCGGCCCGCTCGTCTAAGTCTCCGCGGTGGCCGCTACCGTGGCGGTCTACTGGAAGGAAGGCCCGGAAACCCTTGGGATTCCGGGCCTTCCCCAGCGTTGCGTTGGTGCAGTTGGCATTCCGCCGATGTAGTGGTAGAGTTTATTTCCGCGCCGCTCCCCGGAGCGAGTCGGCAAGGTGATCCGGAAGCCACAGGCTGGGCCGGACGAAATCTGCCGGTTTGACTCGGGCGAAGCGAGCGGGTAAGTTTGAAAAGTTGCTCCGGAGCGATCCTGAACGTTGGTTTGGGTGGTGCCGGGTGTGTCTGTTGTTTGAGAACTCAATAGTGTGCCAAGTTTGTTGATACCGATTTTTTATGAATTGGTTGATTGTGCCGGGCTGCCCACCCCCGTGGTGTGGCCTGGTGTTTTTGGCTGGTTTCAAATTTTGTGCAGCCGTTGTCCCTGTTATTTCCGGGGGTGGTGGTTGTGTCTGTTTTTCTTCAACGGAGAGTTTGATCCTGGCTCAGGATGAACGCTGGCGGCGTGCTTAACACATGCAAGTCGAACGATGATCCGGTGCTTGCGCCGGGGATTAGTGGCGAACGGGTGAGTAACACGTGAGTAACCTGCCCTTGACTCTGGGATAAGCCTGGGAAACTGGGTCTAATACCGGATATGACTCCTCATCGCATGGTGGGGGGTGGAAAGCTTTTTTGTGGTTTTGGATGGACTCGCGGCCTATCAGCTTGTTGGTGAGGTAATGGCTCACCAAGGCGACGACGGGTAGCCGGCCTGAGAGGGTGACCGGCCACACTGGGACTGAGACACGGCCCAGACTCCTACGGGAGGCAGCAGTGGGGAATATTGCACAATGGGCGAAAGCCTGATGCAGCGACGCCGCGTGAGGGATGACGGCCTTCGGGTTGTAAACCTCTTTCAGTAGGGAAGAAGCGAAAGTGACGGTACCTGCAGAAGAAGCGCCGGCTAACTACGTGCCAGCAGCCGCGGTAATACGTAGGGCGCAAGCGTTATCCGGAATTATTGGGCGTAAAGAGCTCGTAGGCGGTTTGTCGCGTCTGCCGTGAAAGTCCGGGGCTCAACTCCGGATCTGCGGTGGGTACGGGCAGACTAGAGTGATGTAGGGGAGACTGGAATTCCTGGTGTAGCGGTGAAATGCGCAGATATCAGGAGGAACACCGATGGCGAAGGCAGGTCTCTGGGCATTAACTGACGCTGAGGAGCGAAAGCATGGGGAGCGAACAGGATTAGATACCCTGGTAGTCCATGCCGTAAACGTTGGGCACTAGGTGTGGGGGACATTCCACGTTTTCCGCGCCGTAGCTAACGCATTAAGTGCCCCGCCTGGGGAGTACGGCCGCAAGGCTAAAACTCAAAGGAATTGACGGGGGCCCGCACAAGCGGCGGAGCATGCGGATTAATTCGATGCAACGCGAAGAACCTTACCAAGGCTTGACATGGACCGGACCGCCGCAGAAATGTGGTTTCTCCTTTTGGGGCCGGTTCACAGGTGGTGCATGGTTGTCGTCAGCTCGTGTCGTGAGATGTTGGGTTAAGTCCCGCAACGAGCGCAACCCTCGTTCCATGTTGCCAGCACGTAGTGGTGGGGACTCATGGGAGACTGCCGGGGTCAACTCGGAGGAAGGTGGGGACGACGTCAAATCATCATGCCCCTTATGTCTTGGGCTTCACGCATGCTACAATGGCCGGTACAAAGGGTTGCGATACTGTGAGGTGGAGCTAATCCCAAAAAGCCGGTCTCAGTTCGGATTGGGGTCTGCAACTCGACCCCATGAAGTCGGAGTCGCTAGTAATCGCAGATCAGCAACGCTGCGGTGAATACGTTCCCGGGCCTTGTACACACCGCCCGTCAAGTCACGAAAGTTGGTAACACCCGAAGCCGGTGGCCTAACCCCTTGTGGGAGGGAGCCGTCGAAGGTGGGACTGGCGATTGGGACTAAGTCGTAACAAGGTAGCCGTACCGGAAGGTGCGGCTGGATCACCTCCTTTCTAAGGAGCACCTACAGTCTTTCCGGCCCGTGTATGCGGGTGTGGTGGGGTTGTCAGGAGTAAAGGCCCGTTGCGCAGACGGTTGTTCTGCGGCGGGTGCTCATGGGTGGAATATCAGCAAATAGGTGCCTGGTGGCACGGACCGGTGGTTAGTACGGATCCTTCGTTTTTTCTTCGGAAAGGGCGTGGTGGTCCTGGAACGCGGCCGGCACGGGTTGCCGGGTAGTGTTTGGCACACTGTTGGGTCCTGAGGCAACAGGGCCGGGGGAGGGGGTTTTTCTTCTTGTCCCGGGGTTTGTTTGTTTCTGGTTTCCTGGCTGCACCGATCGCGCGTGGTTGGCTCCTTTGGGGGTTGTGTGTGGGGTGTGTGGTACGGGGTTGTTGTTTGAGAACTACATAGTGGACGCGAGCATCTTTTATAAGAAGCAATTTCCAAGAATATGAACCTGGATCTGGCTGCGCGTGATGATGGCTGACTTCTTTGTTGGGGTTGGTGGTTGTTGGGTGTGGTTGGTTTCGTGGTTCTCTCGAAAATTACTGATTGATCTTTGTGGTCAAGTTTTTAAGAGCACACGGTGGATGCCTTGGCATTAGGAGCCGAAGAAGGACGTAGGAATCTGCGATAAGCCTGGGGGAGTCGATAACCGGACTGTGATCCCAGGGTGTCCGAATGGGGAAACCCCGCCAGACGCGCGAGTGATCTGGTGACCCGCATCTGAACACATAGGGTGCGTGGAGGGAACGCGGGGAAGTGAAACATCTCAGTACCCGCAGGAAGAGAAAACAACAGTGATTCCGTTAGTAGTGGCGAGCGAACGCGGATCAGGCTAAACCGACTCATGTGTGATAGCCGGCGGGCGTTGCATGGGCGGGGTTGTGGGACTTGTTGTCCTGGTTCTGCCGGACCGGGGAGGTGTGAGTGCTGGTATAGGTGAACGGTCTTGAAAGGCCGGCCGTAGAGGGTGTGAGCCCCGTAACCGTAATGCTGTGCACCGCCTTTGATGAGTATCCCAAGTAGCACGGGGCCCGAGAAATCCCGTGTGAATCTGTCAGGACCACCTGATAAGCCTAAATACTCCCTAATGACCGATAGCGGACCAGTACCGTGAGGGAAAGGTGAAAAGTACCCCGGGAGGGGAGTGAAACAGTACCTGAAACCGTGTGCTTACAATCCGTCGGAGCAGCCTTGTAGTTGTGACGGCGTGCCTTTTGAAGAATGAGCCTGCGAGTTAGTGTTACGTCGCGAGGTTAACCCGTGTGGGGAAGCCGTAGCGAAAGCGAGTCTGAACAGGGCGTTGCAGTGGCGTGATCTAGACCCGAAGCGAAGTGATCTACCCATGGCCAGGTTGAAGCGACGGTAAGACGTCGTGGAGGACCGAACCCACTTCAGTTGAAAATGGAGGGGATGAGCTGTGGGTAGGGGTGAAAGGCCAATCAAACTTCGTGATAGCTGGTTCTCCCCGAAATGCATTTAGGTGCAGCGTTGCGTGTTTCTTACCGGAGGTAGAGCTACTGGATGGCTAATGGGCCCTACAAGGTTACTGACGTCAGCCAAACTCCGAATGCCGGTAAGTGAGAGCGCAGCAGTGAGACTGTGGGGGATAAGCTTCATAGTCGAGAGGGAAACAGCCCAGACCACCAACTAAGGCCCCTAAGCGTGTGCTAAGTGGGAAAGGATGTGGAGTTGCGAAGACAACCAGGAGGTTGGCTTAGAAGCAGCCATCCTTAAAAGAGTGCGTAATAGCTCACTGGTCAAGTGATTCCGCGCCGACAATGTAGCGGGGCTCAAGTACACCGCCGAAGTTGTGGCATTCACATATTTTCCAAGCCTTTGTGGTTCAGGAGTGTGGATGGGTAGGGGAGCGTCGTGTGGGCGGTGAAGTCGCGGTGTAAACCAGCGGTGGAGCCTACACGAGTGAGAATGCAGGCATGAGTAGCGAAAGACGGGTGAGAAACCCGTCCGCCGGATGATCAAGGGTTCCAGGGTCAAGCTAATCTGCCCTGGGTAAGTCGGGACCTAAGGCGAGGCCGACAGGCGTAGTCGATGGACAACGGGTTGATATTCCCGTACCGGCGAAAAACCGCCCATGTTGAACAGGGGATACTAACCGCCCGAGACCTGCCCGACACCCCTTGTGGGTGAAGGGTTTTGGTGGAGCGCGGGACCTGATCCTGGGAGGCAAGCGTATTAACAGGTGTGACGCAGGAAGGTAGCCGAGCCGGGCGATGGTTGTCCCGGTCCAAGGATGTAGGGCGAACGGTAGGCAAATCCGCTGTTCATGTGCCTGAGATCTGACGGGACTCCCGTAAAGGGGGGATTCGGTGATCCTATGCTGCCTAGAAAAGCATCGGCGCGAGGTTTTAGCCGCCCGTACCCCAAACCGACACAGGTGATCAGGTAGAGAATACTAAGGCGATCGAGAGAATTATGGTTAAGGAACTCGGCAAAATGCCCCCGTAACTTCGGGAGAAGGGGGGCCCCAACCTTGATGGACACGTGCTGTCCGGAGGGGATCGGGGCCGCAGAGACCAGGGGGAAGCGACTGTTTACTAAAAACACAGGTCCGTGCGAAGTCGCAAGACGATGTATACGGACTGACTCCTGCCCGGTGCTGGAAGGTTAAGAGGACCGGTTAGCCTCACGGCGAAGCTGAGAATTTAAGCCCCAGTAAACGGCGGTGGTAACTATAACCATCCTAAGGTAGCGAAATTCCTTGTCGGGTAAGTTCCGACCTGCACGAATGGAGTAACGACTTCCCCGCTGTCTCAACCATAAACTCGGCGAAATTGCAGTACGAGTAAAGATGCTCGTTACGCGCAGCAGGACGGAAAGACCCCGAGACCTTTACTATAGTTTGGTATTGGTGTTCGGAGTGGCTTGTGTAGGATAGGTGGGAGACGTTGAAGCCCGGACGCCAGTTCGGGTGGAGTCATCGTTGAAATACCACTCTGGTCACTTTGGACATCTAACTTCGGCCCGTAATCCGGGTCAGGGACAGTGCCTGATGGGTAGTTTAACTGGGGCGGTTGCCTCCTAAAAAGTAACGGAGGCGCCCAAAGGTTCCCTCAGCCTGGTTGGCAATCAGGTGTCGAGTGTAAGTGCACAAGGGAGCTTGACTGTGAGAGAGACATCTCGAGCAGGGACGAAAGTCGGGACTAGTGATCCGGCGGTACATTGTGGAATGGCCGTCGCTCAACGGATAAAAGGTACCTCGGGGATAACAGGCTGATCTTGCCCAAGAGTCCATATCGACGGCATGGTTTGGCACCTCGATGTCGGCTCGTCGCATCCTGGGGCTGGAGTAGGTCCCAAGGGTTGGGCTGTTCGCCCATTAAAGCGGTACGCGAGCTGGGTTTAGAACGTCGTGAGACAGTTCGGTCCCTATCCGCTGCGCGCGCAGGAAATTTGAGAAGGGCTGTCCTTAGTACGAGAGGACCGGGACGGACGAACCTCTGGTGTGTCAGTTGTACTGCCAAGTGCACCGCTGATTAGCTACGTTCGGATGGGATAACCGCTGAAAGCATCTAAGCGGGAAGCTCGCTTCGAGATGAGATTTCCATACACATTTTGTGTGAGAGGCCCCCAGCCAGACCACTGGGTTGATAGGCCGGATGTGGAAGCGAGGACTAACGACTCGTGAAGCTGACCGGTACTAATAGGCCGATAACTTACACCACACAAGAACAAAGCATGCTTGCGTCCACTATGTGGTTCCCAACCAACAAACCCGCCACGGGCTTGTCCGGTTGCAGGAACCAAGATAACTGAATACAACACCACAGTTGTAACACCACAGATTTCCCCCACACCCCCGCAAGGGCGTGTGCCGGGAGCAAGGGTTACGGCGGTCATAGCGTGGGGGAAACGCCCGGTCCCATTCCGAACCCGGAAGCTAAGACCCACAGCGCCGATGGTACTGCACCCGGGAGGGTGTGGGAGAGTAGGTCACCGCCGGACACTATTTATGGCTCAGGCCCCGACGACGAACGTCGGGGCCTGAGCCTTTTAAAGGCCCAAATTTCTTGACCAATCTTCTATTAACACAGCCCTGCCACACCCCAGCTCCACCCGGCGGCTTCCTCCCCCCACTGCCTTTCCTCAAACGCGTCCTCACATCCGCCGGTTACGGTAGGCAGAGAAGGCCGGCCGTGGCGGGCGGCAACGAGGGAGGCACCCTTTGATAGAGCGTCGGGGGAGAAGCGGCAGGGACTGATAGAGCGTCGGGGGAGAAGCGGCAGGGACTGATAGAGCGTCGGGGGAGAAGCGGCAGGGACTGATAGAGCGTCCGGGGAGAAGCGGCAGGGACTGATAGAGCGTCCGGGGCGGGGCTGCCGGTAGAGTTGGTAGCCATGGAAAATCTCTTCAGCCACGCCGCCGGCAGCGATATGCCCGGGCCCGTGGACAACCTGGACCCCGTCATCTGCACTGCCGTGGTCCCCGGGCCTGTATCCCGGGCTTTCATGGGCTTCACCGACCACACGCATCTCTGGTGGCCCATGGAGACTAACAGTGTGTACGGGCCCGGCTCCTACGTGGAGTTCGAGGAGAACCTCATTCTTGAAACCGCCGACGACGGCCGGGGCGCCACCTGGGGAACCATTGACGATTGGCAGCCACCGCTGTCCTTCCACGCCTCGTGGTACCCCGGCAGCACCGCACTCTGGTCGACGGAGCTTCGTGTTGCGTTCCGTGGCGTCGAAGAAGGCACAGAAGTGCGCATAGTCCACGATGGCTGGGAGGGTGCCGAGGATCCGGCCGGCACCCGCGCCGCCTGGGCGAAGGACTGGCCGGAAGTTCTGAGCCGGTACGTGCGGTTCATGGGCGGCGCATCAGACTAGCGCTGCCCTAGAACGGAGGTACCGCGGTGCTCCGCCGGACGACAAACCGGGTTGGGTATTCGGCTTCCACAGCGCCCCGCGCGGTGCCGGCGTCGAACCCCTCGAGCAGCAGGCGCACCGCGAGCGCTCCCTGGCCGCGCGGATCCTGATCGATCGTGGTCAGGCCGAACAGTTCGCCCAGTTCGTGCCCGTCCAGGCCGATGACCGACAGGTCTTCGGGAACCCGGAGCCCGAAGTCCCTGGCCGCCAGAATGGTTCCGATCGCCATCTCGTCCGAGGCCGCAAAGACTGCTGTGGGCCGTTCCGAGACTCCGCCGAGAAGGTCCCGTGCCACGGCATAGGCACCTTCGACGGTGAAGTCCGCCCTGACCATCCACGAGGGGCGCAGCTGGAGCCCTGCGTCGGTCATGGCCTTCTCATAGCCTGCCCGCCGGGTGCGCGGAATCTTGAAGTCCTGCTCGTACACCGAGTCGCCCGTCAGGTGCGCGATCCGCCTGTGGCCGAGCCGGATGAGGTGCTTAACCGCCGACTCTGCCAGGGCGTGATCGTCTATCCATATGGTGGAAGCTCCGGGCAATGGTCCGCCGATGCCCACCAGCGGACGGTTGATGGCAAGCATCTTGCCGATCTCCTCCTCCGACAGCGCCAGTGCCACCGCGATGACCGCATCCACCCGTTTCCGCAGCAGGAAGTCCTGGAGGATACTCCGGCGCCGGACCGGGCCCTCCGTGATGTTGTAGAGCGTCAGGTCATAGCCCGCGTCGAGGAGGGCAGCCGAAACGCCCTCCACCACGGACGAGAAGTACCAGCGGCGGACGGTGGGGACCACAAGGCCGATGTTGCGGGTACGGCCGGAGGCGAGGCTGGATGCCTGGTAGGAGGGCACGAAGCCAAGCTCGGCCGCGGCCGCCCGGGCACGCTCGCGGCTCACCGTCGATACGTTGCCCCTGCCGCTCAAGGCACGCGAAACGGTGGCTATGGAAAGCCCGGCCAGTTCCGCAACGTCCTTGATGCCGGCCACGGTTTAGCTCTGCGCGCCCTCTGGCGAGATCCGCAGCCAGACGGTCTCCCCGGTTGCCAAGGCAGACTCCTGGTCACCCTCACCGCCGCCCGAGGGAGATGAACTGCGGAGCACAACCTCGCCGGCGGGCAGTTCCACCGGATACGAGCCGATGTTCATGATCACCAGAATGTCGCCGTTGAGGAATGCCAGCGATGACGCGGTGCACCATTCCTCCGCCCACGCGAGGGATCCCCGTCCGAGGTCCAGTTCGCGGCGGACCGTGAGCATGCGGCGGTACAGGTTCAAGTGCGATGACGGGTCCCCGGCCTGGGCGTCGCGGGCCAGTTTCGGGAAACTTTCCGGCTGGGGGAGCCATGGCGCCTCTCCGTCGCCGAAGCCGCTGTGGCGTTCGGACGCCTTCCACGGCAGGGGAACACGGCAGCCGTCGCGGCCCAACCGGGCGCCGCCGGTGCGCGCGAACGTCGGGTCCTGCCGCTGGTGGTCCGGGATATCGATGCCGTCAGGCAGCCCCAGTTCCTCGCCCTGGTACAGATAGGCTCCGCCGGGGAGCCCCAGCATGAACAGGGATGCCGCCGCGGCCCGGGTCCTGCCCAGCTCCTCGTCCGGCTGGGGGTCATAGGGACCGATGCCGTCCCCGTCCCGTGGCCCGGACCAGTCGTAGCCAAAACGTGTGGCGTGCCGGACGACGTCGTGGTTGGAGAGCACCCAGGTGCTCGGCGCACCCACGGCGTCCAAGGACGTCAGTGACTCGGTGACGATGTGGCGGAGGCGGGGGAGGTCTAGTCCTGCATGGACGTAGGGGAAGTTGAAGGCCTGGTGCATTTCGTCCGGCCGGACCCAGTGGGCCAGCCGCGGCAGGGGGTCCACATTGGCCTCTGCGCAGAGAATGCGGTCGGGACCATACTCCTCAAGAATCTGGCGCCACCTGCGGTAGATGTCGTGCAGGGCCGGCTGGCCGAACATCGGGGCCTCGTGTCCAGGGAAACCGTCGGAGCTGCTGCCGTCGGCGCGTCCGCCCCAGGCGGGCAGCCCTGGGGCCTTGACCAGGGCGTGGGCCACGTCCACGCGGAAGCCGGAGACGCCGCGGTCCAGCCAGAAGCGCAGGACGCGCTCGAACTCGTCATGCACGGCCTGGTTGTCCCAGTTGAAGTCCGGCTGCGAGGCATCGAAGAGGTGCAGGTACCACTGCCCCGGTGCACCGTCAGGCTCGGTGATGCGGGTCCAGGCAGAGCCACCGAAGTGCGATCCCCAGTTGTTGGGTGGTTCGTTGCCCTCGGCGCCCTGGCCGTCGCGGAAGATGAACATGTCCCGTTCCGGGCTGCCCGGGCCGGCAGCCAGCGCCGCCTGGAAGTCGTGGTGCTGGTCGGAGCAGTGATTCGGGACCAGGTCCACGATGACGCGCAGGCCCAGACGGTTGGCTTCAGCCACCATGCCGTCGAAATCACCGAGCGTGCCGAAGATCGGGTCGACGTCGCAGTAGTTGCTGACGTCGTATCCGGCGTCGCGCTGCGGGGAGCGGTAGAAGGGGGAGAGCCAGACGGCGTCCACGCTGAGCTCGGCAAGCTGCGGCATCTCGGCGGTGATCCCCGCCAGGTCACCGATTCCGTCGCCGTTCATGTCCCGGAAGGAACGCGGGTACACCTGGTAAATGACGGCGGACCGCCACCAGCCGTGTGCGTTGTCGGGGGCGTGGACGGGCGTCAGTGCGCCAGCCAGCGGCGACGCCGAGTGCAGAAACGAGTCAACAGACATTGGGCAATCCTAAGGGCGGGAAGCCCACAATGAAAGCGCTTACACCAGCATATCGATTGACAGTTCAGGTCAATCCTGCGGGACCAGCCGTCACTGCCATCACAAACCTGGAAACGCTTCCAGTACGGGGCGGACCGGCCCGCCGGCAAGAGAACCGCCGCCGGCGGAGCGTGGCACACGGGCGACATCTAGACTGAAGCAAAGTGATCGAACGGGAGACCCATGGGCAGCATCGCCGACGAACTGACATCAATCCTGGGGCCGGGGAAAGTTCTCCGGGACGAGGGCGCACTCGCCGCATACGCGGTGGACCAGGCGCCCGTGGTGGACTACCGGCTGCCCGCTGCCGTGGTGCTCGCGGAGTCGGTGGACGACGTCCAGGCCACTGTCAAGGCCTGCGCGGCCCGGAACGTTCCGCTGGTTCCGCGGGGCGCCGGGACCGGAGTCTCGGGCGGAGCCCACGCCAGTGAGGGCTGCATCGTCCTTGGGCTGGAGCGGATGAACCGCATTCTGGAGCTCAACGCGGACGACGAGACCGCCGTCGTCGAACCCGGCGTTATCAACGCCGACCTGAATGCCACCGCCGCGGTGCACGGGCTCATGTTCGCTCCTGACCCGGCGAGCTTCCGGAGGTCCACCATCGGCGGCAACGTGGCCACCAACGCCGGCGGCCTCCGGTGCGCCAAGTACGGCGTAACCCGGGATTCCGTGCTGGCCCTGGACGTGGTCCTCGCGGACGGATCGCTGCTGCACACCGGGCACCAGACCTTCAAGGGCGTAGCCGGCTACGACCTGACCGGGCTGTTTGTGGGGTCGGAGGGCACGCTCGGCATCGTGGTCGCCGCGACCGTCCGGCTGAAGTACTTGCCCCGCGAGGTGCACACCATCGCCGCGTTCTACCCCGGCTTCCGGCAGGCGGCGGCCGGTGTGCTCGCCGTGGGCAAGGCCCGCGTGCAGCCGGCCATCATGGAACTGCTCGACGGCGGCTCGCTCGCGCAGCTGGACGAGCTGCACGGTTCGGACCTTGCAGCGCGGGGCGCCTCACTGCTCCTCGTCCAGACGGACGGCTTCGGTGCGGCGGCGGAGGCCGACGTGGTGCGGGAGGTCCTGGCAGCAGGCGGTGCCGTGGTCACCACAGAGGCCAATGCGGAAGCCGAGCAGCTGGTGGAACTGCGGCGGAACAGCAGGGGCGTGGAGGTGGACGACCAGTACCGCGTGGGCGAGGACGTTGCCGTGCCGCGCTCCCGGCTGGTGGACTACGTAGCCGCCCTCGAAGCATTGGCCGAGGCCCACGACGTGAAGCTGAAGGTCGTGGCCCATGCCGGGGACGGGAACCTGCACCCGACGTTCTGGATTGACCGGGTGAACGACGAGGTGGACGCCGGCGCGATGCGCCGCCTGAACACGGCACTCGACGCGTCCATCGTCGCGGCCCTGGAGATGGGCGGCACCATCACCGGCGAACACGGCGTGGGGCAGTACAAGCTGCGCTGGCTGAGCCTGGAACAGCCCGAGCCGGTGCGCGAACTGCAGCGCGGGATCAAGAAACTCTTCGATCCCGCCGGCATCCTGAATCCCGGCAAAGCGATCTAAAGGAAGGCGGGCCAGGGCAGGCCAAAGCCTGCCGGGCGTGCCAGGAAAACTCAGTCGTCGGCGTCGGGGTACTCGTCCTCGGTCTCATCGGCCCCGTAGCGCGATTCCTCGGTCTCCACGGCGAGGATCTTCAGCATCTCCGTGTCAGGGTTCAGCATGATGGCGGCCTCGTCACGGCGGTGGCGCAGGATGGAGTCGATGTAGGACTGCACAGCCTCGGCCAGCGGAATGTGGCGTTCCTGCTTTTCCGACATGTACCAGCGGTGTTCCAGCACCTCGTGCACGGCTTCTGCGGGTTCGAGTTTTCCGGACAGGTCCCGGGGGATGGACCGGACGATCGGCTCGAAAATCTGGCTGACCCACAGGTGGGCGCTGTATTCCTCGTCCATCCCCGGGTTGTTGTCGGCCCGGAAGGTATCCATGTCGTTGAGCAGGCGCCGGGCCTGGTTCTCCTGGGCGTCGAGTCCGGTCAGGCGCAGCAGGCGGCGCATGTGGTGGCCGGCGTCGACCACCTTCGGCTGCAGCTGGATGGTGGAGCCGTTCTGGGTGGTCTTGATCGCGTACTCTTCGACGTCGAAGCCGAGCTCGTTGAGCCGGCGGATGCGGGCACCGACGCGCCAGCGCTCACCCAGTTCAAAGGATTCCTTGGCGGTCAGCTCCGTCCACAGGCGCCGGTAGCTCTCCATGATGAGTTCGCTGGTGGCCACGGGGTCCACCTTCTCCTCGATCAGGCCGCCGTCGAGGAGGTCCATGAGCTCGCCGGCGATGTTGACGCGGGCGATCTCCAGATCGTACTCCCGCTGGCCGGTGGAGAGATCGGGGTACAGCTCGCCCGTCTCGGCGTCCACCAGGTAGGCGGCGAAGGCGCCGGCGTCGCGGCGGAACAGGGTGTTGGAAAGCGAGACATCGCCCCAGTAGAAGCCGATGAGGTGCAGCCGGACCATCAGCAGCGCCTGGGCGTCGATGAGACGGGTGAGCGTGTCCTTGCGCAGCATCTGCGAGAAGAGCGCGCGGTACGGCATGGAGAACTTCAGGTGCCGGGTCACGAGGACCGGGTTCAGGGGGCGGCCGTCAGGGGTGGTGCGGCCGGTGATGACGGCGACGGGTTCCACGCAGGGCACGTCCAGGCGCGCCAGCTTGCGAAGCATGTGGTACTCGTGGCGGGCCACGTGCTCGGACGTTTCCTTGATGGCGATGACGGAGCCGCCCAGGTGGGCGAACCGCACGATGTGCCGGGAGATACCGCGGGGGAGCGCGGCCAGGTTTTCCGCCGGCCAGTCCTCGAGTGCGATGTGCCAGGGCAGGTCGAGGAGCTCGGGGTCCGCGGCTGCCGCCGTGATGTTGAGGTTGCTGGCGACCGAGGCTGCCTTGTCGTCATTGGCGCTGGCTGCTTCGAACCGCGGCAGTTTGCCGATCTGCCCGTAGTCGGTGGGTTCGTCGTGCCACTGTGCGCTGTGTTCCTCGGTCATGGGTCAATTCTTCCGTATTTTGCAGGGGGTGCCTAAAAGGGGACAGCGGTTAAAGCCCGACGGCGGCCCTCCGGTTGGGAGGACCGCCGCCAGGTTTAACCTAGGCCCACGCCGGCAGGGTTCCCTGGCCGAAGCGGAGCGAGGTTAGGGTGCCGGTGGGGACTAGTCGCCCAGGCGCTCGCCGGTCTTGGTGTCGAACAGGTGCACGTGGCCGGACTGCGGACGGACCCAGATGGACTCGCCCTTCATCGGGGGACGGCGGCCGTCGACGCGGGCCACGATGTCGTGGGTCTTGCCGTCCAGCGTGGTGTGGCCGTAAACGTAAGCGTCGGCGCCGAGTTCCTCGACGACGTCGACCTCAACCTGGATCCCTTCGCCCTGGGCCGCGGTCTCGAGGTCTTCGGGGCGGCTGCCCAGCGTGACGGTCTGGCCGTGTGCTTCTTCAAGGATGTTGCGCGGCACGGGGTAAACGGTGCCGCCGAACTGGACGCCGCCGTCGACCACGGGGAGTTCCAGCAGGTTCATGGCCGGGGAGCCGATGAAGCCGGCCACGAAGACGTTCTTGGGGCGGTCGTACAGGTTTCGCGGGGTGTCCACCTGCATCAGCAGCCCGTCCTTGAGCACGGCAACGCGGTCGCCCATGGTCATGGCCTCGACCTGGTCGTGGGTCACGTAAACGGTGGTGACGCCCAGGCGGCGGGTGAGGGAAGCGATCTGGGTGCGGGTCTGAACACGGAGCTTGGCGTCCAGGTTGGAGAGCGGCTCGTCCATGAGGAAGACCTGGGGGTTACGCACGATGGCGCGGCCCATGGCAACACGCTGGCGCTGACCGCCGGAGAGTGCCTTCGGCTTGCGGTCAAGGTACTGCTCGAGGTCCAGGAGCTTTGCGGCTTCACGGACACGCTCGGCGCGCTCTTCCTTGCTCACGCCGGCGATCTTAAGGGCGAAGCCCATGTTGTCCGCCACGGTCATGTGCGGGTACAGCGCGTAGTTCTGGAAAACCATCGCGATGTCGCGGTCCTTCGGCGGAACGTCGGTGACATCGCGGTCGCCAATGAGGATCCGGCCGGCGTTGACGTCCTCGAGGCCTGCGAGCATGCGCAGGGAGGTGGACTTACCGCAACCGGAGGGTCCAACGAGGACCAGGAATTCGCCGTCGGCGATTTCGATGTTGAGCTTGTCAACAGCGGGCTTTTCAGTGCCCGGGTACAGACGCGTAGCGTTGTCAAAAGTAACTGTTGCCACAGTTATCAATCCCTTCACCGGCAGGTACGTGCCGGACGATCCGTAGTGAATGGTTCATGTAATTCAGTTGTGCCCTACATGATGACTCCCCGGCCGGGGCCGAGGAGCATCCAGTGACGCCGCACGGTTCCTGTGCGCCACATCACAAAGAAGAGTATGTCAGATTTATCGGGAATCGGACAAAATGTTACGGGCGTCACATATGAGATGCCGCACAGGGGCGCCCAGGGCGTTGCGGCGTCAGGACCCGGACGAGACGGCCTTCCGGCGTTCGCGCAGCAGCGCCTCGAGCAGTTCGGCGATGTGCACCGGTGCCTCCACCCGGAACTGCGCCTGGGTGAAGTCGAGCCCCACCTTCACCCCGACGTCCTCCGGCCCGAGGCGGCCCAAGGCGTCCTCGTCGGTGGTGTCGTCGCCGGCAAAGAGCACGCCGGTGGCTCCGGCCGCCTGGCGCAGGAAGTCCACGCCCTCGCCCTTGGACGCGTGCACCACGGACGTTTCCAGGACGCGCTTGCCGTTCTTGAGGTAGACGCCGGGCCGGTCCTGGAGCGCGGCGCGCGCAGCCGCGACGGCATCTTCGGCAACGTCGTCCGCTGCCAGCCGCGTGTGCAGCACGACGCCGGCGGGCTTCTCCTCCAAAACGGTGCCGGGGGCCAGGTCCGCGATCTCCGTCAGGATGTCCCGCACCTCCCCGAGGAGTGAGAGCTGCTCCGGATCGAGGGTCAGCGGCGCCGAACCCGGACCCAGCCACGCCTCGGCGCCGTGGCTTCCGATCAGCAGGGTCTCGTCCGGCGGGGAGGCGACCGCCCGCAGGCTGTCCAGTGCACGCCCGGAGATGAGCGCCGTCGTCGTACGCGGCAACGCGGTCAGTTCGGCGAAGGCGGCGGCCGATCGGGGGAGCGGGCGCGCGTCCCCGGCGTGGTCCACGATTGGGGAGATGGTGCCGTCGAAGTCCATGGCCACCAGCAGGTGGTCCGTGCCGGCGATGCGGCGCACCGCCTCGAGCAGTTCGGGGGCCAGGGTCAGTTGGGTGCTGCCGGTCTTGCCAGCGTGCTCTGCCTCAGGAGTCATCGCGGATTACCTTCTCGTTGAGGGCGTTCAGGAAGTCGGCTGACCAGTGGTCGACGTCGTGGTCCAGGATCTGCTTGCG
This sequence comes from Arthrobacter sp. OAP107, assembly GCF_040546765.1. Classification (NCBI taxonomy): domain Bacteria; kingdom Bacillati; phylum Actinomycetota; class Actinomycetes; order Micrococcales; family Micrococcaceae; genus Arthrobacter; species Arthrobacter sp. OAP107. The sequence continues at coordinate 4,267,326 of NZ_JBEPOK010000001.1, read as the reverse complement.
CATGGAGCGCATGCGGCGGGCGGCTTCCTTGGGGGCCATCCTGACCGCCCGCATCACCGCGTCTTTGAGGCCGTCGATGTCGTGCGGGTTCATGAGCAGCGCCTGCTTGAGCTGGTCCGCGGCGCCGGCGAATTCGCTGAGCACGAGGGCGCCGTCGTTGTTGGTGCGGGCCGTGACGTACTCCTTGGCCACCAGGTTCATGCCGTCCCGCAGTGCGGTGACCAGCATGACGTCCGCCGCGAGGTAGAGCGCCACCATTTCCTCCACCGGGTAGCTGTGGTGAAGGTAGCGGACTGCGGTGTTCTCGATGGTGTCGTAGGTGCCGTTGATATGGCCCACAGTCCCCTCGACCTCTTCACGCAGGAGCCGGTACTGCTCCACGCGCTCGCGGCTGGGGCTGGCAACCTGGATCAGCGTCGCATCGCCCACCTTGAGCTTGCCCTCGTTCAGGAGCTCCTCGTAGGCCTTGAGGCGGTGGCCGATGCCCTTGGTGTAGTCCAGCCGGTCCACGCCGAGCAGGATGGTCTTGGGGTTGCCGAGGTCCTGCCGGATCTGCCGCGCGCGTTCGATGATCTCGGGCTTCTGCGCCAGTTCGGTGATGTGCTGGACGTCGATGGAGATGGGGAAGGCCTGGGCGCGGGCGATGTGGGTGAGATCGCCCTCGGCATCCTTGACGTGCACCTGCTGCTGTTTGACGCTGGCGCCGAGGAAGCGCCGGGCGGAACGCATGAAGTTGCCGGCGTCGCTGCTGCGCTGGAAACCCACCAGGTCGGCTCCGAGCAGCCCGTCGATGATGGCCTGGCGCCAGGGGAGCTGGGCGAAGATCTCCGGCGGCGGGAAGGGGATGTGGTTGAAGAAGCCGATCTTCAGGTCCGGCCGCGCCTGGCGCAGCATCCGCGGCACCAGCTGAAGCTGGTAGTCCTGCACCCATACGGTTGCGCCCTCGTCGGCAGTACGTACGACGGCGTCGGCGAACCTTCTGTTCACCGTGCGGTAGGCATCCCACCAGGTTCTGTGGAACTCCGGCGGGGCGATCACATCGTGGTAGAGGGGCCAGAGCGTTGCGTTGGAGAAGCCTTCGTAATACAGCTCCACGTCATCGCTGCTGAGCTGGACGGGTACGAGGTCCATGCCGCCGTGGCTGAACGGCTCGACGGTCTCATCGGCGGCGCCGTGCCAGCCCACCCAGGCACCCTCGGTCCTGGTCATCATGGGGGCGAGGGCGGTGACCAGGCCGCCAGGGGAGCGGCGCCAGCCGGAGCCGTCGTCGCCGGGCTCGCCCGGAGCGCAGCGGTCAACGGGCAGGCGGTTGGAGACCACCATGAAGTCGTACTTAGTGGCGTCCTTCGTGGCGTCTGAGCTGCCGCCGGGCACAGCCGAGCTTTCCGTTTTTGTGTCGGATTTGTCGCTTACGGCTCCGTGCATGGGGGCTCCCTGAGGTTGCTTGTGACTTCCATCAACCCTATCGGGCCGGAATCTTACGGGCTATTCGTCCGTTGGTCAGGCTGAACGAATACTTGAAAGCGCAAGCTCCAGGGTTCTCCCCTAAACTAGGGGAGTTGCCCCTGGTGGCCCGCACTTGTCCGTACGACACGAGGAACTAATGAGCCCCGCAAACGAAGCCCGCAAGTCCAAAGCAGAACGCACGGCCGAGGCCCGCGAGAAGGCCCGTGAAATCCGGGAGGCGCAGCTCAAAAAGGACAAGCGGAACAAACTGCTCATTGGCTGGGGCATCGTCGTCGCTGTCGTGGCCATCCTCGCCGTCGTCGCGCTTGTGGTGACCACCAGCCTCAAGAACAACGCCCCGGTGGCGGACCAGGGCCCCACCCCGGCCAACGGCAACGTCCACGGCGGTATCACCCTGCTGAAGGGCACCGAGGTAGCAAAGTCCGCCGCTGCCAGCGTGAACATCGCGGACATTCCGTCGCCGGCGGCGTCTGCCCCGGCGACCGTTAAGGCGCCGGGCGCGGAGGCCGAAAAGGGCAAGCCGGTGAAGGTGGTCCTTTACATCGACTTCATCTGCCCCGTCTGCAAGAACTTCGAGGCGACGTACAACGAGACCCTCACGAAGCTGCGTGACGAAGGCAAGATCACCGTCGAGTACCGGGCCCTGGGCTTCCTGGACAGCCGCTCCACCACCAACTACTCCTCGAGGGCAGCCAACGCCGCTGCCTGCGTGGTGAACGAATCGCCGGAGAAGTACTCCGACTTCGTGAATGCACTCTTCGACAAGCAGCCGGCCGAAGGCAGCGCCGGGCTCTCCGACGACGAACTGAAGAAGCTGGCTACGGACGTCGGTGCCAAGAGCATCGACTCCTGCGTTGAGAACAAGACCTACCGCCCGTGGGTCAAGTACACCACCCAGGAAGCCGCAGCCATCGGCGTGACCGGTACGCCGACGGTCCTCGTGGACGGCAAACAGTGGGGCAAGGGCGACAGCGCCCAGACCGAATTCCCGGCCTTCGTTGACGCCGCCATCAAGGCCAAGGCGTAAACGTTCATCCTTGCAGTGGCCCGGCTCCCCGGATATCTCCGGTGCCGGGCCATTGTTTTGCTTAACTGGTTGTCCGTTTGCTGCCGTCAGCCCGTTTTTACGGGTGGCGGTCCTTGGGCTAACCTTATCTAGCGCCATAGCGGCGCCCGCCCTGCCGGGCACGCCTCCTTAGCTCAGTTGGCCAGAGCACCGCTCTTGTAAAGCGGGGGTCGTCGGTTCGAATCCGACAGGGGGCTCTTTCTTTGGCTTTGGCCTGCGGCGCCAGTTCGATGCGGCCAAATCTCAGCGCTGGCCAGCTGCTGCCGGTCCCAACGCATCGAGGATCAACTCCAGCCCGTAGGCGAATTCGTTGCCGTAGTCGTAGCCGGGCTGCATGACCACTTCCGTAGCGATCTCGACCATGTGTGGGTACTCTCCGGTCGCGAACCTTTCCATGATGGGACCGGCCACCTCGGCCATCGGTTGATTGCCTGCCAGTGGCAGGGCGGCTTCCTGGAGGGCGAATCCGTAGATGTAGCTGTCCAGCAGCGAGTAGGCCCGGGCGGTCTGTTGTACGGTAAAGCCCGCAGCACGCAGCGCGGCCAGTGTTGCCTCGTGGTGCCTAAGGGTTGCCGGGCCGGGAGTTTTGCGGGATTCGAGCAGCCCGACCGCCCACGGATGCCGGCGCAGCGCGTCGCGCGCCGAATGGGCCCGGCGGCGCATCTGTTCCTTCCACTCGCCTCCCGCCTCCGGTGTTTCAATTTCCGTGAAGACGAGGTCCACGAGGCCGTCAAGGATCTGGTCCTTGTTGGCCACGTAGTAGTACAGAGTCATCGGCTTGGTGCCTATCTTCTGCGCGAGGGAACGTATCGACAGGGCGGCGATACCGTCCCTGTCTGCCAACTCCAGAGCCTTCTGCAGTACCTTCTCCCGGCTGAGCCCGGGCCGGTCCCCGCCGCCCGCGTCCGCGTCCTTCATCATTTACCCCTCCCAGCTCTTCCACTTCCGTACACCGTACGATACTCTTTTCGTACAGCGTACGAAAACCGCGACCCCGAAAGGAACGTTATGAAAACGCAGGAGCGCTCCCAACGGCGGGGCACCGGAACTGTTCAGGACATGCGCGCTATCGTTCGGGACAGCTACGGGGGGCCGGACGTACTGCGCCTGGAGCGGGTGCCCCGGCCTGTTGTCGGCGGCGACGACGTGCTCGTCCGCGTCAGGGCGGCCGGCGTCGACCGCGGCGCCTGGCACATGATGACCGGCCTGCCGTACCTGGGCCGTCTCGCATTTGGTGTCCGGAAACCTAAGGCCCGGATTCTGGGCTTGGATCTCGCGGGAACCGTGGAAGCCGTGGGCCCCGACGTCACCCGGTTTGCCGTCGGCGACGCGGTGTACGGCAGCGGCAGCGGTTCCTACGCTGAATACGCCGTTGCGCCCGAATCCAAACTGGCCGCGAAGCCCCAGTCCCTCTCCTTCGAGCAGGCCGCGGCGGTGCCGGTCTCCGCGGTCACTGCCCTTGTGGGCCTGCGCGCCGGCAGGATCGGTGAGGGGCAGAAGGTGCTGGTCACCGGTGCGTCCGGCGGCGTGGGCAGCTACGCGGTCCAGCTGGCCAAAGCCTTCGGGGCGCAGGTCACGGGAGTCTGCAGTACCGGCAAGGCCGGGTTTGTCCGTGCCCTCGGCGCGGACCGCGTCATCGACTACACCCGTGAGGACTTCGCGGCCACTGGCCCGTACGACCTCATCCTGGACATTGCGGGAAACCCGTCGATCTCGCGCCTGCGCCACGCCCTAACACCTACAGGAACGGCCGTTATCACCGGCGGTGAGGGCGGCGGGAAACTGACCGGCGGCCTGCACCGCCAGCTGGGCGCCCTGGCGCTGTCACCTTTCATCGGCCAACGGCTGACCATGTTCCTCGGCCTGGTCCGTGCTGCCGAACTTCAGGACCTAACCCCGCTCATCGAGGCCGGCAAAATAGCGCCGGCCCTCGACCGGACCTTCGCACTGGCTGAGGCGAGGGACGCGCTCCGCTTCCTGGAAGGCGGCCACGTGTCCGGCAAGGTGGTGCTCACCATCTGACGGCCCAATCAGGAGTCAAAATAAGACGGCGCCGTGCACGGCTTCCGGGCGGTTTAGAGCCCACTATCTGCACAAAAACCCGAGAGAGAACTAAGGGAAGTACGACGTCGGCCGGTCACCTGGGGAGATGGCCGGCCGACGTCGCTCTTGTGAGGTCAGCCGACATGCATGGGTGGGGGCACCCCGGCTGGTGCTCCGTAGCACTTTTGCGTGCCCGCATAAACCGTTGACAAGGCTGAAAGAGGACTGCTTAGCTTGCCGCCAGAAGACACCGACGTCGAAGGAGTGACACGTGACGTCCGCTTTGCAGGCCGGGCACGACATCCGCCCCCTTTCCGAGTCCGACGCCGAAGTGTATGTGGCCTCCGTGTGCTTTAAGACCGGACCGCCGGGTGCTGCCGGGGTGGAGGTCGAACGGCTGGTCCATGACGCCGCTGATCCGCAGGCCCCGGTTACCGTTGCGCGTGTGCGTCAGGCCATGGCCGCCTCGGCTGGGGCGCTGCCAGGTGGGGGAGCGATCACCTTCGAGCCTGGCGGCCAGCTGGAGGTGAGCTCCGCCTGCGCTCCCGGTCTTCCCGCTCTCGTCGCCGCGACCAGAAAAGACCTCAAAGCCGTTGAAACCCGGCTTTCGGACGCCGGCCTGTTCTTCGGTTCGGTCGCCCTGGATGCTGGACGCCCCGCTGTGAGGTCTTTGGAGCATCCGCGGTATGCCTCCATGGAGCGGCACTTCGACGGCTTCGGTCCCGCCGGACGAACCATGATGTGCTCCACCGCCTCACTTCAGATTTCCTTGGAAGCCGGATTCGACAGTCCGGCATCCACCGGCGCGGCACAACGCTGGGCACGGCTGCACAATCTCCTGCCGGTCCTCATCGCCATGTTTGCCAACTCCCCCTTCCTTCACGGCGTCCCCAACGGATGGCACAGCAACCGTCAGCGCACCTGGCTGGGCATTGACCCGACCCGGACTGCCGCGGTCCCCCGTTCGGAGGAACCCCGGGGGGCCTGGGCGCGCTACGCGCTCGACGCGCTGGTCCTCTGCATCCCGTCACAGGGGCGCCGCTGGGATCCGCCGCCGGGGCTGACGATGCGGGACTGGTTGCGCGGGAGCGGGCCCAGGCCTGCAACACTGAGCGACCTGGACTACCACCTCACAACTCTTTTCCCGCCCGTTCGTCCACGTGGATTCATGGAACTCCGGGTGATCGATGCACAGGCGGGCCATGACTGGGAGCCCGTCACGGCGATAGTCACCGCGCTCATGGAAGACGAACACGCCGCCGACCTCTCCGCAGACGCGTGCGCACCGCTTGCTTCGCTGCCGGACCCGGTGAGAACTGCCGCCCACCAAGGGCTGACGAATCCTGCTCTTGCCCTGGCTGCCCGGTCTTGCGCCGAGGCGGCGCTCAACGCGCTGCCTCGGCTGGGGGCGGACACCACCACCCGGAGCCTGGCCGAAGACTTCATCGAGCGCAATACCGCACGGGGCCGGTGCCCGGCCCAGGAGAGGCTGGACCTGTGGCAAAGAACCGGCAGCTGGTTTGCCGAACCGGAGCAAAGGGAGGCTTACGTTGATGCCAAGTGACCTTCCCGGGGCCCCTGCCGACCCCGAAACACTCAGGACCTTCATCGCCGAAGGGCTGGAACGTGCCCGGAACCGCACCCATGCACTGACCGACTGCGACGACGAAGATCTACTCAAGCAGCATTCGCCGCTGATGTCACCGCTGGTGTGGGACCTGGCGCACGTAGGCAGCCAGGAGGAAATCTGGCTGGTGCGGGATGTGGGCAAGATGGAGCCGCTGCGCTGCGATATCGACCAGATGTACGACGCGTTCCAGCACTCCCGCAGCAGCCGGCCCTCGCTGCCGCTGCTCTCACCGGCGGATTCCCGCAGCTACATCGCCCAGGTCCGTGACAAGGCGCTCGACATCCTGGAGCGGACTCCTTTGGAGGGCGCGCCTCTTGTGCACCGGGGCTTCGCGTTCGGAATGATCATCCAGCACGAACAGCAGCACGACGAAACGATGCTTGCCACGCACCAGCTGCGGACCGGCGCGCCGCTCCTCCACGCCCAGCCCCTGGCGGCGGGCATCCGCCCCCCGGATCTGCATGCTTTGGCCAAGGAGGTGCTGGTCCCCTCCGGGGAGTTCACCATGGGGACATCGGTGGAACCCTGGGCGCTGGATAATGAACGCCCGGCACATACTGTGGAGGTGCCCGGCTACTGGATTGATACCGTTCCGGTGACCAACGGGGCTTACCAACACTTTATTGCGGACGGCGGCTACCGGAACCCCCGCTGGTGGAGCCCGGAAGGCTGGACGCATTGCATTGAAGCCGGCTTAGTGGCTCCCAAGTACTGGGAACGCGACGGCGACGGGTGGTGCAGGACCAGATTCGGTGTCGTGGAACGCGTTCCGGATGATGAACCGGTGCAGCACGTGAGCTGGTACGAAGCGGACGCCTACGCACGCTGGGCCGGGCGCAGGCTCCCCACCGAAGCAGAATGGGAAAAAGCAGCCCGCTACGATCCCCGGTCAGGCCGATCCCGGCGATACCCTTGGGGCGACGAGGATCCTGCACCCCACCACGCCAACCTTGGCGGGGCAACGCTCCGCCCGGCCCCGGCCGGTTCCTTTCCCGCGGGAGCCTCGCCGCTGGGGGTACGGCAGCTGATTGGGGACGTCTGGGAATGGGTTTCCAGCGACTTCCGCCCGTATCCCGGATTCACCGCTTTCCCTTATCCGGAATACAGCGAGGTATTCTTCGGGTCGGACTACAAGGTGCTCCGGGGCGGGGTCCTGGGCAGTGGATCCTGCCGCCTGCAGGGGTACCTTCCGGAACTGGGACTACCCGATCCGCCGGCAGATCTTCACCGGATTCCGCACGGCGCGCGACGCCTCGCCGGCGGAGGATTGCTAGCCCATGTGCCGTCATCTCGCCTACCTCGGGACGCCGGTGCCGCTGGCTGAGCTGCTGCTCGTCCCGGACCATGGGCTTTTGGCCCAGTCGTGGGCACCGCGCCGCCAGAGGTACGGGACGGTAAACGCCGACGGTTTTGGCGTCGGATGGTACGCCCCGGGCGATCCCGTGCCCGCCCGCTACCGCCGTTCCGTCCCGATCTGGGCGGACAGGTCCTTTGCCGACGTCGCCCGGGTCACCTCCAGCCCGGCGGTACTGGCAGCGGTGCGGTCGGCAACGCCGGGCATGCCACCGGACGAGTCAGCGGCTGCGCCCTATGCCCACGGACCCTGGCTCTTCAGCCACAACGGCAGGGTGGAGGACTGGCCGCATGCGCTGGAGGAACTGGCTGCTTCACTCCCGCCGGCACGCCTGCTGGCCTTGGAAGCGCAGGTCGATTCAGCGTTGCTCTGGGCCCTTGTACAGGAGCGGCTTGCCGCGGGGGCCACCGCCGGCGAGGCGCTGATGCAGGTGGTCAACGTTGTCTCCTCAGTCGCCGGCGGCAGATTCAACTTTCTGCTCACGGACGGAACTGCCATCGCGGCCACAGCCGCCGGCGACAGCCTCTTTTGGCGGGCCGGCCGCGGGGGCGTGGTCGTCGCCAGCGAACCATCCGATGAGGACCCGGGGTGGCAGGAGGTCCCGGACAATTCACTCCTGACCGCTACCCCCGGCCACGTCGAAGTTCGTCCTATCCCGACTCTCACGAAGGAGCACGCAGCCACATGAGCCTCTCCGCCGACCGCAGCGACATCGTCCACCACCTGCCCCCGGACCACCTGGAGCGAAGTCTGCGCGCCGACGTGCTCGCCGGGCTCAGCTCGTCACCCAAGACGCTGCCGCCCAAGTGGTTCTATGACAAACTCGGCAGCGCGTTGTTCGAGCGCATTACGGACTTGCCGGAATACTATCCGACACGGGCCGAACGTGAGGTGCTGGAGCTCTTCGCCGCTGAGATGGCGGCCGCGAGCCCGGCAGAAACGCTGATCGAACTCGGGTCCGGATCGTCCAGGAAGACCCCGCTATTGCTGGATGCCCTGCGGAAGGCGGGACCTCTTCGCCGCTACGTCGCTGTGGACGTTAGCGACAGCGCACTGCTGGATGCACGCAACGAGCTGGCTCCCGCGTTCGCCGATCTTCAGCTGGATGCAGTGGCAGCGGACTTCGAAACCCAGCTGCACCTGCTCCCGCACAACGGACGCCGCATGGTGGCGTTTCTGGGCGGCACCATCGGCAATTTTGAGCCGGCGGCCAGGGCACGCTTTCTCGCCGGGATCCGCGAGCTGCTCGGCGGAGAGGGCGGTTCGCTGCTTCTTGGTACGGACCTCGTGAAGTCACCACACATCCTTGTTCCGGCCTACGCCGACGCCGAGGGAGTCACCGCCGAATTCAACCGGAATGTGCTCCGCGTCCTCAATGCCCAGCTGGGTGCCGATTTCGAGGTGATGGCATTTGATCACGTCGCCGTCTGGATGCCCCAGGAAGAGTGGATCGAAATGCGGCTGCGGGCGACGAAACCGATGCTCGTGCGCCTGCCGGGTGTGGGCCTGGACGTCAGGTTCGACGAAGGCGAGGAACTCCGCACCGAGATTTCGGCGAAGTTCCGGCTCGAGGGAGTGGCCCGCGAGCTCGAATCGGCCGGGTTTTCCCTCGCAGGGCAATGGACCGACAGCCAGAACCGCTACGCCATGACACTCGCGGAAGCCGTCTAGGCTGTCCGGCTGCATGCACAATATTGGCGGCGGAGCGGGCCTGCTCACCGGGGGAGGAGGCCCACCAGCCGCAGGACCTCGTCCTCGGTGTTGTAGTAGTGCACTGAGGCGCGCACCACCGTTTCCGCCACGTGCGGGCTCCCGCTGAGGAGGGATTGGACCTCGCCTGAGGGCCGCGGAGCCACCGAGACATTAATCCGGTGCTCCGCCAAGCGGGCCCTGATGTTCCCCGCCTCGCTTCCCTTCACAGAGAACGTCACGATGCCGCACCGGGTGATGCCGTGGTCGTGGACAGTAACCGCCGGAACCGCCGCCAGCTCCGTCCGCAGTTGCTCCGCCAGCCAGCCCACGCGCTCCTGCACAGTGTCCAGGCCCAGGTCCAGGGCATAATCGACGGCCCGGCCCAGACCCAGCCTTCCGGCGATGCACGCCTCCCAGCTCTCAAAACGCCGGGCATCGCCGCGAACTTCAAGCCCCTCGGCCCCGGAGGAATAGGCAGACAGCCCGTCCAGGGCGAGCGGCTCAAACCGCCCTAGAGCCGAGGCGCGCACATACAGGAACGCGGTGCCGCGCGGCCCCCGGAGGAACTTCCGCCCGGTTCCGGCCAGCACATCACAGCCCAGAGACTCCACGTCCAGCGGCATCTGGCCCACAGACTGGCACGCATCGAGCACAAACAGCACCCCGGCAGCCCGGCAGCGCCTGCCCACCTCCGCTGCCGGATTGACCAGGCCGTCCGCCATGGGCACATGCGTCAAAGCGACCATGGCCACGTTTCCACGCTCGAGCTCCCGCTGAAGATGTTCCACATCGACCTGCCCGTACGGATCGTCGTTGAGAACCACAATCTGCAGGCCATTCCGCTGCGCCAGCTGCCGCAACGCCATGACGTTGCCCGTGTACTCCGAGCGGCCTATCAGGAGCCGTGAGCCGCGGACAAAGGGAAAACTGTGCATCGCCACAGCCCACGCCCGGCTGCCGCTCTCGGCCAGGGCGATCTCGTCCGGCCGTGCCCCGATCAGCCGCGCCAGGGAGGAATACACCGTGTGCAGCCGGTCAGCTGCCTCCTCCGCCGCTTCATAACCGCCGATTTCCTCCTCGCGGCGCAAATGTGCCGCCACGGTCTCCGCCACGGGGCGGGGGACGAGCGAGCTTCCCGCATTGTTCAGGTGGGCTACGTTCAGGACCCCGCGGGTCTGGTCGCGCACCGCGCGCACATCAATCGACATGAGTCACATCGTGCCGCAAGCAGCGGAACTTTTGTCCACGTATCGCGACTTCGGGGCGTTTAGAGGCCATTAGCCGGACAAAAACCCGGGAGAGGGAAGGGGAGTACGACGCCGGCCGGTCACCTTGTGAGGTGACCGGCCGGCGTCGCTCTGGTGAGGTTGGCCGGACGTTCCGCGGTGCGGGTTTCGTTCGTGCCGGCTACGAAGCCCCCTGGTCCGCGTCGATCTCCTCCAACAGGTCCTTGGCCGCCTTGCGGATGTCGTCATGATCGTGCTGCGCCGCCCGGCTCTCCAGCGAAATGATGGCGCAGCGGTGGACCTTCTTGAGGTCCCCGAAAGGAAAGCTCACGCTGCCTTTGGTGCCCTCGGATTTCTCGTTGTCAATGCCGAGGTGCCACTTCGCGAATTCGTCGAAGCCGTGTTTGTCGATGAAGGAATTCTCGTCGTCCGCCGAAGGAGCGTGTTCGCTCCAGTCGTCACGGACGTCCCGCTGAACCTTCCCCTTCTTAATGAGGCCGCGTGCGTGTTCCAGTGCCTTGCGGTTCAGTTTCGTAGCCATGTGCCCCTCCGCTGCTCGGTGGTCAGATCCAGGATGGTCGGATGCAGGAACAGCTCAAGGCTAAGTCCGACGACGACGCCCGGCCAGTCCGCGCTACGGCGCGGCCCAGTCCCCGGACACTTAACTGCCCCGAGACGCGGCCGAAACGTGTCCACAACACGGGCCGCATAGCTTGGCGGCATGACCATCACAGAGTTGCTCACCCGGGCACGTGCGGCGCTCGCGAACGCCCTGTTCTTCCCGGCGGTTCCTGACACTGCCGGGCAGGCCAACGATGCCCTCCAGGAGGTCACCCGGTGGGCGTGGCTGCCTCCGCTCAGTGGCGTCGCCGTCGCGGAAGACCGCGCCCTCAGGACGCACGTAAATGCCGCCGCCAACACCGCGGAACAGGCGGAAAAGACCAATTAGTGTCGCGTTGGCCACACTATTCTTGACGTCGCCGCTTTATGACCTAAACTGCTTCACTGAGGTGCCTGAATGGCGCTGTGCAGCAACGAAAGTGAACAACGCTATGGCTACCGATTACGACGCCCCACGCAAGACAGAAGAAGAGTCTCCCTCCGAATCGCTGGAGGCACTCCAGGCGTCCCGCGGCGGCGGTGCCCAGACCGCCGTTATCGACGTCGATGAGAATGACACTGCCGAAGGAATCGACCTTCCGGGCGCCGATCTTTCCAACGAGGAACTGACGGTCATCGTCGTTCCCGAGCAGTCCGACGAGTTCACCTGCGGCTCCTGCTTCCTGGTCCGTCACCGGTCCCAGGTCGCCAAGGAAAAGAACGGCATGAAGTACTGCCACGACTGCGAAGGCTAAGAGGGACAACCCTCTGCGCTAGTCCTGCTTTGCGGCCAGGCAGCCTTCATAGCCAGGCAGCCCGCAGTGCAAAGCCACGCGAGGCGCCGGCTCCCCGATGGGGAGGCCGGCGCCTCGCTTTTTTGTGCCCGCGATCGCGCCCGCTTCCGGTCCGGCAAAGTCCCCGTTACCTGCGGTAACGGAAGCGTGGAGAAAGGGCCACGAACGCCTCTCGAAGCCGTTAAAAGCAGGCCCGGAATTACGGCGCCGTGACCCGCATTTTGCGAGACTAACGGTTGCGCCCCGAACCGGCCACATCCCTCGTATAGCGCTTTTGGCGCTCCTACTCTGGAGTTATCCAAATACTCACTCGAAAGGGGTGGCCAAATGAAAAAAATTCCCGCCTGGCTCACAGTCATCCTCCTGGCTGTTGGACTGGGCCTGCTGGCTCCGGGCTCCGCCTCGGCAGCCTCCTACTGCGGGCAGGTGTGGGGCTCGCTGGCGAAGGCTGACAAGACCATGAGCACCGCCGCCATCACCAACGTCCGCACCGGGCAGCACTATTGCTTTGACCGCCTCGTGATCGACCTCAAGGGCAAAGCCAAAGGCTACAACGTCCGTTACGTTTCCGAGGTGGCACAGGAAGGCTCCGGCCTGCCGCTCAAGCTCCGCGGCGGCGCATTCCTCCAGCTCACCATCAACTCGCCCGCGTATGACAATGCCACGGGCAAGGCGACATTCACCCCGGCCAACCGGTCCGAGGTAACCAACGTATCCGGGTACCACACGTTCCGGCAGGTGGCGTGGGCCGGCAGCTTCGAGGGCTACACCACGCTTGGCCTGGGCGTCCGCGCCCGGCTGCCCTTCAAGGTCTACACACTGGATGGCCCCGGCGCCGGTTCCCGGCTCGTCGTCGACGTCGCACACTACTGGTGAGCCTGCCACAGGTGAGATGCCCGCAGTAGGGGAGCAGTGTTAAAAGCAGCGATGCCCCGCCTCCCGGACCGGGAAGCGGGGCATCGCTGTAGGTGGAAGCCGCTATTCGGGGACCACCAGTGCGGGGGTGTCCTGGCGGATGGTGTCGCCGCGGAAGTAGCCGGGCCGCAGCCGCGACATCACCAGCATGACGACGACTCCGAGGGCCAGGATCCCCACGCCGAGCACGAACACGAGCCCCACGCCGAAGATCTCCGAACCACTGCCGAATTCCGGCGCCCAGCTGTCCACGGCCGTCTGGATGAAGACGACGGTGAGGACCAGCCCGCCCAGCATGGGGAACAGCAGCCGCATGAAGAAGTTGCGGACGCTGGAGAACAGGCTGTGCCGGAAGTACCACGTGCAGGCGAAGGCGGTCAGGCCGTAGTAGAAGCAGATCATCAGGCCCAGCGCCAGGATGGTGTCGTTGAGGACGTTCTCGCTGACCACCTTCATGACCGCGTAGAAGCCGCCGGAGATCCCGCCCGCAACCAGCGTTGCGAAGCCGGGGGACCCGAAGCGCTTGCTGACTGAGGCGAAACGCGGCGGCAGGGCGCCGTAGTGGCCCATCGCGAGCAGGCTGCGTGCCGGGGACGCCATCGTGGACTGCAGGGACGAGGCGGTGCCGGAGAGCACGGCGAGAGACATCAGGATGGCCACCGGACCCATGACCGGCGAGGCCAGCGCGGCGAAGATATTCGACTGGTTGTCCGGGTTGTTCAGGCCAATACCGTCGGCGCCGGTGCCTGCCACCATCATGGTGGCCACGATCACTGCGAGGTAGAGGGCCAGCACGGCGACCGCCGTCGTGGTTCCTGCCTTGCCCGCGGTGCCCCTGCCGCCCTTGGTTTCCTCATTCACCGTCAGGCACACGTCCCAGCCCCAGTAGACAAAGACGGCGAGTGACATGCCGGCGGTGAACTGCTCGAAGCTCTCGATCTTCGCGGGGTTGAACCAGTCCCAACTGAACGCGAGGGATGTACCGGCGTCACCGGATGCTGCGTGCGTGAGTGCCATGATGATGAACAGGACCAGGACCAGGACCTGAAAACCGACCAGGCTGTATTGCACGAGTTTGGTGGCGTGCAGGCCGCGGTAGCTGACCCAGACTGCGAGCGCCACGAACGTGAGGCAGGTGGCAATGTTGACTGCCGTGTTGGAAGTCAGGTCCGCCAGCCCGGGGTTGTTGAATACCTGGGCCAGGAAGAGATAGAAGAAGTCCACCGCGACCCCTGCCAGGTTGGACAAAACAATGATGTTCGCGGCGAGCAGGCCCCAGCCGCCCATCCAGCCGACGAAGGGGCCGAACGCTTTTGTGGTCCACGTGAACGTGGTTCCGCTGTCCGGGGAGTCGGCGTTGAGCTCGCGGTAGGCGAACGCCACCAGGATCATCGGGATGAAGGCGACGATAAAGATCGCTGGAAGCTGCACGCCCACGGTCCCGACGGCGGGCCCCAACGAACTGGTGAGGCTGTAGGCCGGAGCCACCGAGGATATGCCCAGGACGACGACGGCCAGGAGGCCCAGCTGTCCGCCCTTCAGGCCCTTCCCGGTGATGCCGTGCGTTGCTTCGCCAGCCGGGGAAGTGCTCTTCCCGCCGGGCTCGATGCTCGTGGTTTGGCTCATGACAGGCCCTTTCTAGGCGGCAGCGGGCTGCTGCTGGGTGATGCAGTGAATTCCCCCGCCGCGGGCGAAGAGTTCGCGGGCGTCGATGCCCACGACCCTGCGCCCGGGATATGCGTCCGCGAGGATGCGGAGTGCCTTCTCGTCGTTGGGGTCGGAGAACGTGCAGGCGATGACTCCGCCATTGACCACAACGTGGTTGATGTAGCTGTAGTCCACGAAGCCCTCCGGATCCGTCAGGGCAACGGGCGCCGGGACCTCGATGATCGTCCACTCCCGGCCGGCAGCGTCCGTGGTGGAGGACAGGAAGCTGACAATTTCCCTGCTCACCTCGTAGTCCGGATGGGCAGGGTTCTGCTGCGAATGGACCAGCAGCGTGCCCGGGGACGGGATGGCGGCAACGATATCCACGTGCCCGCGCGTACCGAACCGCTGCGAGTCACGGGTGAGCCCGCGCGGCAGCCAGATGACTTTTTTGGCGCCGATGGTCCTGGCCAGTTCGGCCTCGACCTCGGCCTTGCTGAGTCCGGGATTGCGGCCCGGATCCAGCTGCACCGTCTCGGTGACCAGCACGGTGCCCTCGCCGTCCACCTGGATGCCGCCGCCCTCGTTGACCAGTTCGGACACGAGGTGCCGGGCGCTGGACCGGCCCGCCACCTCGGCGGCCACCAGCGAATCCTTGTCCCAGCTGGCCCAGTCCTGGGCGCCCCAGCCGTTGAAGACCCAGTCGACGGCGCCCAGGGCGCCGTTTCCGTCCAGCACAAACGTCGGGCCGATGTCGCGCATCCAGGCGTCGTTGAGTTCCGCCGTCAGCACCTCGACGGCGGGGGCCAGGTACCGGGCGGCGGTTTCGACGTCGGACGGGTCAACCACCATGGTGACCGGTTCAAACTCGACCGCGGCGTTCGCGACGGCGGCCCAGACGGATCGGGCGGCGTGCGCCGCGTCCGCGGTGTCGCCGAGGGTGTAGCCGCCGGTGGGGAAGGCCATCCAGAGCCGCTCCTGGTGCGCAGTTTCAGCCGGCATGCGCCACGTGCTCACGCGGTCACCCGCTCGCTGGCGGCGGCCGTGTCCTCGGTCTCGACAAGCTCGACCACCGGATCGCTGCCGAACGGCTCCTCCGGGCGGACCGGGTCGGTGAGCCGGGCGTAAGTGTCCGGGCGGCGGGTGGTGAGGAACGGGAACAGCGTCAGCCAGTCCTTGCGCTGGTCCAGGTCGAGGTCGGCCACGAGGACCGCCGACTCGTTGCGCGGTGCCTGGACCAGGATGCGGCCGTAGGGGTCGGAGATGAAGGAGGAGCCGTAGAAGTTCAGGCTCCCTTCCTGGCCCCAGCGGTTCGGGACCACCATGAACAGGCCGTTGGCGATGCCGTTGCCCACGATGACCTGCTGCCAGAGGGGCTGGGTGTCAAAGTCCGGGAACAGCGGCTCGGAACCGATCGCCGTCGGGTAAACCAGCAGCTCTGCGCCGCCGAGGGAGTACATGCGGGCCAGTTCGGGGAACCATTCGTCCCAGCAGGTGGGCATGCCCAGCCGGGCGCCACCGAGTTCGGCCGGGGCGTGGACCCGGTAGGCATCCCCGGCAACGGGACCTTGGCGGAAGAACTTGTCCTCGTAGTATCCGGCGGTCACCGGGATGTGCAGCTTGTGGGTGCGGGCCAAGAGCTCGCCGGCCGGGGACACCAGGATGGAGGTGTTCAGTCCGAGGCCGTCATCCGAGCCGTCCGGGTTGCCGGCGTGCTGGTAGAGCGAGGCATGGACGGTGATGCCGTTCCGGCGGGCGGCCTCGGCTGCGAAGCGGAAGGTGGGGCCGGTCAGCAGGTCCTCGGCGCCGTCTGAGGGGCGGGGCCTGTCCTGGCCCTGCCGTGCAAGATCATTCTCCGGAACCTGGTCTGCGGGGTAGCGGGAGAGGGTGAGTTCGGGCAGGAACACAACGGTGGCGCCCAGCCGAGCAGCCCGGTCGATGCCTTCATTGAGTTCGGCGTGGAGTGCGGCGGCGCTGCTGTGCCAGCGGTGCTGCACGAGGCCGACCCTCAGGGCGGGGCGTCCGGACGGCGCTGTCCGGGCGAGCGAAGCAGGCGCGTTGAGGCAGGTTATTTCGATCATGATGATGATTACTCCAGTGAGACGACCGTCACTAAATGAATGACGTTCATTTAGTATGCATGCGCCGAGCGGGTGTGGCAAGGGGGTAATTGAATGCCGACCATTTATGACCCGTCTATTAGTAAGTAAGCTGATCGTGAAATTCGGCCTCCGGCGCTCCCCGCGCCGCGTTGGCTGCGGTAGCGTCGAAACCACTGGACCAATCGAGGAGGATTCATGAAGGCTTCACCGACACTGACCAATAACATGCAGGCCGTCCTGACGGACCTGATCGAACTGCACATCCAGGGCAAGCAGGCGCACTGGAACATCGTTGGGACCAACTTCAGGGATCTGCACCTTCAGCTCGACGAGATCGTGGACGCCGCCCGTGCCTTCGCCGACGACATCGCCGAGCGCATGCGCGCACTGCATGCCCTGCCGGACGGCCGCAGCGCCACCGTGGCTAAGGCGACCCACCTTCCGCAGTTCCCCGACGGGCTCATCAACACCAAGGATGCGATCGACCGCATCGTGGCAGCACTCGAAGCGGCCGTGGGCACCATGCGCAAGGTCCATGACGAGGTGGATGAGGAAGACCCCACCACCGCTGACCTGCTGCACACCTTCATCGAAAAGCTCGAGCAGTACGCGTGGATGGTGGGTGCCGAGAACATGAAGGCGTCCGCCAGCGTCACGCACCCTGACGCCAAGTAGCGGGCCGGCGGGATATACCGCGCCGAAGGCAACGGGCAACCCGGAGAGGATTCTCTCCGGGTTGCCCTTTTCTGTGCGGGCCGCCTTGCGCCGGGCCGGCTTACCTTGCGCGCGGAATCCGGCGCAGCACGACGGCGGCCAGCACCGACGCTGCGGCCATCAGTACCAGCGCAATCGCCGCGGTGATGTGGACGCCCGAATCAAATGCGGCCCGGGCGGCCGCCGTAAGCCCCTCGGCCAGCGGGGCCGGCAGGGATCCGGCGATCTCCATGGCGCCCGCCAGCGTTTCCCTGGCCTGGTCCGCTGACGCGGCCGGAGCTGCCTGGACAACAGCCGCGGGCAGGGCGAGGTGCTGCTGGTAGGACGCCGTCAGGATGGACCCCAGGATGGCTGTTCCCAGGAGTGATCCCACTTCGTAGCCCGTCTCAGAAATCGCCGCGGCCGCTCCTGCTTTCTCCGCCGGCACCGCTCCCAGAATCAGATCGTTGGAGATGGTCTCGGCCGACCCCACACCCAGTGCCAGGATGAGGAGGGCGGCCAGCAGCGCGGTGGGCCCGGCGTCGTGATTCCCGAACGCAACTATGCCGTACCCGCCGGCGCTCAGCGCCAGTCCCGCCGCCACCACAAAGCCCGGCCGGACCTTCCGGACCAGGGGAACCACGAGAAGGCCCGCCACCACGGTGGCCGTCAGGGCCGGCAGCATGGCGGTGCCCGACTCCGACGGCGACATCCCTTCGAGCAGCTGCAGGTGCTGGGCCAGGAACAGAATGAAGCCGTTGTAGGAGAACAGTGCCAGGATGTTTGCCGTGATCGCCGTGCTGAACACGCGGTTCCTGAACAGTGACATATCCAGCAGGGGGGACCTGCCCGGCAGCGGGGATGCGCGCACCATCGGGGCCGCGAGGGTCTGCTGGCGGCGGACGAATACAAGACCCATGGCCAGTCCGAACGCCAGAACTCCGAGCGGCGCAACGCCCGGTCCCTGCGTGGCCAGTTCCTTGATGCCGTAAACCACCGGTGCCATGGTCAGCATGGACAGCGCCACGCTGGCCAGATCCACTTTGCCCGGGTTGGGGTCCTTGGATTCCGGAATGAGGAAGCGGCCCAGGACCAGCGGCGGCAGCATGATGGGCACGGCCACGAGCAGGACGGCACCCCACCAGAAGCGCTCCACCAGCCAGCCGCCAAAAATCGGCCCGAGCGCTGCGCCGCCGGAGAAGCCTGCGGCCCAGATGGCCACGGCCAGCCGCCGCCTGCCCGGTTCCCGGAAGATGTTGCGGATCAGGGACAGCGTGGACGGCATGAGCATGGCGCCGAAGAATCCGAGGGCCGCGCGGCCGGCGATGAGCCATTCGGCGCTCGGCGCGAAGGCTGATGCCGCGGAGACCACCGCAAAGCCCGAAATGCCCACCAGCAGCAGCCGGCGGCGGCCGATCCTGTCGCCGAGGCTGCCCATCGCCACCAGGAGTCCGGCAAGGACCAGGGCATAGGCATCCACCACCCACAGAAGCTGCACGCCCGTGGGGTCGAGGCTGCGGGCGACCGCCGGAAGGGCGAACGTCAGCGCGGTGTTGTCCACGGCCACCAGGAGGACAGGGAACATCAGCAGGGCCAGGGCGAACCAGTCGCGCACGCCGCCGGCCTGGCTTGCTGAAGTGCGCTCCGGGGAAAATGCTGAGTGCATGGTCATAACTTAACTATACCGTCCAGACGGTACAGTTATAAACCTTGGTGCGGAACCGGGCATGATGGAAGCCATGCCCAGAAAACCGGTCGCCCGCGGCGCAGTCGTTGACGCTTTTGAATCCCTCCTGATCGAGGTGGGGGAGCGTGCCGCCACCCTTGACGCCGTGGCTGCCCGCGCGGGTGTATCAAAAGGCGGGCTCCTGTACCACTTTCCGAACAAGGAAGCGCTGATCGGCGTCCTGCTGGACCGGCTCGATGAGTTTGCGGAGGCGGACGCCCAGGCCATGGCTGCGGCCACCGAGGGTGCGGCCGCCTACTTCATCAGGTCGTCCGTCTGGGCGGACACCCCGCTGGACCGTGCCATCGTTGCCGCGACACGCCTGGCCGAGGTGGCGCACGAGGAGACCCGGCGCCGGTTCGCGCACATCCAGCAGCGGTGGCTGGACGAGATCGCCCGGGACGTCGGGCCGGGCCTGGCCAGGGCCGTCCTGTACATGGGTGACGGACTCTACTTCAACGCCATGCTGTCCATCGGGCCGGCAGCGTCGCCGTCCGAGACCGCGGCCGACGTCGAAAGCCTCCTTTCCGCGCTTGACCGACTCAGGCGGTGAGTGGCGTGTGCCAGCCCACGCTGCCACAGTTTGCAGACGCGTTCCCGGCGTAGGACAATAGCCTCTGTGACAGCTGTCACCGCTCAATTGAATAAGCCTTTGATCTGCGGCGGGAGAGTCCTGCAAGTAGGTACAAGCAGGCGCCGTAGGAGCAAAACCTCCCCAGGAATCTCTCAGGCCCATGTACCGCCGCGGCAAGGCAACTCTGGAAAGCAGCAGGCTGCCGGCCCGGCACGTTCCGCCTTCGCGGACGGTTCAGGGCATGCTCTGCTCACCGACGGTGCAAGCGGTGCTGTGCGAAAGTGCAGCAACGCGGAAACTCTCAGGTCCAATACAGAGCGGGGAGGAACCCGAATCAATGTGGCGTACCCTGCGTCGCCTTAGTTATGGAGTTCCTTTTGACCGTTAATTCAGCCTCCTCGTCCTTCGTCGACCGGCATATCGGCGCCCGCCGCCAGGCCGACGTCGAAGCCATGCTTAAGGCCGTCGGGTACGACACCGTCGACGCGCTGGTTGATACGGCAGTGCCGAACGACATCCGCCAGGACTCCGCGCTGCAGCTCGCCCCGGCGCTGAGCGAGGTTGAAGCCCTCGCCGAACTCCGCAAGCTCGCGGCCAAGAACAAGACCGCTGTGCAGATGATCGGCCAAGGCTATTACGACACCGTGACGCCCCCGGTGATCCGCCGCAACATCCTGGAAGCACCCGCCTGGTACACCGCGTACACGCCCTACCAGCCGGAGATCTCCCAGGGCCGTCTCGAGGCCCTGCTGAACTTCCAGACCATGGTCCAGGACCTCGTAGGCCTGCCCATCGCCAACGCCTCGCTGCTGGACGAAGCAACCGCCGTGGCCGAGGCCGTGCTGCTGATGCGCCGGGCCAACAAGAACGAGACTGCCCACGACGGCAAAACCGTCCTGGATGCGGACTGCCTGCCGCAGACCATCGCAATCGTCAAGGGCCGCGCCGAGGCCCTCGGCTTCGAGGTGGAGGTCGCCGACCTTTCCCAGGGACTGCCCGACGGCGACATCAACGGCGTCGTCCTCCAGCAGCCCGGTGTCTCCGGCCGCGTCTTCAACCACAGTGAAGTCATCGCCGCCGCGAAGGAACGCGGCGCCCTGGTCACCGTGGCCGCTGACCTGCTGGCCCTGACCCTGATCACGCCTCCGGGGGAGCAGGGGGCGGACATCGCCGTCGGCTCCGCCCAGCGCCTGGGCGTTCCGCTGTTCTACGGCGGCCCGCACGCGGCCTACATGGCCGTGCAGAAGGGTCTTGAACGCTCCCTGCCCGGCCGCCTGGTGGGCGTCTCCAAGGACAATGCCGGCGTCCCCGCCTACCGCCTGGCGCTGCAGACCCGCGAACAGCACATCCGCCGCGAGAAGGCCACGTCCAACATCTGCACCGCGCAGGCACTGCTGGCCATCGTCGCGTCCATGTACGCCGTCTACCACGGACCGGAGGGCCTGAAGGCGATCGCCGAAACCGCCCACGGCCACGCGAAGACCCTGGCCGCATCTCTCAAGGCTGCCGGGCTGGACGTCCTGCACACCAGCTTCTTCGACACCGTGACGGTGTCCGTCCCGGGCAAGGCCGCCGGCATCATCGCCGCCGCCGAGCAGAAGGGCATCAACCTCCGCAGCATTGACGCCGACACTGTCGGCATCTCCGCCGATGAAACCACGACGACGGCCATCGTGGCCGACCTGCTCGCAGCCTTCGGTGCAGAGGCAGTGGAAGCGACCGACGGTTTCGCCCTGGACGCCGCCGTCGAACGTTCCTCCGCGTACCTGCAGCACCCGGTGTTCAACACGCACCGCTCCGAGACCCAGCTGCTGCGCTACATCCGCAAGCTCTCCGACCGCGACCTGGCGCTGGACCGCACCATGATCCCGCTGGGTTCGTGCACCATGAAGCTGAACGCCACGGCCGAGATGGAAGCCATCTCCTGGCCTGAGTTCGCCTCCATCCACCCGTTCGCCCCGGATTCCCAGACCGAGGGCTGGCGCGAACTCATCGCCGACCTCGAGGCGCAGCTGACCGAGATCACCGGCTACGACCAGGTGTCCATCCAGCCGAACGCCGGCTCCCAGGGCGAGCTGGCCGGCCTGCTGGCGATCCGCGGCTACCACCTGTCCCGCGGCGACGAACAGCGCAACATCTGCCTGATCCCGGCCTCTGCCCACGGCACCAACGCGGCCTCGGCCGTGCTGGCCGGCATGAAGGTGGTAGTAGTGGCCACCGCCGCCGACGGCACCATCGACCACACCGACCTGTACGCCAAGATCGAGGCCAACAAGGACGCCCTGTCCTGCATCATGATCACCTACCCTTCCACCCACGGGGTGTACGACGCCGACGTCCGCGAGGTCTGCGACGCCATCCATGCGGCCGGCGGCCAGGTCTACATCGACGGGGCCAACCTGAACGCCCTGGTCGGCCTGGCGCAGCCGGGCAAGTTCGGCGGCGACGTCTCACACCTGAACCTGCACAAGACCTTCTGCATCCCGCACGGCGGCGGCGGACCCGGCGTCGGACCCGTTGCAGCCAAGGCGCACCTTGCCCCGTTCATGCCGGGCGACGCGGCCACCTGGACCGAAGGCAACTGCGTTCCGATCTCCGCCTCGCGCTTCGGCTCCGCCGGCGTGCTGCCGATCTCCTGGGCGTACGTGAAGCTCATGGGCGGGGCCGGACTGACCGAGGCCACCAAGTCCGCCCTGCTCGCGGCGAACTACGTGGCAGCCAGCCTTAACGATTTCTTCCCGGTGCTCTACACGGGCGAGGGCGGCCTGGTGGCACACGAGTGCATCCTGGACCTTCGCGAACTCACGGCACGGACCGGCGTGACCGCCGAGGACGTGGCCAAGCGCCTCATCGACTACGGCTTCCACGCGCCCACCCTGGCGTTCCCGGTGGCCGGCACCCTGATGGTGGAACCCACCGAGTCCGAGGACCTGGGCGAGATCGACCGGTTCATCAAGGCCATGATCGCCATCCGCGGCGAGATCGACCAGGTTGCCAACGGCGACTTTACCGTGGAGAATTCCCCGCTGCGCAACGCCCCGCACACCGCGGCCGCCGCGATCAGTTCCGACTGGGACCGCGCCTACCCGCGCGAGCAGGCAGTCTTCCCGGTGCACTCCCTCAAGCAGGACAAGTACTTCCCGCCGGTAGGCCGCATCGACGGAGCCGCAGGCGACCGCAACCTGGTCTGCTCCTGCCCGCCCCTCGAAGCGTTCGAGGACAACACAGAAGCCTTCGAGAACTAGATTTCGTCCCGCAAAGGATTCCTCAATGACTGAGAACTACACTGCCCTTTACGAGGAGCACAAGAAGCTGGGCGCCTCGTTCACCGACTTCGGCGGCTGGCAAATGCCGCTCAAGTACGGCTCCGAACTGGCCGAGCACAAAGCCGTCCGCAACTCGGCCGGCATCTTCGACCTCTCCCACATGGGCGAAGTCTGGGTGACCGGCCCGGACGCCGCCACGTTCCTGGACTACGCCCTGGCCGGCAAGATCTCCGCCATCGCCGTCGGCAAGGCCAAGTACTCCCTGATCTGCAACCAGGAGGGCGGCATCATCGACGACCTCATCGTGTACCGCCGCGGGGACGAGAAATTCCTGGTGGTCCCCAACGCCGGCAACGCCAAGGTGGTGGCCGAAGCATTGGCGCAGCGGGCTGCAAACTTTGACGTCGACGTCGAGGATGTTTCCG
Organism: Arthrobacter sp. OAP107; assembly: GCF_040546765.1. Taxonomy (NCBI): domain Bacteria; kingdom Bacillati; phylum Actinomycetota; class Actinomycetes; order Micrococcales; family Micrococcaceae; genus Arthrobacter; species Arthrobacter sp. OAP107. The sequence continues at coordinate 4,244,106 of NZ_JBEPOK010000001.1, read as the reverse complement.
CCGAGACGTCGCTGATCGCGGTGCAGGGTCCCAAGGCCGAAGGGATCCTCCTCCGCCTGGTCCCGGCAGCCCAGCACGAGCTGGTGACCGGGCTGAAGTACTACGCCGCCGTCGAGGTTTCCTTCCTGGTGGGCGGCGCCGAGCGCAGCCTTCTGCTGGCACGCACCGGGTACACCGGTGAGGACGGCTTCGAGATTTTCGTGGAGAACGACGACGCCACCGCCCTTTGGCAGTCCATCGTCGCCATCGCGGACGAGGGGGAGTTGACGCCCTGTGGCCTCGCCTCCCGCGATTCGCTCCGCCTTGAGGCCGGCATGCCGCTGTACGGCAACGAGCTCTCCCTCCAGGGCGACCCTTTCGCCGCCGGACTGGGGCCGGTCGTCGCACTGTCCAAGGAAGGCGACTTCGTGGGTAAGGCCGCGCTGGCCGCCAAGAAGGAATCCGGCGCCGGTGCCTCCGCGGGACGCAAGCTCGTGGGCCTCAAGGGCCTGGGCCGCCGTGCCGGCCGCGGGCACTACCCGGTGCTCAAGGACGGCAACGTCGTCGGCGAAGTCACCTCCGGCCAGCCCAGCCCGACCCTCGGCTACCCGGTGGCCATGGCCTATGTCGACGTCGCCTGCGCCGAACCCGGAACCGCACTGGATATCGACCTGCGGGGCAAGGCGGAGCCGTTCGAAGTGGTCGCACTGCCTTTCTACAAGCGCTCAAAGTAGCCGGCCGGTAGAGCCAAACCCTTCGGCCCGGCCCGTCCCCGGCTCCGGGCCGGCGGGCCCCAGTTTTCACGCGTGCTGCTCCTTCGTCGCTTTGACGCACGCTTTCGAAAACCGTGGCCAGCCACCCCTCGAGGACCACTCACCTTTGGGCGGTAGTCAGGGCACAACCGTCCTCCGGACCAGCGCCTTCGACAGCCAAAGGTGCTGGGGGAGGGGCCGCGAACCGCTGATTGAGCCTGTCGAAACCGGGCAAGTGGGCCCGATTGCGCAAGCTCGATCATTGGGGGTTGAGCTTGCCGATCCCGGGCGCCGCAATGGCTTCTTCGCGGAGAACTGTCGTCCCGCTGTCTGAACGGTAATCGGCGGAGGAATTCGCTCACACGCCACCAACCCAGCCACAAGATTTGCACCAAACGTAAAGGAAGAAAGACATGGCAAAAGTTGCCGCTGAATTGCAGTATTCCGACGAACATGAGTGGGTTTCCCGCGAGGACGGAAATGTGGTGTCCATTGGCATTTCAGCCGTGGCCACTGACGCCCTCGGTGACATTGTGTATGTCGACCTGCCCGAGGTCGGTTCGGCTGTTACCGCGGGGGAGACCTGCGGCGAGGTTGAGTCCACGAAGTCGGTCTCGGACCTGTATGCCCCGGTCACGGGTGAGGTCACGGAGATCAACCCGAACGTCATCGAGGATCCCGCACTGATCAACAGCGACCCGTACGGGGCAGGCTGGCTGTTCAAGGTGGCCGCCGATTCCGAGGGCCCGCTGCTGTCGGCCGAGGAATACGCTGCCAAGAACGGCGGCGAGCTGTGAGCGCGGCACAGGCTGCGACTGCAGTCTTCGAGCAGGCCGTGTCCCCGAGCCTGAACGCGGACCTCGCGGAACTGGACCCGGAGATCGCAGCGAAGATCGACGACGAGCTCGGCCGCCAGCGCGGGGGCCTGGAAATGATCGCGTCGGAGAACCACACGGCCGCGGCCGTGATGCAGGCACAGGGGTCGGTGCTGACCAACAAGTACGCCGAGGGCTACCCGGGCAAGCGCTACTACGGCGGCTGCGAACACGTTGACGTGATCGAGCAGCTCGCGATCGACCGGGTCAAGGCCCTGTTCGGCGCCGAGTACGCAAACGTGCAGCCGCATTCCGGCGCCCAGGCAAACGCCTCGGTGATGCACGCCCTGATCAAGCCGGGCGACACCATCATGGGCCTGAACCTGGCCCACGGCGGCCACCTGACCCACGGCATGCGGATCAACTTCTCCGGCCGCCTCTACAACGTGATCCCGTACCAGGTCCGCGAAGAGGACCACCGGATCGACATGGCCGAGGTGGAGCGTCTGGCCCAGGAGCACAAGCCGCAGCTGATCGTGGCAGGCTGGTCCGCCTACGCCCGCCAGCTCGACTTCGCCGAGTTCCGCCCGGATCGCCGACTCAGTTGGCGCCTACCTGATGGTGGACATGGCACACTTCGCCGGGCTGGTCGCCGCCGGCCTGCACCCGTCCCCGGTCCCGCACGCGCACGTCACCACTTCCACGACGCACAAGACGCTCGCCGGTCCCCGGGGCGGCATCATCCTGACCAACGACGCCGACGTCGCCAAGAAGATCAACTCTGCGGTGTTCCCCGGCCAGCAGGGCGGCCCGCTGGAGCATGTCATCGCCGGTAAGGCCGTGGCCTTCAAGATCGCCGCGTCCGAGGAGTTCAAGGAACGCCAGGAACGCGTCCTGGCCGGTGCCCGCATCTTGGCCGAGCGCCTGGTTCAGCCGGACGTGATCGCCAAGGGCATTTCCGTGGTGTCCGGCGGCACCGACGTGCACCTGGTCCTGGTGGACCTGCGCAACTGTGAGCTGGACGGACAGCAGGCTGAGGACCGCCTCGCGGAAATCGACATCACGGTGAACCGCAATGCCGTGCCGTTCGATCCCCGTCCGCCGATGGTCACCTCCGGCCTGCGGATCGGCACCCCGGCCCTGGCAACCCGCGGCTTCGGCGAAGCAGCCTTCGCCGAGGTTGCGGACATCATCGCCGAGGCCCTGACCGCCGACGCCGGCGCGGACCTGTCCGGACTGCGCACCCGCGTGGAGGCCCTGGCCGAGGCCCACCCGCTCTACCCGGGCGTGCAAGACCTCGCCGCGGCAAAAACCGCGTAGCGTGGATTAAAACAGTAGGACGGCGGGCAGCCGCCATAAGCTGCCGCCCGCCGTCGTACTGGCTGGCTGGAGACCGCCATCCGCGGCCAAGCAGCCCTCCGGCAGGACCATCTGCCGGGCCACAGATTGATCTAGTTAGGAACCGACATGGCTGTTGGAGTCTTCGACCTCTTTTCCATCGGGATTGGCCCGTCGTCCTCGCACACCGTTGGACCCATGCGGGCCGCCGCGGTGTTCGCCGGGGAATTGAAATCCTCCGGGAAGCTGGAGGGCGTGGCGTCGCTGCGCGTGGACTTGTATGGTTCGCTCGCTGCCACCGGGCACGGGCACGGCACCATGACGGCGATTCTGCTGGGCCTGGAGGGTTACCACCCCGAGCTGATCCTGCCTGACGAAGTCGAGCAGCGGCTGGCCTCGATTGCCGATACCGGGACCCTGCAGCTGGCCGGGGCGGTTCCCTTGCCGTACGGCGTGAAGGACATGATCCTGCACCCGCTCACCGTCCTGCCGCGCCACACCAACGGTATGAAGTTCGCGGTGTCCGACGCCGGGGGGAACGTGCTGCACGAGGCAACGTTCTTCTCGGTCGGTGGCGGGTTTATTGTCCGGGAGGGCGAGGAGGACGCGGCGCTGCAGGAGCTGGAGGAGTCCAAGAAGGAACTGCCGTTGCCGTTCCGGACGGCCGCCGAGCTGCTGGGCCGCTGCCAGTCCAAGGGCCTGTCCATTGCCGACATCATGCTGGTCAACGAGCGCGCCTCCCGCTCCGAGGAGGAGATCCGGGAGGGCCTGCTGCACATCTACTCGGTGATGGAAGCGTGTGTGGAGACCAGCCTGAAGCGTGAGGGGCTGCTGCCCGGTGGACTGAAGGTCCGCCGTCGTGCTCCCGACTGGCACGAACGCCTCCTGAAAGAGGACAAGGACCGGGACCCGAAGTACTGGCAGGAATGGGTCAACCTGATCGCCCTGGCGGTGAACGAGGAGAACGCCTCGGGCGGGCGGGTGGTCACTGCCCCGACGAACGGGGCCGCGGGCATCATCCCGGCTGTCCTTTATTACGCGCTGCATTTCGCTCCGGGCATGGATCAGGCCACCCAGGAGGACCGCGACGACGTCGTGGTCAAGTTCCTGCTGACCGCCGGCGCCGTCGGGGTGCTTTACAAGGAACAGGCGTCCATTTCCGGCGCGGAGGTGGGCTGCCAGGGCGAGGTGGGTTCGGCGTCGTCGATGGCGGCGGCCGGGCTGGCCGAGGTCATGGGTGGCACGCCGGCGCAGGTGGAGAACGCCGCCGAGATCGCGATGGAGCACAACCTGGGCCTGACGTGTGATCCGATCGGCGGCCTGGTCCAGGTGCCGTGCATCGAGCGGAACGCGATCGCCGCGGCGAAGGCCATCAACGCGGCCAAGATGGCGCTGTGGGGCGACGGCTCGCACCGGGTCTCGCTGGACGAGGTCATCGTGACCATGCGCGAGACCGGCAAGGACATGAGCTCCAAATACAAGGAAACCGCGATGGGCGGACTGGCGGTCAACGTCGTCGAGTGCTGACCTAGTTGTTGCCGGCCGCCCACAGGTTCAGGCTCGACGCGAAGATGACCCACGTCAGGTACGGCAGCATCAGCAGCCCGGCCGTGCGGCGGATCGGACCGAACAGCAGCACGGTGCCGGCCACCGCCAGAGCCAGTGCAACGATGATGCCCAGCGCCAGCCAGAGCGCGGCCGAACCCCACGCCGGATACAGCCCGAAAAAGACGGGCGTCCAGGCCAGGTTCAGGGCAAGCTGTACGCCGTAGAGGGTGAGTGCAGCCCTCCGGTTCGGGCTGCGGCTTCGCCACACGAGCCAGGCCGCCACCGCCATGGCCGTGTACAGCACAGTCCAGACCGGCCCGAACACCCAGTTGGGCGGGGACCACGGCGCCTTGTCGGCCGACGCATACCAGCCCGTGACGTTGCTGATGGTTGCCTGCGATCCCAGCCACGCCACCAGGGCGCTGGCGGCCAGGAATGCCAGGAGGGCGGCCAGTTCGACGGCGGTGCGCCGCGGCCTGGGCCCCGCGCCGTCACCACTGGGTCCGTCACCCCCGGCGCCGGTGTCTCTTTCGGCTCCCGCGGCCGGCACGCGGTCCCTGCTTTCCATTGTTCTACAGTTGCCAAGGGCACGGCCGGAGTCAAGGCGGCCAAGCAACCGCAGGCGCCCGATTGTAAGGCTGCCGTGCCACCATGGGAACCATGGGCGAAGGCTACGATCCCGGCTTCCTGCGCGAGGCCGTTGACCTGCCGGGCCCCGACGCGCCTACGGTCCTCCTCGACTACACGCACTTCTCGGTGCGGCTGTCGCCGGCCCGCAGGCTCGCAGCCGTGACCGGCGTCAACATCAACGGACATGCACTGGTGCCGTTGGGGCGCGAGGGAACCTGGCACTACGACCCCCGGGTGCCGCAGGGACTCCAGACCGGCCCGGATGTGTACCAGCACAATGACCTGGACCGGGGCCATCTTGTCCGCCGTCTGGATCCGGTCTGGGGCGATGACAGCACCGCGCTGGCCGCAAACCAGGACACCTTCTCATACCCGAATGCGGCGCCGCAGGCAGCTGCCTTCAACCAGGGCAAAGAACTCTGGGCCGGCCTGGAAGACCACGTTCTCCACCACGCCAGCCAATTCGACGCCAGGATCAGTGTTTTTACCGGACCCGTCCTCGACGCCGGCGACCTGCCATACCGGGGCATCCAGATACCGCGGAAATTCTGGAAGATCGCAGCCTGGACCATGGATGGCCGGCTGGCCGCGGCGGGTTTCCTGCTGGACCAGTCCCCGCTCCTGGGCCCGGAGGAACTGGCGAGGATCATGAGGGAACGCCTGCTGGCCGACGAGCCGCCGCCGCTGGGGCCTTACCGGACCTTCCAGGTCCCCATCCCGCACATCGCTGAGCTTAGCCGGATCGCACTGACGCGCCTGGCCGACGCCGACCGGTTCACCGCCGGCGTCCCGGATGGCACGCCGGGAGGAGCCGTCCTGCCGCTCACTGACCTTCGGCAGGTGCGGCTCTGACCAGGATCACGTCCCCGCGGCAAGCGGCGTGGGAGGCCGGACGGATAGACTTGAGGCTGCTTCTCCGGCACCTGCACGAAACGTAAGCGAAGATTGGATACGGCACACTTGCGAGAATTCACTGCCCGCTTTGCCACCTCCGAAGAGGTCGCCAACTGGGACTCCCACGTAACCGCGAATCCGAACGGCGGAAACCTGCTGCAGTCGGAGGCCTTCGCCGAGGTCAAGCAGCACTATGGCTGGAAGCCCCTGCACCTGGTGTACGAAACGGCTGACTACACGAGCTACAACCTGGTGCTGGAAAAGAGCTTCCCGCTGCTGGGCAAGCTCTGGTACCTCATCAAGGGTCCGGACGTGGCCGGCGTCGAGGACATCCCCGGCATTGCCGCGGCGAACGCCGAGTTCGTCAAGCGCGCACGGCTGGGGGTCTTCGCTATCAAGATCGAGCCGGACATCATCCTCAGCGACTCCGCCCGCGAAGTCATCGAGGGGGCCGGGCTGGTCAAGACGCACAACCTGCAACCCAACGACTCCACAGCACTGCTGGACATTTCACCTGAAGAGAACCAGTTGCTGCGCAACCTCCACTCACGGGGACGGAACGCCGTTCGCCGCGCCATCCGTGAAGGCGTCCAGGTGCACAACGTGGACCCCAGCGAGGAAAACTTCAAGTCCATGTACGCCCTCATGACGGACACCGTCCAGGCGAAGTCGCAGGTCCGCGTCCGCGAATACGACTACTACCGCCAGTTCTGGACGAACTTCATCAAGCGCGGCCAGGGCCGGCTCATGTTTGTGTACGAGAACGGCGTTCCCTCCGTGGGGGCCTTTGTCATCAACTACGGCCGGAAGGGCACCTACAAGGACGGCGGATCCCTGCAGAAGCGCGGCCAGTACGGCGATTCGCACCTGGTGCAGTGGACCGCGATCAACCAGCTCAAGGAACTGGGCTGCACCGAATATGACTTCTGCGGAACGCCACCCAGCGACAAGCTCAAGGACACGTCGAATCCCTTCCACGGACTGGGCCTTTTCAAGACCAGCTTCAGCAAGACGGTGACGGACTTTGTTGGCTGCTATGACCAGGTCATCAGCCCGCTGAAGTACAAGGCGTGGATTGCCGCGGGCGAACGCGTGGCCCGGCAGCTGTACACGCGCCGCACCGGGCAGCAGTTTTACTGAGCCAGGGGACTGGCAGGCACTGAATTCCTAAGGCACTGACAGAAGGGGGAGCCCTGATGACCAAACCACCCCGTGGCTCCAACCGGCCGCCCGCGGATGGGCTGCCCAAAACGGAGCCGCTGACCGCCTCGCAGCTGCACCAGAACGCGGCAGCCAAGCGCATGCTGCGCCGCCTGGTGCAGGGGGAAAATCCGCCGACGGCGCCACTGAGCATCGTGGACAGGCTCGCCGGGAGCCCCTACGCCAATCCCATGATCCAGGTGGGCGGGATCGACGAGTCCGCCCGCAAGACGATGGACTTTGCGCTGCACCTTGCCGAGTCGATGTTCCGGTACGGCGCCGGCGCCCTCGAGGTCGAAACCAGCATCATTGCGGTGACGGCGGCGCTGGGGCTGAAAAACATTGAGGTGGACATCACCAACCAGTCCGTTGGCATCAATTACGCAGCCAAGGACCAGACGCCCATCACCCTCCTGCGGGTGGTCCGGTCCTGGACCAACAACTACGCGGGGCTTGCCCAGGTTCACCAGCTGGTCACAGATATCGTTGCCGGCGGCGTTGGCCGGGACGAGGCCGTCCGTCGGCTCGACGAGATTGTCCGGCGCCCCAAGCCGTTCCCGCGCTGGATGGTGACGGTGGCGTTCGCGGTGTTCTCCGCCGTGTTCGTGGCGGTCATCGGCGGCGGTCCCGGCGCCTCGGCTGTCGCCTTCGTCTCCAACCTGCTCATCAGTCTGGTGGCCCGGAAGCTGGGCCGCTGGCGGACCCCTGACTTCTTCATCACGGCGGCCTGTTCGTTTGTGGTGACGGTGATCGCGCTGCTGCTGTGGCGGTTCGGCAGTCCTGTGGGGATCCGGCTGGCTCCCGCCATTGTGGTGGTGGGCGGCATCCTGCTGCTGCTTCCCACCGGGCGGCTCGTGTCCTCGGTCCAGGACGCCATCAACGGCTTTCCCGTGACGGCGGCCGGCAGGTTCCTGTCCACCCTGCTGACGTTCGGGGCGGTCGTCGCCGGGATCGCCGTCGCGTTTGTGGTGGGGGACAGGATCGGCATGGAGCCGATCGACGTCACGGAGACGTTCCCGCCCGCGTATCCGCTGTGGGTGCAGGTGATCCTGGTTGCCATCGCCGTCGTGGCGATCGGCGTTACGGAACAGACGGACTGGAAGCTGCTGCTTCCGACGGCGGCCGTCGGTGTGGTGGGGCACCTGGCCCTTATCGGCGGCGAGGCGGTAGGGATTGGCCCGCGGTTCTCGCCGGCGCTCGCCGCCGTGGTCATCGGCCTGCTGGCCCGTGTGGTGGCGCTGAAGATGGGTGCCCCGCAGCTTGTGGTCGCCGTGCCGGCCGGTCTGATTCTCCTGCCCGGCCTCACCATCTTCCGGTCCATGTACGTCCTGACCATCGAGGAATCCGAGATCCTCCTCGGGGCCGGCGGGATGCTCAGCGCCGGGGCGATCGTGTTCGGCGTGGCCGGCGGCATTGTGCTTGGTGACACGCTGGCCCGGCCGCTCACCCGAAGCCTGGCCAGCAACGAGCGGCGTCGGTCCCGCCGCCGCTAGGACCGGCTAGATCTTTCCGATCGGGAGCTTCTTCTCGGCCTGGAACACATCCTCGACGCGGCCTTTGGCCCAGTAGCCGGACAGTGAAACCTGGCTGCGGTCCAGGCCGCGTTCGCGGAACAGCACCTCCCGCAGGCCCTTCATGTAGCCGCGCTCGCCGTGCGCAAAGACGTTTACGCGGCCGTCGGGCCAGGCGGCGTTGCGCACCGCCTCAACCAGTTGGCTGCTCTCGCCGGCGGGAATGTCGCCGCGCTTCAGCCAGACCAGCCCGAGTCCGGCCGGGGCAGCAATCTCCTGGACGTCCGCCTCCGAACCCACTTCGAGGAAGGCCAGGCCGCGGGCGTGCGCGGGGAGCGACTCGATGACGGCTGCCACTGCCGGCAAGGCAGCCTCGTCGGCGGCCAGCAGGTACCAGTCCGCGTCCGGATCGGGGTTGTAGCCGCCGCCCGGGCCCGTGAAGATGAGGCTGTCGCCCGGTTTGGCCGTGGCCGCCCAGGGACCGGCCAGGCCTTCGTCTCCGTGGACCACAAAGTCAATGGCAAGTTCGCCGGCAGCGGTATCCACCCAGCGGACCGTGTAGGTGCGGGTGTGCGGCCACTGCTCCCGCGGCATCGATTCCCGGATGGCCCACAGGTCCAGGGGCTGGGGGTAGTCCACCCCGGGCTGCGGAAAGACGATCTTGACGTAACGGTCCACGAAGTCGTTGTTGACGTAATCGGCGAACCCCGGGCCGCCGGCAACGATCCGGACCATGTGGGCGGAAAGCTGTTCCCGCCGGAGAACAGTCAGGGTGACCTGCGGGCGGGATTTCTTGGTGGCGGTGGTGTCTGCCGGAAGCGAAGTCATGCGGGTAAGCCTAGCCTAAGCTCCTTGGCGGGAGCTGGCGGGCCGGGACCGCCGGAAGCTCCCAGTCCACCGGGTCTGCACCCTGCTGTTCCAGCAGGGTGTTGGCGCGGCTGAACGGCCGGGAGCCGAAGAACCCCCGCGATGCGGACAACGGGCTGGGATGGGCGCTGGCCAGCACGGGGGTACTGCCCAGCAGCGGGCGGACGCTCTCGGCATCCTTGCCCCAGAGCACGGCGACGAGCGGCGCTGCCTTTCCGTCAGCTGTCCGGCGGCCGGCGACGGCGGCAACTGCCGCCGTCGTGATCGTTTCCCAGCCCTTGCCGCGGTGGGACCCGGCACCGCCTTCCCGCACGCTCAGCACCCTGTTGAGGAGCAGGACGCCCTGGTCCGCCCAGGCGCCGAGGTCGCCGTGGATCCGGGGCGGCAGGCCCAGGTCCGACTCAAGCTCCCTGTAGATGTTGGCCAGGCTCCGCGGGATAGGGCGCGTGCCGGCGTCCACGGAAAACGCGAGGCCCACGGCATGCCCGGGGGTGGGATAGGGATCCTGGCCCACAATCAGGACCCGTACCCCGTTCAGCGGCTGCCGGAAAGCCCTGAGGACGTTCGACGCCGGCGGCAGCACCCGCCGTCCGGCCGCCTCCTCGCCGGCGACGAAAGACAGCACGGACCGCAGTTCCGCCTCCACCCCGGCCAGGGCATCCGCCCAGTCCGGTGCCATCAGCTCGCGGAGGGGCAGCCTGGCCAGCTCTGCAAAGTCCGGGCCGGCCGCCGTCGCAGGTTCGAGGTCGAAGAGCGGTTCAGGTTCTGTCACGGTGTCCATTCTCCCGCAACGCTGCCCGGAGCCCGGTGCAGGTCCAGATAAGACCACCCGCTGGAGCCCCGTGCCGCAAATGACAATAATGTTATTCCTCCGTAACATAGGGGAGGTACTTTGACCGGATTCAGCTAAGGAGAGCGCAGTGGCCGAGCCGTTGCAGGACCACCTCGCGGAGCGGGATTCTGAGCAGGATTCAGGGGAAGATTCACCGCTGGAGCAGGTGCTGCGGAGCGGCTCGCTGCTGGACGACTTCAAGCTGCGTGATTCGCCGCTGACCGAGCGGGAGCAGCAGATTCTCGCCCTGGAACGGCAGTGGTGGAAATACGCCGGCGCCAAGGAACAGGCCATCCGCGAGCTCTTTGACCTGTCCGCGACGCACTACTACCAGATCCTGAATGCCCTGATCGATACAGAGCACGCGCTGGCCCATGACCCCATGCTTGTGAAGAGATTGCGTAGACTACGTACGTCACGTCAGCGGGCCCGCACTGCACGCCGCCTTGGATCTGACGCGTAACTGCTAGCGCCGGACTGCCGGCGAAAACCAACAAGGACTCCTGTTTACCATGACTAATTTTGCTCGGGACGAATTCGACAGGGTGCCTGAGGTCTCCTCCCGGCAGGGCGTTCACCGCGCTGTCTCCGCGCCGTCGCGTCCCAAGTTGTGGCCGATCCTTTCCGTGGGAATCGGGGCGCTCGCCGTCGGCCTGGTTGCCTTCTTTCTGCTGCCGCAGCTGGGATTCCAGCCTGCCATCGCGCCGCCGGCCGCCGCGGCGGCTGGGACCTCCACGGCGCTGGCCAGCCCCACAGCGACGCCCTCGGCAAGTGCGACACCGAGCGCCAGCGCCAGCGCCCCGGCCTCGGCGTCCGCTTCCGAATCGGCTTCGCCTTCCGCCCTGGAACCCGCCACCTCGGAAACCGTTGCCCCGGCAGCAGCGGTGGACAAGTCGCAGCCGGTAGCTATCTTCAACGGCACGTTGACCTCCGGACTGGCCGGCCGCGTTGGTGCCACGGTCCAGTCCGACGGCTGGGTGCTCGGTGAAGTGTCCAACTGGCAGGGCGCTCCCCAGCAGCAGTCCGTGATCTTCTACTCGGACGCTGCCCACCGGGCCAACGCCGAGGCCCTCAGCGCACTCCTGAACATCCCCACGCTGGTGGAGAGCGCGGACTTCCAATCGCCCGTTGCGGTGGTGCTGGGCCCCGGCTACCAGTAGCCAAACTGGTTACGCCTGAATAACTATTGCCTCCGCTCCGGGCCGCCGGCCTGCGCCTCCCAGGGCCTGACTGGATAGAGTGAAGGCAGGCTGCGGGGCGTAATTCACGGCACACACCGACGTGGGCCTTACGGAAGCAACCTGAAAGTGTGGGGATCATGGCATTGGGAACCGTGAAGTGGTTCAACGCGGAAAAGGGCTACGGCTTCATCACTGTTGACGATTCGGGCGACGACGTCTTTGTGCACTGGTCGGCCATCCAGACCGACGGGTTCCGGGCGCTGGACGAAGGCCAGCGGGTGGAGCTGGAAGTGGGCGAAGGCGAAAAAGGGCCGCAGGCAGAAATGGTCCGGCCCGTCTAGTGGCACGCAGCGCAGGTCTCAGGGGTTCTGCCGTCTGGGGCGCCGCCGTCGTGATGACGCTGGGCGCATGCTCCGGATCCGGCGACAACGCCCGGACGGCTCCGGTTGAAGCCAGTGGCGACGGGACCCTGCGGATCGGGCTGATTCTGGACAACACCGGACCCCAAGCCTTCCTGAACGCCGCCGAGCTGGCCGCCGCCAAGCTCGCCATCCAGGAAATCAACGCCGCGGGCGGGCACAAGGGCAGGCCCGTGGAGCTGCTGCCGGCTTCCGCCGGCGGCGATACCGCCGTCCAGGCCCGGGCACTCGCAGATGCAAAGGCGGACGCCGTGATCGGCCCCACCGATTCCAGCCAGGCGCCGGCGGCCATCGACGTGCTGTCCAAAGCCAGGATCACGCTCATCTCTCCCGCCAACACGGCCCCGGAGCTCAGCGGCTACAAGAGCGGCGGCTACTACTTCCGGACGGCGGCGGCGGACATCGCGCAGGCTCCCGTCCTGGTGAAACTCGCCAAGGACGCCGGTGCCAAGAGCCTCGCAGTGGTCTACGAGGAGGGCAACTACGGCCAGGATGTGTCCGGAGCGGTTTCCGCTTCCGCCAAAGCCGGAGGGCTGGACCCCGTCACCGTTTCCGGCTTCAAGGCGGGTGAGGCACAGAAATCCGCGGCTGCCGTCCGCGACGCGGTGCCGGACGCCGTCGTGGTCATTGCCCGGGACGGAGCGCAGGGCGCTATCGCCGAACTCGCCAACGCTGGAGTGCCGGGCAACAAACTCATCCTGGCCGATAGTGCATTCAGGCAGTACGGGTCCGCCCTCGGATCGAGGTCGCTGGAGGGAGCGCGCGCCCTGGTGCCCGGCGTCTTTCCTTCCGCGCACTTCCAGGCCGAACTCGTGGACATCGATGCGAAACTCAAGGACACGACGTTCGCGGCCGAGACCTACGATGCCGTGAACCTCGCGGCCCTGGCCGCCGCAGCCGCAGAGGACGACGCCGGTACCTCCATCGCGGGGACGCTCATCTCCGTCTCCGGCGGCACTTCCGGCAGCCGCGCGGCTGCCTCCCCGTCGGCGAAGCCGACAGTCTGCTCGACATACAAAGACTGCCTTGCCGCCATCCGGGACGGGAAGGTCATTGACTACGACGGCGAGTCAGGCCCCGTCCGCTTCGACGCGAACGGCGACGTCACCGCGGCGAAGTACATGGTGTTCACCTACGGCGCCGACAACAAGGCCAGGCTCAGGGGCAGCGAAGCGGCGGGCAGGTCCGCCGGCTGATCGCTGGCAGCGAATAAGTCCGCCCGTTCACGGGATAAACAAGCTCATCTGCTTGCACTCTCCCCGGGGGAGTGCTAATTATTGATTAGCACTCCAGCGTGCCGACTGCTAAAGGGTCGTCCGGTTCCGGCCGGCACTACCCCGGCGGCGGCGCAAGGAGCGAAAGAAACACCTGGTTGGGGTGAGATCCGGACTGTTGGGCATACAGAGGCCCGCGGAAAGGATCGTCCGTCGCGGGCACCGCAGCGAGGTTCCTTCTTAACGACTGTCCCGAAAGGACTACTGCCGTTATGGCCAAGATCATTGCATTTGATGAAGAGGCACGCCGCGGTCTTGAGCGGGGCCTGAACATCCTCGCCGACGCCGTCAAGGTCACCCTGGGCCCGCGTGGCCGCAACGTCGTCCTCGAAAAGAAGTGGGGCGCCCCCACGATCACCAACGATGGTGTTTCCATCGCCAAGGAGATCGAGCTGGACGATCCCTACGAGAAGATCGGCGCCGAGCTGGTCAAGGAAGTTGCCAAGAAGACGGATGACGTCGCTGGCGACGGCACCACCACCGCTACCGTCCTGGCCCAGGCACTGGTCAAGGAAGGCCTGCGCAACGTTGCGGCCGGCGCTGACCCGCTGTCCCTCAAGCGCGGCATCGAGAAGGCCGTTGAAGCTGTCACCGCTGAACTGCTGAACTCCGCCAAGGAAATCGAAACCAAGGAAGAGATCGCAGCCACGGCTTCCATCTCCGCCGGTGACGACGAGATCGGCGCCCTGATCGCCGAGGCCCTGGACAAGGTGGGCAAGGAAGGCGTCATCACGGTCGAGGAGTCCAACACCTTCGGCCTCGAGCTGGAGCTCACCGAAGGCATGCGCTTCGACAAGGGCTACATCTCCGCCTACTTCGTCACGGACACCGAGCGCCAGGAAACGGTCCTCGAGGACCCGTACATCCTGATCGTCAACTCCAAGATCTCCAACGTCAAGGAACTGGTCGCTGTCCTCGAGAAGGTCATGCAGTCCAACAAGCCGCTGCTGATCATCGCCGAAGACATCGAGGGCGAGGCGCTGGCCACCCTGATCGTCAACAAGATCCGCGGTACCTTCAAGTCCGTGGCCGTCAAGGCTCCCGGCTTCGGTGACCGCCGCAAGGCGCAGCTGGCCGACATCGCCATCCTCACCGGTGGCCAGGTCATCGCCGAGGAAGTCGGCCTCAAGCTTGAGACCGCCGGCCTCGACCTCCTGGGCAAGGCACGCAAGGTTGTCGTGACCAAGGACGAGACCACCATCGTCGAAGGTGCAGGCGACGCTGACCAGATCGCCGGCCGCGTATCCCAGATCCGCGCCGAGATCGAGAACTCCGACTCGGACTACGACCGCGAGAAGCTGCAGGAGCGCCTGGCCAAGCTGGCCGGCGGCGTTGCAGTCATCAAGGCCGGTGCCGCCACGGAGGTTGAGCTCAAGGAGCGCAAGCACCGCATTGAGGACGCTGTCCGCAACGCAAAGGCTGCCGTTGAAGAAGGCATCGTTGCCGGTGGTGGCGTGGCCCTGATCCAGGCCGGCGCCAAGGCATTCGCCAACCTGCAGCTCCAGGGCGATGAAGCAACCGGTGCGAACATCGTCCGTGTTGCCATCGACGCCCCGCTGAAGCAGATCGCCTTCAACGCCGGCCTTGAGCCCGGCGTCGTGGTGGACAAGGTCCGCGGCCTGCCCGCCGGCCACGGCCTGAACGCAGCAACCGGCGAATACGTCGACCTGCTGGCTGCCGGCGTGAACGACCCCGTCAAGGTAACCCGCTCTGCCCTGCAGAACGCGGCTTCCATTGCCGGTCTGTTCCTTACCACCGAGGCCGTTGTGGCCGACAAGCCGGAGAAGAGCGCTCCGGCCGTCGGCGGCGGCGACGACATGGGCGGCATGGGCGGCTTCTAGCCTCCCGCTGATCCCAGCTGGCTAAAAGGTGCGGCCCCCTCCACGGAGGGGGCCGCACCTTTTTGCCCATTTTTGTCCTTGCAGTCTGGCAGGATGGTTCGGTGACGATTACTGCAGCAGCCGACGGTTCGGCATTGGGAAACCCGGGTCCCGCAGGGTGGGCCTGGTACGTGAACGACGACTGCTGGCGGGCCGGCGGCTGGCCGCACGGCACCAACAACCAGGGTGAGCTGATGGCCGTCCTGGACCTCTTCCGCTCCACCGCGCACCTCCCCGACGAGGACCTGCACATCCTCTGCGACAGCCAGTACGTGATCAACTCGGTGACGAAATGGATGCCCGGCTGGAAGCGCAAGGGGTGGCGCAAGGCGGACGGCAAGCCCGTGCTGAACGTCGATATCCTCAAGGACATCGACCGGGAGCTCGCCGGGCGGAAGTACCGGTTCGAGTGGGTCAAAGGCCACGCCGGACACGAATTGAACGAGGCCGCCGACGAGCGCGCCAGGGCCGTGGCCACCGCCTACCAGCAGGGCGTTGCCGCCCGCTCGGGGCCCGGATTCCCCAACGCGGAACCAGCGCCCGGCCGGCGGGCGGTCAAGGAAGGCCGCGGCCAGGGCGGCATCCCTTCGCTGTTTGAACCTGAGGCTCCGGTTGAACCGGCAACATTGGTTGAACCGGAAACACCGGTTGAACCCAAAACACCGGCCAGCCGTTTCGAGTCCGGAAGCCCGGCTCTCTTCGGAGACGAACCCGATCTCTTCAGCGAACCTGATCTCTTCAGCGAACTGGGCGCCGGCGACCTTGGTGACGAGGCGTTTGCCGAACTCCCGGCCGGTGCCACGCCCGAAGAGATTGTGGAGGCCCTGGAACGGGAACTCCTCCGTCCGGACGTCCGCAGCGATATCGGGCGCACAGGACAGCTCCTGCACCCGGACTTCACGGAAATCGGCACCGCCGGCCGGCTCTGGACCCGCGACGCCATGATGATGTCCCTCGAGGAAAGCCCGGGCGGTCCTGTCGACCTGGACGTGCTCAGTGCCGACCGGATCGGCACGGACACAGTCCTGCTGACCTACCGCAGCTACTCCCGCGCCGGCTCAGCCCTGCGGAGCTCCCTGTGGGTCCTGGACGGCGACCAGTGGCGCCTGCGGTTCCACCAGGGCACGCCCGAAGCCTGAGTGGCCCGCCGGCGCCAGCCGGACCACCTGCCGTCAGCTGAAACGCTGGGCGTTGCCCTGCTCCGCCTGGGCATAGGTGTCAGCGGCCGACGACAGGGCCAAGTTGATGGAGGCGAGAGATGCCTCGACCTTGCCCTGCGTCAGCGTCCACTCGGCCACGAGCGCCTGGAAGTTGGTGGCAGCCGAACCGCGCCACGTGGCCTGCAGTTCGTCCAAGCCGTGCTTCATCGCCCGGACGTCGGCGCTGATCCTGTCAACGGTCGCCTTGACGTTGGCTGATTTCACCTGCAGGAGGTCGGTATCGACGGAAATGATGCTCATGGCGGGGCCTCTCGACAACTTGAGGGACTGCCCGGCGGGACAGCCGCTGTGGCTTGCGGACCGGCCATTCCGGCCCGCTACATCGAGCCTATGAACCGGCCGGCACCCGCCGCCACTGCGGGATTCCCTATGTGGATAAGTGATTCCCGCCCGCAGCACGTTCCCCGGAAACACTGTCCGAGAACGTCCCGATGCCATCCACCGCCGGGGCGTCCGCATCAGGGCCGCCAGCCTCCGGCGAGTCCTCGCGGAGGGGGAGGCTGACCACGAGGGTTGCGCCGCCGCCGTCGGTCCCGTCCACCCGGACGGAGCCGCCGTGCGAGCCGACAATGGCGGCCACAATCGCCAGACCCAGCCCGCTGCCGCCCGTCTCCCGGGTGCGTGACGTATCGGCCCGGTAGAAGCGTTCAAACACCTTGGGTGCCTCGGTGTCGGAGATCCCGGGGCCGTGGTCCCGGACTTCGAGGACGGACATGGCGGAACCGTCGTCGGCCCGCCGGACGCCCACGGCCAGCTCGATGGGTGTTCCCGCAGGAGTGTAGCGCAGCGCGTTGCCCACCAGGTTGCCGATGACCTGGCGCAGCTTCGCTTCGTCGCCGAGCACGGGCGCCGGTTCGGCACTGCCGTTGTGCAGGCCGGTCAGGGTGATGCTGCGGTTCCGTTCGCTGGCCTGGGTGTCCACCACCGCGTCGTGGGCGAGCAGCTGCAGGTCGATGGGCTTGCGCTGCAGCGGCCGCTGCTCGTCGAGCCGTGCCAGCAGCAGCAGGTCCTCCACCATGGAGCCCATCCGCTTGGCCTCGCTCTCGATCCGGCCCATGGCGCTGGCCACGTCCTCCGGTGACTGCAGCGCGCCGTGCCGATACAGCTCCGAGTAGCCCCGGATGGTGACCAAGGGGGTGCGCAGCTCGTGCGAGGCGTCCGCGGCAAACCGGCGCATCCGGTCCTCGGACGCCATCCGGGCAGCGAATGCGGCTTCGATGTGCGCGAGCATGGCGTTCAGGGACCGGCCGAGGCGGCCTACCTCCGTGGAAGGGTTCTCCACATCGACGCGGCGGGAGAGGTCCCCGGCGGCGATGGCGGCGGCGGTTTTCTCCACCCTGGCCAGCGGCCGGAAGGATCTGGTTACGGTCCAGTTGGCGATGAAGAAGGCGAGGATGATCGCCAGCGCTCCTACTCCTACCCCAACCAGGCTGATGTGGCGCAGTACCTCCTCCACCGGGGACAGCGGCAGTCCGATGACCACCACCGCGCGCTGCTGTTCGCTGCCCACGACGACGGGAACAGCCACCACGCGCCAGTTCTTACCATCGGTGCCACGCACCTGGTAGGGAACGAAATCACGTTCCCGGGCCTCCTCGACGGAGATCGACGAAATGTCGGGCCGGGCCAGCTTGTCGTCGATGGGGTCCCGCTGCGTTCCCGGATAGTAGAGCGTCACCGCATAGTCCGTGGGCACCGCCGGGTTGGCGATGGGGGAGATGGAACGCTGCGACTGGGCGGCGGCGACGGCGGCCCGGAGCTTGTCGTCCACCTGGCCCTCGAGGTAGCCGCGCAGCAGCGTCAGGGCAACCACGCCGGTCACGGCCAGGGCCATTAGCAGGAGGGCCATCATGATGGCCACCAGCTGGGACCGGAGGGTGGCGGACTTCCAGCGCTCCAGCGCCGACCTCCATCGTGCCAGCAAGGTCAGCGCTTTTCTGCTGTCCGCAGCACGTAGCCGACGCCGCGCTTGGTCTGGATCAGGGCCGGCGCATCGGGGTCGATGTCCACCTTGCGCCGCAGGTAGGAAATGTAGGACTCGACGATGGACGCGTCACCGTTGAAGTCGTATTCCCAGACGTGGTCCAGGATCTGCGCCTTGGACAGGACCCGGTTCGGGTTGAGCATCAGGTACCGCAGCAGCTTGAACTCGGTGGGGGACAGCTCGATCACCTTGCCGCCGCGGCGCACCTCGTGGGCGTCGTCGTCGAGCTCCAGGTCATCCACCCGGATGACGGCCTCGTCATCCTCCAGCAGCGGCTGCGTCCTGCGGAGCACGGCCCGGATGCGGGCCACCACCTCATCAAGGCTGAAGGGCTTGGTGACGTAGTCGTCCCCGCCCACCGTCAGCCCGGTGACCTTGTCCTCGGTGTCATCCTTGGCGGTCAGGAAGAGGACCGGGAAATGCTTGCCTGCCGCGCGCAGCCGGCGCGTGACGGTGAAGCCGTCCATGTCCGGAAGCATGACGTCCAGCACCGCGAGGTCGGGCGCGTGCGCCTCGACGGCGGCCAGCGCCTCCCGTCCGTTGCCCGCAGACACCACTTCAAAGCCGGCGAAGCGCAAGGACGTCGAGAGCAGCTCGCGGATGTTCGGTTCATCATCAACCACGAGGAGCTTCGCTTCGGCGCTGTTCTTTTTCATATTTCCCATGATGCTCCCAGAATCTGGGAGTTTTCTGGATGAATGTTGTGTGTTGCTTGGGTCAGCAGGATTCGACGTCCTTTGCGTCCATGATGCGGTAGGCGTAGCCCTGCTCGGCCAGGAAACGCTGGCGCTTGGCCGCGAAATCCTGGTCGAGGGTGTCGCGGGCAACGAGCGAGTAAAAGCGCGCCGACCGCCCGTCCTGCTTGGGCCGCAGCAGCCGGCCGAGCCGCTGGGCCTCCTCCTGGCGCGACCCGAAGGAGCCGGAGACCTGGATGGCCACGGAGGCCTCCGGCAGGTCGATGGAGAAGTTGGCCACCTTGGACACCACCAGCGTCTGGATCTCCCCGGCGCGGAAGGCGTCAAAGAGCTTCTGGCGGGCCCTGACCGAGGTGTCTCCCTTGATGACCGGTGCGTCCAGCCGCTCGCCGAGTTCATCGAGCTGATCGATGTACTGCCCGATCACCAGGACCTGCTCGCCGCGGTGGTGTTCCACCAGCTGTTCGGCCACGAGGGTCTTTGTCTCGGAGGTGGCGCACAGCCGGTACTTGTCCGCATCCTCGGCCATGGCATAGGCCACGCGCTCGTCCTTGGGAAGGTCCACGCGGACCTCCACGCAGTCGGCAGGCGCGATGTAGCCCTGGGCCTCGATATCCTTCCACGGCGCGTCATAGCGCTTGGGGCCGATGAGACTGAAGACCTCGCCTTCCCGCCCGTCTTCACGCACCAGGGTTGCCGTAAGGCCGAGCCGCCGCCGCGCCTGCAGGTCCGCCGTCATCCGGAAGATCGGGGCCGGCAGCAGATGAACCTCGTCATAGATGATCAGGCCCCAGTCGTGCCCGTCCACGAGCTCAAGGTGCGGGTACAGGCCGCCGCGTTTGGTGGTGAGGACCTGGTAGGTGGCGATGGTCACCGGGCGGACTTCCTTGACGGCGCCCGAATACTCGCCGATCTCGTCTTCGGTCAGCGAGGTCCGCCGGAGCAACTCGTCCTTCCACTGCCGCGCCGAGACCGTGTTGGTGACGAGGATCAGCGTTGTGGTGGAACTCGTGGCCATCGCCGCGGCGCCCACGAGCGTCTTTCCGGCGCCGCAGGGGAGCACGACGACGCCGCTGCCGCCGGCCCAAAAATTCTCCGTGGCCAGCCGCTGGTACGGCCGCAGGGTCCAGCCCGATTCGTTGAGCATGATGGGGTGCGGTGTGCCGTCGACATAGCCGGCCAGGTCCTCCGCCGGCCAGCCGATCTTCAGCAGCAGCTGCTTCAGCTGGCCGCGCTGGGAGGAATGGACCACCACCGTCTCGGCATCGATCCGCGGGCCCAGCAGCGGCTGGATCTTCTTGGCCCTGCTGACCTCCTCCAGCACCGGATAGTCGCTGGTGCGCATGACCAGCCCGTGCTGGGGGTCTTTCTCCAGCCGGAGCCGGCCGTACCGGGACATGGTTTCTTCGATGTCGATCAACAGCGAGTGCGGAACCGGGAACCGGGAATAGGTGAGCAGCGTGTCCAGCACCTTCTCGGCGTCGAGCCCCGCGGCCCGGGCGTTCCAGAGCCCCAGCGGGGTGAGCCTGTAGCTGTGCATGTGCTCGGGAGCGCGTTCCAGCTCGGCGAAGGCCGCGATGGCGTGCCGTGCCTCCGTGGCCTGTTCGTGGTCCACTTCGAGGAGGATGGTTTTGTCACTCTGGACAATCAGGGGGCCGTCGTTCACGCAGGTAGAACCTTCACTGCTGCATTTCCTCTGCTGCCTCGATATCGATGATCCGGTGGATGGAAAGCACCCGTTCCGTGTCCTTCGCGGGGTCGAAGACGCGGACGCGTCCGCCCGCGACGGAGACCGGAACAACCGTTTCCAGTTTCGCATTCCCCAGGCTGTCCACGACGTTCATCACGACCTTTTGCCTGAGCCGGATGGCCTTGTGCAGGGTCTCCAGTCCCAGCTGGGTTGCCTCCTCGCCGCCGGCAGCGGCGGGCCGGGAGCCGTTGGGGCTGGTGTGCTCCGCATGGCTGCGGAGGAGCGCGAGCTGGGCGGTGACGTCGGCGTCGGGAAGGGCGGTGCGCGGTGCGCTGTAGACGGGGCGGCCGGTGCCCGGAACGGGGGCGGTCCGGTTAAGGCGTACGACGGCGGATCCGGCCTCTTCGACGGCGGGTGACAGTCCCAGCCCGCGCAGCACGAGCGCAGTCTGCCGGGGCGAAGCCATGGAGACCAGCACGGTGGGGGCGATCCGGACCAGGCCCAGGGATGAGGCCGCAGCCTCCCGGCAGAGCTCGCTGAGCGCGGCCTCGTCGTCGCTCTGGATGAAGCTGGCGGCAGCCCCGACCCGCAGCTTGCCGTGCCTGGCGGCGGTGTCCTCCACGAGGTACTGCAGCGGCTGCGGCACGGCGGTGGCGGAGTGCCGGCGGAGGAAATCCAGGATGGCCGCCGCGTCCTGGCCCGAGTCCAGGGCGCGCCGGATGGACTCCACGGAGAACCGGTACGTCGTGGCCGGGCCCTGCCCTTCGGCGTCGGCCATCCGCTGTAGCTGCTCTGCCAGGTCAGGGGCCAGGTATCCCGGCGCCACAGCGGTCAGGTCCGCCTGCAGGAGCACGTGGTTGAGGGCTGCAGGGAGGTGTTCGCCCAGGAGGTCCATGGCGTCGTCGGGCGCGTCCGCGGCGATGGCGGCACCGAGCTGGCTGAGCGCGCCGGACCCGATCAGCCCCAGCAGCTCAGCCTCTGCCAGGACGCCGCCGATCAGGGAACTGAACCGCCGCGCCATGCGGGGCTGGGACCACTCGGCACGCTGCAGCACTGCCTCCGCATTGAGGACCGGCGCGGCCCCGTCCGGCATCTCCGCCTCGAGCGTTAGCTCCCGCAGGATTTCCAGGATCCTCTTGCGGATGACGGGCGCGTCGGACCGCTGGGCCTCGGCGGAGAGGGCATTGACGGTGGCCGCCGGGGCGGCCCGGTGGTTGGCGGGCCCGCCGGGCTGGCCGTTGATGGGCTGTCCCACGAGTGACGGGGCGCGCTCGCTGGCCAGCCAGGCATTGACGAGCCACAGCCACTGTTCCTGCCGCGGCAGCCCGAGCCATTCCAGCTGCGGCGGCTGCACCCAGCACGAGCTGTCCACATCCAGCCGGATCAGGCCGGACAGGGCGCAGACTTCCAGCAGTACGGCGGTGGTGTGGTGGTCCACGCGGAGCGTCTCGGCGAGCCGCCGCATTTCGCGGATGCCCACGCCGCCGCTCCGCAGGGTGGCCAGGGGCTGGTCCCTGACCGCATGCAGCAGTTCGCCGGTGAGCCGTAATGTCTCCGCGATGGCGCCCAGCGCGGCGTTGCGGCGCAGCGCCGCGGTGGTGACGCCGAGCGTTGGCGCGGGGGGAGTCAGGGAGAAGTTGTCGATGATGGCGCCACCGCGCAGGGAGATGCCCACGCTGTGCGGCAGCTCCACGTGGGCGGCGTCCAGCGGCACCAGCAGGCCCCGCGCCAGCAGCCAGTCGACGGGTCCGACGTCGTGACCTTCGGTGGTGACGGAAGCCTTGCGCTGGGCCTGGGGCACGGCACCCATGGCCCAGTTGCTGAACCGTGCCAGGAGCGCCGCCGTCCGCGCCGGGGCGGTGGCGAGGAGGGCGTGTAATGCCTCGGGGGAGGAGGTCCAGTGCTGCAGCGCCAGCGCTGCCTCCATCGGGGTGGTGGCGGCCTGCACGGCGGCGCCGCTTCGGTGCAGCTCCGCGACAAGCTGGACAACGCGCTGGGCGAACGCCGGCTGCAGCCTGACGAGCTCGGTGTAGCTGCGCCCCAGCCCGGCCGGGTAGATGCCGACGACGTCTTTCAGGCTGCTCACCGGAAGGTAGTAGCGCTGCCGCTGGGCTCCGGGTCCTGCTCCATGCGGTGGTTCCGCCCGCTGCACGAGGGCCAGGTCATGCAGCGACTGCAGGAGTTGCTCGACGGCGGCCACCGTTGATCCTGCGATGGCTTTCTTCAGCACCGTGGCCGAGGCGCTGTGGCCGGTGTCCGTGTTGGTGCACAGGTGCAAGGTTTCCAGGACCTGCATCTGGGGACGGTTCAGGCGCTCCAGGGCACGCTGTACGCTCACCCGGGCGCTGGCGCGGGCGGCGAGGGCGGGGAAATCGGGAACTCCGGGCGAGATCAGGTCCGGCCGCGCAGCGAACAGGGCCCGCAGTGACTCGTCGCTGCGTGCCTCCAGGTCCTTGCTGAGCGCTCGAATGAGGGACATCAGTCCAACGTTACCGCCCGCCCGGGGTTCCTGCCCGGCGGCGGGCGGCAACGCCGTCGGCCACCAGCACAAGCATCAGCAGGAAAGCCGCCGGAAGGCCGTACAGCGCCGCCGACGTGATCCACTGCGGCGCGGCCTGGCCCGCAGCGGCCAGCGCCATGACCGCGCCGACGGCAGCGAGGGACAAAACTGCAAGGAGCACTGCCGCGGCCATCAGTGGCCGCCGGATACGCGCGGATGTCATGCAAGTAACGCTAACAGCAGCGCCGCGGCCGCGCCTCAAAGCGGGATTAGCCTGCCAGTCAGGATAACCTTGAAGGAACAGACCAACATGGACCAGGCAGTCATACCCTGAACCCGCACATCGGTGCGGATGCGGTGCCCGCCGGCCATGTCCCAGAACGTCAGAAACGAAGAAGGTTGATTAGGTGCCTACCGGCAAGGTCAAGTGGTACGACAAGGACAAAGGTTTCGGATTCCTCGCGGGCGAGGACGGGCAGGAAGTGTTCCTTCCCAAATCCGCGCTGCCCGCCGGAGTTTCGGAACTGAAGGCCGGCACCCGGGTTGAGTTCGGCGTCGCGGACGGACGCAAGGGCGCCCAGGCCCTGGGTCTGCGCGTCCTTGAAAAGACGCCGTCCATCGCCAAGGCCAAGCGCCCCAGCGCGAGGGATCTTGCCCCGCTGGTGCAGGACCTGGTGACGGTTCTAGACAACCTGTCCGGCACGCTGTCCTCCGGTAAATACCCGGACGGCAACAAGGGCAAGGCCATTGCCGCCGCCCTGCGTAAGGTTGCCGACGAGCTGGACGCCTAGGCCTCCCAATGAACCCGGAACCTGAACAGGCCGAATCCAAGGTGGAGCCCAAGGCTGAATCCAAGGCCCTCAAGAGGCGCGCCGGAGTCCCGGTATGGCGGACGGGGAAGCCCGACGCCGTGCTGGCCGCTGCCGTGGACACCGCCCGGACCGCCATCGAAGGCATTGCAAAGGCATCCGAAATCGGGGAACACCTGGCCGCCCGTACCGAAGGCGACCGCGTGGTGACGCACCTTTTCGAATCACGGCTGCCGGGGTACATCGGCTGGCAGTGGTACGCCGTTCTGACCCGCAACTCCCGCTCCAAGGTGATCACGGTCAACGAGCTTGGCCTGCTCCCGTCGGAAGAGTCGATCCTGGCGCCGGAGTGGGTGCCGTGGGCCGAGCGCGTGCGCCCGGAGGACGCCCAGGAGCAGGATGCGGAGACCGCGGAGGAATCTCCCGAGGAGGGGGCCACCGGCGAGTCTGAAGCCGGAGAACCGGGCGAGGCCGCCGCGGACGTTGAATCGGCGTCCGACGACGAAATAGAGTCCGACGCCGATGCAGAGTCAGGCAGCCCGGAGCGGGACTGACAACGGCAAACTGATCACAACGCAAACGGCGCCGTCGGGACGAAAGTCCGGACGGCGCCGTCGTGCTTTAACAGAAGAGTTTTGTCCAGATAATGGGGCACAAGGGCTTCGAACACCGATTATCCGGACAAATACTCCTCAGCGGCGATTACTTCTTCAGCTCGCCCACCACGTAGTCGATGCACTCCAGCAGGGCGGTGACATCGGAGGGCTCGATGGCCACGAACGTGGCGATGCGCAGCTGGTTGCGACCCAGCTTCCGGTACGGCTCGGTGTCCACGATGCCGTTGGCGCGGAGTACCTTGGCGATGGCGGCGGCATCGATCGAGTCATCGAAGTCGATGGTGGCGATGACGTTGGAACGTTCGGCGGCGTTGGCAACGAACGGCGTGGCGAATTCGGAGGCTTCCGCCCACTTGTAGATGCGTCCGGCGGAGTCGGCGGTGCGCCCGGCGGCGAAGTCCAGCCCGCCGTTGGCGTTCAGCCACTGCACCTGGGCGTCCAGCGTGACGAGCGTGGACAGCGAGGGGGTGTTGTAGGTCTGGTTCAGCTTGGAGTTGTCGATGGCGGTCTTCAGGTCAAGGAAGTCCGGGATCCACCGCCCGCTGGCCTTGACGCGCTCGGCCCGCTCAAGCGCTGCCGGGGAGAACAGGCCCAGCCACAGCCCGCCGTCGGAAGCGAAGTTCTTCTGCGGCGCAAAGTAGTAGACGTCCGTCTGGGCCACATCGACGTCAAGGCCGCCGGCAGCCGAGGTTGCGTCCACCAGCACCAGCGCGCCCTCGTCGGCGCCGTTCACGCGCTGGACGGGCGCGGCAACGCCCGTTGACGTTTCGTTCTGCGGCCAGGCGTACACGTCAACGCCGGCCTCGGCCTTGGGTGCGGGGCAGGTGCCGGGCTCGGACTTGATGATGGAGGACTCCGCAAGGAACGGTGCCTTGTTGGTGGCCGCGGCGAACTTGGACCCGAACTCGCCGAAGGACAGGTGCTGTGCCTTCTCTTCCACCAGGCCGAAGCTGGCAACGTCCCAGAACGCGGTGGAACCGCCAACGCCGAGGACCACCTCGTAGCCTTCGGGGGCGCGGAAGAAGGTGCTGAGGCCTTCGCGGACGGAACCCACGAGGTTCTTCACCGGGGCCTGGCGGTGGGACGTTCCAAGGAGCGTCGTGGCTGCTGCGGAGAGCGCCTCGATCTGCTCGGGCCTGACCTTGGAGGGACCGGCGCCGAACCGTCCGTCCTTGGGCAGGAGATTTGCGGGAATAGTGATGCTGGTGTCGCTCACAGTGGCTCCAATTTTCGGCATGGAAGTGCGGTTCGGCGGGGACGGGGCGATGGCCGGCAGGCAACCATGACCGCCACCAAGACCCTCCTTATTCTGCCCGAAGCGCGGATACCGCGGGAACACGCCACCGTCATAGTCCAGTCATGGAGATGGTGCCCGTCACAGGCCCGGCGGAT
Organism: Arthrobacter sp. OAP107; assembly: GCF_040546765.1. NCBI lineage: Bacteria > Bacillati > Actinomycetota > Actinomycetes > Micrococcales > Micrococcaceae > Arthrobacter > Arthrobacter sp. OAP107. The sequence goes on along the minus strand of NZ_JBEPOK010000001.1, from coordinate 4,218,079 downwards.
TATCCGGACTAATTCAAAATAGGCTAAGCTGGCACTGGACGTACGGGCAGACAGCCGGTGCTGCGCCGCCGTCATACAGGACCGCCGCTGCAGCTTGCCGGATCCCGGTGCGGCGGGCCCGCGGTACGGTGGGACGGACACAAATACTGTGCTCGAGGAGCTGAGCTGAATGACGGATCTGATCGACACCACGGAGATGTACCTTCGCACCATTCTGGAGCTGGAGGAAGAGAACATCGTGGCGCTTCGGGCACGCATCGCCGAACGTCTCCGCCACTCGGGCCCCACTGTTTCGCAGACCATCGGCAGGATGGAACGCGACGGCCTCGTCGTCGTCTCCGGCGACCGCCACCTGGAACTGACCGAAGTGGGCCGGAAGCGCGCCACCGAGGTGATGCGCAAGCACCGGCTCGCCGAGCGCCTGCTCGCTGACGTTATCGGCCTTGACTGGGCCTACGTCCACGACGAGGCCTGCCGGTGGGAACACGTCATGAGTGAGCGCGTGGAGCGCCGGATCTATGAAATGCTCGATCACCCCACCGAATCTCCCTATGGCAACCCGATTCCCGGCCTGGCCGCACTCGGAGGGCAGCCTGCACGCCCGTTCTCGGACGGGGTGGTGAACCTGCTCGATGCCATGACCGGCTACGGCCCGGAATCCAAGGTCACCGTCAGCCGCCTGGCAGAACCCATCCAGGTGGAGCCGGAGCTGCTGCTCCAGTTGGACGAAGGCGGGATCCGGCCCGGCGCCGCCGTCTCGCTCGAACGCGTGGGGGAGTACATCTCTGTCCGCGTACCGGGGTTCGAGGGTGCCCTTGAACTGCCGCCGGAGGTTGCTGCGCACGTGTTTGTGCGCCTGGACTAAGCTCCAGGGAGCCTTGACCGGCGCCTAATCGTCCAGCGGCGCGGAAGCCGTATCCTGTCTGACATCTGCAGGCAGGATGACCCACCACTTTTGCACAGTGAATATAACGGAATTATTACCGTGCTCTTTAATCGCCTATAGTTAAACGGCAACGCCGATACAAAAGCGTTACCTGATCTGGAGCCGAACCCTGCCAGCAGATCAGCAGCACGAGTCACCCACTGGCAGGGGCGGGGGAACCACAACCGGCTGTTCTGACAGCCTTGGGGTGAAGTCCGCAGCAGCAAGTCTCTTCCGCAGAAGGAATCCTCCCGGGGATACCCCTGTGCCGGAATGGCTTGTGATGGCGGACCGGGTCTGAACTCTCTGACCCGAATCCGACAGCTAACTCCGCAGGCTATCCAGAGAGGAAACAGTACTTGTCCATGCAGAATGCCCGGGGCCGCCGCCGCGCGACTGGTCCCGCTCCGGAGCCGCGCCTTGCGGAGGCCAACGCCGCGGACCGTCCCCGGGACGCCCAGCGCGAAGCGCGCCGCCGCCGCCGGGGTCCGTTGCGGCAGGTTACGGATTTCGCCTCGGCCAGTGGCGTTGGGCAGAAAGCCGGCGTTGCCCTCGCGGCCACCGGCCTCCTGCTGACTGTTACTGTCCCCGCCACCAGCCCTGTCCTGGCTGCCGGCGAGCAGGGCGGGGCATCGGCGTCCGCTGCCTCACTGGCGCAGCCGAAGGTTTCGGCGGAACCGGCGGCAAAGATCGACTTCAGCCGCACGTCAGTCTCCACCACCGGCGACCCGGACGGAAAGCTCAAGCAGCTCCTGAGCGCCCAGTCGGCCGGCAGCATCAGCCGTGCGGCCTCGGTGGGCACCCTGGGCGGACCGCTGACCACGCTGGTCAAGTCCTCACCGTTCGGTTACCGGGTGAGTCCGATCACCGGCGGCGCCGGCGAGTTCCACCGCGGCCAGGACTTCGCCGCCGAGTGCGGCACCCAGGTGCTTGCTGCAGCCAGCGGCAAAGTCACTTTCTCGGGGTGGCACCCGTATGGCGGAGGAAACCGCATCGTGATCGATCACGGCAACGGCCTGGAGACGACGTACAACCACCTGTCGTCCTCCAGCGTCCAGGTTGGCCAGAAGGTCACCCGGGGCGAGGTTATCGCCCTCAGCGGGACCACAGGCGCCTCCACCGGCTGCCACCTCCACTTCGAGGTGATGGTCAACGGGGACGTCGTTGATCCCATGGGCTGGCTCTAGGCCTACCCGAGTGAGCACTCTCATTCCTGTGACACGCCGTGACCTGAATGTGACATTGGCTCCGAACTGCTGTACCGTCTAAACCGCGTCAACTTTTCCGAAGTTGACGCTCTTGAGTGGATTGCCTAACTCTGCCACCGCTCAAGGTCCGTTCGCATTACATCGTCTGGCAGGGGCGGGGGAACCAATTTTGGTCTTCGCAAGAAGGCCTTGGGGTTAAGTCGCAAAGCTTCCCAGGAAGCGGAGCGGCCGGGTGACTCCCATCCGAATCCGACAGCTCACCTCGCAGGCATTGGGAGAGGCTACCTTCGTGTCTTCACGCCACAATGCCGCGCGCCACCGCGCGCAAACGGTTCGTATGAACCCGTTGGACTCCGTGTCCAAGGCGGTTAGCGCCAATGCCGGCACAGTAGGTCGCCAGGCAGCTGTTATCGCAGCTGCTTCAGGACTCATCCTGAGCGTTGGCATGCCTGCCAACGCAGCCGACGCCAACATTGGTGTTTCCGCCTCCTCGGAGACCGGATCCCAGGCCGCACAGCTTGCTGTGACCGCCGCGCCCACCGCCACTGTCTCGTTCGAGCGTCCTGCTGTCACGACGGTGGCGGCCCCGGTCGCCGAAACCATCGCTCCGCAGTCGAACGATGAGGGCCAGACGGCCGGCGCAGGGCAGGCCGCCGACGAAAGCACCGGTGCGGCCACGGCCGTCACCGCCAAGTCCACCGATGGTGCGGCCTCCGCCGCGGCTTCCGGACTGGCTGCAATCGCGTACACCGGCATCGGCCACCCGTACGTGTGGGGCGGCACCACCCCCAGCGGCTGGGACTGCTCCGGCTTCACCCAGTGGGTTTACGCTCAGGCTGGCATCAGCATTCCCCGCGTCAACGCGTGGAACGCCATGAAGCCCACCTCGACGCCTGCCCCCGGCGACCTGGTCATGCAGAACGGCGGCGCCCACGTGGGCATCTACGTCGGCAACGGCATGATGATCAGCGCGCTGAACCCTGCGGACGGCACTCTCCTGCACGCGGTGTCCGCAACGGGCACGTCCGCTTTTTACACCCTTCGCTAAGAATCCGATTCGAGGCGGGCCGGCTTACCCCCAAGATGCCGGCTCGTCGATATCCCACGTCCTGCCACCGCGGTCCGTGGAACACGAAAGAGAGAAACTTTAATGACTACACGTGCGACTATTGCACGGCACCGCGCCGAGGTCACCAAGACCAGCTCGCTTGCTGTCATTGCCAAGGCCGTCGGCGACAACGCCGGTGGCATGGGCCGCCAGGCCGCAGTTATCGCTGCTGCTTCCGGTCTTGTCCTGACCAGCGGCATCGCCGCCAACGCTGCTGAGACCAACGTCCAGCGCGAATCCGCTCCTGCTTCCACGCTGGAAGTCCAGTCCGCCGCGGCGCCGACCACCATCTCGGCCGCTTCCAGCATCGCCATCTCCTACGAGAAGCCTGCTGTCTCCACCGCTCCGGCTCCCGTCGTCGAGGCCCCGAAGCCCGTCGTAAAGGTCCAGGAAGCCGCTCCCGCCGTTGACGCTGCTCCGGCTGCTGACGCCGCACCGGCAGTCCAGGCCACCGCCGCCGTTGAGACCGCTGCCCCGGCAGCGCCGAAGACCACTGCCGCCAGCGGCAAGGGCGCTGCCATCGCCGCTGCTGCCTACGCACAGCTGGGCGTCTCGCAGGACTGCACCGCGCTGGCCACCAACGCACTCGCCGCCGTGGGCATCCACTACCACGGCTGGCCGGCAGGTTACCTGTCCCTCGGCCGCACCGTGAGCGCTGCTGAAGCCCGGCCGGGCGACCTCGCCTACTACCAGAACGGCGGCATGGGCCTGGCCCACATCGCTGTGTACGTCGGCAACGGCATGGCCGTCCACGGCGGCTGGAACGGCGGAACCACCGCACTGTTCAGCGTGAACGTCGGCTCCGGCCCGGTCTTCATCCGCGTCGGCGGCTAAGACACCAAAGCATTACGGAAGGGACCCCTGCCAGCTGGCGGGGGTCCTTTTTTGCTTGCGCCCACATGAATTTTTGGTGACACGCCACGACGATGCTTGTGTTCGATTCGCTCATCTGCCTAGTGAGTGTTTACTCTTATGGTGTCGATCCATAGCCCGGACATGCAGAGGGCAGCCGGCCCTCGCGCCTCTGCCGGGTGCGGCCGTGAAGAGGTATGTGCATGCGCACACTCGTTCTGAATGCTGGATATGAACCGCTGGCGGTAGTGACCTTCCGCCGGGCGCTGGTCCTTGTGCTCACCGGAAAGGCAAGCGTGGTGGCCGAAGGCGACGATCCTGTTGTCGGGCCCCAGGACATCATGGGCCGTCCGTCCGTGATTCTCCTTAACCGCTACATCCGCCCCCGGTACAACATGATCACCGCGGTGAGCAGGCGCGGCGTGCTTCGCCGCGACGGCCACCGGTGCGCCTACTGCGGCAAGGCAGCCCACACCATAGACCATGTCCAGCCGAAATCCCGGGGCGGTGCCGATGTCCTGGGAGAACCTGGTTGCGGCCTGCCTCCGCTGCAACAACGTCAAGGGTGACCACACGCCCAGTGAAATGGGCTGGAAGCTCCGGTTCGATCCGGCTCCACCGGTAGGCACCATGTGGCAGATCAAGGAGCTGGAGAAGCCCACGCCGGCGTGGGACCCGTTCCTGCTTCCGGAAAGAGCAGCCTGATGCCCGCCTGAGCATCGCCGCATTACGCTGGGTGTGTGGACTTTGACGCAATAATCCTGGCCGGCGGCCGCTCCTCGCGACTGGGCGGCTCACCCAAGTCTGCCCTGATGTTCGACGGCGCCACCCTCCTCGAGCGCTCGCTTACGGCAGCAGCGGGTGCCCGGCACACTGTTGTGGTGGGACCTGAGACAGGCGGCCTTCCCGGTGGTGTTCTCAGCACGCGTGAGGACCCGCCCTTTGCGGGGCCGGCGGCGGCAATCGCCGCCGGGCTTGCCGCGCTCCGGAGCGCAGGCCGGTCGGACTTGGTCCTGGTTCTGGCGTGCGACATGCCGCGCGTGGGCGATGCTGTCGGCGCTCTGCTGGAAGCCCTTCCGGGCGCAGGCGCTGACGGCGTTATGGCGGCATCCGCGGACGGCCGCCAGCAGCCGCTGGCGGGTTTTTATAGCACAGCTGCGCTGGAACGCGCCGTGCAGGATGCCGCCGCACGTAACGCCCTGGCGCACGGGTCAGTCTTCGCCCTCCTTGCTAGTCTTGACGTGCAGGCTGTGGTTGTCCCTGCCGGCTCCACGGATGACGTGGACACCTGGGACGATGCGGCCGCGTTGGGAGTAGCTGTCCGGGAGCAATGACCCGCCTTCCGGACAGCCATGAATATGGAGGCAGGCATGAAAAGCCAGGACGAGACGCTTGAGGAATGGTGCCGTCTGCTGCTGCGGGCCTTTGAGCTCGAGGATGTGGACGTGGACATCAACGAGGTGCTGTCCGTTGCGGGAGTGGCTGCGCACTCCGTGGTGCGTCCGGCCGCACCGCTTACTACTTTCATAGCGGGGCTCGCCACCGGCCTTAAGTGCGCTGCGGGCCGGGCCCCGGACGTCGACGCCATGCAAAGCGCCATGAACGTGGCCCGTAACGTTGCGAAATCCTATGCGGCCGACGAGGCCCTGGCGGCGGCAGGTTCCCCGGCCGGCTCCGCTGAAACCTCGACGCCCGCCGGAACTTCGGTGCCCAGCGGGACTCCGGGGGAATGACAGCCGCGCCCGAGCACCGCTCCGACGACGACCCACACGCCTCCGCAGCGGAAACCCCTGGAGGGGACGCCACTGCTGCCGGCGACGGAACTGTTTCGGCCGAACGCACCGTCGGCGAACCCGCGCCTGACACCGACCCCGCATCAGGCGCCGGTCCCGCCGCCGCGGGCAAGCCGGACGGGCAGCCTGAGCAGGAAGCACCGGGGGAGCCGGACCCGCATGCCAAGCACCTGGCGCACACGTGGGCGGAGGCCCGGCAGGCCGCCTTCGACTGTGCCTCCCCGATCCCGGCGGCACCAGTTCCCTTGCGCGAGGCCGTGGGCAGGACCCTGGCCACGGACATCACCGCCCACCAGGACATGCCGCACTATGCGTCCTCCGCCATGGACGGCTGGGCAGTTAATGGAAGCGGTCCGTGGATCCTGGCCGAGCCCGGGCAGCGGCTGGCGCCGCACCAGGCGAGCGTGATCGTAACGGGCGGACTCATTCCCTCCGGCGCCAAGGCGGTGCTCCGCACCGAGAGCGGTGTGATCTCCACGGACGACGACGGGCTCCCCGTCCTTACGCTGGGCGGCGCCGCCCGCCCCGGCGAACCGAGGAACGGCCAGCACATCCGGAAAGCCGCAGAGGAGGCGGCCGCCGGCGACGTGCTGGTCAGGGCCGGCGTCGTGCTTAACCCCGCCCACGTGGCCCTCGCCGCCCTGGCCGGGTACGACGAGGTGGAGGTCGTCGGCAAGCCGGTGGTGAAGCTGCTGCTGACCGGCTCCGAAGTGATCGAGCAGGGACTGCCCGGGCCCGGGCGGGTGCGGGACACGTTCGGGCCACAGCTGGCCACGGTGGTGGAAATGCTGGGCGGCCTGTGCCGTGAACAGGCCCGCATCGGCGACAGCTATACGGAATGGCTGGCGGGCCTCGAAGACTCAGGCATCCCCGAGGCCCTGAACCTGCCGGCCGACGTCGTTATCACCACCGGCGGCACCGGCCGTTCCGGTACCGATCACTTTCGGCGAGCCGTGGCTGAACTCGGCGGACGGCTGGTCATCGACGGCGTGGCAATGCGGCCGGGACACCCCGCCGTCCTCGCCGAACTGCCGGACGGGCGCTTCGTGCTGGGGCTGCCGGGGAACCCGCTGGCCGCGATGATGGCTCTGTCCACGGTGGGCGCTCCGCTCCTGGCCGCCCTCGGACATGGCCAGTTGCCGCCGGTCCGGGAAGTTCCCTGCGGCACCATGATCGAACCCGACCCCGGCCGCACCCGGCTGATGCCCTTCCGGCTCCTGTACGGCATGGCCTCGCCCGCGCAGCACACCGGCCCCGGCATGATGCGCGGACTGGCATCGGCCGACGGCGTCCTCGTGGTGCCGCCGCACGGCGTCCAGCTGGGCGAGATGGTGCCGGCGTTCGCGCTGCCCTGGGGCCCGGACATCCCCGAACCCAAAGCCGCCGAATCCAAACCCAAGAGCCCGGCGCGGAAGTCCGCCTCCCGGACCTCCGCCAAGCAGGCAGCCCAAAACGGGCCCGTGGACTGGAGCGCCCTGCTTGATTGAACTGCGTGCCCGGCGGAGATGCAATGATGGAGGCATGAACAGCCACTCAGCGCGGAGTCTCTCATGGGCCGTGTAACGCAAAGACGCAAGGTACACCGCTACGTCCTGGACGGCTCGGCGGCAGCATTGGAATTTCCGGTCCGGCACCGGGAGGACGTGCTCGCGGTGGAAGAACCTCTTGAGATCCGGCTCGGCAGCCTGTCCTTCTCCGTCACCATGCGCACGCCGGGGGACGACTTCGACCTCGTGGCAGGTTTCCTCGTCTCCGAGGGCGTCATCTGGGATGCCGACCAGCTGATTTCGCTCAGGTTCTGTGCCGGCGAGGACGAAAACGGGGTCCAGACGTTCAACGTGGTCGAGGCCCAGCTGCGGCCCGATGTGCCCCTGCCGGACACGGGCCGGCACGTCTACACCTCCAGCTCGTGCGGGATCTGCGGCACGGACTCCATCGAATCAGTGACGAAGTCCTCGCACTTCAACCCCGCCGCCGACCGGCTCACCGTTCCGGTCGAATCACTTGCCTCCCTGCCGGACAAGCTGCGCGAGGCGCAGGCCGTCTTTGAGGTGACCGGGGGAGTGCACGCGGCCGGACTGTTCAGGATTGATGACGACGGCGGTGCGGAGCTGCTGTGCCTGCGCGAGGACGTGGGGCGGCACAACGCGGTGGACAAAGTGGTTGGCTGGGCTCTCCGGGAACGCAGGCTGCCGCTCAGCAATACCGTGCTCCAGGTATCCGGACGCGCCTCCTTCGAGCTCGTCCAGAAAGCCGCACTGGCCGGCATCCCGGTGCTTGCCGCGGTCAGCGCGCCCTCGAGCCTGGCGGTGGAGCTTGCCGAGTCCACCGGCGTCACGCTTGCCGGTTTCAGCCGGGGAACCAGCCTGAACGTCTACGCAGGCTCCGGCCGCATTGCCACGTCTGCATCGGTGCCGCGATAGGGGCGTGGCCCCTTGGCGGCCGGGTGTCAAGGCAGTAGATTTTATCCATCGAATGGATGCGTTGATCCGCTCAGAAGGCAACTGAACTGCCTGGACGCAAAGCTGACCGGCACGCCCATGCCCGCACGAAAGCCAGCACACCCCGCTTCTGCTTTCACGTACTAAAGAGGTACACATTGCATGACGACCGCCGGATCACGGAAGTCCGCCTGGACCGCTTTCTCCGCGAACGGATCACCCCCGCCATCTACGGGCGCAGCGTGCCCCTGGAGCTCAGCAGCTGGGACGTTCCGGATGAACCCGTCCCGGTCCTGGAGGCGCTGCGCCAGGAGTTCGTCCCGCAGGAACGCGGTGCTGCGTGGGGACGCGCGTGGAGCACGAAGTGGCTGCGGCTCCAGGGAGAGGTGCCGGACGCCTGGGGAACGGCGCCCGATACCGAAGTGGAGATCGTGGTGGACCTCGGGTTCACCACCGAGATCCCCGGCTTCCAGTGCGAAGGGATCGCGTGGCGGCCGGACGGCAGCATCATCAAGGCCATCTCACCCCGCAACCAGCACATCACGCTGAAGCTGCTGGGCAGCGGCCTGGCCGTAGACTTCTATGTGGAGGCGGCAGCCAATCCCGACGTCGCCCAAGGCTGGAGCTTCGCGCCCACTCCGTACGGGGACAAGGCCACAGCGGGCAATGAGCCGCAGTACCGGCTCGGCAGCATCGCCATCGCCGAGCTGAACCGCGCCGTGTGGGAGCTTCAGCAGGACGTGCTGACGCTCAGCGGGCTCATGCACGAGCTCCCCACCGAACTGCCGCGCCGGCACGAGATCCTCCGTGCCCTCGAACGCATGATGGACACCATGGACCCGGACGACGTCCCGGGTACTGCGCCCGCCGGGCGGGCAGCGCTGGCCGAGGTCCTGGCCAGACCCGCCTACGCCTCCGCCCACCAGCTGTTCGCCACCGGCCACGCACACATCGACTCCGCCTGGCTGTGGCCCGTTCGGGAGACCGTGCGCAAATGTGCCCGGACCTTCTCCAACGTGGTGGCCCTCATGGACGAGGACCCGGACTTCGTGTTCTCCTGCTCCTCGGCCCAGCAGCTCGCCTGGATCAAGGAATTCTATCCGGAGCTCTTCGAACGCATCCGGGAGAAGGTGAAGTCCGGCCAGTTCATCCCCGTGGGCGGCATGTGGGTGGAATCCGACACCAACATGCCAGGCGGTGAGGCGATGGCCCGGCAGTTCGTGGAAGGCAAAAGCTTCTTCCTCAGCGAATTCGACGTCGAGTGCAGGGAAGCCTGGCTCCCGGATTCCTTCGGGTACTCCGCGGCCATGCCCCAGATCGTCAAGGCCGCCGGCAGCCGCTGGTTCCTCACCCAGAAAATCTCCTGGAACCAGATCAACCGGATGCCGCACCACACGTTCAACTGGGAAGGCATCGACGGCACCCGCCTCTTCACGCACTTCCCGCCGGTGGACACCTACAACTCCGAGCTCAGCGGCCGTGACCTGGCGCACGCCGAGCGCAACTACCGGGACCACGGCTACGGCGCCAGCTCGCTCGTCCCGTTCGGCTACGGCGACGGCGGCGGCGGACCTACGCGGGAGATGCTGGCCGCCGCGCACCGCGCAGCCGATCTGGAAGGCTCGCCGAAGGTCCGGATCGGTGCGCCGCGCAGCTTCTTTGAACAGGCCGAGGCCGAGTACACAGCGCTGCCCGTGTGGGTGGGGGAGATGTACCTGGAGCTGCACCGCGGCACCTACACCAGCCAGGCCAGGACCAAGCAGGGCAACCGCCGGTCCGAGCACCTCCTCCGCGAGGCTGAGCTGTGGTGCGCCACCGCGGCTGTCCGCTCCGGCGGGCAGTACACCTACCCCGCGGCCGAACTGAAGCGGCTGTGGCAGCTGGTCCTGCTGCAGCAGTTCCACGACATCCTGCCCGGCAGTGCCATCGCCTGGGTGCACCAGGACGCCGAACGCAACTACGCCGCCATCGCCACGGGACTGGAGGCGCTCATCAGCGAGGCGTCCGCAGCCCTGCTTGGCGAAGGCAGGAGGGAGTTCCTGCTCAACGCCAGCCCCCATGCCCGCCAAGGAGTCCCGGCGCTCGCAGCAGCCGCGCCTGCTGTATCCAAGGACGCAGCTACCCGGGATGAGGTTGCGGCCACGCCGCTGGAGGGCGGCTTTGTCCTGGACAACGGCGTTATCCGCGCCGTGCTGGATGACAACGGGCTCCTGACCTCCCTGCGGGATCACGGAACAGGCCGCGAGGCGATCGCTCCCGGCCAGTTCGGCAACCACCTGGAACTGCACCGCGACACCCCCAACGAATGGGACGCCTGGGACATCGACGAGTTCTACCGGCGGAACGTCACCAGCCTGGCCGACGCAGCGGAGGTGCGGCTGGAGCGGCACGGCGGGGACGCCGCCGTCGTGGTTGAACGGCTCACGGGGTCCTCCCGCATTACCCAGCGCATCACGCTGGAGCCGGGCAGCCCGTCCCTGCGGATCTCCACCGAGGTCGACTGGCAGGAACGTGAGAAGCTGCTCAAGCTGGGCTTCCCGCTGGACCTGAGGGCCGACCGCTCCGCGGCGGAGACACAGTTCGGCCACGTCTTCCGGCCCACCCACGTGAACACCTCCTGGGAAGCGGCGAAGTTCGAGATCTGCGCGCACCGCTGGATCCACGTCGCCGAACCGGGGTACGGCGTGGCCATCGCCAACGCCTCCACTTACGGGCACGACGTCGCCCGGTCTGTCAGGGACGACGGCGGGACCACCACCACCGTGAGGCTCTCCCTGCTGCGCGCGGCCAAGTTCCCCGACCCCGAGGCCGACCGCGGACGGCACGTGCTGGACGTCTGGGTCAGGCCGGCAGCGGGAATCGCCGAGGCCGTGGAGGAGGGCTACCGCGCCAACCTCGCGCCGAGGACGGTCCGCGGCGCGCACCCGGCCGAGGCGCTGGTTGCCGTGGACAACCCGGCACTGGTCATTGAAGCGGTAAAGCTGGCCGAAGACGGCTCCGGCGACGTCATCGTCCGGCTGTACGAATCACTGGGCCGGCGCTCCGCCGGACGGCTCACGGCCAACTTCGGGACCACGGGAATCCAGACCGTGGACCTGCTCGAGCGGCCGGTTGAAGGAACGGGTGTCGTGGCGGGAACAGACTCCGCCGAGCTCACGCTGCGGCCGTTCCAGCTGGTGACACTGAGGCTCGCCCGCTGACAGCTAGCCCCGCCTCCGGCGATTTACCCAAAAGGGCCGCCCAGCTTGCTGCCGGGCGGCCCTTTTGGGCAAAACGGGGAAGGCTTGGGGCAGTGGCGGCCTGTAGCGGGCGGTCAGAACTCGTGCAGCAGGCGCCGGACGAACTGCCGGGTCCGCTCCTGCCGCGGCGCGCGGAGGACCTCGGCGGCCGGTCCGCGCTCCACCACCAGGCCGCCGTCCATGAAGATGACCTCATCCGCCACCTGCCGGGCGAAAGCCAGCTCGTGGGTAACGATGACCATGGTCCACCCCTCCTCGGCCAGTTCCTGGATGACGCCCAGGACGTCGCCCACGAGCTCGGGGTCCAGCGCCGAGGTGGGCTCGTCGAACAGCAGCAACTGGGGCTTCAGGGCAAGGGCCCGCACAATGCCCGCGCGCTGCTGCTGGCCGCCGGAGAGCTCGAACGGATATGCATCGCGCTTGTCCGCCAGCCCCACCCTGGCGAGGAGCTTTTCTGCGTCGGCCACGGCCTCGGCCCGCTTGCGCTTCTGGACCTGGACAGGACCCTCAATGACGTTCTGCAAGACCGTCATGTGCGGGAAGAGGTTGTAGTGCTGGAACACCATGGCGCTGCGGTCGCGCAGCTCCGAGATTTCCTTTTTGGAGACCTTGGCCGAGAAATCCAGCACAAGGTCCGGCCCCGCACCTCCGGACGTGCCTGTCCCCGCGGAGGTGCCCGTCCCCGCAAAGGTGACCGTCCCGGCGTCGGGCGTTTCCAGGCCGTTCAGTGAGCGCAGCACGGTGGTCTTGCCCGAACCCGATGGCCCGATCAGGGCCACCACGTTGCCCCGCCGCACGTCTAGGTCGATGTCCCGCAGCACCACGTTGCTGCCGAACGCCTTCGCCAGGTTGCGGACGGACAGCACGGGCCTGGCCTGTGATGCGGCGCCGGAGGGAGCGGGTCCCCGGGTTTCGTCAGTGGGCGACATAGCGGTCCAGTCTCCTTTCAAGGACGGACTGCCCGGAGGAGAGCGCCAGGCAGATCACCCAGTAGACCAGGGCCGCCTCGAGGTACAGCACCATGAATTCCTGGCTGAAGGCCGCGATCTGCTGGGCGTTGCGGAAGAGCTCCGTGACAAGGATCAGCGAAGCCAGGGACGTGTCTTTGACCAGCGAAATGAACGTGTTGGAGAGCGGCGGCACGGATACCCTGGCGGCCTGCGGCAAGATGATGCGGCGAAGCGACTGGCTCCGGGACATGCCGATGGTGTGGCCGGCTTCCCACTGGCCCTTTGGCACGGACAGGATGGCGGCGCGGATGACCTCGGCGGCATAGCCGCCCACGTTCAGCGAAAAGGCAATGATGGCGCTGGGCCACGGATCCAGCTTCACGCCCAGGCTCGGCAGGCCGTAGAAGATTACAAACAACTGCACCAGCAGCGGAGTGCCGCGGATCACGGAAACGTAGAACCGCGCCACGCCGGACACTGCGACATTCCGGCTCAGCCGCATGAGCGCCACCAGCAGGGCCAGCGCGAGGCCGATTACGAACGACGCCAGCGTCAGCGGGATGGTGCCGGTGACTGCCCCGGTGACGATGGGGGGCCGAAGGAGCTCCAGACGAGATCCCAGTTCAACGGCATCTACTTGGTGACGTCCGTGCCGAAGTACTTCTCCGAGATCTTTGCCAGCGTTCCGTCAGCGCGGAGTTCGTCCAGCGCCTTGTCCACCGCGGAGGTGAGCTCCGTGGAACCCTTCCGGAACACGAAGGCGCTTTCGGACTTATCGGTGGTTTCGGCGGCGATCTTCAGCCCGGCATCGGGATTGGTCTTGGCATAGTCGAGGTACGTGAGCTTGTCGTTGACGATGGCATCCACGCGCCCCTGCCGGACCAGCGAAACGCCCTGGGCCCAGCCCTCCACGGACTGGACGTTGGCCCCGGCATCGACGGCCAGCTTGTAGAAATTGCTGGTGAGCGACTGCGCCGTGGTCTTGCCCTTGAGGCTCTCAAAGCTGTTAATGCTGCTGTTGTCCGCCTTCGTCACGATCACGCCAGTGGAGACGGTGTACGGCTTGGAGAAGTCGTACTTGGCCTTGCGTTCGGCGTTGATGGAGATTTGGTTGGCGATGGTGTCGAAGCGCTTGGCGTCGAGGCCCGCGAAGATCCCGTCGAACTGGGTCTCCTGGAAGTTGGCCTTCACACCCAGCTTCTCCGCTACCGCCCGGGCGATCTCCACGTCGTAGCCGGTCAGGTCACCGGCTCCTTCCGCATGGAAGCTGAAGGGCTTGTAGGTGCCCTCGGTGGCGATGACGATCTCGCCCTTGGACTTCACATCGCTCAGTGACGTGTCCGAGCCGCCCGAGGCGGGAGCCGAGGAACCTCCGCCGCCGCCGGAGCCGCCGCCGCAGGCCGTCAGAGCCAGGGCCAGTCCGGCAAGGGTGGCTGCAAGTGCGGAGCGGCGGGAATGGAGACGGTTCATGGCGGATACCTTCTTCTTCAGGCTGCGGCGGGAGGCATCGCGTCGGCCGGGTCCGGCGTCCGGCGATGCCACTGCGTGCAACGCATGGGCAGAGACCTTTTATTTCGCCATCATACGGGGACCGGCCTTCCCTTCCAGGCAGGCCCTTAAACAGGCTGAGTGGGGGCGGTCCCCAACGGCCGCCACCACTCATCCCCCCAAGGTGCGATCCGGCAGGCGCCACAGCTTGTAAGCCAGGCAGCAACTGCTTTCACACATTCATGATTCTCTCACGGTCTAATGATTTTGTGAATCCCGGTTTGCTACCTTTCGGTAGATGACGTTCCGTGACTCCTGCGTTTGGCGGCGTTTACGCGAGCCAGCCAGACCATGACCAGGCCGGAGGTGTACAAAACCACCGCAGCGTTGTTCACCGCGGGCGCCACGGGGAGGAGCTGCGGAGGCGCGAACTCAAGGCAGAGTCCGGCAACGGTTGCCACCGCACCGGCCGCCATCAGGGCCGCCCCGGTCCTGACGAGCCTGGGCAGGTGTTCCCTGACGCTGCGGAGCAGTGCCGGCAGCAGCGCGAGGGAAACGTACGCCAGGTAGCCCCGTGCCGCGGCCCAGTAGAACGGCAGCAGGGCGGCATTCCGGGCGCTGGCGGCGCCGGCGTCCCTGAAGCGGACCGACGAGGCGGTCGGGTCCATCAGAAGGAAGATGGCCACCAGGGCCACCGAGAAAACCGCGAGCATGGCCATCCCGGGGCGGCCGGCGATCATGCGGTGGGCGCCGGGGGCACCGAACCCCTTCGTGACGCGGACCGCAATGAGGTAGATCGCGGCGAAGACAACCAGGCGCAGCAGGACGTGTGCAATGTTGATGCCGCCGAGGGCGCCGTCGATGACCGCATAGAACTGCCCGATGCTCAGGACCGCCGCAGCCGTCGCCAACAGGAAAATGCAGAACAGGGCCGGGTTGACGCCGCGCAGGGTGCTCGGAACCCTTGCCATCGCGGCGCCCCCGCACACTACCAGCGTGATCCAGGGGAGAATCTCGCTCATACCAGGTTCTCCCAGATTCTTTCCGTCTGCTCCTGGTCGTGTTCCTGGCGCCGCAGGGTTTTGCCTAGTGCCTGGAGGCGTTCCCCGGCAAGGGCGGCGAGGTCGCCGTCGCTGAGCCGGTCCAGGGCAGCCTGCCGGGCGCCGGGTGGCCAGCCGGCTTCGGTTTCGGTCACCAGCCCGGAGGCCACCAGTCCGCCTGCCAGTCCGACGCCGGCTGCGCGGGAGGTGGCCAGGGCCAGTTCGGGGGCGAGCCGGTTGGCGGTCAGTTGTGCTGAGTAGTTTTGGGGTGCGACGCCGGTGGCGGCGGAGACGCGGTGGCGGAGTTCGCCGTCGTCGATGGCGTCCACCCAGTTCTTCACGGAGGTGGCATGCGGCGGCGGGCTGAGCTCGGGCGGTCCTGTGCCATTGCCAGTGCCGGCGGCACCTGCTCCGGCGCCGGCCGCGGTGCGGGCAATAATGGCGTGCAGCAGGTCCGCGGTGGCAATTTGGCTGACCAGTTCCTTGTCGGTGGGCGGAGTGGTGGAACCGGCGAGGTCGCTGTACGCCTCAAAAGTGGCCAGGGCGGCAACCGGATTGATGTTGTAGGCCCGGCTGATGCTCACGACTGTGGTCTCGGCAACCTTTCCCCGCACCAACTGCTGGGCGAGGGTGGTCCGCTTTACCCCGGAGAGCCTGCAGACATCGGCCGTGCTGGTATCCGGTGCCACGTCGCTAAGCCAGCGCTGGAATGCTTTGGCTGGGAGGGGCATGAAACGCTCTCTGCTGAACGAATGTTTGACTCATATTAGCGGCGTGGCAATGAGCGGCGCTCGACGGACAGGGCTCCGCGCCGCCGGCCTGCTCTGCCGCTGGCCACCCAGATGAGTGCCAAGCCGATGACGAAGCAGAGGATGGCCGTGTAGTTCACGACGAAACGCAGGAATCCCAGCGGCGGAGGGATGACCGGGAACAGCAAGGTAAGGGGGATCGCGATGCTGCCCACGGCCAAAAGTGCCGCGCTTACCCGGAGCAGGGCGGGCAGCGGGCGCCCGACCGCCCGCAGCATTCCCGGCAGGATGGCGAGGCACACGAAGGCCGGGTAGGCGCGGCCCGCGGCGCCGTAGTACTCGACGAGGAGGGCGTTCTGCTGATTCTTGGCTGCCACGTCCACGAGCCCCGCAGATGAGCCCGACGTGTCCATCAGGACAAAGCACACAACCAGCACGGCAGAAATCACGCCGAGGGCCAGCATGCCGGCCCGTCCCTGGATCAGCTGGATCCCGCGGCTGTCCCCGAACCCGGCCGCAATCCGGAGAGCCAGGAAAAGGATGGCTCCGAAGATGATGAAGCGCAGCAGGAGGTTTGCGACGTTGATGCCGCCAAGCAGGGTGTCGATCGCCAGGTAGGGGCCGCGGATGCTCAGCAGGATGGCCAGCGTCAGGAGCGCCAGGGCATAGAAGATGGACCTGTTTTTCCGGCGGACCAGGTTCGGGATCCGGCTCAGCGCCGCGGCGCCGGACGCGATCAGGGTGGTCCATTGCAGCATTTCAATCATCCGAGGTTCTTCCAAATCTGTTCAGTTTGTCGTTGGTCGTGTTCCTGGCGCCGCAGGGTTTTGCCGAGCGCTTGGAGGCGTTCCCCGGCAAGGGCGGCGAGGTCGCCGTCGCTGAGCCGGTCCAGGGCCGCCTGGCGGGCGCCGGGTGGCCAGCCGGCTTCGGTTTCGGTCACCAGCCCGGAGGCCACCAGTCCGCCTGCCAGTCCGACGCCGGCTGCGCGGGAGGTGGCCAGGGCCAGTTCGGGGGCGAGCCGGTTGGCGGTCAGTTGTGCTGAGTAGTTTTGGGGTGCGACGCCGGTGGCGGCGGAGACGCGGTGGCGGAGTTCGCCGTCGTCGATGGCGTCCACCCAGTTCTTCACGGAGGTGGCATGCGGCGGCGGGCTGAGCTCGGGCGGGCCGGTGGAGCCTGTGGGCGCGGTGCGGTCAATGACTGCCCGCAGCAGGTCGACGGTGGCAATTTGACTGACCAGTTCCTGCAACGTGGGCGGGGTGGTGGAACTGGCGAGGTCGCTGTACGGCTCAAAAGTGGCCAGGGCGGCAACAGGATTGATGTTGTACGCCCGGCTGATGCTCACGACAGTGGTCTCGGCAACCTTTCCCCGCACCAGCTGCTGGGCGAGGGTGGTCCGCTTTACCCCGGAGGCCCTGGCCACATCAGCAATGCTGGCGTCCGGCGCGACGCCGTGCAGCCAGCGCTGGAAGGCCTTGGCGGATAGGGGCATGAAACGCTCTCTACTGACGGGCGGGGCGGTGCGAAGTGGCGGTCCGCCGGCCTCGATTTTACGTACCGCCCCGCTTCAACTATGCTAAATGGTCGAACCCGCTGGTCCGTACACCCCCCAAGTCCGGACCAGCGGGTTCTTTCATGCCCGCCTGAATTTTCGGGGCGAAAACGGGCAGCGGTGAGAGGATGGATTGATGACTGCAACCCTTGTTGCGAAGGACCTTTCGGGCGGTCGTGATCATCGCACCCTGTTCTCCGGGCTGTCCCTCACGGTGGCTCCCGGGGACGTTGTTGGCGTGGTCGGCGCCAACGGTGCGGGCAAGTCCACACTGCTACGCCTCCTTGCCGGCGTGGAGGAGGCACAGGACGGCACCGTCAGCCTCGCGCCCGCCGATGCCTTTGTGGGCTGGCTGCCGCAGGAACACGAACGCGTCCCCGGTGAAACGGTTGCCGCCTACATCGCCCGCCGCACCGGCTGCGCGAAAGCCACCGCCGAGATGGAAGCCACGGCGGAGGCCCTCGGCTCGGGTGCGCCGGGAGCGGACGACGCCTACTCGCTGGCGTTTGACCGGTGGATGGCCTCCGGCGCCGCGGACCTGGACGAGCGGATAGCGCCCGTCCTCGCGGACCTTGGCCTGGATATTGGCCCCGAGGCCGGGATGACCGGGCTCTCCGGGGGGCAGGCTGCGCGCGTGGCGCTCGCCGCCCTGCTGCTGAGCCGCTTCGACGTCGTGCTGTTGGACGAGCCCACCAACGATCTTGACCTGGACGGCCTGGCCAAGCTGGAAGCCTTCGTGCAGGGCCTGCGCGGCGGCGTGGTGCTGGTTTCCCACGACCGCGAGTTCCTGGCCCGCTGCGTGACCTCCATCGTGGAGCTGGACCTCGCCCAGAACTCCGTGGCCGTGTACGACGGCGGATATGAGGCCTTCCTGGAGGAACGCGACGTGGCCCGCCGGCATGCCCGTGAACGGTACGAGGAATTCGCTGCGACCAAGGCGGACCTCGTGTCCCGGGCCCGCACCCAGCGGGAATGGAGCTCCCAGGGCGTCCGGAACGCGATGCGGAAAAGCCCTGACAACGACAAGATCCGCCGCGCCGCCAGCACCGAGTCCTCCGAAAAGCAGGCACAGAAGGTCCGGCAGATGGAATCGCGCATCGCCAGGCTGGACGTGGTTGAGGAACCGCGCAAGGAATGGCAGCTGCAGTTCAGCATCGGCCAGGCGCCGCGGTCCAGCTCCGTGGTGGCAACCCTGCGCGACGCCGTCGTGCGGCAGGGCAGCTTCACCCTGGGGCCGGTGAACCTGCAGCTCAACGCCGGCGAGCGGATCGGCATCACGGGGCCAAATGGGGCCGGCAAGTCCACGCTGCTCCGGCTGCTCCTGGGAAACCAGGAGCCGGACTCCGGGGACGCCTCGCGCGGTGCGTCCGTGGCCGTCGGCGAGATCGACCAGGCCCGCGGGCTGCTGGCCGGACACATGAAACTGGCTGATGCCGTCGAAGCCGTCCTGAGCGACTACACGTCCGCCGAGGTCCGCACGCTGCTGGCAAAGTTCGGCCTCAGGGCGGACCACACCGCGCGCACCGTGGACTCGCTGTCGCCGGGGGAGCGGACCCGCGCCGCCCTGGCCCTGCTGCAGGCGCGCGGCGTAAACCTGCTGGTCCTGGATGAGCCCACCAACCACCTGGACCTCCCTGCGATCGAGCAGCTGGAGGAAGCACTGGAAAGTTACGACGGCGCCCTGCTGCTGGTCACCCACGACCGGCGGCTGCTGGAAAACGTCCGCCTGGACGTGCGCTGGAACGTGGACAACGGCGTCGTCACCGAACTGGCGGCAGGCAAGATGGAGCAGAACAAATGAGCATGGACGGCGTCGCCTGGCGCTCCCTTTACAACATCACCCGGGCCAAAAGCGGTTCCCGGCCCTTCTCCAAGGAGACCCTGAAGCGCGTCATGGGCTTCGCCCGTCCGCACCAGGGAAGACTGATCGCGTTCGTGGCCGTCTCCGTGGCCATGGCCTTCCTGGCGGTTGCCACGCCGGTGCTCGCCGGCCAGGTGGTCAACACGATCGTCGCCCGCGCCGATGCCGGCGAGGTGGTCCGCCTGGCTGCCCTGATCGCGGGCGTGGCCGTGGCTGAGGCAGCACTCGGCATGGTGAGCCGCTGGCTGTCCTCCACCATCGGCGAGGGCGTCATCGTGGACCTGCGCACCAAGGTGTTCGACCACGTGCAGAGGATGCCCATCGCGTTCTTCACCCGGACCCGCACCGGCGCGCTGGTCAGCCGCCTGAACAACGACGTCATCGGCGCGCAGTCCGCGTTCGCCGGAACCCTGTCCGGTGTGGTCAGCAACGTCGTGGCCCTCATCCTCACCCTCGCGGTGATGCTGAACACCTCCTGGCTGGTCACCGTGCTGGCCATGGTCCTGCTGCCGATCTTCCTCATCCCCGCCCGGCGGATGGGCTCCCGGCTGGCGGACCTGCGGCGTGAGGCGGCGGAGCACAACGCCGCCATGGGCACCCAAATGACCGAGCGCTTCTCGGCGCCCGGGGCCACCCTGGTCAAGCTCTTCGGGCGGCCGGACGAGGAATCCCGGGAGTTTGCGCTGCGGGCCGGCCGGGTCCGCGACATCGGCGTGCGGACGGCGATGCTGCAGTTCACATTCGTGACGGCCCTGACGCTGGTCTCAGCGCTGGCCCTGGCCCTGGTTTATGGCCTGGGCGGCTGGCTGGCCATCGGCGGGCAGCTCGCCCCGGGCGACGTCGTGGTGCTGGCGCTGCTGCTCACCCGCCTCTACGCGCCGCTCACCGCGCTGTCCAACGCCCGCGTTGAAATCATGAGCGCGCTGGTCAGCTTTGAGCGGGTCTTCGAAATCCTGGACCTGAAGCCCCTGATCCAGGAAAAGCCCGGTGCGCTGGCGGTCCCGCCCGGGCCCGTGGCCGTGGAGTTTGACGACGTGCGCTTCTCCTACCCCTCGGCGGACAAGGTATCGCTGGCGTCGCTGGAGGAGGTCTCCACGCTGGACACCCGCGGCGGTGAAGAGGTGCTGCACGGGATCAGCTTCCGGGTGGAACCGGGACAGACCGTCGCCCTTGTGGGCTCTTCCGGTGCCGGCAAGTCCACGGTGGCCCAGCTGCTGTCCCGGCTGTACGACGTCGATTCCGGCGCCGTGCGCCTCGGCGGCACCGGTCCGGCCTCTGGCCTGGACGTGCGCGACCTGACCTTCGATTCCATCCGCGCCACCCTGGGCATGGTCACCCAGGACGGGCACCTGTTCCACGAGACCATCGCCTCCAACCTCAGGCTGGCCCGCCCCGAGGCCACCGACGAGGACATGTGGGCAGTCCTGCGCCAGGCCCGGCTCGAAGCCATGATCCGTTCGCTTCCCGACGGCCTCGATACCGTGGTGGGGGAGCGTGGCTACCGCCTCTCCGGCGGGGAGCGGCAGCGGCTCACCATCGCCCGGCTGCTGATCGCCCAGCCGCGCGTGGTCATCCTCGACGAAGCAACCGCAGCGCTGGACTCCACGAACGAAGCTGCCGTGCAGGCGGCGCTGGGCGCCGCGCTGGAAGGCCGCACCGCCGTCGTGATTGCCCACCGGCTCTCCACCATCCGTGCGGCTGACGCCATCCTGGTGGTGGAGGACGGCCGGATTGTGGAGCGCGGGACGCACACGGAGCTGCTGGCTGCCGACGGCCGCTATGCCGAGCTGTACCGGACCCAGTTCGCCGAGGCCACGGCCGTGGCGGAGGACGCGGTTCCGGAGTACTGAACGGGGTCACCGGCCAACCTCCGGGCTACCGGAAGATGTTGTAGGCGCTCCAACCTGATCCAACGATGGTCCGGGTGCCCCAGTTGCCGTTCCTGTAGGGGTAGTGGGCCATTCTGCCGTCAGTGAGGCGGCTGAGCAGGCCTAGATTTCCGGGGGTGAATCCCGTCACCCTGGTGATGTTGTTCACGATATTCCAGCTAATGCCGACCACGCGCCTGGGCTCGGCGATGAAGGTGCCGCCCCCTGTGGAGCGATACAGCAGCAGCTTGCCGTCGCTGCGTCTCGTGAGGAGGTCCTGCTTACCGTCCTGATCGAAATCGGCCATGGTGAGGTAAAGGCCGTTCCAGCCGGTTCCGATCCTGGTGCGCGGGCTCAAGGTGTTTCCGGCGTTGTTGCCGTAGTGCCAGAGAGTTCCGGCGTAGTCGTAGGCAACGATACTGGGGTACTTATCGGTCAACCGCCAGCGGCCCACGACCATGTGGTAATTCCCCCACCCGGATCCGATCACCTGCGCTGGCGCAAATCCCCCTCCGGGTTTACCTGCGTAGAACCGCAGCCCGCCCATCCTTCCACTGCGCGATCAGGTCGAATATGCCGTCCACGTTCCAGTCCGTCACGAAACCCTTGGCGAGCCCTGCCCAGCCGCTGCCGATCTTTTCCCGGGGCTGGAAACCGCCGTGTCCGGTCGGTCGGTAGTTCCACAGCGTGCCATCCGGGCCAGCCGCCACCGTATCGGCGAGGCTGCCGATGGCCAGGCGGGGGGAAGGGGCAGCCGCCGGGGCGCCAATCCGGATTGTTGTAGCAATGCTTGGAACCCCTGTGTCGTCCATCGCAAAGAGCATGTAAGTGCCGGGAACGAGCACGCCGGGATCCGCAGGCAACTTCAACGAGGCGGTATTGCCGGACACCGAAATTGCGGTCAGCGGAATCCGCCGCTGATCGGTGTTCACGCTGTGCGTCACCGTGCTCATCCTCATCAGGGAAAACCTGGTGACCGGTTCCCCGGTGGTTACCGAAATTGTGTTGCCGTTCGCGGCAGTGGCCGGCGCAGCAAGAATTTCCGGCCGTACGCGCGTGTTGCCATTTTCGTCCAGCAGGTAGGGCGGCGTAAAAATCTGTCCATCCAAGTGGTTGGTGGTGCAGTCACCCGCGCACAGCCCGCCACCGCCCGCGAAAACCCGTCCGTCCGGGAGTAGTGTGGCGACACTGTGATAGGCGCGGGGAATGGCCATCGGGGCCAATGTGGTCCACAGTCCGGTCTCAGGGTTCCAGATTTCCGGCGACATTCTGGCCCCGGTGTCGGTTACGGTCTCCGAAGTGCCTTTGCCGCCAATCACGAGTACCTGGCCATCGGGCAGTGCGACCCCGTTGGCGTATTGCCGGCTGAAGGCCATGCTCGCGGTCGGGGCCACGCTGACCCCGCTATTGATGTCGATGGTGTAGGCCTTTGCGGTGGGAGCTACTCCCGAGTAGGCCGTGGCACCGCCCACAGTAAGGATCTTGCCGACGTCGTACATCACGGCGTTGCCGTTCATCGCGTCTGGGCTGTCGGAGCGCAATCCGGCCGAGCTGATGGTGCCGGCTCCCGTGGTGGAAATCCAATTCATCTGGCTGCTAGGTCCGGCATGGAAGACCCTTCCTCCGGGGGCGGCAAACAACCAGGCATGATTGTCGGCGCGGAAGTCGCCCCCGGGATCCTGTGTCCGGATGCTGTCAGAAAGCACATTGGGCAGCGCACGCCAGCCGCCTGCGGCGGACCATATCTCACCGTTCTTGTAGCCGAGGCCACCGGACCAGGATCCGCCGATCGTGAACACCTCGCCGGTAGAGGTGGTCACATCGGACTGGTATCCGCGGGGTATATTCATCGGGGGACCCGCGGTCCAGGTGTCCGTTTCCGGGTCATACAGGGTGGTTTTGTTGCTGCTGCTGCCGCCGCTGACCAAGATCCGGCCGTCTGGCAGCATCGAAACCCCGGGGCAGAACATGTCATGACCGGTGTTGGCTACCTCATTCCGGGTCACTTCACCGGTGGTGAGATTCAGTATCGACGTCTGGGTCAGACCACCGCCGCCACCGTACATGGCAGGAGCATTGGCGGACCAGGTCAATAGCCGGTTGCCTGGAAGGAGTGCCGCTGCGGCGGGGACAAGCGGGAAGTCGATGGTTGGCCCCCAGGACCCCGATGATCCGGTTGCCACGTCCGGTGCCGGCAGATCGCTAGGCTCCTGCCCCACCAGGTTGATCTCCGCGGCGCTGCTCCATGGTCCACGGTCGCCCGCTTCGCTGATTGCCTTCAGCCGCACAAAGCGCGCCGATACCGCCGCGAACGTCACACTTTTTTCTATACTGTTATCCGCCCACGTGCCCCGAGCCACAGGAGTTTCCCACGTGGTGCCGTCCGTGCTGACCGTGATCTCGAAGCTGCCGATCCGGCCATTCGGGACATCAGCACGTGGGAGATAACGGAACCCGGAGATGGTCTGGGTGATCCCGGTGTCTATCGTGATGCTGTGCGGAAAAGGGGTCGCAGGCTCCGTCCCCGCGCTCTGCCAGAAAGTGGCGGCCTCCCCGTCGAGAACGTTTGCTGCCCGCCCGTCCTCCGCAGAGACTTCTTCATCGCTGGCAGTCACCGTCCACCCTATCCGTGACAGCGCAGGCGGAGCCGTCTCTATCACAGCAGCCGGCAGCGCTGTGATGTGTTCGTGGAGTCCTGCGATGTTCGCGGCGTCGTGCGGGGCCACCCCAGGGTGAGCCGTGAAGTGTATGGCTCCCGAGGAGCCGAGCGGAGCCACCACCGCGCACCCCGAGAGCAGCAGCATCGCAATAATGACCGCGAACCTAAACCGACCCATTCCTCCGCCTCCGTCAGGCACCATCGACCAATGACAGGACAAAGCTAGGCGGAGCGGCTTGCGAAAACCTTGGCCCCTGGCGTAGTCAGGGGCGGCCCTAAAGTCAAGAGGTCGCTGGAATGAGGTTCACGAACGGCAATGGAGGCCAGACACTGGAGGCGCTAGCGCCCTTCTTCCGCCAGCGCCGGCAGGATGTGGTCCGTGAGCAGCGGCGCGAGGTCCCCGGGCCACTCCGCCGCAAGGTCCAGCCACCGGATCTCGGCGATCTCCGCGGAGGGGTGCGCCACCCAGGTGCCCGGCGCGGTGAAGACGGTGGCCTCGATTTCCGTGGCCGCCTCATTGGCAGCCTCGGCCAGCCAGACGCCCATGAGGGTCAGCTCACGGGGATCGACGATGATGCCGACCTCCTCCTGCAGCTCCCGCGCGGCGGCCTGCACCGCGGTCTCGCCGGGCTCGGGCTTGCCGCCGGGATGCATGAACTTGTCCGTGCCGCGCTTGCGGACGGTCAGGAGCCGGCCGGCGGCGTCGTAGACACACACGGCGGAGACGATGATGCGGGGATTCACGGTTTCGAGCCTAACCCGTCTGCGGCCGCCGGCACGGGCAGCCGCCGCAGCACTGACTCCAGCAGCAGGTCCTTGCGCGGGCCGGTGACATCCCAGGCGTAACTGAATTCGTCGTCGCCGTGTCGGACGTAGGTGACCCGGTAGGTGTCCGGATCGCACCAGTGCCGGTCCTGGCTGGCGTCCGGCGAGAAGCTCATCCGGTGGAACGGCCGGCCGTCCGGAAACAGCATGTCCATGGCATCCGGCGTGTCCGCGGGCCGGAGCAGGTAATCGCGGGTGGCGGGCCCGGTGAAGGTTTCGCCGTCGCCGCCCGGCCAGTTGACTGAAGGCCAGACCACGGTGCCTTCCTCGTGGAAGCGGAGCCCGTCGTCGTCGGGGGAAAAGATGACGACGCCGGTAAAGGTACCGCGGGTGCCGGCAGCCCGGTCCAGCATGGTCCGCTCCACGGACCAGCGGCCTGGCCGGGAAAGGTTCGGTGAGGCGGGGTCCGCGGGCATTGTGCCCAGCAGATAGTCGCGGAGCCCGGACGGGTGCTGCAGATTCAAGTGCCCTCGATTGGAATCGAACCAACGACACCGGCTTTAGGAGAGCCGTGCTCTATCCACTGAGCTACGAGGGCGGGCGCCCGCCGCGGCCGGGTTTTGGACCGGCCCGTTCGGGCACGCTTACAAGCATACAAGGTGACGGCGCGTACTACGCTCTTGGCATGGCCGCCGCAGCTCAAGTCCCCACCGCCCGGGCAACCTTCCTGCCAGACACCGCCTCCACGCGCCACTACATCGGGGCGTGGGCGGTGCTCAGCGTGGTCCAGTATTTCGTGGCGGAGGCAGCCGTCATCGGCGCCTGGGCCGGACCCGGTCCCTACAGCCGGCGGACCGGCCTCATCAGCGACCTGGGCGCCGTCACGTGCGGAATCTACAGCGGCCGCAGCATCTGCTCGCCGCTGCATGTGCTCATGAATTCCTCCTTCGTGGTGCAGGGCCTGGGGATGCTGCTGGGTGCACTGCTGCTGAGCTCGGCGCTGCTGCGGGTGGCCGCCCGGACCGGAGTGCGGGTGGCGGCAAGCCATTCAAAGGAAGCGCCCTGGTATACGGCGGTGGCGGCCCGGATCCTCACCGGGACGGCCGGCGCCGGCACGATCATCGTTGGGCTGGTCCCGGAGGACCTGGAGTCGCGCTGGCACTACGCCGGGGCCGTGATGTACTTCATCGCCGGATCTCTGGCATTGCTGCTGCTCGGCGCGCTGTGGCTCCGGCAGTCACCGCTGGGCTGGTTCGTGCTGGCCAGCGGCGGAGTGTCCGCGGCCGCGCTCGTCACGGCAGCCGTCACCGGCCTGGACGTCCCCGAGCCCGGAACCCTGGAGCGGCTGATGGGCTACCCCATCACGATAGGCCTGGCCGCCGCCGGCCTGGTCATCGCCCAGCGCGTCCGGCGGGAACGGCAGGTGCGCAAGGCCTACGCCCGGGCCCAGGCGGCCCGTGGAAACGCTTAGGCTTCCGATTGCGGGGCTTTCCTTGCGGACCGGCGCCCCTGGAACACAGCGGCGCCGCCGGCGAGAAGGCTGGCGACGAACAGTACCCAGCCGGCCACGGTGAGGCCGGACGCCAAGGCGACCTGGCCGCCGTCGAGGTTTACCGCCGCGATCATGGAATCGATGGTGACGTTGCCCCACAGCCGGACCACCACGAACAGCAGCGGCAGCGCCCAGAGCGCCCAGCGAAGCGTCTTGTTGGCCACGTTGGTGCCGATCAGCAGCAGCCAGGTGAAGGCGAAGATCAGTGGAAACAGGGTGCCCGCCGTCTTGTGGACGTAGTTGAGCTGGCCGCGGGCGTCCCCGTCCAGGGCGCGGCGGAGCTGCTCAATGTAGCCCGAGTCGAAGCCGCCCACCAGGGAATCGGGCATGGCCAGCCCGCCGGACAGCTGGGTGAGCTGGTTCAGCGTGAGCAGGTGGACGTACCAGAACAGGAACAGGCTGGCCACCACGCCGGCGATGACGATGAGGTTGGCGTTGTTCTGCGCCTTCGCAGGTGTGCGGTCCGTGCCGGGATTGATCACCGGCGGCAGGTGGTGCTGGGGTACTGCGGCCTTCGCGCCGTGCTTCTTGATTCGCTGTGCAGGTGTTTTGGCCATGCGTCCATTATCGCCGCCGCAGACCAGGCCTGCTGTACCCTGCCTCTGCTGTGCAGGGCATGCCCGGCGCCGATAGGGTGGGAACCGTGACGGAACTGGGCAAACACAAACTGGGTAGACACAGCGCCACCAACCTGAGCCCCGAGCTCGACGACTACGAGCTGGCGGCTGAGCTGGTCCGTGAGGCCGGGCAGCTGGCACTGCTGATGCGGCAGGGCGGCCTCGACGTCCAGCGCAAGACCTCGATCTCCGACGTCGTCACCGCCGCGGACCACGCGGCCGAAGCCTACGTGCTGGAGCAGCTGCAGCGCTGCCGACCGGACGACGGCGTCCTGGGCGAGGAAGGCGCCGCGGTGCACGGCAGCAGCGGGCGGACCTGGGTGATCGACCCGGTGGACGGCACGTACAACTTCCTGCAGGGCTCCACCTACTGGTGCTCGGCCATCGCCCTCAAAGACGAATCCGATGTGCTGCTCGGCGCCATTTTCCAGCCCGAGGAGGACAAGCTCTGGATCGGCGGCAAACAGCGCGCCACCACCCTCAACGGTGATCCCGTCACCACCTTTCGGGAGGATGGGGTCAACCGCAACGCCGCAGACGTTTCCCATCTCGGCGCGGCCACCTACATCCACCCGCGCTGGCTCTCGGATCCGATGTGCGCCATGCCGTGGCACGCCGCCGCGACCTCGGCCGCGACGTTGCGGATGCTCGGGTCCGGATCGTGCGACCTGGGGCGCGTCGCGGACGGGCAGCTTGGTTGCTGGTTCCAGCACAGCTGCCCCGAATGGGACTGGCTCCCCGGGAAAGCGATCGTGACGGCGGCCGGCGGCGTCGCCGGCAGCGTCCGCGTCAACGGCCTGGAATGGTTCATGGCGGGAGGAACGACGGCGGTGCACCAGTTGCGTGCCGCCCTCGAGTCAGGCTCTGTCGACTAGGGTTCCGCCGGCTTCGGGCGTCTGCATTTCCGTGCCCCGCCCCCCGGTGCCGGGCTTATCCACAGGGCGGATTCCAGTGTCAGCCCCACCGCCTAGACTTGTAGTCACCATGGATATGTTGTTTGACCCCTACGCTGACGGTCCGTTCAAGGCTGGTTCCCACGCCGGTGCCATCACCAAGTCGCGCCCCGAAACAGGACTGATGACGCCCGCGTTCGGCAGCGGCCCGGGTGAATCCGCAGGCCAGCCTGTGGTTGGCCCGGCAGCCGGCCCGGTCGATGCGGGCCCGGGCGGGGAGCACGCCCGGCACCGCCTGCCTGACGCCGGTGCGCTTCTGGCGGGTTTGAACCCGCAGCAGGAAGAGGCGGTCAAACACTCCGGCAGCGCTCTTCTGATCGTGGCCGGCGCCGGCTCCGGCAAAACCCGCGTCCTCAGCAACCGGATCGCCTACCTGATCGCCACCAAGCGGGCCCACCACGGCGAGATCCTGGCCATCACGTTCACCAACAAGGCCGCCGCCGAAATGCGCGAACGCATCGAGGTCCTCGTGGGCGGCAGGGCCAAAGCCATGTGGATCTCCACGTTCCACTCGTCCTGCGTCCGGATCCTGCGCCGCGAGGCAGCCAACGTCGGCCTGAAATCCAACTTCTCCATCTACGACTCCGCGGACTCCCTGCGGCTGATCACGCTGGTGGCCAAGAACCTGGACCTGGACCCCAAGAAGTTCGCGCCCAAGGCCATCCAGCACAAGATCTCCGCGCTCAAGAACGAACTGATCGACGACGATTCCTTCGCCGCCGCAGCCAACCACAGCGACCCGTTCGAGAGCGCCGTGGCGGACGTCTTCAAGGGCTACACCCAGCGGCTGCGCCAGGCCAACGCCATGGACTTCGACGACCTGATCGCGCAGACCGTGTACATGTTCCGGGCCTTCCCGGCGCTCGCGGACTCCTACCGGCGCCGGTTCCGGCACGTCCTGGTGGACGAATACCAGGACACCAACCACGCGCAGTACGCCCTGGTGCGCGAAATCGTCGGCGAGGGACCGGGCGCGGCGGAACTGACCGTCGTCGGCGACTCCGACCAGTCCATCTATGCGTTCCGTGGTGCGGACATCCGCAACATCGTCGAGTTCGAAAAGGACTACCCCGACGCCCACACCATCAAGCTGGAGCAGAACTACCGCTCCACCCAGAACATCCTGAGCGCGGCCAACTCCGTCATCTCGCGCAACCCCAACCGCCCCGAGAAGAGGCTGTGGACCGCGGAGGGCGAAGGCCACAAGATCATCGGCTACGTCGGCGAAAACGAGCACGACGAAGCCCAGTTCATCGCCAAGGAAATCGACCGGCTCCAGGACGAGGACAACCTCCGCCCCGGCGACGTCGCCATCTTCTACCGCACCAACGCGCAGTCGCGCTCCATCGAAGATGTCCTGGTGCGCGTCGGCCTGCCGTACAAGGTGGTGGGCGGCACCAGGTTCTACGAGCGCAAGGAAATCAAGGACGCCCTGGCGTACCTCCGCGTGCTGGTCAACCCGGACGACGACGTCAACCTCCGGCGTGTCCTCAACGAACCCAAGCGCGGGATCGGGGACCGGGCAGAAGGGGCAGTGGCGGCCCTCGCCGAACGGGAGCGCACCTCGTTCATCGCTGCCGCCCGCCGCGCCGACCAGGCGCCCGGCATGGCCACCCGCTCCGTCAATGCGGTGCTCGGCTTCGTGAAGCTCCTGGACGACCTCGCCGAGGTCGCGGCAGGCTCCGGCGCGGCGGCCGCGCTGGAGGCCGTGCTGGAGCAGACCGGCTACCTCGCCACGCTGCGCTCCAGCAACGATCCGCAGGATGAGTCGAGGGTGGAGAACCTCGCCGAGCTTGTCGCCGTCGTGCGTGAATACGAGCAGGAGAACCCCGAAGGGTCCCTCGAGGCCTTCCTCGAGCAGGTGTCCCTCGTGGCCGACGCCGACCAGATCCCGGACGCCCCCGGCGCGGACATCGACGCCGCCGTGGCGGAGGCCAAGCGGCTGGGCGTGGTCACGCTCATGACGCTGCACACGGCCAAGGGCCTCGAGTTCCCCGTGGTGTTCCTGACCGGCATGGAGCACGGGCTCTTCCCGCACCAGCGTTCCGCCACGGACCCCAAGGAACTGGCGGAGGAGCGCCGGCTCGCCTACGTGGGCCTAACACGCGCCCGGAAGCGCCTCTACGTCACCCGTTCCGAGGTCCGCAACATGTGGGGCCAGAGCCAGTACAACCCCGCCAGCCAGTTCCTCGAGGAGATTCCCTCCGAACTCGTCGAATGGAAGCGCGAGGGCACCAGCCGGCAGGTCGGCGGCTGGGGCAACGGGGCATCCATCGGATCCAACCGGTACAGCGGATCGTTCTGGGGCGCCGGAACGGCCCGCGGCAACCGTGCCGATTCTTCCGCCGGCTTCAACGCCGACGTCCCTGCCGCCGTCGCGAAAAACCGCGTGCAGCCGCAGAAGGAAGTCATTTCGGTCAGCGTGGGGGACAAGGTTAACCACACCAGCTTCGGCAACGGCACCGTGCTCGCCGTCGAGGGCGCCGGGGACAAGACCGTAGCGAAGGTGAAGTTCGACGTCGGCGAGAAGCGGCTGCTGCTCAGGTACGCGCCGCTGACCAAGATCGACGCCTGAGCGTGCCGGTGCCGCCCCGGGAAGGAGTTGCTGCCGGCTTGGCCCTGTTGTTTTCGTTGGCCCTGTTCGCAATGACCCTGGCCGGCTGTTCAGTAACCGTCGCGGATCCGGACTACACCCCGCCGGCGCCCCTGCCCGCGCTCGAACAGCTGAAGCAGGCTCCGCTCACTGACCCGGCTGCCTTTGCCGCCGGCGAGGACGTGCTGGCGTTCGTCACCGCGGACCGGAACGTCGTGTGCGCGCTGACGTCAGCCCGCGGGCCGCACCTGAACCTGCCCTACGAAACCAACAACTTCAGCGATCCCGGCAATGCGAAACTGGCCACCGTGCCCGTGGCACACTGCGAGCTCGCGGCATACCCGGCGCCGGCGGCCGCCGACATCGGCGAGGACTGCTCCGGGACCGGACTCGGCTATCTGGGCGGCGCGGCACTCGTGACGCCCCACAAGGCCCGCTACGGGGAATGCCGGTCCGGCGTCACTCAGATGGAAGCCGAATACGGACCGAGGGGCACACCCAACGGGCCGGTCTCCAAGCTTCCCGTCCTGCCCGAGGGCGGCAACCTCGAACGGAACGGCCTGCGGTGCTCGGCCTACCGCTCGGGAGTGGCCTGCGGAAACGTCTCGGGCGGCGTCGGTTTCTTCATCAGCCGGGATCATTACGAACTCATCTCCGCGAAGGGCAAAAACGTCCAAACCACGCCCGCCAAGGCCGCAAAAACCCCGTAATCCCGGGGTTTTTCTACGGTCCATAGAATAGTGTCGTTACTCACAGAACAGGTAGTCTGGAACGGGCCGGTCCCTCCAAAGGACTAGAGTTCCCACAGGAGCATTGCGCCGCGTGGCTCGTTTCCGGACCTGCCGCAGGGCGCTTAAATTCCGCAGCCCGGCCCGCACCATCTGGTGTTGTCCGGCTGTACAGAAACTACTTCGACGTAGAAGGACACTAAACCGTGGACCTGTTTGAATATCAGGCGCGCGATATGTTCGAAGCGCACGGTGTACCCGTGCTCGCCGGCATCGTGGCGCACACCCCTGAAGAAGCAAAGGCAGCTGCCGAGAAGATCGGCGGCGTAACTGTCGTCAAGGCACAGGTTAAGGTCGGTGGCCGCGGCAAGGCCGGCGGCGTCAAGGTTGCCAAGTCCGCCGACGAGGCACTTGAGCACTCCACCAACATCCTGGGCATGGACATCAAGGGCCACACCGTCAACAAGGTGATGATCGCCCAGGGTGCGGACATCGCCGAGGAATACTACTTCTCCGTCCTCCTGGACCGGGCCAACCGCAACTACCTGGCCATGTGCTCGGTTGAAGGCGGCATGGAGATCGAGCAGCTCGCCGTTGAGCGGCCCGAGGCCCTGGCCAAGGTAGCCATCGACCCCGCCGTGGGCATCGACCAGGCCAAGGCTGACGAAATCGTCGCTGCCGCCGGGTTCGCTGAAGAACTGCGCGGCAAGGTCGCCGGCGTCATTCTGAAGCTCTGGGACGTCTTCAAGAAGGAAGACGCCACCCTCGTTGAGGTCAACCCGCTGGTCAAGACCGGCGCGGGCGAAATCGTCGCCCTCGACGGCAAAGTCACCCTTGACGAGAACGCCGAATTCCGCCACCCCAAGCACGCCCAGCTTGAGGACAAGGAATCCGCAGACCCGCTCGAGGCCAAGGCCAAGGCGCAGGACCTGAACTACGTCAAGCTGGACGGCGAAGTCGGCATCATCGGTAACGGTGCAGGCCTTGTCATGTCCACCCTGGACGTCGTCGCCTACGCCGGCGAGAACCACGGCAACGTCAAGCCCGCCAACTTCCTGGACATCGGCGGCGGAGCCTCCGCCGAGGTCATGGCCGCAGGCCTGGACGTCATCCTGGGTGACGAGCAGGTCAAGTCCGTGTTCGTCAACGTCTTCGGCGGCATCACCGCCTGTGACGCCGTCGCCAAGGGCATCGTGGGCGCACTGGCCGAGCTGGGCCACTCCGCCAACAAGCCGCTGGTTGTCCGCCTCGACGGCAACAACGTCGAAGAAGGCCGCCGCATCCTCGCCGAGGCCAACCACCCGCTGGTTACCCTGGCCGCCACCATGGACGAGGGCGCCGACAAGGCCGCCGAGCTCGCCAACGCCCGCTGATCGAGCCTGTCGAGATCTAGGAAAGAAAACATGTCTATTTATCTGAACAAGGACTCCAAGGTCATCGTCCAGGGCATCACGGGCGGCGAGGGCACCAAGCACACCGCCCTCATGCTCAAGGCCGGCACCAACATCGTGGGCGGCGTCAACGCCCGCAAGGCCGGCACCACCGTCCTGCACGGCGAAAACGAAATCACCGTTTTCGGCACCGTCAAGGAAGCCATGGCAGAGACCGGCGCCGACGTCTCCATCGTCTTTGTCCCGCCGGCATTCACCAAGAACGCCGTCGTTGAAGCCATCGAGGCCGGCATCGGCCTGGTCGTCGTCATCACCGAAGGCGTGCCGGTCCAGGACTCCGCCGAGTTCTGGGCACTGGCACAGTCCAAGGTCGACGCCGACGGCAACCAGGTCACCCGCATCATCGGGCCGAACTGCCCCGGCATCATCACCCCGGGCGAGGCCCTCGTGGGCATCACCCCGGCGAACATCACCGGCAAGGGCCCCATCGGCCTGGTCTCCAAGTCCGGCACGCTGACCTACCAGATGATGTACGAACTGCGCGACCTCGGCTTCTCCACGGCCATCGGCATCGGCGGTGACCCCATCATCGGCACCACCCACATCGACGCCCTGGCTGCTTTCGAGGCTGACCCGGAGACCAAGGCCATCGTGATGATCGGCGAAATCGGCGGCGACGCCGAAGAGCGTGCCGCCGACTTCATCAAGGCCAACGTCACCAAGCCGGTCGTCGGCTACGTCGCAGGCTTCACCGCCCCGGAAGGCAAGACCATGGGCCACGCAGGCGCCATCGTCTCCGGTTCCGCCGGTACCGCCCAGGCGAAGAAGGAAGCCCTCGAGGCTGCAGGCGTGAAGGTCGGCAAGACGCCGTCCGAGACCGCCAAGCTGCTGCGCGAAGTCTACGCAGCGCTCTAAGCCTCACCTCAGGCAACGCGGGGTCACTCCCAGCCCAATCCACCCCCCGGATTGGGCGCAGAGTGACCCCGCGTTTCTTTTTAACCATTGCCCTCGGACGGTTTGAGGTCTACCGTTTGGCACCAGCCAGGAAGGAGCGATCATGAGCAACGCACTTAAACTCACCGTCCCCGAGGGCGTCCCGTTCATCGACTTTGAGCGGGAGTTCGATTTCCCCGTTTCGGACGTGTTCCGCGCGCACAAGGAGCCCGGGCTGATCGCGCAGTGGCTGGGCCCGCGCGGCACGAAGATCGACGTCGACCACTACGACTTCCGATCCGGAGGCACGTACCTGTACAACCACACCGGCCCCGACGGGGTGACGTACGCCTTCAGCGGCATCTTCCATGCCGTCCGCGAAAACGACTTCGCCATCCAGACCTTCGAGTTCAGCGGCTACCCGGACATCGTCAGCATCGAATTCATGAGCTTCGAGGACCTGGGCGGGGGCAGGTGCCGGCTGCGGGCCCACTCCGTCTATCCCAGCATGGAGGCCCGCGACGGGATGGCCCAGTCGGGCATGGAAGTCGGGCTCCGCGACGGGTACGAGCGGCTGGAGGAGGTGCTGGCCAAGTAGCGCCCGCACCGCAAGAGCAAGCGTCCGACGGCGGCCGGTGACCTTCCCCGTGAAGGTCACGGGCCGCCGTCGTCCGTTTACACCCAACTGACTGGCAGTTGTTGTCGTTTTGAGCCCTCAAAACGACAACAACTGCGAGCTACTTGGGCCGGGGGAGGGAAAGCCTTGCGCAAGGTGCGCAGTTTGATAGTATGTCAGGACAAACTATCAAAGGAAAGATATGCCCCTCGTGCGAATCGACGTCCACTCCGGCCGCAGCCAGGACGAACTCAACAGCCTCAGCCGGGGCATCCATGACGCCATCCTGGCTGAATATGGCATCCCGGAACGCGACTACTTCCATATCGTCACCGAGCATGCGCCCGGCCAGATCGTGGCGCAGGACGCGGGCCTTGGCTTCGAGCGCACGCGCGACGTCATTATGATCCAGATCTTCACCCAGGGCGGTCGCAGCCAGGAGGCGAAGCAGAGTCTTTTTGCTGCGGTGGCTGAGAAGTTGGCAGCACTGGGAGTCGCCGGCGAGGACGTCTTCATCGGTTACGTCGAGAACACGGCGGGGGACTGGTCCTTCGGGTTTGGCCGAGCCCAGTACGTTACCGGCGAGCTCACCGTACCGAAGAAATAAGGGCGGAAACAGTACCCTCCCGGCTTCCGTTTGTGGGTGCCCGATGCCGCATTTTGGAAGCAGTTCTGCTTGTTGTAAGTATGTCAGTACAAACCTTTGACAGGACATAAATTCTAAGGCACAGTAGTTCATGTGGTCCCGCTCACGGGGCTGCGGAACGCCGGAGCCTTGGCCGTTCGGCTGCTTAGAGGTTGAGATCCAAAAGAAAGGTCCACGATTACCGTGACCCACGAACTGCTCACGATCGGGCGAATTAGCGTTGATATCTACCCGAACGACATCGGGGTGGGACTGGAGGATGTGACGTCCTTCGGCAAGTACCTCGGTGGCTCGCCATCCAACGTTGCTGTTGCCGCTGCCCGGCATGGCCGCCGGACCGGGGTCATTACCCGCACCGGCGATGACCCGTTCGGTATGTACCTGCACCGGGAACTGGAGAAGTTCGGCGTTGACGATTCCTTCGTCAGCCCGGTCCAGGGGCTCCAGACTCCTGCCACGTTCTGCGCGATCCAGCCGCCGCATGATTTCCCGCTGTACTTCTACGGCCGTTTCCCCACCGCACCAGACCTGCAGATTAAGGCCGAGGAGCTGGACACGGACGCCATCCGGAACGCGCAGATCTTCTGGTCCACGGTCACCGGCCTCTGTCAGGAGCCCAGCCGCGGGGCGCACATCACGGCCCACGAAGCACGCCCCCGGACCGGCCTCACGGAGGGCCAGCACACCGTCCTGGACCTCGACTACCGCCCCATGTTCTGGGCCTCCGAGGAGGAAGCCCGGGAGCAGGTGGCCCGGATCCTGCCGCACGTCACGGTGGCGATCGGCAACGACCAGGAATGCTCCGTGGCCGTGGGCCCGGGCACCCCGGATGAGCAGGCGGACCGCCTGCTGGACGCCGGCGTGGAGATCGCCGTCGTCAAGCTCGGCCCGGAGGGCGTGATGGCCAAGACCCGCACCGAGCGTGTGGTTTCCGCCCCCGTCCCGGTGGAGACGGTTAATGGCCTGGGCGCCGGCGACTCCTTCGGCGGCGCCTTCGTGCACGGACTGCTCTCCGGCTGGCCCCTGGCCCAGGTCCTGGACTACGCGAACGCCGCCGGCGCCATTGTCGCATCCCGGCTCTCCTGCGCGGATGCCATGCCCACGCCGGCAGAGGTCACCTCGCTCCTGACCGAGCGCGGACGCCTTGTTCCCGGTGCTGCTGTTCCCGGCACCCCCATCCCCGAAGGAGCGGCCCTGTGAGCCTCAATCCCGGCACCGCGACCCTCGCGGTGGATGACAACCCGCGCCGTTACGAGCACCTGAGCACCATCCGTCTCGAAGACCCCGACGCGGTGGCCCGGGCCGCCAAGGCCCGCCGCCGCCACCCCGGCCTGAAGTACGGCAGGCAGAACTTCATCGTCGCCGCAGACCACCCGGCCCGCGGCGCCCTCGCGGTCGGCAGCGACCCGGTGGCCATGGCGGACCGCCGCCAGCTGTTGGACCGGCTGCAGATTGCGCTGGCCAACCCGGCAGTGGACGGCGTCCTGGCGTCCCCGGACATCATGGATGACCTGCTGCTCCTGGGGGCACTGGAGGGCAAGCTCGTGTTCGGGTCGATGAACCGCGGCGGCCTGACCGGCCTGGTCAACGAATTCGATGACCGTTTCACCGGCCACACCGCCCCGGCGCTGGAGGCGCTGGGCGCGGACGGCGGCAAGATGCTGACCCGCATCTGCCTCGGCGACCCGGACACCGTCTCGCTGCTCGAGGCCACGGCGAAGGCGATCGATTCCCTCGCTCAACGCAGGCTCATCGCCATGGTGGAGCCCTTCCTGTCCGTCCGCGAGAACGGCCGGGTCCGCAACGACCTGTCCACGGACGCGGTGATCAAGTCCATCGCCATCGCCGAAGGCCTGGGCTCCACCAGCGCCTACACCTGGATGAAGCTGCCGGTCGTGGCCGAGATGGAACGCGTCATGGCCGCGACCACCATGCCCACCGTGCTGCTGGGCGGAGACCCGGCAGGCACCCAGGACGAGGTGTTTGCCACCTGGGGGGCCGCCCTGGCCCTTCCCGGCGTGCAGGGACTCACCGTCGGCCGGACCCTGCTCTACCCGCAGGACGGCGATGTCGCCGGGGCTGTCGCCGCAGCCGCCTCACTCCTCCACCACACCACGTCAACCCACACCGCAGAAGTATCGGAGTAAACGATGGGAACAGGAACCCGCCGGATGACCGTGGCGCAGGCCGTGGTCGAATACCTTTCCAAGCAGTACACCGTTGATTCCGTTGGCGGGGTCGATTTCCGTGAACGGCTGATCCCGGGCATGTTCGGTATTTTCGGTCACGGCAACGTGGCCGGTGTGGGCCAGGCGCTGAAGCAGTACCAGCAGCTCGACCCGCGGATCATGCCGTACTACCAGGGCCGCAACGAGCAGGCCCAGTCCCACCAGGCCGTCGGCTACGCGCGCCACACCCGCCGCCGGCAGACTTTCGCGATCAGCACCTCGATCGGCCCGGGCTCCTCGAACCTGCTCACCGGCGCCGCGCTGGCGACCACCAACCGCCTGCCGGTCCTGCTGCTGCCTTCGGACACGTTCGCCACCCGCGCCGCGGACCCGGTCCTGCAGCAGCTCGAACAGCCCTACGCCTACGACCTGACGGTCAACGACGCGTTCCGGCCGCTGTCCAAGTTCTTCGACCGGGTCACCCGCCCGGAGCAGCTGTTCTCCGCGTTCCACCACGGCCTGCGCGTCCTGACCGACCCCGCCGAGACCGGCGCGGTGACCATCTCGCTGCCCCAGGACGTCCAGGCCGAGGCCT
Organism: Arthrobacter sp. OAP107; assembly: GCF_040546765.1. NCBI lineage: Bacteria > Bacillati > Actinomycetota > Actinomycetes > Micrococcales > Micrococcaceae > Arthrobacter > Arthrobacter sp. OAP107. The sequence continues at coordinate 4,180,792 of NZ_JBEPOK010000001.1, read as the reverse complement.
TCGACGTGCCCAAGGAATTCCTCGCCGAACGTGAATGGCGGATCCGCCGCCCCGAAGCCGACGACGACGACATCCGCCGCGCCGCCGAAGCCATCAGGGCCGCGAAGCGGCCCCTGATCATCGCCGGCGGCGGCGTCCTCTACGCGTACGCCAACGAGGAACTCGCGAAGTTTGCCGAGCTGACCGGCATCCCGGTGGGCAACACCCAGGCCGGCGTCGGCGTCCTGCCCTGGGACCACCCGTTCTCCCTCGGCGCCATCGGCTCCACGGGCACGACCGCGGCCAACGCCATCGCCGCCGAAGCGGACCTGATCATCGGCATCGGCACCCGCTACGAGGACTTCACCACCGCGTCCCGGACCGCGTTCCAGAACCCGGACCTGAAGTTCATCAACATCAACGTCGCACCCATCGACGCGTACAAGCACGGCACGCACCTGCCGATCGTCGCCGACGCCCGCAAGGCCCTGGTCAAGCTCAACCAGACACTGGGCGGCTACCGCGTGGGCGCGGACCTGGAGCAGAAGATCGCCGCCGAAAAGGCACGCTGGAACACCACCGTGGATACGGCCTTCGACACCCGGCACACGCCGCTGCCGGCGCAGAACGAAATCATCGGCGCCACCAACCGGGCCATGGACGCCTCCGACGTGGTCATCTGCGCCGCCGGTTCCCTCCCGGGCGACCTGCACAAGATGTGGCGGGTCCGCGACCCCTTCGGCTACCACGTCGAATATGCCTACTCCTGCATGGGCTACGAAATCCCGGGCGGGCTGGGCGTCAAGCGCGCAGCGCTTGCCGAGGCCGCCAAGGGCGGGACCCAGCGCGACGTCGTCGTCATGGTCGGGGACGGCTCCTACCTGATGATGCACACCGAACTGGTCACCGCCGTCGCCGAACGCATCAAACTGATCGTGGTCCTGATCCAGAACCACGGCTACGCCTCCATCGGCTCGCTCTCCGAATCCCTCGGCTCGCAGCGCTTCGGCACGCAGTACCGGGCCCTGGACGAAGAAAACCACTCCTTCGACGAGGGCGAGACCCTCCCGGTGGACCTGGCCCTGAACGCCGAATCCCTCGGCGTGAAGGTGATCCGGATCGAACCGGGCGAGAAGGCCATCGCCGAACTCGAACAGGCCATCCGCGACGCGAAGGCAGCCCCGGAACGCGGCGGCCCGATCGTGATCCACGTCGAATCCGACCCGCTCCTGGACGCCCCAAGCTCCGAATCCTGGTGGGACGTGCCCGTCTCCCAGGTCTCCGAACTGGAATCCACCCAGCAGGCCTACCGGACCTACACCGACCACAAGAACCGCCAGCGCAAACTGCTCGGCTAACCCCAAAGCCACGGTTCACTAAAAGCCACAGACGAAGGAAGTCATCTCTATGTCAACGACGACCGTCACCACCACCATCAACCACTTCATCAACGGTGCTGAGACCGCCGGCGAAGGCGACCGCACCCAGCCCGTCTACAACCCGGCCACCGGCCAGGTCACCGCGCAGCTGCGCCTGGCCAACCGGACCGACCTGGACACCACCGTCGCCGCCGCCCGCGCCGCTGCCGACTCCTGGGGCGACATTTCCCTGGCCAAGCGCACCGCCGTCCTCTTCAAGTTCCGCGAACTCGTCGCCGAGCACATCGACGAACTCGCCGAGCTGATCACCGCCGAGCACGGCAAGGTCCTCTCCGACGCCAAGGGCGAGATCGGACGCGGCCTGGAAGTCATCGAGTTCGCCTGCGGCATCCCGTCCCTGCTCAAGGGCGACTACTCCGACCAGGTCTCCACCGGCATCGACGTCTTCTCCTTCCGTGAGCCGCTCGGCGTCGTCGCCGGCATCACCCCGTTCAACTTCCCGGTTATGGTCCCTTTGTGGATGGCCCCGATGGCCATCGCCACCGGCAACGCCTTCATCCTCAAGCCCTCCGAACGCGACCCCTCCGCATCCCTGCTGCTGGCCAAGCTCTGGAAGGACGCCGGTCTGCCCGACGGCGTGTTCCAGGTCCTGCACGGCGACAAGGAAACCGTCGACGGGCTGCTGACCCACCCGGACGTGGACGGCATCTCCTTCGTCGGCTCCACCCCGATCGCCAAGTACGTCCACGAGACCGCCACCGCCCACGGCAAGCGCGTCCAGGCCCTCGGCGGGGCGAAGAACCACGCCATCATCCTGCCCGACGCCGACCTGGACAACGCCGCCGACCACCTCGCCGCCGCCGCGTTCGGCTCCGCCGGTGAACGCTGCATGGCCATCTCCGTCGCCGTCGCCGTCGGGGACGCCGCCGACCTGCTGGTCAAGAAGGTCGAAGAGCGCGCCGTCGCCGTGAAGGTCAACAACGGCACCGTCCCCGGCGCCGAAATGGGCCCGGTCATCACCCCCGCCTCCAAGGAACGGATCGTCAAGATCGTCACCGAAGCCGAAGCCGCCGGTGCCGCGATGGTCGTGGACGGCCGCGACCTCGTCGTCCCCGGCCACGAAGACGGCTTCTGGGTCGGGCCCACCGTGCTCGACCACGTCAAGACCGAAATGACCGCCTACCAGGAGGAGATCTTCGGACCCGTCCTCGTCGTCGTCCGCGTCGACACCCTCGAAGACGGCATCAGGCTGATCAACGCCAACCCCTACGGCAACGGCACCGCCATCTTCACCTCCTCCGGCGCCGCAGCCCGCAAGTTCCAGCGCTCCGTCACCGTGGGCATGATCGGCATCAACGTGCCCCTGCCCGTCCCGGTGGCCTACCACTCCTTCGGCGGCTGGAAGGCCTCCCTCTTCGGTGACAAGCACATCTACGGCCCCGAAGGCGTCTCCTTCTACACCCGCGGCAAGGTCGTCACCTCACGCTGGCCCGAACCCACCCACGCCTCCGGCGCCTCCTACAACTTCCCTTCCAACTAGTCCCCACCGCCACCCTCGCCCCGCAAGTCCCCATCGGCTCCCAGCCTTCGCAAGCTCAGGCAGGGACCCTCGCCGATTGGGCTCCACGGCGAGGGAACCCTGGCGGCGTGGGCCCGCAAAAGAGAAAGACAACGCTGTCATGACTGAGAACAAGCTGATCATCGGCACCGCGCCAGACTCCTGGGGCGTGTGGTTTGCGGATGACCCCAAGCAGACCCCGTGGGAGCGGTTCCTCGACGAAGTAGCCGAGTCCGGCTACAAGTGGATCGAGCTGGGCCCCTACGGCTACCTGCCCAACGACCCGACGCGGCTGGCCGAGGAGCTCAAGCAGCGCGACCTGAAGGTCACGGCGGGCACGGTCTTCACTGCGTTCCACCGCGGCCTGGACCAGTGGGAGACGGCCTGGGAACCGGCCCGCAAGGTCGCCGAACTGACAGCAGCCATGGGCGGCGAGCACATCGTGGTCATCCCCGCCATGTGGCGCGACGACGTTACCGGCGAGGCCGTGGAAAGCGGCCAGCTCACGGACAAGGCCTGGAGCGACCTGTTCGCCGGCCACAACCGGCTCGGAAAGACGCTGATCGAGGACTTCGGCCTCAATCAGCAGTTCCACTCCCACGCCGACTCGCACGTCGGAGCCCAGGAGGACATCGAAACCCTGCTCGGCGCGACGGACCCGCAGTACCTCAACCTGTGCCTGGACACCGGCCACGCGGAATACTGCGGCGCCTCCAGCCTGGAGCTCATCAAGAACTACCCGGACCGGATCGGCTACCTGCACCTGAAGCAGATCAACCCGGACGTCCTGAAGAAGGTCAATGAGGAAAACATGACCTGGGCTGCGGCGAACCTGGCCGGCGTCATGACGGAACCACCCAATGGCCTGCCAGACCTGCGCGCTGTCATCGAAGCCGTCGAGGCCCTGGACCGGCCGATCTTCGGCATCGTCGAGCAGGACATGTACCCGGTAGCCTTCGATGTTCCAATGCCCATTGCCAAGCGCACCCGCAACTACCTGCTGTCCTGCGGCTCCCGCACCGCGGTCAGCTAACCTCCGCCCCGGCATTCCAAACGTAAGGAAAGAACAATGACTGAAACCCTTCGCGTCGCCGTTATCGGCGCCGGCCGCATGGGCGCGGACCACATCCAGCGCCTCAGCAAGCGCATCCACGGCGCTGAAGTTGCCGCCGTCGTCGACGTTGACCTGGCCCGCGCCCAGGCCGCCATCGAAGGCATTCCCGGGGCCGTTGCCCTGGCCGACGCCGACGAGGCGCTGAACAATGGCGACGTCAACGCCGTCCTCATCGCCACGCCGGGCTTCCTGCACGAGGAGATCCTGCTCAAGGCCATCGAGAAGGACCTTCCCATCCTGTGCGAGAAGCCGCTGACGCCGGACGCCGAATCGTCGTGGAAGGTGGTCCAGGCGGAGGTAAAGCTGGGCCGCAAGCGCATCCAGGTGGGCTTCATGCGCCGCTTCGACGCCGAATACGCCGCACTGGGCTCTGTCATCCGCGACGGCGAACTGGGCGAACTGCTGATGCTGCACCACCAGCACCGCAACCCGAGCACCCCGGCGGGCTTCACCAACGAGATGCTGATCAACGACTCCGTGGTCCACGAGTTTGACGCCATCCGCTTCTTCACGGGTGAAGAGATCACCTCCGTCCAGGTCCGCCTCGGCAAGGCAACCAAAAACGCCCCCGCGGGCCAGCACGACCCCCAGCACGTCCTGATCGAAACCGAGTCCGGGGTCCTGGCCGACGTCGAAATCTACGTGAACGCCAAGTTCGGCTACGAAGTGGCCACCCAGGCCTCCTTCGAGGACGGCATCGTCAGCATCGGCGGCGACAGCGGCCCATACCTGCGCAGCAACGGCCGCTGGGGCGGAAAGGTCACGCCCGGCTTCGAGGAGCGCTTTGGCGCCGCGTACGACGTCGAAATCCAGGCTTGGGTGGACGCCGCGCTCCGTGGCGAAATCGGCGGACCCAGCGCCTGGGACGGCTACGCAACGGCCGCGTGCTGCGAAGCCGGCGTGGAGGCGCAGAAGAACGGCGAGAAGGTCGCCGTGAAGCTGAACGCCAAGCCCGCCCTGTACAGCTAGGCCCATCCCTTGGAGTTTTGTCCAGATAGTGCGACTTATCTGGACAAAAACTCCGTTCGTTACCCGTCTCTTTCCACAACGGAGTGTTCCTCGTGAAAATCGCCCTTGATCCCACCCCCTTCCACCACAGCCACAGCCTGCTGGAATTCCCCAGGGTGGTGGCGGACCTCGGCTACAAGTACATGCAGATGACGCCGCACCCGGATTTCATTCCCTTCTACAACCACCCCAAGGCCGACGACGAACTGGTGGGACAGCTGAAGAAGGCGTGTACCGACGCCGGAATCGAAGTCGCGTCCATCCTGCCGGTGCTCCGGTGGTCCGGCCCGGACGAGGACGCCCGTGAGGCAGCAGTGCGCTACTGGAAGCGCGCCATCCAGATCGCCGTTGACCTGGGCGTGAGCACGATGAACACCGAGTTCAGCGGCCGGCCGGAACTGGCAGAGGAATCCGAGCGAGCGTTCTACCGCTCCATGGAGGAACTGCTCCCCATCATCGAGCGCGAAGGCATCGACCTGCTCATCGACCCGCACCCGGACGACTTCGTGGAAGAAGGCCTTGCCGCGATCCGCGTCATTCGCGGGCTGAACTCGAAGAACGTCGGCATGGTCTACGTGGCCTCCCACAGCTTCCACATGAAGAACTCGCCGCTGGACATCATGCGCGCGGCGGGGGACAAGCTCCGTCTGGTCCACGTTGCCGACACCATGGACCACCACGCCTCGCACGGACTGCGCTACATCACCAACCCGCCGGGCAACGCCGTCCGGGTGCACCAGCACCTGAAGATCGGCGACGGCGACGTGAACTGGGATGAGTTCTTCGGCGGCCTGAAGGAAATCGGGTTCCTCGACCGGGACGACACCGTGATGGTGTCCAGCGTCTTCGCCGAAAACGAGAATGCCGAGGAGGTTTCCCGCTTCCAGCTGGACACCATGAAGCAGTACGTGCAGAAGGTCAGCGTATGACGGCGGCGCCTTCTGGGAAGGCTGACTTAAAACACAACAGGGCACTGCGCACCGTCACCATCATCTCCACCTTCGGCGGCCTGCTGTTCGGCTATGACACCGGCGTCATCAATGGCGCCCTGCCCTACATGCAGGAGGACCTGGGCCTCACCCCGCTGGCCGAGGGCATGGTGACGTCGTCCCTGCTGTTCGGCGCCGCCTTCGGTGCCCTTTTCGGCGGCAGGCTGGCCGACCGGAACGGCCGCCGCAAGATGATCATGGTCCTTGCCGTCATCTTCCTCATCGGCACGCTGTCCTGCACCCTGGCACCCGGCACCGAGTTCATGGTGGCGGCCCGCTTCATCCTGGGCCTGGCCGTGGGCGGGGCGTCCGTGACGGTGCCGGTGTACCTTGCGGAGGTGTCGCCGTCGGCCCGGCGCGGACGGATCGTGACGCAGAACGAGCTCATGATCGTCACGGGTCAGCTGCTCGCCTTCATCTTCAACGCCTACCTCGGCAACACCTTCGGCGAGGCCGGAGGCATCTGGCGCTGGATGCTGGTTATCGCCACGCTGCCGGCCGTCGCCCTGTGGATCGGCATGGCCTTCATGCCCGAGAGCCCGCGCTGGCTCGCCTCCATGGGCAGCTTCGGCGAGGCGCTCGGCGTGCTCCAGCGCATCCGCTCCAGGACTGATGCCACAGCGGAATTCGAAGAAGTCAAAGCCATGGCCGTGGAGGACTACAAGTCCAAGATGGGGTCCTGGAAGGACCTGCAGGTTCCCTGGCTGCGGCGGATCTTCTTCGTCGGCGTCGGCCTTGCGGTGATCCAGCAGATCACCGGCGTGAACTCGATCATGTATTACGGCACGCAGATCCTGGCGGATGCCGGCTTCGGCCGGGAAGCGGCCCTCAGCGCCAACATCGCCAACGGCGTAATCTCCGTGCTGGCCACCTTCGCGGGCATCTGGCTCCTCGGCAAGGTGGGGCGCCGCCGTATGCTCATCACCGGGCAGGTGGGCACCACCACGGCGCTGCTCCTCATCGGCCTGTTCTCGCTGGCCTTGCCCGAGGGCACCGGCCGCGGCTACGTGATCCTGGCCCTGACCGTGACGTTCCTCGCGTTCCAGCAGGGGGCCATTTCGCCGGTCACGTGGCTCATGCTCTCGGAGATCTTCCCGCTGAAGCTGCGCGGCCTGGGCATGGGCGCATCAGCCTTCGTGCTCTGGACCGTGAACTTCCTGATCGGCTTCGGCTTCCCGCAGCTGCTCGCGGCCATCGGCATCTCCAACACGTTCTTCGTGTTCGCCGTCCTGGGTGTGGTCGCGATCCTGTTCGCGGCGAAGTACGTTCCCGAAACCAAGGACAAGAGCCTCGAGGACGTGGAGCACTACTTCAAGCACCAAGCCGGCGTCCCCGCGGACGCCGAGACCGACGCCGCACAAAAGACCGACGCGGGAACCCGGGTGCACTAAAAGCCGCACGCACGCAGGAGTTTTGTCCAGATGATGCCCTCTCGCCCGCTCGAGGGGGCATCATCTGCACATAAATCAGTCGCCGGAGGGGTTTTACACTCAGGCGTTCGACGGCGGGTGGCTGGCCGGGGGGCTAGCGGCCCGGCGTCGCTGTCGCGCCGTGGTGGGAGAAAGTATGCGGTTGCCTCGCCATGGGCTCTGGCCGCGGATGAGGTTTCGGGCGGATCATGAAGGTGTCTGCCGCGGTGGACGCCGGTCCGTCTGTGGTGCTGTGGTTGAGCCTGTGGGCTAGCGTGGCGCGGAGGGCTTCCACGGGAACCGTGGATTGTTGCCTTTGGAGCACGAGTGTTAGATTCCTCTGTTTTCCCTGTCCTCCCCTCGGCAGATGCCCGACATGACGAGGTCAAAGGTGTCAGGAGGAACAGTCATGGATATCGTGCACGAGCGGGCTGCCGGTTTGGATATTTCCAAACGTGACGCGAAGGTCTGTCTCCGGCTGCCCGGGCAGCGGGCCGGAACCTACACCTCCACGGTCACGACCTGGGGCGCAACCACAGGCCAGATCCTTGCCCTGCGGGACTTCCTGGAACGCGAGCACGTCACTACGGTCGTCATGGAAGCCACGAGCGATTACTGGAAACCTTTCTTCTATCTCCTCGAAGAAACGCTGCCGGTGATGCTGGTCAACGCCAAGGCCGCATGGAACATCCCGGGCCGCAAAACCGATGTCTCTGACGCGGCCTGGCTCGCCCAGTTGGGCGCGCACGGGCTGCTTCGGGCCTCGTTCGTCCCGCCCGAACCGATCCGGGAACTGCGGGACCTGACCAGGGCCAGGGCCATTGCTATCCGTGACCGGACCCGGGAGATCCAGCGCCTGGAGAAGTTCCTGGAAGGCTCCGGGATCAAGCTCTCCTCGGTGGTCTCGGACCTCACCGGTGTTTCGTCCCGGGCGATGCTCGAGGCCCTCGTCAGCGGTGAACGCGACCCGGAGGTCCTCGCTGGCCTTGCCAAAGGCACTCTCCGCTCAAGAATCCCCGAGCTCGTGGAGGCCCTCACCGGCCGCTTCAAAAGCCACCACGCGTTCATGGCCCGGTTGCATCTGGACCAGATCGATGCCCAGTCCCGCATCATCGACGCGCTCACCGGACGGATCGAGGAAGCGATGGAGCCCTTTCGTGCCGCCAGGGAGTTCCTGGCCACCATCCCCGGAGTCTCACTCAAAGTCGCCGACGTGATCATCGCCGAAACCGGCGCAGACATGTCCCGCTTCGAAACACCCGGTAGGCTCGCTTCCTGGACGGGCGTCTGTCCCGGCGCCAACGAGTCCGCCGGACGGATCAAGTCAGCCCACATCCTGCCCGGCAACAAATACCTCAAAGGCGCCCTGGGCATCGCGGCCATGTCCGCTTCCCGGAGCAAGGACACCTACCTGGCCGCAAAATACTGGCGCGTCGCCGCCCGCCGCGGACCCATGAAAGCCACCGTGGCCGTCGAACACTCCATCCTCACCGCCGTCTGGCACATGCTCGCTGACGGCGAATGCTACGCCGACCCCGGCGCCGATCACTTCACCCGCCTGGACCCGATCAAAGCCAAAAACAACGCCATCAAGAAGCTCAACAGCCTCGGCTTCAACGTCACCATCACCCCGGCCGCCGCAGCCTGACGAACCTTACTTTCGTATTAGACGCCGGCGTGGAGCCGGGGGAGGGCGTCCACCAGGGGCGCCAGCTCCGGCACCTGCTGCGCTTCGGCGAGGGTCCGTTCCAGCGTGGCGTCGTGGACCGGCCGTGCTTCTGCCAGCAGCTTGCTTCCGCTGTCGGTGAGTTCGGTGTAGATGCCGCGGCGGTCGTCCGCGCAGAGGATGCGGGTCAGCAGGCCGCGGTCCTCCAGCCGGTTCACGAGGCGGGTCGTCGCACTGGCACTCAGGGCCGTGGCCCGCGCCAGCTGCTGCATGCGCATGTGCCACCCGTCCTGCCGGCTGAGGGCGTCGAGCACGGTGTATTCGACGACGGAAAGCTGCGCCTGCCCCTGCAGAGACCGTTCCAGCTCCGCCTCAATCAGCCCGTGCAGGGCCGCCAAGGTGCGCCACCCCTGGGCGCGAACCTCCACGGCGTCGTCCTTGATCCCCATGGGCTCTCCTCCTTCCGTTCTCCGGCTCACACGGAACAGAGCGCGGCAGATAGTTGCTTGCGCGCTATATCTTTATGTGCAATATTTGCTTGTGCAACGAAATATAGCGCGCCTGCAACTAATACCTTACGCCGCGCCTCCCAATCAGTACAGTTCCGAAGGAGCACATCCATGCCTGTTGGCCTGATAGCCCTGGCCCTCGGCGGGTTCGGCATCGGACTCACCGAATTCGTCATCATGGGGCTGCTCCCCGAGGTGGCCACGGATTTCCGGGTGAGCGAAGCCTCCGCCGGCTGGTTCATCTCCGGCTATGCCCTCGCCGTCGTGGTGGGCGCGCTGGGACTTACCGCTGTGGTTTCCCGCTTCCAGCGCAAGCCCGTGCTGGCCATGCTGCTGGTGCTCTTCATCGCCGGCAATCTGCTGTCCGCGATTGCCCCTGACTACTGGGCGATGATGGCTGGCCGGGTGGTTGCTGCCCTCGCGCACGGTGCCTTCTTCGGCATCGGCGCGGTGGTGGCTGCGGGGATGGTCCCGCCAACCAAGAAGGCCGCCGCCATCGCCATCATGTTCACCGGCCTCACGGCTGCCAATGTCCTGGGCGTTCCGCTCGACACGCTGCTGGGTCAGGCAGCAGGCTGGCGTTCCACCTTCTGGGCCATCACTGGCATCGGAGTGCTGGCGCTCGCCGGCATCCTGGCCCTGGTGCCCAACGCGGGGGCCGGTGATACCGCAAACGGTGGGCTGCGCAGCGAATTGCGCGCCTTCCGCTCCGCCCAGGTGTGGCTGTCCATCCTGGTGACCATCCTCGGCTATGGCGGCATGTTCGGCGCGTTCACGTACATTGCCTTCACCCTTACCGAGGTTTCCGGATTCGCCGCCTCCACGGTTCCGTGGCTGCTGATTGTCTTCGGCGTGGGCCTGTTTATCGGCAACACCCTCGGCGGCCGGGCGGCCGACCGCGACGTCGACCGCACCCTGCTCGCCGTGCTCTCAGTCCTCGTGGTCGTGCTGGTGGTTTTCGCTCTGGGCGCGGGCAACCAGGTTCTCACCATCGCCTCTTTGCTGCTGCTGGGCGGTTTCGGGTTCGCCACGGTGCCCGGGCTGCAGATGCGCGTCATGAAGCACGCGGCCAAGGCGCCCACGCTGGCATCCGGAGCCAACATCGGCGCGTTCAATGTGGGCCACGCGCTGGGCGCCTGGCTCGGCGGCGTGACCATCACCGCCGGCCTGGGCTACACCTCGCCCATCTGGGCGGGGGCCGCGATCACCCTGCTGGGCCTGGCGGTGATGGCCTGCGCCGCCGCCCGTGCCAAGGCAGCTGCCCGCCGGGCTCCGGCCGCAGATGCAACCGCCGCGTCCGCAGCCAGTTCGTCCCCAACGGGCGTGGAGACGGAAGCGGCCGGTTCAGTCAATGCCGAACCGGCCGACGTCGGACCCGTTACCGTCCGTTAGACCCGCACCCTGCCGGGCCCGAAGCCTGCCGGGCCCGAAGCCTGCCGGGCCCGAAGCGCGCCGCGCCCAAACCGCAGCGCTCGAAGCGCGGTGAGGGCCAGGAGCAGTGCCTATGCCCCGAACGGCAGCCGGGGGTCAAGGTTCTGGCTGTCCCAGGTCTGGCGCACCCAGCCGTGATGCGGGTCGTCGCTGATGAGCCAGTCGCGTACGCGGCCGGGGCCGGCCATGACGTTGAGGTAGTACATGTCGTAGCCGGGGGCGGCCATCGCCGGGCCGTGCCAGCCGTAGGGCACCAGGACCACGTCGCCCGTGCGGACCTCGGCCGATACGTCGATGGGCCGGTGGTCGGAGGCGTAGACGCGCTGGTAGCCGATGGCGTCCGCATTCTCGCCCGGGCCGTTGGAACCCGGGCCGGCAGCCACCCGCGTCTCAAAGTAGTAGATCTCCTCGAGCCGGGTCTCGCCCTCCTTCTCCTCGTCGTGCTTGTGGGGAGGGTAGGAGGACCAGTTGCCGGCGGGAGTGAGGACCTCGCAGACGATGAAGCGGTCGGCTTCCAGCGCGGCGGGGGTGCCGAAATTGTGGACCTGGCGCGAGCAGTTACCGGCTCCGCGCAACTCCACCGGCGTCTCTGCCGCCGTGATCAGGCGGGTGGGGTACTGGACTCTGGCGGGCGCCGTCGCAATGGCAACCCGGCCGCCGTCGGACGATGTGACGGTCACCGCCTTGTCTGTCCCGGTGTACAGCACGTCTGTGGGTCCGCTGAACACGCTGGCCCGCCCGGCCAGGGGGTAGTCAAGCCCGTGCACGCTGGCCGTGAACGCCCCGCTGAGCGGGATGACAATTCGTTCTTCGGCCGCGGGCGGGAGTTCGACGACGGCGCCCGGGGCCAACGTGGCCACCTTCAGTCCCGTGTGTTCCCAGCCTTCCACGGCAAGTTTCGAGTCGGACGTTCCCAGCGAAACGTCCCAGCAGCCTTCGGCTGCACTGCCCAGGGGGTATACCCATTCGGCCATAAGTTCGTGTCCCTTTCGGAGGTTGTGGTTGTTCCGGCGCACGACGGCCCGGCGCGAGGGCAAGGCAAGGCCGCCGTCCTCGCGCAGCTGCCTCTGCGGGCTGCCGCTGCGCTGGCGCTGGACTGGTCTGGTCTGGCGCAGAATTGCTCTGGCGCTGAACTGCTCTAGCGCTGAACCAGTGTCATTTCGAAGCTGTAGGAGTCGCCGCGGTAGACGTGGTGGCCGGTTTCCACGTTCCGCCCCGTGTCATCGACGGCGGTGCGTTCCATGGTCACCAGGGCTGAGCCTGCCTCGGTCTCCAGGAGCGGAGCCTGGTAGTCGTTGGCCACCATCGCGCCGATGCGCTGCGTGGCCAGCCGGAAGTTGACGCCGCCGCTGCGCAGGATGCTGTACAGGCCCTGCGTCTTCAGCAGGTCCTCGTCGATGTGCGTGATGTCGTCGCGCACCCAGTTCTCCATCAGGGCCAGCGGCTTCCCGCCCACCTTCCGGAGCCTGGTGAAGTGGTAGACCTTGGCCCCGGCGGCGAGGTGCAGGGCCTCCCGGGTGGCGGCGTCGGCCTCAACGTGCGCAAAGGTGAGCACCTCTGTGGTGGGCTTGCTGCCGTTGTTGGTCAGGTCGTCGTACAGGCTGGACAGCTCAAGGGGGCGGCGGACCTGGCTCGACACCACCTGCGTGCCGACACCCCGCTTGCGGACGAGCAGGCCGGAGCGGACCAGTTCGTCCATTGCCTTGCGCATGGTGGGGCGCGAGAGGTTCAGCTGGGCGGCGAGATCGATCTCGTTCTCCAACCGGCTTCCGGGTTCCAGCAGGCCGGTATGGATGGCAGCTTCAATGCCCTGGACGACCTGATGGTACAGCGGCACCGGCGACGAGCGGTCGATGCTTAGGTGTAGTTGGTTCGCCATTGAGTGCTCCCTTTGTGCTGCAGGTTCCTGCGTCCAGTAGCCTGTATATCGGTGCATGTCCGTTTGTTAGGACATACTCCGATTTTGATCATAGCAGGGCGCCGCCGCCAGTCAAGGAATGCGGCAGTTTGAGAAAACGGCCGTTCCGGGTGGCCTGTCAGGGCGCCCCGGGCGGGTCCACCGGGCGGTCAGCGTGTGCGGCAGGCCTCAACAAATACCCGGAACGGGGCAAGACGTTGTTCCTCGGTCAGTTCCAGGGCTTCCGGGTGCCACTGTACCGATGCGACCCAGCGCTCGGGGTCCTCCAGCGCCTCCACTGTGCCGTCATCCGCCACGGCGGTCACCAGCAGCCCCGGCGCCACCCGGTCCACAGCCTGGTGGTGGCCGGAGGCGATCTTGACCTCGACGGCGGCCATGTCACCTGCCGCCGCATCGTCGGCTGCCTTGTCCGCGGCTGCGTCGCCGGCGTCGACGGACGCCGTCCCGTCGGACTCCGGATTCTCGACGGCGGCATACATCTTCGCCACCTTGGACCCCGGTGTGATGGTCACCTCGTGCCAGACCCAGGGCCTGTTGGCCGCTGCCGGGATCTGGCGGTGCGGCACGGTGCCCGGCGTCATGTCCTGGATCAGCGTTCCGCCGTAGAGGACATTGAGCAGCTGGTGGCCGCGGCAGATTCCCAGCACCGGCGTGCCGGCATCGAGCGCGCGCCGCGCCACCGCGATGTCCAGCCGGTCCTGCTCGGTGTTGACGTCATAGAGGGAGGGCCCCGGCTCCTGGCCGTAGAGCCGCGGGTCAACGTCGCCGCCGCCGGGAAGTACGACGCCGTCAAGCGCCTCGGGCGCGTCCGGCACCTTGACGCCGTCGGAAGTTCCGCCGGAAGGGCCGACGGAAGGGCCGACGGAGGGCGCACCTTCCAGGCTGCCCGCCGGCGGCCCCTCCACGGATTCAGGGGTGAGCAGCACGGGTTCCCCGCCGACGTCGCGGATCAGGCTGACGATGCAGCCGAAGAGGCTGTTGGCCTTGGCTACCCGCGGGTCCGGGTCTGCCGAGCTGCTCAGTCGGACGGGGATGCCGATCCGCGGCCGGCGCACGTCGCCCGGTACCGCGCTCGGAGCCGCACCTGCATCCGGTGCCGTGTCTGTGTTCTGCGCTGCGTCGCTGTTAGGCCCTGCGTTTGGGGTCTGCACTGTTCCTGAATTCCGCGTTGAATTCTGCATCCTCAAATTGTGCCCCATATCCGGCGATTAGGCTGGGCGGATGAGCACCCGTTATCTGGGGCCCGCGTCCGCTTCATCGCCGCCGCGCCGGACCGGATCTTCGTGAACGGTGTACCCGGTACCCTCGTCATCGAACAGTGGGATGCACGCCCTGTCCGCGGCAAGTTCCTGCTCCGGCCGGCGGGCTACCAGCGCCGCCACCCGAAGAATATCGACATGACCCTCGCCGGGCCGGACAGGGACGTTACGGGCGCCCAGGCCCCGCACTGACGCACTTTTGCGCTGTTTTTACTGCGTCTGGCCCGGCTTCGGTAGTGTTGGGAGCATTGGGCAAGGCGAAAGTAGGGCAGTCGGTGGGGCGCAGGACACTTGTTGACGACCTCGTTGACGGTCTGCTGGACGACATATTGGACGGCAGGCTGAAGCCGCATGACGCATTGCCGCCGGAAGCCGACATTGCCAAGGCCTACGACGTCAGCCGGCTGACCGCACGCGAAGCCCTGAAGGCACTCCGGGCCCAGAACATCCTGTACGTCAAAGCGGGCCGCGGGACGTTCGTTAATCCGGCGGACAACTGGACCGGCCTGGACGCCATCATCAAGGCGGCCTCCCACGGCAACGCGGACGACCAGGTTTCCCGTGGCCTGATCGAGGTCCGGCGCATGGTGGAAACCGGCGCCGCCGCGCTCGCCGCCCGTCGCCATACCCCCGAGCATGCGGAGGAGATGCGGGCGTCCATTGCGGACATGAAGCGGTATCACCAAGCCGGCGACCTTGACGGGTTCGTGATGGCGGACATTGCCTTCCACGACACCGTTCTGAAGGCCTCCGGCAACCCGTTTGTCCGCGCCCTCCTGGCCCAGCTCGGTCAGTCCCTCTACCGCGCCCGCCGCGAGACGTCGGCGATCGAGGAGATTCAGCGCCACGCTATCGCGTTCCACCAGCGGGTGCTGGAGAGCATCCTTACCGGAGACTCCGAGCTGGCCCGCAAGGCCATGGACGAGCACATGGACCAGACCTTCGAGGACTACGAGCGCTACGTTCACGGCCAGCGCTCCTAGCCTTCCGGCCTTCCTTGGCCCCTCCTTTCCGGGTCTACCTTTTGCGTCTTGACGTAATGCTCGTCACCCTCCTATGCTTTTGGTCATGTCCCACCGTCAGATGTCTGACATCAGATAAATCGTCTAGACGGATAAGATCCCCACCGTTTAGACGGACAAGACCCCACCAAGACAAGCAGCGGATTTCCCACCGCAAAGCCGCCGGGAACCGCCAGACAGAAGGTCGATGATGACTTCATTAACCACAAAGTCCTCCGGACTCGGCGAGCTTGGAGACCGCACGCTCCGCAAGGTCCGCCGCCGCGTAATGCCCCTGATCGTCCTGCTCTACTTCATCGCGTACCTGGACCGTAACAACGTCGGCTTTGCCAAACTGACCATGAGCGAGGACATCGGCCTGACCGCTGCGGCCTACGGGCTGGGCGCCGGCATCTTCTTCCTCGGCTATGCCGTACTCGAAATCCCCAGCAACGCCGGCATGTACAAGTTTGGTGCCCGCAAATGGCTGGCCCGCATCCTCATCACCTGGGGCATTTTCGCAGCCGCGATGGCGCTGGTGAACGGCGAATCCACCTACTTCATCATCCGCTTTCTGCTCGGCGCTGCCGAGGCCGGCTTTTTCCCCCGCCATCCTCTTCTACCTGACCCTCTGGTTCCCCGCCGCACAGCGCGTCACCGTGCTGGGCATCTTCATCCTGGCCCAGCCCATCTCCAACGCACTGGGGGCACCTGTTTCCGGCCTGCTCCTCCAGATGGACGGCGTTCTGGGCCTGCACGGCTGGCAGTGGCTCTACATCATTGAAGGCATCCCCGCCGTCGTGCTGGGTGTGCTGACCCCCTTCCTGATGACGGACCGCCCGCGCGACGCCAAGTGGCTCAACGCCGACGAGCGCGAATGGCTCGCCACCACCATGGACGCCGAGTTGGCAGCCAAGTCCAAGGGCAGCAGCCACAACTTCCTCGCCGGCCTGAAGGACAAGCGGACCCTCGTCTACTCGGCCCTCTACTTCGGCCTGGTCTGCGGCATCTATGGCCTCGGTCTTTGGATGCCCACCATCGTGGCAGCCCTCGGCAAGTTCTCCACCGCCGAGGTCGGATTCATCGTCCTCATCCCGTACGCAGTGGCCGCAGTCTTCGTCTACTTCTGGAGCAAGCGTGCTGACAGGACCGGCAAACGCGCGTGGCACAGCGCCGTCAGCATGGTCCTGGCAGGCCTGGGCCTGCTGGCCGCAGGTTACCTGCTCCCGGTCAACCCGGTCCTGGCACTCGTCGCCCTGACCGCCTCGGCCATGGGCATCTACGGAGCCATTGCCCCGTTCCTGTCCATGCCGTCCGCAGCGCTGACCGGCGCGGCCGCAGCCTCCGGCCTGGCCATGGTCAACTCACTGGGTAACCTGGGCGGATTCGTCGCTCCCTACGCCGTGGGCCTGCTGAAGGACGCCACCGGCAACAACCAGAGCGGCCTGCTCTTCCTCTCCTTCTGCCTGTGCATCACGGCTGTGGCCACCTACCTCTACGCCCGCAGGCGCCCCGAAGGTGATGCGGCGCTGGATCCGGCCGTCAAGGCCGCCACAGACACTCCGGCCAGCCACTAAAGACCCATCCGAGAACCACCCGAAGGAATACCCGCAATGAGCTCAAACACCCCTTTCCCCGCAGAGCGCACCGTGGTGCTGACCGGCGCGGCGTCCGCCCGCGGCATCGGCCGCGCAGCAGCTGACCGCATGGCCAGCGAAGGCTGGTCCATCGCGATCCTGGACATCAACGCCGAGGACGCGAAGGCCGCCGCCGCGGAGATCGGGTCCAACCGTGCCGTGAAGGCGGTCGGCGTGGGAGCCGATGTCTCCGACGAGGCGTCCGTGGACCGGGCGATCACCGAGATCGAAGCATCCCTGCCGCCAATCGTGGCCCTTGCCAACCTGGCCGGCATCAGCTCGCCGACCCCCTTCATGGAAACCACGGTTGCCGAGTGGGACAAAGTCTTCGCGATCAACATGCGCGGCACGTTCGTGGTGTCCCAGCGGGTCCTCAAGGGAATGATCGAGCGCAAGCTCGGCCGCATCGTGAGCATCTCTTCCATCTCCGCCCAGCGCGGCGGAGGCACCTACTCCAAGGTGGCCTACAGCGCCTCCAAGGCAGGCATCATCGGCTTCACCCGCGCCCTGGCCCGGGAAGTGGGCGAGTTCGGTGTGACCGTGAACGCCATTGCCCCGGGTCCGATCGACACCGACATTATGGGCGGCACGCTGACCGAAGAGCGCAAGGCCCAGATGTCCGAGGGCATCATGATGGGCCGGGTGGGGACCCGCGAGGAAGTTGCTGCGCTGATCTCCTTCCTGCTGGGTGCGGACTCGGGCTACATCACCGCCGCCACCTACGACATCAACGGCGGCCTCCAGGTTTCCTGACCCGTTCCTGATGTATCCACCCAACTAGGTAGCAGCACAGGGCGTTCTCAGCCGGGAACGCCCACAACTGCTACCTAGTTGGGTTTTCAGGTCGTGGAGTTCGCGGCACGGGGTTCGGCGGCAGTGCTGAACACGGCACTAGGCTGGGCAGCATGAATCCCTCAGGCAGCCTGAACCCGAGCCCGCGGACCCTTGAGGTGGACAGCATCGCAAGGTTCGACCGGCTGGTGAGCGCGGGGGCCAAGGCCATGCACGGCTGGCACGCCCAGTCGCTGGACCTGCGCGGACGGGGCACCGCCCTGGCAGCCCTGGACGCCGAGGGTGCGGTTTTCCTGGGCTGCACCTTCGACCCTGGCGTGGAGGCTTCACTCCGCAGCCGGGGCGCACTGATCTTCCCGCGGCTCACCGGCCTCCCGTTCAATCCGTACCGTGCCGGGCTGTACACCCCGCAGGAGCTGTACGCCGGCATCGTCGATGAGCCGTACGAGAAAACCCCCGACGCCCTGGTCTACCAATGGAGCATGCGGCCGGGCCAGCGGAACCGCCTCGACTCCACGCTCGCGGCAGCCCTGCATGACCATGCCGTCGGCGACGCGCTGGAGGAATTCGTCCGCACGCTCAACAGCGGAGGGCGTTCCATCGTCGGCGTCATGGGAGGCCATGCCCTGCAGCGGGGGACCGGCGGCTTCACCGCGGCCGCCACGCTCGGCAGGCTCCTGGCCCGCCGCGGCCACCTGGTGGCCACCGGCGGCGGCCCCGGGGCCATGGAGGCTGCGAACTTTGGTGCCTACCTCAGCACGGCCGACGACGACGATTTCCACGGCGTGCTTCGGGAGCTTGCTGCCGTTCCCGGCTTCCGTCCCTCGGTGTCCGCGTGGGCACGTGCCGCGGCAGCCGCCGTCGGACGCTTTCCGGACGGGACCGCGTCCCTCGGCATTCCCACCTGGTTTTACGGCCACGAACCGCCCAACTACTTCGCCACCCACATCGCCAAGTACTTTGCCAATGCCGTCCGCGAGGCCATCCTCCTGGAGGTCTGCAACGGCGGGATCGTATTCCTGCCGGGAGCCGCGGGCACGGTGCAGGAGATCTTCCAGGATGCCTGCGAGAACTACTACGGTGCCCCGGAGGCCATGACCCCGATGGTGCTGGTGGGCAGGGAGCACTGGGAACA
This sequence comes from Arthrobacter sp. OAP107, assembly GCF_040546765.1. Taxonomy (NCBI): domain Bacteria; kingdom Bacillati; phylum Actinomycetota; class Actinomycetes; order Micrococcales; family Micrococcaceae; genus Arthrobacter; species Arthrobacter sp. OAP107. The sequence continues at coordinate 4,162,008 of NZ_JBEPOK010000001.1, read as the reverse complement.
GCGGTTCCCCGCCTGGCCCATGCTGCAAAGCCTCGCGGCGGGCCGGGCCATGGAGGAGCGGATCTTCCTGGTGGACAGCGTGGACGAGGCGCTCGCGGTCCTCGGCGGGTGAGCTAGAGATCCTTGCGGCAGGGTGTCTTGCCCAGCTGGTACAGCCCGTTCAGGTCGCCGGCCGCGAGGCCGTCGGGCGCGCCGATCTCCGGATACATGAGCTGCACGGGGTCGTTGACATGCTCCAGCCCCATCACGTGTCCCAGTTCATGGAGGATGACGGCTGTGGCGTAGGCAGTGCCGTCGGGGCGCTCAAGCTCAATAGCCATCTGTGGGGCATCCAGTTCCAGGCTGCCGGTGACATAGCTCTTGGGACCGTTCCCGTAGCTGTAGTGGGTACTGCCGCCGGTGCCGACAACCTTGCCACCCAGCTTGGGAGCCGCATCCGGGGTGGTCCAGCTGATCAGCAGGGGTGCCCAGCGGTCGCCGTAGGCCCCGGGCTGGTAGGGGGCGCGCTGGTCCGAGGGCTGCTCGTCAGTGGCGCCGTCGTCGACAAACTGGATGCCGGTGGCGCGGGAAATTTCCCGGATCGCCAAGGGAACCAGGCCTGCCGCCCCCTCCGGTGCCAGGCTGGCATTCACCACATAGTGCAGCGGACGGCAAGGCGAGTAGCCCACGGGGGAGCCGTCGCTGTTGACGGCGAGGAACTTGTAGGAATCGCTGGGCTCGGGAGGCGGTGCCGGCGTGCCCAGCGGAGCGGCCGCCTCCTCGAGGCCCGGCGGTGGTGCGCCCGTTGAACTTCCCGGGCCTCCGGGCTCGCCCGCTTCGGCCCCGCCAGACTGCGAGCTGTGTCCGGGCTGCCCGGCTTGCCCGGCGGGATCGTGCCCGGCGGGACCGGCCCCGGCCGGATCTTGCCCGCCGGGATCCTGCCCAGCCCCCTCCTGCCGGGACGAGGACTGGTCCCCGGAGCCGATGCGGAAGTTCAGCACACCGGCGAAGCGGGGGTCACCGTAAGCCATTCCGGCGGCCAGGAACGCTGCACAACCGAGGGCAGCGAGCACGATCAGGCGGCGGATAAACCTCGCGGCCGCGGTGGCCGGACCCGAGTGGCGAGGCCGGTGCCGGTGCCGGCGCTGACTGGACTCCGGCTCCTGACCCTCCACTGCACCCCTTTCACGGCGTTCCTCTGCCGCGGCGCCCCCACAAGGGAAAACAGGCATCAGGCAAACAGACACACTTTACAGTTCCGCGAACCAGCGCAGGAAACTGGCCCAGCCGGCCAGCCAGGGCTCAGGCGATCACGGCGCCAAATGCCATGCCCAGGAGGTATGTCACGCCGGCCGCGCCGAGCCCGATGGCGAGCTGCCGCAGCCCGCGGGTCAGAGGCGACGTGCCGGACAGCAGGCCGACGGTGCCCCCGGTTGCCAGCAGCGCGATGCCCACCAGGACTGCGGCCACAATGAGGGCGCCGATCCCGGTCATGCCGAACAGGAACGGAATGATGGGCACGATCGCGCCCGAGGCGAAGAAACAGAAGCTGGAGAGCGCGGCGCCCCAGGCTGTGCCCACGGCTTCGTGCTCGTCCTCGGTCTCGGGGAGCTCGGGATGGAGCGAAAGGCTTGGATCGCAGTCGCACGTGAAGAGGCCCATGCGCTCGGCCACGCGGTGTTCGGCGGCCTCACGGGACATGCCGCGGGCCAGGTAGACCAGCAGGAGTTCGTTGTGTTCGATGTCCAGCTGGGGTGCCGCCACCAGCGTGACCTGGGTGGGACGGGTTGCGTCCAGCAGTTCGCGCTGGGAACGGACCGAAACGAATTCGCCGGCGCCCATGGAGAACGCACCAGCCAGGAGTCCGGAGATGCCGCTGAGCAGGACCACACCGCTGCCAACGCCCGTGGCGGCCATGCCCATAACCAGCGAGAGATTGCTGACTAGGCCGTCGTTGGCGCCGAAGACGGCGGCGCGGAACGTGCCGGCCAGCCGGTTGCGGCCGCGTGTTGCCAGGCCGCGGACCACTTCCTCGTGGATCTGCTCGTCGGCTGCCATTGCCGGGGTGGCGGACGGTTCCCTTGTGTAGGGGGAGCGGCCCTCGGCCCGCTGCGCCAGCGCCAGCACGAACACGGATCCAAAGTGCCGGGCGAGGAAGCCCAGAAAACGGCTGCGCAAGGAAGCGTGCCGGGCCTTGCCCGCGTGCTCGCCCAGCAACTTCAGCCAGTGCGCCTCGTGGCGGCCTTCGGCTTCGGCGAGGGCCAGAAGGATGGCGCGCTCTTCACCGGTGCGGTTCTGCGCGAGGTCGCGGTAGACGGCTGCCTCGGCACGCTCGTCGGCGAGGTATTGGCGCCAGCGCTTGATGTCCGCGGCGCTGGGTTCCGGCCGGGAGGCCGCGGGGTTGGAAGCCGCGGCGCCGTCAGCGGGCCCGTTGGTTGAGGCGGAAGAGGCGGACGCAGTGCCGCTGGCCTGGGGGTCAGATTTTGCGTGCTGAGACACGGGAACTCCTGGGTAGATGGGACGTGCTGCGGCCCCATTGCATCGCCCACTTTACCCCGTATTTCCGCGGGTTTTCGGCCGGTCACCCGTAGTCAAAAGTTTAGGGAAACCTCAATAACGCGGCCGCCGCAGCCAAAGCAGCCTGTCAGTGCAGATGCCCTTGACCGCCCGCACCCACGGTGATCTGATGAAAATGTGCCCCGCCGACGGCGGGTACGGAAGTCCAACCACACGGAGGTCTGCCTGATGAACACCAACGGATCGCGCCCCGAGCCGGACACCCGCAACACCATCGAATCCGATCCCGCCTACGACTTTGCCGAGGACGCGCCCGTGGACGAAGACTGGGATACGGAAGACGAATTCCTTGATTCTGAAGAGCGGGTTGTTCCCGCCAACTCCGAGGCAGTGGACGACGACGAACGCGTAGTTCCGCTGGACGGGGACGACGAGTTCCGTGCGGACGAAAGCTACGAAGCCTAGGGCGTGAACCGTTCCCTCCCGCTTTAGCCCAACTCTTTAAACCGCGACGGCGGTGCCTCCCTGCGCTGGGAGGCACCGCCGTCGTCGTACTTAAAGCCGCCGCATCAGCGGACGGGACATCAGAGTGCGGGTTACAGGACAGTTGCCGAAACCGGCACTTCCTCGGTGTCCTTGCCGGCCACCCGGCGGTACCAGCGGCTCATGACCGCGGGGTCCGTGGGCTTGGTCAGCAGCGACACTGCCACATACACCACTGCGGAGGCGAGCAGGCCGTAGTAGATCGGTTCGTTCGCGAAGACGCCTTCCAGCGGTTCCTTGGCGTTGATCTCGAGGATGATCATGGTGCCGAGTGTCACGACGGAACCGACTCCCATGGACGCCGCGGCCGCGATGCCGGTGCCGCGCTTCCAGACGAGACCGCCGAGGATGGCCACGAGGAGACCGCCCACCAGGATGTCGTACGCGATGGTGAGGGCCGCGACGACGTCCTTGGTGATGATGGCAATCAGGATGGCCACGATGCCCAGCCCGAGCACCCACATGCGGTTGGCCTTGACGTCGTGCTCGGGGTTGTCGGAATCGTCCGTGTTGATGGTCTTGCCGAACCAGCCGGCGACGAATGGCAGCACGTCCGCCCTCGCCACGGTGGCGGCGGCGATCAGGGCGCCGGACGCGGTGGACATCATGGCCGCGACGGCGGCGGCGAGCACCAGGCCGCCGATGCCGATGGGCAGCAGGTTCTGGGCCACCTCGGCGTACACAACGTCCTTGCCTTGGGTGGCGACGTCGATGTTGGGCAGTGCCACCCTCGCGCCGAGGCCGATCAGCGCGCCGGCCGCGCCGTAGAGGATGCAGTAGATGCCGGCCGTGGCGCCTCCCCAGCGGGCAACCCTTGGCGTCTTGGCGGTAAACACGCGCTGCCAGATGTCCTGGCCGATCAGCAGGCCCAGGGTGTAGACGACGAAGTAGGTGATGATCGTCTGAACGCCGATGCCGTCAATCTGGAAGAAGCTTGCCTCGACGCGGCTGCGGATGCCGTCCAGGCCCCCTGCTGCGTTGAGCGTGAAGGGCAGCATAAGGAAGAAGATTCCCACGGTCTTGATGACGAACTGCACCTGGTCGGCCAGGGTGATGGACCACATGCCGCCGATGGTGGAGTACACCAGCACGATGGCGCCGCCGATGGCGATGGCCAGAGCCCGGTCCCAGCCGAACAGCACGACGAAGATGGTGGCGTAGGCGCCGGTGGAGGTGGCGCAGAGCATCAGGGTGTAGGCGAGCATGACGATGCCGGAGGTCCGGGTGGCCTGGCTGCCGTAGCGCAGGGACAGCATCTGGGAGACGGTGTAGATCTTCAGCTTCTGGATGGTGCCCGCGAACAGCAGGCTCAGCAGCAGGACACCGGCGCCGATCGCCACCACGAGCCACATGCCCGAGATGCCGAACTTATAGCCGAGGCCGACGCCGCCGACGGTGGAGGCGCCGCCCAGCACGACGGCGGCCATGGTGCCGGTGTAGAGGAACGGGCCCAGGCGGCGGCCGGCCACGAGGAAGTCGCTGTTGTTCTTGGTGCGGGACTTGCCCCACCAGCCGAAGGCAAGCATGGCGGCCAGGTAGACCACCACGATGGCGATATTGACGAAACTTGCGTCCATGATTTGGGGATCCTTGGAGCTTTGGCAGTTTGCGGGCCGAGCCGGGAAACGGGCTGACCGGACAGCGCTGCACTGAATGGAAATCTGGGGGAACGCTGGGTTCCTTGCTGGGCGTCTCCTCGTGGGAGTTGTTTCACAAGCAACACTTGTTGCATCAAAGCGTAGGCTGTGATTCTAGTAACAGTCAAGACGCAAAGCTCCGCGGCGCGGTTTGCCCCGCGTCACAGAAGGGCCGGGCCGATAATATGACTCCAATAATGGGGCCGGGCGGCCGGCCGTGAAAGGTTCGTAAATGAAGGCACTACCAGTTGAGCCGAGCAATGTTCCGGTTGCCATCGGTTCAAGAATCCGTGCCGCGCGCCAGTCACAGCGGCTCACCATCGAACAGGTGGCCGATGCCACCGGATTGACCAAGGGCTTCCTGAGTCGCGTTGAGCGGGATCTCACCTCGCCGTCCGTGGCCTCCCTGGTCACCCTGTGCCAGGTTTTGTCGATCTCCATTGGCGACCTGTTCGCGGCGCCTGAAACCCATCTGACCAAGCGTGATTCCGGCCCCCGCATCTCCCTCGGCGGGGAGGGGATCGTGGAGCGGTTGCTGACTGCGCGGTCCGAGCGGCGCGTGCAGATCATCCAGGCCGTCATCGACCCGCGGGGCCGCGGCGAGTCGGAGCTCTATGCCGTTGACTGCGACGTCGACGTGCTGCACGTGATCAAGGGGACCATCAAGCTCATCCTCACGAACGAGGAGTATGAACTGACCACCGGCGATACTGTCACCTTCCCCGGCCGGGAACCCCACACCTGGGTCAACCCGACCGACGATCCCGTCGAAGTTCTGTGGGTGCTGGTGCCGGCTGCGAGCCGGTAGGGTCATCGCTTCAAGCGCCAGAAATGTACTGGAAACCTGAAATTAACAGCAGGGCATTTTTCGTTACCTGCTGGAAACATGAATCGGCGATAGGCGAAACATCCCCTCCTTAAGCTGAGTGCGCTGCAATCTCGATAGGTCTCGCTGACTGGCAACAGTCGTCCAAGTGACGCCCCGTGCCGCCTTGGCGGCGCCATCGAGGAAGGCTCCGGCCATGGATAATCTTCTCCTTTCAGTACCAGCGACGGCTGTGGATCCCTTGGCCCTAGATCCAGGCGCGACGGCCTGGATGCTGGCAGCCTCGGCCCTGGTCCTGCTCATGACCCCCGGCTTGGCCTTCTTCTACGGCGGCCTGGTCCGCATGAAGTCAGTGCTGAACATCATGATGATGAGCTTCGGGGCCATGGGCGTCGTCGTGGTCGTGTGGGCCTTGTGGGGCTACGGGCTCGCTTTTGGGCCGGACACGCTTGGCGGTTGGGTCGGCGACCCCTTCGCGAACTTCGGACTCGCTGGCCTGACGAACACCGTTGGAGGAAAAGCGCCGGGGTTGCCGGACATGGTGTTCATTGGTTTCCAAGCAACGTTCGCCATTATCACTGTGGCGCTGATCAGCGGCGCGGTGGCTGAACGTGTGCGGTTCGGGCCGTGGCTGATCTTCTCGGCCTTATGGGTGACCCTGGTCTATGCGCCGGTCGCCCACTGGGTATGGGGTGGCGGCATCTTCGGCCCGACTGGCTTCATCGGCAGCAAGGTTTCCGCCCTGGACTTTGCTGGCGGCACCGTAGTCCACATGAACGCCGGCATGGCGGGCCTGATGCTTGCGCTCCTCCTGGGCAAGCGGTTGGGGTTCATGAAGGATCCGAACATTCGCCCGCACAACATGCCGTTCGTCATGTTGGGGACGGGCCTGCTCTGGTTTGGCTGGTTCGGCTTCAACGCCGGTTCTGAGCTTGCCGCCGATGCGACGGCCGGGCTTGCCTGGACCAACACGCTGCTGGCAGCCAGTGCAGCGCTTCTGGGCTGGCTGCTGGTGGAGCGGCTGCGGGACGGCCACGCGACCTCGCTGGGGGCGGCCTCGGGAGCGGTGGCCGGGCTTGTCGCCGTGACGCCGGCTTGCGGCTTCGTTGATCCAGTGTGCGCCATCGCCATCGGCGCCATTGCCGGTTCCATCTGTGCCCTGGCAGTCTCCTTGAAGTTCCGCCTCGGCCTGGACGACTCGTTGGATGTGGTGGCGGTGCATTTCCTTGGCGGGCTGTGGGGCACGCTGTCCCTCGGGTTTTTCGCGGTTCCCTCTGCAAAGACGGCCGGTGGCCTTTTCTATGGCGGGGGCCTGGCGCAGTTCTGGCCCCAACTGCTGACTGCCGTGATCGTGACCGTCTGGACTGCCGTCATGACCACCATAATCGGCCTGCTCATCCATCGGACGATTGGCATGCGCGTAACGGAATCCGGCGAACGGGCGGGAATCGACCTCACGGAACATGCGGAGACCGCGTACGAGCTGGTCATGGTCGGCGGAGCCTTCCACCCCAACGGCCACCGGCACGTATCCGTGGTGGTATCGGAGGAGGCCATTGAAGCGGATGAGATATCCGAGAGGCTGTCTCTGCCTAGCTCCTAGGCCCCGCGCCAAGGGCCCGGCGCTTGGCGATCGCGTAAACATATGATGCACATAGGGCAACTTCGAGTGTATGATGGCTGTCACAATCCACCTTGACAATTCATCCTCGAAGGAGAGGCGTTCCTTTGGAAGAGCTGCGCATCGAAGCCAATGGCAACCTTGGCCCCATCGATTCATCCCGTATTCCCCGCTACGCCGGGGCCGCAACCTATGCCCGCCTGCCGCGCCTGGACCAGGTGGCCAAGTCTGACATCACCGTGGTGGGCGTGCCCTTTGATTCGGGCGTCTCCTACCGCCCCGGCGCCCGCTTCGGCGCCAACCACGTCCGCGAGGCCAGCCGGCTGCTCCGCCCGTACAACCCGGCGTGGGACGTCAGCCCGTTCGAGAACTGCCAGGTTGCCGACGCCGGCGACATGGCCGTGAACCCGTTCAACATTAACGAGGCGATCGAGACCATCCAGCAGAACGCCCTCGACCTGACGGCTGGAGGCAGCAAGCTGCTCACCCTGGGCGGCGACCACACCATCGCGCTGCCGCTCCTGCGCGCCGCCGCCGAGCGCGCCGGCGGCCCCATCGCCATGCTGCACTTCGACGCCCACCTGGACACCTGGGACACCTACTTCGGCGCCGAGTACACCCACGGCACGCCGTTCCGCCGTGCCGTGGAGGAGGGCATCCTGGACACGGAGGCCATCAGCCACATCGGCACCCGCGGCCCGCTGTATGGGAAGAAGGATCTCGATGACGACCACCGCTTCGGGTTCGGCATCGTCACCTCCGCTGACGTTTACTACCAGGGCGTCCTCGAGACTGTTGCCAAGGTCCGGGACCGGATCGGTGACCGTCCGCTGTACATTTCGGTGGACATCGATGTCCTGGATCCCGCCCACGCTCCCGGCACCGGCACACCGGAAGCCGGCGGCATCACCAGCCGTGAGCTGCTGGAGATCATCCGCGGCTTCCGCGGCATGAACCTCGTCGGCGCCGACGTCGTCGAAGTTGCCCCGGCCTACGACCATGCCGAGATCACCGGCGTTGCCGCCAGCCACGTGGCCTACGAGCTCGTCACCCTCATGGCGGACAACACGGTCGCCGGGGACCGCTTCGGTGCCGAGACCGGCTACGCCGCCCAGGCGCTGGGCCGGGAAGCCCGCCGTCCGGCAGGGTTCGCGGCAGCCTCGCCCGCACCGGCCGACAATGGCGCTGTCCGTGCCGCCGTGGGGGAGTACTCCCAGTGACAGCCGTCGAGTCCGGCGCGGCATCGGCTCCCGCTGGGGCGTCTGCTCCTGTTGGGGCAGACGCCGGGGCCGGTGTCCGCAACGGCGGGGATCTCGTCGTCGAAACCCTCGAAGCGCTCGGCGCCAAAACCGTGTTCGGCATCCCCGGCCAGCATGCGCTGGGCCTCTTCGACGCGATGGGCCGGGGCAACCTGAAGTTCGTGTCCTCCCGCGTGGAGAACAACAGCGCCTTCGCGGCGGACGGGTATTCGCGGGCCACGGGGGAGGTGGGCGTGCTGTTCCTGTCCACCGGACCGGGCGCGCTGACATCGCTCGCCGGACTGCAGGAAGCGTACGCCACCGGCGTGCCCATGGTGGTGGTGGCCAGCCAGATCCCGCTCGAGGGCCTGGGGGCCCGCCGGAAAGGCATGCTGCACCAGCTGGATGACCAGAAGGCATCGGCCGCGAATGTCACCAAGAGCCAGCGCCTGATCCAGCACGCCTCCGGCATTCCGTCCGCCATCCAGGACGCCTGGACCGAGGCAATCTCCTCGCCCCAGGGTCCCGTGTGGCTGGAAGTCCCGCAGAATGTGCTGCTGGACCCCATCATGGTGCCGCCCGTCGAGGATGCTCTGGCCGAAGCGGCGGACAACCCGCCGCGCGTCGAGCTTGTCCGCGAAGCCGTGAAATGGCTGTCGAGGGCGGAGCGTCCCGCCATCATTGCCGGCGGCGGTACCCGCCGGGGCCGGGCGGAAAAGTCGCTGCTCTCGATCGCGGAAAAACTGCGGGCACCGGTCATCTGCACGCCCGGCGGCAACGGGGCCTTCCCGTGGAACCACGAGCTGTCGCTGCAGTCGTGGATCGAGGACCGGCACATGACTGACGTCCTGGAGGACGCCGACGTCCTGGTGGTCATCGGCTCCTCGCTCGGCGAGGTCACGTCCAACTACTTCACGTTCGAGCCGCGCGGCCGGATCATCCAGATCGACGCCGAACCCCGGGTTTTGGAGTCCAACCGGCCCGGCCTGGGGATCCGCGCCGACGCCGGCCAGGCGCTCGCTGCCCTCGACGCTTCGCTGGTGGTCCCCGCTGATGTCCGTCCCGACTGGCACGGAACCTCGCCGGAGGACCTTGTCCGGGAGTCGCTGCGGAAGGTCAAGGAGCGGCTGGAATCGCAAGACCTCGCCAAGGAACTGAAGTTCATGGCTGATATCCGCGAGGCCGTTCCGGCGGACATGCAGACGTTCTGGGACATGACCATCTCGGCGTACTGGGGCTGGAGCTGCTGGGACGCCCGCGAGGGCCAGTTCCATTCCGCCCAAGGCGCCGGCGGCCTGGGCTACGGCTTCCCGGCGGCAATCGGCGGAGCCGTGGGCCTGGAGACCGTGGGCAAGTCCGCGGCGTCGGCCCGGGTGCTCGCTGTGTCCGGCGACGGCTCGGCCATGTACTCCATCGCCGAACTCGCCACGGCCAAGCAGCACAACGTGCCCGTCACCTGGCTGATCGTGGACGACGGCGGCTACGGCATCCTGCGCGAATACATGGTGGGCGCGTTCGGCAAGGCTACCGCCACCGAACTCGCCCGGCCGGACTTCGTCAAGCTGGCCGAATCCTTCGGTGTGCCGGCCACCCGGGTCGCACCCGAAAACGTGGGGGACGCACTCAAGGCGGGCTTCGCCGCGGACGGCCCGAACGTCGTCGTGGTGGAAACGCTGCTGAAGATGTTCGCCCCCACCCACCTGGACAACTAAGCGCGAACGCACACTTAAGCCCCATCCTTCCAGCGCGAACTGGCAGGAGATGACTTCAAATTTCGATTTTGAGGGCATCTGCTGCCAGTTCGCGCTGGACGTTTAACCCCGATGTCACTTTGCTTAGTTTCCTAAAGCAACCATTTCTTGCTATAGTTGCCTTAGGCAAGCAATAAGGGGCAACCATCATGGCAGTTGAGCCAAACACCGCGGCCGAGCTCGTGCGGCAGATCTTCGACCTCCAGCGCGCCGTCCGGTGCGTCGCCATCTCGAACTCGCGCGGCCTGGAAGCGGGGATCGCGCTGCAGGGTGTCCTCCGGTTTGTGGGGGAGAGGGAATCCCGCGCCACCCACCTCGCCGCGAGGCTGGGCGTCAGCGCTCCCGTCCTGAGCCGGCACATCGCGGAGCTTGAGGAGCTCGGGCTGGTCCACCGCCGGCCCGACCCCGACGACGGCAGGGCGCAGCTGGTGGCCCTCACCGACGCGGGCCGCGCCAAGCTCGTCGAGATTGAGGAGCACCGCGTGGCCACGCTGCAGGAATTTTTGCAGGACTGGAGCCAGCAGGACGCCGAGGAGACGGCGAAAGTACTCTCCAAACTCGCGGAATCCCTCCGGGAATCCGCCCGGGCAACGACGGCCGGCCCAATCGCAACCACCACCAAACGCAAGGAGCAGTTCATTGGCTAGCCACGCTGCCGTCTCCGGGACGGCCACGTCACGCCCTTCGGCCCACCAACCCCAAGCGCCGATGACGCACCGGCAGATCATGGAGGCCCTGACCGGGCTGCTCGCGGCCTTCTTCACCGCGATCCTCAGCAGCACCATCGTGGCCAACGCGCTGCCCACCATCATGTCCGAGCTCAAGGGCACGCAGACGGACTTCGCGTGGGTCATCACCGCGGCACTGCTCGCCAACGCGGCCACTACTCCGATCTGGGGCAAGCTCGCTGACCTGTTCGACAAGAAGGTCCTGGTCCAGCTCAGCATTGTGATCTTCGTGGCGGGCTCGGTGATGGCCGGCCTGTCCCAGACCATCCCCCTGCTGCTGACGGCCCGCGTTGTCCAGGGCATCGCCATGGGCGGCCTGACGGCGCTGGCCCAGGCGATCATCGGCTCCATGATCCCGCCCCGCGACCGCGGAAAGTACTCCGGCTACATGGGCGCCGTCATGGCCGTCGGCACGGCCGGCGGGCCGCTGCTTGGCGGTTTCATCGTTGACAGCCCGCTCGGCTGGCGCTGGACGTTCTTCGTCTGCGTGCCGCTCGCCGTCGTGGCCCTGATCCTGCTGCAGATCACCCTCAAGATCCAGCACGTCAAGCGGCCTGCCAAGATCGACTGGCTCGGCTCCATCCTCCTCACCACGGGTGTCAGCCTGCTCCTCATCTGGGTGTCATTCGCCGGCAACCCCGACTACTACGACTGGTGGTCCTGGCAGTCGGCACTGATGGTGGGCGGCGGCGTCGTTCTTTTGGCGCTGCTCGTGGTGGTGGAATCCAAGGTTGAACAGCCCATCATCCCGCTGAAGATCATCTCTGAGCGCACCACCGCCCTGGCCATCTGGGCCTCGGTCGCTGTGGGCGTGGCGATGTTCGGCTCCTCGACCTTCCTCGGCCAGTACTTCCAGGTGGCACGCGGCGCAACACCCACCGAGGCGGGACTCCTGACCCTGCCCATGATCGCCGGCAACCTGATCGGCTCTGTGCTTTCCGGCCAGCTCATCAGCCGCACCGGCAAGTGGAAGCGCTACCTGGTTGCCGGCTCGGTCCTGCTGATCGGCGGGCTGGGTCTCGCCGGCACCATGGACCACACCACCGAACTGTGGCAGTCCGGCGTCTTCACGGCGATCCTGGGCCTCGGGCTCGGCATGCTCATGCAGAACCTCGTCCTTGCTGTACAGAACACCGTCAGCGCCAGGGACATCGGCACGGCCAGCGCTTCCGTGGCATTCTTCCGCTCCGTGGGCGGCGCGATCGGCGTATCCGTACTGGGCGCGATCATGAGCAACCGGGTCAAGGAACTTGCCGTCCAAGGCCTCGCCGACGCCGGCATCAAGGCAGGTTCCGGCTCGGCCGGCGCGAGCCTCGACCTGGCCGACATGCCAGCCCCGATCCGCGACATCATGCGGGCCGCTTACGGTGATGCCACCGCAGAGATCTTCCTGATCGCCGGCGCCATCGCGGTTGTTGCCCTCATTGCGGTGCTCCTGATCAAGGAACAGCCGCTGCGCAGGACCGTTGACATCCGGCCCGACGCCGCTGCCGCAGCCGGCGCCGAGTCCGCACCAGGTTCCGGCCAGGCCGGCACGGACTATTCCGACGACGACTTCGAGCGTGAGTTCGCCGAAGTGCTGACCCGCCAGCTGGCCGACGACGCCAAGGCGCCGGCCTACCCCGGCCGGCAGCGGACGGCGGAACCGGTCATGCCGATGAACGAACCGCCGGCGCGGGCCCGGACCATGCTGGCTGAGATGCACAATAACAAGCCGGCCGACCTGGTGCCGCTCATCCAGGAAACCCAGGGGCTTCTCGCGGAGCAACAGCTTCAGCTGGCCGCGGCACTGACCGCCGTCGCCCGGCAGGCTGAGCAGCAGCGGATCCTCGCTGAGGAGCAGGCCCGGGTCAGCGCCGAACTGAAGGCACTGAGCCGGAGGCTGGCCAAGGAGCGCAAACTCCAGAGCGCCGCCGCGCACTACATCGCCTCCCACGGCAAGCACCGCGGCGAGTAGCCCTCGCTCCTTCGAGTTTTGTCCAGATAGTGGCCGCTAAATCCCTTCCGGAGGCCATTGTCTGGACAAAGCTTCAGTTAAGGAGCGGGGAGTACGACGGCGGAGGCCGGCTTGGGGGCATAACAGTACGTTCGCGCTTTGGGCGCGGGGCTTAACTGTACGTTTGCGCTTTGGGTGCGGGGGCCGGCGTCGTCCGTTGGGATGATCTTCGTCCGCGACGTTTCGCACGGGCAACAGATTTCGTAGAGTTGGAAGGCTTCGGCTGTCATACCCGTCTGCTACTACTTCTCTTAACCAATTGGCGCTCTCCCGAAGGATCCGTGAGTATGCTCGTCACCCTCATACGGCGTTATTCCAAACCGTATTTGCCGTACATCCTGGCTGTCATCGCATTCCAGCTGGCATCCACCATTGCGGCGCTCTATCTGCCCAGCCTCAACGCCCAGATCATTGACGAAGGCGTTTCCCGCGGCGACACCGATTTCATCTGGCGCACCGGCGCCGTCATGCTCCTCGTGGCCTTCCTCCAGGTGGGCACCGCCATCGCCGGCGTCTACTTCGGATCGAAGACCGCCATGGCCGTTGGCCGAGACCTCCGCCGCGGCGTTTTCCGCAAGGTGACCAGCTTCTCGGCCAAGGATGTCAACGCATTCGGTGCGCCCACTCTGATCACCCGCGGCACGAACGACGTCCAGCAGGTCCAGATGCTGGTGCTGATGGGCCTGAACTTCATGGTGTCCACGCCGATCATGTGCATCGGCGGCATCATCATGGCCCTGCGCGAGGACATCAACCTGTCCTGGCTGGTCTGGGTCGCGGTCCCCATCCTCATTGTGGTGGTGGGCTACATCGTGGTGCGCCTCATGCCGCTGTTCCGCTCCATGCAGAAGAAGATCGACCGCATCAACGAGGTCCTGCGCGAGCAGATCATCGGCATCCGCGTGGTCCGCGCCTTTGTGCGGGAACCGTACGAAACGGACCGCTTCGGCCAGGCCAACAAGGAACTGACGGACGTATCGCTCAGGATCGGCGCGCTTTTCGTCCTGATGTTCCCCGCCATCGGCATGATTCTGCACCTGTCCACCGCCGCCGTGCTCTGGTTCGGCGGCCAGCGCGTGGACTCCGGCGACATGCAGGTCGGCTCCCTGACAGCATTCCTGCAGTACCTGCTCCAGATCCTCATGGCGGTGATGATGGGCACGTTCATGGCCATGATGATCCCGCGCGCGTCCGTCTGCGCGGACCGCATTGGCGAGGTGCTCGACGTCGAACCGTCCATCCACGACCCCCAGCAGCCGGTCACGCCGGGGCAGCTGGAAGGCGTGGTGGAGTACCGCAACGTCACCTTCGCCTATCCCGGAGCCGAGGCCCCGGTCCTAAGCAACATCAGCTTCACCGCCCTGCCGGGGGAAACCGTGGCCATCATCGGCTCCACCGGTGCCGGCAAGACCTCCCTGCTGTCACTGCTGCCGCGGCTCTACGACGTGGCCAACGGCGAGGTCCTGCTGGACGGCGTCCCCGTCGGCCAGCTCGACCGGGAGGAAATCACCAAACGCGTTGCCCTGGTTCCGCAGCGGCCCTACCTGTTCTCCGGAACCATTGAGCACAACCTCCGCTTTGGAAAGCCGGAGGCTTCCGACGACGAGCTTTGGGATGCGCTGCATGTGGCCCAGGGCGACGGTTTCGTGAAGGAAAAGAAAAACGGGCTCGCGTCGCGCATCGCCCAGGGCGGCACCAACGTGTCCGGCGGCCAGCGCCAGCGCCTGTGCATCGCGCGGGCCCTGGTCACCAGGCCCAAGGTCTACCTGTTCGACGACTCCTTCTCCGCGTTGGACGTCGCCACCGACGCACGGCTGCGTGCCGCGCTCAAGCGCACCACCGCCGACGCCACTGTCATCATCGTCGCGCAGCGCATCTCCACCATCACGGAGGCGGACCAGATCCTGGTGCTGGACAACGGCAGGATCGTGGACCGCGGCACGCACGAGGAGCTCCTCGAAACATCGCCCACCTACCAGGAAATTGTTGAGTCCCAGCTGAGCGTGGAGGAAGTGGCATGAGCGCCGACAAAAAGGGCACCGGCCAGGACACCGGGACGCGCCAGGACGCCGGGAAGCTTCAGAGCCAGACCGCCGCAGAAGCTCCGGTTCTTGAGGACGACGACTTCGTCGAGGAAGAGTACAAGCCGGGCGAGGCCGACGGCGGCATGTTCGGCGCGATGCCGGCCAAGAAGGCCCAGAACTTCTGGCCCTCCGCCAAGCGACTCATGGGCCTGCTGAAACCTGAAGCCGCCGGCATCTACGTCGTGGTGGGGATGGTCATCGTGTCCGTGATCCTCAACGTCATTGCGCCCAAGGTGCTGGGCCAGGCCATGGACGTCATCTTCGGCGGCGTGGTGGGCAAGCAGCTGCCCGCCGGCGTCAGCAAGGACCAGTTCGTCGAGGGGCTCCGGGAACAGGGCCAGAACAACTTCGCGGACATGGTCTCCCGGATGGAGCTCGTGCCCGGAATCGGCATCGACTTCCAGAAGCTGACAGTCCTGATTTCCGCTGTGCTGCTGATGTACTTCGTGGCCAACATCTTCCTGTGGCTACAGGGCTACGTCCTCAACAGGATCGTCATGAAGGTGATCCGGCAGCTGCGCGACGATACGGAAAAGAAGCTCAACCGGCTGCCGCTGAACTACTTCGACACCCGGCAGCGCGGCGACGTGCTCTCCCGGGTGACGAACGACGTCGACAATGTCCAACAAGCCCTGCAGCAGGCGTTCGCCCAGCTCATCAGCTCGGTGCTGACCGTGGTCGGCATCGTCATCATGATGTTCATCGTCTCGTGGCAGCTGGCATTGATCGCCCTCATCGCGCTGCCTCTGTCCGGTGCTGCCGCCGGCGTGATCGGCGCGCGCAGCCAGAAGCTGTTCGCAGCGCAGTGGAAGAACACCGGCGACCTGAACGGCCAAATCGAGGAGTCCTTCTCCGGGCATGACCTGGTGCGGGTGTTCGGCCGCGAGGCCGACATGCTGGAACGCTTCGAGGAGCGCAACGAGGCACTTTACAAGGCCAGCTTCGGTGCGCAGTTCGTGTCCGGCATCATCTTCCCCGTGATGCAGTTCGTCTCCTACCTCAGCTACGTCGGCATCGCGGTGGTGGGCGGCCTGCGCGTCGCCTCGGGCAGCATGAGCCTGGGGGACGCCACGGCCTTCATCCAGTACTCGCGCGAGTTCACCCAGCCGCTGGGGCAGATGGGCGGGCATGGCCAACATGCTGCAGTCCGGTGTGGCATCCGCCGAGCGGGTCTTCGAGTTCCTGGACGCGGATGAGCAGGACGCCGAGACCGCCACGAAACACCTGCCGGCCAAGACCGACGGCCATGTGGAGTTCCAGGACGTCACGTTCAGCTACACGCCGGACAAGCCGCTGATCGAGAACCTGTCCTTCACTGCGGAGCCCGGGCACACGGTCGCCATCGTCGGACCGACCGGCGCGGGCAAGACCACCCTGGTGAACCTGGTCATGCGCTTCTATGAGCTCAATTCCGGCTCCATCACGCTCGACGGCGTGGACGTCACCCAGCTGAGCCGGGCCGAGCTGCGCTCCAAGGTGGGCATGGTGCTGCAGGACGCCTGGCTGTTCGGCGGCTCCATCTACGACAACATCAGGTACGGCAAGCTGGACGCCACCGAGGACCAGGTCATGGCGGCCGCCAAGGCCACGTTCGTGGACCGCTTCGTGCGGGCCCTGCCCGACGGGTACAGCACCGTCATCGATGAAGAGGGCAACAACGTCAGCGCCGGTGAAAAGCAGCTCATCACCATCGCCCGTGCCTTCGTGGCCAACCCGTCGCTGCTCATCCTGGACGAGGCAACCAGCTCGGTGGACACCCGCACGGAACTGCTGGTGCAGAAGGCCATGGCTGCGCTGCGGACGGACCGGACCAGCTTCGTTATCGCGCACCGCCTGTCGACGATCCGCGACGCCGACACCATCCTGGTCATGGAAAACGGCAAGATCGTGGAGCAGGGCAACCACCAGACCCTCCTCGCCGCCGAAGGCGCCTACTACCGGCTGTACATGTCCCAGTTCGCCGGCGCGGATGCCGAGGAAACTCCGGTGGATGATTCGACGGCGGTGCACAGCTGACCGCCGCGAACCCGGGAGGCCACCCCGACCCCCGGCGCATTGAGGTGCTCGTGCCCATGCGCTGGGGGGACATGGACGCCTACGGGCACATCAACAACGTCGAGATCGTCCGCATGCTGGAGGAGGCGCGCATCGCGGCCTTCGGCCCGCCCGCTGGTGCCGGGCTGCCCGGGATCGATCCCCACGTGTCGCTGTTCAACGACGTTCCCAAGGGCACCATGGCGCTCGTGGTGGACCACCGGATCCGGTACGTGAAGACCCTCGAATACCGCAACGTCCCCGCGGCGGTCCAGGTGTGGGTGGGCGCCGTCAAGGGCGCGAGCTTCGACATTCACTACCTTGTGCAGGACCCCGTTACTGGCGACGATTGTGTGAAGGCCTCAAGCCATTTGGCCTTCGTCGATGAAGCCACCGGAAGGGTGCTGAGGCTGACTCCGAAGCAGAAGCAGCTGCTGGAGCCCTTCAAAGAGCGCAAGGAGCATTGACCGTGGGAACGAAGCGCAGTGAAACGAGGAACCTGGGATCGAAACGAGCGGGCTGGAAGAAGAACAGGTCCTGGAAGGAACTTCCGCCCGCTGCGCGCATCGGCACCATAATGATCGGGGCTGCGCAGCTCGCCTTCCTCACCGCGGCCCAGCGCGACCTTTCGCGCCGTCCGGCAGAGCAGATCCGAGGCTCCAAGATGTTCTGGCGGGTGGCCACGCTCATCAATTTCATCGGCCCGGGCTGCTATTTCGCCTTCGGCCGGAAGCGGCTGCCGGGCGTTACCCGGAAGTAGTTGCCGCGCCGGGCATGGTGCTGGCGCTCAGGTTTACCCTGTAAATTTGAACGCATGACCCCCGCCCCAAAGCCTGCCATGCACCGCGCCCTCGGAGTCTCCAAAGAGATCGAGGACGCCGCATGGTTCGTGCTCGGCGCGGGGCTGCAGGGCAGACCGTCGGCGCTGGACGGCCGCACACAGACGTGGACGGCAGAGGCTGCGGCGGAACTGCTGGAACGGCTGGAGCGGGGAGTCGCGGATGCCAAGGCGCCCATGATGACCAACCTGCGGCACAACCTGGCGGACGCGTCTCCTTCGGCGAAGCAGTTGGCCGTGGAGCTCCTTTTCCTGCAGTCCTTGCCGCTGGCGCACGAGGTCAAGTCGCTCAAGGTCAAGCGTGCCCGCGTCGCCGAGGCGGCGTCCTGGCTGGAGCCGCCGCTGGAGCTCCCGGAGGAGCTCTACAAGGGCATGACCGACCACGGCGTCATCCGCGACCGGACTGCCGAGTTCAACTGGACCATCTGGGACCACTTGAAATGGCTGTGCCGGTTCGTCCAGAACGTCGACCGGCAGTCCACGGCCGAAATCGGCAAGGCCCTGAAGGATCCGCTGGCTTTCCACCTGCTCGCGGCGCGAACCCCCGACGACCAGCCGGCCATCCGCCGCAGCATTGAATACCTCGCGTGGCCCAGCTACTTCGAGCCGGTGGTGGCGGACATCGAACGCCAGGAGATCCGGGACGCCTTCGCGTCCCTGGTTGGCGGGGCGAAGGGGGACAGCGAGGAGGAAATCACCGCTGACATCCGGCGCATCCGCCTGCACCTGGATGAACAGGCCGGCCAGCGCATCGACTGGTACGCCCGGCAGCTGGTGAGCCAGTGGCGGAAGGTCGGGGACCCGGGCCGCCGCGCCTGGCTGCTGCGCACCCACCACGACAACGCCGAACTCCTGTCTGCCTGGCAGGCAGAGGAGAAGGTGACGCTCGACGTCGAACATCTCCGCCTGCTCGACGCCGGCGTTACCGCCGGGCTGGTCCAGCACGCCGTCGATGAGGACTACAAGCACCTCGGCTACGTGGAGCGGGAGGACACCAAGACCGCCGTGTTCGCCTTCCTCACCGTCATGAAGCCCGGGGACCTCGCGCTGTACCAGAACGCCGGAGCCGTTCGGATCGGCGTCGTGCTTGGGGAGCCCGACCACAACGGGGACAACCGGCGGATGCGCCGCAAGGTGCGCTGGTTCGACGAAGCCCACCCCGTGACCGACCTGCCGCGGCACATCCAGCGCCAGCTGGCCACCCCGGGCATCGTCGTCGACGTCACCCGGGTGGTGCAGGCCCTGCAGGCGCTGCTGCCCGCCGAGGCGGAAACCGAGCCCGACGCCGATACGTCACCGGCCACCGTCGCCCTCCCCGTGCTGGGCGGCTTCCGCCCGGTGACGCGGGAGTTCGCGGACTCCCTCCACATGGAGGTGGAGCCGCTGCAGGAGATCGCCGACTTGCTCGAGGAGAACCGGCAGCTGGTGCTGTACGGCCCGCCGGGAACCGGCAAGACCTACCTCGCCAAGCACCTCGCGGCTGAGCTGGCGCAGGACAGCACCGACGAGCGGGTGAAGCTCGTCCAATTCCACCCGTCCTATGCCTACGAGGATTTCTTCGAGGGATACCGGCCGGACAAGACAGACGAGGGCCAGGTCTCCTTCAAGCTCGTGGCCGGGCCGCTGCGCCGTCTCGCGGAGGAGGCGGCGAAGCCGGGCAACGAGTCGAAGCCGTACTTCCTGATCATCGACGAGATGAACCGCGCCAACCTGGCCAAGGTGTTCGGCGAGCTGTACTTCCTGCTGGAATACCGCGATGACCGGATCTACCTGCAGTACAGCCCCAACGAGCCGTTCACGCTCCCGGACAACCTGTACATCATCGGCACCATGAACACCGCGGACCGGTCCATCGCCATGATGGACGCGGCCATCCGCCGCCGCTTCGCCTTCATCGAACTGCACCCGCAGACGGAGCCGGTGAAGGGCTCGCTGCTGAGGTTCCTGGAGGCCCGGCAGCTGGACACCACGCCGGCGCTGCTGCTGGACGCGCTCAACCAGGCCATCGACGAATGGGACCGCGACCTCATGATCGGGCCGTCCTACTTCATGAAGAAGGCGGCGCAGACTCCCGCCGGCCTGCGCCGGATCTGGAAGTACGAGCTCATGCCGTTGCTTGAGGAGCACTACCACGGGCAGCTGAACCGGGCCCAGCTGGAAGAACGCTTCGGGCTGGACCAGCTGCTGGGACGCCTTGCGGCTCGCTAGCCCTGCGGCCCGGGCCGCCTTTTCGGCGACAACGGCTTCATTTGCGACGGCGGCCTCCGGCGCCGCTGGCACCGGAACCGGCGCCGCTGCCCGCGGCAGCCGCGGCCCCGCGCCGGGACTGCGGCACATCGTTCTGGACGAGCTGTCAGGCGGGACCGTGGAAAAGCTCGACGCCGAAAGCGCCGCCTTCCTGAACTCCAGCGGCCTGGCCAAGGCGACGCCCATGGGAATGGGGCTCTTCCGGATCGAACCCGTCGGCATGGTGGGATCCGTCCGCACCCCGCTGGTGCAGCTCGACGTGCGGCCCAAAGACCGGCTCGGGCTGAGTCGCCTGCTCTTCCTGCTGAGCTACGCCGGGGACCAGGGCTTCCGCGACGATATTGTGGCCGCCGACGAAGATGCCGAGCTGTGGAGCGCCCTCGCGGCGTCACTGGTGCAGCTCTCCGAACGCGCCCTGCAGCGCGGCGTATTGCAGGGCTACGTGACGGTTGACGACTCGCTCCGGACGGTCAAGGGCCGCATCCGCATTTCCGACCAGATCTCGCGCCGCCCCGGGATGCTCGTGCCGCTGGAGGTCTCCTACGACGAGTTCACCGAGGACATCCCGGAAAACCGCATCCTGCGCGCCGCCCTCGACCGCATGTCCCGCGTCCCGGGCGTCCGCCCGGAGGTGCTGGGCCGCCTGCGGCAGCTGAAGGGAAAGCTCGACGGCGTCACCCGCCTCCACGCCGGCGCTCCGCTTCCCCCGTGGCAGGCAAACCGGATGAACCTCCGCTACCACGCGGCGCTCCGGCTCGCCGAAGTGGTCCTGCGCAATGCCTCCGCCGAGGCGGGGGAGGGCAAACAGCGGACGGCTTCCTTCGTCGTCGACATGGGCAAGGTCTTCGAAGACTTCGTGGGCGCAGCCTTGCGCCGGGCCATGGGGGCCTATCCCGGCGAGATGCGGCTGCAGTACAACGCGCTGCTGAACGAAGCAGTCCGGGACTCGGACCGGCTAACCGTGCGCCCGGACGCCGTGCACCTGCTGGGCGGCCGGCCGGTGGTGGTGTACGACGCCCAGTACCGCGCCGGCACGGACCAGGGTGCGTCACTCTCGGCCGACCATTTCCAGATGCTGGCCTACTGCACAGCGTTGCGCGTGCCCACGGCCTGGCTGGTCTACGCCGGCGCGGGTGAGGTGAAGCTGAGGCGGATCCTCAACACCGACATCGACATCGTGGAGTTTCCGCTGGATCTGTCCCGCCCGCCGTCGGAAATCCTGGCAGCGGTGGCAGACCTGGCCGAGCAGTCCTGGGGAGAAGTGGTGCGCCAGGCAAGCCTCGGCCGTTAACCCTGCGTGTCCCGGTCCCGGGGGTTGAACTCTCTCAAGACAGACAGGTCTGTCTTGCATTGAGGGATAGACTGTTCCTAATGGCAGAGGTACCCAGCTCCGAGCCGTGGAGCGCCGGGAGAGAGCTTTCCGGAGGGCTTCAGACTGGACCGCAGCCGGCCGCCACCCCGGGTGTCCCGCTAGCAGCGGGAGGCCGGACGTATGGCGAGGAGATTGCAGCGTCCGGTGCTTCCAGAATGCGTGAACGGATCGTCAGTGCGGCCTACGACCTCTTTGCCCGCCGTGGCATCCGGGACGTTGGCATCAACGAACTTATCAGCAGCTCCGGCGTCGCGAAGGCCACGTTCTACCGCCACTTCGCCTCCAAGGACGAGGTCGTGCTGGCCTTCCTGGAGAAGCGCGACCAGGTGTGGACGGTCAGCGCCATCATGGGGGAGGCGCGGCGTCGGGCGGACACTCCCGAGCAGCAGCTGCTGGCCATCTTCGATGTCTTCTCCGACTGGTTCCACCGCACCGACTTTGAGGCCTGTTCCTTCATCAACGTGCTGCTGGAGATGGGCGCTTCGCATCCGCTGGGGCGGGCCAGCATCGATTACCTCGCCAGGATCCGCAGCCACGTGAAGCAACTCGCGGACGAGGCCGGTCTGCAGCGGACCGACGACTTCTCCCGCTCCTGGCACATCCTGATGAAGGGCTCCATCATCTCCGCAGCCGAGGGCGACCTGGACGCGGCCGGGCGGGCCCGGCGACTGGCCGGGTGGCTGATCGAGGACCACCGGGCGTAGTCGCAGCTCAGTTCTGCACCGGGACGGCAAACGTAAACGTGGTGCCCTTTCCCACTTCGCTGCGGAGAGAGACGCGGCCCCCGTGCGCTTCCACAATGGCCTTGCTGATGGACAGCCCCAGTCCGACGCCGGGAATGGTTGAGTTGCGGACCGCTGCCGACCGGAAGAACTTAGCGAAGACCTCCTCCTGGTCCTTCTGGCTCATTCCCATGCCCGTATCGCTCACGCTGCACACCATATGGCCGTCCTCAGAGCGCAGCGCCACCACCACGTCGCCGCCGTCGGGCGAGTATTTGATGGCGTTCGATACGAGGTTGTCCAGGACCTGGGAGATGCGCGCAGCGTCGATGTGCGCCTCCAGCCGCTCCGGGGCGTCGGCGCGCAGGTGGATGCCGGACTCTGCGGCGCGCGGCAGGGCGGCGGTGACGCTGGTGCGCACGAGCTCGGCGACGTTCACAGCTTCCGGGGTCACGAGCAGTTGGCCATTGCGGCTGGACAGCAGGTCCGAGACCAACGTGAGCAGACGTTCGGCGTTCCGCCGGATGATCTCCAGGGGGCCACGTTGGGAGTCGGTGAGGTCGTCGTCGTCCAACAAAAGCTCGACGTAACCAAGAATGGAGGTGAGCGGCGTACGGAACTCGTGCGAGACGTTCGAGACGAAGTCGTCCTTGGCGGCCAAAGCGTTCACGAGCTCGGTGACGTCGCTGAACACAATGACGGAGCCTGCGAAATTCCCGTCCTGGTCTTTCATGGGCCTGGCACTGGTGGATATGGCGCGCTGTTCGGCGCCAGCTCCGAGCCACACCAGATAATCGGTGAATTCCTCGCCGAGTACGGCGCGCCGGACGGGCCGCTCGTCGACGGGGACCAGGGTGGTCCGGTCGGCGGCGAACACCAGCAGCTGCGATTCATTGGGATCATCGATGGTTGGCGGCGTCGCCAGCCGGTGATGCTTGCGCTGCTTGCGGTTCATTAGGATGTCATGGCCCTGAGCATCGACGGCGAGGACGCCCAGGTGCACCGTTTCCAGGACCGTGTTCAGCAGCCGTTCCTGGCGCTTGCTTCCGGTCAGCACGCCACGGAGCTGGGAGTCCTTTTCTTCCAGGTCGTGCTGCTGCTCCTCGAGGTCCCGCTGCTGCCGGACCATGCTGAGCGTCATGACGGACACGGTAACGCCGATGCCCAGCATCATCACGGGCAGCAGGAAGGAGCGTGCCAGGTCCTGGCCGGAGACGGCGCCCCGGAGAAACAGCGGCACCCAGATGATCGCCAAGGGAGCGAAGAAGGACAGTGCCACCGCGGCTTTGGGGAACAGCCCGGAGGCACAGAGCCAGATGACCGGAAAAACGGCCATGAGGCTGAGCCCTGTCAGGCTGTCCTGGCCGCCTTCCCTGCCCAGGCTGATGGACACCAAATCCAGGAGGGGTATCACCAGGAAAGAGGGATACGGCAGCCGATGCCAGGGCACGGCATAGCAAAGGATCAGTATGACTGCCTGCGACAGCAGAAAGCTGATGAAAAGGGGGTTAAGCAGCGTCTCAGGGAAAAACGCCAGAATGAGGAATGCCGTGATTCCCGCCGTCACGGAAAGCGGCATCTGGCTCAGCATCACCCTGCCCCGCAGGGAATACTCATGGAAGGGCCGCCGGAAGAGCAGGATCCCGCCGGAGGAGTCTTTCCAGGCGATAGTGCTCATGGGCAAGGGGCCATCTGGGCGGGGCGTGAGAAACGCATAGGAGCAGGATATCCGCCGCGGGCTATACTGCAGACGGGATGTAGCGGGCTGAGGGGGCTGCGATGGGTGATACACGCGTGGGATTGGTCATCGAGGATGATCACGACATTCGCGAATTGGTACGCGTTGTTCTGACGCAGGCCGGTTTTGAGGTGCGCGCCGCAAGCAGCGGCGCCGAGGGCGTCCTTGCCGCCAAGGAACTGGATCCGGCGGTCATCACACTGGACCTCGGACTGCCGGACATCGACGGCTTCGAAGTGGCACGGCAGATCCGCCAGTTCTCCGACGCCTACATCGTCATGCTCACCGCCCGTGCGGAAGAGCTGGATACCCTGATCGGCCTTGAGTCGGGCGCCGACGACTACCTCACCAAACCGTTCCGTCCGCGAGAACTGCGAGCCCGCGTCGCGGCCATGATGCGCCGTCCGCGTTCGACGCCGGAACTCGGCGAAGAGGCCGGCTCACCTGCCGCCGCCGCGAACGAGGGGCGGAAGTTCACCCACAACGGGCTGGACCTGAGCTATGAGTCCCGCACCGTGGCCGTGGACGGCCAGGAGCTGAGCCTGACCCGCACCGAGTTCGACCTGCTGCACGCCCTGCTCGAGGCCGGCCGCATGGTCCGTACCAAAGCGGATCTGGTGCGCCGGCTGCGGGACGAACCCTACGACGTCGGCAGTTACATCAGCGAGGCGGGACGAGCGGTCCGTTGAGGTGCACATGGGCAACCTGCGCAAGAAACTGGGCGATTCGGCGCAGAACCCGCGCTGGCTGCAGACCGTCCGCGGCGTGGGCTACCGGCTGGCTCCGGCCGAGAACTGAGCCTCGCCCCGTTTTTGGTCAGCCCGTGAGGAACAGCTCCAGCTGTTCCTCGACGGCGGACAGGTCCCTGAGCTGGCACTCCCAGACCGTCAGTACTTCCCATCCGTCGTTTTCCAGCTGACGCCGCTGGCTGGCGTCGCGGTCCCGCGTTCGGGTGCGTTTCGTTTCCCAGAATTCGGCGTTGGCCTTAGGGGAGTGCTGGCCCACCCGGCAGTCGTGGAAGTGCCAGAAACAGCCGTTGACGAAGATGACCTTGCGCCGGCCGGCGAAGACGAGATCGGGGTTTCCGGGCAGCTTGATGCCGCGCGAGGCGCCATGCAGGCGGTAGCGGTAGCCCTTGGAGTGCAGGAGGCGGCGCACCAGCAGTTCGGGCTTGGTGTTCTTGCCCCGGATGCGGGACATGTTCCAGCTGCGCTGCTCAGGGGTCAGCCGGTCCGCCATATTTCCAGTCTAGGCCGGCGTCGGAGTTAGATCTCGCGCTCCGGCTGCTCGCCAAACTGGAAGTGCCGGCCGCTGACGGAACCGGGATCAATCTCCACGTAGAAGTCTTTCAACGTGGGGACCCAGGACGCGAGCCCGAGCTCTTCGGCTTCGGCGATCTCGGCTGACTTGCTCAGGACGCGGGCGGTGCCGCGGAGCACCACCGACCACGCTTGGTCCGACATGATGCCGTCCGTTTCGAACAGGACCCTGTCATTGATGGTCACCTGGGCGAGCTTGTTGCCCGGCGCGGTGCGGAAGTACAGCTTCCTCCGGCTGGTCACGTAGTTCACCGGGAAAATGTCCGGCTCGCCCGCCACGGTCACCACGAGGCGGCCGTGCGTCGTGCCCTCCAGAAGCTGCCAGCACTGCTCTTCGTCGAGGACCAGGATGGGATCGCCGTCGGCGTGGTTGAACATCATGGCTCCATTCTTCTACAGGCTGTAGAAAAACGATAGGGGTATGGACAGATTTTCCCAGCATGTGCGGCGCCGCGCCACAGGGCGGAGCGACAGTTTGACGGGTGCGTAGGACACTTTACACGGCTGTAATAGCGCCGGAACCGGGCTGTCGCACGGCGTGGCTAGCGTCGGCGAGGAAGACAAACCGGTGACGAAAGCGGATGCCTCATGACGAATGACCTGCAAGACAGCGAACTGTTGGACAGCCCGGGCGGGGGCACCGCCGTCGAGCGTACCGCCGTCGGCCATGCCGCCGGCACCCGTGCGGCCGGCACCCGTGCGGCCGGCAACGCGAACGCCTTGAGCGCCACGAAGGAGAGCCTGGAGGATTACACGCTCAGGTTCGCGCCGCGTTCCTACCGCAAGTGGAGCGCGGGCGTCGTTGCGACGAGTGCGCTCGGCGGGATTGCCTATCTGGCTGACTTCTCGATCGGCGCGAATATCGGAATTGCGTATGGAACGGCGAATGCGATCCTCGGAATTGTCGTGGCAGCCGTCATTATCTTCGCCACGGGTTTTCCGCTTGCCTATTATGCGGCCCGGTACAACATTGATTTGGACCTCATTACCCGTGGTTCCGGGTTCGGCTATTACGGTTCCGTGGTGACGAACGTGATCTTTGCGACCTTCACGTTCATCTTCTTCGCGCTGGAAGGGTCCATCATGGCGCAGGGCCTCGAACTGGGCCTCGGGATTCCGCAATGGCTGGGTTATGCGGCGTCCACGATCATCATCATTCCGCTCGTCATTTACGGGATGAACACGCTGGCCAAACTGCAGGTCTGGACAACGCCGCTGTGGCTGCTTCTCATGGTGGTTCCCGTCGGCTACCTGCTGGTGTCCCACCCCGGCAGCATCGATGACTTCTTCGCCTACACCGGGAATTCAGGGGCTGCGGGAACCAATCTGGCGTCGGTCATGCTGGCCGCCGGCGTCTGCCTGTCCCTGATGGCGCAGATCGCGGAGCAAATCGACTACTTGCGGTTCATGCCGCCCAAGACCGCCGACAACAAGGGTGCGTGGTGGCGGGCCGTGATCCTTGCCGGGCCTGGCTGGGTTATGTTCGGTGCGGTCAAGCAGATCGTGGGGATGTTCATCGCCGTCTACCTGATCGCCAAGTTGGATCCGGCGGCCTCGGCGACGGCGAATGAGCCGGTGCACCAGTTCCTCGGCGTCTACGAGGAGATGATGCCGGCGTGGCTGGCGATGAGCCTGGCCGTGGTGCTGGTGGTGATTTCGCAGATCAAGATCAATGTCACCAACGCCTACTCGGGTTCCTTGGCATGGACTAACAGCTTCACGCGGGTGACGAAGACCTACCCCGGGCGGATGGTGTTCGTGGCGGTGAATCTGCTGATTGCCCTGGTCCTCATGGAAGCCAACATGTTCGACTTCCTCAACACGATTCTGGGCTTCTATGCCAACTGCGCCATGGCCTGGGTAGTGACTGTGGCGTCGGACATCGCCATCAACAAGTACCTGCTGAAGATCTCGCCCAGGACCCCCGAGTTCCGACGCGGCATGCTGCACGCCGTCAACCCGGTGGGGTTTGTGTCCATGCTGGTTTCTGCCGGGGTGTCCATCGCGGTGTTCTTCGGCGCCTTCGGTTCCGGCATCCAGCCGTATTCACCGATTTTCGCGGTAGGGCTTGCACTTGTGCTGCCGCCGGTTCTGGCGGTCCTGACCAAGGGCAGGTACTACCTGCGGCGCACCGATGACGGCATCGATTTGCCGATGTTCGACGCCGACGGGAACCCCAGCGACGCAAAACTGCTCTGCCATGTGACCGGGATTGAGTTCGAACGCCCGGACATGGTGCGTTCCGCCCAGGACGGGCCCGACGGCGAACCCCAGTATGTTTCGTCGCTCGCCTTGTCGACGGACAAGGCAGGCGATTTGGTTCTCCCGGCGCAGTCCAAGGGGTAGGGCTTTGTAGTTCTTGAGTTGTGCCGTGATCCTGACGGCGTTGGCAGCTTCGTGAATGTGGCCGCGGGATCGGGATCAAAGCGGGCCCGGTGAGATTCTCTCACCGGGCCCGCTTTGTATTGCGCGTTGGCGCGTTTTTTGCCTGTTCCCCGGACCCTAAAGGGGCTGTGGATAACTTTGAGCCGACAGGTGTGATCTCAGTTACCCTTTAACCACTGTTCGGACACAGATGTCTTGAAACCTATCCGGGGGGATTAGCGCATGACTTCTCGTACCTGCATTTCTGAACGCCTCCGTCTTCCTGTCATTTCCGCCGTCGTTGTGTCTGTTATTTTGCTCAGCGGCTGCAGCGGCGGCGGTGATCCCCAAGCTGGTCCCACTGGCACCGCTGCAGCATCGCCGGGTCAGTCCGCTTCCGGTTCGGCATCTGCAACGCCGAGCGCCACTCCTACGCCCAAACCGACCCCGGTATACAAGCCTGCCGACGCCAAGGGAAGGGCTCAGAACGTTCCCGTGCCGGTGAAGCCAGCCCTGGCTGATAAGAATACGAAGGAGGGGCTGGAGGCGTTCACGAAGTACTGGTATGCCTTGCTGAATTACGGCTTCGAGACGGGTGACTTGTCATCTTGGGCAAAGCTAACTTCGACTTCTTGTGATTTTTGCAACCTGCTCAAAAATAGTGTCGCAGTCGGCTATAAGGAAGGACGTTGGCAGGCTGGCGGCCGCCTTTCCGCTCCGTCCGTCGAGGCGAGGTTCAAGCCGGGGACGGCAAGTCAGCAGGTCGTAGTGCAAGTAGTTCAGGAGAAAACGCACTTTTACAAGGCAGATACAAGCGTCGGAAGAAGTCCTGCTCCTGGCTCGAATACTGCTTCTGTGGTGGTAGCGAAATATGCCGATGGCCATTGGGGTGTTTCCGACCTCCACCTTATTCAGTAGCCGGTGACGAAATGAGCCTTAGGGCGACTATTTCCGTGACTCTTGCCGCAGCTCTAGCGTTTAGCCTGCAGCAGCAAGCTCATGCATTTGACGACGATTACGGCGGTTCCGTCGACTATGGTGAAGCAGGCATCATTGTAGGTGGTTGGGTACGTGACGAGGCGACAGATGAATTCCTTCCTGCCCCGCCTGGTTATGTCAGCACCGACCCGAACCAATACAACGCTTTTCCACAATGCCAGGTGGACGACGGAAACTTGGCAATTGATTGCTTGGCAAAGCAGCGCGATTGTCCTCCCAGGGCCGATGGGAAACCCGGCATTCCCGTGATCTGGAAGGTGGCCCCAAGGGAAATAGCCAATCCAACTTGGACGGACTGGCAAGGCAACGGCGGCGGCCCCACGTGCCTGTACGACAGGAACCCCGAAGATCTTCTGCCGAGAATCGCCGCTCTCATCCAGAGGGCATTCGATAGGCTTCCGGTCATCCCAGGAACCTTGACCGCACAACCTAGTCCGCACACTCTCCGTGGTGCCGAGACCAACTTCTACGCCAAAGCCACAGAGCAGCCATTCGATATCACCATCCTGGCCCAGAAAATTCACATCATCGCCAAGCCCGTCCAATACCGCTGGGACTACGGCGACGGTGCATCGCTGGGTCCCACGACCACCATGGGCGGCCCGCTCCGGCAGGACCGTTGGGGTGAGAAGACACGGACCAGCCATGCCTATGCAGCGACCGGTGACTTCAACGTCGTCCTCACTACATACTTCCAGGGAACATATTCCGTGAACGGCGGCCCGAACCTGCCCATACCCAACCAGGGGCAGTTCAGCTCCCCGCCCCAGACGGTGAGCGTGTGGCGTTCCGTCACGCGAAATTACGCCGACGATTGCAACACAAACCCGCGCGGTGACGGTTGTCCAGGCGCTGCGCCGGGGAACCGCTAGAAGAGTGCCGCCAAACCTACGCCCGCAGCTCTCGATCCATGCGTGTCATCTTGGCCCGCACCAGCTGGAAGCGGGGATCATCCGTCCCGGCCAATCGCTCAACCACTGCAGCAGCGGCGGAATCGGCCGCCCCCATGTCGGTCGCGCACCACTGCAGGACCAGATCGGCTTCACCGCTGGCGCGGACAGAGGCACCCACTGCCTCGTTGAGTTCATCACGCATAAGTTCGATGGCGAAGTTGGCCGAACGGGTCAGAAGCTTCGCTGGATACTCGGCAAGTGCGTCGCTCACCCGCCCCGCCCGCAGATGGGCCGCCACAGTCGACGCGTCAGTCTCAACTTTCACCCCGGCACTGAACCGATACGGATTGGGCTCCACAACATTCGCAAGAACTGCCTGGTGCGGCATCTGCGGAACCGACCTCCACGAATACCTCGAAGGCCCCATCTTCATCCCGCCGCCGGGCCACGGACACCCCCTCACCGGGGAAGAGGCGCCGGTGACCATGGGCCACGAATTTTCCGGGACCGTCGAGCAGCTTGGTGAAGGGGTCACCGGGCTCTCGGTGGGGGAGGGTGTGGTGGTCGAGCCGTACTTCGTCTGTGACGACTGCGAGCCCTGCCGGGCCGGCAACTATAACCTGTGCACCCGGATGGGCTTCATTGGCCTGGCAGGAGGCGGAGGAGGACTCAGCGAAAAGATCGTGGTCGATTCCCGCTGGGTTCACCCCGTCGGCTCCATCCCGTTGGACGAGGCTGCACTGATCGAGCCTTTGGCCGTGGCCTACCACGCGGTTGGCCGGAGCGGCCTGGCAGCCGGGGACGTAGCCGTCGTAGGCGGCGCCGGGCCAATCGGCCTGCTCACCGCTGCTGTTCTGAAGGGCCTCGGAATCACGACGGTCGTCACCGAGCTGTCCGCGGCCCGCAAGGAGAAGGCGGTCTCGTCCGGCGTCGCCGACCACGTCCTCGATCCCACCGAGCAGGACGTCAAGGCGGGCGTGCTGGAACTGACCAACCACCGCGGAGCAGAGGCCGCGTTCGAGTGCGCCGGCGTCAATGCGGTGCTGGACACGATGCTGGACGTTGTGAAGCCGGCGGGCGTGGTGGTGAACGTTTCCATCTGGGGCCGCCCGGCCACGGTGGACATGCAGAAGGTGGTGCTGAAGGAAATCGACCTTCGCGGCACCATCGCCTACAAGGGGAACCACGCCGCGGCCATCCAACTGGTCCAGGACGGAAAGGTGGACCTGAAACCCTTCATTACCGGACGCATCGCCCTGGAAGACCTTATCGACAAGGGGTTCGACACCCTGATCAACCACAACGACACAGCAGTCAAGATCATCGTGCACCCCTAGTGGCAGGCTGGAAGGCCACGACTGAATGTACGACGGCGGCACCCCACCCGGGTGCCGCCGTCGGCCATGCCCGGGGTGCTTTGCGAGGTGAACTGCGCCACAAGCGGAATAGTTGCACACGCTAGGCAGTTGCAGCGGGTGAACCTAATGCATTCTGAAAGGAACTCCGCATGCTGTTTTCCCCGCTGACACTCGGCGAGCACGAACTTTCCAACCGGCTCGTCATGGCGCCCCTTACCCGTCTCCGCACCGGCAAGGAGGGCGTTCCCGGCCCGCTCGTCGTGGAGCACTACCGCCAGCGCGCGTCGCTCGGCCTGATCGTCAGCGAGGGGACGTACCCCAGCCCGGCCGGCCGCTCCTATCCCGGACAGCCCGGACTGGTGACACCCGAGCAGATTGCCGGCTGGAAGAAGGTCACCGACGCTGTCCACGCCGAGGGCGGCCGTATCTTCGCTCAGGTCATGCACGGCGGCCGCGTCTCGCACGAGGACATCAACGGCGGCCACCGCGTTGTGGCTCCCAGCGCCATCGCCGTCGAAGCTGAAACGCGGACCTACAACGGCAAGCAGCCGCACCCCGTCCCGCACGAGCTCTCCATCGACCAGCTGCCTATTGTCCGCGAGGAAATCGTCACCGCGTCGCGCAACGCGATCGAGGCAGGGTTCGACGGCGTTGAGCTGCACTCCGCCAACGGTTACCTTCTCCACGAGTTCCTGGCGCCAAACACCAACGTCCGCACCGACAGCTACGGCGGCTCGCCCGAGAACCGCGCCCGCTTCGTCATCGAGACGGTGAACGCCGTCGTCGAGGCGCTGGGTGCCAAACGCGTGGGCATCCGGATTTCGCCCGAGCACAACGTCCAGGGCATCGAAGAGACCGATGCCGCCGATGTCCGGGCCACCTACGAGGTGCTGGTCGACTCCATCGCCCCGCTGAACCTTGCCTACCTGAGCATCCTGCACGCCGACCCCACGGGCGGGCTGGTGCAGGACTTGCGGTCACGCTTCAACGGCACCTTCCTGGTGAACACCGGCTTCGGCGTCATCACCACGCGCGAGGAAGCCCTGGCGCTCGTTGCCGACCGCCACGCCGACGCCGTCGTGGTGGGCCGGCCCGCCATCGCAAATCCCGACCTCGCACGCCGCTGGCGTGAAGGCCTGCCGCTGAACGAACCGGACCAGTCCACGTTCTACGGCGAAGGCGCGGAGGGCTACACGGACTACCCGGTGTACCAGCCGGCCTAGGCGTCGCGCCTTCCGTTTTGGGCCCGTAATGACTAAGGAGCCGCCCGCTCGCCCCGGGCGGTTCCTTGGCCTAACGTTGCGGGCTTTCCCGGCGCGTCCCTATAGGATCTGATCATGCAAAAAGCGTCCAACGGCACCCGCGCAGTCAGCCGACCCGAGGGGCAGACCGGGGGCAAGGGAGGCCGGACGGTCAGCCGCCAGGTTTTGGCCGACCACGTATACGAGGAGCTGCTGGCCTCGCTCATGGACGGCAGGCTGGAACCAGGGGCCGCCGTCAGCATCGACGGAACTGCCCGTGAGCTGGACGTTTCCCCGACCCCCGTCCGCGAAGCATTGGCCCGCCTGGAGCACACCGGCATGGTCCGCAGGGTGGCACTCAAGGGGTATCGCGTTGCGCCGGTCTTCACCCGGGAGGACTTTGCGGATCTGATGGAGGCCCGCCTCGCGATCGAGCCCGTCAACGCCCGGCTTGCCTGCGCCCGCCTGAATCCGCACCGCCTCGCCGAGCTCAAGCAAACAGTCTCCGACCTGAAGTCAGCGCCGCGTGGCCCGTCCTTTGCCGAGTACAAGGACTACCTCGAGGCCGACGAGCGCTTCCATCAGCTCATCGCCCAGCAGACGGACAACCAGTTCCTGGTCGGCGCCTATGCCGCACTCGGCGGACAGGTACAGCGCTTCCGGCTTTTCGGGGGAGTGGGAATCACCGACGCCGAGAATGCCATCGCCGAGCACCAGTCCGTTCTGGACGCTCTGTCCAGCGGCGATCCCGGCAAGGCCGAGGCCGCCATGGCGGCCCACATTCAGAAGGTCCGCGAACGTGCCATGGCGGACGCACCAGTGGAGTGAGCGGGTCCCAAAGTAAGTAGCAGCAGAGGGCGTTCCCAGACGTGGGAACGCCCTCTGCTGCTACTTAGTTGGGTGGCGGTGCAGCGCGGAAGATCACCGACTTGATACCTCGGGCGAGAGGCTCTTCACGCGCAAGCAGGATTCCTATAGGATCTTCGATGCGTACCGGCAGCTCTGCGGTAGGGGGATGTGACCTTGACAACTTCTACCGGATAGTAAATCCTATAGGAAACAGGATTCCATGAGGGAGTGAACACCATGGCTTACACCGCCGACAACTGGCCCATCACCGCGGCGCTGCTGCAGTTCCCGGGCGTCGACGCCCAGGGCACACACATCAACGACGCCGACGCCTCCGCCTGGGCGGAGGTCTTCACGGAGGTGAAGGAAGCAGGCTTCGCCAACGCCGACCTCACCGACAGCTGGGTCCGTCCCGGCGACCTCAGCAAGGAGCGCCTCGGCGAGTTCAAGCAGACCGCCGACACCGTGGGCATCGGCATCCCGGTCATCTCCGCCATCCGCCAGAGCGTGATCGAGGAGGGCAAATGGGAGGACAACCTGGCCTACAGCCACCGCACGATCGACGCCGCCGCTGAACTTGGCTGCGAGGTTGTCTCCTTCGGCCTGCACCAGGCCATCACCCCGGAGCAGCAGAAACAGCTCTGGTTCTGGACCGTCGAAGGCTACAAGGACCCCGTGGGGGACAAGGAAGCCTGGAATGACGCCGTCGCCCGTTTCCAGGAACTGGGCCGGCACGCCGCAGAGGTGGGCGTCCTGCTCTCGCTTGAGATGTACGAGGACACCTATATCGGCACCGCTGACTCGTCCGTGCAGTTCGTCCAGGACATCGGCCTGTCCAACGTCGGCCTCAACCCGGACCTCGGCAACCTGATTCGCCTGCACCGGCCAATCGAGGACTGGCGGGAAATGGTTGCCAAGACCCTGCCGTACTCCAACTATTGGCACATGAAGAACTACATCCGTGACGAGGATGTAGCCCGCGACATGTACGTTGCCATGCCTTCCACCATGGAAAGCGGCCTCATCAACTACCGCGAGGCGTTCAAGGTTGCCCTCTCCGTCGGCTTCCAGGGCATCCTGTGCACCGAGCACTACGGCGGCGACGGCCTCTCCGTGACTGCCAGCAACCAGGACTATTTGCGCCGCCACGTGCTGCCGAAGAAGGAAGGCTACGCCCTCGGCCAGAGCCAGGTGGCGCAGGGCCGTCAGCGGCCGGTGGCCGTAGCGCGCTAGAGGCGCCGCTGCACCAAAAATCCAGCAGAAACCGATTAACCAACCCCGGATTCAATGAGGAACCATGACCCAGATCTTCGATAATCCAGCTGATTTCGCAGACGAGGCGCTGGACGGCTTCGTGGCCGCCAACCGCGGGTACGTCGCCCGCGTGGATGGCGGTGTGGTCCGCTCCACCGAGATCCCCGCCGGCCAGGTGGCCCTCGTGGTGGGAGGCGGCTCCGGCCACTACCCTGCCTTCGCCGGCCTGGTCGGGCCGGGCCTGGCCGCCGGCTCCGCGTGCGGCAACATGTTCGCCTCCCCGGCCGCCGGGCAGGTCTACCGCGTGGCGAAGGCCGCCAACGCCGGCGGCGGCGTGCTGCTGAGCTACGGCAACTACGCCGGTGACGTGCTGCACTTCGGCCAGGCGCAGCTTCGGCTAAACGCCGAAGGCATCGAAACGCGCACCGTGCTGGTCACCGATGACATTGCCAGCGCCCCGCTGGACCAGATCGAGAAGCGCCGCGGCATCGCCGGAGACCTGACGGTCTTCAAGATCGCCGGCGCCGCGGCCGAAGCAGGATTGAGCCTGGACGAGGTGGAGCGACTCGCCATCAAGACCAACCGCCGCACGCGTTCGCTGGGCGTCGCCTTCGGGGGCTGCACCCTTCCCGGCGCCTCCGAGCCGCTGTTCCACGTTCCGGCCGGCCAGATGTCGCTGGGCCTGGGCATCCACGGCGAACCGGGCATCTCCGAGCACCCCATGCCCACGGCCTCGGAACTCGCCGAACTGCTGGTCTCCCGGCTTCTCGAGGACAAGCCCGACGACGCCGGCAGCCGCGTGGTTGCCATCGTCAACGGCCTGGGCACGGTCAAGTACGACGAGCTGTTCCTCCTCTTCGGCAAGGTCGAAAAGCTCCTCAGCGCCGCCAACCTGACGGTCGTCGAGCCGGAGTGCGGCGAACTCGTCACCAGCCTGGACATGTCCGGGTTGTCGCTCACCCTGCTGTGGCTCGACGACGAACTCGAGCAATTCTGGGCCGCGCCGGCCGACACCCCTGCCTTCCGCAAGGGCAACACCGCGCCGCGTGCCCGCCGTGAACTCTTTAGCGCCGAAGAGGCAGCCGACGAGGACACTGACAAAGCAACCGCCGCGTCCGCCAACTTGGGCAAAGTGGCAGCCGCCGTCCTCGCCCAGGTGCGGGACGTCGTCGTCGAATACGAAGCGGAACTTGGCGACCTGGACGCGATTGCCGGCGACGGCGACCACGGCATCGGCATGCGCCGCGGCGTTGATGCGGCTGCCGCGGCCGGTGAGCAGAAGGCCGAAGCAGGAGCCTCCGTCGAACGTGTGCTCACCGCGGCAGGCGAGGCGTGGAGCGAGCGCGCCGGCGGAACTTCGGGTGCGCTGTGGGGCACGGCCGTGATGGCCGCGGGCCTCGCGCTGGGCAACCGCGATTCGTACGCTCCCGGGGACGCGGCCGCCGCCGTCTCCGCCTTCACTAACGCCATCACCGAACTCGGCAAGGCGGAGCCCGGGGACAAGACCATGGTTGACGCCCTCCTGCCGTTCCGGGACGCCTTCAAAGAAGCGTTCGACGGCGGGACCACCCTGGGCGACGCACTCACCGCCGCCGCTGCCGCGGCGAACGCAGCAGCCCGCCGGACCGCGGACCTGCGCCCGCTCAAGGGCCGTGCCCGCCCCCTGGCGGAAAAGAGCCTCGGCCACCCGGACCCCGGCGCAGTCTCGTTCGGACTGATTGCCGAGCGCGTGGCCACCTACCTCTCATCTGATGCGGCCGACTCCACACCGGCCGCATCCCACATGGCCTCAACGGCCGGAAACGGAGCAACGGAATGAGCACCACAGAAGGCTGGCGCATTGTCATCGGCAACGATGAGGCCGGTGTTGAATACAAGGAAGCACTGAAGGCCCTGCTGGAGGCGGACCCCCGCGTTGCCTCCGTCGAGGACATCGGCGTCGCTGCGAACGACTCCACCGCGTACCCACACCTGGCCGTGGCGGCGGCCCGCAAGGTGGCCGACGGCGAAGCGGACCGCGCACTCCTGATCTGCGGCACCGGCCTTGGCGTGGCCATCGCCGCCAACAAGGTCCCCGGCATCCGCGCCGTCACCGCGCACGACAGCTACTCCGTGGAACGCTCCGTCCTCAGCAACAACGCCCAGGTCCTCACCATGGGCCAGCGCGTCATCGGGCTGGAACTCGCCAAGAAGCTCGTGGGCGAATGGCTGGGGCACCGCTTCGATGAAAACTCCTCCTCCGCCGCCAAGGTGGACGCCATCTGCTCGTACGAACCCGACTACACGAAGGCCGACTGAACATGACCGAAACACCCACCAGCTCACGCAAGTTCGCCCTCGTCGGATCCGGCTACATGGGCGGCGGCATCGCCCAGGTCCTCGCCCTCGGCGGTGCCCGCGTTGCCCTCGCCGACGTCTCCGCCGAGGTGGCGCAGAAGAACTACGAACGCCTGCTCACCGAATCCGACCAGTTCGTGGCCGACGGGCTGTTCCCGGAAGGATCCACAGAAATCCTGAAGCAGAACCTCTGGGCCGCGAAGGACATCGAGGAAGCCGTGGCAGACGCCGACTTCATTGAGGAAGCCGTGCCCGAGGTCATCGCCATCAAGCACGAGACCCTGGCCCGCATCAGCGCCGCGGCCCGTCCGGACGCCATCATCGGCTCCAACACCTCCACCATCTCGATCGCCGAGCTCTCCCAGCCGGTCGCCAACCCGGAGCGCTTCCTCGGCGTGCACTTCTCCAACCCGTCGCCGTTCATCCCCGGCGTCGAGATCATCCCGCACGAGGGCACGTCCACCGAGACAGTTGCCGCCGTCCGCGACCTGGTGCACTCCGCCAACAAGGAAACGGCCGTGGTCAAGGACGTCACCGGGTTCGTGCTGAACCGCCTGCAGTACGCCCTCTTCCACGAAGCCGCCCAGCTGGTGGAGCAGGGCATCGCGACGGCGGAGGACGTGGACACGCTGGTCCGCACCACGTTCGGCTTCCGGCTGCCGTTCTTCGGCCCCTTCGCCATCGCCGACATGGCCGGCCTGGACGTCTACAACTTCTGCTACAAATCGCTGCAGACCGACTTCCCGGAGCGCTTCGCCACGCCGAAGATCCTCACGGACCTTGTGGAGGCAGGCAAGCTCGGCACCAAGACCGGCGCGGGCTTCCTGAACGTTCCGGCCGAGCGCACCCCCGAGCTGATCGACTACCGCAACAAGGCCTATGTCGCCATGCAGAAGCTCATCGAGGAACTCGGCCCGGCACCGATTAACTAAGCACCGACCACTTAAGCACCGCAGCAGTTGGGCGCCGCCTCCGGGCAGCTGCCCTCCTGTTGTGCTGCCCATTTCACAAACGACTTAGGAGCACCTCCATGAGCACTTTTCCGTCCGAGCGCACGGCCATCGTCACCGGCGCTGTCTCGGAGCGCGGCATCGGCCGGGCGACCGCCAACTACCTCGCGGAGCAGGGCTGGAACATCGGAATCATCGACCTTGACGATGCCCTCTGCCAGGCCACGGCCAAGGAGATCGCCAACGAGTACGGCGTGAAGGCCCACGGCGTCGGCGCGAATGTTGCCGACGAGGCGTCGGTCCGCGCGGCCATCGACTCCATCGAGGCGGAGCTGCCCCAACTCGTGGCCCTCGCCAACGTGGCCGGCGTCAGCTCGCCCGTCCCGTACCTCGAACTCGACGCCGCCGAGTGGGACCGCGTGCTCAACATCAACCTCAACGGCGTCCACTACGCCACCCGCCGCGTGGCCGAATCCATGGTGAAGAACCGCGTGGGCCGCATCGTCAACATCTCCTCCGTCTCCGCGCAGCGAGGCGGCGGCACATTCTCCAAAACCCCGTACTCCGTGGCGAAGGCCGGTGTGATCGGCCTGACCCGCGCCACGGCCCGTGAACTGGGGGAGTACGACATCACCGTCAACGCCATCTCACCCGGCCCTATTGACACCGACATCATGGGCGGCACCCTGAGCCAGGAACGCAAGGACGAACTGGTGAAGGACCTCGTGGTCAACCGGGTCGGTTCCACCCGCGACATCGCCGCCGCCATCGCCTTCCTCATCAGCGAGGATGCCGGATACATCTCCGGCCAGACGCTGAATGTGGATGGCGGCCTCTACATGCACTAAGAAAGGACCGTTCATGCGTAGCTCCTGGACAAGGGAACGCAAGATCTACCTGGCCGTCGGCGTCCTCGCCAGCCTGGCGGGCGTGCTGCTCATCGCATTTTCGCTCTAAGTCTTTTTCACGCCCTGCCCTGATTTGCTCACTTTTACTCAAAGAGGAGTTTGAATGACTGTCGCCAACCCATCCACCACAAAGGAGCTGCTGGACTCGCCGATACTCAAATCGGCGATCTCCAAGGCGTCCTTCCGGCTCATGCCGATGCTCGTCATCCTGTACGTCGTGGCATTCCTGGACCGCACCAACGTGGGCTTTGCCGAGGCCGCACTCGAAGCGGACAAAGGCATCAGCGCCGGCGCCTACGCACTCGGCGCCGGCATCTTCTTCATCGGCTATGCCCTGTTCGAAATCCCCAGCAACCTGCTCCTGACCAGGTTCGGCGCCAAGATTTGGCTTGCACGCATCGCCGTCACATGGGGCATCGTCTCCGCCTGCTTCGCCTTCGTGCAGGACGAGACCTCCTTCGTGATCCTGCGCTTCCTGCTGGGCGTGACCGAGGCCGGGCTCTTCCCCGGCGTCATCATGTTCCTCGCCGCCTGGTTCCCCAACAAGGTCCGTGTCAAGATGTTCGCCATCTTCTACCTGGCCCAGCCGTTCTCCCAGATGATGGGCGCACCGCTGTCCGGCTGGCTGATCAACATCGGCGACCAGGTTCCCGGCGTCCAGGGCTGGCAGGTGATGTTCTTCGTCGAGGGCATGCTCGCCGTCCTCGCAGGTATCGCGTCCTTCTTCTTCCTGATCAACAGTCCGCAGGACGCCAAGTTCCTGAACAAGGACGAGAAGAAAGCCCTGCAGGACGTCATGGCCCTTGAGGACACTGTCAAGGAAGAATCCGGCCCGCGCGGCGTCCTGGCAGCGATGAGGAACGGCCGCGTCTGGTACTTCACCATCATCTACTTTTGCCTGCAGATCGCCGTGTACGGTGTGACCTTCTACCTGCCCCAGCAGGTGTCCCAGCTGACCGGACAGAAGGTGGGTCTCGCCGTCGGACTTCTGGCGGCCATCCCGTGGTTCTTCGGCATCTTCGCCTGCTACTTCATCGGCAAGGCCGCCAACACCGTGATCCGCCGCCGCGTCTGGGGAACGGGTCTGTTCATCTCCACCGGCCTGTGCATCTTCGGCTCCGCGTGGGCCGGCGCCAACCACCTCCCGGCGCTGGGCATCGTGTTCATCAGCCTCGCGGTGTGCAGCTTCCTCTCCATCGGCCCGATCGCCTGGTCATATCCGACGGCGTTCCTCACCGGAACTGCCGCCGCGGCGGGCATCGGGCTCATCAACTCGCTGGGCAACCTGGGCGGCTTCGTGGCCCCGATCCTGCGGACCACCGTCAACCAGGTGACCGCCTCGGACACCGGCACCATGGGCGTCTACGCACTCGGCGTGCTGCCGTTCCTCGCCGCGGCCATGATGATCGGCACGCGGAAGTTCAAGAACAAGGCCGACGACCTGCTCGAGACCAGTGCCGCCGCGAAGGCAGGCACTGCCGAGGACCAGGCACTGCTGGAAAAGTAGTCAGCAGCAAACCCAGCAGTTCAGCAACACCACCAAAGGCAGGAAATCCCGTGACCCAGCTCAGCCAGGCCATCAAAGACCCCGGCACGATTCTGGTCGGCGTCAGCACCAAGATGTACCTCGGCTACCGGGATACCCTGCGCTGGCTGGATGAACTGCGCCAGCAGGTGGATGCCCGCCCGGCCCTCGCGGCCGGGCGGGTGGTCCCGTTCGTGATTCCGTCTTTCCCGATGCTTCCGGCCGCAGGGGAGATCCTTGCCGGATCGCCGCTGGTCCTGGGCGCCCAGAACTGCGGCTGGGCCGACGGGCCGTGGACGGGCGAACTCTCACCGTCTCTGCTTGCCGAGCTGGGCGTCGGACTCGTGGAAATCGGGCACGCCGAACGGCGGCGGCACTTCGGCGAGGACGACGCCATGATCGCGCTTAAAGTCAGGGCGGCCGACGGCGCCGGCGTCACCCCACTGCTGTGCGTGGGGGAGGAGTCGCGCGGCACGCGGAACACCTCAACTGACGGAACGGCCGACGCCGGCAGTACGGTGGGTGCGGAAGGCGCCGCCCGCTTCGTCTCCGGTCAGATCGGGGCCGCCGTCGATGGCGACTGGGACCTGGCCTCCCGGCTGGTCATCGCGTATGAACCCGTCTGGGCCATCGGCGCAGCCGAGCCCGCCAGCGCGGAGTATGTGTCCGCCGTCGTCCGTTATTTGCGGGAGCAGCTCAGTGACCAGGGGCTACAGGATCTGCCTGTCATTTATGGCGGCTCCGCGAAACCCGGCCTGCTGCCCGCCCTGGACGGTGTGTCGGGGCTGTTCCTCGGCCGGTTCGCGCACGACGCCGCGAACCTCGGAAAAGTGCTGGACGAAGCACTGTCACTGCCGGGCTTGGCCAGCTCCTAGCCACCCGGCACCATAAAACGGCACTACAAAAAGGCCTCGCGGCCCGTCCCCTCGCTGAGCACGAGCTCGCCGTCCTCAATGGACACAAGGAGGCTGCGTGGCCGGCCATGGAGCTTCATTTCCGCGCTGAGGTTGCGGCTGGTGACTTCGACCCCCACGGTGGCGCCTTTTGCCGGCAGTTCCACGGAGACTTCCTCGGCCATGCCCAACAGTTCCCGGGTGGTGACATCGCGGTCGTACCGGGCCTCCTTGCCGTTGACCGTGATGGTGACTTCATCGTCGTTGAAGCCGTCCTGAAGAATGATGAGCAATTCCTGCATGATGCGCCGCCTAAGTCGATGACCCCCGCTGCATAAAGTCACTACACCACTTAAGGACCGATGTGGGTAGTGCGGTTTGCTCCGTTCCCTGGTCCCCTGACCGCCGCGGATCCGGGTGCGTAGGGCAAAATGTTCTGGTGACCCAACAGCCGCAGCACCCCGCCACGCCCACGCCCAGCCCTGCCTCCGCCGCCGGCACAAAGCCGAAGGACATCCCCGCTCCCACGCCGGCCGGCGGCCAAGGCACTGACGATGTTGCCGCCCGCATAGCGGAACAGATCGCCGCCGAGCTCGGCGTGAAGGCCTGGCAGGTGAAGGCGGCGGTGGACCTGCTCG
This sequence comes from Arthrobacter sp. OAP107, assembly GCF_040546765.1. Taxonomy (NCBI): domain Bacteria; kingdom Bacillati; phylum Actinomycetota; class Actinomycetes; order Micrococcales; family Micrococcaceae; genus Arthrobacter; species Arthrobacter sp. OAP107. Next base: position 4,120,609 of record NZ_JBEPOK010000001.1, on the reverse strand, counting down.
ACGGCGGGTCAACGGTTCCGTTCATCGCCCGCTACCGCAAGGAAGCCACCGGGACGCTCGACGACGGCCAGCTCCGCGAACTCGACGAGCGCCTGCGCTACCTCCGCGAACTGGAGGACCGCCGTCGGACTGTCCTGGAGGCGATTGCCGCGCAAGGCAAGCTGACCCCGGAACTGCAGGCCGCCGTCGTGGCCGCCGACACGAAGTCCCGGCTTGAGGACATCTACCTGCCCTTCAAGACGAAGCGGCGCACCAAGGCTCAGATCGCACGTGAGGCCGGGCTGGAACCGCTCGCCGATGCCCTGCTCCAGCGCCCCGACCTCGATCCCGAGCGCGAGGCTGCCAAGTACCTGAACGCGGAGCACGCCGTCGACGACGCTGCTGCGGCGCTCGCCGGCGCCCGGGCCATCCTCGTGGAGCGCGTGGCGCAGGACCCGGACCTTGCCGAGAACCTGCGCGAGCGGCTGTGGACGCAGGGCCGGATGGTGTCCAGGGTGAAGAAGGGCAAAGAAACCGAGGGGCAGAAGTTCGCGGACTACTTCGAGTTTTCGCAGGCGCCGTCCGGGATGCCGTCGCACCGGGTGCTGGCGCTGCTGCGCGGTGAGAAGGACGGCGTGCTCGAGCTGGACCTCACCGAAGCGGACCCGGCCGACGATGACGCCCTCGCCGCCGCGCGCACCCGTTACGAGTCCGCCGTGGCCCGGTTCCTCGGGGTTGCCGACCGCGGCCGGCCCGCCGATTCGTGGCTGCTCCAAACGGCGCAGGTGGCATGGCGCTCCCGGGTGCTGGCTCGGCTGACGGCCGACCTGCGGGGACGGATGTTCGCCGCCGCGGAGGACGAGGCCGTGCGCGTTTTCGCGGCCAACCTCCGCGACGTGCTGCTGGCTGCACCCGCCGGAAACCGCGCCACACTTGGCTTGGACCCGGGGCTGCGGACGGGCGTGAAGGTGGCCGTGGTCGACAAGACCGGCAAGGTGGTGGCCACGGACACCGTCTACCCGCACGCACCGGCGCGCAAATGGGACGAAGCCCTGGCGACGCTGACCCGTCTGGCGCGGCAGCACGCCGTCGAACTCGTGGCCATCGGCAACGGAACGGCGTCGCGCGAAACGGACAAGCTTGCAGCCGAACTGATCAAGCAGCTCCCTCTCCGCAGCCGCCGGATCCGGGACTGGTGCCGGCACTGGCGCGGCGCCGCAGAAGCTGGTGGTGTCCGAGGCCGGTGCGTCGGTGTACTCGGCCTCCGCCCTCGCCGCCGCCGAACTCCCCGGCATGGACGTGTCCCTGCGCGGCGCGGTGTCCATCGCCCGCCGCCTGCAGGATCCGCTGGCAGAGTTGGTGAAGATCGATCCGAAGTCGATCGGCGTGGGGCAGTACCAGCACGATGTCACCGCGGCGAAACTGGACCGCAGCCTGGATGCCGTGGTGGAGGATTGCGTGAACGCCGTGGGCGTCGACGTGAACACGGCGTCGCCGGCGCTGCTGAGCCGGGTGGCCGGCGTCGGGCCGCTGCTGAGCGAGAACATTGTGGCGTACCGGAACGAGCACGGGCCGTTCGCTAAGCGCAGCGAGCTGAAGAAGGTGCCGCGGCTGGGAGCGAAGGCGTTCGAACAGTGTGCCGGGTTCCTGCGGATCACCGGGGGAGCAGAGCCGCTTGATGCCTCCAGCGTGCACCCCGAGGCGTACTCGGTGGCCCGGAAAATCCTGACTGCGGCTGGCGCCACTCGCGGGTCCGGTGCATCCGGAGCTTCTGCAGGCACTGCTGGTCTTGCTCCGTTAGCTGATGCCGGACGGCTAAACCCGGCAGACTTCGTGGACGGCACCTTCGGCTTGCCGACCGTGCGCGACATCATCGCCGAGCTCGAGAAGCCGGGACGCGATCCCCGTCCGGCGTTCAAGGCGGCAGCGTTCTCCGAAGGCATCGAGAAGATCTCCGACCTCAAGCCCGGCATGGTCCTGGAGGGTACCGTCACCAACGTGGCCGCGTTCGGCGCCTTCGTTGATGTGGGCGTTCATCAGGACGGGCTGGTCCACGTGTCCGCACTGGCGAACCGGTTCGTCGCCGATCCGCGAGAGGTCGTGAAATCCGGGCAGGTGGTCCGGGTGAAGGTGCTTGAGGCTGATCCGGAGCGGAAGCGGATCTCGCTGACGCTAGGGCTCGACGACGAACCGGCCGCTGCCGGCGACCGCCCGGCTGGTGGACGTTCGGGTGGGGAACGCGGCGGCGACCGAAATCGGGAAGGCGGCCGCGGCGTCGAACGTTCGGCGGGCGGTAACAGGGATGGCGGCAACCGCGACGGCGGCCGGGAAGGCGCCCGCGGGGCCGGTGGCGGCAACCGCGACGGCGGCCGGAACCGGTCGGCCATGCCTGGCCAAGCTGGCGGAAAGCCCGGGGCGCGCCAGGGGAGCGATTCAGGTCAGCCGGCCGCAGAGCGCAACAACGCAAGGCGGCAGCCGAAGCAGTCTGGCCAGCGTCCAGCTCCAGCGGATACTGCCATGGCCGAGGCTCTGCGGCGGGCCGGTCTGGGGAAATAGGCTAAGCGAGGCAAGCAGGCTCCCGCCATAGGCGGAGCGTGTCGCGGGCGCCGTATCCCGGAACGGCCGGAAACCGGTGACTACAGTAGCCCGTATGAGTTTTACGAGGCCGGAGACTTTCACCACCCGTCCTACGCTGCAGGGCACGTTCGGCATGTCCGCTACGACCCATTGGCTCGCTACCGGCACCGCGCAGGCGGTGCTGGAGCGGGGCGGCAACGCCTTCGACGCGGCAACGGCGGCCGCGTTCGTGCTGCATGTGGTGGAACCGCACCTCAACGGGCCCGGCGGCGACATGACCGGCGTCTTCAGCACGGCGGAGGAGCCTGGGAAACCTGTGGTCCTGATGGGCCAAGGCCCGGCCCCGGCGGGCGCGACGGGTCAGCACTTCCGCGCCGAGGGCCTGGAACTGGTGCCCGGATCAGGGGCGCTCGCCGCGGCGGTTCCCGGCGCCGTCGACGCCTGGCTGTTGCTGCTGCGGGATCACGGAACATGGGAACTGGCGGAAGTCCTGGATTTCGCCATCCGGTATGCGCGCGACGGCCATCCGGTGCTGGCACGTGTCGGCAGCACGATCTCGGCGGTGGCGGGGCTGTTCCGCGAGCATTGGCCCACTTCGGCCGAACTGTGGATGCCGGAGGGACGCATCCCGAAGGAGGGCGAGCTGGTCCGGAATCCGGCGCTTGCCCGCACGCTGCAGAAACTGGTGCAGGCCGGTGCCGGCCTCGGCGAGGCATTCGCGGCGCAGCCGGCGCACACGCGCGAGGAGCGCATCGACGCCGCCCGCAGGGAGTGGAGCGAAGGCTTCGTGGCCCGTGCGGTGGCCGAAAGCGTCCGGACACCGCACCGGCACTCGTCCGGTACCGACCACCGTGGCGTGATGACGATGGCCGACATGGCGGGGTTCCGCGCGTCGTATGAGGACGCAGCCACCTTCGAGTTCCGCGGGCACACCATCGCCAAGACCGGCCCGTGGGGGCAGGGGCCGGCACTGCTTCAGACGCTTGCGATCCTGGCCGGCTTTGATGACGACCACCTCGACCCGTCCACCGAGCTGGGGGCGCACACCATTTTGGAGGCCCAGAAGCTCGCTCTGGCGGACCGGGAGGCGTACTACGGCGATGCGGACGTCCCCCTCGGCTACCTGTTGTCCGAAGAGTACGCGGCGTCGCGGCGGGATCTGATCACGGATGAGGCATCGCACGAGTTCCGTCCGGGTTCGGTTCCGGGGCGTGAGCCGTACGTCCCTGCGCTGCGGACGGAGTATGTCCCGCCTGCGCTGCCGAACGACGGCGGGTCACGCGCCTTGGGGGGTGGTGCCGCTTCCGGCGGCGCACATTCCGCGGCTGCCGTGGGTGTGGGCGAGCCTACGATCGGTGAACCCGCACCAGGCGGGCCCGCAGCTGGTGAACCCGCACGAGGCGAGCCCACTGTGGCGTCCAACGGGGAGACCCGCGGCGACACCTGCCACATTGATGTTGTGGACCGCTGGGGCAACATGGTTTCGGCCACGCCGTCCGGTGGCTGGCTGCAGTCGTCGCCGGCGATTCCTGAGCTTGGCTTCTGCCTGGGCACCCGGCTGCAAATGACGTGGCTGGAGCCCGGAACGCCGTCCACGCTGACGCCGGGCAAACGGCCCCGGACCACCCTGACGCCGACGCTGGTGCTGCGCGATGGCGTTGCTGTTTCCGCGCTCGGCTCGCCCGGCGGCGACCATCAGGACCAGTGGCAGTTGCTGTACCTGCTGCGGACGATCGTCGGCGGGTACTCGCCCCAACAGGCCATCGATGCGCCGGCGTTTCATACGACGTCGATGCCCGGGTCTTTCTGGCCGCGCACATGGCAGCCTGGCGGTGCCGTCGTCGAGGATCGGTTGGGCGATGACGTTATCGCCGGGCTCGAAGGGCGGGGACACCGGATCACCCGGGCAGGCGACTGGACGCTGGGGCGGCTGTCCGCCGTCGTACGCGATCCCAGGACCGGCGTGCTGCAGGCTGCCGCGAATCCGCGGGGAGCGCAGGGATACGCAGCAGGACGGTAGGAAGGACCGCTCTTGCGCTCGCGTTCCGGTTGAGCGGGCGGTGAGCTTTTGTGCCCGCGGGCGGCGAGCGGGGTTTCTGGCATGGCGGTTATCTGCAAGGCTGGGGGCATGAACTACTTCCTGGAGTACACGATTCCCGCTGCCCCCGACGACGCCGAATTCGAGTTCCCGCACGACGAGATTCGACCGGGAACCACCATCCCGCTCTCGGAGACCAATGCCGACGTAGTGCACACTCCCGAGCTTCCTGCCCGCACGGGCATCATCGGTGCCACCGTGCCGGAGGCGAAACTCGAAGCCGAGCAGCTCATCACCCACAGCCGTGCGACGGAGGCGTCCCTGTACGAGGACCCCTCGAACTCGCTGCAGGCCGGCGTGGGCACCCTGGTTGCCACGTTCACGCAAGGCAGCGGCTGGCAGGACGCATAGCAGCCTCTGGTTTTTGTTTCACCGAACCGCCTGGTCCCGAATTGGGGCTGGGCGGTTCTATTTTGAGGCCGAAGCCAGGAATCCTCGGCGCCGGCAGACCATGGCACGGCTGGATCTACCAACATCCTGGCAACTTCCGGCTGTCGGTCCGAGCCCGCGGGTCGGCTGCACGGACCGTGTTGGCTCGTCGACGCCGGGCGTGGCTTTCCCGCGCTGACGCTCCTCTTGTGTCCCGCCGACGCTGGCGTTCCTCGTGCGGCCGGCCCCGGCCCGCTTGCGGTCTCGGGTTCATGTTTTGTGGTGGTGGTTTTGTCGGGGTTGTTGGCGGGGGTCGATGTGGGGTGGGGGTATGAACCAGGGGATGCCGTTTTTGAGGTGGATTTTCCACTGTTCCTTGTGGATCAGGTGGTGGTGGTGGGTGCAGAGGAGGACGCCGTTGTCGGTGCTGGTGGGTCCGCCTCGGGACCAGTAGGTGATGTGGTGGGCTTCGCACCAGGGTGCGGGGATGGTGCAGTTGGGGAAGGCGCAGCCTTGGTCGCGGGTGTTGAGGGCTTTGCGGATGTGGGGCGGGAAGATCCGGGTGGTGCGGCCGATGTCGAGGATGCGTCCTTGGCTGCCGAGGAGGACGGGGATGATGTCGGCGTCGCAGGCGATTTTGCGGATGGTGGAGGCGGTGACGGGGCCGGTGTAGGTGAAGGTTCCGCTGCCGGTGGCCGTGCCGGCCGGCCCGCCGGGCAGGGGTGTGGTGAAGGGGTCGGTGCCGGACCGGTTGATGCCGGGCGGGTTGGTGCCGGGCGGGTTGATACTGGCGGCGTTGGTGCTGGTGATGTTGGTGCTGGGCAGGTTGCCTGTCTGGGTGTCGGGTTCGCTTGTCTGCGGGGCGTCTGTGCTGGTGTCCGGTTCGGGGCGCGGTTGGGTGGTCTGCCAGGTGCCTGGCAGGAGCTCGGGGCCGCTGGGTTGCCATCCGTTTGTGTCTGTTGGTTGGGGGCTGTCTGTTGGCTGGTTGGTGGTGTGGTTTCCTTTGGAGGCGTAGCGGGGGCCGCGGTTGGCGGTGGTTTGGATGCTGTTGAGGAGGTCCCGGTAGCCGACGGTGACCATGACTTGGGGGCGGAGTCCTCCGGTGGTGGGCAGGGTGCCGGCGGCGAGGGCTGCCTTGGATGCGCCGATGAGGCCGTCGAGGCGTTGCTGGGCGAGGGTGCGGCGGTCCAGGTCCGGTTCCGGGGTGGGGGCGTTGAAGGCCGCGTCGGGGTCGACAGCGGCGGCGATGGTACCGTCGGCGCTGCTGGTACCGCCGTCACCGCTGCTGCCGTTGCCCTGTTGGCTGGTGTCCTGTTGGCTGGTGCCGGCGGCCGTGCCGTCACCGTCGCCGCTGTCGTTGTTGTTGCCGTTGTCGGTTTTCGCGCTGGTGGTGGTGTTGGGTGTGGTGGTGCGGGGGTTGGTGGCGGTGTTCATGACGGTGGCGAGGACTTCGTATTGGTCGGCGGTGGCGCGGATTTCGAGGTGGTGCAGGCCGCCGCGTTTGTGGTGGAGGAAGACGCCTTGGCGGTGGCGGAGGTTTTCTTCGGAGGGTTCGGTGCCGTCCTGGTCGAGGGCGTCGATCCAGCGGTGGGCGATGCGGGTGAGGAAGTCGTGGTCGTTGTCGATCGCGGTTTGGGTGAGGTTGTGTTCCATTTCGGCGATCAGGGCGGGGTTGGGGATGTGGCGGACTTTGTCCAGGGCGGTGGTGATGGTGGTTCCGGCGCGGGAGGAGATGATTCCGGTGGTGAGGGCGGCTGCGGTTTCTTCGCGTTCGGGTGGCATGGGCCGGCCGGCGAGTCCGGTGCGGGGGAGGGTGGCGTTGGCCAGGGCGAGGCGGCGGCGTGCTTCGGGGGTGCTGATCCGGAGCCGGGTGCGGAGGAACTCGGCGGTGTTTCGGGCTCCGTCATCGGCCGGGGACCAGGCCACCGCAGAGGCAGGGGCAGAGGCAACCGCGGAGGCGGCCGGAGTTGGGCCAGGGGCGGCAGCAACGGCAAAGGAGGAACCGTCGGCTCCAGCCGTGGTGGCGGCAGCCTCGGAGTGCTGAGCGCCAGGATCCGGGCCTGGATCCGGGGCAGGATCCGGGACAGGCTCGGGTCCGGGTTCGGGGCCCCAGCCTGTGGTCCAGCCTGTGGTCCAGCCGGCGGCGCGGCTGGCGGTCGCGGCGGCGTTGATCGCCTCGGTCCGTGTCCGGTCCACCGCCGCGGCGGCGAGTACTTGCAGGTGTTCGACGCGGCGGGAGAGCTTCTCGGTCAGTTCAGCGAAATCGGCCGCCTGAAGGAAGTTGGCCGCCGCCAGCTCCTCCGGAGCCGAGCTGGTGGCGGAGTCCAGCAGCGCCAGGGACGCCTTCAGATCAGTCGTTGCCGGCGCTGGGGACGCCAGCTCAGTAGTTGCCGCGGCGACCGGTTCCGGGCCGTTCGTTTCCAAACGCCGAGTTGCAGGGCCAGCGCCAGCTGCAAAGCCGGCGGCAGCACCGCCGTCGGACACGTCCTTGACCGGTGCGTCAGCAAGGAGAGCCGCAGGAACGCTACGCAGCCGGCGGCCGCGCAGCAGGACAGCGGCACCCAGGCCAGAGACATTCGTCCCCGCCGAGCTGTCCGCTCCGTGCTCCCCAATCGCTTCCATACGAAAACTCTCTCAGCGGGGTCTGACATTTTCAGGCGTGAGGAGCGTCACTTCGGACTGAATGTGAAAAAACTTTTGAAAATTTTTTTGGCCCGGTCATTTGGGCCCTATCTCCACCTGGGCGGCGCGTCTACTCAAAGGTGGCGCACTCCGACGCCGGCTAAAACGTCGCGGTAACCCTCGCGGAAGGATGGGTACTTGCAGGAGAACCCTGTTCCCCGAAGCAGCGCGTTGCTGCACCGTTTGTTGCCGCCACGTGCGTCGCCCAGGGAACCCGTCGGCGGGACGTCCAACCCCAATTCAGCCGCCAAGAAACGCAGGACGTCGCCCAACTCGGCCGGCTCGTTGTCGACGCCGAGATAGAGGAGTGACGGCGCGTCAGGCATGTTGAGCAAATGCACGATGGCGCCGGCGGCGTCGTCGCGGTGGATGCGATTGGTGAAGCGCGGCTGGTCAGGAATGACGGCGGCGCCGGTCCGAACCTGGTCGATGAGCCGCGTCCGGCCCGGTCCGTAGATTCCGCCAAGCCTGAGCACGACAGGCGAGGTCCCCGTCCCGTCGAACCGCTTCAGCAGCAGCTCCTCTGCTTCAAGCATGACGCGGCCCGAGAATCCGGTGGGTTCCGGCGTCGTGTTTTCATCGATCCATCCTCCTCCGGCGTCGCCATACACTGCCGTGGACGAGACGAAGAGGACGCGTTCGGGTGCAACGTGGTCGCGCTCGAGGGCGTCGAGGACATTCGCAACCCCGTTCACGTACGCGGTCCGGTATGCCTCTTCTGTAGAAGCATCCGCAGCCACGGCGATGACGACGGCGTTAGTGTCCGCCGGGACACGCGGCAGTTCGGCGGTGCTTAAGTCCGTGGCGACGCCCTCGATCTCAGCCGGCAGTTTGTCCGGGGAACGGCGCCAACCCACCACCCGGTGCCCCGCTGCGGCGAAACGCAGACCCGTCTCGGTGCCGAGGTCGCCGCAACCGGCGAGAAGGATAGTCATAGCCGCCAGTCTGCCATCTCCGTGACCCGACCTTGGAATGCCTCTATTTCATCTGGATGGGACAGGCTGGGCGAGCGATGGCGAGGGGCGAGGAACGACAGGGGGCTGCCTTTGTGTGTGGGGCCATGCATTGAGCAGGAGGCCCACGACAAAAACAGCCAAGGCAAAGTAGAAAAGTGCCCCGAAGCAGCCTGAGGGCTTGGTCCGCTTTCGCCTGTTCCTGCCAGGAGTAGTGCGTCCCATGCGCTGCCGGGACCGCCGGCTCTCCAAAGCTACGGCCGGGCCTGAAGCAAGCCCGAGATCTGCAGGTCCTGCATTCCAGTCTTTCGTGGTCAGCAGGGGCGGGCTCGTCTCTCCGGAGAGAAGGCCCAGCAGGTAGCTGTGAATAACCTGCACAGCAGCCGGGTCGAGTACAGCGGGCAGTTCTTGTATGGAGCGCCTGAGTGTCGCTAGGCCCTGAATCCTGACACCAGTACCCGACCTTGCGTTCATATCCGGCTGGTCAACCAAGCACAACCACGCCTGAACAAGCCGCCGGTGCTGTGGTTCGAGGAGTGCAGCTACCGCGGCGCCTTGATCGGCCACGGAGGAAACCTCTCGGTCTCTGGAGTATCCGTTTTGACGGAGAACCCCGTTCCGCGTCTGGACGTCACCAGACCAGCTCTTTGCATCAATGACGATGACACCGCCGGGCCCAACGAGGATATGGTCCAGGTTCGCCTTAGGACGCCCGGGCCAGTGGACATCGTGCAGGGCGAGCCATCCCTGCGAGGCCAGCCCGTCCAGCACCAGCCCGACGCGTACCTCCCCCGCGGCGCCTTTGGTCCAAGCTTTCTCTGCCCGCTCGGCCTGTTCCAGTTGTTGCCTGAGCTTTGCTACCCGCTCGGCTGCCAGCCGTGCCTGCTCGGCCGCTCCTTCGCCTGCCAATTCTGAATCCCCCAATTCGCACTGTTCCCCGGTCCCGCGGGACTCAAAGCAACTGTATGCGACAGAAACCGGCCCTCATACCACGGCTGACTATAGGATCCCCGAGCAGCAAACTGAGCAGCTGCGGCCGACGCGAGGGGCGGCAATCCCTCCGGACTCAGAGCGCCGGGACGGGGAAGAAGACGCGGGGGTCCTGCAGCAGCGCCGGATAGTCGAACTCTGACCGGTCGATGATGTCGGTGAGCTGGAAGTTGCGGCCAAAGCGCCCGTCGTCGAGCGTGATGGGCCGGCCCACGACCATTCCGACGGCGAACCTGCTGCCGCCGTCGAACGGCACGGCGACCGGCGACTTGCCGGGAAGCGTTGAGAAGGCGGCCTCCTGGCGCTGCCGCTTCCGCGACGGCTTCTTGACCAGCGGCTTGGCCGGTGCCTTCTTGGCCACTTTGGCTGGGCGGCGTGAAGTTTCCTCCGCGTAGACGAACTGGTACTCGTCGTCGCCGGATTCCCCGGCAGCTGACCCGGAATCAGCGGCACCTCCGGCCGCCCGGCCCACCGGAGGCAGCCCGACCTTGTCCAGCTTCTCGGGGTCGCCGTGGCCGACGTGCTCGCGAAGAATCCAGAGCACCTCACCCTCGGGGTCTTCAGGCAGGAACTCGTGCCTGGGCTCCGGCCAGACGTACTCCAGCCCGTGCTCGGTGCCGGGGAAGACCTCTTCGTAAAAGTGCGGGTCCTTGCGGATCAGGTTGGACCGGTGGCTCAGGTGGAACTGGGGGTCGCCGAGCCACGGCGGAAGCAGGATCTTGGCTGCATAATCAGGATGCGCGGCCTGCGGAGCGAACTCACGGATGTTGTCGCGCGTGTTGTCGTCGAAGCCGCGCTTGACCCATTCGTCAACCATGGCCAGGCCGTACAGGGTGAGCGCCGGAACGTGCCCCATCCACATGCGGATGGCGGGGTGTGACTGCCACCCGTATTCCGGGATGACCAGCGCACGGAGTGTCTGCAACGCTTCGACGCGCTGCTTGCCGAGCCGGGGCGTGTCCAGCGCGGCCGCGCTTTGCCGGAAATCGGGATAAGGGAGGAAGGTTTGCATCCCTTCAGTCTGCCGTCCCCGGCGCGATGTGCCAATTGAAGTGCCGGACCCCACAGCCAAGCGCCAAAATGGACGGTCGGATGTTCACATAGTGGACCTATACATACGCAGGCTTGATTAATCCACTAAGATGTCGGAAACCTCAACAGCGTCTGGAAGCCTACTCATGACTCTTACCTCTCCCGCGCCCCTGTCATCCGCCCCCGCGGAGGCGAATTCACACGCGTCACAGGAGCCTCAACTGTTTGTTCCCAAGTACGGCCAAATGCTGGGTGCCGACGCGAACGGGATCCTCGTTCTCGACGAGTTTACTCTGGACCCGGCCGCCGCACGCAAGGACCAGCACCGTTTCCGCACTGCGCTTGCGGCCGTTGCGCTGACCCTGCGCAGGCTCGTTGCGCTTCGCGTTTTCATTGCCGTGGTGGCCGTCGCCAACCTGCCGCTCTTCCTGATGTCAACCGGCTGGTGGATCTACGCCGTTTCGCTGGCCCTGGTCATCGGCGTCCACGCCGCCGTGAACTGGCTGAACAAACATGAGCCGCGCGTCAAGCAGCGCCACGAACTTGAGCTGCACCTGCACCGCGAACGCAGCGACAACTACCGCAAGGTGCGCGATGCCGTGAAGTTCGTCGTCGACAGCCCTGCCCGCGTCAACGAGCACCTCTACCTCGAGCTGCTGCACGCCAAGCGCGTTGCCCTGCACCTCGCCTCCGGCACCGTCGCCCTCCTGGACACCAGCGACGACGCCGCCTGGAAGGTGCGCATCGTGCGGGAGCTACCCGCTGCGGCCTAAGGCCGAAATATTGACGGTTCCAGCCGTCACGCTGTAGGGAATTAAGAACGACGCCGGGCGTCCCCACTCAGGGGGCGCCCGGCGTCGTAGTTTCTGGAGACAGACACTAAAACGGCAAGACACAGCGACGCCGGGCGGCCCTGGAAAGGGACCGCCCGGCGTCGAGCTTCAAGGCAGTGCCGCTAAGCGGCCCGACCAAGCAGCCTAGGCAGGAAGCTGCAGAACCTGGCCCACGAACACGAGGTTCGGGTTGCTGATGGTGCCAGCGTTGGCGTCGGCGAGGTGCTGCCAGCCGCCCTGGATGCCGAGCTTGTCGGCGATCTTGCTGAGGGTGTCGCCGTCCTGGACGGTGTAGGTCTCGCCGCTCACCGCGATGGCGGCAGCGTGACGCGCCTGGACAGGAGCCTGGGCCACCGGAGCCTGGGCAACGGGGGCGGTCTGGACAGGAGCCTGGACGGGTGCGGCCTGGACCGGCGCGCTCTGCGGCAGGATCTGCGGTGCAGGAGCGCCACCGCCACCATTCAGGCCGAGCTTCGCGGAGCAGGCAGGCCATGCGCCCCAGCCCTGGCTGGCCTGGACCTTTTCGGCGACGGCGATCTGCTGGGCGCGGGAAGCGTTCTGCGGCGAGCCCGCTCCGCCGTAGGCGGCCCAGGTCTGTGGGGTGAACTGCAGGCCGCCGGAGAAGCCGTTACCGGTGTTGGTGGACCAGTTGCCGCCGCTCTCGCACTGGGCGAGGGCGTCCCAGGTGGAGGCGCTTGTTGCGGTGGGAGTTGCAGCGTTGGCGGCAGTGGCGGAGAGCGCCAGGGTTGCGGCGGAAACCGCGGCCAGGGTGACTCCACGGCGCGCGGCAGTGCTGAGAGTGGATTTCTTCATTTTGGGATGCTCCTGAGGCCACCCGCGCTCGGTCCGTCCCCGGACGTTGTCGCGCTACTGCCCGCCCCTGACGAACTAGAGGTCATTTCGGTGTCCGCCGGCCGGGCAGTAACTGGTGGAGGCGGCACCGGGCATTCATGGGCCCGCGTTGCGCGGGCATGTGCCCCAGCCTAGAGGTGTCGGCCGCCGTTATCAAATCGAGATAATCATTGACAGTCAAGCGGCTTTAGGCAGTCATCCGGGCAGGGGGACCGGGGTCCTGCTATTCGGAACTCCGGCCGAGCGCAGAAGAGCCGAGCGCGGAAGCCAGGTACGGCGCCGTCCGGCTGTCCGGTGAACCGGCGACGGCGTCGGGCGTGCCGGCAGCGACGATTTTTCCGCCGGCATCCCCGCCGGCCGGGCCGAGGTCGATCACCCAGTCCGCTTCCGCCACCACATCCATTTCGTGCTCCACCACGACCACTGTGTTTCCCGCGTCCACGAGGCGCTGCAGCTGGGCCATGAGGAGGCGGACGTCGGCCGGATGCAGGCCGGTGGTCGGCTCATCCAGCAGATACAGGGTGTGCCCGCGGCGTGCCCGCTGCAGCTCGGTGGCGAGCTTGATGCGCTGGGCTTCGCCGCCGGACAGTTCGGTGGCGGGCTGCCCCAGCCGCAGGTAGCCCAGCCCGACTTCCCGCAGTGTCTGCAGGCTCCGGGCCGCCGAGGGAACCTCCGCGAGGAATTCAGCGGCGGCATCCACGGTCAGGCCCAGGATCCCGGCCACGTTCTTGCCGCGGTAGGTGACTTCCAGGGTTTCCGGGTTATAGCGCGAACCGTCGCATTCCGGGCAGGGGCCGTAGCTGCCGGGCAGGAACAGCAGTTCGACGGCGACGAATCCCTCGCCCTGGCAGGTCTCGCAGCGCCCGCCGGCCACGTTGAAGGAGAAGCGCCCGGCACCGTATCCGCGGGCCCGGGCTTCGTCTGTGGCGGCGAATTCCTTGCGCACGGCGTCGAAGAGCCCTGTGTAGGTGGCCAGGTTGGACCGGGGCGTGCGGCCGATCGGCTTCTGGTCCACGGTCACCAGCCGGTCCACGTGGTGCAGGCCGGTCACGGTTCCGACGCTCAGCGGCGTGCCGGGATCTCCGGCGTCCAGGAGTTGGTCCCCGTTGGTTCCCGCAGACTCTGGGCGGCCCGCACCCGCATCACCGGCACCAATTCCCCCCGAGCCCGCGTCGCCGTGCAGGTCGGACCCGACCACCTCCGCCAAAACGTGGCTGACCAGCGTCGACTTGCCCGAGCCGGAGACACCGGTGACGGCGGCCAGGACCCGCAAGGGGAAGGACGCGTCGAGGCCGCGGAGGTTGTGGCGTGAGATGTCGTTCAGTTCCAGCCAGGCACCGGGCTCCCGACGGCGGCCGGTACGGACGCCGCTGCCCGGCTCGCTGCCCGGCTCGCTCACTTCGGGCGCCCTGCCGTTAGACGCACCGGTGCGGGAAGCGCCGGCAGTGCTGCCGCCGTCGTCGGTTTTGGCGCTGCCAAGACGTCCCTGGGGGCCGTCCTGCACGAGGAACGGGCGCGTGACGGAGGCCTCGACGTCGGCCAGGCCGGCCACGGGTCCGCTGTAGAGCACCTCACCGCCGCCCTCTCCAGCCCTCGGACCCACGTCCACGAGCCAGTCGGCGCGGCGCACGATGTCCATGTTGTGCTCCACCACGAACACCGAGTTGCCCGACGATTTCAGCTGTTCCAGGACAGCGAGCAGTGGCTCGGCATCGGCGGGGTGCAGCCCGGCGGAGGGCTCGTCCAGCACGTAGACCACGCCGAACAGACCCGAGCGGAGCTGCGTGGCGATCCGGAGCCGCTGCATTTCACCGGGGGAGAGGGTGGGCGTCGATCGGCCCAGTGCCAGGTAGCCGAGCCCCAGATCCAGCAGGACCGTGATCCGCTGCAGTAGGTCGCGCGTGATGGCCACGGCCACCTCGTTGCCTTCGCCGGAGGACAGCTTGCGGGAGGCGGTTCCGGCGTCCTTCAGTTCGGTTGTGGGGCGGATGATGTCGGCCAGTTCGGCCGTCGGCACGGCGTTGAGGTCGGCGATGGTCCTGCCTGCGAACGTGACGGCCAGGGCGTCCGGGGTGAGTCCGCTGCCGCTGCACCGCCAGCAGGGGCCGGTTTCCATGAAGCGGAGCACGCGTTCGCGCATCGTGTTGCTCTTGGAATCCGCCAGGGTGTGCAGCACGTGACTCTTGGCACTCCAGAACGTGCCCTTGTACGGCTTGGCCACCCGGTCACGCTGCGGGATGATCTCCACGACCGGCTGCTCCTCGGTGAACAGGATCCAGTCACGGTCCTCCCGGGGCAGCTCCCGCCAGGGGATGTCGACGTCGTAACCCAGATGGGTGAGGATGTCCCGCAGGTTCTTGCCCTGCCACGCGGTCGGCCACGCGGCGATAGCCCCGTCCCGGATGCTCAGCGACGGGTCCGGGACCAGCGAGGCTTCACTCACGGTGTGTGCGACGCCGAGGCCGTGGCACTCCGGGCATGCCCCGGCTGCCGTGTTGGGCGAGAAGGCGTCCGAGTCCAGCGGGCTCGCCCCGGCCGGGTAGCTGCCGGCGCGGGAGAACAGCATGCGGAGAGAGTTGGACAGCGTGGTCACCGTTCCCACGGTGGAACGGCTGCTCGGTGTGCCGCGGCGCTGCTGAAGCGCGACGGCGGGCGGCAGCCCGGTGATCATCTCCACCTTGGGATTGTGGCCCTGTTGGATGAGGCGCCGGGCGTACGGCGCGACGGATTCGAAGTACCGGCGCTGGGCTTCGGCGTAAATCGTGCCGAACGCCAGCGAGGACTTGCCAGATCCCGAGACACCGGTGAAGGCCACGATGGCGTCGCGCGGGACAGCCACGTCCACATTGCGAAGGTTGTTCTCACGGGCACCGCGCACCCGGACAAAACCGTCGGCAGAATGGTGGGCGCCGGTTTCCGGGCTCCAGTCCAGATCGGCCAAGGGATCAGCATACTCTTCAGTCCGCATCTGTTCGACTCTAGCGGTCATGGCCGGTCCGGGGACTATTCTGTCGGGGTGAACACTTACGACGCCGCCGCTGAACCGATCGGTCCCGCTGCTCTTTCAGATCAAACCGGGCCAACAGATCAGACTTTGCCTTCAGCTGAAGAGGAGCTGGTGGCGCCTCCGTCGCCGTCGCCCTTGGCGGAGCTCCACCTTCACATTGAGGGGACGCTGGAGCCGGAACTGATCTTTGCGCTCGCTGAACGGAACGGCATCGAGCTGCCGTACGCAAACCTGGACGAGCTACGGGGCCGGTACGAGTTTACGGACCTGCAGTCGTTTCTCGACCTGTACTACGCCAACATGGCCGTCCTCCGGACCGAGCAGGACTTCGCCGACATGACCCGGGCCTACCTGACGCGGGCTGCGGCGGCCGGGGTGCGGCACGCCGAAATCATGATGGATCCGCAGGCACACCTCTCGCGGGGAGTCGCCTTGGAGACCTGCGTGAACGGGGTCGCCTCTGTCCTCGCCACCTCTGAGGAGGAGTTCGGCATTTCCACGCTGCTGATCGCCGCTTTCCTCCGCGACCTGTCCGAGGACTCGGCGCTCGAGGTCCTGGAGGGGCTTCTGGCGATGGACGCCCCGATCGCCGGCATCGGCCTGGACTCGGCAGAGGTGGGCAACCCGCCGTCGAAATTCACTCGGCTGTTCGCCCGGGCCAGCGAAGCAGGCCTGCGGAAGATTGCGCACGCCGGGGAGGAGGGCCCGCCGTCGTACATTGTGGAGGCTCTGGACGTGCTGGGCGTGGAGCGGATCGACCACGGTATCCGGTGCATGGAGGACCCCGAGCTCGTGGAGCGGCTGGTCGATGACCATGTGCCGCTGACGGTCTGTCCGCTGTCGAACGTCCGGCTCCGGGCCGTGGACATGCTGGCAGCGCACCCGCTGCCGGCGATGCTGGCCGCCGGTCTCAACGTCAGCGTGAACTCGGACGACCCGGCGTACTTCGGCGGCTATTTGGATACCAACTTCGCCCAGCTGGAGTCGGTGCTGGGGCTGTCCGAGTTCGACCGGGTAAGGCTCGCTGCGAACTCCATCAGGTCCTCGTTCGCCAGCGAGGAGCGGAAGCACGAGTTGCTGGCCGAGCTGTCGGGCTGAAGCTGTGTAGTGGCCTTAAAATGCCTGTGAATACCGATAGTAGGATGGCTTCTCTACCCGGGCAACGGTAGCGTTCAGGGTACTCATTCCGCGTGGTAGAGGCAGACACTGATGCGCAGGACCTTCGCTCTAGTTGCAGCTCTCGTGGCCCTTGTTCTTGCCTCGTCGGCTTGCGAAGCGCTGGTCCCGGACTCGGCCACGGCCCCGGGAACCGCGGCACCTACGGCAGAACCTCCGGCGGCCCCGAGCACAGCCAACCCCGTGACGCCCTCGATCCCGGCCACGACTGCGACTCGGCCCTCGAAGCCGAAGCCGACGACCTCCGGCACGGCGGCCCCGACGACCTCCGGCACGGCGGCCCCGACGACCTCCGGCGAAAAAGTGGTTTCTGGCACCTACATCACCGCCTACACGTGGTTTGATAACACTCCTCCTGGTTCTCCGGACATCAGCAACCCCGCGCTGCACAGGCAGGCCGGGGGAGTCGGAACGTACGACGACCCCGTGACGGTTGCGGTGGGACACTCTTGGGAGACAGGCAAAGATGTACTCGATGTCCCTGCCGGAACACGGATCTATCTGCCCGACGTTCGCCGCTACTTCATCGTCGAGGACACCTGTGGAGACGGGCCGACGCCCGAGGACGGCCCATGCCATGCCGGTGCCAGCGAGCATGAGGGCGCCTCCATCTGGATCGATATGTGGATCGGCGGCGAGGGTGAGGAGGCATCCTTTACCCGGCGTTGCACACGTCGGCTCACCGGTGTTCACACTGCCGTTTTCAACCCGGCCAATAACTTCGTTGTGGCCTCCGGAGATGGCGTTATCCACGATGGTCAGTGCGACGGCGAATACGGCAGTGAGCTTGCACGGCGGTAGCCATGAAGGCGCCGGAATTATGCCGTACGGGGTGTCTGTCGGTTTGTGCGACGCGCCGTAAAGTTGGCGAGTTCCTAGCCCTCTGTGTAACGTTTAGGTCACTGGTCGGCTCACACGCTCCCTTGGGTGGCATAACCCCATCTTCGTGTGATAAATCCCCAGGCTGCCGCATGCGCTGCAGCAGACCAGAATCGATTCCGGGCAGGACTGGCCTTGCTTCAGCCTGCCTGATACCGCATCACAAAAGAGGCTAATACTCCAATGCGCAGGAAAAATCTGCTCGCCGCCGGCATGCTCTCCGTAGTGCTTGCCACAACGGCATGTGCCGCAGGAACCGGCACCAGTTCCACCATCCAGTCTGCGGGCTTCGCTAACTCCGGTGTAGAAGTGACAACCGACTCTACATCCACCCTGGGCTCCAGCGAGGTCGGCACGTCGCAGCAGGTCGCTGCGGCCAAGGCCCGCGCTGCGGCCAAGGCCCGCTCTGCTGCCAAGGCAAAAGCTGCTGCAGCTAAAGTCAAGGCTGAGGGAGCGCGAGCCGCCGCAGTGAAGGAAAAGACGGCCAAGGCAAATGCTGCGGCCAAGGCAGCAGCCCGCGAGGCCGCCTTGGCCAAAACCGTTGCCGACCGAGCAGCGGCAGCAAAGGAAGCAGCTGCGAAGGCGGCAGCCGCCGTCGCTGTCCCGAGCATCGCGGCGGAGACGCCCAAGCCCGTGAAACCCAAACCTGCCCCGGTACTGCCGGCGTCGTCGGAGAAGGTGGTCCATACCACGTACACCACTGCTTACACCTGGTATGACAACACTCCGGCTGGCTCAGCAACGATCAGCCACCCTGTGCTGCACAAGACTGCCGGTGGAACGGGAACCTACGCCGATCCGATCACTATCGCAGTGGGGCATTCCTTGGCATCAGGCCAGGACGTGCTGGACTTCCCCGCCGGCACGCGCATTTACCTCCCGGATGTTCGGCGCTACTTCGTCGTGGAAGACACCTGTGGGGACGGCGATGATCCGGAGAATAATGGTTGCCACCAGGGCTTGAACGCCCAGGGAACCAATTCCACCATATGGATCGATATGTGGATTGGGGGCCAAAGCATGGACGCCGACGGCGCTAATAACTGCGCCGGACAGGTGACAAGCGTGCGAACGGCGATCTTCAACCCTGCCAGCAACTACGTTGTGGCACCGGGCGCCGGCGTGATTCACGATGGCAAGTGCGACGCCGGATACGGCAACGCCCTGGTCAGAAGGTAACTGAAACTATCGCTGCAGCTTCGGCTCTGGCCAAGCACAGCGGAGGGGACTGGCAGATGATGCCAGTCCCCTTTTCACTTATCAGTCCGGATGATCCACCAGCCCAGCGCCGCCATGACCAGCCCGATCGGGATCCCGTACGGCGGCAGCCCGGCGTTGTAGCCGAGGAAACCCGCAACGACGAACGCCACGCAGGTCCACGCGGGGAACATCCCTGAGCGCCAGCCGGCGATGCCAAAAAACATCCAGCCCACGCTGAAGAGCACGTAGCTGGACAGGCCCCCGACTGCCAGCATTCCGGACCCGCCCGCGAGGATCGCGCCGGGGGCGGCCTCGGCGATCCAGGGGCCGGCGAAGCCGTCGAACCACATGTTGCCGGCCATGTCCAAGGTGCCCACAAGCGCGATGCAGAACCCGGCGGCGCCGAGTCTGCCCGCCCGGCCGCCGAGCCGGAAGTAAACGGACACCAGTGCGAGGGTGAGCCCGACGAAGACCACCCAGTAGAGGGCGTTCGTGACCTGGAAGGGCGTCTGCCGCATCATCTCGATGCGGTCGAGGCTCCGATCGGCAGCCAGCAGGCGGGCCAGGTCCACGGCAGCGAACAGTATGCCCGACACCACGGCGATGGGGCCGGCGGCTTTGACTAGCGGCGAGGACATTTGCTACCTCCTGACTGGGATGCAATTGTCGGGTCCTGAACGGAAGCGTCGGGTCCTGAACGGAAGCACCGGTGCTACGCGCCCGGCGCCGATCAACCGCCGTCGTTCACGTGCCCCGCATTCGGAGCGCGAAACGCCCGACGGCGGTGGCCGAGCGGGGTGCCTTGCGCCAGGCCCGGCGGTCCAGGACCACGGTGGCAAGCACCGCCAGGACGACGGCGAGGAAGTAGATCAGCTCCGCGCGGCCGGCGTCGGCGGCGGCGAAGCCGAAGGCCCCGACGGTGACGGTGCCCTGGCTGTTGTGGAACAGAAGCGTCAGCAGAACGCTGCCGCCGCTGCGGTTGAACAGCCAGACGTAGAGGAACGTGATGGCGAAAGTCGTCGGCAGGCCGATCACGCTCAGCCCGAGAAAGAAGACCAGCGGCAGGTGCCACGAAGAACGGCCAGGAGGCCCAGGAAATTGCGTAGGACACGACGAAGAAAGCCAGAAGCCTGTGGTGTTTCAGCCAGCCCCTAGAACGGCGCATTGCGGCTCCAAACGGTCTGCAGGTGCTCCCATTGTCCGCCCCTGCTGCACCGGTGCGCCAGCAGGCGTTGCGCCGCTGCATCCGCTGCGTGCCGGTTGCACCTGGCCTCCGGCGGACCTCTAACGGGGCCGAATGCTTGCAGGCACCTTGCATTACTGCTAGTCCTGTGAGGGAGGCAAAACTGCGGCGATGGTGCCGCGAACAGCAGTGCCCGGACGATGGCCGAGTCAAGGAGTGTGCAGCATGCCGCGCAAGAACCCAGACGTTGAAGAGGCGAACGAGAAGGACCTGGAGGTAGGCAAGCCCAAGGAATGGGCCGCCGGCATCCCGGGTGTCGTGCATTCGATGCAGCCGGCCATCAAACACATGGGCCTGGGCAGGGCAGAGAAGACGCTGTTGGCCCTGAACCAGAAGCACGGCTTCGACTGCATGAGCTGCGCCTGGCCAGACCCGGACCACCGGAAGGCGTTCGAGTTCTGCGAAAACGGGGCCAAGGCCGTCACTTGGGAAGCCACGCCCGTGGTCATCGAATCGGACTTCTGGGCGGAGCATTCCGTCAGTGGGCTGCGCCAGCGGACGGAGTACTGGCTCGGTATGCAGGGCCGCGTCACGGAGCCGGTCTACAAGCCGGCAGGGGAGGACCATTACCGGCCCGTGAGCTGGGATGAGGCTTTCGGGATCCTGGGGCGGAAGCTCAACGGACTGGCCAGCCCGGACGAGGCCGCCTTCTACACGAGCGGCCGGACATCGAACGAGGCCGCCTTCATCTATCAGCTGTTCGTGCGGGCCTTCGGCACCAACAACCTGCCGGACTGCTCCAACATGTGCCACGAATCCTCCGGCTGGGCGATGGGCCAGACCATCGGCATCGGCAAGGCCACCATCACCTACGACGACTTCGCCAAGGCGCAGCTGATCATCATCATGGGGCAGAACCCGGGCACCAACCACCCGCGCATGCTTACCGCGCTCGAGGAGGCCAAGGAGGCGGGCGCCGAGATTGTGGCCGTCAACCCGCTGCCGGAGGCGGGGCTGCTGCGCTACAAGAACCCGCAAAAGGTCAAGGGCGTCATCGGCCACGGCACCGATCTCGCGGACCAGTTCCTGCAGATCCGGGTGGGCGGCGACATGGCGCTGCTGCAGGCCATTTCGAAGCGGGTGCTCGACGCCGAGGCGAAGAATCCCGGGACGGTGCTGGACCACGAGTTCCTGGCGGAGCACTGCGAGGGCCTGGAGGAACTCAAAGCGCACCTTGACGGGCTTGACGACGAGACCGTGCTGGAAGCCACAGGGCTCCGCGCCGACGAAATCGACGAGCTGGCCGCCCGGTATCTGAAGGCGGACCGCGTCATCATCACGTGGGCCATGGGGATCACACAGCACAAGAAGGGTGTGGCCACCATCAAGGAGATCATCAACCTGCTCCTGCTGCGCGGTAACATCGGCAAGCCGGGTGCCGGCGCCTCGCCGATCCGCGGGCACAGCAACGTGCAGGGTGACCGGACCATGGGCATCTGGGAGCAGATGCCGCCGGCGTTCCTCGACGCACTCGGCAAGGAGTTCAGCTTCGACCCGCCGCGCGAGCACGGCGCTGACGCCGTGGAAACCATCCGCAGAATGCGCGACGGCGGGATCAAAGTTTTCGTGGCATTGGGCGGAAACCTGGTGGCCGCCATCTCGGACACGCACGCCGCCGAGGCGGCCATGGAGAATACCGACCTCACCGTTCAGATCTCCACCAAGCTGAACCGCTCGCACACGGTGACGGGCAAGGAAGCCCTCATCCTGCCCACCATGGGGCGCACGGAAATCGACCTCCAGGAATCCGGACCGCAGTTCGTCTCCGTCGAGGACACTGTTTGCGCCGTGCATCCCTCGGCGGGTCGGGTGGAGCCTGTTGCACCGAACCTGCTGTCAGAGGTGGCGATTGTCTGCCGGATGGCGCGGGAGACGGTGGCGGGGAAGTCCAGCGCGGACTGGGCGGGCTTCGAGAAGAACTACGACCTTATCCGCGAGCACATTTCCCATGTGGTGGCCGGCTGTGAGGACTACAATAGCAAGATCCGGCAGGAAGGCGGCTTCGTCCTGCCCAACGGACCGAGGGATTCGCGGACCTTCCCCACGCCCACCGGCAAGGCCATGCTGACGGTCAACCACCTGGAGAGCGTCGAGCGGCCGGCCGGCACGCTGATCCTGCAGTCCGTCCGCTCGCACGATCAGTTCAACACCACCATCTACGGGCACAACGACCGGTACCGCGGCATCAAGAAGGGCCGGGACGTGGTGTTCGTCAGCCCCGAGGACATCGCCGAGCTCGGCCTGAGTGATGGCCAGTTCGTGGATGTCCATGGCGTGTACGAGGACAACGTGGAGCGGGTGATGCGGAAGCTGCGCGTCGTTTCGTATCCCACGGCCAGCGGCTGCGCGGCCGCGTACTACCCGGAGGCCAACGTCCTGGTGCCCCTGGAGAGCGTCGCGGAGGGAAGCAACACGCCGGCGTCCAAGGCCGTGATTGTGCGCCTGGAGCCCAGCGCGGAGACGGTGTAGCGCGCGGCTCTTCCCTGGCCGCCGCGCCTTGCGCCGCCGTCCTCCCTAACGCCCTGTCCCCGCCCGGCATGGGCGGGGCAGAACGGGGCTGCCGGGCGGCTATTGGGCGGTACTGGACCAGCCCTTACTGTCCGGGCCGCCCTCGGTTCCGTGCTCGCAGAGCCGCAACGCGACGTCGGCCGCCGACTGCACTGCCTCCTGTGGCGAGGCGCTGCTGCCGTGCGCACGGAGCCCGGCCGCGTAGCCGACCAGCAGCGCGGTGACCGGACCGGCCTGTCCGTTCACGGCGCGCGAAGACTCCTCAGTGAGTCGGGCCACCAGCTGCTGGTCCACCTTGAGGTCCAGGATCTGCAGCGCCTGCGTGAGCCGCTGGCTCCAGTGGGCGAGGTTTGTGTCTGTGCCTTCGGTGGCGGCCCCAGCGGGGGCGGAGGTGCCGCCGTCGTCCTCGGTAATGCCCGTCATGGGAGTCCCTTTCTGTTGCTCATCTCTGCTGCTGGTTCGTGTCTGCTGCTGGCCCGGGCCGACGCTTCCGGCGGACGCGCCGGGGCGGGATTCTAGGTATCTATCGAGGTCATGTGCGGGTAGCGGGCCCCTGCGGCAGCGCCCGCCGGGGCCAGTTCGTCAAGGCGGGCAAGGTCCGCGGCAGAAAGCTCGACGTCGGCTGCGCCCAGGTTCTCGGCCAGGCGTTCGCGCTTCTTGGTACCGGGAATGGGGACGATGTGCTCGCCCTGCGCGAGCAGCCAAGCCAGGGCGAGCTGCGCCGGGCTGCACTGTTTCTCGTCTGCGAGTTCCCTGACCCGGTCCACCAGCTGCAGGTTGCGGGTGAAGTTTTCGCCCTGGAATCGGGGAGAGTGCCGCCGGAAATCGTCTTCAGCAAAGTCGTCGGGGCTGCGCAGCTGGCCGGTGAGGAAGCCCCGGCCGAGGGGGCTGTAGGGCACGAACCCGATTCCCAGTTCCGCCAGGACCGGGAAGACCTTCGTCTCCGGCTCCCGCTCCCAGAGTGAATACTCGGTCTGCAGCGCGGTGATCGGATGGACGGCGTGCGCCCGGCGGATGGTGTCGGCGCTGGCCTCCGACAGGCCCAGATAACGGACTTTGCCGGCCTCGACGAGCTCCGCCATGGCCCCGACGGTGTCCTCGATGGGGACGGTCTTGTCCACCCGGTGCTGGTAGTAGAGGTCGATGTGGTCCACGCCGAGGCGCTGCAGGCTTGCGTCGCAGGCGGAGCGGACGTATTCGGGGCGGCCGTTGATGCCCACCCAGGATCCGTCGTCGCGCCGTTCGTTGCCGAACTTCGTGGCCAGGACCACGTCGGAACGCCGCCCGGCGATGGCCCTGCCCACCAGCTGCTCGTTGGTGAACGGGCCGTACATGTCTGCGGTGTCCAGCAGGGTTCCGCCGGCGTCCAGGAAGGCGTGGATGGTGGCGATGGACTCGCTGTCGTCGACGGTTCCGTAGAACTCGCTCATGCCCATACAGCCGAGGCCGAGGCTGGAGACTGAAAGTGTGCCTAGCGTGCGGGATTCCATGGGGCTCTCCTCAGGGTGGATTGCGGGAGTGGCTCAGGGAGGTGCGTGTAGTCGCCACTATAAGTCGGTTCGCGGCATTTTTGCTCCACTTCCGTGGTGCGGAAACGCCGCCGGCCCCGGGTGCCCCGCGTGCTGGCGCGGTTTTCCCGGTGGCTGGCGGCGCTGCTGCTTCCTGAAGCGGTGCAGAAATGCGCGGGCTCCGGCCCCGACGGCCGACAGCAGCTACGGCGTGGGGCTGCCACCGTTGACATTCAGGGTCTCGCCAACCACGAAGCTCGATTCCGCCGAGGCCAGGAACACGTAGGCCGGGGCGAGCTCCGCGGGCTGCCCGGCGCGGCCCAGGGGCGTGTCCTTGCCGAACTCGGGGAGGGCTTCCTTGGGCTGGCCGCTGCTGACCTGCAGTGGCGTCCAGATCGGCCCGGGAGCCACGGCGTTCACCCGGATGCCCTTCGGTGCCAGCTGCTGGGCCAGCCCCTTGGTGAAGTTGTTGATGCTGGCCTTCGTGGTGGCGTAGTCAACGAGGGTCGGCGACGGGTTGTACGCCTGGATCGACGTGGTGTTGATGATCGTGGAACCGGCAGGAAGGTGCGGCACGGCGGCCCGGGTGAGCCAGAACATGGCGTACACGTTGGTCTTCTGCGTGTGGTCGAACTGCTCATCGGTGATGTCCCCGATGTCCTCCTGCGCCACCTGCTTGCCGGCGTTGTTCACGAGGAGGTCCAGGCCGCCCAGTTCCTGCAGTGCGGTGTCCACCAGTTTCTGGCAGGTTGCGGCGTCCTTGAGGTCGCCGGGAACCTTCACGGCCTTGCGGCCGGCCTTCTCGATCAGGTTCGCGATCTTCGCGGCGTCTTCCTCCTCCTCGGGAAGGTAGGAAAGCACGACGTCGGCCCCTTCCCGGGCGAAGGCAATCGCCGTCGCAGCGCCGATGCCTGAGTCGGCGCCCGTGACGATGGCCTTCCTGCCGTCGAGGCGGCCGGTGCCGCGGTAGCTGTCCTCGCCCAGATCGGCTTTGGGTTCAAGCTTGGCGTCCAGGCCGGGCTCGGGCTGGTGCTGCTTGGGCGGGGAGATGTGCCCGTAAGCAGTGACGGGATTCTTGAACGTGTACTGGTCGGTCATGGTTCTCCTCCGTGGTGGTGTTGGATGCGGACAGGGGTCATCTTGCTCCGGGCAGTGCTGGCATTGCGGTAATGCTAAGCATGCTTACCGTCTACCCTAACGAGACGACGGCGGGCCCGCCAGTGCCGCCGTCGTCAGGCCTTGCGAAGGGATGGGATCCGGGCTGCAAGCGGCGGGGAACTGCCCCTTTCCCGGGCTGCATTACGTGATTAGGCTGGCAGTCCAGCCCCCGCCGCGAATGGTTGTGGGTGGTGGTCCCAACAGTGAATCCGGCACGCGGTAACCAAGGAGTGAAGGCGATGGACAACCAGGACATTCTGCAGCGCATCCAGGCGCTGGTTGACGAAGAGCATCAGCTCCGCGAGCCGGCGGGTTCGGGGCAGGCCGGCGGTGCCGGCGGGGACAGCTCCGACGAGGACGACGACGGCCGGAGCGACCGCCGCGCCCGGCTGCGGCAGGTGGAAGAGGCGTTGGACCAATGCTGGGACTTGCTGCGCCAGCGCCGGGCGAAGGCCAAAGCAGGCGAAGATCCCAACGAGGCGGATGCCCGCCCCGTCAATGAGGTGGAAGGGTACGTCCAGTAGGGGGCGGATCAGTAGGAAGTCCAGCGCTGGCGCTAGCGCTGGGAAATGGGAGGGGCGGCCGCCGCCGGCAGCCGCCCCTCCGGGGTTGATTGGTTACCGCCGGCAGTTACTGTTCCTGGCCGCTGTGCAGTCCGTCGTCGCTGCTATCCGCGGCGGCCGCGTCACCGACGTCGTCGGAGAGATCCATGTTGCCGCGGGCTTCCTCCATTGTGGGGCCGCCAGAAGGAACGCTGTAGTGCTCCGGGCGGATGCCGTGCGACTGCTCCTCGATGAGGGCCTGCTCCTCACTGAAGCGGATGGCGTTGGCATCGTCACCCACGTCGCCGGGAACGTCGTCGCGGAGCTTCGAAGGGTCCGGAACGATAAAACCGTCTGCCTTGCTGCTGTGTTCACTCACTGAAATCATCCCTTCCGTTTGGGGCCTCGCTCTATACGGTAAGCCTACTTTCTACCTTCCCCGCCGGGAATTGGGCCGCGGAGGTGAGCAAGAACATGAAGTGCGGCCAAGGGGCAGCGCGGGCCGAAAAACCCGGATTTCCGGCTCAGTTCAGGTGTAATCCCCGTCATAGTCGGTCACGACACACAATGTTTACCCGGCAAAGTCGCCAGATTCGCCCAGAACTTGGCAAACTACTGGGGGAACAATCGCTCTGTAAGGGGAACCATGCGCAAGACTGCCGCCGAAAACACCAACATCCGCCTTAAGGCCGTGCTGGACGTTCTGGCAGAGGGGGTGTTGTCGGGTGAATCGCAGAACGCCGGTGCCGTGCTTGCTGAAGCGCTCGTCCGGGTTCCGCTGAACGCCTACGAAGCTGAACTCCTCAGCGGTGGCATTCCCCGCGGCCACAAATCGCTGACCACCGCTACGGCCAAGCTGGTCAAGGCCGGCTGGCTGGTCAAGGGACGCTCCGGCTGGACCATCACCGAGGACGGACAGCGCGCAACGGTCGCTTTCCCGGACGCGGCCAGCTTCTCGGCAGCGCTCGACGCCGGTACTCCGGTCCCGGCCGACACGCCCCTTCCGGAGGCCGCACCTGCCAAGCCGGCGGCCAAGAAGGCAGCCGCAGCAAAGGCCGAGAAGGCTCCGTCCAAGACAGCCAAGGTTGTCGACAAGGCGGCCAAGCTGATCGAGGACGCTGTTGCTCCCGTGGCCAAGGCTGTTCTGAAGAAGGCAGAAGCCGACGCCGAAGCGCAGGCTCCCGCAGAAACCGTCGACCAGCCGGCCGCCGTGGCCGTGGCCGGCGACTTCAACACCCTACTGGGAGCCCCGGAAAACTGGGCGCCGCAGTACGACGAAGCGCAGATGCAGCTGGACGAGCTGGACCAGCTGTGGAAGCTGTCGGCTGAGATCCCGGCCGGTTACTACACCTTCAAGATCGCTCTCAACCGTTCCTGGGAAGAGAACTACGGCGCGTTCGGCGCGTTCGATGGAGCCAACCACGAACTGCACCACTCCGGCGGCCAGCTCACCATCCGCTACGACCACCGGACCCGGGACATCACCGTCAACTGATCCGTCCGGCCGAAGCCCCGCTGCAGCACCCGTTGCAGCGGGGCTTCGCCGTTCCTGGCGTCAGTTGACCCGGCCTGTGCCCGGCTCCGGCCTGTGCCCGGCTCGGCCTGCGCCCGCTGGCCGGAGCCTGTCGAGACCAAGGCCGCCGGCGCTACATTGGTTCCATGACTGACTCGAAGGCAGCAGACCCGGACAGCGTCCGCCTCACCGCACGCGTCACGGGAATGGTCCAAGGCGTCGGATTCCGCTACTGGACCGCGCGCAAGGCCGACGAGCTGGGCCTGACAGGTTCGGTCAGGAACGACGACGACGGTTCGGTGGCCGTTGTCGCGGAGGGGCCGCAGCCGGACATTGTCGAATTCAGGCGCTGGCTCGGATCATCCCAGGCACCGGGCAGGGTGTCGCACGTCGACGAGAAAGTTTCCCCGGCTGAAGGCGGATTCAGGAGCTTCCAGGTCGTCGGCTGACTCAGTCCCGGGTGAATTCCCCCGGGCTGAGTCCCAGGAAGGCCCCGAGTTCCTCGAGCGCGAAGGGCCGCGCCGGCATGTAGTTGGTGAGTTCAGGGGAGCGGACGATGACGGCCCGCCATTGGCCCCGCGATACGGCTACGTTGATTCGATTACGGTTGAGCAGGAACTCGGCCCCGCGCGGTGCTTCCGCAATGGCTGAGCACGCCATCGACACCAGTACAACGGGAGCCTCCTGGCCCTGGAACTTATCCACTGTTCCCACCCGCACGTCGAAAAGCCCCTCCTGGTCCAGAGCGTGCCGGATTGTCTGCACCTGGGCGTTGTACGCAGCCACCACCAGGATGTCCTTGGCTTCCAGCCGCCGGATCGGCCCGTCCTTGCCCGGCGTCCATTTGAGCCCGATGTGCTGGCGCGCCAGTCCGACGACCGCGGCAGCCTCCTCCGCCGAACTTGTGGTGTTGCCGGCATGCGGCACCAGAACGGTGTCCACACCTGGCGGCACGCCGTCAAGGTGGCGCAGGGAAGCCGCCGGCGCAGATTCCAGCCTGCCCTCGTAGCTGAGCACCGACACCTTCCGGCACAGCTCGGGATGCATCCGCCAGGAATCGGCGAGGAAGTACCCGAGCTCGGCAGGCATCGTGGCGCGCCCGGCCGACAGCCAGCCCAGCGCCGACTCATCGACCGGTTCCGGATGGGAGCCCTGCGTGACCTGGGGAAGCTGCTGAGGGTCGCCGAGCAGCAGGAGACGCTTCGCGGAGCGTGCCACGGCCAGCGTGTTGGCCAGCGAATACTGGCCGGCCTCGTCGATGACCAGCAGATCCAGCGAACCGGCAGGCACGTGTCTGCCGGTCATGGTCCAGGCAGTTCCGCCAACCAGGCAACCGTCCGGCCCGTCGAGGAGCCGCGCAACGTCCTCGTCGGCGACGCAGGTCCACGGTACGTCGTGTGGTTGAGACAGTTTCTTCGCCACCACGGCGCGGTCCACCCCGGCTTTCTCGATCGCCGTGCAGAGCATGTTTTCGACGACGGCGTGGGACTGGGCGACCACGCCCACCTTCCACCCGGCCTCCACGAGCCGGGCGATGACGTGGGAGCCCACGAACGTCTTGCCGGTCCCCGGAGGCCCCTGCACCGCGAGGTAGGACCGGTCCAGGTGTTTCAGCGCGTGGGCAATGGCAGAGACGTAGTCGGCGTTTCCGTTGGAGTCGCTGCCAACTGCGGGCAGGCTCGGAAGGCCTGCCAGCCGGGGTGGTGTCCGGCGCAGGATGTCCACCCCGGCATGTTTGGGAAGTTCTGGCAGGGAGGAACCAACGCGCTGCGCGAGTTCTGCCAGCGCGGCCTCAATGCTGTCGGTGGCAATGGGACGGTCGTCCGTCAGCGCCATGGGCAGCTGGAAGTACGGCGGCACCTTCCCCGTGGACTTCTCCGTGATGGTGATGACCGTCCGGCCGGGCTGTTCGGGATGGTCTTCAACAGCCTCCACGAGCGTGCCGAAGATGCCGTCGCGGGAGGGCGGCATGGTGGCCTCGTGGGGTCCCGCAACCGTGCCCTCCATTGAGCCGGCTGTATCTGATGGCTCGGTTGCTGCCGCGCGCCTCGGGGTCCGCCCGCCGTCGACCTCCCCTAGACCATCGGGCAGGGGGTCCTCGAACATTCGGAACCATTTGGAACCCGGCTTGAATTCCGAGCCCTCGCTCATGATCCCGGTGAGCCGCAGGGTGCGGGACTCGGTCCTGGCTCTGGAAGTGGGCGGTGCCCAGTCCGAGAGCACCTCGGCCGCTTCCACGATGAACACGTTGCGCTGGTCCCGCCACCTGTCGACCTCGGACTCGAGCCGGTCGAAGTGCTCCCACCAGAACTGCTTGCGCTCCCGGCGGTGGTAGCCGGTGGCCGCCGCGACCATGGCGACGGCCTGCTCGTCCGCCGTCAGCTCGCCGTGTTCCGCAATGGCGTCCAGGAAGGATCGCAGGCCTGCCTCCTCCGGCGAAGGTTCCCCGTCCACAACGGCGTCCGGCGGCGTTTGGGGACCGGCCGCTGTCCCTGCGCCGGCAGTCGTGGTCCCCACACCGGCCGCCATCACGCCAGCCCCACCGGAACCACCGGGCGCGCCACCGCCGCGCAACTGCAGCAGCCAGTCGCGGAGGCGCAGCGTGGACAGGCAGTCGTACTGGTTGTAGTCGGAAATGGAGGCGAGGATGGCGGCCGCCTCCGCGTGGGTCTCGGGCCCGGCGTCGCGCGCCTCGCAGTAGGCTGCGTAGGCCACCACCGAAGCACCGGCGTCCTTGACGTCACCGGACCTCAGGTTGTCTCCCATGTACAGGGGCTCGAGCTTCTTGATGGAGTACGAGGCCTCGGAGATGCGCAGTGAGTGCCGGACCGTGGCGTAGAGGTCAATGAGGAGCCCGTCCCGCAGCCATGAATCCACCACATCCTCGCCGGCCACATGGTTCAGCGAGAGGTTGCGCAGGGCAGTCTTCTCGTAGGGGGCGTAGTGGTAGACGTGCATGTCCGGATACTGCGCGCGCCGTTCCTCCACGTAGGCGAGGAAGTCAAGGAACGCCTGCCGCTCACCCACACGCGAGTGGGCCCAGAACGGCCGGAAGACCGGGTCCTGGCCCGGCGGGTCAGTGGGCAGCGGGGCCTCAATCACGCCGAAGAGGTACTCCAGGCCCCATTTGCCTGCGGGATCCTGCCAGAGGGGGTCGCCTTCGAAGTCAAAGAAGATGTCGCCGTCGCTCGGGGCAGGAATGCCAGCCAACGCGTTGTCCGCCAGCACCTTGTAGGTGACGGTGTGCGGCTGGCCCTCCTTCACGAAGGTGCGTGAGCCGTCGGCTGCCTCCAGTCCGGTTTGCATCCTGGCCTGGTCCCGCAGGCGCTGCCGCGAACCCGTGGCCAGGTGCAGGGGGAGCTCGGCGAGGGCGTCGATGGTGGTGACGCCGTCCGCGACGAGCTTCTTCCGCTGGACGGAGGTCATGCCCGCCACCATGAGCAGGTCTCGGTGCCCGGCCACTTGCTCGGCGCAGTAGTCGCACCTGCCGCAGTAATTGACGCCGGGCTGTTGCCAGGCCACAGGAGCCTCACCGGCACGGTGCCCGGCGGTGAGCTCACGGAAGCGCGCCCGGCGCTCGCGGTACACCGGCAGCAGATCCGCCAGCGAGTGGGTGCTGCGCTCAAGGTTGCCCAACACCAGCAGGACCCGCGGGGCCGGCTCCAACCCGAGCTTGATCAGCTGGTCGCCGTAAGCGGCAAGCTGCAGCAGGGCTCCTACCTTGGCGTGCCGCGCCAGCTTGGTGTCCCAGACCTCATACCGGTCCGGAGCGGAACCCCTGGACAGTGGAGGTCCTGCCGCTGTAATGCCCACAGCCTCTTCGCTAGCCCCGGCCGCCTCCTCCCGCACCAGGAAGTCTGCATAGCCGAGGAATTCGCCGTCGAAGAACGTGGCCTGGAAGACGACGTCGGCGCCGCTGCGGAGGGCGGCGGCGGTCTCGCGGGCCTTGTCCGCCAAGCTGGCCCGGTCCGGGGTTCCGCGGTCGATGCAGTAGACCCCGGTGCCGCGCGAGGCGTCCCACGGGCCGTGGCGGTCGATGAGGGAGGCCAGCACCTTGTGCTCGTGGACGTCGCCGAGCTTGCCTGCCCGTGCCTGCATCTCGTCGGCGGCGAAATCGGCTTTGGCGGACCGGCCAAGTTTCTCGTCCAGGATCCGGAGCGTCCGGTATTCGCATTCGCTGGCGGCCACGAGGTCGGTGGCTGAGAACACCAGATCAGCCGGTTGGCCCGGTGTTGTTGGGTCGAGCAGGAACATGGGGCCTCCCCATTGGCAGCCTCGCTCCGGAATGGTTCCCGGTGCGCTGATTCGAATCTAGCAAGAGGCTGTGACAATCAAGCCGCACCGGCCGGGAGCCGGGTCAATGGGGGACCTATCCGCCTGCGCTGGTCAGTCGATGGGGAGTGGATCCCGGGTTAGTGGGTGGCCTGTCGTCCATTGTGGGAGTAGGTGAGGCAGTCGGCGTTGTCCGGGCCGGGGCCAACGTGGACTTCGGACGCCTTGCACATCAGGTGGTCGTTGTGGATGCATTCCGACCGCTGGCATGCCCCGACGCCGGCGAGGACCTTCGGCAGGCCGCCGTGCACACCCGTGTCGATGAACGTGGCGCAGGAGGCGTGGTCTGTGGTGCCGCCGACCGTGATGGCCTCGGCGTTACATTCGGAGTGGTCGTTGAAGGAGCAATTGGTGACGCTGCAATCGGCTACGTGCGTGCTCATGGATTCCTCCAAATTTCCGGACGCCCCGGCTGGGCGGCCCGCTGTTCCCAACGTAGGCCGGATGGGCGCGATCAAAAAGACCCAATTGTGTTGCGTAATTGACGTAATTGCAGGAGCGGTCCCGCAGACTTCCAGGCACCATGGACCCTTTGGGGGCACCGTTCTAGACTGGCAGGACCCTCCACCTTTAAGGCCCGACGGTGTCGTCCGGCCTTTCAGGGGAATGCCCTGGAGGGCGCATCACATCACTCATGAATTCACCGCCGACCCTTCCCGGGGAAGGGTCCGTGACGCCAGGAGGAAAGAGATGGAAGGGAACAAAGCCGTTGCCTACAAGGGACCCGGCAAGGTGGAAGTCATTGATATCGACTACCCCACTTTTGAACTTAAGGACGGGCCGGGCGTAAACCCGGCCAACGTGGGGCGCCAGGTTCCCCACGGTGCGATTCTCAAGACGGTGGCCACCAACATCTGCGGCTCTGACCAGCACATGGTCCGCGGCCGGACCACGGCGCCGCCGGACCTGGTACTGGGCCACGAAATCACCGGTGAAGTGGTGGAGGTGGGGCCGGGCGTCGAATTCATCAAGGTCGGGGACATCTGCTCGGTGCCGTTCAATATTTCGTGCGGCCGGTGCCGGAACTGCAAGGAGCGCAAGACCGGGATTTGCCTCAACGTGAACCCGGACCGGCCGGGCAGCGCGTACGGCTACGTGGACATGGGCGGCTGGGTGGGCGGCCAGGCGAATTATGTCCTGGTGCCGTACGCGGACTGGAACCTGCTCAAGTTCCCGGACAAGGACAAGGCCATGGAGAAGATCCTGGACCTCGCCATGCTCTCGGACATCTTCCCCACGGGCTTTCACGGCGCCGTGACGGCGGGGGTTGGGGTCGGCTCCACCGTATACGTCGCGGGTGCCGGTCCTGTTGGACTGGCAGCGGCGACCAGCGCGCATCTGCTGGGTGCCGCCGTCGTAATTGTTGGCGACATGAACAGTGACCGGCTGGCGCAGGCCCGCAGCTTCGGCTGCGAGACGGTGGACCTCACCAAGGGCGGGCCGGCGGAGCAGATCGAACAGATCCTGGGTGTGCCTGAGGTGGATTGCGCCGTGGATGCCGTGGGCTTTGAGGCGAAGGGCCATGGCCACGATGCGAAGGAGGCGCCGGCGACGGTGCTGAATTCGCTGATGGACATCACCGCAGCCGGTGGCGCGCTGGGCATTCCTGGGCTGTACGTGACGGGTGATCCGGGCGGCATCGACGAGGCCGCCAAGAAGGGGGCGCTGAGCCTGAGCCTGGGCACGGGCTGGGCGAAGTCGCTGAGCTTCACCACGGGCCAGTGTCCGGTGATGAAGTACAACCGGCAGCTGATGATGGCCATCCTCAGCGACCGCGTGCACATCGCCAAGAACGTCAACGCGAAGCCGATTCCGCTGGATGAAGCACCGAAGGGTTACGCCGAGTTCGACGCCGGCGCCGCCACGAAGTACGTGCTGAACCCGAACGGATACCTCAGCTGACGCAGAGACGGAGCTGACGCAGGGAATTGGTGGACACAGGGCAGCGGTGCGGGGCCGCATGCTGTTCCGGCCCACGGGCTGGGCAGCGTGCGGCCCCATTGCCGTTGTCGTGGAGTAGGGCCAGACTCATGGAAGGACGGACCCAGCCGCAGGAGGAGATCCATGAACAGCCAGCCTGACGAAACACCGCTCGAGGTCCCGGAGGTCGACGCGTTCGAACAGCGCCAGCCTGCGGGCGGGGAGCCCGGGGACGAGGAACAGCAGCCGTTGCCTGAGGACGTTCCCGAGGCGGATGCCTTGGAGCAGCGGACCCCGCTGCGCTCCAGCGGCCCAGCCGCCGCGCCGGACCTTTCCGCCGAGGAAGCGGCCGAGGCCGATGCCATCGAGCAGGCGGCCGGAACGCCCGGCAACGATGATGACGACTACCCGTTCGCAGGTGAGCTGCCGGAGGAGGGCTGAGCGTCCCGTCTGACGGCTACTTACCTCCGGCCACCGTGCCGCCGCACTGGGCCAGGACAGAGGCCATCGCGGTGCGTTCGGCCTGGGTCACCCACAGCTTGTACTTCGCCTTGACCGAAATCTGCCGCGCGACGTACGGGCAGCGGTAGGCGCGGCTGGCAGGCAGCCAGGTGGCGGCGTCGCCGTCGGACTTCTGCTGGTTGGCCGGGCCGGAAGCGGCGAGCAGGTTGAGGGGATCGTTGGCGAGGGCGGTCCGCTGAGCCTTGCTGAGGCGCTGGGCGCCCTTCTGCCATGCGTCGCTGAGTGCTACGACGTGGTCGATCTGGACTGCGCTGCTGGTTTTGCTGCCCCGGGTGAAGGCGATGGTGGTGGCCGTGTACGGATCGGCGAGGGTGCCGGTCAGGACGATGCAGTCCTTTGTTCCGGGCTTGAACGTTGCGGATTTGAGGTCCCGGGCGAGGATGTCGTTGCGGGTGTCGCAGCCGTTGTGGTCGGTGTCGGACCAGGCCGGGCCGAATTCTTCCCGGTCGTAGCCGGTTTTCGGTGCGCGGCCCTTGACGGGCAGGGTGGCGAGTAGGTCGGCTGCCTTGACCGCGTAGCCGGGCGCGGTGCCGGCTGATCCGCCGGGGACGGCGTCCGACGACGGCTGCCGGGTTGCGCTGATGACCCCGCCGCAGGCGGTGGTGGCCAGGATAACGGCGGCAAGGGCGCCGGCTGCAAACCAGTTCCTTTTGCGGGGTGGTGCTTGGTGCAAGGCGGTGTACTCCCGTGGCGCTGGCTGTCGATTCAACGATCGATCGTACTGGCCGGCGGGACGGAACTGGCGGTGCCACGCGGATGACGTCCTGAAACGCAGAGAGCCCCGCACTGCCTGACGGCTTAGCGGGGCTTCTCCTAGCGGCAGGACCACCCCGGATGGGGGATACGCGGTGGGCCTGTTTCAAGGCTAGAGAAGTTTCCTGAAAATTGGCTAGGAATGTGCGGGTTTTCCGATGGACGCCCTGGGGCACCTTTGAGCGTCTGCGCGGCAGCCGGAGAAGCTTCTCGTCCTTGACTTCACAGGCCGGCTAAACCAGTGTTGAAATCGCACTGACCAGCAGGTTTTTCCTTCAAAGGAGATGCGTCATGACTCTTCCCGCAGGCCTGACCCCCGGTATTTGGACACTCGACATGTCCCACAGTGAGATCGGCTTCAGCGTACGCCACGCCGGGATCAGCAAGGTCCGCGGGCGGTTCCGGGAAGCAACCGGCGAGGCCCATGTGCGCGACTCCCTGGCCGACTCGTCGCTGCATGCCACGGTGAGCACGGCCAGCTTCGATTCCGGTGACGCCAACCGCGACGCGCACGTGAAAGGGGAGGACTTCTTCGACGTCGCGCAGTTCCCGGAGATGACCTTCAAGGGCACGCACATCGACGGTGACGGCGAGGACTACACACTCACCGGCGACCTCACCATCAAGGGCATCACCAAACCCGTCGAACTGGAGGTCGAGTTCACCGGCGTGGCCGTCGACCCCTTCGGCGCCACCCGCGCGGGGTTCTCGGCGGAAGCCGAGATCAGCCGGAAGGAGTTCGGCCTGACCTGGAACGCCGCACTCGAAGCCGGCGGCCTCCTGGTCAGCGACAAGGTAAAGATCAACCTTGAGGCTGCGCTGGTCAAGCAGCAGTAGATCTTCGATCCGTCGGCGCTGATATCCTCCGCGTGCTCGGTCGCGTGGACGCCAGCTGAGCGGACATGACGCTCCCGGATCGGCCCACGCCGTCAGGGTTCCCTGGCCGAGCTTGCGCGGTTAGGGAGACGGGGGGATTAAGAGAGCCGGGCGATGCTGCGGCGGACCGGGCGTGATGCCGTCCCGTCCGAGAAGAGTTCGGGTGAGGACGCCTGAATGCGCTTGACGTCCTCGAAGACGCCGCGCAGGTGGACCCGCAGGGAGCTGTCGGCTTCGGAGCGGTTGTTGGCTTCGAGCGCGTCCACCACGGCGGTGTGCTGTTCGATCAGCGTGGACACAGGCCGGGTGTCGATGAGGCTGAGCCGGCGGGCGCGGTCGAGGTGGGCCTTGGCCGAGTTGACCGCGGTCCAGGCGGACTCGTGCCCAGCCAGGCGGAGGAGCTCGCGGTGGAAGTCCTCGTCGAGCCGGAAGAACTCCTCGACATCGCCGGCGGATTCCGCGTCCCGCTGCGCAGCCAGGATCTCGCGCAGCCCGGCCAGTCCCGAGGCGTCAACCACGGCATCCTTCAGGGAAGCGCACTCGATGGCCTCCCGGACGAACTGGGCCTCGGCCACACGGCCCAGATCCACGAGCGAGACGAACGAGCCGATCTGCGGGAAGACCTGCACCAGGCCTTCCTCGCGGAGCAGGATGAGGCTCTCCCGCACGGGCGTCCGGCTGACACCGAGTTCCTGGGCGAGTTCGTTCTCGGACAAGGGCTCGCCGGGAGGGAGCTGCAGGGAGATGATGCGACGCCGGAGCGTATCCAGTGTCTGGTCCCGCACGGAGAGCCGCGGAGACTGCCCTTTTTCGGGTTTGCCGGTTGCCATGCATCCAGTGTAGCCATCGTTGACAAACTAGAATGGTAGTGCTTGTATGGTAGTCAGCAAACGGCCGCAGGATGGCTTTCCTGTCCCCCAACCGGCCGCTAATCCAGGCAGAATCTCTCCAACTCCCCCTTCTTCATCGCCTGCAAAGGAGCAACTGATGACCGAGAGCATCGCACCGCCCACCGCCACGACCGAAACGAGGACTACCAGGGACCTCGCGAAGGTCGCAGTCTCCGGCTGGCTGGGTACGGCCATGGAATTCATGGATTTCCAGCTCTATTCGCTGGCCGCGGCCATCGTCTTCAACAAGATCTTCTTCCCCGACGTCAGCCCGGTGATCGGCCTCATCGCAGCAATGGCAACCTACGGCGTCGGCTACGTGGCCCGTCTGGTCGGCGCGGTGTACTTCGGCCGCATGGGCGACAGGATCGGCCGCAAGAAGGTCCTCTTCATCACCATCGCGCTGATGGGTGCCTCCACCACGCTCATCGGTGTCCTGCCCACCTACGCCATGGTCGGCATCTGGGCGCCCATCCTGCTCGTGGCGCTGCGCCTGATCCAGGGCTTCGGTGCTGGTGCTGAAATCGCCGGCGCCACCGTGATGCTGGCGGAGTACGCCCCGGCCCGCCGCCGCGGCCTGATCTCCTCGCTCGTCTGCCTCGGCACCAACTCCGGCACCCTCGCAGCCTCCGCGCTCTGGGCCATCCTGGTGGCGGTACTCTCCGAGGACCAGCTGCTGACCTGGGGCTGGCGCCTGCCGTTCCTGGCAAGCTTCCTGCTGATGATCTTCGCCGTCTGGGTCCGCCGCTCCCTCAAGGAAAGCCCGGTCTTCGAACAGCGTGAGGACGTCGTAGACGGCGTCGCACTCGCGAAGAGCGACCTCGCCGCCGAGGCAAACTCTGCAAACGAAGCAGACCAGCCCAAGCACAAGCCCCAGTCCACCAGCACGATCGAAGCCGCGCTGCACCAGCGCAAGGGAAAGTCCTTCCTGATTGCCCTCGGCCTCCGCTTCGGACAGGCCGGCAACTCGGGCCTCATCCAGACGTTCCTCATCGGCTACCTGGCCACGGTCCTGCTCATGGATAAGTCCGTCGGCACCACGGCGATCATGATCGGCTCGATCATCGGCTTCGCCACCATCCCGCTGATCGGCGTCCTGGGCGACCGCTTCGGCCGCCGGCCCCTGTACATCATCCTGAGCTCCGCCACCGCAGTCTTCGCGATTCCCATGATGCTGATGGTCACCAGCGGCAACCCGACCCTCGTCACCATCGCCGTCGTCGCCGGCCTGAACCTGGGCGTGCTGAGCCTCTTCTCGATGGAGAGCGTCACCATGGCCGAGTTCTTCGGAGCCCGCACCCGCTTCACCCAGCTCGCCCTGGCCAAGGAAATAGGCGGCATCCTCGCCACCGCCATCGGCCCGATCCTCGCCGCCACGCTGACCGCCGTCACCGGGCACTGGTGGCCGCTGGCCGCCATGCTCATCGGCTACTCACTGATCACGCTGATCTCCGCAGCTGTCGGCCCCGAGGTCCGCGGCCGCGACCTGGTCCGTCTGGAAGACGCCGCATGAAAGCCGTCGTCGTCCACGGCGCCAATGACCTCCGCATCGACGAACGCCCCGAGCCCGTTGCCGGGCCGGGGGAGGTTGTCCTCGACGTCGAATGGGGCGGAATCTGCGGCTCCGACCTTTCCTACTGGCGCCACGGGGCCTCCGGAACCGCGCAGCTGAAGTCCCCGCTCGTCCTCGGCCACGAGGTGGCCGGCCGGATCGCCCAGCTGGGCGACGGCGTCGAAAACCTCGACGTCGGCCAGCCGGTCACGGTGCACCCGGCGGAACTCGTGGGGGACGGGATCATGCCGGAGCGGCTCAGCGGCCGGACCAACCTGTACCCGCAGATCCGCTACTTCGGATCCGCGGCCTTCGATCCCCACACCGACGGCGGCTTCAGCGAACGGAAGCTGGTCCGCGCGTCGCAGATCCGTCCGCTTCCCGACGGCGTGGACACCCTCCGCGGGGCACTTGCTGAACCGCTCGCCGTCGCCCTTCACTCGGTGGGGCGGGCGGGTTCGCTTGCCGGCCGGGACGTGCTGGTAAATGGTGCCGGGCCGATCGGATCCCTGGTGATCGCGGCCGCCAAGTACGCCGGAGCACGGACCGTCATCGCTGCGGACATCAATGACGCCTCGCTCCGGATCGCGGAGGCCATGGGCGCGGACGAGGTCCGCAACCTCTCCGGCGCGGCAACGCTGCCGGAGGACGTGGAGCTCGTGTTCGAGGCGACCGGCATCCCCGCCGTGCTGGCCGGCGTCCTCCGGGCCACGGCCCGCGGCGGCACCATCGTCCAGGTGGGCAACCTGCCCGGCGCCCCCGCCCCGGCCGCCCTCGGGGACCTCGTGACCCGGGAAATCTCGTGGATCGGCTCCTACCGGTTCGCGGACGAGATCACCGACGCCCTCAAGGCGATGTCCGAAGGACTGGACGTCTCACCCGTCATCACCCACAAGTTCGGCATCGACCAGGCAGCGGACGCCATGCGGGTGTCCGCGGACCCGGCCGCCGGCAGCAGCAAGGTCATGCTCCGCCTCTCCTGACCCAACTGACCTGCAGTAGTTGTCGTTTTGACGGCTCAAAACGACAACTACTGCGATCTACTTGCAAAACTCGACACCCAAAAGGACCCCCCAGTGAAGATCACCGACGCACGAGTAGTGGTTTCGTCGCCAGGACGGAATTACGTCACGCTCGTTATCGAAACCGAGGACGGGATTACCGGCATCGGCGACGCCACCCTCAACGGACGTGAGCTTGCCGTGGCGTCCTACCTCTCCGAGCACCTCTGCCCGCTGCTGATCGGCCGCGATGCGCGCCGCATCGAGGACGCGTGGCAGTACTTCTACAAGGGTGCCTACTGGCGCCGCGGGCCGGTGACCATGACCGCGATCGCCGCGATCGACGTCGCACTTTGGGACATCAAGGGTAAGGCCGCCGGCATGCCGGTGTATGAGCTGCTGGGCGGCGCCGCCCGTGAGGGCGTCATGGTCTACGGCCACGCCAGCGGCTCCTCGCTGGATGACCTCAGCGCGGACTTCCAACACCACCTGGACCTCGGCTACAAGGCCATCCGCGCGCAGGCTGCCGTGCCGGGGCTGGAGAAGACCTACGGGATCGGGCCGGTGGACGGCAAGACCTACGAGCCCGCCAGCGGCAACATCCCGCAGGAGGATCTGTGGGAGACGACGGCGTACCTGGACTTCGCGCCGAAGATGATGGCCCATGTGCGGGAACAGTTCGGCTACGGCGTGCACGTCCTGCACGACGTGCACCACCGGCTGACCCCGATCGAGGCCGGCCGGCTGGGCGCCTCGCTGGAGCCGTTCCGGCCGTTCTGGATCGAGGACCCGACGCCGGCCGAGGACCAGTCCGCGTTCCGCCTGATCCGCCAGCACACCACCACGCCGATCGCCGTCGGCGAGGTCTTCAACTCGATCTGGGACTGCCAGCAGCTGATCACCGAACGGCTCATTGACTACATCCGCACCTCGGTTTCGCATGCCGGCGGCATCACGCACCTGCGCCGCATTTTCTCGCTGGCGGACCTGTACGGCGTCCGCTCCGGCTCGCACGGCGCGGGCGACCTCTCGCCGGTGTCCTTCGCCGCGGCGCTGCACGTGGACATGAGCATCCCCAACTTCGGCGTCCAGGAGTACATGGGCCACCGGGACCCCGCCAACGAGGTGTTCAAGACCTCCTACACCTTCACGGACGGCTACATGCACCCCGGCGACGCCCCGGGCATCGGCGTCGAGTTCGACGAGGAGGCTGCCGCCAGGTTCACGTTCGACCCCAAGTACCTGCCCATCAACCGCCGCCTCGACGGGTCGGTGCATGACTGGTGAGCAATTCGACTGAAGCACAGCCGTTCGACGTCGTCGCCATGGGGGAGATCCTCCTCGAGGTGGCCACCGACGTTCCGTTCGGGCACGGTGTGCCGGCGCAGCTCGGCATCTCCGGCGACGCGCTGAACGTCGCGGCGGCTGCCGCTGCGGCCGGCGCCCGTACCGCCCTGCTGGCAGTACTGCCCGACGACGACCTCGGCCGGGCGGTCGCCGCCCGTATCGCCGAACTCGGCATTTCCACCGAACTCCTCAAGTTCCGGCCCGGCCAGCAGGGCGTGTACCTGGTGCATTGCGACCCCGACGGGCAGCGCGAGTTCTCGTACGCCCGCAGCGGCAGCGTCGGCTCCACGCTGGGGCCCGACGACGTCGACCCGGACGTG
Source organism: Arthrobacter sp. OAP107 (assembly GCF_040546765.1). Lineage (NCBI taxonomy): Bacteria > Bacillati > Actinomycetota > Actinomycetes > Micrococcales > Micrococcaceae > Arthrobacter > Arthrobacter sp. OAP107. The sequence continues at coordinate 4,079,997 of NZ_JBEPOK010000001.1, read as the reverse complement.
TTTGCCGCAGCCGGCGCCGTGATCGCGGGCGGCATCGCCTGCGCCATCTCGGCCAGCTCGCGTGCCGCCGTATACCGGGCAGCCGAGGTTGCCAGCCGTTTCGTCTTCGATCCCAACTACCGGCCGCGGCTCACCTCCGTGGAGAATGCGACGGCCGCCGTGATTGAGCTGGCGCCTAGGGCATTCCTGGTCACGCCGTCTTTCCCGGGGGAGACCTCCGCCCTGCTGGGCGCTTCCTCACCTGCCGAGGCGGCCGGGAAGCTGCGCTCGCTGGGCACGGCCAATGTCGCGGTGACCTGCGGGGCAGAGGGAATCCAGCTGGAAAGCGACACCGAATCCGCGTGGATCGAAGCCATTCCTGCACCTGCCGTGGTGGACCAGACCGGGGCAGGCGACGCCTTCGTGGGCACGCTGACCGCACGGCTGGTCCTCGGGGACAGCTTTCCCGAGGCTGCCCGGTATGGCGCGGCCGCAGCATCGCTCGTGGTGGGCGGCAAGGGCGGCACCGGCTTCATTCCGGGCTTTGAGCAGACCCGCGCCCACTCGCTGGGTCTGCAGCCGCTGGGGACGCGGGGCCTGGAGACACCCGAAGGAGAGCTGTCATCGCACGCCTGAGCAGTGCCACCTTGAGCGGCAACTTGAGCGACGCAGCCGCGTTCCCGGGCGCAGCGCTCCGCGCCAACGGCCTGAAGCCCGGCATCGTGCACCTGGGCCTGGGTGCGTTCGCCCGCGCCCACACCGCCGTCTTCACGGAGAACGCCATGCTGGCCAGCGGAGAAACCGGCTGGGGGATCACGGGTGTCACGCAGCGCTCAGACACAGTGGCACGGCAGCTCGCGCCGCAGGACGGGCTGTTCACCGTGGCCGAAAGGGGTGATGGCGCGGCGCCGCTCCGCGTGGTCTCCAGCATCGTCGACGCCATCTCCGGGCGGGACAACCCGGCCACAGTGGTGGACCTGATAGCAGCGCCGGAGACCCTGGTGGTCACGCTGACCATCACCGAGAAGGGCTACCGGATCGATCCGCACACCGGATCGCTCAACCTCGCGGACGCGGATGTTCAGGCGGACCTCGAGGGGCGTGCGCCGCTCACGGCCATCGGCCAGATCGCCCGCGGGCTGCAGCAGCGTTCGCAGACCGGCGCAGGCCCGCTCACCGTGGTCTCGTGCGACAACCTTCCCGGCAACGGCGAACTCACCGGCACGCTGGTCCGTGCCTTCGCGGCAGCACTGCCGGCCGCCGAAGCCGGACCGCTCACGGCCTGGCTGGACGCGAACGTCACGTTCCCCAGCACCATGGTGGACCGGATGGTGCCGGCCACGACGGCGGGTGACCTGGACGCCGTCGAACGTGAACTTGGACTGCGGGACGAGGCCGCCGTGGTGGCCGAGCCGTTCATGCAGTGGGTCATTGAGGACAACTTCGCCGCGGGCCGGCCGCGGTGGGAGGCCGCGGGCGCGCTGTTCAGCCGCGACGTCGCGGCCTGGGAGGCGGCGAAGCTGCGGCTCCTGAATGCGAGCCACTCGCTGCTGGCGTACCTCGGCCTCGCCGCCGGCAAGGAGACCATCAGCGACGCCGTGGCCGAGGACGCGTTCTTTAGCGCCGCCCGCCGCATGATGGCCGAGGACGTCCTGCCCACCATCACGCTTCCGGAGGGACTGGACGCGGACGAGTACTGCGCCCAGGTACTGACGCGCTTCGCCAACCCCGCCCTCGGCCACACCACGGCCAAGGTCGGCAGCGACGGGTCACAGAAGATCGGACTGCGCCTGCTCAGCACCGTGCGCGGAAATCTCGACGCCGGCCGCGAACCCCGGTGGGCGGCGCTCGCCGTCGCTGCCTGGATGCGGCACGTGGCCACCACTCCTGTGGACCAGCTGAACGATCCGCTGGCCGCCGAACTGCACGCGGCGCTGCCTGCATCGCGGTCCGCCGGAGAGGTCGTCCCAGCACTGCTTGGCTGCCGCAGCGTTTTCGATTCCGGACTCGCGGAGCATGCCGGGTTCGCCGGGCTCCTCATCCACTGGTACAGCATCATCGACACCCACGGGCTCGACGGCCTGAGAAAAGAGATCAACCATGGCTGACGCCACCAGCGTTCTGAACGTATCCCCGGTCATCCCCGTGGTGACCATCGAGGACCCGCAGCACGCGGTTCCCGTTGCCCGGGCCCTGGCCGACGGCGGCGTCCGGGTCATCGAGCTCACCCTGCGGACCGACACGGCGCTCACATCGCTGAAGGCTATCGCCAACGAGGTGCCTGACATCCTGGTGGGCGCCGGGACCATCCTCACTCCTGGCCAGGCTGACGCCGCCGTGGCTGCGGGTGCACAGTTCCTGGTCAGCCCCGGAGTGACCCCGTCACTGCTGGACCACATGCTCTCCCTGGAGGTGCCGGTCCTTCCGGGCGTGGCCACGGTGGGCGAGGTGATGGCCGTGCTGGAGCGCGGGCTGGACACCATGAAGTTCTTCCCGGCCGGTCCTGCCGGTGGCCCGTCCTACCTGGCGGCCATCGGGGCACCAATCCCGCAGGTGACGTTCTGCCCCACCGGCGGCATCAGCCTGGCCACGGCACCCGACTACCTCAAGCTGCCCAACGTCAGCTGCGTCGGGGGAAGCTGGCTGACGCCACGCGCCGCCGTCGAAAGCGGGGACTGGCAGCAGATCACCGAACTGGCGCGGGAGGTAGCAGCCCTGGGCTGATGAAAAGGTGCCCGGATCTACTTGACCGTAGATCTGTCTTCGGGACGCGCGTAGAGTCGGGAAAGACCGGTCCTAAACCCGGTCGCAGCCTGAACAGACGCACAACCTAAGGAGTTCATCATGAACTTGGGCAACATGATCAGGAATGCCGCAGGACGTATCTCCGGACGGACCACGCACGGGACAACCGGTGGATACACGAGGGGATACACGCGGGGCACCAGGCCCTACACCGCGGGACGGACCTCTTCCATGGGTCGCGGCCGCACCGCCGGCGGACTCGGCGACAAGATCCGCCACATGCTTCACAGGCACTAATCCATTAGGCACCCACAGCAACGCGGGGTCACTTGGCGCCCAATCCGGAGGGTTTATTGGGCGCCAAGTGACCCCGCGTTGCTGTTTCGCTGACTACTTGCCGCCGGCACGCTCCAGTGCCTGGTCGTGCTCGGCGTGGGCCTGGCGGATGAGGTTCATGAACTCGGTCTCGTTCCGGATGAGCCGCTTGTACTTCTCCGGCAGCTTCTTCAGTTCCTGCTCCTCGTGGACCAGCTTGTCGAAGATCCGCTCGCGCTCGGCAATGTCCGTCTCGTAGTTCAGGTCCACATACGTGGTGGCGTGCCGCCTTGCACCTGAGACCATGGCCTTGGCCTTCCCCTTGGGGCTGAGGAGGGAGCCGACAATGGTGACGGCGAGGACGCCGAGGATCACGCTGAGCGACTGGCCGGTGCTGATTTCGAGGACGTTGACATGTTCGCCGTCGTTGATGATCGGCAGGTTGTTCTCGTGCAGGGCGTGCAGGATCAGCTTCACGCCGATGAAGCCGAGGATGGCGGCGAGGCCGTAGGAGAGGTAAATGAGCCGGTCGAGGAGCTCATCGATCAGGAAAAACAGCTGCCGCAGGCCCATGAGCGAGAACGCGGTGGCCGTGAAGACGATGAACACGTTCTGCGTGAGTCCGAAGATGGCCGGGATGGAGTCCAGCGCAAAGAGGATGTCCGTGGCGCCGATGGCCACCATCACCAGGAGCATCGGGGTGAGGACCCTCTTGCCGTCCACCTCGGTGAAGAGCCTGTCGCCGTCGAAATGCTCGGAGGCGGGCAGGAACTTCTTGGCGAGCCGGACCACGAGTGTTTCGCTGTCGTCGTCGTGGCTGTCCGGCTTGAGCAGGTTGCCGGCGGTGATGAGCAGGATCAGCCCGAAGATGTAGAACACCCAGGCGAAGCTGTTGATCAGGGCCGCGCCGAGGAAAATGAAACCTGTCCGGGCGATGAGCGAGAAGACGATGCCGAACAGGAGCACCTTCTGCTGGTCGGCGCGGGGCACCTTGAAGCTGGACATGATGATGAGGAAGACGAAGAGGTTGTCCACGGACAGTGCCTTCTCGGTCACGTAGCCGGCGAAGTACTCGGTGCCCATCTTGGAGCCGCCGAACCCCCAGACGCCGAGGCCGAACACCAGTGCCATGCCCACGTAGATGGCGGACCACGTGGCGGATTCCTTCAGGGACGGGGTGTGGGCCTTGCGGACGTGGAAGAAGAAGTCGAAGGCCAGGAGCGCGACGATTCCGGCGATCGTGAGGATCCAGACGATAGGGGGAACTTCCATGCTGCCTCTTTCCTGAGCGCTGCGTGCGGGCGGTGCGGGGCGGGGCTTGGAATCAACCCTACCCACTGCGCTCCTTCCCCTATACCCAAGTGACTCGCAGTAGTTGTCGTTTTCAGCCCTCAAAACGACAACTACTGCGAGTCACTTTGGTCCCGCGAACCTGCGCTCAGCCGTACATCAGGGAGCCCGGCGTGGTGAGCTTTTCCCCGGTCTCGAGCCACGTCTTCAGGCCGGAGAGGATCATGGGCCAGCCGCCGTAAAGCTGTTCGTTGGCGCCTTCGCGGAGCTGGTCGTGGGTGACGGTGAGGTGGCAGGAGTCGTCGCCGACCGGCTCGATTTCCCAGGTGACGCGGGACGTTCCCTCGGCTTTGACGTCCTCGCCCCACAGCGCGCGCATGGTCTGCACCAGCCGGCGCGGGGGATCGACCTCCAGGTTCTCGCCCTCGCCCAGCAGCGCCCCGGCCTTCGGGTTGCCCATCTCGAAGCGCGAACCCGGCGTCCAGTCCGACTTCAGCGTGTTCCCGAACTGGTACTTGCTGCGGATGTCGCTGTCCGTGATGGCTTCCCAGAGCCGCTCCGGTGTGGTCTTGATGTAGATTTCGAAGATCTTTTCCATGGGACTTTCCAATCGGGTCTTGAGGTCGCTAAGGGCAGCGGCCCATGGTTCTGCATATTTGCTCACCCACCGGTCGTGGACGAGCCTGATGGGCACCGGATTGAGGAAGTGCAGTTTCTCGCGGCCGCGGCGCCGGGTCACCACGAGGCCCGCCTCTTCCAGAATCTTCAGGTGCTTCATGACGCCGAAACGGGTGATCTCGAACCGCGCCTCCAAGGCGCTCAGGGTCTGGCCGTCCTCGAGGAAGAGTGCGTCCAGCAGGTCCCTGCGGATGGGGTCGGCGAGGGCCTTGAATACGGCGTCCACACCGTCAGGATAGGTGACCATTTGGTCACATGTCAAGGGTCTGCGGGGCCGGTCCCGGACCGGCCGCGGTGCTACATGCCTGACTGCGCTGCGTAGGCGAGTTTCTCGAAACTCTCTGTCCAGCCGTCCCGGTGCAGGGCAAGGCGTTCCTCCGTCGCAAACTCGCCCTGCGAGAGCGTGAGCTGCGTTGCGTCGCCCACGGTCTTAAGAGTCAGCGTGACAACGGTTTCGCGGTCGTCCGGAGTGGGTTCTTCCCAGCGGAAGGTGTAAACGAGCCGGTGCGGCGGATCGATCTCGAAGAACTCCCCGGCGAGGTGGAACAGGTCGCCGTCGGGCGGCTGCATCGACAGGCGGTAGGCGCCGCCCTCGCTGAGATTGAGTTCGGCTTCGGGGGTGGTGAAACCCCGAGGGCCCCACCATGTGACGAGTTCCGCCGGGTCGGTGAGCAGTCTGAAGACGCGCTCGGGCGGCGCTTCGATAGTGCATTCCAGATTCAGAACCAGTCCGCCTGGCTGTTCAGTCATGTTCCGACTCTGGCACCGGACGCACCTTGGCGGAAGCTTTCCCCGGTAACTCGCAGTTGTTGTCGTTTTGAGCCACCAAAACGACAACAACTGCGAGTCAGTTGGGCACGACGGCGTCAGTTTGCCAGCGTCAGCAGCTTTCCGTCGGTCACGGCCTGGCGGGAGAGGGTCTTGTAGCCTTCCTGCTCGAAGAGCACGGTGATCACGTCCTCCTCGTGCCGCATGACGATGCCCGCGCCCCATTCCTTGTGCACCACGGCGGCCTGGAGCGGGAAAGGTTCCCCGCCCGCGGCGGCCGCGGCGCCGTCGTCGTAATCCTCTTCGTACGCGGAACCGTCGGCGCAGTTGTCGCAGTTGCCGCACGGCTCGGGCAGGTCTTCGCCGAAGTAGCCCAGCAGGAACTGGCGCCGGCAGGCGTCCGTCTCCGCGTAGCCGCGCGCCATCTCGATCCGGGAGCGGTCGACGCGCTGGCGTGCTTCGGCGAGTTCGACGGCGAGTTCCACCACCTTGGGCAGTTTGGCGCCGGGTTCCAGCAGGACGCCGCGCTTGAGGGCCTTCACGGAACGGGTTTCGAGCAGTTCGTTCAGCAGCCCGGTGAGCCGGCGGCCGGGGATGCCGGTCTGCTCGGCCAGCGCCTTCTGGGTAACCGGGCCGTCGGCCGCGCGGAGGGCGGTGAGGACGGCGAGCAGGGCGTCCTCGTCCGGCTTGTGGGTGCCGAAGAACTTGCGGAGTCCGAGGTCCTCGGGGCGGTAGTGCAGGACGGCGGAGGCGGGCTGGCCGTCACGGCCGGAGCGCCCGATCTCCTGGTAGTAGGCGTCGAGGGACTCGGGGATGTCGGCGTGGATCACGAAGCGGACGTTGGGTTTGTCGATCCCCATCCCGAAGGCAGTGGTCGCCACCACGACGTCCAGCCCGTCGTCGAGGAACTGCTCGTGGACCTGGTCCCGCTCGCTCTGCTTCCGGCCGGCGTGGTACGCCGCGGCGCGCAGCCCGTGTTCAGCGAGTTCGGCGGCGTACGTTTCGGTGTCCTTGCGGGTGGCGGCGTAGAGCAGGCCGGGTCCCTTGAGCTCGGCCACCTGCTGCACGACGGCGCGCTCCTTGTCCCGGTCGCCGAGGTGGCGGACGACGTCGAGCCGGATGTTGGGGCGGTCGAAGCCGTGGACCAGCACCAGCGGATCCTTCATGCGCAGGCGCTGCTGGATCTCATCGCGCACCGGGGGAGAGGCGGTGGCAGTCAGGGCGGCGACCGGCGGGTTGCCCAGTTGCCCGCGCACCTCGCCCAGCCGCAGGTAGTCGGGGCGGAAGTCGTGTCCCCAGGATGAGACGCAGTGGGCCTCGTCCACCACGAACAGCGCCACGTCCATGGCCGCGAGCCGTTCCACCGTCTCAGTCTTGGCCAGCTGCTCGGGCGCGAGGAAGAGGAACGCTGCGTCGCCACGCTCGGCCGCCTCCCACGCGTCCTCCACCTCGGAATCCTTCCGGCCGGAGTTGATGGCGACGGCGGATTCCCCGCCCAGGTCCTCCAGCAGGCCGTCCAGCTGGTCCTCCTGCAGCGCAATCAACGGGGAAACGACGACGGCGGGACCGCGCCTTGCGCTGTCGGCCCCAGCTGCACCGGGGTGCCCCGCGCCTTCGTGGCCGCCATTGATGAGGCCGCCGTGGATGAACAGGGCAGCCACCTGGTAGATGGCCGACTTGCCGTAGCCGGTGGGCATCACCGCGAGCACATCCCGGCCGGACGCGAGGGCGTCCATCCCGGCGAGCTGGCCGTCGCGGAGATGGGGCAGGCCGAGTCTGTCGGCGGCGATGCGGCGGAGGGCGGCTTCGGCTGTACCGGTGCTTCCGGTTGCACTACTTCCGGTTGCAGTACTTTCGGCGTTGCGGCTTTCGGCACTGGGGGCGATGGCTTCGGTCATGGTGGCGGCTCCCTAGGGGCGTTCCAAGGCCGGGTGTCTTCAGCCGTGGAACCCACCCTAGTGCGAGGCCCGGCCCCAGGGCGAGCCCGGGCCCTAGTGCGAGGCCCGGCCCCAGGGCGAGCCCGGGCCCTAGTGCGAGGCCCGCCCGCCGTCATGTCCCATGTCCCGCCAGTCAGCCGGCAGGTCGGACTGTCAGCGGGAGTGGACCCCTCTGGCCGTATTGGTCTGGAACCGGGTGTGGGAGTGGATCCGCGTGGTCGCGTGGGCGACCCTGGACTTGGGGATGATGATCTCCCCGTGGCCGCCCCGGCTCATGTCGCGGATGAGGCCGGTCCCGGCCACCTCCCTGGTCCAGGAAATTCCGGCGACGGCGGCTTCCTTGGTGGGGTATTTCACCGAGACTGCCACCAGGCTTCCCGTCCCGTCCAGGAGCCTGACGCGGAATCCGCCATCCGGGGCATCGGTAATTTCAAAGTATCCGGCCATGACAAACCTCTTTGTTGCTGGTTCTTCCTTGGCGTGTCCCCTAAGCCTATTTTGGACCTTCCCGGCCCGGAAGGACCGTCCGGGTGGCTGCCGAATTCGGGAAGCAACTGACCATTGAAGGCGCAAATCGGCAGGAGGACAATGCAACTGCCATATACAGCCCAATCTCAAAGGAGACGGAGATGGCTGGCGGAAACGGACTGATCAAGCGTTTTTACGACGAGGTGCTGACGGGCGGAAACCTGGCGATCATCGACGAGATGGTGGCGGACGACGTCGTCGACCATGAGGAGGGATTCCCCGGCCAGCCCCCGGGCAAGGAGGGAGTAAAGTTCTACGTCAATGCGGTCCGGACCGCTTTTCCGGACCTCGCGGTGAAGACCAGCGAGCCGGCGCTTGCCGACGGGGACCTCGAGGCAGTGCACGTGATTCTGACCGGAACACACCAGGGCGACTTTGCGGGAGTCCCGGCCACCGGCAAGTCGGTGGAATTTTCGGGTATCGACATCATCCGTGTGCAGGACGGGAAGGTGGCCGAGCACTGGGGATCGACGGACACACTGAGCCTCATGCAGCAGATCGGGGCGGTGCCAAAATAGGCCGGCTTAGCTGACTGCACACGAAACAAAAGGACGACGACGGCGGGCGGCGGCCGCCGTCGTCGTACGTCTTTGCGGCGCGTCGTCCGGGACGCGCCGTGGCGTCCCCGGATGCCATCCGGAAGCCCTGTATCATCCCTTCAGGGGGCGGTGACGCCAAAGCGTCAAACTGGGGGACAGCAGCATATGTGCAAGCCATAAAGCCTTAAGCAAACGGGCTTTCTGAAGCCATGTGCCACCCCCTTTCCGCACCACCCCCTTTCCGCACCACCCCCTTTCCGCACTGCCCACCTCTTTCTTCCTCCGCCACCTCGGCGACCCCTGCCGTCGCCTGCCCTGAAAGGACTGCAATGAGCCACCCCGGCCCAACCCCGCCGCCGCCCTCCGACTACACCACCTACGGCGCGCCGCAGTATGCAAACGGGCAGTTGTTGGACGGGCAGAACGCTGGGCAGGCGTATCCGGGGCAGTACGGGGCCTTCCCGGGGCAGTATGGGGCGGAACCGCAGAAATCCTTCGTGGCCACCTGGCTGTTCTCGCTGCTCCTGGGCACCTTGGGCGTGGACCGCTTCTACCTCGGCAAAGTCGGCACGGGCATCGCCAAGCTGCTGACGCTGGGTGGCCTGGGCTGGTGGTCGCTCGTGGACCTGATCATCACGCTGGCAGGGAAACAGACGGACAAGAACCGCCGGCCGCTGGCAGGGTATGCGCAGCACAGGAAGGTGGCCGTTGTGGTCACGGTGGCTTATTTGGTGGTCAGCCTAGTGATCGGCGTCTTCGTTGGAATTGCCACTGCCGCTCTTGTCCGGCAGGCCGCCACCCCGCCGATCATCTCCGCGGCGCCCGTCACGCAGGAGGGCGCCGCTGGTTCCTCGGCGCCGGAAAGCACCGAGGAAGCAGCCGCCGGGGAGGACCGGCCGCACCTCGAGGCCAAGACGCTCACGGGCACGGGCGACGCCGTCAAGACGGTTGACCTCAAGGGTCTTCCGGCCGTGGTCACGTTCACGTGCAAGGCCTGCACGGGCAATACCGCCCTGGAAACCAACGGCGCCGAGATCCTGCTGGTCAACACCACCGGCGCCTACGCCGGTTCGCACCTGGTCGACACCAGCGCCGGCACCCCCACCACCGAATTCAACATCAGCGCCGACTCCGCCTGGACGCTCAAGATCGAGGACATCGACAGCGTGCCCTCGTCCACGGACAAGGTCAGCGGCCACGGCGACAAGGTCCTGTACTGGGACGTGGCCAGCAACAAGGCAGCCATCACCAACAAGGGCGAGAGCAACTTCGTGGTGCAGGGCTTCGCCAGCGAGGTTCCCCAGCTCGCCGTCAACAAGATCGGCGACTACAGCGGCACCGTGGCGCTCAACCCCGGCTTCGTCCAGGTGAACTCCGACGGCGACTGGACCATCGCGCCGAAGTAGCGTTCTCCTACGAAGTGAAGGCCCCGCGGGACCGGCACAACGTCCGGTCCGCGGGGCTTTTTGCATCTCGCCCACACCCAACTGACTCGCAGTTGTTGTCGTTATGGGCCCTCAAAACGACAACAACTGCGAGTCAGTTGGGGGACCCCGCCCACTGCTCTTCCGCAAACCACGTGTGTCTCCAGTCGATAAGAATTTCAGCTCAAATGAGAAATTATTCTTGTTTTAAGCGTGACAGGCACCTACGCTGGGAAGGAACCAATTGCGCCGCTGCGGAGACGCGCGGCGCATCATCATGCAGGGATGAAGGAAGCGCAGATGAACACCCCCACACCCTTTGATCTAACGGGGCGTCGTGCCTTGGTCACCGGCTCCTCGCGGGGCATCGGCCTGGCCTTGGCGGACGGTCTGGCCTCCGCCGGCGCAAGCGTGGTGCTGCACGGTTACGACCCGCACCGTTTGGAGCTGACCCGCAAGGTGTTCGCCGAACGATTCGGGGAGGACCGGGTGGAGGCCGTGGCTTTCGACGTGACGGACGAGGAATCCGTGGCGCAGGGTATCGCGCACATTGAGGAGAATCTGGGCGAGCTGGATATCCTGGTCAACAACGCCGGGATCCAGCACCGCGTCCCGCTGCTGGAGCTCGCCGTCGAAGACTGGAACCGGGTGATCTCGACCGACCTGACGAGCGCCTTCCTTGTGGGCCGGGAAGCCGCGCGGAGGATGCTGCCGCGTGCCCGGGGCAAGATCGTCAACATCGGCTCCGTGCAGTCCGACCTCGCTCGTCCCACCATCGGCGCATACACGGCGGCCAAGGGCGGCCTGCGAAATCTGACCCGCGCCATGACGGCCGAATGGGCTGCCGCCGGCCTCCAGATCAACGCCGTGGCACCCGGCTACATCCATACCGAGATGACCCAGGCCCTGGTGGACGACCCGGAGTTCAACTCCTGGATCTGCAAGCGCACGCCCGCCGGCCGGTGGGGGACAGTGCAGGACCTGATGGGGCCCGTGCAGTGGCTCGCCTCGGATGCTTCCGCATACGTCAACGGCCAGACCATCTTCATCGATGGCGGAATGACGGCGGTGGTCTGACGTGACTGAACTCAGCATTACGATGCCCGGCGGAGCCCGAGAAGCAGGCGCAGCCCCGGAGCAACACAGCGCAGCGCTGGTGGTTCACGGCGTGGAGGACCTGCGCCTGGATCCAATCAAGCCCGCGGAGCCGCGAAGCGAGGAGGCCGTGATCCGGATCGCCTACGGCGGCATTTGTGGTTCCGACCTTCACTACTGGCTCCACGGCGCCGCCGGCGAATCCGTCCTTCGCGAACCGCTCGTCCTCGGACATGAGGTCGTGGGCACCGTAACGCAGGCGGCGGCGGACGGCTCCGGCCCGGCCGTGGGTACCCGGGTGGCGGTCCACCCTGCGACACCGGGCGGCACCGGTGCCCGCTATCCGCAGGACCGACCCAACCTGTCCCCGGGATGCACCTATCTCGGCAGCGCGGCCCGGTATCCGCACACGCAGGGTGCCTTCAGCCAGTATGCCGCCCTGCCCACGCGGATGTTCCGGCCCCTGCCCGAAGGGCTCACGCTGCGTGCGGCCGCGTTGGCAGAGCCGGCCAGCGTCGCCTGGCACGCCGTGGCCCGTGCCGGGGACGTCCGCGGCAAACGCGCACTGGTGATCGGCAGCGGTCCGATCGGATGCCTGGCCGTCGCCGTACTCAAGCGTGCGGGCGCGTCGGAGATTATCGCCGTCGACGTCCATGAGGAACCGCTACAGCGCGCGCGCCTGGTGGGTGCCACCGGCACCATCCTGGCATCCGACGCCGATGCTATCGCCGCCGTTGAGGCCGATGTCACCGTGGAGTCGTCCGGGAACCACCGCGGGCTGGATTCGGCCATCCGGGGAACGATGCGCGGCGGCAAGGTGGTGATGGTGGGACTGCTTCCCAGCGGCGCGCAGCCGGTGGCCATCTCGCTCGCCATCACCCGCGAACTGGACCTCCTCGGCTCCTTCCGCTTCAACGCCGAAATGGATGAGGTCCTCGGTGCACTCGCCGACGGAAGCCTGTTCGTGGATCCGGTGATCACCCACGAGTACCCGTTCGGCGAGGCGCTCGAGGCCTTCAACACCGCCAAGGACGCACGCCGCTCCGGCAAGGTCCTGATCTCCTTCACCCCCGGCACCCCCACCTCTGGCCCGTCCACACCCGACACAGCCACAGGAGCAATCTGATGCTGCGCACCATCGGTCAGGTAATCAGCACGCACGTCCGCACCGTCACCGCCACGACGGGAACCCACTGCCCGGTCAGCGGCGAGTGGGCGCCCGTCGGTGCGCACGACACTGTCTGCCGTTTCCTCGAGGGAAGCATGATGCCGGCCTTCCGGAACCGGGCAGCGGAATGGGAACTGATTGGGGGCCTGCAGCGCCGTGACGTACATTCCTGATGCCCGGCCGCGGCGTCGCGTCGCTCAGCCACGCATCAACGCCTCACAGGTCCGGGCTGACTCAGCCCGGGCCGCGTCATCTGGTGACGACCGGGACCTGGAGCGCAGGCTGAGCCAGGAAAAGGCCGCCCGGGCACACCGCCAAAGTCTGATCCGCGCGCTGCTGAGCCGGCGGAACGAGGCTGTGGCGGCAGCCGTGGCCGGCGGAGTGCCCGCGGCCGCCGTTGCCGCCGCAACCGGCCTGAAGATCACCGAGGTAAAGAAGACGGGCAGGGCCTTCTCCGAGTCCTACATTCCCGGCCTCTCACGCGAGCAGCACGTTGCCGGTCTCGTCGCTCTCGCGGAGCAGCTGCAAAGGGTGATCGAGGAGAAGGAAAGTGCTGAGCGGCAGTTGCGTGCCGACGTCGTACAGGTCCTTCGCAGCGGGGAGATGGACATCTTCCGGATCGCCGCGCTGACGGCCGTCACCGCCGATCGGCTGCGTGAACTTACGCGCGGAACGGGCCTGCGGGCACAGGCGTTCCGGCTGGGATCCTAACTGGCGGCCTGGCCCGGATCGGCGGCAGGCGCGGCCTCCGCACCGGCAAGAGCCGCCGAGCCTTCCCCGCGCGACCGGTCCTCGTTCCACCCGGCCATGGCGCCCTTGAGCGCGGCGATGAGCCGGACGGTGGCCTGGTCCTTGGTCAGACCCACAGTCTGGATCAGGTCAAGTATTTCGCGGGGGTCGAAGAGGATGTTCCACAGGAACATGGCCTCGTCGCCGAGCGGTTCGAGGCCGAGCTCGTCGCATGCCTCCCGCAACGGCCGCTCCAGTGCGTCGGCCTGGACGGTGAGGTAGTAGGCGCCTTTGCGCAGGCGGGCCAGGTATCCCTCGCCTGAACGGGTGTAGAGCATTGCGCCGCCATGACGGGTGACGAGGTCCACCCACTTGCGGCTGACAGCTTCGAGAAGTTCGAGCCCGGTCGATTCCTGCTTGAGGCTGAAGTCGCGGAGCTTTTCGCCAACGCCAAAGCGGTACTCGGCCAAAACTTCCTCAACCGAGGCAAAGTGCCGGTATGCGGTCGCCGTGGAGATTTCGGCGTGCTTGGCGATGTCCGACATGTTGATCGGACCGCGCCGGGCTGCGAACAGCTGGCCGGCAGCCTTAACGAGCTGTCGGCGGTTGCGCTGTGTGTCACTACGCATGGATCGGCACCCTTTCGTTACTACCCACCTAGCTTAGGTCCTGGGCCGGCATCCATCCGCGCAGTGCGGCGGTGAAGGTCCGCACCAGGCGGCCGGAGGCCTGTTCGGGGGTCAGGTCCATGCTGTGGATGAGGTCGAAGATTTCGCGGGGGTCGAAGAAGACGTTCCACAGGAACAGGGCAGTCTCGTCCTGCTGGGGGGTGCCCAGCTCCCGGGTGACCTCGTCGAGGGGACGCCGCAGCGCCTCCGACTGCACCGTCAGGTAGTAGGCACCCTGGCGCACGCGTGCAAGATAGCCCTCGGCCGAGCGCGTGTGGATCATCGAGCCGCCGTGCTGGACCACCAGCTCGATCCATTTTCGGCAGACCGACTCCAGCAGCTCCTGGCCGCGCGTCTCCTGCGCCAGGCTGAACTCCAGCAGCTCGCGGCCCACCTCAAAGCGGTAGGCCGCGAGCACCTCGTCAACCGAGGCAAAGTGCCGGTAGGCGGTGGCGGTGGAAATGCCCGCGCAGGCAGCAACGTCGGCCATCGACGCCGCTGTCCCCGCCCCGAACAGTGTCCCCGCGGCGCTGATCAGGAGGGACCTGCTGCGCTGGGTGTCCGTGCGGAGGCCTGATGCCGGGTCTGTCAGCTGCATGGAATTGGAATCTACCGCAGTGCTGCCAGGCCGGCGGCCAGGCGTTCGACGCCGGCGGTGATGGCTTCGGCGCTGGCCGCATAGGAGAGGCGGAGGTGGAACTCACCGTTCCGGCCGAATTCGCTGCCGGGCCGGACCGCCACGCCGAAGTCGCGCAGGTGCGCCACCATCTGAGCCGCCGGCAGGTCGACGTCGTACTTGGGGAAGAGGTAAAAGGCGCCTTCGGGGGAGCTGACGGTGAGCCCGGGAATGCTGCCCAGGCCCGTGGCCATGAGCTCTCGGCGCAGGGCGTAGGAGGCGTGCATGCGCTCGATGTCCGGTCCGCAGGTCTTCAGAGCGGTCAGCGCGGCCAGCTGGACGGCGGTGTTCATGGAGCCGTTGAAGGTGTTGTGGACCCGGGCCGCGGAGGCGATGACCGACGGCGGACCCCACAGGTATCCGACGCGCCAGCCGGTCATGGCGTAGCTCTTGGAGAAGGTCTGGCAGTAGATGGTCCGGCCGCGGAGGCCTTCGATTTCCAAAGCGGAGACGAAGGGCTCGGGGGTGTAGACGAGGTCGCTGTAGGCCTCATCGGACAGCACCAGGGTGTCGGTTCCGGCCACCATGTCCGCCAGGGCCTCGAGCTCACGGCGGGTGTGGACGATGCCCGTGGGGTTGGAAGGGTTGCAGAAGACGAACAGCTTGGCGCCTTCCATCGCCGTGGCCAGTGCCTCGAGGTCCCAGTGCAGATCCTCCGCCAGCGGTACCGGCGCCACCGTGCCTCCGGCCATGCTCACGAGGTCCGCGTACAGCGAGTAGGTGGGGTCCGGGATGACCACCTTGTCTCCCGGATTGACGATTCCGAGGATCGCGGCCGAGAGGCCGGCGGTGCCGCCCTGGGTAATCAGCACGTCGCCCGAGCTGGCCACTTCGCCGAGGAGCCGGCCGATACGGGCAGCCAGCTCCTCGCGAAGCACCGGCTCGCCAAGCAACGGCGAGTAGTGGGTGTGGCCCTCCTCCAGGGCCTTGGCCGCCGCGGCGCGGACCTGGGCGGGGGTGTCGAAGTCGGGCTCGCCCATGGCCAGGGACACGAGGTCACCCTTGGACTGGGGCTGCTGGACCCTAAGGGAGGTGCGCTGCACGCGCAGCACGGCCTCCGAGGGCTGAAAGCTGTTGGCGAGGGTGGTGGCTGGTTCTAGGGTCATTGTGGTCCTGTTTCGGATCGGGGGATGGCTGGCTGGGGCGAGGCCGACGGCGGCCGGTGCCGCCGCCGGTACGGCACCGGCGGCGGTAGCTGCGTACGTGCGGCGGCGTTTCATGGCTGGGGGACTTCCTCTGCCGGGGCGCCGGTCCACCGGCTGATTTCGATGTCCCCGGAGGTGTCACGCTGCACGGTGGGCGCGATCACGAGCTCCTGGACCACAGTCCGCTGCGGCAGCGTGGCCACCAGGTGGATGGCCCGGGCCACGTCGTCTGGCTGGACCATGGTTTCGCGTTCCTCCTGCCGGGGCGGGCGTGCCCTGTTGTCCAGGATGGGGGTTGCGGTTTCGCCGGGCAGGATGGTGACGGCGCGCAGGCCTTCGTTCCGGAAGGTGTTGTGAAGGTAGGTCATGAAGTTCCGGACCGCGGCCTTCGCCGCACCGTAGGCGGCGCCGCCGAGCAGGTTCGGATTGACGGCAGCCAGGGAGGAGACAGTGATGATGGTGCCGGTCTTGCGGGCCAGCATGCCCGGCAGCACCGCCTGGGTGAGGAGGTAGACGGCGTTGAGGTTGACGTCCAGGACGTCGTTCCATTCCTCCTGGCTGATCCAGCGGACATTGAGCACCTTGCTGGCGCTGCCGGCGTTGTTCACCAGGATGTCCACCGGTCCCAGGGTCTCGCCGACCCACTCGACCAGGGCGTCGACGTCGTTCTTTGAACAGATGTCCGCGGCCCGGGTGACCGCTTTGCCCCCTTCGGCGGTAATGGCTGCGGCTACTTCATCCAGCACCTCGCCGCGGCGGCCCACCAGCACGACGCTGGCGCCTTCGGCGGCGAGTTGGGCAGCGGTGGAACGCCCCATACCGGTGCCTGCACCGGTGATGATGGCAACTTTGCCTTCAAGAAGTCCCAATGTACCGCTCCTAATCGCAGTGAGATTTGCATTGCATATGAGAAAAGTTTCTCATCTTTGTTCCGGCCGGGTCAAGCACCGGTCCGGAAAGTTCAGGCCGCCGCCGGATTGGGAGCCAGTGCGGAGGCGTGCGGCAGCCGGACCGCGGTGAACAGGCTGGCGACGCGTTCCTCGAGCACGGCGAGCAGCCGCTGCTCCTCGCGGTATTGGTCCACTGCCTGGCTGCTGCTGACCCAGTTGAAAGTCATCTTCTGGCCGGGGCGGGCCTGGCCGAGCAGGGGCAGGGATGCCTTGGTGGCGAAGGCGACGATGGGGTAGCCGGCGGTCAGGGTCCGGTAGCGGCCGAGGATGATGAGTTCGTCACCGTGCGGGATCTCGAAGGCGCCGATCGGAACGCCGTGGGACACGATTTCGCCGAGGCCCTCGGGGTGGACCACCGGGCCGTCAAGGCGCAGGCCCACGTGGTTGGACTTCGCGGTCACGGTGTAGGCGCGCGAGGACAGCAGCTCACGGATGCCGGGTGCGGCGTCGGTTTCCGGGCCCTCGACGATGTCGATGTGCCAGGTGCCCGGGCTGAAGGCCGTGACTGGCACCGGCAGCCGGAAGAGGGGCTGGGAGAGGTAGGGGTGTTCGAATCCGGCGTAGCTGGTGTGCAGCTGAAGGTCCTGTCCGACGCCGATCTGCTGCGGGAAGCCCATGCGCGCCTCCGGTGCGGCGCTGCCCATGAACAGGCTGGTCTCGAGGGCGCCGCTGAACGCGAGGTAGTTGCGCATACCGCCCCGCGCGTTGGCGATGACCACGCGTACGCCTGCCGGGATGCAGACCGGCTCCCACATGGCGGCGGCCTCGCCGTTGACCGTCACATCCGCGGGGGCTCCAGTGACGGCGATCAGCACCGGAGAATCAGGAATGAAGCTGAACCGGCCGCCCATGATCTCGATGCTCGTGGCCGTGCGGAGGTTGCCCACCAGGATGTTGGCGACCGAGGCAGAATGCTGGTCGGCTGCGCCGCCGCACGGAACGCCCATGTACTCTGAGCGCTCCCGTCCGAGGTCCTGGAAGGTGGAAAGCCAGCCGGCTTCACGGATCTTCAGTCCTACAGTCAGTTCAGCGGTCCGCATCGGTGGTCCCTCCGGAAGTTGAGGTTGCCGGCGCGGCCGACGCGGAAGACGCGGTGGCCGGCCGGAGGAACTGGCCTTCCAACGACTCCCATTCGCTCTCTGGGATGACCCGGAAACGCACCCGGTCGCCCGGGGTGTAGGACGTGGCGGGGTCCTCCCGGATGTCGCACACGGTCAGCGGCGTGCGGCCAATGACCTTCCAGCCGCTGGGGCCGGGAAAGGGCTGGATGATGGCGCTGGCGCCGGCCACCATCACCGAGCCGGGGTCCACATTGGTGCGGGGTTCCCGGCAGCGGCTGACCTGGCCGGGGAACGGGAGGGTGCCCATCATGGGTGCCATCGCGGACGCCAGCAGGTTGATGCTCAATTCGCAGGTCTCCAGGATGTCCAGCACAGCCTTGGGGCTGATGCCGAGCTCCGCCGCGACGTCGGGAAGGTCGGGGGAGAAGGCCTCGCTGACCACCACCGGGATCACGAACAGCTCGGCCGCGCGCCCGGCACCGGCAGCAGCGGGACCACCAGCCGGCCCGGAACCCGCCGCGGCCAGCCGGATGGTCTGGGCGAGTTGGGCGTGGCTGACGGCAAGGCAGTCGAACTCCACCAGCACCGAGTCCACGCCGGCCACCACATCGAGGAGCCCGTGCGGCTGGAGGCCGAACACCAGTTCGCGGAGCCGGCGGCTTCCGGCCTGGCGCTCCTCTGCGGTGGCAGCCAGCGCCTTCAGCATCAGGGCCGAGTCACCGAAGGGCGTCGCTTCGATCTCGAAGGGCTGGTGCGTCGGCGGTCCTGGCGCTGGCTGGATGCTCATGGTTCCTAGGTTCTAAAGGCGTGGTGGTCGGGCACCGAAAGGTCAGGCGGCAGTCCGGCGGGCCTTCTCGGCCAGGACGTCCTGCAGGCCGGTGGCCCTGATGCCGGCCTTGTCCAGGGCGGCACGGAGTGCGGTGCCGTTCTCCAGGACCTGCGGGTGGTCGCCGTGGAGAAGGACCACGTCTGCGTCGTGCCCGAGCGGGACCACCTTGCCGGTGACGGCGCGGACGGTGCCTTCGGTGACCACCTGGACCACGCGGCGGCCGATCTCCTCGGGGTCATGCAGGAGCGCGCCCTCGGTGTTGCGGGAGACGGGCATGCCGTCCTCGCCGTAACCGCGGTCTGCGAGGAAGACGTAGCCCACCTCGAGTCCGCGCTTGCGGGATTCGTCGGCCAGCAGCCCGTTCTGGCAGATCACGATACAGGAGGGGTCATACGCCTTGATGGCGTCAGTGATGGCGCGCGCGTGCTTGGCGTCCGTCTGGGCGATGCTGCCCATCCGGCCATGCGGGGCCACGTGGCTGATCTTGCCGCCATGGATGCGGGCGAAGGCGTCCAGCGCGCCGATCTGGTAGAGAACGTCCGTGCGGATTTCCTCTTCGCTGGCCTCAATCAGGCGGCGGCCGAAGCCCACCAGGTCCGGATAGCCGGGGTGTGCGCCCAGTTCGATGCCGCGCTCGACACAGGACTTCACCGTGGCGTCCATGACTCGCGGGTCGCCGGCATGGAAGCCGCACGCGATGTTCGAGGCGGTGACCAGGCCCAGGAGGGCGTCGTCGTCGCCGATGGTGTAGTTGCCGTAGCTTTCGCCGAGGTCTGCAACGACGGCGACTGAATTGATGCTCAAGGTGACTCTCCCAGTGGTTCTGTTGTGGTGCCTAATGGTCCAACGACGGCGGGTGGGGGGGCAATGGCGGCCGCCGCCCGCCGTCGTCGGGGTTTGGTTAGTGGGTCTGCAGCGGCTGGCCCTTGGTTTCCTTCAGGAAGAACACGGATACCAGGGTGATGATCGCGGTGCCGACGGAGGCATAGGCGGGGACCATGCTGTTGCCGGTGGCCTTGATGACCTCGGTCATGACCAGCGGGGCGCTGCCGCCGAAGATGATGGTGCTGATGCTGAACCCGATGCTGTAGGCGCTGTAGCGGACGGTGGTGGGGAACATCTCGGTCAGGACGGTGTGGACGACGGCGGCGTGGCCGGAGAAGGCGATGGCCATGACCACGGTGGCGATGCAGGCCAGGACCATGTTGCCGGTGGTAATCATCGCGAACATCGGGTAGGACACCACGGCCATCAGGACTGCGGAGACTGCGAGCACGGGCTTGCGGCCGATGCGGTCGGAGAGGCGGGCCATGAGCGGGATGGAGATGATGATGGCCACCAGGCTGAAGGCGGTGACGGTCAGGGCCTGGACCATGGAGAAGTTGTTGCCGGTGCCCAGCTGCGTCTTGAGGTAGGTGGGCATGTAGGCGAAGAGCAGGTAGTAGCCGGGGCCGTTGACGGCCGGGAGGAAGATGGTCAGCGCGATGGCCTTCAGGTGGCGCTTGGATGTCAGCGCTGCCCGCAGCGGGTTGCGCTCAACCTCGTTGCGCTTGCGGAGGGCGTCGAAGTGCGGGGTGTCCTCCATCTTGGAACGGATGTAATAGCCGATGTAGCCGAGGGGCAGGGCGACCAGGAACGGCACGCGCCAGGCCCAGGCCCCCATGGTGGCTTCGCCGAGGGTGGTGATGAGGGCGGCGGACAGGGCGCTCCCGAACAGGAGGGCGCAGAAGGATCCGACGGCGATGAAGCTCATACTGTAGTTCCGGTGCCGGTTGTGCGCGTACTCCCCAACAAAGGCCATGGCGCCGGCCACTTCACCGCCGGCCGAGAAGCCCTGCAGGATGCGGAACAGGATCAGCAGCGCCGGCGCGGCCCATCCGATGACGGACGACGACGGGATGAGGCCGATCGCCGCCGTGGCGCCCGAGATGAGGAGCAGGAGCACCGCGAGCAGGTTCTTGCGCCCCAGCTTGTCCCCGAGGTAGCCGCAGATCACGCTGCCGAACGGGCGGGCCAGGAAGCTCACCAGGAAGCCGACGTTGGTCAGCAGCAGGGAGCCCACGTCCTTCGAGCCCATGATGTTGACCGCCAGGTAGGTGGTCAGGAGGCCGTAAATGCCGTAGTCGTACCACTCCACGAAGGAGCCCATGGTGCCGGCGAAGGTTGCCTTCCGCACCATCTTGCCGTCGGCCGTGACGACCTGTACTTGAGCGGTGTTGAGGTCCACTGAATCCGTCGATGAATTAGTCATTGGAGTTCTCTCAGTCTAGGAGGGTCCCTGTTGCGGGAGAAGCTTGGATTAGCTGTATTCGCGCGTGATCTCGGCCGTCATTTCGGCCTCGTGCGCGGCGACTTCGATAACGCGTTCCAGGATTTCCGCCGCGCGGGCCTGGGGGATGATGACGACTCCGTCGTCGTCGGCGGCGACGATGTCACCGGGGGAGCAGACGATGCCGCCGATGGCGACCGGTTCGCCGATCACACCGGGGCCGTTCTTGAACGGGCCTGCAGGGGTGGTGCCGCGGGCGAAGACCGGGAACCTGATCTCCGTGATGGTGGCGCGATCGCGGATGTAGCCGTCGATGACGGCGCCGGTGGCTCCGGCGGCCTCGAAACGCTGGGACAGCTGTTCGCCCACCAGTGCGCGGTGCTCGTGCCCGAAGCCGTTGATGACGACGACGTCGCCCGGCTCGATGTAGTTCAGTGCCTCGATGACAGCCGCGTTGTCCCCGGCTGCGCCGAGGACCGTGAGTGCCGAGCCGACGCAGTGCGCGCCGGCCCAGATGGGGTTGATGTTGCCGTCAACCAGGCCCAGCCGCTCCATTGCGTCGCCGATGTTGGCCACCGGGAACTTCTCGAATGCCTTGACGAGGTCCCGGGACGGGCGGGTCCACTGTGCGGTGCGGACAGTGAGTTCGAGCGTTGTTGCCATGGTGTTTCACCTTCAGTTGGGAGGGTTGGATGCGGCGGCCGATCCTGAGACCACAATCACATATGAGAAAAGTTTCGCGTTTCTTTTTGGATCCGTCAACCCTTTTTCATTTCCGGGATGTAAAAGCTTGGGACCGGGCGAAGTGCCCGCGGTGCCGATCTTGCCAGGCATCGATGCCGATGCGATGATGATCGCATATGAGAAAACTTTCGCAGTTAAGCCGGGCTGGTTGGGCTTGTCGAAAGCCCATGTCTGCCCCTCTCACGAAAAGGATCCCCATGCCGCCAATCCGTACCGTCAGCTTTCCCGACCGGGATCTCCTCGGACGCCTGGAGCCGCTTCCGGGCGAGCTTCGGGGCGCCGTCTGGGATCTGCGCTCGAATCCGGAGGGCGTCGCCCTGGATGAAATCGACGCGGTGATCCTGCCGTACATTGACGCCTCTGCAGTCCTGGGTTCACTCGCCAAAGCGGGCAACCTTCAGCTGGTCCAGACGCAGTCCACAGGGTACGACGGCGTGCCGGAGGCGGCAGGTGCGTCGGCCGCCGTCGCCACTGCGGCGGGTGTGCACGCTGCCGCGACGGCGGAGCTCGCCGTCGGACTTATCCTCGCCAAGCTCCGCGGCATCGACGCGGCGGTCCGTGACCAGCAGGCGGGCAGCTGGCGTCCCCAGCGCCGGCCGTCACTGGCGGACCGGCGGGTGCTGTTGGTCGGCGTCGGCGGGATCGGGCGCGAGATCGCCAAGCGCCTGGAGCCATTCGAGGTGGAGCTGAACCGGGTGGGCAGCAGTGCCCGCACGGACGAGCAAGGCCAGGTCCATGCGGCCGCCGACCTCGTTTCGCTGGCAGCCACGCATGACGTCCTGGTGGCGGTAACCCCGTTGAACGAGGCTACGCACAAGCTGGTCAATGCCGAGGTCCTGGCCGCGTTGCCGGACGGCGCACTGGTGGTGAACGTCGGTCGGGGCCAGGTTGTGGACACTGAGGCGCTGACCGCGGAAGTGCTCGCGGGCCGGCTGCACTGCGCCCTCGACGTTGTCGACCCCGAGCCGCTGCCGAGCGACCACCCGCTGTGGGCGTCCGAGAACGCGCTGATTACGCCCCACATTGGCGGCAATGCATCGGCATTCGAACCGCGGATCGTAAAGCTCCTGGCCAAGCAGCTCGAGGCGCTGGCTTCCGGAAACCGGCCGGCCAACCTTGTGCAGGACGGCCCCTTCGCCGCCGGTTGAACCTGACCCCATCCCAACTGACTCGCAGTTGTTGTCGTTATGGGCCCTCAAAACGACAACAACTGCGAGTCAGTTGGAGGACCCGCCGGTTGAGTGAACGTATTGCTGCGGCGTGAGGGATCGAGGGACAGCGTCAGGGCCCAGCCGGCGCCGAGGAAACAAGTTCACGAAGGACGGCGCCAGGTACCGGCCGAGCTACAAGCTGTCCTGAGTCGCCCGGTGCGTTCAGTCGGCGGCGTTGGCCAGGGCGGCGGCGAGGTCCGGCAGTGAAGCGACCGTGTAGTCCGGTTTCGTGAAGTACGCCGGGTAGGTCGCGCCCGAGCGGTTGATCCACGCGGTCCCCAGCCCGGCCCGCGCGGCGCCGTGAATGTCCCAGGGGTGGACCGCAACCAGGAGCAGGTGCTCCGGATCCGCGCCGCAGGCCGTGGCGGCATGGTCGTAAGCTGCGCGGGCGGGCTTCCACGCCGGGGCGTCCTCCACTGACAGCAGGCGGTCGAAGCTGTCCCGGATTCCGGCGGCGGTGAAAAGCTTCTCCGCGACGCCGGTGGAGCCGTTGGTCAGCGTCACCAGCCGGTACCCTGCAGCCTTCAGGGCCGAGACTCCTTCCGGCACGTCCGGGTGGAGTCCCAGGCCGGCCATGCCCTGCATGATGTGGTCGACGGCGGCGTCGGTCTCCATGGTCAGGTCCAGACCGGCGAGCAGCCCACGCAGCACTTCGGCGCCGATTTCGGCGAAGGCCACATTGTCACCGGCCGCCGTGAGGGCGAAGCCGTCACGCAGCAGGGTGGCAAACCACAGCTTGGCGAGCGACGCCGGGGCGCCGGTTTCCGTGAACCGGTCTGCCATTGGGGACATGTCGGAGAGCGTTTCGTTGACGTCGAAGACGACGGCGGAGGGTTGGGTCGGCACGGAGCGGCTCCTTCTGCGGCGGCTGGATAACGCCCAGTCTTGCGCGCGGGAAGTCCGGGGGATAGGCCCTCACGGACCTGGATTTGGACTGCAAACAGCGATCTGCCCTGGAAGGGGACACCCCGCCATGCTGCTGCGGACCCGGTCACACCAGAGGCAGCCGCCGCAGCAGCGGTCCCCGGCCCGCTCCTGGACGGCCCGGCGGTGCGGGTCGAGTGCAAAAGGGTACCGTCCGGCCCCGGATTTTCCGTCTCTGCCGGGGCTTCTGTACCCCGGTATTTCCTTATTGACGCGGTCCAGACCCCGGAGCACACTGACAGCGTGGGGGCATGGGAAAGGAGCCCCAAAGATGGCATGGCAAATCGAAGGCACGTACTTCGAAAACTGCAACTGTGACATGGTCTGCCCGTGTTCCACCTCCGGTCTTACACTGCCTGGGGATCAGGACCGCTGCAAGGTTGCGCTGGCATTCCACGTCCAGAAGGGTGACGTCAACGGCGTCGACGTCGGCGGCCTGAACGTCTGCGTGGTGGCCGATGCGCCTGCCCTGATGAGCGAGGGCGGCTGGAAGGTAGGCGTCCTGATGGACGCGGCGGCCTCACCCGAGCAGGCCGAGGCGCTCGGGGCTGTGTTTGGCGGCCAGCTGGGCGGCCCGATGGAAGGCGTGGGCCCCCTGATCGGGGAAATGCTGGGCATGGAGTCCCGCGATTTCACCTATGCGGATGACGGGAGGGAGCACCGGGTCCGGATCGGCACGGCGGTCGACATGGCGGTGGAGGACTTCGTCTCGCCCATGGACCCGACCGGCGCCGGCGTCAAGGTCAGCGGCGTCGGTTTCCCTGCCGACACGTTGTCCGCCGGACGTGCCACCACGTCCACGGTGGATGTCTTCGGAATGTCGTGGGACAACGCCGGAAAGAACTCCTTCTCCGCGCCGTTCGCCTGGTCAGCCTGACTTGTCGGGCCAGGCATATGTGACGGTCCGCAACCACGCGGCACTGCTGGTGTTGCTTGGGTGCGCGGCTGTGGCTTGGTACTTCACTGTCCTGGGCTTCCGGGAGATGGCTCCTGGGCCCGGGACGATGGGGCTGGGGCTTGCCGGCTTCCTGGCGGTGTGGACACTGATGATGGCGGCGATGATGCTCCCGGCGTTGTCGCCCCTCACCACGGCCTACCTGCGGTTCATCCGGTCGACCCGGAGTGCCCCTGTCCGGGCCGCCCGAACCGCCGCACTCGTCGTCGGGTACCTGGCGGCGTGGGCAGTCTTCGGCGCCGTCGCCTTCGCGGCCGCGCTGCTTACGGCCCAGTTGGCAGCGTCAGCGCCGGACGTCGCACCGTGGGTGGGAACCGGGATGCTGGTGGCCGCGGGCCTTTATCAACTCACGCCGCTCAAGGACTTCTGCCTCCGTCATTGCCGCTCACCGGTGGCGTTCCTGCTCCATGTCGCAGGCTACAAGGGCCGGCTCCGTGACCTGCGGGTCGGGGTTTACCACGGCCTGTACTGCATCGGATGCTGCTGGGGCCTGATGGTGGTCCTTATCGCCGTGGGCGTGATGAATCTTGCCTGGATGCCCGTCGTCGCCGTGACCGTGCTGTTGGAGAAGTCGTGGAGCCATGGGCGGGCGCTGAGCAGGATTGTTGGAGTGGCGCTGATCGTCTTCGCCTTCTTCGCACTGGGCAATCC
The DNA here is from genome assembly GCF_040546765.1 of Arthrobacter sp. OAP107. Taxonomy (NCBI): domain Bacteria; kingdom Bacillati; phylum Actinomycetota; class Actinomycetes; order Micrococcales; family Micrococcaceae; genus Arthrobacter; species Arthrobacter sp. OAP107. The sequence continues at coordinate 4,054,719 of NZ_JBEPOK010000001.1, read as the reverse complement.
TGCCTTGCTGCCCGGCCTGTACATGTCATCGGGGATGTAGGCTACCCAGCCGCCGCGTAAGCCTTTGGCAGCTTCAATCCGCGCTCGTCCATGAGGGTGCGCAGGCGCGTGGGGTAGTCCGTGATGATGCCGTCCACGCCGAGGTCCATCAGGCTCGACATGTCGGCGGTGGTGTTCACGGTCCACGGGATGACGGGCAGGCCGTAGTCGTGTGCTTCGGCGATCATCTTCGGCGTGACCGACGCGAAGGCGGGGGAGATGACGTCGTAGCCGAGGGCCTTGGCGGCCTTGGCGAGGGAGCCGTCGTAGTCGTCGATGTCGATGCCGCCGAGCTCGGGCGCAGCGCCGGGCTTGCCCACCTGCAGCCAGGCGTCGCCGCTGGACAGCGCCACGACGGGCAGCTGCGGGGCGATCTTCCGGGTGTAGTTCAGTGTGGACCAGTCGAACGACTGCAGGGTGGTGCGCCCGGACATGCCGGCCTTATGGATCTCGATGACCACGGCCTTGGTGAGCGCCACGGAGGATTCGCCGCCGGCCTGGCCGTCCTCCACCTTGGTCTCCACATTGAAGCGGACCTTCCTGGCGCCGTACTCGTCGGCCAAGGCGAAGACGTCCTTGAGTTCGGCGATGCGGTTGCCCTCGATCACCTGCTGCTCCGGGTAGCCGGCAAGCTGCTGGTAGCCGCAGTTGAGGGTCTTGATCTGGGCCAGCGACAGGTCCGCCACCCGGTCGCCCGCGTAGGGGAACTCGGGGTCGTTCGGCGTCACCGGAGCGGTGTCCACGCACTTGTTGGCCTGCATCGTGTCGTCGTGCCAGACGATGACCTTCCCGTCCTCGGTCAGGTGGGTGTCCAGCTCGAGCGTGCCCACGCCCAGCTTCAGCGAGTTCGCGAACGCGGCCAGGGATTCCTCGGTCCACTCGCCGCGGCCGCCGCGGTGCGACTGCAGGTCGAAGGAGCCGTTGCGCTCGTTCGTCTTGATGGCGGAAGAGGCGGTGGAGTTCGACGACGGCGTGCCGGGGTCCGCTGCCGGCGCAGCAACGGCGGGTCCCGCCGTCGCTGTAATGGCTGCGGTGAAAAGTGCGACGGCGGCCGATGCGGTCAGGGCTTTGCGCATGGTTTTGGTTCCTCCCGGATGACGGTGGCCGGCGCTGAGCCGCCGACCCGTCCACCCTAGGGAGGGCAGGTGGCCTGCCGTCTGCGGGGAGGTGGAGCTGAGGTTAACGGCATGGTGGGAACTCTTGCACGTTGCAGCCGGGCCGGGTTCCATCAGAAGTGAGGAAGAAAAGCAGGAGGTCGCCGTGACTGTTCTTGTTGCCTATGCAAGTGCACTGGGTTCCACCCGGGAGATAGCTCAACGGGTAGCTGCCCGCATGGCGGCTGTGCTGGGCGAGGTCGAGTGCCGGTCCGTGGAGCAGACCGAGTCGGTCTCCGGTTACGAGGCTGTGGTTGTGGGCAGTGCCATCCACAACCAGACGTGGCTGGCCCCCGCATCAGATTTCCTCGCTCAGCATGCACCTGAGTTGGCCGAGCGACCCGTCTGGGCCTTCAGCGTGGGGATGTCCGACGGCCTGCCCAAGCTGTTCCGCGGGAGCGGTGCGGAACTGCAGAAGCAACGCCTGGAACAAACGCAGCTTAAGGATGTTCCGCTTCGCGGCCACACGGTATTTTCCGGTGTCTATGAGTCCAGCCAGTTGTCGGCTCCGCTCCGGGCACTGTTCCGCCTCACCGGCGGCCGGTTCGGAGACCTGCGCGACTGGGCGGCCATCGACGCCTGGGCGGATCAGATCACTGCTGAACTGGCTGAGCCTGCTCCGCCCCAGTCCTGAGCGGCCCAGTCCTGAGGGCGTGCCCTGTTGCCCGACCCAGGCCTACTCCAGCCAGGCGGTCACGAAGCCGCCCCGGGACTGGTCACTTGGCTGCTGCTCAGGCGCCGTCGCCTCCGGTCCCGCTTCAGTCGGGGCGGCCAACGACAGCACCCGGCCGTACGTCGAACACAGCTCCTCGACGGTGTGGCTGCTGCAGCGCCAGCCGGCCGGCTCGAGCAGCTCCACCGGGTTCGGCGGATCGGCCCGCGCCAGCACCTCGCTCATGGGAAGGCCCGTCTGCTCGCTGAACTCGCGCAGCTTGGCCTCGATGTCGTCCGTCTCGGGCAGCGCCACGGCACGTTCAATCACCGCACGGGACCCCGGCGCCGACAATGCCGCAACTTCGTTCAGCACGGCAGCCTGGGAGGCGGCATCGAGGTACGGCAGCAGGCCTTCGAGGACCCAGGTGGTGGGCTGCGCCGGGTCGAAGCCTGCGCCGAGGAGCGGCTCGCGCCAGGGCAGGGAAAGGTCCGCGGGCAGGGAAATCAGCTCGCAGCCGGGCTCGGCCGAGAGCCGGCTCAGCACGTGTGCCTTGAACTCCAGGACGTTGGCACTGTCGATCTCAATCACCCGGGCACCGTCCGGCCAGGTCAGCCGGAACGCCCGGGTGTCCAGTCCCGCGCCCAGAATCACCGTCTGCGTTGTCGATGGGCCGGACTGCAGGAAGTCGTCAATAAACCGCGTCCGCATGCCGATATAGATGGAGGCCAGCAGGAGCGGCTGCTGCAGCGGAGGGGCCTCGGCAGGTTCGGCAGGCCACACCGTCGGCAGGTCCAGGTGGGAGCGGGCCGCCACCACCAGAGCGGAGGCGAAGCGGTCCGCCACTAGCGGGTCGGCCCGTGAGGTTTCGACGGCGCGCCCCGCCGCCACGGCAAGTGCGGTGAGCGGCAGCCCCCTGGTCCTCAAGTTCGGTACTGCCTGTCGGTTCAGTCATGCCTGGCCCTCCCGTCGTCGTGGATCCCTGTTGGTGAGCCTACCCCCGGCGGCCACCGATCCACAGGCCCGTCACACCTGCGCGGCGCTGTCCCACCAGCCTTCCCAGGGGGCGGAGGTGAGGTGGCCCCGGGGAAAATCACTGTTCGGCCCCGTCTCCCCAAATGCTGAGTGCCCATCATTGCGCGCGGAGCTGAAAAACAGGTTCAAGGTATTCCAAAGCATGGCTAGTTCCTTTCAATTGACCTGTGGATTTCAGGTAGGAATCAGCGTAGCCACGCCATGTTTCAGGGCGTCGACCATGCGTTTCGTTCTTGTATCCATCTGCTCACACGGCAGGCCAGAACTGTTTCGCTAACTAACCCGGCGCTGCGTCCTGCTGCCTCAGCAGGCCGGCACCCCCGAGTCCACGGGTCCGTCGCTCGGCCGGATCCAGAGGTTGTTGATCACCTTGTACCAGACGTTGCCGGTGGTCCCGGTGGGCTTGCCGGTCGCTCCGTCATAGATGGTGTACGAGGCGCCGGTGGTCACGCACTGGACCTGGACCCGGGTGCCCTGCGCCACGAACGTTCCGCCGCCCGCGGCGCAGTTTGCCGCCGTGTCCGGCGCGGAAGTGCCGTTTGTGGGCCATTCGCAGGTACCGGGACTCGCCGAGCCGTTGTCCACCACAAGGTACTTCGCCGGTGCCGTCCGCCCTGCTGCCGAGACGGAGGTGCGCTGGCCGAGGTCATCCACGGTGGTGACGGTGATGGAGATGGATTGGTCGTAGCCGTTGCCGGTGGTGACCGATCCGCCGCCGGCGCCCAGCGTGCCCGACTTCCCGTCTGATGACTGGTACTCCAGGGACACTACGCGGCGCCCGTTGTTGACCACCGCTCCGACGTCGAACCTCACCGTGGTGGTGACAGTCACGGGGTTAATGCTCGCGGCATGCGGCTTGCCGTACGGCGCCACAGGGCGGGAGTTGGTGACCGGCCCCTCATAGGTGGCACCATCCATGCTGTTCACGGCGCGCACCCCAATCGTGTAGTTGCCGTTGTTAGGCACACCGGTCCGGATGACCCTGTCCGGCGGAACGGCCAGGAAGCTGCTTCCGTTGACCTGGTACTGGTAGCCCGGGGTCGCGCCGTTGCCCGCGGCCTCACCAAAGGACAGCTGTACCGCGTTGTCGAGCGGATCGGCGCGGACTCCGGGGACCGCCCCGGGCGTGCCGAAGGCCCGGCGAGGGTCCGAAGGCAGGCTGGCCGCCGAAGTACCTGCCTTGTTCTTGGCTATGACGGTAAAGGTGTAGTCGGTGGCGGAGTTGCCGACGGTGACGGGCATGCTCAGCTGGCTGCCGGACACGGTGTTGGTCGCTACTACGGATCCTCCCCGGACAGCATTGACGGTGTAGGTGTCGATGGAGGCGCCGTTCTCTGCAGCAGGAGCCCACGCCACCATCATGATCGTTTCCGACCCGCCGGAGGTGGAACGGGTGGTGGTTGGTTTGCCGGGGGCACCGGGCACGCCGGCCGGGATGCCGCTCGCTGAGTAGGCGCTCCATTCCGAGGGGTCGGGTGCCTTGTTGGAGGCCTGGACCCTGACCTGGTACGGCGTCCCGTTCTGCAGGCCCGTCCAGCGGTAGGACGTTCCGGTGACGCTGCTTGCCCGGACGTTTCCTGCCGGCGGCGCAGGGGAGATCTCCAGGTTGTAGCTCTGCACCGGCGAGCCGGGGCTCCGTGGAGGTACCCAGTTCACTGTGAGCGACTTGTCGCCGGAAACCACGGTGGGTGCCGCCGGGGGATCAGGTTTCGCATCCGGCCGGGCGGGTGCGGAAGCAGCTGACGGGGCCGAGTCTCCCACCTCGTTCGTGGCCACCACGGTGAAGGTGTATTCCACATCGTTGGTCAGGCCGGTGAGCGTGCATGTGGTGGAGGGGCACTGCTGCGAGAACCCTCCGCTGCCGCTGACCTTGTAGCCGGTGATGGCTGCTCCGTTGTTGGCGGGAGGCGCCCAGTTGAGGACAACGGTGCGGTCTCGCACCTCCCCGACCGTCGGGGTGGACGGTGCATCCGGCTTGTCCTTGACGGTGAGCCGGATGCGGCCGTCAATTTCGCGTTCCGCGTCCCGCGTCCTGTCCTGGACCCGGTAGCGGACCACCATGGTGCCCACGAACTTTTCGGCGGGCGTCACCACCACAGTGGCGCCTTCCACCGTTGCCGTGCCGGTTCCGGTTTCGACGGCGGCGCTCAGGATTTTCAGCGGTGTCTCCGGGAACGGGTTGATGTCATTGTCCAGCGCCTGGACCCGCTGGGACTGCCCGGCGCGGGCGTTGGCGATGACGTCATCGTTCGCTGCGGCGAGCGGACGCTTTGACGCGACCACGCGGACGTCCACGGCACCCTTAACAGGTGCGCTGCGCCCGTCCGAGACGGTCACTGGCACGGTCAGCCGGCTGCCCCTGGCCGCGCCGTCAACAGTGGCTTTGAAGACGCTGCCGTCAAGGGTGGCCTTGACCCCGGCCGGCGGTGCCCCTTGCAGCGCGAACGTGAGCTTGTCCTTGTCTGCCTCGTCGACGTCGGAAGCCACCTGGCGCAGGTCAAGCGTGGATTCCTCGCCCGCCGCGGCTTCTACGGTGCTCGACGGGAAAACCGGAGGATGGTTGCGGGCGGGGTCGGGCAGGACGGTGATGCCGATGGTCAGTACCGCCTTGCGCCCTTCGGCGTCGTCCACGGTCACGCCGTCGGTGACCTCGAGGGTGACGGCCGCCGGGCCCGTGTAGTCGTCGGCGGACGTGAACACGACGGTGGTCGCGTCCTTCACCAGCGGCGCTCCGTTGGACGCCACCGCCTGCACCTTGGAGTCCTGGGTGATGCGGGGGCTCTTGCCGGGACGGACCACCACCAGGTCGGGCAGGTTCAAGGTCAGTTGCTGGCCGCTGACAACTTCCAGCGGCGCGGTGCTCCGCAGCGCGGGCGCCTGCCCTTCGAGGCCGGGCACCAGGATGAAGGCCGTTGAGCTGAGCCTATCGATGTCCGTGACGGTGTAGGCAATGATCTGCGGCCGGCTTTCCAGCCGCACGGAGATCTTCCCGGGAGCGGAAATGCTGGCCGTCGGTGCGGCCTCCGGGAAGGTGATCTTCAGTTCGGCGGCCACTCCGTCGGGGTCGTCGTCGTTCTTGAGAACAGGAACTTCGACGACGGTCTTGCCCAGTGTCTCGGCAAACGTGACACGGTCGTCCCGTGCGATGGGGGCCAGGGTGGCGGCGTCGCTGCGCACCTGGACTTTGAGGGTTCCGACGGCGGTGCCGCCGCGGCCGTCGCTGACCCGGTACCGGACGACAGCCGTAGCGGATCCCGCGGAAGCCGGCGGGGCGATGAGCTGCACTCGCCCGTCAGTGACCCCTGCCTTCAGTTCCGGCGCAGCTTCCAGCCCGTTGGCTGCGAGGGTGACATTGTCGCCGTCGGGGTCGGAGTCATTGGCAAGCACGTCCACTGCCACGTGGCGGCCCGGGAGAACGGTGATGCTGTCCTCAACGGCCACGGGACTCTGGTTGGATCCGGGGGCGGGTGCGATGCCTACGGCCACCCGCGCGGTGGACCGCGCCCCGAACCTGTCCTCCACCACGTAGGAGAAAGTGTCCTGTCCCGAGGCGTTCGCCGGCGCCCTGTACTCCACATAGCTGGCACCCACCACGGCTGTTCCCTTGCGGGGTGCCTGCTCCAGACCCACCAGGGTGACGGAGTCGCCGTCGGGATCGATGCCCTCCAGGGGAATGGGGATCCTCGTGGTGTTCCCGGCAACCACCCGGCCGGTCACGTGCTGGGGGAGCGGCCGGGAGTTGGTGCCCGCTCCGCGGATGTGGATGGTTACCTGCGCCGAGTCTTCCTGCCCATCGGGGCCGGTGACGGCGTAGATTGCGTGCACCGTTCCTCCTGCTGCGCCTGCCTTGAAGCGCAGCACGTCCCCGGATACGGCAAGGAGGCCCTGTGCGGGATCGGTTCCCTGCACGAGGACCGGCTTGAGCTTCAGCTTTGCGCCATTGGGATGGGAGTCGTTGGCGAGGACAGCGATGGTGGCGACGTCGTTGGCCCTGACGGTGATTTCGTCCGGGGCCGCGACAGGCGGGAGCAGTTTTGCCGGCGCCGGAATGGGCAGGATGGTCACCTCGCCGGTTGCACTGGCCACGCCGTTGGACACGGTGTACGTCAGGGAAGTGGGCGCAGCGAGGCCACGCACATCGGTGATGCGGAGGATCTGATGGTTCACGACGGCGACGGCCACCGCTGAATTCCGGGGAAGGCCAAGGGATTGGATGACCAGGACGCCCCCGGCTGGATCCGAGTCGTTGGCGAGCGCATCCAGCAGCACTTCCCCGCCCACCGGAAGCAGCGCCAGATCAGCGACGGCGACCGGGTCGCCCCGTTCGGCGCCGGCGGCTTTGACGTCGATCCGTACGAGCCCCTCGGAGCTGTCCGGTCCGTTGGTCACCAGGTAGGTGGCGTAATACGTGCCGGGCCTGGCCGCGCGGAAGGTGAAGGTCCCCGTCTGGTAATCCGGGGTGGTTTCCTGCTCCGGAGGGCCTACCACGCGTGTCAGCCGGAGGCCTTCGCCGGTGGGGTCGCTGTCATTCTTCAAGGGCGAAACCAGGATGTCCTGGCCGGCGATTCCGGACACGTGGTCTGCGTTGGCTTTCGGTGGAAGGCCGCCCTTGGCGCGGACGTCCACCACCACGGTGCCCTCCACCTGGTCCCGTCCGTCCGAGACGGTGATGGCAACCTCCTTTTTGCCCAGGGTGGATCCCAGGTCCTGGAACGTCAAAAGGCCGTCTGCCCGGGTCCGCACCTGGTCGCCTTCGCGGGTGGGGCGGGCTCCCAGCAGCAGCAGGTTGTCGCCGTCAGGATCTGTCCAGTCGGTGAGGATGTTCTGGGAGATGCTTTTGCCCTGCTCCAGGATGATCGTGGGCACCCGTTTTTGCTTCGGCGGCTCGTTGCTGGCGGGGTCCTTCACGGTCAGGGTGGCGGCGGCCGTGGCGGTGCCGCCGCGGCCGTCACTGGCCTGGTACTGGAACCGTGACGTTCCGGTCGCATCGGCCGGCACCCTCACCTGCAGGCCAGTGCCGTCGTAGACGGCCTGCACGCTGCCGGCGGCGGGGCTGTCGCCCTGGAGCTGGACGGTGAGGACGTCCCCGTCGGGGTCCGAGTCGTTGTCCAGGACCGGCAGGAGGGTGGTCCGGCCGGGGCGCACGCCGAATTGGTCATCTTTGGCTGACGGCGGGCGGTTTTCCTTGGTACGGTCCGGGAGGGTGTCCACGGGGGTGTCATCTGCGGCGGGGTCGTCCTGGTCCTCAACCTTGTCCGGCGGGGGAATGATCTCGTCCCAGTTGGCTACGAGCCTCATGTTCTCGGTCACCAGCCAGACGTTGCCGGACGTGACGTCGTTAAGGACCACGATGTCCCGGTTCACCCGGAACACCAGATTGGACCGGGCGCTCGCGCCGGGAATGTCAGCGCTGCTGTTGTCTGCGGCGTTCGTGCATTCGCGGAGGTATTTTCCGGCCCCGGCCCAGGCGGCGTAGACACAGCCATTGAGAAAAACGGGAGTGGCAGGGGTTCCGGACGTTCCAAGGTCCACCACCGTCGCGGCCGAACCGTCCAGGGGCTGCTTGATCAGGGCCTTCTTGGTGGTCACGGCCACAAAGTCCGCGGCGGGCCCGCTTTGCTGCAGTTTGGCGTCCGCCGCGTCCGGCACCTGCGCCACCCGGCCGCCGGGAAGAAGAAGTATTCCGCCGTCGGCGTCGAACAGCACCGGTTTGTCCCCGACGGCGGCAAGCTGGACGTTGTCCTTGTTGCGGATCTGCCCGTATTGCACGGTGGTGCGGGAATCCACCCCGCCGGTCGCGTTGACGCGAAGTGAGGTCACCTCGCCGCGTGCCGGATCCGCGGCGTGAACGACGTCGTCAACTCCTACCGTCGCGACGATTCCTCGGGCGCCGCTCAGCACGGGTTCCTGTGCATCGAAGTCGAGGGAGCCCAGCATGCTGCCCTGCGTCACCCAGAGGCGCCCCGAGTTCGGATCGGCCAGGGCCACGGCTTTTTCCCCGAACGCCGGGACCGCGGTTCCGGGGAGCTGCTGGGGCGGTTCAAGAGTGACGGCCGAAACCTTGACCCGGCCCAGCGAGGCGTTGCCGCGGTCCGACACGAGCACACTGCTGCTGTGTTGGAGGATATCGAAGTCGGAACTGGCCGCCATGAGGCCGCCGTCGAGCGTTTTCGACTGGAAGTTCAGGTGACCCACCAGGTTCATGCCGGTATTGGTCACCCACACACCGCCGTCGTTGAGGTCCACGTGCGTCGTTTTGAACCCCGGGTGCACCACTGCCGCTACAAGAAGCAGCCCGACTGCCGAAAACGTTGTTGCCGAAGCCAGCACCCGTTGTTTTGCGCGCGCCCATGAACGAAGCCGCATGTGTCCCCCAGTTTCATCTTTAGCCCCAAGCTAATATACGCGGGGTGGGCGCAGCGTCCGCTTCCGTTTCAGGGTTTCAGGAACTAATCAGTGTCCGTCCCACGGGACCGGCGGTGCCTGTGGTGCGTGGAATAGTGCTCGAACACCTCGGACGACGTTGTCCCGGCATGCCCGAATCTGCCACGGAGAACCCCAGCGAGATCCTCCAAGGCCGCCTCCAGCATCCGCCCGGCAAACTGGAGATCGGGGTGATCGCTGGCCTTGGCTTCGGACGCGAGTTCCTGTGCGTATTTGACTGTAGCCGGCAGGGAGCCCCGCTGCTCGACTTCCTGGAAATAGTACGTTTCGTGGAAGGCCAGCAAATCTATGCTGACGGAGGCCACGCTGCCGGCCAGCGATTCGAGCAGACCGGCGGCATGGCTGGGACCCATTGAGAACGGGTCACCGGGACTTGCCGCCTCCCTGAACAGGTTCAGTTGATGGGCAAGGGCGCGACGGCGGTTCAGGGCTGGGTACATCTGAAGGATCCAGGAGACCGTGGCCGTCAGCAAACCGAAACCTGTGAGCGCCTGGGAGGCAGAGACCAACCTCAGCAGAGGGTGGCCTGCGACCACTTCCCCGAACCCTACGGTGGAAAGAGTGACCATGGAGATGTAGACCGCTTCGAGGAAATCTGCCTCCCGTGGGACCCTGTCACCGTAGATGAAACTTTCCGGCAGGTGCGGCAGGTAGAGCAGCGCCCAGCCCAGGATGGCCATGGCGGCCCAGGCGCCGATGACAGCGGCCATGGCCACGGGAGCCGCGATCGAAGAGGCCCCTCGCCTGGACAGCCTGGAGAGACGCCAGCATCCGTGCATTATTGTCCTGCACACCGGGCCGGAACCGTGCGGGTAAAGCAGTGTGTGGAAGACGTCGATGAGCATCAGCAGAATCAGCCCGGCCCCCAGCACAGTCCACAACACGTCCCAGAAGTCCATGCCTCATCTTAGGATCCGGCCACCTCCGCCGTCGTCGATCCGGAGGTGACTTCCAAGGCACGTCACGTTCGCGGGAGGTGGCCTGGCCGGACCGTCGTAGAAGCGTCAGCTCCGCGTCATTTCCTCCAGCAGCTCCAGCACGTGCCGGTAGTCCTTGCCGGTGGCCCGGGTCATGCCCAGTTCGCAGGTGCGGTTGCAGGAGGCGTGCGCTGAGGCACCCATCTCGGCCACCTCCCTGCCCTGCTTTTGGGTAGCGGAGGCAGTGAGCTCGGGATGGAGCATGCCGCGGTCCCCGGCGAAAGCGCAGCAGCCCCAGTTCTCCGGTACCTCTACCTTCTCGGCCACGGCCTGGGCAACGGCAGTCAGCGAACTGTTGATGCCCATGCGGGTGGAGGAGCAGGTGGGGTGCAGCGCCAGGGAATCCAGCTTCTCGTGATCGGGCAGCTTGGGCAGGATGTGCTCGGCGGCGAAGTCCACGGCATCCACGATCCGCAGCTCGCGCTGCCCGGGCAGCGGAGTGTCGGATTCCACCGCCTGACGCAACCCTTCGGTGCATGAGGACGCGTCGCAGATGATGGGGAGTTCCCCGTCGCGGGTGGCCTGCCGCAGCGCCGCCAGCGTTTTCTCCCGCATGGTGGCCTGGCCGGCGGCCATGCCCTTGGAGGACCAGGGCGTGCCGCAGCATAGCCCGTCGATGCCGTCCGGCACCAGCAGCGTCACCCCGGCCCGCTCGCAGAGCTGCTCAAAGCTGTACTGAACGCCCCGGCCCGCGGCCCCGCCGTCGGAACCTGCGGCACCAGAACCGGCGCCGCCGGCATCCGGGGAACCAGACCCGGCCGGCCCGAACATCGTCCCCACGCACGCCGGGAAGTAGACAGCGTCCGGCGCGCCATCCGGCGCCGGCCGTTGGCGGGCAAAACCGCCGCCTGGGAGTTCCGGCGAGTACAGCGGCACGGTGTCCGTCCCCAGGACTGCACGGGCTGCCTTGTTGGGCGGCACCACTGCCGCGGCCGGAAGCTTGTTTACCACGGTGAGCGCGAGCGAGGCCCCGCGCGTCACACCGCCCCAGTGCTTGGCCGCGGTGTTCCATAAACCGTTTTCCACCGGCCCCGCCTCGGCCCGGCGGATCCGTTTCACCAGCAGGCCGGTGTTGATTTCCACGGGACAGGCCGTCTGGCACATGCCGTCCACCGCGCATGTCTGCACCGATTCGTAGTCGTAGTCCTTCTCAAGCTGCCTGGCCAGCGGCTCATCTCCGTCCAGCCGTGCCTGCTCGATGGCACGCAGCGTGACAATGCGCTGCCGGGGCGTCAGGGTCAGGTCCTTGCTGGGGCACACCGGCTCGCAGTAGCCGCACGAGACGCAGCGGTCCACCTCCTCGGCCACAGGCGGCGCGGTCTTGATGTGCCGGAGGTGCGCCTGCGGGTCGTCGTCCATCAGCACGCCGGGATTGAGCATCCCCGACGGGTCGAACAGCTGCTTGATCCGGCGCATCACCCCATACAGTTCATCGCCGTACTGCCGCCGCACATACGGAGCCATGACCCGGCCGGTGCCGTGTTCGGCCTTGAGCGAGCCGCCTTCAGCCAGGACCAGATCCACCATGTCCTCGGTGAACGCGCTGTAGCGGTCCAGCTCCGGCGGCGTGGTGAAGCCGTCCGTGAGCATGAAGTGGACGTTGCCGTCCTTCGCATGGCCGAAGATGACGCTGTTCGCGTAGCTGTACTTCTCGAACAGCCCCACCAGTTCGCGGCAGGTGCGGCCCAGCACGGGGACCGGAACCACGATGTCCTCCAGCAGGGCGGTGGTGCCCTGCGGGCGGGCTCCGGCCACGGAGGCATAGAGGCCCTTGCGCAGGTGCCACAGCTGGGCGCGGGCGGAGGCGTCGCCGGTGAACTGGGCTGGGGCGGCCAGGCCCAGGCCAGTGAGCATGCGCTCGCCGCGCTGCTGCAGCGCAGCCAGCTCCTCGCCCTGTTCGGCCGAGTATTCCACCAGCAGAGCCGCGTGGTCCCGGACCGCCAGGTCCTGTACGACGGCGGGAGTCCCCTTGAGCGTCTGGCCCACCTTGAGTGACAGGGCGTCCATGAGCTCCACCGTGGCGGCTCCGGATTCCACCAACGCGGGCAGGGCTTCGTTGGCTGTCTGCAGGTCGGGGAACACCAGCAGCCCGGTGGCCGCATGGGTCAGGCGCGGGATGGTCCGGAAGACCGCCTCGGCCACGAAGCCCAGCGTGCCCTCGCTGCCGACAATCAGGTGGGCCATCATCTCCGCGGGGGAGTCGTAGTCCAGCAGGGAGTTCAGGCCGTAGCCCATGGTGTTCTTCATCGAGAACTGCTGCCGGATCCTCCTGACCGAATCGCTGTTGCCGCGCACCCGCCGGGCAAGGTCCGCCAGGCCCTCGTGCAGCTCCGGTTCCAGGGTGCGGAGTTTCTGGTCCGCGTCCGGCGCGCCGGTATCGATCACGGTGCCGGAGGGCAGCACCACGGTGAGGGACTCGAGCGTGCGGTAGGCATTGTCCACTGTGCCGCAGTTCATGCCGGACGAGTTGTTGGCCACCACGCCGCCCACTGTGCAGGCCGATTCACTGGCGGGATCAGGTCCGAACTTCCGGCCATAGGGTGCCAGCCGGGCGTTAAGCGCGCGCACCGTGACTCCGGGCTGGACGCGGACCCGGGCGCCGCCGTCGAGCACCTCAACATCCCGGAAGTTGCGGCGCACGTCCACCAGGACGCCGTCGGACACGGCCTGCCCGCTGAGGCTGGTGCCGCCGGAGCGGAAGGTCAGCGGAACGCCCTGGGCGGCGCTGGCTTGGAGCAGGCGGCCCACCTCGTCCGCGTTGCCCGCCGTCACCACAGCCTGCGGAATGAGCAGGAAATGGGAGGCGTCGTGGGCATTGGCGTGGAGGTCGATCGGCCGGGTTTTCACCTGGGCGGGATCGGCCACGGCTTCGCGGAGTCCGGCAAGTTGCAGTGTTGTCATCAGGGAACCATCCAGCCGAGTACGGGGGTGGACTGCAGGAGGATCAGGACGGTGATGAGGGCCAGCAGACCGACGCTCCATCCGATCAGTTTACGGAACAGTGTCCCTTCGGCGCCGTCCAGTCCGACGGCGGCGGCGGCCACCGCGAGGTTCTGCAGCGAGAGCATCTTGCCCATCACGCCGGCGGAGGAGTTGGAGGCCGCCATCAGGACAGGGGAGAGGCCGGCCTGCTGGGCCGCGGTGGCCTGCATCTGGCCGAACAGGGAGTTGGAGGAAGTGTCGGAACCTGTCAGCGCCACGCCGATCCAGCCGATCAGCGGGGAGAGCACGGCAAAGAAGCCGCCAGCGGATGCCAGTGCGAATCCCAGCGTGGTGGTCTGCCCGGACAGGTTCATCACGAAGGACAGGGCAAGCACGGACGTGACGGTGACGATGGTCCAGCGGAGCTGCACCAGCGTCTCGCGGTAGATCCGCCAGCCCTGGCCGGCCGTGATCCGGTAAAGCGCCATGGTGATCAGGCCGGAGAACAGCAGCAGCGTGCCGGTGGCCTTGAGATGGTCGAGCTTGAACTTGGTGGCGGCCACGGGCTTGCCGGTGGAATCGGTGATGTCGAGGCCCGGCCAGTGGAACGTCACGGTCCCCACCTGGTTCAGCCAGGACTTGACCGCCGGGATCTGGGCGATGGAGAACACCGTGATGATGATCAGGTACGGGGCAATGGCCATCCAGATGTGGCGCGGTTCGGGCCGGGTGTTGTCGGTTGGCGCGGTGCTGCCGTCACTCGCGTTGCCGACGGCGGCGGGAGCGGAAGCGGCGGCACCGGAAGTGCGGGAGACCGCCGTCGTGCTTGTCCGGACGGCTACGGCGCCTTGGCGAACATTCGCTGGAACTGCATCCTCAGCACCGGACTCCACGTCCCCGGCCATGCCGATGGTTTCCTTGGGCTTCCAGAACCGCAGCATCATCAGGACCGCGGCCACGGTGACGACCGCGGCCACCACATCCGTCAGCTCGACGGCGAGGTAGTTGGAGGTGACGAACTGGGACACGGCGAAGGCGGTGCCGGCCACCAGAGCCACGGGCCACGCCTGCTTCACGCCGCGGCGTCCGTCCACGATGAACACGAGGAGGAGCGGAACGATCAGCGCGACGAAGGGCGTCTGCCGCCCGGCCATGGAGGAGAGGTGGTGCAGCGGAAGGCCGGTGACGCCGTTGAGCGCGATGATGGGGGCGGCCATGGCGCCGAAGGCGACCGGCGCGGTGTTGGCCAGCAGCGACACCACCGCTGATTTCAGCGGTTTCATGCCGGCGGCCATCAACATGGCCGCGGAAATTGCCACCGGAGCGCCAAAGCCCGCCAGGGATTCCAGTAGGGCCCCAAAGCAGAAGGCGATCAGGATCGAGAGGATCCGCAGGTCGTCGGAGATGGAGCGGATCGTGCGGCCCAGGGCCTCGAACCACGGGGTGGCAACGGTCAGTTTGTAGATCCACAGGGCGTTGGCCAGGATCCAGAGGATCGGGAAGAGTCCGTAGAAAATTCCGGCCGCGGTGGCGCTCAGCGCCTGTCCGAGAGGCATCTGCCAGCCGATCACCGCCAGGAGGAGTGACACCAGCAGGCTGGCGACGGCCGCCTTGGTTGCTTTGACCCGGAAGACGCCCAGGAGAACAAAGAGCAGGACGAGCGGAAGCGCGGCGCAAAGGGCTGAGAGCAAGAGCGACCCGCCAATGGGGTCGAGGATCTGCTGAAACATGGGATCTCCAGAATGTGTGAGGCGTCACAGCTTCGTGGCGCCCTTCGATTGTCTAACAAGTACACAAGTCGGTCAAGATCAATTGTTGACTTGTCTGGCAAAATAGACACAGCCATCACAAGTGCGGCGTGTAGAAGCGGAGTGCCGTGAGTCGTGTTTCAGCTGTATCGATCGTGGAAGCGATCGCCTCGGACATCCGCGCGCGCGTGTTTTCGGGCGAGCTCCCGGCCCTGCACGCGCTGACCGAGACTGAGGTCGCCTCCTCGTATGAGGTTGCGCGGCCCACGGCGAAGGCCGCCATCGAGAAGCTCGTGGCCGAGGGGCTGCTGGTCCGGGGCGTGCACAAGACCGCCCGCGTGGCCGACCTGGGCCCCGAATCGGTGCGGGACATCTACCTGGCACGGGCCTACCTCGAGAGCGAAGTGCTCCGGCGGCTGGCGTCCGGAAAGATCGTGCCCGAGGAAGCGGTGCGGGCCAATAATGACATTGCTGCCCTGAAAACAGGCGCGCCCCTGGATGTGGTTGAGCCGGACATGCGGTTCCACACCAGCCTCGTGGACGCCCTGGGCAACCAGCGGATCAGCAAGATGTATCTGTCGCTGGTGGGGGAGGTGCGCCTGTGCATGTCCCGGGTCCAGTCGCTGCACCTGCTGGACACAAACCTCATCCAGGCGGAGCACCAGAGGCTCCTCCAACTGGTCGAGGAAGGGAGGGGCGATGACGCCGCGCAGCTCCTGGATGAACACCTGGGGCGGGCGAGGGAACGGCTGGTGGCAGCCATGGGCGGGGAAGCGGGTCCGGAGGCGGAGCTGACATCCAAACTCATGGACTAAGCTGACGGACTGCGTAGCGCCCGCCGCCGCGATGTCAGGCCGCCGGGATGTCTCTCCGTCAGGATCTTTCGACGGCGGGACCGCCGGCGTCCGGCACCGACCGCCCCGGCCCCCACGAGCTGAGCAGGGCAAGGCCGGCGGCCACCGCTGCGCTGAGCACCACCGCCCCGAGCCACAGCGAGACCGGCCAGCGGATCGCGTCCGTCACGGCCAACGCCACGAGTTGCCCGGTCCACAGCAGCGCCGCGATGCCGGCCGTCACCGCCGGCAGCCGCCGGCCCAGCCAGGCGTCCGGCACCCGGGCCAGGAGAAGGTCGACGACGACGGCGGCCACCGTCGCGCCCGCGGCACCGGCGATCGAGTAGGGGCGCAGCCCGATCATCACCACCGGCAGCCAGGCCGCCGCCACCACGAGCAGGGTGACGATCCCGCGGGCCGGACGCCGGGCGGCGGAGAGCGTGAAGAGGAACGGCGCGATGATCAGCGCGGTGGTCAGCAGATAGCTTGCCAGGGTGATGACCACCGGCAGCTCAGACTGGATGCGGCCGGGCGTGCCCACCGGCGCCGGGACGAAGACCGCCGTCGGCCCCGGCCGGACGAAGGCGGAGCAGTAGACCAGGAAGAACGCACCCAGCCCGGTCATGAGCACGACGGCGAACAGCGCCGCCGGGGTCCACGCCAAGTTCCCGCCGTGGCCGGCTAAACGGTGGTTCGCTAAGCCGTGACTGGCAGCAGGGCGGTGGTCAGCCGCGTGCCCGGCCGAAACGTGCCCGGCCGCGCGGGCGCTCCGCACCCCGGTCCCAAGGATGAGGAAGAGGCTGAAGCCGAGCAGTAGATGGGTGGGGCTCACCAGCGCATCCAGCGAGACCTCGATGCCCAGGATCTCGTGCCACAGCAGATCCAGCCCGCCGGCGACGGCGAACAGGACCACGCCCACCGCGGTTCCGCGGTAGCCGGGCGGGGCCGCCTGCAGCAGCGGCTGCCCGGGGGTCCGGTTCCGCAAGATCACGACGGCGGTCCACGCCGCCGTCGCCAGCATGCCGGAGTAGAGGGCTGCATGCCATGGCGTGAAGAAGGTCTCCAGGCTGGGCAGGTTGATGTGCGCCCAGCCGTCCAGGAACACGGCCAGCACCAGCCACAGGCCCAGGAGTTCGGTGATTAGGTCGCGGCGGCCATCGGTGATGGTGTTGCGCGCAGTCTCGAGCATCGTTGCCCACCTCCACGGAGCCTTCCCTGATGAGGAGCCATCAGGTGAGGGGATGGTACTGCCGCGTCCGGGCGGTCACAAGGGACTACGCGGTCACAAGGGACTGGGCGGCCACAAGGGACCGGGCGGTCACAAGGGACTGGGCGGTCACAAGGGACTGGGCGGTGACAAGGGAGCAGCCGTCAGGGCGACGGTAGCGCTACGGGGCGGTGACGGCGTCGAACGCGTTGACCCGGCCATGTGCCCAGTAAGTGCCGGTGCCAAGAACCTCGTCGTCGGCGCTGGATTCCACGATTGCGCGGATGGACGTGTTCGTGGCCCCCGGGTGCGAGCCAATGGCGAGGGCGGCCGTTGCCGCGACGATCGGCGAGGACATGGAGGTGCCGTTGCCGACGTCGTACCCGAAGGCGCGTTTGTTTTGCGTCCCGAGAACGAAGGTGTGGTTCGGAAACGTTGAGTAGACGTTGACTCCGGGTGCCGCGATGTCCACCCAGCTGGCCCCGTAGGTTGAGAAGTCTGCCTTCTTGTCATTGTTGTCGGTTGCGGCCACGGCGATCACGTTGGGGTACGCCGCCGGGTAGATCTTGGACTGGTTGCCGCCGTTGCCTGCTGCGGCAACCAGCACCACGCCCTTGGTCCAGGCGTTGTTGACGGCGGTCTCGAGGGTGCGCGACGCCCGTACTCCGATGCTCATGTTGATCACCCTGGCACCGTTGCTGACGGCCCAGTTGATGCCGTTCGCGAGGCTGGAGCTGGAACCAACCCCGCTGTCGTTGAGGACCTTGCCGGCCAGGATGGTGCAGCCCGGACAAACCCCGGCCACACCGGAGGTGTTGTGGGTGGCGGCAACGATGCCGGCCACATGGGTCCCGTGGCCGTAGTTGTCCTCATTGGTTGCCGTACCGCTGAAGTTGGCCCGCAGGACAACTTTCGGGTTGATGTCGGGGTTGTCGGTGGCGACACCCGAATCGAGCACGGCAACTTTGATGCCGCTGCCGGTGGTGACGTTCCAGGCTTCGACGGCGTCCACATCAGCGTCCGCTGTGCCCTTGGCCACCGTTATGGTGCCGTCGGTGTTGGTGAACGACTGGCCGGTGTTCTGCAGGGCGTACTGGCGGGGGAAGTACGGGTCGGCCGTCGTGGCGGTGACCTGCTCGTCCGGCTCAGCGTATTCGACTGCCGGGTTGTGGCCCAGCGCCTCAATGAGCCGGGCCTCCTCACCCGCCGGAACCTTGAGGAGACGGGCGCCCGTGCCCGCGATGTCAGTACCGTCGCTGAGGCCCTGCTGGCGCAGCACGCCGGCTGCCGCGCCATGGTCGCGGAATTTGACGATGATTTGGCCGGTGGTTGGCCCTGTGATTTGCCCCGTGACCTGCGGGGAAGCGGGGGCCGCCGCATTGCCCGTGGCCGCCACGTTGATTGCACCAAACCCCAGAATTGCCGCGGTGACACCGGCGATCATCACTTTTTTCATGGGGTTATCTTGCTGCAACCCGGCAGCGGCTGGATAGACCGGACTGCCAAATGACGCGGGTTTCGGCTTAGTGACGGCTCCCCGGCGGCTCTCTCCGGTGAGCCGCTGCACTGAGCGTTCCAGGACCCCCGGCCGCGGTCATCGCCTTACAGAACCGCCTTGCGTTCGCGGCTCCTGGTTCGCAGCGGCCCGGTTGCGTGGCAGCAGGAAACCGGCCCCGACCAGCCAGAGGAGCCCGCCGAAGCGGCCGGCCGGCAGGAGGAACTGGAGCGGCTCGACCGCCATTGACAGGAAGCTCAGTTCAGACAGGGCGGCGAGGACGAGGCCGGTCCAGGCCAGCCACCGCGGCATGAACCGCAGGATCAGCGACGGGACGGCCATTCCCGCCACGAGCAAACCGAGTCCGACGACGAAGCCGACGCCTCCCGTGATGAACGCGAGGAAGGACAGTGCGTGCGTGAGCGTGGTGTCAGTGGTGATCTCGGGCCGGCTCAGCAGCCAGGTCACGGAACCCGAGAACATGAGGAAGACGGCCGCGCTGATGCCGCCGAAGAAGCCGATCGCCGGCCCGGGAACGCGCACCCCGAGCCGAAGCTGCCTGGCGTAGACGGTGGCCGCGTAAATGCCCAACGGCACGGCGGAGCCGAATTGGAGCATGCCGCCCACCCTCGCCGCGGCAATGTTCTGCTGGAAGAACGCGGCCACCTGATCGGCGGGCGCGAACGGGGAAACGAACGTTTGGCCACCCGTGAGGACCGCGGAGGTGATGAGGCTGGCAAGGAAGATGGCAAGGCTGACAATCGCAAGAACCCCTGGGTGCGGGCCGCCCGAACCGGCCTGGTGCCGCTCGTTGGGAATTGAACGGTTGCTCATTGCTGCACCCTTCTGCTCTGGATCGTCTGCTCCGGTTCGGCCCTCCCGCACGGGCCGGATTGCATCATCACTAAAATGGTTCACCTACAGAATTATTCTGTCAAGGATGTATTCTGGATCCATGAACTCAGCCACGCCCGGCCGGTCGAAACGGACAGCATTCCTCCTGTCGCAGCTGGGCGCCGTGGCGTCGTCCCGTTTTGCCGAGCGCACGCGCGAGATCGGCCTCACGCCCAGTGACGCCGGTGTCATCCGACTGCTTGGCCGCGTGCCCGGACTGAGCCAGCGCTCGCTCGCGGACAGGCTGGGTGCCGTCCCCAGCCGCGTGGTGTCCCTCATCGACTCCCTCCAGGAACGCGGTCTGGTGGAACGGGTTCGCAGCAGCGCCGACCGGCGGAACTACGAACTCCACCTCACCGATGCTGGCCAGCGGGTGCTGCGTCAGCTGCGGGGGATCGCCGAACAGCATGAAGCGGAGCTTCTGGCGCCGCTTTCCGGTGAACAGGTAGCGCAGCTTGACCTTCTGCTCGCGCAGCTCGCCGACGGCCACGGGCTGGACCGCGACCTCCACCGCGACTCAGCGCGCGACGGCGGACGCGACGTCAGGCGCAAGGCCTGACCGTGCGCTCGGCGCCGGCCCGCTGTCGTGCTTCTAAGCTGTGTTCCTAGGCTGACGACGGCGGCAGCCGGCCTGGGCCGCCGCTTTCTGGCAAGCCAAAAGGCAGGGCGGCTGAGCCGCCCTGCCTTTTGGTGCGTACGGGGTCATTCCTGCGCCCGGCTTTCGGGCTACCTGTTGCGATGGAGTGCAGGGCCGTCCCGTCCGCTTGCCGGATGTGAATCCGGCAGTCCTGCCTGCCGGCGGTCACCGGCAGGCAGCAACCCTTGGGTGTTCCAACCGGGGTGGATCACATGATGCCGGTGGGTACCAGCAGGGCCCATGCCAGGGCCGGAGCCGCCAGGACCACGCCGCCGGCGTACATCATGAGCTGCTTGTACACGCGCTGGCGGTCGTTGTCGCGGGCGTTGGCGACGACCAGCGCGCCGTCGGTGGAGAAGGGGGAGACGTCCACCACGGTGGCCGCGATGGCGAGTGCCGCGACGGTTCCGGAGGCGCTCAGCGAACTGGTGGCCAGCAGCGGACCGGCCATCGGGATGAATGCGGTGAGCAGTGCGGTGGAGGAGGCGAAGGCGGACCCAACGCCGATGACGTAGCAGAGGACAAGGGCGATCAGGAGCGGGGCGCCCAGTGCGAGGGCCTGCTCGGCGAGGGTGTCGATGACGCCGACGTGCTGGAGCAGGGAGACGTAGGTGATCATGCCTGCCACCAGCAGGACGGTGGACCAGGAGATGCCGCTGATGAAGGTTTTGTGTTCCTTGATGTTCACGAAGGCCAGGAGCAGGCCGGCGGAGAGCGCGACGAACCCGATGGGCATGTGGAAGCCCAGGGTGCACACGAGGATCACGGCGATCAGTGCCAGCGTGAAGATCTGCTGGCCGTGAGGACGTCCGGTGCGGGGGGTGTCGAGGCCAGCGTATTCGTTGGCGTGCTTGTCGCGCAGCTTGCCGAGGAGGGCGAACAGCACGATGGTCAGGGCCGAAAGGATGAGGTTGAGGGCAAAGCTGGCGGTGAACAGCGCGCCCTGGGAGATGGGGAAGCCGTTTTTCAGTGAGATGTCGTGCACCAGCACGCCGGCGACGGACAGCGGGGAGAAACCGCCGGCATGGGCTCCGTTGATGACGAAGGCGCCCATGAGGACCGGGTGGATGCGTGACTCGTAGGCGAGTCCGAGGGCTGCCGGTGCCAGCAGTGCGACGGCGGCGGGGGAGAAGGTGCCCAGTGCCGTCAGTGCGGCGGCCAGGAGGAAGAACACCCACGGCAGGAGCATTGTCTTGCCCCTGACCAGGCGGACGCAGGTCTGGACGATGATGTCGATGGACCCGTTCCGCTGGGCCATGCTGAAGAAGTAGGTGACACCGATGATTGTCAGGACGATGCTGGCCGGGAA
The DNA here is from genome assembly GCF_040546765.1 of Arthrobacter sp. OAP107. Taxonomy (NCBI): domain Bacteria; kingdom Bacillati; phylum Actinomycetota; class Actinomycetes; order Micrococcales; family Micrococcaceae; genus Arthrobacter; species Arthrobacter sp. OAP107. The sequence continues at coordinate 4,033,373 of NZ_JBEPOK010000001.1, read as the reverse complement.
CTCCTCAAGGATCTCCTTGTCGCTCATGCCGAGTATGAAATACCCGACGCCGAAGGAGGCAACCAGCCCCATCACCCCGATGTTCAGCGGCCATTTGGTGGCGACCACGAACATCACGACGAGGATGACGAGCGGGATGATCTGGGTGGCTGTCATGGTCGGCTCCGATTCCGAGGCGGCCGCGGGGTTGAACATGACACCCCCGAACAGGAGGGCGGCCAGACCCAGAATAGCGGTGGCGACTACCGTCATCAGCAGGATACGGCGGCGGCGGTTGGGACGCGGGGAGCGGTCCTCGCGGGTGTCGGTGTCCAGGAGTGCTGGTTGTTCTTCAGTCTTAGTCATGATGCTCTCTCCTCGTTGAGGGCGCTGGTCAGTTGGTGGCGCTGGCGAAGGAGGCGTCGACGGCGCTGCCGAGGGCCTCGGGGAGGTGGATGGTGGTGGTCGCGATGGTGCGGGCGGTCCGGTCGACGCCGACGAGCAGGGATCCGTCCCGTTCCTCACTCCAGGTTTCGATCACGCCGGCCGGTGTCCGCAGCCGCAGGGTGGGGCGGACGGTGCTGCCGGTGATGTCGTTAAGCACGGTGCCCGGGGTGCGGGCGGCGAGGGTCAGCGCGATGCTGCCGGTGATGGCGAGCGCCGGGTGGGGCTTGCCCATCGAGAGCATCATGACGCTGACGTCGCTTTCCGAGTCTGCGTGGGCCGGTGAAGCTGCGATGGCCACCTTGGGGACGGCACGGGCTGCCTCGGCGGTGGTGGCTGCGAGCCCCATCCGCACTGCGGCCTGGCGGCGGATGTGCTCCAGCGTCTCCAGCTGCAGCTCTACCCCGGCGAACCAGCTGTCGTAGCGCTCCGGGTCAAGGCCCAGGTCCCCGGCCCGGAGAATGACTACCGGTGCTCCGGCGTCGACCATGGAGACGGTCCAGCGGGTTCCGCCGGCGGTGATGGTGTCTGAGGCGGAACCTGTGGGAAGCAGCTGGCCGGTGGTTTTGCCGGCAGGGTCCTGGAAGCCGAGGCCCACCCGGTACCCGGGGAACGGGACGCCGGGCATCTGGGCCTGCGGCACGATCGGAAGGGCGCCGGACGGCGTGGACACCCGCTGGATGATGATCTGGCCGGTGTTGGTGTTGCGGGTCACGATCCGGGTGATGTCGCCGGTGGGCACCACCCAGCCTTTTTCGATGGCGTAGAGGCCGACCACTGCCGAGCAGTTGCCGCAGTTGCTGCCCCAGTCCACAGCGGCCTCTTCGATGCCTACCTGGGCGAAAGTGAATTCGACATCAACGTCATCGTCGCTGACCGGGCGGTGAAGGATCATCGCTTTGCTGGTGGTGGAGGTCGCCCCGCCCACGCCGTCGATCTGCCGGTGGTCCGGGCTGCCGAACAGCCGGGGAAGCAGGACATCCGGGCTGGTTCCTGTCTCGCCCAGGTGTCCGGTTTCGAAGACCCAGCACTTGCTGGTGCCTCCACGCATCCACTCCGCTTCGATCTTCATGATCCCGTTCCTCGCTTCTCTACCGCCCCGAGGTTCGGAGCCTTACTTCGAGATTGAGCCAGATCACAAATGAAGACAATGTTGGATTTCTGTTGGTCTATGTAGACTTCCTTCATTCACTGAGTTTCAGGGGCTGGAGAACCAATGAAAATGCCCTTTGGCGCACCGACTGGGCCGCGAGTTCCAGCGAGTCACATGCCGGCTGCATAGAATGAACCATTGGAGGAGAAGGGTGAAGAAGTGGTTAACGATGAAGCCCAAGATTTATTCGACATCCGGCGGCTGGCCCTGCTGGTGGAGGTCGTCGAGCAGGGATCGATCACTGCTGCGGCCGAACTGATGCTGTACACGCCCTCAGCGGTCTCCCAACAGCTGCGGAAGCTCGAGCAGGAAGTCGGGCAGCCTCTCCTCAACCGCCGTTCCCGCGGGGTGGTCCCCACGGAGGCCGGCCAGGTGCTCGCCGGCCACGCCCGCAAGATCGTCGGGCAGATGCGGGCCGCCCAGTCCGACCTGGACCAGATCGCGGGACTTAAACGCGGTTCCCTGACCGTAGGCACGTTTCCGACGCTCGCCGGCTCATTCATGCCGGTTGTCATCCGGGCCTTCAAGAAGAGGTACCCGGCGATTGGCCTCTCACTTCGGAGTGCGCGCTTCGAGGAGCTTGTTGAAGACCTCCAGTCGGGAGTCACCGGGCTGTGCCTGCTTTGGGACTACCCCTGGAACCGCTTTCATGACGATTCCATCCGGATCACCGAAGTCTTCCAGGAAAGCACCGTCCTTCTGGTGTCCCGCGGGCACCCGCTTGCGGACCGCGACGAGATCCGCATGGAAGAGCTCCGGAAGGAATCGTGGATCGTGCGGGCCGAGGCCCACCCTGTGGTGGAGGTGCTGCAGCGCTCAGCCCATGCCGCGGGGTTTGAGCCAACCATTGGCTTCCTGGCCAACGACTACCAGGAGGCCCAGGCGATGGTGAGCGTCGGGATGGGCGTGGCCATGGTGCCCAAGACTGCTGTGGCCCTGCAGCACCCGGACGTCCGGGTCATTAGCCTCGGTTCCGCCGCGCCTTTGCGGCGGGTATTGCTGGCCCAGCGCCAGGACAAGGTCTACGCCCCGGCGGAGGTGGCTTTCCACTCCACCCTGCTGGAAATCGCCCGCGAGCATGCCGGGGATTATCTGTAGCAAACGCGACGACGGCCGCCCCGAAAAGGGGACGGCCGCCGTCGTTGGTTAATTCAGGACCGTGGGTCCGCGCTATGGCGTGGCGGTTCCCCTCGTCCGGTCCATGGCATCCCTGCCGAGCCAGAGGCCCAAACCGACCATGGCGAGGCCGAGGATCAGGTGCAGCCAGTTGTCGGCAGAGTTGAACGGGACGAAGTTGGCGCCCGTGTTCATGTCGATGACCAGGCCGTACAGCCACAGAACGATGTACACGATGCCGCCGCCCAGCAAGAACCAGCGGGCCGCTGAGCCAGTCCTGGCCATTGCGATGCCGGCCGCGCCGAACAGCAGATGCACGATGTTGTGCAGTACGGACACCTGGAAGACGCCAAGCAGCATGGCCCCGGAGTCATGTCCGGCAAAGCTCATGGCGCCGTAGTTGGTGGTGATTCCCGGGATGAACCCGAGGACGCCCACCAGCAGGAAAACGACACCAAGACCCAAGGCGGTGTTGTGAAGGGACAGCCCCATAGCGTGGTGGTGTGCGGGGTGTGAAGCGGTTGTCATTAGTCTCCCTTTCACGGTGACTGCCGGCTCTTCGAATGGAGAACCGGCTCGCGGCAAGGAGTCGCAGGAATCCTGCCGACGTCCACAGCCTACTCCTGAAAACCGCGCGTGTGCAGGGAGTATGGCGGTTACCAGGGCATTCCGTTCAGCAGCGGATCAGGGTGTTTCGGCGGTGTCCTTCGCCAGGCCCATGAACATGGTCCGGTGCAGGATGTCCACGTGCTTGCGGGAGATTTCGACGGCGGTGCCCCCGTCCCCGGCGCGCAGCGCCGCCACCAGCTCAATGTGGTCGCCGTTGGATTTGTGCAGCAGCTCGATCGGGTAGGGGATGAAGTAGGCGTAGAGCTCGGCCAGCGTCTCGTGGTAAACCCCGACGGCGGTCCCCAGACAAGAGGCTGTGCCCACCAGTTGGTGGAACTGCTCGTCGGCCTGGTGGTACGCGGACCAGTCGGTGGACTCGGCCATGTCCCGGGTGAGCCGCTCGAGCTCGTCGAGCTGCTCGGCCGTGGCGTTGACCGCCGCATAGTGCGTCACCGCGCATTCGAAGAGCAGCCGCCGGTCCACCAGCCGGTTCACGGCCTGCGACTCCGCCGGCGATGCGGTGAGTTCGGCCAGCACCTGACGTGGCGGCTCGTCCGCCACGAAGGTCCCGCCGGCCCGGCCGCGCCGCCGGACCACCACGCCCTGGTCCGCCAGGCTCGCCAGTGCACGGCGGGCGGTGATCGGGCTGACGGACAGGCCGAGCGCCACATCCTCCTGGTCGGGCAGGCGCTCGCCGGGCTTCAGCAGCCCCAGCGAAATCGCCATGCCGATGCGCAGCCGCACGGCGTCGATGGCGCTTCTGCGGTCGATGCCGGCCAAGGCGCCGGAACCGATGGGGGAGGCGGTGTCCTCCAACTGACGGGTCATATCCGCTACTTTACGGCCCATCTCAGCCCCTTCCCATAATTGGATCATTCTGATCTAATATAGTGCAGATCACACCCCAACGCGGAGACAAACCCATGCAACGCATCCTTCCCCTCATTGCTGCCCAAGCCCGGCCCCGGCTGATCGGCGAACCCGTTACGGCCTTCGCAGACGAGGTCAAAGCTGCCCTCGAAACCAAGCCGGACAGCAACCTCGTGGTCTTTCCGGAGCTCCATCTCTTCGGCGACGGGAACCCGGACCGGCAGCGCACCGAAGCGCTGCAGGACTCGGCAGAACCGCTGGACGGACCGAGAGTCAAGGAACTGAAAGAGCTCGCCGCGGACCTCGGCATCTGGCTGGTGCCGGGCAGCGTGTGCGAGCGCGGCCCGGAAGGCCAGCTGTTCAATACCCAGCTGGTGCTGTCGCCGGAGGGGGAGCTGGCCGGCTACTACCGGAAGATCTTCCCGTGGCGTCCGTTCGAGCCATACGACCCGGGCGACCGGTTCACCACCGTGGAGCTCACCGGCATCGGCAGGGTGGGTCTGAACATCTGCTACGACGCCTGGTATCCGGAGGTGTCCCGCCAGCTGGCCTGGATGGGCGCCGAGGTGATCCTCAACGTCGTCAAGACCACCACCCCGGACCGGCGGCAGGAGCTGGTGCTGGCCAAGGCGAACGCCATCGTGAACCAGGTGTTCGTGGTCAGCGTCAACTGCGCCGGCCCTACCGGCCAGGGCAAGAGCATCATCGTCGACCCCGAGGGCAACACCATCGCCGAAGCCGGGGACGACGCCGCGGTGCTGCTCGCAGCGGACCTGGACCTGGCCGCCGTCGAGCACGTCAGAACGCACGGGACGGAGAACCTCAACCGTCCCTGGTCCCAGTTCCGGGACGGCGAGGCCGCCGTCGAACTTCCCGTCTACCAGGGCCGGATCAATCCGCTGACCTGGACGCCCCCCACTTTCAATGCCTAAGGAAAACCACGTGACCACTCCAACCCTGACCCGCACGCTGAAGCTGCCGTCGCTGGTGCTGTTCGGCCTGGCGTACCTGACCCCGCTGATCGTCCTGGCCATCTTCGGCCTCATCGCCGAGACCACGGGCGGGGCGGCGCCGTCGGCCTACCTCGTGGCGATGGTGGCCATGCTGTTCACGGCCCACAGCTACGGCCGGATGGCGGTCGCCTACCCGGTGGCCGGCTCCGCGTACACGTACGTGCGCCGGTCCATCGATCCCCGGGTGGGCTTCCTGGTGGGCTGGGCGATCCTGCTGGACTACCTCTTCCCTGCCCATGGTGATCTGGCTGATCGGCTCCTCGTATCTGAGCGCGCAGTTCCCGGGCGTGCCCATGTGGCTGTGGATTGTGGGCTTTATCCTCATCACCACGGTGCTGAATATCCTGGGCATCAAGGTGGCGGACAAGGCGAACTATGTGCTGATGGCGTTCCAGCTGCTGGTGATCGTGTTCTTCGTGGTGCTGGCCATCGGCAACGTGGTGTCCGCCTCCGGCGCCGGCGGACTGGCCAGCACGGAGCCGTTCTTCAACGGCACGTCCAGCTTCGCCACCATCTCCGCCGGTGCGGCCATCGCGGCGTACTCGTTCCTGGGGTTCGATGCCGTCACCACCCTCACCGAGGAAACCGTGGACCCGCGCCGGAACGTGCCCCGCGCCATCATGCTCATCGCGCTGATCGGCGGCGGCATCTTCGTGGCCGTCTCCTACGTCACCCAGCTGGTGCACCCGGGCGGCGTGTTCGAGGACTCGGCGTCCGCGGCCAGCGCCATCGCGCTGCAGATCGGCGGGCAGGTCTTCGGTGCGGTGTTCCTCGCCGGGCTGGTGGTGGCGCAGTTCGCCTCCGGCCTGGCCGCGCAGGCCAGCGCGTCCCGCCTGATCTACGCGATGGGCCGTGACTCGGTCCTGCCCAAGGCCATCTTCGGCCGGCTCAGCGCGAAGTACCACACGCCCGTGGTGAACCTGGTGGTCACCGGCATCGTGGGCCTGATCGCGATCTTCCTGGACGTGGCGACGTCGACGTCGTTCATCAACTTCGGCGCCTTCACCGCCTTCACGCTGGTCAACGTCTCCGCGGTGTTCCACTACGTGCGCCGGCGCCGCGCGGGGGAGCAGCTGAACGCCGTCTCGTACGTTGTGGTCCCGGCGGTCGGTGCGATCGTCTGTGCCTACCTGCTCTCCCAGCTGGACAGCAACGCCATTACGCTGGGACTGAGCTGGCTTGCCTTGGGGATTGTGGTGCTGGCGCTGATCACGCGCGGCTTCCGGGCGGCGCCGCCGGAAATGACGACGACGGAGAAGGCCACCGTGGAGGCCGCCGCCTAAGTTTTCTGTACTGGATGCTGACGAGACTGGAGGAACCGGCGTGAAGATAGCGCTCGGGCAGCTGGAGTCCGGCACGGACATCCAGGCGAACCTGGCCGCCATCGACCGGTTCGCCGCGTCCGCCGCCGGCGACGGCGCCACCCTGGTGGCCTTCCCGGAGTACGCCACGTACGAGAAGAAGATCGTGGACGCCTCGTTCCCGGCAGTGGCCGAGCCGCTGGACGGCCCGGTCTGCCGGGAACTCGCCGCCACCGCGGCCCGCAACGGCATCACGCTGGTGGCGGGCGTGGTGGAGGCGTCTGAGGAACCCGGCAAGGCGTACAACACGCTGGTGGCGTTCGGTCCTTCCGGTGCACGGTTGGCCGCATACCGGAAGATCCACCTGTTCGACGCGCAGGGCTTCGGGGAGTCGACGTTCATCAAGCCCGGGCCGTCCACCGAGCCCGTGGTGTTTGAGGCCGGCGGAGCGTGGTTCGGTCTGATGACCTGCTACGACCTGCGGTTCCCGGAGCTGGCCAGGTCCCTGGCCGACGCCGGCGCCCAGGTGCTGCTTGTCTGCTCGTCCTGGGTGCCGGGCACCCACAAGACGGAGCAATGGCTGGCGCTGAACGCGGCCCGGGCGATCGAAAACAGCGTCTATGTGGCAGGCGTGTGCCAGGCGCCGCCGGTCTCCGTTGGCCGCAGTATCCTGGTGGATCCGATGGGGTACGTCGAGGCGGACCTCGGACTGGAGCCTGGGGTGCGGGCGGTGGATTTGTCTCTGTCTACGGTGGCGCGGGTGAAGGAGCAGTTCCCCATGTTCCGGCAGCGGCGGCTGGGGTAGGGGCCGACGGCAGTTATGCCGCTTTCACGGGTGTCTTGCCGCCGGATGATGCCGCGGCCAGGTTTTCGCGGGCCAGGAACGCCGAGAGTTCGCCGATGGTGCTCATCAGAGGTGCGGGGAAGACGACTGTGGTGTTCTTGTCGACGCCGATTTCCACCAGGGACTGCAGGTTCCTCAACTGCAGGGCCAGCGGGTGGGCCATCATGGTGTCGGAGGCGTCGCCGAGGGCCGCTGCGGCGATGGCTTCACCTTCGGCGGCGATGATCTTCGCCCTCTTTTCGCGTTCGGCTTCAGCCTGGCGGGCCATGGCACGTTTCATGCTTTCGGGCAGCTGGATGTCCTTGAGCTCCACCAAGGTGACCTCGACGCCCCATTCGACGGTGAGCACGTCGAGGATTTCACGGATATCGACGTTGATCCGCTCGGTCTCGGACAGGGTCTGGTCAAGGGTGTGCCGGCCAACGACTTTCCGCAGGGTCGTCTGGGCGATCTGGTCGATGGCCGCGGCCACGTTTTCGATCGCGACGACGGACTTCACCGCGTCGACCACCCGGTAGTACGCGACCGCTGAGACATCGACGCTCACGTTGTCCTGGGTGATGATGCCCTGGGACTGGATGGGCATGGTCACGATCCGCAGGCTCACCAGCGGCAGCCGGTCGATGACAGGGATGATCAGCCGCAGGCCGGGATCCCTGACTCCGATGACCCTGCCGAGCCGGAAGAGCACGCCCTTCTCATACTGGCGCACGATCCGGATCGACATTTTCGCAACGATGAGCAGCAGTACGACGAGGACGACAATGACGATAGTGGTGGTGGGGTCCATCAGGATCCCCTCCTGGTCTTTCTGAGGGGGACGTGCCGGCGCCGGGTCCGGCGCCGTGACAGGTGTCCTTGCTCTATTTTCCCATCAAATGGTGAAAAAGAGCCTTTAGGTATATCTGCTGGACGATCGCGGGCTCTTAAGGCGGGCGGCCAGGAGGGCTGACGCCACTGCTGGTCGCGTGGTGCTTTCACAGCCTCTTCAAAGGGCCTTCTGTCGCTGCCTTTTTGTTCCTGCGAAACGATCAGTCAATGGGGCTTTGGAGCAGGGCACAGATGGCAAACGCCAAAATTCGCAGTCCGACATCTGTCACTGTGTCCCAGGTCGTGGCCGATGGTCAAACCTCGCTGCACCACTTGGTCCTGCGCGGTCTTGCCAAGGGAGCGCTTCCCGGTGGCTATCCCTACGATGAACCCCGAGACGAAAGGTCCGAGGACTATCAGGAGACCCTGCACCAGCACCGATCGTCGGTGCGCCCTGCGGAGTAGGAAATTTCCGGTTGAAGCAGGCTTCTCCGCCGCTCACATCCTCACTAACGCAAACTCACTAATGCAGAATGGCGCTGATCTCTGCCCTGACCAGGCGCTCGGCCAGTTGGCCAAGGTCCAGGTTCAGGACAGCGTTGAGGGCGCGTGCCATGTTGGGCGCTGCGGCAAGGAATTCGGCCAGGCCCGGATCGGATTCCAACTCCCGACCGAGGTTGTCCCTAACCTCATCAGCAGTCCAATGGCTGCCGGTGTGCTGACTGCTGAGTACCGTCTTAGCATTCATGGCCCTGTCCTTCCCCGCGCCCTGAGCCGTTTGGCTTTCATATAGGCGACTATGCCGGGAAGCGCTCAAGAACCGGTCAAGCATTCAGCTAAATTTGTGCAGGATTTGTTCAGGTTTTCGTGCGTGTGCCACGCCGTGCAGTGGAGCGGGTGCCGGAGCAATTTCCTGTGTTCCGGCAGCGGTGGCTGGGGTAGGGCGTTCTGAACCTCGACGAAAACATGTCCTGTGCAATCGCGCTGGTTAGTCGAGAATCAAGAAAAGCGCAAGAAAACAGCAGGTTTGGCCGAAGTAGGAAGCAGCGATATACGGCCCCGATTAGACTTTTTGATATTGGCGATGTTCTTCGCGATCCATGAGAAAGAGTCCCGAGAGTTGGAAGAGTTGTATCCGAACGGCAGTTGGGCGCCACCCCTATATCGTGCCCCCCGCCGCTGGCCCTTCATTGTTTCGATCGTCATCCTGGCGCTGGTTGCTGCAGGCTTGGGTGCTGCTTTCGCCTATTCCACGTACTCCGCCCAGCAATGGCGGAGCACCGCTAATAAGACATCCGATGATCTTGCAAAAAAGTCCGATGATCTTGCAGCGATGACGAAGCAACGGGATAGCTTCAAGAGCGACGCGCAGGACCTGCAAAGCCGCCTCGACGACGTGAACAGCCAACTGGCGGAGACGCAGAGCAAGCTCACCGGCGTTACAACAGACTACAACACAGCAACAGAGCGGGTCCGCTCCCTGGCTGACGAAAAGGCCCAGGCGGGGGATGACGCCGCTTACATGGCGACGTTAGTTGCGATGTCGCAGGGGGTGACTGAGGAAATGGACACTTGCATTAGTGACCTGCAAAAACTCCAAACCTATTTGGTGGATTTCTCGTCATATGATCCCGACGCTCTCATCACATACGCAAGGCAGATCAACGACGGCTGCAATAAGGCCCGGGCCGACAGCGACGCCCTCTCCAAGAAGTTGGCGGGTTGAGAACTCGCTCTCGTCCGGCTGTGAAGGTGCCCCTGCTAGTACTGCTCTTGTCTTCGGGACTGGTGGGCTGCGGGCTTGTTCCTACACCCCCGCCTGCCGCAACTTCCAGCTCTGCTCCCGCTGAGCCGGTGAGCGAGACGTCACCGGCACACAGCGCGCCGGTGACGCACACTGTGCCTCCGACCCACTCGGTCGATCAGGTGGAAGCGCACGGCTTTACGGATTACGAACGGGCTGCCCTGCGCGTGCGCAATGTCGGGTGCGGAGGTGTTGCGAGGGGCTCCGGCTTTGCAATTTCCGACCACGTATTCGTTACTAATCGCCACGTCATAGGTGGCGCCGCTGTCATCCAAGTCAGTACCTATGACGGGCATGACATTGAGGTCGCCACAGCCGGCGCCGCGGTCGTAGCCGACCTAGCCTTGGTCTGGACGAAGGAAGCGTTGCCCGCGACGATTGCTCTGGCCACCGCGAACCCTGATGAGGGGACGAACGTTACCGCAGTTGGCTATCCCCTGGGTGGCCCGCTGACCACGACTCACGGACGGGTTTTGGGGTATGCTCCCGACCCTGTCGGGTGGTCGTCTATTCCCATGCTCGTGAATGATGCCCCGATCGAGCATGGCAGTTCGGGAAGCCCACTCATCAACGATGCTGGGCAACTGGTTGGTGTCGTCTATGCGTCCGATGGCGACCGATATGCGGTGCCTGTAGAAACTCTGATACAAGTCCTGAACAACCCAGACAACTACGCCAGTTCCGCAAATTGCGATGGCGTTCTTGGGCAGTGAAGCGGAATTCGTTTCTCTGACGGGCTGCTGCTAACGAAAAACGGGCCCGCTGCATATAGCAGCGGGCCCTCTTCTCGGCCGATTCCGTCGAAGTCAGGTCGAATGGGCCGATTAGGCAACGAGTTTTGCGAAGACGACATAGTTGTCGTCGAACAGTCCTGTCGCTGGGTCGTAACCGTCACAGGTAATCAGCCGAAGTTCCGGCCCTTCGGTGTTCCCGTAGACGGTCTGTGTCGGGAAAGCGTCCTTGGAGTACGCCTCAGCGTGATCAAAAGTGAAAACGCTCGTCGTGCCGTCCTGTCGGGCAACCATGATCAGGTCACCCACTTTGAGCTGGCGGAGGTTTGCGAAGACGCCCGGCCCACCGTCGGTGGCATTGACGTGACCCAGAAGGACGGCGGGCCCAAGCTCGCCGGGCGTCGGAGAACCGTTGTACCACCCAGCCGGGGCGCCTGGACCATCCGGCGGCACTTCCACGGAACCGTCAGCCTTGAGCCCGAGGCTTAGCAGTTCGGACTCGATGCCGACGGACGGAACGCTGATGGAAACCGGGTCCGAAGCTGGCAGAACCTTCTGCGGCGTTGAGGTAGGCGATGCTGACGGCACCGCAGTGTGGGTGGAAGCCGCAGTCTGGACTGGAGATGCGGGAGTTGCAGTGGCTGCTGCAGGGGCAGCCACCGATTGCACCGAGGCGCTCGTTGCGCAGCCGGTTAGGAGTAGCAACGCGACCGCCGCAGATGCCAGGCGGCATCTGCGGCGGGCGCTGGTCGAGCTAGTCATACGACGCTTTGATTCCGGTCCGGGACTGTTATGCCCGGACGGACGCGCGGCGACGCACGATCATCGACCCGGCCAGAGCAGCTACGGCAAGACCGCCGATGGCAAGGAACTCCGTGCCGTTGTTCACCGGCTGAGCAACTCCGGTCTCAGCGCCGCCTACGGGCATCTGTACAACCTGGGCCGGAACCTGGTTGCCGACAGCCGGAGCCGGAGCGACCTGCGTGGTTCCGCTGCCAGCGGCGGCACGCTCACAGGCGATCCCGTCGTTGTCCCGGTCGAGCCGCGGCGCATACCCCGGTGCGCCCGCCGGGATGTTGACGAAGCCGGCCGCCGCTGCTGCGTCGCAGTTCGGGAAGGAAACGGTCGTGGCGTTGGCCGGTGCTGCTGTCATCGCTGACAGTCCGAGAACTGCTGCCACTGCCAAGAGAGATACGCTCTTTTTCATTCTTTGTCCCCATTCTTCTGGTGCGCGCCATACAGGGCGAGTGCAGACGATCAGTGAAGGGGGAAGTCCGCAGCACGCCCTGCTGGCGAGTGATATTGGCATTTACCTTGCAAGTTATATCAAGCGAAATGGTTGAAGTGTCAATGTGACGCGAACCGCAAAATCGTGCCGCCGTGCGGGTGTTACGCTGAGCGTTTCCCTGGCAAAGTTGGGGACTTAAGCTGGTGATGCGGAAGACTGTTGCCGTGAGCAACTCTCCCCGCACCGGCAACCAAACCCGCCAGCGCACCGGCCTCGCGGTGGCAGGCCTCAGCCTGGGCACGTCGCTGAACCCACTGAACTCGTCGATGATCGCCGTCGCACTGGTGGTGCTGCGCGAGGACTTCCGGCTCGACGTCGCCACGGTCACCTGGGTGATCACGGCCTTCTACATCACCTCGGCCGCGGGGCAGCCGCTGATGGGCAGGCTCGCGGACAGGTTCGGACCGCGGAAACTCTTCATGCTCGGCATGGCGCTGGTGGCGGTGTCCTGCGCGCTGGCGCCCTTCTCGCCCAACTTTGTGTTCGTCTGCGTCGCCCGCGCGCTCATGGCATTGGGGACGGCGACGGCGTACCCGAGCGCCGTCGTCATGGTCGGCACCCTGGCCAGGATGGCCGACACGACGTCAACCAGACCCCTCGGGCGGATCCAGATGGCCAACACCTCCGGGGCGGCGGTGGGACCGGTGGTCGGCGGGTTGCTGGTGAGTCTGGTCGGCTGGCAGGCGCTGTTCCTGATCAACGTGCCGCTGGCGCTGGCCGCGCTGCTGATCGTGCGGAAGGCGGCACCACCGGACGAGCGCAGGGAACAGGGAAAAATCGCCACCCTGCTGCGCGATTCCGACATCCCCGGCATCCTGGCGTTCACGGGCGGCATGGTGCTGTTGCTCATGGGCCTGCTGAATGCACTGCCCGGTTTCCGCTGGTGGCTGCTGGGCGGAGCCATGCTTCTGGCGGTGCTGTTCGCCTGGCGCGAGCTGCGCTTCGACCGTCCGTTCCTGGACCTGCGGCTGCTCGGCAGGAACCGGCCGCTGCTGCTGGTGTACTTGGGCTTCACGGTGTTCAGCGGCGTCTACTACTTCGCGTTCTTCGGGCTGCCCCAGCTGCTGCAGGAAGCCGCAGGCTACAACCCCGGCGTGGTGGGAGTGCTGATGCTGCCGCTGGCGGCGATGTCCGTCGTTGTTACGCCGCTCGCCGTCCGCGCGATCGACAGGTTTGGCGTGCGGCGGGTGCTGATTGCCGGCGTCGTGCTCCTGACCGTCGCGGCAGCGGCGCTCTGGCTCCTGACGGCGTCGTTCGCCATCCTGCTGGTGCTGGTGCTGACCGCCCTGATGGGTGTGCCGTACGGGTCGGTCAGCATCGCGTCCAACCAGGGGCTGTACCTCTCCGCAGCGCCGGAGGACAGGGGAGTGGCCGCCGGGATCTTCCAGACCTGCCGGTACGTCGGCGCCATCAGCGCCACGGTGATGATCGGCATCTTCTACGGCACCGGCGTCACCCAGGAGAACTGGGGCCGCATGGTGCTGGTGATGCTAGTCCTCTGCGTGGTGACGTTCGTGGTGTCGCTGCTGTGGCGGGAACGGAAAGCGGCGTAGGGCGGACGACGGCGGCAAGCGCCGTGAGTGCGGAGGTGGACCGAGGCGTTGGGGCCAATATTGGACCGGGATGTCCGCGCTTCCGGCCCAAGCGTTAAGCACTGAATTCCCATTGCGACGAGCAATCTCAAGATTGGCTCAAGACTGAATCAACGTTGGCCCAAGATCGCCGCAGTTTGCGTTCTCACGGCATGGCGAGAAATAGGCTTCTCATTAGCAAGATTTCGGCTTAGAAAAAGGCCCGGCGATTCGCCGGGCCTTTATACATGGGGACAACAATGTCGAGCTATGAGAGTCTTTTCGCGTCAGGGCCATCTGGTGCAGTGCCGAGCCCGAGACCGCCCAAAAAGCCGCGGGTTTCCACCCTGATTGTCGGGGCCATCACGGCCCTATTCATGATCATTGGGGCGTTCAGTGGCGGTCTCGGGGGAGCACTGGTCTTCCTCGCCCTGACGGCTGGCCTTACCGGTCTCTACGTCCTAGCGACCGGCCGCCGCTCGTGGGCGTGGCTCCCGGCAAAGCGGAAGGCGGGGGCCATCACCCTCGCTATCTCCTTTGCCCTGTTTATCGGCGGCGCGGCCACATTGCCCCAAACCTCCACGGCGAACCCTCAGGCCGCCTCATCGGAAAGGGTGGCCTCGCCAGCGTTATCTGAAGCGAGCGCAACTGACAAAGCGACACCGACGCCGTCCGCCGCCCCAACCGTGCAGGCGACGGGCGCTCCGCTGGATCCTGACAGCCCTAACCTTGTGGCGCAGGGCGCCAGAGTTGCGGCGCCGAAGTCGCAGCCTGCCTACGCCACCAAGGCGATCGAGCTGATGGCGACCCTTCCCGTCAAGGGCCGCGCTCCCAAGACGGGCTATAACCGGGCAATGTTCGGGCAGGCGTGGGCCGACGTTGACCGCAACGGCTGCGACACGCGCAATGACATCCTCAGGCGCGACCTCACGGGCATCAGCTACACCAACAGCGTGCCCTGCAAGGTGCAGTCGGGAACACTGGCGGACCCGTACACCGGCACCGCCATCAACTTTCTGCGGGGCAGTGCCACCAGCAGCGCCGTGCAGATCGACCATGTCGTTGCCCTCAGCGACGCCTGGCAGAAGGGCGCACAGCAGTTGACCACGGAACAGCGCACAGCCTTTGCCAACGACCCGCTGAACCTCCAGGCGACGGACGGTCCCACCAACATGAGGAAGGGCGACGGCGATGCAGCCACCTGGCTGCCGCCGAATAGGGCCTTCCGGTGCGACTACGTTGCACGGCAGATTTCGGTGAAGGCAACGTACACTCTCTGGGTTACCCAGGCGGAGCACGACGCGATGGCCAGGATCCTCGCCGATTGCCCGGGACAGCTCGCGCCAACTAACGAGAAAGCACCAGCCGTCACGGCGCCTTCTCCGGCGCCGGCCCCTAAACCCGCACCAGTTGTGGCACCTGCCCCGGCCCCGGTTGTGGCGCCCGCCCCCGCTGATGTGCCCCCCGCGCCGGCTGCGCCTGCCCCGGCACCTGTGGTGCCGGCACCGGTTCCCGTTGCTCCGGCACCGGCTGCCGCCTACTACGCCAACTGCACGGCCGCGAGGGCCGCCGGAGCCGCGCCGCTGTATGCAGGGTCCGCAGGCTACCGGCCGGCGCTGGACCGCGACTCCGACGGCATTGCGTGCGAAAGCTAGACCACTTCCATCACTCCACAGTTCAAACCTTCCAAGGGGGAAATATGAAAAAGACGCTGACATTGATTGTGCTAACCGGACTCATGCTGACCGGGTGCGGTGGCCAGCAGGCGGAGAAGCAGGCGGCACCGCAGCCAACAGAGACTGCATCGGCTGCTCCAGAGACGGTCACGGTTCCAGGCGTGATGAGCCTGACCCTGGATAAGGCCACGGATCAATTGGAAGGTCTCGGGTTCGAGGTTGAGTCCGTGGACATCCTGGACGGAAAGTCGATCATCCTGAAGAAGAACTGGCAGGTGATGTCTCAAGACGCCGCGGGAGGTGCACAAGTGGCAAAGGGGTCCACCGTCCACCTCGGCGTCAAGTCCCTGGAAAAACTGGCGGCGGAAAAGGCGGCCGCCGACAAGGCAGCGGCTGACAAAGCAGCGGCGGCGAAGGCCGCGGCGGCCAAGGTAGCAGCAGACAAGAAAGCTGCTGCGGACAAGGCAGCTGCAGACAAGAAGGCTGCGGCGGACAAGGCAGCGGCTGACAAAGCTGCGGCAGACAAGGCAGCAGCAGATGCGGCTGCTGCCAAACTGGCCGAACAGGCAGCTGCGGTGCCGGCGCCTGTACAGAATGTGCCTGCCGCTCCTGTTGCACCGGCCGCGCCGCCGGCGGCTGCTTACTACGCCAATTGCGCTGCCGCCCGGGCTGCAGGTGCCGCACCGCTGTATTCGGGCCAGGCAGGCTACAGGGCCGGCCTTGATCGCGATCACGATGGCGTGGCCTGCGAGTAGTAGTCGCTGGCTTGAAGCCGTGGATACCTCGTTTGCGGAGGTATCCACGGTTTTCACGTTTGTCCGGCAAGCCCACCAGCCGGGAGCGGACCTTGGTCGCGCGGCAGGCGGTCGAAACCTGCATAAAGGTCACGGAGGAACTCATCCATGTCAGGCCGGCCCTTCGTGTCCGGCTGCGATGACCTTTAGTTCCCTAGGCGCCGGATACGGGCCAGCCGGACCAGCCGGCGGAACGCAAGAATGAAGACCACCTCGATCAGCACCATCAGCCCGAGCATCAGCCAGTGCCCCTGGGTGATGAACACGATGGCGCCGGTGAGGACAAGCACGCTTCCCAGGATCAGGGCGTATACCGCGAATCCGAGGGCCACCTTTGCACTGCGCACGCCGGTGCGGAAGCCAAAGCCCTGCGGCAGTCCGCCAGGCAGTCCCTGCACGCGGTCGGACCCTGCGGGCGGGAGCCGGTCAAACTCCTGCCACAGATCCTCGTCGTGATCCCGATCGGTCATGCTTCCATTATCCCGCGCGCCGGGGCGCTTGGTCCCGCCCATGCCCGTATCGGCGACCATCCCGCAGCTGTCCTTCCTCAGGATTGCTCCGATGTGTTCTCGTAACCAACGGCGGATACAGCGCGTCGTCGCGGTCGTCCAGTCGAGTCGTCTCAGACCAAAAAGGGGTGAAGTGCACTCAGAGTGCACTATGATGCACTCATGGATAAGAGTACATCTGCCCTCGCGGTAGCGATTGGCGGCCGGGTGCGGCAGGAGCGGCAGTCGCGGGGGTGGACGCTTGATCAGTTGGCGGAGGCCGCAGGTGTGAGCCGCCGCATGGTGGTCAACGTCGAGCAGGGCGCAACGAATCCCAGCGTGGGGACGCTCCTGAGAATCAGTGACGCTCTGGGGATTGGACTGCCCGCGTTGGTTGAACTCCCGCGCCGCAGGCCAGTGACGGTCACCCGCCGCGGTGAGGGTGCAGCATTGTGGAGTTCGGACGCCGGTGGCCGCGGCGTGCTGGTGGCCGGGACAGAGACGCCCGATGTGGTTGAACTTTGGGACTGGACGATGGTCCCTGGGGATACGCACGGGAGCGAAGCGCATTCACCGGGGACCAAGGAGCTGCTGCAGGTCCAGGAGGGATCCATCTCCGTTGTGGTTGCCGGTGAGGTGTTCGTCCTCGAGGCCGGAGACGCTGTGTCCTTTCCCGGCGACGTGGAGCATTCGTACGGCGCAGTGGGCAAGGCACCGGCCCGTTTCTCCCTGGCGGTCTTTGAACCGGGCGTGGGATCCGGACACCGGCCGGAGGCGACCGATGCGTGATCTGGAAACGCTTCAGGAGTTTCTGAACGGCGCTGGGGTCGACGCCGAAGCGTTCTCGCTGCGGCCGGACTACCGCGCTGTCCTGCTGGCCGTCGACGGGATTGTCCCGGGGCCAAGCGATCGGGTAAGTGACACGCCGCTCCAAGCCGCAGAGGCGCCAACCCGCGGAGCACGGGGCGCCCGGCCTGTGGAGGATCTGCCGCACGTGGCTGCGTGGCGCGAGGCTCCGGACGTCAGGACAGCCCGCCGTTGGATAGCCGCGGCCCCTTCATTCCATGAAGGGAACTGAAATGCGCCTGCGTAGCGCTTTGAACGTCCCGGTCCCGCCGTGGGGACTGGCCGTAACGGCGATCCTGTCAGTTCAGTTGGGGTCTGCCCTGTCGGTGGATCTGATTGAGACCGTGGGCCCGGCCGGAACAGCCTGGCTCAGGCTCAGCATGGGAGCCGTCATCCTGGTGTTGATTGCCCGCCCGCCGCTGCGCTCCGTCCGCCGCGGCGACGTGCTCCCGCTGCTCGGTCTGGGCATCACCACGGGGCTGGTGACGATCGGGTTCCTCGCCGCAATCGAGCACATACCGCTCGGCACCGCCGTCGCGATCGAGTTCCTGGGACCCCTGACGGTGGCCGCGGTGCGCAGCCACAACAGGAAGGCCCTCATCTGGCCGGCTGTGGCACTGCTCGGCGTCGTTCTGCTCACCGAACCGTGGCAGGGCGACTTCAACCTGACCGGCGTCACCTTCGCCGCGCTGGCAGCAATCGGCTGGGCCGCCTACATCCTGCTCACCCAGCGAATCGGGGACCGTTTCACCGGAATCGGGGCGCTCTCAATGACTGTGCCGATCGCTGCGGCCACGGCGGCCGTCGTCGGCATTCCGCAAGCCGCCGGCCACCTCACCTTCGGGATCCTGGCCGCCGCGGCCGGGCTCGCTATCCTGTTGCCCGTGCTGCCGTTCGCGCTGGAAATGCTCGCCCTGCGCAGGATGACGCCCACAGCGTTCGGCACCCTGATGGCCCTCGAGCCAGCCCTCGGGGTCCTCCTCGGACTGCTCATCCTGCACCAGCAGCCTTCTCTCATCCAGGCCCTGGGAATCCTGCTCGTCGTCCTCGCCGGCGCCGCGGCGCAGAGGGGCGGACACCGCCGACCGGCACACCCGGAGCAGAACCCCAGCCCTGCGGATCTCGACTTCGTCGGCTAACTGCCCGCAGCTGAACGTGACTCACGTGAACCATCACAAATTCTCGACAATCCAGCCTCCCTCTTTCCCCAACTCGAGCGAACGGACTAAGAAGCAATGCCCCTGCCCACGACGGACACGACTGTCACGTACCCGGACGGTGCGACCACCTCGACCGGAACCGTGCTGCACGTTGAGCCTCTCTCCGATGGACGATCCGCGGTCCTCCTCGACACAACGGCATTCCATCCGGTCGACACGGCATGGCCTGACCAGCCCGCCGACCGAGGCACGATCACCACCACAGCAGGCACACAACCGGTCGTCGATGGCCTCACCGGTGGCATCCGGGACGGCGAACTCCACCTTGGCGCGGACTTGCCCGTGCGAACAGGAACCGAAGGATGGACCTTCGTGGTCGCCCACATCATCGCAGGCCCACCACCTGCGGTCGGCGAGTCCGCACAGATAGACGTCGACCAGAACTACCGCGCGGCCCTCTCCGCGGCACACACCGCCTGCCACCTCGCCGCGCTTGCCCTCGACTCCGCACTGTCAACAGCATGGAGCAAGCCCGCACCCACAGACGCCCTGGGAAACCCCGCCTTCGACGCACTGGCCATCCAGCGTTCGCGCATCGACGCCCACCGATCCACGGATATCTACCGCATCGGAAAATCTCTCCGCCGCAAGGGATTCGCTCCCACCTCACTCGATAACCTCTCCGCCGTCGCTGAACGCGTCAACGCCCAGCTCACGCAGTGGATCAAGGCCGGCGGAGCCGTGCGGATCGAACGAGACGATCCTGCTCTTTCTGCCCGCCGCACCTGGGTCTGCGAACTCGCCAACGGACGCACCAACATCCCCTGCGGCGGCACCCACATCCACGACCTGGCCGAACTCTCCGACATCAACACATCGCTTATCACAGCCGAAATCGACGGCGGACTCGAACTGACCATGGAAACGGTTTCCGCCACGTCCTGATAGATCCGTTGGAAACATTATTCTGGGGCTCTGGGAGTGACCTACGGAGACTTCCGATATGAATCAACAGGACAAGCAGCGACGCAGGGCGGTACGGCGCATCTTCGTTGTCATCCAGGGTCACGGCTTCATGTTGGTGGCCGGGGGATCGGTCCGCCTTGCACCGGAGGGATACCCAACCCACTCACCCCGCCCGTTCGGGAAGATGCTCGCGGCCCGGTCGATGCATTCGTACGCATCCCGCCGCGCATCTTGGTTCGGGCCGAGAAGCTCAGCCAGCAGCTCAAGTGTGGTGAACCGCCGATCATCCCCGAGCAGCTCATAAGTCGACTTGCGTCCCATGCCGAAGAGGCCGGACCGCTTCTGCTCGACGACCCTGAACCACTTCTCCTGATACCCCATGCTGGCCACAATAGCGGTGGCGACCGCCAACAGGACGGTCCCGCAGTTATCGGCAGCGTCACGAAGAAGGGCGCAGATAGCTATCCGGGGGAACGGACGACGGCGGCAGCCCGGGCAGTGTGCGCAGGCTGCGGTTTTCGTTGTTGTACCAGTTGGCCAGTGGGAAGATGATCGGAGAGTTGGGCCTCCACCGAACGGGGATGCCGACGAACCGGCGGCACGTGCCCACCTGAAACAGGCGGTGACCGAGCCATGACAGAGCGCAATCTGCAGCAGCGGCGGCTGCGTTTGTCCGACATCAACGTCGTCGACCACCGAACGCTGCGGAAAGCGCTGGGCGGCACCATCGTGGGCAACACCATGGAGTGGTACGACGTCGGCGTGTTCGGCTACCTGATCACCACCATGGGCCCGGTGTTCCTGCCCGAGGCGGACAGGGCAGTGCAGAACCTCTTCCTGCTGGGAACGTTCGGCGCCACGTTCATCGCCCGCCCTTTGGGGGGCATCTTCTTCGGCTGGCTCGGCGACAAGATCGGCCGCCAGAAGGTCCTGGCCATGACCCTGCTGCTGATGGCCGGGGCCACATTCGTCGTCGGCCTGCTACCCGGATACGCCGTGCTGGGCATCTGGGCCGCGGTACTGCTGGTGGTCACCAAGCTGATCCAGGGCTTCTCCACCGGCGGCGAGTACTCCGGCGCCACCACGTTCGTGTGCGAGCACGCGCCGGACCACCGGCGCGGCTTCTTTGTCAGTTTCCTGGACATGGGCAGCTACCTCGGCTTCGCGCTGGGGGCCGGGATGGTGTCCGCCCTCCAGCTGATCCTGGGCCAGGACCAGATGGAGGCCTGGGGCTGGCGCATTCCCTTCCTCGTCGCAGGTCCGCTCGGCGCCGTCGCCATCTACTTCCGGATGAAGATCGAGGAGTCGCCCGCCTTCAAGGCCACCCAGGAGGCGGAGGCCGTGGCCGTGAAACACCACGAGACCGGGGACGAGCTCCGACCCGTGGGCCCGGTGGGGATCTTCAAAGACCACTGGCGCCACATCGTGCTGGCCATGATCCTCGTGGCCGCCGGCAACACCGTCGGCTACGCGCTCACCTCCTACATGCCCACCTACCTGACCACCAACAAGGGATACGACGAGATCCACGGGACACTGCTAACCGTTCCGGTGCTGGTCGTCATGTCCCTATGCATCCCCTTGACCGGGCGCCTCTCGGACAGGATCGGCCGCCGCCCCGTGCTCTGGATCGGGGCCCTCAGCACGGTGGTGCTGGCACTTCCCGCGTTCCTGCTGATCTCGGTTGGCACCGTTCCCGCCACGCTCGCCGGCCTGGCCATGGTCGCGTTTCCGGTGGCGTTCTTCGTCGCCATTCTCGCGTCGGCGCTCCCGGCGCTGTTCCCCACGGCCCACCGCTACTCCGCCATGGGCATCGCCTACAACTTCGCCGTGGCGATCTTCGGCGGCACCGCCCCATTCATCATCGCCGCGCTCATCCAGGCAACAGGCAACGACCTGATGCCGGCGTTCTACCTCATGGCGACGTCGGCCATCGCCGCGGTTGCCATCTACTTCCTGCCCGAATCTGCAAAGCGGCACCTGCCGGGCTCCATGCCCAGCGTGGACTCGGACGAAGCCGCCCAGGAACTGGTTGCGACGCAGGACCGGAACCCGCTGCTGGAGATGGATACGCTCCCGTTCGACAGCAGCTACGAGGCCGCGCAGGCGGCGCATGGGGACCGTCCCAACAAGCCGACGGTGATGTGACGAGGCGCGTCGCAACGACGTCGGACACAGCTCCCGGGCGGTGCCTCCGGCTGTGGTGGACTCCCGTCCGCGGAGTTAGCAGAGAGCCGTTGTTAGCGCGGGGAAGTAGGCCTACGCTGTGCGCACGGCCCCACTCCGGGGACCGCTCCAGGACCCACCGCCACGGGTGTCAGGCACGCCCTCGGGTGCCCCCGTCCTGGACCACAACGGAACAGGAAAGACCATGACCAAGTATCTGTTTGAAGCCAATTATGTCGGTGAAGGAATCAAGGGGCTGATGCGGGAAGGCGGCTCCAAGCGGCGTGACACGGTGGTGGACGCCCTCAAATCCATTGGAGGATCGCTGGAGAGCTTCTACTTCGCTTTCGGGGACACCGACGTCCTGGGCGTCTTTGATATCCCGGATCAGGCCAACGCCGCGGCACTTTCGCTGACGATCAATTCGACGGGCGCCGTGAATCTGCGCCTGAAGCCGCTCATGACGCCGGAAGACATCGACGAGGCGGCCAAGAAGACACCGTCCTACCGCGCCCCCGGCCAGTAGGGCGCGGGAGAGAGCCATTCACCAGGTAACAAAAGCACAGGAGGAAATCATCATGCTCACCGATTCAGACATCATGGGTGTTCTTCCCGCGAAGGACATCAACCGGGCGAAGGACTTCTACCGGGACAAGCTGGGGCTGGAACCTGCCGAGTCCCCGGAGGACGGCAGCCTGGTGTACCGCGGCGGCCACGGAACGGGCTTCCTCATCTACCAGACAGAGAATGCGGGGACCGCGAAGAACACCCAGATGGGGTGGGTCACGGACAACCTGGAACGCGAGGTGGAGGAGCTGCGGGGCCGCGGCGTCGTCTTTGAAGAGTACGACCAGCCCGGGTTGAAGACGGAGAACGGCATTGCCACCAGCGACTGGGGGAAGGCCGCCTGGTTCCTGGACAGCGAAGGGAACATTCTCAACCTCTCCCAGCGCGCGTAACAGCTAACTCCCCAGCCGGGCAACGCGCCCGCTTTGGACCTCCGATTCGGGCTGCGGAACCCGCGTGGCCGCCAGCCGCTTCGCCAGGTACTTGGCGTCCCGGCACACGCCGGGGAGGGTTTCCGATGCTGCCGCGAAGAGGAGGTCCTGGCCCAGCAGGTACAGGCCCGGCAGCGCATCCACGATCCCGCGGTGCTGCTGCTCGCGCCAGCCTGCGGGCAGCGCAGGGATCTCCATCCAGGGGTAGGCCTCGGTAAAGCCGGTGCACCAGATGACGTTTGCCACCGGAAGGCTCCGGCCGTCGTCGAGCATCACCTCGCCGTGCCGGACCCCGGCGACCCGCGGCACCAGCTGGACGCCGGCGGCACGGAGGTCCGCAGTCTTGGTGCGGATCAGCGGCCTGCCCATGCCGGCCAGCTTGGGCAGCACCTTGCGCCCCACCGGCGTGCCGGTGTTCAGCACGTGCATCCCGGCAAAGCGGACCATCGGGATGAGGAACCGGGCCGCATTCCGGCCGTGCCGGAACGGGATCTCGCCGGTAGTCCTGCCGGCCAGCCAGGTTTCATGCGTGCGGCTGGTTTCCAGCGCGATCTCAGCCCCGGAGTTGCCCGCCCCCACCAGCAGGACCGGACCCGGCTTGAGCTGGGCCGGGTTCCTGTAAGGGCCCATCCGACTGCAGCAGTTACAAAAATTGCTTAGCCGCTAAGAGTTTTTTTTGTAACTGCCGTAGTTGTCGCTACCCGCGGATACATTGCATGCATGGCCAACGATGTGAAGTCCGCAAAGAAACGTGAAAGTGTCCGCAGATGCCCCGTTTGCGGCCATGAAGCCTGGCGGATCGCCTACGGCATGGTGATGCCAGAGGTCATGGCCGAGCACCCGAGAACTGAGTTTGCCGGCTGCTGCCTGACCGAGGAAGTACGGATCTATCCCGCCACGGGCAAGGTTGAATCCGGGGTACCGAAGTGGGCATGCCAGAACTCGGAGTGCCGGCACCGTTGGTGGTGACCGCTGGCGGAGCGTTTCCCATCATGCCGCCGGGGCTATCCAGAATCCGGCGACGCCAGTGAGGCCCGGCTCGGTGGTCGTACGGCGCTGTGCGATGAGGACGAGCGCGCACGACGCCAGCACTCCGGCGAGGGCGAAAACGAGCATGCCCGTGAATGAGCCCCCGCCTGACTGGATCAATGCTCCGCTGACAATCGGACCGATGGAGAAGCCCGTGCCGATCATCAGGTTTGTTGTGTTCATCAGGTGGGCGCCGCTGGAAAGAGAGGACAACGTGGACAGCAGGTACGGCAGGATGAAGGTCCAGGCGAACTTGAAGATCACCGCGGCGACGGCAAACTGGATCAGGGCCGGTGAGCCGAAGAGCAACGCGATGCTGGCCGCCATTCCTGCGTAACCTACCGCCAGGTACAGCTTTCGATGCGGCGTCTCACCAAGGGCGGTTGCAACGAGGGCCGACAGTATCCCGGCGACAGTGGCCAGGGAAAGCACAAGGCTGCTGGCGGACAGGTCGATTCCGGAGCCGGCCGCGATCTGGGCTATGAATGACCAGATACCGCTGAGCGCAATGTAGAAGAGCAGCACCGCGGCCATCCCCGCGGCTGCCTTGAGAACGGGGACCCGCTGTGCTGCCTCGGCAGCAACGGGGACAGCGGTCCGCAGCACTTCGCCGTCGATGCGGTTGACTACGAAAAGGCACAGTACCGCGAGCCCGGCAAGTGTCCAGTAAATCGCTGACACTCCCGCTCCCGCGAACAATGACGGGAAGACCGCCAGAATGAGTGCTCCCATGGCCAGTTGGAAAACGACGAATATTCCGAAGGCTCGGCTGGGGTTGGCAGTTTTACCGCTAAGGGTCAGGATGATCACCGTGATGGAGCCGGCCGCAAGGCTGGTCACCACCCTGGCGATCATCAACAGGCCAAAGTCGTCCACAAATCCCGAGACGACGTTGCCTGCAATGACGACGGAGGTGAAGATGTAGCTGGCCGTCCTCAGGTTCATCCGGCGGAGCCACAAGTACGCCGGCACCGTGGCAAGACTGAAGGCTCCAAGCTCCAACGAGAAGAGCGTCCCTACCTGGACCGGGGACAGCCCGAACTGCTCGATCAGTTTGCCTGCGATGACAGGGGCAATCAGCAGGACGGTGTATAGGACGGCACTGAAAACAGCGATATAGGTGTACGTCCCCTTGTCCGAGGAGACGGCTGCCGGAGCAGCTTGTGCGGTGGCGGTCATGGTCATTGCCTTTCGGGCAGGACGAAGCGGCGGGGGGCCGCCGTCGGCGTGAAATGGTGTGATGATCCCTGCGGATGTAAGCAGCAGGGGTGCTGCGGAACCGTCAGGCTCGCTGTGTTGCGCGTCCTTCGGCCGGGGTGGCAGCGGGTTCCGTCGACTCGGCATCGAAGACCTTGCGGCCTGCGAACCAGGTCTGCCGGGTTTTGATGTGCGGAATCTGTTCGATGTCGATCCCGTGCGGATTGTCAGTCAGGACGATGAAGTCTGCTGACTTTCCCGGGGCCAGGGAGCCGGTGACATCATCAATGCCCATCGCCTCCGCGGAGTTCGTGGTGTAGACCCTGATGGCTTCCGGAAGTGAAATGGCCTGTTCGGGCCAGAGCGTGCCCGGGAATTGTCCCGTTGGGTCCTGCCGGGTGACCAGGCCGTAAATCCCTTCCCAGGCGTTGGGCGACACGCTGACCGGCCAGTCCGAGCCGCCGGCGACCCGGGCGCCGGCGTCCATAAGGGCACGGTTGGGCTGCATCTTCGACGCCCTTTCCGCGGGGAGTACCGTAGCGATGGCCTCGGAGATGACGCCCGGGAACCACAACGAGGGGGAGATGTCCGCGGTGACATCGAGCTCGGCAAACCGGGGGATGTCCTGTTCCTGGACAAACTGGCCGTGGGCGATGTGGTACCTCGGTTTTGTGTATCCGGCTGAACGGACTTTGGCGACAGTGTCCAGCACCAGGCGGACCGACGCATCCCCCGTGCAGTGGATCTTTGCGGAAATACCTCTTTCGGCTGTGCCCATAAGCCAGCGCTCAAGTTCCGCTGCAGGCATGGTGGTGCCTCCGCAGTGGCACTCCGGAAAGCCGACGTCGGACAGATACGGTTCAATGAACGCCGCCGTACCAGCCGGGGGAACCCCGTCAAGGAAGATCTTGATGAAGTCGGGCCGGTGGTGTTCGGACCGTGTGTCCTCGCGGTGGGCGATGATGCCCTCTCCGAGTGGAGTGGTGCCGAAAATAAAGTCATTCGCCTGCATGGAGGTCACCACCCATGCAGAGAGTCCACCGGAGTCGTCGAGCTCTTTCAATGCCTGCAGCAGCTGGAGTGACGAGGCCGCGTCCTGGAACCCCGTGATCCCGTAGGAATGCAGAATTTCGATACCGCGTGCTGCGGCCCGGGCCAGGTCCTGCCTGGACCGGGGCTGCAGCCGCGCCACCGTCTGTTCGACCAGGACGCCTCCGGCCTCGATGAGGACACCAGTGGCACGCCCCGAAGCGTCCCGCATAATCTGGCCGCCCTCGGGATCCGGCGTGCACTCGTCGATTCCTGCCAGTGCCAGTCCTTTGGTATTCACCCACCTGTTGTGCTTGCTGTCGTCTTTCAGGATGGCGGGCCGTCCGCCGGTCGCGGCATCAAAGCGAGCCAGCGTTTCCACGGAGTTGAGTTCGGCAAGGAGACCGGAACCCCAGCTTCCGCCGATCAGCCACTCGTCCGGGCCAAGACTTTTTGCGTAATTCGCAACGGCGGTGAGGAGATCATCAAGCGATTTGTTGGGCACCTCGTTGAGCTCGAACAAATCCATTTGCCCCGCAAGCATGTGGTGGTTGTGGACGTCCAGCAGTCCGGGCATTACATAGGCGCCCTTGAGGTCGATGATGTCCGTGCCCGGTCCGGCTGCATCCTCGGCAGACGAACCGAGTGCGAGGACCTTCCCGGCCTTGACGGCGAGTGCCGTGACTCGAGGGTGTTCATCGTCCAGGGTGTCGATGAGACCGTTGATCAGAAGAAGGTCAGCTGTGTTGTTCATAACCTCAGTCCCTAAAGGTGTGTTGTGTCACAACGCTAAATTGCAGGGCTCTTGGTTACTTGACTCTCCGTGCACGGCTCTTGGAAATCCGGGCAGGCATGCGGTTCAGGACCGGAACGACTGCATCAACGAGAGGTGCCCGGCCCGGCGGCGTATTGACCGGGCCGGGGCACAAGGCACTCACGCGGATGCCCTCGCGGGCGAAGTGCACACCCAGCTCACGGCTCATCGACAGGACGCCGCCCTTTGAGGCGCTGTACGAGATCTGGGACGTGGCGGCGCCCATCAGTGCCAAGGTCGGACGCGCGCAGGGTCCAGTAGCTTTGCGGGCTCGGACCACACCTTTGCGTAATCCTGTGCAGAACCTTGCGTTCAGCATGGCCAAACCCACGCAGAGCTTGAGCCTGTCGCAAAAGAATGAATGCGGAATACATGGCTTGGGGGAAGCCGGCTTTCGATGGGAATTCCAGATGCCCTCAAGACGAGACGAATCGCACGACACCATCGAAGGGAACAGCATGCCCCAGTCCTATCCGGAACAGCCACCGACAGCTCGGGCGGCTTCCGCCCCCGGTCAGCCTGAGTGGCAGCCGGCCATGGCGCAGCAGCCGACGGCTTCGTACCCTGGACAGTCCGCCCAACCGCCGTACCCGGGGCACGTCCTGAACCAGCAGCCGTACCCTCAAATGCCTCAGCAGCCGCCGATGCGGGGAGCCGCGTACGGGTACCCGCACAAAGGACAGGCCCAGCAGGGCAATAAGTCTTTCCTCGTCACGTGGTTACTCTCCCTCCTCCTCGGCGTTTTAGGCGTGGATCGGTTCTATCTGGGCAAAGTCGGAACCGGCCTCCTCAAGCTGGTTACTTTCGGTGGCCTGGGTATATGGGCCCTGATTGACCTCATCCTCATACTTGTGAACAAGACCCGCGACAAGCAGGGGCTTCCGCTGGAGGGTTACGACAGGCATAAGAAAGTTGCCTTGATCGTCACGGGCGCTTTCATCCTGCTCGGCATCATCCTGAACGCGACCCGCAGCGAAGCTGCACCAACGTCCGCGCCGGCCGTTTCCACTGCCAATGACTCCTCGGTTGCTCCCCCTTCTGCTGCTCCGGTAGAGACCGCAACGCAGGATCCGGTAGTCGCCAAGGCTGAGGCTGACGCAAAGGCTAAGGCTGATGCGGAAGCTAAGGCCGCGGCTGATGCTGCTGCCAAGGAGGCGAAGGCTAAGGCTGACGCGGAGGCTAAGGCTAAAGCGGACGCTGCTGCCAAAGAGGCCAAGGCCGGCAAGGCGGACGCGGAGGCTAAGGCTAAAGCGGACGCTGCTGCCAAGGAGGCGAAGGCTAAGGCTGACGCAGAGGCTAAGGCCAAGGCGGACGCTGCCGCTGCTGCAAAGGCCGCAGCTGAAGCTGGGACGCTCAGTCAGCAGAACGCTCTGAGGGCGGCTGAAGATTACCTCGATTACACAGCTTTCTCGCGGCCGGGTCTGATCAAGCAGTTGGTCTTCGAAAAGTATTCGACGCCGGATGCGACGTGGGCTGTGGACCGGGTGACCGTCAACTGGAACGAGCAGGCAGCCAAAGCCGCCAAAGATTACTTGGAATACACGTCCTTTTCCCGCTCCGGGCTGATCGATCAACTGCTCTTTGAGGGATACACACCGGCGCAGGCCGAGTACGGTGTGAGCAAGACCGGTCTCTAGTGACTATGACGAACATGTGGCCCTGATTGGAGCGCTCAGCTTCAAGGCGCAAGGGATGCCCCGGCCGTTTGCGGCCGGGGCATCCCTCTTCGAAGTATTCCTTTGACTGCACTAGCAAAAGTGCGCGCTATAGAACTTCTCCGCTTTGAAGCGCAACCCGGTGGTGTGGCCACGACCCGGGTGTGGCGTCAGGACTGCAGCGACTGCATCACGGAGAGGTGGCCGGCGCGAGCATGGAGCCGGGCTGCAACAGGTTGTTGCGGATGGCTTCGGCGATCCGTGAGTAATCAGCCACCCGAACTGGTGCCCTCATCCCGCCTTCCGAGGCCTGATGACCAGCCCGACGACGGCTGCCAGCGCGAGGGCGGAGAGGATGGTCGCCGACCAGAACCCGGCCCGCCCGCCGGTCAGGAAGTCGCCAGGGGTGGCGAAGGCCGCGTAGGTCGAAGCCACGATGGCGAGTCCAACGGCCCCGCCAAGTTGCTGCATTGTCTGGAAAAGCCCTGAGGCGGACCCTGCGTGCTCGGGTTCGACGTTGCGAAGCGCGAGCGTCGTGAGCGGCATGAACGTCATGCCGGCTGAGATTCCCGTAAGCAGCAGGGCAACCATCACGATCGCGAAGGGCGTGTTGGCACTCAGCTGCGTCAGCGGCAGGAAGGCGACGACGCGAAGGGCGGCGCCAAGGATGACGAGGCGGACGGCCCCGAAGCGCTCGACCAGGCGCGGGACGATCCGCGACATCGCGAAGATGCTCAGGGGCATCGGCAGGAACACCAGCCCCGTCAACAGTGGCGTGAGGTGCAGATCGTTTTCGAGGTACTGGACCATGAGGAAGAACATCGCCAGCATCCCGCCATAGGTGGCCGCCATCGCCGCCAGCGCCGCCACCCGGCTCGGGCTGCGGAGCAACTGCGGGTGGAGCAGAGGGTGGGCCACTCTCCGCTCGGTGAAGGCGAGCACGGTGATCAGCGCTGCGCCGACCACGAACCCGCCGATCGTGCGGGGACTGGACCAGCCGTCGTCGCCCGCCTGGATGAGAGCCCACACAATGGCGACGGCGCCGCCCGTTGCGGTCACTGCTCCCAGAATGTCGAAGCGCCCGGGTCTGCGAGGAGTTTCGGCGACGAGGCGCGGCACGGCAATGAGGACCACGACGCCGATCGGCACGTTGATGAAGAGGGTCCACCGCCAGTTGGCCGTGTCGGTGAGCAGGCCGCCAAGAATGAGCCCGAGCGCGCCGCCCATCGAGGCGACAGCGGAGAACAGTGCAAGCGCACGGTTCCGTGCGCCGTCGTCCCGTGCGCTCGTAGTGATGAGCGCGAGCACGCTCGGGGCGGCGAACGCGGCACCGAGGCCTTGGAGTGCGCGTGCGATGACGAGGAGAAGGGGTGAGGTGGCCAGGCCGCCGAGCAGCGAGAAGACCGTGAAGACTGCGACGCCCACCAGGAACGTGCGGCGACGGCCGAAGACGTCTCCGATCCGTCCGCCGAGCAGCAGGAGGCCGCCGAAGGCTACGGCGTAGCCGTTCAAAACCCAGCTGAGCTGGGCGCGGGTGAAATGGAGGTCGGTGGCAATGTGGGGGAGCGCGACGTTGACGACGGTTGCGTCGAGGACAAGCATGAGTTGGGCAAGCATGACCAGCCAGAGGCCAATGCTGCCTACGCGGCGGCCGGATGGCGCGGTCCCGGCGGGCGCCCGTGTGGCAATTGTGGATGTCATGTGGTGGTGTCCTGTTCTAGCCGAAGGGCTGACGTACACTAAGAGGAGAGATGCTCCGCTTAGAACTGTACGGAGACACTCTCCGTTTTGGCAACACGTTTTGAAAGGTGTTTCTGTGCGCGCTGATGCTCAACGCAACCGCGACCGGATCGTGGAGGTTGCGCGTGCGTTCTTCCGCGCCAAAGGCTTCGACGCCGTCTCGATGGACGAGGTCGCCAAAGGGGCCGGGGTGGGCACCGGCACGCTGTATCGGCACTTTCCTACCAAAGAGTCCCTGTATGACGCGGTCCTTGAGGCCTGGGCAGAGAAGGTCAACGAGGCGGTCGACAGGGCGCTTTCGATCAACGCGCCGGCGCGGGAGCAGTTGTTGACTTGGCTGAGCGACTACGCAGCGATGCTGACCGAACACAAAGGTGCCGCCGCCCGGATCACTGCTGCGCTGGGCGACCCTGAGTCGCCATTCGCGGCGAAATGCACGACTTACATCAATGCGAATCAGCGCGTGATTGACGCGTTGGACTCGGCCCTGCGCCCCGGGGTGGAGGCAATGCAAATCAGCCGGCTTGTTGGCGGGGCGGCCGCGGTGGCAGACAACAGCGAGCTTCCTGCCGACGCAGTGGCATCGATGCTTGCGATCGTCGCTGACGGACTGCTCGCTCGCTGACAAAGCCGTCCGGTAGCTGGAGTCCTAGTGAAAGACTGCGCAGGCTCAGATAGCTGCCCCTGCTTTATTGGCGGCCGCAGGACTAGGACTGGAGCGACTGCATCACCGAGAGGTGGCCGGCGCGGTCGGCGATGAGGCACTTGGCCAGGTAGAAGGGCCGGTTTGCGTGCCGCACGTACTGTGTCAGCACGAGAACCGGGTCCGAGGCGCGCAGGTCCAGGAGCTTGGCGCGGCTTGGGCCTACCTGGCTCAGGCCGATCTGGCACTCACCCGGACCCAGTCCCCGGCCCGCCGCTTTGTTGAGGGCCGTGAGCAAGGTGGTGCCGCCGTCGTCCTTTATGTCCAGTGGTGCGGCGGCGCCGCCGGCAAAACTGACAGGCTGGGCGGAAATGTTTTCCTGCAGATGCGCGATGGGTTCGCCGTCGCGGATCAGGACGGACTCCCAGAGCCAGACCTCGCTGCCGGGGTCCACGCCGACGCCGGGAGCGACGAATTCGGAAGCCGGCTGCTTTTCAACTTGGATGCGCTTGATCTCGACCTGGTGTCCGGGGCCGCCGAGGACTTCCTCAAAGGGGCGGATGCGTTCGATGCCGATGCGGGGGAGGGTGTCGGAGACGAACCGGCCGACGCCGCGGCGGGCGCGGATGAGGCCGTCCTCCTCGAGCAGCATCAGGGCCTCACGGACGACGGTGCGGCTGACCTTCATATCGGTGCCGAGCTCGGTCTCGGTGGGGAGCATGGAGCCGGGCTGCAGCAGGTTGTTGCGGATGGCTTCGGCGATCCGTGAGTAGACGGCAACCCGGAGCGGCGCGCCGGGCTGGGCCTCCACCGGCTGGGACAGGAACCGGACGGCGTCCTCGTGCACGTTTGCCTCACTTGATGTTGTTTGGGGATGTCCAGCCTACTGCACTGTGTGACGCGCTTGTTGGACAAGGGGGACGTTGGAGCCAGCGGTGCAGATCTGGATGGGTGTGTTCACCGGAAGTCCCTCATCGTAGACGTGAGGCGTCGCGCTTATGCTGGCCTCTGTACAATGCCCGCAGAGGACGAGAGCCGTGCGACAACGCAACCTACAGAAAGCATGAATTGGTACTTTCCAAGGACAAGACCGTAGTCCTTCACTTGCATGATGAAGATTGGCGGCAACTCTCTTGGAGAGCTGATGAGTACGACGAATATGCCTTCACCGTTAACCTGCGGGACCCAGATTTCACAACACACGTCCAACGCATCGCCGTCATCGTTGTTGACGGAATCATTGTTGCGCTTGGCCTCGGACGCAGCCGGGGGAGGTCGGGTGACCTCGACACTCAGGTCAAATTCACCAATGTTTTTGCCTTAGAGCCAGCCACACTCGCCGCCGTCATCGAGAAAATGAGTCTCCACCCAGACAGTTATATTGTCCATTTCCTGGAAAGCGGAGGTATCCTTCCGCCGGCAACGGGGCAGAAGTTCTTTGCTGCACTTTCGGGGCTGAGTTCTGGATCGGCGAAAAAATTGGAGCGCCTTAGAGCACTCCAGCACCAACGCCGCGGTGGAACGACAAATCAGGCTCGGCTGTTGGCGGAGCAACGTGACGCGGTCGCCCTTAGCCTCGAGGTTGCTGGCATCGACAGTCAACGGGCCCTGCAAGGCTGGGAGGTTCCGTCGGACGGGGCACCATTCTTGTCCGGTCTAAAACTCGGCGGAACTTCGGAGGCTTCGCTCATACGCCATGACGCGACTCAATTCGAAGATTGGCTCCGCGTTGAAGGCCAAATTCATGACGTGGTTGAGTTTATCGACCCGCAGGACTCAAACCGCAAGATGACCATCGCCTATGCGGACAAGGAACCTTTGGAACGCATTACTGGCACGGACCTTGTCTACTTCCGACACGAAAACCCGGGCTACGTGTTGGTGCAGTACAAGCGAATGAAGCGACGGTCCGGAGATGGCGGGCCCTTGGAATGGATGTACAGGCCAGACCGTCAGCTTGCCGAGGAGATCAGGCGAATGCGCCAGATCTCGGTGAACGGCTCCGGACAGGGCGTCGATCAATGGCGACTGTCTCAGGAGCCGTTTTACCTGAAGTTGTGTGAGGATGACATGAAGCGGCCAGAGGGTGGAAAGCTGACGAAGGGCATGTACTTTCCTTTGGGGTTATTCGAAGAAATACTCGAATCACCAAGGATCCTTGGCCCGAAGGGCGGCAAAGGGATTGGCTGGCACAACGCTCAGCGCTGGCTTAGCAATACTAGCTTCATCGAGCTATTGCGAGAGGGCTGGATCGGTTCGGTTGGTGACGTCACCCAACAAGTCACTGCCCTTGTGCAGGCTGCGCTCGAGGGGGACCGAGGCGTAATCCTGGCACGTGACGATTCTCGAGCCCCGAATCCAAAGCGCCGTAGATTCAAACGGATGTAAGTGCCTCCGGCACATCTGAACAGGTGAGCTATCCCAAGTCCGGACTCACCGCCCGGACACCGTCGTCTCTGTCTGCCGGCCGCCGAGGGCCACTTTGAAGGGGCGACTGCCTTCGGATGTCGATGTCCGGGAGGGAGCGCGAAACGACTTATCTGCGCTCGAAGCGCGGCGTGCGTGCACGAGGACGTCCTCCTCGAGCAGCTCGAACCACGGCTGGGTGCCTATGGAACCCAGCCGTGGTCTAGAACTAGGCGTGTCGCCGTTCACTCGCGCTTGACGGCAATGTGGTCTCGTCTAGTCGACCTGAGTTAGAGCTCGGCGCGTATCAGTTCGCCTGTTGTTTCTGCTCCAAACGGCCTTTGCACTTTTGCCAGGTCAAAGACCTCATGTCCCGCCGCGCGATTCACGACCGACGCCAGGAATCGGGAAGGGAAGCCTTCCGCAGACAAGGTGGCGCTCCGGTAAGCATCGTGATTTTTCTTCAATGAAATACCTGCTTCGGCCTCGACGGCCTTGCAGGCCACTTCCCATTCTGGCCAATGCAGGCTGAGGTGCGCTTCGAGATGATCATCCAGAACAGCAACGAGCTCATGTTCCTGAGTGGCAGGGAAATCCTCGGGGGGTAGATTGAAATAGCTCATGACGGCCCTGTTGGCTGCCACATGTGCTTCCCGCTCCTTCGCTATAGCCTCGTCGGTCTTGCCATTCTTTCGAGCGCGGTCTTCGAAACCTCCATCGGCGTCGAAGATGGCATATACGGGAATGCCGAGTAGATCGAGGATCGCATGAGTGAGCGGTATGTTGCTTTTGCCTCCGGCGTCGACCACTGCAACACCAGTTGTCTCTAGGATCCCCTTCTGCTCACGATCACCCAGTCCATGAAAGACAGCCACCTCCGTGGTTCCCTCCGCGAGGAGTACGCGGTTGGCGAACAAAGCCACCGGAAGGCGGCTAGAAATTGTTCCGTTCAGTTGGCGGTCGACGGTAACGGCCTTTACCGATCCGTGAACCTTCGCCTTTACTTCATCCAGAGTGGAGCTGTGGATGCGAACGCCGCTTGCGAGATCCTCGCTGCGAGTGAGGCGGCGAATCTGGTGGAACTTGTTCGATTCAACGAAGTATGGGCTGTGGGTTGCGTAAGTAACCTGCAAGTTCTGCTTTGCATCTTCTGCCAATGACCTCAGGACTCCGGCAAATGCCTGTGCCTGAATGGGATGTTGAAAGAGCTCAGGCTCTTCTATGGCGAGACATATGACGCCTTTGGAGGCTGACGCGCCCGACTTCGCCAGAAGTTGAAGAGCGGCAATGAGTAGAGTTCGTTGAAAACCATGTCCCTGACGTTCAACAGCTGTTGCTGTTTCCCCGTCGACGATAGAGACGGCAAATGTCGTCTTGGGCGGTTTGAGTTCAACGGGTGATGGATTAACTCTTACTATCCGGCCGGGACTATAGGAAGCGACAACGTCGTTCAAGTTTGTTGAGATAAGCTCAAGCTGTTTTGCAAACTTCTCCTTGTACACATCATTTTGTTTCTGCAGGCTTTCTTTGACGATTCTGTCGATGTCCTCATCGGCAGCAGACCGGTCTATCCCGCGCTCGAGAATGCGCCCAATAATACTACCTCGGCCGTCTATCGATTCCTCACTAGCGCGAAGATCCGCGGTAACAAGGACAAAGTCAAAGATGCCACTCATGACTCCTTCGCCATTAAAGCCGAAGAAATTTGTCTGAAGGTTCTCTGGGTTGTCTTCGAGCATTTTGCTGTTCGCTGATTCCCATGTCTGAAGGGCTTGGTCTACCGCGGTTGCGGAAGTCGCTGGGGGAAGTTCGAGCTCAGAGTTCTCTGTTCTTAGTTCGTTGTACAGCTTCTTCTTATCGGTAGCGTTCCCTGCTGCCCTGATGTCGGCGAATGGCGGAAATCCTTTTGCGTTTGCCGACAGAAGCTCTGAGCCATCGGGCCGACGGATCTTCCATGCAGTGAACGTTTCGGCGCCTTCTGGCGCATATTTTCCCAGGGCATCGCGGTCGTTCTGTTCCAAGGCTGAGAAGGTGACCGCGACCTCGATGTCATCGGTGGTGCTTCCGAAGGAGCAGTCGTGGTCGGTCAATGCTGAGGTCTTACCGCCATTGAAGAACCAATCCAAGGCCCGCAGCACGCTCGATTTACCGGCTCCATTAGGGCCAATGAAAGTTGTGACGTCGTCAAAGTTGATCGACACATCAACAAGCGAGCGGAAATTCCTAATTCTTACGTGACTGATCCGCATCTAAACTACTGTTCCCCTTCAGTTTTTTATCTCATTCAGCAAAGTGCTCCGTTGCGGAAGAGGCGGTATCAAAAATACTCCACGACGCGATCGCCAATCCGGCCCACGGAAAGGCCGAATGCATCGTACGATGCAGCTTCCCAGCTTTTCGTTACCGACACCCCAGAAATTCCTTCCGATGAGGTAACGACAGCGGCACGAAGGATCCTCTATCCCTGTTTAGGGATTCCGTGTGAGATTTCTGTGGGCACCGCTGCGCTGTTCGCGACCCGAGATATGCATGCTCGGTCGACAGGCTCAGCCCGCGGCTCTCGATAGGCTCGATCACCGGAGACGGTCCAGCGCCCAGTCCCAGTTGATGAGTTCCTGTTCGAGGCGGATGGCTGAACCGTAGGTGTCATTGCCGAGCGCCACGTACATGCCGGTTTCCTCGGCCCTCAGTCTTGTCAGCGCAGCCCTCGACGGTGACGGCTCCGTTCCCCAGACATCACGGTGCGCGAGCAGGGTTTCCTCGTCCATCAGCACGCTCACCACATGAGGGTGCACCGCGCGTAGCTGGTCCAGAATGCGGAAGCCGTGAGTGTCGATGTCACCCCAGTACAGAACTTCGCAGTCGCGGAGCCAAGCCGCGTCGCGGAGGGACGAAAAGCCGTAGCCGGCCCCGTACAGGGCCAGAGTTCCCTGGCGCTCTGGCAGGGCAAGGAAATTGACTTGGTTTTCAGTCGCGATCACGGTGTGCACGGGCAGCCGAAGCGTGCTGAAGGCTTCAGCCGTGACGGTGATGTCACGGGCGCCGCCAAGGGCAGGGATTTCTGGGTCGAGGATGCGGAACCGGACGAGCTCGGGTGGATGCAGGAATCCATGGCGCCGGGCAAAGCGTGCCGCCGGCGTACGACCGGCGGCGTCGTCCAGGACCACATCCCTCCCAGCCATTTCCGGGAGAGTCTCCGCCGGAGCTTCGGCGTCGCCTTCTGCCTCCCCAACCTCGAAGCCGGGCGCAACGGCAACGAGCAGCTGATCGATGACCGGGCGGTGCCGTTCGATGAACTTCGTGTGCACACCGGGCAGCCCCAGCTGCCTGACGTAGATTCCCGGTTCAGGATTGTCCCGAAGCCACAGCGCCACTCGCGCTGCCGCCAAGGCGTCAGGTCCAAGCTCCAAAAGCTTCAACGGGCGACGCGCGGCCCAACCCGACAGCAAGGGATCCAGCTCACCCAGCTGAGATGCCAGCTCCCGGAATCGCGCCGCCTCCCGGGACTTCCCGACAAACCCGATCTCGTCCTCCACGGTCGCAAACACCGCCGCCGCCGGTATCCGGTTGGAGCCGACCGTGCGGCGGCCTACCTCCACCGTCTCCAAGACGTACGGGCCGGCCCCGGCGAACAGCTCAGCAGCCCACCGCTGGGCCGCAGCGTAATCGCTCAACAGGGCCGCCGCCGTCGGACGTTTCAGCGAACGGCGGCGCGGATACGCGCCTGACGGTTCCAGCAGCTCCCGCAGCAGGGCCCCGCTGTTCCACGCCTTCAGCGACAGCGCCCGCAGCCCCGAAACTGTGGTCCAGGAATCAGCCGGCACGCCGGTCCCGTTCGTCGCGGTACTCCTGGATGGTCATGTTGCGCAGCTGCGAGTCATCGCCGTTGGTGTTCGCCACGAATCCAACGTGCGAAACGAACGGCTCGATCACATGGATCTTCTGCAGCGGCGTGACGATCAGCAGCTGCAGCTTCATCCGCTGGAACAGCTGCAGTCCGTACCGTGCGGACTCGTCGGATCCTCGCCCGAACGCCTCGTCGATCACCACGAACCGGAAACTCCGGCCGGACTTCTTTCCGGCCGCAGCCGAAGTACCGGCCCCGGACCCCAGGCCGAATTGGAACGCCAGCGCCGCCGCGAGGATCGTGTACGCCAGCTTCTCCTTCTGGCCGCCGGACTTGCCGCCGGAATCCGTGAAGTGCTCGAACTCCTCGCCGGTCTCGGTCCACTTTTCGGACGCGGAGAAGGTGAACCAGTTCCGCACGTCCGTGACCTTCGCAGTCCACCGCTCATCCAGCGTGGTCAGACCCTCGCGGCCGCGGAAGCGCTCGATCAGCCGCTCCACCTGCAGGTACTTCTGCTCCGAGTACTGGTCCTCGTCCCCGATGGTCCCCTCCGAGCACGCCCGCAGATCCACGCCGAACTCCCGCACGTCCTGGTCCGACGTGTTCTGGTGCTCCAGCTGGATGTGCCGGCCCGGGTTGTACTCAATCCCCGCCAGCGACTGGTTGATCTCACCGATCCGGTTCACGATGTCCTGCCGCCGGCTGTCCAGGAACGCGTTGAACGCCACCACCTCGTGGATGGTGTTCTGGTTCAGCGACTCCTTGAAGTGCGCCTCGAACCGGGGAAGATCGTTGCTGACCAGCTGCTCCAGCAGCCGGTTGTAGTCCGGCGCGGCCTCGAGGGCGGCGTCGATGTCCGTGGTCTCGTTGGGGTACCTGTTGCGGAAATCGGCCATCAGCCGGACGGTGCCTTCCGCCGCCCGCGCGATCCGCTTGGACAGCGCGTCGATGGTGTCCGTCAGCCCGGCGCGGACCGAACTCTCCGCCGTGCCGGTGTTCTTGTACGTCAGCGTTTTGTCCCCAAGCGCCACGTTGGTGAGATGTTCGACGGCGGCCAGCACTCCGCCGTCGTCCGTCAGGGGAGTCTCCGCGAGAATACCGCGGCATTCCTCAATCGCTTCCGCGATGTCCCTGGCGTCCTTTTCGTTGGAACCGATCCGCTCGCGCAGCTTGCCGGCCTTTTCCTCCAGGCGCTCCAGCTCCTTCGTGACCGCCGACTCCTTGGCTGTCAGCTGCTTCAGCACGTCGCTGGCGGTCTCCAGCTCGAGCTTCTCCGCCTTCAGCTCCTCGATCCGCCGGGCCGTGAGCTGCCAACTGATCTCGCCGAAGTCAGCCACCGAGCGCACGGTGCCCAGCTGCTGATTCCGCCTGCCCAGGTCTCCGAGCGAGGCGTCGACCTTCTTCAGATGGGCCTGCGTGACGCCGAGCTGGCCCTTGACCTCGTCCTGCTCGGCGAGGAAGCGGCTGATCTTGTCGTGGTTGTCCCAGCCGAGCACATAGTTGCGCCGGTCCGTGAGCTCCCGCCGGTCGTCCTTTTCGTGCCTGCCGCGGCCGCCCTTGAGCTGCCCGTTGACGGTCAGCGCCTTGGGGTAGCGGCGGAAGTCCTCGAGGGTGTCGCAGCAGACATGGTCGAACCGGGTGGCGAGCTCATCCAGCAGGAAATTGCGGAACGGTGTGTGCGGCTTGATGGCGATCTTGGCGGCCAGCGTTCCCGGTTCCGCTGCCCTGGCCGCGGGGGATTCCCCGATCCTCAGGTAGACCAGCCGGCCGCGCAGGTTGTTGGCGTCCACCCAGCTGCTCACGGCTGGATAGTGTTCGGCCGGCACCAGCAGGGACAGCGCGAAGCCGTGCAGCGTGCGCTCAGCCGCGCCCTCCCACGCACCCTCGCCGTCGCGGACCCGCAGCAGTTCGCCGGCGTACGGGAGCGCCGCTTCGGCGATGCCCGTTCCGTCACACAGCCGACGGCGGAGCTCCAGCTGGGGGATTGGGATCAGGTTGGGGCGGGACTGCAGGCTGCGCAGTTCGGCGCCGATCTCCGTCAGCCGCGCGTTGAGTTCGGTGCGGGCGATGGTCAGCTCTGTCCGGCGCTCCTGCAGCTCATTGGACTCGTTGCCGAGCTGTTGCTCCACCTCGCCGAGCCTGGCCCGGTTGCCGTCGAAGAGCACCTTGTCCTCGGGCGGGCGAAGTCCCAGGTCCTTCGCGGCCTCCGCGTAGGCGTCGAAGCGCTGCCGCTGGGTCCGTGACTCGACGGCGAGCCGTGCGATGTCCGCGTCGATGGCAGCGAGCCGCCCGCCGCCGTTGGTTCTGATGTCCTCCTTGACTGCGGACAGCTCGTGCCGTTTCCCGCTGATCTCCGTGCGCAGCTTGGTACTGTCCTCCTGCAGCCGCTCGCCGGTGCGTTCCAGCTCCGTCTGGTGCTCCAGGCTCAGCTGCAGCTTCCGGTCCGTGAACCAGGGGTGCAGCTGGTCCCGCTGCTGGCGTGCCAGTTCGTCCTCGCGGCTTAGCTTGGCGTGCTGTGCGGCGCCCTCCTTGATCGGCATGAGCAGGGCGATCTGGTCCTTCGCCCGCAGCACGGCGTCGTGGGCCTTCTTCAGGTCGTCGAAGTGGTGGATGAGGTTGCCGATCCGCTCGCCGACATTGTCCTCCTCCAGCATGTTGGTCCGCACGAAGGAGGTGATGTTCTCCACCTGCTTCATGGACACCGTGCGATGGAACAGCTCCATGGCCTGGTTGCCGCTGATGCCGAACTGCCGCTTGAACGCCGCGGCGTAGGGCTCGAAGGAGTCGTGGACGGCAGCACCGGCCGCGCGGAGTTTCTTCTTCAGCTTCGCGGGGTCCTGGCCGAAGTTCGAGAAGTCCGCCGCGATGGACTGGTCCGCCTCGGCGATCGAGTAGAAGCGGCTGGGCTGGCCGGCCTCCTGCATGGCCCACAGCGTGATGGCCAGGGTGACCGACTTGCCCAGCACGGCATTGTGGAAGACGGCGAGCACCACGGTCAGCGCGCCGGTGCTGCGCAGCGCCACCGGCTTGGAGTACTCGCCGCCGGTGCTGCGCGTGCTCTTGTGGAAGCCGCGCACGTACGACATCAGTGAGCGTTCCTTCTTCTGCGCGCCGGCCGCCTTGTTGTATTCGATCCGGTTGGCGGGCAGGAGCAGGGTGGTGATCGCATCGACCACCGTCGACTTTCCCGACCCGATGTCGCCGGTGAGCAGGCTGTTCGCGCCGTCCAGCCGGAACGTCCGCACGCCCTGGTGGAACGTGCCCCAGTTGAGCAGCTCCAGACGGTGCAGGCGGAAGCCCGGGGGAGTCCCGCCGTCGTCCGTCTTTTCCTCCAGGCTGAACAGCGTGTCCTGCAGATCGGCAGTCACTTGCCATCCCCCTCTGCCGCATTGGTGGGGCCGGCTCCGGGGAGCCCAGAACTGGTGAGGGTCGCGCGGTAGTCCGCCAGCCGCGCGTCGAACTCCTCCAGCCACTGGGCGTCCACGAACGCCTTGAGGATGCGGGCCACCTCGTATGTGCCGGGCTGGCCGCGGAGTTTGCGCAGGAAGCCGAGGTCCACCACCTTCCTGATGTCCGTGGCGAGCCGGTCCATGACCCGAGCCTCGTTGCTGGATTCGGGCAGGAAGACGGCCACCATGTCCGCGATGTCCTGCTCGGTCATGATAAGCCGGAGCTCGCTGCTGTTGGTGTCGAACTCCAGCATGCGGCCGCGCAGGAGAGCCAGCAGCAGGCTGACATGGAAGGTCAGCTGCCGGCGCGGGATCAGCCGGGGGAGCGTGCCGTCCGGATCCTCGCGCGACTTCAGGAACGCATAGCCCTCCGACTCGTCCAGGATCAGGTCCAGCCCCAGCACGGACACGTAGTCGCGGACCTGGGAGGACAGGCCCAGCAGCGACTGCCACAGCTTCTCGTCCCCCTCGGCGTACAGCACCCCTTTGAAGAGCCGGGTTACGACGCCGGGAAGTTCCTCGGGCGTCCGGGTTTCCGTCTCCGCTGTGGCTGGGGAATTTACTACCGGGCTCATGCGGGCCTTCCGAAGATGATCTGTTCCAGGGTGGCTTCGCGGATGCTGCCGTCTTCCGCTTGCCACGCTATCCGTTGCTCGGCGTCCGGGTTGATGGTGGCCCAGTCCGACTCCGTGGCCAGCTGGTAGTAGGCCACGATCTCCGCCAGGCCCTGTTCGACGGGGTGTTCTTCTGTGATCTCCGCAAGGGTTGCCTGTTCGGCCCCTTTTGCCAGCACGGCGTCGATGTTGGCCTTGAGGCGCTCCTTGTCCACGTGGAACTGGCTGAACAAGGCGCCGGCGTCCACGTCGGCGTCGTCGGCGGTTTCGATTTGGTCCTCGACCATGACCCGCCGGCTCGGCTCGTACAGCGGGCGTTCGAACGGGAGGGTGATGTCAACGTGCGGGGCGCTTATTTCGATGAAGTCCCCTGGAGGCGGCTGCTCCCTG
Source organism: Arthrobacter sp. OAP107 (assembly GCF_040546765.1). NCBI lineage: Bacteria > Bacillati > Actinomycetota > Actinomycetes > Micrococcales > Micrococcaceae > Arthrobacter > Arthrobacter sp. OAP107. The sequence continues at coordinate 3,991,933 of NZ_JBEPOK010000001.1, read as the reverse complement.
GTGGCGAGGGCGCCGGACTCGACGCTGCGGATGAGCTGCATGATGCGCTTGTTTTCCAGGAACACCTTGTCATCGAGCAGCCGGCGCATCTGCTGGGACAGCTGGCGGACGGTGCCCTGGGTCTGCTCGACGGCGGGCAGCCAGTCCTGGTGCAGGTTGGTGACTGCGTGCAGGTTGTCCATCTTGGCGAGGGCCTCGATCTGGGTGGCGCGTTGGAGGAGTTCCTGCAGTTTCCGTCTTGACTCCGGCGACATGAGGTAGTCCCAGAAGCCCTGGAAGGTCCGGCCCTGCAGGGAGCTGCTGATGTCCTGCTGGTTGGCGAAGATCGACTCCAGCAGCTCGCCCTGCGTGCCGTCCCAGGTGGCGATCTGCTCGCGGACCTGGCGGTCCAGCTTCCGGAAGTTCTGCTCGACTTCGCGGAAGTCCGAGAGGAGGTCCTTGGCCAGGGCGGTCAGCTGCTGGAAATGGTCGAGGGCCTCCGGGGCCGTCATGACGCGGATGTTGCCGTCGCGGATGCGCTGCATCTCGGCGTCGATGGCGTCCCGCTGGTTTTGCAGTTCTTCAAGGCGTTTTTCGGGGTCTGTCTCGGACTGCTGGACCAGCCGCTCGAGCACGGCGAATATGCTCGTGAGCCGGGACTGGGTGGCGACGAAGTCCCGGCCGCGCAGGCTCTCCACCCAGCGGACCACGTCCTCGGCGGCGGCGGTGAGGTCGTAACGCGGCTCGTCCTGGCCCTGGATGTAGTACTTCCGCAGCCATGCCCTTTCGGGCGCGGCCCAGTCATCGAGGTATTCAGATGCCTGGCGGGGGAACTTGTCCTCGCCGTAGGCATCGCGGAGGCCGAAGAGCACGTCATCGAGGCTGTCGATGAGCTGCTGCCGGCCGAGGTTGCGCTGGTTCGGCCCGGTGAACGCCGCAATGAAAAACGAGACTGCGAGCGGGGCGTTCTGGGCACGGAGCAGGGACCAGCCTGCATGGTTCTCACGCAGCGCGTTGATTGCGTAGTAGTCCATCCGGTCCTCGGTATGTCTGCGGTCCACTTGCCGTCAGTTCACTCTAAGGGGCACCCCCGACATCCGAAGAAGCAACGCGGGGTCACTTACCGCCCAATTAAGGCCCCTCATTGGGCGCCAAGTGACCCCGCGTTGCAGTCGTGGTGAGCCATTCCCGGCCGGGCCACAACTGCAGCCAACAAGACCTTTGCGGATCTTGCCTGAAACTTTCGGTGACCTTGCTCGAACTGCGTCACCATCAATCCGTAGTCTGAAAGGAGCGGACATCATGAACGACTTTGTTCCCCGTCCTCATGAACCGTATGACGCGCATTGGGCGATCAAACACGACCTGGTGAACATCATCGCCAAGTACACCGACAGAGGCGATTACGAAACGGCCGCCGTCTACATCGAGGCACTTGCCCGCTACAGCGACGACTGAACCAGCTTCGACCGGCCTAACCAGTGGTCCTAGGCGACGATGCTCCTGGCCGACCCCGGCGACTACCGCAACGAGGCGAACCGCATCACCGGCTACATCAACCAGGTGATGCGCGGCGAGCGGCAACTCCTGGTCGGGGCCAGCCCCCGACCGGAGCAGGGGCCCGCTGACGAGCCGCCAGGGGGCCTTGAAAGTTCCTGACCAGCACGACGGCGGCGGGCGCCTGGCCGGCGAGGCGTGTCGTGGCCGAAGGTCAAAACCAATAGTTGCACACGCTACCGTATCGAATGAGCGGATGGCTGGTAACGTTTCTCTATGGCCGCCGACGTTCCGCACCAGACCACCGCCTCGCGCGCGACCGACCGCCCGGGGGATACCTCGCCTTTCGCTCTCGGCTTGCTGCTGCGCCGGGCGCACTGGCAAGCGGCCGCGGTGATGGCGGAGGCGCTCGGGCCGCTCGGCATCGAGTTGCGGCATTTCGCCGTGCTGATCGTGCTGGTCAACCAAGGGGCCACGGTGCAGCGGGACCTGGCGACGGCGACGGGGTCGGACAAAGCGGGAATCATGCGGGTCGTGGACGACCTGGAGCGCATGGGGCTGGCCCTACGGAAGGCCGTTCCGGGGGACCGGCGGGTGCGGGCTGTGGAGATCACGCCTCGGGGTGTCGAGCTTTTCGATGCGGCACATGTGGCGGCGGAGCCGCTGGCTGAGCGACTGGTTGCACAGCTGCGGCCAGGCGAACCCGAGCAGCTGACGGATCTGCTGACCCGGTTCACCCAGCCTGCAGACAACGAGACATAGGCGCGCCGACAGCCGCGCCACCTATCTGATAGGCGCTGTGCGCTTCACGCCCGCCCCACATTTCCCGTCGTCTCGATGCGTGCCCCGCCGAAAGGCCGAACGCACGGCCGGCCAGTGCCGGCCGTCTGCCCCAGATACAGAGCGGTCGGCACCGTCGGGGAGAGCGCAGGCACCGAAGAAGCCGTGACATGCCGGAAGGCGGGGGTCCCGGCGTATGCCGTCACGGGGTTACGCGGCGAGGCGCTCCGCTAGTTCCGTGGCTTTGGTGATCGCGTCCTCGAAGGCGTTCCTGCGGGACGCTTCATAGAGCGGGACCAGTTCTGACATGGCCGGGTTGCGGGGTGCCATGGTCAGTTCCGGGACGATGAAATGGAGATCCAGGCCGAGAGTGCCGGTGAGGACGGCCTCCAGATAGTTCTGTACGAACTCGTAGCCCTCGCGCGGGGTGCCCGGAGCGTAGGAGCCGCCACGGCTGGCGACGACGACAGCCGGGACGCCCTGGGCGGAGGGCGTCGCGCCCGCGGTGCGTCCGAGCAGCAGCACGCTGTCCAGCCACGCCTTGAGCGTCGACGGGATCGAGAAGTTGTACATGGGGGCGCCGATCAGGACGGCGTCCGCCTTCTCCAACTCCTCGATTAGCTTTACGCGCGCGGCGAACGCGGCGGTCTGCTCCGGGGTGTGTTCATTGGGGGCGGCGTTACCGGCGGACCAGGCGTCGGCGGTGATGTGCGGGACAGGGTTGGCGGCGAGGTCGTGGTAGATCACCGTCCCTTCCGGGTGCCGCTCCTCCCAGGTCTTGCGGAAGGCGGCCGTGACCGATCGGGACGAGGACGCCTCGCCGTAGAACACGGACGAGTCGATGTGCAGCAGCGTAGCCAATGGACTTTCTCCTTTAGGTTCACTGCCCGAGGCAGGAGCCAGGGGCGCAGATTTAATGATTACATATGATACTGTATTGAATGATACTGTCTTGAATGTAACGAACCAAGACCGAGTTGAGCAGATGGAGGTGGGCGACAATGGACGTCTATGAGGCGGCCAGAAGCCGGCGGGCTGTGCGGGGGTTCACCGACCGGCCCGTCCCGAGAGAGACTCTGGAACGCGTGCTCTCCGCAGCGGCCTGGGCGCCGTCCGGATCAAACATCCAGCCGTGGCACGCCTACGTGCTGACCGGTGGGCCGCTGGCGGAGCTCAAGGAGCGCGCCGGCGAGCGGGTTGCCACGGGTGACGCCTGGGATGAGCCAGAGTACGAGATGTACCCGCCCGAACTGAAGTCCCGCTACCGGGAGCGCCGGTCCGCCTTCGGCGAGCAGCGTTACGGAGCACTCGGCATTCCGCGCGAGGACATAGAGGCGCGCCAGAGGGCCGCAGCGGCGAACTGGGACTGCTTCGGCGCACCCGCTGCCTTGTTCTGCTACCTCCACCGCGACATGGGTGGGCCTCAGTGGTCCGACGTCGGCATGTATCTGCAGACCGTCATGCTCGTGCTCCGCGCCGAAGGGCTGCATAGCTGCACACAGATGGCATGGGCGAAGTACCACAAGACCGTCGCGGAGGTCCTCTCGCCCCCGGACGAGCTCATCCTCTTCGCGGGCATGGCGATCGGGTTCGAAGACGTCGCCGTGGCTGATGCCCGCATAGGCCGGGCGCCGCTCGACGAGACGGTCACGTTCGTCGATGATGGTCTTTAACCTGGCCGTTCCCCCGCCGATCAAGGCCGCCGTTTCCCGCCGCACCCCAATAGCGGCTCATACGTCATATCCCCACGTAATCCCAACGAAAGGCATGTCATGAAGATCGCAGTCATCGGCGGTACCGGGCTGATCGGGTCCCAGGTCGTCAACAACTTGAACGCCGCCGGGCACCAGGCGGTACCGCACTCGCAGTCCACGGGCGTTGATGTCCTCAACGGCCAGGGACTGGACGAGGCGGTGGCGGAAGCCGACGTCGTCGTCAACCTGACAAACTCACCGACCTTCGACGAAGCCTCTCCAGCCTTCTTCCAGACCTCGATGGACAACCTTCTGGCCGCCGCCGGGAAGGGCGGCGTCGGCCACTTCGTCATCCTCTCTATCGTCGGCACGGACCAGGTGCCGGAACTGGACTACTACCGGGCCAAGGCACTGCAGGAGAACATCCTCGCGGCCGGGCCGATTCCTTACTCCATCGTCCGGGCGACGCAGTTCATGGAGTTCATCGACGCCGTCCTGTCCTGGACCGCCGACGGCGACACTGTCCGGTTGCCCGCCACACCGATCCAGCCGATCGCCTCCAAGGATGTGGCCAGTGCGGTGGCGGAGGTCGCCGCGGGCGCTCCACTCAATGGCATTCGCAACATTGCGGGCCCCGAGATCTTCACCTTGGATGAGCTGGGCCGGATCACCCTGTCCCACAAGGGCGATAATCGGACCATCGTCACCGACCCCACCGCCGGCATGTTCGCCGTCGTCAAGGGTGACGTCCTCACCGACAAGGACGCTCATCTCGCCGCCACCCGCTACAGCGACTGGCTTTCCTGACCCGCTGGTTCTCAGCCCGTCGGAGCCCGCCGGGCAACCGTCCGATTTAAGGAACACGCATTGCAGCTCAACAAGCAAACGCTAAAAGACGACGGGTTCAGTGGATTCAGATCATTTAATCAGCTGGATATTAACCGGGTTCCACGGGCCCCCGGAATCTATGTAGTGCTCAAACCCGAGGGCTTCGAACGGGTGTTCCTTGCGAAGAGCTCGGGCGCCCGCTTTAAGAAGCGGGATCCATCCTTGCCCCAACCCGCCTTGGAGGCGGAGTGGATCGAGAACGCGGATGTCCTGTACATCGGAAAAGCCGGCCCGGGAAGCACCGGCAACCGCGGACTGCGAAAGCAAATTCAAGAGTTCACTGACTTCGGCCGCGGGAAGCCTGTCGGCCATTGGGACGGGCGGCTCATTTGGCAACTCGCCGACTCCCAATCGCTGGTTATCGGGTGGAAGGAATTGGCGCCAGGGGAGGTGAATCAGGCCGAAGCCGCTTACCATGCGGAGTTTGTCAGGATTTACGGAAGGGTGCCCTTCGCCAACTTGGTCCAGGCCAGGACAAAGGAAGTGTAAGCCTTGGAGGTGATCGCCCGATCCCCAAGCCGCAGTGGTGCCGGGCACCTACAAACGAGGCACCTGCAAGCGAGGAGGCGCTATCCGGGACCGCGGGGCGCATACTGGGCTCAGCGCCAGAAGGCGTGGTCGTTTAGGAGTGGCCGTTTAGGCGTGGTGAGGGTGATGGTTGATTCAAACTTTGATGGCGTGGTCGAGCGTCTGGGTGCCGCGCTTGGCGAGATCGTGAAGGGTGATCCTGCGCCCTTTCAGGCGCTGTTCGCCAAGAATGACGAGGTGACTTTGGCCAATCCCTTTGGCGGCGTTTCCCGAGGGTGGGACAACGTCACGACCACTGTCGCCAAGGCAGCGGCGATTTACCGCGATGGAGAGGTCGTAGCCCTGGAAGACCAGGCCACCGCCGTCGTCGGGGACCTTGCCTACGTGGTGCTCATCGAGCGGTTCAGGGTTCGGGTTGCCGGACGGGCAAATCTGGACGACGTGGCCCTCCGCACAACGAACATCTATCGGCGGGAGGACGGCGAATGGCTCCTTGTCCATCGCCAAGCCGACCCCCGGGTTGGCGAACAGACGCCGGAGTCGGTAGTCCAGTAAGAGGCCCCGCGCGCGTTTTATTTTGTGGGTTCTGCTTCGGGTCAGACTGCTCTACCTTTTTGCTATGGCCATGGGCAGTGTTGCCCTGACCTTTATAGGAATTTCTACTCAGTGAGGAGTGGGAAAAGGTCATGCCTCTACGGACCAAAATCTTTCTGGGTGTCCTGGTCTTGTTGCTGGTTGTCGGCGGGGGAGTGTTTTTATACAACGACAACGTAAAAAGGAGCCGGGCCGGGGAGTACAACCCCGATATCAGTCCGGCAGATTTCACCACCAACATAACCAATAAATACTTCGCACTGCCCGTCGGCAAGAAAATGACCTATGAGACGGCCGACCAGGGAGGAGTCACCGAACGGATCGAGATTGAGATCCTGCCGGAGAAGAAGCAGATAGGCGGCTTTGAGACCGTCGTTTATCTGGACAAGGAATACAAAAACGGGCAGCTGGTGGAGGAAACCAGGGACTACCTTGCGCAACACAAGAACGGTGACGTGTGGTACTTCGGGGAAGATGTGAATAACTACTGGAACGGATTCCTGCTGCACCATGGGGGCAGCTTCCTCCATGGAAAAGACGGCGCAAAAGCCGGGATTTGGATGAAGGCCGACCAGCGCGTTGGCGATTCCTACCGGCAGGAATTCTATATCGGCAGCGCGGAGGACATGAGGGACACCGTCGCCACCGGCCAGACCGTCTCTACGAAAGCCGGCAAATACACCGACTGCGTCAAGGTCTTGGATTGGTCGCCGCTTGAGAACGCGCGGGAGCACAAATATTACTGCCCCGAGGTCAAGTCACTGGTCCTGACCGAGGATCTCCAGTCGGGCAGCCGGTCGGAGCTCGTGAACGTCGTCCAGCCGTAGGCTCAACCAGCGCGGGCTGGGTTTCGACTAGCTCAACCAGCGGCGGTGCGAAGGTGCTTGAGGACGCAGTCCCAGTTGATGAGCTAGCTAAGGGCAGAAATCCACTGCTCAGGGCCGTTTGCTGGGGGCCACCTTGTAGGAGCTGCTGATGGCGACGCGGTTAAAAGTGTTGATCGACATGGTCACCCAGGTGAGGGCGGACAGCTGTCCTGGAGTCAGGTGCTGCGCGGCGGACTCATACTCGCCCACGTTGGAGTGAGAGTCATTGATCCTGGTGACGTACTCGGCCAAGGCCAAGGCCGACCGCTCCTGCTCATTAAAGTATCCCGTCTCCCTCCAGGCCGGTAACACACTGAGCCGTTCCGGACGCTCTCCTTTGGCAATGGCGTCAGCTGTGTGCATCCGAAGGCAGTAGGCACACCCATTGATCTGGGACACCCGTATCTTTACCAGTTCAATGAGAAGAGGATGGAGGTTCTCGGCGAGTGCCGCCTGGTCTGACATCCCAGCCAGCCTGATGAGTGTTCCGTACAGCTCCTGATGCCTGCTGCCGATATTGGTGCGCACCGCCGTTGTTGTGCTGGTCATGGCCTGCGGTCCTTTCCTGTCGTTGGAGATTTTGCATTCCGCTGGTTCTTGGGCCAGTGCCCAAGAACCAGCGGAACGGGGGAGATTCAATGTCATTTCCGTGGTGCTCCTGATCTTGATGAAGCGCCGATCCTGCGACCGTCAGGCGGGGATGTTCTTCGGCGGCCGGTAGCAGGCTGCAAGGAGTCCCACTCCGGCAACACCGCCAACTCCCACGGAGACGAAAAGCCCAGGCAGTCCTTCGAGCAGGGGCGAACCGAATATCAGCCAGTCCAAACTCAAATGTCCTGGCCCCGTGACTGCTATGGAAATCGCCGCGACGGCCAGGACAAAGGTGTACTCCCACCCTCCGGAGGTTATGAGGAAGCCCTTTTTGCGATGGACGGTCCACGCTGCCACCAGCATGAGTGCCACAAATGCAGCTGAGGCGAGAGAGGTTAGGAGGCCGGCGGCAAGGGCAAGACCTGCCGCAATTTCAGTGCCCGCGGCCAACCACGCATGGAAGGCAGCTGGGCGCATGCCAAGGCTTGTGAACCATTTGCTTGTGCCGGATATCCTCCCGCCCAGGAAGAGTTTGGCGTATCCGTGAACCGCCATGGTGATGCCGATGCCGAGCCTGAGCACCAGGAGAGCTACGTCGAAACTGGTCATGGGTTCCTCAATGGGTTGTCGTGGACAAGGTCGCAACTCACATTGGTTAAGTTACGAGTATTGACTGTAACTTAACTCTGGCCTAGTTTGGTGTTGTCCGTATCACATGCGCTCGTCGTTGGCGCAGCGATGTACCCGCCGGATCTGCGGTGCGGATCCTACAGGGCGGACCCCGACTAGAAACCAAAGAAAGGCGTGCGATATCCGTGAATGTCCCGCCCCTGCATCCTCAGCTCCAGAACGAAGAAGTTCGCCTGACGGACGTAATCGACAACGGGCCCCTCGGCCGCTTCCACTACCTCATTCTCTTCTTGTCCGGTGCCGTCATGTTCCTGGACGGTTTTGATACCCAGTCGATCAGTTTTGCCGCTCCGGTAATCGCAAAAGAGTGGGGCCTGCCGGTCGCTGCACTGGGACCCATTCTTTCGGCCGCGATCGTCGGACTCATGATTGGGTATCTTGTGCTCTCGCCTTTGGCGAACAGGGTTGGCAACCGACGGGTTGTCATCGTGTGCACTGCCATGTTCGGCTCGCTGACGTTAGCGTCGGCCCTGGCAATGGAGCCGAACCATCTCATTGCCTTAAGGTTCCTGACCGGTGCCGGCCTTGGGGCGGTGATTCCGAGTGTTGTGTCCCTGACCAGCGAGTTCGCCCCTAAGCGGCGGCGTTCGAGCTTCGTGATGTTCATCTACTGCTGGCTTGCTTTGGGATTTGTGGCTGCCGGCATCTCGTCAGGCTTCATCATTCCGCTGCTGGGGTGGCGCATGATGTTCGTTATCGGGGGCCTTGTGCCACTTGTTCTGCTTGGATTCCTCATCCGGTACCTTCCGGAGTCGCCGCGGTTCCTCTTGAGGGAAGTGGACGGGCAGGCGAGGGTTCGCGCGATCCTGCAGCGGCTTCAGCCAGATCTTCCGGCGGCAGCGAACGTCGTCAACGATGGGGAAAGCCATGCGGTCCAAAAGGGCCAAAACGCAGGTTGCCGAGCTCTTCCGCCGCAAGTGGCTAATCAGCACAATCCTGTTGTGGCTGGCCTTCGTAGCAAATCTTGCCGCATTCTATTCAATTCAAAGCTGGCTGCCCACCATCGTCGGCTCCCTCGGCCGGGCTCCGGAAATCGTCATCGCCGCGACGGTGCTGACAACGATAGGGGGAATCGTCGCAGCCGCGGCCATCGGCCCCGCAATGGACCGCATCAGCCCCTTCGGCACACTCGGAACCGTGTACCTTCTCGGTGCCGTGTTTGTTGTAGCGCTAGGTGCCGTTCTGGGCGCGGGAACGGAAATGCTGCTCGTGACGGCGTTCCTCACAGGAGCCTGCGTCACGGGTGGACAAATGAGCGTGATAGCGCTCGCTACTGTTCTCTACCCGCCCCACATGCGATCGGCAGGAGTCGGATGGGCCTTGGGTGTGGGACGCCTCGGCGGAATTGCCGGCCCCCTGCTGGTGGGTGTTGCCCTCGGAGGTGGAATCGCCCCTCAGCAGGTCTTCCTGGTGATGGCGGGGGCCCTGATGATCGCAGCAGTCAGTGTCCTGATTCTGGGGCGCATGCACCGCTAAGCGCTGGCATGGGAGGGGCCGGTTCTCTGAGATAGGGAACCGGCCCAACTCATGTGTCGGCGGCGAGAAGGGGCGTTCGAGTGCTTTTGGTGCTGGCCATTCGGTTCTGTGTCAGCGCTAATGGCCCCTAGCCGGGGTTGGCAGCGATGGCTGGCCAAATGACCTGCACGACCTTCTCGGCCAGGCCGGCCTTATCCGTATCTGCGCGCAGAAACGCGGCAAAATAGCTGCCGAAGCACATTGAGGCAATGGTGCTCTTATCAATTCCCTGCTTGACCGCTCCCCGATCCTGAAGGCTGGCCAGCGTGCGCTCCAGGAGGTTCACCCGCGGCTCAACGGCGTGCTCGGTGAGAATTGACATCAGTCCGGGGGTGCGGTTGGTCTCGCCCATGAAGTTTCCCATGAGGATCATGGCATCGGGATTGAAATAGGCGGGATCCAGCCGGCGAACGGCCTCAGTCAAGGCCTCCAGGGGCGGAAGTTCATCCAGATTCAGGTTCGGGTAAGTGTTCCGTTGCTCGCGAAAGCCGTAGTCCAAGGCATCGACGACCAGCTCGAACTTCCCAGGCCACCGCCTGTACAGGGTAGGGCGGGTAACGCCGGCATCTGCCGCAACGTCGCCAAGGGTCATCTTGGTATATCCGTCCAGAATAAGGCGACGGCGGGTCGCCTTGATGATGACCTCATCAACGGCAGGATCTCTGGGCCTGCCGCCCTTAGAAACCTCAGTCTCGGCACTTTCGTCCGAGGTCCGGTCCGCCGGCTTCGTGGCCACCTACAACCTCCAAAACTAGGTTACGTTACGAACTCTCAACGTAACAGAAGACACTGCTGTCTGATAGTGACGACCAGAGATCAGGCAAGAGTGCGCAGGTTAAGTTACAGCTATTGACTGTAACTTAACTGCGGGTTAGCGTTATTGCATCGCAGCACAAAGCTCGCGATTACCAACCAGGAGACGAATCATGAACGCACTTCAGAAGCTCATCGATCGAAGCATCCCTTTCCTTGACGAAGTCAAGAACCGCACCGCCGGTGGTGAACTCGAAACCTGGCTGAACCAAAACTACGGTCCCGGCACCCCCTTATTTGAGGATCTCTCCCGGATGATCACTGAGGGCGTCCGCGACGGTTGGGCGGCCAACATCGAAGTTGATGGTCCTAACTACAGGCGGAGCCGCCTCGCTGATCCCAGCGACGTGCTCAACTACTTCAGCATCACGGCGGTGTACATGAACAGCGTCGAGCCCTACCGGGGCGATTACCACCAGCACCCTTACGGGGAACTGAACCTCGTGGTCCCCCTCGATCCCCAAGCCAAGCTGGCCGGACCCAACGGCTGGTCAGGACCGGGATGGACAGCTCCGGGGCCCGGCAGCCACCACTATCCGGAAGTTAAGGGCGGAGCATTGATCGCACTCTTCTTCCTGCCCGCCGGCCGCATCTCCTACGACATCACGCCCAGCTACTAGGCGGGGGGAACAATGTCCCAATCCAAGTGCGGGGGCGTGTGCAGCGCGGTGACCCGCCCCGCCCTACAGCGGATGAGTGTCGAGGAAGCCCTGCTTAGCAGGCGCAGCGTGCGTGCTTTCTTGCCGAGGCCGGTTTCTAGAAGCACTGTTGAGGGGATCTTGGAGCTTGCCTCTCGCTCAGCCAGCAATTCGAATGGGCAACCGTGGCAGGTCCACGTTCTTTCCGGTACCGCAAAGGATCGCCTAACAGCGGCTCTTCTGCAGGCCCACGACGCCGGAGAACGCGTCCAGAGGTGCGAGTTCGACTATCAGCCACGCCCGGACGAATGGGTGGAACCCTTCCAGTCTCGGCGGAGCGATTTCGGCCAGGGCCTCTACGGCGAAACGCTGGGAATAGACTTCACGGACCTTGCTGGCAGGGACGCCCACCACCGACGCAACTATGAGTTTTTTGGAGCTCCCATCGGCATCTTCCTCACGGTCAGCCGTCACCAGCTGGACAGTGCGCTCATCGACGCCGGTCTGTTCCTGCAGGCTACGATGCTTGCTGCTCGTGCGTCAGGACTCGACACATGCCCCCAAGCCTCGTTCCTGGATTACTACCCGGTCATAAGAAGCCACCTGGAAATCCCAGACGATCACAGGATCATCTGCGGACTGTCCCTGGGATATGCGGACACATCACACCGGTTGCACAGTTTCACCACCCCACGGCAACGCGTGACGGACTTTGCAACCTTTTACGAGGACAGGACTGAGGGCGCAATGACAACGGGCGGCCTCGACTCCGGCACAGCGTCATCATCGCAATGGCAGATGCACGAGTTCCGTGCTGGCGGCCAAACCCTCATTGCTCACGCGGCTTGGGCCGGCTGGATCCAGGATTCGCCGGTGCAACCCGTTGGAGAACCAGGCAGCTCAGTCTGACCGGCTGGGCATTTCACACCTACACCGAACGCATTCCCGAGGACAGCCATGCGGCAAATCAGGCAAGGGTACTTTGAGGGAAACTTCAGGCACTTTCTGGCCGACGAAGGCTTGGGCACGCTCCTCCTTGGAGAAGTCATCGAGGACTGGGCCGAAATCCCAGCCAACGTGACAGTCGTCCTGATCAGCCCGTTCCTACCTCCCAAAGTGGGGAGGACCGACGGCGTCATGGAGGACGGAGCGGCCATCTGGCTGATTAGTGACTGGACCAGACGGCTGATCCTCAGAGACGACGGATACAACATCCGTCCGGTCACCGCGCGTAGCGGCGGCGGAACGGCGCCGCTGTAACTCAATGATGACGCGGGAGAGACCGAGGACTGCCGGTCTCTCCCGCCATAAGAGTAGGAAATCAACTGTTCTGGAAGGCCCTCGTGGAAAACCAAATTGATTCACCAGTCCGAAAGTCTTTTGGCGGGGCTTTACGCAGTCCCTGCAATGCCCCGTTGTTGGCGCTCGGGCTCGCCGTCGGACCGGTCATTGCACTTGGATTTATGCGGTTCGCCTATGCGTTGTTACTTCCCGCCATGAAGTCTGATCTGGACTGGTCGTATGCGACTGCAGGAGGAATCAACACCGCCAACGCCGCAGGATACATTCTAGGGTCGGCAAGCGGTGCCTGGTGGGCCCGCAAGTTCGGCAGCCGGCGGACCTATATGTGGGGGATTGCCATCAGTGCGCTGACTCTTGTCGCATCAGCGATGAGTGGAGAATTCACTTACCTTGCCGTCGTTAGGTTTGTCGGAGGCGTGGCTACCGCCGTCCTCTTCGTCGTCGGAGCGGCCCTCGCGTCGCGAATTCCTACGTCTTCGCCAGGACAGTCCGTAAAGATGGTAGGAATCTTCATGTCGGGGGTAGGGATCGGCATCGTACTCTCCGGAATCCTGGTTCCGGTTGTGCTGACCTGGCTAGGGAGCCCGGGTTGGCGCGTAGGCTGGCTCGTCATGGGCGCATCAGCCGCATTGGCTCTGGTTCCAGCCGGCATCGCGTCGGGCCGAATTCAGCCGACCGGACAGCGAACGGGGCGGACGGTGTCTCTCGCTTTTCTAGTGCCGGCGTTCATGTGGAATCTGCTCTATGGTGCAGGCTACGTCTCCTACATGACCTTCATCATCGCGCTCCTTAATGCTCAGGGCCTTTCAGGGTGGCCGGTAACCATATTTTTCATCACCCTTGGCCTCGCCTCCGCCGCGTCCACTTTGTTCCTGTGGGCCAAAATCATCGACCGCCTTTCGTCTGCGCGGGCGCTGGCGCTGGTCTCGCTCGTTGTTCTTCTCGGAGTGCTGCCAGTCCTCGTCGGGTCGGGACTGACGGCAGCGCTGATCTCAGGGGTGATCTTCGGAGGCGCGTTCATGGCTGGCCCGACCGCTGCTGCCGTTCTCGCTAAACGGAGTTTGCCGCCAGAAGCACGTACATCCGGAATTGCTGCCCAGACCGTCGCGTTTAGCGTGGGCCAGGGCATTGGCCCCGTGATCTCGGGAGCCCTGTCCGATGGTTCATGGGGGATAGCAGGCGGCCTGTGGTTGTCGGTCGTCCTGATCCTCGGGGCGGGAACCGCTGCGCTGTTCCAAAGGCAATCACATGGTTAGGCAGGATGCCCATCACCTGCGTGGTTTGCCTTTTCCGCCAGGTCGGACGCCCAGGGGCGGATTCCATAGTGGAAGAGCATGCCTTTGGGCAGTCCCTGAACGTTCGCGACGGAACCGGAAATGTCGATGGTGATCCGGCCGCCGGCCATGGGGGCGTTGGTGATGTGCAGGTCGCCGTAGGATTCCGGGAGTACGGGATCCATCCAGAGGCCGCCCCGGGCAACATCGGCGTAGTAGCCCATCAGGCTCTTCACGAGCTGGATCGGCGTGGTGGCGGCCCAGGCCTGGGGCGAGCATGCCGTGGGGTAGGGGACGGGTTCGTCGAAGTGCTCCCGGCTGAAGCCGCAGAAAAGTTCCGGCAACCGACCTTCGGAGTATTCGGCCGCTTCAAAGAGGGCTGTGGAGATCCGCTGTGCCGGCTCGACGAGGCCGTAGCGCAGGAGGCCGGCCGCGATGATCGCGTTGTCGTGGGGCCAGACGGATCCGTTGTGGTAGCTGGCGGGGTTGTAGGCGCCCATGTTGGTGGCCAGGGTCCGCACGCCCCAGCCGCTGAACATCTCCGGGGACATGAGCCGTTCGGCCACCAGCGGGGCCTTGTCCGCATCGACGATGCCGAACAGCAGGCATTGCCCCATGTTGGACGCGCAGGCATCCACCGGCCGCTTGTGGCCGTCCAGGGCGATGGCATAGTAGCCGCGGTCGGGCAGCCAGAACTGCTCGTTGAACTGCTTCTTTAGCTGCGCCCCGCGCTCCCTGTACTCGGCCGACAAAGCCACGTCTCCGGCGTCGTAAGCTATCCAGGACCGGGCCATGTAGGCGCTGTAAACGTAGGCCTGCACCTCGCAGAGTGCGATCGGGGGCTGGGCCAGGGTCCCGTCGGCAAAGTTGATGCCGTCCCACGAATCCTTCCAGCCCTGGTTGATCAGACCGGTGTCGTTGAGCCGTTCGTACTCGACGAAGCCGTCGCCGTCCTTGTCCCCGTAGTCGCGGATCCAGTCCAGCGCGCGGTCCACGTGCGGCAGCAGGGCGGAGATGGTTTCTGCGGCGAATCCCCAGCGGCTGACTTCCCCGAACAGGGCCACGAACAGCGGTGTGGCGTCGACGCTGCCGTAGTAGGCGGACTTGCCGCCCAGGGCCAGGCCGCTGGAGACATCGAGCCGGACCTCGTGCAGGATCTTCCCCGGTTCCTCCTCGCTCATCACATCCACAACTGTGCCCTGGCGCTCGGCGAGGGTCTGGATGGTGCCGAAGGCCAGGGACGGATCCACCGGTAGCGCCATCAGGGATGCCCACAGCGAATCCCGGCCGAACAGTGCCATGAACCAGGGTGCGCCGGCGGCCACCACAATCCGGTCCGGGTGGTCGGGGTCCTCGATCCGAAGTGCCCCCAGATCGTCATAGCTGCGGCGAAGCGTCCGCTCGATGGAGCGGTTGCCCATGCGCAGGACCGGAATCCTTGACACCCACTCCTGCCGGCGGAGGTCGCGCGGAGACAGTTCGCCGTCGTCTGAACGAACAAAGGGCGCCGCGGAACCGGACATGTCTGCGGTGGGCACCGCGCTGACGGTGGCGCTCCATTCTCCATGCGGCGGGACAACGGCGTGGAACGTCAGGGCCTCCGGTGTGGCGTGGGCGCCCCTGGCTGACACAACCACGCCTTTCCGGATGTTCTGCCAGGCCGCCCGGATGGTCAGCGCGTCACCGTCCGCTTGGCGGGACTCGTCCCAGCGCCGCTGGATGCGGGCCTCCTTCACCTCGAAGAGGTCAGCGAAGTCCGCGTCTACTTTGAGGGAGACCACGCACTCGGCGGGGACCGCCGCGTAGTTCCTGACGGTGATCTGCTCCAGGATTCCGGTGCCCACCTCCCGGAGGCGTTCGACAATCAGCGGGCTGTCCGCGTGCCCGCCCGGGCGCGGGACGCGGCCGGCAAACAGGCCCCGGTACGGTTCCTTGGTCTTGGCCGCGAGGGGCTCCACTGGGGCCCCGTTTACGGTCAGATGCCAGGTGGACAGGATGCGGGTGTCCTCAAAGAAGACCCCATGCGGATAGTCCGGACTGATGTCGCCGTTCGCCCCGGAGATGCAGAACGATGAGCCCTCCACCAATGTGACCGCGCCCGGCCCCGCCGAACCTGCAGCAGTGTCAGCATTCCATCCAGCCATCCCGGCTCCTTCAAAGGACCGACTTCAATCCGACGCTACGCCTGCGCGCCGGTCGATGCCAGTGGCGGCCCGGGCCTCAGCCGGCGACCTTCTCCTTCTCAGCCTCTTTTGCCTGCATCCATTCGGTCAGCCACGGGGCGCGGACGCTCGAGGTGATGCGGCAGTCGGCCACGAAGGTGCCCTTGGCGCCAGCCTCGATCCAGTCCGTGAGCGCGGAGAGGTCCGACAGCTTGCGGATGATCGCGGATTCCGCCCCGATCGCGCGGGCAATCCCGCTGAAGTCCACCTCGGGGATCAGCATGGGCTTTTCGGTCAGGCCCTGGGAGCCGTACTGATGGATCTCGGCCCCGTAGGCGGCGTCGTTGTAAATCACGACGACGGCGCTGGCCGCCGCGCCCACGAGCGACTCCAGGTCGGACAGGCCCATCAGGAATCCGCCGTCGCCCGCGGCCAGCACCAGGGTGTTGCCCGCGTCCACGGCCCGGGAAACCCCCACTGCGCTGGCCAGGCCGAGCCCGATCGACTGGTACGCGGTGCCCACCATTACCAGGTCCTGGGGCCGCGGGATGCGCCAGTACATGGGTGCCCAGCCCAGGAAGTGCCCGCCGTCCTGGACCACGGTGCGGCGTTCCGGCAGGACGGCATCCAGTGCCGTGGCCAGCGCCCGCGGGTCAAGGCGGCCGTCCGGGGTCTCCGCGCTGCCGGGGTGGTGGCCGGGTCCCTCGGCCAGGCGCTTGAGTGCTTCCGCGCGCCAGGCTTTCGATGCATTGGCCCGGGCCGACTGAGACGGAGCGGCATGGTCCATCAGCCGGAGGAGCCGGCCCGCGGCAGCCTTCGCGTCCGCACTGACGAACATGTCCACCCGCGGGTTGGTCGGTTGCAGGGCGGCATCGATCTGGATCACGGTGGCGTCCGGGCTGATCAGGTGGCCGAAGCGCATGGTGAAGGGGCTCAGGCTTGCTCCCGCCACGAGCACCACGTCCGCCTCGCCCATGAGCCCGGCGGCAGTCTCCGTGCCGAAGCCGCCCGCGACGCCGAGGTAGCCCTCGCCCTGCAGCAGGTTCAGCGCCAATGCCGTCCCGGCCGTGAGCGCGCCGAGGCGGTCGGCGAGTTCCCGGAGTTCGGGGCCGGCGCCGGCGAGGTGCGCCCCGCGGCCGGCAAGGATGAGCGGCCGCTTCGCGCCGGCGAGCAGTTCGGCCGCCCGGCCGAGTCCGCCGTCGGCGTCGGCCCTCACGGCAGCCGCCGCCGGCGGCGCGGGAAGCTCTTCGTCCGCCGCCTCAACGGCGGCCAGGTCGTACGGAACGGCAATGACGACGGCGGTCCGCCGGGCAAGTGCGTACTCCACCGCTTCCTGCGTGATGGAGCCGGCGGCCTCACGGGTGACCGTGAAGGTTGCCGCGCCCAGACCGGCGGCGATCGCCGCCTGGTCCACGTCCCAGGGGCGGGCGCCGCTGCTCGGGGCGTCCCCGGTGACGAGCACCACGGGGATCTGCGCCTGCACCGCTTCCGCCAGGGCCGTCAGGGCGTTCGTGTAACCGGGGCCGTAGGTGGTGGTCCCCGCCGCGAGCCGCCCGGATGCCCGGTAGTAGGCGTCCGCCGCCGCGATGGCGGCACCTTCGTGGCGTACGGCGGTGAAGCGGAGGCCCTCCTTCTCGGCGGCGTCCAGGAAGTAGACGTTTCCGTTGCCCATCACACCGAACACATCACTGACATAGCTGCTGAGAACCTGCGCCACCCGGCCGGACACTGTAAGAGAAGTCATGCAGGAATCGTCGGATCTGGATCCGCTATTGGCAAGAGACCGGATATGAGTTGGTATTTTTGGCAGTTCGTTACTGGAGATACTGCAAATATGCCCAAGCGTGGTGCAGATCACCCATGCCCTAGCCGGGCTGGCGGTTCTCCTGCTGTGACAGCCGGGCCAGCAGGCCGTCATAGCGGGGCGGCATGAGCTCCACGACGGAGATGGCGGTGCTGGTCCGCTGGATCCCGTCGATTTCCAGGATCTGGTTGGTGATGCGGTAGAGATCGGCCGTATCCCGGGCCACCACCTTGGCCATGAGGTCCGCGTCTCCCGTGGTGGCATGCACCTCGATGACCTCCGGAATCGCTTCGAGTCCGCTTTCCACTGATTTGGCGCGGGCCTGGCTGATGGCCAGGGAGAGGAAGGCCAGCAGGCCGTAGCCCAGAGCCGCCGGGTCCAGCCTGCGGCTGAAGGACCTGAGGGCGCCGCCGCTCTCCAGCTTAGCCAGGCGCGCGTGCACGGTGTTCCGCGCGACGCCGAGCGTCCGGGAAAGAGCCAGGGCACTGGCTTCCGGGTCCTTGTCTAGGGCGAGGATGATCCTGGCGTCCAGGGAATCGAAGGTGCGGGGAGTGGGGATGGTCATATTTTCACCACAGACGATAGAAGTTGAGCAAAAGTCCCAAGGCATCCAGAGTATCTTGCAATGTGGCCCGGGTCACTTCCATGATCTAGACCCATGACCAGTGATCAGATACTGATGGCCACGGAGACCGCGCACCCCACCCTGCGTGCAGCGGTCTCCGGCCTCCCGTCCTATGTACCGGGCCGGCGCAGTGCCGGCGAGGACATCGCGGCCCTCGCCAGCAACGAAAGCCATTACGAACCCCTGCCCGCGGCAGCCGCCGCGGTGGCCGAAGCGGCCGGCAGGATGAACCGCTACCCGGACATGGCCGCCGTCGAACTCCGGGAACGGATCGCCGGCCACCTTGGTGTCACCGCCGAAGAGATCGCAGTGGGACCCGGCAGCGTCGGCGTTCTGCAGCAGATCATCACCGGCCTTTGCGACGCCGGGGATGAAGTGATCTTCGCGTGGCGGAGCTTCGAGGCCTACCCCATCCTGGTTGAACTGGCCGGCGCCCGGCCCGTCCGCATCCCGCTGGACGCCGCCGAGGGCCACGACCTCGACGCCATGGCCGCAGCCGTCACCGAACGGACCAGGATTGTCCTGCTCTGCACCCCCAACAACCCGACGGGCGTCCCGATCAGCCATGAACGCGTTGAGGCGTTCCTCCGCTCCGTCCGCTCCGACATCCTCGTGGTGATCGACGAGGCCTACGTGGAATACGCCGAGGCGGGCAGCGGGCCTGACTCGCTGGCGCTCTACCCTGAGTTCCCCAACGTGTGCATCCTCCGCACCTTCTCGAAGGCCTACGGACTCGCCGGCCTGCGCGTGGGCTACGCCGTGGCCGCGCCGGCGATCGCCGAGGGACTGCGCCGGACCGCCATCCCGTTCGCCGTGACGGCCCTGGCCCAGAAGGCTGCCATCGCCTCGCTGGACGCGACGGACGAGATGCAGGCAAGGGTCGCCGTCGTCAAGCAAGAGCGCTCGCGGTTGGCCGCACAGCTGGAGGCCCAGGGCTGGAAGCTGCAGCCGAGCCAGGGCAACTTCCTGTGGGTCCGGGCCGACGATGACCTCCGGGCGAGGCTCGTGGCCGCATTCGACCAGGCGGACATCATGGTGCGCGCCTACCAGGGCGACGGCGTCCGGATCACCGTTGCCGACCCCGCCTCCAACGACCGCGTGCTCCAAGTCATGACAGCCGTCCTGGCAGCCCAGGCGGCCTGAACCCCCTATCCGTTCCACCCTTACCCGTCCCACTCTTACCGTTCGATCTCTACCTGTTCGACAGACAACCCAGAGGACTCTTCATGGAACAACGGACAATGACGTCTGCCCCGGCGCTTGGCGCCGCCCTCAAACCCCGCCAGCTCACAATGATGGGACTCGGGAGCGCCATCGGCGCGGGACTCTTTATCGGTTCGGGCGCCGGCATCCAGGCCGCCGGCCCGGCCGTGCTGATCTCCTACCTGGTGGCCGGCACCCTCATCATCCTGGTGATGTGGGCCCTTGGTGAGATGGCCGCCGCCAACCCGGACAGCGGCGCCTTCTCCGTCTATACCGCCCGGGCCTTCGGGCCCGTGGCCGGTGCCACGGTGGGCTGGCTCTGGTGGCTGCAGCTGGTGGTGGTCATCGCGGCTGAAGCGCTCGGTGCGGCGGGCCTGCTTGCCACGATTTTCCCTGCCCTGCCGGTATGGCTGATGGCCTTCATATTCATCGCGGTGCTCACCGCCGTGAACCTCACCCAGGTGAAGAACTTCGGCGAATTCGAGTTCTGGTTCGCGCTGCTCAAGGTGGCCGCAATCATCGGCTTCCTGCTCATCGGCGCCGCCCTCCTCTTCGGCTGGCTGCCGGGCGTCGCGTCGCCGGGCCTGGCCACCTTCACCGGTGGCGACTTCGCTCCGCACGGTTTCGCCGGGATCGCCACGGCGCTCTTCGTGGTGGCTTTCGCCTTCGGCGGCACAGAGATTGTCTCCGTGGCCGCAGCCGAGACCAAGGATCCTGCCCGCAGCGTCGGCAAGGCCGTCCGCACCGTCCTGTGGCGCATCCTCATCTTCTACATCGGTGCGATCTTCATCATCGCGGCCGTGGTTCCCGTGGGATCGGCCGGCCTGAAGAGCCCCTTCGCTGCCGTCCTGGATGCCGCAGGCATGCCCGGCGCAGCCACCGCCATCACCTTCGTTGCCGTCGCGGCACTGCTCTCCGCCCTCAACGCCAACCTCTACGGGGCGTCCCGGATGGCGTTCTCCCTCGCAGAACGCGGTGAAGCGCCGCGCGTCCTCGCCTCCCTGTCCAAGGCCCGCGTCCCGGTGGTCGCCGTACTTGCCAGCGTCTCCTTCGGCGTCGTCACGGCCGTGCTTGAGGTGGCCTTTCCGGAGAAGGTGCTTCCCCTCCTGCTGAACATCGTGGGTTCGACGTCCCTGCTGGTGTGGACCTCCGCCCTGCTCGCCCAGCTGGCACTGCGCCTCCGCGCGGACCGGGACGGCATTGCCCTTCCGCTGCGGATGGCTGGCTTCCCCTGGCTGACGGGCCTTGGCCTGCTCATCCTCGCGGCCATTTTCACGGTGGGCTTCATTGGCGAGGACTCCCGTCCCCAGCTCCTGAGCACGTTCGGCCTCGTCGCCCTCCTGGCGGTGGCCAACTGGCTGCACCACCGTTCCGCCGGGGCTCCGGTGGGCGTCGTGTCCGCGGACCGCGCTCAGTCTCCGGAACGCGCCGAGCCACCGGTGCTCATCGACTGAGCTCTCCTTTTCCGTCCGCCCCCACATCAACACGGGGTCACTTAGCGCCCAATGAAGGCCCCACATTGGGCTCTAAGTGACCCCGCGTTGCGCGGGGGCGGGCCCTAGTCGAGGTGTTGCGGCCTACGGGGCGGCCGAATTGAAGCCGGGGTCCGTGGTCGCGGTGTCGAGGAGCCGGTCGAAGCTGCGGATGCCGTAGTCCGGTGGGGTGGCCGCGATGACGATCCGCGTCGTGGTGACCACGTCCGCCTTCGGCTTGCCGTTCTGCTTCGGCTTGGGGGCGGGCTGCCGGACCGCCTTCAGGTGCAGGCCGGACACCCCGTTCACCAGCAGCGGGAGGCCGCCGCCGTCCACGAGGAGTGAGCGGAGGCCATCAGGCGAGAGCTGGTTCGTCCGGTCCGCCGTCAGTTCAAGAATCACCTCATTGACAGCGCCGGTCAGCCGCTGCAGGTACGTCCGCTCGCTCGAGCTCCTGCCGATGATGGCCAGGACCGTGAACGCCGTGGCGAAGCCCGCAACGAACAGCATCGTGGCGCCGACATCCCTCAGGGCAGGTGTGAAGGTCATCAGCAGCAGACACATGACGAAGCCGATGACGGAAAACCCGCCGAACGTGGCGCCCGCGCCCTCGGCGGGCCTGCCGCTCCATTGCTTGGAGGTGAAGCTGCAGACTTCCCGGGATTGGATCCTTGGCATGATCAGTTCCCTTTCACTTCGAGCAGGGCTTCGGCCAGAATGATTGCCTGGCGCGCTTCCCGAAGGCTTTCCCGAAGGTCCGGATCGGGGAAACCGAGGCCGGTGCCCTCCGGAGAGAGGGACAGATCATCGGCCACCTTGCGGAGGTTTTCCCTCTCCAGCGCGAGCATCCGGGACGACGTCAGCTTGACCCTGCTTTTCTCCAGTTCGAACAGCGACGTGTTGATTTGGTCCCGGCGTTCCCTGATCGAATGGCAGACATCCTGGATTCGCTGTGTGCGGCTGGTGAACATCCGCTCCATCTTGGCTGCAACGTCATGGAGTTCCCGGAGGGTGCCGTATCTCCGCGCCTCATGTGCTCCGCTGTGCCGGGCCAGGAGCTGGCTGATGAGCGAGAGGCGCTGGCCCCACAGCTCGAGCCCGGTCTGGTTCTGGGCGAGGAGAAGTTCCGCAGCCCCGAGGGCAGTGGCCAGGGCATCCCGCCGCGGAGTGAGCCTGCCGGCCGCGGCGTCCAGCCGCGCGATGAACCCGGCATAGTTGTCGAGCGCCGGCGCGGGACTTTCCTCCCTGCTGGCCACCGCCATGGTGGGCGGGGCAGGCGGCCCGTTGGCCGCCGTCGTACTTTCCCTGCCTGACCCGACGCGTGGGGGACTGGACGGCTTACGCGGCGGGACGGCGTGGGGTTCCGGTCCGGAGTCAGGTGCGCCGTCGCTCATGATCAGTCATCCCCATTCATGATCCGTCCAGGCCGGGGTTGCACCGTCCACGAACGAAGCAGGAGCGCCCGCGCACCTGCCTGTGGATGCCCATTGTAAGGCGCGGGGGTGACGTTGTCTGCGGCTTTGTCCCAGCGCCACGGAGCCAGGTCACGTCCCCGGCGGGAACAGCGGCCGGTAGACCGGCGGGAAGGCGTTCGCCGGCAGGGTGTCGCGCTTGGGCGGGTCGGCGGTGATGGGGTCGTTGGTCCGCAGATTGGCCAGCGCGTACTGAACCATCATGTCGTGGTCCTCGTGCACCAGGTTGTGGCAGTGGATCATGTACCGCCCTCCCTCCTGCGCCGTCGCATCGAACTGCATCAGTGTGGTGATCGACTCGTTCTCCCCGGCGTAGAAGACGTCCTTGGGCCCGAGCTCCCACGCGAACGGTTTGCCGCCGTTGGTGTTGCGGGCGATGATTTTGGCGTCGATCAGGTGGATGTGCACCGGGTGGAACCATCCTCCGGACTGGTTGATGATGGTCCACTGCTCGATGGCGAAGGGCTGCGGATTGCCGAACAGCTTGGTGAACCCGGACCTCTCAATGTCGTCCCAGATGACCCCGTTGATGGTCCACTGGCCGTTCTGGCGCTCGAACCTGAGCTGCCTCTTCACCGTGGCCATCTGCGGGGTCAGGCTCATCGTGTCGAGCCCACCCCGGGACGCGGTGGGCGATCCCCCGTTGTCCAGCCTCGACGGTATGGCGGAGATGGACCCTGCCCCGGAGCCCGAATCGGCGACCACCTGGAAGCGCATGATCTTGTTCGTGTTGGCAAAGTCGATGTTGTTCTTGTTGCTGAGGTTCCGCAGGTCGACGGTCTGCCCGGGCTTGTACTTGCGGAAGTCGATCAGGATCTCGGTGCGCTCCGCGGTGCCCATCCGCCATGACGACACGGCCTGGACCACCGGCGTCAGCCCGGCGTCGGTGGCCACGATGTAGACGGGTTCACCGTTGGAGAGGGTGGGCCGGTAGGAGCGTGAGATCGAGGCGTCGAGCACGCGGAAGCGGTAGATACGCGGCTTGACCTTCATGGTGGGCCACGGCACCCCGTTGACCAGGATGATGTCGCCCCAGAGCCCCTTTTGGCCGTTGTCGTTGTAGCCGAGTGAGCCGTCCGACTGGAACAGCGCGTCGGAAAGCATCAGTGGGACGTCGAACTCGCCCTGTGGCAGCTGCGCCTTCTCAAACCGGTCGGACATCGGGTAGAACGCCGCCAGTCCCGAATACACATTCTGGGCGGTGATGTGGTGCTTGTGGTCGTGGTACCAAAGCGTCCGCGCCGTCTGCCTGTTGGGGTAGTGGTAATTCTTGAAGAAACCGGAAACGGTAATGTCATTGGCATATCCGTCGTATTGGGGCAGCGACGCCGAGCCGTGCAGGTGGGTGGACGTGCTGAACGGCCCGGGCTGGACCAGGCCCTGCTGCGGGAACGCGTTGCGGATCCGGACCTCGATCCTGGTGCCCTGCTTGGCCCGGATGGTGGGGCCCGGGAAGATGCCGTTGAATCCGGCCAGAGTGGTGGTGAGGCCCGGCAGGAAGTGGGCCTGTCCGAGTTTCTGGGTGAGGGCGTAGCGCTCGAAAGGCCGTTTCGGGTCACCGCCGTCGAAGCCCTTCTGAAAGGGCACGAGCTCCGGGGGCCGCCGGAAGACACCCCTGAATGGGACCGGGGTGTTCTGCGGTGCCAGCTGGCTCTGGCTTATGGGCTCTGTGGACGCCGCCTCGGCGCTTCCGGCCAACGCTCCCGTCATGGCAGCTCCGACCACACCCAGTTTCAGTACTTCCCTGCGAGACGCCATTGTCTCCTCCAGTCGTTGATATGGGTTGACATGCAACGCCACCCGCGACAAAGCGCCGCGAGTTCGTTCTCCCCCGTGGAGTTGCAGAGACCTGAGGTGTAACGGGCCCCAGTGTGGGCTGGAGTCACTGGAAAAACCTTGCAGGCTCTGCCCGGACCGGCTGCGTCTCACCCCAAATGGGGCGTTGACCCGCGCGGGGTGGCTGGTTTCAGAATGCTTTGGCTGGCTTTCGGAATGAATGTTCTGGCTCCCAGGTGGAGATTGGCCGGAAACGGCGTTCCACGCCTGAAAGCCGTGGATAGGGTGGCAGGCATGGAACCAGTAATGAAGTTTGCACGGCATTGGGGCGCCCCGGTGGCGGCCGTCATTTTCTTCTCCCTGTGGTGCGTGGCCGAAGCCGGCCGGATGGCACCGGCCGTGGGCTTCGGATCAGGCGGATTGGTCACGTGGCCTGGGACTCTGCCGCTCGTGCTGGTCACGCTGGCGATTGCGGTGGCCGCCTGGCGGCCGGCGGCGTCCCTGGCGCTCGTTGCCCTGCTGCTTGCCGGCCAGCTGGCATACCTGATCCCGCCGATGTACGACAACGACTGGGCGATTTACATCGGCTCCTTTGTGGCCCTGGTCTTCATCGCCTGGCTGCACCAGGGACGGGCGCGGCTGGTCGCGGCCGGGGCCAATGTGCTCTTCGCAGCTGCCATGTCGTTCCTCCTGCTTTCGTGGCGGTACGGCGCCGGCGTGGGGTGGTACTTCCACTTCGGCGGCGACTGGGCGATGCTTCGCCAGAACGGATGGCAGCTCTTTTCGCTCTTCGTTCTGATCGCAGCTGCATGCTTCGCCGTGGGACTCCTGCTGGCTCTCTACCAGGAGCGGGGATCCCTGTTCCGTGCGCGGGACCTTGCCCAGAGCACGCTTGAGGCGGCCGAGGTGGACCTGATCGTGGAACAGGAGAGGACACGCATCGCCCGGGACCTCCACGACGTCCTCGCCCACTCCCTCGCCGTCATAGCGGCGCAGGCCGACGGAACCCGGTACCTGAGCAAGGACCAGCCGAAAACTGTCCTCAGCGCACTGGAAAACATTGCGGGGTCGGCCCGGACAGCGCTGGTGGACGCCCAGCGCGTCATCGAAGGGGTGCGCGACGACGGCATGGCCGTCCCGCAGCCACGGCTCAGTGACATTGAGGTGCTGATCGAGGGTATGCGGCGGGGCAGCCTGAAAATCGAATCCAGTGAATCGGGCACACGCGTTGAACTGTCCGGCGGACAGCAGGTGGCGGTCTACCGCATCGTCCAGGAATGCCTGACCAACGCCCTTAAACACGGCGGGAGGGGAACGGCAGTCCGTCTGCACTTCGATTGGAGCGGTCCGGGCCTGACCTTGCACGCCGCATCGGCAACAGTGGCCGCCAGGGGACACTCTGTGGAGTCGGCGCCGCACCGGTCTGGCCGTGGCCTTCCCGGAATGCGCGAACGCGCCCACATGGCGGGCGGCTGGCTGACGGCCGGACCGGACGGCGAGCAATTCCGGGTGACGGTGTTCATTCCGTATACGGGAGGAAGTCCGAATACGACGGATGGAGGGGCAGGCGACCGGTCCAGCGAGCAGGCCGCTCTTGTTGCGGTGTCCGCCACGGCGGCAGCTGACAACCATGGGTGAGGCCGCAGCACGCATCAAGGTCGCGTTGGTCGATGACCAGCCACTGTTCCGGGCGGGCATCCGCATGCTCATCGAAAGCCAGGTGGACATGGAAGTCGCCGGGGAGGCCTCCGACGGGGAACAGGCCGTGGCCTTGGCGGCCGAGCGCCGGCCGGACGTGATGCTGATCGACCTGCGCATGCCGGTCCTGGACGGGGTCACAGCCACCGGCCGGATCATCAGCCAGGCCGACGCCGGGAACACAGACAAGCCAAAGATTATCGCGCTGACCACCTTCAACCGGGATCATGCTGTGGTGGAAGCCGTACAGGCCGGGGCCAGCGGGTACCTGCTCAAGAGCGCCGAGCCGGAGTTCCTGCTCGCCGCCATACGGACTGTCCACTCCGGATATTCCGTCATAGCTCCGGGGTCGGTGCACTCCCTGTTCGAACACGCGGCGAGACGGGCTCCCGTTGCGGGGCCGGATCTGTCCGTCCTGGATGTCCTCTCGGCCCGGGAGCGGGATGTGTTCCTCCTCGCCGCGAAGGGACTCACGAACGGGGAGATGGCCGAGGGCCTGTTCGTCTCCGAGGCCACCGTCAAGACACACCTGCGCAGCGTGCTGGACAAGCTTCAGCTCCGAACGCGACTGCAGCTGATCGCGTTTGCCCACGAACGCCGGCTCCTCGGCAACTGAAGCGCCCCGCCGTTGACGCCATACATGGGAAGTGCCACGCTGGCGGCAAAGCCCCGACGGGCACGGCGCGGCGCCTAGGCCGGCGAAGGAGACAGACATGAGCGAGCTCGACGATTTCCTGACCGCCATGCTGGACCGGCAGATAGCAGCGGAAACGGCGATCCACAGCGGCGAGGTGGAGCCCAGAATGGCCCTGTGGTCCCGCTCCGATCCGGTCACCTTGTTGGGTGCGATGGGCATGTCCAACGCGGGATGGGACAGCGTCAGTCAGACGTTCCGCTGGGTGGCCTCACGGTTCTCGAACTGCACCGCGTACAGCTTCGAGCTGCTGGCAGCCGGGGCCAGCGGGGACCTTGCCTACACCGTCGGGTTTGAGCGCGCTGACCTGTCGGTCGACGGCGGTCCGCCGCAGTCCACCAAGATCCGCGTCACCCACGTCTACCGCCGCGAAGGCGGAGAGTGGAAGATCGTCCACCGGCACGGCGACTACGTTCCTGTCGATGATGTCCCGCCCGGCAGGACGTGAACAACGACGGGCAACCCGGCTGCCGTCCCGTGCAGGCGTGGGGAAGCGCTGCCGTTCCTTAAAGCTGGCCGGCTCGCATCGCTGCGATGACCCCGCCGTCCATGAGGAGGTCGGAGCCGGTGATGAAGGCCCCTTCCGGGCCGAGGAGGAACGCTGCCGTGGCGGCGACTTCCGCCGGGGTGCCCATGCGACCGGCGGCCGAGGTTCGGATCATGGTGCGATAGCCTTCGGCGAACGGTCCGGACATCTCGTCCTGGGCGAGCGGGGTCGAGATGATGCCCGGGCTCAGGGAGTTGATGCGTGCCCCGCGCCCTCCCCAGGTGACGGCTGCCGCCTGAACGCGCAGGGCGTTGCCGCGCTTCGCGAGGGTGTAGGCGGCGCCGGAGTCACCCACCGTATCGGCGGCAAGGAAGGGCAGGTCCAGCAGTTCTCCCGTTGCGGTGTAGGCCAGTGCGTGTTCGACGTCGCGCGGGTAGCCTTCGCCCATGTGGCCAGCCATGCTGGAGATGACGATGCCGGAGCCGCCCGGCGCGATGACCCGCCCGAATTCCTCGAGGACGTAGGCGGTGCCGAGAAGGTCAACGTGCAGTACCCGTTCGGTGGTTGCCTGGACCGGGGAGACCCCGGCGGCGAGAACGACGCGGGTGACATCCCCCAAGGATGTGGCGGTGTCGGCCAGGGCGGCGACGGCGTCATGGTCGGAAATGTCGATCGCGTGGGTGGTGACCTCGTAGCCTTCGCCGCGGAGCTGCACTGCGGCGGCGTTCATGGTCTCCTCGCTGTAGTCAGCGAGCACGACCTTCCTGCCAACGCCGGCGGTGCGGCCGATCGCTACACCGATGCTGCCCGAGCCGATGATGACTGCTACTTCTGCTGCCATGGAGGTTCCTCATTACTATCGTTTGGTTTGCATTGGGATGGCGGTTTGCCGTCCCGCCGGCATCAAGTCAACCGCCGTCCCCGAACCCGAGGTAGTGGCTGGTGTTCCATGTAATAGCAGTACCTCCCACCGGCCAGATGTTCGCGCGTACCGTGGAAAGGGTGACGAACAACAGCGAAGTACGCGAGTTCCTGAAATCGCGTCGTGCCCGGATCACCCCTGAGATGGCCGGCCTTCCGGTCTACGGTGGGCTGCGCCGCGTGCCCGGTCTCCGCCGCGAGGAAGTCGCCGCTGTGTCCGGGATGAGCATCGATTACTACAACAGGCTCGAGCGCGGAAACCTCACCGGCGTCTCCGACAGCATCCTCGAGTCCCTTGCCCGTGCCCTCAAACTCGACGACGCCGAACGCACCTACCTCTTCGACCTCGCCCGCGCGGCAAACCAGAAACGGCCCCGGCAACGACGGCGCGGCCCGCAGACGCTCAACCCGGCCGTCCAGCATCTTCTCGACGGCATGACCGGCATCCCGGCCTTCGTTCAAAACGGCAGACTCGATGTCCTTGGCATGAACGACCTGGCCCGTGCGCTGTACCACCCCAACGGCGACGAGCCGCAGCAGCCCCGAAACTTCGCCCGCTTCGTCTTCCTGGACGCCGGCTCCCGGGAGCAGGTGCCCGGTTGGGAATCAACGGCCCAGGACGTCGTCGCGATCCTCCGGCAGGAAGCGGCCCGTGACCCGCACAACCGTGATCTCACCGACCTCATCGGAGAGCTCTCCACCAGAAGCGAGGACTTCCGGACCATGTGGGCCGCGCAAAACGTCCGGCTCCACCGCACCGGTGTGAAGCCCTTCCACCACCCCGTCGTCGGCGACTTCGAACTCACGTTCCAGGCAATGCAGCTTCCCGGTGACGACGGCCTGACCCTGATCGCCTACAGTGCCGAACCCGGCACCCGGGGGCACGATGCACTGAATCTGCTGGCCACCTGGGCAGCTACGGCCCGCAGCGAAGCGGGCCTCAAGACGCCCGACCCGGGCGCCCGCCGTCGCGCCTGAAAACGCTGGGCGGATCGCAAGAGGACCGCTCAGCGGTTGACGTATCCCAGGTGCTGGTCGTTGTAGCGGGCGCCCTGCACGCCAATCCGCTGAGCGAGTGCATCGAGGTCCGCGACCTCGTCCGCGGACAGGGCCACGGACGTGGCGCCGGTGTTCTCCTCGATCCTGGAGGTGCTCCGCGTGCCGGGAATGGGCACGATCCACGGCTGCTGGGTGAGCAGCCACGCCAACGCGATCTGCGCGGGGCTGGCGCCCTTGCTGCGGGCGAGGCCGGCGACGTGCTCGACGAGTGCGGCGTTTGCGGAGCGGTTCTCCTGGCTGAACCGGGGGATCGTGGCGCGGACGTCTCCCGCGGAGAAGGCGGTATCCGTGTTGACGGTGCCGGTGAGGAAGCCCTTGCCGAGAGGACTGAACGGCACAAACCCGATGCCCAGCTCAGCGAGCGTCGGAAGCACCTCCGCCTCGGGATCGCGGGTCCACAGGGAGTACTCGCTCTGGACCGCCGCCACCGGCTGGACCCCGTGCGCGCGACGGATGGTCCCTGCAGATGCTTCCGACAGACCGAAGTGCCGGACCTTGCCTTCCGCGATCAGCTCACCGACGGTGCCGGCGACGTCCTCGATGGGAACGCCGGGGTCGACGCGGTGCTGGTAGAACAGGTCGATCACGTCGGTCCGAAGACGCTTCAGTGAGGCGTCGGCGACGCGCCGGATCTGCTCGGGCCGGCTGTCCAGGCCGACGCTCTTTCCGTCCTCGATGCGCCACCCGAACTTGGTGGCCACCTGTACCTGGTGACGGATCGGCTCCAAGGCTTCGCCGACCAGTTCCTCGTTCACGTACGGCCCGTACACCTCGGCAGTGTCGAAGAAAGTCACCCCGAGGTCGTAGGCGGAGCGGATTACGGCGATCATGTCCTCACGGCTGCCGGGGTTGGGTCCGTAGCTTTGCGAAATGCCCATGCAGCCCAGCCCGACCGCCGAGACGTTCAGGCCCTGTCCGAGAGTACGTGTGTGCATTGTTCGGTCTCCGTTGTTTGTCGGTGCTCTGATCGTGATGCTTGCCGCGTCGGCCGATCCCGGGCGGCGGTATCAGGACCGGGTGCCGTTGTACTCGTCGTCGGTGATGTGCTCGCCCCAGATGGTGGTCTTGGCCGGGTCGTCACCGTTCTCCAGCATGGCGATGTGCTCCATGAAGCAGCCGGGTGCGGCAGCGTGCCAGTGCTCTTCGCCGGGTGGGGTGTACAGGGTCTGGCCGGGGTGGACCTCGATGATGATGCCGTCGCGCCCGCCGAACCGGGCGACGCCCTGGGTGACGCGGAGGTACTGGCCGCGGGCGTGGGAGTGCCAGGCGGTGCGGGCGCCGGGGGCGAACCGCACGGTCGCGACCACCATTCGCTGGTCGCCTTCGTGGGGAAGCGCGATGGGGTCCAGCCACACGTCACCGACGAACTGCTCGGGCGGGTTCTTGCCGGTGGGGTTGGTGGGTTCGATGTTCATGCGTTCTCCTTGCTGGTTGTGGAAGTTGATTCTGTCGCCGCCCAGCTGGCGAGCAGCCGGAGGCCGTCCTCCGACGGGGTGCCGGGGTCGGCGCTGTAGGCGGTGAGGGTGAGCCCGGGAGCGTTCGGGAGCATCAGGGCGTCGAACGCCAGGTGGAGATCTCCGACGGCGGGGTGGCGGAAGTCCTTGTAGCCTCCCCGGTGAAGGCGCACGTCATGCCGTGCCCAGCGGGTGCGGAAGTCCTCCGAGCAGGTGGACAGCTCCCCGATCAGTTCGGTCAGGGACTTGTTGAACGGGTCACGGCCCGCCTCGGTGTGCAGGATCGCGACCGAGGTGTCAGCCGCCTTCTCCCAGTCGGGGTACAGGACGTGTGAGCGGTGGTCGAGGAAGGCGAAACGTGCGAGGTTCACGGTTCCGGTGGTCTGGTTGTACGCCTCGGAGTACAACGCACGCCCGAGGCCGTTGATCGCCAGGATGTCCAGCCGGCCGTTGCGGACGAACGCGGGCACGCCGACCATGGAGTCCAGCAGCCTCTGGACGCTGGGCGTCACAGCCCCGCTGGGCTTGCGCCGCGGCCGCGCCGAAGGTGACGCGGCCCGGGCCAGATTGTAGAGGTGCTCGCGTTCGGCTTCGTTAAGCTGGAGCGCCCTGGCGAGCGACTCGAGCACGCTTTCGGAGACCCCGGCAAGCCGCGTTCGAGTTTGGTGTAGTACTCCACCGAGACGCCGGCCAGCAGCGCGACCTCTTCACGACGCAGCCCCGGGACGCGCCGCGTGCCACCGAACGAGGGCAGGCCAGCCTGCTCCGGGGTGAGCTTCGCGCGCCGGGTGCCGAGGAACTCACGGATCTCGCTGCGGTTGTCCATGCCGACCACGCTACGTCCACCGTCCGGTTCCGCGGGAGGCCCTGTCAGTACCATGCTTCGGCGGACCCCGTACCGGCCGGGGCTCCCGCGCTGTCCCAGGCGCGGGTTGACTGGGTCTCATGACCGGTCGACCCCCGGTGCCCGCTGAAAGGAAGAACCACCATGCCCGAAAACCCCCTCGCCGACTTCGCCCCCGCGCTTGTCGGCTACACAAACGACGTCCTGTTCGGCCAGGTGTGGGAACGCCCCGGGCTCTCCCCGCGTGACCGCAGCCTCATCACGGTCGCGGCGCTGGTGGCCGGCGGCAACACCGAGCAGCTGACCTTCCACCTCGACTACGCCAAGAAGAACGGCCTCACTGAGCAGGAGATGATCGAGGCCATCACGCACCTCGCCTTCTACGCCGGCTGGCCCAAGGCCATGTCGGCCATGACGGCCGCGAAGGACGTCTTCGCCGCCGGTCCGGGGCAGGGGAACTGACCTTTCCTGGTTTCGACAGGCTCAACCAGCGGCGCTCGGCGTGCCAGGCACGGCATCGATTTCACAGCCGGGCCTGATCATCAGGCATAGGCCTGCGGGGCTTCGCCTGGTCCGGGCCAGATCCGGTCGAGCCGTTCCATCCCCCTGCATCCAGCTGCACCGAGACTGCACCGAGGGCTCCGCGGAGCTCCTCGACTGTGCGTGGTCCGACGAGCGTGGCGGAGACTGCCGGGTTCCGGAGCAGCCAGGCCAGCGCCACCTCCGCCGGTCCCGCGCCCAGCTCCCGGCACAACTTTTCGTACCCGGCGAGCTGATTGCGGTGCCTTTCCAGCTGTGGATGGACCGGTTCGCGGCGGCCGGATTCTGCGGCGTCGAGGGCCTCGCGAGCAGCCCCGCGCTGAGGGGGCTGTAGCGGAGAAGCGCGATTCCGGTGTGGCGCAGTGCCGGGACCAGTTCCATCTCCACGGCCCGGTTGGTGAGGTTGCACAGGCTCTGCTCCGAGGGCAGTGGCCAGGGGATCCCCCCGCGGAGTGAGCCTGCCGGGCCCCGGCGTCCAGCCGTGCGATGAACCCGGCATAGTTGTCGAGCGCCGGTGCTGGACTTTCCTCCCTGCTGGCCGTCGCCATGGTGAGCGGGGCAGGCGGCTCGTTGGCCGCCGTCGTACTGCCCCTGCCTGACCGGACGCGTGGCGGATTGGGCGGCTTACGCGCCCTGACTCCGGACCGGGAACCCCACGCCGTCCCGCCGGGGACGTATTCCGGCGTCTTCCGGCTGACGGCGCTCTGGTTTGCGCCACCCGCCTGGCCTCGGAAGTGCCGATGACACGAGGCACAAGAACAGGAATGCGCCTGCGGGGCGAACTTTTGACGGCGGGTGTACCGAATCCTGGACATAGGGAACGGGCCGACGACGGTCTGGGGGAGTGCCTAATGTCGAAGGCACTCCGTCGCCGGCCCGTCCCGGAGGAGCATCGACACATCATGGGGTAATGCGTCGAGGCCGCCCCTCCTGCCCGAAGCCAAGCCCGCAGCTTCGTCTTCGGAGTTCACCCACCTTGGCAAGTGGGACGCGGGGATAGAACTGGTGTTGCTGTCATGAAGGTTGCCACAGCCTCACTGGACCACCACATGGGATTGCGGCGTGGGTTCTGTTTCTTGTGGGGTCGTGTTTGTGGCGGCTGGGGCGGTGACGGTGTTGGTTCGTTCTGGTTTGTACCAGCCCACGGCGTGTCCGCGGAGGGCCTGGACGAGGGAGCCGACGAGTACGTAGGCGCGGAGGGGTTCGTAGATGAGTCGGTAGATGGGGACGATGAGGAGGTGGCGCGGGTCTTCGTGGACCATGATGACGGCGACGAGGGAGATGATCATGTGGGTTGCGGCGACGAAGATTGCGAAGACGGCGATGGCTTGCCATTCGCCCTTGGACAGGCTGACCGCGGCGACGATGAGGGTCATGGGCATGAAGACCAGTGGTACCAGGACCGAGAGGAGGGCGTAGGGCATGGTGAGCAGGCCCAGGGCGCCGTAGCGGGGGTTCAGGAGCATGCCGCGGTGTTTGTAGAGGGTCTGGATGTTGCCGTAGGTCCAGCGGAGGCGTTGTTTGAAGAGGCCTTTGACGGTCATGGGTGCTTCGGTCCAGGCGACGGCTTCGTTTTCCTGGACGATGCTGTAGCCGAGGCGCTGCAGGGAGAGGGTGAGGTCGGCGTCTTCGGCGAGGGTGTCGTGGGAGTAACCTCCGGCCTGGACGAGCGCCTCCCGGCGCCAGGCGGCGCAGGCGCCGGGGCAGATGGAGATGGCGCCCATGAGGCCTTCGGCCATGCGGGTGACGCAGATGCCGGAGAGGTATTCCAGGCTTTGCCAGGCGGTAAGGATGTTGCGGCGGTTGCCGACTTTGACGTGGCCGGCAACAGCGCCGACTTCCTTGCCGTGGGCGGGTGCGAGGAAGTGCCGGGCGAAGGCTTTGATGGTCTGGGGTTCGAACAGGGTGTCCCCGTCAAGGGTGACGACGACGTCGCCGCGGGAGTTGTCGATGCCGTTGTTGCTGGCCACGGATTTGCCTCCGTTGACCTGGTGGATGACCCGCAGTTGTGGCCATTCTTTTGCGTACTCGTTCAGGACGGCGGCGGTGCCGTCGGTGGAGCCGTCGTTGACGGCGACGACTTCGAAGTTGGTGTAGTCGCTGGCTCTGAGGGCGTCCAGGGTCTTGGCGACCACGGGTTCTTCGTTGTAGACGGGCAGGACCACACTGACGAAGGGCCAGTCGGTGTCCGGGACAGTGTTCCAGGAGCGTTTTTTCATGCGGCGGTTGCTGATTAGGGCGAGGACCACGTACAGGAAGGTGAGCAGGGTCAGGGATCCGACGCCGAACCAGAACAGCCAGCCGATCAGGACGTTGGGCGTGACCAGGGTTGAGGTGTAGGTGGCCAGGGTCAGGTGATCATCGACGGTGGCGCCGACGCTGTGTTCAGGAACGTATTCCTTGGGCAGCAGCGGCTGGACGGTGGTGAATTTGTAGCCCAGTGCCTTGGCCTTGGGAATGAAGGCCTTCAGCATCTGAATGGTGGCCGAGCGGTTCCCGCCGCCGTCATGTACCAGGACGATGTGGCCCTTGCCGTCCAGGCTGGGAGGTGCGATCGCCTCGCCCGGAGCGTGGTCCCAGTCCCTGGTGTCCAG
Organism: Arthrobacter sp. OAP107; assembly: GCF_040546765.1. NCBI lineage: Bacteria > Bacillati > Actinomycetota > Actinomycetes > Micrococcales > Micrococcaceae > Arthrobacter > Arthrobacter sp. OAP107. The sequence goes on along the minus strand of NZ_JBEPOK010000001.1, from coordinate 3,957,479 downwards.
GTCCATGTTGATGTGGAGGTAGCCCAGTTGCTGGGCCTGCAGCAGGGCCAGGGCATTGTTCTCCGGGTCGCCGGTGGGAATGCGGAACAGCCTCGAACCGTACCCGTCCGTTGCGCGCATGACCCGGTCCGTGCCGATGATCTGTTCGCGGTTGAAGGAATTGTCATGGTCCCAGAAATTGATGTGCGACATGGTGTGGTTGCCCACCATGTGCCCCTCCCGGATGATCCGCTTAAAGACATCGGGGTTCTTGACGATGTTATCGCCAAGTGTGAAGAACGTGGCTGGGACGTGTTCGCGTGAGAGCAGGTCCAAAACTTCCGGTGTGTACGTGGGGTCAGGGCCGTCGTCGAAGGTCAGCATTAGCGTGTGGTCCGCAGGTTCCCCGTAGGAGTCCAGGACGTAGGGGCGGTTCCCGATCAGGTCCAGTTCATCCGGGTCGGTCACCTGCCTGAACACTGTGGTGCTGAACGGGTCCTTCAGGAAAACCTTGCCCCCCTTGCGTTCGACCACCGCCATCCGGTCAAAGGCGAAACCAGTGTCCTGCCCGAGCCAGGGGATGTCCTCGTCGTCGCCGGAAGCCAGAAGCTGGCGCGGATAATCCGCTGACTGGTTTATCTCGGCCTTCCACAGCGGAGCCGTGGCGCCGGGCAGAATCCACACCATGGAAAGGGTAGCCACGAGCACCAGGGTCAGGGAACTGTTCAAAATGCGGCGCCAGCGCCGGCCGCTCGGGTCGTAAAACACTGGTCCGGCGGATGATGGCAGCCTCGGTGTCCGGTGCTTCATTGGTCTCCTCGTGTTGAAAATACCGGCACATGCCGGTGCTGCAATGGCGGCGCGCCACCGGCGGGACGGTGGCCGACTGTCCGAAACGCCGAGACCAGTGCGTTCCGGGCCGAATGTGCTCGCGGAAAGGAGTTGGGCGGGCCGTACCACTGAGCACGGCCAGCCAGCTACCTGTCCCGCGAACGTCGGTGTCAGATCAACTTGCGGACAGACACAACTCTCCGCTCGAACCTTGGGAAAAGTATGGGAAACCCTCGAAGCGGGCCCGCAGTCGGCCACCAAAATAGGGGGACTGGTCCACCCCGGCAGGCAAAGCCCAGTTTTTTTACCACCCGATTGTAGGTTCTGTCCGGTATGCCTAGCCTCGAGTGGAGGTGCGCCGCCAGCGGGGCGGAAACCAAACGTGCGTCAGGAAGAACGCCATCACTAACCACCCGGCAAACAGCATTGGGTAATCGGGAATCCATGCCGAATAGTGTCTTCCTTCGGCCGTGCCTTCCTGCTGGTGGCCACGGACGTATGCAGCAGCTATGGCCAGGCATCCCATGATGATTCCCGCCACGGATATTTCCCCGTTGGCGATCCACCACCGCCGCAGCTTCGGCACCAGCCTCAGCGGCAATCCAAGGAGCACCATGACGGCCATGGAGGCCAGCGGTGCGACGACGACGATCGTTATCCCCAGCGTGATGGCCCGGTCAGGGTCAGGGCTAATCACCATGGTGGACGTGATGCGGGCGCACGTCATGGCCAGCACCACGTAGGCGACCGCCATTTGGGTCCGGAACGGGTAGCGTCTGCCGGTGTGAAGCGGATGGCCGCCCTCGAATGTGCCGGCCGGACGGCCGCGCCGCGGTTCCGGAGATTTGCCATCCAAGGGCGCAGCCGCGCCGTCAACGGGCTGACTGTCGGACGCGGGCTCACTGGGCACAACAGCCATGATGCCCTATGGAGTCCGGGCCGGAAAGTAACAATGCTGGGACTTCCCGAAACAAACAGTTGCCCCCACTGGAAGGCCGGCGGGGGCAACGTTGGTGATGATGCTCTGCAGCTGGTGCGGCGTGTCCGGGAACGGATCAGAGAATGTTCTTCATCGCATTCCAGCCCCAGCCGATCTTCTTCTTAGCCGACACATAGCCGTCGCCCTTGCCCGCGTAGAGCCACAAGTTGCCGGCCTTGTCGCGGGCCATCAGGTCGTTTTTGCGGTCTCCGCTGAAATCGCCAGGCCCGATCAGCAGGGACATGCCGCTCCAGCCCGAGCCGATCTTCGTCTTAGCCGACACAAAGCCGTTGCCCTTGCCGGCGTAGAGCCACAGGGTACCGGCCTGGTCACGGGCGACCAGATCAGACTTGCCGTCGCTGGTGATATCGCCGACGCCCACAATTGTCATGCCGTTCCAGCCCGAGCCGATCGTCTTCTTAGGGGCGTACTTGCCGCGGCCGTCACCGGCGTAGAGCCAGAGGGCTCCGGCCTTGTCGCGGGCCACCAGGTCGGGCTTGCGGTCACCATTGAAGTCACCGGGCGCAACGACGCTGGTCATGATGTTCCAGCCCCCGCTGATCGGCTTTTTCGCTTCGAACCGGCCGCTGCCTGTGCCGGGGTAGAGCCACAGCTTGCCGGCCGCATCGCGGGCCACCAGATCAGACTTGCCGTCACCGTTGGTGTCGCCGGGGCTGACCACGCTGGTCATGCTGTTCCAGCCCGCGCCGGCCTGCTTCTTGGGAGCAAAGCCGCCGTTTCCGTTGCCGGGGTACAGCCACAGCTTGCCGGACGTATCCGTCGAGACGAGGTCCGCCCTGGAGTCGCCATTGAAATCATGGCCCGCGGAGTCCTTCGTCACGGGTGCCTCGGTCGGCGGATCTACAGGTACGTCAGTGGGCGGATCAACTGGGGTTTCCCCACCCGTTCCAGCAGCCGCCGTCCAGCTGCCGATGCTGCTGGCATTTCCGGCCGCATCGACCGCAAGGGCCCGCAGGGTCTGGCCCCCGGTGAGCGTTACCGGCGCCGAGTACCGGGTGCTGTCCTTTGTGGGCTCGCTGCCGTCCAGGGTGAAGAAGATGGACGCGTCCTCATTGGCTGACAGTGTCACGGGAGTGCCTGCCGGGACCTGGCTCCCCTCGACATTGGCGCTGAGGGCCGGTGCTGTCTTGTCCACGGTGAACGTTTCCGTCACCACTGCAGAGGTGATTCCGAAGGCCACGGCGATGAACTTCAGCGTCGTGGTGCCCTCGGTGCTGATGGGAATCGGTTCCGTGTACGGCGTGCTGGCCGTCGTCGGGTCCGTCCCATCGGTAGTGAAGAAGATCTGTGCATTCTCCGGAGTGGCCTGCAGCGTGACGAGCTGGTCGGTGGCGAAGACGCCGCCTGCGGTGGTTGCCGTGGGTGTGGGCTCCGGTGCGGTCGCACCCGTCATGCGGCCCTGGACCACGAACTGGTCCGTCTCGCCAAGGACCTCCGCGTCCGCCAGTTCCTCGCCGTCGGCCGCCGTGATCTTCTCAACTTTGAAGACATTCGTGCCATACGGGCTACCGGTTACGGCGTGCGGGGTGGAGCCGTCGCCGAGGTAGCCTTCGGGTGCCCCCTCGGTCCAGCGCAGGAACGGCCCGATCCTCGCCTCCAGCAGCGCGGAGAAGTCGCCGGTGGCGTTCAGTGCGCCCAGGTCTTCGGTGTAGTTGATGTTGCCGTCGGCATTAGCGGTCAGATCCAGGACTCCGTAGGGGTGCGTGAACCGGTAGGTGGCGCCCGGCTCGAAAACGGCGTCGCCGCGGACCCGGACCCGGCCGAAAGCGACCTGGGCGTTGTCCTGGACGGCATCCGCCCCGAACGCTGCCTCCGAGCCCAGCGTCAGCCGGATGTCCTCGCCGCCGACAGTGATTGATGCGTCTGAGGCGAACCAGAAAGCCTCTCCCGGAAAGTTGTCCGGGAAGGAGGCCGGCTGCGCCGGGTCGGGCAGGACATCGACCACCGGGCAGAGCGGGTCATCCAGGCACAGGTCCAGCTGGACGGGCTCCTGTCCCTCCCAGCCGTTGTCCTTCAGCCACAGCGGGAAACCGTGCTCGCCCGCCGGACCGACTTCGGAGAGATTACGGACCTTGAACGGGAAGGAGCGGACCTCCCCGGCGGTGCCGGTGGCCGGGTCGACGGCGACAGCCCGGATGGTGGTGGACAGGCCGAGAAGGACCGGCCCTGTGTACTCACGGGTGGAGCCGGCCGGTTCCCCTTCCTCGGTCAGGCCCGGGGCCGAACCGTCGGTGGTGTAGTAGATGTCCGGTGCGACGGAGGGGTCGTTCGTGGTCCCCGTGAAGGTCACGGCCTGCGGCCCCGCCAGGGGACCTGCTGCCGTGTCCGGACTGGCCTCGAGCCAGGGCCGCGTGGCGTCGAGTTCGTATTCTTCGGTGTAGACGGCGGTGGTCTTCCCGTTGTCCTCCAGGTCGACAGCCATGTACTTCAGGGTTGTCACGCCGGGAGTGGCCATCTCCACGGTTGCGGCTGCAGACATGTCATCCGCCTCTGGAACGAACACCGTGCCGTTGACGGAGCCGTCTTCATTGAAGCCCGGATCGGTGCCGTCCGTGGTGTAAATGATCTTCGCCTTGTCCGGCAGGGAGGCCTGGATCCTGACGGTCTGGCGGGAATTGTAAAGGCCACCGGGCTTGTCCACCCCCGCTTTCAGCGTGGCGATCTTGCCCTGCACGGCGAATAGGTCCGTCCGGGCACTCTCGGGGGTGCCGGCCCCGCCCGCCGGGCCAGCGACCTCGAAGTAGTCCGTGTTGTGCGGGCTGCCGACCACCTTGTGCTGCACGTTGGGATCACCAATGAAGCCTTCCGGCGCTGCCGGGGCCACGGCCGGGTCCCAGCGCAGGAAGGGCCCCAAGCGTCCCTTCGATGGCTCGTCCCAGCTGCACGGCTGCTGCATGCAGCCGATGTCTTCGGTGTAGCGGACCCTGCCTCGGTCATCTGCGGTCAGGACGTCCACCCCGTAGGGGTGGGTGAAGGTGTAGCGCTGGCCGGGCACGCCGTCGTCGAGCCGGATCCGCAACCGGGCAAACCCGTTCTGCTGTCCTTGCACAACGTCCCCGAGTCCGGAAAAAGCCGCTTCCTGCGCCATGATCAGCCGCGCATCGGCCCCGCCGGGCAGGGTCAGCGATGTTTCTCCCGACCACCAGAAGGATTCCTCAGGAAAGTTTCCGGGGATGGACAGCGGCTGCGACGGATCGTAGTTGACGCCGACAACGGGGCAGCCCTGCGCATCAAGGCACAGTTCCAGCCGGACGGGTTCCAGGCCTTTTTCTGCATCTCCTCCGTCCGCGTACCAGTACGGGTAGCCGTTGGCCGGGTCAATCGGGCCCACGCCTCCGGAACCGGCAGGCAGGGCCGCGGGCACCATGCCTGCGACTGCGGACTGCGCCAGTCCGGGGCCTCCTGCCGGCAGCGATGCCACGGCTGGCGGGAGGGCGATCAGGCCTGACGCCAGCACCGCGCCCAGGCCGAGTATCGCCACAGTCCGACGGCGCCGTGCCAGCCGGACTTTCGATCGCGTTTTTTGGTCCTGTCTCTTTGCACTCATGTTGTCCCCCTGTTGGCAAAATGTCCTGTTTGGGGGCGCATGGTGCAACTGTGTAATTGTGCCCCCACCAGAAGCCTGCTGCGCGGAGGTTGGGATTTTCCTAGGAATTGAGAGGGCGCTACCCCAGCAGGGTCCCCCATCCCGGGCTTTGCCGGGTAACCGGGCAGGCGGCACCGCCACGTACAGCTACCGGCGAGTCAGGCTTCCTTCACGCGCCTGTTCTTCGGCACAGCTGTCACGTCCCGCGCAGCATCCCGAAGAGCCAAAGCTGCCTGGACCAGTGCTGCGTGCGTCATGGCCTGTGGGTAGTTTCCGAGCAGGGCGCCGGTGGCGGAATCGATCTCCTCGCTGAACAGACCAAGCGGGCCGGCGATTCCAAGGAGCGCCTCGAACATTTCCGTGGCCTCTGCTGCCCGTCCCGTGAAGGCGAGGGCCTGGGCCAGCCAGAAGGAGCACGGCAGGAAGGCCCCCTCGTCTCCGGGCAGCCCGTCCTGCCCCGGAGGATAGCGGTACAGGAACGGGTAGCCGGCCGACAGTTCCTGCCACACAGCATCCACCGTGCCGCGCAGCCGCTCCGAGCCATCCTCGAAACCGGTCACCGGCAGTATCAGCAGCGCCGAATCGAGATCGCCGGACCCGTACGAGCGGGTGTACGTGTTCCGGGCGGTATCGAACCCCTTGGAGCCGATGTCGGCCGCGAGCTCGCTTCGCGCCGTCTCCCACCGGCGTCGGCGCCGGGCGCTGATCCGGTGGCTCTCGGCGATGCGCAAGGCCCGGTCCAACGCGAGCCAGGCCATGATCTTGGAATGTACATGGTGTGCGGCGTCAGCACGGATTTCCCAGATGCCGGCGTCCGGCTCCGCCCAACGCCGGGCCACGAGATCCGTGAACCCGCGCATCGCCCGCCACGTCTCCGAATTGAGCCGGTGCCCCTGCCGGACTAGGTTCCATGCGGCGTCCAGGACCCAGCCGTAGCCGTCGAGCTGATGCTGGTGCGCGGCGCCGTTGCCCGTTCGCACGGGAGCGCTGCCCGCGTAGCCTGGCCAGCCCTCCAGGGTGCGCTCACGGGGGACATGGCCGCCGGTCAGGGTCAGCAGGGCCGGCAGCGTGGGCCGCTGCAGCCTGCTCGCGTGCAGGAGCCAGTTCAGGAAGTTCAGCGCCTCGCCGTCTTTGCCGAGGGCAAGGAACGCGGCGATGCCGATGCTGGCGTCCCGCGGCCACGCGTACCTGTAGTCCCAGTTGCGGATGCCGCCCGGATCCTCCGGCAGGGACGTGGTGGGGGCCGCGACGGGCGCACCCGAGGGGGAGTAGGTCAGCAGCTTCAGTGTCAGCAGGCTCCGCAGCACAGCTTCCCGGTACGGGACGTCCTCGCTGATGCCCAGCGACCACTCCCGCCAGCGGGCTTCGTCGTCCGCCACCAGGTCCCACGCGGTTTCGGGATCGACCCAGACCAGCGGCTCCGTGGATGCCAGGGCGAGCACCATCACAACGGGACGTCCGGGCTGAACGGTGATGGCCGTCGTCGTACCCGGCTCCACCCGCAGCCCGCCGGTGCAGCCGAGCGACATGGCCAGCGCGCCCCATTCGCAGACCAGGTGACGGTCCTGCCGGACGCGGGGGCGGAGGTGGCGCTCGCCGAAGCGCGGGTCAAAAACGACGGCGGCTTCCGCCGGTGCGCCGTCGGCCTCCAGCCGCCGGACGAGGAGAGTGGTGGGCAGCAGGCGGCCGGACACCTCCGCCACCATCGCTTCGGTGAGTTTAAGCGTGCCGCCGGCGGTGGCCCAGACCGTTTCGAGCGAGGCTGTGTGCGGCCGGTACCGGCGGGCCAGGCGTTCGGCAGGCCACGCGGGGCCCACGCGGAACGTACCCGCGTCCGGGCCGCCGAGCAGGGCGCCGAAGACGGGTTCGCCGTCGAAGGTGGGTGCGCAGAGCCAGTCGATGCCGCCGTCGGCCGAAACCAGCGCGGCCGTGCGCGTGTCACCCAGCAGCCCGTAATCCGCGAGGGCGGGCGAGTTTATGTTGGCCATGGTGCTCCACCTTTTCCTGGAGGGTCAGCCGGCCGTGAGGAGCAGCCCCAGTAGCGAGCCGTAGACCAGATGGGCCGCGACGGCCACCGCCGGGGTCTGGATTCCGTAGTTCAGGCCCAGCAGGCCGGGAGGTTCAAGTGCCGCGCGGCTTGCTGGACCTGCCCGGGTGCTGGCCATCCGGGGATGGATGCCGGGAAGCAAGGGAAGAATGACGGTCAGCGCCACGGCGACGTGCAGGAGTCCCAGCAGGGCGCCGATCCACCAGGTGGCCCGGCCCAGCAGCGCAAAGACCGCCGCGTAGCCGAGGGCGAAGACCTGCCCGGCGGCGAGATGGATGAAGAAGCCGGCAATCCGCGCCCTGTCCGGATCCGGGGTGACCAGGCTGCCCAGGACAAGCGGCAGGTCGAGCCGGGTCCAGCCGGCCATCTGGCAGGCGATCATGACGGCGGTCAGTGCTGTGGTGGCGAGCAGCCCGAACAGTGCCCAGCCCTGCCAGTCCATCTCAACCACCCGCACACTCTAAAAATAGGTTCTCTAATTTTAGAGCGCCCGATGAGCGGTGCACAAGAGAAACGCGGGGTCACTTCCCGCCCAATAAAGGCCCGAAATTGGGCGATAAGTGACCCCGCGTTGCAGTTCAGCGTCCCGCGAGATGGCCCGCCACGTACTCCGCATCCATCCCCACCGCAGCCACGGTCGACGACGCGTGCTTCGTAAGCCACGGCAGCCCCACCGCATACAGCCCTGGAACCTCGGTGACGCCGCGTGAATGGCGCGGGTAGTTCCACTCGTTCAGGACAGGGATGTCCAGGAACCCGAAGTCCAGCCCGTAGCCGGTGCTCCAGATGACGGACGTGATGCCCTCATCGTCGAGGTCCAGGCGCGCCCCGGACGAGGAAGGCTGCCAGTCGACCGCCGGCACAGGTTCAGCATCTGGTGCCTGGACCCCCGCCGCCAAAATGTACGCGTCCAGCATCACCTGCATCCGCTGCCCGAACGCCGATTCCGTGAGTGCGATGCGGGCGGCGAGGTCGTCGCTGAAGGTGATGGCGCCGTCGTCCGTTTCCTCATAATGGCCGTGCAGCCGGACGCCGCGGCGGCCGAGGTCCCGCAGACGGATGCCGTGCCCGCCGTCGTTGCCGGAGATCAGCGGATTGCACATGAACCGCGCGGCGGGCGACGGAAGCTGCGCCGCCTGGAGGCCGTTGATGCCGTAATCGGGCCCGTGCAGGTTGACCTCGAGGAGCCAGTAGAACGTGTCCTGCCCGCGGTAGCGCCGCGGCGCCTCGGGGCAGGCCGACACAGACAAGTGCACCTCCCGGCCGGCGGCGAGCAGGTCCTCGGTGATCTGCCCGCCCGACTGCCCGGTCCCCACCACCAGCACCGCGCCGTCAGGCAGCTGCGTCGGGTTGCGGTAGTCATGGCTGTGCAGCTGGGTAATGTGCCGGGGGAGTTTGGCGGCCGACGCCGGAACGCGCGGCACCTGATAGGCCCCGTTCGCGAGGACAACGTTCCGCACCAGCCAGCGCCCCCGGTTCGTATCGACGGCGAACCCGCCGTCCGCCGTTGCAACCCGGGTCACCCCGGTCCCCAGCTGCACCGGTGCCGCAATCCGCCGGGCGTACTCGCGGAAGAGCCCGATCACCTCGTCGCGGGGCAGGAACGCGTCCGGCTCCGGCCCGTCGTACGTCATCCCCGGCAGCAGGAACGCGAAGTTGGGCGTATTCAAATAGAACGAGTCCCAGCGGTCCTGCCAGGCGCCGCCCAGCTGGGGGCGCTGTTCCAGCAGCAGGTGTTCGACGCCGGCCCGGCTCAGCCAGTAGCTCGTGGCCAGGCCCGCCTGCCCGGCCCCGATGACCAGGGTGTCGATTTCATGCGCGGTGCCGGCAGGGGAGGGCATGGCTACTTCTTGGCGGCCTTGGGCTTGGGTTCCTTCGCGGCCTTCGGCGGCAGGCTGGCGACGTACGCGAACGCCTTCTCCGTCCAGGCCCGGGCCCGCGCGTCATCGCCGTCGCCCTCTTCGTTCCAGATCTCCGGCAGCCCGGTGTATCCGCCCATCGGACGTTCCGGCGGCCCAAAGGGGACAGTCCGCTCCGAGGATTCCAGCACCTCCCGGTCCTGGTCGGAGAGCTTGATGCCGATGGTCGGCCCGAACAGCCCGGCGAACATGTTGCCGTTGACGAACGCTCCCAGGTTCCCGAACATCGGCTTGATAACCACCCCGGGATGGTCAGGCACCACCGCCCGGAAGTGTTCCTTGTCAGCCTCGGTCGGTTTGGGCATTTCCATCAGTGCACCTCCGGGTTGCAGTGCTCAGGCAGGATGTCGTGGGCGCGACTATATGCCGCTCCATGCCCGGATCATACGCCCGCCGGCCGCCGCCGGCCACCGTTTCCGTGAGCCGGCAACTTGCCCCTTGCGGCGCTCTGCTGTTTACCGGTGCGCAGTGCTATACATAGCTCAAGGCAACTAATTGCAGCGGCGTTTCGGACCAACCGGGCCTGCCCGGAGGCTGGAGGGAAGGTGCAGACCAGGCCAGCCGGAGCCCGGACGGGCCGCCGGACACTCGCCGCCGTTGCCTGTCTCGGAGCCGTCCTCACCTCCTGCTCAGCCGGCAGCGCCGTCAGGGACACCGTGTCCACCGCCGCCCAGAACAGCTCCTCCGCCATCGCCACCGCCAAGCTCGCCGTCGGCCTCGACTCCGGCGGCAGGCTCACCAAGGCCGCCACCTCCACCGCGCTCGAGGACGCCCTCAAGGAAGTGCAGACCAGCCGCGACACCGTCCTGCGCCTCTCGCCCACCTCGCCCGGGGACCGGCAGGTGCGGGAGGAGGCGCTGAAGGTCCTGGACAGTTCGGCCGCAAGCCTCACCACCGCACGGAACGCCGTATCATCCGACGACGGCGGCCCGTCCCTTTCGGACGGAGACAAGGCGCTCGCCTCGGCTGAGGACGCGCTGGAGCAGCTCACGTCGAAGGTGGGCAAGAAATGAAACGCCTGCTCGGCGTCGCCCTCGGCATCCTGACCGCCATTGGCGGCTTCGTGGACATCGGCGACCTGGTGACCAACGCCGTCGTCGGGTCCCGGTTCGGGATGTCCCTGGTCTGGGTGGTGGCCGTCGGCGTCGTGGGCATCTGCGTGTTCGCCAACATGTCCGGGCGGGTGGCGGCCGCCTCCGGCCGGGCCACGTTCGAGGTGATCCGCGAACGCCTGGGGCCGCGCGCCGGGCTGGCGAACCTGTCCGCGTCCTTCCTCATCAACCTGATGACCGTGACCGCGGAGATCGGCGGCGTCGCACTGGCCCTGCAGCTGGCCAGCAGCGTCAACTACCTGCTCTGGATTCCGCTGGCGGCCGTGGCCGTGTGGCTGGTCATCTGGCGGGTCAAGTTCTCCATCATGGAAAACGTCACCGGGCTCCTCGGCCTGACGCTGATCGTCTTTGCGGTGGCGCTGTTCCTGCTCAAGCCGGACTGGGGCAACCTGGCCAGCCAGGCCATCCCCGCCGTCCCGGCCGAGGAAACCGGCGCCACCTACTGGTACTTCGCCATCGCGCTGTTCGGTGCCGCGATGACGCCGTACGAGGTGTTCTTCTTTTCCTCCGGCGCTGTGGAGGAGGGGTGGAAGATCAAGGACCTGATCCAGTCGCGGATCAACGTTCTGGTGGGGTTCCCGCTCGGCGGGCTACTGTCCGTCGCGATCGCCGGGTGCGCCGCCGTCGTGCTTCTTCCGGCCGGCATCGCCGTCACGTCCCTCTCCCAGGTGATCCTCCCGGTGGCGGCGGGCGCCGGGAAACTGGGGCTCGCCGTCGTCCTTCTTGGCATTATGGCCGCGACGTTCGGTGCCGCGCTGGAAACGACGCTCTCCAGCGGCTACACGCTGGCGCAGTTCTTCGGCTGGTCCTGGGGCAAGTTCCGGAAGCCTGCCGAGGCGGCCCGGTTCCATGTGTCGATGATCATCTGCCTGCTGGTGGGGCTGGCCGTGCTGGCCACGGGCGTGGATCCGGTGCTGGTGACCGAATACTCGGTGGTGTTCTCCGCCGTGGCGCTGCCGCTGACGTACCTGCCCATCCTGATCGTGGCCAACGACCCCCAATACATGGGCAAGCACGTCAACGGCCGCGGCGTGAATGTGGTGGCCATGATCTACCTCGTGGTGATCCTCGTGGCTTCGCTGGCGGCCATTCCGCTGATGATCGTGACAGGAGCCGGCGCATGAAAACACCCCGCCCGCTGCCCTCCGTTCCTCCCGTCGCCGGGCAGACCCTGGATGCGCAGCTGCACCTGCTGGACCGCCAGGTTCTGGACAGCGACGGCGTCCCGGTCACCACCGTGGACGACCTCGAGTTCGGCGTCCCCGAGGGCGCACCCGAGCTTCCCCTGGGCACGATGATTCCCGAGGGAACGCCGGCGCCGGTGCTCACCGCGCTGCTGACCGGCCCCGTCCTGGGGACGCGCATCTTCGGCGGTAGGCCGCCGTCGTCCCGGCTCATCCGGATCCCGTGGACGGACGTGGCCGACGTCGGCGTGGTGGTCCGGCTCGGCGTCTGCGGCCAGGGTCTGGACGCAGACTGGGTGGAGCGCTGGATCCGCGACAAGATCATCGCCCGGATCCCGGGGTCGGGAGCCCGCCGTGATCCTCGGTGATCTCTTGGGCACCCCGGTGCATGACGACGACGGCATACGGCTCGGGCGGGTGGCCGATGCCCGGTTTGTGGTGGACGGCGCCCCGCGCCGGCTGATGGCCGACGCCCGGCTGCTGGGGCTGGTGGTCAGCCCGCACAGCTGGTCGTCGTTCCTGGGCTACGAGCGGAACGAGCTGACGCAGCCGTGGCCGCTGCCCAAGCTGCTGCGGTGGCGGCACCGCGGATCGTTCTTCGTGATGTGGGAGGACATTGCTGTGCTGGGGGAGGGGGCCGTGCGGCTGCGGCCCGGATACACCGCGTACAGCCCGGCGCTGGACGGGAACGGGCAGGAGTAGGTTCCTCTTCAGCTTTGTGCCCCGAATGGTTGTGCCTGCAAGTTTGGTGTTTTTGCTGGTGGAAGTGCTGTAGAGTTGACCACGTTGTTGTGTTTGCATTGTGTAGTTCAGGCAGTACGCGCGGTCGAAAGTCCGCGTTCTTCTGAAGTAGCGGTTTTGAACACCCCACACCGGAGGACCCGAAAGTCGGGACTTTTCCTCCACCTTCACGAAGGACAAAAATAATGGCTACTGGCACCGTCAAATGGTTTAACGCTGAAAAGGGCTTCGGCTTCATCTCCCCGGACGACTCCTCGCAGGACGTTTTCGCGCACTACTCCGCGATCAACTCCTCCGGCTTCCGCTCCCTCGAAGAGAACCAGAAGGTTTCCTTCGAAACCGAGCAGGGCCCCAAGGGTCCCCAGGCCGTGAACATCCAGGCTATCTAATTTCCTTAGATAACCGGGACCGTTAGGTTTCGAGCAGGGCCCGCCAATTCGGCGGGCCCTGCTTGTGTTTAACCGCCGGTGCTGGAAAAGCCGGGTTAGCGGCCAAAATGTGTGTACAGGAGGGGCGTGTCACCTGCGTTGTCCGCCCATCCTTGTTGGATTCCGTTTCCGTCCTCGTGCTGAACGCTGGGTCGTAGCGGGCTGGGCCGATGGGGTCTTGGACCCGGGTGTGGTTCTTTCTTCGGGGGTTGTCAGTGGCGGCGTTGCACGAGCTGCCAGGGCCAGCAGTTCCTTGTCGGCTTCCAGTTTCGGGCGCAGCGTCAGATGCGTGCGATGTTCTGACAGATATGAAACAGGCACCGTGGGTGGATTCGATGGAACCGTCACTCCACATGCTTTCAAAGCATGTGCAAGCCCCTACAACCCGTGTGAACAGTGACAACCAAGCACGCCGCGTACACACATTTTGGCCGCTAGCCCGAAAAGCCTCCGGACGCGCAGCAGACCGCCGCAGTCAGAAGGTACGTGCCGTCTGCCGGCCCGCCGCGCTTGCTGTGGGCTGTCGGGACGATATCCGGTGCCCGTCGCTGCTGAAGCGGCGGCCGAGCGGGCCCAGAGACGCCTCGATGACGATGTTTTGGGTCACGCTCATGGCGAATCTTCGTGAGTTCAACGGCACCTTCGGGTCGAACATGCCTTTCAACCAGTCCACGGAGGCCATATTCAGGACCCCCGAACCCGAAGCGGTCGTGTAAAAAGTCGAGTCGGCCCAGCCGTGTGCGTCATGCTTGCCTGCCGCCGGCGAATGGGCAAATACGTGTAAATCCGGAGGATACACGAATGCCTGCCCTTTTCGCCGGGTGTACACACGGTCCGTTTCTCCGCCCGTCAGGCCTGGGAAGGTGGCTCCGAGAGGAGCGCCGATGCCCTCAAAGGCGAAAAAATGAGGGTCGCTGACAGTAAACGTCCCCTTGACCCGCAAATCGCCGTAAAGGGCGCCGGTGAATGATGATTCCGGGCTGGCGCGTGGTCCGTCGCGCCACCTTGTGGTCGCAGCGTCCGGATGCGCCCTGCGGACAGGATCCAGTGTCGCCTTACGGTAGCAAACCAGAATGCGGTCTGGACCCATCTTGGACGGTTCTGTCCGAGTGCGCCAGTACACGTTGTTGGCCCCGCAGAAGATGACGTTGGTGCCACGATTTCGAGCGGTTTCGATCGTGCGCCGCAGTGCCGGCGACCAGTACTCAGAGTGACCCGAAAAGATGACCGCTGTGGCTCCGCTTACCAGCGCCGGATGACCCGTGATGCGTGCCTCCGTCGTGTACGCGAGGTTCAGCCGGCTGTCCGCGATTGCCTCTGCCGCCCGGATGAGCGGTGCATTACTGTGCTCGAATTCCTGGTGGTTCTCGTAGGGCCTGTCGAAGCTGACCTTGTAGGAACGCCGGGCGCGGCTGTTTTTGGGCCCCGTGTAGAGGGAATACCTGCCCCACTTGTTGTAGGCCTGCATGGTGCAGTCGTTGAAGACCAGGACGCTCTTGCCCTTCATTGAGGCGGATTCGACCACCAGCGGGATGAGGTGGTCATGTCCGCCCCCTGCGGTGAGGATGAGGTAGTAGAAGCCCTCGGGCCACTCCGACGTGTCGATTGACGTGGTCACCTTCCAAGGACACGTGACCATCCGTGTTCCGTGTTGCACCGTGAAACGGGGTTGTGGACTGACTTTGACCGGATTGGACTTCCAGACCAGGCGTTGGCCGGCGCCACCGTAGTCACCGAGTCGGTACGCCAGGATGCGTATGGAGTGCAGGCTGGAGTTGACGTAGAGCGTGATGACTCGCCTGCCGGCAGTGGAGGCATGCTGGCCAAGATAGGCCTCCAACTTGGGAGTCGCAGACCAGTGCGTGGGAACGGAGGCCCGCGGTGTTCCCGGCTTGAGATTTTCCGTTGCCGCATTAAAACCCGCAACGGGCGCAGCCGCCAAGATGCTGCTTCTGCCGGACGTGCTCAGCTGCCTGGCCGGTGTTGCTACCCGGGGAGCTGTTGCTATTGCTGCGGGGTGATCATCTCCGGCGACAGCCAACGACAGCGCCGTTACGGCCGCGGCGAGGATACCCCTTCGGCTGGCCGTGGCTGCCAGTGGGCTTCCCGGCATAGGAAGCTGCCGTGATGACCCGGATCTGATACCCATTTGGCCCCCCATAACAGTTGGACAGAGCATGCGTCCGAAAGCTTGGAAAAACCTTGGGCCGATGAGGGTGCTGGCCACCAGCCACCACGTCCAGGCGGGGTTATGCCCATCTGCGCAACCGGGTAGCCGCATCGCGTCAGAATCGGGTAGCGGCTACTCGTGTGTGATCAGGGCATTCCGGATTGACTGGTCACTGGGCCGGCGGCGATGAGAGCCTCTGAGACCGGGCATCTCACCCCCAGCCGCCGCCGGTCCGCACAACGTTCGAGACCCCACCGCCGTTCAAGACCCCCACCGCCAGATGAGGGCGTTCCGACCGGTGGGAAAAGGAGCCTGACAGTCATGATCCAATACCGCTTGCCAGCGGCGTCTGACCCGCGGCGTTTCCTGCAGGGACCGCTCTGATGTTGGAGTGGTTGCGGGAACGCCTCGGCCAGCACGACGCGCGTGAGCTCGCCAGGGACGCGCGTGAGCTCGCCAGGGACGGCCCGGACATTTCGCATCCGGCCTACAAAGAGATGGCGCTCCAGTTCACTTCCACGGCGGAAAACTCCACCCAGGACTGGACCGAGTCCTTCGGCTACATCGAAGACATCGACGACGGCCGCGGCTACACCGGCGGGCTCGTGGGATGGTGCAGCGGCACCGGCGACATGCTGGACCTGGTGCAGTGCTATGCCAATGCCGCCCCAGATAATTTACTGCAGAAGTATCTCCCCTTGTTGCAGCCCATCATGGAGGCCCCCTACAAAAAGCGGCCCGCACTGAGCCACAAGCTGCTGGGCCCGGGCTTCGTCGCGGACTGGAAGGCAGCGGCCGGCGACCCGGCTTTCCAACGGGCCCAACAGGATGAACGGGACCGCGTTTACTGGGAACCGGCACTCGCCGAGGCGATCAAGGACGGCGTGGGGCCGCTTGGCCTGGCTATCTATTACGACGTGTCCGTCAACCACGGGCCGGGGGAGGACAGCGAGTCATTCGGGGGCATTTTGCGCGCGGCGCGGCGGGCGCACCGGCCCCCTGCGCAGGGGGGAAACGAAGCCGAGTACCTCACCGGGGTGGTGGACGCCAGAGTGTCGGTCCTCAAATCCTGGGGCGACTACCAGCATGATGGCCGGCAGGAGATCTACTATGGACTCCTCAAGGCAGGAAACCTGGAACTTGTCCCGCCGCTGACCTGGTCGGTTTACGGCGATCAATTCACAATCCGCGCTTACCCGGAGCCGGCCCCGGGGTAAGCGACCCAAGGCGCACGCCCACCGGCGGCGCCGGCAACCGGGGGCCCAGCCACCAGCGGCGCGTGGCACAATCGCCTGCACAGTTCCGGTACTTCACCCACCCTGGCGGCGCGCCAGGAACGCCGTAAGGGCGGGGCTGTTGATCTCATTCGCCAGCCACGACACCGTTTGAGCCGCGGTCTTGTCACCGAGCGCCGCCCGGTGGGACTTTGCCCGCACCACGAACTCGCGCATCCCGCTGCGGCCAGCCAGGCGGTCGAGTTTGCCGACCAGCTCCGAAGCACGCGGTGAGCCGGTTTCCAGGGCAACTTCAACGGCCACATCCAGCAGGCGTGCCGAGTACCAGAGGTACCAGGGCTTGGGCTCCAGTCCGCGCTGTACCCAGTGCTCTGCTGCCACCAGATCGCCGTGTGTCAGGAAAAGGCGGGCTTCGGCGCCGGCCGCCAGTGCCATGTAGCAATGGTCACCGGCGAGATCTGCCAGCACCCACGAGCGGTCAATCATTTCGGCAGCGTCCTCCAGTTGGCCGGCGGCCAGAAAGGTTTCGCCGCGAAGCCCGGCCACGAACGGCTCGAACGCCGTCCAGTGTTCGGCTGCCACCCAGTCCAGTGCGCGGTCCAGCGACAGCGCCGCCGCACCCACGTCCCCTTGGAGCAGCTGCACCCGTCCCAGCAGGGCCCGGCTGAAGGCCTGCTGCCGGCGGTTCTTGATGGCCTTCGCCAGTCTTCCGGATTCCTTCAGGGCAGTCACCGCGTCCTCATAGTAGGCGGTGTCCGAAGCGAGCATGCCCTGGATGCCGAAGATCCGCGCCTGTTCGTCGGGGAATCCCTCGGCCGCGAGCATAGCGCGGCCAAGCCAGCCGGCCGCCCGGTCAGGCACACCGCGCTGCACGGAAAGGTAGCCCAGCTCGCGGTACGCCGCGGCGACAGTCCGGGAGGCGCCGTCGGGCCCTTCTGCCGATAGCGCGCGGTGTAGGAAGTCCGCCACCTCGGCGCCGCGGCCACCCGCCTGGTGGATTAGCGCCCCGGACAGCATCACAAGGGACTCGGCGATCAGGTGCCGGTCAGTGCTGCGCTGGGCCATTACGACGGCGAGCCGCAACTGGTCGAGCCCCCTGTCGACGGCGCCGGCCAGGAGGGACGCGTTGCCGGCGTCGATGTACGACTGGACCGTGGCGGAGGTGGCCGGCATGCCCGGGTCGGCGGGAGCCGCGGTTGACAGCGCCCGCCGGACTTCCGCCGGCAACGGCAGGCCGAGCTCCTGGCGGTAGAGCTCCGAGCATTTGGCCACGTGTTCCTTGGCCCGCTGATGGTCGCCCAGTGCCACAAGGGCCTTAACCAGCACGGTGTTGCAGTCCGCGTGGAACGGGTCCCGGTGCAGCGCCAGCTGCGCGAGCTCCGCCGCTTCGTCCGGCGCCTCGGCAGAGAGCGCGGCCAATGCGGCGTCATAGAGCAGTGCCTGGACGCAGTTGTCCAGTCGGTAGCGCTGGTCCGCCAGCCAGGAATCGAACACGGGGCAATCGGCGAAGGACAGCCCTTCCAGCAGTTGGCCGTCGAGCCGGCGGGGATCGAGGCCGGGACCGCCGGGCGACCCGACCGCCTCGACGGCGTCGCAGCGCCATGCTGGCTGCATCTCCAGCTTTAGCGGATCGCCCGCCATCGTCACGCCAACAAGGGTCCGCCGCAGCTCGGACAGGTTCCACCGCAGCGCACCGAGTGGATCCGCGGCATCGGGAAAAAGCAGCGAGGCAGTTCTCGACCGTCCGGTGCCCACTGCTTGCAGCGCAAGGTAGGTCAGCACCGCCCAGGCCTTGCGGCCGCGGGGCTGCACAGGATTTGCGCCAGGGGACTCGATCCGCGGGGGACCGAGGAGCCGGATCCACGCCTCGGCCATAGGGCTCATGGTACCGCTGCGGCTTTTCGGTGTCTGCGGTTCTCACACGCTTGCTCACACGCCCGCCGAACACACTGAAATCACCCCCATCAATCACCATCACTCATCTGAGGAAACACCATGGAACTGTTCATCATCATTGGCCTTGCGGGACTCTGGGTTGCAGGCGCCACCGTTCGTGCCGTCCTGCATGACGGCCGGGGCCACACCCCGAGCGAGGGCTCCACCGAGGCGTGGCAGGCAGGTCGCCTGCCCAGCGTGCCGTTCTCCGAGGCGCGGCTATAGGGATTCCGCAACTACCGGGCAGTAGAAAAAGTGGTCACACGGAAGTGCGGCGGACGTGTCCGAAGCCCTGGAGCCACCGGGCAGACAACCTCCCAAACCGCACATCCCTCGGTAGTACCCCCTGTTCAACGCATCCTCTTTGAGGAAGCCGCGCCTCTTCGCTTGCACGCTGGCCCGATAGCCGCGCTCGGGCTGGGCATGGTCGCCGCACCGTTCGCCTTGTCGCCCCGGAACGTCCTACTTCAGCCGCCATCTGAACCAGCGCAGCGGCTCGGTGATGCCCCCGCGGGGCCCTGACCCGGCTGCCGAAACAACCCAAGGCCCGAACCCCTACGGGCCTTGGGTTGTTTAACGCGGGATGCGGGCGGCACGGTTCCGCTGCCGCCACGGAACCGTGCCGCCGGATTACCCGGCCTAGGGTGTGTTGCTAAAGCTCGCTTTTAGCCAGGCAAGTGATGCGGCGAGCTGAATGGCAGCCATATAGTTCCGTGCAGTCTTGTCGGATCTCATTGCCAGGCCCCGCCAGTTTTTGAGCTGGCTAAAACCCCGCTCAACGACGTTTCGGCCCTTGTACGCCTCGGCGTCAAACGCTGGCGGCCGCCCGCCGGAGGAGCCCTTCTTCTTCCGGTTGGCTGCCTGGTCAGACTTCTCCGGAATGGTGGCCTTGATGCCGCGTTCGGCCAACCAGATGCGGTTTGCCCTGGAGGTGTATCCCTTGTCGGCCAGGACCCGGTCCGGGCGCGTGCGCGGTCTCCCCTTACCGCTGCGTGGAACTCGGATCCCTTCCAAGGTGGCTGCCATCATGGTCGTGTCGTTGATGTTCCCGGCCGTTAGGACGCCTGAAAGCATCCTCCCTCTGCCGTCCGTGACCATGTGGAGCTTGGTAGTGAGCCCGCCGCGGGAGCGCCCGATCGCGTGATCTGCCGGTTCAGGCCCGAGTTTCATGTAATTCGACGGGGCCCCCCGCGGGGCGCGGAAGTGTCGCCCCGTGCTGGTGGACGCGCACGATCGTGGAATCAATGGACGCGATCCAGTCGAGGTCGCCAAGCGTTTCGGCGCGGGTCTGGACGCGCTCCAGCACCTTCGTCCAAGTACCATCCTTGGCCCAGCGGTCGAAGTTCTTGAAGACCGTGTTCCAGTTCCCAAAATGCTCAGGAAGGTCCCGCCAAGGCGCACCGGTCCGGAACTTCCATGCCGTCCCTTCCACAACGAGCCGGCGGTCCGCAACAGGACGCCCGTTGCCCTTCCACGTCGGAAACAACGGCCCGATCACGGACCACACTTCGTCAGAAACCAGAAAGCGATCGCCCATCACACCAGCCAACCGCATTTCATCCCCTACGGGGTTTAGCAACACACCCTAGTGCAGCCCCATCGCCTCACGCACTTCGTCCAGGATGTGGTGCATGGCGGTCTCCGCTGCCGTGGCGTCCCCGGCAGCCACCGCGGCGGCCGCTTCCTCATGCGCGTCCAGGGCCTCGGGCCGTGGCTTGAACGGCATGAGTCCCTGGTGCGTGCGGCTGGTAAGCACCTCGGCCACCATTCCTTCAAGGGACGAGAACATCTCGTTGCCGCAGCTCTTCAGCAGCAGCCGGTGGTACGCGATGTCGGCTGTAAGAAATCCCTCAAGCTCTCCCGCTTCGCCGAGCCGCCGCAGGTCCGCGGCCAAGGCCACCAGCTGGCTGCGTTCCGCTGCGCTGGCCCGGCGGGCGGCACCCGCCGCGGCAATGGGTTCGACGGCGATGCGCAGCTCCGTGAGGCTGGCGTACTGTTCGGCTCGGCGGTCAGACGCCAGACGCCACCGCACCAGTTTGGGGTCATAAACGTTCCAGAGGTCCGGGCTCTGCACCACGATGCCCACGCGCCGGCGTGAGTAGACCAGGTTCATCGATTCGAGGACCTTCATGGTGTCCCGCGCCACCGTCCGCGATATGCCGTACTCCTGCTGGAGGCCCTCGAGGGTCAGGCGGCTTCCCGGCGCCAGGGCGCCGGATGCGATGGCCACGCCCACAGCGTCAAGGACGCGTTGGTGCATGGCGGGTGACAACCCGCCGTCGTTCGCGTTATCCGCGCGGTCTTCTGTCGCCGTCGACATGGTCCTGCCTTTCCTCTGCGCTGAGGCGCTCCTCCAGCGTACCGGAAGAAGACGGCAAAGGTATGACCTGTGACACGCAAAGATAGTATCTTTGCGACGAATTGGTGATATCTTATCTCCAGCGCAGTTCGAGTCGGACTGCCGATTGAGCTTCTTCCACAAGCCAAAGACGTCTTCTTCGGAGGTAAACATGCAGTATCCAGCCACGCATCTGGTGGTGATGGGGGTTGCCGGTTCAGGCAAGTCCACGATCGCCGCGGCCCTGTCCAAGCACCTCGGCTGGGCAAGCGCGGAGGCGGACGAATTCCACCCGCAGTCCAACATCGACAAGATGAGCCAGGGCATTCCGCTGCAGGACCAGGACCGGTGGCCCTGGCTGCAGGAGATCCAGGACTGGATGACCGGCCAGGCCCGCGGCGGCCACAGCACCGTGCTCACCTGCTCGGCGCTCAAGCAGAGTTACCGCAAGCTTCTGTCCGAAGCCGAAGGCCGCGTAATCTTCATCCACCTGCACGGTGACGCCGAGCTGCTCAGCCAGCGCATGCAGGGGCGCGAGGGCCACTTCATGCCGCCCACGCTGCTGCCCAGCCAGCTTGCCACCCTGGAGCCGCTGACCGCTGGAGAACTCGAAAGCGGAAGCCTCCGCCTGGACATCACCCGTTCCCCGAAGGAACTCATCGCCGCCATCCTGGCCGCCCTGCAGCTCCCCGCCAATGAGCTCACGGCCAGCCCGCTCGCCCCGAACCCGGCGCCAAGCACCCACTAACTGCATCACCCGGGTGCCGCGCGTCCCAAGCGGCACCCACCCCCCCAGAAATCTGCTTCAAAGGAGAATCATGACCATCGAAGGATGGACTCAAACGCTGGGCGCAGGACCACTGCTGCTCATCGCGGCCGCAGCGATCGGCGTCCTGCTGTTCCTGATCATCAGGCTGCGCGTGCACGCGCTGCTTGCCCTGATCCTGGTCAGCCTCGCCACGGCCTTTGCCACCGGAATCCCCGCCAACCAGGTGGTCCCGGTGTTGATCAACGGCTTCGGGACGACCCTCGGAACCGTGGCGCTGCTCGTCGGCCTGGGCGCCATGCTGGGCCGGATCGTGGAAACCAGCGGCGGCGCGAAGGTGCTGGCCGACTACCTGATCGGCATCTTCGGAGAGAAGCGCGCCCCGTTCGCGCTTGGCCTCGCCTCGCTGATCTTCGGCTTTCCCATCTTCTTCGACGCCGGCCTCGTGGTCATGCTCCCCGTGGTCTTCGCCGTCGCCCACCGCCTGGGCGGGGGAGTGCTGCGCTACGGCCTCCCGGCCGCCGGCGCGTTCTCCGTGATGCACATCTTCATGCCGCCGCACCCGGGCCCCGTCTCGGCGTCGGCTTTCTTCGAGGCGAACATCGGCCTGGTGACCATCGCCGGCCTCCTCACTGCTGTCCCCACCTGGTACGTTACGGCGTACCTGTACGGCCTGTGGACCGGCAAGAAGCTGGAGCTCCCGGTTCCGGAACTTTTGGGTCACGCTACCGCCGAAGCGGAATCCCATCCGCCGCGCTTCCGCACCATCATAGGCCTGCTGCTCCTGCCGCTCGCGCTGATCTTCATTAACACGGGCCTGAACACCCTGGCCGCCTCCGGTGCGCTGCCGGGAACCGTAAAGAACGAACAGTGGTTCCAGGTGCTGCGCACGCTGGGTGAAACCCCCGTGGCCCTGCTCATCTCCGTCATCGTGGCGATGTTCGTCCTCGGTGCCCGTCGCGGCGTCCACAATGGGGCACTGGAGAAGCTGCTCGAATCCTCGCTGGGCCCGGTCTGCTCGGTCATCCTCATCACCGGCGCCGGCGGCATGTTCGGCGGCGTGCTGCGTACCTCCGGAATCGGTGGCGCCCTGGCCGATGTGCTGGGCAACATGGGCATCCCGCTGATCCTGGCCGGCTTCCTGATCGCCGCCATCCTGCGCATCGCCCAGGGCTCGGCCACCGTGGCCCTGACCACCACCGCGGGCCTGATCGCTCCCGGCGTGGCCACCGCCGGGCTGAACGGCATGCAGATCGCAGCCCTGGTGATCGCCGTGGCCGCGGGATCCGTCGTGGTCTCGCACGTGAATGACTCCGGCTTCTGGCTGGTGGGCCGCTTCTTCGGCATGGACGTCAAGACCACGCTGAAGACCTGGACGGTCATGGAAACCCTGATCGGCGTGATGGGGTTCGCCATTGCCGCAGCCATCTTCGCCGTGGCCGGGCTCGCGGCCTAGGTCCCTTTCTTGAATACTCTTAAGTACGATGCGGGAGGCCGGCAGATCTGCCGACCTCCCGCCGTCGTACTACTGTCCGACTTTGGCGGAAAGTACGGCAGACTGGAACTCCTCGACCAGAAGGCGGACCACATTGATCAATCTGCAGCAGGATGCTGAAGGCTTCATCCGAATGAACCGGCATTTCCCGGAGAGCATCCTCGTCTCCGTGACCTTTTCCGACGGCTCGGTGGAGGAGGTCTCCGGCAAGCGGCTCAACCAGGCGTACGACGAGGCCCTCGCGGAGTTCCGCGCACAGAACCACCTGGACGCGAAAGGCTTCTCGCGTTACCAGAAGAGCCGGACCAACCCCGGGAACAAGGTCGACTTCGTTCGCATCCAGCCCGGCATCGGTGACTGATTCCCTGCCGTTTAATGCAACGCGGGGTCAGATAACGCCCAATCCGCTGCCGGGATGGGGCGGGATCTGACCCCGCGTTGCTGTTTCAGCCGGCTGGTCCCTACTCCGCGAGGGCCTTGATGACCTCCTTGGCCACGTCCTCGCTGGACTGAGGGTTCTGGCCGCTGATCAGGTTGCCCTCGCGCACCACGTGGCTGGCCCAGTCCGGGCCGGTCTCCACGTTGGCGCCCTTCTCCCGCAGCGCCGTCTCCACAAACCACGGCGTGTTCTCCCCGGTGCCGCCGCCCAGCTCCTCCGAGTTGGCGAACACCGTGACTTTGCGGCCCGCGAAGGCGAACTCGCCGTCGTCAGCCGCGGCGCTGAGCAGGCCCGCGGGGCCGTGGCAGAAGGGCGCAATGATTTTGCCGGCGCCGTCAGCCTCCACCAGGATCCGGCCGAGGTCCTTGTCCTGGAAAAGGTCCGCCATGGGCCCGTGGCCGCCCGGCAGGACGACGGCGTCGTACCCGGACATGTCGACGTCGGCCAGCACCAGCGGGGCGAAAAGGTCGACGTCGATCATGTCCAGATACGTGCGAAAGTCCTCCGCCCGCTCCTCGCTGCCCACCGTCCCGGGCTCCAGGCTGAGCTTATCCACCGTGGGTTTGACGCCGCCGGGGGTGGCAAAGTCAACGTTGTGTCCGGCCTGCTGGAGGGTCCGGTGAGCCACCACCAGTTCCTCGGCCCAGAAGCCGGTGGGGTGCTGGTTGCCATCCTTCATGGTCAGCGAATCGGCGGCCGAAACGACCATCAGAATGTTAGCCATTGTCCTTGCTCCTTATGTGGTTTTTCCTGGTTTCGACGTGGTCAACCGGCGGGGCCCGCTGACCGGGCTTGTCGGGATCTCGCAGCGACGCAGCTGACGCGGCTCCGCCGCGTTCAGCCCGCCCAGGTCCTCATCCGCAACGGCGGCTCCTCGCCGCCGGCCTTCTGCAGCAGCACCTGGTTCACGCCGGTCAATCCATCCTCGAAGCCGAGGGCGCTGGCTGCCATGTACAGGCGCCAGACGCGGGCGCGCCCCTCGGAGGTAAGCCGCACTGCTTCGTCCCACTGTTCCTCGAGATTCTTGACCCAGGCGCGCAGCGTCAGCGCATAGTGCCGGCGGAGGGCCTCGACGTCGAGCACCTCGAAGCCGCCGCCCTCCAGCGCCACGATCATGTCGCCCAGGCCGAGCATCTCGCCGTCGGGGAAGACGTAGCGGGGGATGAAGGAATCGGGATCGTCCGCGGTGGGCCCGGCGTTCCACGAGATGGCGTGGTTGAGCAGCCGGCCGCCAGGCCGCAGCAGGCCATGAAGCTGCGACACATAGCGGCCCAGCTGTTCGCGGCCGACGTGCTCGGACATGCCGATGGAGCTGATCGCGTCGTAGGGGCCGTCGTTCACATCGCGATAGTCCTGGACGCGGATGTCCACGAGTTCCGTCAGCCCGGCCTCGGCCACCCGCTTGCGGGCCAGCTCCGCCTGCTCGGTGGAGAGAGTGATGCCGACGACGCTCACCCCGTACCGCCCGGCCGCATGCAGCGCGAAGCTTCCCCAGCCGCAGCCCACGTCCAGCACCCGCATGCCCGGGGCCAGGCCGAGCTTCCGGCAGACCAGGTCGAGCTTCTCCTCCTGTGCGGCCTCCAGGCCCGTGTCCTCGTCGGACCAGACAGCGCAGGAGTAGACCAGCGACGGGCCGAGGACCAGCCGGTAAAAGTCGTTGCCGACGTCGTAATGGTGGGAGATCGCGGCGGCGTCCCGTTTCTTGGAGTGCCGCCTGCCGTGCTTCTCCACCTTCGCTTCCTCCGGCGGGGGAGCGGGATTGGGGCCGAGTGCGCCGAGCCGGACGCCGGTCTTCACTAGAGTCCATACCTCCCCGGGCGTCGGCTTGCTGAACGGGCCGGGTTGGGCGAACTTGCCGGCGGAGCTGAGCGCAGCGAAGGCTGCGAAGATCTCGCCGTGTGCGGTGATCTCGCCCGCTACATACGCCCGGCTCAGCCCCAGTTGCCCGGGCGACCAGAGGATCCGCCGCAGCGCCCGGCGGGATGTGAACTCGATCAGCGGGGTATCTTCAGGGCCCGCTTCAGAGCCGTCCCAGGCCCGTATGCGGATGGGTATCTGTTCCGTGCCCGAGTCTCCCGTGCCCGGTTCCCCGGTGCCGAGGACGATGGCCAATGCCTTGGCCAGTTTGGGTGCTGCTCCGGTCTTCTTTGCCGTCCTCGTTCTTGCCAACCTCGTTGCCTCTCGTCCGCTGCCCAGCTCGCCCGACTGCGCCCTCGCAGTCCCGTGGGATTAACGTACACAAGCCTGCCTGCGCCTGACAGGGAGACAACCCTGTCTCGCTCGGATTCTCCCTGCTCTGACTGGGCTTCGCCCCAACCGCTCCTCGAATTCGCCGGAGACCATCCCAATCGCCGGAACGCTCCGGCGTCCCCGAAGCGTTCCCGCGAGTTCGGGAACGATCACGGGAACCGTGGGGGCTCCGACCACTCCACTCTGGACCGGATATGGGGGCGGTGGGATGCTGATCGCAAATACCGTCGGAGAGGGAGGCTGATACGCCATGGATGACTCGCCGGAGACGCGCCAGAGGCTGTCCGACCGCATCGAAGAAAAGCAGTCAGCACTCCGCTCCTACCTGGAACGGCTACGGCCGCGACGGCACAAGCTCACCGAATTCAGTGTGGTGGGCAGTGTGCTGGCCGCCCTGTTCACTGCTGGTCCGGCGTTCGGAGGCACCGGCTTCACGGCATCAATCCAGAGCATGTTCTCCCTGGACGATGCTTCGATGGTGTGGCGGGTCCTTTGCCTTGGGGCAGTAATTCTGTCCGTCGGAGCCGGGCTCGCCACCAACTTCGCGAATTCCCAGGCTTTGGCCGAGAAGGTCACCGCAGCAGAAACGGCCTCGCGCAGCTGGAAGGACTGCAATTGTCCCTGGGCTTCGGCCACATAGCGACTGATGAAGCAGCGATGCTTTACAAGCAATTTGTTTCCCACGTGGCGTTCGTGAATGAGGTGCCTACGCGCTGACGGGAACGGCTGCAGTCGTGCCGCAGGCGCCGTCGTGGATGAAACGCGACTTCACCTGCTCCGCTCCCTGCGGTGGCTGAGGCCCTGCCGTGGCTGCGGCGGACTCTGGCTGGAGCCTTGCTGTTCAGCGCCCGAGGGCGGCCCCTGAGCAGCCCAGTCTGGACCGGGAATCCGGGCGGTGGGATCCTGATCCAAACGTCGACCGGGGGGAGAAAGGCTGCACCTAACCATGGAAGAATCCGCCGATACGCGGCAACGGCTATCCGAGCGCATTGACCAAAAGCAGCAGGCCATCCGCTCCTACTTGGGACGGGAGCGCCCACGCCGGAACAGGCTATCCAACATCAGCATCGTGGGCAGTGCACTGGCGGCCGCGCTCACGGCCGGACCGGCAGTGGGCGGAACCGGATTCACGGAGGCGGTACGCGGGATCTTCTCACTGGACGACGACTCCATCGTGTGGCGGTTCCTTTGTCTGGCCGCCGTGATTTTCTCCGTGGCGGCCGCATTGGCCACCAACTTCGCCAACTCCCGCGCGCTGGGCGAAAAGGTCAGCGCGGCCGAGAGCGCCAACGCCCAACTGGAGGGCCTGCAGCTGTCACTGGACTTCGGCAACCTCGCCGTGCCCGATGCCCTCAAGCTCTACCAGCAAGCCGTGGCGCCGGTGGCCTTCGTGGACGAGGTGCCTTTGCGCTGAGCTGCTTTTCAGGAAAACGTACGACGGCGGGTGGCTGGCGGTGATGCCAGCCACCCGTTCTGACTCGTCAGATTGTTCTTTAGGCGAGCAGTGCGCAGATATCCGTCACCTGCCCGGTGCCTTCGAAGGGGCTGATTTGTCTCCCTCTTCCGTCAAGAACGTACGTGACGGAACCAACTGTTAGGTAGACACCCTTTCTGTCCCCCTCCGGAATTGTCAGTACGTTCCTGCCAGTCGCCGTTATTTCCACGCGGTTAGCGGACACTGTGTTGACGTGGCTCGCGCCTGTGATGCCGAAAGTGACGCTTTCGCCGGTCTTGACGTTAGTAAGCGTCACTTCCTGTCCTGGAGCGGTGAAGATTGTGGCTCCGTTTGCAAGTTCATTCACACCCGCCTTCCCCGTCACGACGGCTTCAATTCTGTATCCACACTCTCGAAGAGTCAGGGTCACTGTCCCGATGGGTTCCGGCGCCGCGGTAGCAACGGCTCCCGTGCCCGCCACGAGGCCGGTGAGCATTCCTGTCAGTAGTAGAAGCTTCTTCATGGCAAACTCCGTCCAAAGATTTCGTCGGGGAAATGTGCAGGCCAAACACGATGACGCATAATTGGCCCAAGGGCAGTAGATATTTCAATGATGAATATTTCTGTAAAAGCGGTTCCCTCATTAGGAGCCGCAGATGAGTTGCCGCGAGGAAAGGTGCAACGCACCAAATTCCCACCCATTTACCCTTGCTCAAAAGTAAGGGTCAGCTCTCGGCATATCTTCTTTGATTAATGCCTAGGTGCAGGATATTAGACCCTGCCTCTCTCTCATGGGAAGCCAATTTCATTTTTTGTCAAGGAATTCGATCTGGTTGTCACCCGGGTTCTTATTGCGGTTCATCTCGCCGTCGCCGCCCCTTAACCCGGCCGGTCAACGATGGCCCCATGACTGCTCTCTCCCGCCGTAACGTCCTCAAGGGTGCCATCGCCGCTGCCGGTGCTGCCGCCGTCGCGCCTTCCCTGGTTGTCCCCGCCCACGCAGCCCGGCCGTCCGCTGTTCCTCTGGTCCGCAACCGCCTGACCCTCCCGTCCGGCATCTCCACCGGAGATGTCACCACCAACTCGGGCGTCCTGTGGTCCCGCGCGTCGGGCGCGGGCCGGCTGGTTGCCAACCTGGTGGCGGTCGACGAGGACGGGTATGCGCTCCGCGGCAGCCGCGCCTTCAGCCGGGTCCTCCGCGGCACCACCGCCAGCGACGCCACCGACTTCACCTCGAAGATCGCCGCCCGCGACCTCCCGGCCGGAACCCGCTTCGCGCTCACCATGCACTTCGAGGACCCGGACGGCAACGCGGGGGAGACCGCCCGCGGCTCATTCAGCACCGCGCCCGGCTCGAGGGCCAACAGCCCCTGGTCCCGCAGCGCCGGCAGCAAACGCGGCCAGAGCTTCGTCTGGACCGGCGACACCGCCGGCCAGGGGTGGGGCATCAACGAGGAAATCGGCGGCATGCGCGGATACGCGGCCATGCTTGCCACTAAGCCGGACTTCTTCATCCACGCTGGGGACACCATCTACGCCGACGGCCCCATTTCCGCCCAAGTCACCGAGCCCGACGGCCAGATCTGGCGCAACCTCGTCACCGAGGAGGTTTCCAAGGTGGCGGAAACCCTCGAGGAATTTCGCGGCCGCCACCGCTACAACATGATGGACAAGAACATCCGCGCCCTTTACGCAGAGGTCCCGGTCATCGCCCAGTGGGACGACCACGAGACCCACAACAACTGGTACCCCGGGCAGATCCTCACGGACGCCCGCTACACCGAGCGCCGCGTGGACGTACTCGCCGCCCGCGGCCGCCAGGCGTGGCAGGAATACCAGCCCATTGCCCAGCTCAGCGACGGGAGCACCGGCTTCGAGCCGGCCCGGATCTACCGCAAGATCACCCGCGGCCCGCAGCTGGACGTCTTCTGCCTGGACATGCGCACCTTCAAGGACCCCAACACCGACGGCAAGGAAACGACGCTCACTCACATTCTTGGGCAGGAACAGGCCGACTGGCTCATCCGCGAGGTCAGCAAGTCCAAGGCCACGTGGAAGGTGATCTCCGCGGACCTGCCACTTGGCATCATCGTCCCCGACGGCCCCACCGCGCAGGAATCACTGTCCAACCGCGACGCCGGAGCCCCCTTGGGCAAGGAACTCGAGATCGCGCGCGTGCTGTCCGCGTTCAAGCGCAACCGGGTTAAAAACGTCGTCTGGCTCACCGCGGACGTGCACTACTGCGCCGCCCACCACTACTCGCCCGAGCGCGCCGCCTTCCAGGACTTCGACCCCTTCTGGGAATTCGTCGGCGGACCCATCAACGCCGGCAGCTTCGGGCCCAACCAGATGGACGGCACCTTCGGCCCGGAAGTGGTGTTCTCCAGGGCCGGCGCCTACGCCGGTGAGTCCCCGCGCAGCGGCGAAAGCCAGTACTTCGGCCACGTCGATCTCGGCGAGGACGACGTCTTCTCCGTCACCCTCCGCAACGCCAACGGCACCGTGATCTTCCGCAAGGACCTGAACCCGGAGCGTTGAGCGGTTGATCGGGCCTGCCGGGATCCCGAGGTTCCGGGGTTCGGCAGGCTCAACCGGCGACTCGAATTCGGCAGGCTCAGTCGACGGTGACCTCGGGCTGCTGTGCGGCGCCCGGCGGTTGGTACCTGATCCGCGCGGCCTGACGCATGGCTTCCATCGATTCCTCGACGCTCAGAAGCACCGTCGTTTCGAATGCGCTCAGCGCACCGCCCCCGCTGATGGCCAGTGCCACTGCGGCCATGGAGACGTTGTCGGGGGCTTCCCAGAGGTTGTAGCCATCGTGGGTGCCGAAGGCGTACCAGAATCCGTGGAGCTTCCCGCCCACCGATTCGATGTAGGCCTGCGCGGCCTTTCGTCGGTCCTCAGGGTTGTTGATCAGCCGGGCCCACGTTTCCGGTGTGTAGCTGAATTTGGATAGGTAGAGCGGCATCGTCTCGTCCTTTCGCTGTCGGAAGCGGGATGAACCCAGAATGGCAGGCTGCTGTGCGGCCAGCAACGGCTGGATTTCCCGGCCTGGCCCGCTCGCGGTTAGGGGAGGTAGCCACCCGTGCCGTCCGGTGGGACGATTCCAATATGAGCGAGAACTTTCCGGATCATGGACCGCGCCTGCACGCGCATGCGGCCCCCACCACCCAGCAGATGCGCACTGTCGGCCAGCGAAGGCGGGACGCGGAAGAGAAGCTGGAACAGCATCTGCAGGAAGCCCGTCATAAGGACGATCCGGCCCACGGTGAGCCCATAACACTGTCGGGGACTCCGACGGAGGACGGCCCGGACCTTGCCGAAAGCCAGTATGACCTCGGACTGCCCGATGGCGAGGGTGTGGATCCGAACCCGGGGCGGTGATCCCCACCGGCTCAATCACCGGAACGCTGGGTTTCGACAAGCTCAACCACCAGAGCGGTTGTATCCACGACGGCGGGTGGCCGGCAAACATTGCCGGCACCCGCCGTCGGGCTTTCCTGATTACTTCGGGAACCGGAACTACTCGAAGAACTCGATCCGCGGTTCGCCCTGGACACCGGCGCGCTGGACGGCTTCCTTCAGTTCTGTGCTGGCGAAGAATGCCTTGGCGGCGTCCACTGTGTCGAATTTATGGATGACCAGGACATTGTCCGGATCATCGGCCATCCGGTGGACCGACTGCTCAGTGACGCCGCCGTCCTTCTGCGCGTCGGCGAAGGCATCGTAGACCTTGCGCCATGCGTCGTAGTCGGCAACACGGTGGAGGACGAGTGAAAGGGCCATGGTACTTCTCCTTTGAAGCGAGGCTGCGGCTTACACCTTAGGGCCAGGTGGTCGGGGTCTCGTAGGCGGACGGCCCGGGATTGGACCGCCCAAGGCCGTGGTACTCCGGGCCTGGCCGGGTGTCAACGCCCTATTCATTGCTGAATGGCGCACGTCACATATTCAGCAGAGGCTGCAATCCGGCATTTCGTCTGCAAGAATTGCGAAGTCATGTGCGGGAGGTCACGAGCAACGGCGCTTGCGACCTCCCGTGCTATGCCCTGGGGGGAGGCAAGGATGTCAGGAATCAGTTTTACGGCCATCGATTTCGAAACGGCCAACAGCCATCGCGGCTCGGCGTGCGCCGTCGGCCTGGTCAAGGTCCGGGACGGACACATCGTGGACACGGCGTCGTGGCTCATCAAGCCACCGCCCGGCATCGACGACTTTGACCCCATCAACGTGGAGCTCCACCGGATCACCGAACAGGACGTCCGGAACGCCGCCGACTGGGAAATGTCCCTCGAAGGCATCCTGCAGTTCGTCTGCGAGGACCCGCTCGTGGCGTTCGACGCCGCCTACGACGCCTCCGTGATGCGCAAAGCCACCGAGCACCATCACCTGGACCTGCCCGCCACGGACTTCTACTGCGCTCTGCGCCTCGCCCAGAATCACCTGCCCCTGCCGCAGCACCGCCTCAGCGACGTGCTCGCCGCCTTGGACCTTCCGCCGGTTGAGCAGCACGAGCCGCGGGCGCACGCGCTTGCCTGCACCAGGATTGTGCTCGCCATCGCTGCCCAGCGCGGGTTGGCCACTCTGTCCGAGGTCTGGGAACAGCCAACGACGGCGGTCGGCAAGCGCCGCCGTGGCCGGCGGGTCCGCAACGACGCCGACCCGGAGGCCGAAACACCCGGCGCCGCCGGAGCCGGGGAATCCGGGGAATCCGGGGACGCATCCGAGCGGAGCGGTGAGCCCGGGGAATTTGGTGAGCCGGATGCCAACCTCAAGGTGGTGATGCCCGCTGAAACCCGCGGCACCGCGAGGCGCGCCTTCAGCGCCGCAGCGGCACTGGTCCTGTTCACGCTGGGTGTGGCGGCCGCCGTCGGACTCGCGTATCTCACGGGACTCACGCTCCGCTTCCTCGCCGCCGGGCAGACAATCAGCGCAGCGCTGACCGTCGCCGCAGCCGCGGCAGCCATAGGCGGGATCTGGATATGCATCACAACCGGCTGGCACCGGCTCCGGCGGGGTATCTGACCGCCGGGTATCTGACCGCCAGGTCGCCGGCGGCCTGAAGCTGACCTGCGCGCTTCCGGCCAGCCGCCCCGGATTCATCCTTGCTGTCTGCGAGAATGCTTATGGACCGGGGGAGGGCACAACTAACAGAGCCGTCCCCCAGCTCAGCAAAGCTCAACAAGGCCTCGCGGCCGGGGAAGGCGGATACCCATGCCCATGTGGGCCCAAGCGCTCTTTTGGGGAACTCTTGCCGGCGGAGCGCTGGTCCTCGGCTCGGGGCTGTCGTGGAAATGGAACATCCCCGCCAAGCTGGTCTCCTCGATCATGGCTTTCGGCGCCGGCGTCCTCATCTCCGCGCTGGCGTTCGAGCTCGTTGACGAGGCCGTGCAGGGCGGCGGACTCTGGCCGACGGTCCTCGGCTTCCTCGCCGGCGCGGTGGTTTACGTCGGCGCCAACGCACTCCTGGCCCGCTCAGGAGCCAAACACCGGAAGCGCTCAAGGGACCAGCAGCCCAGCGAAAAGGACGATCCGGGCAGCGGCACGGCCATCGCCGTCGGGGCACTCCTGGACGGCATTCCGGAGTCGGTGGTCCTCGGCCTGGGCCTGATCACGGGAGGCACTGTGAGCCCGGCGATGCTCGCCGCCGTCTTCATCTCGAACGTCCCGGAAGGCCTGTCCAGCACGGCGGGCATGAAGAAGGCCGGCCGCAGCGCCGGCTACGTTTTCGGCGTGTGGGGCGGCATCGCGCTGCTGAGCGGGATCGCGTCCCTGGTGGGCTACACCGCGCTTGAGACCGCGCCAGACGAGATGGTCGCGTTCATCACCGCCGTCGCCGCCGGAGGTATCCTCGCCATGCTCGCGGACACGATGATCCCCGAGGCCTTCGAGGAGCACCACAACCTCACTGGCCTGGTGGCTGCTGTCGGCTTCCTTTCCGCCTTCACCATCCACCACGTCGGCGGGTAGCGCTTTTAGGCGCAGGGTCCCTGGCCTGTGTCCCAGATTGACCCCGACGACGGGTGGGCGGCGACGCTGTCGCCCTCCCGCCGTCGAGCTCTCCGAGCGTTCCCTTGGGGGGCGCTCAAGCCGCGGTGACCGTTACGGCCCTCAGGCTTAGCGCCACTGCCGCCATCGCGACGAACGCGTCGTTGATGTGGATGTCCAAGACTGCCATTGCCGACCCCCTGTGTATTGGAGACCGGTAAATGCTGAGCACAGGTCCATGTCGCCCCCAATTGCGCTTACAGACAGCACCATGGTGGTCGCAGCAACCTAGGAAAAGCTTGCGGTCCCTCCGCGTGAGGGGCATGTCCTGACATACGCCGTTCAGGCGTCGGTGTTGGCTATGTTGAGGGCGGCTTCTGGCGCCCTAACTGACGACGGCGGAACCCTGGGCCGTGCCGGGCAGCCCGGCGGCTGCCTCGAGCCGCAGCTCGAGGTCGGTCATGACCATCGCGGCCAAATCGCGAAGGTTGGCATTGTCCTCCGGCGTCATGGTGCGCGGCTCAAAGTCCAGGATGCACAGGGTTCCGAGGTTGTAGCCGTCCCGGGTCTTAAGGGGGGCGCCGGCGTAGAACTTCAGTCCGAACTCGCCCGCGACCAGCGGATTGAGCAGGGTCCTCGGGTCCTCCGGGGCGTTCTCCACCACCCATAGGCCGTCCTGCAGGATGGCCGACGCGCACAGCCCCGGGTCCCTGCTGATCTGCTCCACGTCCACGCCGTGGTGGGACTTGAACCAGATCCGGTCATGGTCCACGATCGACACGATGGCCACCGGCACCGAGAAGAGCCTGGCGGCCAGCGCGGTGATCCTGTCGAAGGCACCGTCCGGGGGAGTGTCGAGGATGCCGTACCTGCGGACGGCCTCCATCCGGGCTTCCTCGTCCGCGGGAATGACAGTGGCGTCCACCCTGTGCTTTCCGCGGCTGCTGAGGGACAGCTCATAGAGAGCCTGGCTCACCTCGGTGGTCGACGGCCTGTCTTCCGGATTGCGTGCAGTCATGGCGGCCAGAAGCAGGCGCCACTCCGGCTCTACGTCATCCGGAATATGGGGGTCGTCCATCAGGCGCGCGAGGGCGCTCTGCAGCGGGTCACCCGGAAAGGCCTGCTGCCCGGTGAGACTCTCAAGCAGCACCAGGCCAAGGGAGTACACATCGCTGGGGGGCCCGATGGGCTCGGCCTTCGCCTGCTCCGGACTGAGGTAGCCCGCGGTGCCAAGGAATCCGCCGTCGTGCAGGTCCGGCGCATCAGCCATGAGAGCGATGCCGAAATCCGTCAGCTTGGCGTGCATGCGGGCGGTGTCGTGCTGGTAATCGAAGACCAGGATGTTGCCGGGCTTCACGTCCCGGTGAACCACGCCGCTTTCGTGGATGTAGGCCAGAGCGTCAGCCACGTCGTAGCCGACCTCGGCCGTGTGCCGGGAGGAGAGCGGGCCTCCTTCGGCAAGGCGGCGCTTGAGATCCGGCCCTTCCACGAGTTCCATCACCAGATAAATGCGGGTGCGGCCGGGCTCTTCCCGGTCGACGCCGGCGTCCAGGAGTGTGACGAGGCTGTGGTGGTTCAGGGCCGCCAGCACTTTGACTTCGGCATCGTCGTCACGCGCCGGCTGTGGAGCGGTGTCGCTTCTGTTGATGACCTTGAGCGCCACTTCGCGCTCGAGGGACTCGTCGACGGCGCGGTACACGTTGGCCATGGCACCGGAACCGATCTGTTCCACCACCCGGTACCTTCCGCCGATGACTGTGCCTTCTGCAATGCCGGGTTGTGCGGCCATTAGGTACCTTGAATTTCCCGCCCTGCCCTCGGGGGCCGGCGATATAAGTGCGTTGAAGCGTTGTGACAGCAGTGTGTGTCAAATGCCGGGTGCTGGGTACACAGAAAGAGCCGATTTTCATCGGCTCTTTCTGTGGTCCGGCTAGATGAGGCTCGGGGCGCTCGCCAGGATGTAGTCGGCGGCCGCCGGCCCGGTCATGGCCAGTTCGCAGTTGTGCGGATCGATGCCGCGTCCTTTAAGCGCTGTGAACAAGGAATCCGGGGCGGCCGGCTGCAACTTATGAATCAGGCACCAGCTGGTGTAGAGGCCGTAGAGCTCGTCGGGGCCGAGAACCGTGTCGGTCTCCCGTTCCGTGGTCAGTGCTTCGGCGATAAATTGTTCGAACTTGGTGGCGTCCATTTTGGGCTCCTCTAAGGACATGTACATTGATCCGCCGTTTCTGCTTCAGCGATAACGGATCTCCGCCCATAGGGGCCGTCGATCTACCTGAAATTTATGCGAGACAGACTGTTCTGTCTAGTTGAGCCGGTCACACGCAGACCTACGGCCGGGGTAACCGCTGCCGATAAGTATGTGTGGTGTACTGCTGGCTGCATCCGGTGGCCATTGAGCGCGGGCGAGGACCCGGCATTCTGGTGCTTGTGGGGTTGTGGAGTGGTCCGTCCGGGGTCGATTTGCGGTTGGGTCCGGGGCCGTGTAAAGTCATTCGAGTCGCCGCCGCTGAAGCGGAAAGATAGCGACCGACCCCCTTTCTAACGGCCCGAAAAACGGTGCACTTAGCGGTGTGCCGGACATGGGTGGGGGCCTTCCTGCAAGTGGAAATTCGCGGAAACGCTGATTTGCCAAGCTTCGCGGGGTCGGGTAACTTTGAAAAGTTGCTCCGGAGCGATCCTGAACGTTGGTTTGGGTGGTGCCGGGTGTGTCTGTTGTTTGAGAACTCAATAGTGTGCCAAGTTTGTTGATACCGATTTTTTATGAATTGGTTGATTGTGCCGGGCTGCCCACCCCCGTGGTGTGGCCTGGTGTTTTTGGCTGGTTTCAAATTTTGTGCAGCCGTTGTCCCTGTTATTTCCGGGGGTGGTGGTTGTGTCTGTTTTTCTTCAACGGAGAGTTTGATCCTGGCTCAGGATGAACGCTGGCGGCGTGCTTAACACATGCAAGTCGAACGATGATCCGGTGCTTGCACCGGGGATTAGTGGCGAACGGGTGAGTAACACGTGAGTAACCTGCCCTTGACTCTGGGATAAGCCTGGGAAACTGGGTCTAATACCGGATATGACTCCTCATCGCATGGTGGGGGGTGGAAAGCTTTTTTGTGGTTTTGGATGGACTCGCGGCCTATCAGCTTGTTGGTGAGGTAATGGCTCACCAAGGCGACGACGGGTAGCCGGCCTGAGAGGGTGACCGGCCACACTGGGACTGAGACACGGCCCAGACTCCTACGGGAGGCAGCAGTGGGGAATATTGCACAATGGGCGAAAGCCTGATGCAGCGACGCCGCGTGAGGGATGACGGCCTTCGGGTTGTAAACCTCTTTCAGTAGGGAAGAAGCGAAAGTGACGGTACCTGCAGAAGAAGCGCCGGCTAACTACGTGCCAGCAGCCGCGGTAATACGTAGGGCGCAAGCGTTATCCGGAATTATTGGGCGTAAAGAGCTCGTAGGCGGTTTGTCGCGTCTGCCGTGAAAGTCCGGGGCTCAACTCCGGATCTGCGGTGGGTACGGGCAGACTAGAGTGATGTAGGGGAGACTGGAATTCCTGGTGTAGCGGTGAAATGCGCAGATATCAGGAGGAACACCGATGGCGAAGGCAGGTCTCTGGGCATTAACTGACGCTGAGGAGCGAAAGCATGGGGAGCGAACAGGATTAGATACCCTGGTAGTCCATGCCGTAAACGTTGGGCACTAGGTGTGGGGGACATTCCACGTTTTCCGCGCCGTAGCTAACGCATTAAGTGCCCCGCCTGGGGAGTACGGCCGCAAGGCTAAAACTCAAAGGAATTGACGGGGGCCCGCACAAGCGGCGGAGCATGCGGATTAATTCGATGCAACGCGAAGAACCTTACCAAGGCTTGACATGGACCGGACCGCCGCAGAAATGTGGTTTCTCCTTTTGGGGCCGGTTCACAGGTGGTGCATGGTTGTCGTCAGCTCGTGTCGTGAGATGTTGGGTTAAGTCCCGCAACGAGCGCAACCCTCGTTCCATGTTGCCAGCACGTAGTGGTGGGGACTCATGGGAGACTGCCGGGGTCAACTCGGAGGAAGGTGGGGACGACGTCAAATCATCATGCCCCTTATGTCTTGGGCTTCACGCATGCTACAATGGCCGGTACAAAGGGTTGCGATACTGTGAGGTGGAGCTAATCCCAAAAAGCCGGTCTCAGTTCGGATTGGGGTCTGCAACTCGACCCCATGAAGTCGGAGTCGCTAGTAATCGCAGATCAGCAACGCTGCGGTGAATACGTTCCCGGGCCTTGTACACACCGCCCGTCAAGTCACGAAAGTTGGTAACACCCGAAGCCGGTGGCCTAACCCCTTGTGGGAGGGAGCCGTCGAAGGTGGGACTGGCGATTGGGACTAAGTCGTAACAAGGTAGCCGTACCGGAAGGTGCGGCTGGATCACCTCCTTTCTAAGGAGCACCTACAGTCTTTCCGGCCCGTGTATGCGGGTGTGGTGGGGTTGTCAGGAGTAAAGGCCCGTTGCGCAGACGGTTGTTCTGCGGCGGGTGCTCATGGGTGGAATATCAGCAAATAGGTGCCTGGTGGCACGGACCGGTGGTTAGTACGGATCCTTCGTTTTTTCTTCGGAAAGGGCGTGGTGGTCCTGGAACGCGGCCGGCACGGGTTGCCGGGTAGTGTTTGGCACACTGTTGGGTCCTGAGGCAACAGGGCCGGGGGAGGGGGTTTTTTCTTCTTGTTCCGGGGTTTGTTTGTTTCTGGTTTCCTGGCTGCACCGATCGCGCGTGGTTGGCTCCTTTGGGGGTTGTGTGTGGGGTGTGTGGTACGGGGTTGTTGTTTGAGAACTACATAGTGGACGCGAGCATCTTTTATAAGAAGCAATTTCCAAGAATATGAACCTGGATCTGGCTGCGCGTGATGATGGCTGACTTCTTTGTTGGGGTTGGTGGTTGTTGGGTGTGGTTGGTTTCGTGGTTCTCTCGAAAATTACTGATTGATCTTTGTGGTCAAGTTTTTAAGAGCACACGGTGGATGCCTTGGCATTAGGAGCCGAAGAAGGACGTAGGAATCTGCGATAAGCCTGGGGGAGTCGATAACCGGACTGTGATCCCAGGGTGTCCGAATGGGGAAACCCCGCCAGACGCGCGAGTTATCTGGTGACCCGCATCTGAACACATAGGGTGCGTGGAGGGAACGCGGGGAAGTGAAACATCTCAGTACCCGCAGGAAGAGAAAACAACAGTGATTCCGTTAGTAGTGGCGAGCGAACGCGGATCAGGCTAAACCGACTCATGTGTGATAGCCGGCGGGCGTTGCATGGGCGGGGTTGTGGGACTTGTTGTCCTGGTTCTGCCGGACCGGGGAGGTGTGAGTGCTGGTATAGGTGAACGGTCTTGAAAGGCCGGCCGTAGAGGGTGTGAGCCCCGTAACCGTAATGCTGTGCACCGCCTTTGATGAGTATCCCAAGTAGCACGGGGCCCGAGAAATCCCGTGTGAATCTGTCAGGACCACCTGATAAGCCTAAATACTCCCTAATGACCGATAGCGGACCAGTACCGTGAGGGAAAGGTGAAAAGTACCCCGGGAGGGGAGTGAAACAGTACCTGAAACCGTGTGCTTACAATCCGTCGGAGCAGCCTTGTAGTTGTGACGGCGTGCCTTTTGAAGAATGAGCCTGCGAGTTAGTGTTACGTCGCGAGGTTAACCCGTGTGGGGAAGCCGTAGCGAAAGCGAGTCTGAACAGGGCGTTGCAGTGGCGTGATCTAGACCCGAAGCGAAGTGATCTACCCATGGCCAGGTTGAAGCGACGGTAAGACGTCGTGGAGGACCGAACCCACTTCAGTTGAAAATGGAGGGGATGAGCTGTGGGTAGGGGTGAAAGGCCAATCAAACTTCGTGATAGCTGGTTCTCCCCGAAATGCATTTAGGTGCAGCGTTGCGTGTTTCTTACCGGAGGTAGAGCTACTGGATGGCTAATGGGCCCTACAAGGTTACTGACGTCAGCCAAACTCCGAATGCCGGTAAGTGAGAGCGCAGCAGTGAGACTGTGGGGGATAAGCTTCATAGTCGAGAGGGAAACAGCCCAGACCACCAACTAAGGCCCCTAAGCGTGTGCTAAGTGGGAAAGGATGTGGAGTTGCGAAGACAACCAGGAGGTTGGCTTAGAAGCAGCCATCCTTAAAAGAGTGCGTAATAGCTCACTGGTCAAGTGATTCCGCGCCGACAATGTAGCGGGGCTCAAGTACACCGCCGAAGTTGTGGCATTCACATATTTTCCAAGCCTTTGTGGTTCAGGAGTGTGGATGGGTAGGGGAGCGTCGTGTGGGCGGTGAAGTCGCGGTGTAAACCAGCGGTGGAGCCTACACGAGTGAGAATGCAGGCATGAGTAGCGAAAGACGGGTGAGAAACCCGTCCGCCGGATGATCAAGGGTTCCAGGGTCAAGCTAATCTGCCCTGGGTAAGTCGGGACCTAAGGCGAGGCCGACAGGCGTAGTCGATGGACAACGGGTTGATATTCCCGTACCGGCGAAAAACCGCCCATGTTGAACAGGGGATACTAACCGCCCGAGACCTGCCCGACACCCCTTGTGGGTGAAGGGTTTTGGTGGAGCGCGGGACCTGATCCTGGGAGGCAAGCGTATTAACAGGTGTGACGCAAGAAGGTAGCCGAGCCGGGCGATGGTTGTCCCGGTCCAAGGATGTAGGGCGAACGGTAGGCAAATCCGCTGTTCATGTGCCTGAGATCTGACGGGACTCCCGTAAAGGGGGGATTCGGTGATCCTATGCTGCCTAGAAAAGCATCGGCGCGAGGTTTTAGCCGCCCGTACCCCAAACCGACACAGGTGATCAGGTAGAGAATACTAAGGCGATCGAGAGAATTATGGTTAAGGAACTCGGCAAAATGCCCCCGTAACTTCGGGAGAAGGGGGGCCCCAACCTTGATGGACACGTGCTGTCCGGAGGGGATCGGGGCCGCAGAGACCAGGGGGAAGCGACTGTTTACTAAAAACACAGGTCCGTGCGAAGTCGCAAGACGATGTATACGGACTGACTCCTGCCCGGTGCTGGAAGGTTAAGAGGACCGGTTAGCCTCACGGCGAAGCTGAGAATTTAAGCCCCAGTAAACGGCGGTGGTAACTATAACCATCCTAAGGTAGCGAAATTCCTTGTCGGGTAAGTTCCGACCTGCACGAATGGAGTAACGACTTCCCCGCTGTCTCAACCATAAACTCGGCGAAATTGCAGTACGAGTAAAGATGCTCGTTACGCGCAGCAGGACGGAAAGACCCCGAGACCTTTACTATAGTTTGGTATTGGTGTTCGGAGTGGCTTGTGTAGGATAGGTGGGAGACGTTGAAGCCCGGACGCCAGTTCGGGTGGAGTCATCGTTGAAATACCACTCTGGTCACTTTGGACATCTAACTTCGGCCCGTAATCCGGGTCAGGGACAGTGCCTGATGGGTAGTTTAACTGGGGCGGTTGCCTCCTAAAAAGTAACGGAGGCGCCCAAAGGTTCCCTCAGCCTGGTTGGCAATCAGGTGTCGAGTGTAAGTGCACAAGGGAGCTTGACTGTGAGAGAGACATCTCGAGCAGGGACGAAAGTCGGGACTAGTGATCCGGCGGTACATTGTGGAATGGCCGTCGCTCAACGGATAAAAGGTACCTCGGGGATAACAGGCTGATCTTGCCCAAGAGTCCATATCGACGGCATGGTTTGGCACCTCGATGTCGGCTCGTCGCATCCTGGGGCTGGAGTAGGTCCCAAGGGTTGGGCTGTTCGCCCATTAAAGCGGTACGCGAGCTGGGTTTAGAACGTCGTGAGACAGTTCGGTCCCTATCCGCTGCGCGCGCAGGAAATTTGAGAAGGGCTGTCCTTAGTACGAGAGGACCGGGACGGACGAACCTCTGGTGTGTCAGTTGTACTGCCAAGTGCACCGCTGATTAGCTACGTTCGGATGGGATAACCGCTGAAAGCATCTAAGCGGGAAGCTCGCTTCGAGATGAGATTTCCATACACATTTTGTGTGAGAGGCCCCCAGCCAGACCACTGGGTTGATAGGCCGGATGTGGAAGCGAGGACTAACGACTCGTGAAGCTGACCGGTACTAATAGGCCGATAACTTACACCACACAAGAACAAAGCATGCTTGCGTCCACTATGTGGTTCCCAACCAACAAACCCGCCACGGGCTTGTCCGGTTGCAGGAACCGAGATAACTGAATACAACACCACAGTTGTAACACCACAGATTTCCCCCACACCCCCGCAAGGGTGTGTGCCGGGAGCAAGGGTTACGGCGGTCATAGCGTGGGGGAAACGCCCGGTTCCATTCCGAACCCGGAAGCTAAGACCCACAGCGCCGATGGTACTGCACCCGGGAGGGTGTGGGAGAGTAGGTCACCGCCGGACAACCATTAAAGAAACGGTCGAGAGCCCCAACCACACGGTCGGGGCTCTCCCGCATTTAAGCGGCCTCCGCCATCTAGCCGGTACCCTGCTCTCTGTTCCAATCCTCGCAGGGAATCAATCGGTGACTATTGGGGACTTTCCGGCGTTGTATCAAGGTTTTCACAGGCTAACTCCAGATTTTCCCACTCTTTCTCAACGGCTCCGGGCTACCGTGTACGAACGCGTCGACGGTGACGCGCCCATCGGACAAAGGAGTCCCTGATGCGTGCAAGATCAGACTTCCCGAATGCCCGGAAGAGTACTGGAAGGCACCGCCGTAGGCGCGGGGTTCCGCCGGCCAATTGGATATCAGCGGTTACAACTGTTCTTTTCCTCGCCGCTATTTCGTTGATTGGCGGCACTGCCCAGGCAGCGACCGTTGCAATTAGTCCCTCGGCCGACGCCGTGGTCAAACGGGACACACCAAATGCCAACTATGGAACCGCAATCGGACTCAAGGCAGATAATTCGCCAATTGAGATGTCATTTCTGAAGTTCACCGTGAGCGGCACCGGTAGCACAGTGACGGGTGCCAAACTGCGGCTGTTCGTGACTGATCCGTCGAACCTTGGCGGCCAGTTCAGGCGGGTACTGAACACGACGTGGACCGAAAACACCATCAACTGGTCCAATGCGCCGGCGGCTGAATCCACCGTTATTGCCTCGGTGGGGACCGCTTCGACCAACACGTTTGTGGAGGTCGACGTCTTTAGCGTCGTCAAGGGCGACGGTACGTTCTCCTTCCGCATCAACAACACATCTTCCGACGGCGTGATCTATGGCTCCAAGGAGCTGGCAGACACCACGCACCGGCCGCAGCTGATCCTGACGACGAACGGGACTCCGCCACCGCCGCCTCCACCCCCGCCGCCGCCACCACCGCCCGCGGCGAGCCCGTGCGGCACCACGGCAGCGCCTCCGCCGACCTACGACCACGTGATCTGGTTCATCTTCGAGAACAAGACGTACTCGCAGGTCATTGGGAGTGCCAACGCCCCGTACATGAGCCAGGTTGCCCGGCAGTGCGGTTCCGTGACGACATGGAGCGATGCCGGCCTGGGGCTGCCCTCGCTTCCCAGCTACCTGGCTCTGACCTCCGGCAGCACGCAGGGAGTCACCACCGATTCGAATCCAAGCAACCTGCCGCCGATTACCGCCGACAATATCTTCCGGCAAGTCAGGACGCGCGGACTCACCTACAAGAGCTACCAGGAATCCATGTCCACGAATTGCCAGCTCGGCAGTTCCGGCCAATACATGGTCCGCCACAATCCAGAGGTGTACTACCAGGGCACGGGGGACAGGGCAGCCTGCGCCGCGAACAATGTCCCGCTGGGCACTCCGGCTTCAGGAAACCTGCAGCGCGATCTGGCGAACAACACCTTGCCGAACTTCTCCCTGATCACCCCGAATATCTGCAACGACATGCACGACTGCAGCATCGCCACCGGCGATAGCTGGCTGTCCGGCTGGCTCCCGTCGATCCTGAACAGCGCGACGTACAAGGCCGGCAGGACTGCCATTGCGGTCGTCTTCGATGAGGATACTCCTGTACCGAACTTCATCGTGGCGCCTTCGGTCGTCCCGGGCACAACGGTGCAGGGTTCCTACAGCCACTATTCGCTCCTGCGTTCCACGGAAGAGATGCTCGGCATAGCTCCTATGTTGCTGAATGCAGGGAATGCCCTGAGTCTGCGGCCCGCGCTGAACTTGTAGGTGCAGTCTTTCAAATAGCCCACGACGGCGTCCGGCCGGGGAACATAACCCGGCCGGGGGCCGTTGTGTTTGAGGGGCCGACTCATGGGACAGCGGCTCAACCACAGCAAAGGAACGCTCATGCCTCAGCGCACCATCGTCATCACCGGCGCCAGCGACGGGATCGGTGCAGCAGCCGCGCGGAACCTGGCGCGGGCAGGCGAGCGGATTGTCGTCGTCGGGCGTTCCCCGGACAAAACCGCAGCGGTGGGCGCGGAACTGGGCGCTGACTATTTCGTCTGCGACTTCGCGGAGCTGGCGCAGGTGCGCGAGCTGGCCGCAGCGTTGCGTGCAAGGTACCCGCGGATAGACGTCCTGGTGAACAACGCCGGCGGGATCATGCGCGGCCATGAGCTGACCGGGGACGGCCACGAGAAGACGTTCCAGATCAACCATCTGGCGCCTTTCCTGCTCACCACCGAGCTGCTGGACCTTCTTACCGCCAGCCGTGCCACCATCATCAACACGTCCAGCGCTGCCAACGGATTCGGGCGGCTGGATCTGACCGATCTCAACTCAGAGCGGAGCTACTCGACAAACCGTGCCTACGGCACCGCCAAGCTGGCTAACATTCTGTTCACCGCGGAACTGCAGAACCGCTACGGGAAAGACGGCATCGCGGCGGCCGCCTTCCACCCGGGCGTGGTGGCCACCAACTTCGCGGCGGAGTCCACCAGCTGGTTCCGCCATGCCTACAAGACCGTGCTGAACAGATTCCTGCTCTCGGCCGAGCAGGGCGCCGACACGCTCGTCTGGCTCGCTACTTCCACGCCAGGACGGGACTGGGTGCCCGGAGCCTTCTACATCAAGCGTGCGCTGGCGAAGGCCAACAGCCAGGCGTACGACGCCGGGCTGGCGCGGGAATTGTGGGACCGCAGCCTGGAGCTCGTGAGAGCCGGCGAACCGAGCGAGGAGTCCGAGCTGGACAACGCCTGAGGTCAGGTTTAGCTGCCGCAGCTTCACGGGCTACGCCGTCGTGGTCTCTGTCCAAACCGCAAATGTCCGCAGGGCCCAATCATCACTTCACCTGCCTGACGAAATTTTGAGGTGTCAGCGTGAGGTCCCCCCAGGAAGGGCCCCGCGGGAGGGCGACGGGAGGTGATGGAGCGTTCGTCAAAACACGACGGGAACTGAGAGAGGGCTGGCCAAAACGCTGCGGGAGCTGAGAGAGGGTTTGGACGGGGTCAGCGGCGCAGGCGAAGGCCTTCAAGGGCCTCGAGCGCTGCGGCTGAGCGGCTGATGGCCTGCCCGAGGCCGGCCTCGGATTCGGGAACCGAGAACAGGTAGCCCTGCAGCGCGTCGCACTGCAGGTCGGTGAGGAAGGCGGCCTGCGCAGCGGTTTCTATGCCCTCCGCGGTGACGCTGAGCCCCAGGCTGTGGGCCATGTTGATCATGGAGCTGAGGATCGGCAGCTTCTCCGCCCCCGTGCGGACCATCGAGACGAAGGACTGGTCGATCTTCACCGCATCCACGGGCAGGTCCTGAAGCCTGCCCAGCGACGAGTAGCCGGTGCCGAAATCATCGAGCGCCACCCGCACTCCGGCACTTCGCAGGCTCGCGAGCTGGCCGATCACGTGGTCGTCGGCGTCGAAAAACACGCTCTCCGTCACCTCCAGCACCAGCCGCCGGGAATCCATGCCGTGCGACTCTGCCAAGCCCAGCACACTGCCGGCGAAACCGCCGTCCCGCAGCTGCACGCCGGACACGTTCACCGCGAGCGAGCGCTCCCTGCCGTCCGACAGCCAGGGTCCCAGCTGGATGAAACTCTCCCGCAT
This sequence comes from Arthrobacter sp. OAP107, assembly GCF_040546765.1. Taxonomy (NCBI): domain Bacteria; kingdom Bacillati; phylum Actinomycetota; class Actinomycetes; order Micrococcales; family Micrococcaceae; genus Arthrobacter; species Arthrobacter sp. OAP107. The sequence goes on along the minus strand of NZ_JBEPOK010000001.1, from coordinate 3,912,659 downwards.
CATCTGCAGGCCGATCGCCGAGATCAGCCCGCTGCGCTCCGCCGTCGGAATGAACTGCGACGGCGGGACATTCCTGCCGTCCCGTTCCCACCGCGCCAGTGCCTCAAACTGGATCACCTCACCCAGCCGCGGCGAGACAACCGGCTGGTAGCTCACTCTGATCTGGTCGTTGTCGACGGCCAGCCGCAGACCCGCCTCCATGTCCGTCCGCTGCACCAGGGCCGTCATCATCTCCGGCCTGAACCGCATAAACCGGTTCTTGCCGGCGGCTTTGGCGGCGTACATCGCCACATCGGCGCGCCGCAGCAGCTCCGAGGCGGCCACCGCGTCCTCGCTGAGCGATGCGATCCCCAAGCTCAGGCTGGGCCGCAGCATGGATCCCTCGATCCGTACCGGGACGTTGAGCGACTGCACGATCCGCTCGGCGACGGCCTCGGCATCCGCGGACCCGGTCAGGAGTACGACAAACTCGTCACCGCCCAGCCGGGCCACCGTGTCGTCGGGCCGCACGCACGCCCTCAGCCGGCGGGCCACCTCCACCAGCATCTGGTCGCCGGCGGCGTGGCCAAGGATGTCGTTGACCTCCTTGAAGTCGTCAAGGTCCAGGAGGAGGACGTCGACGGCGGCACCGCTGCTTCCGTGCAGCGCTTCGGACAGCTGGTCGTGGAACAGCTTACGGTTGGCCAGCCCCGTCAGCGGGTCCTGGAACGCCATGGCCTTCAGTTGCGCCGCCTGTTCGGCGAGGTCCGCCATCGCCTGCCGGGCCTGCTCCTGGGCACGGCGCCGCGGAGTCACGTCCCGGAAGCTCCAGACCCGGCCCACCACCACGTTTCCCACCCGCTGCGGCCGTGAATAGCGTTCGAAGGTACGGCCGTCGAGGAACTCCAGGGTGTCGTGGCTTTCCTCGGTGGGGTGCGCGTAGAGCTCGTTGACCTTGTCCACAAAGCTTTCGGGGTGCGAGAGCAGGCCAAGCACGTAATCCATCACCGCGGCGTCATCACCCGTGGCCAGCAGTTCGCGCGGGATGCCCCACATCCTGGTGAACTGCTCGTTGATGCCGGCGATCTTGCCGTCGACGCCCACCACCAGGATCCCGTCGGCCGTGGACTCCAGGGTGGCGCTGAGCAGAGACATCGCTTCCCGGAGCTCGGCATCAGCTTCCTGCCGGTGAAACGTGGGCCGGACAGCCGCGACCAGCCATGGGCCGCCGCCGGAATCAAGCAGGGAGCAGGCCACCTCGCCGTGGAACTCCGTGCCGTCGCTCCGCAGGCCGTATGACTCGAACGGGGTCTGGGCATCGGCGCCGTCTCCGGACTCGCTGCGCAGGCTCGCGAAAAGCCGGTCGAACCCGCTGCGGTAGCCTTCGGCGAGGAGCATCCGGTGGTCTTCGCCCACGAGCCGAAGCCTGTCGTAGCCGAAGAGCCGTTCCGCGGCGGCATTGACCTGCGTGATGACCCCGTCGCCGCCGATCACCAGAACCGCGTCCGGCAGCGCTTCGAACAGGGCGGAACTGCCGGCCGGATCACCGTCAGGGCGTGGGGAAGCCGCCGTCATGCCGCCGTTGCGTGAGACCGCGAGAAACTCATTGAGCGTCCACCCCCTCACCTCGATCATAGAGGGTGGTTAAGCCGGGCTCGATCCCCTGATGGTGATTGCGCGGACTCAGCCAGCGGAAACCTGCTCCACCAGCGGGGCCGCCTGGGTGCCGAGGCCGCGCACCGTCCAGCCTTCCGCCTGCCACGGCGCAGCGTCCAGCACGTTCCGCGCGTCCAGCACCGTCCGGCGTCGGACCAGCTGCCCGACCTTGGCCGGTGACAGTGCACGGTACTCGGCCCATTCGGTCAGCAGCAGCACCAGCTCGGCGCCCTCGAGCGCGCGGGTGGTGGAGGCCTCGAACCGCAGCTGCGGGTAGCGCATCCACGAGTTGTTGATGGCCTTGGGGTCCGTCACGGTGACGTGCGCGCCCGCCGAGGCGAGCCGGAGCGCCACATCGAGAGCGGGGGAGTCGCGGATGTCGTCAGTGTCCGGCTTGAACGCCGCGCCCAGCACGGTCACCGTGCGGCCGGCGATCGAGCCGCCGCAGAGTTCCCGGGCCACTTCCACGGTCCGGGCACGCTGGCCGACGTTGATGGAGTCCACCACGGCCATCCAGTCGTCGACGGACCGGACCTCCAGCGCCTGCGCCTGGGCACGGAAACTGCGGATGTCCTTGGGCAGGCAGCCGCCGCCAAAACCGAGCCCGGCGTGCAGGTACCGGTTGCCGATGCGCGGATCCATGCCCATCGCCTCGCTCAGTTCGGTGACGTCGGCGCCGGCGGCGTCGCACAGTTCCGACATCGCGTTGATGAAGCTGACCTTGGTTGCCAGGTACGCGTTCGACGCCGATTTGATCAGTTCCGCCGTCGCGAAATTGCAGACGAGCCGTGGGATGCCGGCGCGCAGCAACGGCTCGTAAACCGCGTCCAGCACTGCAGTCACACCGCGGGCAGCTCCCTGCGTGCCGTCGCTGCGGCGTCCGAACGCACCCTCCTTGCCGCCGGGAACCCCGTACACCAGCCGGTCCGGCACCAGCGTGTCCTTCACCGCCGTGCCCTGCCGCAGGAACTCCGGGTTCCAGCCCAGCAGCACATCCGGCCGCGCGGCGAGCATGCGCCCCAGCTTGGCAACGGTGCCCACGGGCACAGTTGATTTACCGACGACGGCGGCACCCCGGCCCAAGTGCGGAAGGAGACTCTTGGTGGCGGAGACGAGGTAGCTGAGGTCGGCGCCGTCGGAGGTCTTGGACTGCGGCGTTCCCACGCACAGGAAATGCATCTGCGCCCCGGCGGCGTCGGCGAAGTCCGTGGAGAAGCTGAGCCGGCCGGTGGTGCGGCTGTCGCGCAGGAGTTCGTCCAGCCCGGGTTCGAAGAAAGGGGCCCGGCCGCTGGCCAGCTGCTCAGCGCGTGCGGAGTCGACGTCGATCCCCACCACGTGGTGGCCCATCGACGCGAGTGTGGCAGCGTGCACGGCACCGAGGTAGCCGCAGCCGATCACGGAAATCTTCACAGGATGGCTCCTTGGATGGTCTTGGTTTCCGGTTCGAGGGGCGATGCTGGCTCCGGCCGCGCTCCGTTGAATGACTCTGGGCCCACGCCGACAGGGTTCCCTGCCCGGGCCTGCGAGGCTAGGGTGTCGCTGGGGAGCGAGATCCCGGCAATGACGTCCTTGTAATGGCGCACCAGCTCTGCGGACAGTGCGGGCCACGTCCGGCCCTGGACCGAGGCGTAAGCGGCCGCCGCGAACGCGCGGCGCTTGGCGTCGTCGCCCATCAGGTCCATCACATGCCGCCGCAGGCCGGCGAGGTCACCGGGTTCATAGAGCCAGCCGGTGCGGGAATTCTCCACCAGGTCCAGGGGCCCGCCGCGGCCCGTGGCCACCACCGGAACGCCCGATGCCATGGCCTCCTGGATGGTCTGGCAGAACGTCTCAAACTCACCGGGGTGGACGAACAGATCGAAGGACGCCACGGCCCGGGCCAGCTCCTCGCCGCCGAGGAAACCGGTGAATGCGGCGTTGGGAAGGGCTTCCTCCAGCGCCGCCCGCTGCGGACCGTCGCCGACGACGACCAGGCGGGTTCCGGGAACGTCTGCCAGCACGGCGAGGTCCTCCACCTGTTTCTCTACGGCCAGCCGGCCGACGTAACCGATGATCCGCTCACCGCCCGGCGCCACGGATGCCCGCCACCCGTCGTCGCGCTTTTCCGGTGCAAAACGCGCGGTATCGACACCGCGCCGCCACATGCCCACCCGCAGAATCCCGCGGCCGCGCAACTGGTTCAGCGCGAAAGTGGACGGCACCAGCGTCCGGGACGCGAGGAGATGAATGTTTTCCACCCGGTTCCAGGCCCAGTTCTCCAAAAACGGCACCCCGTACCGGGCGGCGTAACTGGGAACCTCGGTCTGGTAGATGGCCACAGTGGGGATCCCCAGCAGGTGCGCGGCCTGCGCGGCCCGCCAGCCGAGCACGAACGGCGACGCCAGGTGCACCACATCCGGTGCGTAGTCGGCAAGGATTCTCTTGACCCGGTACACACCTCCCAGCGCCACGCGCACATTCGTGTAACCCGCCAGCGGAACGGAGGGCAGCCGGTGCACGAACGCGCCGTGGACGACGTCCGGAACATCAGTGTCCGACGTCGACGGCGCAATCACCAGCACCTCATCGCCCCGCTCCTGCAGGTGCTCAAGCACTCGCAGGATGGAGTGCGTGACTCCGTTCATCAGCGGCAGGAATGATTCGGCAACGATAGCGATCCTCACCCCTCAACGGTGTTCCCGCCGTCTAACAGTGCGGGGGAGCGGGCGTGACCGGAAGGGGAAGGTTGGGTTAACAGGCGGGGACTACAGTTCCCCGTGGCGGAGGACGTCCGGCAGCTCGTCCACGAAGACTGTCTGCGGGGGTTCGAAGTAGATGACAAGCACCTCGTCACCCACCGGAAAGACGCTGACCTTGTCGAACGGATAGGCGTGGAAGGCGCTGGTGCCGCCGCGGTAGGCGAGCATTACCTCGCCCACGGTTCCGGGGCCAATCTTCCCGCTCACCCTGCCGATCTTCCCGGTCAGGCTCCGGTCAACGTTCTTGTGCGTCGCCATGTCCCTCGGCTTCCCCCGGGGCTTTCCTTGGTTTCCTCGGCTTCCTTGGGGCGCCGTTCCTAGGCCCCGGGCTGCTTCGGCGACTGCTTGACGTGGCCCTGCCCGTTCTTCAGGGCAGTCGACAGACGTGGCAGGAACGAGCCGGCCTGGGTGATGATCCCGCCGACCATGCTGTTGAGGCCGTCGGCGCCGTTAAGGACGGTGAGCTGGTCCACGTGGCCGAACGGTTCGGCCGCCGCCGCCACAATGGCAGGCATGTTCTCCGCCAGCTGCTGGGAGATGACGGCGTCCTGGTTGCTTTCGAGGGCCTCGCCGCGGGCCTTGATGCCCTCAGCCTCCGCCAGCGCTTTGGCCTTAATGGCGGACGCTGCTGCATCGCCGCGCGCCTTGGTGGCAGCCGCTTCCGCCTCGCCAGTCACGCGGGTGGCTCCTGCAGCCGCCGCGGCCGCGCTGGCATTGGCCTGCGCCTCCACCTCCACCCGGCGGGCGTTGGCCTGCGCCTCGAGTTCTGTCCGCTTGGCCCGCGCTTCGGCGGCACTGATGTCCGCGGCTTTCTGTGCCTCCGCCTCTGTCCGCTGCGCATAAGCCTTGGCGTCCGCGGGCTTGCGGATGGTGGTCTGCAGCTTCTGTTCCTCGCGGTCCGCCTCGAGCTTGGCTACCTCTGTTTCCTGGACCACCACCTGCTGGCGTGCGGTGGCATCGGCCAGCGGGCCGGCCTGCGCTGCATTGGCCCTGGCCCGTTCCGCGTTTGCCTGCGCCGCCGACTGTTTGATGGCAGAGGCGCTCTGGGCATCGGCAATTTGGGCAGCCGCCTCGGCTTCCCGCTCCGCAGCCTCCCGGTTCCGGGTGGCCTCGGCAATACGGGCCTCCATTTTGACCTGCGCGATGTGCGGCTTGGCGATGTTCTGGATGTAGCCGGTGGGGTCCTGGAGGTCCTTAATCTGCAGGGAATCCACCACCAGTCCAAGTTTTTCCATTTCCACGCCGCTTGCCCCGCGGACCTGGGACGCCAACTTGTCGCGCTCGCGGATAATTTCCTCAACGGTCATGCTGCCGATGATGGAGCGCAGGTGGCCCTCGAAGACGTTGTACACCTGGCTTTGCATTTTTGGCTGCTGTCCAAGAAACCTTCTGGCCGCATTGGCGATAAAGGCCGGGGCATCCCCGATTTTGTAAATGACCACGCCGTCAACGACCACCTGGATGCCCTGGGAGGTGACGCAGGAAACCTTTAGCTCCGTTTCGTTCAGCGTCAGGGACAGCGTCCGGACGGTCTGCAGTCCGGGCACCACCAGTGCGCCCTTGCCGGTCACAATCTTGAAGTCCATCCCGTCGGTGCTTTCCAGCGTGCCGCGCGTCAGACCCGAAATGATGAGGGCCTCATTCGGTTCGGCCACTTTCCACATCAGTTTGACGGCCAGCCAGATAATCAGAATGCCCAGCAGCACCGAGACAGCGATGACAATCAGGGGCAGGATTGCTGCCAGGTTCTCCATGGCGGTGTCCTCTCAGTGCTGCAATCAGAAAGCACGGGAACTGCGGTGCCGGAAATCCCTCAAGGCGCCGGATTGCCAGCTGTAATAGACAGTGTGGTGGTGCGCCGGGACATAGTCCAGCAATTCGGCCGACGGTAGCCTCGGCAGTGACGGATCCCGACTCAAGGAGCACCCGTGGCACTGACCAACGGCACCGAAGTGGAATGGAGTACGCCGCAGGGAAAGACCCACGGCAAGGAGAAGGGCTAATCGCCGACCGTAAATGCCCGACCGCAGACAAACGGCCGGCCCGCGCAGAGCGGGCCGGCCGTCGTCGTACTTTGACTCTTTAGTTGTTGTCGCCGCTATGTGTTTTGGACGTGGTCTTTGGCGTCGGTGGCTGTTGCTTTGACGTCCTGGGCGGCGGTTTGGCCTTCGTCTTTGACGTGTTGGGCGGCGTCGGTGGCGGTGGCCTTGACGTTTTCCATGGCTTCCTGGGCGGGTTCTTTCCAGCCTTGGGCCATGTCCTTGGCGGCTTCGGTGAGTTGGGTGGTGACCGGTTCGGCCGCGGTCTTGAGGGCGTCGGCGGCTTCGCGTTCCTTTTCGCTCGGGGGGATGAGGGAGGAGACGAGGAGCCCGGCGCCGAACGCGATCAGCCCGGCGGCGAGGGGGTTGCCCTGGGTTTTGGCGGCGACCTGGTGGGGTGCGTCGGCGATTTTCTCGCCGGCGTCGTGCAGGGCGTTGCCGGCGGCGTCGGTGGCCTGGTGCATTCCGCTGGTGGTGGAGTGGGCGGCGTGGTGCAGGCTGCCGGTGGCGCTGTGGGTGGTGTGCTCGGCGGTGCCCATGACTTTCTCCTTGACTCCGAAGACGGCGTCCCTGACTTTGCCGGTCTGGCGGTGGACGATGTTGGAGGGGGTGACTTTGTCGGCGACGGCGTCCACGTTGGTGCCGAGGCGGGCGCGGGTGGCTTCGATGTCGGCGCGGATGGCGTCCGGGTTCTCACTCATCGGTGGTCTCCGTTCGGTTTGAGGGTGGGTGGGATTTCCCGTGCTGTTTCGACGGTTTGGGGCATGCCTTTGATGGTTTTGAGTTCCTTGCGTCCCATGGAGGCGAGGATCGCGGCGATGATGCCCCAGAGGACGGCGACGACGACGGCGGACCAGCCCAGGCCCATGAGCTCGCCGAGGGCGTACCAGAGGGCGATGGAGAGGAACAGGAGCACGAAGTGCCCGGCGATGCCGGCGCCGGCGAGCATGCCGCCGCCCTTGCCGGCCCGGGTGCCGGACTGTTTGAGTTCGGCCTTGGCGAGTTCGATTTCCTGCCGGATCAGGGTGGACAGGTCCCGGGTGACCTCGCCCAGGAGGTCACCGAGGGAGGTGGTGTCGGCCTTGGCGTGCGCGGCCGTCGGTGGGGTATCGGGTATCTGGCTGCTCACAGGGGACGCCCCCCGCCCTCAGTATCGTCAGTATCCCGCCGCCTCGGTTCGCCATATCCCGGTTCGCCGGGTGCGGGCTCACCGACGCCCGGTTCGCCGACGCCCGGTTCACTGTATGCGGGCTGTTCCCCGTAGGTTTGTTCGCCGTAGGCGGGTTGGCCGGTGGCGGGTTCGCCGTATGCGGGCTGTTCCCCGTAGGTTTGTTCGCCGTAGGCGGGTTGGCCGGTGGCGGGTTCGCCGTAGGCGGGCTGTTCCCCGTAGGTTTGTTCGCCGTAGGCCTGCTGGGTGTAGGCGGGTTCGCCGAGTTCGGCGTGGTCATAAAGGGGTGCGCCGACTCCGGCATCCAGGCTGCCCTCCGTAGCAGGCGGCTGCATGGGATAGGGCGGGACGGTGCCGCCGGTGGATCCGTAGCCGGCTGCGGTCCCGGTTTCCGGGGCGCCGGCCTGCAGGCTGCGGCCGAGGCGTCCGGCGAGGAGACCGGCGCCTGCCGCGAGGAGCAGGAAGGTGCCGGGGCGCTGGCGGGCGAAGGACTTGACCTCGTTCAGCAGTGAGCCCGGATCCCGGTTGTCCAGCCACGATGCGACAGATTCGGAGCGATCGGCGACCTGGCGGACCAGGTCCGCGGCCACGCCCTGCTGGTCCGGCGCGTCGGCCATGGTGCGCAGCTGCGAGGAGACGTTGCGGATGCCTTCGGCTGCCTTGGCCTGCTGGGTGCCGGCCTGGTCGGTGAGGTCCGACTTCGCCTGGTGCAGCAGATCGCGGGCGCTGTTCTTGGCCTCATACGCCACGTTCTTCGCCTCGGTCTTGGCCGTCTCGGCCACATTCTGGGCGGCCCCTTTAGCCTCGCCGGCGACGTTCGCGGCCTCATCCTTCGCGACGTCCTTCTTCGAGGTAGCAGCATCCTGGTAGCCCGGGGTGCCGGTGTAGTCAGTGGTGCCCGTTCCACTTGCACTGTATCCGGTGGTGCCGGTGCCGTAACCCGTATTCTGTGTGGCCGGGGGAGAGGTGAGGTTTTCGTCCTGCGGCCATTGGTTCTCAGTCATCTTCGCTCTCTCTTTCCGAAAGGGTCAGCTGCTGTACAGGAACCAGCGTTGCTGGCATGCAATGGTAAGCATGTTTACTAATAAATAGTAAGCACCCTTGCCATTTTTTCCCACCCTTACTTGTGCGCCCCCGGGTGCGCCCTCCCGGTGCGACGCCGCAGAGGGGATTGACGGCTGGCGGCAGCGGCAAGGAGTGATCCCGAGAAAAAAGCTAAGCAGGCTTGCCAATCTGATAGTAAGCATGCTTAGGGTATAAGTGCGAGATCGACGTATCGATCTCGGCAGCGACGGCCGATTGCCCGGCTGGGTGCGCCAGCCGCCCCTTTAGGGCGGCGACGGTGTGCCCTGAACTGCCGGTTCGCCGTCGTCGGCCGCAGCGTGACCAGCCATTTGAACACGAAGTCAAACTCCAAGGAGACAGCATGCTCACCAAGGAACACATCGACGATCTGCTCAGCAAGAACGGCAACATACTCTCCGCAGACGGAGACAAAATTGGTTCCCTCGGCCAGGTTTACGCGGATGATGACAACGGACAGCCCACCTGGGTGACCGCAAGGACAGGCCTTTTCGGGACCTCGGAGTCCTTCATTCCCCTCGAAGGAGCGCGGCTTGAGGGATCCGACATCGTTGTCCCGTACAGCAAGGACCAGGTCAAGGATGCACCGCGCGTCGACGCTGAGGGCCACCTTGACCCCTCAGAAGAGGACCGGCTGTACGAGCACTACCAGCTCCACGGAACGGTGACTTACACCGAGGCGGCGAACGGGGACCGGGCCGGCTCCGGCCGGACGGCCGAGCAGTCCGCTGCCCGCCTTTCCGCCACCGAGCGGGATGCAGGATTCGCTGCTGCAGGCGGTGGTGGAACTTACAGCGCGGCAGATGACAGGCTCGCTCGTGATGCCTCCGGACTGTCGGATGGTGACGCCATGACCCGATCGGAGGAGCGCGTGAACGTTGGCACCGAAAGGCAGGCGTCCGGCCGGGCACGTCTGCGCAAATACGTGGTGACCGAAAACGTAACCCAGACAGTACCCGTACAGCGCGAGGAAGTACGGCTGGAGCGCGAACCGATCACAGAAGGAAACCGGGACGACGCGCTGAGGGGGCAGGACATCGGCGAGGAGGAACACGAAGTAGTGCTCCACGAGGAACGTCCCGTGGTGGCCAAGGAGGCCGTGCCGGTTGAGCGGGTAAGGCTGGACACCGAGACGGTCACCGATGAGGTGACGGTGGACGAACAGGTCCGCAAGGAGCGTATTGAGGCCGAGGGTGTGGAGGACACCCGCCGTTGACGTGCTGAACGCCGGGGCCGGGTTCCGGCCCCGGCGTTACCGGCATTTTCGGCTGGCGGTGTTGCCAGCACGGGCTCAAAGGGGAAAGAAGGTCTAAACCGATGGTCCCGAATCCTGACGCAGAGCAGTGGGGGCCTCACCAGCTGCTGTCCATGGCCGCCAGGCTCGTCCAGCGCCGGCAGGATCAGGCGCTGGCTGAACTCGGCCTCACGCATGCCGCAGTCATCGCCCTGCAGGGTCTCCTCGACGGTCCGTTGAACCAGGAAGAGTTGGCCGCCGATATCAAGGTCCGCAGCCAGTCCATCGGCCGGGTCCTGACGCGGCTCGAAGCGGCTGGGCTTGTTGCCCGTGAGTCGAGTTCACTGGACCGGAGGCACAACGAGGTATCCATAACGGAAGCAGGCCGCCAGGCATTGGAGGCGGCACGGAAAGCTGAGCAGGCCGCATTGCCCCCCGACGTGGTCCAGGGGACTGTCCTGGGCCGGGAGTTGGCGCGCGTCATCAGCTATTTTCCGGGCAGCGCCAAACCTGGCTCGGCCAAGAACCAGAATTCAGCAGCCGTCGTCGGCGAACCAGCCGCGGACGCCACCAGGGAACCAGGCTCCCCCGCAGCCGGTGTGCCCACGGGAGGTGCACCGACAGAAGGCGCCCCGCCAACAGAGGCTGGTTTCACACGAGGTGCGCCCAAGGAAGTTGCGCACGCGGCTCCGAGCGCGGACACGACTGCAGAACCTGCGTTGCGGGCACCGGCCCCTGAAGCAGAGGCCGCCGAGGCAGATCAGGCTAAAGGGGAGGGCGCCACGGGGGCGCCGCAGGACCGAGCCGAGACAGTGCAGAAGCCGGCCGGGAGCGGTGACAGCGGTACGAAGTAAACCTGTTGCGCGGCTGGGGGAGTTGTTTATGAGGACAAGTGTCGCCGCGCCGCGCGCGGCGACACTTTCCTGTTGGCGTCCCTGTTGGCGTAGGCCGGTCCGGGCTCAGGTCCGGACCGCGCTCTGGCTTCGCCGGGGCATCCCTAGCTTCGCTGCTGCATCGGGTCGGGCCAGTTGCCGATGACGCCGGACATGGGGTCGGGCCAGTTTCCGATCCGGCCGCGCATGGGGTCGGGCCAGTTTCCGATCCGGCCGGCAACGGCTCCGGACTGCGGGCGGGACGGGCGGGAGGCGGCAGACAGCGGGGCGTGCGTAGACATGACATATTCTCCTGACTGAACTGATGGTCCTTGCGCAGGGCTGCGCAGGTGGTCTTTTCTGCCCTGAAGGTGGGCAGAGCTGACCTGTTCAGTCGGGGGAACACCCCGGATCGAAGGCTGGGCCGGCGGGAAGGTTCTGGGCGGTATCGAGCACCCGGGCGCCGGCGAGCAGAGGCGTGCTGTCCCAGCTTCCCGCTGCATCGGCGGCCTGGGCTCCAGAGCCTTCAGCGCCCGAGGAGGAGTTCCCGGACGTTCCCTCGCTTACGGCGAAGGACAGAAGATGGCCGCCGCCGGGCAGCGCATCAAGGTTTGTGCTGTTGTGAATCGAATGGCTGGCGCCGGCCGGCTCTCGCCCCTCCGGTGTGGTCATCTGGAGCTCGGCCAGTGAGAGACCCGTGCCCGCGAGCGGAACACCGCCGGCAGCAGCGGGAGAGACAGTGGCTGCTGTCTCGGCCGGTGCTGCCGACCGGGCCCCGTCTGCCGCCTTGCGAGTGGTCGTCCCCGGCCGAACATCCGAGGAGGAATCATCACTCGTAGGTGCGGCAAGATCTGGCGAGCTGTGCCCGGTGCCAGGGGCCGGCGCCGGCGATGTGACACCCGGTACGGGAGCTGCGGGCAGTTCCGGCAGCGGCACTGCAGGCAGCGGCACTGCAGGCACCGGCACAGACGGCACGGGCACCGCGGGGACCGGCACAGCAGGAATCGGGAGAGAAGGAACAGCGGGCACCGCAGGAGACACCGGCAGTTGCGGTACCGACGAAACGATGTCTTCCGCGGCAGCAGCCAGGTTGTCCACTGTGTCCGCCACGGTGGTCACCGCAGTCGATGCCCCGTTGACCACGGCGCCGGCGGTGCCCGTAACGGATCCGACGACGGTCGTCACAGGCTTGCTGAATGCAGTCGGGAGGCTGGGTGCTGCCGGCAGTGCCGGAACCGCCGGCAGCAGCTTGGCGACGGGGGCAACCCGGGAGGTAGCGGAAGCCAGGGGAGCGGACAATGTCGACTGCGGGGTAGCAGCTGCCGGGGTTTTGACGAGGGATCCGGTCTCAAGCGAACCGGCCGTCACGGTGTCCCCGGGCGCTGCGTCGGCTGATGCCGCTCCCCAAATAATCCACGCCAGGGCCAGGAGAACGGGCAACAGCAGGGCGCGCAGGACGGTTGCGTCCAGTAAAAGCACCCTGTTGCCCATTCGAATCACCCCCCAGCGCAATGGGAGACCAGAATATGCCCGGCGCCCCGTTCCGTCCAGAGGAAAAATATTCGCGCATGAGCGGGCGCGTTGAATCGCAATAAAATTTAAGCAGAAGGTGCTTTAGAGATGTCCGGATCCATCGTCGTCGTCCTTGTGCTGCTGGCCGTAATCGCCGTCGTTGCCATTTCGGCAACGGTGCTGGCCGTCCTGCGTGACGGGCGCGGCGAAGTGCGGAGCGAACCGTCCGAGGAGCCCTGGACTGCGGGGAACCTGCCCAGCGAGCCCTATTCCCAGATCCGTTTCAAGACCGGCTTCTGAAGTGGCCGTCCGCGGTCAAGAATGCTCCCCAGTGTGCCCACACAAAGTTGGTGCAGCCGCCCACGAATTCGCGTGGCCGCCTGCACCAACCGGTAGTACGAATACTCAGATTAGATATCTATTCATTCGCGGCTCCTAGTTCCCGGCGTTCGCGTTCCGGGCTATTTCCTGTCCGCGACCGAATGCCGTGAAAACATCCAGCCAGCGGCAATCATCAATACACCAGCCACCATCATGGTCCAGCTGTCCAGCATGTTCAGCGACAGGAAGTTGGCCGCCGAATCCACTCCGACACTGAGCCCGTAGATGCTAATGACGAGATAAAGCGCACCGGCTCCCATGAGGAACCTCCGGGCGCCCATCTCTCCGCGGGACATGGCCCAGCCGGTTGCGCCAATGACCAGCTGCACGATGTTGAGCAGCATGGATACCTGGAACAGGCCGAGGAACATGGCGTGCGAATCAGGCCCAAGGAACATCAGTTCGCCATACCGTGCAGTGATGCCCGGGATGAACCCCAGCACACCGACCACCATCAAGACAATACCTACACCCATGCCAGCGTTCTGAACGTCAGTCCTGCCAAAGTGAACGCCGTGTGCATGTGGGGATGCGGTAGTCATTTTCTGCCTCCAACCACTGAATGCGGACAAGCTAATTTTACGACGGGCCTCCCGAAAAAGCGCCCGCAGACGGGCCGGCCATGTGCCGGTGCGGGCGCATGACCGTCCGACTTTCCCGCGCCGTTGAGCCTGTCGAAAACGGGTGAGCGAGGCCCCGCATGGCACGATGGGAGGCGATGAAACTGCGTGCTGACCAGACCGGAGACCGTGGCCTTCCCATGCCCCTGTGGCTGCAGGGCGGGCTCGAGTCCGCCCAGGCGGCCATCATCTCGGCGCTGGTGGTCATAGCCCCCATCGTTGCGGTGTGGGCGACCTCCGGTTTCGGCAGCACCGGCCTCGATGCACTGGCCCGGCTCGCCGGCCAGGCGTGGCTGGTCATCCACGGGGTGCCCCTGTATCTCACCACCGTGGGGGAGGGCGCTGCCGCGAGGCCCGAGACCGGCACGCTGTCGCTGCTACCGCTGGGCCTCACACTCATTCCCTTCCTGCTGGCCTGGCGGGCCGGCAGGCGCCTGGCCCGGGCGTCGTACACGGACCAGCTGTGGCAGGCGCTGCTCGGCTCGTGGCTGGTCTACGCGGGATTTGGCATCGCCACGGGGTTCATCTGCCGGACCGAGGACGTTGGGGTTTTCCTCTGGTGGGCCGGGCTCCTGCCGCTGGTTCCGTTCGGCCTCGGGATGGTGATCGGCGCCCGGCGGGAAGCCGGTTCATGGAGCCGGCTGATCGGCGTCGACGCCGTGGACTGGATCGCCCGCACCAGCCAGCATTCACGGTGGGCGGGGTCGTATCTGGCCTCGGCAGCCAAGGCGGGCTTTGTGGCCGTGATCGCGGCGCTCGCCATGTCCTCGGCGCTGCTGGCCGTGGACCTGTTCATCCACTGGAACCTTGTGGTGGCGGTTTATGAAGGACTCGACGCCGGACCCGTGGGAGGAGCGGCGCTCACCATTGCGCAGCTCGGCTTCCTCCCCAACCTCGCCGTCTTTGCGCTCGCCTGGCTGACCGGCTCCGGGTTCGCCCTGGGCGCCGGCTCTCAGGTGGGCCCGCTGGAAACCGCCGTCGGGCCTCTGCCCACAATCCCGGTTTTCGCGGCGATCCCTTCCGGCTCCCTCGATTTCGGTCCAGTGGCGCTGGTGGTTCCCGTGCTCGCCGGGGTCCTGGCCGGCTGGTGGTTCCTGCGCGAAGGTGAAAACCACTTCGATGAATGGCTGTCCATCAAGCTCCACGTCCGCTGGCTGACCGCCGCGGCGTCCACCCTCTTCCTGGCGCTGATCGTCGGGGCGGCAGCCGGCGTGCTGGCGGCCGCACTCGCCTGGCTGGCACGCGGCTCGGCCGGCATCGGCCGCCTCACGGACATTGGCCCGGACCCGTTGTGGACGGCAGTCTGGCTGGCAGCGGAAGTGGGCGTCGGCGTCGTAATTGGATACGCGGCGGGACCGTGGCTGGAACGCCGGCAGCTTCGGGACGCCGAGCTGGGGACTGCCCCGAGCAGCAAGTAGTCTTCGGGTTGTTGGGCCGGTTCTAGCGCACGGGCTGCTTCAGCGGTCCGGGCAGCGAGTTCTCCAGATTGGCCCGGCACTCCGTGCTTGCCTTGCTGGTCAGCGCCTGGCGGGAGCACTGCTGGAAGTCGCGGATCTGGTTGAAAAAGAGCACAGAGGTCAGGACCAGGAGAACCATGACCGCCGAAACCACAAGACCGGAAATGGTGCCGAACAGCACCAGTTTGGATTCCTTGAACCGGATGGCCCGGATGAGCACCATGATCCCCAGGACGATGCCCGCCGCCGTTAATATGGCCGTGAGCCAGAGGTAGGCGAGGTCCAGTTGGAAGACGAAGAACGCGCCCAGCACCGCAACAATGAACATGCGGAACAGCGTGTGCGTCTTCTGGAGCGAGGCCTTGGCCTCCTCGCTGAGCGGACGCGCAGTCCGCTGAGGCCCCTGCGGGCCCGGAGTGGGGTTCATGTTTTCCAGCCTACGCGAGCGTCCGCCTAAGCTTGAGCAATGCGCATAGTAGTCCTCGTCTCCGGAACCGGTTCCAATCTTCAGGCCGTCATCGACGCCGTTCAAGCCGGGGACCTGGATGTTGAGATCGCAGCGGTGGGCGCGGACCGTCCGGGAACTTACGGCGTGGAACGTTCGGCTGCAGCCGGGATCGACACGTTCGTGGTGGACTTCAAGGCCTACCCGGACCGTGCGGAGTGGAACGCCGCCCTGACGGATGCTGTGGCCGCGTACCAGCCGGATGTGGTGGTGTCCTCTGGCTTCATGCGGATCGTGAGCCCCGAGTTCATCGACGCTTTCGACGGAAAATACCTCAACACCCACCCCGCCCTGCTGCCCTCCTTCCCCGGCGCCCACGGAGTCCGCGACGCCATGGCCTACGGGGTCAAGGTCACCGGCTGCACCGTGCACTGGGCCGACGCGGGCGTGGACACGGGCCCCATCATCGCGCAGGAAGCCGTGCCCATCGAGGACGCCGACACCGAGGAAACCCTGCACGAGCGGATCAAGGTGGTGGAGCGCCGGCTCCTGGTCTCCACGCTCGCGTCGCTGGCTGCTGAGTACGCCGCCGCGAAAACTCCCAACTAGCTCGCATTTAATGTCGTTTTGAGCCCTCAAAACGACAACAATTGCCAGTCAGTTGCGTTGGCAGGACATTTGCCTGTGGATAACTGCCTGAGCAGGTTCCGGATTTGCAACCATGGTGCCGTGAAGACCCCTCGTCCCCTTCCCGAGCCACTGGCCTTGGCGCCCTTCACTTGCCAAGAAGCCACCGACGCCGGCGTCAGCTTGCGGCGGCTCCGGCACCAGGCGCTGCACTCACCCAGCCGGGGCATCAGGGTGCCCGATTACCGACCCGCACTTGGTCCCGCGGAGTCGTTTGCACCCGAGGCGATCCGCCCGTTCACCCGGGTGACCGAGTTTTCAGCCGCATCCCACGCCACCGCTTTCACCTTCTGGAAGTTCCCCGGGTTCCTGCCCGGTCAACGGGATCCGCGCGTCCATATCTCCCGGCCGGACACCATGGCCATTTCCCGGCGCACGGGCGTCATAGGCCATGTGGGGCAGTTCTTCGACGATGAAATCGTGAGTGTCGACGGACTGCTGGTGACGAGCAGGGTCCGGACGTGGCTGGACATATCTCGGAAGATGAGCGTTGAGGAGCTGACTGTGGTGGCCGACCATCTCCTGCGCATTCCCCGGCCCGAGTTTGAAACCAGGGACGAACCGCACGCAACTCTGGGGCACTTGGCCGACATGCTGGACAGGCACAAAGGAACACCGGGCATCCGAAAAGCCAGGCTCGCCCTCGACCTGGCACGTGTCGGTGCGGATTCGGCGCCGGAGACTCGGCTACGGCTGGCGCTGGAATTTGGGGGCCTGCCGGAACCGCAACTCAACGTGCGCACGGAACTCCGTTCCGGCGTCGTACGTCAGCCCGACATTGGCTATCCGGAACATCAGGTTGCCGTGGAGTACGAGGGTGAGGGCCACTCGGGGGCTGAGCAAATCGTCCGTGACATCGCCCGGGAGGAGGACTACGGCCGTGGAGGCTGGCTGCTGGTCAGGATCTCCAAGCGCCACATGCAGAAGGATGCCCGATCCGCAGTCGCGAAAGTCCGTGCTGCGCTGCTCAGTAGGGGCTGGTTGCCCAAGTAACTCGCAGTTGTTGTCGTTTTGAGGGCTCAAAACGGCAACAACTGCGAGTCAGTTGGGGGAGGGGGCGCTACTCGAGGCGGCGCTGGCGGGTCTCGGGGGAGAAAAATGCCATCCACAGCACGGACAGGACCACCAGGCCGCCGGCGAGAGCAAACGAGGTGGCGAGCCCCAACTGCGGCCAGAAGTAGTTGGCGAAGATGAGCGGGCCGAAGCCAGCCCCCAGCCGCGAGAACGTGGACGCCCAGCCGAAGCCGCTGCCGCGCAGCTCCGTCGGGTACAGCTCGGAAACGTACGCGTAGAGCACCGGGATGGCCACCTGCACCACGAACCCGAACACCAGCAGCCAGAACACCGCGGCCGTGGGCACGTCAACCACGAACGCCACCACCACGAGGATCAGCGCGGAGAGCGGTCCCGTGATGGCCAGCAGCCACTTGCGGCCCACGCGCTCCACGAGCAGCGCTGCCGCGATCACGCCCAGGAGCCCGACGGCGGCCATCCCCGCCGTCGTCAGGAACGCCTTGTATTCGGCGAACCCGGCGCCGATCAGGATCCGCGGCATCCACGTGAGGGAGAGGTAGTAGACCAGCAGGATGCTCATGAACAGTGCCCAGGCGGCGGCGGTGATCTTCCAGTTGAACTGCCAGACACCGCGCAGCTGCTGCCACGCGCTGCCGGCCGAGAGCCGCGCTACGGCCAGCGGCTCCGGCAGGCTGTAGGCCCGGGGCTCGGCTCCGGTGGCCTCGACCAGACCGTCAATCACCCGGGCGGCTTCGTCGCGGCGGCCCTTGCGGATCAGGAACAGCGGCGACTCCGGAACGCTGCGCCGCACCCAGAACACGAGCAGGGCGGGCAGCACCATGACGAGCATGGTCAGGCGCCAGTCGGCAAAGGCTGCCACCAGCCATGCGGACACGAACCCGCAGAGCGCTGCGCCCACGGGCCACCAGCCATCCATGGCGGTGAGGACCCGGCCGCGCTGCCTGCGCGGCGTGAACTCACCCACCAGCGCGTAGTCCACAGGAATGCAGCCGCCCAGGCCGAACCCTGCCATGAAGCGGAAGACGCAGAACCAGAGGAAGTCGGGGGAGAAGGCGCCAAGCACCGTGAAGACCGAGAAGATCAGCAGCGTGGCCGTGAAGGCCTTCCTGCGACCGATGGTGTCAGCAACGGTGCCCCAGATGAAGGCGCCCAGGGCCATGCCGATCAGGTTGGCCGTGCCGATCCATCCGGCCTCGCCCGGGGTGAGGCTCCAGTGTGTGGACAGCAGCGGAATGAGAATGCCGTTAAGGGTGACGTCCCACGCATCGAACATGAATCCCAGGCCGCCGATCACGAAGATCCTGCCCTGCACTTTCCAGCGCCACGGCAGTTCCTGGACTACCTGCTCGCCACTGGGCACAGCGGTATAAATATTCATCTCGGCCTCCTGCTTAAACCTTACGTTGCGGAACGCCGCCCAGGGCCGTACCGCTACGCCACGAACAGGCCGGTCTTCACACTGGGCCTGCCAGCAGGAAGGGGTCCGCCGACACGATAAACTGGGCCCTATCCCCACCAACCGCGGCACATCAACCGCGAGATAAAGACGGAGACTTTTGTGAGCTTGACGCAGCTTGACCGTGTTCCCATCCGCCGGGCCCTGATCTCGGTATACGACAAGACCGGTCTGGAGGAGCTCGCCAGGGGCCTGCACGCAGCAGGCGTCAAGATTGTTTCCACCGGCTCGACCGCCAAGAAGATCGCCGCGGCCGGCATCCCGGTCCAGGAAGTCGAGGAAGTCACCGGCTCCCCCGAGATGCTCGACGGCCGGGTCAAGACCCTGCACCCGCGCGTTCACGGCGGCATCCTCGCGGACCGCCGCGTCCCCGCCCACATGGAGACCCTCGCCAAGATGGAGATCGAGGCCTTCGACCTCGTCGTGGTGAACCTCTACCCGTTCGTGCAGACGGTCAAGTCGGGTGCCGCACAGGACGACGTCGTGGAGCAGATCGACATCGGAGGCCCCGCCATGGTGCGCTCCGCCGCGAAGAACCACGCCGCCGTCGCCATTGTGGTTGATCCTACGTTCTACGGCGACGTGGTCCGTGCCGCCGCCGAGGGTGGCTTCGACCTCAAGACCCGCCGCCGGCTCGCCGCCAAGGCGTTCGCGCACACCGCCAGCTATGACACGGCCGTGGCTACATGGACTGCCAGCCAGTTCCTCGACGAGGACGGCGACGGCGTCATCGACTGGCCTGCGTACGCCGGCCTGGCACTGGAACGCTCCGAGGTGCTGCGCTACGGTGAGAACCCGCACCAGCAAGCAGCACTGTACGTGGACAAGGCAGCACCTGCAGGCATCGCCCAGGCAGACCAGATCCATGGCAAGGCCATGAGCTACAACAACTTCGTGGACGCCGACGCAGCACTCCGGGCCGCCTACGACTTCGCCGAGCCCGCAGTCGCCATCATCAAGCACGCCAACCCCTGCGGTGTGGCCGTGGCTTCCGTGGACGCTGCGGACCCGATCGCCGACGCCCACGCCAAGGCCCACGCCTGCGACCCCGTCTCCGCGTTCGGCGGCGTCATCGCGGCAAACCGCACGGTCACCGCCGGCATGGCCCAGACCGTGGCGGGCATCTTCACCGAGGTGGTCATCGCCCCCGGCTTCGAACCCGAGGCCGTGGAGATCCTGTCCAAGAAGAAGAACATCCGCCTGCTGACACTGCCCGAAGGCTACGGCCGCTACCCGACCGAAATCCGCCAGGTTTCCGGCGGCGTACTGGTGCAGGTCACCGACAAGGTCAACGCCGACGGCGACAACCCCGCCAACTGGACGCTTGCCGCCGGCGAAGCGGCCGACGACGCCACGCTCGCCGACCTCGCCTTTGCCTGGACAGCCTGCCGTGCAGCCAAGTCCAACGCCATCCTGCTCGCCTCCAACGGCGCCGCAGTCGGCATCGGCATGGGCCAGGTCAACCGCCTGGACTCCTGCAAGCTCGCCGTTGAGCGGGCCAACACACTGGGTGTCGAGGTTGAGTCCGACGTCGACGGCGCCGGCGGCGCCACTAATGTCGGGACGACAGAAACAGGCGCAGCAGGGGCCCCCGCCCGTGCCCGCGGCGCGGTTGCTGCCTCGGACGCGTTCTTCCCGTTCGCCGACGGCCTGCAGATCCTGATCGACGCCGGTGTCCGGGCTGTGGTGCAGCCCGGCGGATCGGTCCGGGACGAGGAAGTCGTCGCCGCGGCCAACGCTGCCGGCATCACCATGTACTTCACCGGCGCCCGCCACTTCTTCCACTAATCCCCGCCGCCTCCCTAACCTCGCTGCGCTTCGGCCAGGGAACCCGGGCGGCGTGGGCCCACCACCGCCCGACGGCGGCTGCCCCCTTAAGGGGACGGCGCCGTCGGGCTTTAACTTGCTTTACTTTCCTTCGGACTTGGGGTCCGTGTCCTCCGGATCGGGCAACCGGATTTCCCGGGGAAAGGCTTCTGCCATCCGTTCCGGGGTCCAGTAAGCCAGGATCTCCTCGGGCGGCTTGCCGACGCTGTGGCTTACCGTGGCGCCTGAGGAGTCTGTTTCACCAGGGTCCGCGGTCAACTTGCGGCCGACGCGGTGTTATAGACCTTCTGAATTACCGATCCCCAATAGGGTCCGAACATCCGGGTGGAGTGTGTCCCATAGCCGTAGCTGTTAATGGAGTTCTGGAAGCCGTCCGCATCGCCGACAAACCAGGGGCCGCCTGACGAGCCTCCCGTCATGTCGCAGTCAATGCCTTGGGAGTTGAACTGGGGGTTGATGGAGTCATTGGATGCGGTGCCCGTGCAGCTGACCAGCGACTGGCCGTTGAATGGCGTGGCCGCCGGATATCCATAGGCTTTGTAGTCCATACCCCGGGGCTGATTGAACTGAACGCCCGAGGAACCGACCACGTCGGCCAGTAGTTCGCCGTCAACAGGACGGACGACGGCGAAGCCTGTGTCATACCGGATGTCGCCAGCGCCGCTCCACTGGGTCGGGGCGAACAAGGCTCGGGCCGGCCACTTTCCGTACGGGGCCTCACCGTCCACGTAGCCAGGTACAAAGATGAAATTGGTGGCGAAGGCACCCGGCCCCTCGTTCACACAATGGCCGGCCGTAGCTACTGTGCTCTGGTTCTCCGACACAACAGAGTTGCCGGAACAGACAAAATTTTGGCCGCTCATGGTGAAGAAGACTTTGCCGATATTTGATACAGGATCCTCGTTTTCGTGCAATGCGCGCAGCCGCGGGCTCTTTGACGTTCCTCGGATTTTGGTGCTGGAGGCTGTTTCCTGAGGGCCGGAAGCGCTGGCAACGGCATTTTCATTCTGCCGGGCCAGAGCCTTGTCCGCCAGAACATCGCCCGGCAGCGCCGCCCGCATGCGTTCGGGGGTCCAGAACGCCGAGGAGTCCTGGGCTATGAGGGTGGACGATGCCTTCCGGTCATGGACGTCGTGTGATGCGGGCGCCGAAGTGGCCGCTCCGGCCGAGGACAATGCCAGTATCAGGGCTGTTGAAAAGCTCATGAGGCCTTGGGCCAGAGTTCTTTTGCTCGTCATGGCGTTCTACCTATCGGGGGGGTGGGGGCAGGTGAAGCCTTAGTGCGCCTGCCGAGTGACGGATTGAACCTACCCGGGGCATGTGAGGAGTGAAGCATCAGTGTGCATGATGCGTGCTCAAGGTAGGTGTGGTGCTGATCTCTCCCCGCCGCGAGGGTTTTGACGACGACCAGCCGCCGAAGCGGTATTCGTTTATGAGAGAAAGATTAGGACTCCTTGGCTCCGGGGACAATGGATAGTGTGGCGCAAGCCACAGGAACGCGGTCATTCAAGGGCATCCGGCCGTCCGGGTAAGGTCCATCCGGTTCACCTCGGGTAAGTTAAAGATTGGTGAAATAGACCGGAATACCAGATACAAGCCGACCTTCAGGGAGACGCCCGAGCATGGCCAAAATTATCTATACCCACACCGACGAAGCGCCGATGCTGGCTACTTATTCGTTCCTGCCGATCATCGAGGCGTTCGCGTCCACGGCAGGTGTGCAGGTGGAGACCCGCGACATTTCGCTGGCCGGCCGCATCATCGCCGTCTTCGGCGACTACCTCACTGAAGAGCAGCAGATCGGTGACGCCCTGGCCGAACTGGGTGAACTGGCGAAGAAGCCGGAAGCCAACATCATCAAGCTGCCCAACATCAGCGCATCCGTGCCGCAGCTGAAGGCCGCCATCGCCGAGCTTCAGTCCCAGGGCTACAACCTGCCGGACTACCCGGACAACCCCACGTCCGACGAAGAGACCGCCGTCCGCTCCCGCTACGACAAAATCAAGGGATCCGCCGTGAACCCGGTCCTGCGTGAAGGCAACTCGGACCGCCGTGCGCCCCTGTCGGTCAAGAACTACGCGCGCAAGAACCCGCACTCCATGGGTGCATGGACCCCCGAGTCCAAGACCAACGTGGCACACATGGATGCCAACGACTTCCGCTCCAACGAGAAGTCCGTGGTGGTTCCGGCCGACGGCACCATCGAAATCCAGCTGGTCCGCGAGGACGGCACGGTCAAGGTCCTGAAGAAGGCCTTCCCGGTCCTCGCCGGTGAAGTCATCGACGGCACCGTGATGCGCGCAGCCGCCCTGGACGAATTCCTGGCAGCTCAGGTAGCCCGCGCCAAGGAAGAGGGCGTGCTCTTCTCCGCACACCTGAAGGCCACCATGATGAAGGTCTCCGATCCCATCATCTTCGGCCACGTGGTGAAGGCTTACTTCTCCGAGCTGTTCGACACCTACGGCAAGCAGCTCGCCGCCGCCGGCCTCAGCCCCAACAACGGCCTCGCCTCCATCCTCAACGGGCTGGACGAGCTGCCCGAGGACGTCCGCGAAGGCGTCCAGGCCGCCATCAAGAAGGGCCTCGAAGAGGGTCCCGCGATCGCCATGGTCGACTCCGACAAGGGCATCACCAACCTGCACGTCCCCAGCGACATCATCGTTGACGCCTCCATGCCCGCCATGATCCGCACCTCGGGCCACATGTGGGGCCCGGACGGCAAGGAAGCCGACACCCTGGCAGTTCTGCCGGACAGCTCCTACGCCGGCATCTACCAGGTTGTCATCGACGACTGCCGCGCGAACGGCGCCTTCGACCCCACCACCATGGGAACCGTCCCGAACGTCGGCCTCATGGCCCAGGCCGCCGAGGAATACGGCAGCCACGACAAGACCTTCGAGGCCCAGGCCCCCGGCAAGATCCAAGTGGTCGACGGCTCGGGGAACGTCCTGATCGAACACGAAGTTGCCCCTGGTGACATCTGGCGCGCCTGCCAGACCAAGGACCTGCCCATCCGCGACTGGGTGAAGCTGGCCGTGAACCGCGCCCGCGCCTCCCAGACCCCCGCTGTGTTCTGGCTCGACGAGACCCGCGCGCACGACGCCAAGCTCATCGAGAAGGTCCGCGCATACCTGCAGGAGCACGACACCGAGGGCCTGCAGATCGAGATCCTGTCCCCGGAGAAGGCCACCGCCTTCACCCTGGAGCGCCTCCGCAAGGGCGAGGACACCATCTCCGTCACCGGCAACGTGCTCCGCGACTACCTGACGGACCTCTTCCCGATCCTGGAACTGGGCACCAGCGCCAAGATGCTGTCCATCGTTCCGCTGATCAACGGCGGCGGCCTCTTCGAGACCGGTGCCGGCGGCTCCGCCCCGAAGCACGTCCAGCAGCTGCTGAAGGAAAACCACCTGCGCTGGGACAGCCTCGGTGAATTCCTGGCACTGGCCGTCAGCTTCGAGCACCTGGCCAACACCACGGACAACGCCCGCGCCCAGGTCCTGGCCGACACCCTGGACCGCGCCACCGGCACGTTCCTTTTGGAGAACAAGTCCCCGAGCCGCAAGGCCGGCGAGATCGACAACCGGGGCAGCCACTACTACCTGGCGCAGTACTGGGCACAGGAACTGGCCAAGCAGACGGAGGACGCCGAACTGGCAGCCTCCTTCGCCCCGGTTGCCGACGCGCTGACCTCCAACGAGGAAGCCATCGTCTCCGAACTGCTGGGCGTACAGGGCCAGCCGGTCGACGTCGGCGGCTACTACCGACCCGACGCCGAGAAGGCTGCCGCCGTCATGCGGCCGTCCGCAACGCTCAACAAGATCGTCGCCAGCCTGAGCTAAGTCTCCCGCCCGCGGCTGGGCTGCCGGGCTGAGCAAGTTCCGGCTGGGCAACAGAAGCGCCCCGCCACTCCTATGAGTGGCGGGGCGCTTCTGTGCGTTTCGCCCGGGCTGCCGGGAATCCGGCCGGGGTTGTGAGTTACCGGCCGGGACGGAGAACTAGCGGTCGGGGATGTCGTCGCGGCGGGTGTCCGTGTGCCGGGTCTCGTTCCGCGGCTCACCTGTTTCGTCGTCCCCGTAGGGGGCGTCGACCGCCATGTCCGGATCCGCGTCCACCGGCCGCTCCGTCGCGGCGGCGTCGTAGGCGTCGCCGGATTCATAGCTGCGGCCCGGGACCGCGTCCATCCCCGCGCCCTCGGAGTAGCCGGTGCTTGCGCCCGGGTCACCGTTGCCGCCCGCTGCTGTTGCTCCCATCCCGACGCCGGCAGCTCCGGATCCAGCGCCTGTACCGGCCGTTCCAACGCCCGCTGTTCCGACGCCAGCGCCAGCCCCCAGACCGGCGCCGGTGCCGGTTCCTGTACCGGCCGCCGTCGTTCCCGCATCACCTTCCACTTCGCCGCCGCTGACGCTTTCCCGCCAGGCGCCGGTTTCCGTGTCCCGGTGCTCGATGAACTTCTTGAACTTTCTCAGGTCCGCGGCGACCTGCCGGGAATCAAGGCCGGTGGCTGCGCCCAGCTTCTCCACCGCGGATTCGGGCTCCCAGGTCAGCTCGACGTTCACCTTGGTTTCGTTGTCGCCCACGGGTTCGAACCAGACGGTGCCCGAGTTCCGGGGCTCGTTCAGGCTCTCCCAGGTGACGCGCTGGTCCGGCTCCTGCACGGTGATCTGGGCGTCATACTCGCGCTTCACACCCGCGATGCTGGTTTCGAAATGAACAGTGGTGTCATCGAGCTGGCGGACGGCGTCCACGCCGCTCATGAAATTGGGGAAATCCTCAAACTGGGTCCATTGGTTGTAGGCCTGGCGTACGGGGACATCGACAGTGATCGATTCCTGAACAGTTGCCATGCTTGGTTCACTCCTTCAGCGTACGGGCGGATGGCCCGTGGTTCTGATTGCCCTTGTCCGGATGGAACACCTCCAACGTAGCGGGAAGCAGTCGGCAATTGAAGAGAGAAACTAAGGCTGCTGACTATGAAGCCCCGCAACGCCCAAATGACGGCCCGCGGTTGTGAGGGACCACTGGTTTTCGTAGGGTACTAAGCAGGCTTATCTTTTGGTCGGGCGCCCGGCGCCCACGGCCGAGTCCGGTTAGCCGCCGCTTCGGAAAGGATCATCTCAGTGCCTGAAGAATCAGCAATCAACATTCCGGGAGCCCCGGCAGGCGAGCAGCCCGCCGTCGTCGAACCCACCAACCCAAGGGAACCGCTGCCGCCCAAGCCGGACCAGCAGGGGCCGGAAGCGGTGTCCCCGACCGGCAGCCCCACGGGCGCGCCGGAACACTCCCGGGCGCAGTCCGGCCAGTACCTGACCACCCCGCAGGGCACGCGGCTGCCGGACACCGACCATTCGCTGAAGGCCGGGCCGCGGGGGCCGATCCTGCTGCAGGACCACCATCTCCGGGAGAAGATCACCCACTTCGACCACGAGAGAATTCCCGAGCGCGTGGTGCATGCCCGCGGCGCCGGTGCCCACGGCGTGTTCCGTTCCTACGGCACGGCCGCCAACATCACCCGTGCCGGCTTCCTCGCCAAAGACGTGGAAACGCCGGTGTTTGTCAGGTTCTCCACGGTCCTCGGCTCGCGTGGTTCCGCTGACACCGTCCGGGACACCCGCGGGTTCTCCACCAAGTTCTATACCGACGAGGGAACGTACGACCTGGTGGGCAACAACATCCCGGTGTTCTTCATCCAGGACGGGATCAAGTTCCCGGACATCGTGCACGCCGCGAAGCCACACCCGGACCGCGAAATTCCGCAGGCCCAGAGCGCCCACGACACCTTCTGGGACTTCGTGTCCCTGCACACCGAGGCGCAGGCGCACACCATGTGGAACATGTCCGACCGCGGCATCCCGCGTTCGTACCGAACCATGGAGGGCTTTGGCGTCCACACCTTCCGCCTGGTCGACACTGAGGGCGCCACCACACTGGTCAAGTTCCACTGGAAGCCTAAACAGGGCGTGCACTCCCTGGTCTGGGAGGAGGCCCAGATCATCAATGGCATGGATCCGGACTTCCACCGGCGGGACCTCGCCGACGCGATCGAGGCCGGCGCCTACCCGGAATGGGAGCTGGGCATCCAGACCTTCCCGGACACCGAGGACCAGATGTTCGAAGGGATCGATCTGCTGGATCCAACGAAGTTCGTGCCGGAGGAACTGGCTCCGGTCCAGCCGATCGGGCTGATGACGCTCAACGCCAACCCGGTCAACTACTTCGCGGAAACGGAACAGGTGGCCTTCCACCCCGGTCACCTCGTGCCGGGCATCGACGTCACCAACGATCCGCTGCTGCAGGTCAGGCTGTTCTCCTATCTGGACACACAGATCTCGCGGCTAGGCGGGCCGAACTTCGCGCAGATCCCCATCAACCGTCCGCAGGCTCCGGTGAACGACATGCTGCGCGACGGCATGCACCAGACCGCCGTCCACGCCGGCGTTGCCCCCTACCGGCCCAATTCCCTCGACGGCGGCTGCCCGTTCAAGGCCGGGGCTGACGTTGGGGCCTTCGTCGATGTTCCGGAGGAGGTGGCGGAGGCCATCAAGCAGCGGAAGAATCCGGCGTCCTTCGACGACCACTACAGCCAGCCCCGGCTGTTCTTCCGGAGCCTCACGCCGGTGGAGCAGGACCACCTGATCCAGGCCTACACGTTCGAGCTCGGCAAGTGCTACGAGAAGCCGGTCCGTGAGCGCCAGCTGCTCGCCCTGGCCAACATCGATGCCTCGCTGTGCGCCGCCGTGGCCCGCGGACTGGGGATGCCCGCACCCGAGGCCACCGAGGATGTGCCGGACGCCCAGCCCAGCCCCGCCCTGTCCCAGCTGGGGAAGACCTGGCCGGTCGCGGGCCGTGTGGTGGGCATTGTGGCGGATGAGTCCAGCGACCTCGAGGCCGTCCGGGACGCCCGCAAGGCGCTCGACGACGCCGGCATCGTGCCGCTGGTGATCGCCCCGTCCGGCGGGACGCTCGGGGGAGAGGACGACGGCGGGATCCCGGTTCAGCGGACCTACCTCACCGCCCGCTCCACCGAGTTCGACGCCGTCATCGTGGCAGGCTCCGCGGCGCCGGCTGACGACGCCGAACAGGGACTGGATGCGAAAGCCGGTGAACCCGGCGTTTCGTTGGATCCGCGTGTGGTGCTGCTTCTGTCGGAGGCTTTCCGTCACGCCAAGGCCATCGGGGCGTGGGGCTCTGGCTCCGCCGGTGTGGATGCAGCCAGCATCCCGAATGACGCGCCAGGCGTGGTGCTGGGGGACAGTGCCGGGCAGGTGGTTCCGCAGATTCAGGAACTGCTGGCAGCCCACCGTGCGTGGGAGCGTTTCCCGGCAGCAACTGCCTGACGGGCGGAATTGGGACGGGAGGCGTCCTGACGGTTTGTAGAACAAGGGCTGGTCCCCGGCGGGGGACTAGCCCTTTTTCTTGCCCGAACCCTTGTCCTTGTTTGCCTCCGGGCCGCCCTTGCCGGAGCTGCCCTGCTTTCCGACTTTGGCGGGCGCCGGCGCGGGGACGGGCGCCGGGACCGCCACTGTGGGCGCAGTCGTCGGTGAGGGCTTCGGGGCTGGTGTCGCCTTCACTGCGGCAGCCTGGGCAGCAGCGTTCTTGGCTGCCTGGGCTGCCGTGAGGTCGGCCCGCACGGAGTTGATGGCCGCTGCAATGCTTCGGTGGCGTTTGAAGGAAACCTGCCCGGCCGCGGCCGCGGCATCCAGCTCGGAGGACAGACTGGCGAGGGATTTCAGGGCGGCGCCCGGGTTGCTTCCCGCGGCCGACTTGGTGACCTCGAGGACCCGCTGCTGAAGCTTCGCAGCTGCCGCAGTCTCGAGCTCCGGGGCGGCGCCGGCGCAGCCGGCCAGCGCTGCCGCCAACACGCACCCGGTCAGGACGGTGGCCGCCCGGCGCCACATGGCCGGTACCTGGCCTGGGCTCATGGTTCGACGCTCCTTTGCAGCTCCACGAGATGGTCACCCAAGGTGCCGCTCACGCTGGGGTAAGGGACGACGTCGGGCTTTTCGGTTGAGTTCGCGGCGACGGTGACGGCGGCTGCTCCGCCCAGCAGGGCGGCCGTCGCAAGGGTGGCGGCAATCCGGAGGCGCCTGCGCCTCTTCGCCGCGGCGGGCCGGCCGTTTGGGCGTGCCGGTATGTGCCCCGGCGTTTTGGCTGTTGTCCTGGCGGTTGAATGCGTCTGAGACGGGTCGGCAGGAAGTAGCGACGGCGGCCGGGCCGGCAGCGCGGGAAGTACGCGGGTGTGTTCCTCGACCAGGTCTCCGGGAGCGGAATGCGGCGACACGAGGGCGTGCCGGAGAGCCGCTTCCAGGTCTGCGGCGGAAGGCCGCTCAAGGGGCTCGAGGGCGGTCATAGAGGCCAGCAGGTGCTGCCATTCCGATGACAGGTCGTCAGGGATTTCCGGGGCCCGGTGCAGCCGCGCCACCGCTGATTCCACAGCACTCCCCGGATACTCAACGGTGCCCTTGATGCATTCCAGCAGCACGAGGCCAAGCGAGTAGATGTCGGACGCGGGGGAAAGCGGCGAGCCCATGGCTTGCTCCGGGCTCAGGTACGCCGCCGTGCCCACCATGGTGCCGGTGGCGGTGAGCCGGGTGCCGTCCACGATCCGCGCAATGCCGAAGTCTGTCAGTTTGGGCCGCACAGGCTCGCCGGGACGAACCTGGACGAGGAGGATGTTGGCGGGCTTGATGTCGCGGTGAATGATGCCCAGCCCGTGAACATAGGCAAGGGCATCGGCGACCCCGGCGCCGATGACGGACAGTTCATCGAGCGGAACCCGGCTGTGCCGGATGCGGCTGCGCAAGTCCTGGCCCGCCACGAGTTCCATGGTCAGGAAAGGCCTGGGCTGGTCCGGCACTCGGGTATCCACTCCGGCGTCGAAAAGGGTTACGAGGCTGGGGTGGTTCAGGGTGGCCAAGAGCCGAATCTCGGCTTCCTGCCGTTTGAGTTCATCGGCATCTGCGGTCTGCGGGGCGAACAATTTCAGGGCCACGTCCCGGCCCAACTTCTGGTCTCTGGCCGTGTAGACGGACGACATGCCGCCGCGTCCGATCACCTCACCCAGCCGGTAGCGCCCGCCCAGTACATCCGTCGTCACCCCGCTGGGCGATTCTTCTAACACGTTGCCGTCCTTATCAGCTCGGGCTCGGTGTTAAGGATAATACGTGTGCTTAGTAATTGAGTTCGCCGGCTGATTCTTGGAAGCCTGACCGGCTGACGCCTGACCGACTGACGCCTGACCGACTTCGGTGCGGGCGGAGGGCGCCCTTGCGGGCACGCCTTCGCCGGCGGCCCGGCATCCGGAAGCCCCGAGGACTGCCGTGTTGCGGACCGCCGACGATCGGCGGTTATTACTGTCCGGATTCGATCCGGACTGTTAGGCCTTCTTCCTCCGAATCACAAGCAGTGCTCCGATGACGAGCAGGGCCAGGGCTAGGGGCAGCAGCCCAGCGTCGGCGCCGGTGTTGGCAAGCGTCTGCTGTGCGGTGGCCACGTTTCCGCTGGCCATGGTTGCCGTGCGCTCCACCGCGGAAACGCTGGTGGTAACCGAGCCGGCGGGCAGGATGGCGGCACCTGTCGTGGTGGTCTCGGTGCCAGCGCCCGCAGCGGCTCCGCCGGTGATGCCGGAGCCGGATCCGCTGCCGTCGGTTCCGGTGGTGCCGGCGCCGTCGGTGCCAGTTCCGTCAGTGCCCGTGCCGTCTGCTCCCGTTCCGGTACCGTCGGTACCCGTTCCGTCGCCCGGATCGGAGCCATTGCCGGTTCCATCACCCGGATCAGTTGCGGGGGGCGTCGTCACAGTTCCTGCGCCAAGGCCGATGCCCAAGTCAATACCCAGGTCCACCGAAGCATCGGTTCCCGTGCCGATCCCGAGGTCGACGGTGCCTTCAGCACCGGTTCCCAGGGAACCCGTGGTGTTTCCGAGGTTGACGTCGACGGCGGCTGCTACGTCGGTGGCGGGAACGGTGGTGTCTGTTCCGGTCACTGCGGTGTTGCCGAGGTTGAGGTCGACGGCGGCTGCTACGTCGGTGGCGGGAACGGTGGTGTCTGTTCCGGTCACTGCGGTGTTGCCGAGGTTGAGGTCGACGGCGGCTGCCACGGCGGCTGCGGGAGCAGCCGGGGCGGTACCCGTCGTCGCGTTGCCGAGGTTGACGTCCACCACGGCGGTTGCATCAGCGGCCGGAACGGTGGTGTCTGTTCCGGTCACTGCGGTGTTGCCGAGGTTGACGTCGACGGCGGCGGCCAGGTCGGCGGCGGGAACGGTGGTGTCTGTTCCCGTGACTGCGGTGTTGCCGAGGTTGACGTCCACCACGGCGGTTGCATCAGCGGCGGGAACGGTGGTGTCTGTTCCGGTCACTGCGGTGTTGCCGAGGTTGACGTCGACAGCGGCTGCAGCGTCCGCTGCAGGAGCAGCCGGGGCGGCAGCCGTCGCCGCATTGCCGAGGTTGACGTCCACCACGGCGGTTGCGTCAGCGGCGGGAACGGTGGTGTTGGTTCCCGTGACTGCGGTGTTGCCGAGGTTGACGTCGACAGCGGCTGCAGCGTCCGCTGCAGGAGCAGCCGGGGCGGCAGCCGTCGCCGCATTGCCGAGGTTTACGTCCACCACGGCGGTTGCGTCAGCCGCGGGGATTGCCGCTGCTGTCCCGGTTCCGGTGCCGCCGAGGTTTACGTCGACCAGGGCCGTCGCGGCGGGTGCCACGCCGGCAGTGCTGCCGTTCGAGGTGCCGCTGTTGAGGTTGAGGTCGGCACTAACGCTGACCGCGGAAGGATTCGACGGCGCTGGGCCACCCAGCAGACCCAGCGACGTCGAAGCATTGAGGTCCGCCGAGGCGGTTTCAGACGCGACGTTGACAGCGCCTGTAGCAGTGGTGTCCGCGGCGCTCGCCGCGGTCGCGCCGAGGGCAAGTAGCCCGCCGGCAAAGAGGGTGCCTAAGAGGCCCCTGCGAATTGTCTGGTGCATTGTGATGTCTCCTGAAAAGTTGTTGTCAGGTGCTCATGGCAACCTGATTGGCCGTGTGTCTGCCGCAGGGAGGCAGAAAAGGCCCAACTAGTCAGGAGAGGAGCCGGGGTCGATGGCCACCGGCGAAGGAACGTGCTGAAGGGGTCCGCTGACAGGGACAAAGCCCATGAGCGGCAGGTATTCAAAGGGGCTGTTCAGCCAGGCGGCAGAAACGGATGGGCCGGCAGAGGACGTGCCGCTGCCCGAGCCTGAAGCCGGCGATGGAAGAAGTGCCTGGGGCGACGGCGTGTTGTCTCCGCCCGTAGGTGAGTCTCCGCCGGCAGGAACCTTCCGAGCAGCTCCCGTGGGGTTAGCTGCGCCAGCTTTCGGCTCAAGGGCGCGGCTGAAATGGGCAGTCGAGCCGACGGCCGGCTGGACAGAAGCGGCGGACAACACCGGGCGTCCACCGACAACGCCCAGCGGCGCCGCTGGACTGGTGGAAAGTTGCCCGGTGTCGGCAAGGTCAACTGCGGGTAGCCGTTCCGGAACCGCGGCAGTGCCCGTCACGACGTCGGCGACGGGAGCGGTCAGAGGAGGTGTTTGCGTGAGTACATCGGTGGCCGGCCCAACGGGGAGCTCGACGGG
Organism: Arthrobacter sp. OAP107; assembly: GCF_040546765.1. Classification (NCBI taxonomy): domain Bacteria; kingdom Bacillati; phylum Actinomycetota; class Actinomycetes; order Micrococcales; family Micrococcaceae; genus Arthrobacter; species Arthrobacter sp. OAP107. Next base: position 3,880,889 of record NZ_JBEPOK010000001.1, on the reverse strand, counting down.
CAGCGTCTCGGCCACCGGGCTCACGGCGTCGATAACTGGTTTTACGACGTCGGTAACTGGTTTCACGACGTCGGCCACCGGCGTAACGACAGCTTCGGCCGTGTCTGTCAGTACGCCATCAGCCACGGATGCTGCGGGGCCGGTAACCCCGGCCACGGTGTCGCCGGGAAGCGCCCCGCCGACGGGTAGTCCGCCAAGGGCCTCGTCAACGGGCTCCACAACGTCCGCTACAACCGGGGCAACGACGGCCACAGGCGTAGTCGCCGCTGGCGTGGAAGGGACAGCAGTCGCCGGTGGAGGCGCAACAACCGAAGGCTGTGGAGCCGGTGCGACTGTCGCCGGCAAGGCTGCCGGATCGACGGCTGGAAGAGGCACGCGTGCTACGGCGGGTACGGGCTGAGCATCGGCTTGGGCTTCATGTGTCTTGGAGGAGACCAGCGCACCAGCGCTCCCCGCCACGCTGTCAGCATTGCCCTCGACGGCCGAAACAATCGAGGCTATGCTCGCGCGCAGCGAGTCAGATTGATGGGAATCGGCGTCGGCGGCCGGGGCGGATACAGCCAGCCAGGCCACAGCGGCGGCGCCGGCCAACAGAACCGGGCGGAGAGGGCGCAGCGCAGACCACGACAGAGCCGCAATGGTCATGCTTAACACCCCCAAGCTCACCGAATGAATCGACGATCGACTACAGCGTAAGCCTGCCCCAAAGTGAGAGTCCAGACCCGGGGGAAAACAATTCTTCCGATTCGATGAAGCCCGGAAAAGGTGCTCAGTGCGCGTCGTTGGGGTACGCGACACCGAGCTGGGCACGCACGCCGTCGAACAGCCGCATCGTATTGAGGGAGTCCTCGAGGGGCATGACAGGACTCTCGGTGAGGCCTTGCTGGATGCACCGGGTTACCTCCCGAAGCTCGTACGTATAACCCCGTCCCGTCACTTCAAAGTGTTCCGTCCGCGGTATCTCCTGCCCGATCCCCACCACCAGCTTTTTGGGGTTGTTGATCGAGCCGAGTGTCTGCAGGTATCCCAAACTCCCTGCAACCGTTGCGGTGCGGGGCCCGTGGGCCAACAGGGACGAGGTGAGCTGTGCCTGCGCGCCGTGGTGGTAGCCCAGGGTGAGCGCATTCTGGGCGTCCACGCCGTCGTCGTTCAAAGTGCCCATGGCACTGACCGTCTGCGGGAAACCCAGGGTGCCGAGGGCCCAGAGCAGCGGGTAGACGGTGATGTCAAGAAGCGCGCCGCCGCCGTCCTGGACGGCCCAGAGCCTGGCTGTGGGGGAGTAGGGTGCCGGGAAGCCGAGGTCCGCCGTCACCCACTGAACGGTTCCAAGTTCGCCGGAATGTGCGATGTCGAAGGCCCGCTGCATACTGGGCAGGAAGCGGCTCCACACGGCCTCCATGAGGAACAGCTTCTTTTCGCGGGCTACCTCGATAAGCTCGGCAGCCTCACGGGCGTTGATGGTGAACGCCTTTTCGCAGAGCACGTGCTTGCCTGCCCGGAGCGCAGCCAGCACCACCCGGTGGTGCTGCGCGTGGGGCGTGGCCACGTAGACCACGTCCACCGAACCGTCGGCAAGGAGCCGCTCAAAGCCAAGCTGTCCGCCGTCGTCCCCGTACGCCACGGTAAAGCCGAACTCATCCGCAAACGCCTCCGCGGTGTGCTGCGCGCGGGAACTCACAGCGTATAGTTCGGCGTCTTCCAGAAGCACCAGGTCCTGCGCCACCAGGGAGGCGATCCGGCCGGTGGCAATGACGCCCCAGCGTAACCGGCGGCCCGTTGCAGCGAGAGGATCCTGGTTGGACTGGCTGAAGAGCCACGGCTTGGCGATCGGTGACGTCATGACGCCATCCTCTCACCCGGGTGAGGAAGCGTTCGCCCAAAACCTGCGGGAAGTGAGGAAGCGTTCGCCCAAAACCTGCGGGAAGTGATAGAGCGTCGGGTCAAAACGTGCGGGAGGGTTTACTCCCAGCCCGCACATTCCGTGCATGCTTCGCCGCCGCCGGCTTGCTAAACCGGCGCTGCCTGCACCGCCGCGGGGTCCGCGGCGCGGCCGCGGACGGGTTCCTCGGTGAGCTTGCCCTGCTGGAGCCGGAAGCGCCGGTCCGTCTTGTTGGCGAGCGAGCGGTCGTGCGTGACCACGAGGATGGTGGTGTTGTGGTCGCGGCTGAGGGAGCTGAGCAGTTCGATGATGTGCTCGCCCGTCTGCTCATCGAGGTTTCCCGTGGGCTCGTCGGCGAGGATCAGCTTGGGTTCGTTGGCGAGGGCGCGGGCGATGGCCACGCGCTGCTGCTCGCCGCCGGAGAGCCGGTTGATGCGGCGCCCGTGCTTGTCCGGATCGAGCTGCACCTGCTCCAGCAGTGCCCGTGCCCGGCCGGTGCGGACTGACTTCCGCACCCCGGCAAACTCCATGGGAAGCATGACGTTGTCCACCGCGGAGAGGTTGGGGACCAGGTTGAACTGCTGGAACACGAAGCCGATGTCCCGGCGCCGGTATTGGGTCAGTTTGGCGTCCGGCATGCCGGCCAGGCTCACGCCGTTGACGACGACGTCTCCGCTGGTGGGCTTGTCCAGCGCACCCAGGAGGGAGAGAAGCGTGCTTTTGCCGCTGCCGCTCTTGCCCACAATGGACGCCAGCGTGCCCTGCTCCAGTTCGAAGCTGACGCCGTTGACCGGCTTGATGGTGCGGTCGCCGGACTTGAACGTGCGGACCAGATCCTTGACTTCAATCATGGCTATTCTCCTCGGAGGACTTCGATGGGGCGGATACGGGCGGTGAGCAGGGCCGGAACCAGGGCGCCGATGATGGCAACGCCGAACACTGCCGCGATGCCCGCGGCAAGGATTTCGGGCGACACGCTGGCGGTGACGGAGGTCAGCAGCCGGGAGGCGCCGCCGAACGGCCCGCCCTGGCCTCCGGGGAATCCGCCCGCGCCGCCGGCGAACCCGCCGCCGGCGAACCCGCCGCCGCGCCCGGTGGGGGCCGCCGTCGTGCCTGTGCTGGAGCTGACCAGTGCGGAGGCGACGCCGCCGCTGGCGAAGGAGGCGATGACGGCGCCCACAGCGCTACCCAGGGCCACCAGGACCAGGGCCTCGAGCACAAACTGCAGGCCGATGGTGCGGTTCGGTGCGCCGATGGCTTTGAGGACACCGATTTCGCGGCGGCGCTCGCGGACCAGCATGACCATGATCAGCAGGATGATCAGGCCCGCGGTGCCCAGAGCCGCGATGAACGCCACCAGGGAGATGTTCTTGACGCTGTCCAGTGAGGTGACGGCGGTTTCGAGGTTGCGCTGGCCCTGGGTGACGTCGGCCTTGTCGCTGCCAAGCGCGTTCTGCAGCGCCGTCTTGACGGCGTCGACGTGCTCCATGCTGTCCGCCGTGACGATGATCGTGGACAGCTCCCCGGGCAGCCCGGCCAGGGTCTGGGCGGTGGGGAGCGTGACGTAGAGGGCGTTGTTGCCGAAGGTGGTGCCTGCGTCGAACAGGCCGGCCACGGTGAAGGTCTTGCTGTTAATGGTGAAGGTGGAGCCCACGTTGAGGTTGTTCTTTTCGGCGAGGGTGGTGCCCAGCAGCGCCTTGGCGGACTCGGCCGTGTAGTCACCCAGGCCGGTGCCCGAGGTCAGTTTCAGTGCTTTGCCGGTGCTGTCCACCTCCGCACCCGTTCCGGTGGCCGTGATGGGAAGGGAACGCGCAGGCTGGGTGGTTCCGGTGCTTCCGGTGCTTCCCGTGGTTCCGGTGCTGTCCTGGTTGCGCGCACCGAGCGTTCCGGCGTCGACGGCGGCGGTGAGGGTGGTGGTCAGCGGGGTGGTGGTCTGGCCGCCGGGTCCGCCCTGCCCGCCACCGGGGCCGGCCTGGGTGCCAGCCGCCGCCTGCGCGGCGGCTTCAGTCGCGTTGCGCAGCCGAAGTGCTTTGGTTCCGACGACGGAGGTCACGTTCGGGACGCCCGCTGCGGTCGCTGCCTGCCCGGCAGTGAGCGGCTCGCCGCCGCCTTCGAAGCCCTGGCTCCCGGCCGGGTTCACCGTCAGCACCGTCCCCACCGAAGCGTTCAGCTCCTGGACTTTGGCGCCGACGGCCTGGTTGGCCACCAGCATGGCCAGGGCCAGGCCAATGGCGACCGCCAGCACGGCCACAACCGCGGCTGTTCGGACCTTGTTTCTAAACGCATTGCCTACACTTCGGGCGAGGACGCTCACTGCACTCCTTGGGATCACATGCCGGGGGATTGGCCGGCTTCGGATCCCACACTGGTCCCCGCGGCTGTGCAGGAAACGGGCTGAACCTATGTTTCCGCTGTGAGGCCGGGAGCGCGAAAAAGAAGAGCCCCGGCCCTCCCTGGTGAACTGGTCACTTCCGGGAGGGCGGGGCCCCGTGGCGTCTGCGGTGTTACTTGGTGATCGGGCCGAGAACCGGATCGCCCTCGTAGGCCGTCTTGACGTTGTCCTTGGTCACAATGACCGGCTCCAGCAGGTAGGCGGGAACGGTCTTGACCTTGTTGTTGTAGGACTTGTCGTCGTTGATCTCGGGCGTCTTGCCTGCCTGGATGTCCTTGACCATGACGATCGCGTGCTCAACGAGCTTGCGGGTGTCCTTGTTGATGGTGGAGTACTGCTCGCCGGCCATGATGGACTTGACCGATTCAACCTCGGAGTCCTGCCCGGTAACCACCGGAAGCGGCTTGCCGGCACCCTTCACCGACGTCAGGATGGCGCGGGCCAGAGTGTCGTTAGGGGAAAGCACGCCATCGATCGCGGCGCTGGTGTACGTGCCGGCGAGAAGGGTGTCCATGCGCTTCTGGGCGTTCTCTGCCTTCCAGCCCTGGGTCACGGCCTGCCCGAAGGTCTTCTGGCCGGAAAGCACCTTGAGGGTGCCGTCGTCGATCTTCGGCTGCAGGACGCTCATGGCGCCGTCGAAGAAGACCTTGGCGTTGGCATCGTCAGGGGAACCGGCGAAGAGCTCAACGTTGTACGGGCCGTTCGGCTTCTTGGCCTTCATGCCGTCCAGCAGCGCCTTGCCTTGCAGCTCGCCCACCTTGAAGTTGTCGTAGGCCACGTAGTAGTCCACGTTCGGGGTGTTCAGCAGCAGCCGGTCGTAGGCGATGATGGTGGCGCCGGCGTCCTTGGCCTGCTTCAGCTGGGTGCCGAGCTGCGCGCCGTCGATCGCGCCGACGATGATGACCTTGTCACCCTTGGTAATCATGGCGCTGATCTGGTTCTGCTGCTCCGAGACGCCGCCATTGGCGAACTGGACGTCCGGCTTGAAGCCGGCCTGGCTGAGTCCGTCGTTGAACAGCTTCTCGGCAAGGACCCAGTTCTCGCTGGTCTTCTGCGGAAGCGCGACGCCGATGGCGGAGTCCTTGGGGAACGCCTCGCCGCCGGAGCTTCCGCCGCTCGTCGTACCGCTGTCTGAACGGCCGCAGGCTGTCAGCGCCAGTGCCGCAATGGCAGCGATTGCTGCCGCCTTTCCTGCCTTACCAATCATTCGCATTTGCTCGGTTCACTTTCTATAGGGGTGGGAAATGCATCCGGGAGCAGCGGTGCTCAGGCTTCCCGGGAGATGGTTTCCTTCGTGGAGGTCACTTCGTCCGGCTGGAGTGCGGCGCCCCCGCTCGGGCGGTTGAAGCTCTGGGTCAGCATGCCGATGATGGACCGCTTGCCCTGGCTCTTGTTGTAGACGTCGAAGGCGACGGCGACCAGCAGGACCAGGCCCTTGATGATCTGGGTCAGGTCGGCGCCAACGCCCAGGAGCTGCAGGCCGTTGTTGAGCACGGCCATGACCAGGCCACCGACGATCGACCCGATCACAGTTCCGACGCCGCCGGTCACCGCTGCGCCGCCGATGAACACGGCAGCGATGGCGTCGAGTTCCCAGCCCACGCCGTCGAACGGGCCGGACGCCGTGGAACGGCCGACGAAGATCATGCCGGCGAGCCCGGCCAATATGGACATGTTCATCATCACCAGGAAGTTGACCTTCTTGGACTGGACGCCGGAGAGCTCGGCCGCGTGGCGGTTGCCGCCCACGGCGTAAATGTGGCGGCCGACGACGGTCTTGGAGGAGATGAAGCCGTAGATGAGCACCAGGACGGCCAGGATCAGGCCCGGGATGGGGAAGGACGTGCCGGGCCGGCCGGTGGCGAACAGGTACGTCGCGTAAAGAATGGCACCGCAGACCAGGACCAGCTTGGTGACCATCACCCAGCCTTCGGGGACTTCGGCGCCGAGGGCCTTGGCGGTGCGGCGGGCGCGGAGTTCGCCGAAGATCACGAACGCGACGGCCAGGAGGCCGAGCAGCAGGGTCAGGTTGTTGTAGCCCGTGCTGGGCCCTACCTCGGGCAGGTAGCCCGATCCGATGTACTGGAAGTCCGCCGGGACGGGGATGGTGTTGGACTTGCCGACGAACTGGTTGAAGCCGCGGAACAGGAGCATGCCGGCCAGCGTCACGATGAACGCGGGGATGCCCACATACGCCGTCCAGAACCCTTGCCAGGCTCCGATCAGGGCACCCAGGACGAGGCCCAGCAGAATGCCGGCGTACCAGGGAACGTTCCAGTCCTGCATGATCAGGGCGACCGTGACGCCGACGAAAGCAGCCACGGATCCGACCGACAGGTCGATGTGGCCGGCGATGATCACGAGCACCATGCCGATGGCCAGGATCAGGATGTAGGAGTTGCCGTTGAAGAGGTTGATCACGTTTCCGGGCGTCAGCGTGCGGCCCGCCGTGGCGAATTGGAAGAAGATGATCAGGGCGACCAGGGCGAAGATCATGCCGAACTGGCGGGTGTTGCCGCCAAACAGCTTCTTGAGCGCGTTCATTTTGTCAGTCCTTGTTCTGGAAGGTTCTGGAGGGTTTCCAGAGGGTCAGGCGTTTTTCGGGCGGAGGTCATGAGTTTCATGAGGCTTTCCTGGCTGGCGTCGTCTTTGTCCAGGACTCCGGTGATGGCGCCCTCGAAGATGGTGTAGATCCGGTCGGAGAGGCCCAGCAGTTCAGGCAGCTCGGAGGAGATCACGATGACGCCTTTGCCCTGGTTGGCCAGCTGCTGGATGATCCCGTAGATCTCGTACTTGGCGCCGACGTCGATGCCGCGGGTGGGTTCGTCCAGGATCAGCAGGTCCGGGTCAGTGAACATCCACTTCGCCAGGACCACCTTCTGCTGGTTCCCGCCGGACAGCTTGGCCACGCCCTCCTCCACGGACGGCGTCTTGGTCCGCAGGGACTTGCGGTACTGCTCAGCCACGGTGAATTCCTTGTTCGCATCCACGACGAAGTGCTTGCTGATTTTGTGCAGCGCGGCCGAGACTGTGGTGGTTTTGATGTCATCCAGCAGGTTCAGGCCGAGGGATTTCCTGTCCTCCGTGACGTAGCCCAGGCCGGCATCAATGGCCTGCTTGACATTCTTCAGGTGGAGTTCCTTGCCGTCCTTGTAGATATGGCCGCTGATGAAGCGGCCATAGGAACGGCCGAACACCGACCGTGCCAGTTCAGTTCGGCCGGCGCCCATCAGCCCGGCGAAGCCGACGATCTCGCCGCGGCGGACAAAGAAGTTCGAGCCCTTGCAGACCAGCCGGTCCTGGACCTGCGGGTGCCCGACGGTCCAGCCCTTGACCTCGAACAGGACGTCGCCGATCTTGGGTTCGTGGTGCGGGAACCGTGATTCCAGGGTGCGGCCCACCATGCCCTTGATGATGCGGTCCTCGTCGACGCCGTCGGCCTTCACGTTGAGCGTCTCGATCGACTTGCCGTCGCGGATGATGGTGATGGAGTCCGCGATCTGTTCGATCTCATTGAGCTTGTGGGAAATGATGATGGACGTGATGCCGCGGCCTTTCAGGCCCAGGATCAGGTCCAGCAGGTGCTGGGAGTCGGACTCGTTCAGCGCGGCGGTGGGCTCGTCGAGGATGAGGAGCTTCACGGACTTGTTCAGCGCCTTGGCGATCTCCACCAGCTGCTGTTTGCCGACGCCGATTTCCTTGACGGGAGTGTCCGGGTCCTCCCGCAAACCCACCCGGGCAAGCAGCTCGCGGGTCCGGAGGCGGGCCTCGGCCCAGTCGATTACACCGCGCTTTACCGGTTCGTTGCCCAGGAAGATGTTCTCCGTGATAGAGAGCTCCGGGATGAGCGCCAGCTCCTGGTGGATAATCACGATGCCCGCGTGTTCGCTGGCCCGGATGTCCCTGAACTGCTGAACCTCGTTCTGGTACACGATGTCGCCGTCGTAGCTGCCGTAGGGGTACACGCCGGAGAGGACCTTCATGAGCGTGGACTTGCCGGCGCCGTTTTCCCCGCAGATCGCGTGGATCTCCCCGGCCTTCACCACCAGGCTCACATCGGACAAGGCTTTAACGCCGGGGAATTCCTTGGTGATGGAGCGCATCTCCAAGAGAACCGGCTCGCGCTGCGTGTTGAGGGACGTCATATGCCCTTACGCCTCCAATGCATTGACTTCGTTGTCTTCCCTGCAAACCACAGGGCCGTCTGATGAAAAAAGTAGATGGAGCATGCCATTGTCGTCAAGTCTTTAACGCAACGGCGGGGTAACGAATAAGTTACGTGCGCCGGATTCCGGCGTGCTGGAAGACCAGCGACGCGGCTCCCAGGGCCTCCGCGCGGTCGTTCAGGGAGGACATCGTCAGGGTGGTGGTTTCGCCGATGACGGGCACGGCGTGGCGCACCAGTCCGCGCCGGATGGGATCCAGCAGGATGTCGCCCAGCCCCGCCAGCGGACCGCCCACCACGATGACTTCGGGGTTGATCAGGTTGGCCACGTTCCCCAACGCCCTGCCCACTGCGAGGCCGGCGTCATCCACTACGCGCAAAGTGGCCGCATCCCTTGCCAGCGCCTTGCGGACGATGTCCTCGGGCGTGAGCGGACGTTCCTCGCCGCGGCTCAGCAGTTCGATCATGGTGGTGGTGGAGGCTATGGTTTCCAGGCACCCCCTGTTGCCGCAGCGGCAGATCAGGCCGTGTTCGTGGATGGTCGCGTGGCCGATTTCGCCGGTGATCCCGACGTTGCCGTAGTACGGGTTGCCGTTGAGGATCAGGCCCGCGCCAATGCCGGAGCCGATCTTCATAAACAGCAGGTTGCTGATGCCGCTGTGTGGTCCCCAGGTGACTTCGGACAGGGCGCCCAGATTCGAGTCATTGTCAATGAATATGGGGAATTGGAACGCCTCCTCCAGGCGTTCCTGGATGTCGATGCCCACCCACTCGGGGAGGATTGCACCCTGGGCCACGGTGCTGGTCCTGCGATCGATGGGGCCGGGGATTCCGACGCCGGCACCCACCACGGCGGTGCGCTCCACTCCGCTGTCTGCCAGCAGTTTGTCGAGCAGGGCGACGGCCGCCTGGATGCCCTGCTCGGCCTGGTGGCCGAGGGGCAGGAGCACCGATTCCTCCGCGATGATGTGGTAGCTGAGCGAGGCCAGAACCACCCGCAGGTGCCGTCGGCCGAAGTCGATGCCCACCGCCACGGCACCGTTGCTGTTGAGCCGGACGTTGAGTGCACGGCGCCCGGAACTGGTGGTTGGCTCGGTGGAGGCAAGGCCCGAATCCTGCATGATTTTGACGATGTTGGACACTGTCGCGGTGGACAGTCCTGTCTGCCGCGCCAGTTCCGCCTGGGTCGAAGGGCCGTTGAGCAGGCATTCGATGATCCGCTGCTGGTTCAGATGCCTCAGGGCGGATTGCGACCCGGGGTTTTTGGTTCGGCTCCTCGTTGAGCGCGATGGTGAGGGCATGAAATGAACATTGCACCATCGGTGGGCTTGTAGTCAAGAAGTTAACGCAAGACGCCGGCATGCGGAAGAGGGAAGGTGCCGGGCAATCTGTCCCACGGACGGTGCGGGGCGGTGCAAATGGGCCGGTTAAGACGCCCCCGGCGCGGATACGCTGAGTGAAACGGCGTCCGGTGTTGGGCGGGCGTCCACGAAGACTTGAGGTGATCACGGTGAAGCTGGCGCTGATGCAGGCGAACTCCAGTGTTTTGGACATTGAACGGAACTGCGCAGCCATCGACCGCGCGGCTCGGACGGCCGCGGAGGCAGGCGCGGCGGTGCTCCTGACCCCCGAGCTTTTCCCGGTGGGCTACGCCCCGCTCCGGGTCAGGGCGGAGCTGGACCCCCAGAAGCTGCCCGACATCCGGCGCGCCCTTGCCGGTATCGCTGCCACCCACCGGATCGCACTGGTCTACAGCCTGCCTGCCATGACGGCCGAGGGGCAGTGGCAGATCACCGCGACGGTTTTGGACCGTACCGGAGACGAAATCCTTACTTACGCCAAGGTCCACCTTTTTGGGCCGGAGGAGCGCAAGGCGTTCAGCCCCGCGGAAGCAGCCCCCGCCGTCGTGGATCTCGGCGGCGTCAAAACCTCGCTGGCCATTTGCTACGACGTAGAGTTTCCCGAAACCGTGCGTGCGGCCGCCACGGCCGGGGCCGACCTGCTCCTGGTTCCCACGGCGCTGGCCCACGGCTTCGAATCCGTGCCGCAGGTGCTGCTGAGGGCCCGGGCGCTGGAGAGCCAGCTGACCGTGGCCTATGCCAATCACTCCGGGGAGGAGGACGGCTGCGCTTTCCTGGGCGGAAGCGTTATTGCCGGCCCGGACGGCGAACTGCTCGCCGCCGCCGGCCCCGGCCCGGAACTGCTGTTCGCCGAGGTCAGCCCCGAGGCGGCCCGGCTGGCGCGGGATGCCGTGCCCTATCTGCGCGAACGCCGGCCGGATGTTTACCGCGCCTGGGGCGAGACCGGACGGCCGTAGTCGGGGACGGCCGGCAGCTCGTCGACGTACTGCAGTGCAATCCAGAGTTCGGCCCGGACCTGTGCCTGGTTCAGGTCGGTGTCCAGCAGTTCGGCCACAGCATTGATCTGCCGCCGGACGCTGTTGCGGTGCAGTCCCAGCGTCTTGGCGGTTGCATCCCAGTTCCCGTTCTCGCCGAGCCATGCCCTCAGTACGGACAAATGCGCGGTGCGGCGTTCGCTGTCCTGGTTGAGCAGCGGTTCCAACAGCCGGCCGGCCAGCATGGTTCCGGCCTCCTGGCCCAGCAGCCCCGCGACCGTCCACGCCACTTCACCCACGCGGGCGCTCTTGCCGGTGGTCTGGACTCTTTGGCGCAGAGCGGTCACCCGCTGGTAGGCGCTGCTCAGGTCGGTGAGCTCGCTGGCATCGCCGATGACCAGCCGCCAGCCGAGCTTCTCCACGTCGGCCAGCAGTGCGTCGTCCACCTTGAGCCGGGTGATGGCGGCGAAACCGTAGTCCGTGAGCTCCACGAGCTTGGTGTCGAACAGGCGGCGCCACTGCAGCAGCTCCCGCACCGGGCTTTCTGCGGTCCGTCCGGCAGCCTGCCCCACCCTGATTCCCTGCACCACGCGCAAGGGGCCGGAGCGCGTGGAGGAAGTGCTCTGGGCCAGCAGGTCCCGGAGCCCGTTGATGTGCCGCGCCCCGCCGGAGGCGAGGCTGTCCGGGTGAAGCAGCAGGGACGTCGCCAGCTGGCTCGGTGCCAGGGAGCCGCTGGTCCGTTGCCGGACCAGCAGCTCAAGGAGTCCGACGGCGGAGGACACCACGCTGTTTTGCGCCGGAGTCAGGGGCGCATCAGTGCCCAGCACCAGCGCGCCAAGGTTGGCGTCGCGGGTGCTGCGCAGCGGGTGGCCGAAGACGAGCGCTGATCCAGGGGCATTGAAGGTATCCATCTCCACCCGCGGCCCGCTGCCACCCAGCAGCCTCCCGAGCAGCGGCTGCAGGGTGGCGGCCTCAACGCCGGAACCGGCCCGGGCGCGCACCCGCCCGTCCGCGCCGACCAGCATGGCCCAGACCGGGACCCGCTGGACCAGCGCGGCCAGGAGCTCATGTTCGGGCCGGGCGGACAGGACGGCGCGCATCAGCTGCCGGTTCGTGTCCGCGAGGTGGCGGAATACTTTCGCGTTCTCCGACTCCAGCAACTGGGAGAACTCGAGCCCAATGGCAGCGAACGGGAGCGTGCTGGGCACCTTCACCAGGGTCAGGTTGTGCCGGACACAGGCGTCCACCACAGCGTCCGGCACGGCGCTGAAGTATGGCTCCAGGCCAAAGCCCAGGGCCCCCACCCTGGCCTTCACCAGGCGCCCCACGTAAGCGTCAACCCGGGCGGCGTCACCCGCGTCGCCAACGAAGGGCAAACCTGCCGTGAGGAGGAACTCGCCGTCGAGCAGGTACGGCGTGGGGTCCTCCAGCTCACTCGGCTCAACCCACCGCAGCAGTCCCGAACCGTTGCCGCCGTCGTGAAGAACCGTGAGCTCCGGCGGCAGCTTCGCCAGGAACTGTTCCAGGGTGACGACACTCAGCCGCTCCGCCGCCGCACTGGCTGCGGGCGCCGTCCGCGCCACTGCCTCAGGCGACATCCGGCGCACCGTCCCCTGGCTCCTCGTAATCCGGGCACTCGTGTGCCTGCGGCTGGCGGTAGGCGCGGGGAAGGCGCGGTGCGATCCTGTTGATGATCTCGTCGCCGTGGCTTCCGATGGCCGCGCCCCACTCATCGGCGCTCGCGGCCCCGCTCCGGGGATCGCCGAACAGGACGGCCGTGTCACCAACGCTGACACCGCCGGGCTCGGGACCCAGATCCACCATGAACTGGTCCATGCACACCTTGCCGATCACGGGAACCCGCCTGCCGCCCAGCTGCACGACGTTCCGGCCGGAAATGCCTTTCGGGATGCCGTCGGCGTAGCCCAGCGGGATCAGCGCCAGGGACCTCGGCTCATGGGTGATGGCCTGGTGCTCATAGCTGACGCCGGTGCCCGCCGGAACTTTCTTCACCAGCACCACGGGGGCGGTCACCGACAGGGCGGGCCGGAGTCCGTAATCGGCCGGATCAAGGTGGTCCGCCGGAGCGAGGCCGTAGATGGCCAGGCCCGCCCGCACCATGTCGAACGCAAATTCCGGCCGGTCCAGGATGTTCGCCGAACTCGAAACGTGGCGCAGCTTCGGGTCAAGTCCTGCCTCGCGCGCCTGGCCAACGGCCGTCTCGAAGGCGTCCACCGCCGCCGCGTTTCCCGGGTGGGCGGGAACGTCGGCCCATGCCAGGTGGGTCCAGATGCCGCGCACCACCAGGTGCCCTGCGAGCTCCGCCTGCCGCGCCGCCGCCACCAGGCCGGCCCAGTCCTCGGCACGCGCGCCGCCACGGCTCAGGCCGCTGTCCAGCTCAAGGTGGACGGCCGCGGGCTGCCCCAGGGAACGCGCGATGCCCGCCACGATATCCAGTTGCGTGACGCTGCCCAGGGAGATGTCGACGTCGTGGCTGACTGCCTCGCGGATCGTTTCGCTTGACGCGGTGGCGAGGTACAGCCACGACAGCACCGGTGCAGTGATGCCCGCCTGGCGCAGAGCCAGGGCCTCGGTGAGCTGCGCGGTTCCCAGCCAGTCGGCGCCGGCGGAGAGGGCCGCCCGGGCCACGTCCACCAGGCCGTGGCCGTAGCCGTTCCCCTTCACCACGGCCATGAAATGCGGCGCCGGCGTGAGTGCCCGGAGAGCCCGGACGTTGTCTGAAATGGCGGACAGATCAACGCTGACCTGCCCGGAAAGCACCGACTCAGGCGTGCCTGTCTGTTGTGCATTACGTCTCATGCCAGAACACTATAGGTCATTTTGCACACCCTTGAGATCCGGCTCACACGCCTAGGCTTGAGGCACGGAAAGCCCCCAACTACCCACGAACGGACGTCAACGATGACTGTGCCCACCCAAGCAGGAGAGCGGCCTCCGATGCAGGCCGGCCGCCCCGGACTGGCAGCCCAGCTGCTTCGCCGAAAGCCGATCGGACAGATGGTCCAGGAAGCCGAATCGGGCCATGGCGGAACCCGCCTGGTCCGCAGCTTCGGGGTCGTGCAACTGACGATGATCAGCGTTGGGGCCACCCTCGGCACCGGCATCCTGGTGATCCTGGGTGAGTCAGTGCCGCTGGCGGGGCCGGCCATCTGGATCTCGTTCGCCATCGCCGGCTTGGCCGCGCTGCTCTCCGCCGTGTCCTACGCCGAGATGGCCGGCCTGGTGCCTGCCGCAGGCTCCAGCTACTCATACACGTACGCCACCATGGGCGAGGGCATGGCCTGGATCTGCGGCTGGTGCCTGGTGCTCGAATACGCGGTTTCCGTCGCGGCGGTGGCCGTGGGCGCCGGCCAGTACGTCAACGAAACGCTGGGCGTTTTCGGACTGGCCCTGCCGGACGGGGTGTCGCTGCCCCCTGGTGACGGCGGCCTGGTCAACGTCCCGGCCATGGCGATCGTGGTGCTTGCCATGGTCCTGCTGGTCCGGGGCGCCAAGGAAAGCGCATGGATCAACACCGCGATCGTGCTGGTCAAGGTGGGCATCCTGGTCTTCTTCTGCGCCGTGGCCTTCACCGCGTTCAACGGCGGCCACTTCGAGCCGCTCCTGCCGATGGGCGCCGCCGGCGTCTCGGCAGCCGCCTCCCGGGTGTTCTTCTCCTACATTGGCTTCGACGCCGCCTCCACCGCGGGCGAGGAAGCCCGCAACCCCAAGCGCGACCTGCCCCGGGCCATCATGCTGTCCATGCTGATCGTCACCACCATCTATGTGCTGGTCGCCGTGGCAGCCATCGGCGCCCGTCCCTGGGGCTGGTTCGACGGCACCGAGGCCGCCCTGGTGAAGATCCTGGAGGAGATCACCGGACAGCCATGGATCGCGCTGGTGTTCGCCGTCGGCGCTGTCCTCGCCATTGCCAGCATCGTGCTGACCGTCCTCTACGGCCAGACCCGCATCCTGCTGTCCATGTCCCGCGACGGGCTGGTTCCCCGCATCTTTGGCCGCGTCTCCCACCGCACCGGCACACCAGTGGCCGGAACGCTGATCGTGGGGACCGCCGTCGCCCTCACCGCCGGGCTGGTCCCGCTGGGCGCGCTCGCGGACGCCACCAGCATCGGCACCCTGTTCGCCTTCGCCCTGGTGAACCTGGCGGTCATCCACCTCCGCCGCACCCGGCCGGAGCTCAGGCGGACCTTCCGGGTTCCGCTCTTCCCGCTGACACCGATCCTGGGCGCGCTGATGTGCGTCTACCTGATGGCCAACCTGAGTACTGAAACGTGGGTGACCTTCGGGATCTGGATGCTCGTGGGACTGGCCGCGTACTTCGGCTACGGCCGGCGGCACTCGCGGGTGGCCGCACTGGGGCAGGAGGAATACCGTGAACTATCCGGCCGGAACTATTCGCCAGCCCCCGCATCCGCTGAACAGACCATCTCCCACCAGTAAGACAACACACGAGACCACGGAGACAGACCTTCCATGACAACCGCTACCGAGCTGCCCGCATCCGACCCGTCCAGCGCCGTCACCACTGCGCCCGGCCTTGCCGGGGCGGGCGCGCCGGACCAGGCTCCGGTGACCATGCTGAACCCGGACTTCCCGTTCAGCTATGACCACTATCTGTCCCACCCGGACGGACTGGGTACGGTCCCGCCGGAACTGCACGGGACCGAAGTCGCCGTGGTGGGCGCCGGCCTGTCCGGGCTGGTGACGGCCTACGAACTGATGAGGCTCGGGCTGCGTCCGGTGCTCTACGAGGCTGACCAGCTCGGCGGGCGGCTGCGCACCGCCAGCTTCCCCGCGGCCCCGGACGTGGTGGCGGACCTGGGCGGCATGCGGTTCCCGGTTTCCGGCAAGGCGTTCTACCACTATGTGGACCTGCTGGGACTGGAGACGCAGGACTTCCCCAACCCGCTGGCCCCGTCCACCTCCAGCACCGTCATTGAGCTGGCGGGGCAGAAGCATTACGCCACCACCTCGGCGGACCTGCCGCCGTTCTTCCGCGAAGTGGCCGACGCCTGGAAAGCGGCCGTGAATGACGGCGCGCAGTTCACCCAGATGCAGGAAGCCATCCGGGCGCGGGACACGGCCCGAATTAAGGAGCTGTGGAACGAGCTTCTGCCCGAGCTCGACGAGGAGACGTTCTACGGCTTCATCGCCGGCAGCCAGGCGTTCCGCAAGGCCGGCTTCGCGCACCGCGAGGCGTTCGGCCAGGTCGGCTTCGGCACCGGCGGCTGGGACACCGACTTTCCCAACTCCATCCTGGAAATCCTCCGCGTCGTCTACACCGACGCCGACGACCAGCACCGGCTCATCGCCGGGGGAGCGCAAAGGCTCCCCGAGGCACTTTGGCGCCACGCGCCGTCGGGCATGGTGCACTGGCCGGCAGGGACGTCCCTGGCGTCCCTGCACTCCGGTTCCCCGCGCGGAGCCGTGGAACGGATCAGCCGGGACGGCGACGGCAACCTCCGGATCCGGGAACGCTGGGGGAGGGAAGCCTCCTACCCGGCCGTGGTCACCACCTGCCAGTCATGGCTGCTGTCCACCCGGATCCACACCGAGGAGGCGCTGTTCCCGGCTGAGCTGTGGACGGCGATCGAGCGCTCGCACTACATGCAGTCGTCCAAGACGTTCGTGATGGTGGACCGGCCGTTCTGGAAGGACATCGATCCGGAAACCGGCAGGGAAGTGCTGTCCATGACGCTCACAGACCGGCTCAACCGCGCCACCTACCTGCTGGACAACGGCCCCGACCAGCCCGCCGTGATCCTGCTGTCCTACACCTGGAACGACGACGCCCTGAAGTGGCTGGCGCTCGACGCCGACGAACGGGTGGAGCTGATGCTGCACTCGCTCGAGCAGATCTACCCCGGCGTGGACATCGCCAGCCACATCGTGGGCCAGCCGATCACCGTCTCCTGGGAGGCCGACCCCAACTTCATGGGCGCGTTCAAGGCGAACCTGCCCGGGCACTACCGCTACCAGCAGCGGCTCTTCACACACTTCAAGCAGGACAAGCTGCCGGCGAACCAGCGCGGCATCTTCCTCGCCGGCGACGACGTGTCCTTCACCGCCGGCTGGGCCGAGGGCGCCGTAACCACGGGCCTGAACGCGGTGTGGGGCGTGGTGAACCACCTCGGCGGCTCATCGGCACCCGGCAACCCGGGCCCGGGCGACCTGCTGGACGAGCTGGGACCGATCAGCCTGGACTAGCCCGATCAGCGTGGACTGGGGTGCCGGGCCAACCAGGTAGCACGTCAGGGCGTTCCCAGCCCCGGGAACGCCCTGTGCTGCGACCTACTTGCCGGCGTGGACTTCGCGGTGGGCCTGGGCGAGCTCGCGGTAGCGCGCAGCATTGCCCTTCACGCCGTCGAACTCCTCATCGGTAAGTTCGCGGCGAACCTTGGCCGGGACCCCGGCCACCAGCGAGCGGGGCGGGACTACCGTCCCCTCCAGCACGACGGCGCCGGCTGCCACGAGCGAGCCGGCGCCGATCACCGCTCCATTGAGGATGGTGGCGCCCATGCCGATGAGGCAGTCGTCCTCGACGGTGCAGCCATGGACGACGGCGCTGTGCCCGACGCTGACGCGCGCCCCGACGCTGCAGGGGAAGCCGGGGTCGGCGTGCAGGACCACGTTGTCCTGCAGGTTGCTGCCGGTGCCCACGGTGATGGCGGCGGTGTCGGCACGCACGGAGACGCCGTAGAACGCGCTGGCGTCCTCGGCGAGCGTGGCGCGGCCGATGACCGAGGCCGTCGGCGCAACGAAAACGGTGGGGTGGATGTCCGGCGTGTCACCGGCGAAGGGGTAAATGGGAGCCATGCCCCCAAGCCTAGGACACGGCGGCCCGATGCCCTCTCGTTTGGCGTTTTTGTCCATTTGTCGCGGAGGACGGGGCGTTTAGTTCGCGATATCTGGACGAAAACTCAACCGGCGGGGGTGAGGGTGCTTGCCAGTTGGATGAAGTCCGCTGCCGCGGCGTCCCAGTCTGAGGCCGGGGCCAGGTCCGTGGCCTGTCCGGGCCCGTGCTCGGTGGCCCGCGGGACAAACGCGGTGGCCAGTCCGGCGGCCCGGGCCGCGGCAAGGTCACCGTTGTGCGCCGCAACCAGCATGACTTCGCCCGGGTGGAGCCGGAGGACCGAGGCGGCCCCGAGATAGGCGGCGGGGTCGGGTTTGTAGACCCGGAGCAGGTCCAGGCCAACAACAACGTCCCAGGGCAGCCCGGCATTCTTGGCCATGTTGACCAGCAGGGCCGTATTCCCGTTGGACAGCGGCCCGATGACGTAACGGCTCTTCAGCCGGTGCAGTCCTTCGCGGACGTCCGGCCACGCGGGCAGCCGCTCCCAGGCAAGGTTGAGTTCCTCGAGGTCCGCGCTGGCAAATCGGGCAGGGGAGAGCCCGCTCCGCTCGAGGACGCGCTTCAGATTCTCCAGATGCAGTTGGTCCAACGGCACGTACCCCCGTTGGCCTGAGCGGACCGTTTCCATGGACGGCTGGTACTCAGCCCGCCATTTGTCCGCCAGATCGGACGGGTCCAACGTGAGCCCGTGCCTGTCCGCGAATCTGCCGAGCTCTGCGGCCACGCCGGACCGCCAGTCGACCACCGTCCCGAAGGTGTCGAACAGCACGGCCCTGAGCTGCCGACCTGTCGAAGGTGAAATGAATGCCGGAGGCGACGCTGTCATGGGATCTCCCGCACGGGCCCGTCAGTGAGCTCCGCCGACGTTCAGCACGACGACGCCGGCGACCACCAGTGCGATCCCGAGGACTTTCATCAGGTTCAGTTCTTCGCCAAGGAAGACGGCGCCGATGGCCACGATGGCCACCGTTCCGAGGCCCGACCACAGGGCGTACGCCACCCCGACCGGCACGCTCTTGATCACCTGAGACAGAAGTGCGAAGGCTACGCCGTAGGACGCCAGGCACCAGACGCTGGGCCAGAGCCGGCTGAATCCTTCTGTCGATTTCAGGAGGCTGGTGCCCAGGACCTCCACCGCGATCGCCAGTGCCAGATACACGTAGCCCAAGAAGCTGTCCTTTCCCATGGCGGTGGCCTTGGCCGGCGTGCTGCCGGCCCTGTGCATCAAAGACGCTGCACACCCAGACCACTCCCATCCTAGGTGCCGCAGAACGGTGAAATTACCCGGGGGTCCGGGACAGCTCCTGGCCGAGGATCCGGATGCCTTCGGCGAAGGCGCCCGGGTTCGGACCTGCGTAGTTGAGCCGGATGAACGGCCCCGCCGGTTCGGCCGGGAACCACTCCGTTCCGGCCGCAATGAGGACGCCGGCCCTTTCGCAGTTCCGGGCGAGCTGTTCGACGTCGGTCCCGTCGGGAAGGCGTGCCCAGAGGTTCAGCCCGCCCTTGGGGACATTCTCGATGTGCGCCTGCGGCGCATGCTGAAGCAGGCTCGTGAGCAGCAGATCGCGGCGGGACTGGAGCTGGTGCCGGAGGCTTCTCAGGTGGGTCTGCCAGGCCGGCTGTGTGACGACGTCGAGTGCCGCGGCCTGGAGGAGTCCGCTGACGTACATTGACTCTGCCGCCCGGTCGGCCAGGATGCGGTCGCGCGCGGGGCCGCGGGCGATGACGGCGGCCACGCGGACAGCGGGGGAGACACTCTTGGTTAATGAACGGATATACACAACGTGTCCGGAATCGTCGCGGGCCGCCACGGGCTGGGGTGTGGTGGTGATGCCGAAGTCGTGGGCCCAGTCGTCCTCGAGGAGGAAGGCGCCGTTCTTGCGGACGACGTCCAGCACCTCTTCCGCACGCCGGCCGTCCCACTGCGCGCCGGTGGGGTTCGCGTAGTTCGGCTGGGCATAGAACATTCGTGCCCCCGTCTCCTCGAAGGCGCGGGCCAGTTCGTCCGGCTCCGGCCCGGCGGCGCCGCTGGGCACGGGAACCACGCGGACGCCTGCTTGCGCCGCGGCCAGGATGGCTCCCCAGTAGGTCGGGGACTCCACGAGCAGCGGCTGCCCGTAGCCGACCAACGCCCTGAAGATGGAGCTCAGGCCGCTTTGGCTGCCGGGAAGGACGACGACGTCGCTCGGGGTTGGCGGGGTAACGCCGGCCGGGGTGGAGCTTCCGAGCTCGTGGGCGAACCAGGACTGCAGTTCTGGCAGCCCCGCCGCCGGGGGCCGGGACAGCGCTGCCTCGCCCCGGGCCGCCCGTGTAAGCGCCGCGCGCACCTGCCGCTCGGGCAGGAGCTCGCGGTCCGGATAGCCCGAATGGAACGCAATGACGTCGTTCGGTGCGGTCCGCATTGCAGCGGAGCCGGGCCGAAGCGGCGCCTGCGGTGACCGCAGGGCAGCCGTCTGCCAGCCGTAGTCCGACGGCCGCGCGGTCCGGACGGCGCGCACGAATGTCCCCACGCCTGGCCGGCTCTCGATGACACCCTCCCTCGTCAGGGTCTGCAAAGCCTTTTGTACGGTCACGGGGCTGGCCTGGTACTCCGCCACGAGCGACCGGGTCGACGGCAGCCTGGACCCGGGCGCCGCGGCGGCGACCCATTGCCTCAGTCGCGACGCAATGCGGGAACTGCTATCGTTGTTCATGAGAGACTATAGTAGCGCTACTGTTTCAGTTCGCCCAGTGATATCTTCCCCGGGATCGTCGCCCACAAGCTCATGGCACGCCGGAATCTGGTGGGGCCTGCTGGGCGTGGCAGCCTTCTCGTTCACCGTTCCCTTGACCCGCCTCGCGGTCGAGGGGCTGTCCCCGTTGTTTATCGGCTCGGCCCGGGCGGTGGTGGCGGCGGTCCTTGCCGCCGCGGCCCTGATGCTGACGCGGCAGCCCCTGCCCCACGGCGCGCAGTGGCTGCGTCTGGCCGTGGTGGCCGGAGGCGTCGTCGTCGGGTTCCCGATGCTGACGTCCTTCGCGCTCACCGCCGCGCCGGCCAGCCATGGGGCGGTGGTGATCGCCCTGCTCCCGGCCGCGACGGCGACAGTAGCGGTGCTCCGGGGGCGTGAGCGCCCGCAGACAGGGTTTTGGATCGCGACCGGAACGGGGGCGCTTGCTGCCGTTGCCTTCGCCCTTGCGCAGCCCGGTGGCTTTGGCCAGCTGCAGTGGACGGATCTGTTGTTCTTCGGTGCCGTCCTGGCCGCTGCCGTGGGGTACGCGGAGGGCGGTCTGCTGGCCCGCGCGCTTGGCGCGTGGCAGACCATATCCTGGGCCCTCGTCCTGGCCGCGCCCGTGATGCTGCTTCTTGTGGCTGTCTCCGTGTCCCAGGAGCAGCCGGCGGGCACGCCGGTACAGTGGGCCGCCTTCGCCTACCTCGGCGTCGTCAGCATGTTTCTGGGGTTCTTTGCCTGGTACCACGGCCTCGCCATCGGGCCGATGGCCCAGGTGAGCCAGGTGCAGCTCGCCCAGCCGGTGATGAGCATCTGCTGGGCGGCATTGCTGCTCGGCGAGCAGCTGACGTGGGTCACCGTCGTCGGCGGACTTGCGGTCATACTCTGCGCCGGCGCCGCCGTCCGTGTACGGCTCGTCCGCCTGCCGGCGTCCTAAGGGAACACAAGCTAGGGCAGGACGACGGCGATCGGCGCACCCGGTTCCGCCACCCGCTCAAGCTCGCGCACGACGTCGTCCGCCTCGTCTGCCGTCAACCCGTCCAGTGACTGGACCGCCCAGACCGCCGGGAACGTATTCGCGGCGAAGGGCAGGCGCGTGGGCACTGCCACGGACACGCTCAGGCGGCGGGCCATGGCGTACCGGACGTTGCCGTCAAAAGGATCAACGCCTGTGTAGTGGATGCCAGCCTGGACGAACCGGAGGCCGTCGTCACCCGGGCCGCAGCATACGTCAAGCACGGAGTGCCTGCCCTGGGCCTTGAGCAGGGCGATGAAAGGTTCCAGCGAGATTTCGGTCAGCAGCGCCATCGTGTTAACCAGTCTTGGTTAAAACCCGCCGCGTGTGAACCGGCCCCCGGAACCCGATCCGCCGCGGGCGCATTGCCCGCGGCGGCGATGGTAGCTGACCGTAAGTCAGCCAACAGCGGTCAGTTGAAGACGACAGTCCGGTTGCCGTCCAGCAGCACCCGGTGTTCGGCGTGCCACTGCACCGCCTGGGCGAGGGTGCGGCCCTCCACGTCCCGGCCCATCTGCACGAACTGCTCCGGCGTGCGCGCGTGGTCGACGCGGATGACTTCCTGCTCGATGATCGGGCCCTCATCCAGCGCGGCGGTGACGTAGTGCGCCGTGGCGCCGATCAGCTTCACGCCACGGGCATGGGCCTGGTGGTAGGGCTTGGCGCCCTTGAAGGACGGCAGGAAGGAGTGGTGGATGTTGATCGCCTTGCCGGTCAGCTCCGTGCACAGCTCATCCGAGATGATCTGCATGTAGCGGGCCAGGACGGTCAGTTCGACGCCTTCCTCCGCGATGATCTTGCGCAGCTGGTCCTCGGCCTGTTCCTTGGTGTCGGGCGTCACCGGGATGTAGTGGAACGGGATGCCGTAGAACTCGGCCAGGCCGGCAAGGTCCCGGTGGTTGGAGACGATTGCGGGGATCTCGATGGGCAGGGTGCCGGAGCGCTGCAGAAAGAGGAGGTCGTTCAGGCAGTGGGCGGACTTGCTGGCCATCAGCAGGGTGCGCACCTTCCGGCCGACAGGGTTCAGGTTCCACTGCATGCCGAAGGCTTCAGCCACCGGCTCCAGGGCAGCAACCACTTCGCTTTGCGATGCCGTGGTGGTGGCTTCCACGCGCATGAAGAAGGTGCCAGTGGACTCGCTGCCGTACTGCTGTGAGTCCGTAATATTGCAGCCCGCCACGAGCAGGGCGCCGGCAACGGCGTGCACGATTCCAGGGCGGTCGGGGCAGGACAGGGTTACTACGTACGATTTGGCGAGCTGGTCTTCATTCACGTAGAACAGCCTACCCGCGCGTTGGCCCCGGTTTTGATAGTGTGGTGGCGTCGCAACTGGCGTTTGGGTGGCTAACCACCAGGGAGCGGCACTCACGAAGACCACGGATCGTACGCCTGGGCCGAGGGTCATGTTTTGCCGGTAGCGCTGCGCTTCTCGAAGAGCAGCCACCCAGTGCGCTGCGGCGCCCTTAGAGACCTGTGCCCGGAAGGGTTTCCGGATGATGGTCATCGACGGGCGGAGCAACGTTCCAGCCGGTAGCCTGACCTTTAGCAGTGCCCATCCCTAGCCAGGAGTTCTTCGTGACTACTTCACCGACTTCCGTTAGCACCTCCTCCGTCAGCAACCAGCCGCTGGCTGAACTCGATCCCGAGATCGCCGCAGTACTGGACCAGGAACTCGGCCGCCAGCGCGGCACCCTGGAAATGATCGCCTCCGAAAACTTCGCGCCCCGCGCGGTTATGGAAGCCCAGGGCTCCGTTCTGACCAACAAGTACGCCGAGGGCTACCCGGGCCGCCGCTACTACGGCGGCTGCGAGTACGTGGACGTCGCCGAGCAGCTGGCGATCGACCGGGTCAAGGACCTCTTCGGCGCCGAATACGCAAACGTCCAGCCGCACTCGGGCGCACAGGCCAACGCTGCCGCGCTGCACGCCATGATCACCCCTGGCGACAAGATCCTGGGCCTCTCCCTGGCCCACGGCGGCCACCTCACCCACGGCATGAAGCTGAACTTCTCCGGCAAGCTCTACCAAGTTGCCGCCTACCAGGTCGAGGAAGACAACTTCCGCATCGACATGGACAAGCTGCGCGAGCAGGCCATCGCCGAAAAGCCCCAGGTCATCATCGCCGGCTGGTCCGCATACCCGCGCCACCTCGACTTCGCAGCCTTCCGCTCCATCGCCGATGAGGTCGGCGCACTGCTCTGGACCGACATGGCGCACTTCGCCGGCCTGGTGGCCGCCGGACTGCACCCGAGCCCGGTGCCGCACTCCGACGTCGTCACCTCCACCGTGCACAAGACGCTGTCCGGCCCCCGCTCCGGCGTCATCCTGGCCAAGCAGGAGTGGGCCAAGAAACTCAACTCTGCCGTCTTCCCGGGCCAGCAGGGCGGACCCCTCATGCACGTGATCGCCGCCAAGGCCGTGGCCTTCAAGATCGCCGGCACTGCCGAATTCAAGGAGCGCCAGGAGCGCGTCCTGGAAGGCGCCAAGATCATCGCCGACCGCCTCAACCAGTCCGATGTTGCCGAAGCCGGCGTCTCCGTCCTCACCGGCGGCACCGACGTCCACCTGGTGCTGGTGGACCTGCGCAACTCGCAGCTGGACGGCCAGCAGGCCGAGGACCTCCTGCACTCCGTGGGCATCACCGTCAACCGCAACGCCGTGCCGTTCGACCCGCGCCCCCCGATGGTCACCTCCGGCCTGCGCATCGGCACTCCGGCCCTGGCCACCCGCGGCTTCGGTGCCACCGAATTCACCGAGGTTGCCGAGATCATCGCCACCGCGCTGAAGTCCGGCTCCGCCACCGACATTGATGCCCTGCAGGCCCGCGTGGACAAGCTCGCAGCCGATTTCCCGCTGTACCCGCAGCACGAGCAGTGGTGATCCGTGACTGAAACCGCAAAAACCGCGCAGATCCTTGACGGCAAGGCTACCGCCGCTGCCATCAAGGCCGAGCTGACCGAACGCGTGGCCGCACTCAAGGCCAAGGGCGTCACTCCGGGACTGGGCACCATTCTGGTGGGGTCTGACCCCGGCAGTACCTGGTACGTGGCCGGCAAGCACAGGGACTGCGCCGAGGTGGGCATCAACTCCATCCGCCGCGACCTGCCCGAGGAAACCACCCAGGACGAGCTCCTGGCCGTGGTCCGCGAGCTGAACGAGAACCCGGCCTGCACCGGCTACATCGTCCAGCTGCCGCTGCCCAAGCACATCGACCAGGACGTCATCCTGGAGGCCATGGATCCGGACAAGGACGCCGACGGCCTGCACCCGATGAACCTGGGCCGGCTCGTGGCCAACATCAGCGGCCCCATGAAGTCCCCGCTGCCCTGCACCCCCAAGGGCTGCGTGGAACTGCTCAGCCGCCACGGCATTGACCTGAAGGGCAAGCGCGTCCTAGTGGTCGGCCGCGGCGTCACCATCGGCCGGCCCGTAGGCCTGCTGCTGACCCGCAAGGATGTCAACGCCACCGTCGTGCTGGCGCACACCGGCACCGCAGACCTGCCCGCAGAACTCCGGCAGGCCGACGTCGTGATCGCCGCGGCGGGCGTGCCGCACCTGGTCAAGGCGGAGGACCTGAAGCCGGGCGCCATTGTGCTCGACGTCGGCGTGAGCCGTGTTGACGACGGCACCGGCAAGGCGGTGGTCACCGGAGACGTGCACCCCGACGCCGCCGACGTCGCCGCCTGGCTGTCCCCGAACCCGGGCGGCGTCGGTCCGATGACCCGCGCCATGCTCCTGGCCAACGTGGTGGAAACCGCGGAGCGCCAGGCAGGTCTCCGCTAGGTCTCGACAGGCTGGACCCAAGTCTGGGCCCAGCCTGCGAGGGTAGGGAGCCTACTCCTGCGGGAGTAGGCTCCCTACGCCGTTAAGCCGACGACGGGCGGGGCCTTCCCGGCTAGGCTCGGACCTATGCAGCGCCGATTCCGGGGACCGCCCACAGCAGCCATCGTGCTTTCCGTGGGCATCTTCGAGGTGGTGGGCACCGTGTTCGCCTCCGCCCGGCAACCGGACCACCGGCCGCTGGATGCCCTCGCGTTCGTCCTGCTGCTGGCGGGACCGGCCGCCCTGTCGCTCCGGCGCCGCGCCCCGCTGGTGATGCTTCCGGCCGCCGCGGCGTCCGTCGGGGCGTACCTGACCCTTGGCTATGCGTGGGGCCCGGTGTTCCTGGCGCTGGCGCTGGCATTCGTGCTCTCCGCCGCGGCCGGGAAGCGTTGGCAGACCTGGGCCGTGGCCGGCGCATGTGCAGCCCTCCTGGTGGCCGGCGCGGCAGCCGACGGCGACGAGTTCGCCCTGATCCGGGCCTTCGCCGGCACGTCGTGGCTGGCCATTCTCGTGCTGATGGGGGAGGGCATCCGGCTGCGAACCGAACGCGTGGCGGAACGGCGCCGCCAGCGCGAGGCCCGCGAACAGGCCGCACGCGACGAGTACCGGCTGGCACTGGCCCGCGACATCCACGACGTCGTTGCGCATTCCCTGTCGCTCATCAACGTCCGTGCCTCCGTGGCGCTGCACCTCGGGGAGAAGGACCCTGACCAGTTCCGCCCCGCGCTGGAGGCCATCAAAGCAGCGAGCAAGGACTCGCTGCTCGAGATCCGCCAGCTGCTGGGCGTGCTCCGTGAGGATGCCCCGCTGAGCCCGGCGCCTCCGCCGCGGCTGGACCGGATTCCCGGGCTCGCCGACGATGCCCGCCGCGCGGGGCTCGAGGTCAGCCTGGCCCAGCCGGAGGCAACTGCCGCGCAGCAGCTTCCGGACGCCGTCCAGGAGGCGGCGTACCGGATCGTCCAGGAGGCGCTGACCAACGTCGTGCGGCATTCCGGTGCCCGGAAGGCCGCCGTCGTCCTTGCCCTGGAGGGCACGACGCCGACGGGGAACCCCGGAACGCAGCTCACCGTGACCGTTGACGACGACGGCGCCGGGGCCGCCGGAGTGCCGGAAGGCAACGGGGTGACAGGGATGCGGGAGAGGGCGGCCGCCGTGGGCGGCTCGCTGCACCTGGAGCCGCTGAACGTGGCGCCGCTGCATCCGGGCTGGCGGGTCCGGGCGGTCATTCCGGTGGCTGGACCGGAGCGGGAGGCGCCGTGATCCGCATCCTGCTGGCCGACGACCAGACCCTCATCCGCGCCGGCTTCCGGGCCCTCCTGAACGCCGAACCGGACATGGAGGTGGTGGCCGAGTGCGGCACCGGCCGCGACGCCGTCCGCCTCGCTGCCCGGGAGCGTCCCGACGTTGTGCTGATGGACATCCGGATGCCCGAGACGGACGGGCTGGAGGCCACCCGGAAAATCATGGCGGACCAGGGCCTGGCCCGCACCCGGATCATCATCCTCACCACCTTCGAACTGGACGAATACATCGCCGAGGCGGTGCGCGCCGGCGCGGCAGGGTTCCTGGTGAAGGACACCGAACCCGAGGAACTGCTCCGCGCCGTGCGTGTGGTGCACGACGGCGACGCCCTGCTCTCGCCGTCAGTCACCCGTCGCATCATGGCGCAGCTGGCCCTGCAGTCCCGGGCGACGGCGGCTCCGGTGCCGCTGGCGAACATCACGGAGCGCGAGCGCGAAGTCCTGCGGCTCGTCGGAGAGGGCCTGAACAACGCGGAGATCGCAGAGCGGCTGGTGATCACGCCGCTCACGGCCAAGACCCACGTCTCGCGCATCATGACCAAGCTGCTGGTCCGGGACCGCGCACAGCTGGTGGTGCTGGCCTACGAATCGGGCCTCGTCCGGCCCGGCTGGGCCGGCTAGGGCTGCAGGCCCGGCTGAGGCAGCAGGGGCAGGACTCCCGGCGGAGTACGCGGGGCACCCAAGGTGACTCCCGGCGTCGGACGACTCGCCGGCGTCGGACGGCCAGACTCGGATCAGAGCCGAAAGACGGCTCTTACCGAGATTTTGGGAGCATGACATGACTTCATCCCTAGCCACCACGTTCATGGTCCAGTCCGGGCAGCTGCTGGCCGACCCCGTCGCCCACGGCCCGTGGGCCGGCGGATTCTCGCCATGGTTCCTGCTGTTCCCGCTGTTCTGGATCCTGGTGATCGGACTGTTCATCTTTTTCGCCCGGCGCACCTGGCGACGGAACCACGAGTGGGCCACCGCCCGCGGCGGCGAAAGCGTCCTGCGTGAGCGCTACGCACGCGGCGAAATCGACGAGACCGAATACCGGCAGCGGCTGGAGGTCCTCCGCAGCGACTCGCGGGGAGAGTCCAGGGGGAACCGCCGGTAACGCCAACCGCAACGCGAGGTCAGATATCGCCCAATAATGCGTCCGCATTGGGCGGAAAGTGACCCCGCGTTGCTGTTCGGGTTTTTTGAGATTTAGCTATTCCTTTGGCCAACGCCGCGTACTAGCGTAATGGGGTGCCCGAACTCCATTCCGCCGAAGGAACATCCAAGAAGCCTGTGCCCCACCAAGACAAAGGGCCCGAAAACGAGACAGGGCCCGTCCAGGACCCACGGCCCGCCGCGCCGCGGTACGTGATCACCGCCGAGAACCTGACCAAGACCTACGGCGACGTCACCGCCGTCGACGGCATTTCCTTCAGCGTTCCGGCGGGGGAGTCCTTCGGGCTGCTTGGCCCCAACGGCGCGGGGAAGTCCACCACGATGAAGATGATCGGCGGGGTGTCCCAGCGGACCTCCGGAACCCTGACCATCATGGGCCTGGACCCAGAGCAGAACGGTCCCGAGGTGCGCGCCCACCTGGGCGTGGTGCCACAGCAGGACAACCTGGACGAGGAACTCAAGGTCCGGCACAACCTGCTGGTGTACGGCCGCTATTTCGGCCTGCCCATGAGCTACCTCAGGCCCAAGGCGGACGAGCTGCTGGAGTTCGCGCAGCTGACAGACAAGGCCAAGTCCAAGGTGGACGCCCTGTCCGGCGGCATGAAGCGCCGCCTCACCATCGCCCGCTCGCTCATCAACGAACCCCGCATCCTGCTGCTCGACGAGCCCACCACGGGCCTGGATCCGCAGGCCCGGCACATCCTCTGGGACCGGCTGTTCCGGCTCAAGGAGCAGGGCGTCACGCTGATCCTCACCACCCACTACATGGACGAGGCCGAGCAGCTGTGCGACCGGCTCATCGTGGTGGACAAGGGCCGGATCATGGCGGAGGGCTCGCCGGCGTCGCTCATCCGGGACTACTCCACCCGCGAGGTCCTGGAGCTGCGGTTCGGGTCGGAGCGCAACACCAGCATCGGCGCCGAGCTCGAAGGCATCGGCGAACGGCTGGAAACGCTCCCGGACCGTGTCCTGATTTACACCCACGACGGCGAGGCGGCGCTGGAGGAAGTCTCCGCGCGCGGGCTGCGCCCGCTGACGTCGCTGGTGCGCAGGTCCTCGCTGGAGGACGTGTTCCTCCGGCTTACCGGCAGGAGCCTCGTTGACTGAGCCGTCACCTGCGGTGCCGGCCAGCGGGCGTGGCGCCGGGGCAGCCCCGGGGCGCACCGCCGTCGGCAATTCACCGGAAGGCCCGACGGCGGGACGCGCCTTGCGTGCCCACCCACCGGGGGTGTCGGCCGCCAAGGCGCGCCGCTGGGGTGCCTTCTACTACGCCGAGCAGGTCCTGCGCGTGATGAAGGGCTACGGCTGGTCCATCTTCCTGTACAGCGTGGGCCAGCCCGCGGCGTACCTGTTCGCGATGGGCGTCGGCCTGGCCACGCTGGTGGACACCAACAGCGCCTCGGCGTTCGGCGGGGTCAGCTACATCGCCTTCATCGCCCCGGCACTGCTGGTCTCCGCCGCGGTCATGACGGCAGCCAACGAATTCACGTTCCCGGTGATGGACGGCTTCAAATGGCGCCGCGTCTACTACGGTCCGCACGCCTCCCCGCTGACCCCGGAACAGATCGCGGCCGGTCAGATCATCGCGGTGACCCTGCGGTTCCTGCTGCAGTCCGTCATCTACTTCGTCATCGTGGCCATGTTCGGCGCATCACCCAGCGGCTGGGGCTGGGGCTCGGTGCTGGTGGCAACCCTGGCCGGGCTCTCGTTCGGCCTGCCGCTCATGGCCTATGCGGCGTCCATCAAGGAGGACAAGGGCCAGTTCGCCATGGTGATGCGGTTCATCGTCATGCCCCTGTTCCTGTTCTCCGGCACGTTCTTCCCGCTGGACACCCTGCCGGTGCTGGTCCGGTGGGTCGGCTGGATCTCGCCCATCTGGCACGGCACGGAGCTGGGCCGGGTGATGACCTTCGGCTATGAGGAATCCCCGGTGCTGACCATCATCCACGTTGTGTTCCTGCTGGCCCTGGCCTGGTTCGGCTGGGTCCTCACCAAACGCCAATTCGCCAGGAGGATGGGGCAGTGACAATCCTGACCCAGGGCCACACCGTCACGGAGGAAGCCCGGAACCGGCGCTTCGGGCCGCTGTACTCACGCAACGCCCGCGCTGTCATCGGACGCGGGCTGATGGCCACAAAGAGCAGCAACTGGCTGGTCATGCTGTCCGGGTTCTTCGAGCCGGTGCTGTTCCTGATTTCCATGGGCGTCGGGATGGGTGCTGTAGTGGGCTCCGTTGCCGGGCCGGGCGGCCAGGAGATCAGCTACGCGGCATACATCGCACCGGCGCTGCTGGCCGTTTCGGCGATGAACGGGGCGGTGTACGACTCCACCTGGAACGTCTTCTTCAAGATGAATTTCGCCAGGCTCTACCAGGGGATGCTTTACACCTCGCTCGGACCGCTGGACGTGGCCATCGGCGAGATCTTCCTGGCCCTGCTGCGCGGCCTGCTCTACGCCACCGGGTTCACTGCGGTCATGGGGGTGATGGGCCTGATCACCACCCCGTGGGCGCTGCTGATGATTCCGGCCTCGGTGCTGATCGCGTTCGGGTTCGCCAGCTTCGGCATGGGGATCACCAGCTTCATGAAGACCTTCCAGCAGATGGACTGGGTGAACTTCATCATGCTGCCGATGTTCCTCTTCAGCGCCACGTTCTATCCGCTGAGCGTCTACCCCGAGTACATCCAGTGGCTGATCCAGGCCATGCCGCTGTGGCACGGGGTGGAGCTGCTGCGGCAGATCAGCGCCGCATCCTTCACTCCGGCCACCGCCATCCACGTGGGCTACTACCTGGTGATGATCGTGCTGGGCCTCATGCTCACCACCGGCAGGCTGCGGAGCCTGTTCCTGAAGTAGGCAGGTGTCCCGCCCGCGCCCGCTGAGCAGGTGTTCGCCGCCGGTGGAAGCGTCCTGGGGCGCTCCGGGGATTTGAGAGAATGGCTTCATGCAATCTCTGGGCAGCTCCAAGTCGTCATCCACCCCGGGCCGGGGCGGATTCTCCATGTTCCGCATCAGCGGTCCGGGCCTGCTGGTCCTGGTCACCGCCTTCCTGGTGGCTGTGATCTTCGCCGCCAACCAGAACGACGTCGTCGGCTGGGTTGTTGCGGTCATCGCGCTGTTCTGGCTGGCGCTTGCCTCCTTCGTGGTCTTCAGCATCCAGCGGGCGGCCAAGAAGGCCGGCGCCAAGATCAACGAGGCCCACAATGCGTTCAACGCCGCCACCGGCCGTGCGCCCTCCACTGTTTCGGCCGACCACGGCGGCACCCGTCTGGTGCGTGAGCGCGGCGAAGCGGAGGAACTCCGGGACATGAAGCTGGATCACTCCTTCAAGATCGTCCAGGTGCAGGTGCGCGTGGTGGAGCAGGAGCGGGCCAAGGGTGCGGCCGCGGACCAGGACACCATCCGCCGTGCCCTCGAGACCATCGAGATCACCGCCACCAACGCCCGTGACATGATCAAGTCGTCCGGCGGCTCCGGCGAGCCCGTGACCGGAACCATCATCGACTAGAGTGGAACGGGTGAGCTCGGCATTGAAGAAGGACCACCTTCGCATCGCAACAGTCAACGTCAACGGCCTCCGCGCTGCCTACAAAAAGGGCATGGCCGAATGGCTCGCGACCCGCGAAGTGGACATCCTGACCCTGCAGGAAGTGCGTGCACCTGACGCCATCGTCCGCCAGCTCATCGGTGAAGGCTGGCACATCCTGCACGCCGAAGCCGAAGCCAAGGGCCGCGCCGGCGTCGCCATCGCCTCCCGCGAGGAGCCCCTCGTGACCCGCGACCACATCGGGGACGACTACTTCGCCACGGCCGGCCGCTGGGTGGAGGCGGACTTCCGGGTCCGCGACGCCGAAGGCAATGCGTCCCAGCTGACCGTCGTGAGCGCCTACGTGCACTCCGGTGAGGCCGGCACCCCCAAACAGGAGGACAAGTACCGCTTCCTGGATGTCATGAGCACGCGGCTGCCTGAGCTCACCAAGCACAGCGACCATGCCCTGGTGACCGGTGACCTGAACGTGGGCCACACCGAGTTGGACATCAAAAACTGGAAGGGCAACGTCAAGCGTGCCGGCTTCCTGCCGGAGGAACGCGCCTACTTTGACCGCTTCTTCGGTGAGGAGATCGGCTGGAAGGATGTTCACAGGGGCCTGGCGGGTAACGTCAACGGCCCCTACACCTGGTGGTCGCAGCGCGGCCAGGCCTTCGACAACGACACCGGCTGGCGCATTGACTACCACCTGGCCACCCCCGACCTCGCGGCCGCAGCAGTGCAGGCCGTCGTGGACCGGGCACCCTCGTGGGACACCCGCTTCTCTGACCATGCCCCGCTGGTAGTGGACTACCGGCTCTAGTTCCAAAGGCCCCAACGAATGACCTCCACTTCCACCGTGACCGACGCCGCAGCCGTGCAGCCCGAAGCAGGCAACGGAACCCAGCCGGCAGCCGGCATCCGGCACCGCATCCTGTCCGGCATGCAGCCCTCGGCCGATTCCCTGCACCTTGGCAACTACCTCGGCGCACTCGTTAACTGGGTGCGGATGCAGGACGAGTACGACGCAATCTTCTTCATCCCGGACCTGCATGCCATCACCGTCCCGCAGGACCCGGCCGAGCTGGCCCGGCGCACACGGGTCACGGCCGCGCAGTACATCGCCGGCGGCGTGGACGTGGACAAGTGCACGCTGTTCGTCCAGTCCCAGGTGCCCGAACACGCCCAGCTGGCCTGGGTCCTGAACTGCATCACGGGCTTCGGCGAAGCGTCCCGCATGACGCAGTTCAAGGACAAGGCCCACAAGCAGGGCTCCGAGCACGCCAGCGTCGGCCTGTTCACCTACCCCATCCTGCAGGCCGCTGACATCCTGCTCTACCAGCCGCACGGCGTCCCCGTCGGCGAGGACCAGCGCCAGCACGTCGAGCTCAGCCGTGACCTCGCCACCCGGTTCAACTCCCGCTTCGGCGAGACCTTCACGGTGCCCAAGCCCTTCATCCAGCAGGAATCGGCGAAGATCTACGACCTGCAGAACCCCACCGCCAAGATGTCCAAGTCCGCCGAATCCCCGGCCGGGCTGATCAACCTGCTCGACGAGCCCAAGGTCACCGCCAAGCGGATCAAGTCGGCGGTCACGGACACGGAAACGGAGATCCGCTTCGACCGGGAAACCAAGCCCGGCGTTTCCAACCTGCTGACCATCTACTCGGCCATCACCGGCAAGTCCGTGGACGCCCTCGTCGGCGAATACCAAGGCAAGATGTACGGCCACCTCAAGGTGGACCTCGCCGAAGTCGTGACCGAGCGGCTGACGCCCATTCGCGACCGCGCCAACGAACTGCTGGCAGACCCGGCGGAGCTTGACCGGCTGCTGGCCCACGGCGCCGACAAGGCCCGCGCTATCGCCTCCGCCACCCTCCAGGATGTCTATGCCAAGACTGGCTTCCTGCCGTATGCCGGAGCCCGCTAGCGAGATGCCGGCCCCCAAGCCCGCCAACAGCGGAGTCAGCGACGGAATGAGCCTCGGGGTCATTCTGGGCTTCCCGCCTGAAATCGCCGAGGAACTGCAGCGGTGGCGGGCATCTTTCGGTGACCCCATGGCCACCGTCATTCCGGCGCACATCACCCTCGTCACCACCACACCCACAAATGACTGGGAAGCGGCCCGCGACCACGTGCGGAAGGTGGCCCGGACGCAGGCCCCGTTCATGGTGACCATCTCGGGAACGGGGTCCTTCCGGCCCGTCTCCCCGGTGGTCTTCATCAAAGTGGAGGACGGCTTCCAGGAGTGCGTCGACCTGCACGAAAAACTCCAGACCGGACCGCTCGCACGTGAGCTGCCCTTTGCCTACCACCCCCATGTGACCATTGCCCACGACGTCGCACCGGAAAGCCTTGATGAGGCCGAAACGGTGCTGAAAGACTACAGGGCGACCTTCCCCGTGGTTAGCATGGGACTTTACGAGCACGACACCGGCGGTATTTGGCAGCTACGGGAAGAGCTTGACTTTGGTACCGAACCAGACGATGAACGGGACGCCCTCCGAGCACCAAACGCCAACGGAGCCACCGCTCCCCACTGAGCGGGCGCAGCTGAAACTGGAGGTCATCCGCAAGCGGGTCGTATGGGGCAAAGCCCGGAGGTCCGGCCAGGGGACCTTCCCCCGGCTCTTGGCCCTGGCCCAGTTTCTGCAGGCCCGGCTGAACACCCTCCGTCCTGTGCGGGCGCTCCAGCACTACACCCGGCAGCACGGACCGCTGATGAGCGCGGGCATCGGCTTCAACATGTTCTTCTCCATCACCGGCCTCCTGGCCACGGGGTTCTCCATTGCGGGGCTGGCCTTGCGCGGCCAGCCGGCGCTCCTGGACCGGATCATCGCCAGCGTTGCCGAAAGTGCCCCCGGGCTGCTGAAGGTCAACGGCGGCGACGGGCTGGTGGATCCGAAGGATCTCCTGAACCCTGACGGTCTCGGGTGGACGGCAGTCATCGCCGCCGTCGTCACGGTCGTTACGTCACTGGGCTGGATCGCGGGCATCCGGGAGGGGCTCCGGGGAGTGATGATGCTGGGCCCGCTCAAGCTCAACCCCGTGGTCACGAAACTGCACGACGCCGGAACGCTGCTGCTGCTTGGCGTCGCCCTGGTCATCAGCTCGGGTGCGTCCCTGGTGTTCGGCACCGCCGCAGGCTGGGCGATGGAGCAGCTCCGCCTGGACCCGGCGGTGGCCGGGCCGTTGGCGGCGCTGATCAAGGTCGCCGTGCCGCTGCTTCTGAGCTGGATTACGGCGCTCATCATGTTCCGCCTGGCCGGCGGCCTGAAGCTGTCCCGGCAGGCGCTGCTGGAAGGGACCATCCTCGCCGGTGTGGGCACCACGGTCCTGCAGGTCTTCAGCACAGAGCTGCTCGCCGGCGCCGGACGGAACCCCATCCTGGCGCCGTTCGCCATCATCATCGGCCTGCTGATCTGGTTCAACCTGGTCAGCCGGGTCTATCTTGTTTCCGCGTCCTGGTCGGCCATCCGTGAGGAGGACCTGAAGGCCGCTCCGGCAGCCAAAACCACCGGCTGGGGGTCACGGCAGGTGCAGCCCGGAAAGACGCCGGTGGAACGGCATCAGCCGGCCGAGCATCCGCGCCCCGTGGGCGTCAGTGTCCGGCGTCGAGGTACTGGTCGGCCCACGCCGCGATAATCTTCGCGGCCCGCGCCGCCTGCCCCTTGCCGGTCAGCAGGTGGTCGCTGCCCTCCAGCGAGACGAAGTTCCGCGGATGGCGGGCGGTCTGGAAGATTGTGCTGGCGTTCTCGATGCCCACGGTGTTGTCCGTGGGGGAGTGCAGCACCATCAGGGGCTTGTGCAGCCGCCGGATGCAGTCCGTCAGGTCGGCGTTCTCCAGGTCCTCCACGAAGTGCCGGCGGATTTCCACGCGCTTGCCGCCGAGGTCCACTTCGGCGCTGCCCTCGCTCAGGATCCTGTCCAGGGCGGCATCGAAAACATGGGCGACGTGCTTGGGGGAGAAGGGTGCCCCGACGGTCGCGACGGCGTCGACTTCAGCGATTTCGGACGCGGCCGCGAGCACGGCGGCGCCGCCGAAGGAATGCCCCACCAGCAGCGAAATGGCCCGGCCTTCGGCCCTCATGTACTCCGCGGCCCGGACCGTGTCCGCCACCTTGTGGCTGAAGGACCCCGCAGACCACTGTCCCGCGGAGCCGCCGAGGCCCACGTTGTCGAAGCGGAGCATGCCGATCCCGTTGTCCGCCAGCGCCTTGCACATCCGCGATGCCGCGGGGCTGTCCTTGCCCAGGGTGAAGCCATGCGAAAAGACGCCCCAGCCCTTCACCGGGCCTTCCGGCACATCGAGGATCCCGGACAGCAGTTCGCCGGTGGTGCCTTCGAACGAGACTTTTTCGGAGCGGTGCATCTGTTCTTTCCTGCCGGTTGATTCCCAACCCGCACCCTAACCTCGCAAGCTCGGTCAGGGAACCCTGCGGGTGTGGGCCCTGTTCAATCAATGGAATACGACGACGGCGCCGCTCACCGTACGTTTCCCGTACGTGGTGAGCGACGCCGTCGTCCGTTACTAAACTGGCTCAGATCTTGCGGGCCAGGATGGCCTGCTTGACCTCCGCAATAGCCTGGGTGACCTGGATGCCGCGGGGGCATGCCTCCGAGCAGTTGAAGGTGGTGCGGCAGCGCCACACGCCTTCCTTGTCGTTGAGGATCTCCAGGCGCATGTCGCCGGCGTCGTCACGGGAGTCGAAGATGAACCGGTGGGCATTCACGATCGCTGCCGGGCCGAAGTATTGGCCGTCGGTCCAGAACACCGGGCAGGACGACGTGCACGCGGCGCACAGGATGCACTTGGTGGTGTCGTCAAAGCGCTCACGGTCCTCGGCGGACTGGAGGCGTTCCTTGGTGGGCTCGTGGCCCTTGTTGATGAGGAACGGCATGACCTCGCGGAAGGACTGGAAGAACGGCTCCATGTCCACGATCAGGTCCTTCTCCACCGGCAGGCCCTTGATGGGCTCGACCGTGATGGGCTTGGACGTGTCCAGGTCCTTCAGCAGGGTCTTGCAGGCAAGGCGGTTGCGGCCGTTGATGCGCATCGCATCTGAGCCGCAGACGCCATGGGCGCAGGAACGGCGGAAGGAAACACTGCCGTCAATGTCCCACTTGATCTTGTGCAGGGCGTCCAGCACGCGGTCCGTGCCGTACATGGTCAGCTTGAAGTCGTCCCAGCGGGCTTCGGCGGAAACCTCGGGGTCGTAGCGGCGGACGCGCAGCGTGATGTCGAACGTCGGGATTTCCCCGCCGCCGCCAACACCGGCGGGAAGTTCGATCTTGGAGGCTGGCTCAGCAAGTTCAGCGGACATATTAGTACTTCCTCACCATCGGCTCGTAGCGCGTAAAGACAACCGGCTTGGTGGCAAGCCGGACACCGGCGATTGCCTCCTCCGCGGAACCGTCGGCCGGTGCGTGGTCTTCTTTGTACGCCATGGAGTGCTTCATGAATTTTTCGTCGTCGCGGTCCGGGAAGTCCTCGCGGAAGTGGCCGCCGCGGGATTCCTCACGGTGCAGGGCAGCAACCGTCATGACCCGGGCCAGTTCCAGCAGGAATCCGAGCTCAACGGCCTCCAGCAGGTCAAGGTTGAAGCGCTTGCCCTTGTCCTGGACGTTGATGCGCGTGTACCGCTCCTCGAAGGACTCGATGTCCTTCAGGACCTGGTTCAGCGTCTCTGCCGTGCGGAACACCTGCATGTTGGCGTCCATGGTGTCCTGCAGTTCCTTGCGGATCGCGGAGACCTTCTCGGTGCCGTTCGCGTTGCGGGCCACATCCAGCAGTTGGATGGTGAACGCTTCCGGGTTCTCCGGCAGCTCCACGAAGTCAGCCGTCTTGGCGTACTCGGCGGCGGCAATGCCGGCGCGCTTGCCGAACACGTTGATGTCCAGCAGGGAGTTGGTGCCCAGGCGGTTGGAGCCGTGCACGGAAACGCAGGCCACCTCGCCGGCAGCGTAGAGGCCCGGAACCACGGTGTCGTTGTCCTGCAGGACCTCGGTGGTGATGTTCGTCGGGATGCCGCCCATGGCGTAGTGCGCCGTGGGGAAGACGGGGACCGGCTCCGTGTAGGGCTCAACGCCGAGGTAGGTGCGGGCGAACTCGGTGATGTCCGGCAGCTTGGCGTCAATGTGGGCCGGCTCGAGGTGCGTCAGGTCAAGGAGCACGTAGTCCTTGTTCGGTCCGCAGCCGCGGCCTTCGCGGACCTCGTTGGCCATGGAGCGGGCCACGATGTCACGCGGGGCGAGGTCCTTAATGGTGGGGGCGTAGCGCTCCATGAAGCGTTCACCCTCCGAGTTGCGCAGGATGGCGCCTTCACCGCGGGCTGCTTCGGACAGCAGGATGCCGAGGCCGGCGAGGCCGGTCGGGTGGAACTGGAAGAACTCCATGTCCTCCAGCGGGATGCCGCGGCGGAACGCGATGCCCATGCCGTCACCGGTCAGGGTGTGGGCGTTGGAGGTGGTCTTGAAGACCTTGCCGGCGCCGCCGGAGGCGAACACCACTGACTTGGCCTGGAAGACGTGCAGCTCGCCGGAGGCGAGGTCGTAGGACACGACGCCGGCGACGCGCTTCTGCTTGAACGGCGTGCCGTCCTCGCGCACGGCGTCTTCCTCGACGGTCAGGAGGTCCAGGACGTAGTACTCGTTGTAGAACTCAACGTTGTGCTTGACGCAGTTTTGGTACAGGGTCTGGAGGATCATGTGGCCCGTGCGGTCGGCGGCGTAGCAGGCGCGGCGCACCGGAGCCTTGCCGTGGTCACGGGTGTGGCCGCCGAAGCGGCGCTGGTCAATGCGGCCCTCGGGCGTGCGGTTGAACGGCAGGCCCATCTTCTCGAGGTCCAGCACCGCGTCGATGGCCTCCTTGGCCATGACCTCAGCGGCGTCCTGGTCAACCAGGTAGTCGCCGCCCTTGATGGTGTCGAAGGTGTGCCATTCCCAGTTGTCTTCCTCGACATTGGCCAGGGCTGCACACATGCCGCCCTGCGCCGCACCCGTGTGGGAGCGGGTGGGGTACAGCTTGGTCAGTACTGCTGTTCGCGCACGCTGACCGGACTCGATCGCGGCGCGCATCCCGGCGCCACCGGCACCGACGATGACGACGTCGTACTTATGGACCTGCATACCAGACGCTCTTTCTCTCAAAATTCGCAATAAAACAGCGGGCGGTCGAAGCCGTCTCCGCACAAAATTGCGGCCCGCCAATGGATGGCGGGCCGCCACGGGATGCTACGCGGGGCAGAAGCCACCGGGCAGCTGGACGCCGTCCACCACAGGGCACGGGTTGAAGGTGAAGATCACCAGGGTGCCGAGGATGATGATGACGGCGGAGGCTGCGTAGAGGACCATCTTGAGCCAGAAGCGGGTGGAGTCCTTCTCGGCGTAGTCGTTGATGATGGTGCGGACGCCGTTGGTGCCGTGCAGCATGGCGAGCCACAGCATGGCCAGGTCCCAGAACTGCCAGAACGGATCCGCCCACTTGCCGGCGACGAAGCCGAAGTCGATGGCGTGGATGCCTTCGCCCACCAGGAGGTTCACGATGAGGTGGCCGAAGATCAGCACAACCAGGACCACGCCGGAGAGGCGCATGAACAGCCAGGCCAGCATTTCGAAGTTGCCGCGCGAGTTGCCGTTGCGGCGGTACTTCGGGGCGATCTTGCCGGACTCGGGCTTGCCGGCGATCTGTCCGCTGCGCGGGGACTGGATCTCAGTTGCAGACATGGCTTAGTGACCTCCGAGCGCGAGGGACAGGTGGCGGATGGCGAAGGCGACCATGGTGACGACCCACAGGCCCAGCACCACCCACAGCATCTGGCGCTGGTACTTGGCGCCCTTCTTCCAGAAGTCGACAGCGATGATCCGCAGGCCGTTGAAGGCGTGGAACACGATCGCTGCGACGAGGCCCGTTTCACCCAGGGCCATCAGCGGGTTCTTGTAGGCACCGATTACCGCGGTGTAGGCCTCAGGCGACACCCTCACCAGCGAGGTGTCCAGCACATGGACCAACAAGAAGAAAAAGATCACTACACCAGTAATGCGGTGTCCAACCCAAGACCACATGCCTTCACGGCCGCGGTACAAGGTGCCAGCTGGTTTCGTCGGCACTGAATAAACCTCCCTGCGACACAGCGGCGCTGGCGTGGGATCCACGCGGGGGGAACGCCTACTGCGAGAGCACTCGTAGCTCAGGCCTAAATCTAGGCTTCGCTCACAGCTTATTCAATTCAGGCGTTCCTTGCCCGCCATCTACTGTACGGATTTTCGGTTATTTTGAGACGAAGACCACATCCGTTGCCACTGTATCGGCATGCCGACGGCCGGCGAAAGGGCGTCCTGGGGTGCGTCGGCTAAAGTAGGGCCTGATGAGTAACGACAAAGTGACAAGCCAGGATTCACCTCTCAGCCGTTTTATCGCTGTGATTCCTGCAGGCGGTGTGGGGACCCGCCTCTGGCCTCTGTCGCGCGCAGCAGCTCCCAAGTTCCTTCACGACCTGACCGGTTCGGGCAGCACGCTCCTGCGCGCCACCTACGACCGCCTCGAACCGCTGGCCGGAAACCGCGTCCTGGTGGTCACCGGCGTGGCGCACCGTAACGCCGTGTGCAGCCAGCTTCCCGAGGTTGAGGACGGCGACCTTGTGCTCGAGAGCGAGCCCAAGGACTCCGGCGCCGCCATCGGCCTGGCCGCAGCCATCCTGCACCAGCGCGATCCCGACGTCATTATGGGTTCCTTCGCCGCGGACCACGTGATCAGCCCCGACGGGCTCTTCCAGGACACCGTCCGCGAGGCCATCCACACGGCCGCGGCCGGCAAGATCGTGACCATCGGCATCAAGCCGACGCACCCCTCCACGGGGTTTGGCTACATCCGGTCCGGAGGTTCACTGCGCATTCCAGGAGCCCCCAACGCCCAGGCTGTGGTGGAGTTCGTGGAGAAGCCGGACGAGGACGTTGCCCAGCAGTATGTGGACAGCGGCGACTACGTCTGGAACGCCGGCATGTTCGTGGCGCCCGTTTCCCTCATGCTCAAGCACCTGGAAGCGAACCAGCCCGAGCTGTTCAACGGCCTGCAGGAAATCGCCCAGGCGTGGGACACCCCGCAGCGTGACGAAGTCACCGCCCGGATCTGGCCCACCCTGCCCAAGATCGCCATTGACTACGCGGTCGCCGAGCCTGCAGCGGCAGCGGGGGACGTCGCCGTCGTGCCTGGCTCGTTCCGCTGGGACGACGTTGGTGACTTCGCCTCCGTGGGCCGGCTGAACAGTGCCAAGGAAGTGGACGAGGTGACCGTCCTCGGCGAGGGCGCCCGCGTCTTCACCGAAAACGCCAGCGGCGTGGTGGTCTCGGACACCAAGCGCGTGATCGCGCTGATCGGGATCAAGGACGTCGTCATCGTGGACACCCCGGATGCGCTGCTGGTCACCACCAAGCAGCACTCGCAGCGGGTGAAGCAGGCGGTTGACGCCCTGAAGGCGAGCGGCGACACCGACGTCCTCTAGCACCCGCCTTCCAGCGCTGCGTAAACCGGAGACGGCGAACACGTAACGCGGAGAAGGAGATGCCGCTAATTTATCCGGTCTCGCTACAGTTGGGGTGTGCGCAATTACACTACTGAAGCTGAGCCCACCGCCTTGGTGGGGCCGTGGCTCGAGCCCCTGCTGCCGGAACTGATCGATTTTCGCCGTGACCTGCATGCGCACCCGGAACTGTCCTTCAGGGAATTCCGCACGACGGACAAGCTGGCCGAGCGGCTCGAGGCTGCCGGCCTCGAGCCCCGCCGGCTCGAGGGTACCGGCCTGACTGTCGACATTGGCGAAGGGCCGATCGCCACGGCGCTCCGCGGTGACATCGATGCCCTGCCGATCATCGAGGAAACCGGGCTGCCGTTCGCCTCGAAGAATCACGGCGTCACCCACGCCTGCGGCCACGACGTGCACACCACCACCATGCTGGGCATCGCCCTGGTGCTGCACCGGATGCACCAGGAGTCCCCGCTGGGCGGGACCGTGCGCATCATCTTCCAGCCCGCCGAGGAAACCATGCCCGGCGGGGCGCACTCCTGCATTGAGCAGGGCGTCCTGGAGGGCGTGCCCCGCATCCTGGCGCTGCACTGCGACCCGCGCATCGAAGTGGGCAAGATCGGCACGCGCATTGGCGCCATCACCTCCGCGTCGGACACCATCCGGATTGAACTCTCCGGCCGCGGTGGGCACACCTCGCGCCCGCACCTGACCGAGGATCTTGTTTTCGCGCTGGCGCAGATTGCCGTGAACGTGCCGGCCGTCCTGTCCCGCCGGGTGGATGTCCGCAGCGGCGTCTCGGTGGTGTGGGGGCACATCTCCGCCGGTTCGGCGCCCAATGCGATCCCCGGCACCGGATACATGGCAGGAACCATGCGCTGCCTGGACCGCGATGCCTGGCACAGCGCCGGTGAACTGCTGGACGAAGTGGTGCACCAGGTGGCTGCGCCGTACGGCGTCGACGTCCGGCTGGAGCACACCCGCGGGGTTCCTCCCGTGGTCAACTCCGAGCATGAGACGGCGCTGATCGAGGCTGCTGCCCGTGCTGAGATCGGCGAGAGTTCGGTGGTGCTGACGCCGCAGTCCATGGGCGGGGAAGACTTCGCCTGGTTCCTGGCCGAGCTGCCCGGGGCCATGATGCGCCTCGGCACCAAGACTCCGGGCGGCGAGGAATACGACCTGCACCGCGGTGACTACATCCTGGACGAGCGGGCTCTCGGCTACGGCATCCAGGTCCTCACCGCCGCCGCGCTCCGCACTATCCGCGACCTCTAGGCCCGCAACACCTTCCAGCGCGAACTGGCAGCTGATGCCCTCAAATTCCACGGTTGAGGGGACTAGCTGCCAGTTCGCGCTTTCCTTTGGACCGATAAGTTGTGCGCAATTGAATTGCGCGTTACTGTTGTAGCCATGCCCGATGCTCCCCGTCTTGACCGCCAAGTGTGCTTTGCCCTCTACTCAGCGTCGCGGGCTGCCACCGCCGTTTACCGCCCCCTCCTGGACGACCTCGGCCTCACGTACCCGCAGTACCTCGTCATGCTGGTGCTCTGGGAAAACGAGCCGCGCGGTGTCCGGGAACTGGGGGAGGAGCTTGGGCTGGACTCCGGCACCCTCTCGCCCCTCCTCAAGCGGCTCGAGGCGCTGGGGCTCGTCGAGCGGCGGCGCTCCGCCGAGGACGAGCGCCGCGTTGCCGTGCACCTGACCGGTGCCGGCAGCGCCCTGAGCCGCAAGGCCTCCGGCGTGCCGCAGCACCTCGCTGCCGCAGCGGGCCTGAGCCCCGCCGAACTTGACCAGCTGCGCGAGACCCTCGGCAAGCTCACCTCAGCCCTGCACGATTCGCTCTAGACCTCCAACCGGAAGGAAACACATTGAAGACTCTCTACACCGCCGAGGCCCTCGCGTCCGGTGAAGGCCGCGACGGTTCCGCACGGACCAAGGACGGCAAGCTCGACGTCAACCTCGCCAGCCCGGTGGAGCTGGGTGGCAGCGGCGAGGGCACCAACCCCGAACAGCTGTTCGCGGCAGGGTATGCGGCATGCTTCCACTCCGCCCTCCGCGTGGTGGGCCGGCAGGCCAAGGCCGACCTCACAGATTCCGCCGTCGCAGCCAAGATCCACTTCGGCGCCCTCGAGGACCGCGCCGGCTACGGCCTGGCCGCGGAGCTGGAAATCGCCCTCCCGGCACTGGACCGCGGCACCGCCGAGGCGCTCATGGCCAAGGCGCACACCATCTGCCCGTACTCCAACGTGACGCGCGGCAACATGGACGTCGCCCTCACGCTAGTGGAGTTCGCAGCGTGAGCGCCGGCGGAGCGGCCACGTTGCCGGTGACCACCCGGGAGATCCAGCTGGCCTCCCGGCCGCAAGGCCGGCCGGTCCCGGAAAACTTCCGGCTCGCCGAGACGGCCGTCCCGGCCCTCAACGAAGGCCAGGTCCTGGTCCGGAACCTGTTCATCTCGGTGGACCCCTACATGCGCGGCCGCATGAACGACGCCAAGTCCTATTCAGCGCCGTTTGCGCTGGACAAAGCGCTCGACGGCGGGGCGGTGGGTGAGGTGATCGCGTCCCGGTCGGATGCACGCAAGGTGGGGGACGTCGTCGTCCATCAGCTCGGCTGGCGGGAGCATGCGGTGGTGGACGCAGAGCGGACCACCCCCGCAGACACCAGCCTGGCCCCGGCCTCGGCGTTCCTGGGTGC
Source organism: Arthrobacter sp. OAP107 (assembly GCF_040546765.1). Lineage (NCBI taxonomy): Bacteria > Bacillati > Actinomycetota > Actinomycetes > Micrococcales > Micrococcaceae > Arthrobacter > Arthrobacter sp. OAP107. Next base: position 3,837,493 of record NZ_JBEPOK010000001.1, on the reverse strand, counting down.
CCTGGGCATGACCGGACTCACCGCGTACGCCGGCCTGCTTAAGGTCGCGGAGTTCAAGCCCGGGGACGCGGTGTTCGTCTCGGGCGCCGCCGGCGCGGTTGGCTCGCTCGTGGGGCAGATCGCCAAAGCGATGGGAGCCTCCAGGGTGATTGGCAGCGCAGGTACACCGGAGAAGGTTGCCCGGCTGCTGGAGCTGGGCTTCGACGCGGCCTTCAACTACCGTGAGGGCCCCGTCCTGGACCAGCTGAAGGCCGCCGCGGGCAGCAACGGCGTCGACGTGTACTTCGACAACGTCGGCGGGGACCACCTCGAAGCCGCGTTGTCCGTGCTGAACGTTGGCGGCCGGGTGGCCATGTGTGGCGCCATTGCCCAGTACAACAGCACCGAGCCGCCAGCTGCGCCGCGCAACCTGGCCGTGGCGATCGGCAAGCAGCTCACCCTGCGCGGGTTCCTGGTGGGCGGCCAGCGGCAGCATGCCGCCGAGTTCGCCGGTCGGATGGCCGGCTGGCTGGCCGACGGTACCGTCCGTTACGACGAGACGGTGGTCGACGGCCTGGAGAACGCTCCGCGGGCCTTCATGGACATGCTCGAGGGCGGCAACACCGGAAAGATGCTCGTCCGCCTCTAGCGGGTAGAACAGCCGCCCCTGTGGTTGTGTTGGCCGGACCGTGTTACCTGGATACGGGGCAGGACACTAAAGTGGGCTCAGAAGTGCGCTTCGGCGCACCCGGGTGCCGGCCCGCGGCATCCCGTACGCCAAGGGGTGACGGCCGTGCAGAATGACGCCAGCGAAGCGGGCGCCATCATCGACTGGGCGGCCCTCGAAGCCGCCGCGACCGGCGCCATGAAGAGCGCCTACGCGCCCTATTCGAACTTTCCGGTGGGGGCCGCCGCCTTCACCGCGGATGGCAGGATCGTTAGCGGCTGCAACGTGGAGAACGCCAGCTACGGCCTGACGCTGTGCGCCGAATGCGTCCTCGTGGGACACCTGCAGATGACGGGCGGCGGCCTGCTCCGCGCCTTCTACTGCGTGGACGGCGCCGGTAACGTGCTCATGCCCTGCGGACGCTGCCGGCAACTGCTGTACGAGTTCCGGGCACCGGGCATGGAGCTCATGACCACGGAGGGCATCAAGACCATGGACCAGGTGCTGCCCGACGCATTTGGCCCCGAACACCTGGAGGGAACCCGGTGACCCAGAAGAACGAGGCGTTCGACGCCGTCGAGATCATCAGGGCCAAGCGCGACAAGCATGCGCTGAGCCCTGAGCAGATTGCCTGGATCATCGACGCTTACACCCGCGGCGTCGTCGCGGAGGAGCAGATGGCCGCCCTGAACATGGCCATCCTGCTCAACGGCATGGACCGTGCCGAGATCTCGCAGTGGACCGCGGCGATGATCAACTCGGGGGAGCGGATGGACTTCTCCAGCCTCCGGCGGCCCGACGGCGGCGTGAAGGTCACCACCGACAAGCACTCCACGGGCGGGGTGGGGGACAAGATCACCCTGCCGCTGGCACCCCTCGTTGCGGTGTTCGGCGTGGCGGTACCGCAGCTGTCCGGGCGCGGGCTGGGGTACACGGGCGGAACGCTGGACAAACTCGAGTCGATTCCGGACTGGCGCGCCTCGCTGAGCAACGATGAAATGCTCGCCCAGCTTCAGGAGGTGGGCGCGGTGATCTGCGCCGCCGGGGCGGGGCTCGCCCCGGCGGACCGGAAGCTTTACGCGCTCCGCGACGTCACGGGCACCGTCGAATCCATCCCGCTGCTTGCCTCCTCAATCATGAGCAAGAAGATCGCCGAGGGCACGGGCTCACTGGTGCTGGACGTCAAGGTGGGCAGCGGGGCGTTCATGAAGGACGAAGCCGGCGCACGCGAACTGGCCGAGACCATGGTGGCCCTCGGCAAGGACGCCGGGGTGGAAACCGTGGCCCTGCTCACCAACATGGGCACCCCGCTGGGCCTCACCGCAGGCAACGCCATCGAGGTGGCCGAATCCGTTGAGGTCCTCGCCGGCGGCGGCCCGGAAGACGTCGTCGAGCTGACGGTCAGGCTCGCGGAGGAGATGCTGCACTGCGCCGGTGTTTCTGACGCCGACCCCGCCGGCGCACTCAGGGACGGCCGAGCGATGGACGTCTGGAACCGGATGATCGCGGCGCAGGGCGGCGACCCGCGCGCCAAGCTCCCGGTGGCTAAGGAATCGGAAACCATCTACGCGCCCGCCGACGGTGTCCTCGTGGAACTCGACGCCTTCGCCGTGGGCGTGGCAGCCTGGCGGCTCGGCGCCGGCCGGGCCCGGAAGGAAGACCCCGTGCAGGCAGGTGCGGGCGTCCGCCTGCACGCCAAGCCCGGAGCCACCGTGCGTGCCGGCGAGCCGCTGATGACCCTGCTGACGGACACCCCGGAGAAGTTTGCCCGGGCCAAGGAAGCGCTGGAGCACGCCGTCACCATCGCATCTGTTGGTTCCAGGCCCGCGCAGCAGCTCATCATCGACCGCATCGCCTGACCGTGCAGGCCATCAATGACTTCATCCTGGCGGCCGCCGGCCAGCCGTGGGTCCTGTTCATAGTCCTTGCCTGCTGCGTCATCGACGGCTTCTTCCCGCCCATCCCCAGCGAATCGGTGGTGGTGGGCCTGGCCGCCGTCGCCGCGACGGCGGACGTTCCCAACCCCTGGCTGCTCGCGGCCGTGGCGGGCCTGGGCGCCTTCACCGGCGACAACGCCGCCTACCTCATCGGGCGCGGCGTGGGCACGCAGCGCTGGGGCTGGATGCGCGGGCCGCGGATGCAGCGGGCCTTCCGGTGGGCCGGGCGCGAGCTGCGCAGGCGCCCGGCATCGTTGATCCTCGTGGCGCGGTTCGTCCCCATCGGCAGGGTGGCAGTCAACCTGACCGCGGGAGCCACGCATTATTCGCACGCGCGCTTCATCGGGCTGACTGTGCTTTCTGCCACTCTCTGGGCCTCATATTCCGTGGCCATCGGGCTGTTCTTCGGCCAGTGGTTCGAGCAGAACCACCTGCTGGGCGCCGTGATCGCGATTGTTTGCGCCATTGTGCTGGGCATCCTGGTGGACCTCGGCATCAACAGGCTCCGGGGCCGCGTTCAGGATCCGTTCGAGGAACGTTGACTTTCCAATCAAGGCGTAGCGGACTATCCTCCCGCCATGCGACACTAAAGAGCGATTTGCGTCACTTCCCGTCTTGTTATAGTCCCTAGGAGCAACCCCCGCGTGGAGTTTATTAATGAGGCCGTGCTCCATGCAGCGGGTCAGTGGTGGATTTACCCCGTTTTGCTCATGTTCTTCTTCGTTGACGGGTTCGCCATGGTGGTCCCCAGCGAGACGCTCATCGTGGCTCTCTCGGCCTTCTCCCGGCACAGCGGCGAGCCCAATCTCTGGATCCTCGGCCTGACTGCCCTGACCGGTGCCATGGCCGGTGACAACATGGCCTACATGCTGGGCCGGAAGATCGGCCTTGAGCGCTGGAAGTGGATGCGCCGGCCCAGGGTGCAGAAGGTCTTCGGCTGGGCGCGGTACGAACTGGAGAAGCGCGGCGCCGTGCTGATCTTCACGGCGCGCTACATCCCGTGGGGGCGCGTGGCGGTGAACTACGTCGCCGGCACCACCGGATACCCGCACCGCAGGTTCTTCCTGCTGGATGCCTTCGCCTGCTTCACGTGGGTGGGTTATTCGCTGGGCATCGGCCTGGTCGCCAGCTCCTTCCCGTGGCTCCACAGCAACCCGCTGCTGGGCGCCGGCATCGCCGTCGTGTTCGCCATCCTGCTGGGCGTCGTCATCGACCACGCCCTCCGCTGGTGGCATAAGCGGCTCGGCCGCAACGATGCGGACGCCGCGCAGGAGGGCAACGCGCCGGCAACTGACAATGTGCCGGAACCGGGCACCTTCCCGGAACAGAGCAGCCGCGTGGCCTAGCTGCGGTCCGGCGAGGGCACTGGCGGCTTCCGGACCGCCCGTCGCCATGCAGCACGCTCGTTGGCGTTGCCGCCGGTCCAACCCTAGAGTTGGTACGTGACTGAGCCAATCGTTGACGCCGCCCCTGCCCTTGACTTCGACCTGAAGAGCCTGCCCAAGGTATCCCTTCACGACCACCTGGACGGCGGCCTGCGCCCGGCCACCATCATCGAACTGGCGGAGGCGGTGGGACACACCCTCCCGTCGACCGATGCGACCGCGCTGGGCGAATGGTTCCGCGAATCCGCCGACTCCGGCTCGCTGGTCCGCTACCTTGAGACGTTCGACCACACGGTCGCGGTCATGCAGACCAAGGAAGGGCTGTTCCGCGTCGCCAAGGAGTTCGTGGAGGATCTGGCGGACGACGGCGTGGTGTACGGCGAAGTGCGATGGGCACCTGAGCAGCACCTCCAGAAGGGGCTGACGCTGGACGAGGTTGTCGGGGCAGTCCAGGAAGGCCTCGAAGCCGGTGTGGAGGCGGTGGCCGAGACCGGCCGCGAGATCCAGGTGGGCCAGCTGATCACGGCCATGCGCCACGCCGACCGTGGCCAGGAGATCGCCGAACTCGCCGTCCGGCACCGCGACAAGGGCGCCGTCGGGTTCGACATCGCAGGCGCCGAAGACGGTTTCCTGCCCTCGCGCTTCCGGGACGCCTTTACCTACCTGGCCGAAAACAACTTCCCCGCCACCGTGCACGCCGGCGAAGCCGCCGGACTGGACAGCATCCAGTCAGCCCTCGTTGACGGCCGCGCGCTGCGCCTGGGCCACGGTGTCCGGATCGCCGAGGACATCATGGTGGAGTTCGACGGTGACGACGCCGACGACGAGGACAGCGACAACATCGGCCTGGTCACCCTGGGCAACCTGTCCAGCTGGATCCGTGACCGCGGCATCGCCCTGGAAATCTGCCCGTCCTCGAACCTGCAGACCGGCGCCATTGCCGCCTTCGGCGAGGGCATCGAAAGCCACCCGCTGGACATGCTCTACCAGCTGGGCTTCAACGTCACCATCAACACGGACAACCGGCTCATGAGCGGAGTGACCCTCACCGATGAGTTCGAGCTCCTGGTGGAAACCTTCGACTACGACCTCGACGACCTGCTGGAGCTCACGCTCAACGCCGCCGAGGCGTCCTTCCTGCCGCTGGAGGAGAAGGAAGCCCTGGTGGAGTACATCAACGACGCATACGGCGACCTTGGCTGAAACCGTCCGCCAGCCAGAGCCTGCACCGGATCCGACGGACCCGGCGGGCGAGCTGCTGAGGGTGATTGCGGCCCTCCGCGAGCACTGCCCCTGGATGGGCGCCCTCACCCACGAGTCGCTCGTGGAGTACCTGCTGGAGGAGGCCTATGAAGTGGCCGAGACCATCGAGACGGGTGCAGACGAGGCGGAACTGAAAGGCGAGTTGGGCGATGTGCTGCTCCAGGTGGTGCTGCACGCCCGGCTCGCCGAGGAACGGGGTGTGTTCACTTTCGGTGACGTCGCGCGCGGGCTCACCGGGAAGATGATCCGCCGCAACCCCCACGTTTTCCGTCCGGACGGTTCGCTCCAGGACTCCTTTCCGGCCACGGTGGAGGAGATCGTGCTCAAGTGGGATGCCGTGAAGAAGGCCGAAAGCCCGGAGCGCAGCACGCCATTCGAGGGCATCCCGGTGGCTCTGCCTGCGCTGGCCCGGGCCCAGAAAACCCTGGACCGGGCAGGGCGTGCCGGGCTGCCGCTGATGGGGCCTACGGCCGCCGGGTTCCCTGGCCGAGCTTGCGAGGTTAGGGGAGCGGTTGGGGACCAAACCCCGGCGGTTGAACTCGCCGACACGATCAAAACCGAAGCCGAGTTCGGCGAGCTGCTGCTCGCCGTCGTCCGTTCTGCCCGGAACCGGGGGTTCGACGCCGAGCGCGCCCTCCGGGGGGCCGTCCGGCGGTACCAGAACAGCCACCCTTGAAACTTCTGCGCCCGGATCATGACGTCCGGGTTCTGGATAGGTTTCCGTAACGTGCACCACTCTCGACTACGCTAGTCCCTGACGAGGACGTCGAGATTTTTTCCCCTAAGTCCCCAGTAAATCGCCCACAAGGAGCACATCCATGGCGCTTATCGATGCCATCCACGCCCGCGAGATCCTCGATTCCCGTGGCAACCCCACCGTCGAAGTTGAAGTTCTCCTCTCCGACGGCCAGATCGGCCGCGCTGCCGTTCCGTCCGGTGCATCCACCGGCGAGCACGAAGCAGTTGAACTGCGCGACGGCGACAAGGGCCGCTACCTCGGCAAGGGTGTCCAGAAGGCCGTTGACGCCGTCATCGACCAGATCGCACCGGCCCTGACCGGCTTTGACGCCACCGACCAGCGCAGCATCGACCAGGCCATGATCGACCTGGACGGCACCGCCAACAAGGGCAAGCTGGGCGCCAACGCCATCCTCGGCGTCTCCCTGGCAGTTGCCAACGCCGCAGCAGCCTCCGCTGACCTGCCGCTGTACAAGTACCTGGGCGGCCCGAACGCCCACGTCCTGCCCGTTCCGCTGATGAACATCCTCAACGGCGGCTCGCACGCGGATTCCGACGTTGACATCCAGGAATTCATGATCGCCCCGATCGGCGCCGAGACCTTCTCCGAGGGCCTGCGCTGGGGCGTTGAGGTTTACCACAACCTCAAGTCCGTGCTGCAGCAGAAGGGCCTCTCCACCGGCCTGGGCGACGAGGGCGGCTTCGCCCCGAACCTGCCGTCCAACCGCGCTGCCCTGGACCTGATCCAGGAAGCCATCCAGAACGCCGGTTACACCCCGGGCACCGACATCGCCCTGGCCCTGGACGTCGCCTCCTCCGAGTTCTTCAAGGACGGTGCCTACCAGTTCGAAGGCAAGTCGCTGAGCGCTGCCGAGATGAGCGCCTATTACGCCGAACTCGTTGCCGACTACCCGCTGGTTTCCATCGAGGACCCGCTGGACGAGAACGACTGGGAAGGCTGGAAGATCCTCACCGACACCATCGGTGACAAGGTCCAGCTGGTGGGCGACGACCTGTTCGTCACCAACCCCGAGCGCCTGCAGCAGGGCATCGACGCCGCCACGGCCAACTCCCTTCTGGTCAAGGTCAACCAGATCGGTTCGCTGACCGAAACCCTGGACGCCGTTTCCCTGGCGCAGCGCTCCGGTTACACCACCATCACCTCGCACCGCTCCGGCGAAACCGAAGACACCACGATCGCCGACATTGCAGTTGCCACCAATGCCGGACAGATCAAGACCGGTGCTCCGGCCCGCTCCGAGCGCGTTGCCAAGTACAACCAGCTGCTGCGCATCGAAGAGGAACTCGACGACGCCGCACGCTACGCTGGCCGCAGCGCGTTCCCGCGTTTCAAGGCCTAGTAGCCAAGCAAACAGCTGACCGGTGGCTATGGTGGAAAGACCATAGCCACCGGTTTTGTTTTTGGCGCCACACGTTACAGGAGTGTCATGGCTACCCGCCGTCCCAAAGTTCCCAGGGTGACCCCACCAGCAGAGCAGTCCGCCGCCGGATCGGCCGGGGGAGACGTCATCCAGGCTGACTTTGGCGGCCCGCGTCCGGCGCCGGCAACCCATAACGCCGGAGCGGGCACGGCACACGGACTCGGCGGCGGTGCGAATGCAGCGGGCAGTGGCGCCGCTGCGAAGCCTGGCGCCGGGACCCAGCCCGGTACCGGCACCAAGGCCGCTGCGGGCACCAAAACCGGACCGGGTCCGAAAACCGGAACAGGTTCGAAGCCCGGGGCCGGCACCAGGACTGGCGCCGGAAAGGCAGGCAGCGGCCGCGGGAAATCCGGATCGTCGGCCCTCGCCGCCGAGGAAGGGAACCTCGACCCCGTTCCTGCCAAGGCGTTTTCCGGCCGCATGCTGGCGCTGGCCGTGGTGATGGTTGCCATCACCATCATGCTGGCCCCCACTGTGAAGATCTTCATCGACAAGCGGGCCGAAATCGCGGCCCTGCAGTCGGACATCGCAGACAGCAAAGCGGACCAGGACAACCTCAAGCGGCAGGTCTCGCGCTGGCAGGATCCCAACTACGTCAAGCAGCAGGCTCGGGACCGCATTAACATGGTTATGCCGGGAGAGACCGGCTACTGGGTATTCGGCAGCGACCTGCCGGCCGGCGCAGCAGGCAGCCAGCCCAGTGCAGCAGAAACACAAGACCCCGCCGACGTGCCCTGGGTGGATTCCCTCTGGGAGTCCATCAGGCGGTCGGCAACAGACTAGGAGCGGCGCCCGCCGCGGGACTGCCTACCGGATTTTCGGGGCAGCCAGATCCGGGCAGGAAGGACGGCCACGCCAGTGGACGACAACACGGCAACCGCCCCCGAATCCAGGCAGCCATCGGCGCAGGACCTCGATGTGCTCAGCCGCCAGTTGGGGAGGCCGGTGCGCGACGTTGTGGAAATCCCGGCGCGCTGCGTCTGCGGCAACCCGCTCGTGGCGGCAACATCACCGCGCCTCAGTAACGGGACTCCCTTCCCCACCACGTTCTACCTGACCCACCCCGTCATCACGTCGGCGGTCTCCCGCCTTGAGGCGGCCGGGCTCATGAACGAAATGAACGACCGGCTTGCGGCCGACGAGTCCCTGGCCGCCTCCTATCGGGCCGCCCATGAGGCCTACCTCGCTGCCCGCGCGGACATCGGGGCCCGCTCAGGGATTGGCGGCGTTCCGGAGATCGACGGCGTCTCTGCCGGCGGCATGCCCACCCGCGTCAAGTGCCTGCACGTCCTGGTGGGACACTCGCTGGCCGCCGGCCCGGGCGTGAACCCGCTGGGCGACGAAGCCATCGCAGCCATCAGCGAATGGTGGACTGCCGACCGCTGCTACTGCGAGGGGGCCTGGGACACGGCCGGTGCGGCACCGTCCCGGGATCTCAGCCGCCACGGCCCGCAGGGCCTGCCGGAGATCGTCGGCCGTCCCGCGCCGGTTCGTAAATCCAAGACCGATGCAGCAACAGACGCAACCGCCACGGAGGCAGGCGCATGACCCGGGTGGCCGCCATCGACTGCGGAACCAACTCCATCCGCCTGCTCATCGCCGACATTGACCGCAGCAACGGCGCAACGAAGCTCACCGACGTCGTGCGTGAAATGCGGGTTGTGCGGCTCGGCCAGGGCGTTGACGCCACCGGCGAACTGGCGCCCGAGGCACTGGAGCGCACCTTCGCGGCCACGGCGGACTACGCCGCGTTGATCCGCGAGTACCAGGCACAGAAAGTGCGCTTCGTGGCCACCTCGGCCAGCCGGGACGCCCGGAACCGCCAGGTCTTTGTTGACGGCATCCGGAACCTCATCGGCGTGGAGCCCGAGGTGATCACCGGCCACGAGGAAGCCTCGCTCTCCTTCGCCGGCGCCAGCAGCGTGCTGCCCATCTCCGCAGAGGACAAAGTCCTGGTGGTGGACCTGGGCGGCGGCAGCACCGAGTTCGTGCTCGGCAACGCCAACGGCGTGATCGCGGCGAAGTCCGTGGACATCGGCTGTGTCCGGCTGACCGAACGCCACCTCACCTCGGACCCGCCCACGGCCGAACAGATCGCCGCCGCGGAGGCCGACGTCGACGCCGCCATTGCCGAAGCGAACCTGGACGTTCCGCTGGAACGCAGCACCGCCGTCGTCGGGGTTGCCGGCTCAATCACCACCATCACGGCGCACGCGCTCAAGCTCCCCGAATACCTCCCGGCAGCCATCCATGGCGCCGAACTGTCCATCTCCGCAGTGCAGGCGGCGGCCACCGATCTGCTGCAGATGCCGCGGGCGCAGCGGGCCGAACTGCCGTACATGCACCCCGGACGGGTGGACGTCATCGGCGCCGGCGCCCTGGTGTGGCGGCGCATCCTTGACCGCATGGGCGAGCTCACCGGCGGACGCCTAATTACTGCCACGGCCAGCGAGCACGATATTCTGGACGGAATTGCCCTGAGTGCCGAGGCACCGAAGTAACCGAGTATTGGATCCTGAATGACCAGAGCAAGAGCCCGGCTTCGCCGGACGGTCTCGGCCCTTCTGTCCGCGGTGCTTGCCGGTGGCATCGCCGCGTCCGCCGTCGCCACCGCACCCGCCGCACAGGCTGACTCCTGGCGGGACAAGGAGTACTGGCTCAAGGAAGCCGGCATCACCAAGGCCTGGGAGGTCTCCAAGGGCGCCAACGTGAAAGTCGCTGTGATAGACAGCGGCGTGGACGGAAGCCATCCCGACCTCAGGGGCGTGGTGGCCGGCGGTCACGACGTCTCCGGCGCCGGCGCCCCCGACGGCGAGAAGAGCATCGGTGCCAAGCCCGAGCACGGCACGCTGGTGGCCACCATGCTCGCGGGCCGCGGACACCGGCCGGCAAAGAAGGCCACCGGCGGCGCCAAGGCTTCCCCGAGCGCGACTGCAACGCCGTCCAGCGCGAGACCGGACGGCATCATGGGCGTGGCACCGGAGGCGCAGGTCCTCTCGGTGTCCACCTGGCTGGGATCGGAAAACCCCGGCGGCAAGAGCGACCAGGACCAGATCCCTGAAGCCGTCCGGTGGGCAGTGGATAACGGTGCCAAGGTCATCAACATTTCGCTGGGCAGCACCTCGCCTGAGTGGCCGCAAACCTGGGACGCCGCCTTCCTGTACGCCGAGCAGAAGGACGTGGTCATCGTGGCCGCGGCCGGCAACCGGGTGGGCGGCAACGTCCAGGTCGGGGCGCCGGCCACCATCCCCGGCGTGCTCACAGTGGCGGGTCTGGACCGCAGCGGACAGGCGAGCACCGATTCCTCCTCCCAGGGCATCAGCATCGGCGTGGCAGCGCCGGCGGAGAAGCTCGCCGGCGGACTGCCCGGCGGCAGCTATGCGGAGTGGGCCGGCACATCCGGCGCCACCCCGATCGTCTCCGGCGTCGCGGCGCTGATCCGCTCCAAGTGGCCCGAGATGAGCGCCAAGCAGGTCATCAACAGGATCGTCTCCACCGCGAAGGACGAGGGCGCCCCGGGCAAGGACCCGCTGTACGGTTTCGGCGTCCTTAACGCGGAGGCGGCGCTCAAGGACGACGTGGCCGAAACGAAGACCAACCCGCTGGGGTCCATCGCGGACTGGATCCGCGTCCACCGGCGCGGGAACCTCGCAACGCCCGCCCCGGAGCCGATAACGGAGGCACCCACCGCACAGGCCACGCTGCCGAAGGCGACGGTGCCTGTCGCGGTGCCGCCGTCGCAGCTGGACAGCGCGCTGCCGGCGGCCGTGGTCATCGGGTTCGGCGCGCTCTTCATAGCCATCATTGCGGCGGGCGCGGTGCAGCTGCGGCGGGCCTACCGGGCGTCCGCAGGGGCCTCCGGCGGGGCAGCGGAGGAGCCCGAAACCAGTGCCGTCACGAGGGTGGATCCGGCAGACCGGCCAAGTTAGTGAAGATTTTCACAAAGTACTGTACTCTGGAGTTATGGCAACCACCCCACAGCTCCAGGATCGTCCGCGTGTGCTCGTCGTCGGCGGCGGGTACGTCGGCCTCTACGTAGCCCTCAAACTGCAGAAGAAGATCGCGAACGCAGGCGGCATCGTCACCGTCGTTGATCCGCTGCCCTACATGACCTACCAGCCCTTCCTGCCGGAAGTTGCCGGCGGCAACATCGAAGCCCGCCACGCAGTGGTCTCGCATCGCCAGCACCTCAAGCAGAGTGAGCTCATCCAGGGCCGCGTCGTCTCCATCGACCACGCCAACCGCACGGCCGTGGTTGCCCCGGCTGACGGCGGCGACAACTTCGAGATTCCGTACTTCGACGTCGTGCTTTCCGCCGGCGCCATCACCCGCACGTTCCCCATCAAGGGCCTGGCGGACAAGGGCATCGGCCTGAAGACCATCGAGGAAGCCGTTGCGCTGCGCAACAAGGTGCTCGACCGCATCGAGCGCGGTTCCACCATGACCGATCCCGCCGAGCGCGCCCGCGCCCTGACCTTCGTGGTGGTGGGTGGCGGCTTCGCCGGTATCGAGTGCATCACCGAAATGGAAGACCTCGCCCGCGCTGCCGTTCGGAACAACCCGCGGGTCAAGCAGGAGGAAGTCCGCTTCGTCCTCGTCGAGGCCATGGGCCGCATCATGCCCGAGGTCACCGCCCAGCAGGCCGAGTGGGTCGTGGAGCACCTCCGCAGCCGTGGCATCGAGGTCCTGCTGAACACCTCGCTGGACAACGCCGAAGGCGCCCTCAAGCTGATCAACCTGCCGGACAAGACGCTCGCCCAGGTATTCGAGTCCGACACCCTCGTGTGGACGGCCGGTGTCCAGGCCAACCCCATGGTCCGCTCCACCGACTTCCCGCTGGAACCCCGCGGCCGCGTCCGCGTGCTGCCGGACCTGCGCATCGCGGGCGACGAAGGCATCATCGACAACGCCTGGGCTGCCGGTGACGTTGCCGCGGTTCCCGACCTGTCGGGCGGGGGCCTGCCGGACGGCACCTGCGTTCCCAACGCCCAGCACGCACTGCGCCAGGCCAAGCGCCTCGCCAAGAACCTGTGGGCTTCCCGCTGGAACAAGCCGCTGGTGGATTACAAGCACAAGAACCTCGGTGCTGTGGCCGGCTTCGGCGAGTGGAAGGGTGTTGCCAACATCAACCTGCTCGGCCGCATCGGCCTCAAGGGCCCCCTCGCCTGGCTGGCACACCGCGGCTACCACGGCATGGCCATGCCGACGTTCGAGCGCAAGTTCCGCGTGGTCTTCAACTGGATCCTGAGCTTCTTCGCGGGCCGCGACACCACCCAGCTGCTGGACCTGGACAACCCGCGCGGCGCCTTCGTGGCCGCCGCCACCCCCGCGCCCAAGCCCGCCGCTCCGGCGGCTCCGGCTCCCGCCGCTCCGGCGGAGACGGCCGCGGCCCCTGCCCAGGCCGGCGCCAAGGATGCTGTGAAGGCTGAGGCCAAGTAACAGCTAAGCCCAAAACGACGACGGCGGCCGTTCCCTTCCCGGGGAACGGCCGCTTTCGCGTTTCCCCCGGGGAGGCAGTCCTCCGTGGTGCAGCGCAGTTTCCTGTGTGCACCCTCCCGGTCGGGGCAGGGTGCACACATAGACTGGCTCCATGACGGGTGAAAAGAACCTCCAGACTCTCCTTGCCTCGATGCGTCCGGTGCTCCGGGACGGGGAGTACGTCTACGTTCTCTGGCCGCACGGCAGGCCGCTGGCGGGGCACGTTGAAGCCGCCGTCCGGGAAGCCGAGGGGCTCACGGTAGTCCTGCCACGGACCGAAGCGGACGCGCTCGACCTGTCCTACGATTTCGTGGCCGCCTGGATCACCCTGGAGGTTCACTCGGCCCTGGAGGCGGTGGGCCTGACCGCGGCCGTCAGCAGGGCACTGACCCAGGCCCGGATCAGCTGCAACGTTCTGGCAGGGTTCCACCACGACCACCTGCTGGTGCCCGTGGCCGACTCGGCGCGGGCGCTGGAGGCGCTGGCCGAGCTCTCCGCCGCCAACGCCCCCGAACCGGAGCCGGTGCGGGAAGTTGTGCTGCGCAGCGAGCAGCCCGGGGACCGCGACGCCCTGCTTGCCCTGACTGCCCAAGCGTTCGCCGTTTCCCCGGTCACCGGCCTTCCTGTGGAAGGGGAGCCGGTTGAGGTCAGGGTGCTCCGCGAGCTGTTCGTCGCCGAGGAGTACCTGCCCGAGTTCAGCATCGTTGCGGAACTCGAAGGCGAAATTGTCGGCCATGTGATCAGCACCCGTGCCTGGGTGGAGGACCTCGAGCTGCTGGGCCTCGGGCCCATCGGCGTCACGCCGAGGCTCCAGCGCCACGGCATCGGCTCGGCGCTGATGCGCGAAACCGTCGTCCGTGCCAACGCCGCGGGAGAGAAGGGCATCGCGCTGCTCGGAAGCACCGAGTACTACCCGCGGTTGGGCTTCGTTCCGGCGTCATCCCTCGGCGTTGAGGCGCCGGACAAAAACTGGGGCGACCATTTCCAGCTGCTGCCCCTCGCCCTGTGGCCGGGCGGGGTCCATGGCACATTCCGGTATGCCGGGCCCCTGGCCGCCGTCTGAGGCGATACGATTGACCGGGCGCCCCAGTAGCCCAATTGGCAGAGGCAGCGGACTTAAAATCCGCGTGTTGTGGGTTCGAGTCCCACCTGGGGTACAACTTTTCTCCTCCGCGTCGCCGGTGTTCCAATATGCAACGAGTGTTATGAGGATGTGACCTTAGTCACTTATGTTCACGCTCGAATTGGATTAGCTTGAACTTAGCTCAGGAACCCCTGACCAAATCGCATCAAAGGCCGTTCGCACCTTTCGATCGAGGAGACTCTAAATGATTTCACTCCCCCAGACGGCGCCAAGGGTCGCTAAGCTCACCGCGCTTAGCATCGGCGTCGCCCTTCTGGCCACGGCTTGTGGTGGCGGTTCCACCCCAAGCGCGACCGAATCCTCCGCAGGGGCGTCAGGCGGCATATCCTGCCCCGCCCCGAGTGCCACGGCCGGGGCAACCAGCACCGCCACGGAGACCGGCAACGTGCCGGCAGCAACAACCACCACCCCCACACCGCTGAAAATCGGATCGCTCCTGCCGACGACGGGGTCGCTGGCGTTCCTCGGCCCGCCCGAAATCGCCGGTGTTAACCTCGGCATCAAGGAAGTCAACGACGCAGGCGGCGTGCTCGGCAAGCCGGTCCAGGTGGTCCACCGCGACTCCGGCGACACCAAGACGGACATCGCCACGCAGTCCACCACGGCGCTCCTCGGCCAGGGTGTCAGCGCCATCATCGGTGCCGCGTCCTCGGGTGTGTCCAAGACCGTGATCAACCAGATCACCGGCGCCGGCGTCATCCAGTTCTCCCCGGCAAACACTTCGCCGGACTTCACCACCTGGGATGACAAGGGGCTGTACTGGCGCACGGCTCCCTCGGACGTCCTGCAAGGCAAGGTCCTGGGCAACTACATGGCGACCTGTGGCGCCCAGACGGTGGGCATGATCGTCCTGAACGATGCCTACGGCACGGGCCTGGCGAAGAACGTTAAGGCCTCCTTTGAAGCAGCCGGCGGCCAGGTCGTGGCCGAGGAACTCTTCAACGAGGGCGACTCGCAGTTCAGCAGCCAGGTGGACAAGGTCATCGCCGCCAAGCCGGACGCCATTGCCCTGATCACTTTTGACCAGGCCAAGAGCATCGTCCCGCTGATCACGGGCAAGGGCGTCAAGCCGACGCAGCTGTTCATGGTGGACGGCAACACGTCCGACTACAGCAAGGACTTCAAGCCCGGCACGTTGAAGGGCGCACAGGGAACCATCCCCGGCACCTTCGCCAAGGAGGACTTCAAGAAGAAGCTCCTCGCCATCGACCCCGCCCTGAAGGACTACAGCTACGCCGGTGAGTCTTACGATGCCGTCAACCTGATCTCGCTGGCAGCAGAGGCCGCCAAGAGCACCAAGGGCACGGAGATCGCCAAGCAGCTCAAGGCAGTTTCCGAGGGCGGCGAGAAGTGCACGGACTTCCCGTCCTGTGTCACGCTGCTTCGTAACGGCAAGGACATCGACTACGACGGTGAGTCCGGCCCGGTGACCTTCTCCGATGCCGGTGACCCGACGGAAGCCTCCATTGGCATCTACGAGTACCAGGACGACAACAAGTACACGCCGGCCCGGGAAGAATTCGGCAAGCTGTAAGCCGCTTTCCCGCCGCATAACAGGAAGCCCCCGTCCAGCCGGACGGGGGCTTCCTGTTGGGCGGTGCCTAGTCCTCGTCGGCCAGCGTGCCGAGGTACAGCTGGATGACCTTCGGGTCCTTCATGAGCTCACGGCCCGTGCCGGTGTAGGCATCCTTGCCCTGGTCCAGGACGTAGCCGCGGTCGCAGATCTGCAGGCAGCGGCGGGCGTTCTGTTCCACCATGATGACGGACACGCCGGCACGGTTGATCTCGTGCACCCGCAGGAAGGTCTCGTCCTGCTTGACGGGGGAGAGGCCGGCCGAGGGTTCGTCCAGCAGCAGCACTGCCGGCTCCATCATCAGGGCCCGGCCCATCGCCACCATCTGCCGCTCGCCGCCGGACAGGGAACCGGCGCGCTGCGCCCTGCGCTTACCCAGTTCCGGGAACAGGCTGGTGACGAAGTCGAAGCGCTGCGCGAAGTCCTTGGGCCGCTGGAACATGCCCATCTGCATGTTTTCCTCGATGGTGAGGGTGGAAAAGACGTTGTTGGTCTGGGGAACGAAACCGACGCCCTGGGTGACCAGCTTGTTCGCCTTGAGTCCGGTCAGGTCCTGGCCCCTGACCACCACGGATCCGGAGTGCACCTTCACCAGGCCGAACATGGCCTTCAGCAACGTGGACTTGCCCGCCCCGTTCGGGCCGATGATGCCGATCAGTTCGCCCTTCCGGGCCTCGATGCTGCATCCGTTGAGGATGTTCACACCGGGGAGGTAGCCGGCCACCAGATCGGTGACCTTGACGACGGCGTCGTCCTCGGCTGCGCTGCTTGCGGCCGGGGCCGCGCTGGTGGCACTCATGCGTTGTCCTTGTCTGTGCGGCTGGCATCTGTGCGTCCGGCATCTGTGCTTCCGGTGTGGGGGCCGGCTTCGGTGATGGTGGGCGTCACGGCGTCCAGCGCGATGATGCCCGCGTCTTCGGTGCCGACGATCGATTCCTCATCCGCCGCGAGTTCCTGCTCCAGTTCCCGGATGCCCTCGGTGTCGCCGAGGTCGACGTCGTGGTGGGCGCCCAGGTAGGCGTCGATGACGGCGGGGTCCTTCATGACCTCACCCGGGGGTCCCTCGGCCACGATCTTGCCTTCGGCCATCACCACCACCCAGTCCGCGATGTGCCGGACCATGTGCATGTCGTGTTCCACGAAGAGGACAGTCATGCCCTCGGACTTGAGGTTCTTGATGTGGTCCAGCAGCGACTGCGTCAGCGCCGGGTTCACCCCAGCCATCGGTTCATCCAGCATCACCAGCTTGGGCCGGACCATCAGGGATCGGGCCATTTCCAGGAGCTTGCGCTGGCCGCCGGACAGCGACGCCGCGTAGTCGTCCTTCTTGGTGTCGAGCTTGAACTTCTCCAGCAGCACGTTGGCGTGCTCGGTGATTTCCTTCTCGCGGCCGCCCCAGATGTTCTTGAACAGTGCCTTGGACAGCCTCTCGCCGGGCTGGTTGGACGCGCCGAGCCGCATGTTTTCCATGACCGTCAGCTTGCCCATGACCTTGGTCAGCTGGAACGTGCGCACCATGCCCATCCGTGCCACCTTGTAGGAGGACACCCCGGCGATGCTCTGGCCCTCGAACTGCCACTTGCCGGAGTTCGGCGTGTCAAAGCCGGTGAGCAGGTTGAACAGGGTGGTCTTGCCGGCCCCGTTGGGGCCGATCAGTGCGGTGATCTTGTGCCGCGGGATTTCCAGGTAGTCGACGTCGACGGCGTTGATACCGCCGAAGCTGCGGGTGACGTTTTCGGCGACGACGATCGGGTCCCGCTTCTTGCAGCCGGGGGTGTTGTCCCCGACGGCGATCGGCCGGGCGTCCGTCATGTAGTCGACGCCCACTTCCATTGATTCTTCGCTGTGCTTGCTCATGCGAACGCCAGCTCCTTCTTGTTGCCGAAGACACCCTGCGGCCTGAATATCATCAGCAGCATCAGGGCGATGCCCACCAGAATGTAGCGCAGCTGGCCGGCCTGGACAGTGGTGAGCCAGGTCACCGCACCGGATTCGATCAGCCCGTACAGGACCCCCTGGGTGAGGGACAGGACCACCCAGAAGATCATGGCGCCGATGACCGGCCCCAGGACTGTGGCCATGCCGCCCAGCAGCAGGCAGGTCCACAGGAAGAACGTCAGTTCGGTGCCGTAGTTGGCGGGCTGCACGGCGCCGCGGGGGAGCGTGAAGATCATCCCGGCCAGCGCCCCAAAGATGCCGCCGATCACCAGCGACTGCATCTTGTGGGCGTAAACGTTCTTGCCGAGGGAGCGCACCGCGTTCTCGTCCTCGCGGATGCCCTTCAGCACCCGGCCCCAGGGGCTGCGCATCAGGAGCCAGACGAGGACGCAGCCCACGGCCACGAGGCCCCAGCCCACCACCCTGATGAAGAAGTCACGGTTGTTCATGCCGAAGTAGGAGCCCTCGGGGAACGGATTCATTGAATAGAACCCGCTTTCAAAGGCGGCGAGCCCGTTGGCGGAACCGGTCACCGACGTGAGCTGGTTTGTCGTGACGACGTAGCGGACAATTTCCGCTGCCGCAATGGTGACGATGGCCAGGTAGTCCGCCCGCAGGCGGAGGGTGGGAATGCCCAGCACCAGTGCAAAGAGCACGGAACAGATGACGGCGATCAGGAGGCCGATAAAGAACGGCACCCGGAAGGTGAGCGTCGAGATGGCGAAGCCGTAAGCCCCTACCGCCATGAAGCCGGCCTGGCCGAAGTTCAGCAGGCCCGAGTAGCCGAAGTGCACGGCGAGGCCGAGCGCGGCGAGGGCGTACGCCGCCGTCGTCGGACTAAAAATTTCGCTGGCTGCGCTGGAAAGGATGAATCCAAAGTCCATGGCTGTCTCCTAACCCACGCGCTCGCGACGGCCCAGGATGCCCTGGGGCCGGAACAAGAGGACAACGATCATGATGAAGAGTGCTCCCACGTATTTGAGGTCCGCCGCGAGGCCGAACACGGTGGTCAGTTCAACGAAGATGCCCACGATGATCGACCCGACGAGGGCGCCGAAAACCGTGCCGAGTCCGCCGAGGGTCACGCCAGCGAAGATGAGCAGCAGGATCTGCGAGCCCATGTCGAAGGTGACGCCCGGACGGTAATAAGCCCAGAGGATGCCTCCGAGCGAGGCCAGCATGCCGCCCGTGATCCAGACCAGTCGGATGACGCCGTCGACGTCGATCCCGGAGGCGGCGGCCAGCGCGGGGTTGTCGGCCACCGCACGGGTGGCCTTGCCCAACCGCGTCTTCAGCAGCACGATGCCGATGAGGGCGATCACGACGGCGCTGATAACCAGGGACCACAGGTTGTTGGGGGAGATGGAAACCGGGCCGAGCTGGACTTCCGCGCTCTGCGCGAACGGCAGCTGCTGTGTGGCCCCTCCAAAGTAGAACTGGATGATGTAGCGGACCGCAAGGGCCAGGCCGATACTGACGATCATCATGGGCACCAGGCCGGTGCCGCGGCGGCGCAGCGGGCGCCAGAGCCCGGCGTCCTGCGCATAGCCAAAGAGACCGCCGCCGAGCAGGGCCAGGATGATGGCCAGCCAGAAGGGCAGGTTCATGGCGCTGAATGCAAAGACCAGCACGGCGCCGAGGGTCACCATCTCGCCGTGCGCGAAGTTGGTGAGGCCGGTGGTGCCGAAGATCAGGGACAGGCCTACGGAGGCGAGGGCCAACAGAAGACCGAAGCTCAGCCCGGCCACGAGCCTGTTAAGCAGGTTCTGGCCGAAGTCCTGCTGCTGGACCACGATGCCTTTGCCGAAGGCGAAGATGACCGAGAGGTTTGACGTCTGGCTGAACGTGACTGTCCGGGGATTCGACTGGCCTTCGGCGAGCTTGATGCCCTCCGGAAGCGTGGATTCGTCCAGCTGGATCTCGTAGGTCCCCTGGCTGGGAACACCGATCCGCCAGGACCCGTTGGCGCCCGAGGTTGCTTCCCCGGTGAAGGTCCCGCTCTTGGCGGTGATCTTGACGCCTTCGATGGGTCGCCGTGTATCGTCGCGGAGGAAGCCGCTGATGGTGTCCTGGAATTGCTGGTTCGACGGGGGCGGCGTCGGAGCCGGAGTGCCTGCCTGCGATGCCGGTGCTGCGATCAGCAGAAGTGCCACGACGGCGGACGCTATGGCCCCCCATACCTTCAGCAGCCCGGCCGGCCGCCGGATAGGCAGCCCTCTCGGTGTGCGTCTCAAATTGAAAACCTCCACGTGGGGGTGGTTGCGGCTGCTTCATTGCAGCCGCTGCGAACGGAGGGCGGCGGATATCCGTGCTGGTGGAGCGGGTATTGACTAGCTGTGATATCCGTCACCCTGACCCGCTTATCGTACAGCGCAAGCAGTACAAACCGCGTGGGGGGAGCTGACCATCAGATAGCGATCCGGTAACAACTGACCTGCCCCGTCGCCAGCAGGAACTTTCCGTGCCGCTGGTCCGTGGAAATTGATAGCGTGACCAGTAGATTCATCACTTAACCCCATACATGGAGGACACCCGCAATGGCACTTGGCGGAAACCCGATCTTCAACGGAAAGAATTTCCGTGGAGCCACCCAGGCACCGCCTGTCCCGCAGGCGTACGGCCACAACAACTACGCTCAGAACCAGTTTGGCCAGCCCGGCTATGGGCAGCCCGGCTACGGCCAGGGCCGCGCCCCCGGCCAGGTCATGGACGGCCAGTCCGGCTGGATGTCGCAGCAGCAGAACATGACCAACGACCAGCTGCAGCAGATGTACAACCGGCCTGCGGCCGGACCGTCCGAGACCGGGCGGATGACCTTCGACGACGTCATCGTCAAGACCGGCATCTGCCTGGCGGCAGTGGTGGTTGGCGCTGCTGTCACGCTGACCGTGAGCCTGTCGCTCGCCGGCCTGCTCATGATTGTCGGCGCACTGGGCGGCTTTGTGCTGGCCCTCGTCAACACGTTCAAGAAGCAGCCCTCGCCGGCCCTCATCCTTGCCTACGCGGCCCTGGAGGGACTATTCCTCGGCGGCCTGACCCGCATCCTTGACGGGCTGTACCCGGGCGTCGGCCTGCAGGCGGTCATCGGCACGCTGTCGGTTTTCGCCGTCACTCTGGTGCTCTTCAAGAGCGGCAAGGTCCGCGCCACCCCGAAGGCGATGCGCTTCTTCATGATCGCCACCATCGGCTACGCGGTCTTCGCCCTGATCAACATGGTCATGATGTGGACCGGCGCCGTGGATTCCCCGTTCGGCCTGCGTACGAGCATGGAGATCGCCGGCATTCCGCTGGGCGTCTTCATCGGACTGCTCGCGATCGGCCTCGCCGCCTTCTCGCTGATCATGGACTTCACCAGCATCGAGGCCGGAGTCCGCGCCGGCGCACCGGAGCGCTTCTCCTGGACCGCGGCCTTCGGCCTCACCGTCACCCTCGTCTGGCTGTACGTGGAAATCATCCGCCTGCTGGCCATCCTCCGCGGCGACGACTAAACACGGCGACGACTAAACGCCGCAAACCAAGGCAACGCACCCGCCGTCGTAATTGGTAAGCAAACAGGGAGTGGGCCCCGCCAGCCGGCGGGGCCCACCCGCGCTTTAAGTCTGGAGTTTTTGTCCAGTGGATGAGGCTAGGTTAGGCGCTCCAGCACCACGGCCATGCCCTGCCCGCCGCCGACGCACAGGGTGGCCAGGCCCAGCGTTCCGTCCGTCTCGCGCAGGCCGTTGAGCAGCGTGGTGGTCATCCGGGCGCCGGTCATGCCGAACGGATGGCCCAGGGCGATGGCGCCGCCGTGCACGTTGAGCTTCGCGGGGTCGATCTTCAGCTCGCGGGCGCTGGCCACCACCTGCACGGCAAAAGCCTCGTTGAGCTCCACGAGGTCGATGTCGTTCATGTCCAGGCGGGCACGGGCCAGCGCCTGCCGGGAGGCTTCCACCGGACCCATCCCCATCAGTTCGGGGGACAGGGCGGTGGCCGCGGTGGAGACGATCTTGGCCAGCGGTTCCAACCCGAGGTCCCGGGCGAGGTCGTAGCTCATGACCACCAGGGCGGCCGCGCCATCGTTGAGCGGGCACGCATTGCCTGCCGTGATGGTGCCCTCCCGGCGGAAAACCGGCTGCAGCGCGCTGACGGCGTCCAGGGTCACGCCCGGCCGCGGCGAATCGTCCCGGTCCACCACCGTGCCGTCGCGGCGCTCGTAGGACGTGATTTCGCGCGCGTAGAAACCGGAGGCGATTGCGGCCTCGGCCCGGTTCTGGCTCAGCACGGCCCACTCGTCCTGGTCCGCGCGGCTGATCCCATAGGACGTCGCCACGTTCTCGGCCGTCTGGCCCATGGCGATGTAGATGTCCGGCATCCGGTCACCCAGCCGCGGATCCGTCCACGGCGTGTTCGACTCGGCGCGCGCGGCCGTGCGCTGCCGGGCCGGCTCGAACAGCGGGTTGTGGTTCTGGGCCCCGGTCTCGCCCGCGCCGGCCCAGTCCTGGTAGCGCGACACAGCTTCGACGCCGGCCGCCACGAACGCCTGCCCCTCACCGGCGCGGATGGCGTGGAAGGCCATCCGGAGGGTCTGCAGGCTGGAGGCGCAGAACCTGTTGACGGTGGCGGCGGGCACGTTGTCCAGCCCGGTGAGAATGGTGACCACCCGGGCCATGTTGGATCCCGCCTCGCCGCTGGGTTCGGCGCAGCCGAGGTACAGGTCGTCCAGGCCCGGCCCGGTGTCCCCGGTGGGGTCGAACGCCGGCAGTTTGGCCAGCGCCGCCCGGACCATTGCGGCCGCCAGATCGTCGGGCCGCTCGTCCTTCAGCGAACCCTTGAAGGCGCGGCCAATCGGGCTCCGGGCGGTTGAAACAATGACTGCTTCAGACATGCGACCAGCCTACGCCCGTGGCTGGTGTGTTAACAGCTACGCCAGCCGCATTGCCCCGGCCGCCGGGGTGACCGTGAAGATGTCCGGTGCCCTGTACCCGGCCTCCGCGAAGGCCCGTACGACGGCGGCACGCACCTGCTGCTCCTCACTCACCGGAGTCAGGGCGATGGCGGCGCCGCCAAAACCTCCGCCGGTCATCCGGGCGCCGACGGCGCCGTTCGCCCGGGACGTGTCGACGGCGAGGTCCAGTTCGGCGCAGGAGATCTCGAAGTCGTCGCGCATGGACGCATGGCTGGCGTCGAGCAGGGCGCCGATGGCCGAAGGGCCCTGCTGCCCCAGGACTTCGACGGTCTGCAGCACCCGGTCGTTCTCGGTCACAACGTGCCTGACGCGGCGGAACGTGACCTCGTCCAGCAGCCCGCTGGCCTCTTCCAGATCGCCCGGCGTGACGTCCCGGAGCGCCTTGACGCCCAGCACTTCGGCGCCGAGCTCGCAGGAGGTCCGGCGGGAGGCATAGCCGCCGCCGGCGTGGGAATGGGACACCTTGGTGTCGATGACCAGCAGGACCAGGCCCGCTGCCTCGGCCTCGAAGGGGACCAGCTGCACGCTTTGGTCGCGGCAGTCCAGGAACACGGCATGGCCCTTCGAACCGCGCAGCGAGGCGGACTGGTCCATGATGCCCGTGGGGGCGCCGACGAAGTCGTTCTCCGCGCGCTGGGTGGCCAGCACCATGTCCTCCGGGCCCAGGCCTGCTCCGGTGAGGTCGTTGAGTGCGGAGATCACGGCGCACTCGATGGCGTGCGAGGAGGACAGCCCGGCGCCGAGCGGCACATCGGAGTCCAGCAGCAGGTCCAGGCCGGGGACGTCGATGCCGCGCTGCTGCAGGGACCAGATGACGCCCAGCGGGTACTTGGTCCAGCCCTTGGCCGCCCCGGCCTTCAGTGATGCCGTGTCCGCCGTCGTGACCCCCTGGTCGCCGTAGGTCGAGAGGAGCCGGATGGTGGAGTCGGGACGGACCCCCAGGGCCACCCGGGCGGTCCTGTCGATGGCGAACGGCAACACGAAGCCCTCGTTGTAGTCCGTGTGTTCGCCGATCAGGTTAACCCGGCCGGGAGCCTGCCATACGCCGTCGGGCTGCCGGCCGAACGCAGCGCTGAACCGGGCCGCGAGGTCTGTGGTGGCGGGGGCGGTCATGCGTGGGCTCCTTCGATCAGGCCGGGCGCAGCCGGAGCGAGCGCCTCGGCGGGGGATGCCGGAACGGTGACCGAGCGGAGCCGCTCCGCCACCTGTTCCGGGGTGGTGTCGTTGATGAAGGCGCCCATGGCCGCCTCGGAGCCGGCCAGGAACTTGAGCTTGTCCGCAGCGCGGCGGGGGGAGGTCAGCTGCAGGTGCAGGTAGCTGGCGGGGCGCAGCAGGTCATCCACCGGGGCCTGGTGCCAGGCCGAAATGTAGGGCGTAGGAGTGGGGTAGAGGGCGTCGAGGCGCTTGAGCAGGCCGAGGTAGACGTGGGCCAGCTCGTCCTTCTCCTCCCCGGTGAGCCCGGCCAGGTCCGGGACCTGGCGGTGCGGAACGAGGTGGATCTCCAGCGGCCAGCGGGCGGCGAACGGAACGTACGCGCTGAAGCTGTCGCTCTCCAGCACCATCCGGCTGCCGTCCTCCCGTTCGGAGCGCAGCAGCGAGCCCGTCAGCGTCTGCTGCCCCCCGGCGTCGTCATAAAACCTGCGCGCGGCAGCCCCCATGACGGCGGCGCGCGGCGTGACGTAAGGGTAGGCGTAGATCTGGCCGTGCGGGTGGTGCAGGGTGACGCCGATGTCCGCGCCGCGGTTTTCGAACGGAAAAACCTGCTTGATACCGGGCAGCGCGCTGAGGGCCGCCGTCCGGTGCGCCCACGCCTCCACCACAGTGCGGGCGCGGGTCTCACTCAGGCCGCTGAAGGATCCTGTGTGCTCCGGGGTGAAGGTGACAACTTCGCACCGTCCGAAGGCCGGGCCCGTGGTCCCCCAGCCGGGGTTGGCGGGGACCGGGCCCAGGGCCGGTCCGAGGGAGGGGAAGCGGTTCTCGAACACCACGACGTCGTAGTCCGGCGCGGGAATCTCGGACGGGTTGGCGTCGGTGGTGGGGCAGATGGGGCACTGGTCCGCCGGTGGCAGGTGGGTGCGGGTCTGGCGGTGCGCGGCCACGGCCACCCATTCGCCGGTCAGCGCGTCGTACCGGACTTCGCCGGGCTCGCCGCGGGGCGGAAGGTCCCTGCGGTCCGGGACCCCTTCAACGGACCGCGCACGGGTTGAACCGGCGTCGTCGAAGTAGAGCAATTCGCGGCCGTCGGCGAGCTGGGTGCTGGTGATATGGGTCATGCGTCGTGTCCTTTGAACGCGGTGGCCGACGGCGGCTGGCCGTCCGGGAGGCTGGGAGGATGGGGATCAAATCGGGGTGGTGCCAAGGGATCCGGTGCTGTGCGGTCTTGTTTCATGGGTGCCAGCCGCAGCTCGCCGACGGACTGCCGGAGCAGCTCCTCGGCGTCATGGCCGGCCGGGCCCGTGCCGATCCGGTCGTCGGTGATGAGGACGCCGACAGCGGACAGTGGGGCAATCCCGGCAAGCGCCACAGTTCCGTATTTGGTGGCGTCGGCGAGCACAGCGAGCTTGTCCGACGCCGCGATCATGGCGGCGTTGACCTCGGACTCGAGGAGGTTCGGCGAGGTAATGCCGGCCTTCGGGTCGAAGCCGTGCACGCCCATGAAGCACAAGTCGGCGTGCAGGCTGTCCAGGGCGTGCACGGTCACCGGACCCACCAGGGCCTCGGACGGCGTGCGCTGGCCGCCGAGGACCACGGTGCGGATTCCGCCGTCCGGGTTGATGCCTCCCGCGCGGTCCGCCGCCAGCACGCCGGCCACCATGAGGGAGTTGGTGGCCACCGTGAGCCCAAGATCCCGGGGGAGCAGCCGCGCGAGCTCGTGGGTGGTGGTGCCACCGGAAACCAGCAGGGTCATGCCGGGGCGGAGCAGCGTCAGCGCTTCCGCAGCGATGGCGCGCTTCGCATCCGCTTCGCGGGCCGACTTAGCACCGAACCCCGGTTCGACGGCGCCGAAGGCTGCAGGGCGGGTGGCGCCGCCGTGGACCCGCAGCAGCAGGCCTTCGGCATCGAGCGCATCGATGTCGCGCCGGACTGTCATTTCGGACACGCGGAGCAGTTCCGCGAGTTCGGCCACCCGGACGGTGCCTTCGGCGTCGAGCTCCTGGAGGATGAGGTGCTGCCGCTGTGTTGCGAGCACGTGCTCCTCCTTTCCTGTTGGCTCTGCCGTCAAAGGCTCAGCCGTCAATGGGCCAGGTCGCCTGCGGGCTCAGTTGCCCGTGTGGGGCTGGTCACCATCTGTGCCTGTTCCCATTGTGGCACAAAACGATCAAAAACAAATAGTTTCTAACAAAACGCAACAAGCATCATCCCTGGCAGGCCACGCGTGCAGCGTGCTGCCTGCGTTGTACGGTAGGTCCATGACTTCCGGCGCGACTTCCGAAACCAGCGATTCCCCTCCGACCCGGCGGCGCTACGCCACGGGCAGGCAGTACGAGCTCAGGCGGGGAGACGCGCTCGCCGTGGTCACCGAGTTGGCCGCCGGGCTGCGGTGGTACAGCCGCGGGGATGTCCAGCTGACGGAGTCCTATGGGGATTCCGACATTCCGCCCGGCGCCGCGGGCATCACCCTGGCGCCCTGGGCGAACAGGGTGGAGGACGGCGTCTGGCAACTGAACGGCAAGAAGCAGCAGCTGGACATCACCGAGGTCTCCAAGAACAACGCAAGCCACGGGCTCCTGCGCAATGCGTCGTACTCCCTGGTGGCCGAGTCCGAATTTGCCGTGACCCTTGAGGCGCCGGTGTTCCCCCAGCACGGCTACCCGTTCCTGGTGCGGCACCGCGTGGAGTACTCCCTGGCCGGGGACCTGGGCCTGGAGGTGCGGCAAACGCTGGTTAACGATTCCGAGGCCGCGGCGCCGTTCGTGCTGGGTGCGCACCCATACCTCCGGATCGGCGACGTCCCCTCCGAGGAGCTCACGCTGACGGTGGACGCCGCGACACGGCTGGTGGCCGACGAACGGCTCATCCCGCGCAGCTCCGAGCCCGTGTCCGCCGACAGTGACCTGCGGCAGGGAAGGACGGTGGGGGACCTGGACCTCGACGCCGCACTGACCGATCTGGCGTTCGACGGCGGGATCGCCCGCCACACGCTGACCGCCCCGGATGGCCGCAGTGTCAGCCTGTGGCAGGACCAGACCTGCCCGTTCGTCCACGTGTTTGTCAGCCGCATCTACCCGGGCCGGCCCGCGGCTGTTGCGCTGGAACCGATGACGGGTCCGGCGAATGCCTTCAACTCCGGGGACAGCCTCCGCTGGCTGGCGCCCGGGGACTCCTTTACCATCGCATGGGGCATCCGCGCCGACCTGGCCGGTTCCTAGGCTGGCCGTGGCGCGTTTCCCATAGCCGGGCGGCTAGGGAAGTATTGGGCTATGACGCCAGCAAAGGACGCCACACCAGAGGACGCCGCCAACACGAGTGCCAGTGCGACGGGCAGCGCCGGCGCAGCGACGGCGAGTGCCGGCGGCACAGGCAGGGCGAGTACCACGAGCCCTCCCCGGCCCTTCGGCCGGCTGGAGCCGCGGCGCGCCCGGACCGACCGCGACCTGGAACAGGACATTCCCTACGGGGTACGCATTGCGGCCGCCTGGGCTTGGCGGGTCGGGCTGATCCTGCTGATCACCGGTGCCCTGGTCTGGCTGCTGGCCAAGATCAGCTTCCTCATCATTCCCGTCATGGTGGCGGCGCTGCTGGCCGGCCTGCTGAGCCCGGTGGTGCGGTGGCTGCGGAAGTCGCGCATCCCCAACGGGGCCGCCGTCGCCATCACGGTCCTGGGCTTCATCGGGCTCATCGCCGGCTCTCTGGCCCTCGTGGGCCGGCAGCTGGCCCTCGGTTTCCAGGAGCTGTGGAGCGAGGCGCTGACCGGCGTCCAGCAGGTCCAGGACTGGCTTTCCGAAGGTCCCCTTCACCTGACGGCCGCGCAGATCGACCAGTACATCCAGGAGGCCACGGCCGCGCTGCAGAACAACAGCAGCAGCATCCTCAGTGGCGCCCTGTCCTTCGGGAGCACGGCCGGACATTTCGCGGCGGGACTGGTCCTGGCGCTGTTCATCCTGATCTTCTTTCTCCTGGAAGGCAGCCGCATTTGGGCTTTCCTGGTCCGGCTCCTGCCACGGCAGGCGCGGATCCCCGCCGACGGTGCCGGCCGGCGCGGGTGGACGTCCATGGTCAGCTACGCGCGGATCCAAATGTTCGTGGCCTTCGTGGATGCCGTCGGCATCGGCGTGGGCGCGGCGATCATCGGTGTTCCGCTGGCGCTGCCGCTGGGGGTGCTGGTGTTCATCGGTTCCTTCATCCCCGTGGTGGGTGCGCTCGTGACGGGCGCCATAGCGGTGCTCCTCGCCCTGGTGGCGAACGGCCCGGTCAACGCCCTGATCATGCTGGGCATCGTGCTGCTGGTGCAGCAGCTGGAAAGCCACATCCTGCAGCCGCTGGTCATGGGCAAGGCCGTTGCCCTGCACCCGGTGGCCGTGATCCTGTCCGTTGCTGCCGGTTCCTACCTCGCCGGCATCCCCGGAGCGCTGTTCTCGGTGCCCATCCTGGCCGTAGCAAACTCGGCGATTCGGTATATTGCTGCCAGAACGTGGGAACATGAACTTGTGCCGGCTGCCGCGGGTACCGCAGACCTGGCCTCGGCCGATGAGGACACCACCTTCAAGGAAGTCCGGCTGCCGGGCCCGCAGTCCGGCCACGGCAACGCCGCCGGAACTGCTCACGGTGCCCGGGGCGGCAACGCCGCCACCGGTGCCGACGTCGAATCACCCAAAGGAGAATAGTTCGTGAACACCCCCGAAAGCCTTCCCGTCACGCTGGACGATGTCCTTGAGGCGCAGAAGCTGCTGGACGGGATTATTGCGCGGACCCCGGTGGAGTCATCCCGCGCCCTGGGCAGCATGGTGGGCGGCGAAGTCTTCTTCAAGTGCGAGAACCTGCAGCGCGCCGGCTCCTTTAAAGTGCGCGGCGCCTACGTACGGATGGCCCGCCTCTCCGAATCGGACAAGAAACGCGGCGTGGTGGCTGCCTCCGCCGGCAACCACGCGCAGGGCGTGGCCGTCGCCGCCAAGAGCCTGGGCATCAACGCTCGGATCTACATGCCGCTCGGCGTCGCGCTGCCCAAGCTTGCCGCTACCCGCAGCCACGGCGCCGAGGTGGTCCTGCACGGGCACAACGTGGATGAGGCCCTCGCCGAGGCCCAGCGTTACGCCGACGACACGGGCGCCGTCTTCGTCCACCCCTTCGACAACGTGGACGTCGTGGCCGGCCAGGGCACCCTGGGCCTGGAGATCCTCGAACAGGTGCCCAACGTCGACACCATCCTGATGGGTGTCGGCGGAGGCGGCCTGCTGGCCGGCGTCGCGGTGGCCGTCAAGGCCCGCGCCAAGGAACTCGGCCGTGAAATCCGGATCATCGGCGTGCAGGCCGAAAACGCGGCCGCCTACCCGCCGTCGCTGGCGGCTGACGCCCTGGTGCCGCTCAAGAAGGTGTCCACCATGGCCGACGGCATCGCCGTGGGCCGGCCGGGGCAGCTTCCCTTCAGCATCATCCGCGAACTGGTGGACGATGTGGTCACCGTCAGTGAGGACTCCCTGGCGCGGGCGCTGATCTTCCTGCTGGAACGCGCCAAGATGGTGGTGGAGCCGGCCGGCGCCGTGGGCGTGGCTGCCCTCATGGACGGCAAGATCGAGAACCCGGGGACCACCGCCGTCGTCCTCTCCGGCGGCAACATCGACCCCATGCTGATGCTCAAGGTGATCCAGCGCGGCCTCTCAGCCGCCGGCCGGTACATGACCGTGCGGATGATGCTCGATGACCGCCCGGGTTCGCTGGCCACCATCGCGCGCATCATCGCGGAGAATGACGCCAACGTGACCGGCCTCGACCACACCCGCGTCGGCGGCTCCATCAGCATGGGCGACGTCTCGATCACGGTGAACCTTGAAACCAAGGGCCACGAGCACGGCGAACAGGTCCTCGGCGCCCTGCGCGCGGAGGGCTTCCAGCCGATCGTGGTGCACTAGGAGCCGGGATGCTGGACAGCCCGGGGGAGGCGCCGGCCACCAGGGAAACGGCCGCCGCCCGCGCCAAGGCCGGACTGCTGGTGGTGGGATCCTTCGTGGCGCTGCTGTTCGCCATCGAGCTGGTCAACACGGTGCTGCTGCACTCGCTGAACGGCGTCTTCGGGCTCAGGCCCAGAAGCGCCGACGGCATCCTGGACGTATTCACGTTCCCGCTGCTGCACGCCAACCTCAACCATGTGCTGTCCAATGCGCTGCCCCTGATCATCTTCGGGTTCCTGGTGTTCCTGTCCGGGATCCGGGTGTTCCTCACGGCCGTGGCGTGCAGCTGGCTGGGCTCCGGGCTGGCCGTCTGGCTGTTTGGCGCCGGCGGGGTCACCGTGGGCTCGTCGGGCCTGGTCTTCGGCCTCTTCGCGTTTCTCCTGGTGCGCGGGTTCTTCAACCGCAGCTGGTGGCAGATCCTGCTCTCGGTGGTGCTGTTCCTGGCCTACGGCAGCATCCTTTTCGGGATCATTCCCAACATGGCAGGATATGTGTCCTGGCAGGCCCACCTCGGCGGCGCGGCTGGTGGCGTCCTGGCCGCCGTCGTGCTGCGGGCACGGGCCTCCCGCCGCTAAGCGTCGCGCGGCCGTGAAGGATAACTAAAGCGTGCTAAAGCACGACGCCGGCCGTCCCCGGAAGTGGGGAGGCCGGCGTCGTGCGTTTGCTGGGACCGCGGACGGAAGCGGTGTTAGCCCGAGTAGGGCTTGGCGGAGATGATCTCTACCGGGATGTCCTTGCCGTTGGGGGCGGTGTAGCTGAGCTTGTCGCCCTCCTTGTGGCCCATGATCGCGGCACCGAGCGGGGACTTCTCGCTGAAGACGTCCAGGTCGGAGTCGCCGGCGATTTCGCGGGAGCCGAGCAGGAAGGTCTCCTCGTCACCGGCGATGCGGGCGACGACGATCATGCCCGGTTCAACGATTCCGTCGTCGGCCGGTGCCTCGCCGACGTGGGCGTCGCGGAGCAGGACGGTCAGCTGGCGGATGCGGGCCTCGATTTTGCCCTGTTCTTCCTTCGCAGCGTGGTAACCGCCGTTCTCCTTGAGGTCTCCCTCCTGACGGGCAGCGTCGATCTTCTGGACGATTTCCGCACGGCCGGGGCCGGAAAGGTGGTCCAGCTCTGCCTTCAGGCGGTCAAAAGCTTCCTGGGTAAGCCAAGCTGCAGGCGCGCTGTTAGTGGTAGACACGGACTTCTCCTCTAGTGGGTGTACAAGCGGTCATACAAACAAAGACCCCGCCACGGTGGCCACCTGTGGAACTCAGTAACCATCTCAGCGGGGTAAAGGTATTGATCCATTGTAGTCAATCCTGTGGAGTAAACCCAATAACCAAGCGGCGTGGGTCACATGCCTTCTTCTGCTGCCCGTTTTGCTGCGGGAGTTGGGTAGGTACTACGAGGCCGATGGCTTCGGGATCCAGCAGTTGTCCACGACGCCCGAGACGGCCTGCGATTCGGTGCGCAGGACAACCCGCTGGGCGAGGGTGCGCCCGCCGTCGGCGCTCTGGCCCTGGTCCTCCTGCTCCACCGGCGGAATGTTGACGACTTTCCAGCCGACCACGGCGAACTTGGAATCCAGGGCCTTGATGGCGCACTGGACCGCCGTGCCTGGCTCCCTCGTCACTTGGAAGTCCACCTCGGCCTGGGTGGCATCAGTGGTCCGGTAGCCGATGTCCTTGTACGACACCGAAGTCATGGAGTTCGACGTGGAAACCCAGGCCAGGAAGCCCATCCCGATTGCCAGGGCCACGATGACCGCCCAGCGCTTGGCCTTTCGGGACAGCCCGCGCTTTGGACGGCCATAGCGATTGGCTAGGCTAATGTCTGCAGGCTGGGAAGTGCCCGACTTGTCCTCGGTAGTCACCATTCCAGTTTAGTGGCGATTACCCGGGGAATTATCCGGCGCCAGCACTGCAGTCCGTCCCAGGAGAAAGAGGAGCAGTCCCAGATGACAGCGTCCACCAGCCAGTCGTTCCCGCTTCGCCTGCTGGCAGTCCACGCCCACCCGGATGACGAATCCAGCAAGGGCGCAGCCACCATGGCCATGTATGCCGCGGCCGGTGTGGACGTTATGGTCGCGACCTGCACGGACGGCTCGCGCGGCGACATCCAGAACCCGGCCATGGAGTCCGCGCCCCATCCGAAGCGCGACATGGCAGGCGCCCGGCGGCTCGAGATGAACGAGGCCGCCCGGCTGCTGGGCATCCGGCAGCGCTGGCTGGGCTTCGTGGACTCGGGCCTGCCCGAGGGCGATCCGCTCCCGCCGCTGCCACCCGGGTGCTTCGCCCTGCAGCCGCTGGAACGGGCAGCGGCCCCCCTCGTCCGGCTGGTCCGGGACTTCAAGCCGCACGTCATGGTCAGCTATGACGAAAACGGCGGCTACCCGCACCCTGACCACATCATGGCCCACCGGGTGGCGGCGGAAGCCTTCGACGCCGCCGGCGACCCTGCGCGGTATCCGGGCACCGGGGAGGCCTGGGAGCCGAGCAAGCTCTACTACGACCGCGCCTTCAGCCCGGAACGCTTCCGCGCCCTGCACTTTGCGCTGGAGGAGGCGGGGCTCCAGTCGCCCTACGCCCAGCGCCTCGCGGCCTGGCTGGAGGCCGACGCCGAAGGGCACACCCCGCCGCCACCCACGCACGAAACCACCACCCAGGTGGACTGCGGTGCCTTTTTCGAAGCCCGCGACAATGCCCTCCGCGCCCACCGGACGCAGGTGGACCCGCTGGGCTTCTTCTTCGCCGTGTCGGCGGAGATGCAGGCGCGCGTCTGGCCCTGGGAGGACTACACGCTGATCCGGTCCAGGGTGTCCTCTGAACTGCCGGAGAAGGACCTGTTCGCGGGGCTAAGATAGAGACAGGAGACATTTTCTATCCCCTGTAGAAAAAGCCTTGGAGAATACCCTGCAGAAAACCCGCGCAGCAGGCCGGCGGCCGGAACGGCGGCGGCCGCGCGGACCAACGGACCGGACGTCAGCCCATGGGGCAGACGGCGGCCCCAGCCTTGAGAAGGTTTGAACAGTGCACCATTTGCTCATCGCCCTGGCAACGTCCCCGGCACCCTCGCCGTCGCTGCGCCCCGGCCTGTCCCAGGACCAGGTCACGCCGGGCCTGCTGGGCTTCCTGCTGACCGCCTTCATCGTGGTGCTGACCGCGCTGCTGATCGTGGACATGGTGCGCCGCATCCGCCGGGTGCGGTACCGCGCCCAGGTGGAGGAGGAACGCCAGGGTGCGGCCGAGGCAGCCGACATTGCCCGCGACGATGCCAACAACGGCAATGCAGGCCGCTCCGACACCTGATCCCGGAACGGGGCAGCCCCCAGCAGGGCAGCCGGGGCCGGGGGAGCGCAACGCCCTCGGCGCGGAGCCCTCTGCCTATCTGCGCCAGCACGCCGGCAACCCTGTGCACTGGCAGCCGTTCGGGGACGCCGCCTTTGCGGCGGCCGCGTCCAGGGACGTCCCCGTGTTCCTGTCTATCGGCTACGCTGCCTGCCACTGGTGCCACGTCATGGCCCGCGAATCCTTCGAGGACCAGGCCACCGCTGACTACCTGAACAATCATTTCGTCGCGGTCAAGGTGGACCGCGAGGAGCGCCCCGACGTCGATTCCGTCTACATGGCCGCCACGCAGGCCATCAGCGGCGAGGGCGGCTGGCCCATGTCCGTCTTCCTGACCCCCACCGGCCTGGCCTTCCACGCCGGCACCTACTTCCCGCCCCGCCCCCTGCCTGGCCGCCCCTCCTTCCGCCAGGTCCTCGAGGCCGTGCATGAGGCGTGGACCGAACGGCGCGATGCCGTGGAGGAGAATGCCCGCTCCCTGGCGCAGAACATGGGCCAGGTGCAGCTCGCCGCTGCCGTGGACGTGTCCCGTCCGCCGGACGTGCTCGACGCCGGGCTGTTGCCCGCCGCCGTCCGCTCGCTGGCCGGGTCGGAAGACCCCGACGACGGCGGGTTCGGCACCGCCCCCAAGTTCCCGCCGTCCGCCGTTTTGGAGTTCCTGGTCCGGCACGCGGCCGTGCCTTCGGACACCGCCGATGAGGCCAGGGACATGGCCGGACGAACGCTCGCGGCGATGGCACGCTCGGCGCTCTTCGACCAGCTCGACGGCGGCTTTGCCCGGTATTCGGTGACGCGCGACTGGTCCGTTCCGCACTTCGAGAAGATGCTCTACGACAATGCCCAGCTGCTGCGCGTCTATGTGCACTGGATCCGGCTGGGCGGAACTGCCGGGTTCCCCGCAGCCGAGGCGGCGGACATCGCGACCCGGACCGCTGAGTGGATGCTCGCCGCGCTGGAGCTCCCGGACGGTGGACTGGCATCTTCGCTGGATGCCGACTCCGTGGTGGACGGGGAGCACCATGAAGGGGCCAGCTACCTCTGGACGCCCGACGATCTCGAGCGGGTGCTCGGGGCGGAGGACGCCGCAGCCGTCGCCTCGATGATGAACGTCGGCGCCCGCGGTACCGTCTCGGAGTTCGGCTCGCCGCTGCACCCGGGCCGGGCGCTGGATGGCGACGAGGCGCGGCTCTGGCAGGAGGTGAGGTCCCGCCTTCAGGAAGCCCGGACACGCCGGCCGCAGCCCGAGCGGGACGAGAAGGTGGTGGCGGGCTGGAACGGGCTCGCCGTTGCCGCGCTCGCGGAGGCCGGGGCAGTCCTGGACCGGCCTGACCTGGTGGCGGCAGCCGGCCGGCTCGCCGGCTATTTGGAACAGGTCCACTGGCGGGCGGCGCCGGGGAAGCCGGCACCGGATGAACCGGCCTCAGGGGAACTGGCCCGGGTTTCGCATGGCGGCGCGGCGCGGGGAATCGGCGGCCTGCTCGAGGACTATGCGTTCTGCGCGGACGGCTTCCTGGCGCTGTACTCGGCCACCGGCGACGCCCGCTGGTACATGCTGGCCGAGGCGCTGATTCGGGCAGCCTGCACCCTGTTCGTGGACGGCGGAAGGCTCGCCGACTCCGCCGGCGAGTCGGAGCAGGTTGTCCGCGCCCAGGGCGGAAAGCCGGGCCTGGACCCCTTCGATAACGCCACACCCAGCGGCGCGGCCGCCTTTGCCGGTGTGCTGCTGGGCTACTCCGCCCTGTCCGGCTCCACAGACCACCGGATCATGGCCGGGAACATCCTGGCCCTGGTGCCCCCGCTCGCAACCCGGGCACCGCGCGTGGCGGGCTGGCTTCTCGCCACAGCGCAGGCCGCGCGGGCAGGCCCGCTGGAGGCCGCCGTCGTCGGACCCGCCGGTCCCGAACGGGACGCCCTGCACCGCGCGCTGCTGCAGTCCCCGAGTCCGGGGCTGGCAGTTGCGGTGGGTGAGGCAGAGGCGGACGACGGCGGGAAGCCGGCCGATGTGCCGCTGCTGCGGCAGAGGCCGGCAGGGCCGGGCGGTGCGCCGCTCGTGTACGTGTGCCGCGGCATGGTCTGCGACCGGCCCGCGGGAACCGTGGCGGAGGCGCTGGAACGCGTCAGCTCAGCACAGCGATGAGAATGGCCGCGAAATGCGCGGCAAACGCCAGCACCGTCAAAGCGTGGAAGAGTTCGTGGAAGCCGAAGTGCCGGAAGCTGAAGTTGGGTTTCTTGAGGGCGTAGAACACGGCCCCGGCGATGTACAGGGCGCCGCCGATGCAGATGAGCAGGGCCGCCGGGACGCTCGCCGCGAAGAAAGCCGGCAGGTAGAAGAGGGACCCGCAGCCGAGGCCGATATAGATGGGCACGTACAGCCAGCGTGGCGCGTCGGTCCAGAGCAGCCGGAAGAGGACACCCAGGATCGCGGCGGACCAGATCAGCCAGAGGAGGAACTCCGCCGTCGGCCTGTCCAGCAGGCTCCACGCAAGGGGAGTGTAACTGCCCGCGATCACCAGCATGATGTTGGTGTGGTCCAGCCGCTTGAGGACGCGTTTGACGCCGGGGGACCAGTTTCCGCGGTGGTACACCGCGCTGACACCGAACAGCAGCACCCCGGTCAGCGCGTAAATGGCGGACGTGATCTTGCGGTCCGCGGTGGGAGCCACCGCAACCAGAATGAGACCGGCAGCCAGGGCGAACGGAGCGGTGACCGTGTGGATCCAACCCCGCCATTTTGGCTTGATGGTCAGCAGTTCCGCGACGCGCGCCGCGGCGTCGTCCACGGCACTGGGTTCAGCCTTCGACTGCTCCGGTCCGCCTGGTGCACCGTCCGGGGTGTTGCTTTTCATGTCATCCAGAATAACTTACGGGTCAGTAAGTTACTGGACGGTAATGACTCTGGGTGTTGAGGCTGGGGCTCTGACGGCGGGGCGCCGGGCGATCGCCTGCACGCGGCCGCGGCCTCCGGGCGGTAGCCTAGGACTTGCACAAAAGTCGTACAGAGGAAGTCAGGTGAGTGTCCGGATGGAATGGCCCGGGTTCCTCTATGGCTTCTATGAGCGCAAGCTTCTGCGCTCCCTGGAGCCGGAACGGATCCCCCGGCACATCGGCGTCATGGTGGACGGCAACCGGCGCTGGGCGCGGCAGTTCAATGCCCCCACCAGCCAGGGCCACCAGGCCGGCGCAGACAAGATCCATGAATTCCTCGGCTGGTGCCAGGAGCTGGGCGTCCGTGTGGTCACCCTCTACATGCTCTCCACGGACAACATGAGCCGTTCCGGCGAGGAGCTTGACCTGCTCATGGGCATCATCGCCAACACGCTGGACCGGCTCGACGAGGACGCGGACATCTCGGTCCACGCCATGGGCGCCCCGGAGCTGCTGCCCGACTACCTGGCGGAGCGGCTGACCAAGCTCACGGCCCGGACACCGGTGCGCGAGAAACTCCACGTGAACGTGGCCGTCGGCTACGGC
Source organism: Arthrobacter sp. OAP107 (assembly GCF_040546765.1). Lineage (NCBI taxonomy): Bacteria > Bacillati > Actinomycetota > Actinomycetes > Micrococcales > Micrococcaceae > Arthrobacter > Arthrobacter sp. OAP107. The sequence goes on along the minus strand of NZ_JBEPOK010000001.1, from coordinate 3,801,095 downwards.
GGCCGGCGCGAGATCGTGGACGCTGTGCGCGAGCTGCTGCACGACGCCGTGGCGCACAAGGCGGACATCAGCGAACTGGCCGATTCCCTGAGCGTGGAGGACATCTCCCGCTTCCTTTACACCCGCGGCCAGCCCGATCCGGACCTGGTGATCCGGACCTCGGGCGAGCAGCGGCTCTCGGGCTTTCTGATGTGGCAAAGCGCCTACAGCGAGTTCTACTTCTGCGAGGCCCTCTGGCCTGCCTTCCGGAAGGTGGATTTCCTCCGCGCCCTGCGCGACTACGCCGGCCGGCAGCGCCGCTTCGGCTCCTAGCTTCCCGCCGTCCGCCCACCGCCCTTTGGGCCGCCGCCGTTCACGCCGAATTCACATGACGGCAACAGGAATCGCCGGAAGAAGACGTTGGAAATTAGTTCGGGGCGATTTACGTTAAATCCATCAGCAGGCAAACCGCCGGCTGATCGGGGAGGCCAGTACATGGAGCGATTCTTCGCACCGGTTGTATGGGAGGCCGGACCCGGCCTCGTGGCCGAGCCGCCTCACCAATAACAATTCCGGGCATGTGCCCCGGGGCTGGAGTCGATGTGGCTATTTCTGAACAACTGCCCGAAGTCATCACGGACAAGGGTGAGAAGGCTACCTCTCGCGCCAAGCGAGCCAATTCAAAGACCGGTGCGGACACGAAAGACGCCGCAGCCGGTCTTGCTGTTTCCGGCCCAATGACTGAAACCCAGCCGTCAGTCTCCACTTTCGTCATTGATACCTCCGTGCTGCTCTCCGACCCCCGCGCGCTGCTGCGCTTCGCGGAGCACGAGGTCATTGTGCCGATCGTGGTGATCACCGAACTTGAAGGGAAGCGGCACGACCCCGAACTCGGCTACTTCGCACGGAAGGCTCTCCGGCTCCTTGATGACCTTCGCATCCAGCACGGCGGGCTGAACCGGCCCGTTCCGCTGGGTGACGCGGGCGGTACGCTCATGATCGAGCTGAACCACATCTCGGCCGAGGTCCTGCCGGCCGGATTCCGCGCCGGGGACAACGACAGCCGCATCCTGGCCGTCGCCAAGAACCTCTCCAACGAGGGGCGCAACGTCACCGTGGTGTCCAAGGACCTCCCGATGCGGGTCAAGGCCTCGGCCATGGGCCTGCTGGCCGACGAATACCGCAACGAGCTCGTCAAGGATTCCGGGTGGACCGGCGTCGCCGAGATCGATGCCAGCGACGAGGAGATCTCCACGCTGTACGGCCACGAGCCGGTCTTCATCCCGGCGGCTGCCGAGATGCCGGTCAACACCGGCCTCGTGGTGCTCAGCAGCCGGGGTTCGGCCCTGGGCCGCGTCGGTGCCGACAAACAGGTCCGGCTGGTCAAGGGGGACCGCGACGTTTTCGGCCTCCACGGGCGCTCCGCGGAGCAGCGGCTCGCCATCGACCTGCTGATGGACCCGTCGGTGGGCATCGTGTCCATGGGCGGCCGCGCGGGCACCGGCAAGTCAGCCCTTGCCCTGTGCGCCGGCCTGGAGGCGGTATTGGAACGCCGCGAGCACCGCAAGGTGATCGTGTTCCGCCCGCTGTTCGCCGTCGGCGGCCAGGAGCTCGGCTACCTGCCGGGCTCGGAGCAGGAAAAGATGAACCCCTGGGCACAGGCGGTCTTCGACACCCTGGGTGCTCTGGTGAGCCAGGAAGTCGTGGAAGAGGTCATGGACCGCGGCATGCTGGAGGTCATGCCGCTGACCCACATCCGCGGACGCTCCCTGCACGACGCCTTCGTGATCGTGGACGAGGCCCAGTCGCTCGAAAAGAACGTCCTGCTCACCGTCATGAGCCGGATCGGGCAGAACTCGAAGATCGTCCTCACCCACGACGTTGCCCAGCGCGACAACCTCCGGGTCGGGCGGCACGACGGCATCGCAGCCGTCGTCGAAACCCTGAAGGGCCACCCGCTCTTCGGCCACATCACCCTCACCCGGTCCGAACGCTCGCCCATCGCGGCGCTCGTCACGGACCTCCTCGAAGGGGCGTAGTTTCGCACCATATTCCGAAGGGCCGTGGCCGGGTTCCCCGGACCGCGGCCCTTCGCCGTTGCCGCGGAACGGAACCGGACCTGGCTCAGCCCACCCCCAGGAGGAACTTCGCCGTCGGCTCGTGGCCTTCTACCTTTAGCTGCCAGTCGGGGCGGTTGAACGTTGCCGGGGTGAGGCGGACGCGCTGGACTGTTTCCTGCTTGCCGCCCCAGGACATGCGGGTAACGCCGTTCAGTTCGTAGCCGAGTGACCGGGAGACGCCCAGGGAGGCAACATTCCAGTCGGCGGCTTCGGATTCGCAGACTTCGGCACCCAGCCAGTCAAACGCGTAAAGCGCGACGGCGGCCCGCATCTCCCTGCCGAAGCCGCGGCCCTGGGCGCTCCTCCGCAGCCATGACCCGGTGGTGGCCGTGCGGAGAACCGAAAAGTCCCGCGCGGCGATGTCCTGGCAACCCAGGAAGCTGCCGTCATGCCAGATGCCCAGCGTCAGCGTCCAGGACTCCGGCGTGGTGGCGGCGCGGCACTGCCAGTACCAGCGGGCCATGTTGGGTCCCAGCTCGCCGGCAGGCACAGCGGTCCAGGGTGTGCTGAACGGGTTCCGGCCCTGGTCGTGGATGCCGCTGGCAGCGGCCTCAACTGCGGCGGGGATGTGGTCATCGCGCAGGGGCCGCAGCGTGAGCCGCGGAGTGGCCAGGGTGAGTGCGAACGGAGGCCACACGGAGGTCAGCTCGGTCATGCCGGAAGCCTAACGGATGGGCGCCACGGGGTGGGGGCCGAGGGCGGCACCTGCACTGGCGGCACCTGCACTGGGGGCACCTGCGCCGGGACCGCCCGGTCCGGCAGCGCGGGCGTCAGCCCGTGTGGTGCGACAAGCCGAGGGACAGCCGGGTGTTGCCGGGCCCTTCCAGCACCAGGGCGATCGCCTGGTTGGGCAGCTCGAAGACCATGGTGGCGTCCGCGGTATCGCCCGGCTTGAGCTGCGTCTTCCCGGGCGATGTCCACAGCGGATGAATGCTGTTGGCACCCAGGCCCGTCACCGAGAACTGCGACGTGTCCACCGCAGCGCCCTCACCTTCCAGTGCGGTGAACTGCACCAGGATCCGGACCCGGTGGGTCCCGGCTGACGGGCCCTCGTCCAGGACCTGGACGCGTTCCGGCGGAAGCCAGCCGTCCTTTTCCAGCGGGATGATGCCGTTGATCCGAGCCGTTCCGCCGGGAACGGCAGCGCTCGCGCCCAGCGGGGTGCTCGCCTCCGGCTTGGCCGTGAGGAAGAGGTATCCCAGCACGAGTCCCAAGGCGCAGAGCAGGCTGATCGGGATAAGCAGCAGTTTCCTTCGCCGCCGGGCACCGGTCCTGCCGGGGCCTGCCGTGTCAGGTGGTGTCGATACGTCTGGGGCCATGGTTGACATGGCACGAGTGTGAAGCCGTCAGGTTGGAAAAAACCTGCGCGGACCCCCGCATTCCGGGTGGCCTGTCAGACGAGGTTGTTCAGGGAGAGCCGGTCAGGCGGGGTTGGGCCGCAGCGGCCACTGGATGTGCTCCCGCACGTCGGTGAGGTTCATCGGCGCAGCCACGAAAAGATCGTCCAGCATATACTCGTCCACGGCCAGAATCCGGATGCGGTGCCCCGGAAGCTGCCCCTCGCCGTCGAGCGGTTCGGCGGAGACGCAGATGCCGGTTCCGGCATCGATGCGGATCCTGGTCCGGCCCGGGCCGCAGATCGGGGTGACCGGCTCCAGCGGCCGGTAGCCGGGGTTCGGGGAGACCACGGTTTCCAGCGCCGGACGGCCTTCGTACATCACTTCCTGAACGGGCTCCAGCACCTCGACGGCGTTGGCGTTGGGAAACTCCAGCGGCACCGGGGCATTGCCTGCCAGCTCCACCGGGTCCAGTGCGGCGGCGAAGCGGCCGTTTCCGAACGACGGTTCGCCGTACGCGGCCTCGGGGCGGCGCCGCACCAGCCCGCCGTCGTCGTAAACCGGGGTCACCAGGTGCGCGGGAAGGAGCCACGACTTCCGCTTGGCGCTGGTGTACAGGCCATCGCGGGAATCGTTGATGCCGGTGGTGCTGCTGAGCAGGGTGCCGTCGCCGGACTCGAGCCGGAGCGCGCCGGGACGGCGCAGCCAGGCACGGACCATGTCCCCGCCGGGAGTTTCGGTGTATTCGAAGCGCAGGGACTGCCACTTCCACGGGGACGAGCGGCAAAGGTTGCGAAAGGAGGCGGCCGACGTGGGCGTCGCACCGCCGCCGTGTTCCTGCCGGTGTTTGGCATCCCAGGTCCCCATATCCACAGTTTACGCGCGGCCCCCAGCGGCAGGCCGGGCAATCCAGTAGCATCCGAGTGTGATCCAACGACTGGGGGAACTGTGGGAAGCGGCACCGCCGGCGTTCTGGCTGCTGCTGGCCGCGTGCGCCTACTTCGCCGTGATCGCGGTGCGGCTCACGGTCATCGATGTCCGTCACCACCTCCTGCCGAACCGGATCATCTTCCCCTCCTACGGCGTGGCCGGGGTGCTGCTGCTGGGGGCCGTGCTCATTCTCGCCGTCGGGGATCCGTCGGGAGTGCCCGACGGCGCGGCCCGGCTTTTCGGCGTTCCTGCGCTGAGGATTGTGGCAGGGGGAGCGGTGCTGTGGCTCTTCTACTTCGTGCTGCGCCTCGTGTACCCGCCGGGCATGGGGTTCGGTGACGTGAAACTGGCCGGCGTCCTGGGTCTGTACCTGGGTTACCTCGGCTGGCCGCACGTTTTCGCGGGGACGTTCGCCGCGTTCCTGCTCGGCGGGATCTGGAGCATCGGCCTGCTGGCACTGCGGCGCGGGACGCTCAAGTCGGCCATTCCGTTCGGGCCGTTCATGCTGGCCGGTGCAGCCGCGGCGATGGTCCTCCTCCCCGCCTGAGTCCTGGCCACGCCCAGCGCGAACGTACACTTGAGGCCCCAACCCGCCGCGCGAACGTACACTTGAGGCCCCAACCCGCCGCGCGAACGGACAGTTGGGGCCCCAACCCGCCGCGCGAACGGACAGTTGGGGCCCCAACCCGCGCCAAGCGGCAGGTCAGCGGCGCTGGCCGGCCAGTTCGCCGTCGTCGTCTTTCACACCGTCAGCGTCAGGCATTGCCGGTTCGCGCTTTGCCGGCTCACGGACTGCAGCCTCGCGCAGGGCGGCTTCCAGAAGCTCGGCCTCCTCGCCGCCCACTGCCTCGCCGCGGGCCACCATCCCGGCGGTGTCCGAGAGCGGGATCTGCTTCAGGGTGACGGCCAGGACCAGTGCGACGGCGATGAACGGGACGAGGTACCAGAACACGGGCGCCAGCGAGTCCGCGTAGGCGTTGACGATCGCGTCCCGGAGCTGTTCAGGAAGCTGGCCGAGGGTCTGCGGATCCAGTGTCCTGGTGGACCGGGAAGCCTGGCTGGCCGATGCTCCGGCGCCGGTGAAGGCGTTCGTCAGGGACTCGGCCAACCGGTTGGTGAAGATGGAGCCGAACACCGCCACGCCCAGCGCGGCGCCCACCTCGCGGAAGTAGTTGTTGGTGCTGGTGGCCGTGCCGATCTGGTCCGCCGGCACGGAGTTCTGCACCACGAGGACGATGACCTGCATGATCAGGCCGAGGCCCGAGCCGAACAGGAACAGCTGGACGCAGATGACCCAGATGGGCGTCGAGGCCGACAGCGTGGTGAACCACAGCATGGCGGCGATGGTCAGGCTGGCGCCGAGGATGGGGAACATCTTGTACTTGCCGGTCTTGGAAATCCGGATGCCGGAGTAGATCGACGTTCCCATCAGGCCGGCCATCATCGGGAGCATCAGGAGCCCGGACTCGGCGGCGGACGTGCCCGAGGCCATCTGCAGGAACGTGGGCACGAAGGCGATGGCGGCGAACATGCCCAGGCCCAGGGTGAAGCCGATGGCCGTGGAGTTCACGAAGATACGGTTCCGGAACAGGCTCAGCGGAATGATGGGGTCTTCCGCGCGGCGCTCGACGGCCACGAAGGCCGCGGCTGCCAGGATCAGGCCGGCGCCGAAAGCCCAGGTGAGGGGCGAGTCCCAGCCCTCGTCCTTCTTGCCGCCAAAGTCCGTGAAGAAGATCAGGCAGGTGGTGGCGACGGAGAGGAACAGGACGCCCAGGATGTCGATCCGTTTTTCGGCCTTCTTGTTCGGCAGCGTCAGGGTGAACCAGGCGATGGTGAAGGCGGCGATGCCGATGGGGATGTTGATGTAGAAGGCCCATTCCCACGTGAGGTGGTCAACGAAGAAGCCGCCCAGCAGCGGCCCGGCCACGGCGGAGAGGCCGAAGATCGCGCCGAGGGGGCCCATGTACTTGCCGCGTTCCTTGGCGGGAACGATGTCCGCGATGATGGCCTGCGAGAGGATCATCAGGCCGCCGCCGCCCAGGCCCTGGACGGCGCGGAAGATCACGAAACCCCAGAAGTCCGTGGCGAAGGCGCAGCCCACCGAGGCAAGCGTGAAGAGCGCGATGGCCACGAGGAACAGGTTCCGGCGGCCCAGGATGTCGCCGAACTTGCCGTAGACCGGCATGACGATGGTGGTGGCGAGCAGGTAGGCGGTGGTGATCCAGGCCTGGTGCTCGACGCCGCCGAGCTTGCCGACGATGGTGGGCATGGCCGTGGAGACGATGGTCTGGTCTAGGCTGGAGAGCAGCATGCCGGCGATCAGCGCGGAGAAGATGATCCAGATGCGTTTCTGGGTCAGCAGCAGCGGTCCGGCTGCGGCTTTGGAACTGACGGCGGTGCTCACGGCTGTCCTTCTGCGGAGGGGGCTTCGGTGTGGGATGTCTCGGAGGCGGGGCGGGAATAGGGCTGGGAGAGCAGGAGCCTGGCGGCTTCGAAGTTTTCGAGCATCAGGTCGCGGTACGTGCGGGTGTTGCCTTCGGAGAAGTAGGCGAGGCTGGTGTGCCGGGCGATGTTGCCCATGACCACCACGGCCATCCGCACCACGGGGTGGTCGGCCGGAACGCCTTCCCGTTTGGCGAGGAGCTGGGCGAAGTGGGCTTCCCGCTCCTCCGTGGCGCCGATGATCTTGAGCATCAGCTGGGGTTCCTTCTTGATAACCCCGATCAGCTGGCGGGTTTCCTCCTCGGAGCTGCTCATCCTCTCGGACATGCTGAGCGAGAGCTGGAGGAGGTCCTGGAGCAGGGTGGCCGAGATCTGCCCCTGTGGGGAACCCTGTCCGCCGCGGAGGAATTCGTCGAAAACGTCCTCGGGCAGTTCGTCGTCCACGTGGCCCAGGATGGCATCTTCCTTGGTGGGGAAGTAGTTGAAGAACGTCCGCCGGGAGATGCCCGCCTGCTCGCAGACGTCCTCCACGGTGTAGCCGCTCAGGCCGCGCTCGGAGGTCAGGGAACGCGCGACGGCGGTAATCGCCGCCCGCGTCGCGGCCCGTTTGCGCTCGCGCAGCCCGCCGACAATAATTGCACTCTCATCCACAAAGTAAAGTTTTGCACTAAAGGCCGAGTAGTGCAACTTTAAGGAATGGCCGGCAGGTGGGCGGGGAGGGGAAGGGAGAAGTTAAACGCGAACGACGGCGGCCGCCCGCCTTCGCAACAGAAGGTGGGCGGCCGCCGTCGTACTTTTGAAAGCGGTGGAGACCTAGGCCTTGTGGGCCGGAGCTGTCATGGTGGTGACGTCCAGTGCCTTGTCCAGGTCGGCCTCGGAAACCTTGCCGTCGCCGTCGCCGACGAAGCCGAGTTTCACTGTGGCCTGGCGGACGGTGAGGCCCTCGGCAACAGCCGTCTTGGCGATCTTGGCGGCGTTTTCGTAGCCGATGAACTTGTTCAGCGGGGTAACGATGGACGGCGAAGCCTCGGCGAGGAAGCGGGCGCGCTCGACGTTGGCGGTGATGCCGTCGATCATCTTGTCGGCCATGACCCGGCTGGTGTTGGCCAGCAGGCGGACGGACTCGAGCAGGTTGGCGGCCATGACCGGGATGCCGACGTTCAGTTCGAAGGCGCCGTTGGTGCCGGACCAGGCGATCGCGGTGTCGTTGCCGATGACCTGGGCGCAGACCATGATGGACGCTTCGCAGATGACGGGGTTGACCTTGCCCGGCATGATGGAGGAGCCCGGCTGCAGGTCCGGAATGGCGATTTCGCCGAGGCCGGTGTTGGGGCCGGAGCCCATCCAGCGCAGGTCATTGTTGATCTTCATGAAGGAGATTGCGATGTTGCGCAGCTGGCTGGACGCTTCGATGAGGCCGTCGCGGTTTGCCTGGGCCTCGAAGTGGTCGCGGGCCTCGGTCAGCGGCAGGCCGGTGTCCGTGGCGAGCAGTTCGATGACGCGCTCCGGGAAGCCGGCCGGGGTGTTGATGCCGGTGCCCACGGCGGTGCCGCCGAGGGGAACTTCGGCAACGCGGGGGAGCGCGGCATTGATGCGCTCGATGCCGTAGCGCACCTGCGCAGCGTAGCCGCCGAATTCCTGGCCCAGGGTGACCGGGGTGGCGTCCATGAGGTGCGTGCGGCCGGACTTGACGACGTCCTTGAACTCAACGGCCTTGCGCTCCAGCGATTCGGCGAGGTAGCCGAGGGCCGGGATGAGGTCGTTGATCAGGGCCGAAGTGGCTGCCACGTGGACGGACGTCGGGAACACGTCGTTGGAGGACTGCGAGGCGTTGACGTGGTCGTTGGGGTGGACCACCTTGTCGCTGCCGGCAGCCTTGAGGGCGCGCGACGCCAGTTCGGCGAGGACCTCGTTGGTGTTCATGTTCGAGGACGTGCCCGAACCGGTCTGGAAGACGTCGATGGGGAAGTCGCCGTCGTACTTGCCCGTAGCCACCTCGTCGGCAGCGTCCGCGATCGCCTTGGCCAGCTCGCCGTCGAGCACACCCAGTTCAGCGTTGGCCTGGGCAGCGGCCTTCTTGACCCGGGCCAGCGCCTCAATGTGCGCACGTTCCAGGGTTTTTCCGGAGATCGGGAAGTTCTCGACTGCACGCTGCGTCTGTGCGCGGTACAGGGCGTTCACGGGGACGCGGACTTCGCCCATCGTGTCATGTTCAATGCGGAACTCTTCAGTGGAAGTCATGGGGCTAGCTTAGGACGCCCGGGCGCCGCATCGAAAACCGTGAACGGCTTGCTACAGGCGGCACGCCCGGGCGCTTTCGGACTTCTTTCAGAGGTCGCCGATTCCGGAAACAAGCTCCGCGTGGCCTTCGGCGAGGCTGTAGGAGAGGCCGACGACCGCTGCGCGGCCGGACTCGATTGCGTCCGAAATCACACGCGAGCTGTCCACAAGGCGCTGGGAGGTCTGCTTGACGTGCTCCACCACCATGTCGTTGACCTCCGTCTGCTCGTTCCGCAGGGAGGTGAGGACCGACGGCGTGATGCGCTCCACGAGGTCCCGGATGAAGCCGGCCGGCATCTGGCCGGTCTCAACGGCGGACTTCGTGGCCGTGACCGCGCCGCAGCTGTCGTGGCCGAGCACCACGATCAGCGGCACGCCGAGCACGCCGATGCTGTACTCGAGTGAGCCGAGGACGGCGTCGTCGATGACCTGGCCGGCGGTCCGGACGACGAAAACGTCACCGAGTCCGACGTCGAAAATGATTTCAGCGGCGAGCCGCGAGTCCGAGCAGCCGAAGATCACCGCGAAAGGGTGCTGGTTCTCCACGAGCGAGGACCGCCGCGAGGCATCCTGGTTCGGGTGCGAGGATTCACCGGTTACGAAGCGTTCGTTGCCTTCGCGCAGACGGCGCCAGGCCAGGGCAGGAGTCAGGTATGTCGTCACGGCCCCACCTTACGGTGTGGGGCCCGCCGAGGGGGAAACAATGACAGTAGGGTTACTTTCCAGGGATTTGACGACGGCGGCCGCCAGGACCGCGAACTCCTCCAGGTTGGCGTCTCCCGCCAGGACCACGGTGCTGCCGCGGTAGGCGAGGACCATGCTCTTCTCGCCCTTGCCGGTGTCATGGAGTTCCCAGTCCTTGCCGCCGGCGTTGCGCGTGCCGGTGACGGGGGCGTTCTTGGTCTGCTGCAGGAGCCAAGTGGGGTTGGCCTTGCTGGTCTGCGTCAGGCCGATGAATTTTTCCTTCGGGGTTACGTACCCCACCTCCCAGGCCGCGACGCCGGTGCCGGTCGCGGCCGTCCAGCGGGCGTAGTTCGGGTGGAATGTGTCTCCCGGCGCGGGGGCCACCGGTGTGAATCCGGCCACACCCGAGGCGTTCCTGGCGACGGCGCTGACGTCGATGTTGGGGCGGAAGCCATCCGACTTCGGGGAGGGGTTCATCAGGACGATCGGCAGGAACGCAGCGACGCTCACCAGCAGGGCAATGATCATTCCGATCACCGAGGCATTGGCCCGTTTCGCGGCGGCCGCGGGGATTACGGGCTTAACGGGCTGGCCTTCTGTTGCCGGGGAGGGGGCGGACGCCTGGAGGCGGCTCGAGGGGGCGGACTGGTCCTGCGTATCACTCACCCTTCTATAGTCGCGCATGCGGGGTCCGAACTCACATTCGAAGCAGGCAGCGGTGATGCCGTGCGTCCGTTACAAGGCCGGGTCATGCACCGCCCGCGGCCCTGCGCTGACGACTATGATCAGTTACAGAGGAATCACCGCGATGGTCGACTCAGGCCCCGCGGGTTCAATGATCGCCACTCGAAGAAGAGGTTCACGTGTCATCAGCGTCCATCACCCAGAAGTACTCAACGCTTTCCCCGTCGCTCGCCGTCGGAACCGACGAGCCGGACCGCAACCTCGCCCTTGAACTTGTCCGCGTCACCGAAGCCGCGGCAATCGCCGGCGGCCACTGGGTGGGCTTCGGCGACAAGAACAAAGCGGACGGCGCCGCCGTCGACGCGATGCGGTCCTTCCTTCACACCGTCCACTTCAACGGCGTCGTGGTCATCGGTGAAGGCGAGAAGGACGAAGCCCCGATGCTGTTCAACGGCGAACAGGTTGGTGACGGCACAGGCCCCGAGTGCGACGTCGCCGTCGACCCCATCGACGGAACCCGCCTGACCGCCCTGGGCATCAACAACGCCCTGGCCGTCCTGGCCGTCGCCGAGCGTGGCTCCATGTTCGACCCCTCCGCCGTGTTCTACATGGAGAAGCTGGTCACCGGCCCTGAAGCCGCCGACATGGTTGACCTGCGACTGCCGGTCAAGCAGAACCTGCACCTGATCGCCAAGGCCAAGGGCGTCAAGGTCAACCAGCTCAACGTCATGATCCTGGACCGTGACCGCCACCGCCCCCTGGTCGAGGAGATCCGCGAAGCCGGCGCGCGCACCAAGTTCATCATGGACGGCGACGTCGCAGGCGCCATCGCTGCTGCCCGCTCCGGTACCGGCGTGGACGCACTGATGGGCATCGGCGGCACGCCGGAAGGCATCGTTGCCGCCTGCGCCATCAAGTCCCTCGGCGGCGTGATCCAAGGCCGGCTGTGGCCGACCAGCGACGACGAGAAGCAGAAGGCGATCGACGCCGGCCACGACCTTGAGCGGGTCCTGTCCACCAACGACCTCGTCACCAGCGACAACTGCTACTTCGCCGCCACCGGCATCACGGACGGTGATCTCCTCCGTGGCGTCCGCTACAACAAGGAGAAGGTCCTGACGCAGTCGATCGTCATGCGCTCCAAGTCCGGCACCATCCGCTTCGTGGACGGCGAGCACCAGGCCAGCAAGTGGGAAGGCTACGCCCGCAAGAGCTAGCCCCTCGCGGCTCCGGCCTTCCCCGCGCCCGCCTGGCGCGAACGTACAGTTGTGGCCCCGAATCCCACCGGATTCGGGGCCACAACTGTACGCTCGTGCATTTCTTCAACAGGGGAGTCCTAGGCTCCCGATGCCTGGCGCCGGAGCTGCCCCTGTAATGTTGCCCGGACCTTCTCGAGAACGAACGGTTTGTCGCCGTCGAGGTCGTCCTTGAATAGTCTGAGCTCCGTCCACCCCAGTCGTTCCGTGATTTCCTTGCGCCTCTTGTCGCGAGCTGCCTGAACGGGATCCGAATGGTGCCCGCCGTCGTATTGCAGTGCGAGGCGGTGTTCCGGATAGGCGGCGTCCGGCCATACCGCCGGTTGCCCCCAGCTGTTGCGGATGACATGGTTCAGAACCGGTTCGCCGAGTTTTGTGCGGGCAAGAGCCAGACGCATCTTGGTCTCCTGGGGCGAGTCGGCCCCGGACGCGGATCTCGGGGAGTGCCAGTCGTGCCGTCTTGATTCCCCGCATGCCCGGGTGTGAAGCCACCATTCGGCGCAGGTCCTCGATTGCTGCCAGTGGAGCCCGCGGCAGCGGGAATTCGGGTCCGTGTGCAGCCACCACGGAATCACCCGCGGCTATCAGTTCGTTGACGGTGAGCAGGCCTGCGAGATCCAGCCACGTCCTTGCGGGTGAGGTGACCCTGACGCCGTCGTGAATCACCACCTCGCCGGGCTTGAATGTCAGGCGGTGCCCAACGACGTTCCGGCGGCGGGGTTTACTGCAGCCTCTCTCGCGCGTGACATGGATACGCCAGTCTTCCTGCATCCAGCCGGGAATTTCGAGATCCCAGATGCGGGCCCCGGAGTGGTGGGTGAGGGTAGACGCGTCGTCCAATGCGGTATAGGCGCGCAGGTTGGCGCCAGTGGTGGCATCTGCGCCGAGTGGGACGCGGATCCCGCGCGAGGGTATGGCCAGGTCCGGCTGCCGCTGGCGCTTCCGGGACACACCGCATGAGGCAGCGTCGGAGGAAGTGAAGGATCCCGCAGCCAGGTCCTGGGGCAGTGGTGTGAGACACATGCTCCAGTTTGCACCGGGGAAAGGGCCGTATGGAGGTTATCCACAGGCGCAAATCCCGAAGCTAGCGCGAACGTACACTTGGGGCCCCAAAACCGCAGGTATTTGGGGCCCCAAGTGTACGTTCGCGCTCAGGGGAGGGGGCTCAAGTGTACGTTCGCGCTCAGGAGGCGGAGCGCTTGAGGAGGGACTTGATGCCGTCGCGGAGTTTGCGGGCCAGCTGGTAGGCCGCGTAGCGGGGGCGGTTGACGGGCAGGTCCCAGGTTCCGGGGTACGCGATTTGACGCCCCCCGAAGGACTTCTTGAACGCGGTAAACCCTGCCCACTTGTGGTCGGGCTGGTCGGCCGGGGCCACACCCCACAGGTCCACGTGCTTCAGGCCCTTCTCCTGGGCGTCGGCCATGAGCGTCACCAGGAGGGGAATGCCCGCGCTGAGCTTGCGGTGGGTGTCATCCATGGCCGCGTGGGCGTAGGTCCGGGTGTCCGCGGAATCATAGGCCAGCGCTGCCGCCACCGGGCCGCCGTGGAGGTCGGCGATGAACAGCGTGGCAGCGCCCGCGGGCATGAGGGACTGGGCCACCTGCGTCAGGTACTCGTCACTCTGGGGTTTGAAGCCGTTCCGCCGCGCCGTCATGTGGAGGAAGTTCAGGAGCACCCGGATGTCCTCGGGATCATGTGTGGCGCGGAACGTGACGCCCTTCTTATGGATGTTCCGGTACAGGTTGCGGTTGGCCGGCTTCATCTCCGCCAGGACTTCCTTGAAATCCCGGTCCAGGTCCACGATCCAGCTGAGCTCGGGCTGCTGGTTCACCGGCGCGGGCTGCAGGCCACGGCTCCGCAGCGTCCCGGGAGCACTCTCAGGATCGAGGCCCACCGGCTCGATCCGGACAAACACGGCGCCGCAGGACTTGGCCAGCCCGCGGAGAGCGGCCAAGGCGGCGTCGAACGCCTCAATCGAGCCGGCCACCGGACCATAGGGCGCATACAGGACCTTGCCCGCAGGGTTCTTCTCCTCGATGGCCAGGAAACTCCAGCCGGGACCGGACTGCCGATGCACGTGGCGTCCCAGCGACTTCTGGAAATCCTCCCAGGCCTTCGTGTGCAGGAAATATTCCACAGCCGGTCAGGCCTTTGTTGAGGTGGTCACGGCAAAGGCCACGGCGTCCTCCGTGGCCCCGGACACGGGATGGACGTTGACGGGGGCTTCGGCTGCCGGCAGGAAAGCACTTGCGCCGTGGCCCAGCTGAAGGTCGCCCTTCGGCGAGTCAAGGATCACGGAACCGGCAACGACAATCACCACCGCGGCGCCCGACTGCGCCAGCGGCACCGGCTCACCGTCGGGCTGCAGTTCGATCCGCTGGAGCTGGAACTCGCGGAAGGGCGGGAAGTACAGTTCCTGGCCGAGTTCTGAGGTCTCCGGCCGGAGCATGGGCAGGCCCACCGATTCGAAGACGATGGTGTTCAGCAGCTCTGGAATGTCGATGAACTTGGGTGTCAGTCCGCCGCGGAGCACGTTGTCCGAGGACGCCATCACCTCGACGCCCAGTCCGTGCAGGTAGGCGTGGACTTTTCCTGCCGGAAGGTACACGGCGTCGCCGGGCTGCAGGGACAGCCGGTTGAGCAGCAGGGAGATCAGCACGCCGGGATCGCCCGGGTATTCGCCGTTGAGGCTCAGTACGGTGGACAGTTCCAGCTGGTAGGGAGCCATGGGCGCGCCGGAAGCCAGCACGTCGACCACCCGGGACGTGGCTTCGCTGACTGCCTCGCCGCCGGCGATCAGCCGTTCGAACGCAGACCTCAGCGCCTTCTCCTCCTCGGGCTGCGAAAGGTCGTCGATGACGTCCTTCAGAACCCGAGGGACGCCGTTCCCGGGAAGCTCCAGGCAACCCGCCAGGTGGAGGAAGATGTCGCGGGACTTCTCCGGTGCACGGAATCCGCACAGCGACTCGAACGGGGTCAGCGCGAAAATCATTTCCGGCTTGTGGTTGTCGTCGTGGTAATTCCGGTTCGCCGCGTCCGCCGGAATGCCGGCGCCGTTCTCGCGGGCATAGCCGGCCCTGGCCTGCTCAAGGCTCGGGTGTACCTGCAGCGACAGCGGCTTCGCAGCGGCCAGGATTTTAGCCAGGAACGGCAGCCGGGGGCCGAACTCGGCCACCGAATCCGCGCCCAGGAAATGTTCCGGGTCCTCACCGATCAGTGCGTCCAGCGGCGCTTTTGTGCCGTCCGGCCGGATGGCCACCGACGGCGAGTCAGGGTGCGCGCCGATCCACAGCTCGGCCTCCGGGCCGCCGGACTCCGGCCGGCCGAGCAGGCCGGCGATCGCCGTCGTCGATCCCCACGCATACCGCCGCAGGACGTTTTCTATCTGGTACACGGCTCGTGTCCCCCTCGTTTGGTGTAAATGCTCAAAGCGGTGCGCACTGGCCGTTGGTGGCCACCAGGTCGCGGATGGCCTGTTCGTTGCCCTCGCGCTTGAACTGGTTCAGCATCGCTTCAGTGATCGGTTCCCCCTCAGGGGTGGTGGTCACCGGGGTGAAGTCCGACGACGACGACGGTGCCGGTGAGGGCGTGGTGGCCGGAACTCCCGCCAGGGGGCCAGCGGCACCTGCGGCGGAGAGTCCGCTGCCGGGAACGGATCGCGGCTGCAGCAGAGCGTCCTCCGGTACGGCGGCTGGTGCGGCGGCCGGCGATCCGGAACTGGCGGATGCGAGCAGCTTCTTGACCCGGTCATGGATCTGATCGAAGTCGGGCACGGTGGAGAAGGACGCCGCGAAGTCCGGGGGTCCGATGGTGAGGCGCTTGACGTCCTGGCCCTTGGCCTTCATGGCGAGGTCCACGAAGCTGCCCAGCTGGCTGGAGGAGACGTTGGACTCCACCACCTTGGTGCCGGCGTTGGCGATGTCCTCGAACTTCGCCAGCAGGGTTGCCGGGTCAAGCTGTTTCAGCATGGCCTGCTGGACGCACTGCTGCCGCTGGATCCGGGCGTAGTCGTCCACGAACTCCCGGGACCGGCCGTACCAGAGGGCGTGGTAGCCGTCCAGCTTCTGCTCGCCGGCCGGAATCCAGCCCAGGGGCATGCCGTGGATGCCGTTGGCCTCGTCAACCATGTCGCCGCTGATGGGAACCCAGCCGCCGGCCTTGATCCGGATGCCGCCCATCGCGTCAATCAGCTTCGCAAAGCCGTCCATGTCCACCAGCACATACGCCTGCACTGTGATGCCAAGCGTGCCCGAAACAGCCTCCAACGTGGCCTGTGCTCCGGGATCGGCGACCCCGGGGTAAAGGTCCTTGTGCTCGTTGGTGACCTCGGTGTTGATGGCGTTGATGAGGCATTCGTCGCCGCAGTTGTAGCCGTCCGGATAGATCTTCCGCATCGGCGAACCCTCGCTGAACCGGGCGTTCTGCAGGTTGCGGGGCACCGAGATGATGGCGGTCTGGCCGGACTTGGCGTCAACGCTGAGCACGGACAGGCTGTCCGGCCGCCGGCCGGTGCGGTCGGCACCGGCGTCCCCGCCCATCATGAGGAAGTTGTAGCGGCCGTCCACAGGGTCAATGGCCGGGCCGTTGGCGTTGAAGATGCTGCCGATGGCATTGCGGCTGACGTTGAGCAGGTACGCGGCGTAGCCCAGCGATCCGCTGCTCACCACCATGGCGAGGACAAGGGCGACGACGACGGCGGGCCGCATCCTGGTGGGCAGCAGCACCGGCCGGATTAGCCGCAGCGTGTTGACGAACAGCACCAGCCAGCCCACCGCCAGCGCGGCAAGGACCAGGACGATGAGCAGCGAGGCGGCCGGATTGGTGATGATGTTGATCAGCAAGGGCCGGTTGGTGAACAGCAGTACCAGGGCCAGGGCCGCGAGCAGCCAGGCGCTGAGGGTAACGCGCAGGGCGATCCGGCCGAGCTTGCGGTCCCCTGCCACGATCTGGGCGCTTCCGGGCACCAGCAGCGTGAGCAGAATGAGCAGGAACGCGCGCTTGGTCCGGACAGGTTCAGCTGCGCTCGACGGGTTGCGGACGGGATCCGTCAGGGGGCCCATGGACGGCAGTTCGGTGTTGGACATGGCAGATCCCTATCGGCTGCTCCGGAGAGCCACGTTTGAGTCGGAGAAGACCTCGTTGACTTTCTGGCGGAGGCTCGCGCCCTTCCGGCTGGCCACGTCGTTGAGTTCCTGGGCGAAATCCAGGAGCTCGGTGCGGAGACGGTCGGCGAGCTCATCGGTTCCGGAAGCCAGGATGCGGACGGCGAGCAGGCCTGCGTTCCGGGCCCCGGCGATGGAGACAGTGGCCACCGGAACCCCGGCGGGCATCTGCACGATGGAGAGCAGGGAATCCATGCCGTCCAGGGTCTTGAGCGGAACCGGCACGCCGATCACGGGCAGGGGAGTGACTGACGCCAGCATGCCCGGAAGGTGTGCGGCACCGCCGGCGCCGGCAATGATCACGCGGAGGCCGCGCTCGTGCGCCGTCTGTCCGTAGCGGATCATCTCGGTGGGCATGCGGTGGGCGGAGACAACATCCGCTTCGAACGGAATGCCGAACTCGGCAAGGGCATCAGCCGCCGCCTCCATGACGGGCCAGTCCGAATCCGAGCCCATGACGAGGCCTACGAGGGGGGAGGGGGCGCCGCTTCCCGGGGCTGCTGCGGATTCGGGGCTCATGGGGTCTCCTCGGTGGTGCCTGTTGCCGCGGCCGGCAGCCGGCCGTCGCGGATGATGTTTGCCACGGTGGTGGCGCGCTGGCGGAGCGAGTCGACGTCCCCAGCG
Source organism: Arthrobacter sp. OAP107 (assembly GCF_040546765.1). Taxonomy (NCBI): domain Bacteria; kingdom Bacillati; phylum Actinomycetota; class Actinomycetes; order Micrococcales; family Micrococcaceae; genus Arthrobacter; species Arthrobacter sp. OAP107. The sequence goes on along the minus strand of NZ_JBEPOK010000001.1, from coordinate 3,783,597 downwards.
GACGCGCCCACCAGGTTGACGTGGCCGATTTTCCGGCCGGGCCGCACAGACTTGCCGTAGCAGTGGACCTTGGCGGCCGGTTCTGCCGCCAGTGCTGCCGGGAAGGCGGAGAAGAGGTCCTGGTTGTCGCCGCCCAGGAAGTTCTTCATCACGGCCACCTGGCCCAGCACGTCCGTGGCACCCAGCGGCAGGTTCAGGACCGCCCGCAGGTGCTGTTCGAACTGGCTGGTGACGGAGCCGTCCTGCGTCCAGTGTCCCGTGTTGTGGGGCCGCATCGCCAATTCGTTGATCAGGAAGCCGGCGCCGGAGCCGGGCGTCTCGAACATTTCCACGGCCATGACGCCGGTGACGCCGAGCTCGTTCGCGATCCGGAGGGCAGCCTCCTCGGCGGCCGCAGCCACCTCAAGGGAGATGTTCTGTGCCGGCGCGATGACTTCGTCACAGACGCCGTCCACCTGGATGGTGTGGACCACCGGCCAGGCCCGGGACGCCCCGTCGGGGGTGCGGGCAACGAGTGCCGAGAGTTCGCGGCTGAAGTCCACCTTGGCCTCGGCGAGGAGCGGGCTCATGGCCTCGAACCAGTCGGCGGTGTCTGCGGCTTCCTCGGGCGAGCCGACGATGCGCACACCCTTTCCGTCGTAGCCGCCGCGCGGGGTCTTGAGTACCACGGGCCAGCCGATCCGGTCCCCGAAGCTGACCAGGCCGGCGACGTCGTCCACTGCTGCCCACTCGGGGTTGGGCAGTTCGAGCCGGTCAATGGCGGCGCGCATGACCAGCTTGTCCTGGGCGTTGACCAGTGCTTCCGGGCCGGGCTGGACGTTGACCCCGGCTTCGATCAGGGCATAGAGGTGGTCGCCGGGGACGTGCTCGTGGTCAAAGGTCATCACGTCCAGGCCCTTGGAGAACTCCAACAGGGCATCGAGGTCCTTGTAGTCGCCCACGGGGGCGTTGGGGACAGCGGAGACCGCGGATACGTCTTCGCCTTCGGCCAAAACACGGAGTTCAAAGCCCAGGGCGGTGGCGGCAGGGGCCATCATGCGCGCAAGCTGGCCGCCGCCAACCACGCCGATTACTGGAAAAGTCACATCTTCCAGCCTACAGAAAAGGAGCGCGGTTGCCGTCTTTCATGGCTGTGAAGCTCCCCAAGTCGCTCGAATTTGGCCGCGGGACTGCCGATGGGGCGGTCCGGCGAAGGGTCCTCCGAGGATACTCCCGGGAAACGGCGCTAAAATGGGAGCTTGGCCCAACGGCCCCCAGTATTCAGACGGCCACGGAGGGTCATGATTAACACACTTGCAGAGCGCATCCGGGGACTCGCCTCGCTTTTCTGGCGCGAAGTGGCGAAATTCGGTGCCGTGGGCGGTGTGGCGTTTGTCATCGACAACGGGCTGACTTACTACCTGATGCACGGACCCATGACGGACAGCGAGGCCAAGGCCCGGTTTGTGGGCGCCACAGTCGCCACCATCTTCTCCTGGATCGCCAACCGGCTCTGGACGTTCCGGCACCGCCGCCAGGCCAACGTGGTCCGTGAGTTCCTGATGTTCATCCTCATCAACGGCATCGGCATCGGCATCTCCACCGGGTTTACGGCCCTGGCGAAGTATTCGCTGGGCGTCACGGACAAGAACCTGCTTTTCTCCGCCGGCGTCGTGGGCATTCTTGTCGCGACGGTGGTCCGCTTCTTTGCCTACCGGTTCCTCGTCTTCAACCAGGAACTGGACCAGGAGCCGGAGTTCTCACACGACCACGAGATCCTCGAGGTCCACCACCATTCCGTCCAGCCGGCGCAGCGCGTCATGGAGCCGGACGTGGAGGACCCCGAGCGGCCCGTCAGGCCGAGCTAGCGGTTCATTCGCCGTGGATGCGCTCCGCGGCGAGAAGCTTCTCCGTCAGCTCCACGTCGCCGTGGACCAGGACCACAGAACCGTCGCTCTTCCACGCGCCCAGCGCGTTGGCCAGCGCCGATTCAAGGCCGTCGGCCGCGCGCACCAGGAGCCGCGCATTCGGTTCGTGTCCGGCAGCGAACTCCGCCATGAGGGCCTCGTGGCGGACGGCTGCGCCCTCTGGGCTGCGGACCGCGGGAGCTCCCGGATCGGGGTCGTTATGGGCCATGAACACGTCGCCGTGTGAGCGGACCTCCGCGGCGTAGTCCAGAACCCCGGCGGGCAGGTCGCCGGGCCACCGCATCGCCAGCGCCGGCAGCGGAACCGCAACGACGGCGTCGAACCCGTCCTCTGCGGCGTCCGGTTCGGACGTGGCCAGCAGGTCCGCGTCGCCCGGGCCGAGCACCACCTCCATTCCCAGTTGCCAGGCGGCAAGGGCCCAGATGATGGATTTCCAGTGCGCGGGAAGGTCCAGCCGCAGCCGCATTCCGGGTTCGGCGTCGAGTTCGTCCTGCAGCAGGTTGCTGGTCTTGGCGACCCAGTTGTCCAGCACACGCCCGGAGAGCTCCACCCGCTCCGCGTCGGGGCCGTACCAGGTCAGGCGCGGCGAGGTGGAGTGGCCCGAGCGCAGGGCCGTCATGAGGTCAGTGGCCGGGATGTTCATGGCTTCATCTTGCCACGCCTGGGAGAGTGATCTCCGGCACACCAGTTTGTAACGTCGTTTGCCTTAAGCGCGCCGCGCGCGGAAGAATTGCCGGAATTGCGCCCGTGCCGGGCGGGATACTAAGCTTACTGTCCAATCCCGGGCGGCGCCGCGCGGCGCTGAAAAATAATTCCCGGGCGTGGCGCGCCCGCTGATCAGGCCGGGCATTGATTATTATTCCGTCCCGGCTTGACTCCCCTTACTTACACGCGTGTAATTAGATATCGAAAAGCCGCGGCGAACTCTCAGGAACTCCACGTAGTGTCCTGAACGTCGGGCCGGGGGCCGCACTACTCAGGAGGGGACGCCATGGGGCAAGCGGAGCGCATGCATGATGATGCTGTTATGGCCGGCCAGGCCACAGCAAAGTACAGGTCTCGGGGGGTACCCAGCGACTGGTACGTAGATCCGGCTGATCCGGATGCCGCAGAGCGGTACAACCAGGACGCGTCTGCCTCGTTGCAGGACCAGGCCACGGCCTTCCTGGCGGAGCACGACGCCCTCCAGAATGAATCCCTGCTGGGCGGTCAGCCGGAGCAGGACGAGGACGATCTCGATCCCCCCATGGAGATCCTGAACCCCGCAGTCTCCACCCTGGCCCAGCCGGTGTGGATCGGGTTGCCGCTGGGGCAGGATTTCGACGACGAAGGCGAGCTTGGGTGGCAGACCGATGCCCTGTGCGCGCAGACAGATCCGGAGGCCTTCTTCCCGGAAAAGGGTGGTTCCACGAGGGACGCCAAGAAAGTCTGCGGAGCGTGCAGCGTGCGGTCGCAGTGCCTGGAATACGCACTGGCGAATGACGAACGGTTCGGCATTTGGGGTGGCCTCTCCGAGCGTGAGCGCCGACGGCTGAGGAAGCGAGCGGTCTAATTCTTCAGGAAGTACACGTCACTGCCGTTGTGGTAGCCCACAACGGCAGTGACTATTTGCCCAGGACACTTTCAGCGCTGGCCGGACAGACCCGGCCGGCGGACACGGTGATCGGGGTGGATACCGGTTCACAGGACACTTCGGCTGCCCTTCTGCAGCGCGCCCTTGGCGACGCCAATGTCATCACCGTCAACGGGGCCAGGGCGGCCAGGACGGGGATGGGCGCCGCGGTGGGCGCCGGCCTGGCCGCCCTGGCCCCGTGGAAGCCCTCGGGAACCCATGACCGGTCCGAATGGATCTGGCTGCTGCACGACGATGCGGCACCCGCCCCCGAAGCGCTGGCCGAACTGCTGCACGCCGTCGAGCGTGCCCCCTCGGTCACGGTCGCGGGCTGCAAGCAGCTGGACTGGAACGCAGGACGCCGCCTGATCGACGTCGGGCTTTCCACCAGCCGCTGGGCCGAGCGGCTCACGCTGATCGAGGCGGACGAGCTCGACCAGGGGCAGTACGACGGACGTTCCGACACCTTCGCCGTCAACTCCGCCGGCATGCTGGTCCGCCGGGACATCTGGGAACACCTCAAAGGCTTTGACCCGGCCCTTCCCGGCACGGGCGACGACGTCGACTTCTGCTGGCGGAACCGGCTGGCCGGACACCGCGTGGTGGTGGTCCCCAGCGCGAGGATGTTCCACGTCTCCCACCGGCCGCACGCCCTCGGCACTGCCTCGGCCGCACGCCGGGCACAGGTGCACCTGCGGCTTAAGCACGCCCCCCTGTGGGCGCTGCCGCTGCACGCTGTCGGCGCCCTCCTGGGAAGCCTGCTGCGCCTGGTCTTCAGCATCGCCGTGAAGGATCCGGGCTACGGCTTTTCGCAGCTTCTGGGCACCGCCGCAGCCCTTGCCAGGCCGGCCGCCCTCGCGCGGGGACGGCGCAACGCCGCCCGCACCCGCCGGGTCCGCCGTTCCGTGGTGAAATCCCTGCAGACCGACCGGCGCGAAGTGTGGGGCCACCGCCGCTCCCTGATGGAAGCCTTGGGCGCCGACGACGCGCAGGCCTCCGAGGACAGCAATGATCCGCTGGAGGAACAGCCCAGCGGCGACGCGACCGATGACTTCGCGGCCCTGTCCACGAACGAGCGGGGTTGGGTGGGCAACGGTGCCGTTGCCGCCGTGAGCCTTGCCACCGCGGCGTCCTTCGCGGGCCTTGCAGCGCTTTTCCAAGCCGACGCCGCCGCCGGCGGGGCGCTCCTGCCGGTCTCCGCCCGGCTGGAGGACATCTGGCACCACGCCTCCAGCTGGTGGATCGGACTGGGCGCCGGACTGCCGGGGCACGGCGACCCCTTCGGCTACGTCCTCTGGATCCTCGGGCTGCTGGGCGGAGGCAACGCCAACGGCGCCGTCATCTGGCTGCTCCTGCTGGCTATGCCGCTTTCCGGCCTGACTGCCTGGTTCGCTTCCGGTGCCCTGACCTCCTACCGCCGCTTCCGGTTGGCAGCTGCCCTGGTCTGGGCCGCGGCGCCCGCCCTGCAGGTGGCCGTCAACCAGGGGCGCATCGGCGCCCTGCTGGCGCACCTTCTGATGCCGCTGCTGGTCCTGGCGCTGCTCCGGGCCACCGGCTCCGCCCTCGGCCGGGGCCGCTTCGCACCCGTTCCGGCCGGCGGCGCCGCGGACCAGCCGCCGGCCAAGCCCGGAGTTAACGGCACGCCGTCATGGACGGCAGCCGCAGCTGCCGGGCTGGCGCTGGGGGCCATCACCGCCGCGGCCCCGTCGCTCCTGCTGCCGGCCGCCGTCGTGATTATTCTCCTGAGCCTGCTGCTGGGGAAGCGCGGACGCACGCTCTGGTGGGCACTGCTGCCGAGCGCTGCGCTGTTTGTGCCGTTTGGGCTGTCCACCCTCGACCGGCCCAGGGCACTGCTGGCCGACCCCGGCCTGCCGCTTCCCTTCAACGGTGCTCCGGTGTGGCAGCAGATCCTGGGCCAGCCGCTCAGTTTCGACCCCGCCGGCGGTCTCGCCGGGCTGACGCTCTTTGCCGGCGGCTCCGTTCCCTGGGCGCTGCTGCTGGCCGTCCTGGTAGGTGCTCCGTTGCTGGCGTTGGCCGTTGCCGCACTCTTTGTTCCGCTCCGTGTCCACGCGGACCGCCGCGGCCGCATCGCCAGGGCCCTCTGGGTGGCGGCCCTGGCGGTCCTGGCCGGCGGGTGGCTGGCGGCGCACGCGGCCACCGGCGTCGGCACCCAATCACTCGTGGTGCCGTTCACCGGTCCGGCCGTTTCCGCTGCCGTGTTCGCGCTGCTTGGCGCGGCCATCATCGGCGGTGATGGCCTTCTGACGGTCGCCGGTGCCGGACCGGACGGCGTGACCCGAGGCGGGGGAGTGCGCCCCAAGGTCCTGCCACGCAGCACTGTGGCGCGCGTTGCCGCGGCGCTGGCGCTGGTGCTCCTGCTCGCCGGACCGCTGGCCGGACTGGCGGCCTGGACGGTGCAGAATGTGGTGCAGCCTGCCGATGCCCCGGTGCACGCCGACACGGCGGACCTCGGGACGCCCCGTCTCGTGGGTCCCACCGATCCGCGAATGCTGCCCGCCACCGCCGTGGACCGCGGCGAGGGGCCGGAGCAGACCCGGACGCTGCTGATCAGCACCGGGGAAGACGGAACGTACAGCGCCACGCTGATGCGCGGCGGCGGCACCACGCTGGACAGCCTCTCCACCATCGCGGCCGCCCGGAACATCCTGGGCAACCCCGGGCAGGAATCGGTCCGCGAGGACGATGAGGTCACCGCAGCGCTGCGCACCAGCGTGGCCACACTCGTGGCTGCGCGCGGCGTTGACCCGCGGCCAGAACTGGAGCGCCTCGGCGTCGGGTTCGTCGTCCTGCGCGCCGCGGACACGGCAGCCCAGCTGACCGCCAGCCGGATGGACGCGGTTCCCGGGCTGACCGCCGTCGGGCCCACCGACTCGGGCTGGCTCTGGCGTGTGTCGCCCCTGAATGACGCCGTCCTGCAGCCCGCCGACGTCGCCCACCGGGTGCGCATCGTGGACAGCAAGGGCGCCACGATCGGGCTGGTTCCCTCGGACCTTGGCGGCGCACAGGCCTCGGTGCCCAAGGGGCCCGAGGGCCGGTTGCTGGTGCTCGCCGAGCGGGCAGATCCCGGCTGGACCGCTTGGCTCGACGGCCGCAAACTGACCTCCACCACCTCCGGCTGGTCCCAGGCCTTCACGCTGCCACCGCAGGCAGGCCAGGTGACAGTCCGGTATGAAAGCCCCTGGGCCATCTGGTCCGGGATCCTGCAGGCCGCCGTCATTGGCCTGACCATCCTGCTGGCGCTGCCGATGCCGGCGCGGCGCCCCAACACCGGCCTGTCCAGGGACGAAGGCTCCCTGCGTAAGGAATACCAGAATGCATGAGGAAGTGAACGACGGCGGGACTCCCGCTAAGCGGGGCAGCGCACGGGTCGCCCGGGCTGGCACCGCTTCGGCGTCCAGGTCAGGAAACACGTCCGGTGGCGCCACCCGTATCGCCGGCCGCCGCGGGATCGTGGCCGGGGTGCTCTCCGGCGTGGTCATCCTCGCCGCCGGCGGCGGCGTTGTGGCGGCAACCACCCTGGCGCCCCAGCCGTCGGCGGCCAGGCCCCTCGACGCGGCGGCAGCGGCTGTGCCGGCCGGAAGCGTCCAGGACGTCTGCCCTGCTCCGGCGCGGCTCCTCGAAGGAACGCCGGTAGGAACCGACCCGCAGTTCAGTCCCGAGTCCGCCACGGCGAAGAGCTCCGTGTCCGCGGCGGTGGTCAGCCCGGCGGGCGGCAGCCTTCCCGGCAGTGCTCTCTCCGCGCTGAAGGGATCCGAGCTGCAGCGGATAGCCAAGGCGCCTGCCTCGGCGACGGCTCCGGCAGGCTCCTCCGGGGTGCTGGCCGGGGTGGTAGAAGGGCAGGCCGTGGACAATGTCAGCGTGCTGTCCGCCGACGCCCTTGCCAACCGGCAGCCTGCCGCCGCGGCCGTCATGGCCTACACGGCGACCGACGGGGACCTGCAGGGATCGGCGGCAGCCGCCTGCCAGACACCCTCGAACGACCTCTGGCTTGCCGGCGCCAACACCGCGGTGGGCCGCAGCAGCGTCATCCACCTCACCAACGCCTCCACCACCCCCGCAACGGTGAACCTTGAGCTTTATGGAAAGGCCGGCCAGATCAAGGCCTCGGGCAGCCGCGGCCTGCTGGTGGCCCCGAAATCGACGCGCTCCATCGTCCTGGCCGGTCTCGCTCCCGGTGAAGAACGGCTGAGCGTCCACGTCCGGAGCTCCGGCGGGCCTGTCAGCGCCTTCATCCAGCAGAGCGTGCTCCGCGGGCTGACCTCCGGCGGCGTGGATTTCATCGCGCCCGGAATATCTGCCGCGCCGTCCCAGGTGATGACGGGGATCGACATCCAGGACGCCGGGGACGTGAAGTCACTCACCGGCGAATCCGGTTTTGACGACGCCGGCCCGTCGCTGCAGATCACCGTTCCCGGCCCGTCGGACGCCGTGGTGGAGGTGAAGCTGTTTGGCCGCGCCGGGCAGCAGGCCCTTCCCGGAGGAGGCGTTGTGACCGCGAAGGCCGGCGCCGTCACCGAGGTGCCCCTGGCCGGCGTGCCCGCCGGCAAGTACACCGTTTCCGTTACGTCGGACGTCAGCATCGTGGCAGCGGCCCGGGTGAGCCGGGGCCTGAAGGCCAGCCAGAGCCTGGACTTCTCATGGTCGCCGGCCAGTGCCCAGCTGGGCAGCCAGCACGTCGTCCCGCTTCCCCAAGGCGGGGAGCGGCAGTTGGTCTTCGGCGCCTTGGATGACAGGGCCACCATTTCCTACACCCCGATTACGGCCGACGGGAAGCTCCGCGCGGCTGCGACCGCAGACATCGCCGCCGGCACCACCACGACCCTCAGGGCAGCCGACGAGATCGGGAACTCGGCCGTCGTCGGCTATCTCGTGTCCGCCTCCGGCGGAGCCGCGTACGGCGCTGTGCTGCTGGAACGGGACGGCCGGAACGATGTGTCCACCGTGGCCATTGCCCCGGGCGCGGAGGGACAGGAAAAAGTACCGGTGACGCTGGGCTACTAGGCGCCGGTGTGCGGCGGCCGAAGATCTCCGGCACGATGGCGCCGGCGGTGAAAATCCTGCTCAGTAGCGCCGGCGGTACACCGGGTCCAGGGTTTCCGGGGCCACGCCCAGCATCTCGGCGGTGTGCTCCACCACAACGTCGTGCACCAGGTCCTGGAGTTCCTCCTTGACGGGGCAGGCCTGTTCAACCACGCGGCGGTACAGCGTGATGATGGGGCCCTCGTCCTCGGTCGCAGGGGTGTAGCAGCCCAGGGGAGCCGGCGAACCCTCGGCCAGCAACTGTTCCAGATTCGGCGGGATCTCATCCACGGCGAACCGGACGCCGTCGAGCGGCTTGCCCCAGATGTCGTGGAGCCGCTGGGCGGAGTCCATGACGAGTTCATCAAACCGGTCCGAGCGGCTCCGGTAGCCGGGGAGCGTGGGCAGCAGCAGTTCGCCCCGGAGGCCGCGGCCGTGCCGATTGCGCCGGCGCTGTGTGAAGCTCCGGCCAACGGGGGTCCCGGCAGCGTCCCGGGGGGTTTCCGGGTCAGCCAACCGGACCGTGAAACCCGAAGCATGGTGCGATGACTGCATATACAGACTTTAGACCCGACGAATGATTTGCGCGACATAACCGGACCGGAGCGCGGCTGCCGTGGCGCGGGCCGTTCGTCAATGTCGGGAAAACTGCCGGAGGCGGAGTATTCTGTGTTTTCGTGGGTGCAATACGTCAGTGTTCCAGGTCAGCCTGCCGCCAGTCTGCGGTGGCAACTTTGACGTACGTTTACGCGGACTCCACCGCCGTCCTCGGCCCGCTGGCAACCTACGCGGAGCCGCACTGCTACGACCTCTGTGAGCAGCACGCCGGTTCGCTGACCGTCCCGCGCGGCTGGGAAGTGCTCCGTCTGGCCATGCCCTCGCAGCCCCCCCAGCCCGGTCCCGACGACCTTCTCGCCCTGGCCGACGCCGTCCGAGAGGCTGCATCCCGCCCGGCGGCCCCGGCCGCGGGCCAGCGCGCCGCCCACTCGGCGCTGGAAGCTCCCGCCGCCACCGAAGGCACCCGCCGCGGCCACCTGCGCATCCTGCGCGAACCGTCCTGACGCCGGCGCGAACCGTCCCGGCGCCGAACTGGCGGTAGGCTGGAAGCTGAAATCCGTCAGCCACAGCGCTTGTGCCCAGCAGGGAGCCTCCACCATGCCAAAGATCAGTCCTGAACTGCTGTCCGTTCTGCGGTGCCCGGTCACCGGATCGGCTCTGACCCAGGAGGGCGAGGAACTCGTCTCCACGTCGGCGGCGGAGGGCGGGGAACGGGTGCGCTACGCGATCGAAGACGGCATTCCGCTGCTGCTTCCCCCGGAACTGCGTGCCGCAGCCACGGCCGCCCGGTCGGACCAGCACGACGCCGGCCCGGCAGCGGCCGCCCCCACCGCCTAACACCCAGCCAGCACCACAGAAGGCTAGACGCCGGATACAGCAAAGGATTCCCATGACGTTCGATTACAAGGTTGCCGACATTTCCCTGGCCGAGGCCGGGCGCCACCAGATCCGCCTCGCCGAGCACGAGATGCCGGGACTCATGTCGCTGCGCCAGGAATTCGGCGCCAGCCAGCCCCTCAAGGGTGCCCGAATCGCCGGGTCGCTGCACATGACCGTGCAGACCGCAGTGCTCATCGAGACCCTCACGGCCCTCGGCGCCGAGGTCCGCTGGGCCTCCTGCAACATCTTCTCCACCCAGGATGAGGCCGCCGCCGCCGTCGTCGTCGGTACCGGCACCGTGGAGAACCCGCAGGGCGTTCCCGTGTTCGCCTGGAAGGGCGAAACGCTGGAGGAATACTGGTGGACCGCCGAGCAGATCCTCACCTGGCCCGGTGCTGACGCGAACCCTGAGCTGGGCCCGAACATGATTCTCGACGACGGCGGCGACGCCACGCTGCTGCTGCACCGCGGCGTGGAGTTTGAGGCGGCCGGCGCCGTTCCTGCCGCCGCGGCCAACGACCCCGAGGAATACGGGATCGTGCTGGACGTCCTGCGCCGGACGCTGGCCGAGGACCCGAAGAAGTGGACCCGGCTCGCCGCCGGCATCCACGGCGTCAGCGAGGAAACCACCACGGGCGTGCACCGCCTGTACCAGCTTGCCGAACAGGGCAAGCTGCTGTTCCCGGCCATCAACGTCAACGACTCCGTGACGAAGAGCAAGTTCGACAACAAGTACGGCATCCGGCACTCCCTGCCGGACGGCCTCAACCGGGCCACCGACGTCCTCATCGGCGGCAAGGTCGCCGTCGTCTGCGGTTACGGCGACGTCGGCAAGGGAGCCGCCGAGGCGCTCCGCGGCCAGGGTGCCCGCGTGATCGTCACGGAAATCGATCCCATCTGCGCACTGCAGGCCGCCATGGACGGCTACCAGGTGGCCAAGCTTGAGAGCGTGCTGGACCAGGGCGACATCTTCATCACCACCACGGGCAACAAGGACGTCATCATGGCCGAGCACATGGCCGGCATGAAGAACAAGGCCATCGTGGGCAACATCGGGCATTTCGACAACGAGATCGACATGGCCGGCCTCGCCCGGATCCCCGGCATCCGGAAGGTCGAGATCAAGCCCCAGGTGCACGAATGGGTCTTCGGCGGCGACTCCGCGGACAGCACCCGGTCCATCATCGTCCTGTCCGAAGGGCGCCTGCTGAACCTGGGCAACGCCACCGGCCACCCGTCGTTCGTCATGAGCAACTCCTTCGCCAACCAGACCATCGCCCAGATCGAGCTGTTCACCAAGAAGGACCAGCCCGAAGGCGAGCGGGAATACGAAAACCAGGTCTACGTGCTGCCCAAGATCCTGGACGAGAAGGTGGCGCGCCTGCACCTCGATGCCCTGGGTGTGGAGCTGACCGAACTCTCCAAGGACCAGGCCGATTACCTGGACGTGGACGTGGCCGGCCCGTTCAAGCCGGAGCACTACCGCTACTAACAGCGGCGTCTTACGCATCACCCCGGCGCGCCGTGGCAATCCACGGCGCCCGGGGCTAGCCCCGCCGTGCGATAAAATTGACTGGTCAGCGTTACCGCTGGGCACACGGACGGATGCCGATCGGCAGCCCGGTGGGTTACGGAGAAACCAGTCATGACGGAAAAGAACAACCGGAAAACCGGCAAGATCATCGCCGTCGTTGCCATTTGCGCTGCGGTTGCGGCCGGCGGTATCGGCGTCGCCACCGCTCCCGGCTGGGCCAACCCCGCGCCCCAATCCGAGGCCTCCAGCCCTGTCCGCAACGAGCCTGGCCTCGCCACTCCCGTGGTCAAGGCGGTGGAGCTCGGTGTGACACCGCTCGACGGCGCCAAGGGCGTCAACCCCGCCGTGGCGCCCTCTGTCAAGGCGGTCAACGGCCGCGTCCAGGACGTTGTGCTGGTGCCGGCCGCCGGGGGAGAGACCGTCAAGGGCACTGTCAGCGCCGACGGCAGCACGTGGACGGCCATGGACCCGCTGGCCTTCAACACGCCCTACAACTACAGCTACACCATCGTGGATGAGGCGGGCCGGGAAACCAAGAAGGTCCAGACCTTCACCACGGTGGAGCCCGCCAACGAGGCGGACGCCGCCGTATACCCGGAGAACGGCTCCACGGTCGGCGCAGGACAGCCCATCGACATCGTCTTCAGCGAACCCGTCACCAACAAGGCGGCGGTTGAAAAGGCCGTCAAGATCACCGTCTCCTCCAAGCAGCCCGTGGCCTGGCACTGGTACTCGGACCAGAAGGTCCGCATCCGCCCCGAGAAGTTCTGGGCCTCCAACAGCCAGGTGAGCGTGGATATGAAGCTGTTCGGGGTGGACTTCGGCAAGGGCATGATCGGCAACTTCAACGCCAAGGTGCAGTTTAAGGTGGGCCGGCAGCGCCTGGCGGTGGTGGACGACAACACCAAGACAATGAAGGTCTACTTCGACGGCAAGCTGGTCAGGACCGCGCCGGTCACCCTTGGCGGCACCGACTGGCTTTCCCCATCCGGCTATGCCGTGATCATGGAGCAGGAACGGCACTCCAAGTTCAACGCGGGAAGCATCGGCCTGAAGCCCGGCGACAAGGGCTACTACCCGCCGCTGACCGTGGAGTACGCCAACCGGCTCACGTCCTCGGGCGTCTACGTCCATCAGGCGCTTGAGTCCGCATGGAGCTATGTGGGCGTCGCCAACATCTCCCACGGCTGCGTGGGGCTGCTTCCCGTGGACGCTGCCTGGTTCTTCAACAACATGAAGTCCGGCGACGTGGTGCAGGTCCTGAATACGGGTGCCGCCCCAATCGAGCCGCTCGAGGGCTACGGCGACTGGAACATCCCCTGGGCACAGTACGCGAAGCGCTGACGCGCCACGCCAAACGGCAGGGACAAACGCTGGAGCGGTACTAGCTGTCCCCGGACGCCGTGAACGGCAGCCGGTGAAGCCGTGCCCCGATCCGATTGCTTTCCGTGCGCGCCGCGCCCAGTCGGCGGAGTTCGCGGGCGCGCCGTTCGGCCAGCACCGCGGCCAGGTAGTCATCCGGCGTGGTTCCGGGCGGCGGTGACGGTGCCACATAACCGGACATCTCGGTGGCGAGGGCCGCGGCCATGCCGCTGCGCGACAACGGCGACATCCGCGGCGCCTGGCGCATGAACTGGGCGGCACGGCGTCCGAGGGCGTCCGGAATCCGGCCGATGTCCGCGGCGTGTGCCCAGCCGGCCAGGTGCCGCGGCATGACGGGCACGATCGTGGGCTCCACCGGGACCCTGCTCCGGAGTGCATAGGTGCCCGCCACGATGTCACCCAGCCGGCGGGACCTGCCGTCGAAGAGGGCGACGGCGATCGCAACGCCGCCGAACGTCAGGTAGATCTCCAGGAAGCCGATCAGCGCCCTGATGACAGCGTGCCGGAAGCGGATGGCTCCGCCGTCATCACGGACTATCCTCAGACCGGCCGCCAGCTTCCCGAGCGAGAGGCCCCGGGTCAGCGTCTCCACGGTTGCCGGGACCATGACGAAGCACAGCACCACGCTGACCAGGGTGAGCGCCGTGGCGGCGGCCTCGTCCAGCTCATCCCGGGCGGCTGCCATGGCCATCAGGATTGCTATTAGTAGCGCGGTATGGAACACCACGTCCAGCAAAAGGCCCAGGGAACGGGCAGCGAAGGAAGCCGGACGGAGTTCAAGGACGACTGCCTCGCCTGTGATGAGTGGACTCAATTCCTGCCCCGTACGTCGTTCCGGCCACCGGTCGCCTAAGTCTAGTTCCCCGCAGGCTAGGGTAGGAGCGTGGACATGGACGCCTTCTCCGCCGTCAACTCGGACACATGGTCGCGGCTGCATCACCTTGCGAACAAACGGCGCCTGAGTGGTGCCGACGCCGACGAACTCCTGCGCCTGTACCAGGTCACCTCCGCGCACCTTTCCCTGCTGCGTTCCACCGGGCCGGAAAGCGGCCTGTCCGCGTCCCTGTCCGCCACGCTGGCGCAGGCCCGCACCCGCTTCACGGGTGCGCGGTCGAACTTCATGGAGGACCTGGCGCAGTTCTTCGTGCTCTCGCTCCCGGCCGCCCTGTACCGGATCCGCTGGCTGACCATGGCCTGCGGTGCCGCGTTCTGCCTTGTGGGCTGCGCCTTTGCCCTGTGGATTGGCACCTCGCCGGATGCCCTGCGGGCCGTGGCGTCGGAAGCGGAGGTCCAACGGTACGTCGAGCAGGATTTCATCGACTACTACTCGGAGAACCCTGCGGCGTCGTTCGCCGGCGCAGTCTGGACCAACAACGCCTGGATCAGTGCCCAGGCCGTGGCCCTGGGCATCACCGGTTTCTGGGTGCCCATGATCCTGTTCGCCAACGCACAGGGGGTGGGGGTGGCCGCAGGGATGTTTGCCGCGGTGGGAAAGACGGACGTGTTCTTCAGCTACATCCTGCCGCATGGACTGATGGAGCTGACGGCGGTGTTCGTGGCCTGCGCGGCCGGGCTGAGAATCTTTTGGGCCATGGTGTCGCCGGGCAACCGGACCCGGTCCCGCGCCGTCGCGGCGGAGGGCCGGTCCATGATCACGGTGGCGCTTGGCCTGGTCCTGGTGCTGTTTGTCTCCGGTCTCGTGGAGGGATTCGTGACCCCCAGCGCGTTGCCGGTGTGGGCGAAAATCAGTATCGGTGCGGCCGTGCTGGCGGCATACTGGTTATATGTGCTGGTGTGCGGCGGACGGGCCTACCGCTCCGGCGCCCGCGGCGACCTGGGCAGCCAGGACACCGGCTATACAGAACTTGCAGCCTGATTATGACTGCCGGCCGATTATTCGCGCGGGTGGCGGGGTGGCACATCGCGGTGCCGGAGCGGCTGACGGTAGGCTCTTGGGGAGATACAAAGCGCTGCGTGGCCCGGCATTCCGGTGACCATGGAGCGTGGACGCCTACGGAAGTGAAGCTGCAGTGAAAGACAATACTCCGACACCGTCCGGACGCCTTGATCCGCGGCTGGATCCGGCGGCAAGCCCCGCCCTGGATCCCGCGGAGGGCACTGACGAGCCGGCGTTTGAATGGATGAAGCCCGCGCCTGCAGCGCGCGCAGCCGAGCGGGAGGGTGCACCCGGTGCTGCCTCCGCCTCTGCAGCACGTCCCGCCGCCTCTGCAGCACGTCCCGCCGCCGGTGCTGCTGCAAATCCGGCGGCCGGTTCCGCTGCGGCCCAGCCGGAAAGCCGTGCCGACCGCAAGGCGGCGGAGGCGGCCGCCGCCGGGAACGCCGAAACTGACCCACACGCCGAAGCTGACCCGGACGGTGAGCCCGGCCGGAACGCGCCGTCAGGCCAGGAACACGGCTTGGGCCGGAAATCGGGCACCCGCCAGCCGGCCGGTTCCTCCGCGATGGGCACGCACTACAGCGAGCCGCTTCCCACCTCCGCCCTGCAGGTCCGTCCGCCGGAGGAGGAAGTGGAGCGCCGCAACGCCGAGCGGGAGCAGGCCGCCAGGGCCAAGCCGGTGCTGCCGCGGTTCCTCCAGGTCCTGCTGGCCATCTTCTACCCGGTGATCCTCATGGTCCTGGCTGTACGCGCAGTGACCAGCCCGCTCTTCCTTTGGGTGGAGTACCACCGGCCCGGCTTCCCCGGGGACGGCTACGGCTTCAACGCGGACGACCGCATGACCTACGGCTCCTACGCCGTGGACTACCTGAGCAACTGGTCCGGTCCGCGCTACCTCGGCGAACTGGTCAACCGCAGCGGCGAAAAGCTGTTCAAGGACGGCGAGGTCAGCCACATGGCCGACGTCAAGCTCGTCTTCCTGTCAGCCTTCGGAGCCGGGGTACTGCTGATCCTGATCAGCATCATCGCGATCATTTACCTGCGGCGCCGCACACCCGGCGGAGTCCGCCGCGGGCTGTTCGCCGGTTCCATCGTGACGCTGGTGCTCATCGTCGGCCTGGGCACGCTGGCCGCCCTCGGCTGGCAGCAGTTCTTCACCGAGTTCCACCACATCTTCTTCGCCGCCGGCTCCTGGACGTTTGCGCTGGAGGACACGCTCATCCGGCTCTTCCCCGGGCAGTTCTGGATCGACGCCGGCCTGGTCATCGCCGCGCTCGTCCTGATCACGGCCGTGGTGACGCTGATCCTGACCTGGCCCACCCGCAAGCGCCGCGGACTGGCCCCGGCCCGGAAGGGCCGCAAGGGCGACGTGGGGGATGGCGACGTAAAGGACGACGCCCACGACGCTCCGGAGACAGGCACAAGCACCGCACGGCCCGTCAACCTCTAGCGGCCGGAAGGCAGCGGTGGCGGGAAGGCAGCGGTGGCCGGATAGAACAGCAGGCGGGCGGGCCGGAGGGCCCGCTCAGCCGTACAGCTGCTCGATTTCCGCCGCAAAGTCCTTGACGACGGTGGCCCTCTTGAGTTTGAGGGAGGGCGTCAGGTGCCCGGAGTCCACGGTGAAGGCGGCATCCAGGACCTGGAACTTGCGGATGGATTCGGCCTGGGACACGAGGCTGTTGGCCTGGTCCACGGCCTCCTGGATGGCGCCGCGGACCGCGGGATCCGTCCGGGCTTCCGCGGGGCTGAGCAGCGGAACGCTGTTCGCCGTGCACCAGCGCTCAAGGCCCTCGGGATCGAGGTTGACCAGGGCAGCAACGAACGGCTTCCCGTCGCCCACCACCACGGCTTGGCCCACGAGCTGGTGTTCGCGGATCTTCTCTTCCAGCGGCCCGGGAGCAACGTTCTTTCCGGCGGCGGTGACCAGCAGGTCTTTTTTGCGGCCCGTGATGGTGAGGAACCCGTCGGCATCCAGCGAGCCCAGGTCCCCGGTGCGGAAGAATCCGTCCGTGAATGCCTCGGCGTTGGCCGCCTCGTTGGCGTGGTAGCCCCTGAACACGCCGATGCCCCGGACCAGGACTTCACCGTCTTCAGCGACGCGGACGGTGGTGCCGGGCGCCGGGATCCCAACCGTGCCCACCCGGGCGAGGTCAACGGTGTTCACCGTGCACGGCGCGGTGGTCTCCGTCAGGCCGTAGCCTTCAAGCACGGCGATCCCCGCACCCCGGAAGAAGTGCGCGTCGCTGGCGTTGAGCGGGCTGGCGCCGGAAACGGCGTACTTCATGCCGCCGCCGAACACCTGGCGCAGCCGCGGATACACGAAGCGGTCGAACAGCGCGTGCTGCGCCCGCAGCACGGCACCCGGCCCGCTGCCCTTCCCGCGCCGGGCGGCGTCCAGTGCCTCCGAGTAGCGTACTGCCACCTCCGAGGCGGCGCTGAACAGCCGTGACTTCCCGGCGTCCGTCGCTTTCTGTTCCGCTCCGGCCCGGACCTTCTCGAAAATGCGGGGGACAGCCAGCAGGAAGGTCGGCTTGAACGTTCCCAGGTCATCCAGCAGCTGCGCGGCGCCGGAGCTATGGCCAACAGTCACTCCGGCCGTAAGGCACACCACCTGGACCGCCCGGGCCAGCACGTGGGCCAGCGGCAGGAACATAAGGGTCCTGGCGTTCTCCTGCTGCAGCAGCTCGGGCAGGAACGCCACGATGTTCCTGGCCACGAGGGCGAAATTGCCGTGCGTGATCTCGCAGCCCTTGGGCCGGCCCGTGGTGCCGGAGGTGTAGACGAGCGAGGCGACGTCCGGCAGCGCGGCTGCAGTGCGGTGCCGCTCCAGTTCCGCGTCTGACACGCCGGCCCCTGCGGCGGCGAGGCTGGCAAGGTTGGGGGCTTCGCCGTCGTAATCCATCCGCACCACAGGCAGGAGGCGGCCGGCCAGCACACTGGAGGCGGACAGGACCTGGTCCAGCAGTGCCGCCTTCTGGCGGTCCTCAACGAAGACCCGCCCGGCGCCGGAGTCGGACAGGATCCACTCCACCTGGCTCGGCGAGGAGGTTTCGTAGATGGGCACGGTCACGCCGCCTGCAAACCAGATGGCGAAATCCGCCAGCGTCCACTCGTAGCGGGTGGCCGACAGGACTGCGACGGTGTCCCCGGGGGCCAGGCCGCCGGCAATGAGGCCTTTGGCCAGGGCGGTGACCTGGTCAAGGAAGTGCCCGATGGTGACGTTCTGCCAGCCGCCGGCGTCCCGGCGGGCGTAGACGGCGTGCGAAGGATTGTGCCGGTAGCAGTCCAGGAGCAGGTCGGTGACGTTGTTGCTTTCCTCCAGTGCAACCATCAGTTCCGTGCTTGCTTCCCTCACGGGCGGCTCTCCATTTCGTTGATGATCACGTCCGGGTTCCACCTGCCATCGTGCCTCAGATCCAGGAAGGCATCCACATCCTGAACCGCCAGTCCTGGTAGGTGATCATTTCGGCAGTCCAGACGGGGTAGAAGAACGACGAGACGAGGACCGCGGCCACGAGGAACAGGGCAACCCCGTACAGCCCGGAGCGCCGGCGCCACGGCGGGTCGGTGGATTTCCCCAGCACCAGTCCCAGGCAATACACGAGCGCCAGGACCAGGAAGGGCTCGAAGGACACCGCGTAAAAGAAGAACATGGTGCGCTCCGGGTACATGAACCACGGCAGGTAGCCGGATCCGACGGCAGCCAGTACCGCCCCGGCACGCCAGTCGCGCCTGCCCGCCCACCAGAACAGGAGGATGACGAGCGAGATGGCGGCGCTCCACCAGATCAGCGGGTTGCCGACGGACAGGATGGCCGTGGTGCAGTTGGCGAAATCGCAGCCGGGGGTGCCCTGCTTGGGGGACTCGTAGAAGAAGGAGGTGGGCCTGCCCATCACGAGCCAGCTCCAGGCGCTCGCCTCGTAGGGATGCTCGGAGCTGAGACCCTGATGGAACTTGTAGGCCTCAAGGTGGTAATGCGCCAGTGACCTGAGCGAGTCCGGCAGCCAGCCCCATTCCGCGCTGGGGTTGGTCTCCGCCCACCGCCGGTAGTACGCATCGGCCGACCGGAACCACCCGGTCCAGGTGGCTGCGTACGTTAGGGCAGCCACGGGAACGATGCTGACGAAGGCCAAAAGCCCGTCCTTGATGATTCCGGCGCTGATCCAGCCGCGGACGCCCGCGGTGCGGCGGGCACTCAGGTCCCAGAACACGGTCAGGAGCCCGAAACCGGCCAGGAAGAACAGCGCCGACCACTTGGTGCCGACGGCCAGGCCCAGACAGATGCCCGCCACAACCCGCCACCAGCGGACGCCCAGCCACGGGCCGGACAGCAGCTGGAGCGTTGATGGCCTGCCGGTGGTGGAGGCGGCCGCCTGCCTGGCGAGCCGGGCCGCGAGCCTGCGCCGGCCGTCGTCGCGGTCCAGTAACAGCGCCCCGAACGCGGCCAGGACCCAGAACATCAGGAAGATGTCCAGCAGCGACGTGCGGGACATGACCAGGTGGTGGCCGTCGACGGCGAGCAGCAGCCCGGCCGCCCCGCCCAGGATGAGGGAGCCGAAGAGTTTCTGGGCGATCAGCGCGAGGAGAGCGACGGAGAGCGTGCCTGTCAGTGCCGCGGCGAACCTCCAGCCGAAGGGGTTGTCTGCCCCGAACAGCCACATGCCTGCAGCGATCATCCACTTGCCCACGGGTGGATGCACCACGTATTCGGGGGTGTTCAGGAGCACGTTGGGGTTGCCGGCGACGAATGCGTCGTTGGCCTTTTCCGGCCAGCTCCGCTCGTAGCCGCTCACCAGCATTGAGTAGCCGTCCTTGACGTAGTACGTTTCGTCGAACACGAGGGCGCGGGGGACGTCCAGCCGGACGAACCTCAGGATCCCGGCCACGACGGCAGTCAGCGCGGGAACCAGCCAGAACCAGAGCCGGAGCGACGGCGGGTAGTCCCGCCAGGTGCGGATGCCGCCGATCAGACGCCGGGTGAGGGCGTCTGCCGTGAACGCCTCCGAGGGGCGGGCGATCCAGCGCTTACCGTCCAGGCCGCGGCCTTCCGCGGCGGGTGCGGAAGGCGGGGTACTTGCTGGTTCGGCCCCGTCAGGCCGCACGGAGGTCTGCGTCACGAGCCCATGCTACCGTTTGCGGCTGGTCCAAACCCGAAGGAAGGCGAGAAGGCCGGGCGGCAGTAGGCTGGATCCGTGGACCATGAAGCGAGCACCGACCCCGACAGCAGTTCGGACCCATCCAGCAGTGCTGCAGCACCGGCTGGCAGCGACGAATTGGCCGACAGCGCGGGCAGAACTGGGCAGGACCTCCGCAGCGGCGGTCCGGGACGGATCGTCCTGGCGGCAACACCCATCGGCAATGTGGGTGACGCGTCCGCCCGGCTGGTGGAGCTGCTGGCCACGGCGGACATCGTGGCGGCCGAGGACACCCGGCGCCTGCACCGGCTGGTGCAGAGCCTGGACGTCACCGTGGGCGGGCGGATCATCAGCTACCACGAGCACAACGAGGCCACGAAGACCGCGGAGCTCCTGGAGCAGGTCCGCTCCGGAAAGACACTCGTGATGGTCACCGATGCCGGCATGCCCGCGGTCTCCGACCCCGGGTTCAGGCTCGTCGAAGGCGCGGTGGCCGCCGGCCTCACGGTCACGGCCGTCCCCGGCCCTTCCGCCGTCCTCACCGCGCTGGCCCTGTCCGGCCTGCCCACGGACCGGTTCTGTTTCGAAGGGTTCCTGCCGCGGAAGGCCGGCGAACGCGCCTCGCGCCTGGCGGATCTCGACGCCGAACGCCGCACCATGGTCTTCTTCGAGGCGCCGCACCGGCTTGAGGCCATGCTCCGGGCGCTGCACGAACGCTTCGGCCCGGAGCGGCGCGCGGCGGTGTGCCGCGAACTCACAAAGACCTACGAGGAAGTCCTCCGTGGCTCGCTCCGGGAGATGCTGCAGTGGGCGGAAGCCAACGAGGTGCGCGGCGAGATCGCCGTGGTGGTGGGAGGTGCGCCGGAGCGTGCACCCGGCTCGCCGGAGGACGGCGTGGCCGCGGTCAACGAACTCGTGGCCAAGGGCGTCCGGCTCAAGGAAGCAGTGGCGGCCGTCGCCGAGGAAACCCGCGTGAGCAAGCGGGAACTGTACTCCGCGGTGCTTGCCTCGCGGTGACATTCCTGCCCGGGTGAGCCTGCTCCGCTGAGCCCGTCCCGGCGGCGCTGCTGACTCCCGCTGCAGCCGGCCGGCGACCGCTTTCAGCCGCCCCGTGACGCCGTCGGGGGCTGCTGTGCAGCTGCACAACAAATAGCGGGACTGGCAGTGCGCCGATGCGTAGACACTGCCGAGATCCCCGGCAGTACCGTGGCTTTAATCCAGCCAATCAAGCAGCGGGCGGCAGACGGCGGCAAGCCGTGTGCAGGAGCTGCATATAACCGGCAATCCGATTGCTGACGAGGGAGTCACCGTGTCTGTTACTACACAGTCCACTGCTACCGCAGAACGCGAAAGCGAATTGCTCGCGTCTGTTCCCACCGGCCTGCTCATCAACGGCGAGTGGGGTCCCGCGGCGTCGGGCAAGACGTTCGACGTCGAGGACCCGGCCACCGGGAAGACGCTGCTGAGCATTGCCGACGCCGGTCCTGAGGACGGCGCCGCTGCGCTGGACGCGGCCGCCGCCGCGCAGGAGTCCTGGGCCAAGGTGCCGGCGCGGGAGCGTGGCGAGATCCTGCGGCGCGCCTTTGATCTGGTCACCGAACGGGCCGAGGACTTTGCGCTGCTGATGACCCTGGAAATGGGCAAGCCCCTGGCCGAGGCCCGTGGTGAGGTCACCTACGGCGCCGAGTTCCTGCGTTGGTTCTCCGAGGAAGCCGTCCGCGCCTTCGGCCGCTATTCGGTCTCCCCGGACGGCAAGTCCCGGCTGCTGGTGACCAAGAAGCCGGTCGGCCCGTGCCTGCTGATCACGCCGTGGAACTTCCCGCTGGCCATGGCGACGCGAAAGATCGCCCCGGCCGTCGCGGCCGGCTGCACGATGGTGCTGAAGTCTGCGAACCTGACCCCCCTGACCTCGCAGCTGTTCGCGGCAGTCATGCAGGAGGCGGGTCTGCCTGCCGGCGTCCTGAACGTGATCCCGACCTCCACCGCGGGTGCCACGACCGGCCCGCTGATCAAGGACTCCCGGCTGCGGAAGCTCTCCTTCACCGGTTCCACCGAGGTGGGCCGCCGCCTGCTGTCCGACGCCTCCGAGACGGTCCTGCGGACCTCGATGGAACTGGGCGGCAACGCCCCGTTCGTGGTCTTCGAGGACGCCGACGTCGATGCCGCCGTCGCCGGCGCCATGCTGGCCAAGCTGCGGAACATGGGCGAGGCCTGCACCGCCGCGAACCGCTTCATCGTGCACGAGTCCGTCGCCGACGAATTCGCCGAGAAGTTCGCGGCGAAGATGAAGGAGATGACCACCGCCCGCGGAACCGAGCCTGAGTCCAAGGTCGGCCCGCTGATCGACGCCAAGAGCCGGGACAAGGTCCACGAACTGGTCACCGACGCCCTCTCCTCCGGTGCCACCGCCGTGGTGGGCGGCGCCCCCGTGGACGGTCCGGGCTACTTCTACCAGCCCACCATCCTCAAGGGCGTCAGCGAGGGAACGCGGATCCTGTCCGAGGAGATCTTCGGCCCCGTCGCCCCGATCACCACCTTCTCCTCCGAGGACGAAGCCGTACGCCTGGCCAACAGCACCGAATACGGGCTGGTGGCCTACGTCTTCACCAAAGACCTGAACCGCGGCATCCGGATGGGCGAGCGGCTCGAGACCGGCATGCTCGGCCTGAACGCCGGCGTCGTCTCCAACGCGGCAGCACCCTTCGGCGGCGTCAAGCAGTCCGGCCTGGGCCGTGAGGGCGGCCTCGAGGGCATCGAGGAATACCTCTACACCCAGTACATCGGCATCGCCGACCCCTACGCCGGCTAACCAGGCAAGGTCCGGACACACCCAGCGCAACAGCAAAACGGCACTGGCCTGCAGGAATCCTGCGGGCCAGTGCCGTTTTGTATGTCGGGAGGTTCTCCCAGCCTTTAGCGGGCCGCGGCCCGGGCCTGCTCGTACTCCTCGGGGGAGACCGGGGTGGCGTCCGGCGTCCCCAGCTGCTGGAGGGGGATGCGGTGCGTCTCCCTGGCGGACCAGGCCGCTATGGCGCCGATGACCGTGATGCCGAAGCAGATGGACCCGACGGTGAGCGGAACGTTGACTGAGCCCGGGGGAGCGACCACCGCGAAGAGGCTCGGAAGGAAGGACGTGATCAGGAGGCCGATGTTCTGGGAGATGGCAAACCCGGTGACCCGCGTGCGGGAGGGGAAGAGTTCCTGGAAGAAGCTCGCGAAGGTGGCGTTCCAGACCTGGTACAGCGTGCCCCACATCAGGATTGCGAGGACGATGGTGAGCGGCACGTTCTTCTGGCTGACCGCGTACAGGTACCCGTATGCCAGCGCGCCGGAGCCCAGCGAGCCGACTATCATCAGCGGCCGGCGGCCGAACCGATCCGAGAGATTGCCGAACCAGGGGATGAGGGCGAGAGCGATGACGTTGGCCAGCACCGGAATCCAAACGTAGACCGTGGTGCTCATGCCAATGCCGTACCCGGGCTGCGTGGCGTAGGCTGCGCCGAACACTGCGACGGTGACGCCCACAACGTTGACCAGCGTCATGCAGACCGCCCGCACCACGTTCAGCCCGCTTTCGCGCAGCACCTGGACCACCGGCATTTTGGGAACGTCCTTGTGCGCCTTCTCCTCAACAAAGACGGGCGTCTCCTCCACGCGGCGGCGGATCATGTAGCCGGCGAACACCACCAGGGCGCTAAGGATGAAGGGGACCCGCCAGCCCCACGCATGGAAGTCTTCGGAGGACAGGGCAGCCGAGAGCGGGAGGAAGACCGCAGCGGCGATAATCTGCCCGGCCTGGGTGCCCTGGAGGGCGAAGCTCGCGTAGAAGCCGCGGCGTCCGAACGGTGCGTGCTCCACGATCATGGCGCTGGCCCCGCTCAGTTCCCCGGCCACGGCAAAACCCTGGACGAGGCGAAGGACCAGCAGCAGTGCCGGGGCCAGGATTCCGACCTGGTCGTAGGTGGGCAGCAGGGCCACCGCGAAGGTTGAGGCGCCCATCAGCAGCATGGCCAGGACCAGGACGTTCTTGCGGCCGTGCTTGTCACCCCACTGGCCAAGGACAAAGGCCCCGATCGGGCGGGCGACGTATCCCACTGCGTAGGTGCCGAGCGACGCAATCAGCGCGACGGTCGGGTTGCCGGCGGGGAAGAAAACGGTGGGGAAGACCAGGGCGGCCGCCTGGGCGTAGATGAACCAGTCGTAGTACTCAAGGGCGCTGCCCACCCATCCGCTGGCGGCAGCCTTCCTGGTGCTGCTCGTCCGGTGCGTGCCGGCCTCTTGCGATTCAGCCGAAGTCCGCAGCTTGTGTGTGTCGCTCTTCATGTCGTCCTCCTTTGGACAATCGTCTGCCCCGCCGGATGCGCCCCGTCGCTGGGTGTCGGATCAGGTGGGAGGTTGCGCCCCGCGCCGCCACGGCTGCTGCGGTCCGCGGACATTTTTCCTTGGTTTCCCAAGTTCCCTTGGCTTTGGAATGCGCTTTCCCGTTCCTCAAAGATAAGGTGGCGACGGTCACATATCAAACGTCGGGAGTGGCGGCTGGATGGCGCGGCAGTGGGCGTCCGGGTGGGCGGCTGGCCTCCGTGCGGCCTAGCCTTCCCGGAGCCGGCGGAGGCCGCTGCGGGTCCTGCGCCACAGCACCGAGGCTGCGTGTCCCACCCCCAGCGCTGCCCGGCCCAGCACGCGGAAAGGCCATCCCGCCACGGCTCCCCAGTGGGAAAGGACCGACGGCGGCAGCCAGTCGGCGCGGAGACGGCCGGCTAAGCGGGCATTGCGGCGCAGCTCCTGCCGCACCTGGCCGATGTGCCCGACGGCGGCCTCCCCCGGCAGGCCGACGCGGGTGCCGTCCCGGCCGGCGGGCCGGCCGTACTGATGCCGCTCGTAGGCATCCGTCAGGACCGTCACGGCCTGGACGGCCCCGGCGTCGGGCCCGTGTCCAGGGCCGGGTGATGACCCGGCCCGCTGGCCCATGGCCGCGGACCCACGCAGCCGGGCCGAGAACGTCCGCGGCGTCTCGCTCGGTTCGGGACGCACGCCGTAGTCCGTGGCCAGGTCCTGCAGTTCGGACCAGACGAGCGGCGGCTCAGCCAGCCGGTCCCGGCCGGTGCCTGTTCCCCGGAGGCGCCTTGCCCTGATGCCTCCGCGCACCAGGCGGGGTGTGGCGGCCAGGAGGACCAGCAGCAGAACCCCGGCGGCGCTGTAGAGCACAGGCGCCAGCTGGTTCCCGGCGTCGGCCGTTCCGCTCCCCGGAAGGGGCAGTGGGACCGGAGCCGGTGCGGGGGTGGCGGTGGCACCGTTGCTCGGCACCAGGCCGTCATTGTTCTGGTCGTTGGTGCTGGCGCCGCCGGACGTCGAGGAGTCCTGCGCATAGGGCGGGACCACGCCTCGCGAGGGGGTGGGTTCAAACGGAACCCAGCCGAGGCCCTGGAAGTACAGCTCGGGCCAGGCATGGGCATCACGGGCGTCGACCTCGAACTCCGGCAGCGCTCCCTGGCCGGCGACGGACACCGTGGCGCCGGTCAGCCTGCCCGGCGCATAGCCCACTGCGATCCGGCTCGGGATGCCTTCGAGCCGGGCCATGACTGCCATGGCGGAGGCGAAGTGGATGCAATAACCGCTCTTCTGGGTCAGGAAGTCCGCCAGGACTGACAGTCCGTTTCCGTCATAGCCGCCCTGGACAGGCGACTCCAGCGAATACGTGAAGTCCGGGCCGCGCAGGAACCTCTGGATCGCCATCGCCTTGGCATAGGCTGTGCGGCCGCTGGCAGTGACGGACTCGGCGGTGATCTGGACGATCTCCGGAACGTTCGACGGCGGGCGGATGAACTCGTCGGGAACGCCCCGGACTGGGGCGGAGGACGTATCCAGCAGTTCCGTGGTCAGTTTCGGCACCGAGGACTGCACCAGGTATTGCTGGTCGCGGGAGTTGGTGTCGGTGCCTTTGATGCTCAGGGTGGCCGGGTCCCAGCTCCACCGCCCGGTCAGGCCGTTGACGGATTCGGGGGCATACGGGACGGGAAGGTACGGGCTGGTGAAGTCCCCGGTGTTGACCACCGTCACCTGCCGGATCTGTTCGGGTGCCAGGATCTCGTGGCCCACGTCCATCCGTCCGGTGCCTGCCCGGCGGCTGGAGTTGCGGTCGTCCGGGGACCAGGACTCGCCGTCGAACCTGTCAACTGTGACCGAGCGCAGGTAGAGCGGCGTCGTGGCGTTGGTTGCGTAGGTGATCCTGCCCTCGCCCGTCGGGGTCCGCAGGCTGTTGCCAAGGCTGATCATGGGGTTAAGTCCTGTGGCAGTACCCCAGGGGTTCAGCCGGGAGCCCTGCGGGAACGTGCCCTGGTCGAAGCCGGGCACCACGAGCTGCAGCAGCAGCGTAGCCACCAGAGCCACGGCTCCGGTCAGGGTGGCCCGCCGGATCTGGCCGGGGTTGCGGGCCGTGTCCGCCTGTGTCCGCGCATCGGGGGCAAACCACTGGCTGCACGCGAGGATCACCAGATAGCCGGCCGCCGTCACCGCGAAGCCCAGCCATCCGACGCTCTGCGGCTTGATCATGGCCGGAACCACCAGCACCGCGAGCAGGCCCAGGCCGCTGGTGGCGGGCATGCCCAGGGGGAGGGCCAGCGCGTCCACGAGGATGACGACGAGTCCCAGCGCCGCGCACGTCACCAGGACGATGCCGGCGTTGGGCGCTACCGGTGAGCTCTCGGCCAGTACCGTTTCGCTGGCCCGGCGAAGATACCTGCCCAGCGCGTCGAGGGTGGCCTGGGACGGGAGGAAACCCGCGATGCTGTCACGTCGGAAGAAGGTGAACGTCAGGATGAAGGCCAGGGACACCAGGCCTCCCGCAGCCACCAGCACGGGCGCCGCCCGGAAGGTGCGGAGCAGGGCCATGGTCAGCGAGACCACCACCACCGTGGTCAGGACAGGCAGGAACCACGCCCATCCCCGAAGGACGCCGTTGAGGGACAGTGATGCGCCGCAGACGGACACCGCCACTGCGCCGGCCATGACCCAGGGGTAGGGTCCGGCCCTGAACCGTCCGCTGCCGGGGGAGGCCGGCACGGGCTGCGGCTGGGCATCCGCTTCCGCCTGCCGCTGTGATGTCAGTGTCATCGCCCTACCTCCGCCCCGCGGCGGACGTCCGCCGCAGCCGTCCACATGGCGGCGTCGCCCTCGTCGAAGTACATCCAGGCGGCCGGCAGCGAAGTGGACGCCTCGACGGCGACGGCGCGCCAGCCGCCCAGCCGCAGGGCCTCCAGAACATCGTGGCAGTCAGCGGGTTTGTCCGTGATCACCACGGCAAACGCGTTGGCGGCGTAGCCGGCCGCGGGGGCGAGGGCGCGCGCCTCCGCGAGGGAGATGTTTCCGAGCAGCGCCAGGACCGGGCCGCGCATCCGGTGGGCCGCGAGTTTGTCCATGAGCCGGTCGTCGAAGACGGACTGGGCCGGATCGGCGCTGCCGGCATGTTCGCGGCGGCCGGCGTCGTGCTCCCTGCGCGCGTGGTGCGGCCCCGTCAGCTGGATCGCGGCAAGGCTTTCGGCGATCGACTGGAGGCCGGCTGCGCCGCTGTACTCCTCGTTGTCGGGCTCCGGGGCCGAGGACGAACGGTGGAAGGCGGGCTCGCCGGCCGCGTCCAGGAACCGCAAAGAGTAGTTGAGCTCGGCGAGGTGGGCGCCCACGGACATCGCCGCTGTGACGGCCCACTCGAAGGTGTCGCTGGTGACGAGGTCGCTGCCGTCATCGCCCGGGCTGCCGAACACCGAGCCGTAGCCCGAGGAATGGGCCACGAACCGGTGGTCCAGGATGACCGTGGCCTCGGGTGTGGTGACGGATTCCTCCTGCCGGACCATCAGGGCGCCGTGCCGGGCGGTGGCCGGCCAGTGCACCCGGCGCATCGGATCGCCGTGCCGGTACTCGCGCGTCATGACGTCGTCGTCGCTGGGGTTGGCCCGGGTCCGGGTGGCGGTGATGCCGTCGTTGCCGCGCGCGCCGGCAAGGCCCGTGGACGGAAGCTCGACGGGGGCCGGCGTCACGGTGAGCGTATCGCCGTCGTCGATTGAATGGCGGTGCAGCGACAGCCCGAATGGGTCTGTGAACTCGGCCGTGACGGGGCCGATGGTGAACTGTCCGCGCTTTCCCGAGCGCAGGTGGTATTCGTAGCGGCTGGTGCCGCCCGAGGCGGACCTGGCGGGAAAGCGGAACGCCGGCGATTCACCGAACCGTGGCGGCAACCGCTCCTCCATGATGACCCGCCCTGTGCCGAGCCCGGTCCGGGCGACGGCAAGCCGGACCATGGTGATGGAGTCCGTCTCGACCGTGGAAGGGCTGAACTCCCGGTATACCCGGAACCGCGGTTTGACCACCCTGATGCCGGCCAGCGAAACGAGCGGCAGCACCACCAGCAGGACTCCGAGGGCCAGGAGGTCGCGGCGGCCCATGACCTGGGCACAGAGCAGCGAGACCACGCCGGCCGCCAGGAGTCCCCAGCCCCGGGAGCTGAAGAGATGTCGGGGGAGGCTGTCCAGCAGTGCCACGGTGACGGTCCTGACTAGCGGCTATGGCGGAGTTCGGGCGATGTCCGCCCGGCGTTTGCCGTGTCCGTCATCTCCTGGCTGACGGGGATCCGGGCCAGGACGCCGCGGACCACGCCCTGCGGGGTCTCGCCCGTGCTGGCGGCTTTCCGGTCCAGGATGATCCGGTGCGCCAGCACGGCCTCGGCGACGGCAACGACGTCATCGGGCAGCACGAAGTCACGGCCGTCCAGCGCCGCCGTCGCCTTCGCGGCCCGGAGCAGCTGCAGCAGCGAGCGCGGGCTCGCGCCAAGGCGCAGCATGGCGCTGTCGCGGGTGGCCCGGCCGACGGCCACGGTGTACTCCTTCACGGCTTCGGAGACGAACACCTGCTGGACGGTGGCGATCATGGCGGCCACATCCGCCGCGGTGACCACGGCCTTGATCCCGGCCAGAGGCGACGTGGCCTGGTGGGTCTCGAGCATTTCGATCTCGGAGTCCTTGTCCGGATACCCCATGGAGATCCGGGCCATGAAGCGGTCCCGCTGGGCCTCCGGGAGAGGATACGTCCCCTCCATCTCGATGGGGTTCTGGGTGGCCACCACCATGAACGGTTCGCCCAGCTTGTAGGAGTGTCCGTCCACCGTGACCTGGTGCTCTTCCATGCATTCGAGCAGGGCGGACTGCGTCTTGGCGGAGGCCCGGTTGATCTCGTCGCCTATCACGATGTTCGCGAACACGGCACCCGGGCGGAACTCGAACTGGCGCGAGGACTGGTTGTAAATGGAGACGCCGGTGACATCGGAGGGGAGGAGGTCGGGGGTGAACTGGATCCGGCTGACGGAGCAGTCGATGGTGCGGGCCAGCGTTTTGGCCAGCAGCGTCTTGCCCACTCCGGGGACGTCCTCCAGGAGCAGGTGGCCCTGCGCGAGCAGGACCGTGAGCGCCAGCTTCGCGGCCTCGGCCTTGCCGTCGATGACCGTATTGATGGCGGTGAGGATGCGTTCGCTGGCGGCACGGAAAGCCGGGGCCTCAAGGGGAACGGGCTTGTGTCCGTTGAGGGGGTTGACGCCGCGCGCAGCACTTCCAGTGAAGCCCTGTCCGCCGGGGAGTGCTTCATCGATCGTGATGCGTCGGTTCGGTTCCATCGGCAACCTTTCAACCCAGAACGAAGCGGAACGAAGCGGCGGAGGTCTGCCGTTGCCCTCGTGGGCGCTCACATCCGTCCGTAACCAGCGTACTAACACAACTGCCATGGCTAACAGAGAGTTCCCCGTAAATCTCCGGGTAATGCCGAGCGTAATCTACGGGTAAAGCCGGGGGACGAGGCACAGCCCGCGGCGGTGGGAAAGACACGGCCGGGGCGGCCGCTAGGCTGGAGGAATGCGGCATTCCCTGACTCCCCGGCCCTACCGTGTTCCCGGCAGCGACGGCTCCGGCAAGCGCGGCTTCCCGCCGGCGCCCGAACCGTTGCCGGTTCCCGTGATGGACAACCACACGCACTTGGACTTCCCGACTGACGATGTCCGGGTGGACATTGCGGCTGCCCTCGATGCGGCCGAAGCCGTGGGTGTGTGCGGTGCGGTGCAGGTGGGCTGCGACCTCGAATCCTCGAGGTTTACCGTCCGCGCCGTCGACCTGGATCTACGCCTTTTGGGGGCCGTGGCCCTCCATCCGAATGATGCGCCGGACTATGCCGCCCGCGGTGAGCTTGAGGATGCCCTCGCGGAAATCGAGGAGCTCGCCGCCCACCCCCGTGTGCGCGCCATCGGCGAAACCGGCCTGGACTTCTTCCGCACGGAAGGCGAGGGGCTGGCCCATCAGCGTTACTCCTTCCGCCGGCACATCGATATCGCGAAGCGGCTGGACCGGACCCTGCAGATCCACGACCGGGACGCCCACGACGACGTGGTCCAGGTCCTGCGCGAGGAAGGCACTCCGGAACGGGTGGTGTTCCACTGCTTTTCGGGGGACGCCGAGCTCGCGCGGATCTGCAACAGCGAAGGATGGTTTATGTCCTTCGCAGGGACGCTGACCTTCAAGAACGCCACCAACCTCAGGGAGGCGCTCGCCGTCGCCGATCCGGAACTGGTGCTGGTTGAAACCGACTCGCCGTTCCTCACCCCGCACCCGCACCGCGGCCGCCCCAACGCCAGCTACATGGTCCCGTACACCGTGCGGGCGATGGCGGAATTGACAGAAAAGGACCTGTCCGGGCTGTGCGCCCAGGTGAGCGCAAATACCGTGCGGGCGTACGGATCCTGGGACTAGGCCCCTGCAGGCCGTCCGAGCGGAAATGCATACCTGGTAGGCAAATATTTTGGATGCTTTATAACGCTTCGGTTACAGTGAAAAACTATTAGCCGGGGTCGGGGAAGGCCTCCGGATGATGTAACTCACTTTCGTGACAGGCAGGGCGCCTACGGATGCCCTGCCATGTGAGTGTGGCGACGCACATGCCTGCGGCCTGCTCCGGCCTGCCCGGAGCCACCACTTCGGTGACCGCGCGGGTCCCCCATGTGCGTTTTTCCCCGTGCCCGGATGGCTCAAAAGTTACGGGCAATCGTGGTCAACTTCTTCACGTCAGACGGCAAGTTCAGTTTCATCAAGGTCGGCACGCAGCTGGTGGTGCTCTCGGCCCTCGTGCTGGGGCTCGTTGCCTTCGTGGGCAGCAACAAGACAGTCACCCTGAACGTCGACGGGAAAGTAAGCTCCGTGCAGACCTTCGGCGGCACCGTCGAGCAGGTGGTCAAGAGCGCGAACGTCGAGCTGCACCCGGCCGACCGCGTCTCTCCCGCGCTGGGCGCCAGTGTTGAGAACGGCTCCGTCATCAACGTGAACATGGCCAAGGCCGTGAAAGTCAGCCTGGACGGTGCAGAGAAAACCGTAAGCACCACGGCTCAGGACGTGGGCGGGCTCGTGACCCAGCTCGGTGTGGCCAGCTCTTCGGAGCTCTCCGTGCCGAAGGACGCGCAGCTGGCAGTGGACGGTTCGTTCGTGGCCATCTCGACGCCGAAGACCGTCAGCATCATCGCCGACGGCAAGGCCAGGAAGACCACCACCACAGCCGCCAACGTCGGCGAGGTCCTCAAGGACGCGGGCATTCGGCTGGCCTCCGCCGACCGGACATCGCAGCCGGCGCACGCCCCGGTGGTCAACAACATGGTGATCAAGGTGTCCCGCGTTTCGGGCAAGACCGCCACCATCACCGAAGATATCGCGTTCCAGACCCTGACAACGGACAGCGCCACCCTTCCCAAGGGCGAAGAAAAGGTCACCCAGGAAGGCGTTGCCGGCGAGACGACCCTGACCTACAAGCTGGTCCTGGTCGACGGCCGGGAGGCCTCCCGGACGCTCGTCTCCAAGACCACCACCCGCGAGCCGGTAACTGAGAAGATCACGGTCGGCACCAAGGAAGCGCCCAAGCCGGCAGCAGCCGCAGAGGCCGACGGCGGGAACACCAGAGCAGCAGCCCCGGCCATGATGAACGCGGGCATGTGGGACAAGATCGCCCAGTGTGAATCCGGCGGCAACTGGTCCATCAACAGCGGCAACGGCTACTACGGCGGCCTGCAGTTCGATATCCAGACCTGGATCGGCGCCGGCGGCGGCGCCTACGCCCCGAACGCCAGCCAGGCGTCCAAGGCGCAGCAGATCGACATCGCCAACCGCATCTACGCGGAGCGCGGCCTGCAGCCGTGGGGCTGCGGCTGGGCCGCCAGCAGCTAGTCCACCGGCGCCGGCAACCACTGGCACAAGCAGACCCCCGCCACCGCGGCAGCTGACCACAGCCGCGGCGGCCGCGAAGGCCGGGTCCGGAACTTCCGGGCCCGGCCTTTGCCGTGCCTGCCGACACCGAACCCCGTTCCATGTGGGACGCCGGGATAGGATACCTAGGTGACTGACCCGACCCCCTCCGCCTCCGGCACCGCGCCCGCGCCACTGTTCGGTGCCTCCGATATCCGCAGGCTGGCCGGGGAGATCGGCGTCCGCCCCACCAAGACGCTTGGCCAGAATTTCGTCATCGACGGCAACACCATCCGCAGGATCGTGGCCGCCGCCGGCATCGGCGCGGACGAGACGGTCCTCGAAATCGGGCCCGGGCTGGGGTCACTGACGCTGGGGCTCCTCGACGCCGCCAAGGCGGTGGTCGCCGTCGAAATTGACCCCGTCCTGGCTGCGAAGCTGCCGGAGACCATCCGGCAATGGCGGCCCGACTCCACCGGCGACTTCCACCTGGTCCTCGCCGACGCCATGAAGGTGACTGAACTGCCGGCCGAGCCCGCAGCGCTCGTCGCCAACCTGCCCTACAACGTCGCGGTGCCCGTGGTGCTCCACCTGCTGCAGCACTTCCCGTCCATCCGGCACGGCCTCGTGATGGTCCAGGACGAAGTGGCCGACCGGCTCGCCGCCGAACCCGGATCCAAGATCTACGGGGTGCCTTCGGTCAAGGCCGCGTGGTACAGCAGCATGCGCAAGGCCGGCGTCATCGGCATGAATGTGTTCTGGCCGGCCCCCAAGATCCAGTCCGGCCTCGTGGCCTTCACCCGCCGCGAGCCGCCGGCCACCACCGCCAGCCGCAAGGAGGTCTTCGCCGTTATTGATGCGGCGTTCGCGCAGCGCCGCAAGACGCTCCGCGCAGCCCTGGCCGGGTGGGCCGGCAGCGCCGCCGAAGCGGAACGCTGCCTGGTGGCGGCCGGGGTTGACCCCACGGCGCGCGGCGAAGTGATCGACATTGCCGCGTTCGCGCGGATTGCCGAAGCCCGCAACGCCTCGGAGGCCTGATGGCGCTCCACGGCCTGAAGGGGCGCTTTGCTGCGAGGACCGTCCGGGTCAAGGCCCCCGGCAAAGTAAACGTCTCGCTGGATGTGGGGCCGCTGCGGCCGGACGGTTACCACTCCGTGGCCAGCGTCTACCTGGCTGTGTCGCTGTACGAGGAAGTCGCGGCCACCAGCACGTCATCCGACGGCATCACCGTCAGCATCAGCCCGGACAGCACGCTGGACCTCGACGGCGTGGACATCCCGCTCGACGAGCGGAATCTCGCCTACAAGGCGGCCGCCATCATGGCCGATGTGTCCGAACACTCCACCGGCGTGCACCTTGAAATCACCAAGCGGGTGCCCGTGGCGGGCGGCATGGGCGGCGGTTCCGCGGATGCCGCCGCCACGCTCCTGGCGTGCGACGCGCTGTGGAACAGCGGCCTGTCCCGGGACGAGCTCGCCCAGCTTGCCGCGGAGCTCGGAGCGGACGTTCCCTTTGCACTGCTGGGCGGCACGGCCGTGGGGCTGGGCGTGGGGGATGACCTGTCGCCTGCACTGGCGAAGGCCCAGATGGACTGGGTGCTGGTGACGGCCGAGTTCGGGCTGTCCACCCCGGAGGTCTTCCGCACCCTGGACCGGCTCCGCGACGCCGAGGGCCTGGACGCCGAGGAGCCCACGGCGGTGGACCCCAAGATCCTGCAGGCCCTGCGCGGCGGCGACGCCGATGCCCTGGGCCGGGTGCTGGTCAACGACCTGCAGCGGGCGTCCATCGAACTCGCCCCCGGACTCCGGGATACCCTGGGCCTCGGCGAATCCTGCGGAGCCATCGCCGGGATCGTTTCCGGGTCCGGTCCCACCGTGGCGCTTCTGGCCCCCAATCCCGAAGCGGCGGAGGACCTCGCCGGGCAGCTGGAGCACAAGGGCCTCACCGCCCTGGCCGTCCACGGCCCGGTGCCCGGCGCCCGCATCATCTCCGATACGCTCCTTTAATACTTCCACCTTCACAGCAGAAAGCAGTTCCCCGTGGCACACCTGCTCGGCGGCGAGAACCTCAAGGTCTCGTACGCAACCCGCACCGTTTTGGACGGCATCACCCTTGGGCTCGAAGAGGGCGACCGGATCGGGATGGTGGGCAGGAACGGCGACGGCAAGTCCACACTGATGCGGCTGCTGGCACTGCGGTCCACACCGGATTCCGGCCGGGTCACCAAGCGCGGGGACGTCAACGTCGGCTACCTGGACCAGAGCGACGTGCTCGATGCCGACCTGACCGTGGGAACCGCGATCGTGGGGGACAAGGCAGACCACGAGTGGGCCGCCAACCCCCGGATCCGCGAGATCATGGGCGGCCTGGTGTCCGACGTCGACTGGCACGCCAACGTGCACGCCCTCTCCGGCGGCCAGAAGCGGCGCGTCGCATTGGCCAAGCTGCTCATCGAGGACCATGACGTCATCATGCTCGACGAGCCCACCAACCATCTCGACGTCGAGGGCGTGGCCTGGCTGTCGCGGCACCTGAAGACCCGGTGGCGGCCCAACCAGGGCGCTTTCCTCGTGGTCACCCACGACCGCTGGTTCCTGGACGAAGTCTGCAACAAGACCTGGGAAGTCCACGACGGGATCGTTGACCCCTTCGACGGCGGTTACGCCGCCTACGTGCTGGCCCGTGCCGAACGCGACCGCACGGCGGCCGTCGTCGAAAGTAAACGCCAGCAGCTGGTTAAGAAGGAACTCGCCTGGCTGCGCCGCGGCGCCCCCGCCCGGACCTCCAAGCCCAAGTTCCGGATCGAGGCGGCCAACGCCCTGATCGCCGACGTCCCCGAGCCCCGCGATACAACAGCCCTGAACAAGATGGCCACCGCGCGCCTGGGCAAGGACGTGCTGGACCTGGAGAACGTCTCGCTGGACTTCGAGGGCGGCGATCCGGAACAGGACGCCGGCCGGAAGCTGTTCAACAACATCACCCTGCGGCTCGCGCCGGGGGAACGGCTGGGCCTCGTCGGCGTCAACGGCGCCGGCAAGACCACCCTGCTCAAGCTCCTGAACGGCGAAATCCAGCCGTCGGCCGGAAAGGTCAAGAAGGGCAAGACGGTGGTCACCGCCGTGCTGACCCAGGAGGTCAAGGAGCTCGACGACGTCGCCGACCTGCGCGTCATCGAGGTCATCGAGCGCGAAAAGCGGTCCTTCAACGTGGGCGGCAGGGAGTTCACGGCCGGCCAGCTCGTCGAGCAGCTCGGCTTCACCAACCAGAAGCAGTGGACGCCCGTCCGGGACCTGTCCGGCGGTGAGCGGCGGCGCCTGCAGCTGCTCCGTCTGCTGGTGGGCGAGCCCAACGTGCTGATGCTGGACGAACCCACCAACGACCTCGACACCGACACCCTCGCCGCCGTCGAAGATGTCCTTGACGGCTGGCCGGGCACCCTCGTGGTGGTCAGCCACGACCGCTACCTGCTCGAACGCGTCACGGACCACCAGATGGCACTGCTGGGCGACGGCAAGATCCGCGGCCTTCCCGGCGGCGTCGACCAGTACCTCGAACTCCGCGAGAACGCCCTGGCCGGCTCCACCGTCACCGGCGGCGGAAACCCCGTCACCGGGCCCTCCGCCGCCGGGCAGGCAACCCCCGCCGGGCCGTCCGAAGCCGAGAAGCGCGAGGCCCGCAAGTCCCTCAACCGCGTGGAGCGCCAGCTGAACAAGCTCGCCCAGCAGGAAGAGAAGATCCACGTCCAGATGGCCGCCAGCACCAACGACGGCGACTTCGAACGCCTCGGCGACCTCAACAGGCAGCTCAAAGACCTGACCGACGAAAAGGACGCCCTTGAGCTCGAATGGCTGGAGGCGTCAGAAGTCCTCGGCGACTAATTGGTTGAGGGCTGGGTGCCCGTGCCCCGCCTCCGCCAGTTCCCGAGAGCACCCGGAAGGTGAGCAGGAAATCACGGCTCGCTGCGAAGCTCCGGGTCCTTTTTGAGGCCGGTCAGGCCGTTCCAGGCGAGGTTGACCAGGTGGGCGGCGACGGCGCGTTTGTCGGGCTGGCGGGCGTCCTGCCACCACTGGCCCGTCATCGCCACCATGCCCACGAGCATCTGCGCGTACATGGCGCCGTCCACCGCGCTGAACCCGCGGCGGGCGAATTCGTCGGACAGGATGTGTTCAACGCGGGCGGTCACGTGCGAGAGCAGGGTGGAAAAGGCGCCTTCAGGCTGGGACGGGGGAGCATCCCGCATGAGGATCCGGAAGCCGTCGGTGCGTTCCTCGATGTAAGTGAGCAGGGCAAGGGCGGCGCGTTCCACCAGGACGCGCGGCTTGGCTTCGTCGGCCAGGGCGTCGTTGATGGCGGCGAGCAGGATGCGGAACTCGTACTCGACGACCTGCGTGTACAGGCCCTCCTTTGAGGCGAAGTGCTCGTAGATCACCGGCTTGGAAACGCCGGCGGCGGCTGCGATCTCCTCGATGGTGGTGCCGTCCAGGCCCCGCATCGCGAATAGGGACCGGCCTACCTCAATGAGCTGGGACCGGCGCTGCGGTCCGGTCATCCGCGACCGGGGGATGCGCGCCGCCGCTGCTTCGGGCCGTGCTGGCTGGTTCCCCGGACCGTCAGTTGTCCCTGTGCTGTTGCTCACCGTCCCATCATGCCCTATGTCAAGCGGCGGGCAGGGGCGGTGCCGGGTCCCGGCGCGCTGCCCCGGCCGGCGCCGGCGCACCCGAAGCGCCGAGGTCGCACGAGCGTCAACGTTCGTGGCAGAATTGGTTCTCGTGCCCAGGCTTAGCCCCGGGCATGGTCCGCTCTGGTGTAATGGCAGCACCCCGGCCTTTGGAGCCGTGGAGTATAGGTTCGAATCCTATGGGCGGAACAGCTGCATCAGAGGTGTCCAGTAGGATGAACCCTGTTGCCGGTTCCGGGCACAGGCCAGGACACCGCCGCGCAGGCAGCCGCGGATGCAGTACAGCGCAACCGAGCAAGGAGAGCCCGTACGTGAGCCCCGAGAAGTCCGGCCCAGCCGCCGTTATCGTCCTAGCTGCAGGTGCCGGTACCCGGATGAAATCCCGTACCCCCAAAATCCTCCACGAAATCGGCGGCCGTTCCATGGTGGGCCACGCCCTCCTGGCCGCCCGCAGCATCAACCCCCAGCGCCTGGCCCTGGTGGTCCGGCACGAGCGGGACCGCGTCGCCGCCCACCTCACCGAACTCGATCCGGACGCCCTGATCGTGGACCAGGACGAGGTGCCCGGCACCGGCCGCGCCGTCGAAGTTGCCCTCGAGGCGCTGGACGCGAAGGAACCCGTCGCCGGAACGGTCGTGGTCACCTACGGCGATGTCCCGCTGCTCACGGGTGAAATGCTCTCCGAGCTGGTGTCCACGCACGAACGGGAGGGCAACGCGATTACCGTGCTCACCGCCATCCTGGACGACGCCACCGGCTACGGCCGCATTCTCCGCGGCGCCGACGGCACCGTGACCGGCATCCGCGAGCACAAGGACGCAACCGACGCCGAGCGCACGATCCGCGAGATCAACTCCGGCATCTACGCCTTTGACGCCGCTGTTCTCCGCGACGCCCTCGTCCACGTCACCACCGACAACTCCCAGGGCGAAAAGTACCTGACCGACGTCCTCGGGCTCGCCCGCGAGGCAGGCGGCCGTGTTGCCGCCGTCGTCACCTCCGACCGTTGGCAGGTCGAAGGCGCCAACGACCGCGTGCAGCTCGCCGCCCTCGGCGCCGAGCACAACCGCCGGATCGTGGAAGCCTGGATGCGCGCCGGCGTTACCGTCGTGGACCCTTCCACCACCTGGATCGACTCCACGGTGACCCTGGCGGAGGACGTCCGGGTCCTGCCCAACACCCAGCTGCACGGCGCCACCACGGTGGCGAGGGACGCCGTCGTCGGCCCCGACTCCACGCTGACCGACGTCAGCATCGGTGAGGGCGCCAAGGTGACCAGGACCCACGGGTCCGGTGCCGAGATCGGTGCCGGAGCCAGCGTTGGCCCCTTCACCTACCTGCGCCCGGGAACTGTCCTGGGGGACACGGGCAAGATCGGCGCCTTCTACGAAACCAAGAACGTCAGGATCGGCCGCGGCTCCAAGCTGTCACACCTGGGCTACGCCGGGGACGCCGAAATCGGCGAAGACACCAACATCGGCTGCGGCAACATCACCGCGAATTACGACGGCGAGAAGAAGCACCGCACGGTGATCGGCTCGGGCGTCCGCACCGGCTCCAACACAGTATTCGTCGCTCCGGTCACGGTGGGGGACGGTGCCTACAGCGGCGCCGGTGCCGTGATCCGGAAGGACGTGCCCGCCGGCGCCCTCGCGCTGTCCATGGCAGCACAGCGCAACGCCGAAGGCTGGGTTGCCGCCAACCGTCCCGGCACGCTGTCCGCGCAACTGGCAGAAGCCGCCGCGGCCCGCGAAGTCCGCACTGATTCCTCAAATTCCCCCGCATCTACAGAAGAGGGCTAGCAACCATGACCGAAATTACGGCTCACGGCGAGAAGAAACTGGTGCTCGCCGCAGGGCGTGCACACCCGGAGCTTGCCCGGGAGATCGCCAAGGAGCTGGGCACGGAACTGCTGCCTGTGGACGCCTACGACTTCGCCAACGGCGAGATCTACGTCCGCGCCGGGGAGAGCGTCCGCGGAACCGACGCCTTCGTCATCCAGGCTCACCCCGCACCGCTGAACAACTGGCTCATGGAACAGCTGATCATGATCGATTCGCTGAAGCGTGCCTCCGCCAAGCGGATCACCGTGGTCTCGCCGTTCTACCCGTACTCGCGCCAGGACAAGAAGGGCCGCGGCCGCGAGCCGATCTCCGCCCGCCTCGTGGCCGACATGTACAAGACGGCCGGCGCCGACCGCATCATGAGCGTGGACCTGCACACCGCGCAGATCCAGGGCTTCTTCGACGGCCCGGTGGACCACCTCATGGCCATCCCGCTGCTCGCCGACTACATCCGCACCCGCGTCAGCGCCGACAACATCACCGTCGTCTCGCCGGACACCGGCCGCGTGCGCGTGGCTGAACAGTGGGCCGAACGCCTCGGCGGCGCGCCGCTGGCATTCGTCCACAAGAGCCGCGACCTGACCGTGCCCAACCAGGCCGTGTCCAAGACCGTGGTGGGCCAGATCGAAGGCCGCACCTGCGTGCTGATCGATGACATGATCGACACCGGCGGAACCATCTCCGGCGCCGTGCAGGTGCTCAAGAACGCCGGTGCCAAGGACGTCATCATCGCCGCCACACACGCCATTTTTTCCGATCCCGCCGCCCGGCGGCTCTCCGAGTCCGGCGCCCGCGAAGTTGTGGTCACCAACACGCTGCCCATTACCGCGGAGAAGCAGTTCCCGGAACTCACCGTGCTGTCCATCGCCCCGCTCATCGCCCGGGCCATCCGGGAAGTGTTCGACGACGGATCGGTCACCAGCCTTTTCGACGGCAACGCCTAAGTCTCCTGGCCTCAGCCCCGGCGTTGGGGTCCGTTTTCAGTAACGGGACCCCACGCTGGTAGGCTGGTCCACGATACCTTGGCGAGGGAGAGCAGTCTCCGTTATCGACTGGGTCTGAACCACCCTTCTGGTGGGGCCGCCTTCGGGCCGCCCGGCGTTGAAGGTCACTCCAGACCTCCGCCCTTGCTGAACCAACACATCCACCAGGAGATTCACATGTCTGAGCAGAAGCTCGCAGCAGAAGCACGCACCGAATTCGGCAAGGGCTTCGCCCGCCGCGCCCGCGCCGCCGGCCAGATCCCCGCCGTGATCTACGGCCACGGCGCAGAGCCCATCCACATCACCCTGCCGGCCAAGGCCACCACCCTCGCGGTGCGCACCGCCAACGCCCTGCTGTCCCTGGACCTCAACGGTGAAGGCCACCTGGCCCTCGTCAAGGACGTCCAGCGCGACCCGATCAAGCAGATCATCGAGCACATCGACCTCCTGACCGTGCGCTCGGGCGAGAAGGTCACCGTGGACGTTCCCGTACACGTCGTGGGCGAAACCGCTCCCGGCACCGTACACAACCTCGAACTCACCGTCGTCTCCCTCGAGGCGGAGGCAACCCACCTGCCCGAGTCCGTCGAGGTGAACATCGAGGGCCGCGCCGCCGGCGAGCACATCCACGCCTCCGACCTCGTGCTCCCCAAGGGCGCCGTCCTGCTGGCCGACGCCGAGGCCCTGGTGGTCAACATCTCCGAGGCCACCGCACAGGCCGAAGAGGGCGAAGCAGAGGAAGCCGCAGCAGAAGCTGCTCCGGCCGAAGCAGCTGCTGCCGAGTAATTCGGGCACAAACCCTTTCCGCGTTGCACACAGCGCGGACCGGTGGCCGGGTCCCTTTTCGGGCCCGGCCACTGCCGTGCCTGCCCACTTGCGTGCAAAACCCGCCCTTAGGATTGATTCATGACTGACACCTGGCTGATCGTAGGCCTTGGCAACCCCGGACCCGAGTACAGCGGCAACCGCCACAACGTCGGCCAGATGGTGCTGGACGAGCTGGCCGCGCGGATCGGCGGGAAGTTCAAGGCGCACAAGGCCAGGGCCCTCGTCGTCGAAGGACGGCTGGGCATCGGCGGTCCCCGCGTGGTGCTGGCGAAGCCCGGCACGTACATGAACGTCTCCGGCGGTCCGGTGTCTGCGCTCGCCAGGTTTTACGACGTTGAACCGTCCCGCGTGGTGGCCGTCCATGACGAGATCGACATCCCCTTTAACACGGTGAAGCTGAAGATCGGCGGCGGCGAAGGCGGCCACAACGGCCTAAGGGATATCTCCAAGACCCTCGCCACCAAGGACTACCTCCGCGTCCGGGTGGGAGTCGGCCGTCCGCCGGGCCGGATGGACACCGCGGACTACGTCCTGCGGGACTTCGGCACCGCGGAAAAGAAGGAATTGCCCTTCCTGCTCGATGACGCAGCGGACGCCGTCGAGCTCCTGATCAGGGAGGGCCTGACCGCCGCGCAGCAGCAGTTCCACACCGCCAGGGTGTAGCGCCTTCCGCCACGGGTTTTCCTCCCCGCCGCACCAACCCTCAAGGTCGCATCAAGGTCTGCGAAATGTGAACGCAGTGCCCTATATCCCTGCAAAGTAACGGGGTAGTCTACTTTCTAAGCGGGGGAGGCGATGGAGCCTTTATCCTGCCGGGCGGGATGTAAGGAAAAGTTCATGTCAATTGAGCCACTGAGCTGGGGACGTGGGTCTACGGCGGGCGTGCTGGCGGGACCGGCAGGCGTTGCTGGCGGGACGGACCTCCAACGATGGTCGGTTCCGGCGCGCAGCGCAGACCTTGATGCCATCCGCACTGCGCTGACAGATCCCGAGTCCCTGGGCGTAGTTATCACCGGTGCCCGCGGTGTGGGGAAATCCTCGCTCGCCCGCACCGCGGTGGCCGAGCTGGGTCCAGACGTCTGGACGCTCCAGCTGCGCAGCCCGCTGACCGGCTCACAAACCTTGTACGGCTGCCTCGCGTTCCTCCTGGCCAGGCTCCCGCAGTCGGCATTGGCTTCCCCCACCGCCATCCTCCAGGGCATCACGTCCCTGATCCGGTCCGACGCCGCCGGCCGTGACTGCGTGATCACCCTGGACACCACAGGCCAGATCGACGACATGAGCGCCGGCGTCATCCTGAACATCATGCTGACGCACACCGCCCGCGTCATCGCCATCGCGCCCAGCACCAGCGACCTTCCCGCCGACTTCCACTGGCTGCTCACCGACCGCCGGCTCACGGAAGTCCGGCTGGACAACCTCAACGAACTTCAGACCCGGCAGGTGCTGCTGACGCTGCTGGGGCACCGCGTCTCGGCCTCGCTTGTAAGCACCTACCACGCCATTGTGGGCGGCAATCCGCTGCTGCTCAAGGCGCTCGTCACAGAGCAGCAGCAGTCCGGAAACCTCGTCCTGTCCGATTCCGTGTGGACGCTGCGGGACAGGGTAGTGCTCGACGGCGCCACCGGCCTGGATGACATCGTCCGGTCCCGCTGGTCCCGGGAAGATCCGGAAACCCGCGAGGTCATCGAGATGCTTGCCTGCGCGCGGCGGGTCCCGCTGGCCAGGCTGTCCGAAATCTACGGCACCGCCACCGTGGCCGACATGGAGGACGCCGGGTTGCTCACGGTGGCCGACACGGGGGACCGCTGGGTCTCCCTCCGCGAACAGTACCTTGGCGACGTCGTGCGCTCCTGGCTGAGCATCTCGCGCCGTCGTGAACTCCGGACCCTGCTGCTGAACGGCCACGAACCCGAGCTGGGTGCCCTGACCATGGAGGAGCGGATCGAGTTCGCCGCCTGGACCAGGGAATGCCAGGCCGAGCTCAGCCCTGCCATGGCGGTGGCGGCCGCGGAGGCGGCGGTGCAGCTGTTTGACCCGAGGTTCGCGATCTCCTGTGTCGAGGGCATCAAGAGGACGGACGACGTCTGGGTGGACGCGCAGCTGTACAAGGCAACCGCCTACCTGCTTCTCGACCTGCCGGTGCAGGCCATGGCCGCGCTGGAGGACATTTCCCAGGGTCAGCTGGATGCCCTTGATGTGGAGGCCTTCGCCCGTGTGGTGGCAGCCAAGAGCCGGGTCATGGCCTGGCTGCCTGAGCTGTGCGACAAGGTGCCGGACGAGCTTGCGGCCGCGCGGAAGCGACTTGGCGTTGGCGTGGGGGTGGCCTCCACCTGGCCGGATCCGTTGGGTACGGCCGCCGACGCCATCACCCTGGCCGAATTCGAATACAAGTCCTTCACCGGTGACTACGCCTCCATGATCGGGGAGCTGGAGGAGGCCATCGACCCTGCAGTCAGTAAGGACCCTGCCTTCAGGATCCAGGCAGCCCTGCTCCTGATGCAGGCCCTGTCGGCTGTCGGCCGGGAAATGGACGCCCTCCAGCTGATGCGCCGCGTCGGCGGGCAGCTCTCGGATGCCGGGCCGCTGACCGGGCTGCGGGAACGGTTCGCGATGACGGCATTCAACGTCCTGCTGCAGGCCGGCCAGTGGCGGCGGTGCCTCGAGCTCGTGGGGCCGCCCAAGGGGCAGGAGGAGCGCCGGCTGGCCTACCGGACGTCCGCCACGGAGCTGGCCGCAGGCATCGCCTACGTTTTCTCCGGCCGCGGTGCGGTGGCCCTGGATTCGCTGCTGTCCGCCGTCGCCCAGCTCGAACTCCGCCCAGTGCTCAACATGCTGCAGGCCGCGTACGCCGCCACGGCCTTCGCCTACGCCCAGATCGGCAACGCCGGACAGGCGCACAAGTACCTCGACAGGCTCCGCGGGGCGCGCGGCCACTGCAACTTCGGCACCCTCTTCGTCACCGAGTTCTGCGCGGGCATGGCGGGGCGGTGGCTGGGGGACACGGACGCCGTCAAGCACCTGCTCGAGGCGGCACACCGCGACATCGATGCCGGCCGCTACACGCTGGCGGGCATCAGCCTGCTCGGGGCGACAGTGAACGGGACCGATGAGGACTTCCGCCTGATGGAGGAGGTCGCGGGCCGCCGCCAGGGTACCCTCGCCGAGATCTCACGCCTCATCGCCGTGGGCACCCGAACCAAGGACGCCAAGGTTCTCTTGGAGGGCGCGCACCTGTGTGCCGAACTTGAACTCGACGCCGTTGAGGCCCGGTGCGTCGCGCTCGCCGTCGACTTTGCCCGCCACTCCGGCGATTCCGCCTCTGCCCGGGTTGCCCAGGCCCGGCTGGACAGCCTCACCGCCACAGTGCCCAGCCTGCCGATCGTTCCCAGCAGCGGAAGCCCGCTCCTGACCGCGCGTGAACGCCAGATCTCGCGGCTGGCCGGCAGGGGAGTGTCCAACCGGGACATCGCCCTGGAGATGGGCGTATCCGTTCGAACGGTGGAGGGCCACCTGTACCAGGTCTTCACCAAGCTCGGCGTGACATCAAGGGGTGATCTGCCTGGCCTTGTCTAACAGCTCCTCACCGAACAGCGCTTCGCCCAACTCTTCGTCCCACGGTGCCTCGTCCAATGGCCGCGGCGCCAAGGCGGAGTCGGAACTCCGCCAGCTGACCGGCCGCCGTGAAGCGATTGAGCATGTCTGCACCATCATCCGCAGCCGTGCCAGCCAGGCCGTCTACCTGATGGCCGGCCCGGGTGTCGGAAAGACATCGGTGACGGATGCCGTGCGCGAGAAGCTGGCGGGCGAGATGACTGTGCTCCGCATCCATGGCAGCTCTTCGTTGGCCAAGGTCC
The DNA here is from genome assembly GCF_040546765.1 of Arthrobacter sp. OAP107. NCBI lineage: Bacteria > Bacillati > Actinomycetota > Actinomycetes > Micrococcales > Micrococcaceae > Arthrobacter > Arthrobacter sp. OAP107. The sequence goes on along the minus strand of NZ_JBEPOK010000001.1, from coordinate 3,739,208 downwards.
CTTACGGCGTGCTGGCTCCCTACACCTCCGGACTCGCCCCCGAGGAAGCAGACTCACCGGTCGCGGTGTTGCGGGCCGTCTGGGCCCACTTCCAGGAGCTGAAAGGAAGCAGCGGCGTCAAGGGCGGCGCCGACGCCCCCGTGCTCCTGGTGGTGGATGACGCGCACCACCTCGATGACGCCACCGCCAGCATGGTCGTGGACATGACCTCAGCCGGCTGGGCGACCGTACTGGCAGCCGGGCGGCCGCGGCCGGGCCTGCCCCAGCCCCTGAACCAGCTCTGGTACGACGGCCTGGCCGAACGCATCGATCTGCGGCCGCTCAGCGGCGAGCAGGTCAGGGAGGTCGTGGAACACGCCCTGCAGGGTATGGTTCCGGTCAGTACCGTCCAGTCGCTGTGGTCTTGTTCAGGCGGCAATCCGCTGCTCCTCGACTGCCTGCTGAGCGATGCAACAGCCGCCGGGATCCTCGTCCAGCGGAACGGGATCTGGGTGCTGCTCGGACCCTTGCCGGCCGACGGACCCAGGCTTTCGGAGCTCGTGGTCAAGGATCTGCTCCGGAGGACGCCGGAAGAGCAGGATGCGCTCAAGGTGATCGCCCTGGCCGAGCCGGTGCCCAGGGGCCTGATCGAGGACGTCTGCGGCGCCGGCGTCGTGCGTTCCCTGCTGGACAACCAGGTGGTGTCCGAATCAGCCGCGACGCACACCGAGCTGCGTCTCACGCACCCGATCCTGGGCGAATCGACGCGGCGCCAGGTGTCCGTCTCGCGGAGCCTGCAGTTGCGGCAGAAGCTTGAGGCCCATCTGGATCCCGCCGCTGCCAGCGCGGAGGGCAGGCTGCGGATGGTCGAATGGTCGCTGGAGTGCGGCCTCGACGTGCCGGACCGGGACCTGCTGGACGCCGGCCGGCTGGCTGCGACCACGTTCAACAACGCCGGCGCACGGCTCATGGCCAGCCACGTGCGGGCGCCGGAGCTGCAGGCCCATGCGCTCTCCATCACCGCGCGGGCCCACTTCAATGAAGGGAAGTACCGCGAGGCCGCCGAACTCCTTGACAGCTGCTGGCTTGACCTCGCGGGAGACCCGGAAGCACCGCAGGTCCTCATGCTCAGGGCGTCCTCCCACATGGCACTGGGAAAGTCAGTGCCGTCGCTGAGGGCTGAATCGCGCCACCAGCTGGAAGAGGCCGGGATCGCCCCGGACGGTGCCTGGCAGGACAGAATCCACAGCCTGCTGGAGATGGCCGCCGCCGGCGACCACGAAGGCATCAGCGCCGTCATCACGGCCCTGGGCACCGCCGATCCGGAAACGTCCTCGAGCGTCGAAGCAACGCAGCACGCCGTGGCGCAGGCCCTGCTTGCCCAGGCGCTGGTCGCCGCCGGAAGGTCACACCAGGCACATGCCGCAGCCGCGGCCGCAGGCCCCTTCCTGCCGGCGCTCAGCGGCGGCCTGTACTTCTTCAACGAGTTTGTCCTGACCCGGCTGGCCATCAGCACCCTCGCCGCCGGCAACTGGGAGTCCGCCGAGCACGAACTGTCCGGTTATCCCGCACAGCGCACCGAGGGCGCTTCGACCTTTGGTGGTGGAATCCAGGCACTGCGCGGCTTGGGACTGCTCCGGCAGGGGCAGCTGGAGCGCGCCTACCAGATCCTCCTTCCTGCTGTTGAGGCGCTACGTGTCAATGACCCGCTGCAGGAGTTCAGGTTCGGCTCGTCGCTTGCCTTTTACGCCGCAGCACGGTTGGGCGACACCACGCAGGCAAAGCGGCTCGAACAGGACTTCATTTCGGCCAGGCATGCCAGCGGTCCCGGCTGCGATGCCGTCGCGGAAGCCTATGCGGCGGCCGCGGCCGAGTACCTCGACAGGAAGGGCAGCGGACTGGACAGGCTCCGTGAGCTCGCGGATTCCGAGTCAGTGAAGGACCATCCCGGAACCAGGATGGAGTGCCTTATCCTTTGCTCGGATCTCGGCGAACGGTCGCTGGTGCCGGAACTCGCCGCCCTCGCCGCCACCGTTGAGGGCCGGTGGGCCGCCGGCTGGCGGCAGCTGGCCCAGGCCTGGGCCTCGGAGGACGCCGACACTCTCATGGACACCGCCGCCGCCCTGGAGGAAGCCGGCCTGCTGAACCTCGCGCGCGAGGCGTATGCCAGGGCCGGGGCCCTGCTGGACGCCGCGGGGGAGCGGCGCCGCGCCCGCCAGGCGATCGCCCACCGGGAGAAGTGCGATCAGGAGCTCGGTGAGCGGTTCCGGGAAAGCCCGTTCGTTGCCTCTGTCCCCAGTGTCCACCTGACCCGGCGCGAGCGGGACATCGTGGAGCTGGCCGTGCAGGGCCTCTCCGACCGCGAGATCGCCCAGCAGCTGATGGTGTCCGTGCGGACCGTCGAGGGGCATCTGTACCGCAGCTACGTCAAGCTCGGCGTCCGCCGGCGTGACGAGCTCGCGCTGGCCCTTCCGAAAAAGTAGCGCTTCTCCAAACCGATTTTTTCCGGTCCCCGGGGCAAATTCCGCGCGGTTGCAGGCCGGACCGCGCCACCTGCGGGAACCAGTAGTTAAGTACGCAGAAAAACGAGTACCCGGTACTGGTGCCGTGGGCGCCAGTACGCGATTAACTATTAGTGGCAGCGGAAGCAGGGCTGATCTCCCCCCGAAGCTGCCACCAGATTTTCCAGGTCTCGCACAAGATTTTCCGGCCCTTCGGGTCCGGGCAAAGGCGGGGCCGGCGACGTCAGAGCCTTCTGAGACCGAGGCTCTCCCCCCAGCCGTCGCCGGTCCTTACAAGTAGTCCGCAACAAGCGAATCCAACGGCGTGACAAGGGCGGCCCGCAGCGACGGGGGCCGCCTTTCGCATGCGCCCGGGTCAGCGGGCCCCCGTCAGTTGTGCCGGTCAGGCAGGCCCGGCCCCTGCCTCTGCTGGGCTCCAAGGTGCTGTGGGACAATTGAGGGGTACCTCAAGGCACCCAAGGAGTCCCATTGGCCGTAGTATCAACGCCAACCACGCTGACGCGTGCCCTTTCTGCGATGGACAACGCCGAGGTCCTGCGGATCCGCAACGACTTTCCCGTGCTGAACCAGACGGTCAACGGCCGCCCGCTCATCTATCTTGATTCCGGCGCCACCTCGCAGAACCCGCTGAGCGTGATCGAGGCGGAACAGGAGTTCTACGAGCAGCGGAACGCTGCCGTGCACCGCGGAGCCCACCACCTTGCCGTCGAGGCCACCGAGGTGTTCGAGGACGCCCGGCAGACCGTCGCCGACTTTGTCGGGGCGGACTATGAGGAGATCGTCTGGACCTCCAATGCCACCGAGGGCCTGAACGTCGTCAGTTATGCGCTGTCCAACGCCGCCCTGTGGGCAGCCCAGGGGCGCGGCGACTCGAAGCTGCGGGACCTCGCCCTGGGGCCGGGCGACGAGATTGTGGTCACCGAGATGGAACACCACGCCAACCTGATTCCCTGGCAGGAACTGGCCTACCGGACAGGTGCCACCCTGCGGCACATCCCGCTGGACGACGCCGGGGTGCTGCGGATGGATGCGGCGGCGGACATCGTCGGGGAGCGCACCCGGCTGCTGGCGTTCACCCACGCCTCGAACGTGCTGGGCACCATTAACCCGGTCAGCGAACTCGTCGCACTCGCCCGGCGGGCAGGCGCCCTCGTGGTGCTGGATGCCTGCCAGTCGGCGCCGCACCTTGCACTGGACGTGAAGCAGCTGGATGTCGACTTCGCCGTGTTTTCCGGCCACAAGATGCTGGGGCCCACCGGCGTCGGAGTGCTGTACGGCAAGCAGAAGCTCCTGGACGTGCTCCCGCCGGTCCTGACCGGCGGTTCCATGATCACCACGGTGACCATGGAACGCGCGGAGTACCTCCCCGCGCCGCAGCGGTTCGAGGCCGGGACCCAGAAGATTTCACAGGCAGTGGCCCTGGCCGCCGCCGTCAACTACCTGACCGAAACAGGCATCGACCGGGTGCACCGCTGGGAGTCGGAGCTCGGCCAGCGGATGGTGGCAGGCCTGGAAGCCATCGACGGCGTGCGCGTGCTGGGTCCGGCCGCCGGCCAGGACCGCATCGGCCTGGCGGCCTTTGACGTTGCCGGCGTCCACGCCCACGACGTCGGCCAGTTCCTTGACGCCCGTGGCATCGCCGTCCGCGTGGGCCACCACTGCGCGCAGCCGCTGCACAGACGCCTGGGCCTGACAGCCACCACCCGGGCAAGCGCCTACTTGTACAACACCACCGACGACGTGGATGAATTCCTGGACGCCGTGTCCGGGGTCCGCGCCTACTTCCGGGCCTAGCCCAAGCTGGCCCCGCAACCCGACGACAGGTACCTGAGCATGAGCCTCGACCAGCTTTACCAGCAGATCATCCTCGACCACTCCAAGGCCCGGCACGGCAGCGGACTGGCTGCAACGGCTGCCCCTGACGGTGCTTCCACCGGCCAGTCGCACCAGCTCAACCCCGTATGCGGCGACGAGGTCACCCTGCGCGTGGCCGTGGACCACGGCACGGTCACGCAGCTGGCATGGGACGGGGCAGGCTGCTCCATTTCCATGGCGTCCGCCTCCGTGCTGAGCGATCTCGCCGAGGGCATGACGGTGGACGAGCTCCGCGCGGTGATCGGGAACTTCCGCGAGGTGCTGCGCTCCCGCGGAAAAATCCCGGCCGACCCGGAAATCCTGGGCGACGCCGCCGCCTTCGAAGGCGTGGCCCGCTACGCCGCGAGGGTAAAGTGCGCCATGATCTCCTGGGTCGCGGCAGAGGACGCCCTGAACCAGGCGGCCTGAGCGCACCTGCTTGGCAGACCTGGCTTAGGGGTCCTGGCTTAGCGGTCCTGTTCGGACCGTTCGAAGACATCCGGGACGCCGTCGCCGTCGTCGTCCCTGGTCTCCTCCGCCTCCAGGAGCCGGTAGTGCCTGTTGCGGGCCTTAAGCACGACGGCGGCCAGCACCGCCGCTGTCAGCGAACCGGCGAGGATGGCCACCTTTGCGTGGTCGTCATGGGCCGAGCCCGACCCGAAACTCAGTTCGGCGATCAGCAGCGAGACGGTGAAGCCAACACCGGCCAGGAGGGACAGTCCGGCGACGTCGACCCACTTCAGTCCGTCGTCGAGCTGGGCGCGGGTGGTTTTCGTGACCAGGAACGTTGCCCCGAAGACGCCAACGGCCTTGCCCACGACCAGTGCTGTCACGATCCCCACCGCCACAGGATCGGCCAGGGCGGACGCCAGTCCCGAGGCTCCCCCGAACGCCACGCCCGCCGAGAAGAACGCGAACACGGGGACCGCGAACCCCGCAGACAGCGGACGGAGCCGGTGCTCCAGGCGCTCGGCCATGCCGGTGCTGCCGCTGTCGTGGGTGCCGCCGCCGGGGGTGATGCTGCGGTCGGCATTGCTGCCTGGGTGGCGGTCCCGCCGGGATGCGGCCACCGGGACGGTGAACCCGAGCAGGACGCCGGCCACTGTGGCGTGGATTCCGGACGCGTGCACCAGACCCCACGTGGCAGCAGCCAGCGGCAGGAGCAGGTACCAGCGGGTGACCCGTTTCTGCACCAGCCAGGCGAAAACGGCCAGCGGGACAAGGGCCGCGAGCAGCAGGGCCGGCTGGAGCCCGGAGGAGTAGAAGAACGCGATGATGCCGATGGCGATCAGGTCATCAACCACGGCCAGGGTGAGCAGGAACGTCCTTAGGGCCGATGGGAGGTGGGTGTTGATGACGGCGAGCACCGCCAGCGCGAAAGCAATGTCTGTGGCCGTCGGGATCGCCCACCCCCTCAGGGCCTCGGCCCCCTGGTTCCAGGCGATGACGGAGTAGATGACGGCCGGCAGGGCAACGCCGCCCACCGCGGCTGTTACCGGGACCACCGCCCGTGAGGGCCGGCGCAGGTCGCCGGAGACAAACTCGCGCTTGAGCTCCAGGCCGGCGATGAAGAAGAACAGTGAGAGCAGTCCGTCGGAAGCCCAGTGCCCGACGCTCAGCTGCAGGTGCCAGGGCTCATAGCCCAGTTTGAGGTCCCGCAACCCAAAGTAGGCATCCGCGGCGGGGGAGTTGGCCCAGATCAGCGCGGCCGCCGTGGCGACCAGGAGGAGTGCGCCGCCGACTGTTTCTGTCCGGAGGATCGCGGCAATGCGGAGGTACTCGGGATAGGTGGAGCGGCTGAAGACCGGGAATTTCCGGGAGGGAAATTTCCTGGAAGGGCGGGACGGCTTGGGCATTTGAGCTCCTCGCGAGGGATCGGCTAACGTCTTGCCGACCAGACTTCCCGGCGCACCTTGAATACCCAGCTTATCTGACTGCTACGGCTCCGCTGGTTGAGCTTGTCGAAACCGGGTTCCGGCAACTCACCCAGCGGAGCCGTCACACGCGCATCAGCTGACGAGCGCCGCGATTCCGATTGCGGCGGTGGCGGCGCCCAGCACCATGGATACCGTCACCAGGACCACGTGGACGGTGAGGAACTTCGTGGCCTTGCCGGCGGCGTCCCGTGCCCGCGGGTCCTTCATGACGCGGCGCAGGAACTGCGGCCACACGACCAGGGACCACACGCCCGAAACGATCAGGACCAGCGCAATGAAGGCAGGGACGTCCACGGGATCAGTGGCTTTCGAGCCAGGCCTGGGCCTGCTGGGACTGGATGTTCAGTGCCTTGCCCACCATGGGCTCGGCGGCGTCGGCGATCTTGCCGCCCAGGAACGGTACGGAGGACGTGACGTTGCCTTCGAGTTCAATCCGCGTGCTGCCGCCCTCGGCAACGAGACGCTGGACCGCGGACACGTCGATCGGCGCGCCGGCAATCTTCAGGGAGATGGTGCTTTGGCGCGAACCGTCGGCGGCCGGAGCCTCCCAGTTTTCGGTCTGGGTCACCTTGAGGCTCTCGCCGACAAACTTCCGGGCGATTTCCGGCAGGCGGGTCGTGGGAAGCGTGCGCACGGACGTGGTGCTGAACTCTCCGGCGATGTCGCCCGCCACCGTGAAGGACTCGAGGCTGCCGCCGACGTACTCGCTGGTGTGGCGCTGGAAGTCCTCGTTCGCGAAGACTGCGGTGACGCTGTCGACGCCGTGGGGAAGGGTGGTGGAAGCACTCAGTGCCATTGATCCTCCGTCGTTGTGGGGTCAGAACGCTTTTTGCTCACCACATCCTACGGGGTTGGCCGTGCTTCCCCGGCACCGGGACGTCCGGCACTGTGCTCTGCGACGCCGGATTTCTCCTCGGCGGACAGCCTCCGGGCCGCCGCGGTAATGTTGCGGGACATGGCCGGGAAGATGATGCTGTGGAACGGCAGAACGGCAAGCCAGTAGAGCCGCCCGCTGAGTCCTTTGGGGAAGAAAATCGCACGCTGGCGGTACCGGCTCCCTGTGCCGTCGGGCTCCACGCAGAGCTCCAGCCATGCGCGTCCCGGGGCGCGCATTTCGGCCCGCAGCCGGAGCAAACGGCCGCGTTCGATCCGCTCCACGCGCCACCAGTCCACCACCTCACCGGACACCAGATGGTGCGGATGCCGCCGGCCGCGGAGCAGGCCCGCTCCGCCCGAGAGCTTGTCCAGCCAGCCGCGGACGCTCCACGCCAGCGGGAGCGAGTACCAGCCGTTGCGGCCGCCGATACCCTCGATGATCGTCCACACGTGCGACGGGTCCACATCGCTGGCAAAAGTCCGCTCGTCGACGTACACCCGGTGCCCGGCCCAGCCGGGGTCGCTCGGCAGCGGGTCGGCATCGGCGCCGGCATTGGCCCAGGTGGTTTCGACCTGTCCGTCACGTTCCTTGCCGAGTGCCAGGGCGACGGCCCTGCGGTAGCCGGTCAGGCCGCCGTCGGGCTGTTTGATGTAGTTGTCGATCTCGTGTTCGGCGGAGACCGCGTCGTGCTGCAGGGACTGGACCAGCGGCACGGACATGGACAGCGGAATGGGGGTCACCAGGGCCACCCACAATCCGGCCAGCCGGGGTGCCGGCACCGGCAGTGCCAGGACCGGGCGCGGCGGCAGGCCCGCCTCTGCCGCGTACTCCTTCATCATGCCCGCGTACGTCAGGACATCCCGGGAGCCGATGTCGAAGGTGCGGTTGAGCGGTTCCGGCAGCGATGCCGCCCCGACGAGGTAATGGAGCACGTCGCGGACGGCGATGGCTTCGATCCGGTTGCGGACCCAGCTGGGCGCCGGCATGAGGGGCAGGGTTTCGGCCAGGTGGCGGATCATTTCGAAGGACGCCGAGCCGGAACCGATCACCACCCCGGCCTGGAACACGATGGCGTCCACCGGGCCGGAGAGGAATACCGCCCCCACCGCTTCACGGGAGCGCATGTGCGTTGAGAGCGCCGTGTTGCGCGGGTGCAGGCCGCCCAGATAGACGATCCGCCGGACCGCGGCTGCCGCGGCGGCACCGGTCACAAGCTCGACCATGGCCTTTTCTTTGGCCTCAAAACCGGAGCCTGCCGCCATGGAGTGGACCAGGTAGTACAGCACGTCCACGCCCTGCAGGGCTTTCTCCAGGGCCGCTGCGTCGTCGAGGCTGCTTTTGACCACCTCTACGTCGTCGAACCACGGCACGCCGGCGATTTTCTCGGGGGACCTGACCAGCACCTTGACGCGGTGCCCGGCGTCGAGCAGCCGGGGAACCAGCCGGCCGCCGATGTAGCCTGTGGCGCCCGTGACCAGCACCGTTCGGGCATCGGTGCTGCTGTCATTTCCGGTCTGGTCGCTCATGGGAGTCTCCTTGGGGCGGCGGCACGGCTGCGCTGGACATCGGGCTGTGCTGGATATCGGGCTCTGCCGAATTCACCTGCTCAGCAAGCTTAGCAATGCAGCATCCGGGACCCGGATGCCGCGTCCATGCCTGCAGGGGTAGGCTGGAAGCCCCGGCATTCGCGAGAATCTCGGCTTTTCGTGTTGCCTGCGTTCCGATGAGATTTCCAGGAGATCCTGCCCATGAGCTCCAAAGGCCAGAGCCCCAAAGGCCAGCCCTCCACTGGCCTGCCGTCCAATGGACTGCCACTCAACGGCCTGCGCCGCGTCCTTCACGCGGACAAGACGTTCGCCCGGGTGCAGGCCGAGGCCGGGCGTAGCTTCAGCATCCGCAGCGAGGACTACCAGATCAGCGCCCCGGCGGGCCTGCGGCCCGTGCTCCTCGCCGAGATGGCGGACGGCCTGCTGAACGCTGCGGGAGACGGTGATGCCAGCGCTGACCACGCCGCGCCGGGTGTTGTCCTGGCCGTGACCGCTACGGGCCGTGAGGCCGAGGACCTTGCCGCCGCGCTCCGCGCCTACCTGCCGGCCAACGCCGTGGCCGAGTTCCCCAGCTGGGAAACGCTCCCGCACGAGCGGCTGTCCCCGCGTTCGGACACCGTGGGCCGCCGCCTGTCGGTCCTGCGGCGCCTCGCGCATCCTGAAGACTCGGCCCATCCCGCAGACTCAGCGCACCCGGAAAACGCAGCGGGACCGCTCCGGGTGGTAGTGGCCCCTGTGCGCGCCGTGCTCCAGCCCATCGTGGCCGGCTTGGGGGACCTGGTTCCTGTGACGCTGAAGGTCGGCCAGGAAGCGCCCTTCAGCAGTGTCGTCAAGAACCTTGCAGACGCCGCCTACGCCCGCGTGGACATGGTGACCCGCCGTGGCGAGTTCGCTGTCCGCGGCGGCATGCTGGACGTCTTCCCGCCCACAGAGGACCACCCCATCCGGGTCGAGTTCTTCGGCGACGAGGTGGACCAGATGCGCTGGTTCGCCGTCGCCGACCAGCGCTCGCTCTCCGCCCCCGGCGTGCACCACCCCACCGAACTCCACGCCCCGCCCTGCCGCGAAATCCTCATCACCCCCTCGGTGATGTCCCGGGCTGCGACGCTGAAGTCCCAGCTGCCCGCCGCCGCCGACATGCTGGAGAAGATCGCCGGCGGCATTGCCGTGGAAGGCATGGAATCGCTGGCGCCTGTCCTCGTGGACGCCATGGTCCCGTTCATGGAACAGCTGCCCGCAGGGTCCATCTCGGTGGTCATCGAACCGGAGAAGGTCCGCACCCGCGCCCACGACCTCGCGGCCACCAACGAGGAATTCCTGGAAGCCGCGTGGTCCACGGCCTCCGACGGCGGAGTTGCGCCTTTGGCGCTGGACACAGTCCTGAGTTCGCAGGCGTCGGCGGCCCTGCATTCCGCCAGTTTCCGCTCGCTTGCCGAGACCCGCTCTGCGGCGCTCGGGAACGAGGTGTCCTGGTGGTCCATCACGTCGCTGGCCACGGACGAGGAACTCACACCGGACATCGACGTGCTCAACCTCCACGCCCGCGAACCGCGCGGTTACCAGGGCGACGTGGCGGAAATGATGGACTTCATCGGCTCGCACGTGCGGGACCAGTGGCGGCTCGTGGTGGCCACCGAAGGCCCGGGCCCGGCGCAGCGGCTGGCCGAACTGTTCCACGACGCCGACATCCCCTGCGCCCGGGTGGACACACTGGACCACGAACCCCAGGCGGGGATCATCGAGGTGACCACCGCCGCCGTCGGACGCGGTTTTGTCCTGGACGGACTGAAACTCGGTCTCCTGACCGAGGCCGACCTGCTCGGCCGCACCTCCGCAGGCTCCACGAAGGACATGCGCCGCATGCCGTCCAAGCGGCGGAACGCCGTGGATCCGCTGCAGCTGGTGGCCGGGGACCATGTGGTGCACGAGCAGCACGGCATCGGCCGGTTCGTGGAGCTCATCCAGCGAAAGGTCGCTGGCGGGGGAGACGGTGTCCGGGAATACCTGGTCCTCGAATACGCGCCGTCCAAACGCGGGGCGCCGGGGGACCGGCTGTTCGTCCCCACCGACCAGCTGGACCAGGTGACCCGCTACGTCGGCGGCGACACCCCCGTGCTGAGCAAGATGGGCGGCGCGGACTGGGCCAGCACCAAGTCCAAGGCGCGCCGGGCGGTCAAGGAAATCGCCGGCGAGCTCATCCGGCTCTACTCGGCGCGGATGGCCTCGCGCGGCCATGCCTTCGCGCCGGACACGCCGTGGCAGCGCGAGCTGGAGGAGGCCTTCCCGTACGTGGAAACCCCGGACCAGCTCACCACCATCAACGAGGTCAAGGCCGACATGGAGCGCGAGATCCCCATGGACCGGCTGGTCTCCGGCGACGTCGGCTACGGCAAGACCGAGATCGCCGTCCGCGCCGCCTTCAAGGCCGTGCAGGACGGCAAGCAGGTAGCAGTGCTGGTGCCCACCACCCTGCTCGCACAGCAGCACTACGAAACATTCACCGAGCGCTTCTCCGGGTTCCCGCTGCGCGTGAAGCCGCTGTCCAGGTTCCAGGCCGCCAAGGAAGCCAAGGAAACCGTCGAGGGCGTGAAGAACGGCTCCGTGGACGTGGTGATCGGCACGCACCGGCTGCTGTCCAAGGACTTCGAGTTCAAGGACCTCGGCCTGGTGATCGTGGACGAGGAGCAGCGCTTCGGCGTCGAACACAAGGAGGCGCTGAAGAAGATGCGCACCAACGTGGACGTCCTGGCCATGAGCGCCACGCCGATCCCGCGTACGCTCGAAATGTCGCTGACCGGCATCCGCGAAACGTCCACCCTGGCCACCCCGCCGGAGGAGCGCCACCCCGTGCTCACCTACGTAGGGCCGTACACGGACAAGCAGACCTCCGCCGCCATCCGCCGCGAGCTGATGCGCGAGGGCCAGGTGTTCTTCGTGCATAACCGCGTGTCCACCATCGAAAAGACCGCAGCCAAGATCCGCGAACTCGTTCCCGAAGCCAGGGTCGAGGTGGCGCACGGCAAGATGTCCGAGAGCCGGCTGGAGCAGATCATCGTGGACTTCTGGGAGAAGCGCTTCGATGTCCTGGTGTGCACCACCATCATCGAGACCGGGCTGGATATCTCAAATGCCAACACCCTGATCGTGGACGGCGCGGACAAGTACGGCCTGTCGCAGCTCCATCAGTTGCGCGGACGCGTGGGACGCGGACGCGAACGCGCCTACGCCTACTTCCTCTACCCCTCGGAGAAGCCCCTGGGCGAGGTGGCCCTGGAACGCCTGAAGGCCGTGGCCACCCACAACGAGCTCGGCGCGGGCATGCAGCTGGCCATGAAGGACCTGGAAATCCGCGGTGCCGGCAATCTGCTGGGCGGGGAGCAGTCAGGCCATATCCAGGGCGTGGGCTTCGACCTCTACATTCGGCTGGTGGGCGAGGCCGTAGCCGAGTACCGCGGTGAAGCGGAGGAGAAGGCGGCCGAGATGAAGATCGAGCTGCCCGTCAACGCACACCTGCCGCACGACTACGTGCCGGGGGAGCGGCTGCGGCTGGAGGCCTACCGGAAGCTGGCGTCTGCCGTGACCAACGAAGCCATCGACGAGGTCCTCGCAGAACTCGTGGACCGCTACGGCGAGCCGCCCCTGCCTGCGCAGAACCTGGTCGCCGTCGCGCGCTTCCGGGTGGGTGCACGCGAGGCCGGGCTGTCCGACGTCGCCCTGCAGGGCAACTTCATCCGGTTCTCCCCGGCGCAGCTGCCCGAATCGAAGACCATGCGCCTCAACCGCATGTACCCTGGCGCTCAGTCCAAGCCTGCCCTCGACGCCGTGCTCATCCCCAAGCCGAAGACGGCACGGATCGGCGGCCGCGACCTGCAGGACGCCGAAATCCTGGAATGGGCCGACGGCGTGATCCGCAACATCTTCTCGGACGCTCCGGTCCCGCTCGAAGCCACGAAGGGCTAGCCGTGATGGGAGGACACCACGCCGCGTCAGGAGCCGCGGCGTGGGTGGCTGTTGCCGCGACGGGGCCGTACACCCTGGGCTGGTATCCGCTGGATGCCGCCGGCGTGCTGATCGGCGGCATGGCGACGGCGGGCACCGCCCTGGTATGCGACTGGGACCACCGCTCCAGCACCGTGGCGCATTCGCTGCCGCCGCTGTCCAACATGATCGCCGTGGGCATCGAGAATGCCAGCGGCGGCCATCGGCAGGGCACGCACTCGGTGCTGGGGGCAGCCATGTTCGTGCTGCTCGCCGCGGCCGCGGCGCAGGTCCAGGTGGACACGCCGTGGGGTGTGCTGTCCGTCGGCGCCGGGCTGCTGTGCATGTTCATGATCAACATCGCCGCCAAGGCGCTGAAGCTGTTTCCGAAGTCCGGATGGATCACCAACTGGGTCTTCGCCCTTGCCATGGCCGGACTGGTGACATGGTTCGCGCCACACCAGTGGACCTGGCTGCCCATGTCGATGCTGATCGGCGTCGTGGTCCACATCGTGGGGGACATGGTGACCACTGGAGGTGTCCCGCTCCTCTGGCCACTGGTGATCAAGCCGCCAAAGTTCCTCCGCCGGCTCTGGGTGCTGAGGAACTTTTGGCGGCCCAACGGCGCCTTCTCCGTCCCGCTGCTGGGCCGGGCCGGCTCGCGGCGGGAGTGGCTGGTGCTGATTCCGGTGAGCGGCTACGCGATGGTGGGCATGTGCCTGGCGGCCTGGTCGCTGGCCGGTACGCATTTCCCGGCCGCGCTGGCCCTGGCCGGGCGGCTCGCCAGCAGCGTGTTGGGACTGCCGTAGGCCTGCGGGCTGACTGACGGTTAAACGGCCGAGGCCCCGGGGATTCCCGGGGCCTCGGCCGTTAATTCTTCGTGGTCTTTAGTACTCGCCGGCTGAGTCGGAGCGGCCGGTGATGGTCTGCGGGATCCAGAATGCGAGGGCGAAGAGGCCGAGGCACACGGCCATCGGCCACGGGTTGGCCAGCGACAGGAAGGACAGCGAGTAGATGGCACCCAGGAACAGGGCCATGATCACCACGAAAAGAACGATGCTGCCCGCCAGCGGGTTCTCGTTCTGGGGCGTCTTTACCTGCTGGTCAATCTTGCTGGACATTCATTCCTCCTCGGCCCCGCGGGGCTCAAACTGTGGCGGCCGCCGGTCAGTACGCAGACGAACCCTGTTCGCCTTTGACGATTGCAATACCGGAGCTGGCGCCAATACGTGTTGCACCTGCAGCAATCATAGCCTGTGCGTCCTCGAGGGACCGCACGCCGCCGGACGCCTTAACGCCCAGGTCCGGACCCACGGTGCGCCGCAGAAGGGCGATATCTTCGACGGTGGCGCCGCCGCCGTTGAAGCCCGTGGAGGTCTTGACGAAGTCGGCCCCGGCCTCCACGGCCGCTTCGCAGGCCAGGACTTTTTGGCCGTCGCTGAGCAGGCCGGTCTCGATGATGACCTTCAGGATCGCCCCTTCGGCGTGCACGGCCTCGGCCACGGCCTTAATGTCGTCCATCAGGGCGCCTCTGTCCGAGGCCCTGGCCGCGGCGATGTCGATGACCATGTCCACTTCGTCGGCACCATCCAGCACGGCCCCGCGCGCCTCAAACACCTTGACGTCGCTGGGCGTGGCGCCCAGCGGGAAACCCGCCACGGAGCAGGTGAGCACGCCGGTGCCCTTGAGTGCAGTCTTGACCGTCTTGACCCACAGCGGGTTCACGCATACCGACTTGAATTTGTATTCGGCGGCCTCGGCACACACCTTGAGGATGTCCGCCTCGCCGGCCTCCGGCTTCAGCAGCGTGTGGTCGATGTAGGACGCGATGCCCGGCGCCCCACTGCCCTCCCCGGCACGTGCGCCGGGCGATCCTGCTGGGCTGGTCGCGGTGCCCGTTCCGGGGCTGGCTTCATTGCTCATGCTGTCCTTTCCACGGGCCTTTGGCCGACGGCGCCCCGGGTATCGCGGCGTCCTTTCGAACCATCCTGCCACAGCGGGAAAGCTACGCAGCGGTGGCCAGTTGCCCCACGGAAGCCGCAGCCATGAGCTCCGCCGCGCAGGCGCCGGCAGCGGACCCGGACGCCACCAGCAAACCCAGCCGTACGCCGTCGAACGCTGCCGCATCCCCGATGGCCCAGATGCCCGGCACGGAGGAGCGGAAGTCCCGGCCGACGACGATCCCGCCCGACGCCGCCGTCTTCACCCCGGCGGCGGCTGCCAGACCGTCCCGGGGCATGCGGTCCTCGGCGAGGACTACGAGATCTCCGTTCATGCGGCTGCCGTCCTCGAACACGATGCCGGCGGCCGGCAGCACTGAGCCGGCAAGCGTTGGCACGACGGCGGCTGGCCGGGCAGTGGTGCGGACGGGACGGACGCCGCGGGCACGGAGCACGGCTTCGGCCTGTCCGGCGGCGGGACCGGTGCCCACCAGGATGCCCAGCGGCCTGCGGCCCAGGACCCGGGTGACTTCCTTGACGGCGTTGCCGATCTTCGCGGCGTCGTCGATGGTGGAGTAGCTGAGGCAGCGGCCGGAGCCGTCCACCGGCGAGTCCACCGGGGCCGAGCCAGTGGCGATGACCAGCTCGTCGTAACTGAATTCCATGCCGTCGGCTGTGGTGACCACCTTGGCCGCGGCGTCGATGTGGCTGGCGGGCTGGCCGAAGCGTACGGACACGAACGGCAGGGCCGCTAGCTCCAGCAGGTCGTCGGAGGCGTCGTCGCGGCTGCTCAGCACGGTGACTGTGCCGGAGAACTGGGCTGCGGCGAGCCGGGCCACGAGGGCCTGGGCGGCCGGGCCTGCCCCGGCGATGAGGATTTTCGATGAGGTGGCAGTGGACGGAAACTGTGCTGGAGCGGACATGTGCGGGCCCTTTCGAGTGCTGCACCAGGCGGGCCGACCTGGGGCCCTGTTGTGCTGATGGGACCCAGCCTAGGGGGAGCATTTTTCGCGGGTGTTTCCCGGCCATTGCGGAATTGTCCCGGGCTGTTCGCTGCTATTTACCACCCGGTAACAATCATCCCCAAGCACAAACCGACGCGGGGTCACTTAGCGCCCAATCCACCACGGAAATTGGGCGCTAAGTGACCCCGCGTTGCAGTAGAAGGGTTAGACGCGGATGCGGTAGCCGCGCTTCACCACGGTTTCCACGAGCTTGCCGTCCGGCAGGGAGGACCGCAGCCGGCTGACCGTCATGTCCAGCGCGTGCACCGAGCCGCGCAGTTCCAGGAGTTCGGAGAGGGACTCCCGGGACAGGACTGCGCCGCCGGCGCCCAGGAGCGCGCGCAACAGCAGCAGCGGCGCCGGGGCGATCTCCACCGCCTCGCCGTCGATCCGCAGCGAACGGCCGCGCAGTTCCACGTTCCCGGACCGCGTGTCCAGGCGGCGCACATGGTTCAGCGCGAGGTGCTCGCACACCAGCCTGATCAGTGCGCCCATCCGGAACCGCTCCGGCACCAGGGGGGTGATACCCGCGTCCAGCAGCGGCTGCGCGGTCACGGGACCAACGACGGCGGTCGTCACAGTGGTCTTGAGGCTCTCCACGAGCTGCTTGTACAGCCCCATCTCGTGGGCCGTGCTCCACATCGCATCCACGGCAGGGGCACTCGTGAACGTCAGGACGTCCAGGTTGCCGCTGCACGCAGCCTCGATGAGGCGGGGGAGGCGGTCGGCGCCGTCGGGCTTCACCCAGCGGTACGGGGTCACGGTCAGGACCGTGGCGCCGGACATGCGCAGCCGCTCCAGCTGGCGGACGTCCGTGTAGCCGTGCAGCTGCACAGCCACGGTCTTGCCGCGCACGCCCTCGGCCAGCAGCATGTCCACCAGCGTTGCGGTGGTCTCGTCACTGCTGATTCCGACGTCGGCCAGGCCGGCCGCGCGCACGGCGCCGCGGGCCTTGGGTCCGCGGACGAACATCCGGCAGGCGCCCAGGGTTTCCAGCAGCTCCTCGCCGATGCCCGACGCATCCGCTGCCTCGCACCAGCGGCGCATGCCGTAGGCCGTGGTGGCGATGCAGAGGTCGGGCTTGGCCGCGATGATCGCCTTGGTGTCCTCGATGAGGCTGATGTCCTCGTTCACCGGGGCGATCTTCAAGGCCGGGGCGTGCAGGACCTCGGCGCCGCGGCGTTCCAGGGCCTCGATGAGGTCCCGCGAACGGCGGTGGGAGGTCACGCCGATCCGGAAACCCTCCAGAGGGGCCTCGGCAGCCGCCTCCGGCGCGGTTTCGGTGGATGTTGTTTCGGTGGGGGCTGTTTCTGTGGGGGCGAGTGCATTCATTGCGTTCATGCCTATCACGAACCCAGCAGCGAGGCCGCCAGGCGGTCGAGGTCCGCCGCGGCCTCGGCATGCCCGCGGTTGGCCTCAGCCACCCGCACCACCTCGCCGATCACCAGGACGGCGGGGTTGCTGCAGCCGGCGGCGGCAGTGGTGATGTTTCCGAGTTCCGCGATGGTGGTCTTCTGGCCCGGCCGGTAGCCGCGCTCCACCACAGCCATGGGCATGTCGGTGCGCATCCCGGCACGGCGCAGGCCTGCGGCGAGGTGGTGCAGCGTGCCGATGCCCATCAGCACCACGATCGTTCCGCCCAGACCGGCCAGGTGCGTGAGTTCCTTCTCGCTGAGCGGCGCGTGGCCGGACACAACCGTGAACATGTGGCTGACTTCACGGTGCGTCACGGGGATCCCGGCGGCGGCCGGCACGGAGATGGCGCTGGTGACACCGGAAATGACGCGGACGGGGACGCCGGCGGCGACGCAGGACGCCACTTCCTCGCCGCCGCGGCCGAAGACGTACGGGTCGCCACCCTTGAGCCGGACCACGTTGTTGCCTTCCAGGGCCGAGGCGACCATGAGCTTCTCGATGTCGCCCTGGCTCACCTTGTGGTGTCCCGGGCGCTTTCCGACGTCGACCAGTTCGGCGGAGGTGAGGGACGCCAGCTCCTGGTACGGGGCCAGCCGGTCGTAGAACACGACGTCGGCATCACGCAGGGCCTTGACGGCCGCCACGGTCAGCAGCTCGCCGGTGCCCGGGCCGCCGCCAACCAGCGTGACGTGGCCGGCCCGGCCGGCGGCCGGTTCGGCAGCCACCGGAATGCCGGCGGCGCGGCAGCGGTCCAGCAGCGGTTCCCAGCCGGCCTGGCCGTCGTCGACGGCCGCGACCAGGAACGGGCGCTCGGGCAGCGGGCCGTCGTGCCCGGCACCCTGCGGGGTGCTGAGGCGGGAGACGACGGCGCCGGCTGACTCGTAGCGGCGGACGGCCTGGCGGGCGGCGAAATCGGAGCCGGTGACCAGGACGTCGCGGCCGGTGAGATCAATGCTGAGCTGCATGCCTATACCTCGTTCTCGTCAAGCAGTTCCGGTGTGGAGGGCCGCATAGGAATGGAGGCCCCGATCAGCACTGGCTGCTGAACGGCTAGCGCCTTCTCCTCTGCCGTTGCCGGGCGCATCTGGCCGCGCTCGTCCGGGACGAAGGTGATGGAGTCGTCCTTCTGGTCAGGGGCGTTGACGAAGGAGCGGAACCGGCGCAGGCGCTCGGGGTCCTTCAGGGTGTCTGCCCACTCGTCGACGTAGGTGTCGACGTGCTTGGCCATGGCCGCCTCGAGCTCCTCGGCGATGCCCAGGGTGTCCTTGACCACCACGTCCTCGACGTGCTTGATGCCGCCGTCGAGCTCCTCCTGCCAGCGCGCGGTGCGCTGCAGGCGGTCGGCGGTGCGGATGTAGTACATGAAGTAGCGGTCGATGTACTTGATCAGGGTCTCGTCATCCAGGTCCTTGGCGAGGAGCTGGGCGTGGGCCGGGGTGGCACCGCCGTTGCCGCCGACGTACAGGTTCCAGCCGTCGGCGGTGGCGATCACGCCGACGTCCTTGCCGCGGGCCTCGGCACACTCGCGGGCGCAGCCGGAGACGCCCATCTTGAGCTTGTGCGGGCTGCGGAGGCCGCGGTAGCGGAGCTCAAGCTGGATGGCCATGGCCACCGAGTCCTGGACACCGAAGCGGCACCAGGTTGACCCGACGCAGGACTTCACCGTGCGCAGGCTCTTGCCGTAGGCCTGGCCGGACTCAAAACCGGCGTCCACCAGTTCCTTCCAGATTTCGGGCAGCTGCTCCAGCCGGGCACCGAACATGTCGATGCGCTGGCCGCCGGTGATCTTGGTGTACAGGTTGTACTTTTCGGCGACGGCGGCGATGACGCCGAGCTTCTTCGGGGTGATCTCACCGCCGGCGATCCGGGGGACCACCGAGTAGGTGCCGTCCTTCTGCATGTTGGCCAGGGCGCGGTCGTTGGTGTCCTGCAGGGTGCCGCGGCCGGCGTCCAGGACGTAGTTGCTGTTCTGGCTGGCCAGGATGTTGGCGATGGTCGGCTTGCAGATGTCGCAGCCTGCGCCGGTGCCGTACTTGGCCATGATCTCTTCGAAGGAGGTCAGTTCCAGGACGCGGATGGCGTCGAACAGTTCCTGGCGGGACAGCTCGATGTGCTCGCACAGGGCCTTGGAAACCTCGACGCCGGACTTGGTCAGTTCGGTTTCCAGCAGCTTCTTCAGCATCGGCACGCAGGAACCGCACTGGGTTCCGGCTCGGGTGCAGCCCTTGAGTTCGCCGAGTTCCTGGACGGGGGCGTTGCCTTCGCAGGCGCCGCAGCCGTTGATGGCGTCGCGGATGGAGCCTGCGGTGACGTTGTTGCAGGAGCACAGGGTGGCGTCGTCCGGCAGTTCGGTTTCGGGGGCGTCGCCGCCGCCGGCAGCGCTGAGGAACGCACCGGGTTCGGCGGGAAGTTCGCGCCCCAGCAGCGGGCGAAGGCTCATGTACGGCGAGGCGTCGCCCACGAAGATGCCGCCCAGGAGGGTCTTGGCGTCGTCCGTGGTGACAATCTTCTGGTAGACGCCGCGGGCGGGGTCGGCGTAGACGATTTCGAGGGCGTGTTCGGTCTTTGCGAAGGCGTCGCCGAAGCTGGCTACATCCACGCCGGACAGCTTGAGCTTGGTGGCGGTGTCGAAGCCGGGGAAGGTAGCATCCCCGCCGTGCAGGCGGTCGGCCACGATCTCTGCCATGGTGTTGGCGGGCGCCACCAGGCCCAGGCACATGCCGCCGAAGTTGGCTACCTCACCAATGGCCCAGATGCCCGGCACTTCGGTGGCGCAGTAGTCGTTGATGACCACGCCGCCGCGCTGGCCGAGGCTGAACAACTGCTCCTCGCCCTCGGCAGCGCGGAAGAGTTCGTCGCGGGGCCGGACGCCGATGGCGACGATCACCATGTCGGCTTCGATGATGCGGCCGTCGGCCATGAGGACGCCCGTGACCTGGCCCTCGCCGTCGGAGAGGACTTCGGATGGGAAAACGCCGCCGTGGACTTCAAACCCCTTGGCCTTGATGAGCCGGCCCATTGCCTGGCCCGCTCCTTCGTCGAGCTGCGTGGCCATCAGCCACTGCGAACCGTCAATGACGATCGGGTTGGCTCCGAGCTGCTCCGTGCCGGCCGCGGACTCGAGGCCGAGGAGGCCGCCACCGATGGTGACGGCGTTGACCTTGCGGCCGAGCTTTTCCGTGAGCTCGGCGATGGCCTTGTTAATGGCCCAGACGTCTTCAAGCGTGCGGTACACGTGCGTTAGCTCGGCGCCGGGGATTGGCAGGCGGGCTGCATTCGAACCGGTCGCGACTACCAGTTCGTCGTATTCATAGGTGTTGCCGGCAGCGGTTTCCACCGTCTTGGCTCCGGCATTGATCTTGACTACGCGCTCGCCGGTCTTCAGCTCCACGTTGGCGTGGTCCCACATGGCGGCCTCACCCAGGGTGAGGTCGTAGTCCATGTCGGTGAGGGCCTTGGAGAGCGCGACGCGGTCGTAGGGGAGGTGGGCTTCCTCAGTGAGGACCGTGACATGCCAGCCATCGAGGCCACGGGCATGCATTGCGTCCGCAAAACGGTGGGCTGCAGGGCCGCCGCCGGCGACCACGATGCGGCGCGGAGTCGATGAGGTTGAAGTCTGTTCGGTCACTGTGGGCCTTTCGCTGGGCCGCAGACGGTGCTCTGCAGCTTGTCCATCCAGACTAGGGAGGCGCAGTTTCGCTTCAGTTTCCCGTTTGTTTCGTGAACTTAACTTCTGCATCACGGCATTGTTTCGGGCCGTGTGAGGTGTCTTTTACGTTCTTGACACATTGACTGCACCCCGTCGAAACACCTGAAGCCTAGCTTTGGTATACGGCCGCAGCGGCGGCAAAACAGGCGGAATTACTCGGCCTCACAGACCGGCCCGCCGCCGGAAAGCACGCAAAAGGGAGAGGAGCCGGACATGACGGCAACACTGGAACTTGAGGATCTCGCCACCGGATATGCAGCAGGCTGGCACCGCGTCTGCGCGGTGGAGGACCTGGAACTCGCCTGGGGCGAAGCGGCACTCGTGGCCGGCCGGCAGGTGGCCCTGTTCCGCACCGCACCCGGTGAGGTTTTCGCCGTAGCCCAGGAGGACCCGGCCACCGGCGCCTTCGTCATGGCACGCGGCATCCTCGGATCACGCGGCACGCGCCCCACCATCGCCTCGCCGCTGCACAAGGAGGTCTACGACCTCGAGACCGGCGAGTGCTTCGGCAACGCGGACCTGCGCCTGGCAGCGTACGCCACCCGCATCGTGGATGGCTTCATCGAGGTCGAGCTCTAGGGCTTTACAGCCCCAGCGCCTCGCGCACGTCGGTGAGCACCCGGTCCAGCGCGGCCCTGGCCGCCAGCCGGGCTTCGGGCAGTTCAGCGGCCGAGCCGACGCTTTGGATGACCTCGAGGTAGCACTTAAGCTTGGGCTCCGTGCCGCTCGGCCGGATAATCACGCGGCTGAGGTCGCGGGTCACGTAGAGGAGCCCGTCGGTCGGAGGCAGTTGCCCGCTGCCTTCGGCCAGGTCCACGAATGACTCCACGGCAGAGCCGCCAAATGATTCGGGCGGGTTCACGCGCAGCCGGTTCATCATGGCGTCCAGCAGGCCGAGGTCACCCACGCGGATGTTCAGCTGGTCACTCGCGTGGAGCCCGTGGACCAGGTACAGCTCGTCCAGGGTGTCGAAGATCGTCTTGCCCTCCGCCTTGGCGGCGGCCGCGAGTTCCGCGATCAGCACCGCGGCGGACAGCCCGTCCTTGTCACGGACCAGGTCCGGCGCAACGCAATAGCCCAGCGCCTCCTCATAGCCGTAGACGAGGCCCGGCACCCGGGAAATCCACTTGAACCCGGTGAGCGTCTCCTCATGCGCATACCCTGCCGCTGTGGCGATGCGGGCGAGCAGCCGCGACGAAACAATCGAGTTGGCGAACACGCCGCCGCCCGCAGAGGCTCCGGCGGCGTCCGCCCCGGCAGCCTGTACCCCCGAGAATTCCGCCCCGGAGGCCGCCAGCCGCGCCACGACGTGCGCTCCCAGCAGGGCGCCCACCTCATCGCCCCGTAGCATGCGCCACGCGCCCGTGTCCGGATCCTTCGCGGCCACCGCGGCACGGTCCGCGTCGGGGTCGTTGGCCAGGACAATGTCCGCGTCCGCCTGCATCGCCGTCCCGAGGGCAAGGTCCAGGGCGCCGGGTTCCTCGGGGTTGGGAAAACTGACGGTGGGGAAGTCCGGATCGGGCTCAGCCTGCTCGCTGACCAGCGTCACGTCGGTGAACCCGGCTGCCCGGAGGACGGAAACGGCAGTGCTGCCGCCCACGCCGTGTAGCGGCGTCAGGATGATCTTCAGCTCCCGGGCCGGGAAGAGCCCGCGGTCGGCCAACCCGGCCGTGGCGGCCTCGTAGTTCTGAACGATCCCGTCATCCAGGACCGTCCAGCCATCCTGGGCCAGGGGAATCGAGGCAAGGTCGCCCACGCTGCTGATTTCGGCGGCAATCCGCGCGTCGTAAGGCGCCACGATCTGCGCACCCCGTCCGCTTTCCTCCACGGCATGCCGGCCGAGGTACACCTTGTAACCGTTGTCCTGCGGAGGGTTGTGGCTCGCTGTGACCATCACGCCGCCGTCGCACTCCAAAGTCCGGACCGCGTAGGCGAGCAGGGGCGTCGGCAGGGCTGCCGGCATCACGAACGTCTCGATTCCGGCCGCGGTGAACACCGCAGCGGTCTCCGCGGCGAAGATGTCTGAGTTGTAGCGGGCGTCATAGCCGACGACGGCGCGTGGCCGGGTCCCGGGCGCAGCCTCCGCCACCGCCCGGATCAGGAATTTGGCGAAGCCCGCCGCTGCGCGGCGGACCACGACGCGGTTCATCCGGTTGGGTCCGGGTCCCAGGGCGGCACGCAGGCCCGCCGTTCCGAACTGCAGCGTTCCGCGGAAGCTGTCTTCAAGGTCCTGCCGGGCTGCGGGCGTGCCTGCCTCGGTGAGCTTCACGAGTTCGGTCAGCGTTGCTGCTGTGCGCGGATCCGGGTCCTGGGCGGCCCAGGCACGGGCGTCATTGAGCAGCTGAAGATCGGCTTCGGAAGACGTCATGGAAACCAAACTATCGTCAAAGTGCGGCGGAGCGGTGCCGGACGGGGCCGCGGACCTGTCATAACCCCGCCCGTTCAAAGCGGCCGGTACGCTCCTTGACAGTAAAAATTCTGGACACGTAGCGTCTGGGTTGTGAAGTTGAACCAGGGGGTGGAGTGGGCCCTCCACTGCTGCGTCAACTTGGCGTGGGCACCTGTCGGTGAGCCGATCAGCAGCGGCCGGCTTGCCGAGCTGTATAAGCTGCCGCCGGCGTACCTGAACAAACAGCTTCAGTGCCTGGTGCGGGCGGGCGTCCTGCAGTCCGTGTCCGGCCCCAAGGGAGGTTTCCAGCTGGCGCGCCGTGCCGACCGGATCTCGGTCCTGGACGTGGTGCTGGCCATCGAAGGCCGGGAACTGGCGTTCCGCTGCGACGGCATCCTGGCGAACTGCCCCGGCGGTGACGCGGACGAGGACTATCTCCGCAGCTGCATCATTTCGCAGTCCATGCGCCAGGCGGAGCTGGCATGGCGCACCGAACTCGCGCGGCAGACCGTGGCAGGCATCGCGCAGTCCCTCGAGCGGCGCTTTCCCCGGGCCCGTGCCGACGCGCTTGCCCAACTCCTCGCCGACGACAAACGCGGGGTCACATAGCGCCCACGAGGCCCCGCGTTGCGGTCAGAGCCGGCCGATGATTTCCGCCAGGAGCTTGGAGATGCGCGGGCCTGCAGCGTGTCCGGCTTCGAGCACTTCCTCGTGGCTCAGCGGAGTGGGGCTGATGCCTGCCGCCAGATTGGTGACCAGCGAGATGCCGAAGACCTCCAGGCCGGCGTGCCGGGCAGCGATGGCTTCCAGCGCCGTCGACATGCCCACCAGGTCGGCGCCGATCCGCTTGGCGTACTGCACCTCGGCCGGCGTCTCGTAGTGAGGGCCGGTGAACTGGGCGTAGACACCTTCGTCCAGGGACGGGTCCACCTCGCGGGCCAGGTTCCGGATCCGCGGTGAGTACAGATCAGTCAGGTCCACGAAGGTGGCACCCTCGAGCGGGGACGTCGCGGTGAGGTTGATGTGATCTTTGATGAGCACGGGGGTGCCTGGTGCCCAGTCTTCGTTGAGCCCGCCACAGCCGTTGGTGATCACCAGGGTCCTGCAGCCGGCGGCGGCCGCGGTGCGCACGCCGTGGGCAACGGCCCGGACCCCCTTGCCCTCGTAGTAGTGGGTGCGCGCCCCAAGGACCAGTGCGCGCTTGCCTTCGCGCGTCAGCACGGACCGGATGGTGCCCACGTGTCCTTCCACGGCAGGGGCCGAAAAGCCGGGGACCTCCGACGCCGCCAGCGTGGCAGTGGTCTCGCCGATGAGGTCGGCGGCCTCGGCCCAGCCTGAGCCCAGGACCAGGGCGATGTCGTGCGCTGCCACGCCGGTCTTCGCCGCGATGTAGCCAGCAGCTGTGCGCGCTGCCTCGAAGGGATCCGTGTCAAGGAATTCTGTTGTGCTCACCCGGTCCAAGCTACCGTGCCGGAGCCGGTGCGGTAAGCAGAAACGCGTCCCTTCCGGCCGCCCGGCCGGGCCTGGAAGGTTGGTGGTCGGGCGCGGGATGCGGGAGAATGATCGCTTGTGACTATGCATCCTGATTTCAGCGCCCCCCGAATCGCAATTCTCGGCGGAGGGCCGGGTGGCTATGAAGCTGCCATGGTGGCCGCCTCGCTGGGAGCCGTTGTCACTATCATCGAGCGGTCCGGCCTCGGCGGCTCCGCGGTGCTGACTGACGTCGTGCCGTCCAAAACGCTGATCGCAACGTCGGACCTGATGACCCGCGTCAGCGGTGCCGGCGAGCTGGGGGTCAAGTTCGACGTCGACGGCGGGGATTTCGTTCCGGTGATGCGCGCCGATCTCAAGCACATCAACGACCGCCTGCTCGGCCTCGCGCGCCAGCAGTCCCTCGACATCCAGACTGGCCTGGAGCACCAGAACGTGCGCATCCTGAACGGCTCCGGCAAGCTGGTGGACAACCACACCATCGAGGTCCTGACCGCCGACGGAACCGAAACGGTCGAGGCTGACGCCATTCTGCTGACCGTCGGGGCGCACCCGCGGGAGCTGCCTACGGCACGGCCGGACGGCGAACGGATCCTGAACTGGGCGCAGATCTATAACCTGGACGAACTGCCCGAGGAACTGATCGTGGTGGGCTCCGGCGTGACCGGCGCCGAGTTCGCCTCCGCCTACAACGGCCTGGGCTCGAAGGTCACGCTGATCTCCAGCCGGGACCGTGTGCTTCCGGGGTCCGACACCGACGCCGCCGAGGTGCTGGAGGACGTCTTCAAACGGCGCGGCGTGCGGGTGCTGTCCCGCTCACGGGCCGAAATGGTGGAACGGACCGACGACGGCGTGGTGGTCACCCTCGGTGACGGCTCCAAGGTCACCGGCAGCCACTGCCTGGTATGTGTGGGCTCCATTCCCAACACCGCAGGCATCGGGCTGGAGGAAGCGGGCGTGGCGCTGACCGAAAGCGGCCACATCAAGGTGGACGGCGTGTCCCGCACCACCGCCCCGAACATCTACGCTGCCGGCGACTGCACCGGCGTCCTGGCGCTCGCCTCCGTCGCCGCCATGCAGGGCCGGATCGCGATCGCGCACTTCCTGGGCGACCAGGTGACCCCCATCAAGCTGCACCAGGTGGCGTCCAACATCTTCACCTCACCCGAGATCGCATCGGTTGGCGTGTCCGAGGCCGAGATCGAATCCGGCAAGTACCAGGGCGACATCATCAAGCTGTCCCTGCAGAGCAACGCCCGCGCCAAGATGCGAAACGTCAAGGACGGCTTCGTCAAGATCTTCGCCCGGAAGGGATCAGGCACCGTGATCGGCGGCGTGGTGGTGGGCGCCAACGCCTCCGAGCTGATCTTCGCCATTTCCATCGCGGTGAAGCAGAAACTGCACGTCGACGACGTCGCCAGCACCTTCACCGTGTACCCGTCGCTGAGCGGCTCCATCTCCGAGGCTGCACGCCGCCTGCACGTGCACATGTAGGGCGCGTTCGCCCGGGCTTGTTCCCTTGGTCCGCCATGTCGAGACCCGTCGCCGCCGCGCAACCTGTGAATGGCACCATTCTCCTAGGCGCCACCGGCAGAGCTGAGTAAAATTCAGACTGTCGGTCCCCGGGATTGGCGGCGCCGGGCTCCGACAGACCGATCCACCAGCGGTCAGCTATGCGGAGATTTTCTTCCGAACGGTCGGACCGCGGAAGCCAGGAGCGTGCCATGATCACTGTTCAAAAAGCCGCAATAAACACCGCCCTCGTAGCCGCCCTCGTTGGCGGCGGTGCCTACCTCGCCATGGGCTATCCCGTTCTTGCCTCGTCCACAAACGGCACGGGAAGCCAGTCCAGCACGGACGGCAAGGGTGCCCACCAGGCCAACGGGATTACCGAGCAGCTGCTGACGGGGAGCACTGCCACACGGGTGCGGAATGCGGTGCTGGCCGCCGACCCCGGCGCGACGGTTCAGGGGGTTGAGACCGACGCCGAGGGTGCGGTCTACGAAGCCCACATCACGAAGGCTGACGGCTCGCGGGCAACAGTGAAGCTGGACGGTTCCTTCAACATCACGGCCACGGAAGCCGGACACGGACGGTAAAAATCCGGCGGCAACAAGCAGAGGGTCCGATGATGACATCGGACCCTCTGCTTGTGCCTACAACTCAGGAGCAGGCGTACGGGGGGACGGCGTCACCGGGCCCAAAGGGCTCGAACCAGTGCCGGATATCCAGGTTTCCAGGGTTGTGTTCGACGGCGGTGTCCGCTTGGGCGGCTCCGTCTGCGTACAGGATTTCGGAGTCGGCATCCTCCAGCAGGACCTCTTCCACGATGGCCCGCCACTCCTCGGGGAGGTCCAGTTCGTAAATGTCCTCCGTGATCCGGGCCTGGTCGAGCAGGCAATGGACCGCGAGTTCGCCCGCAAGGCAGCCGGGCGCGGTCCACCCGCGGACCAGGGACGCGGTGACGTCCGATGCCACCACGATGAACCGCTGGGTGAACTTCGCGTCGTAGCCGGAAGCGAACTGCGGGGGAAGCGAGGACAGCACGGAGGTTCCGGCGATGGCCTCGGGCGTGACCGTCTCCAGTTCGTGCAGCGTGCCAAGGTCACGGAACAGCTGGTCGATGAGGATGCTGGAGGAATTCCACAGCAGGCCCGCCAGCAGGCGGGTCTGGCGGACGGACCGCTCCCGCTCGTCGGGGCTGGCGGTGGCCATCTCGGCAAGATCCTCGGGGTCGAACTGGAGCCGCTGCTCGGCGGTCATGTCGTCGGGGTGCGGGTCCAGTCCCAGGAGCTCGAGGCTCAGCCCGGTGAGCTTTTCGGAGTCGGCCAGCAGTTCTTCGGTGATGTCGTCGTCTTCGTCGGCATTCATGATCCCGATGCTACCGGCCAGGGGCGGCATGCCTGATTTGTGTGACGCGGCAGGCCAGGGTCCTCCTGGCAGGGCCACCGCACGCCTCCGTCGAGGCAGTACGCCCCCACTTCAGCCTCCACGTGACTAACCCCGGTTACGGCAGCGGCGTTAGGCGGCAGCTCCCTGAAAGTACTTCTCGATCAATCCTTTGATGTCGTCGTGGCAGCCGCCGCAGCCGGTGCCGGCCCGGGTGGAAGCGGAGACCTCGGCCACGGTGGAGCAGCCGCCGGTGACGGCGTCGGCGATCTTGCTGCCACTGACGCCTGCGCAGCGGCAGACGGTGGCCTCGGGGTCGTTGGAGGCACCGGCCGGCGCGAGCTGGTCGGGTCCGTCGAGGCGCAGCAGCAGGGACCTGTCCGCGGGCAGCTCGGCGCCGCGTTCGAAGAGCTGCACCATCTCTCCCGCGGTGCGCGGCATCCCCACGCTGACCAGGCCTTCCAGCACTCCGCCGCGGGTGGTCATCTTGACGTAGCGGCCGTGCTCAGGGTCGGCCCACTGGGCGATTTGCAGGCGCGGCCTGCCGTTGATGGCCCCGGCGGTCAGGACTTCCTCATCCCACGGTTCTGCGGAGTTCTCTCCGGCCACGGCCATGTTCATGCCGCGGGCCTTGAGCACGATGACGCCGGGCTTTTCCTGGGGGAGCGGGGGCAGTGAGTCGGCGTCCTCAGCGGAACCCCCGGACAGCAGCAGGAGGTATTCGGCGAGCCATTCGGCCTGCCGCCAGCCGGGTCCCACCAGGCCGGACGGCCCCCGCGCGGTGCGGCACTCGACGCAGGCGGGATCCGGACAGCGGACCTCGGCGCAGTCGCCGATGGCGAAGATGTGCGGCTCGTGGTGCGCGCGCAGCCGGTGGTCCACCAGGATGCCCGTCCCGGTGGAGAGCCCGCAGCCCTCGGCAAGCTCAGTGCGCGGGCGCACGCCGCAGGAGAGAACCAGCAGGTCCCCGTCGATCGCCGATCCGTCGTCGAGCAGCAAAGCCGAGAAACCGCCGTCGGGAGCGTTGTGCTCAATGCCTGTGGAACGGGCGTTGCCGGCCACCCGGACACCGCAGTTGCGCAGGCTCGCCGCCAGCACGGCGCCGCCGCCGCGGTCGATGTTCCGGCCCAGGGGGTGGGGCCCGTTGTGCACCACCGTGACCGTGGCGCCTTCCTCCGCGGCCGCGAGGGCAGTCTCGAGACCCAGCACGCCGCCGCCCAGCACCACCACGCGCTGGCGGCCAGCCACCGCCTGGCGCAGAACTTCGGCGTCGCGGAGGTCGCGGAGCGCGGTGACACCCGGCGGGAGGACAGGCGCGGCAGGGTCCGGGTTCAGGCCCGTGAGGTTGGGGATCACGGGCCGCGAACCCGTGGCGAACACCAGGCGGTCATAGTGGGCGGAGGTGCCGTCGGAGAGGAGGACGGACTGCCGGGCGCGGTCCACGCGCCTGACCTTCACGCCCAGACGGACGTCCACGCCGTCGGACGCCAGGGCCGGGGCGTCGGCGAGGGCCAGCGCCTCGGGGGTGGTGCGGCCGACCCCGAGGTCGGCCACCAGCACGCGGTTGTAGGCGGCCTCGGTTTCCTGGCCGATGACCGTCAGCCCGATCTGCCCCGCACGCTGTGCCGGCAGCAGTTCATCGACCAGCCGCGCGGCCACCGGACCAAATCCGACAATTACAATCTGCTCGCTCATGAGGCCTCCGCTGTTTGAAGAAGACTGGTGGCGGGGGTGGCCGCTGCCAGCCGGACCCATACCTTGTTGAACTTGAACTCGGGCATCCCCGAGATGGGGTCCGTGGCCGCTTCCGTCAGCCGGTTCGCGCTCTCCAGTTCGGGAAAGTGGAACGGCAGGAAGACGGTTTCAGGCCGGATGGCGGTGCTGAGCTCGGCCCGGCAGACCACCTCGCCGCGTTCGTTGGCCACCGATACCTCCGCGCCGTCCGTGATGCCCATGGCCGCGGCGGCGGCCGGGTGGATCTGTACCCTGGCCTCAGGCTGCGAGGCCAGGAGTTCCGCCACCCGCCGCGTCTGGGCGCCCGACTGGTAGTGCTCCAGCAGGCGGCCGGTAATGAGGGTCATGGGCTTGGCCGCCGGAGCTGCGCTGTCCCGGCCGGGGTTTGCAATGGGAGCACGACGGCGGCGCGGCGCCACCGGGGTCATGACCGCCTTGCCGTCGGCGTGGGCAAAGCTGTCCAGGAACATGCGCGGGGTTCCGGTGCTGCCGGCGGGGTAGGGCCAGTACGCAGCCGCGCCGCTGTCCAGCATGGCGTAGTCGATGCCCGAGTAGTCGGCCGCGCCGCCGGCAGATGCCAGACGCAACTCCTCGAAGACCGTTTCCGGGTCGTCGCTGTAGGTGGACGGTGCCTCGAGTGCCTCGGCCAGCCGGGCCATGATCCACAGCTCGCTGCGGGCCCCGGCGGGCGGC
Source organism: Arthrobacter sp. OAP107 (assembly GCF_040546765.1). Classification (NCBI taxonomy): domain Bacteria; kingdom Bacillati; phylum Actinomycetota; class Actinomycetes; order Micrococcales; family Micrococcaceae; genus Arthrobacter; species Arthrobacter sp. OAP107. The sequence goes on along the minus strand of NZ_JBEPOK010000001.1, from coordinate 3,709,249 downwards.
TGGATCGCCTGGCGGCGGCGGAGGACGCGGCCTTCGAGGTTGGTCAGCGTGCCTTCCTCCTCGGCCCACTGCAGCACCGGCAGGACGAGGTCGGCCTCGGCCGCGGTCTCGGACATGAAGAAGTCGCAGACCACCAGGAAGTCCAGGCTGCGGAGCCCGCGGATGACAGCGTTGGCGTCCGGCGAGGCGACCGCGATGTTGGAGGCATGCACGAAAAGGCACCGGACGCCGTCGGGCTGTCCCAGTGACCTGAGCAGCTGCACGGCCGGCAGGCCGGGGCCCGGGATGAGCGACTCGGGGACGTTCCAGACCTTCGCCATGTGCGCGCGGGCGGCGGGGTCGGTGATCTTGCGGTAGCCGGGCAGCTGGTCGGCCTTCTGGCCGTGCTCGCGGCCGCCCTGGCCGTTGCCCTGGCCCGTGAGCGTGCCGTAGCCGCTGCGGGCGCTGCCGGGCAGGCCCAGCAGGAGGCTGAGGTTGATGGCCGCCGTAGCGGTGTCCGTGCCGTCCACGTGCTGTTCCACGCCGCGTCCGGTGAGGATGTAGCTGCCGCCCTGGCTGGCGCCGCTGGCCAGCCGCCGGGCCGTCTCGCGGATGAGCTCGGCGGGCACGCCGGTGATGGACTGGACCCGCTCCGGCCAGTAGGCGTTGACGGAGCGGACCACGGCGTCGAAGCCGGTGGTGCGCGCCTGGATGTAGTCGGCGTCGAGGAGGCCCTCGTGGATCACCACATGGGAGAGGCCCAGCAGGAGCGTGAGGTCAGTGCCCGGAAGGGGCTGCAGGTGCAGGCCGCCGTTGTTGGAGGTGAATGCGGCCGTGGCGGAACGCCGGGGGTCCACCACGATGAGGCCGCCGGCGTCGCGGACGCCCTGCAGGTGCTGGACGAACGGCGGCATCGTCTCGGCGACGTTGGAGCCGAGCATCAGGATGGTGCTGGCCGTGTCCAGTGCCTCAAGCGGGAAGGGCAGTCCGCGGTCCAGGCCGAAGGCCCGCATGCCCGCGGCAGCCGCGGACGACATGCAGAACCGGCCGTTGTAGTCGATCCTCGAGGTGCCCAGCGCGAGCCGGGCGAACTTGCCCAGCTGGTATGCCTTCTCGTTGGTGAGGCCACCGCCGCCGAAGACGCCCACGGAGTCCGCACCGTACCTGGCGCGGGCGTCCTTGACGGCGGCGGTGACGCGGCCCAGTGCCTCGTCCCAGGAGACGGGGCGGAAGACGCCATCGGGCCCCTTGAGCATGGGCTCGGTGACGCGTCCGGGGTGCTGCAGGAGCGAAGCGGACGTCCAGCCCTTGCGGCAGAGGCCGCCGCGGTTGGTGGGGAAGTCACGTCCGTTCACTTCGAGGGCCAGCCCCTCGAGTGCCGGCGCTGCCGGCACGGGGGCTGGCCCCGGCTGCGCAGCCGGGGCCAGGCCCGTTGCGGCCGAAGCCGCCGGGGACTTGAGCGTCATGGCGCACTGCAAGGCGCAGTAAGGGCAGTGCGTGTCGGCGCTTTTGGTCATGTTAGACGTGTCCCATCGCATTTCGGTTGGCGTTGCGGATGTAGCAGAACCAGCAGACGGTCAGCATCAGGGCGTACGCTCCGACGAACCCGTAGAAGGCCGGGACGTAGGAGCCGCTGGCGGTGTTGGAGGCATTGAGCACCTGCGGAATGACGAACCCGCCGTAGGCGCCGATCGCGGAGATCAGGCCGAGCGCCGAGGAAGCAAGGCGCTGGGTCTGCACCGAGCTGGCCCCGGAGCGGGCCGCGCGGCTGGAGGTCGCGAAGATCACCGGGATCATGCGGTACGTGGCGCCGTTTCCGAAGCCGCTGGCCGTGAACAGCATCAGGAAGAGAACCAGGAAGAGCCAGAAGTTCTTCAGCGGCAGCGTCCAGATCATCGTCAGGGTGATCGCGGCCATGGCGGCGAAGGCCGCCACGGTCATCCGGGCTCCGCCCATGCGGTCAGCCATGCGGCCGCCGTAGGGGCGGGTCAGCGAGCCGACCAGAGGGCCGAGGAAGGCCAGCGAGAGGGCCACGGCGCCGACGGAGATGGAGGAGAAGGCCGGGAAGTAGTCCTTGATGAGCTTGGGGAAGACGCCGGCGAAGCCGATGAACGAGCCGAACGTTCCGATGTAGAGCAGGGCCATGACCCACAGGTGGGGTTCCTTGATCGCCGCGAGGGATCCGGCAACGTCGCCCTTGGCGCTCGTGAGGTTGTTCATGTACTTGTAGGCGCCGAACGCTGCCAGGAGGATCAGCGGTACCCACATCAGGCCGGCAACGGGGAGGTTGGCGGTCCCGGCGGCGAGCAGCGTGATGGCGATCGGGACGGCAAGCTGCGCCACGGCTGCGCCGAGGTTGCCGCCGGCGGCGTTCAGGCCCAGGGCCCAGCCCTTTTCACGGGCCGGGTAGAAGAACGTGATGTTGGCCATGGAGCTGGCGAAGTTGCCGCCGCCGAAGCCGGCAAGGGCAGCGACGAGGAGCATGACGCCGAACGGTGTCTCTGGGTTTGAGACGCACAGTGCGAGCCCGATGGAGGGAATGAGGAGGAGCAGGGCGGAGACGATGGTCCAGTTCCGTCCGCCGAACCGCGGAACCATGAACGTGTAGGGGATTCGGAGCGTGGCCCCGACGAGGCTCGGCATGGAGATCAGCCAGAAGATCTCGGAGGTGCTGAACGTGAATCCGGCGGCGGGCAGCTGGACCACCACGATGGACCACAGCTGCCAGACGACGAAGCCAAGGAATTCGGCGAAGATCGACCAGTTGAGGTTGCGGCGCGCGATGGAGCGGCCCCGGGATTCCCACTGGTGCTTGTTCTCGGCGTCCCAGTTGGCGATCCAGCGTCCGGGACGCTCTTCAAGGGCCGGTGCCTCGGTGGTTGTGGCAGCGGCAAGATCGAGGGAATTGTGGGTTCCGGCGTCTGCGGTGCGGTCAGCAGTCACGGTATACCTCCTTGGGGAATGTTGTCCTTCCAAGGTAGGGATGGCGCGTTTCGCAGACGGTCGCTGTTTGTTAACGTGCTGTGACATTTGCCTATCAGCCCCCGGCGGGCGGCGTTAGGCTTGTCGGACGACCTCATGCTGAGACAACCCGAAACGTCCGTATGCTGAACTCACTTGTCCGTTCAATGGACTTCGGGAACTAAGATTGAACTCTGTTTTATCCCTGTTTGGAGGGGCTTCCGAGCGGGGTCCGTCCAGTTCTCATGAAAGCGTCCCCACATGTCATCCACTGCCACCTCGCACTCCGGCTCAGCCAAGCAGGTGAACTCGCGCGGCCGCGTGATCGTCGCAAGCCTTATCGGCACCACCGTCGAGTTCTACGACTTTTACGTGTATGCCACCGCCGCGGTGCTCGTCTTCCCGAAGCTGTTCTTCCCGGGCCAGAATGAAACCACCCAGTTGCTGAGCTCCTTTGCAGTCTTCGGCGTCGCGTTTATCGCCCGCCCGCTCGGGTCCGTGGTCTTTGGCCACTTCGGCGACAAGTTCGGCCGCAAGGGCACCCTGGTGGCTTCCCTGTTGACCATGGGTATTGCCACGTTCCTGATCGGCTGCCTGCCCACGGCCACAGTTCCCGGGTGGGAGTTCTGGGCTCCCGCGCTGCTGGTGGTCATGCGCTTTGCGCAGGGCCTGGCCCTTGGCGGCGAATGGAGCGGCGCCGCCCTCCTGGCCACCGAGAACGCCCCGGCCAACAAACGCGCCATCTACGGCACGTTCCCTCAGCTGGGCGCACCCATCGGCTTTGTCATTGCCAACGTGATCTTCCTGGTGGCCAGCTACACCCTGGCTCCGGCCGCCTTCGAAGCCTGGGGCTGGCGGGTGCCGTTCCTGCTGAGCGCCGTCATGGTGATCATCGGGCTCTACGTGCGGCTCAAGCTCATCGAAACACCGGCGTTCACCAAGGTCCTTGAATCCAACGAAGTGGCCAAGCTCCCCATCGGCCGGGTCTTCAAGACCAGTTGGTGGCCCCTCATTTTGGGCACGTTCATTATGTTGGCCACGTACGTGCTGTTCTATCTCATGACCACGTTCACGCTGACTTACGGCACACGCCCGGCCACCCTGGAAGCGGCCAAGGCAGCTGCGGAAAAGGCAGGCAAGCCGATGACCGAGGCCGCGGCCGCTGCCTTTGTCCCAGGCCTGGGCTACACCCGCAACGACTTCCTGTGGATGCTGATCGCGGGCGTGGTGTTCTTCGGCATCTTCACCCTGGTCTCCGGCCCGCTGGCCGAAAAATATGGCCGCCGCAAGATGCTGCTCGCCGTCACCGCGGGCATCTTCGTCTTCGGACTGCTGTTCGTCCCGCTGTTCAGCGGCGGCTTCGTGGGCGCCATGGCCGTGCTGATCCTCGGCTTCACCCTGATGGGCCTCACTTTCGGCCCCATGGGCGCGCTGCTGCCGGAGCTGTTCCCGACCAACGTCCGGTACACAGGATCCGCCGTGAGCTACAACGTCTCCAGCATCCTCGGCGCAGCGCTGGCGCCCTTCATCGCCGTGTGGCTGTGGGAAACGGCGAAGGGAAGCCCGGTGCTCGTGGGCGTGTACCTCAGCGGCGCGGCTGTACTGACGCTGGTGGCCCTCTTCCTGAGTAAGGAAACCAAGGACCTGGACTACGAGAACAACGTGGCCTGATTCCTGGCCGGCAAAAATGCCCGGTGTGGATTTTCCGCACCGGGCATTTCTTATGCTGTTTTTCAGTGTCGGCCGCTCAGTATTAAGTCGACTTAGTCTTCGATCGTTGCGATGACGGCGCCCGCAGCCACCGTCTGGCCCGCCGCGGCGGACAGTCCGGTGACAGTGCCGGCACGGTGTGCGGTAAGCGGCTGCTCCATCTTCATCGCCTCAAGCACGACGACGAGATCACCTTCGGCGACGACGTCGCCGTCGGCCACTGCCACCTTGACAATCGTTCCCTGCATGGGGGACGTCAGGGCGTTGCCGCCTGCGGCTGCGGTGGCGCCGGCGGTGCGGCTGCGCTTCTTGGACTTGGCCGGCTTCGCGCCGGCGGCTGCCGGCCCGCTGAAGCCGAGGCTGGCGGGCAGTGCCACCTCCAGGCGCTTGCCGCCCACTTCCACCACCACGGTGCGGCGCTCAGCGGCGTCCTCACCCTCTGGTGCGGCGCCGTTGGGCGTCCAGGCGGCAAGGTCGTTGACGAACTCGGTTTCAATCCAGCGCGTGTGGACGCTGAACGGACCCTCGGCCGGCGCGAACGCCGGGTTGCTGACCACGGCAAGGTCGAAGGGGATGACGGTGGGGATGCCTTCCACCACCATTTCCTCGAGGGCGCGGCGGGCGCGTTGCAGGGCCTGCGGACGGTTCGCGCCGGTGACAATCAGCTTGGACAGCATCGAGTCGAAGTTGCCGCTGATGACGTCGCCCTCTTCGATGCCGGAGTCAATGCGGATGCCGGGGCCGGTGGGGTTCTTCAGGGTGCTCACGGTGCCCGGTGCCGGCATGAAGTTGCGGCCCGGATCCTCACCGGTGATGCGGAACTCGAAGGAGTGGCCGCGGACCTCGGGGTCGCCGTAGCCCAGCTCTTCGCCCCGGGCCAGGCGGAACTGCTCACGGACCAGGTCGATGCCGGTGACTTCCTCGGAGACGCAGTGCTCCACCTGCAGGCGGGTGTTGACCTCGAGGAAGGAGATGGTGCCGTCCTGGCCCACGAGGAACTCGCACGTTCCGGCACCGAGGTAGCCGGCTTCCTTCAGGATGGCCTTGGACGATTCGTAGAGGCGCTCGTTCTGCTCCGCCGTCAGGAACGGGGCCGGGGCTTCCTCCACGAGCTTCTGGTTGCGGCGCTGGAGTGAGCAGTCGCGCGTGGAAACCACAACCACGTTGCCGTGGGCGTCGGCGAGGCACTGGGTTTCGACGTGGCGCGGTGCGTCGAGGAACCGCTCGATGAAGCACTCGCCGCGGCCGAAGGCGGCGGTGGCCTCGCGGACGGCGGAATCGAAGAGCTCGGGGATTTCCTCGCGGGTGCGGGCCACCTTGATGCCGCGGCCGCCGCCGCCGAAGGCGGCCTTGATGGCCACCGGCAGGCCGAACTTGTCCGCGAATTCGAGGATTTCCTCGGCAGATTCAACGGGGTCGGCGGTGCCGGGCACCTGCGGGGCGCCCACCTTCTCGGCGATGTGGCGGGCCTGGACTTTGTCACCGAGGGCGGAGATGGATTCCGGCGAGGGACCGATCCAGGTGATGCCGGCGTCGATGACTTTGGCCGCGAACTGGGCATTCTCGGACAGGAAGCCGTAGCCGGGGTGGATGGCGTCGGCGCCGGACTGGCGGGCCACTTCGATCAGCTTGTCCATCACGAGGTAGGACTCGGCCGCAGTGTTGCCGCCCAGGGCGTACGCTTCGTCGGCGAGCCGGACGTGGAGGGCGTTCCGGTCAGGATCGGCGTAGACGGCGACGGAGGCGATGCCCTCGTCCCGGGCTGCGCGGATGACGCGGACGGCGATTTCACCGCGGTTCGCGATCAGAACCTTGGTGATTTTTGACTGCACTGGACCTGCGGACTGCTCCGGCTTTACTGACAAGGCGTCTCCTTCTTTCCTTCAGGGAGCCTAGCCTGAATTTGAGGATTCCGCTGATATTACTGGCGGAATCCGCGTGTAAGAGGCCCGGCCTTTGTAGGGAAGCTACAACTCACCGGGATTTGCCGAGTCGGGCAGGTCCTGCCAGAACTCGGTGATGCTCACGTTCGCCTGGGCCAGCAGAGAGCGCAGGGTGGATACCGACAATCCGACGACGGCGTGCGGGTCGCCGTCGACTTTCCGGATGAAAGCGCCGCCCAGGCCGTCGATCGTGAAGGAGCCGGCGCAGTGGAGCGGTTCGCCGGTGGCGATGTAGGCGTCGATCTCTGCGAGCTGCATCTCCATGAAATGCACCTCCGCGGAGGCGACGCTGCCCAGTGTGGCCCCGGAGCCGCCGTCTTCGTCGGTGTCCCGGCAGTCCACCAGCCAGTGGCCGGTGTGCAGGATCCCGCTGCTGCCGCTCATCCGCAGCATCCGCTGGCGGGCCACGTCTACGGTGTACGGCTTGCCGTGCGACTCGCCGTCGAACTCAAAAACCGAATCGCAGCCGAGCACCAGGGCCCCTTCGGCTTCCGGAAGCGAGGCGACGGCCTCCGCCTTGGCGCGGGCCAGGAGCAGGGCGGTGTCGTGCGGATCGGTGACGCCGTAGCGTTCCTGCACGGCCTCCTCGTCGACGTCGGACACGAGGACCTCGTGTTCGATGCCGGCCTCAGTCAGGAGCTTGGTGCGGGCGGGGGACTGCGAGGCAAGAATGAGGCGGGTCACGGATCCAGCCTAATTCATCCCAGCGAAGCAACGCGGGGTCACTTACGGCCCAATCGGAGGGCATTTATGGGCGCTAAGTGACCTCGCGTTGCTTTGGCCGGCGGGAACCTCCTACCGGGCGCCCGCCTCCGCGGGCTCGGCATCCGGTTCGGCGTCGGGCTCGGCTGCGGTTGCCGGGGCAGACTTGCTGAGCTTCGCCCCTTCGACGTCGACATCCGGCAGGATGCGGTCCAGCCAGCGCGGCAGCCACCAGGCCTTCCTGCCGAGGAGGTACATGACCGCCGGGACGATCGTCATGCGCACCACGAAGGCGTCAACCAGCACTCCGAACGCCATCGCAAAGCCGAGCGGCCGGACCATATTCAGGTGCGAGAAGATGAAGCCCGCGAAGACGCTGACCATGATGATCGCGGCGGCTGTGACCACCGCGGAAGCGTGGCTGAAGCCGGAGCGGACGGCATGCTTCGCGGACTCGCCGTGCATGAAGGATTCACGCATGCCCGAGGCGATGAACACCTGGTAGTCCATGGCCAGGCCGAATAGCACGCCGATCAGGATGATCGGCAGGAAGCTCAGCACGGCGCCGGGGTTTTCGACGCCGAACACCGCGCCCAGCCAGCCCCACTGGTAGACCGCCACCACCGCGCCGAAGGCGGCCGCCAGCGACAGCAGGAAGCCGCCGGTCGCCAGCAGCGGCACCACGATGGAGCGGAACACCAGCAGCAGCAGGACCAGCGACAGCCCAACCACGATGGCCAGGTACGACGGCAGCGCCTCGCCCAGCTTCGAGGACACGTCGATGTTGCCTGCCGTCTGGCCGGTGAGTCCGATGCTGACCCCGGTGGAGTCCGCGATTTTGGCGCGCTCGGCGCGGATGCCGGACACCACGTTGACGGTGCTCGCGCTTGCCGGCCCCTCCTTCGGGATGACCTGGAACACCGCGGTCCCGCGGTCCTGGCTCAGTGCCACCGGAATGGCGGCGGTGACGTTCTCCGTCTCCCGCAGGATGTCCGCGACGTCCAGCTGCTTGGCCGTTGCTTCGGTCTCGCTGAGGCCATCCGGGAAGTCGCCCACCACGATGATCGGTCCGGTCATGCCTTCGCCGAAGCTGCGCCTGGTGGCGTCATAGGCCTTGAAAGCCTGGGAATCGACAGGTTCGGAGCCGCCGTCGGGCAGGGCGAGCCGCAGCTGGGCGGCGGGCAGGGCCATGCTGCCCAGCACCAGGACCCCGGCCAGCATGGCCAGCACCGGGTGCCGGGTGACGAGGCCGCCCCAGCCGTGGCTATTGCGGTGCTCGTCCTTGGCGCGGTCCTCGGCCGCACTGTTGGGGTCGGCGTTGTGCCTCTGCGCCTTGGCCCATGCCCGCCCGGAGATCAGCCTCGTACCCACCAGGGAGAGGATGGCCGGGGTCAGTGTCAGGGCGACGAGGACGGCGACAGCAACGGTCCCCGCCGCGGAAACGCCCATGACTCCCAGGAAGGGCAGCCCCGGAACCACCAGCGCCGCGAGGGCGATGATGACCGTCAGGCCGGCAAAGAGCACGGCATTGCCGGAGGTCCCGGTGGCACGGGCCACGGACTCCTCGGCGTCCATGCCTGCCAGCAGCTGCCCGCGGTGGCGGTTTACGATGAACAGCGAGTAGTCAATCCCGACGGCGAGGCCCAACATGAGGGCGAGCATCGGCGAAATGGAACTCATATCGATGAGGCTGCTCAGCGCCATGGTGCCGCCGACGCCCACCGCCACGCCGATCACGGCCATCAGCAGCGGCAGCCCGGCGGCGGCGAGGGTGCCGAGCATGATGATCAGGACCAGTGCCGCCACGGCGATGCCGATGATCTCGGCCACGCCGAAGATCTCGGAGACGTCCTCGCTGATCTCCTTGCTGGGCAGTGCGGTAACCCCGGCCGTGGAGACCTCCTGCACGATGTCCTGGACTTCCTGGCGCACCTTGGGGTCCAGCCCGTTGATGGAGGTCCTGAACTGGACCTGGGCAATTGCAGCCTTGCCGTCCTCCGAGACGAAACGCAAACCCTGCGACGCTTCGACCTGGCGCTTGGCCAGTGCCAGCCTCGCGTCACCTGCCTCCAGTGCCTTGGTTCCGGCGTCGAGCTTTGACTGACCGGCGGCCAGCTGGGCTTTCTGCTGGCCCAGCTGGGCCTCGATGGCTGACGCCGGGAGCCCGGCCGCGGTCATCTGCGCCTCGGCCGCGGCCAGCTGTTCCTTGCCGGCGGCCAGTTCGGCGGCGGCCTTGTCCAGCTGGGCCTTGCCCGCGGCTGCCTTGGCTTCGCCGCCGGCCAGATCCTTGGCCGCCTGGTCCAGCTGGGCCTGTGTGGCGAACGGGTCGACGGTTCCCCGGACGTCCGGAAGGGACTCAAGCTTGGTCAGGGCAGCGGACACCGCGTCCCTGCCGGCCTGGCTGAACCGGGCGCCTTTTGCCTGGAAGACCACCCCGGCCGACCCGCCGGATGACGCGGGCAGCTCCTTCTGGAGCCTGTCCGCCATCCGCTGGGTTTCTGTGCCGGGAATCTGGAAGTTGTTGGACAGCGTGCCGTGAAAGGCTGCCGCCGCGCCGCCGACTGCCAGCAGGACCGCCAGCCAGAGGGAAATGACGAGCCAGCGGTGACGGTAGGAAAACTTGCCAAGGCGGTACAGGAGAAGTGCCATGTCAGGACCGTTCTGCGTTGCGGGTGGAGGATTTGGCGGAAGACTTCTTCGGATCCGCCGGCGGCCATGCGAAGCCGGAACCGAGCAGGCCCATCGAATCGATGAGCAGCTGGCGGAGGATGGCCAGCGACTTGGGGGAGAGGTCGGGTCCGCAGCGGCGGAACCAGACGTCCATGGCCGCCTTGCCGCAGGAGACGACCGAGCCGGCGAGGGCCCGGACGTAGAGCTCGTCCTGGTCCGTACCGGGTCCCTGTTCAGTGCCCGCGTCCTGCTCAGTGCCGGGGTCCTGTTCAGTTCCGGGGATCCGCGCGGAACGCTCGCGGGCAGCGGCAACGATCTGCTCGGTGCAGTGGTCCCACGCCTCGAGTTCGGAGCGCGCCATCAGCGGGTTGCCCTGGGTCAGTCCGAACAGTTCGGCCAGGGGGGCCACTGTCATGGGATCTGCCAGAGCAACCAGGGCGGCGCGGGCGGACTCGAGGATGGGTTCGTCAGCGGGACGCCGGCGGAACTGTTCGAGGGCGCTGTCCAGGAAGCCGTGGGTCACCGACGCGATGGCGGCTTCCGTGCTGCTGAAGTAGTTGAAGAAGGTCCGGCGGGAGATGTCGGCCGCCTCGGCAATGTCCTCGACCGTGAAGTTTCCGGGGCCGTGCTGCCGCAGCAGCGCGAGTGTTGAGCCGGTTATTGCCTGTCTGGTGGCGGCCTTATTCAGCTCGCGCCGGGAGACGGGCACCTCGGCGTCACCAGGGACAGGCGCGGGTAGAGGGGTCGGGGAGGAAGTGGAAGTGGGCACTCAGTTACACTACGTGCAACTTTGCACTCTGCGCAACTGGTGGAAGTGGCTCGCGGCTTGGGCGGCAAAATTCACAGCGTCTTCACAGCCGGACAAAAGCAGTTCTTGAGGAGGAGGGTGCATCCTGTTGTCGTAGCCGGCACGGCGGCAAAGATGCCTCAAGGCCGGCGGATCGAGGAGCGGACCATGGAGCGTTCAAAGAAAGTGGCTCTCGGACTGGGCGCGACTGCCTTGGCACTGGGCACCGGATTCGGTGTCACCGGAATGGCAGCCACAACAACAGGGACTCCCGCGCCTACCCCCACATCAAGCAGCCCATCCAGCGGTCCCACCGACGCGCCCCGTTTCGATAGCGGCCGGCACGGGCACGGTCATGGATATGGACGCGGTCACGGGGTCCTCAAGGGGGACGTCGCGGCGCTCGCGGCCAAGCTGGGCGTGGATCAGGCCAAGCTGGAAGACGCCCTGCGGACATTCCGCCAGGCAAACCATCCGAACGGCCCCCGCACCAACGGGGCCAGACCGGACAAGGCAGCCAGGGAGGCGGCGCTGGCAGCCTCGCTGGCCAAGTCACTGGGCATTGATGAAGCCAAGGTCAAGGCCGCGCTCGAGGAACTCCGTACCCAGGCGCAGGCCGACCGTGCGGCAGCACTGAAGGGCCGGCTTGATCGGGCGGTGAAGGACGGCACGCTCACCCAGGCCGAAGCTGATGCCGTTACGAAGGCCGTGGAAAAAGGTGTGATCGGCGGCCGGTAGCATCGCCAGGCTGGACGAACTACCCGCCGGATCCAGCGTGCGGGCGGCCTGTCAGCTTGTCCGGTCGACGGCGGCGAGGATTGCCGCTCCGAGTTCCGCAGGCTTGGTGAATTGGGGCCAGTGCCCGGTGGGCAGGTCCACCAGTTCCACATCGCGGATGCGGGCGAGCTCCTCAACGTAAGGGTGCCCGGCGTCCATCCACTCAGTCAGCAATGAGGACGGGAACTCGCAGGCGATCACCGTGGCAGGGACGTCGTAGCGGCGCACATCGTGAAGGTGCTGCCTGTCGCAGGCCACGGCCTTTGGCTGCGGGATGGACCGTTCACGGAATGCTTCCCTCAGGCCGTCGTCAAGGTCGGTGAGGTCGGCGTCGTCGAACACGTCCCAGGAAGGAAGGGGGATCTCATCTCCGTCGGCCGGCAGTTCATCATTGATGACGCCGCCCTCGCCGAGTGGTCCGCTGTCCACGTAGACCGCCCGGACGACGCGGTCCGGGCGCTCGTCCACGGCGCCGTGGATGATGGCGCCGCCACCGGAATGGCCGACGAGGACCAGCGGGCCCTCAATCCCGTCAATGGCTTCCACCACTGCGTTGATATGGTCGCGGAGCCCGATGCCGGAACGCTTGGCGTCCTTTGCCTCGAGCCCCGGGAGGGTCAGTGCATGGATCTGGTGGCCGGCCTCCACAAGCGCGGGAGTGACGCCGGACCACGATGAACCATCGAGCCAGAAACCGGGAACCAGAATGATGTCCATGCCGGTACCCTACCCTTGCTCCCTGCCGCCCGGGCCCATTTCGGCGGCCGGAGTTGGGCAGCCAGACTTAAACGGGCGTGCCCCGGGGTGTACTCCCGGGGCACGCAATCAAAGAAAAGTCAGGCCTTCGACCCAGCCAGTTCACGCTCGACGGCGGCGGGGGCCTCTTCCTCGCGGAAGGCCTCCCCGGTGCGCGGTGCGTTGTAGAGGGTTTCGTCGAGGATCCCTTGCCGCTTGGCCACGATCGTGGGCACGAGTGCCTGGCCGGCGACGTTCACGGCCGTGCGGCCCATGTCCAGGATGGGGTCGATGGCCAGCAGGAGTCCGACGCCGGCCAGCGGCAGTCCCAGCGTGGAGAGGGTCAGGGTCAGCATGACGACGGCGCCGGTGGTTCCCGCCGTGGCAGCAGAACCGAGGACGGAGACCAGCGCAATCAGCAGGTACTGGCTGAAGCCGAGCTGGATGCCGAAGAACTGGGCCACGAAAATCGCGGCGACGGCCGGGTAGATCGCAGCGCAGCCGTCCATCTTGGTGGTGGCGCCCAGCGGAACGGCGAAGGAGGCGTAGCCCCGCGGAACACCGAGGTTGCGCTCGGTGACGCGCTGGGTCAGCGGCAGCGTGCCGATGGAGGAACGGGAAACGAAGGCCAGCTGGATGGCCGGCCATGCGCCGGAGAAGTACTGCCTGACGGACAGGCCGTGGCTGCGGACCAGGACCGGGTAGACGCCGAACAGCACCAGTGCCAGGCCGATGTAGATGGCGACGGTGAACTTGCCCAGCGAGCCGATGGTGTCCCAGCCGTAGACGGCCACAGCGTTGCCGATCAGGCCCACGGTGCCAAGCGGTGCGATGCGGATGATCCACCACAGGACCTTCTGGATGACAGCCAACGCAGAGGCGTTGAGGGCGAGGAACGGCTCGGCCTGCTTGCCCACCTTGAGGGCGGCAACCCCGACGGCGATCGCGATCACCAGGATCTGCAGGACGTTGAAGCTGACGGAGGTGGTGACGGCACCGGAGTCCGAAACCGTGGAGCTGGCACCAAGGCCGAGGAAGTTCTTGGGGAACAGGCCGATGAGGAACGCCCACCAGTCGCCCTGCTTGCCGTCGTACTCCGCGTCGCCGGAGATTCCGGTGTTGGCGCCCGGCTGCAGGAGCACGCCCAGGCCGATGCCGATCAGCACGGCGACCAGCGACGTGATGGCAAACCACAGCAGCGTGTTCCATGCGAGCCGCGCGGCGTTGGAGACCTCGCGCAGATTGGAAATGGAGCTCACCACGGCGGTGAAGATCAGCGGCACGACGGCGGTCTGCAGCAGCGACACGTAGCTGGAGCCGACGGTCTGCAGTGTGGCACCCAGCCCGTTGGGATTCGTCTTGGTGCTGCCGGTGTACTTGGCCAGCAGGCCAAGGCCCAGCCCGACGATCAGGGCCGCAACGATCTGGACGCCGAAGGAACCTGCCCACCGGGGCAGCTGGAAGCCGGAAGGCCCGGCCGTGGATGAAGTTTGATTGCTCACCACAACAAACTAGGCCGCATAAAATACAGCTTCCAGTGGATATTGAGAAATATTACGCAGTCATATAAGCCAGTGATAGCCCGGATGCCCGGTAAATCGGCGCAGGACCGGTGTTTTATGAAGTTATTCCCGTGGCGTGTGTGGCAAACATCTCGCCCTGACCGGCGGGTTTTTGTCCAGATATCGCGGCTTGGAGGGCCTTTCACACCGCGATATCTGGACAAAAAATCTCGGATTCCGGGGTGCGGGTCAGTCGAGCATGGCGCGCTTGAGGGTGTCGAGGCCTACGGAACCGATGTTGAGCGCCTTCGTGTGGAAGGCCTTGAGGTCGAACTCCGGCCGGGCTTCGAGTTCCGCGCGGATCTGCTCCCACAGCCGCTGGCCCACCTTGTAGGACGGGGCCTGGCCCGGCCAGCCGAGGTAGCGGGCGAACTCGAACTGCAGGTTGCCCTCGCTGATGTCCAGGTTGGCCTTGAGGAAGTCGAAGCCCTTCGCCGGCGTCCAGGTGCCCGTTCCCCAGCGTGCAGGAACGTCGAGTTTCAGGTGGACGCCGATGTCGAATACCACCCGGGCAGCCCGCATGCGCTGCATGTCCAGCATGCCCATGTGGTCGCCCGGATCCTTGAGGTAGCCCAGTTCCTCCATGAGCTTCTCCGCGTACAGGGCCCAGCCCTCGCCGTGCCCCGAGGTCCAGCAGACGTTGCGCCGCCAGCTGTTGAGCAGTTCGCGCCGGTAGACCGCGGTGGCCACCTGCAGGTGGTGGCCGGGCACGCCCTCGTGGAACACGGTGGTGGTCTCGGCCCAGGTGGTGAACGTGTCCTCGCCGGCGGGCACTGACCACCACATGCGACCGGGCCGGCTGAAGTCGTCCGACGGGCCGGTGTAGTAGATGCCGCCCTCGTCGGTGGGCGCGATCCGGCATTCCAGCGTCTTCATGACGTCGGGAATCTCGAAGTGTACGCCTGCAAGGTCGGAGACGGCGCGGTCGGAGAGCTCCTGCATCCACGCCGTCAGGGCATCCGTTCCCTTGAGCCGGCGGGCGGGATCGCTGTTGAGGATCTCCTTGGCCTCCGCGATGGAGGCGCCCGGCTTGATCTGCCCGGCCACGTATTCCTGCGTGGCAATGATGCGCTCGAGTTCCTCAACGCCCCACGCGTAGGTTTCCTCGAGGTCGACGGCGGCGCCAAGGAACACCCTCGAGGCCAGGGCGTAGCGTTCCCGGCCCACGGCGTCCTTCTCCGGTGCGACGGGCAGCAGTTCCTCCCGCAGGAACGCGGCCAGTCCGGTGTAGGCCGCCCGGGCGGCGGCAGCACCGGCGTCGAGCTTCTCCTGCAGTTCCGCCGGCAGCGGGCCGTCCGCTGTCCTGGCGTCGGCGGCGAGCTTGGCGAAGAAGCCGTCCTCCGCGGCGTATTTGGTGGTCTGCTCGATCACAATCGACACCTGGCGCCGGGCCGAGATCTTGCCGTTGTCCTTGGCAGTCCGCAGGGACTCGATGTAGCCACTGATGGCCGCTGGCACGCTGTGCGTGCGGCCGGCGATGTTGGCCCAGTGCTCCTCGGTGTCCGTGGGCATGAGGTCGAAGATCGACCGGATGTTCTGCGCCGGGCAGTCGATGTTGTTCAGCTCGGCGAGATTCCAGCCGGAATCGTGGATCTCCAGCTGGAGGCCAAGGCGTTCGCGCAGGGCATCGAGGGTAACGGCGTCGACGTCGTCAACGGGTTCCAGACCCTCCAGCGCATCCAGGGTCTTCCGTTCCGCCGCAGCGAACCTGCCGAGCCCGGCAGGGGAAAAGTCCTGGAACTCCGTGTCGTGCCCCGGGATGCCGAGCGTGGTGGCCAGGCTTGGATCCAGGGCGAGGAGCGTGTCGGTGTGGGCGTCGGCGACGGCATCGATGGCGGTCCGGGGGCGCGCTTGGGCGGCAGATTCAGTAGTCACCCCACGAGACTAACCGCGGGTTTCCGGTTATGAAAGACTTACTGAATTTTCAGCCCCGGCTCCGCTTCCAGGCGCCCGGGCCCGGCGTCGGCTCCAGCCGCAGCTGCTGCCGGCGCATCCACTGCCGGATGCTTGGCTTCTCCGGGCGGGCCGCCGAGGCGGAACCCAGGGAAAGTACGACGGCGGTAAGCGCCGCCAGCTCCTCGGGCGTCGGTTCGCCCTTGGTGACGGAAAACAGGGTCTCCGCTGGCCCGGCCGCCGGATTCTGGGCGGTCACAGCGGGATGTTCCCGTGCTTCTTGGTGGGCAGGCTCGCACGCTTGTCGCGCAGCGCCCGCAACCCCTTGATGATCTGCAGCCGCGTGTCCGAGGGGGCGATGACGGCGTCAACGTAGCCCAGCTGTGCCGCCTGGTACGGGTTGAGCAGCTCTTCCTCGTACTGCCGGATCACGTCGGCGCGCTTGGCCTCGACGTCGCCCCCGGCCTCGGCGACGGCCGCGAGGTCGCGCCGGTAAAGGATGTTAACGGCGCCCTGCGCGCCCATCACACCGATCTGGGCAGTTGGCCAGGCGAGGTTCAGGTCGGCTCCGAGCTTCTTGGAACCCATCACGATGTAGGCACCGCCGTAGGCCTTCCGGGTAATCACGGTCAGCTTGGGCACGGTGGCTTCGGCATAGGCATACAGGAGCTTGGCGCCGCGGCGGATGATGCCCTGGAACTCCTGGTCCTTGCCCGGCAGGAATCCCGGAACGTCCACGAGGGTGATGATCGGAATGTTGAATGCGTCGCAGTGGCGGACGAAGCGGGCCGCCTTTTCGGAGGCCGAGATGTCCAGCGTGCCGGCGAACTGGAGCGGCTGGTTGGCGACGATCCCCACGGTGTGGCCTTCGACGCGGCCGTAGCCGATGATCACGTTCGGGGCATACAGCGACTGCATCTCCAGGAAGTGGGCGTCATCGACGATCTGTTCGATGACCTTGCGCATGTCGTAGGGCTGGTTGGCGGAGTCCGGGATCAGGGTGTCAAGGGTGAGGTCGTCCTCGTCGAGCTCCAGTTCCTGCTGGTGCTCCTGTACCGGCGCCTCGGAGAGGTTGTTGGAGGGCAGGAAGTCCAGCAGTTCCCGGACGAATTCGATGGCGTCGGCTTCGTCGGAGGCCAGGTAGGTGGAGGTGCCGGTGGTGGCGTTGTGCTGCCGGGCGCCGCCGAGGGTCTCCATGTCCACATCCTCGCCGGTGACGGTCTTGATGACGTCCGGGCCGGTGATGAACATGTGGGAGGTCTTGTCCACCATGACCACGTAGTCGGTCAGTGCGGGGGAGTAGGCAGCGCCGCCGGCGCACGGGCCCATGATGAGGGAGATCTGGGGTACAACACCGGAGGCGTGGACGTTGTTGCGGAAGATGTCCGCGAACATCGCCAGTGAGGCGACACCCTCCTGGATCCTGGCTCCGCCGCCGTCGTTGATGCCCACCACCGGGCAGCCGTTGCGGAGCGCGAATTCCTGGACCTTCACGATCTTTTCGCCGTTGACCTGGCTCAGGGAGCCGCCGTAGACGCTGAAGTCCTGGCTGTAGAGTGCCACGAGCCGGCCGTCCACGGTGCCATAACCCGACACGACGCCGTCACCCAGCGGCTTCTTCTTCTCCATGCCGAAGGCGGTGGAGCGGTGGACCGCCAGGGCGTCGAACTCCACGAAGGAGCCTTCGTCCACGAGCAGGTCGATGCGCTCGCGGGCGGTGTTCTTGCCGCGCGCATGCTGCTTCTCGATGGCTTCAGGGCCGGAAGGCTGCTCAGCACGGGCCTGGCGGTCGCGGAAATCGGCAATCTTTCCCGCCGTCGTGGTCAGATCGTGGCTCATGAAGTGTCTCCGGCTCTGTAGCTGTTGTGCTGTAGCTGTTTCTGCTGTGGCAGCGTGACGGGGGCGCTGGTTGCCGGCTTAAGTAGCATCCGTACAAATCCAAAGCCCTGATGGCTAGTCTAGTGACGCATATTTCCGGGACCGCTGTAGGGTTCCTACAATTTTCGTCCGTGGCGCCGACGGAACTGCCGATGTTACTGGCGGGTAACAAATTGCCGCTAGAGTGTCCTTATGACTTCGAGCAACGACGCTTACCCCGTTCCTGCCACGCCCTACCGGGCCACCGGCAGCCTGCAGGGCAGGACCATCCTGATGTCCGGCGGCAGCCGGGGCATCGGCCTGGCCATCGCCCGGCGGGCAGCGCGCGACGGCGCCAACGTGGTGCTGCTCGCGAAGACCGGAGAGCCGCACGCCAAGCTTGAAGGTACCGTCTACAGCGCTGCCGAAGAACTGGAGGCCGCCGGCGGCAGGGCCCTGCCGCTGGTGGGAGACGTCCGGAACGACGACGACGTCGCGCGTGCTGTGGACGCCGCCGTCGGCCGCTTTGGCGCAATCGACGTGGTCATCAACAACGCCTCCGCAATCGACCTCTCGCCGACGGACGCCGTGGACATGAAGCGCTACGACCTCATGCAGGACATCAACGTCCGCGGCACCTTCCTGTTGTCCAAGCTGGCCCTTCCAGCTCTGCGCAAATCATCCGGCGGCCACATCCTTACGCTCTCGCCGCCGCTCAACCTCGACCCGAAGTGGGCGGGCCGGCACCTGGCGTACACCATTGCCAAGTACGGCATGAGCCTGACCACGCTGGGCCTGGCCGAGGAGCTCAGGGGCGACGGCATTTGCGTCAACTCGCTGTGGCCGCGGACGCTGATCGACACGGCCGCCATCCGGAACATGGCCGGCGGCGAATCGATGGTGCGGGCTGCCCGCGGCCCCGAGATCATGGCCGACGCGGCCCATGCCGTGCTCACCGGGGCTGGGACCAAGGCGGGCCGCCTCGCCACGGGCAACTTCTACACCGACGAGCAGGTCCTGGCGGCCGCCGGCGTCACCGATTTCCGTCCCTACAGCCTGGGGGCCGCGGAAGCTGACCTGGTCCCTGACATCTTCCTGTGAGCCTGCTCCGACCACGGGCTATCCCGGCCGGGCGGCCCGGCGAGTCGCTAGGATTCAACTATGGATGCCGCACGCCCTGACGATAGCCGTGGACCGCAGGAGAACCTGACCGAAGCGAAGGGCGCGCCCGAGCGGCCGGCCCTGGACCGGGAAGCCCTGTCCGACGCCAACTTCCTCGCCGCCACCGGCATCGCGCAGCTGACGGTGGTGGACACGACCGGGTCCACCAATGCCGACCTGCTGCAGGCCGTGACCGCGGATCCCAAGGCGTGGCCCGACCTGGCAGTCCTGACGGCGGAGCACCAGACGGCCGCCCGGGGCCGCCTCGACCGGGCCTGGGAAGCGCCGGCCCGCAGCTCGGTCCTGGTCTCCCTGGTGCTGCGGCCCGTCAATGCTGACGGCCGGCCCCTGTCCACGCAGACCTACTCCTGGCTGTCCCTCCTGGCCGCCGTCGCGCTGCGCGACGCGCTGGATGAGACGGCCCGAATTCCCGCTGACCTGAAGTGGCCGAACGACGTCCTGGTGCGGGGCGGGAAAATCGCCGGCATCCTCGCCCAGCTCGGCCCCATGGGTGACGGCTCGGTGCCGCCCGTCATCCTGGGTACCGGGCTGAACGTCACGCTCACCGAGGACGAACTGCCGGTGCCGACTGCCACGTCCGTCCAGCTGCAGGGTGCCGAAACGGTGGACCGTACCGCGCTGCTGAAGAGCTACCTCTCCCGTTTTTGCACGCTTTACCGCAGCTTCTGCAATGCCGACGGCGATGCTACCGCCGGCCTGGCCGGCGGGCCTTCACTGCACAAGCGCGTCGAAACCGCGATGGTCACCCTGGGCCAGCAGGTCCGTGCCCAGCTTCCCGGCGACCACGAGATCATCGGTCACGCGTCCCGGCTTGATGACTCGGGCTCCCTGCTGGTGGTGGATGCCTCCGCCCACGAGCACGTGGTGACTGCGGGGGACGTCGTCCACCTGCGGCCGTGGTCGCCGCAGGACCCTGGCAAGCACAGCACTGGGACGCACAGCTCTGCAAAAGACAGCTCTGACAAACAGGGGTCCGGCGAAAGCGGTTATGCGTAAGGAACTCCTCCCGGGCGAGCAGGTCATTGTGATGACCCGCCCGCAGCCGAGGGTGCTGTTCATCCCGGCGGTGGTTTTCATTGTGGTGCCCGCTCTTGCTGCGTTTGCCAGCGCATGGATCATCCGCGGCGGCCTGTCCGCGCTGGCCCCCGCCATCACCGGGGAAGCGACGTTTTGGGCGGTGGCCGGCTGCGTGCTTGCCGGTCTGTGGATCCTGGTGGGGTACTGCCTGCCGCGGCTGCTGCGGTGGCAGTCCACCCGGTACTTCCTGACCAGCCAGCGGGTCCTGGCGCGCCACGGCATGCTGCGCCGCCGGGACCGGCAGGTTTTCCTGGTCTCAGTGCGTAATGTCACAATCAGCCAGACGATGCTCCAGCGGATGTTGCGTTCGGGGAATATATCCTTGGATGCCGGGCACCATTTCGGCACCGTGCTGAAGGATGTCCCGGAAGTTGCCACCTTCCACAGGTTCCTGCTGGACGCCCTTGACGAGCTTCCGGACGAGGAACCATTTGGATTGGGTCAGGCGCCGGATGGGTCCGACGCCCGGTTTCCGCGGGATGTGAGAGAAGGTGGAAGAGATGAACGATGAGGATCAGCGCGGCGGCCAGGAGACAGGCACGCAGGAGGCCGGCACGCTTGGGACCGGCGCAGGCCAGCCCGGCGCGCAGGACAACGGCCACCGGGAGGTGACGGACGCCGTCGTCGAAAATCCGGCCACCGGCACAATGTCCGCGGAACGAATCGCAGCCAAAGCCCTCGAAGCGCGGCTTCTGGGTGGCGAACGCAAGCTGCGCCGCCGCGAGGTGGCCGCCGGCGTGGGCCTGTCGCTGCTCTCGGCGCGCAAACTGTGGCGGGCACTGGGCTTCCCCAACTGGGGTGACGATGACGTCGCCTTCACGGAACGGGACCAGGCTGCCCTGTCCACGGCTGTGGGCATGGTCCGGGCCGGAAAGCTTACCGAGGAGGCCGCCATCTCGGTGACGCGCGCCATCGGCCAGATGACCGACCGCATGGTGGTGTGGCAGATCGAGGCCCTGGTTGAGGACATGGTCCACGAACAGGGGCTCACGGACGCCCAGGCCCGCAAACGCCTGGTCCATGAGCTGCCCGCGCTGGTGGACCCGCTCGAGGAGATGCTCGTCTACTCCTGGCGGCGCCAGCTCAACGCCGGTGTGCAGCGGCTCGCCGTCCGGGCCGAAGCCGGCCTGCAGGCAAGTGAGGAAGGCCGCGAGGGCGACGAGGACGACGCGCCGCTTCCCCTGGCGCGCGCCGTGGGCTTCGCCGACCTGGTGTCCTACACGAGCCTGTCCCGCCGGATGAATGAGAAAACCCTGGCCAAGCTGGTGCAGCGGTTCGAGAACAAATGCGCCGAGATCATCTCGGTGGGCGGTGGCCGGCTGGTGAAAACCGTGGGCGACGAAGTCCTCTACATCGCCGAGACACCTGCAGCCGGCGCCGAAATATCCCTCGCCCTGGCAGAGGCCTTCACCCGGGATGAGATCCTGCCCGAGGCACGCGTTGCCATGGTCTGGGGACGCATCCTCTCCCGCCTGGGCGACATCTACGGCCCCACCGTCAACCTTGCCGCGCGCCTCACTACGCTGGCTGATCCGGGGACCGTGCTGGTGGACTCGATGACGGCGTCGGCGCTGGACCAGGACGAGCGCTTCGTGCTCATTCCCCAGGACGTGGAGAACGTCCGGGGATTCGGCGAGATCCAGCCGGTCACCCTCGCGAGGGGACGGGGCAGGGGCCTGGTGGTGGACTAAAGCGGTTGGATTTGCGCTCCCGGCCCAGGTCCGGCCAATCAGGCCGGCGTGGGCAGTCCTCCCCATCGCCCGGACCGGGCTCCGCGGGTAGGCTGGCGGGGTAACGGACGGCCGCAGGGCTGTTCTTGGACAAGCCGCCAGCGCCCATGTAATAGTCGAGACTCGAAAATTGTTCCGGCGTCTCTATGGGGGAGTGGCGGAATGTCACCGGCCCGTGATGAACATCAGGGGCTAGTAAGCCGCGCTCAGGCGGCTGTGATTTCAGGGGAATAATAACGCTGTGTCAACTTTGTTCGGCAAGCTGGGGCTGAGGAAACGCCGCAACAAGATCGTCACCGGTACCGTCTTTTCCGCTGCCGCCGCAGCGCTGGTGGCCGGTGCCGTGATCTACCCGGGGTTCAAGACAACGGAGGTTGACCTTAACGACGGCGGCGTCTGGGTGGTCAGCAAGGCCCGTAACGCCGTCGGCCGGCTCAACTATCCGTCGCGGGTGCTCGACGGTGCCGTGACACCGGCCAGCACCACGTTTGATGTCCTGCAGAATGCCGGCAAGGTGTTCGTCGACGACGAATCCGGCTCCACGCTGAACCAGGTGTCCGCCGCCAACATGCGCTTGGGCGGCGACAAGAAGCTTCCCGGCACAGCGCAGGTGAGCTTCGGCGCCGACGTCATCTCGGTCACCGACCCGTCCGACGGCAAGATGTGGGCGATGTCGCCGTCAACCGTGAACGCGTTCGACGAGGAGTCCAGCGAGCCGGCCGTGAAGGGTTCCCAGGGCCTGGTGTCTGCCGTCGGCCCCGATGACCGCATCTATTCCGCGGACCCGAAGTCGGGACAGGTGACTGTGACCACGGTGGACGCCGCGGGGGCACCGACCCACGCCGAGTCCAGCACGTGGGACGGGCTGAAAGGCGCCGGGGACCTCCAGCTCTCCGTCGTGGGGGACCAGCCTGTGGTCCTGGACTCAGCCGCCGGAAAACTGTTCCTGCCCGGCGGCCGCGAGGTGCCGCTGGCCGACGGTCGGGAGGCGAAGCTCCAACAGTCGGGCCCGGCGTCGGACTACGTGGCTGTGGCCACCAGCAAGGCACTCCTCAAGCAGCCGCTGAACGGCTCCTCCGCCAAGACGGTGGCCTTCGGCGGCCAGGGGGTCCCGGCGGCGCCGGTGCAGCTGGGCGGCTGCGTGCACGCGGCATGGTCCGGGGCCAACAAGTACGTCCGGGACTGCACGAACAACGCAGACAACAAGAACGTGGCCGTGCCCAAGGCCAGTGCGTCGCCCAATTACGTATTCCGCGTTAACCGGGACCTTGTGGTCCTCAACGACGTGAACTCGGGAAACGTGTGGCTGGTGAACCAGAACATGCAGCTGGTCAACAACTGGGACGACGTTGTCCCGCCCAAGAACCAGGCTGACGACCCCAATGAGGAATCCGCCGACGACAACACCATCAACGTCCTGCCGGACCGCACCAAACCGAACCGTCCCCCCGAAACGAAACCCGACGCCGTCGGCGTCCGGCCGGGGCGCACCACGGTCCTGAGCGTCCTCGACAACGACTCCGACCCCGACGGCGATGTGCTGACCGCATCGCTCGGTGCGGAAGGCCCGCAGGCCGGCAGCATCGAGAGCATTTACGGCGGGTCCGCCTTCCAGATCACGGTGCCGGCCGACGCCGCGCCGGGGACGGAGACCTTCGACTACACCGCGGCGGACGGCCGCGGCCTGTCCGCCGGCGGCAAGGTGAGCCTGAACGTCGTCGGACCGGACGAGAACCGGCCCCCGGCCTTCAAGCGCGGCGACCCTACCACGCTCCTCGTGGAGCAGGGCAAGACCGTCAGCCAGAACATCCTCACCGACTGGGCCGATCCCGACGGCGACGACCTCGTCCTGATGTCGGCCACCGCGGACAACGAACAGGACCAGGTCAAGGTCCGCCGCGACGGCCTGCTCACCTACCAGGACTCCGGGGCCTCGGCCGGCAAGAAGAGCGTCACCGTGACCGTCTGGGACGGCCGCGCCACCACCACGGGCAAGGTGGTGGTCAACGTCCAGCCGCCGGGAGCACTCGCTCCCGTGGTTAACGCCGACCACGTCACGGCCGTGGTGGGCCAGGACCTGGTCATCGCACCCTTGAAGAACGACGTCGATCCCAACGGCGGCGCCTTGCGCCTCGCCCAGGTGGAAGCCAGCGGAGCCGCAGAACTGGGCCCGGTCACCGACGGCGGCACCTTCACCTTCCGCAGCCGCACCCCGGGGCCCGTCTACCTGACGTACCTCGCCAGCAACGGGCCGCAAAGCAGCCAGGGCCTCATCCGGGTGGATGTGGAATCCGGCAAGGACACCGGAAATCCCGTCGCCGTCCACGACGTGGCGCTCCTGCCGGTGGGCGGCAGCGTGCTGCTGGATCCGCTGGCCAACGACTCCGACCCGTCCGGCGGCGTCCTGGTCCTGCAGTCCGTCGCGGTGCCGGAGAACGCCACGGCATCGGTCAGCGTGATCGACCACAGCGTCCTGCGGATCACCGACATCGCCGGCACCAAGGACCCCTTCCTGTTCCGCTACACCATGTCCAACGGCACGTCGTCCGCCACGGGAAGCGTCTCGGTGGTGCCCGTTCCCGCCCCCGCCCTCGTGGAGGCGCCACAGCCCAAGCCCGACGAGGTCAACGTCCGCGTCAACGACGTCGTGACCATCCCGGTCCTGGACAACGACACCCACCCGCAGGGCGAGAAGCTGACTGTTGACCCGGTCCTGCCTCAGACCGTTCCGGCGGAGGACGGCAAGAGCTTCGTCTCCGAAAACACGCTTCGGTTCATCGCCGGCAGCCAGCCCAAGACCGTGCGCGCCATCTACAACGCCGTGGACCCGCAGGGCCAGAAGAGCGCCGCCGCCGTCACCATCCACATCCTGCCGCTGGAGGGGGCCGAGAACTCCCGGCCGCAGCCCAAGAACCTGACAGCCCGGGTGGTGGCCGCCGGCACGGTGCGCATCCCCGTGCCGCTGGACGGCATCGACCCCGACGGCGACTCCGTCCAGCTGACCGGCATCGACAGCACGCCCGGCATGGGCACCGCGACGGCGGGCAGCAACTTCATCGACTTCGTCGCGGCCGGAAACGGCGCAGGAACCGACACCTTCCGCTACAAGGTGGTGGACCGCCAGGGCGCCGTGAACACCGGCACCGTCACAGTGGGCATCGCACCCCGCGGCGACACCAACCAGAAACCCACCCCCGTGGACGACCAGGTCAAGGTCCGGCCCGGACGGCAGATCGCCGTCGACGCAGCAGGCAACGACACCGACCCGGACGGCGACCTGATCCGGATCCTCACCGACGGCATCGAAGCCGATGCCGCACTGAAGGCCACGGTCAGCAAGCAAAGCGGCCGCATCCTGCTCCAGGCACCGGCCACCGAGGGCACCGTCAACGTCCGCTACACGGTGGCCGACGACCGCGGAGCCTCCGCGCAGGCGGCCATCCGGATGATGGTGGACAGCAACGTTCCGCTGCAGGCACCGATCGCCCGGGATGACCGGGTGACCTCCGCGCAGACACTCGGCAAGACCGCCGTCGACGTCCCCGTCCTCAAGAACGACGAGGACCCTGACGGCGTCGGCGAGAACCTGAAAGTCAGCAGCACCGCGGAGACCGCGCGCCCGGGGCCGGACGGCAACATGATCATCGAGCTGACCGAGCAGCCGCAGCTGGTGCCCTACACCGTTGAGGACGTGGACGGCCAGAAGTCGACGGCGATCATCTGGGTACCGGGCCTCGGCCAGCAGGTTCCCACCCTTGCCAAGGACGAGGTCCTCGAAGTGGTCGCGGGCCAGTCCGTGACTGCCGACCTTGCCGAGTGGGTCAAGGTGCGGGACGGCCGCACGCCCCGGCTGACCCAGACCGACCGGATCAAACTCATCGGTGCGGACGGCAGCAACCCGGTGGCCGGCAGCGGCACCGCCGTCCGGTACACGGCGGACAGGGACTATGTGGGGCCCGGGTCCATCACCTTCGAAGTGACGGACGGTACCGGCCCTGACGACGCCGCCGGACTCAAGTCCACTTTGAGCATCCGCACAAAGGTGCTTCCCGACCCCAACCGGAACAACCCGCCCGTGCTGCTCGGCGCCTCGGTGGATGTTCCGCTGGGCGACTCCGCCTCGGCAGACCTCGCGAAGCTGACGACGGACCCGGACGGGGACGACGCCGCGAACATGAAGTACGAGATCGCCGGCGCGGTACCCCAGGGCTTCAACGTGGCCATCGACGGCGCCTCACTCAAGGTCTCCGCCAAGGATGGCGCGCGGACAGGCGACGGAGGCGCCGTGCAGGTGAAGGCCAAAGACCCGCGCGGCCTTGAATCGACTGCCACGTTCCGGCTCGCGGTGACGGCAACCAACCGGGCCAAGCCTGTCGCCAACGACGACGTGGAAGAAAACGCCGCGGCCGGCAAGCCGGTGACGGTCAAGGTGCTGGCGAACGATGCCAACCCGTTCCCGGACACCGCGCTGAAGATCATCGGCGTCGCCACCGAAACAGGCCAGGGCACTGCCGCCATCAGCGGCGACTCGGTGACGGTCACGCCGTCGGCCGGGTTCTCCGGCACCCTGATCGTGTCCTACACGGTGGGGGACAAGACCGAGGACTCGTCCCGGTACGCCACCGCCCGCATCCGGCTCACGGTGAAGGACAAGCCGCTGGCGCCCACCACGCCGCAGGCACAAAGCGTCGGTGACCGGACTGCGCTGCTGAACTGGACGGCTCCCGCTGACCGGGGGTCGCCGATCACGACGTACACGGTGTACGGCGAAGGCGGCTACAAGCAGGACTGCCCGGCCAACTCGTGCACCCTGAACAACCTGGTCAACAACACGAAATACCACTTCCAGGTGACCGCGACGAACGAATTCGGCGAGTCCGGCCGTTCACCGGCTTCGGCCGAGGTCCGGCCCGACGTCAAACCCGAGATGCCGCTCGCTCCGTCGCTGAAGTTCGGCGACAAGCAGCTCGCCGTCGCCTGGAAGGCGCCGGCCAGCAAGGGGTCGCCGGTCAAGTCGTACGATCTGGAAATCTCGCCGGCCCCCAGCGGCCAGAACCCGCAAATCCAGAACCTGACATCCACCAGCTACGTCTGGAAGGGGCTCACCAACGGCGTGGCCTACAAGGTGCGCGTCCTCGCCCGGAACGATGCCAAGGACCCGTCGGAATGGAGCACCTACTCCGCGGCCGAGGTGCCGGCTGGCGTCCCGGTAGCGCCTGCAGCACCCAGGGTTGCAGGTGCCCAGCCGGTGGACAACCAAAGCCAGCTGCAGGTGAGCTGGGCGGCGCCGAACAACAATGGAGACGCCGTTTCCTCATACACACTCACCACACTGCGCGCAGGGACAGTGCTCAAGAGCCAGCAAGTAGCGTCGGGGACCTCCCTGAACGTTACTGTGCCCAACTCCGAGACGGACTACACGTTCACCGTCTCGGCCACTAACAAGGCCGGGACGTCCGGAACCAGTGCACAGTCCGCTCCCATCCGGGCTGCCGGCAAGCCTGGTACGGTAAACGGCGGGAGCGTATGGCCGGCGGGAAGCACGGGGCAGCTGAAGGTCGCCTTTACTCCACTGACCCAGGCCCAGCGGAACGGGTCGGAAGCATCAGAGATTCGCTACCGCTGGTCCACGGCGTACGGATCGGGCCCCATCACGGCCCCCGGCGGTACCATCTACGGGCAGCCGAACGGGAAGAAGGTCACGGTAAACATCATTGCCTACTCCACCAAGAACAACATTTCAGGTGATGGCAAGATAATCGGCTCCGGTGTTCCCTACGGTCAGCCCGCTTCTCCGTCGGTTTCCGGTGAAAATTCTGTCAAGGGAGACACTCAGGTTCACTGGACCTGGAACAGGCCGAATGATAATGGACGGGTCATCAACAGGTACGAGGTCAACTTTGATGGCACTGGATTCAGGTCCGTGGGTCTTGACCGGCAATACAGCCGCAATGCCGGAGGCTGGAACCAAAGGCACACACTTCAGGTCCGTGCGTGCAACGGAACCGACGGCGACAAGGACTGCGGTCAGCCGGGTTCTGCAGTCGCCACCTCCGGTGCTGATCCGACTCCACCATTGACTGAGGTCAGGGTCAAGCAGTCCGACAACAACAGCTGCCCGGGCAAGCCCGGTGTCCCCGACCGGTACAACGCCGCGACGCGCAGCTGCGGCGGCAGCGACGCCAACTGGGTGTCCTACTCCGACGGCTGGATTCCCACCACCTGCTGGTCCGAAATTTACAACAACGGAACCCGCTGGTATCTGATGGACGGCGGGCCGCACAAGGGCTGGTACGTCAAGGGCACCACGGTGGACATCCGCGGGCCGGGCGTGGGCCAGTGCTGAAAATTGACTGCGGTGAGGTTGCCGAGCCGCGCCCTGCTGAGGACGAACATGCCTGGAATAACACAGAAGAGGAACAACCATGACAATGACTAGCGAGCAGGCCGACTGGTTTGCAGGGACGTTCGAGAAGCTCGTCGCCAATGTGGGCCAGGCCGTCCTGGGCAAAGCCCACGTCATCCGCCTGACCTTCACCGCGATGCTCGCCGAAGGCCATGTCCTCTTCGAAGACGCCCCCGGCACCGGCAAGACCTCCCTGGCCCGGGCCCTCGCAGCCACGGTCCAGGGCTCCAACAGCCGAATCCAGTTCACCCCTGACCTGCTGCCCTCGGACGTCACCGGCGTGACCATCTACGACCAGAAGACCCAGCGGTTCGAATTCCACAAGGGACCGATCTTCAGCAACATCGTCCTTGCCGACGAGATCAACCGGGCCTCGCCCAAGACGCAGTCCGCGCTGCTGGAAGTCATGGAGGAGTCCCGCGTCACCGTGGACGGCACCACCTACGAAGCCGGCCGCCCGTTCATGGTGCTGGCCACCCAGAACCCGATCGAGCAGGCCGGCACCTACCGGCTGCCCGAGGCGCAGCTGGACCGCTTCCTGATCAAGACCTCCATCGGGTACCCGGACCACGCCTCCACCGTCCAGCTCCTGGGCGGCACCAACCTCAAGGACCGCTCCCGGGACCTGCAGCCGGTCATCACCACGCAGGCCGTGGCCGACATGGCGGACCTGGCCGCCACGACGCACGTCGACACCGCGGTGCTGGAGTACATCTCCCGGCTTTGCGAGGAGACCCGCAACGCTCCCGAGACCCGCCTGGGTGTGTCGGTGCGCGGCGCCCTCGCCATGGTCCGGGCGGCGAAGGTCTGGGCCGCGAGCCAGGGACGCAACTTCGTCCTGCCGGACGACATCAAGGACCTCGCGGCCGTCGTCTGGACCCACCGTTTTGTCATGGACCCCGAGGCCGAGTTCTCCGGGGCCACGGCCGAAGCCGTCCTGGGGCGTGTCCTGGCCGATGTCGCGGCGCCGCAGCAGCGCGCCGCCGTCTAGGGTGCGGCCGTCCAAAGTGCAGCGGTTTAAGGCGCGGCTGCCTAAGGTGCAACTGCCCAGTGTGCAGCTGCCTACGGTCCGGATGCCGAAGCTACGGGTGTGGTCGGACGCCGGCAGCACCGCGCGCCTGGCGCTTGGTCCGGCCTGGCGGATGGCCGACGGCGTGTGGGGCCGCCGTGTTCGCCCTGTCCTGGCCGTGGTCAGCGTTCTTGGCTGGTCCGTGCTGGCCGCCGCGGTTCTTCTGTGGGCGGCCGGAAACGCCTTCGGCTGGCAGGAGGCCAAAGCGGCAGCCATTGCGGCGCTGGTGCTCTTCGTCATCGCCGTCGGGTTCATCCTGGGCCGGTCCTCCTACGGCGTGGTGCTCGACCTGGCCCGGACCAGGGTGGCTGTGGGGGACAGCGCCGTCGGAAGCATCGCCGTGTCCAACACGTCGGCCCGGCCGCTCCTGCCCGCTGACCTTGAACTGCCCGTCGGGGCGGCGACGGCCGTCTTCCACCTTCCGCGGATGAAGCCGCAGCAGGTGCACGAGGATCTCTTCACCATCCCCACGGCCCGCAGGGCGGTCATCGTTGTGGGTCCGGTGCGCTCCGTCCGGGCCGATCCGCTGCACCTGCTCCGCCGGCAGGTGCTCTGGACCGAACCGGAGGACCTCTACGTCCACCCCCGCACGGTGGCGCTGGCCGGTTCCGCGGCCGGGTTCATCCGCGACCTTGAGGGCATGCCCACCACCGAGCTGTCCAGCGCGGACGTGTCCTTCCACGCGCTGCGCGACTACGTCCCGGGGGACGACCGGCGGCACATCCACTGGAAAACCACCGCCCGGACCAACAAACTCATGGTCCGCCAGTTCGAGGAAACCCGCCGCGCCCACCTGGCCATTTCGCTGTCCACCAATACGGACGAGTACGCGTCCGAAGAGGAATTCGAGCTGGCCATATCGGCAGCCGCGTCGATCGGCCGGCAGGCCATCCGTGAACAGCGCGAACTGGATGTCCTGACCCAGTCCGGCCCCCTGCGCTGCGAGACCGGCCGGAACATGCTGGACGACATGACCCGGATCGTCGGCACCCCGCTGCGGAAGACCGCCGTCGACCTCGCCCGCACGCTTGCCGACACAGTTCCAAACGCCTCGGTGGTCTTCTTCGTGGTGGGCAGCCAAGTGACGCCCACCCAGCTCCGCTCGGCCGCCGCGTCGGTGCCGCCCGGAGTGCGGAGCCTTGCCGTGCTCGTGGACCTTGGCTCCGCCCCCGCCCGCGCCAACATCGGCGACCTGACCGTGCTCACGGTCGGTGACCTCGCCGACCTTCCCTCCGTCCTGCGAAAGGCTGCAGCATGAGTGAGGCCACGGGTCTCCGCCCCCGCCGTCCAGACCGGAAAGACCGTTCGGACAGGGCCCGCCGTTCAGGCCGGCCTGGTGCCGGCTCCGCCTTCGCCGACGGCCGGCCTTTGTGGCATTTCGTGCTCGATGGCGGTGCCCTCACCGCGCTGCTCGGGCTCGGTGTCCTGGGGTTCAGCCTCAGCTTCGGCGGCGACCCCCATTACCTGGTTGCCGGCGTTGGCGGGATCATCCTGGGACTGGCCATCGCTGCCGGAAACGCACACTTCAGGCTGGGGCTCCTGATCACCATGGCTTTGGCCTTCGGCGCCTACCTGCTGCTGGGGACGGCCCTGGCAGTGCCCGACGCCGCCGTCGCCGGGTTCCTCCCCAGCCTCGAATCGCTGCGGACGCTGTTGCTCGGCGTCGTCTTTTCGTGGAAGGACATGCTCACCGTTGGAGTGCCCGTGGGCACCGCCGGCGGCGTGCTGATCGTCCCCTTCCTGAGCGCACTCGTCACGGCAGTTGCCGCCGGCGTGCTGACCTGGCGGATCCGGAGCCCCTACTGGCCGCTGCTGCCGGTCCTGGTTCTGTTCGTCACAGGCATCGCCTTTAGCACCAACGCCGGGTTCCTGACCGTGGAAAGGGGCATCGCGCTGACGGTGGCGGGCATCGCCTGGGCCACCTTCCGGCGTGACGTCCTGCGCCGGCGCGACACCCACAAGGTGTCGGTGAACCGTCCCCAGCACGACGCCGGCACGGCGGGGAAGGCGCGCATGCGCCGCCTGGCGGCCGGCGCCGCCGTCCTGGCGGCGGCGGTGGGAATCACCGCGGCGGTATCACCGCTCCTCGCCGCCGGTGACGAGCGGCGCGTCCTCCGCAACGTCGTCGTACCGCCCTTCGACCCCAAGGCCTACGTCACGCCGCTGGCGAGCTTCCGCAACTTCGTCAAGGACAAAAAGGACGACGCCCTGTTCACCGTCAAGGGGCTGCCCAAGGACGCGCGGGTCCGGCTCGGCGCGCTCGATTCCTTCAACGGCACCAACTACACGATGGACCCCAACGGCTCCGGCAGCTTCAGCAAGGTGGGCGATGCGAAATCGATCAACACGCTGGCCGGCTCCACCGATGCAGTGCCGACGGACGACTACAGCCTGGACATCACCATTGACGACTACCAGGGCTACTTCGTCCCGGGCGGCCGGAGGACCACCGGACTCAGCTTCGGCCCGGGCTCGTCCGCCGCTGCCTCGGGGCTGTACTTCAACTCCGGAACCGACACTGCCGTGACCACCAAGGGCCTGTCCCGGGGTGATACCTACACCGTCCAGGTCTCGGATCCGGTGAAGCTCGAGCACGGGCAACTGACTCAGTACGACTTTGCCAAGGTCAGCCTGCCCGACCCCACCGACGTGCCGCCCGTGGTGGGCGCCCAGGCCAATGACCTGGCCGCGGATGCCCCGACGGCCGTGGACCAGGTCCGGCAGATCGAGGCGTATTTCCAGAAGAAAGGCGCGTTCAGCAACGGGCTCATCGCCGACGGACAGCTCCCCAGCGTCTCCGGGCACGGCGCGGCGCGCATCCGTGACCTGCTGACCGCCAAGCAGATGCTGGGCGACGATGAGCAGTATGCCGTGGCGATGTCCCTGATGCTGCGGCACCTGGGCATCCCGTCGCGCGTGGTCATGGGCTTCTACCCGGACCCGAAGAGCCCGGAGAACGGCGCCGGGGAGATCAGGATCCTCGGCAAGGACGTGCACGCCTGGGTGGAGGTGGCGTTCGACCGGATGGGCTGGGTGGCCTTCGACCCCACGCCGCCCAAGGACAACATTCCCATCCCGCCCGATCCGGAAAACAGGTCCAAGCCCAAGCCCCAGGTCCTGCAGCCGCCGCCACCGCCGCAGGAACCGGCCGACCTGCCGCCGGACTCCTCTCCCGACGCGCTCGACGCCGACGAGAAGAAGAACAACCCCTGGCTGCTCTGGGGTCCCATCCTGACGGCCATCGGCATCGCCATGGTTCCCGTCGGCGTTCTCGCCCTGCCGCTGCTGCTCATCGCCCTGCTCAAGTCCCGGCGCCGGAAGGCGCGGTTCACCGGCGGCGATCCCGCCCGGCGCGTCGGCGGCGGCTGGAACGAGGTCCTCAGCCTGGCAACGGACATGGGTGCCGCCGTGGACCCCGGTGCGACCAGGCGCGAAACGGCGGCGGTAGTCGCCGAAGCATTCCCCGCCACCGGCACCACCACAACCCTGCTGGCGCACCGGGCCGACGCCTCCATCTTCGGGGCGGGCCAGCCCAGTGAGGATGAGGTGCTGGAGTACTGGGACGTCGTGGACGGCTCGCTCAAGGAGATGACCGGAACGCTTGGATTCTGGCGGAGGCAGCAGGCGCGGTTCTCGCCGCGGTCGCTGCTGGCTGAGGCCCGGACTGCCTTGGCCGCACGGGGGTTCCGGCGGTGAGCGGTGCATTTGTGACCGGGGACAGGCCTTTAGCCGGCGAGGGGACGGGGCCATGCCTGCGCTGCGGGCAGCCGGTCCGCACCGGGGCAAGCTTCTGCCGTGCGTGCGGCACCCCGCTGCCCAACAGGGGAGCCCTGCCCGGCCGCGCCGTCATGGCCGGCCGCGGCGGGAGGCAAGCCGTTCCGATTCCCGGTAGCATCCCGGTAGGGCTGGGGGAAGGAACGGACATGTCAGGCACTCTCGCGCTGGTTCCGGCGGCGCCGGGCAAGCGCCTCGGCGCAGCCGTCCTCGACTGGCTTTTGCCGGTGGCCATCCTGACGGTTCTGCTGTCCTTCGGGTTCGCCGGCATCACCAGCAAGCGGAGCGCCGGCCTCATCATCTACGACACAAGCCTGCTGACCATTCTCGGCAGCATCGGGGCCGGACTGACCCTTGTGTACGCGTTCGCCGTCGCAAGTGTCGAGGGCCGCTCAGGCAACACCATCGGCAACCAGCTGATGGGCATCCGCAGCGCCGACAAGGACGGCTACGGGCCGGGCCTCGGAGCTGTGTTCCTGCGGGGCATCGTGACCGGCGCCGGCATCCTGCTGGCCGTCCTCGCCGCAGTACTGGTCGCGGTCTTCAAATGGTTCGACTCCGCCCCGCTGATCCTGGGACCCCTGCTGCTGCTCGGCGCGGCCTGGGCCGTCGTCGTGGCGGTCTCCAGCGCCTGGGACCCTAACGGCAGGCTCCGCGGATGGCACGACCGGGCCGCCAAAACCCTGGTCTTCGACGTCGCCAACGGCCGCAACCCGGTAGCTACCGGCGGCATCGAAGGCCCTTACAGCTTCGCGCCCCTGGACTTGCCCCCGGTGCAGCAGGTGGCCTCCCCGGTTGCTTCCCGGGCCCCCGTTGCCCCGACCACCGTCGCTTCCCAAGCCCCGGTCGACCCGGCACCGCCTGCCCGCAACACCTCACCTACCTCCGCCGTTCACCCGGATCTCCCTGTTCACCCGGACGACGCCATGGACCGCACCCAGGTGCGCGCCGGGGTCCGCCAGGACGCGCCCGAGGCGGTGCTGAGGATAACGTTCGACGACGGCCGCGACTTCCGCCTGGAACGCACCGTCCTCATCGGGCGCAACCCCGCCCCTGCCGCCGGGGAATCGCAGGCGCAGCTGCTGCCCGTCCCGGACCCGGGCAGGACCATTTCCAAGACGCACCTTCACCTGCTCACGGACGGCACCGGTGTCTGGGTCACCGACCGCCACTCGACCAACGGCAGCGCCGTCACCACACCCGACGGCATGCGCACGGCGCTGCAGCCGGGCGTGCCCGCATTTGTCAGCCCCGGAACCACAGTTCATTTCGGGGACCGCACCTTCAACGTAGGACACGCATGAATTCACAGCAGGCGGCCGGAACTCCTGAGGCCGGCGGCGAGCCCGGCCTCAGGCTGAGCTACGGCTACGGAACGGACAGGGGCCTTCGCCGCGAGCTCAATGAGGACTCGTACATTGCCTCGGATCCCGTGTTCGCCGTGGCAGACGGCATGGGCGGCCACGAGGCCGGCGAGGTAGCCAGCGGCTTGTGCGTCCGGGCGTTGGCCCAGCTGCCGCAACTGGCCAGGGGGGAGCGGACAGCCACCGCGGGAGTGGTGCAGCAGTACCTGGACAGCGCCGACGAATCGATCCGCTCCGCCACCGGCTCGCGGGCCGGCACCACCCTCAGCGGCGTGGTGGTGGTGGAACAGATGGGTGTTCCCTACTGGCTGGTCATGAACATCGGGGATTCCCGGACGTACCGGTTGAGCCAGGGCCGCCTCGCCCAGGTCAGCGTGGACCATTCCGAGGTTCAGGAGCTCGTCGAGAGTGGCGAGATCACCGCCGAGGAGGCCGCGGTCCATCCCCGCCGGCATGTCGTAACACGGGCGCTGGGCGCAGGCGACGAGACCGAGGCCGACTACTGGCTCCTGCCGATTGAGGAAGGCGACCGGGTGATGGTCTGTTCGGACGGCCTCAACGGGGAACTGACCGACGCGCAGATGATGGAAATCCTCAGCACGGTGGAGGACCCGCAGGAGGCAGTGGATGCCCTGATCCAGGCGGCGCTGCGCCGCGGCGGCCGGGACAACATCACGGTGATCGTCATCGATGCCAGGAACGTGCTCAACGATGCCGGTGTGGCCACGACGGCGCCCCGGACTGCCGCCGACGCGGAAGACGAGGACACGCTGCCGCGCGCCGGAAGCGAGGACGCTGTCAATGGCCGCAGCTAGCTATGTCCCCGGCGGATGGCTGGGCCTCATCCGGCAGGGAACTGCGGTGATCCTGGACCCAGAAACTCCGGCCCCGCTGGTCAGCACTGTGTGGGATTTGCTGGCGAAAGGCCCGGACACTGCCGAGGTGCTGCACGCCGTGACGGGTGGGTTCGGTACGCCGCTGTCCGCCAGCCCGTGTTTCGGGATCATCGGGTTCAGCGACTCGCTGCGGGTCTTCCTGCGCGGCGACATCGACCTGACAGTCCAGCTCCCGTCGGGTCCTGTAAAGCTCGACGGCCGGAACGTCACCACCTGGACCGAGCGGTGGCTGGACGCACCCGAGTCGTTCCGCGTGGACGTTCCGGCAGCCGCGGGAGCACATCCTGAATTGCCCTCGGCCGCGTTGCACACCGCCGAGTTGCCGGTGACTGAAGGTGCAGTACTTCTGCAGTCCCTGCGCGTGGGCGTCGTCGAATCCGGCGGTGGCCCGTCGGAGCAGCGGGAAATTGCGGCACTGTCTACTGCGGCCGCAACGCCTTTTGAAGCGTCGGCGGAGACGATCGTGGCGCCCCGTGAAGACATGTCCGTGGCAGTTGAGCCGGAGCAGGAAGCGTCGGCCGAGACAGTTGCCGGACTGCAGGAAACCGTCACCGGATACACGGAGTCAGGCCCTGCCGCCGCCGGGACACCGCCCGAGGACAGCCCGGCCGCCGAACTCACCGGCTCGTACGACCACCTCTGGGACAAAACCGTGGTGCGCAGCATCGAGGATGCCGCCGTGCGGACGGATGAGGAGGACGACGGCGGTGCTCCGGTGGGCGCGGAGACGGCAGTTCCGGAAACGGGGACCAGGGAAGCAGCTGCCCAGGGGCCCAGATCAGCCCCTGCCCCGTCAACTCCTGCAGTGTCCGGTCCTGCCCCGTCAACTCCTGCAGTGTCCGGCCTGATCGACTCAGTGCCGTGGGCGAGGGGCGGTGACCGTCCCCCGGCACCCGAGGGGCCGCCCACGTCCCCGGCGACTGATGCGCCGCCATCGTTCGCAACGCCCGACGTCCCGCCGTCGTTCGCGGCAGCCCGGGTCCCGTCGTCGTTCAGCGCCGTACCCGGGCCGGGCGAGGCTGCTGAAGGGGACCACGACGGTCAGACCATCCTCAAGAGCGATCTCCCGGTTGCCGGGGCCCAGCAGGCCGGGCAGGGGCAGCATCCGGGGCAGGGACAGGAACCCGGCCAGGCTGCCGCGGCCGGCACCGGCCCCCTGGTGCTGGCGCGCGTGTGCCCCGGCGGCCACGCCAACCCTCCCACCAGCGGGCAGTGCTTCACCTGCGGGGCGCAACTGCCGGACGTCGCCATCCAGGTGCCGCGCCCCCGGCTGGGCCGGCTGCGGCTGTCCACGGGGGAGCTGATCGACCTCGAACAGTCCCTGGTGATCGGGCGTCAGCCGTCCGTGTCCCGGGTCCAGGGCGGGATCATGCCGCGGCTGGTCCAGGTGGCAAGCCCCGGGGGCGACATTTCGCGGTCGCACGTGGAGGTCCGGCTCGAGGGCTGGCATGTGATGCTGTGCGACCTGAAAGCCACCAACGGCACGGTACTGGTCCGCGAGGGGCAGCCGCCGCGGCGCCTTGCCCAGAATGAGATGGCCATTGTTCTGGACGGTGACATCGCAGAACTCGGCGATGACGTGTCCTTGCGCTTTGAGGAGATCCTGTGAGTTCCAAGCGGCCGGCGGCACCGCCGCCCCGCATCCCCGGTTTCAACTATGTGAGCCTGCTCGGATCGGGCGGCTTCTCTGACGTCTACCTCTACGAGCAGGACCGGCCGCGCCGCAAGGTGGCCGTGAAGGTGCTGCTGTCCGGACTCAAGACGGAGGGCGCGCGCCGCCGCTTCGAGTCCGAGGCCAACCTGATGGCCCAGCTGTCCTCACACCCCTTCATCGTCACCATCTTTGAAGCCGAGGTGACCGAGGACGGCCATTCCTACCTCGCCATGGAGTACTGCTCGCGGCCCAGCCTGGATGTCCGGTACCGCCGGCAGCGTTTCAGCGTGGACGAGGTCCTGGCCGTCGGCATCCAGGTGGCCTCCGCCGTCGAAACGGCGCACCGGGCAGGCATCGCCCACCGGGACATCAAGCCCGCCAACATCCTGGTCACCGACTACAACCGCCCCGCGCTTACCGACTTCGGCATCTCGGGCACGCTGGCCGGCGACGTCGACGAGGACGCCGGGATGTCCATCCCCTGGTCGCCGCCGGAGCAGTTCAGGGACGGAAATGTCGACGGCGTGCTGGTGGACGTGTGGGCCCTCGGCGCCACGCTCTACACACTGCTCGCCGGACGGTCGCCGTTCGTGCTGCCGGGCGCCGACAACTCCCAGCGCGAGCTCATCTCGCGGATCACCAACATGCCAGTGCCCCGGCTGGGCCGTGCCGACGTGCCGGAATCCCTTGAACTGGCCCTGGCGACGGCGATGGCCAAGCAACCCGCCTCACGCTACTCGTCGGCCCACGCCTTTGCCCTGGCACTGCAGCGGATCCAGGCCGAGCTCAACCTGTCCGTCACGCCGTTCGAGGTGCTCGAGGAACGCCAGCCGGACGACGTGCACCTGGACGAGGGCGTGG
The DNA here is from genome assembly GCF_040546765.1 of Arthrobacter sp. OAP107. NCBI lineage: Bacteria > Bacillati > Actinomycetota > Actinomycetes > Micrococcales > Micrococcaceae > Arthrobacter > Arthrobacter sp. OAP107. Next base: position 3,671,660 of record NZ_JBEPOK010000001.1, on the reverse strand, counting down.
AGGAGACGCGCGTCCGCAACGTCGCCTCCATCGACCCGGACCGGACCGGAAGCGCCCCCACCTTTCCGGCCCGCACCAAGCCGTTGGACGGGGCTGGTGCTCCTCAGCCGGCGAGGCCCGTGCCCCCTGTGCCAATGCCCGCTGTACCCGCGCCTCAGCCGGCCAACGGGCTGGTACCGGGCATCCCGCCGACGGCCGCCCCGGCAGCACGTGAGCCTGCACCGTTCGGTCCGCCCGCGGAGGACGACTGGGCCGACGCCACGGTCCTGCGCGGCAACCAGCCGAAGGCTGCGGAGGATGATGCACCCGGCCAGCAGCCGGACCACGCGGCGGATCACGGGAAGCGCAACCTGTGGCTCGCCATCTCCGGCGGAACGCTCTTGGTGCTGGCGGTCATCGTGGGCATTGTGGTGGCATCGGCCGCGCCGCAACCGGAGGCCCGCCCCACTGAAACGGTCAGCAAGCCGCCCGCCGACGCCGTCGATGACGGGTCCGTGCCCGACGTCGACAAGCTGGCCGGCAGCGCGGGCGCGGCAGGGAAGGTCCGCTTCAGCTGGACCAATCCGCAGCCGAAGCCCGGAGACACCTACAAGTGGCGGATCAAGACGGTCAAGGGCGGCGGAAGCTACCTGTCGACGTCGGCCACCCGGGTGGACGTCACGGCGAATCCGGCGGAGCCCACGTGTGTCCAGGTGATCATCGTCCGCAGGGACGGATCCGCGTCACCGGCCGGCGAGGACTCCATCGCGTGTCTCTAGGACGCCTTTAACACCCTGCGGTGCCAGAAGCATTAACAGCCGCCCAGCATCATCAGACCCGACGACAAGACAGGAAAACATGGGAGACCTGGCCATAGATTTCTGCGGCGAGTGGTACGAGCCCACCGATGAGGACATCTTCAGCATCGGCCGCGAGGGCGACCTCGAAGTGGATGACAACCCGTACCTGCACCGGCGCTTCCTGCAGATTGCCCGGTACGACGGCATCTGGTGGCTCAGCAACGTAGGCAGCCGGCTTTCCGCCACGGTGGCCGACGGATCCGGCGGCATGCAGGCCTGGCTCTCGCCCGGCGCCCGGCTGCCGCTCGTCTTCAGCCACACCAGCGTCATCTTCACGGCCGGACCCACCACCTACGAATTCGCCGTCCACCTGAAAACGCCGTCGTTCCGGCAGGAGACCAGCAGCGAAATCAGCGGCGGCGACACCACCATCGGCCCGGTGGTTTTCACGGACTCCCAAAAGGCCCTCATCGTGGCGCTCGCCGAACCCATGCTCCGGCGGGAGGGCACCGGATTCAGCGCCATACCGTCGTCCGCGGAGGCGGCCCGGGCCCTGGGCTGGGCCCTCACCCGGTTCAACCGGAAGCTGGACAACGTGTGCGACAAGCTGGACCGTGCCGGAGTGGCGGGACTGCGGGGCGGCGGCGGCAAACTGGCCACCAACCGCCGGGCCCGCCTCGTGGAGCACGCGGTCACCTCGCACCTGGTTACGGCCGAGGATCTGAACCTGCTGGAAAAGATGCGCGGGGACGTTGAAGCATGAGGATCCGACTGACCCTGCGCCGGGACCCCGCCGAGGCCAAGGACCTGGCCGTTACGGTGGACGGCCGTGCCACCGTCGCGGACATCGCCACCGAGCTCTGGACCGCTGACCCCGCGCGGCGCCACGAGCCCGCTCCGCCGAACCTTTCCCTCCGGATCGACGAGGCATTCGTGGCCGGCGGCATGCGCGGCATCGTCCTGGACCGGGCCGACAACCTCCTCGAGTCCGGGCTGCGGCCCGGGTCCGTCGTTTCGCTCACCCGGGTCAGCAGCCAGTTCGGTAACCCGAACGACGCCGGCCCCGCCGCGGACCGCGGCCCGGCCGCGGCGACGCTGCGCATAGTCTCCGGGCCCGACGTCGGCCGGGAGTTTTCGCTGCCATCCGGCACCAGCTACATCGGGCGGGACCGGAACGTGGACGTCCGGCTCACCGACCCCCTGACGTCGAAGCGGCATGCACGCATCACGGTGGGGGAGAGCATCGAGATCGTCGACACGAACTCCGCCAACGGCCTCCAGATGGACGGGCTGCCCGTCACCCGAGCCACGCTGAATTCCTCCGACACCGTCACGCTCGGTGACACCGGGCTGACCGTGGTGCCGTTGGCGCGCAGCGGTGCGGCAGCCCCGACGTCGCCCCTGGTTGACTTCAACCGTTCCCCGCGGGTGGTGCCCCGGTTCGCCCCCGGCAAGCGGGTGCCCCCGGCCGGACCCAAGCGGCAGGACCACCACCCTTTCCCCTACATCATGCTGATCGCTCCGCTGATGATGGGCGCGGTGCTGTTCGCGGTGACCCAGAGCCTGCTGTCCATGTTGTTCATGCTGATGATGCCGCTGTTCATCGTGGGCCACTACGTGGACCAGAAACTGCAAAACAAGCGCGAACGCAAGGAGCAGCTAAAGCAGTTCCGGGAGGCCATGGCAGCCTTCCGGCAGGACACCACCGAGCTGCAGCGCGTGGAACGGGCCGTCCGGCTCCAGGAAGCGCCGTCCGTCAGTGACACCGTTGACTCCATCTACAAGCTCGGCCCGCTGCTCTGGACCCACCGGCCCGAGCACTCCGGGTTCCTGGCCCTCCGGTTCGGGCTCGGCACGGTGCCGTCCCGGATTCCGTTCGAGGAGCCGAACACCGCCGAAACCGAGACGGAGTACCGGCGCGAGATCGAGGACTGCCTGGACCAGTTCCGGCAGATCGAGGGTGTGCCGGTCGTTTCCCAGCTGCGCTCTGCCGGCTCGTTCGGCCTCGCCGGGCCGCGCGGACTCGTCGATGACGTGGCACGCGGAGTGGTGCTCCAGCTCGTGGGCCTGCATTCCCCCGCGGAAGTGGCCGTGGCCGCCATCACCTCGGCCCGGTCCCGGGAACGCTGGAACTGGCTTCAGTGGCTGCCGCATGTCGGTTCGAGCCACAGCCCGCTCGGCGGCGACCACCTTGCTGCCGGCTCGGCAGGCGGCACCAGCCTGCTGGCCCGGATCGAGGATCTCGTGGAACTGCGGGAAACTGCTGTTCGCTCGCAGGGCCCCGCGCAGGGCCCCGCGCACCGGCCGGGCATCCTCGAAGAAACCGCTGACGTTCCGCCGCCGGTGCTGCCCTCGGTGCTGGTGATCGTCGAGGACGACGCGCCGGTGGACCGCGGCCGGCTGACCCGGCTCGTGGAGCGCGGACCGGATACCGGCGTCCACGTGCTGTGGGTGGCTGCCGGTGTCGAATCCCTTCCGGCCGCCTGCCGTGACTTCATGGCGGTGGACGGCGAGCACGGCACCACCACCGGCCAGGTCCGGCTGGGACGCCATACTTACCCGGTGAGCTGCGAGAGCCTCGACGCCGAACTTGCAGGCCAGCTGGCCCGCATGCTCTCGCCGGTTGTCGACGCCGGAAAGCCGGTGGAGGACGACTCGAACCTGCCGCGGGCCGTGTCCTATGCGGCGCTGGTGGGCAAGGACTTCCTCGACAACCCGCAGGCCGTGGCCGAACGCTGGCAGGAGAACAACTCCGTCCGCTCCACCGCCGTCGCCAACCGCAAGGACAATGGCTCGCTCCGGGCCCTCGTGGGATCCAAGGGGGTGGAGCCGCTGCACCTGGACCTCAAGAACGAGGGACCGCACGCGCTGGTGGGCGGCACCACCGGCGCGGGCAAGTCCGAGTTCCTGCAGTCCTGGGTCATGGGCATGGCCACCGCCTACAGCCCGGACCGCGTCAGCTTCCTGTTCGTGGACTACAAGGGCGGCGCCGCATTTGCCGACTGCGTCCGCCTGCCGCACACCGTGGGCCTGGTCACCGACCTCTCGCCGCACCTGGTGCGCCGCGCCCTCACGTCCCTGCGGGCCGAGCTCCATTACCGGGAACACCTGCTCAACAGGAAGAAGGCCAAGGACCTGCTCGCACTTCAGCGGGAGGCCGACCCGGAGGCCCCGCCCTACTTGGTGATCGTGGTGGACGAATTCGCCGCCCTGGCCACCGAAGTGCCGGAGTTCGTGGACGGCGTGGTGGACGTCGCCGCCCGCGGCCGGTCCCTGGGCCTGCACCTCATCCTCGCCACCCAGCGGCCGGCCGGCGTTATCAAGGAAAGCCTGCGCGCCAACACCAACCTCCGGGTGGCGCTGCGCATGGCTGACGAGGACGACGCCACGGATATCCTTGGCGTTCCGGACGCCGCGTACTTCGACCCCTCCATCCCGGGCCGCGGGGCGGCGAAAACCGGTCCGGGCCGCATCCAGGGTTTCCAGACCGGCTACGCCGGCGGCTGGACCACGGAACGCCCCCAGCGTCCGCAGATCGACATCGTGGAGATGGCCTTCGGATCCGGTCCCGCCTGGGAAACACCGGCGCCGGAGACCGCCGTGCAGGACGAACCCGCAGGACCCAACGACATCGCCAGGATGACCGCCAACGTCATCGCCGCCGCGGACCTGCTGGCCATCGAGCCGCCGCGGAAGCCGTGGCTGAACGAACTTGCCACGACCTACGATTTCTCGCTGCTGCCCAACCCGCGCACCGATGCGCGGCTCCTGCTCGGCGTTGCGGACGATCCCGCCCGGCAGGACCAGCCCACCGTCTTCTACGAACCGGACAAAGACGGCAACATGGCCATCTACGGCACGGGCGGCTCGGGCAAGTCCGCGGCCCTGCGGGGGATTGCCATCGCGGCCGCCGTCACGCCCCGCGGCGGCCCCGTCCACGTCTACGGGATCGACTGCGGCTCCGCCGGGCTCAAAATGCTCGAGGAGCTCCCGCACGTGGGCGGGATCATCGACGGCGACGACGTGGAGCGCGTGGGCAGGCTCCTGCGCTGGCTCAGCGATCTCGCCGAGGACCGGGCACGGCGCTTCGCCGAGGTCAGGGCCTCCACCATCGGCGAGTACCGCGAGCTCGCCGGGCTGCCGGATGAAAAACGCATCTTTGTGCTGGTCGACGGCATGTCGGCCTTCCGCGAGGGTTACGAGTACAGCAAGCTTTCCGGCCTCTGGGACCTTTTCCTGCAGCTGGCCACGGACGGCCGTCCCCTGGGCATCCACCTCGTTGTCACCGGTGACCGGCCCAACTCCGTCCCGGCGTCGTTGCTTGCCTCCATCCAGCGGCGGCTGGTGCTGCGGCTGTCCGCGGAGGACGACTACCTCACCATGGACGTGCCGAAGGACGTCCTGGGCCAGGCCTCGCCGCCCGGCCGTGGACTGCTGGGCGGCCACGAGGTGCAGCTGGCCGTCCTGGGCGGGAACTCCAACCTGGCCCTGCAGGCGCGCGAAGTGCACAAACTCAGCGAGGCCATGCTTCGTCAGGGCGTGGAACGGGCTCCCCGGATCGAGCGGCTGCCCGAGCAGATCGACCTGGACATCCTGCCCGCCGGGCTCCCGGACCTTCCCGTCATCGGTGTGGACGACGAAACACTGCAGCCTGCAACGCTCATGGCCAGGGGCCCGCTGCTGCTCGCCGGTCCGCCCGGCGCCGGCCGCACCGTGGCCCTGGTGACCATGGCCTACGCGCTGCGCCGGTCCAACCCCGGCGCCGAACTGGTGTACCTTGCCGCCAGGAAGTCCGCCGTGGCCTCCCTGCCAGTCTGGGACCGTTCGCTGGTGGGCGCAGACGACGTCGAAGAGGCCGTGGAGGCGCTCACGGACCACGCCTCGGCCAACCCGGGCAAGGTGGCCCTTTTCATCGAGGGACTCACGGAGTTCACGGACACCCTGGCCGAATCCGGCATCGAAAGGCTGGTGGCGGCGGCCATCAAGGCGGACCAGTGGGTGGTGGGGGAATCCGAAACATCCACCTGGTCATCGGCATGGTCGCTGGCGCAGCCGTTCAAGTCGGGCAGGCGGGGACTGCTGATTAATCCGGGTGATATCGACGGCGACAGCCTCCTCAATACCTCGCTCGGACGGGTCGGCACGGACTTCATTCCGGGACGCGGTTTCATCGTGGGCAGGGGCAAGGTGCGCAAGCTCCAGATCGCGATGCCGCCGGAAAACCGGCAGTAGCCGATTTGGCGCGCCGCGCCGGACTGTAGGAAGATACCCGGGACAAAACTGGGCGCGGGGTATCCTGCGCGGCTGCAAAGGTACTTCCATGATCCGAATCACCCGTCTGCGGGGCGCGCTGCTGCCCGGTATCGCCGCGGCCATGCTGGCTTTCAGCGTTGCGGCCGGCGCCGCCGGAGCGGCGCAGGCGGCCTGCCTGCCCGAGCAACCGTGCACTGAATCACCGGTACCGGTTGCCCCGCCGTCGTCCGGTTCCCCGGCTCCGACGACGACGACGGCGGCCCCGGCCCCCGCCCCGGCGCCGGCTCCGCCGCCGGCACGGAAGGCACCTGCGCCGGCCCCCGCTCCTGTACAGCCCGTGGCGCCTGCGGCGCCGCGCGTTGCCCCTGCACCCGCGCCGGCCGTCCCCGCTCCCGCGATGACGCCTTTAGCCCCGCAGGCCCCCGATGCCGGGACCGCCGTGGTGGTGGCGACACCCGCCGCGGTTCCGGTCCCCTCTGCCTCCGCCACCCCCGGCCCGTCGTACTCCACCCCCGCGGCCGAATCCACCTGGACCAAGCCGATCCCCACCCCGGTCCAGGCCAGCCAGGCTGCCGCCGTCATAGTCGCCGACAAGGGCTCCGGCATCGGCATCTTCGGCCTGTTCGCCATCATGGGCGGCGTCCTCCTGGTGGGTCTGGGCGGACTGGCCTTCGCCCTGTGGAGCCGGAACCGCCCCGGCCACTGGTAGGACTCTTGCCGGCAGGGGAGGCCTGCCGCCTCGGCAAAATGTCCGTGCCGTAAGGCAAGATAGGTCTGTGAGCACACCATCAGGCCCCACAGATAACGCAGTTACGGTAACCAGCGCAGCCACCGGAACTGACCAGCTTGAGCCGGAAGCCATTCCCTCTGAGTCGGTTCGGGATGAGTACGAGAACCTGGCGGACCTCGTCCGGAAGTATCGCTTCGCGTACTACCAGGAGGACGAACCCCTCGTCTCCGACGCCGAGTTTGACACTCTCTTTCGCCGGCTGGAGGAACTCGAGGCGCTGCACCCGGAGCTCGTCTCGAATGATTCGCCCACGCAGGAGGTTGGCGGCGAAGTGTCCGCGGCGTTTGCCGCCGTCGAACACCTCCAGCGGATGTACAGCCTGGAGGACGTGTTCTCCATCGACGAACTGCAGGCCTGGATCGCCAAGGCCGAGGCAGGGGTCGCCAAGTCCGGCAATCCGGATGCCGCCTGGCTCACCGAACTGAAAATCGACGGCCTCGCCGTGAACCTGCTCTACCGGGACGGCAGGCTGGTCCGGGCCGCAACCCGCGGTGACGGCACCACCGGCGAGGACATCACGCACAATGTGCTCACCATCAAGGAAATCCCGCAGCAGCTCAGCGGCAGCGGTTTTCCCGCCGAGATGGAAATCCGCGGTGAGGTGTTCATCCCGTCCAAGGCGTTCGCCGAATTCAACGAGGCGCTGATTGAGGCGGGCAAGGCGCCGCTGGCCAACCCGCGCAATGCCGCGGCCGGCTCGCTCCGGCAGAAGGACCCGGCAGAAACCGCCAAGCGCCCGCTGCAGATGTTCGTCCACGGAATCGGCGCCCGAGAGGGCCTGCAGGCAGCCAGCCAGTCGGAGACCTACCGGCTCCTGGCGGAGTGGGGACTGCCGGTCAGCCCGTACTTCGAGGTTCTCGGCAGCCCCGCCGAGGTGCTGGCATTCATCGAGAAATACGGGGACAAGCGGCACAGCCTGCTTCACGAGATTGACGGCATCGTGGTGAAGATCGACGACTTCGCCACCCAGCGCGCCCTGGGCTACACCACCCGCGTTCCGCGCTGGGCCGTCGCGTACAAGTACCCGCCCGAGGAAGTGCACACGAAGCTGCTGGACATCGCGGTCAACGTCGGCCGCACCGGCCGGGTCACGCCGTTCGGGATCATGGAGCCGGTTAAGGTCGCGGGCTCCACCGTGGGCATGGCCACCCTGCACAACCAGGACGTGGTCAAGGCCAAGGGCGTCAAGATCGGCGACATCGTGGTGCTCCGGAAAGCCGGGGACGTCATTCCGGAGATCGTCGGCCCGGTGCTGGCGCTCCGGGACCAGCAGGACCCGCCCGTGCGGGATTTTGTGATGCCCACGGAATGCCCGTCCTGCGGCACGCCGCTTGCACCCGGGAAGGAAGGGGACGTGGACATCCGCTGCCCCAACGCCAAGTCCTGCCCCTCGCAGCTGCGTGAGCGCGTGTTCCATGTGGCCAGCCGCGGAGCGCTCGACATTGAGGCCCTCGGCTGGGAGGCCGCGATCGCGCTGACCCAGCCGACGGAACCCGAGGTTCCACCGCTGGTCAGCGAGGCGGCCCTGTTCGACCTGAAGCCGGAAGACCTGGAACCGGTGAAGATCCGGCGTGAGAAGCGGTCCAAGGGCGTTCCCACCGGCGAGTTCGAGCTGGTGCCCTACTTCTACAGCAAGGGCACGGCCAAGACGCCCTCGAAGCCGACAGCCACCACCGAAAAGCTCTTCACCGAACTCGAAAAAGCCAAGACCCAGCCGCTGTGGCGCGTCCTGGTGGCGCTGTCCATCCGGCATGTCGGTCCCAGGGCGTCGCGCGCCCTGGCCAACCACTTCGGCACCATGGACGCCATCCGGCAGGCTTCCGAGGAGGAGCTTGCGGGCGTGGACGGGGTCGGCCCCACCATTGCCGCGGCCCTCAAGGAATGGTTTGCCGAGGACTGGCACGTCGAGATCATCGACCGTTGGGCGGCCGCAGGGGTCCGGATGAAGGACGAGCGGGACGAGTCCACACCGCGCACCCTCGAGGGCCTGACCGTGGTGGTCACCGGAACCCTGGAAGGCTTCAGCCGCGACGAGGCCAAGGAAGCCATCCTGGTCCGCGGCGGCAAGGCGGCAGGATCGGTGTCGAAGAAGACCAGCTACCTGGTGGCCGGTGACAACGCCGGCACCAAGCGGGACAAGGCCGAGCAGCTGGGTGTGCCCATCCTGGACGAAGACGGTTTCCGGGAACTGCTGGTCAACGGGCCTGCCGTGACCGACGACCTGGGCGTGGCTGATGAGGCTGGCGCTGACGGGGTTGCGGCTGCCGCCGGGGAACCTGAAGAGAAAACTGACGATCCCGAGGCAACCGCCGTTTCGGGCAACGGGGAGGACTCCGAGTGACACTGGATACTGCAAGCCGCCTGGACGTGACCGGGCTCCTCAACGTGGCCAGGGCCGCCGCGGCGGCCGGGGCCGGAGTGCTCGCCGAACGCAGCAACGGCGCCCTGGACTCGGGGACGGTGGCCAACAAGGGCGAATCCGGCGACTGGGTCACCGCCTTCGACGTTGCCGCCGAGGAAGCCGTCCGCACCGCCATCCGCAGTGCGCGCCCGGATGACGTGATCACCGGCGAGGAACACGGGACAACGAGCCCCGAAAACCCCACAGGGCTGCGGTGGTCCATCGATCCGCTGGACGGCACCACCAACTTCATCCGCAATATCGTCTACTACGCCACCTCCGTGGCTGTTGCCGATTCCGACGGCGTGTGGCTGGCCGGCGTCGTACATGCCCCCGCGCTGGGGCGCGTGTACTACGCTTCCCGGGGCCAGGGCGCCTGGCTGGAGCAGGACGGAAAGCGGGTGCAGCTCACCGGTCCGGTTCCCGGCCGCACCGGCCAGCTCCTGTCCACCGGCTTCAGCTATGACCCGGAGGTGCGCGCGGAGCAGTTCGCGGCCCTTGGAGGCTTTGTGGACGGCTTCGCCGATGTCCGCCGGCTCGGCTCGGCTGCCCTGGACCTGTGCATGGTTGCCGACGGGACGGTCGACGCCTTCGGCGAACGTGGCCTGAACGAGCACGACTTCGCCGCGGGTGCGCTGGTGGCCGAGGAAGCCGGGTGCTGGGTGCGGCGCCCGCGGCTCACCAGCCCGCTCGAGGGAGGGCCCTCGGCCGAGGAACGGCTGTCGGCCTGGACCTGCGCGGGCACGCTCGAGATGTCCGGCAGGTTCCCGCTCTAGGTCACATGCGCCGCTGCCCGGGCCCGATTGCGGCCCGGGCGGTTCACACGGCCCGGCGGTTCACATCAGCGGCGGGGTCAGGTTGTAGCGCGCAATAATGTCCGGCAGCCAGGGCGCCTCTGCGAAGCGCAGGCCGAAGTGGGCTGCGAGTTTCTCGATCGCCTCGGGGTCCGGCAGACCGGCCTCGACGTGGTCCGCGAGGCCCCAGAAGAAGTGCTCAAAACCGGCCGGGCTGATCACCTCGATCATGCGGGCAGGCACCTTGCCCGCATTCCACATGGCGTGAAGTTCGTTCCGTGGCTTGGTGATGTACCCGCCTGCGCCCAGGACCGCCTCGCGGCCCCCGGACCGGAACCCTATTTCGCCCTCAATGACGATCGAGTACTCGTCTTCGCGGGTGTGGATGTGCGGCGGCACCAGCGCGCCCACCGGGAACGGATGCTCCACGATGGACAGCTGCTGGCTGGTGTCCTCGCCGAAGAGCTTGAACACGACGCCGATGCCGCCGAGCTGTGCTTCCCTGCCTTGTCCGGGCTGCACGACGGTAAGCCGCGGAGCCCCTTCCTCATTCACGGGTCTTCCCTTCATTCCAATGCACTGCGAAATGCTGTTTGTACATGTGGTGCAGGCATTATGGTCCCGGCGGGCCTTCGGGTCTACACCGAATTCAAAGCGAGCGCTCCGTATTTGTGTCAGCACGGACCTGATAGTTCAGTCACGGAAACAGCTGTTTCGCGCGGCGCATCCGCGGGCCGGCACTACCATTGACGGGTGCAGCCGCAGATCACCGTCCGTCCCGCCGTCCCCGCCGACTTTGCGGCCATCGCCCGCATCACCCGGGACGCCTATCTGGCGGCCGGCTACTTCGAGACCCCGGACCATCCGTACATGAAGCAGATCCAGGACGTGGCCACCCGGGCGAAACGGGCCACCATCTGGGTGGCGGAGCGCGCGGGCACGATTGTTGGCTCGGTGACGCTGGCGCTGGCCGGTGAGAAGTACGCCGATATCGCGCTCGACGACGAGCTGGAGTTCCGCATGTTGGTAGTGGACCCTGCCGTGCAGCGCAGCGGTGCCGGTCTCGCCATGGTCGAAGCGATCATTGCGCACGCCAGATCGCTGGATGGGATCCGTGCCGTGGCACTGACCACCGGCGGAGACTGGGAGAGCGCCCACGGGCTGTACCGAAAGACAGGCTTCCGGCGCGTGCCCGAGCGCGACTGGTATGTGCCCGGCACCGACATAAAGCTGCTGGTTTTCAGGCTGGAGGTCCGGCCCGCCTAGAGTGGAGCCGACTTAAAACCCCCTAGTGAAAGGCGCAGCAGCATGCGCAAGACGTTCGGCACCGGCTCGATTTGGGAACAGAAGCTCGGCTACTCCCGCGCGGTTCAGGTGGACAACACCCTCTACATCTCGGCCACGTCTGCCAGCGGCGAGAACGGCATCGTCGGCAACGACTTCTACGAGCAGACCCGGTTCATCCTGAAGAAGCTCGAGATTGTCCTGGCCGACGCCGGCTTCGCGCTCGCAGACGTCGTGCAGTCCAAGCTGTACCTGACGGACATCAGCAAATGGGAGGACGCCGGCCGTGCACACGGCGAGGTCTTCGGCGAGATCCGCCCCACGCTGTCGCTGGTCCACGTGCTGCCGTTCCTGGATCCGGAAATGCTCGTGGAGATCGAGCTGGTCGCACAGAAGAGCGCCAACTAGCAGAGCGCGAACGTACAGTTGAGGCCCCCTAATCCGATGGTTAGGGGGCCTCAGCTGTACGTTCGCGGTGGGCGACGGGGCTTAAGTGTGCGTTCGCGCGTCAGACGGGGGCTAAGAAGCAGGGAGGCCGTAGCGGTGTTCGGGCCGGCCGGTGGTGCCGTAACGGAGCTGGATCTCGACGGCGCCGTCGTCCGCCAGCGAGGACAGGTACCGCTGGGCGGTGGCACGGGATACGCCAACCCGGCCCGCAACATCGGCCGCTGAGTACTGTTCACCGGGGATCAGCGACTCCAGCACCGCCGCCTCCGTCGCCGAACGAGGCTTGGCCGATGGCGAGACGTCACCAGGAATCAGCGCCCGCTTCGCCCGCTCCACGGTTTCCTGGTCCAGGGCGCCGGGCTGGCCAAGGATCCGCCGGTACCGTGCGTAGGAGCGTAGCTGCTGGGACAGCGACTCCGCCGTGAATGGCTTGAGCAGGTACCCGAGGGCACCGCGCCGGAACGCTGTCCGCAGCGACGCCGCATCGGATGCCGCACTGAGAATCATGGTGTCGACGTCCAGCTGGTGCAGGAGGTCCAGGCCCGAGGCGTCCGGCAGGTACACGTCCAGCAGCACCAGGTCCGGGCGCAGGCTGTGGATGGACTGCAGTGCCAGGGACGCCGAACCCGCCGGCGGCAATGCCAGGAACCCCGCCACTGAGTCCACATAGGCGGCGTGGAGCTTGGCGACGTGGAAGTCGTCATCCACGATCAGCACCCTGAAATCCTCAGACATCCTCGTCCTTCCGTCCGGTCTCCATCAGGCTTGTCCGGCATTCATCAGTCGTTGCGCGCCCATCACTCTTTCCGTGCCGTGGCGGCCGCGGTGGTGGTGCCGGGCAAAGTAGCCATAAACACGGCGCCCGGGCCACCGACGTTGCCCGGCTCCAGCACCGTGACGTCGCCGCCGCGCCGCCGCGCCAATTGCCGTGCGAGAGCCAGGCCCAGCCCCTGGCCGCCACCGGCCCGGACCGCCCCCCGCACACCATTGCCGGCCGCCGTCGTGAACCCCTCCGCGAACACGGCCTCCGGATCGCCGCCGTCCGGCAGTCCGTCGCCGGAATCGGCGACGACGACGTGCAGGGTGGTGCCGCCGCCGTCGCCCTCGCTATCCAGCAGCTCAAGTTCAACCCAGCGCTCGGCGGCCGTACCGGCCACCGCCGCATTGACCGCATTGTCGATCAGGTTTCCCAGCACCGTGGTAACGTCCTGCGGCTCCGTCACCTGGCCGCGCACCAGGGTTTCGGGCCCGATCCGCAACGATACCCCGCGCTCGTCCGCCTCCACGCCCTTGGCTCCGATGAACGCCTGCAGATACGGGTCCTGCAGCAGTTCGGCCTGGTCCACAGGAAACTTCAGCGGGCCGGTGGCGGCGAGCCGCTCAAGGTAGGCGCGCGCCTGCTGGTGCTGGCCGATGCTCATGAACCCGGCGATCGTATGCAGCTGGTTGGCGAACTCGTGCCGCTGGGCACGCAGGGCGGTGGACATGGTTCCGACCGCGTCGAGCTGCCGGGTGAGGTGCTGAAGCTCCGTGCGGTCACGCAGCATGACCACCCAGCCCAAGTCTTCGCGGCGATGCAGCGCCTTACGGGCGCTGGCCACGAGAACCTGTTCGCCGGCCACCAGTTCCACCGCCTCGCCCTCCCGGGCATCGGGCAGGGTCAGGGCCTTGAGCCGGGCCGGCACCGGTGCGTCCTGCCACAGCCGGCCGGCGAGGTCGGGCTGGCCAAGGAGGCGCTGTGCGCCGGCGTTGAACACGCTGATCCGGCCGTCGGCGGAGATGCCCACCACGCCCTCGTCCACCCCCTCCAGGACGGCCACCTGATCGTGAACCAAGGCGCCGATCTCCTCGGGTTCGAGGCCGAGCGTGAGCCGCTGCAGCCGGCGCCGCAGCAGGAACGACGCCAGGACCCCGGCGGCCAGCGAGCCGGCCGCGGTGAGCACGATCGGCACGATGTCCCGGGCCAGGCTCTGCCCGATGGACTCGGTTGAGTAGCCAACGCTCACTTCACCCACCACGGTCCGGGAGCCGGAGCCGGTACCCGAACCGGAGGTGGCGCCCGGCGCAAACACCGGGACCTTCGCCCCGGCCGACGGACCCAGCGTGCCGGTGTTGCGTGTCGTCACTTCGCGGCCAGCAAGCGCCTCGGACGGGTCAGTGCTGACCCGCTCACCCAGCCGGTCAGCGTCGGGATGGGCCAGCCGCAGCCCTGTCTCGTCGGTGATCACAACGAACAGGGCACCGGTGCGGGTGCGGGCGCCCTCGGCCACCGCCATGAGCGGCCCGGCCTTCAACTCAGCGGGCGGGGGAGTGCCCGCCTGCCGGCTGATGGCTTGCACATTGGTGCGCACCGAAGGGTCAGAGGCCACGGTCCGGGCGAGGGTCAGCGCCTGGTTTTCCGCCTCGCGGCCCAGCCGTTCAAAGGTCAGCCACGCATGTACCGCGCCGCTGAGGAGCACAACGAGCAGAACCACGCCCAGCTGCAGGAGCAATGTCTGGGTGGAGAACCTGAGCGGAAGCCTGCCGGCGGGGCTCATCATGGCACTCCTCTGTGGGTCGAACGGGCTGCAGGCTGCCGTTCCATGCCGGCAGCAGGGCGTTTGAGCAAAATGCGCAAAATGCTCCCAATAAGCAGTATGCCAATCAATTGAGCCAAAGGCACTGCCGTGATCGGGGCCACTCTAATCTCTGTAGTACGCATCACACCGGGGTGGTGCCGTTCACTAAAAGGAGCCGGCTGTGCTGGTATTACTTGGATTCGCCATGATCGCGGTTTTCATGGTGCTGATCATGACGAAGAAGTTGACGCCAGTGCTGGCGCTGATCATCGTCCCCACCGTTTTCGGTCTTTTTGCAGGCGCCGGCCTCGGCATCGGCGACATGGTCATGGACTCAATGAAGTCCATGACCTCCACCGCGGCGCTGCTGATGTTCGCCATCATCTACTTCGGCCTGATGATCGACGTCGGGCTGTTCGACCCGCTGGTCCGGTTCATTCTGCGCAAGCTCGGCAATGACCCCGCCAAGGTGGTCCTGGGCACCGCGCTGCTGGCCGCTGCCGTATCGCTCGACGGCGACGGTTCCACCACCTTCATCCTCACCACCGCTGCCATGCTGCCGATCTACCTCCGCCTGAAGATGAGCCCGGTGGTCCTCACCTGCGTGGCCGGCCTGGCCAACGGCACCATGAACATCGTTCCCTGGGGCGGCCCCACCGCCCGCGCCGCCAGCGCCCTGAAGATCGACGTCAACGAAGTCTTCGTCCCCATGATTCCGTCGCTGGTCGCCGGTCTCGCCGTCGTCCTTGTCTTTGCCTGGATCCTGGGCCTGCAGGAACGCAACCGCCTCCGCGCCACGCAGCCGGAGATCTGGGGAACGCCGGACACTGCTGAAGGGTTCGACGGCGGTACTCCCGCCGGGGGCGGCCGCACCGGCAGCGGCGGTTCGGGCCGTTCTGGTCGTGGGTCTGCACCTGTCCCCGCAACGGGAGGCCCCGCCATCGGCGGTTCCCCTGAAGGTTCATCCGTCGCCGTCCTGGAGCGGACCGAGATCCTGGTCGACAGCAGCGACACCGCCATGGCCGACACCGCCCTGGACCCCAACCGCAAGACCCTGCGCCCCAAGCTGCAGTGGTTCAACCTGGCCCTCACCGTCGCCGTCATGGGCATGCTCGTCGCCGACCTCGTGCCCCTGCCGTACGTCTTCATGGTCGGTTCCGCCATCGCCCTGCTGGTGAATTTCCCGCACGTCAAGGACCAGGCCGCACAGGTCGTGGCCCACGCGCCGTCGATCGTCGCGGTGGTCAGCATGGTTATGGCCGCCGCAGTCCTCACCGGCGTCCTGAAGGGCACCGGCATGGTTGAGGCCATGTCCGCCTGGCTGGTGCAGATCATCCCGTCAAGCATGGGCCCGCTCATGGCAGTCATCACCGGCGTCCTCAGCATCCCCATGACGTTCTTCATGAGCAACGACGCCTTCTACTTCGGAGTGCTGCCCGTCCTGAGCGAGACGGCGGCCCACTACGGCATCAGCGCCGCCGAGATGGCCCGTGCCTCCATCACCGGCCAGCCGTTCCACATGCAGAGCCCGCTGGTTCCCGCCATCCTCCTCCTGGTCTCCCTGGCCAAGGTAGACCTGGGCGACCACCACAAAAAGGTCCTCTGGCGGAGCGCGGTAGTGGCCCTCGTCATGCTCGGAGTGGGAATGCTCACAGGAGCAATCGGCATCCACTAGCCCGGACCAACCAATGACGGAAGCAGAGTGTGGAACATTTCCGCACTCTGCTTCGTCTTGCCCGGCCGAAAGTCCGCTTGGCCGGAAGGTGAGTAGCAGGAAAGTCGCAGGGCAACGTGACAGTAGACTAGTTCGGAAACCCATTCCGAACTTGCAGGGAGATCCATGGCTGCGATCAACCGTGACGACGTCGCGCACCTAGCGCGGCTCGCGCACATTGAGATGAGTGCTGAAGAGCTGGACAGGATGGCCGGCGAACTTGCCGTCATCGTAGAGGCGGTTAAGTCCGTGAGCGAGGCCGCAGGTGACGACGTTCCGGCTACCTCGCACCCGATTCCGCTGAGCAACGTGTTCCGCGAGGACGAGGTGGGCCACACCTTCACCGCGGAGCAGGCACTCTCCGGCGCTCCGGACTCGGACGCAGACCGCTTCAAGGTCCCGGCAATCCTGGATGAGGACTAGAACATGACTGAAACCAACAGCACGGAACTCATCCGTCTTTCCGCGGCCCAGCTGGCCGCGAAGCTCGCCGCCGGTGAGGTCACCGCCGTCGAGGTCACCCAGGCGCACCTGGACCGCATCGCCGCCGTCGACGGGGGAGAACGCGGCGTCAACGCGTTCCTGCACGTCAACACCGAGGAAGCACTCGCCGTCGCCGCCGAGGTGGACGCCATCCGCGCCGCCGGAGGGCAGGCTGCCGAGGAGCTGCACGAGCTCGCCGGCGTCCCGATCGCCGTCAAGGACCTCATCGTCACCATCGGCCAGCCCACCACGGCCGGCTCCAAGATCCTCGAAGGCTGGCACAGCCCGTACGACGCCACGGTCGTCAAGAAGCTGCGCGCCGCCAAGATGCCGATCCTAGGCAAGACCAACCTGGACGAGTTCGCCATGGGCTCCTCCACCGAGCACTCGGCCTTCGGCCCCACCCGCAACCCGTGGGACCTGGACCGCATCCCCGGCGGTTCCGGCGGCGGGTCCGCTGCTGCCGTCGCAGCCTTCGAAGCGCCGCTGGCGCTCGGCACGGACACCGGCGGATCCATCCGCCAGCCCGGCGCCGTCACCGGCACCGTGGGCGTCAAGCCCACCTACGGCGGCGTGTCCCGCTACGGTGCCATCGCCATGGCGTCCTCGCTGGACCAGATCGGCCCGGTTTCGCGCACCGTCCTGGACTCGGCGCTGCTGCAGCAGGTCATCGGCGGCCATGACCCGCACGACTCCACCTCCCTGCCGGACCCGCTGGGCGACCTCGTGGCCGCGGCGCGCCTCGGCAACGTGGACGGCATGAAGATCGGCATCATCAAGGAACTCCACGGCGAGGGCTACCAGGCCGGCGTCGAGAACCGCTTCAATGAATCGCTGGAGCTGCTCAAGGAGGCCGGCGCGGAGATCGTTGAGGTGTCCTGCCCCAACTTCCAGTACGCCCTGGGCGCCTACTACCTGATCATGCCGTCCGAGGCCTCCTCCAACCTGGCCAAGTTCGACGGCGTCCGGTACGGCCTGCGCGTGCTCCCCGAGGATCCGCCCTTGACCATCGAGCGCGTCATGGGCGCCACCCGCGCCGCCGGCTTCGGCGACGAGGTCAAGCGCCGCATCATCCTGGGCACGTACGCGCTGTCCGCCGGGTACTACGACGCCTACTACGGCTCCGCCCAGAAGGTGCGCACGCTCATCCAGCGCGACTTCGAGGCCGCCTTCGCCAAGGCTGACGTCCTGATTTCCCCCACCGCGCCCACCACAGCGTTCAAGCTGGGTGAGAAGCTGGATGACCCGCTGGCGATGTACCTCAACGACGTCGCCACCATCCCCGCCAACATGGCCGGCGTCCCCGGCCTGTCCCTGCCCGGCGGCCTGGCCGACGAGGATGGACTGCCTGTCGGCATCCAGCTGCTGGCACCGGCACGCGAGGACGCCCGCCTCTACCGGGTGGGCGCTGTCCTGGAATCCCTGCTGGAAGCGAAGTGGGGCGGTCCGCTGCTGGACAAGGCACCCGAACTCGCTGCTTCAACTGCCGCTGCCTCGAGCCACGGAGGTTCACACTGATGTCTGACGCAACCCTGAGCTTCGAAGAGGCCATGGAGAAATACGACCCCGTCCTGGGGTTCGAGGTCCACGTCGAGCTCAACACCAAGACCAAGATGTTCTCCTCCGCGCCCAACGTGTTCGGCGATGAGCCCAACACCAACGTCAACGAGGTGGACCTGGGCATGCCCGGCGTCCTGCCGGTGGTGAACAAGACCGCGGTGGAGTCCTCCATCAAGATCGGCCTGGCGCTGAACTGCAAGATCGCCGAATCCTGCCGCTTCGCCCGGAAGAACTACTTCTACCCGGACACCCCGAAGAACTTCCAGACGTCCCAGTACGACGAGCCGATCGCGTATGACGGCTACCTGGACATCGAACTCGAGGACGGCACCGTCTTCCGGGTCGAGATTGAGCGTGCGCACATGGAGGAGGACGCCGGGAAGCTGACCCACCTGGGCGGCTCGGCCGGACGCATCCAGGGCGCGGAATACTCGCTGGTGGACTACAACCGCGCCGGCGTTCCACTCGTGGAGATCGTCACCAAGCCGATCGAGGGTGCCGGGTCCCGCGCCCCCGAACTCGCCAAGGCCTACGTCGCCGCCGTGCGGGAAATCGTCAAGAACCTCGGCGTCTCGGACGCCAAGATGGAGCGCGGAAACGTGCGCTGCGACGCCAACGTCTCGCTGCGCCCGCACGGCCGTGAACGCTTCGGCATCCGCTCCGAGACGAAGAACGTGAACTCGCTGCGCGCCGTCGAGCACGCCGTCCGCTACGAGATCCAGCGGCACGCCGCCGTCCTGGACTCCGGCGAGCCGGTGATCCAGGAAACCCGCCACTGGCACGAGGACACGCGCACGACGACGTCGGGCCGGGCAAAGTCCGACGCCGACGATTACCGCTACTTCCCGGAGCCGGACCTGGTTCCCGTGGTTCCCTCCCGGGAATGGGTGGAGGAGCTCCGCGCCACCCTGCCCGAGCCGCCGGCCGAGCGCCGCAAGCGGCTCAAGCAGGACTGGGGCTACTCGGACCTGGAGTTCCGCGACGTCGTCAACGCCGGCGTGCTGGACGAGATCGAGGAAACCATCGCCGCCGGCGCCACGGCATCCGTGGCCCGCAAATGGTGGATGGGCGAGATCGTGGGCCGCGCCAAGAACGCCGACGTCGACCCCGGCCAGCTGGGCATCGAGCCTGCCACGATCGTGGAGCTGAGCCGCATGGTGGACGCGGGCAAGATCAACAACAAGATGGCCTCCCAGGTGCTGGACGGCGTGCTCGCCGGCGAAGGCACCCCGGCCGAGGTCGTCGAGAAGCGCGGCCTCGCCGTGGTCTCCGACGACGGCCCGCTCCTGGAAGCAATCGACGCAGCCCTGGCCGCGCAGCCCGACGTCGCGGACAAGATCCGCGGCGGCAAGGTGCAGGCGATTGGTGCCATCGTCGGCGGCGTCATGAAGGCCACCCGCGGCCAGGCCGACGCCAACCGCGTGCGCGAGCTGATCCTGGAGAAGCTCGGCGTCACCGTCTAGCCGCCTCTGACCCGATTCGAAACTGGGTCGCAGTTAATGTCGTTTTGAGGGCTCATAACGACATTAACTGCGACCCAGTTGGGTTTAACCGTGGCTGAGCCGGGCCATGATGTCCTGCAGCGCCTCGCACACCACCCGGACCGACGCGCGCTTGAGGTTTTCCGGGCGGGCCAGGATATCGATCCGCCGCCGGGTGCTGATCCCGTGCAGCGGCCGCAGCACGATGTCCGGGTTCAGCACCGGCCGCGCTGTGTGCCGCGGCAGCAGGCCGATCACGCTTCCGGACGCCACCAGCGCAGCCACCGTCGAGTAGTCATTGATCCGGTGCACGATGTTCAGCTCCCGGCTGGACACCGCGGCGACGGCGGACAGCACGTCCGCGGGGGAGTAGCCGGCGCGGCTGGTCACCCAGGGTTCGCCGACGACGTCGGACGCCGTCAGCGCCGCCTGCCCCGCCAGCCGGTGGCCAGCCGGCAGCGCCACATCCAGCGGCTCATGCGCCAGCGGAATCACCGCCACCCTTTCCTCCGGCCACTTGGGGCTGTGGTCCATCCGGTGCGCCAGCACCAGGTCGTACCGTGCCGTCAGCGCCGGGAAATCCTGCTGCGCCACGTCCTCGTCGGAGAGCAGCACCTTCGGCTTGTCCGGCCCGTCCAGCAGCCGGGCCAGCGGCGCAAACAGCGCCTGCCCCGCGCTGTGGAAACCGCTCACGGTCACCGGCGCCACGGTGGAGCTGTGGTACGCGCCGATCGCCATCCGCGCATCGGCCATGGCGCTGACGACGGCGGCACCCGCGTCGGCGAGCACCTGGCCTGCCTCCGTAAGGACCAGGTTCCTGCCCTCCTTGCGCGTCAGCGGCACCTCGACGCTTTTCTGCAGCTGGGCGAGCTGCTGGGACACGGCCGACGGCGTGACGAGCAGGGTATCGGCCACTGCCTTGACGCTTCCCAGCGCGCCAAGCTCGCGCAGCATTTCGAGCTGGTGGATCTCCATGGCGTTCATCCTATTCCTTAGCAATTCCTTAATCGTCGATTGAGAAAATTCCCCTTGTGCTAATTGGTCTCGAGTGGCTCTAATGAAGGGAGATTTCCCCGCATGCCACCGCATGCCGAACGTTAGGAAGCCAATGAAGGCCCTTTACAAGTCCGGCGCACACGCCGGGTTTGAACTGACCGACCGCCCGGAACCGGAGGCCGGACCCGGCGAGGTCAAGATCCGCGTGCTGACCACCGGCATCTGCGGAACCGACCTGCACATCCAGTCCTGGGACGCCTGGGCGCAGGGCATCATCGAGGCCCCGCTGATCGCCGGCCACGAGTTCTACGGCGAGGTGGTGGCCACCGGCGAGGACGTGCGCTACGTCAAAGTGGGCGACCGCGTATCCGGCGAAGGCCACATCGTCTGCGGGATCTGCCGCAACTGCCGCGCCGGCCGCCGCCAGATGTGCATCCACACGGTCAGCGTGGGCGTGCAGCGGGACGGGGCATTCGCCGAATACGTGGTCATCCCGGAGACGAACGTCTGGGTTCACCAGGACCCGTCCGTCACGCCCGAGCTCGGCGCCATCTTCGACCCCTTCGGCAACGCCGTGCACACCGCCCTGAGTTTCCCGCTGGTGGGCGAGGACGTGCTGATCACCGGCGCCGGACCGATCGGCCTCATGGCCATCGCCGTGGCCCGCCATGCCGGTGCCCGCAAGATCGCCATCACGGACGTGTCCGCACCGCGGCTCGAGCTCGCCCGGCAGCTCGGCGTGGACCTTGCCATCGACGTCTCCAAGACGCGGGTCCGGGAGGCGCAACGGGAGCTGGGCATGCGAGAGGGCTTCGACATCGGACTGGAAATGTCCGGACATCCCACGGCGCTGCCGGAGATGATCGACAACATGAACCACGGGGGACGCATCGCCATGCTGGGCCTTCCCAGCCAGTCCATCGACATCGACTGGGGGAAGGTGGTCACGCACATGCTGACGCTGAAGGGCATCTACGGCCGCGAGATGTTCGAGACCTGGTACGCCATGAGCGCCATGCTGTCCTCCAACCCGTCGGTGCACGCCAGCATCTCCGCCGTGGTCACCGACGTGCTGCCGGCCACCCAATGGGAAAAGGGCTTCGAGATCGCGAAGGCTGGCGTCGGCGGCAAAGTGGTGCTCGACTGGTCGGAAGTCTGACCCGCACCCCACCCGAAGATCCGGCCCCAAAATCCGGACCTGGTCCGTCCACAGTTTCTGACAGTTTCCCAGCCGAGGAGAACCCGCCATGTACTCAGCCATCAAAGACCAGCTCGCCGCCGAGCTGGACGACATCCGCGCCGCAGGCCTCTACAAGACCGAACGCCACATTGACTCCGCCCAGGCCAGCCACATCACGGCCGGGCAGATCGGTGAGTCCGGCTCGCCCGTCCTGAACTTCTGCGCCAACAACTATCTGGGCCTGGCCGACCACCCAGAAATCATCGCGGCGGCCAAGGCGGCCATGGACGAGCGCGGCTTCGGGATGGCCAGTGTCCGGTTCATCTGCGGCACCCAGGACCTCCACCTCGAACTCGAAGCGCGGGTCTCAAAGTTCCTCGGCACGGAGGACACCATCCTGTTCTCCAGTTGCTTCGACGCCAACGGCGGAGTGTTCGAATCGCTCTTCGGCCCAGAGGACGCCATCATTTCCGACGCCCTGAACCACGCCTCGATCATCGACGGCATCCGGCTCTGCAAGGCGCAGCGGTTCCGCTACGCCAACCAGGACATGGCCGACCTGGAGGCCAAGCTGGTGGAGGCGAAGGGTGCCCGGCGGAAGATCATCGTCACGGACGGCGTCTTCTCCATGGACGGCTACCTTGCACCGCTGGAGGCCATCTGCGACCTCGCAGAGAAGCACGACGCCCTGGTGATGGTGGACGACTCCCACGCGGTCGGGTTCATGGGTGCCACGGGAGCCGGGACCCCCGAGCACGCCGGCGTAGCCCACCGCGTGGACATCTTCACCGGCACCTTCGGGAAGGCCCTGGGCGGCGCCTCAGGCGGCTACGTGTCCGGCCGCGGCGAAGTCGTTGCCATGCTCCGGCAGAAGGCCCGCCCCTACCTCTTCTCCAACTCCCTTGCGCCGGCCATTGTTGCAGCCACCATCAAGGCACTGGAGCTTGTGCAGACCTCCGGGGAGCTGCGGGCCAGCCTGTTCCGGAACGCGGAACTGTTCCGCCGCCGGATGACGGAGGAAGGCTTCGAACTGCTCGACGGCGAGCACGCCATTGTGCCTGTCATGTTCGGCGACGCGGTGCTGGCGGCGAAGGTTGCCGACCAGATGCTGCAGCACGGGGTGTACGTCACCGCCTTCAGTTTCCCCGTGGTGCCGCGCGGTGCCGCCCGCATCCGGGTCCAGCTGTCCGCAGCGCACAGCGCCGACGACGTCGAAACCTGCGTCCAGGCGTTCGTCAAGAGCCGGGACGCGGTGGCTGCGCAGGCGCGGTAACTGCTTAGGTCCGGTGATTGAGCACGCCTGGTGACTGCGCAGGTTCCGGGCATCTGTAAAGATGGAGCCCATGGCATCAACCTATGACGTAGTCATTGTGGGCGGCGGGATCGCCGGGCTGTCCCTGGCATCCGCGCTGGCCGGCAAATGCACCGTTGCCCTCGTGGAGGCGGAGCAGCAGCTGGCGTACCACACGTCCTCCCGCTCGGCCCGGCAGCTGATACCCAGCTACGGCCCGCCGGTGGTGCAGGAACTTACCGTCCGCACCCTTGAGCTGATTGCAGCGGACGACGCCGGCCGGCCCCGGCCCGTGCTGTCACCGCGCAGCTTTCTGCTCATCGGGGACGACGAAACGGTGCGGGCCGAGGCCAGCGGCGAGATGCGCCTGATCAGCCATGATCAAGCGCTTGGGCTGTGCCCGGCTTTGAAGCCCGAGTCCTTCTCAGCCGCCGGCCTGGACACCGGGTCCTTCGGGTGCGACGCCCCGGTGCTGCTGGAAAGGCACCGGGCACGTGCCGAGGCTGCCGGCGTGGACATCATCACCGGCGCCCGCGTCCACTCGGCCCAGCGGCTGGGATCAGGCTGGGAAATCGGCGCCGGCCAGGAAGGCTTCTCGGCCGGCGTTCTGGTCAACGCCGCCGGCGCCTGGGCCGACGAGCTGGCGGTGCTGAGCGGCGTCGAGAAAATCGGCCTGCAGCCGTACCGGCGCACGGCGGCGATTGTCGGCGTCGACCATCCGCTGCCGGAAGGCAGCCCCATGGTGGCCGCCGCCGACGACTCCTTCTACTTCCGCCGGGAAGGGGGCGACGTGCTGATCTCGCCGTCGGAACATGTGGCCAGCCCGGCGGAGGACGCACGTCCGCGTCCCGGGGACGTGGAGCGGCTCATCTCCCGGCTGAACACGCTGACGACGCTGGGCATCGGACCCGTCCGGACAGCCTGGACCGGCCTGCGCACCGAGGCGGCCGACGGCGTCCCGGTCGTAGGCTTCGACGCCGAGGCCCGCGGCTTCTACTGGCTCGCCGGCCAGGGCGGCTACGGGTTCCAGACGTCGTCCGGCATCGCTGAAGTGGCCGCGGCCCAGATCCTGGCGGGGCCTGATGGCGGTTCCGGGCAAGGCTCCGGCACCGGTCCGGTATCCCGGACGGCGGATGCGCTGGCTGCGACGCGCTGGTCCATCCGGCGCTGAAGAATGGATCCATGAGCACTCTGATCACCAACATTGCCGAACTGATGACCCAGGACGCGGAGCACCGTGTCCTCAAGGACGCTGCACTGGTGATCGAGGGCGAACGGATCTCCTGGATCGGCCAGGCATCGGATGCCCCGGCCGCCGACGACGCCATGGACGCGGGCGGCCGGGCCGTGCTGCCCGGCTGGGTGGACTCCCACACGCACCTGATCTTCGCCGGGGACCGGACCGCCGAATTCGAGGCGCGCATGGCGGGGGAGGAGTACAGCGCCGGCGGCATCGCCGTCACCACCGAAGCCACCAGGAACACCAGCGACTACGACCTCACGCGGCTGGCCCAGGGCCGCATTGCCGAGGCTGTATCGCAGGGCACGACGTACCTGGAGACGAAAACGGGCTACGGCCTGGACGTTGAGCAGGAGGCCAGGAGCGCACGCATCGCCTCCACCGTCGCGGATGAGGTCACCTACCTCGGCGCGCACCTGGTGCCCGCCGGCATTGATGCGGATGAGTACACCAAGCTCGCCTGCGGCCCGATGCTGGACGCTGTGCTTCCGTACGCCCGCTGGGCCGACGTGTTCTGCGAAAAGGGAGCCTTTTCCGAGGAGCAGTCCCGTGCCGTGCTGCAGGCCTGCCGCCACGCCGGGCTGGGGCTGCGGGTGCACGGCAACCAGCTGGGCCACGGCGCCGGCGTCAGCCTCGCTGTGGAGTTCGGCGCGGCGAGCGTGGACCACGTCAACTATCTTTCCGGGCAGGACATTGACAGCCTCGCCGCCGGCTGGTCCGGCTGGGACGCCGCATCCGGAACGGGCACGCGGGGGACCGTGGCCACCTGCCTCCCGGCCTGCGACCTCTCCACCCGCCAGCCGCTGGCGCCCGGCCGGCAGCTGCTGGACGCCGGCGTGCCCGTGGCCCTCGCGTCCAACTGCAACCCCGGCACGTCCTACACGAGCTCTATGGCTTACTGCGTCACCACCGCCGTCCTGCAAATGCGCCTGAGCGTCCACGAGGCCGTCCGGGCGGCGACGTACGGCGGCGCCCTGGCGCTGCAGCGCGAGTCCGGGAACGACGTCGACGGCGAACGGGCGGTGGGCTCCATCGCCGTCGGACACCGGGCAGACCTGCACGTCCTTAACGCCCCGTCCGCCACCCACCTGGCCTACCGGCCCGGCATGCCGCTCACGCACGCCGTTTGGCGTGCGGGCGTGCGCGCACGGTAGTGTCAGGCGGGGCCATCAGCCGGGGGCAGTGACGCAAAATGATCATAATAGGTCTGATACAATCATAAAGCGTCATTTTTTGTGGCGTTTTAGGATCGTGAAAGGCCCTGCATGACCCGCACCGATCGACTGACGGCCATCCTGGATCTCCTTGCCGAGGCCGGCCAGGTGGAAGTCGAGGAGATCGTCACGCGGCTCGGCGTATCGCCGGCAACCGCCCGGCGTGACCTGGACAGCCTGGCCAAGCGGCGGCTGCTGACGCGGACCCGCGGCGGTGCCACCACAGGTGCCCTGGCCTACGACCTTCCCGGCAGGTACAACCGCGACGACCATGCCGTGGCCAAGCAGGAGATCGCTCTGGCCGCCTCGGCGCTGATCGCCCCGGGCATGGTGATCGGGCTGTGCGGCGGCACCACCAGCACCGCCCTGGCGCAGATCCTGGCCACCCGCGAGGACCTCAACTCGCCGTCGAACCAGCCCACCCTCACGGTGGTCACCAACGCCATCAACATCGCCTCGCAGCTTGCCGTCCGCCCCAACATCAAGGTGATGGTGACCGGCGGCATCCTCAACACCCGGTCCTATGAGCTGGTGGGTCCCTACACGGACATCATCATGCAGAAGGTGGTGCTGGACATCGCCTTCATCGGGGTCAACGGCGTCGACGCCGAAGTGGGACCCACCAACACCGGCGAGGCCGAGGCGACGGTTAACGCCCTGCTGGCCAGCCGCGCCAGCATCTCCTACGTGATCGCGGATTCCTCCAAGGTGGGCCGCCGTGCGTTCGCCACCATGGACGGCTACAACTTCACCCGCCTCATCACCGATTCGGGCATTTCGGCGGCGGACAAGGCGGCATTTGAAGCTCGCGGCACAGAGGTGATCGTGGCCGGCGCCTAACGGGGAATACGCCGCCTAGAAGATCACCGGCGGGGCGTCCAGCACGGTTTCGTCCACCCTTCGGTCCACCCACTGGGTGAAGGGCGTGTCGAGATCGTACTTGCCCAGGCTGTTTTGAACGAGCATACGCACTTCGGCGTTCTCGGGGTTGTTCAGCGACTCGAAGTACTCCACCGACCAGTGGAACCAGCGCATGCAGAACAGCCGCATCGTCAGGCCGTGCGTCACCAGCAGCGCGTTGGGGGAGTAGTCCGGCTTGGACCAGTGCCGGTACAGGGTTTCCATGAACGAGGAGATCCGGTCGTACACGTCGGAGCCCGACTCGCCCTCCCGGAAACGGTAGAAGAAGTGGCCGTAGGCGTTGCGGAGTTCCTTCTGGTCCTCGATGTCGCCGGAGATCTGGAAGTTGGCCCAGTCCTGCTCCCGCAGCCGCGGCTCCTCGATCACCCGCTCCGTCAGGGAGCCGAGGTTCAGCGCCTCGAGCGTCTGGTATGCGCGCAGGTACGGCGACACGTAGACGCTCACCTGCCGGCCGTCCAGCTCGCGCCGGATCCGCTCCCCGGCGGCCTTCGCCTGCTCCAGCCCCAGCTCCGTCAGCGGAATCCGGTAATCGGGCACCCTGTTGTAGATGGAGGTGTCCGCGTTGGCCGCGGACTGGCCGTGCCGGATCATGATGATTTTCCCGGGAGCGCTCATAGTTCCCCAGCATAGGGTCACCCCGTGGCCGGACAGGAACCGGCGGGCTGACAGCAAAGCACCAGCAGCTGCAGGCAAGATAGGAACATGTTGGTTCCCTCCCGCCGTCGGCTGCGGTTCGAAGTATGGATTGTCCTTGGCCTGTCACTGGGGCAGTCCGCCGTCTACTCCGTGGTGCAGCTGCTGGACAAGATGACCCAGGCACCCCTGGCGCAGGGGACGTCCACGCTGAACAGGTCGCAAAGCACCCGCGAGTATTTCGACCTGACCTACCAGCTGCTGGACATCATCTTCGCCCTGGTGCCGGTCCTGCTGGTGATCTATTTCCTGACAGACCAGCGCCAGGCGAAGCCCGGGACCGGGCACGACTCCGGCTCCGCCTTCCGGAAGCTGGGGTTCAACTTCGCCCGGCCGGGCAAGGACCTGCTGCAGGGGCTCGGGCTGGCCGCCCTGATCGGCATCCCCTCGCTGGGCCTTTACGCTGCCGGGCGTGCGCTGGGCATCACGACGGCGATCATCCCCAGCGGCCTGGATGCGTACTGGTGGACGGTGCCCGTCCTGATCCTGTCCGCGGTGCGCCACGCGATCGTGGAGGAAGTCATTGTGGTGGGCTACCTGCTGGACCGGTTCGGCAAGTTCGGCTGGTCCATGCCCCTGGCGATCTTTGTGTCCTCGATGCTTCGCGGCAGCTACCACCTGTATCAGGGGTTCGGGCCGTTCATTGGAAACGCCATCATGGGCGTGGTTTTCGCCTGGGTCTACACCAGGACCCGCCGGGTGATGCCGCTCGTGATCGCGCACGCCCTGCTGGACATCGTCGCGTTCGTCGGGTTCAGCCTGTTCGGCAAGGCCATCGGCCTGGGCTAGCGCTCCGCCCCTTAAAAAGGATTCGGCCGCCATCGGCGGGTGGCGTCATTGGCACCCGCTGATGGCGGCCGAAGTGCAGGGCAGAAAGTGCGTCAGATGGTGACGGCGCCCGCTGCGGTTTCGAACGTGACGGAAAGGATGCCCGGCGTGCCGTGCGGGGCCACCCAGTTCACGGCGACATCCTCCAGCGGCCGTTCGACCGGCTCGCCGAGCCACTCGGTCACGCGCTCGGCGGAACCCGCGATCGTGAGGCTGGACATCTTCACATTGCTGTCATAGGCGTTGGACGGGTGCAGGCCCGGATCGCCCTCCCACTTGAGCATGTACGGAACCTGCGGGTCCGCGATCAGGCCCAGGATGCCGATCTGCTTCCAGACCAGCTCCCGGCCGTCGGGGAACTTGCGGTTGCCGTTGACGGCGGAGCGGCCGAGGCGCTCCTCGAAGGGGGCCAGGTCGTCAACTTCGACGCACCAGCCCATCCAGCCGCCGCCGGCCGCGGACCGGGCCCGGACGGCCTGGCCGAACGGTGCCTTGTCCGACGCCGGGTGGTCCAGGACCTCAACAACCTCAAGGTACTTGTGGCCGGCCAGCGGAATAATCATGTTCCGGGTTCCAAACCGGGGGTGCACTCCGCCCTTAACGGCTTCGACGCCGAGGGCAGAGGAGATACGTTCGGTGGTGGCCGCGAGGCCATCGTGTTCACAGGCGTAAGAGACGTGATCCATGCGCATGCCCTCATCTTGGCACTTTGTGACGGGGCTCTCAGCTTAGGGTGGCCTAACCTAGCGAAAAGTCCATACTTTGACGAACTTCGTCACAAAGCTGTGCGCGTAATACTGCCATTCCTACACTGATCGCAGGTATGAGTGCCAGCGAAGAATGCCCCGGCCGCTGGCCGGCAACCCTCCGCCGCGGCGGGGTGCCCCGGGCGAAGACCTGGCTGCGCGGCGCCCGCTGTGCGGCAAGCGCGGGCCTGTGCCGGGACCAGCACATGCCCCTTGAGCAGAGGAGCCTGCATGTCCAACGCATGGTCATTCGAAACCCGCCAGATCCACGCCGGCCAGGTGCCGGACAACGCCACCGGTGCCCGGTCGCTGCCGATCTACCAGACGACGTCGTTCGTCTTCCCCAGCGCCGAAAGCGCGGCGGAACGCTTCGCGCTCGCCGAAATCGCGCCCATCTACACCCGGATCGGCAACCCGACCCAGGACGCCGTTGAGCAGCGGATCGCCAGCCTGGAGGGCGGGCTCGCCGCGCTGCTCCTGAGCTCCGGCCAGGCTGCAGAAACGTACGCCATCCTCAACATTGCCGAGGCCGGCGACCACGTGGTGGCCAGCCCCAGCCTCTACGGCGGCACCTACAACCTGCTGGCACACACCCTCAAGAAGTTCGGCGTGTCCGTCACCTTCGTGGCCGACCCGGACAACCTGGAGCAGTGGCGCGACGCCGTGCAGCCGAACACCAAGCTCTTCTTTGCCGAAGTGGTCTCCAACCCGCGGCAGGACGTCCTGGACATTGAAGGGGTGTCCCGGACCGCGCACGAGGCCGGCGTGCCACTCATCGTGGATAACACCCTGTCCACGCCCTACCTCATCAGGCCGCTCGAGTGGGGCGCGGACATCGTAGTGCACTCGGCCACCAAATACCTGGGCGGACACGGGGCCGCCATTGCCGGAGTCATCGTGGACTCAGGCAACTTCGACTTCGGCAAGGACCCGGAACGGTTCCCTGGCTTCAATACGCCGGACCCCACCTACAACGGGCTGGTCTACGCCCGCGACCTCGGCGCAGGCGGTGCGCTGGGGGCCAACCTGTCCTACATTCTCAAAGCGCGGGTCCAGCTGCTGCGCGACCTGGGCTCCGCGGTATCCCCGTTCAATGCCTTCCTCATCGCGCAGGGCCTGGAAACGCTGAGCCTTCGGGTGGAACGCCATGTGGCCAATGCGGTGGCCGTCGCCAGCTGGCTGGAAGCCAGGGACGATGTGGAGTCCGTAGCCTACGCCGGGCTGCCGTCCAGCCCCTGGTATGAGCGGGGTCTGAAGTACGGGCCGAAGGGCACCGGCGCAGTGGTGTCGTTCACGGTGGCCGGCGGCGCCGATGCGGGCAAGCGCTTCGTGGATGCCTTGGAACTTCACTCCCACGTGGCAAACATCGGCGACGTCCGCTCCCTCGTCATCCACCCGGCGTCGACCACGCACAGCCAGCTGACCCCGGAACAGCAGAGCGTGGCCGGGGTGGCCCCCGGCCTGGTCCGGCTGTCCGTCGGCCTGGAACACATCGATGACATTCTGGCCGACCTCGACGCCGGCTTCCGGGCGGCGAAAGGCGCCTGACTCCAGCTGAGGCGGGTGGAACTCCCGGCCCGGGAACGGGCCGGGAGTCACACAGCCGTCACATTCTTAGCGCAGATGTCCGCCTGTTTCGTAAACTTGGCAACAGGTCATGAGTGCCAGCGACAGCCCCGGCTTGCTGGCCGGCAACCCTCCTTCCGCGGTGGGGTGCCCCGGGTGAAGACCTGGCCTGCCGGACAGCTGCCGGCGGGCAAGCGCGTAGAAGAGGTTTACCTATGACGATTTCTGTCAGCAGCACCGACGTTCCCGCCGCCGAGGCTTCGGACGGCACTGTTGTTCCCGCCGGCCGCACTCTTTCCGGCAGCCGCACGATTCCCGACGGGACAGTCCAGTACCTCAACATCGGCAGCCTGAAGCTCGAGGCCGGGGGATTCCTGCCGGACGTGACCCTGGCCTATGAAACCTGGGGAACGCTCAACGAGGACGGCTCGAATGCCATCCTCGTGCAGCACGCCCTCACCGGCAGCACGCACGTGACGCGGGGCGCCGGTGAGGAGGAGGGCTGGTGGGAACAGCTCGCCGGGCCGGGCGCGCCGGCGGACACCGGCAGGTTCTTTGTCATTTCCGTCAATATCCTGGGCGGCTGTTACGGGTCCACCGGACCGTCGTCGAACGCTCCGGACGGCAAGCCCTGGGGCTCGCGCTTTCCGCTGGTGACGCTGCGGGACTCGACAGTTGCCGAGGCGCGGCTCGCCGACCGGCTCGGCATCGGAACCTGGCATGCCGTTGTGGGCGGATCCATGGGCGGGGCTCGGGCCCTCGAATGGGCGGTGACTTTTCCTGAGCGGGTCCGCCGCTGCGGCGTCATCTCCGTCGGTGCGAGGAGCACGGCCGAACAGATCGCCTTCGCGCAGGCGCAGACCCTGGCCATCCGGCAGGACCGCCATTTCAACGGCGGTGACTACTACGGCGGACCTGAACCCACGGAGGGCCTGGCGCTCGCCCGGCGGATTGCCCACATCACCTACCGGTCCGCCTACGAGCTCGACTTCCGGTTCGGCAGGAACGCCCAGGCCCCTGAAGAGCCCCTGCAGGCAGATGCCCTGGCGGGCCGCGGCCGTTACCAGGTGGAGAGCTACCTCGACTACCAGGGCAACAAGCTGGTGCGGCGCTTCGACGCCAACAGCTACATCGCCCTGACGGAAGCACTCATGAGCCATGACGTCAGCCGCGGACGGGGGACACTCAAGGAAGCCCTTGCCCGGGTCACCGCCGACGTCTTCGTGGCCGCCGTGGAGACGGACCGGCTGTACTTTCCCGCCCAGTCGCTGGAACTCGCCGAGGCCCTGCCCGGGAATGTGGACGTGCACATGATCGATTCGCCGATCGGCCACGACGGGTTCCTCACGGAGATCGGCCAGCTGAACGCCCAGCTCAGGGAGCACTTCCTCAACTGATCCGGCCCCGGTCACTACGCCCGTAGCCTGCGGTACCGCGGCAATACCCGTGCAGCAGATGTGCATTTATGCAGATGCGCCCTGCACTATTTGGCGTTGAGCTTGCGTCATTGGCAGACCATACTCGTTGAATCCGGCGTTCGTGGTGCGCATCACACCAGTTCGCCATCGACTGGTCCCCGTGGTGTCGAGGAAGACGCCGAAGGAGTTCGCTATGAGTACGGAAAGCTCCGCCGTAAGGCGTGCAGAAGAAACCGACGTCAAGGCCTCAGGCCTCAAGAAAGTTGTGACGGCGTCCATGGCCGGCACGGTGGTGGAGTGGTATGAGTTTTTCCTCTACGCCTCGGCTGCCACCCTGGTCTTCGGCAAGGCCTTCTTCCCCAACGCCGGCACCGAGCTGGACGGCATCATCGCCGCCTTCCTCACGTACGCCGTCGGCTTCGTTGCCCGCCCGATCGGCGGCATCGTCTTCGGCCACTTCGGCGACAAGTTCGGGCGCAAGCAGCTGCTGCAGCTGAGCATCATCCTGGTGGGTGTTTCCACCTTCCTCATGGGCTGCCTGCCGACGTTCCAGCAGATCGGCTACTGGGCGCCCGCGCTCCTGGTCTTCCTGCGGTTTGCCCAGGGCTTCGCGGTCGGCGGCGAATGGGGCGGCGCGGTACTCCTCGTGGCCGAGCACAGCCCCAGCAAGTCACGCGGCTTCTGGGCGAGCTGGCCGCAGTCCGCCGTTCCCATGGGCAACCTGCTTGCCACGGCCGTGCTGTTCATCCTGTCCTCCACGCTGACCCAGGAAGCCTTCCTCGGCTGGGGCTGGCGCGTCGCGTTCTGGCTCTCCGCGGTGATCGTCGTGATCGGCTACTACATCCGCACCAAGGTCAACGACGCCCCGATCTTCCTCGAAGCCCGCAAAGAGGTCGAGGCCGGGCACAAGGGCTATGGCGTTGCCGAGGTGTTCAAGCGCTACCCCCGCGGCGTCTTCACCGCCATGGGCCTGCGCTTTGCCGAGAACATCCTCTACTACCTCGTGGTGACGTTCTCCATCACCTACCTCAAGACCGTGGTCCAGGCCGACACGACGCGGATCCTGCTGCTCCTGCTGTTCGCCCACGCCGTGCACTTCGCCGCCGTTCCGCTGGTGGGAAAGCTGTCGGACCGCTTCGGCCGCAGGCCCGTCTACATGGCCGGCGCCATCCTGGGCGCCACCTGGGGATTCTTTGCCTTCCCGATGATGGACACCAAAAACGACATGATCATCCTGGCGTCCATCATGATCGGCCTGCTGTTCCATGCACTGATGTACGCCGGCCAGCCCGCGATCATGGCGGAGATGTTCCCCACCCGGATGCGCTACTCCGGCGTATCGCTGGGCTACCAGGTGACCTCCATCGTCGCCGGTTCGCTCGCGCCGATCATCGCTGCCTCGCTCCTGGGCACCTACAAGTCGTCCGTGCCGGTGGCCATCTACCTGCTGATCGCCTGCGCCATCACCGCCGTCGCCGTGTTCTTCCTGAAGGAAACCCGCGGCGTCTCGCTCCACGACGTGGACGCGGCGGATGCCCAAGGCACTGCCGACCTGCTCGCGGCCGGCAAGAAGTAGGGCAGGCGCCCCAGCCAGTAACCAGTCAGCTGCCCGGACCCGCCACCGATGCGGGGCCGGGCAGTTGCCCGTTCACCGAGATCAAGGATTCCCATGAAAGCAGCAGTCCTCTACTCCACCGTCCCCAACAGCGGCACCGCGGCCGGGACTGCATCGCAGAGGCCCAGCTACACTGACGCCCGGCCCCTGGTGGTGCAGGACTTGGAGCGGCCGGAGCCCCGCGCCGGCGAGCTGGGTGTTGCCATCACCTACTCCAGCCTGTGCCATTCAGACCTGTCCGTGGTGGACGGTTCGCGGGTCCGCCCCCTGCCGATGGCCCTGGGCCACGAGGCGGTGGGGCGGATCGTGTCGGTCGGCGACGGCGTCCCGGACGTCTCGGTCGGCGACCACGTGGTGCTGGTCTTCGTGCCGAGCTGCGGGGACTGCCGCGCCTGCCGGTCCGGCCGTCCTGCGCTTTGCCACCGGGCGGCCGAGGTCAACGGCTCGGGCGACCTGCTGCACGGCGGGGCGCTCCTGCGGACGCCGGCGGGGGAGCGGATCAACCACCACCTGGGCGTCTCTGCTTTCGCCGACTATGCAGTCGTCGCCCGGGAATCGGTGGTGGTGATTGACGACGACGTCCCGGACACTGTCGCAGCGATGTTCGGTTGCGCTGTGCTCACCGGAATGGGAGCCGTGCTGAACACCGCCGCTGTCACGGCCGGCCAGTCGGTGGCTGTCTTCGGGCTCGGGGCGGTGGGCCTTTCCGCCGTCATGGCCGCCTCCCTCGCCGGGGCCGCCAGCGTGACCGCCATCGACCCCAACCCGGGCAAGCACCAGCTCGCCCTCGACTGCGGTGCCACCGCGGTGGGCACGCCCGGGGACGCGGCCAGTCTCATCAAGGAAGCCGCCGGCGACGGCGTGGATGTCGCCGTCGAAGCCGTCGGCTCGGCCGCCGTGATCGCCGCTTGCCTGGGGCACGTGACCCGTGGCGGTGCCGTCGTCTCGGTCGGCCTGCCCCATCCGTCAGCCGAACTGACCGTGCCGGCGCTGCAGTTCGCCGGAGCCGGCAAACGCCTGCTGGGTTCATACATGGGCGACGCTGTTCCGAGGCGGGACATCCCCCTCTACCTCGGCTACTGGCGCGCGGGCAGGCTTCCAGTGGAGCTGCTGCACACCGACACACGGCCGCTCATCGAGATCAACGAGGGGTTGGATGCGCTGGCGTCCGGGCAGGTGGTGCGGCGGCTGTTCCAGGCCTGAGGCAGGCTGCCTGATGGGGCCAAGGCCGGACGGCGGGCGCTCGCCTGACGGGGCGCTCGCCTGACGGCGCGCAGTCCGGCGGGCGTCGGGGTACCGTACCGCCGTGAATCAGCCCGCCAGCACTGCTGACCGGGCCTTCACTTCCTCCTTGAGCGACGCGATGACGGCCTGCACCGCGGCCGAACGGAGGGACTCCGGCCGTGCCACCGCCCAGATGGGCAGCTGGCGCTCGAAGTCGTCCGCGAGCACGGGAACGAAATCCGGCTGCCCGGCCACCATGAAGTTCGGCAGCAACCCGATGCCTGCGCCCCGCCGCACCGCCTCCACCTGGGCGAAGACACTCGTGGCCTGGAAGCTTGACTTGGGCATCGGCAGCTCGGAGGACCAGCGGTGCCCCAGCTCCGCCACCTGCAGCGCAGACTCAACGTAAGAGACAAAGCCGTGCTGCCCGACTTCGTCGAGCGTTTCCGGCAGTCCCTGTCCCGCGGCGTAGCCGGGGCTGGCGTAGAGGCGCAGGTAGTAGTTGCTCAGGAAGATCGTCTGGGCGTTGCTGACGTCCGTCCGGCCCACCACGATTTCCAGGTCCACGCCTGACCTGTTCTGGCTGACCTTCCGCGTGGCGCTCAGCATCTCGATGTTCAACTGCGGGTTCTGCTGCTGGAGCCGGACCAGCGCGGGGGTGACGAAGACGGCCCCAACGCCGTCCGTCGTCGCGACGCGCACCAGGCCGGACAGGGCGCTCTGGTCCCGGCTGATGAGGCCGGAGAGTGATCCGAGCGTGCTCTCGATGGCTTCTGCCGCCTCCACCGCGGAGGCGCCGAGCTGGGTCAGCTCCCAGCCGTGCGGGCTGCGTTCCAGGGTGCGCCCGCCCAGCTGCTTGTCCAGGGCGAGGATCCGGCGGGAGATGGTGGTGTGGGTGGTGCCCAGCGTCTCCGCCACCGCATTGAACCTGCCCAGGCGCGCCACTGTCAGCAGGATCAGCAGGTCGTCCGGGCTCGGAAGCCGCCTCAGGTCCACGGCAAGCCTTCCCTTAGTGTGCATCAATGCACATAGCGTCTGTAATTTTTCCCCTTGATTGCACTCTAGCAGGGTGTGATGGTGGACACAGACCTTCCGGCCCCGGTGGCCGGATCCGAAGCAAAGGAGCTCACGAAATGGCAGTAATCGGTTGGATCGGCCTCGGAAACATGGGCGGCTTTATGTCCGCGAACCTGGCGAAGGCGGGACATGATGTCCGCGGTTTTGACCTCAACCCTGCGGCGCTCGCCGCCGCCGACGAGGCCGGCGTCACGCCGGTCGGCAGCATTGCTGAGGCCGTCGACGGCGCGGACGTGGTGTTCACCATGCTGCCCAAGGGCGAGCACGCCCGTACGGTGTACCTCGGCGAAGACGGCGTCCTGGCACACGCCGGCACCCACACGCTGCTGGTGGACTCCTCCACCATCGATATCGCGTCCGCCCAGGAACTGCACGACGCCGCTGCTGCCGCCGGCTTCCGCTTTGTGGACGCCCCAGTCTCCGGCGGCATGAGCGGTGCCAAGGCCGGGACGCTGACCTTCATGGTGGGCGGCGAGGAGGGTGCCGTCGCCGACGCCACCGGCTATATCGGCCCCATGGCGGCCAACATCATCCCCACCGGCGGCGCCACCACCGGGCAGGCAGCGAAGATCTGCAACAACCTGATGCTCTTCATCAATCTGGCGTCCACCGCGGAAGGCGCCGTCCTGGCCGACCGGCTGGGCCTCGACAAGCAGGTCTTCTGGGACATCGCGTCCGTCTCCTCCGGCGACTCCTGGGCGCTGCGGACCTGGTACCCGGTGCCCGGCGTGGTCTCCACCGCCGCCTCCAACAACGACTTCGCACCCACCTTCACCACCGAACTGGCCAACAAGGACATCGGCCTCGCCATCAGCGCAGCCGAGGACACCGGCACACCGCTGGAGATCGGAAAGCACGTCCAGCAACTGTTCCAGCAGCTCATCGACGCCGGCGAGGCGGGCAAGGACTGTTCGATGATCATCAAGGTCGCCGACGGCTCGCTGGCCTCCTCCGCCAAGTAGCCCGCATCATCCGGCACATTCGCTGGCCGCACCTGTAAGCAACGTACGAAAAGAGACTTCCCATGGAAACCATTCCCCACTTCATCAACGGCAGCCGCGTCAGCGACGCCGAACGTTTCGGCCCCGTCTTCAACCCGGCCACCGGCGAACAGGAGAAGCAGGTGGCGCTCGCCTCGGCGTCGCGGACCGAGGAAGCCATCGCCGCCGCCCGCGCCGCGCTCCCGGCGTGGCGCGCGACCAGCCTGGCCAAGCGCACCAACATCTTCTTCCGGGTCCGCGAGATCCTGAACCAGCGCAAGCCCGAGCTCGCGGCTATTCTCACCAGCGAGCACGGCAAGGTCCTCTCCGACGCCGAGGGTGAGATCTCCCGCGGCCTGGAGAACATCGAGTTCGCCACCGGCCTGTCGCACATGCTCAAGGGCGAGCGCTCGGAGCAGGTCTCCAGCGGCATCGACGTCCACTCCGTCCGCCAGCCGGTGGGTGTCGTGGCCTGCATTACCCCATTCAACTTCCCGGCCATGGTGCCGCTGTGGATGATCGGCAGCGCCCTGGCCTGCGGCAACACCGTGCTGCTGAAGCCCAGCGAGAAAGACCCCTCCGCCGCCATCTTCATCGCCGAAGCCTTCGCCGAAGCGGGGCTGCCCGCCGGCGTGCTGAACGTAGTCCAGGGGGACAAGGAAGCCGTCGACGTCCTGCTCGAGCACCCCGACATGAAAGCGGTGAGTTTCGTGGGCTCCACGCCCATCGCGCAGTCGATCTACAAGCGGGCGGCCGACCACGGCAAGCGCGTCCAGGCACTGGGCGGGGCGAAGAACCACATGGTGGTGCTGCCCGACGCCGACCTTGACATGGCTGCCGACGCTGCGGTTTCCGCGGCCTACGGTTCGGCCGGCGAGCGCTGCATGGCCGTAAGCGTCCTCGTGGCGGTGGGCAACATCGCCGACGACCTTGTCGAGGCGATCTCCAGCCGCATGGCCGGCCTGAAGATCGGCCCGGGAACCGACCCGGCCTCCCAGATGGGTCCGCTGATCACCGCGGAGCACCGGGACCGCGTGGCTTCCTACGTTGCGGGAGCGGAAAACGAAGGCGCCACGGTGGTCGTCGACGGGCGCTCGCAGCAGTTCGATTCGAACGGTTTCTTCATCGGCGTCAGCCTGGTGGACCACGTCAAGCCGGGCATGAAGGTGTACGACGACGAGATCTTCGGCCCGGTCCTGTCGGTGGTCCGCGTGGACACCTACACCGACGCCGTCCGGCTGGTCAACGAGAACGAGTTCGGCAACGGCGCGGCCATCTTCACCCGCGACGGCGGGGCAGCGCGGCAGTTCGAATTCGACGTCGATGCCGGCATGGTGGGCGTCAACGTCCCGATCCCCGTCCCGGTGGGCACGTTCTCCTTCGGCGGCTGGAAGAACTCCCTGTTCGGCGACACCCACATGTACGGCCCGGACAGCATCCGCTTCTACACCCGGGGCAAAGTGGTCACCACGCGGTGGCCCGACCCGTCCACCTCGGTGATTGACCTCGGCTTCCCGCAGATCGACTAAACTCGAAACTCGGTTTACATCAAAACTTGAGTTCGGACCGGTCACGACCGGCCTGTGCCTCAGCCCGTGTCCCGCAGCCACAAGCAGCGGGCCGCGGGCTGACCTTTTTGCGCGAACAGGCACCTGAGCCCCCACTGAGCGGCGCGAGCGGGAACCTGTCTTTCAGGCGTGTCCGGTTCTATGCTGGCCGCATGGTCCGGCTGAGACCCTTTGCCTGCCTTGCCCTCCTGCTGCCGGTGCTCCTCCCGGTGGCCGGATGCGCGAAGACCTGTCCAGCCATGGCCTGGATCAACTACCTCACTGTGGCCCTGGACGGGGACACCCGCACTGTGGCTTGGGTTCAGCTGTGCACTCCCGACGCCTGTTCCCAGGCAGCGGACCGGCCAACCGCGCCACCGGTGCTTCCAACGGCGACTCCGACCCCAACGGGTGCCAACGGTCTCGGTTTCCCGCCGGGGCAGGGACCAGCCGAACACCACATTTCGGTCGAGCGGACCGGTTCTGATGCCTGGAGATTTGGATTCGTCGTGGAATCGCCGGGGTCTGTGACAGTGCGCGCTCTCGATTCCGCGGGCAAGACGCTCGCGGAGAAACGGGTCTCGCTGGCCTGGCAACAGATTGGCAAAGCCACGGAATGCGGCGGTCCCGCGACGGCGGCTCCCGTCACCCTGGCTGTCAACGCATGACGGCCAGCGTATGGCCGCCAGCGCTGTACGACGGACCGCGCGGCGAGGTCTTGGGTGCGTGCTGCCTAGCCGTTCATGATGTCCTTGCGCCGGGCCATGTACTCCTCCATGGAGATCTGCCCGTCGCTGTACTGCTGATCCAGCTCAGCCAGTTTCCGGGCACGGAACCCCTGCGGAGCCGACGGCGGCGGGGGAGTTGCGTGCGCTGATCCAGTGGGAGGGGCGGCGCTCTGCTGAGGCTGGGGCGGATTGGCCCGGTATTCCGGGCTGTCCTCATAGGGAACCTGCCCCTGCTGCCACGGCGCACCGGCACTGCCGGGACCGTACTGGTTGGGGTACGGCTGGTTGGGATACGGCTGATTCGGGCCGGGCTGAGCGTATGGCGTGTTCTGCTGATCCGGGTAGGGCTGGTTCAGGGGCGGAAGCTCTTCACGCCCACCGCGCTGGGGAAATCCAAATCCGCCGCTGAAGTAGTCCTGCTGCGTGTAGCCGTCCCTCGGCCGGTTGTCCGGGCGGCCCCGGAAGGGGCCACCAAATGGGCTGCCCGGCTGGTTGCCGAACTGGTCGTCTCCCTGGTTGGGAAACTGGCCGGGATACTGTCCGGGCAGGCCGGGGCCCTGGTTCCGCCGCTGGACTGACCTCCGGTACATCCGCATGCCCATGGGAACCAGGACGGCCAGAATGATGATCCAAAAGAAGAAGTCGAACACGGTGGGGCCTCTCAGTGAGTGTCCATTCCAGCTTAGTCCCGTGAGGAAACGCGCCCGGGATGCTTATGCCCAGAGCGCACGGCCGCACGGTAAGGGACGCCAGGCGGCTGCTCCGTAACGCGGCGCTCCAAATCGCGGTGCATTGGAACGCGGTTCACTGGAAGTCACTTGCAGACCCGGGGCTGCTGCCGGACGGGATCGTCCAGGCCCATCGGCCCTTCACCCGAACCCAACGGAACGCCCGGACCGAACACGGGTCCCGGCGTCGGGCGTTTGGGGGTGATGCCGTCGCCGGAGGACCGGTGGCGCAGGCGCCGGACCACCCACGGCACAAAATACTCCCGCGCCCAGACGAGGTCTTCGCTGCGGGCCTCGCGCCAACTGCGGGGCGGCAGCGGCTTCGGCGCGAGCGGCTCCAGGCTGTGCTCCACATTCAGGGCCTCGAGCACCATGGCGGCGATGGTGTGGTGTCCGAGCGGCGAGAAGTGCAGCCGGTCCTCGTTCCACATCTGCGGATCCCTCAGCTGCCGGAGCGACCACATATCGGCGATGATTGCATCGTGCCGGGCGGCGATGGTGCGGAGGTTCTCGTTGTAAATGGCCACCTTGCTGCGGATCCGGCCCAATACGGACGAGCCTGTGTCCGGACCGTTGAACAGCACGACCGTGGCGCCGCTCGCCGCCAGGATCTGCACCACCGGGTCGAGCCGTTCGGCGAGGGCATCCGGATCGCCGCCGGGCCGGATGAGGTCGTTGCCGCCGGCGGAAAGGGTCACCAGGTCCGGCTTGAGGGCCAGGCACGGCGCCAGTTGCTGGTCGATGATCTGCTGGAGCAGCCGTCCCCGCACGGCGAGGTTTGCGTAGGCGAAATCCTCTTGGCCCCGTCCAAGCTCTTCCGCCACCCGGTCAGCCCAGCCCCGGTAGCCGCCCGGGCTGCTGGGTTCGGGGTCGCCGATGCCTTCGGTAAAGGAATCGCCCATGGCCACATACCGGCTCCAGGGGTGGCGGGACGAGGGCTCCTGGGTATCTTCAATAGGCTCTGGGGCTTGCTGCATGGGTTCGGTTCCGCTCACCTTCCCATCCTGTACCGTCACCGCCTGGCTACGCCACCGTAGGTTGTTACCGGCGGGTAACTGTAAGAATGGAGCCATGACTTTAGCCGACTCCTTTCCTGCCCCCGTTGTTCTGTGGTCCAAGCCTGAGGAAGCCCGGGCCGGCAAGCCCCTGCTCGTCCTGCTGCACGGCTACGGCGCGAACGAGCAGGACCTCCTCAGCCTGGCTGACATGCTCCCGGACGACTTCGCTGTTGCATCAGTCCGCGCACCCATCGCCATGGGACCGGGCTTTTCCTGGTTCCCGCTGACAGGATCGATCGAATACTCCGTCGACGCCGTCAAGGCCGCGTCAGCGTACGTCCTGGACTGGCTGGACACGGTCAAGGCCAACCACCCGTCCGTCACCCTTCTCGGGTTCTCGATGGGAATGGCCATGGCCACCACACTGCTCCGGCAGCGGCCCGCTGACTTTGCCGCCGTCGTCGGCCTCTCCGGCTTTGTGGTCAATGCGGATTCCGACGGCGAGTTCCGGGACGCCGAGCTGGATGGAACGGTGCCGCTGTTCTGGGGCCGGGACCAGCAGGACCCGGTCATCACGCCGGACAAGATCGAATACACAATGGGCTGGGTCCGCAAGCACGTGAAGCTGACCAAAGTTCTGTACACCGGCATGTGGCACGGCATCAACGCCCAGGAAGTCGGCCACGTGTCCGAGTTCCTCACCCACGAGGTGCTGAAGAAGTAGCGCTATTAACCCTGGGGAGCACTGACCCGGACGGTCTGCCCGTTCACCGTCACCGTGTCCCCGTTGTGAAGCTGCCGGCCGCGCCGGTCGTCGATCTCACCGTTGACCTTGACCAGGCCGTTCTTGATCAGCTCCGTTGCCTCCACGCCGTCCTCCACGAGGTTGGCGAGCTTCAGGAGCTGGCCCAGGCGGATCATGGTGTCGCGGATGGGGATCTCTTCGATTTCCGGGTTGCTCATACCTGTAATGATGCCTGACGTTAGGTGAACCGAATGACCCATGCACCCCGGCTGCCCCTTGCCGTGGGCCTTCCGATGGCCGTGGCCTCCGGCCTTGCGATTCCCGTCCAGGGACGCATCAACGGGGCCCTTGGTGCCCGCCTCGGTGACGGCATCGCCGCGGCCGTCGTCAGTTTCAGCACCGGGCTGATTGTGATGGTCCTCGTGTCCCTGCTGGCTCCGCGCGGGCGGGCCGGCCTCGCCCGGATCCTGCCCGCGCTGCGGGAACGCCGTTTCCCGCCGTACTACGCGCTCGCCGGCGGCATCGGCGCCTTCTTCGTCTTCGCGCAGTCCTTCACCGTGGGGCTGCTGGGCATCGCCCTGTTCACCGTGGCCACCGTCACCGGCCAAACGCTCAGCGGCCTGCTGGTGGACCGCCTTGGTATCGGCCCGGCGGGAAAGAAGTCCGTGACCGGCATCCGCGTCATTGGCTGCATCCTCACCATTGCCGCGGTCTCGTGGGCGGTATCGCCACGCTTTACCGGCGGCGCTGCGGGCGCGTCCGGCGCGGGCAGTGCGGCAGCCGGCCCGGCCGATCCCACGGCCCTGCTCCTTCCGATTATCCTGCCGGTCCTGGCCGGCTTCCTCATGAGCTTCCAGCAGGCCATGAACGGCACCGCCACCGTGCACTACGGGACGCCGATCGCTGCCACGCTGGTGAACTTCATCGCCGGTACCTGCGTGCTGTGGGTTGCCTGGTCCATCAAGGTGGCCGTCGCAGGACCTGCCAACCCGCTGCCGGGGGAGTGGTGGTACTACCTCGGCGGACCCATGGGCTGCGTGTTCATCGGCCTTGGCGCGCTGCTGGTGCGCAGTCTCGGGGTGCTGGTGACGGGCCTCGGCATGATCGCCGGCCAGCTGCTGGGGTCGCTCGGCCTGGACCTGCTGGTGCCCACGCCGGGCACCGTCGTGGAGGCGGCCACGGTTCTGGGGACGCTGCTGACCCTGGCGTCCATCGTCGTGGCCACCCTGCCCTGGCCCCGCGGCGCCTTCCGGCGGTGAGAACGCCTTTCAAAGATGAGCGCCGTAGGCTGGGCGGCGACCGGAAGATGCAGAGCGCCCGGAAGATGCAGAGCGCCCGGAAGATGCAGAGCGCCCGGCAGATGAGGGGCGCCCTCCGCAGGCAGCTCCCGGTAGGCTAGGACTCGCAGCTTCCTGCACAGTTTTTTCCCTTTCACACGCCCCGCCCGGCATCCAGCCGCGGTCACAGGGCCAGAGACACCGCGGACCGCACCCAGCGGCCCTGTAGAAATTGGAGTTCCCATGGCAGCAAAATCCGTCCTCGACCAGGTCATTTCCCTTTCCAAGCGGAGAGGTTTCGTTTTCCAGGCCGGCGAGATCTACGGAGGCTCGCGTTCCGCTTGGGACTACGGACCCCTCGGTGCCGAGCTGAAGGAAAACATCAAGCGCCAGTGGTGGCAGTCCGTGGTCCGCGGCCGCGAGGACGTGGTGGGCCTGGACTCCTCCGTCATCCTGCCCCGCCAGGTATGGGAAGCCTCCGGGCACGTCGAGGTCTTCTCCGACCCGCTCGTTGAGTGCCTCTCCTGCCACAAGCGCTACCGCGCCGACCACCTCGAAGAGGAATACGAGGAGAAGAAGGGCCGCCCCGCCGAGAACGGCCTGAAGGACATCGCCTGCGCCAACTGCGGAACCCGCGGGGAATGGACCGAGCCGCAGGAATTCTCCGGGCTGCTGAAGACCTTCCTGGGCCCC
This sequence comes from Arthrobacter sp. OAP107, assembly GCF_040546765.1. Taxonomy (NCBI): domain Bacteria; kingdom Bacillati; phylum Actinomycetota; class Actinomycetes; order Micrococcales; family Micrococcaceae; genus Arthrobacter; species Arthrobacter sp. OAP107. The sequence continues at coordinate 3,628,411 of NZ_JBEPOK010000001.1, read as the reverse complement.
GTGGCCAGCGACGAGGGCCTGCACTACCTGCGCCCCGAAACAGCCCAGGGCATCTTCGTGAACTTCAACAACGTGCTCACCACCTCCCGGAAGAAGCCGCCGTTCGGCATCGGCCAGATCGGCAAGTCCTTCCGCAACGAGATCACGCCCGGAAACTTCATCTTCCGCACCCGTGAGTTCGAGCAGATGGAAATGGAATTCTTCGTCGAGCCGGGCACGGACGAAGAGTGGCACCAGTACTGGATGAAGGAACGCATGTCCTGGTACACGGACCTGGGCATCCGTGAGGAGAACCTGCGCTTCTTCGAACACCCCCTGGACAAGCTCAGCCACTACTCCAAGGGCACCACGGACATCGAATACCGCTTCGGCTTCCAGGGCTCCGAGTGGGGCGAGCTCGAAGGCATCGCCAACCGCACCGACTTCGACCTCTCCACGCACGCCAAGGCCTCCGGCACGGACCTCAGCTACTTCAACCAGGCCACCAACGAGCGCTACACGCCGTACGTGATCGAGCCCGCCGCCGGCCTGACCCGGTCCTTCATGGCCTTCCTCATCGACGCCTACACCGAGGACGAGGCCCCGAACGCCAAGGGCGGCGTGGACGTCCGCACTGTGCTCAAGCTTGACCCGCGGCTCGCGCCGGTCAAGGCCGCTGTGCTGCCGCTCAGCCGCAACGAGGACCTCTCCCCGAAGGCCAAGGACCTGGGCACGCAGCTGCGCAAGAACTGGAACATCGACTTCGACGACGCCGGCGCCATCGGCCGCCGCTACCGCCGCCAGGACGAGATCGGCACCCCGTTCTGCATCACAGTGGACTTCGACACGCTCGAGGACCAGGCGGTCACCATCCGTGAACGCGACACCATGAGCCAGGAACGCGTGTCCCTGGACAAGGTGGAGGGCTACCTGGCCGCCCGGCTGATCGGCGCCTAGCCGTGGCGATCCAATACCGAGAATGGCGCGAGGGCGATGACCTCGCCCTGCTGGAAATCTGGGGCGACCCGGAGACCGACCAGGCAGGACAGTTCCGCGGCACCCTCGCGCCCTCGGGCAACGCACCGTGGCGGCGCTGCATCGTGGCCGAGGACGTCGTCGACGGCGTGGCCATCCCGGTTGCCGCCGGCGTGGTCCACGAGGCCAGCCTGCACCCGGAGCGGCTGTGGGCGTACGTCGAGGTGGCCCGCGACCACCGCCGGGCCGGCATCGGTTCCACGCTGCTGATGATGCTGCGCCGCGAGGCGGAGGGATCGCCGTCGGGCGTGACCCGGCTGCGCTGCAAGGTGGAGCCGGGCACCTCCGGCGCCGCCTTCGCCGAGGCGGCCGGTCTCACCCCGATCCAGCACACGCGGCTCGTCGTGGTGGAGCCGGCGGCCCTGAAGCTCCCGGTCTTCGGCGACGGTTCCGAGGAAGCGGCGTCGGAGCGCATCGAGGACCTGGCCACCGGCTCGGTGGAGCTGTCCGACGTCGTGGGCCGCTACTACTCGTCCGTCCACGGCTGGGACAGCCCGGGCGAACTGGGCATCGGCACGGTGCAGCGCCTGTTCCTGGACGACCTCAGCGGCGCGCACGGCGCGATCGTGCTGCGTGCTTCGAAAGCCAGCGCCTTCGGGTCCGGCGTGCCGGCCAGCCGCAAGGGCAAGATCCAGGCCTTCGCGATCAGCTACGCGCAGGGCAGCTCCGACCACCCGTCGGACGTGTTCCTCGGCCACGAGCCGGAGCTGGACGCCGATGAGGCGCAGGCCGCGGTCCGTGACCTGCTGGCCCTCATCGCGTACCAATACCCGGTGCTCATGGAGGTGGACGATTCGATGGCAGCGCTGCGTGCCGTCGTCGGGCCTTTGATGGAAGCGGGCAAGGCCCGCCGCCAGGGCGCGGAGACGTCCGTCGTCTCCGACTGATCCTCCATGTAACTGACCCGTCTGTGTAGCAGCCACGGGGCGTTCCCAGGTCTGGAAACGCCCCGTGCTGCTACACAGTTGGGTGCGCCGTTCAGGACGTACGACGGCGGTCCCTCGCCAGTTCGGCGGCATCGAGCCTTTGGCGTTCCGTCTCGGACATGGCGCCGCCGCCGAGGTCCGCCGGCATCCACCAGTCGCCCGGCCGGGCCGCCACGGGAAAAGTGGCGATGGCGGCGTCGATGCCGGCCTGGAGCGTCCTGCGGAGCCGCGCCGTTTCAGCCTCTGCGTCGATATCCGCGGCCAGGTGCACCGGCTCACCGATGTGCACCCGGACCGGAGCACGCCGGATGCGGTGCAGCGGAAGGCCGTTGCCGCGGGTCAGGATGCGGTGGGCGCCCCAGATTGAGACCGGGATGAGCGGCACGCCCGCCTCGGACGCCATCCGTACCGCCCCCGTCCTGCATTCGCGGACCTTGAAGCTGCGGCTGACGCCGGCCTCGGGCATGACGGCCAGGTACTCACCGGCGCGGAGCCTGGCCACGGCGTCGTCATAGGCGGCGGTCCGCGAACCGTGGCGCACCACCACCTGGCCCGCCGCGCTGATGAAGGGACCCGCGAGCCAGTGGTCCGCGGCTCCCTGATGGATCAGAAACCGCAGCTGCCCGCGGTTGTGCCGCCACAGCACGAGCCCGGCAGCGGCGAAGTCCAAATAGCCGAAGTGGGTGATGGCGACGACGGCGCCGCGGCCCGGCAGTACCTTCCTCGCGGCCTTGTTGCGGCTTCCTGCTTCGCCGTCCGGCAGGTTTTGCTGCCCGGTCACGATCAGGCGGACCCGGAACAGCCACCGCAGGAAGAGTCCGGTCCGGACGAGGAGGCGGTAGAAGCGGTCGCTGGCGGCTGGGGTCCAGGGCATCTGGGGCTGCCGGCTCTCAGTGCCGCCGCGGCGGCCACGGAAAGAAACCGCTGGTGGACTGCACGTATTCACGGTAGCCGGGGCGGCCGGCCATGGCCTTCTCCGTGAGCGGTTTGCCGGTCTTGGCGGCCAGCGTCCAGATCATCAGCGCGGGGGAGAGGACGGTCAGCACGCCGGGCCAGGATTCCGCCGCGATCAGGAACAGCCCCGCCCAGACCGAGGCGTCGCCGAAGTAGTTGGGGTGCCTGGTGTAGCGCCACAGCCCGGTGTTCAGGACGGTGCCCTTCCGGGCCGGATCGTTCTTGAACCGCTCCAGCTGAAGGTCTCCCACGGACTCAAAGATGAGCCCGGTCAGCCACACGGCCAAACCCGCGGCGGCGAGCCACCCCAGCGCACCGGTGGCGAACATGCCCACCTGGATGGTCAGCGAGACGAAGAACATCACGAGGCCCTGCGGCAGATACACGCGGCGGACGGCGTAGGCGTTGCGTGACCCGTGTGCTCCTTTGAGCAGCTCCACGTAGCGGGGGTCCTCATGGCCGCCACGGGCCCGGCGGCCGATGTGCGCGCCGAGCCGGATTCCCCAGATGCCGGTCAGAACCAGCAGGAGCACCCGCCTGCCGTCGTCGCCCTCCCCGGCCGAGAGGATAAAGGAGATTACGGCAATCACGACGAAGCCCGGGCCCCAGGCCACATCCATGACCGAATGCCGGGCCCGGCCGCCGGTCCCGGCACCAACGGCCGCAGCGTAGGTGACGGCGAGCACCAGCACCACCCCCAGCGCGGCCCAAGGCAAGCTGGTGAGGAACGCCTCCAGCGGAAACGGGCTCATGAATGTGGTCGCCTCACAGCACCGGCCACCTCACAGCACCATTCACCTCACAGCACCAGGGGCAGCGCCGAGCCGGACGGGGGCAGCACCCTGTCCAGGGCTGCGGCGGACGCGGAGGACCCGGCACCCGGAACTCCGGTCCGCTCCGTGAAGGCCTTCATCAGGAACCCGGTGGCAAGCCGGTGCCACAGTCCGACCCGGCGCAGCATGAAGTGCCCGGCACCGCGGAGCGACACGTACCGCAGCTCCGCCGCTTCCGGCGCCGCGCGGCGCGCGAACCGGAGTGAGGCCGACGGGCTCGTCCACCGGTCCTCGTTCCCGTGCACGATCAGGACCCTCCGTCCGGCGACCGCGGACGCGGGCGTGGCGTCATCCAGCCACGGGGCCAAGGCCACCACGGCGTCCACGTCCGGTTCGTCGGCGGCGCAGATCGCCGTTAGGCCTCCCATCGAATGCCCCAGCAGGTAAATGGGCACGCCCGGGTGCTCCGCGCGGACTTTGGCGAGCGCCCAGCGTGCATCCTTCAAGGGCGTCATGTCCTCGCCGTTCCATCCGCGGACGCTGTTCCGCAGGATCCAGACCGCCAGGCCGTGTTTCCGGCCGGCGGCGTGCAGGTGGCGGGCGAAGGGCACCATCCGCGCCGGGCTAAGGTGCGTGGCCTGGACGGGTTCGAAGCTGTGCGACTTGCCGCCGTGCAGCACCAGGGCCACGCCGCGGGTGGGCCCGGACGGGGCCAGAACCGTCAGCACGGCTTCATAATCAGTTCGGCGTTGGCTCACTGCTGCATCCTCCGACACTTCCTCGTCCATTTATCAACCCTATGGCCGCCGCCGTAGAGTTCAAGCATGAGGTCTAGCTGCTGATGGGTGCAGGTCACTCCCACGGTCATACAGGGCGTTCGGAGCCAACGGCGGAAGCGATGGCCGCCCGCAGGAAGGCAAACAGGATTCTGGCCGCGGTGCTGATTCCGCTGACCCTCCTGACCCTCGCAGCGATGGCGGCGTTGTGGCCTTCGGGGAACAGGGAAGGCCTGACCCTGGCCAACCCCTATGCCGCAGCTCCGGGCGTGACCTTCGACACCGGGCGGATCCAGCGCGTGGTCACGGAGAGCTGCACCCAGGCGGCAGCCGGAGACTCCACAGCACAGGACAGCACGGCACAAGGAAGTACAGGCGGCTCGCAGTGCACCTTCGCGTTCACCGAGCCGGACAAGGGCGGCAACCCGGTCAAGGTGGTGATCAACCCGGACATCGCCAAGTCGCACGGCGTGAAGGTGGGCGACAACATCCGCTACCTGAACCTGTCCCGCGCCCAGGCGGCAGCCACCGGCGCCGATGCCCCGGCGGCCCAGGGGTCGCCGTCGTACATCTTCGTGGACTTTGTCCGCACCATGCCGATCATCCTGCTGGCCCTCCTCTACGCCGTCGTGGTGGTGGCCGTGGCGCGCTGGCGCGGGCTGCGCGCCCTGATCGGCCTCGTCGGCGCCTACTTCGTGCTGGTCAGCTTCATGCTCCCCGGTCTCGTGGAGGGCAAGCCGCCGCTCCTGCTGGCCCTGGTCGGCTCGACGGTGATCATGATCGGGGTGCTGTACTTCGCGCACGGCTTCTCGGCACGGACCTCGACGGCGCTGCTGGGCACCATTTTCGGGCTCGGCATCACCGCCCTGCTCGCCGCGTGGGCCACCGATGCGGCGAACCTCGCGGGCGTCGGCAGCCACGACGCCGCCACACTCGTGAACATCTCGGACAAGATCTCCATCTCCGGCATCATCCTCTGCGGCCTGATCATCTCCGGGCTCGGCGTGCTGAACGACGTCACCATCACGCAGTCTTCAGCGGTGTGGGAACTGTACGAACTCGCCCCCAACACGAGCGCCCGCAAGCTGTTTTCGTCGGCCATGCGGATCGGCCGGGACCACATCGCCTCCACTGTGTACACCATTGCCTTCGCCTATGCAGGCGCGGCCCTGCCCATCCTCATCATCGTGATGCTCTACAACCGTCCGCTGGGGGAGGCGCTGACCAGCGCCGAACTGTCCGAGGAGGTGATCCGCACGCTGGTGGGCTCCATCGGCCTGGTCCTGGCGATTCCGGTCACCACACTGATCGCCGTGCTGGTGGTCAAGGCAACCGGGGTCCGGTCCGCTGAGCTGACGACTTCGGCTGACGTGCCCCGCCCCTCCGCTGCGGATCACCGGCCGGGCGGCCATGCCGCCATAGGGGCCGACGACGTCGACGACACCGGAGCGCTCGCGGCCGCCGCGGCGGTGGCTGGGTGGGAAAGCGAAGCTGACGCGCCGCCGGCGACCCGGCGGGGACGTCGTGCCGCACAACGGAACCAAACACAGCGGGACTGAATACAACGGGACCGAAAAGAGCGGGGCAATTAAAAGGGGATTAGGTGCCGCCGTCGGCATCCTGCCCGGTATTCTGCCCGATTTGCCCGACTTTGAGACAATGGACGGGTGACTGTTGTAGCAACGCCTCCCGCCCCCCGGCTGGAACTTCCGCCGCTGAAACTCGGCCCCATCACCGTGGACACCCCGGTGGTGCTCGCGCCCATGGCCGGCATCACCAACACCGCCTTCCGCAGGCTCTGCCGTGAATACGGCGGCGGGCTGTACGTGGCGGAGATGGTCACCTCCCGTGCCCTCGTGGAGCGCACACGGGAATCGCTGCGCATCATTTCCCACGACGACGACGAGAAAGTCCGTTCCGTCCAGCTCTACGGCGTGGACCCCGGCACCGTGGGCGCGGCGGTCCGGATGCTGGTGGAGGAGGACCGGGCGGACCACATTGACCTCAACTTCGGCTGCCCCGTGCCCAAGGTCACCCGGCGCGGCGGCGGTTCGGCCCTGCCCTGGAAGATCGGCCTCTTCACCTCCATCGTCCAGACCGCCGTCCGCGAGGCGTCCAAGGGCGGAATCCCGCTGACCATCAAGATGCGCAAGGGCATCGATGACGACCATCTGACATACCTCGACGCCGGCCGGATCGCGCGCGATTCCGGTGTTGCCGCCGTCGCCCTTCACGGCCGCACGGCGGCGCAGTTCTATTCCGGCCAGGCCGACTGGTCCGCCATCGCCCGCCTGCGCGAGGCGCTGCCGGACATTCCGGTACTGGGCAACGGCGACATCTGGTCCGCCGAGGACGCGGTCCGGATGGTCCGTGAAACCGGCATCGACGGCGTGGTGGTTGGCCGCGGCTGCCAGGGCCGGCCCTGGCTGTTCGGCGACCTGCAGGCTGCCTTCGAAGGCAGTGACAAGCGGCACCGGCCCGGCCTGCGCGAGGTGGCCGAGGGCGTCTACCGGCACGCCGAACTCATGGTCGAAACCTTCGGCAACGACGAATACAAGGCGCTGCGCGAGATCCGCAAGCACATGGCCTGGTATTTCAAGGGCTATGTGGTGGGCGGCGAACTGCGGGCCAAACTGGCCACCGTGCCCACGCTTGAAGTGCTCCGCGAACTGCTGGACCAGCTGGACATGGACCTGCCGTATCCCGGCATCGATTCCGAAGGGCCGCGCGGGCGTGCCGGTTCTCCAAAGAGGCCGGCCCTGCCCAAGGACTGGCTGCTGAGCCGCCAGCTGAACGAGGACCAGTCGCGGGACATCGCCGCGGCGGAACTGGATGTGTCCGGTGGCTGAAAGCCGGCTGGCGGACGCCCGCACCACCCCGCAGGCACTGCCGGGCTACGAAGCCCACGACTCCGCCCGCTGGGTCGAGGAACCGCCCAAGAGCACGTACCGCTCCGACTTCGAGCGCGACCGTGCCCGCGTGCTGCATTCCTCGGCCCTGCGCCGGCTCGGCGCGAAGACGCAGGTGGTGGCCCCGGACACCGACGACTTTGTCCGCACCCGGCTGACGCACAGCCTCGAGGTGGCGCAGGTGGGCCGGGAACTGGGCCGCGCCCTCGGCTGCGACCCCGATGTGGTGGACACCGCCTGCCTTAGCCATGACCTCGGCCACCCGCCGTTTGGACACAACGGTGAATCGGCGCTCAACGAGATGGCCCACGCCATCGGCGGGTTCGAGGGCAACGCCCAGACCCTGCGCCTGCTCACCAGGCTCGAACCGAAGGTCCTCGACCCGCAGGGCAGGCCTGCGGGCCTGAACCTCACCCGGGCCAGCCTTGACGCGGCCGCGAAGTACCCGTGGTCCGCCCTGGACGCGCCGGTAATCCACGGCCAGCGGACCAGCAAGTTCGGCGCCTATGAGGACGACCTCCCCATCTTCAACTGGATCCGCGAAGGCGCCCCCGAGCGGCGGTCCTGCCTCGAGGCGCAGGTCATGGACCTCGCGGACGACATCTCGTACTCGGTGCACGATGTTGAGGACGCGATCGTGGCAGGGCACTTCCAGCTGCGATGGATGGACAACCCGGACCACCGGGCGCGCGTGGTGGGCTACGCCAAGCAGTGGTATCTGCCGCACAACGATCCCGCGGCCATCGACGCCGCCCTGGCCCGGCTCGAAGCCACCGACGTCTGGGTGCGGGAGGCGGACGGCAGCCGCAAGTCCATGGCGGCGCTGAAGGACATGACAAGCCAACTCATCGGCAGGTTCTGCCAGAGTGCCCTGGAAACCACCCGCGCCGTCTACGGCCCGGCGAACCTGACCAGGTACAACGCTGAGCTCATTGTTCCGGAGGAGACCGTCCTGGAGATCGCGGTGATGAAAGGCCTGGCCACCACGTTCGTGATGACCACCGACCACCGGCAGCCCATCTACGAACGCCAGCGCGAGGTGCTCCACGCCCTGGTGACGGCGCTGAACGCCTCCGGAGACCGCCACCTCGAGCCCATGTTCGCCGCGGACTGGCGGGAAGCGGCCGACGACGGCGCCCGGCTCCGCGTGGTCATCGACCAGGTGGCGTCGCTGACGGACGGCTCCGCGCTGGCCATGTACGAACGGCTCGTGGGCAGCCTGCCGTCCCTGTGGTGACGGGCGCCATAGCCGGACAACTGCTGTCAGCGGGCGGTACTAGGATTACTTCGTGGCTGGGCTGATTAAACGGGAAGACATCGATGAAGTCCGCCAGCGCACGGACATCAAGGAAGTTGTCGACGGCTACGTCACGCTCAAGGGCGCCGGCCTGGGCTCCTACAAGGGCCTGTGCCCCTTCCACGACGAGCGCTCGCCGTCGTTCACCGTCCGCCCGCAGGTGGGCCGCTACCACTGCTTCGGCTGCGGCGAGGACGGCGACGTCATCTCCTTCGTGCAGAAACTGGACCATACCTCCTTCCACGAGGCCGTCGAAAAGCTTGCCGCCCGGATCGGGTACGAGCTCCGTTACGAGGACGGCGGCACCGGCCCCAGCCGCGAGGAAGTCGGCAAGCGGCAGCGGCTCCTGGACGCCCACAAGATCGCCGACGAGTTCTTCCGCGCCCAGCTGCTCACCGCCGGCGCCGCCGAGGGCCGGAAGTTCCTGCAGCAGCGCGGCTTCGACCGGGCAGCGGCCGAGCACTTCGGCGTCGGCTACGCACCGCAGGGCTGGGACGCGCTGCTCAAGCACCTGCGCGGCCGGGGCTTCACCGACCCCGAGCTGAAGCTCACAGGGATGTTCTCCGAAGGCAACAGGGGCATCTACGACCGCTTCCGCGGCCGCCTGATCTGGCCCATCCGGGACATTGCGGGCGACACCATCGGCTTCGGCGCCCGCAAGCTCTACGAGGACGACCAGGGCCCCAAGTACCTCAACACCCCGGAAACCACGCTCTACAAGAAGTCCCAGGTGCTGTACGGGATCGACCTTGCCAAGCGGAACATCGCCAAGGACAGGCAACTGGTGGTGGTGGAGGGCTACACGGACGTCATGGCCTGCCACCTCGCTGGGATTACGACGGCGGTGGCCACCTGCGGTACGGCGTTCGCCGCCGACCACATCAAGATTGCCCGCCGGCTGCTGTCCGACGACGGCACCGGGGGAGAGGTCATCTTCACCTTCGACGGCGACGCCGCCGGCCAGAAGGCGGCCCTGCGGGCCTTTGAAGAGGACCAGCGCTTTGTGGCCCAGACGTACGTGGCCGTCGAACCCACCGGAGCCGACCCCTGCGACCTGCGCCAGACGCGCGGGGACGCCGCCGTCCGTGACCTGATCAGTTCCCGGCGCCCGCTCTTCGAATTCGCCATCCGGGCCACCCTGCGGAAGCACAACCTGGACACGGTGGAGGGGAGGGTGGCCGCGCTGCGCGAGTCCGCCCCCGTCGTGGCCCAGATCCGCGACGCCGGGCTCAGGCCCGGCTACGCCCGGGAACTGGCGGGATGGCTGGGAATGCCCATCGACGACGTCACGCGGGCTGTGGCGGCCGCCGCAAAGCGCGCTGCGCCGGCCTCGGGGGCGCCGGCGCCCGGTGCGCCCGGTGGCGGAGCCCAGGGCAACGGGGCGGCGGGCAGGGCAGGCGGTGCCGGATACAACGGTGCCGGATACAACGGTGCTGGATACAACCCAGCCCAGGGAAACGGCCAGAACGTGCCCGGCGTGGCGGCGCTCCCGCCGTCGGGCGTTCTACCGTCCTTCCACCGTCCGGATCCCCGGGACCCGGTGGCGTCCATGGAGCGGCAGGCCCTCGAGGTGGCGCTGCAGGAGCCGGCAATGCTGGGCGGCGCGGCCTGGGAGCGGTTCGCGACAGCCCGGTTCGCCACGCCCGCCTACCAGGCCATCCACGATGCCATCCGCGCCACGGCCCCGGGCTTCTCCGGGGATGCGGTGCAATGGGTGGAGGCCCTGCGGCAGGAGGTTCCCGAGCCACTGCAGCCGCTGGTCTCGGAGCTCGCTGTGGTCCCGCTGCCGGCCCATACTGCCGAAGCCGTGCAGAAGTACTGCCGGGACATCCTCGCGAGGCTGTTCGAGCTGCAGATCACCCGTGTGAAGGCGGACAAGCTGGGGCAGCTGCAGCGGCTGGATGCCGCTGCCCATCCCGAGGAGTTCCAGCAGCTGAACCGGGAGCTCATGATGCTCGAAATGGAGCGCCGGTCGTTGCGTTCAGACGCCTAGGCTGGAGCGTTGCGCGGTGTCTCTGGGGCCGGCTCCGGGGCTGGAATCATGCCGATTTCGTATCCGGGCCGGGTGTTTGCTAGGCTGGTACCCGCTTCATTCCTCCTTAGCTCAATTGGCAGAGCATTCGACTGTTAATCGAAGGGTTGCTGGTTCAAGTCCAGCAGGAGGAGCGCTCAGTCCCCGTTCCGGGTTCCGGAACGGGGACTTTTTTATACCCCGGAGGGGTATTAGTGCCCAGTGTTGGCGCCGATTTCACATTGCGGCGGAACCTTTGCTAATGTCATACCTGCTTCATTCCTCCTTAGCTCAATTGGCAGAGCATTCGACTGTTAATCGAAGGGTTGCTGGTTCAAGTCCAGCAGGAGGAGCGCACAGTCCCGCGGTTGGCCCAGAGCCGGCCGCGGGACTTTTTTGTTTTGTGCTGCTCGGCTGCCTGAGGCCGCTAAACCCAAGTCACAAAATCCCGGACGAGCGGCGTCAGACGAAGTCCATCTCCACCTGGAGGAAGCGCTCGGCCTCGGCGATGGCAGCCTCGAACGCTTCCCGCTCGGTGGGGGACTTCCGCGGCTCGCGGGGATGCCATTCGTGGGGGGAGGAGTGCACACGCGTGAAGCCGCCATCGGGCGGGGCGTAGAAGATGCCGAACCGCTGGACCGGCCATTCGGGGGAGGTCTCGGGGGCCACCAGGAGGGCAGCGTTGAAAGCCGGGTTGAACCACTGGGCTATGGGCCGGCGCCGGTCCTCGGTGAAAAGTCCCGCCGCATAGAGTGCCGCCGACTGCGCACTGGTCTGGGTGCACAGCCGGTCCCACCACAACGGCAGAATGCCGGAGTCGCACCGCTGCCACGTGGCTGGAAGTGGAGGATGATCCTGCCAGTGGGGCACGTAACAACTTTATCGCGCAGGCACCCACGCGAACAGATGGCCTACGGCCTGTTCCAGGGTCCCGGATTGACGCGGTACAGCAGCGCAGAACCGACGACGGCGCCCACCAGGATGCCCAGCGCCGCGTTGCCCATCATCCTGCCGGCGAAGAAGCCTGCCACGGCGCCAAGGATGGCTCCGAGGTACAGCCCTCGGCCGTTGCGGTGGGGTTTGCGGGTCGGTTTGCGGGCCATCGTGCCAGCCTACAGGCCGGTGCCGGCCTACTCCCGGTTCCCGGGGGGTGGAAGGACTCAGTGGATGGACGGCACAGTCCTGGGCCGGACCACGAGCCACAGGGCGGCCGCGGCCAGGAAGATGCAGCAGGCCTGGACTGCGCCCATGGGCGTGGCGGAATTTCCGCCCAGCCAGCCCACGACGGGGGAGATGATGCCCGCCATCAGGAACGTGGACGCCCCCAGCAGCGAGGCGGCCGTACCGGCTTGCGCCCCGTGGCTGGCCAGCGCCAGGACCTGCACGCAGGGGAAGGTGAATCCGGTGCCCAGGATGTAGAACCACAGCGGAACCATGACGCCCCAGAGCCCGAACCCCAACTGGTCGAACACCACGATCAGCACGGCCATCAGGAACATCCACGCCGTGGAGCAGGCTAGGATCCACTGCGGCGGGACGCGCTTGATCAGCCGTGAACTCGTCTGCACGCCGGCGACAATGCCCAGCGAGTTGATGCCGAAGAGGAGGCCGTACTGCTGCGGTGAGAAGCCGAAGACGTCCTGGAACAGGAACGGGGAGGCCGAGAGGTAGGTGAACAGGCCGCCGAAGTTCATGCCGCCCAGCATCAGCAGGCCCACGAAGATCCGGTCGGAGAAGAGCACGCCGTACCGCTGCCGGGCCGTCAGGCCGGACTGGCCGCGCTTCTCCCGCGGCAGCGTCTCCCGGACCAGTACGATGGCGGAGACAATGACCGCGGTGCCGTAGCAGGCCAGAAACACGAAGATGCCCGGCCACGGCATGACCAGGAGAAGCTGGGACCCGATGACGGGCGCCAGGATGGGAGCGAGTCCGTTGACCAGCGCCATTCGGGAGAACATCCGGACCATGGCGTAGCCGCTGAAAAGGTCGCGGACCATGGCCATCGCCACCACGCCGCCGCCGGCTGCGCCGATGCCCATGAGGACGCGGAACACGCCGAGGGTGGCGATGTCGGTGGAGAGCGAGGCGCCCAGCGAGGCGGCGATGTGCAGGGCGGTGGCCAGGATCAGCGGCAGCCGGCGCCCGAACTTGTCGCTGAACGGCCCAACCACCAGCTGCCCCAGGGCAAAGCCGACGGTGGTGCCGGTCAGGGTCAGCTGGACGGCGGCTTCCGGAACGTTGAGGCTTGCCTCCAGGGCGGGGAAGGCGGGCAGGTAGAGGTCCACCGTGAACGGCCCGAGGGCGGTCAGGGCGCCGAGTAGAAGGATGTAGAGGAATTTCTGCCGGCGGCTGAGGGCATCGCCCGGGTTGGTGGTGGTCACAGTGAACCATCCTAGGGCTGACAGATCAGACTTTTACAGCGTTGGAGGGCTCGCCGGGGCTATTTCCAGAAGTTCCGGCTGACCCTGAATGATAGTTTTGTCAGCGGGGGCGCGCGGGCGAACCGGAAACCCCCGAAGCAGTGAAGAAAAATCGACAATGGAACCAGTTAGGCGGAACCTATGAGCGGGCGTCACAGCGGGCGGGCCAACCAAGGACTGCGTATCACTGCGCTGCCAAAAACGTTGCGGCTCGCCGTCAAACTGGTGCCACGCCAGCTCAATGACGAGATCGCGCTGGCCAAGATCGAGGCAAAGCGCAAAGGCAAGCAGCTTGGCGTCGCCGGCGCCTTCTTCGGGGTGGCCGCCGTCTTCCTGGCGCTGCTGGTCACCGGGCTGATCGTGGCGGCCATCATGGGCCTGGCCACCATCATGCCGGCCTGGCTGGCGGCTCTGCTGGTCAGCGCCGTCTTCCTGCTCATTGCCCTGATCGGCGGTCTCATTGGTCTCCGGAAGTTCAAGCAGGCGATGCCGCTGATTCCCGAGGACACGGTCCGCGGCCTGAAGCACGACCTGGGCATCGCGAAGGAAGGCTCGGACTTCGACGCCGCCGTGCTTGATCCCAACTCGCCCCAGGCCAAGGCCGCCGCCGAAGCAAAGGCAGCGGAGAAGGCCAAGGAGAAGGCGGACAAGGAAGCCAGGAAGGCTGCCGAGGCCGTGGACGTTCCCGTGGCCACGGAGCCTGAACTCCGCCGCCGCCTGAAGCAGCGCCGTGAACACCTGACCGGTGTGCGGGATGAGCTTGGCGAGGAACTGGACGTCAAAACCCAAGCCCAGGCTTTCCTTGGCGCTGCCAGGAACCGGGCCGCGGAAGGCAACGAGAAGTTCCAGGAGGCCCGCGAACGTGCGGCCGAACGCTTCGCCGCCCTGTCGGCGTCGGCCCGCTCCGGCGCCCCGACGGGCTCCCTGCCCGGGCAGCTCGAGGCGCGCTGGAAGCCGCTCCTGGCCCTCGCTGCCTCAACCGCCGTCCTGCTCACTCTGCTGCGGAAACTTTTCAAGAGCTGAGCCTTGCCCTGAACGAAGACTGTAAGAGGCCGCCGGCCGCTGAGAGGGTGTCCTGATGAGATTCATCGGCGCTGGTTCCCGCCCCGGGCAGCCGCATGTCGATCGCGATCTGGTCTACACCGTCCCCAACCTCCTCACGGTACTTCGCTTCATGGGCGTTCCTATTTTCATCTGGCTTGTGCTGGCCCAGAGGGAATACGGATTGGCCGTGTTGGTGCTCGCCATCATGGGCAGCACTGACTGGGTGGACGGTTACGTCGCCCGGCGGTTCAATCAGACCTCCAAGCTGGGGCGCGTTCTTGACCCCATCGCCGACCGGCTGGCCATGATTGCCGTCGCAGTCACCCTGGTGATCGCCGGCGTCGTGCAGTGGTGGTACCTGGCCGCGCTCGTGGTTCCCGACGCCGTCCTGCTGGGCATGTCACTGTTCTACTTCCGCGGCCACCCGGACCTTCCCGTCAGCCTGGTGGGCAAGGCCCGCACCGGCCTGCTCCTGCTCGGAACTCCGCTCCTTGTGCTGTCGAAGCTGCCCATTCCGTCCGCCGGAGCGTGGTTCGTCGCCGCCTGGGTGGTTCTGGGGCTGGGGCTCGTTGGCCACTGGGTTGCCGCCTACAACTATTTCTGGGCGATCCAACGCAAAGGAAAAATGCTGGCGGCCGACGACGGCGGGAACGGCTGATGGTCTGGGTTGCGGTTTTGCTCGCGGTCATGGGCGCGTTTTGTCTCGCCTTCGGTGCCCAGCGCCAGGGAAGCGCGGTCAAGGCGGACACGGGTGGTCTGGCGCTGAGCTCCAACGGATTCCTCCGCCTCCTGCGGAATCCCCGGTGGGTCTTCGGCCTCCTCCTGCTGTGCATGGGCATGGCCATGAACGCCGTTGCGCTGGTCACGGCACCCCTGACCGTGGTCCAGCCGATCGGCGCCATCGCCCTGGTGATCACCACCGTGGTCAACACCAAGGATCAGGGCCTGAGCATCAACCGCGCCACCGTGGTGGCGATCAGCCTTTGCGTCACGGGATCGGCGCTGTTCGTCCTGCTTGCCGTCAATGTCACGCAGGAAAGCCACCATGTCACGCCTGAGGACGAACTCACGATTGTGCTGCTGCTGTCTCTGGCGGTGGGCATCTTCGGCAGCCTCGCCGCCATGTTCAAGCACCGCATGAGCGCGTTCATCTACATCCTGGGTGCCGGCATCCTGTTTGGCTTCGTGGCAGTGCTGACACGAATAATCGGCAAACACCTGCTGGATCCAAACGGCCTGTTCCTGCTGAACGTGCCCTGGTACTCGCTGGTGGCCATTGCGGCGGCAGGAGGAATGGGGTCATGGTTCGTGCAGAGCGCGTATTCCACCGGTCCGCCGGATCTGGTGATTGCCGGCCTCACCGTGGTGGACCCCATCGTGGGCATCGCGATCGGCATCACGATCCTGGGCGAGCTGCGCCCCGATGTCCACGCCGTCGTGGCGATTGCCATGGGTACGGCGGCAACCCTTGCTATCGTGGGGGTAATCGCCCTGTCACGACACCATCCCGAGGTCACCAAACGGAAGAAGGACGTTCGGAAGGCCACGGGCAGGGCGTCCCACTAGCCGGTTTTTACTGCGGACCAGGCAAGAATGTGCCGGTGCACCACGTGCCGGCCGGCCGGTGTGGTCAGCCGCAGCCGACCACCGTGACCACCAGGAGCTTTCTACGTGACCATGCCCGACGCGCAGCGTCCACTGACCATCCTCATCGCGGCGGACACGTATCCGCCCCACGTTAACGGAGCCGCCCAGTTCGGCTACCGGCTGGCCAAGGGCATGACGGCGCGCGGACACGAAGTCCACGTCCTGGCCTGCCGGCAGGACAAGGGCAAGAGCTTCACGGAGTTCCGCGCCGAAGCCACTGTCCACCGCCTCCGCTCGCACAGCGTGTTCACACACGAGTACTTCAGGGTCTGTTTCCCGTGGGAGATCAAGAAGGAAATCAGCCTGCTGTTCGACAGGGTCCAGCCGGACGTGGTGCACATCCAGAGCCACTACATGATCGGCGAGCACGTCCTGTACGAGGCGGTGAAGCGCGGCGTCCGCGTCGTCGCGACCAACCACTTCATGCCGGAGAACCTCAACCCCTTCCTGCCGTTCCCGCAGTGGTTCAAGGACATCATCGGGAAGATCTCCTGGAAGGACATGGGGAAGGTGATGGGACAGGCGGACGTCGTCACCACACCCACGCCGCTGGCCGCCAAGGCGATGCACCAGCACGCCTTCCTGCGCAAGGTGCTGCCGCTGTCCAACGGCATCGACTCGGCAGCATACGAGCCCAAGCCGGATGAGGTCATTGAACCGCACGAACACCCGACCGTGCTGTTTGCCGGGCGGTTGGCTGAGGAGAAGCACGTTGACGTGCTGATCAAGGCGGTGGCTGCCACCCCTGCCGACCTGAACGTCCATCTTGAAATCGTCGGCGGCGGCGAGGTTCGCCCGTCGCTCGAGGCCCTGGTGGAACGGCTCGGACTGCAGAACCGGGTGAAGTTCCTGGGCCTGGCCAGCGATGACGAACTTCGTGAGGCCTACATCCGGGCCGACCTGTTCTGCATGCCCGGGACCGCGGAACTGCAGTCGCTGGTGACCCTCGAGGCCATGTCGGCTTCCACGCCTGTGCTGCTGGCTGACGCCATGGCCCTTCCGCACCTGGTGCGCGACGGCGAGAACGGCTACCTGTTCAGGCCGAATGACAGCGCGGATCTCGCGGAGAAAATCACCAGGATCTTCCGCCTGCCGGCCGAGGAACGGAAAGCCATGGGCAACGCCAGCCGGTGCATGGTGGAACCGCACAGCATCCAAGGCACCCTGCAGACGTTCGAGGACCTCTACTACGGGGCGAACTATGAGGACAAGGTCGTCTAGGCTCCCTGCCGGCCGAAGCCAGCGGGACCGAAATGGTCTGAAGCCCTTCGCCGGTTTGCTAGAGTAAATCTGCCCCGCCGACGACGGTCCCCACAGGCCGTTGCTGGCAGGGCGGGCCTCCCGTTGCCGGGACGGTGCACGGGGCTATAGCTCAGCTGGTTAGAGCGCGGGACTCATAATCCTAAGGTCCTCGGTTCAAGTCCGAGTAGCCCTACCCCTGAGAGCCCTGGTCTGCGTCTTCGCAGAGCAGGGCTCTTTTCTTTTGCTGCCGTACTGGGATATGTTACTGGCGAGTAACTAACCCGCCGGCGCTCGTTGTTGTTCCATCGCGGACGCCGGCCATTGCAAATGGAGCGCCATGTCCGCCGCCGCAACTGACATCAACAGCCTGCCCTACGCCGACGGCGACTTCTTTTCCTTCGAGCAGCTGCTCAGTTCCAAGGAGCGGGACAGGCTGGCCGAGGTCCGCTCCTTCCTGGTCCGGGAGGTAAAGCCGATAGCGGTGGACTGCTGGAACCGCGGCGAATTTCCCCTCGACCTGATTCCGAAGCTGGCCGAACTCGACCTTGTCAGTCCGGTGCGGCGCCAGGGTCATTCCAACCTCTTTGCCGGCATCGTGCACGCGGAAGTTACCCGGGCAGACACGTCCATTGCCACCTTCATGGGCGTGCATGACGGACTCTTCACCGGTTCCATCGAGGCCCTGGCGTCCCGGGAGCAGCAGGACGCCTGGCTGCCGGACATCTACTCGCTGCGCAAGATTGGGGCCTTCGGGCTGACGGAACCCCTGGGCGGATCCGACGTCGCCGGCGGCACGCGCACCACGGCCAGGCGGGACGGCGACAGCTGGGTACTCAACGGCGCCAAGCGCTGGATCGGCAACGCTACATTCTCTGACTGGGTGGTGGTCTACGCCCGCGACGTGGCCGACAACCAGGTCAAGGCCTTCCTTGTGGACACGGCACTGCCGGGCTTCAGTGCGACCAGGATCGAGAACAAGATCTCGCTGCGGACCGTGCAGAACGCCGACATCATGCTCGATAACGTGGTGGTGCCGGACTTCTTCAAGCTGGCCCACGCCAACAGCTTCCGCGACGCCAACAAGGTCCTGAAGGTCACCCGACTCGCCGTCGCCTGGCAGGCGGTGGGCCAGCAGCTCGCCGCCTTCGATGTGGCCCGGCGCTACGCCGTGGAGCGGCACCAGTTCGGGCGCCCGCTGGCCTCCTTCCAGCTGGTGCAGAGCCAGCTGGTCCAGATCCTGGGCAACGCGGTCAGCTCGATGGGCATGATGGTGCGGCTCTCCCAGCTCGAGGATGCCGGCCAGGCCAAGGACGAGCAGTCGGCCCTGGCCAAGGCGTTCACCACCGCGCGGATGCGGGAAAGTGTCGCCATCGGCCGCAGCCTCCTCGGCGGAAACGGTATTGTGACGGACTTCGAGATGGCAAAAATCTTCGCCGACGCCGAGGCGATCTACTCCTACGAGGGCACGCACGAGGTGAACACCCTCGTGGCCGGCCGGGCCATCACCGGCGTGTCCGCGATCGTTTAGCCGCCCGGCGACCCGCTGCCCATAAGCGGCAGCAGTACCGAGGGCCGCAGGTCGAGGATGAAGGACAGCGGGTTGAGGTACTCGTCGCCGCGGCGGACGCCCCAGTGCACGCATGGCGAGCGGCCGCAGTGGCCCGCCAGCAGGGTTCCCACCACGGCGCCCTTGGCCACGAAGGCGCCCTTTTTGAGTGTGCTCCGTACTGGTTCGAAGCTGCTCCGCAGGCCGTTGCCGTGATCGATGGTGATGACCGGCCGGTCCACCACCACGCCCACAAAGCTGACCGTTCCGGCTTCCGGGGCGGTGACCGGACCGCCGCCGGACGCTGATCCCAGGTCCACGCCCCGGTGCCCGCTCAGCCATGGTTTGTCCGGGGGGTCGAACGGGCGCAGGACCGCCGGCCGCGGCGCAAGCGGCCAGCGCCAGCCTGCCGGCGCCGGGGTGGCGGCCCGGGCGGGGGAGGCCGCTGTCAGGGCGAGCGGCGCCGGGGCAGCGGAATATGCCGGAGCAGCGGAAGGTGCCGGGGCCGCGGAAGGTGCAGGGACCGCCGTCGTGAGCAGGAGTACCGCCGCCATCACGTAAGCTTTCATGCCCCCAGCATGGGCGCCCGATCCGCCTGCCGGAACGGGGCCTTCGGCCTATGTGGAAAACGCCACCCGGCGCGGCAGAACCGGTGCATTTGCCGCGGGCCGCTGTAGTACACTTGGTGGAGCAGTTTGCTGTGCCCTCAACGCATTCCATTTTAGTGGGTCGCGTCAGCACGCCCCATTCAGGAGTGCGGGGGAGCAGCAGCTGACTACGCGTATCCAGCCCTCCACAACCGGTAAGCAGTTGCTTCCTGCTGCGGAGGATTGTGCCTCTTGCGGTCAGGCCCGGCAACGGTCCTGATGAGATGTGCAATGGATGCCAGGAGCCTGTGCCCGCCCGGGCAGGGCTAACTAACCGTCAACTATTGGCAGGGTAAGAGCGGCCGCGGCCGCTCTCATGAATGACCTGCCGGAAGGAGCGTCGGCATGCCCGTCGTAACTATGCGCCAGCTGCTTGACAGCGGCGTCCACTTTGGACACCAGACCCGCCGTTGGAACCCGAAGATGAAGCGCTTCATCTTCACCGAGCGCAACGGCATCTACATCATTGACCTCCAGCAGTCGCTGTCCTACATCGACCGCGCCTACGAGTTCGTCAAGGCCACCGTTGCCCACGGCGGCACCGTGCTGTTCGTCGGCACCAAGAAGCAGGCTCAGGAAGCCATCGCCGAGCAGGCCACCCGCGTTGGCCAGCCGTACGTCAACCAGCGTTGGCTAGGCGGTATGCTCACCAACTTCCAGACTGTTGCCAAGCGTATCCAGCGCATGAAGGAACTCGAAGAGATCGACTTCGACGACGTCGCCGGCTCCGCTTACACCAAGAAGGAACTGCTGCTCCTGCGCCGCGAGCTGACCAAGCTCGAGTCCAACCTCGGCGGTATCCGCAACCTGACCAAGGCACCGTCCGTGCTGTGGGTTGTTGACACCAAGAAGGAGCACCTGGCTGTTGACGAGGCCAAGAAGCTCAACATCCCGGTTGTGGCCATCCTGGACACCAACTGCGATCCGGACGAGGTCGACTTCCCGATCCCGGGCAACGACGACGCCATCCGCTCCGTGAACCTCCTGACCCGCGTTGTTGCTGACGCCGTTGCCGAGGGTTTGATCGCTCGCAACCAGCGCGCAACCGGCACCACCGAGACTCCGGAAGAGCCGCTGGCTGAGTGGGAGCGCGAGCTCCTCGAAGGCAGCAAGGCCGAGGAAGCTCCGGCTGCCGAGGCTGCTCCCGCCGCTGAGGAAGCCCCGGCTGAGGCCGAGGGCACCGACTCCGCGAAGTAACAACTTCATCGGGATTTCCGGTCGCTGTCCGCAGCGCCCGGGCAACTGACCAGGATGGCCGCTCACCCGTGAGCTGCCGTCCTGTCGGTCCGTACACACAAAAATTTTCTAGACAGAGGGGTTCACATGGCGAACTACACTGCCGCTGATATCAAGGCTCTGCGCGAGCGCACCGGCGCCGGCATGATGGATGTCAAGAAGGCTCTCGACGAAGCCAACGGCGACGCCGAGAAGGCGATCGAGATTATCCGCATCAAGGGCCTCAAGGGCGCCACCAAGCGCGAAGGCCGCTCCACCGCCGAGGGCCTGGTTGCTGCCAAGGTCGAGGGCGGCGTCGGCGTAATGATCGAGGTCAACTGCGAGACCGACTTCGTCGCGAAGGCTGACAAGTTCATCCAGCTGGCCGACAAGGTCCTGGCCATCGCCGTCGAGTCCGGCGCTGCCGACCTCGAGACCCTGCTTGCCACCGATGTTGACGGCAAGCCGCTGTCCGAGGTTGTTGTCGAAGAGGGCGCTATCCTCGGCGAAAAGGTTGTTGTCCGCCGCATCGCCCGCATCGAGGGTGCCACGGTAGACGCTTACCTGCACAAGACCTCCAAGGACCTCCCGGCCCAGGTCGGCGTCCTGTTCGCTGTTGACGGCGAAGGCGAAGCAGCTGCAACCGCAGCCCACGACGTCGCCGTGCACATTGCGGCAATGGCTCCGAACTACCTCTCCCGCGAGGACGTTCCGGCGGACCTGGTCGAATCCGAGCGCCGCATCGCCGAGGAAACCGCAAAGGCCGAGGGCAAGCCCGAAGCCGCGATGACCAAGATCGTTGAAGGCCGCGTTACCGGCTTCTACAAGGGTGAGGTCCTGGTTGACCAGGCTTTCGCCAAGGACGCCAAGAAGTCTGTGGCGCAGGTCCTCGAAGAGGCCGGCGTCAAGGGAACCGCCTTCACGCGTTTCCGCGTCGGCTCCTAGTCTGACACGCAAGGGGGTGGCCACTTCGGTGGCCGCCCCTTTTGCATGCACCGGCCCTAAAAGATGTGAGCGCTGGCCGGATGCGCGATAACCTAGCTCCGAGTTCACCAAACGGAAGGCACCATGGAAGCCCTCAACACTCCCGTCCAGTCAGAGAAGAGCAGGCGCCGGGTCCTCCTGAAACTGTCCGGTGAAGTCTTCGGCGGCGGCAAGCTGGGCGTCGACCCGGACACCGTCCGCG
This sequence comes from Arthrobacter sp. OAP107, assembly GCF_040546765.1. Classification (NCBI taxonomy): domain Bacteria; kingdom Bacillati; phylum Actinomycetota; class Actinomycetes; order Micrococcales; family Micrococcaceae; genus Arthrobacter; species Arthrobacter sp. OAP107. The sequence goes on along the minus strand of NZ_JBEPOK010000001.1, from coordinate 3,606,804 downwards.
CAGTAGCCAAGGAGATCGCCGCGGCCGTTCCTGACGTCGAGGTGGCCATCGTGGTTGGCGGTGGCAACTTCTTCCGCGGCGCCGAACTGTCCCAGAGCGGCATGGACCGTTCGCGTGCCGACTACATGGGCATGCTGGGAACCGTCATGAACTGTCTCGCTCTGCAGGACTTCCTGGAGCAGGCCGGTGTTGAGACCCGGGTCCAGACTGCCATCACCATGGGACAGGTGGCCGAGGCCTATATTCCCCGCCGCGCCATCCGCCATATGGAAAAGAACCGCGTGGTCATCTTCGGTGCCGGCGCAGGCCTGCCGTACTTCTCCACGGACACCGTGGCCGCCCAGCGCGCCCTCGAGGTGCACGCCGACGTGGTGCTCATGGCCAAAAGCGGAGTGGACGGCGTATATACGGCCGACCCGAAGAAGGACCCGGCCGCGGAGAAGCTGGAGAACCTCAGCTACGACGACGCCCTCCGCCGCGACATCCGCGTCATGGACCAGACCGCCATGACCATGTGCAAGGACAACAAGCTCTCCATGGTGGTGTTCGGCATGGAAGGCGAAGGCAACGTCACGCGCGCCATCCGCGGCGAAAAGCTGGGAACGCTGGTCACGCCCTAGTTACAGCTAGGATATTTCTAGGACGGTTCCGCCATTGGGCGGGACCAGGTTTGTGAAATGCCCCGGTTGGCCGGGAACCAATTTCTGAGGAGAGATCGTGATCGAAGAAACCTTGCTCGAAGCCGGAGACAAGATGGATAAGGCGGTTGAGGTAGCCAAGGAAGACTTCGCCTCGATCCGCACCGGGCGGGCAAACCCGGGACTGTACAACAAGGTCATGGTGGAGTACTACGGCACCCCCACGCCGCTGCAGCAGTTGGCGTCCTTCGCCATCCCGGATGCCCGCACCATCCTCATCACGCCGTTCGACAAAACTGCCCTGCGCGACATCGAGCGTGCACTGAGTGATTCCGAGGTCGGTGCCAACCCGTCCAACGACGGCAACGTCATCCGCATCACCATCCCGGAGCTGACGAAGGAACGCCGAAAGGAATACGTCAAGATAGTCAAGTCCAAGGGCGAGGACGCCAAGGTTTCCATCCGCAACATCCGCCGCAAGGCCAAGGAAACCCTGGACCGTCTCGTCAAGGACGGCGAAGCCGGCGAGGATGAGGGCGCCCGCGGCGAAAAGGAACTCGACGTCATCACCAAGCAGCACGTCGACGGCATCGACGAGCTGCTCAAGCGCAAGGAAGCTGAGCTGCTCGAGGTCTGATGGGCCAGGCACAGCAGGCCCCCGGCGCGCGGGCCCGAACCCGGACCCGCCAGCCCAGGCCCAACCCCACACCCCGGGGCGGGGCGCAACCTGCCGGCGGCAATCGCCGTGGGCCTGGCCATGCTCCTTGCGGTGCTCGGCGGGCTGCTCTTCCTGCCGCTGGGCTTCGTTGCCGTCGTCACCACTTTTGCCGCCTTCGGCGTATGGGAGGTCTTCCGCGCGCTCGAAGCGAACGGAACGCGCCTGCCCATCGTGCCCGTCATGGTGGGCACGGTGGCGATGCCGTTCTCTGCCTATTTCGGCGGGCTGGAAAGCCTGCTGTTTGCGATGCTCTCCAGCAGTGTGGCGGTGCTGCTGTGGCGGTCGGTGGAAAGTGCGACCGGCTCGGCGCGCAGCATTTTCGCCGGGGTGTTCGCCCTTGCCTGGGTGCCCTTCCTGATCAGTTTCGCCGCGCTTCCGCTGCACGTCGAAGGCGGCGCCTCCCCGGTGGGACCGTGGCCGGGCGGAACAGTGCCGGAGGGCGCGTGGCAGATTGTCATCCTGCTGCTCCTGGTGGTTTCCAACGACACATTCGGTTACCTCGTCGGCGCGCGGCTGGGCAAACACCCCATGGCGCCCAAGATCAGCCCGAAGAAGTCGTGGGAGGGTTTTGCCGGATCCATCGCGGGCGCCATGCTCGTGGGCATCCTGGCCAGCATCTTCCTGCTGGACAAGCCCTGGTGGGTGGGGGTTGTGCTGGCGATCGGTATGGTCGCTGCCGCCACCGCCGGCGACCTCGCCGAATCGATGGTCAAACGCGAACTCGGCGTCAAGGACATGAGCAGCATCCTGCCAGGACACGGCGGGGTGATGGACCGGCTGGACTCCATCGTGTTCGCCTCGCCGGTGGCCTTCATGCTGTTCGTCCTGTTCTCAGGGGCCTGAGTTTCCCGGCCGGAGCCTGACATTTTCTGGCAGGTGCTTCCGGCACCTGGCCCTGCGCAACGCCCTAGAATAATGCGGTTACGACCCGCCGAAGTAGTATCGAAGGAAACATGGTGAGAGTGGACAGCAAGCGTCAGATTCCCGCGTCGTTCGAACGCGTGGCGCGGACCGACTACGGCTACAACGCCAAGCAGGTGGACCAGTTCCTCCAGCAGGCCCGCGTATCACTGGAGACGCCTGAGGCTGCCGCCCACCCCGTTAAAAGCGCCGACGTCCGGTCTGTGTCCTTCGACCCCGTCAAGGGCGGATACTCGGCCACCGCCGTGGACGCCGCGCTGGACCGGCTTGAAGATGCCTTCGCCCGCAGGGAACGGGACGACCTCATTGCCGAACGTGGCGAGGACGCCTGGCTGCGGCAGATCGGACAGCTGTCCGGGACGCTTCGCGGCCGCCTCCACAGGCCCGACGGCGAGAGGTTCCGCCGCCCGGTCAAGAAAAAGGCGCGCAGCTACAACACCAAGGATGTGGATACCCTGTGCCGGGACCTCATCGGTTACCTGGAGCAGGACAAGCCCCTCAGCGTCGACAACGTCCGCCGGGCAGTGTTCCGGCCCGCGGCCGGCAAGGACGGCTATGAGGAGACCCAGGTGGACGCCTTCCTCGACCGCGTGGTCGAGCTGATGGCCGCCATCGACTGACGGCCTGCCCGGCTGCGTGCCGGCCTGGCAGTTAGGCGACTCACAGCTCAGCGCTCCGTGGCGAGCGGCCGCTCGGGCGTGTGCAGCCGTGTCATCACCCTGGTGATGGTCCGCGGCACCCGGGAACTGGTGGCACGCGAGGCCAGGACCATCACGGTGAAGGCCGCCGGCACCGTCCAGGCCGCGGGCTGCGCCAGCCACGGCGGCGTCCCCGCAACACCGAGCACCGTACCGGCCACCATTGCGCCGCCGCACAGGAGGCCGCCGGTCACCATCCCCGCAATCGCGCCGACATCGGTCAGGCCCCGCCACCAGATGCCGAGCAGCAGAACCGGGCAGATCGTTGACGCCGTGAAGGCGAAGACAAGGCCGACGCTGCCGGCGAGGGCCAGAGAGTCCGTCATGAGCGCCAGGCCCAGCGGAACGGTGATCGAGACCAGTGCCGCCACCCTGAAGCCGCGCACGCTTCCGTCCAGGACGTCCTGGCTGATGACACCGGCCAGCGAGACGACCAGTCCCGACGTCGTGGACAGGAACGCGGCAAAGGCCCCGGCCACGACCAGGGCGGACAGCAGTTCGCCGGCTGGACCCCCGACGAGGCGGCCCGGAAGCAGCAGCACCAGGGCATCCGCCTGCCCCGTCCCGGCCAGATCAGGTGCGAAGAGCCTGCCGGCCAGGCCGAACGCCGTCGGAAAAAGATAGAACACGGACAGCAGGCCCAGCACGATCAGCGTGGTCCGCCTCGCCGAGTGCCCGTCCGGGTTGGTGTAGAAGCGGACCAGGACGTGCGGCAGCCCCAGCGTTCCAAACAGCAGGGCAACGAGGAGTGAAATGCTCTGGTAGGGGCTGGCAGGATCCGCTCCGCCCGGGTTCGTGGCCGCCTCCGCCAGCGGGGGCGAACCGCTGCCTGCCAGCACCAGCAGAATGAAGATGAGGGGCACGGCCAGGGCCGTGAGCTTCAGCCAGTACTGGAAGGCCTGGACGAAGGTGATCGAACGCATGCCGCCGGCCACCACGGTGAGGCACACCACCACCACGACGGCGGTTGAACCGGCCCACGGCGGCAGCCCGGTCGTGGTCCGGATCGTCAGGGCGGCGCCGTGCAGCTGCGGGACGATGTAGAGCCAGCCAACGATAACCACGGCCAGGCTGGTTACGCGGCGCACCGCCCGCGAATCAAGCCTGGCCTCGGTGAAATCGGGAATAGTGTAGGCGCCGGAACGCCGCAGCGGCGCTGCCACGAACAGCAGGAGCATCAGGTACCCGGCCGTGTACCCGACGGGATACCACAGGGCATCCGTGCCGGACAGCAGGATCAGGCCAGCCACGCCCAGGAAGCTCGCCGCAGACAGATACTCCCCGCCGATCGCCGAGGCGTTCCACCAGGGCGGCACCGTCCGGGAAGCCACGTAGAAGTCGCCGGTGGTCCGGGAGATCCGGAGTCCGTAGAATCCGATCACCGCCGTCGCCACGGAAACGGCGGCAACCGCCGCGATGCCCACCACCGGATTCATCGGCGCGTCACTTTCAGATGGATCACTTCCAGGTGCATCACCTTTCCCCGGCGAGGTCGCGGTAGCGGGCCTCGTTCCGTGCCGCGCTGCGGGTGTAGAGCCAGGCGCTGATTCCGGTCACTGGGTAAATCCCGGCCCCCAGCAGGAGCCAGTTGAGCGGAATCCCGGCGACGCGGGTATCAGCCAGACCCGGTATGGCGGCAAGGAGCAGCGGAAAGGCGCCGAGGATCAGCAGGAAGCCGCCGGCCACCACCAGGGCAAGCCGGAGCTGGGAGCGGATGAGCGAACGGACGAACACCTGGCCGACGGCCGACTCCTCGGCGGACTCCCGCGGCTCGGCCGGGGAGTCCGTCGAGATGCGCGACGCCGCACGGGGCGCCGTGACCCTGACGCGCGTCATGCCTGCGGCCGGATCCTGTTTGCCTCAAGCTTCCCGCGGACGGCAGGCAGATGCCGGCGGCTGATCGGCAGCTCGGCGTCCGCCACGCAGACGCTGGGGCGGACCGCGGCGAGCTTGAGGTGGGAGACGTGGGCGAGGGCGACCAGGTAGGAGCGGTGGGTACGGATGAAGCCGGCATCCGCCCACTGCTGTTCCAGGTCAGCCAGGGGAACGCGGATCAGGTAGCTGGCATCGGTGGTGTGGAGCCGGGCATAGTCACCCTGCGCCTGGACGTACGTGACGTCGTCGCGTCGGATCATTCTGGTGGTACCGCCCTGGTCCACGGTGATCATCTCCGGCGCGGTCCCGCCGTCGCGGATCAGTTCACTGATCCGGCCCACGGAGCGGGCCAGCCGCTCGGCCCGCACGGGCTTCAGCAGATAGTCCACAGCCGCCAGTTCGAACGCCTCCAGGGCACAGTCCTCGTCCGCAGTGACAAAAACGACGGCGGGCGGCCGGCTGCTGCGGGATATGGCGCGTGCGATGTCCAGCCCGGACACGGCCGGCATGTGGATGTCGAGGAAGACGGCGTCCACCGACCCGGCTTCGAGGGCGCGCAGGGCCTCGGCGCCGGAGGAGGCTCGGAGGATGGTGCCGATCCGCTCATCCCGGCCCAGGAGGAAGGCCAGCTCCTCGATCGCGGGCAGCTCGTCGTCGGCGACGAGAACGTTAATCATGGTCCTAGGTTAGCTTTCGGTTCAGGCATCGTGGTCCGGCTGGGACTTGGGGACCCGCATGGTGATGAGGGTGCCCTCGCCGGGAGCTGTTTCGATCACCAGGCCGTGCTCGTCGCCGTACACTTGCCGGAGCCGGGCATCGACGTTCCGCAGGCCCACGTGCTCACCGTCCACGTGGCCGGCGAGCATGGACTGCAGCTGCACCGGATCCATTCCCACGCCGTCGTCCTCGATGGTGACCTCCGCGAATGCGCCCGAATCGTCGGCGGAGATGGTGATGTGGCCCGGGCCCTCCTTCGCCTCCAGGCCATGCCGGACAGCATTCTCCACGAGCGGCTGCAGGCTCAGGAACGGGATCACCGTGCTCAGCACCTCAGGCGCGATCCGCAGGCTGACCTGTACCCGCTCGCCGAACCGGGCCCGTTCCAGCAGCAGGTACCTGTCGATGCACCGCAGCTCCTCGGCGAGCGTGGTGAAGTCCCCGTGCCGCCGGAACGAGTACCGGGTGAAGTCCGCGAATTCCACCACGAGTTCCCGCGCCCGGGCCGGATCGGTGTTGATGAAGGAGGCGATGGCGTTCAGCGAGTTGTAGATGAAATGCGGGCTGATCTGGGCGCGCAGGGCCCGCACCTCGGCCTCCATGAGGAGCGTCCGGGAGGCGTCCAGCTCGGCCAGCTCAACCTGCGCGGCCACCCAGTCTGCCACCTCGGCGGTGGCGCGTACCAGCCCTGCGCCCGCCTGCGGGGCGAAGGCGGCCACGGCTCCCACCACGCGTGAGCCGGCCCGGACGGGAGCCACGACGGCGGCCGCGACCGTCCCGGATTTGGGGGAGCGGAGCAACAGGTCCGCGGCGTTGAAAACCTGGGTCCTGCCATTGGCGAGCACGTCCGCGGCGAGCTCCATCAGCCCGGGACGCAGTTCCTCCGCGATCCCGTCCCAGGCCAGCACACCGGACACATCCAGGATGGCCAGCGCGTCACAGCCAAGCAGGGCCCGCAACTGCCGGCTGGCCTTGGCGGCGCCGGCGGGGTTCAGGCCGGTCCGCAGGTGCCGGCCGGCTTTCGAGGCGGCGTGGAGGGTGTTGTAGGTGGCCCGCTCGGCGTCGGTGCCCAGCTCCCGGAACGAGCGCAGCACCTTGAGTCCGACGGCGACGACGGCGGCCACCGCGAGCGCGATGACGGCCACGGCGGCTGCGGAATAGAGAGGGGAGTCCGGCATGCTGCCCAGCGTAGCGCGTGCCGTTTGGCGCAGCATCGCCGCCGTTGGCCGACCGGCCGCGCGCAACCACTGGCATATGGTCCGAACCGCGCCGCACAGTGATGGCAGTCACATTGGCCGGTGGGGTCCGGCCGTGTGGGAGTTCATCTCGATGAGGAGGAATGATGGGTAACGATGCCCGAACCAAGGACGCGGCGGCGTCCGCGGACTTCGAGGAAGTCCTGGCCACGCAGCAGTTCAAGGAGCTGCGCAAGCGCCACCGCAGCTTTGTGTTCCCGATGGCCATCGCGTTTCTGCTCTGGTACTTCGCGTACGTCATCCTTGCCGCCTACGCCGTGGACTTCATGTCCACCAAGGTGTGGGGCAACATCAACGTGGGCATCATCATGGGGCTCCTGCAGTTCGTGACCACGTTCGCCATCACCGGCTGGTACGTCAGCTACTCGAACCGGCGCCTGGACCCGATCGCCGCGGACATCCGGCACGGCATCGAAGGCCACGAGTACGACAAATCCGGCAGCAGCGCACTGGGCGGAGGGGCAAAATGATCGCAATTCCGGCAGCGGTTGACGTCGCGGCGCTGAAGGACACCACGCTGCTGAACATGGGCATCTTCGCCCTGTTCATCGCCGTCACCATGGTCATCGTCCTTCGGGCCAGCCGCAACAACAAGACCGCCGCCGACTACTACGCTGCCGGCCGATCCTTCACCGGCTCGCAGAATGGCACAGCCATCGCCGGCGACTACCTGTCCGCGGCCTCGTTCCTTGGCATCACCGGCGCCATCGCCATCAACGGCTACGACGGCTTCATGTACTCCATCGGCTTCCTGGTGGCCTGGCTGGTGGCGCTGCTGCTGGTGGCGGAGCTGCTCCGGAACACGGGCAAGTTCACCATGGCTGACGTCCTTTCGTTCCGCCTGAGGCAGCGTCCGGTGCGCATCGCGGCCGCCATCTCCACCCTGGCCGTCTGCTTCTTCTACCTCCTGGCCCAGATGGCCGGCGCCGGAAGCCTGATCTCGCTCCTGCTCGGCATCAGTGACTGGGGCGGACAGGCACTGGTGATCATCGTCGTCGGCGCCCTGATGATCATGTACGTCCTGATCGGCGGCATGAAGGGCACCACCTGGGTGCAGATCATCAAAGCCATCCTGCTCATCGCCGGTGCCGCCGTCATGACCCTGTGGGTTTTGGCCATCTACGGGTTCAACCTGTCGAACCTGCTGGGCGGCGCCGTCGACGCAGCCAACAATCCTGCCGTGCTCAACCCGGGGCTGCAGTACGGAAAGACCGAAACGTCGAAGCTGGACTTCATGTCCCTCGGCCTCGCCCTGGTGCTGGGGACGGCCGCCCTGCCGCACGTACTGATGCGGTTCTACACAGTGCCCACCGCAAAGGAAGCCCGCAAATCGGTCGTGTGGTCCATCTGGCTGATTGGGCTGTTCTATCTCTTCACGCTGGTCCTCGGCTACGGCGCCGCCGCACTGGTGGGTGCGGACACCATCAAGGGCGCCCCCGGCGGCGTCAATTCTGCGGCGCCGCTGCTGGCCTTCCACCTGGGCGGACCGCTGCTCCTGGGCTTCATCTCGGCCGTGGCGTTCGCCACGATCCTTGCCGTCGTCGCCGGGCTCACGATCACTGCGGCCGCCTCGTTCGCCCATGACATCTATGCCAACGTCATCGCGAAGGGAAAGGCCGACGCCGGCACTGAAGTTAAGGTGGCCCGCCGCACTGTGATTGTGATCGGCATCCTCGCCATCCTGGGCGGGATCTTCGCCAACGGCCAGAACGTGGCGTTCCTGGTGGCTCTGGCGTTCGCCGTGGCGGCGTCGGCCAACCTGCCCACCATCATCTACTCCCTGTTCTGGCGCCGGTTCACCACACAGGGCGCCATCTGGAGCATGTCTGGCGGGCTCGCGTCGGCCATCATCCTGATCGCGCTCTCCCCGGTGGTGTCCGGCGGAGCCACGTCCATGATCAAAGGCGCCAACTTCGCTGTCTTCCCGCTGAGCAACCCCGGCATCGTGTCCATCCCGCTGGCCTTCCTGCTGGGCTGGCTTGGCACAATCCTGGACAAGAAGCAGGAGGACCGCAGCAAGCAGACGGAAATGGAGGTCCGGTCACTGACGGGGGTGGGCGCCGAGAAGGCCGTGGAGCAGTAGGCGCCTTCTTCGGTTCACTACACGTCCTGGGTGACGCCCACCCCGGCGAGGCCCGGTCTCCGGTGAACCCGGCCTCCAGTAACGTCCGACCGAAAAGGCAAGAGCCCCGCGCGCCGCGCGGGGCTCCTGCCGGGTCTGTCGCCGCCGTGTCTTTTACTGCCGTGTCTGTCGCCGTCGCGCCTGCTGCCGGCGGCGCCTGTCGCCGTCGGGGTGAGCCAACGGCTCAAGGCGAGTGGTGGCCTCCGGAGTGTTGACCGTGCGGCACGGCGAACTGGCCGGCCGTCGACGCGGCGAGTCCCGGCGTCGTGATGGCAGCGACCAGCAGCGCCGCGGCGAAGGCGGCGGCGAGCAGCTGCCCACTACCCAGCCGGCCCGATGAGGGCTGGCCTGATGCTCCATGGCACGGTCCGCCGGGAACACCCCGGGACCTGCGGCCGAGCCACGACGTGGCCGCGAGAACCATGAGGGTCAGCAGCAGGGCGGCGAGGTGGCTGATGCCGAGGCCCGCCATGCCGCTTCCTGCGCCCAGAATGATGGCAACCACGTGCACGGCGGCTGCGGCGGGCAGCAGGATGGCGGAAGTCCGCGGCCGTGGGAAACGGCTCCGTCTCAGCCCGGCCACCGTCCAACCCAGCAGAGCCGCTCCCCAGAGCAGGGCCGCCGCGGCGCCGGCTGCCCTCACGGGGAGGGCAGGGCCGGCGGCGGCAAACAGACTGGAAGCGACGGCGAGGTTGACCGCTGCTGCGCCGAGCCCGGCAAATCCGGCGACGAGCCGCACGGCATCGGAACGGGACATGTCCTGGGTTGCCGGGGTTCCCGCAGTTGCCTGGCTGGCCTGGCTGGTCATCATCTTTCGGTGCGGGGTTTCTAGGCGCGAGCCGTGGCGGGGACCTTGTCCAGGGACAGGCCGACGCCGAGCAGCAGGACGGCGCTCGCCAGGTGGAGAACGTTGTCCGCACCGTTGAGGGCAATGATGTTGAGCGGCGAGCTGAGCAGGAACAGGCCGAGGATGCCCACCAGCAGGTACACGGCACCCACAGCCGTGTTGACGGTGCGCGACAGCTGGATGTCCTTGACGCCGGCGTAGAGCAGGGCAGCGCCGATGGCCAGGTGGATCACGTTATGCAGCGGGTTGACCTCGAAGATGATCAGGTTGGTGCCTTCGGTGGCGAAGAAGCCGACCCCCGGGGTCACGGCGAAGCCGACGAGGCCCACCAGCAGGTAGACGGCTCCGAAAACTGTGGCGACAAGTCGGTTGGGTGAATTGCGCATTGCCCATTTCCTTCCGGTGTGAGCCGGGGCTGTTTCCCCGGCCTGTTTTGCGGAGTCCCGGGCGGACCCCTCGGAAGCAATTCGGGCCTGGTGTGCGCTTGGATGGGTGGGCGGTCAGATGAGGGTCAGGCCTTTGGCCGGAGCTTGATGGTGACCAGCTTGAGATCGTCCTTGCCGGCGAAGCGGTACACGAGTTCGATGTCCTTGCCAGGGCATTTGATGAGTCCGGCGACATCCGCGATATTGTTCTCGTTCTGCGTACTGACTTTGAGGTCGTCGTAGGCCGTGGTGCAGGCCGGCTCCAGCTGGAGGCTCCTGACGCCGGAAGCGAATTCCTCGCGGCTCAGCTGCTCCTTGAGGCTGGGGTCCATGTAGTCGTTATAGGCCTTGTCCGTATCCCCGGCGATGACCAGCTTGGTGAAGCCGTCGGCGAGGTCCCCCGCCTGCCGGGTGGCACCGCCCACAAGGTTCACCAGCAGCAGCACCCCGACGACCACCAGCAGGAGCACGCCAGCGACAATGCCCACGACAATCCAGAGGCCCTTCCGGCTTTTGGCCGGAGGCAGGCCGGGCAAACCGAACGGCGAAGTCGGGAGCGACCGCCGGCCCAGGGGTTGCCGGGGGCCGGATGAATGCGGTCCAGGTTGCTGTGGTCCCGGCTGGTAGGGGCCCGGGCTGCTGCGGACCAGACTGCGGGGGGCCGGGCTGCTGCGGGGGGAGCGGGGGATTGCTCAAGGGTGGGCCTTTCCGGCACCGCACCAGCGGCGCTCCATCTAACGGGGCACAGCCGGCGCCCGGTCACTTTTGTGGAATAGCCTATAGCGCCGGTGGCCCGAAACAGCGATGTTGTCCCGTGGTTACGGCCGTCCGCTCCGGTCAGACTTCTGCTGAGTTGCGCTCAAGCAGTGGTTGGATCCGGAAAGGTATCAGTTCACCCATGGCCAGGGCCGTATCGGTCCTCTCGACACCGTCGCAGGCCAGGATCTTCCCGTTGATCCGGAAGAGGTCCTCGGCGTCCAGTGCCACTACGCGCAGCAGCAGGTCCGCTGAGCCCGTCAGGCCGTAGCCCTCAAGGATCTCCGGTACGGCGGCCAACTCCTCGGCGAGGGAGCCAAGCTTTTGCTGCTGGACATGCACTGAGATGAAAGCCATCAGCGGATAGCCCAGGGACACCGGATTGATGCGCCGCTCGAACGAAAGGAATGCGTGCTTCTTCTCGAGCTGGGCCATCCGCGCCTGGACGGTGTTGCGCGAAAGCCCGAGCTTCTGCGCGAGGGCCACCACGGTGCGGCGGGGGTCCTGCGCCAGGGCGGAGAGCAGCCGGGTGTCAGTGCCATCCAAAGCTTGCATAATGCGCAAGGCTAGCACGGTCTGGAGCCGCCAGACAGTGCATAGTGCTCAGTTTTAGCAGCAGTGGTTGTACCACCTGAACATTGTGAGTATGGTCACAATTAACCGGGGCAAAGGCGCCCGGGAGGCCGGAATGCGGCGGTATCACGAGTCCTGCCGCGGGATGGTTACACGACGTCAGAAGGTTGCGGCAACAGTGGTGACAGACGATGCGGCCCAGGGCGGAACAGCCGCCGGCCAGGACAACAAGACAGGGCACCAGGGTGGCGCTGGCCACAGCATGGTCCAGCTGATTACCCCCGCGGGGGAGCGCGTCAGCCATCCGGAATATGACCCTTGGGTCAAGGACGTATCAGACGAGCAGCTGTGCTCGCTTTACGAGGATCTGGTGGTGATCCGGCGGATCGACAAAGAGGCCACCGCGCTGCAGCGGCAGGGCGAACTGGGTCTCTGGCCGCCGCTCTTGGGCCAGGAGGCTTCGCAGGTGGGATCCGTGCGGGCCCTGCGGGATGACGACTTTATTTTTCCGAGCTACCGCGAGAACGGTGTGGCGTATTGCCGCGGGGTGGACGTGAAGGACATCCTGCGTGTCTGGCGCGGTGCAGCTTCCGGCGGCTGGGACCCGTACAAGTTCAACCTGGCCATCCCGCAGATCGTCATCGGCGCCCAGACCCTGCACGCCACCGGCTATGCCATGGGAATCCAGAACGACGGTGCCGATTCCGCTGCCATCGTCTACTTCGGCGACGGCGCCACCAGCGAGGGCGACGTCAGCGAGGCTATGGTCTTCGCCGCCAGCTACCAGGTCCCGCTGGTGTTCTTCTGCCAAAACAATCACTGGGCCATCTCCGAACCGGTGCGCGTCCAGTCCCATACCCAGCTTGTGGAGCGCGGGACCGGATTCGGCATCCCCAGCATGCGGATCGACGGCAACGACGTGCTGGCGGTCATGGCGGCCACCCGGGTCGCCCTCGACCGGGCCCGCCGGGGCGGCGGTCCCACGTTCATCGAGGCCGTCACTTACAGGATGGGCCCGCATACGACGGCGGATGATCCCACCCGCTACCGCGACCCCAATGAGCTCGAGGACTGGGCAGCAAAGGATCCGATCGGCCGGGTCCATGCCCTGCTTGACCGGAAGGGCCTGTTCACCGAAGAGTTCGAAACCAGCGTGCGGACCAAGGCAGACGCCGTCGCCCGTGACCTGCGCGCCGGTTGCGTGGGCATGCCGGACCCAGAACCCCTCGACGTTTTCAAGCACGTGTACAGCACCCCCAATTCCTGGCTGGACCGCCAGCAGGACCACTACTCCCGTTACCTTGCCTCCTTCGGCGATCCCGAAGCGGCAGAACAAGAAGAAGGTGCACGCTGATGATGCAGATGACCTTTGCGCGGGCATTGAACTCCGGCCTCCGCAGATCCCTCGACAACGATCCCAAAGTGATCCTCATGGGCGAGGACATCGGCACCCTGGGCGGCGTGTTCCGCGTGACCGACGGACTGCAGAAGGACTTTGGCAAGCACCGCGTCGTGGACACGCCGCTGGCAGAGTCCGGCATTGTGGGCACCGCGGTTGGCCTGGCCTACCGCGGGTACCGGCCGGTGGTGGAAATCCAGTTCGACGGCTTTGTCTACCCCGCGTTCGACCAGATCGTGTCCCAGGTGGCGAAGATGCATTACCGCAGCCGCGGCACCGTGAAAATGCCCATCACCATCCGCATTCCCTTCGGCGGGGGGATCGGCTCGCCGGAGCACCACTCCGAGTCGCCTGAGGCTTACTTCGCGCACACGGCAGGCCTGCGCGTGGTCACCCCGGCCAGCCCGCAGGACGCCCACACCATGATCCAGCAGGCCATTGCCTGCGATGACCCCGTCGTGTTCTTTGAACCCAAGCGCCGTTACCACGACAAAGGCGAGGTGGACGAGACGCTGGATCCCAATTCTGCCCCGCCAATGGGGCAGGCCCGCGTGGTTACGGACGGCAGCGACGTCACCCTCGTGGCGTACGGGCCTTTGGTGAAGACGGCCCGCGATGCTGCCACGGCGGCCGCGGACGAGGGCGTCTCGGTTGAGGTCATTGACCTGCGCTCCCTCGCGCCGGTGGATTTCGCCACCGTGGAGGCTTCGGTCCGGAAGACGGGCAGGCTGGTGGTCACCCACGAAGCCGGCCAGTCGGGCGGGCTCGGCGCCGAGGTTGCCGCCAGCATCACCGAGCGCTGCTTCTACCACCTTGAGGCGGCACCGGTCCGCATCACCGGGTTTGACGTGCCGTACCCCTATTCGAAGGTGGAGATGCACCACCTGCCGAATCTGGACCGGATCCTCGACGGCGTCGACCGCGCGCTGGGCCGGCCGAATTCGCTGAGCGGGCTGGAAGGATGACCGCCACCATGATCAAGGAATTCCGGCTGCCCGATCTCGGCGAAGGACTGACCGAATCCGAAATCGTCAGCTGGAAGGTGGGCGTGGGGGACACCGTCAGCCTGAACCAGATCATCGCCGAGGTGGAGACCGCCAAGGCAGTGGTGGAGCTGCCCTCACCGTTCGCGGGCGTGATCACGGCCCTGCATGAACAGCCGGGAACGGTGGTGGAGGTGGGGAAGCCGATCGTCTCGTTCGAGGTAAAGGACGACGCCGGTAACCAGCCCGGCGCCGCCGCGACGGCTGACGCGGCGCTCCCCAGGAGGGAGCCCAACCTCGTCGGGTACGGCGCCGTCGTCGAAAGCACCGGGCGTCCGGTCCGGCGGCAGCGCGCCCTGGTGGAGGCCGCCGCTCCGGTGGAGGCCGCCCCGCAGGTTGAGCCTGCCCCGCAGGTTGAGCCTGCCCCGCCGGTTGAGCCTGCCGAAACCGGGTCTGTCGAAAGCAGGGGGCAGGACACCCGCCCCGCCGAGCGGCCCCGTTCCACGCCGCCCGTCCGGAAGCTGGCCAAGGACCTTGGCGTGGACCTCGAAAAGGTGGCGGGGGCCGGCCCGGGCGGGCTGATTACCCGTGACGACGTGCGCAATTTCGTCGGCGGCGGGGACCTGCCTGCGGCCGCCCAGGAGTTGGCGGCACAGGAAACGGCACCGCAGTCCGCGGCGGCCCGGGGTGAGCGCGAGGTGCGTACGCCCATCAAGGGTGTCCGCAAATACACTGCCGCGGCCATGGTCAGCAGCGCCTTCACGGCACCGCATGTGACGGAGTTCCTGACTGTCGACGTCACTCCGGCGATGGAGCTGCTGGCCAGGCTGAAGGAAAGCAAGCCCTTTGCCGGCCACAAGCTCACCCCGCTGACCCTCGTGTCCAAGGCTGTCCTGATTGCCCTGCGGCGCAATCCGGGCCTCAATGCCAGGTGGGACGAGGCCAACCAGGAGATCGTTCAGTTCAACTACGTGAACCTCGGCATCGCGGCCGCCACCCCGCGCGGGCTCACGGTTCCCAACATCAAGGATGCCGACCGGCTGACGTTCGTCGATCTCTCCACGGCGCTCGCGGAGCTGACGGATACGGCCAGGGCCGGCAAGACCAGCCCGGAAGACCTCTCGGGCGGCACCATCTCCATCACCAACATCGGTGTCTTCGGCATTGACGCCGGCACTCCCATCCTCAACCCGGGTGAGGCCGCGATCCTCGCCGTGGGCGCCGTTCGCAAGACTCCCTGGGAGTACCAGGACCAGGTCGCGCTCAGGCAGGTCATGACGCTGAGCCTGTCCTTCGACCACCGGCTGGTCGACGGAGAACAGGGATCCAGGTTCCTGGCCGACGTCGGCGCCCTCCTCGCGGATCCCGGCATGGCCTTCGCGATGGCGTAGCCGCAGCCCGAAACCAAAGGAAAACCGGAAGGTCGTGGGCCGTCAGGGGGCGGCCGGGGCAGCAGGCTACTCCGCGAGCGGGCTTGTAGTCACCAGCAGGGCCGCCAGAGCCATGTTCTCGAGAAGCGGCCGCGCCGACCTGATGGCCACGCGCCGGCCGTGGGTGCGGACCGAGTGCGGAGTGGAGTTGATCAGTCCGAACGTCGCGTGGGCGCGCATGCGGAGATCGGCCGTGTCGGTGGTTCCGTGGATGCCTGCAAGCACGTCCACCCACACTTCCACGTAGCTGCGCTGCAGGGCCCGCACCTGTGCCTGGTCCTCGCTGGCCAGGTTGCTGAAATCCCGATCCTGCACGCGGATCACGTCGGGGTTGCTGAGGGCAAAGTCCACGTGGAACTGCACCAGCCGGGCCAGCGCCGCGGAGGGATCGGCGGCATCGGCAACCACGTGGCGGCCACCGTCGAGCAAGTCCTGGCTGACGGTGAGCAGCAACGCGCCCAGTACGGCCTGTTTTCCGGGGAAGTGGCGGTATACGGCGGGTCCGCTCACGCCAGCCGCGGCGCCCAGGTCCTCGAGGGAGACCCGGTTGAACCCGTTGACGGCAAAGAGCGTGGCCGCAGCGGACAGGAGCGCCTGCCGGCGGGATTCCTTCGCCCGGCTGCGCTGCGTGGGGACGGACGCCTCATGGCCGGCAGCGGCCTGGGCAGGAGCGGTGAGCTCTCCGTGATCTGTGGTGGGCACATTTCCTCCTCGGAACCCAAGAACTCTACCAACATCCTGTGTTGGACATCACAGTTACTAGAGACTAACCTAAACTCAGTTACGAGGCACTAACCGAAATGCGGCAGGACTGCCGCCGGAAGTGCCCGGGAATGGAAGCGGTCAATGGAGACACTCGCCAGCCGGCTGGACACCTCCGGCAGCGCCTTCGAGGCCAACAGCCTCGCGCAGCGCGCGCTCGCCGATGAGCTGCGGAAGCGTCTTGCCACCACCGCCCTCGGCGGCCCGGAGAAATCCCGCGAGCGGCACATGGCCCGCGGCAAGCTGCTTCCCCGGGAGCGGATCGACCGCCTTCTCGACGACGGCAGCCCCTTCCTGGAGATCGCACCCTTGGCCGCGAACGGCATGTACAACGACGATTCGCCAGGTGCGGGCATCATCACTGGCATCGGCCTGGTGCACGGCCGCCACGTGCTGGTGATTTCCAACGACGCCACCGTCAAGGGCGGCACCTACTATCCCATGACGGTGAAGAAGCACCTCCGGGCCCAGGAGATCGCGCTCGAGAACCGGCTCCCGTGCATCTACCTCGTGGATTCCGGCGGAGCCTTCCTCCCCAAGCAGGACGAGGTCTTCCCCGACCGGGACCACTTCGGCCGGATCTTCTACAACCAGGCCAGGATGTCGGCCGCCGGGATTCCGCAGATCGCTTCCGTGATGGGCTCCTGCACCGCAGGCGGCGCATACGTTCCCGCGATGAGCGATGAAACAGTTATCGTCCGTAACCAGGGCACCATCTTCCTGGGCGGGCCGCCCCTCGTGAAGGCGGCCATCGGAGAGATCGTCAGCGCGGAGGAACTCGGGGGCGGCGACGTGCATTCCCGGATCTCCGGAGTTACGGACCACCTCGCCGAAAACGATGAGCACGCCCTGCAGATCGTCCGCGACATCGTCGCCACGCTGCCCGGTCCCGCCGGGCCCGCCTGGGACGTGGACACCGCCGTCGAACCCGTTGCCGCGCCCGGACAGCTGTACGGCGCCGTGCCCACGGACGTCAATGCCCAGTACGACGTTCGCGAGGTGATCGGCCGGCTGGTGGACGGCAGCCGCTTCCACGAGTTCAAAAAGAACTACGGGCCCACCCTGGTGACCGGCTTCGCCAGGCTTCACGGGCATCCCGTGGGCATCGTGGCCAACAACGGGGTGCTGTTCAGCGAGTCGGCACTCAAGGGCGCCCACTTCATTGAGCTGTGCGACCAGCGCGGCATTCCGCTGCTCTTCCTGCAGAACATCTCCGGCTTCATGGTGGGCAAGGACTATGAGCAGGGCGGGATCGCCAAGAACGGCGCGAAGATGGTTACCGCCGTTGCCACCACCCGCGTGCCTAAGCTGACCGTGGTGATCGGCGGGTCCTTCGGCGCCGGCAACTACTCGATGTGCGGCCGGGCCTATTCACCCCGCTTCCTCTGGATGTGGCCGGCCAGCCGGATCTCGGTCATGGGCGGGAACCAGGCTTCAAGCGTCCTGGCGACCGTCAAGCGTGACCAGTTCGAGGCGGCCGGGCAGGACTGGTCCGCCGAAGACGAGGAGGCGTTCAAGGCCCCCATCCGCCAGCAGTACGAGGACCAGGGCAGCCCGTATTACTCAACCGCGCGGCTGTGGGACGACGGCGTGATCGACCCCGCGGACACCCGCACCGTGCTGGGCCTGGCACTCGACGTCGTGTCCCGAGTCCCGCTGCCGGAGACCTCCTTCGGCCTTTTCCGGATGTGAGCCTGACATGACCAGCGAAACAATGTTCCGTACCGTCCTCGTGGCCAACCGTGGCGAGATTGCCTGCCGGGTAATCAGGACGCTGCGCGCCATGGGCATCCGTTCGGTTGCGGTCTACAGCGATGCCGACGCCGGTGCCCGCCACGTGCGCGACGCCGACGCTGCCGTCCGGATCGGTCCCGCCGCGGCCGCCCAGAGCTATCTCAGCATCGACGCGATCATCAGGGCCTGCCAGGAGACCGGCGCCCAGGCCGTGCACCCCGGCTACGGCTTCCTCAGCGAGAACGCCGACTTCGCCCGGGCTCTGAAGGATGCCGGCATCACGTTCATTGGCCCCGGGGTGGAGGCCCTGGAGGTCATGGGCGACAAGATCCGGTCGAAGAACCAGGTGGCCGGCTACGGCGTTCCGGTGGTCCCGGGCATCGCCGAGCCCGGCATGACCGATGAGGAACTCCTCGCCGCCGCCCCGGCCGTGGGCTTCCCCCTGCTCATCAAGCCCTCGGCCGGCGGCGGCGGCAAGGGAATGCATGCAGTGGGGCGACCGGAGGATCTCCCGGCCGCCCTGGCCACGGCACGGCGGGTGGCTGCCAGCGCGTTCGGGGATGACACCCTGTTCCTGGAACGCCTGGTCACCTCCCCGCGGCACATCGAGGTGCAGGTCCTGGCCGATACGCACGGCAACGTCATCCACCTGGGGGAGCGCGAATGCTCCCTGCAGCGCCGGCACCAGAAGGTCATCGAGGAAGCGCCGTCACCGCTGCTGGAATCCCTGTCCGACGGCGAGGCAGTCCGCGCGAAGATCGGCGAGGCCGCATGCCAGGCGGCCCGCAGCGTCCACTACACCGGCGCCGGCACCGTGGAGTTCCTGGTTTCGGACGACTCCCCGGACGAATTCTTCTTCATGGAAATGAACACCCGCCTCCAGGTGGAACATCCGGTGACGGAAATGGTCACCGGCAACGACCTCGTTGAATGGCAGGTGCGCATCGCCGCCGGTGAGATGCTCACCGTCGGGCAGGACGACGTCGAACTTAACGGCCACGCCGCGGAAGCCCGGGTCTACGCCGAGACCCCGCACCGTAACTTCCTGCCGTCCTCGGGCGAAGTAGTACTGCTCGACGAAGACGGTGGCCTTTTCAGGCCCCTGGGCTCGCCGGGCGCCCAAAGCCAGGGCGTACGGATCGACTCATCGCTGCTGCCGGGGCTCGAAATCTCCAGCGACTACGACCCCATGCTGTCCAAGGTCATCGCCTGGGGAACGGACCGCAAGGCCGCCCTGGACAAGCTGGACGCGGCGCTGGAGCGGTACACCGTCCTGGGCATCGACACCAACGTGGAATACCTGCGGCTCCTGATTAACGACGACGACGTCCGGGCCGGCCGCTTGGACACCACGCTCATTGACCGCAAGATGCCGGAGCTGGAGTTCCGCGAGATCGGCGGCACTGAACTCACGGCGGCGGCGCTGCGGCTGTGGCTGGGCGACGTCGTGGCCTCTGCCCCCCTCGGTGGACGGACCAGGGTCCGGGCGCCCTGGGACAGTGCCCGGGGCTGGCGCCTCGGCGCCCCCGCGGCCTGGCGGACCAGCTTCGGCCTTCCCGGCGGTGCCATGGCCACCGTGGCCATCACCCCGCAGGGCGACGGCGGCGCAGATGACGGCCGTGCCCTGGTCCGCGTCGACGACGGGCCGGAGCGCCCTGTCCGGGTCCTGTGGCCGGCGAGGACCGCCGTCATCACGTTCGAGATGGAGGGCCAGGAGCACACCTTCGCCATTGGTGAATCCCCGGGCCCCCGTGCCGGCGCCGGAAACCGCCGGGAAGTGCCCACCAGGATTTACGTGGGCAGCGGCGGCTGGTCCTGCGGGCTCGAAGTCCTCACCCGTGAGTCCCGCCTGGAGCGGGTCCTGGCCGCCGTCGAACGGGAAGAGGGCGCCGCCGATCCCGAAGTCCGCTCACCCATGCCCGGAACCGTCGTCTCCGTTGCCGTGAAGGACGGAGACCCGGTGGAGTCCGGCCAGGTGCTGGTGTCCGTGGAGGCCATGAAGATGGAGCACCAGCTCGTGGCCGAGGTCGCGGGCACCGTCCACATCAGCGTCGCCACGGGCGATCTGGTCAAGGCCGACCAGGTCGTCGCCACCATTCACGCGGAACAGCCCGCAACCCACGAACCAGCAGAAGAACGTAAGGAGGCCTAGCCATGGCCGATTTTGACCTCAGCGAGGAATACCAGGACCTCAGCAAGACTGTCCGCGAATTCGCCGACGAGGTGGTGGCCCCCGTCTCCACCAAGCACGACGAGGAACACAGCTTCCCCTACGAAGTGGTCTCGCAAATGGCGGACATGGGGCTGTTCGGCCTGCCGTTCCCGGAGGAATACGGCGGCATGGGCGGCGACTACTTCGCGCTGGCCCTTGCGCTGGAACAGCTGGGGCGGGTGGACCAATCCGTGGCCATCACGCTGGAGGCAGGCGTGTCTCTTGGCGCCATGCCCGTTTACCGCTTCGGCACCGAGGCCCAGAAGCAGGAATGGTTGCCGCTGCTCGCATCCGGAAAGGCGCTCGCCGGCTTCGGCCTCACCGAACCGGAGGCCGGCTCCGACGCCGGCGGCACCAAGACCACGGCCCGGCTGGAAGGCGACGGAGAGGCAAGAAACTGGGTCATCAACGGCAATAAGGAATTCATCACCAACTCGGGAACGGACATCAGCAAGCTGGTGACCGTCACCGCCGTCACGGGCCAGCAGGAACGCAAGGACGGCAGTATCAAGAAGGAAATCTCCACCATCCTGGTGCCCACAGATACACCCGGCTTCAAAGCGGAGAAGGCGTACAACAAGGTGGGCTGGAACGCCTCGGATACACACCCGCTGACGCTGCGCGACGTCACCGTTCCCGAGGGGAACCTGCTGGGCGAGCGGGGCCGCGGCTACGCCAACTTCCTGTCCATCCTGGATGAGGGCAGGATCGCCATCGCTGCCCTGGCCACCGGCGCGGCCCAGGGCTGCGTGGATCTCTCCGTCCGCTATGCCAAGGACCGCAGCGCCTTTGGGACCAATATCGGAAAGCACCAGGCCATCGCCTTCAAGATTGCCCGCATGCAGGCACGGTCCCATACGGCCCGTCTTGCGTACTACGATGCGGCGGCCCGGATGCTCGCCGGCAAGCCGTTCAAGACGCAGGCGGCCATAGCTAAGATGGTCGCAGGCGAGGCGGCCATGGACAATTCGCGGGATGCCACCCAGGTATTCGGCGGCTATGGCTTCATCAACGAGTTCACCGTGGCGCGCCACTACCGGGACTCCAAGATCCTGGAGGTCGGGGAGGGCACCACGGAGGTCCAGCTGATGCTGATCGCCCGGGAACTGGGGCTGTAACAGGCCCGGTGGCCGTGTCTGTCGAGAGTCTGTGGAGACGCCGAAAGGATCAACGATGATTGACAAGGTTGTTGCCAGCGCTGACGAAGCGGTCGCCGACATATCCGACGGTGCGTCCCTCGCCGTCGGGGGTTTTGGACTGTGCGGCATCCCGGTGGCGCTCATCGATGCCCTGCACCGCCGCGGCACCAGGGACCTGGAGACCGTGAGCAACAACTGCGGCGTGGACGACTGGGGCCTGGGCATCCTCCTCCGGGACGGCCGGATCCGCCGTACCGTCAGCTCGTACGTGGGGGAGAACAAGGAGTTCGCCCGGCAGTACCTCGCCGGTGAACTGGAGGTGGTCCTGACCCCCCAGGGCACCCTGGCCGAGAAGCTGCGTGCCGGCGGCGCCGGCATCCCCGCCTTCTACACGAAGGCGGGCGTGGGGACCCAGGTGTCCGACGGCGGCCTGCCGCAAAAGTACGACGCCGACGGCGGCATCGCCATCGCGTCGCCGGCCAAGGAGGTGCGGAGCTTCGACGGCGTCGATTACGTCCTGGAGGAATCCCTCACCCCCGACTACGGGCTAGTCCACGCCTGGAAGGGCGACCGCCACGGGAACCTGGTCTTCCATGCCACCGCCATGAACTTCAACCCGCTCTGCGCCATGGCTGGACGGATCACCATCGCGGAGGTGGAGGAACTCGTGGAACCGGGCGAGCTGGACCCCGAACACGTCCACCTGCCGGGCATCTTCGTCCAGCGGGTGGTCGTGGTGCCCGAGTCCGAGAAACGCATTGAGAAACGGACCGTAGCACTGTCAGCTGCGTCGGCGGGCCAGCCGGGCAATGCCGGCACCGCAGGAACCACAGCCGCGGCGGGCACCACCGGCACCACCGAACAGGCAGGAGCGTAGCCATGGACCTGAACAGCGCACAGGGGGAGCCGCCCCGCCCCGAGGCCGTCCGGCACGAGTACCGCCGGGCCGCATCCTCCCACCCGGAGGGGAAGGGCTGGACCCGCAATGAGCTCGCCGCCCGGGTGGCCCAGGAGCTCAGCAACGGCCAGTACGTCAACCTCGGTATCGGCATGCCCACCCTGATCCCCAATTACATCCCGGCCGGCGTCGAGGTGGTCCTGCACTCCGAGAACGGCATCCTCGGCGTCGGGCCCTACCCCGGCGAGGACGAGGTGGATCCGGACCTGATCAACGCCGGCAAGGAGACCGTCACCGTCAACAAGGGCGCGGCGTTCTTCGACTCCGCCCAGTCCTTCGGCATGATCCGCGGCGGACATGTGGACGTGGCCGTGCTCGGCGCCATGGAGGTGGCAGCCAACGGGGACCTCGCCAACTGGATGATCCCCGGAAAGATGGTCAAGGGTATGGGCGGTGCCATGGACCTGGTCTTCGGCGCCAAGAAAGTGATTGTCATGATGGAGCACGTGGACCGCAGCGGGAAGCCGAAGATCGTGGACCGCTGCTCCCTGCCGTTGACGGGCAAGGCCTGCGTGGATCGGATCATCACCGACCTCGCCGTCCTCGACGTGACCCCCGACGGCCTGGTCCTGCGCGAACTCGCCCCCAACGTGTCGGCGGAGGATGTTGCCGCGGCCACCGGCGCGGAGCTGTACGAGGAAGACCAGGAACTCACCGTATGACGCCCAAGCCTGAACAGAGTGCTGCCGGGGTTTCGGCGGACTCCACCAGTGGCGGCGCCCGCGTCGTCGAGCAGCGCGGACTCTACTTCGAGGAACTCGAGGAAGACGTCGTCTACGCCCACCGGCCCGGGCGCACCGTCACGGAGACAGACAACGTGCTGTTCACCACCATGACCATGAACACGCAGGGGCTGCACCTGGACGCGGCCTGGAGTGCGGGGCAGCCCTTCGGCCAGCGGCTGGTCAACTCCATGTTCACGCTGGCCACGGTGGTGGGGCAGTCCGTCGGCCAGCTGACGCAGGGGACCATCATTGCGCAGCTGGGGCTTACCGACGTCTCCTTCCCGCACCCGCTCTACCACGGCGACACGCTGTATACGGAGACCGTCATCACCGGCAAACGGCGTTCCGGGTCACGGCCCGGGCAGGGCGTGGTCACCATGCAGCACACCGGCCGCAACCAGGACGGAACCGTGGTTGCACTGGCCACACGGAGCTGCCTGATGTGGACGCGCGAGGCGCATATAGAGGCGCAGCGGGGCAAATAATCGGACAATGGAGCTATGACTTTTGTGATGGGCCCCGCCCTGCTTTTCTGCCCTGCCGACCGTCCCGAACGCTTCCAAAAGGCCGCCGAGCGTGCCGACGCCGTCATCCTGGACCTCGAGGATGCCGTGGCCGCGCCGGACAAGCAGCGGGCACGGGGCGCCATCCTGGCCCAGCTCGGCGGCTCCGGCGAGGGCCCGGAACTCGACCCCAGCCGGACCATCATCAGGATCAACCCGGCCGGCACGGAGGACTTCGAGAAGGACCTGCACTGCCTGGCCCACACGCCCTACCGCACCGTCATGCTCGCCAAAGCGGAGAGTGCCAGCCACCTCCGGGCTTTGCCGGACTTCCACGTGATTGCCCTGTGCGAGACGGCCGCGGGCGTGGTCCACGCACCCGCCATTGCCGCTGAACCGAACGTGGTGGCCATGATGTGGGGGGCGGAAGACCTGCTCGCCTCCCTCGGCGGCACGTCCAGCAGGAACGACGACGGCGGCTACCGCGCCGTTGCACTGCACGCCCGCTCCTCCGTGCTGCTGGCAGCCGGTGCCGCCGGCAAGCAGGCCGTCGATGCCGTCTACGTGAACATTCCGGACCTTGACGGGCTCGCGGCGGAGGCCCGGGATGCCGCCGCGTCCGGGTTCGGCTCCAAAGCCTGCATCCACCCCAGCCAGGTGGCCGCCGTTCGGGCCGCCTATGCGCCCTCGGGCGAGGACATTGCCGCGGCCACGCACCTGCTGGAGGCGGCAAAGGAAGCCGGGACCGGCGTGTTCCAATACCAGGGCCGGATGATCGATGGCCCCATCCTGCGGCACGCGGAGTCGGTGCTCCGCAGGGCCCGGTAGCCTCGCACAACCAAGCAGTCTGGCACCCAAGCAGTCTGGCCGCCAAGCAGTCTGGCCGCCAAGCAGTCTGGCCGCCAAGCAGTCTGGCCGCCAAGCAGTCTGGCAGCCGCCGTCGGAGCCGGCCGTCGGAGCCCCTGTCTGCCGGACGGCGTATGTCCGGCAGCGGTTATTTGCCTGCCCGCAGGGAAATGGGCGGGATCGCTTCATAGAGCGGCGTCCGGATCCAGCGCTGGCCGGTTTCCCGGAACTCCGCCCGGGTGGCGAAGCGGTAGAGGTAGGTGCGGGCGCGCACCCAGCGGGGGCGCTCGCCGTCGAACGGGTCATAGCGCAGCAGTCGCAGCATGGCTGCGTCCGCCTCAAGGAGCTTGCCGAGGAAGGCGTAGAACCATTCCTCGTGGACCGTGCGCAGGGGCAGGAACCACATGAGCCAGTCCAGCCGCAGATGGTAGGGAGCCCACTGGCGGGGGAGCCGGTGCACGTCGCCGGGTTTTCCCTTGAACCCGTACTCGCGCCAGTCGGCCGCCGCGTCCGGCTCCTCGTCCAGGGTGCCCTCCACCGCCACCTCGATGCGCTGCTTGGTTACCGTGCCGAACGCACCGTAGGTGTTCACCAGCTGCCAGCGGTTGAAGCTGGCGTTCATCAGCTGGTACTGGGAGAACAGGTTGCGGATGGGCCAGTAGCTCAGCACCACCAGGAGCAGCGACGCGGCCAGCGTGATGAGAAGCCACCACAGCGGCGTCTCCCCGGTGGTGTGCCAGTCCAGCGGAATGACCGGGAGCACCGCGTGCGCCACGGTATCGCTGACGCCGGCGAAGGCCAGCACGATCGCTATCCAGTTCAGCCACGCAAAATTGCCGCTGGCCACCAGCCACAGCTGGGTGAAGATGATGATGCCCGCCGCGATGCTGCCCAGCGGCTGGGGTGCGAAGAGGAAGAACGGCACCACGAGCTGGGCGAAGTGGTTACCCACCACCTCCAGCCGGTGGAAGGGCTTCGGCAGCAGATGCGCCTGCCGGCTCAGGGGGCCGGGCATCGGCTGGGTCTCGTGGTGGTAGTACAGCGCGGTGAGGTCACGCCACTCGCGGCCGCCGCGGATCTTGATCATGCCGGCACCGAATTCCAGCCGGAACACCAGCCAGGCCACGAGGATCAGGATGGTCCGCGGGGGATCGGTCTGGTCTGATCCCAGGAAGGCCACGGTGAAGCCTGCCTCCAGCAGCAGCATCTCCCAGCCGAACCCATAAAACGTCTGGCCCACGTTGACCACCGACATGTACAGCAGCCACAGCGCCAGGAACGCGATCAGCGGCAGCCAGGGCGGGCCCAGCTGGGGGAGACCGAGGACCAGAACGCCGGAGATGACCAGACCCACTGCGCAGACGGCCCGGAACAGCCGGTCTGAGTAGCGCCAGCGGAACAACGTGGGCCTGCGCATCCGGCTAAAGGATTTCAGATAGTCCGGAACAGGAAGGAGCCCGCGCTCGCCGAGAAGGGCGGGGAACTGGTTGAGGGAGGAGAGGAACGCAACAAAATAGAGTGCGGCGACACCGCGCTGCAGCACCTGCCGGGCGAATTCATAGTCCGGCGCATCGAACCATGCGGCCCAGTCCACGGGCACCACGTTACCCCGGCGCGGAAGCGCGTCAAGGTGCTGCCGGCCGCCCTTTGGATCCCGCGTCCCCGTCCGTCGGCCACCGGCGGTGCGGGATACTTAAGCCATGCAGACTTCCGGCTCCAGCCGTCCAGCCAGCCAGCCGCGCACCATCGTCATTCTCGGATCCACCGGTTCCATCGGCACCCAGGCGATTGACGTCGTCGACGGCGCGCCTCACCTTTTTGAGGTCGTGGCGCTGAGCGCCGGGGGCGGCAACCTCGAACTTCTTGCCCGGCAGGCCGTGCACACCCGTGCCGGTGCCGTGGGCATCGCCGAAGGCGATCCCGGACGCCTCCGGGCCCTGATCAACGACGCCGCCCGTGCGGCCGGGTTGCGCGAGTACCGTCCCGAGATCATCGCCGGACCCGACGCCTCAACCACCATCGCCGCCGTGAAGGCGGACGTGGTGCTCAACGGCATCACGGGCTCGATCGGGCTGGCGCCCACGCTCGCCGCGCTGGAATCCGGCGCCACCCTGGCGCTGGCCAACAAGGAGTCCCTGATCGTTGGCGGTTCCCTGGTCAAGGCCGCCGCCGCGGACGGACAGATCGTGCCGGTTGACTCCGAGCACTCCGCCATTGCCCAGTGCCTGCGCTCCGGGACCGCTGCAGAAGTGGAGAAACTCATCCTGACTGCCTCGGGCGGCCCCTTCCGCGGCCGGACCCGCGAACAGCTCTTCGCCGTGACGCCCGAGGAGGCGCTGGCGCACCCCACGTGGGACATGGGCCTGATGGTCACCACCAACTCCGCCAGTCTGGTGAACAAGGGCCTTGAAGTCATCGAGGCGCACCTGCTCTTCGACATCCCGCTGGACAGGATCGACGTCGTGGTCCATCCGCAGTCCGTGATCCACTCGATGGTGCAGTTCGTGGACGGTTCCACCATCGCCCAGGCGTCGCCGCCGGACATGCGCCTGCCGATCGCACTTGGCCTGGGCTGGCCTGACCGGGTTCCCCACGCCGCAGCCCCCTGCGACTGGACGCGCGCCACCAGCTGGACGTTCGAGCCGCTGGACTCCACCGCGTTCCCCGCCGTTCGGCTGGCCAAGGACGCCGCGCGGCAGGGAAGCACCTATCCCGCAGTGTTCAACGCCGCCAATGAAGAAGCCGTGACGGCCTTCCACGCCGGGCACATCCGGTTCACGCGCATCGTGGACACTATCGAGGCCATCCTCAGCGAACACTCGGGTTCCTCCGGGCTGACGGTCGGATCCGTGCTCGATGCTGAGAAATGGGCACGTGCGCGCACCCACGAACGTTTAGCAGTGAGCAGTCTCTAGGAAGCAGTAGATCTGAAGCATGAGTCCCGTCATCCTCTTCATCCTTGGTGTCGTCTTTGTGGCGGTCGGCATCGCGGTATCGATTGCGCTGCATGAGGTGGGCCACCTGGTGCCCGCCAAGCTGTTCAAGGTGCGTGTCACCAAGTACATGATCGGCTTCGGCCCCACCCTCTGGTCGACCAAAAAGGGCGAGACCGAGTACGGCTTCAAGGCGCTGCCGCTGGGCGGCTACGTGTCGATGATCGGCATGTACCCGCCCAACAAGGAGGACGGTTCAGTGCGTCCGTCTAGCACCGGCATGTTCCAGACGCTGGCCAGTGAGGCCCGCTCCATGGCGCATGAGGATGTGGGACCCGGGGATGAGCACCGTGTGTTCTACGGGCTCCCGGTCTGGAAGAAGATCATCATCATGCTCGGCGGCCCGGCCATGAACCTGCTGATCGGCCTCGTGCTGACGGCAGTGCTGCTCATGGGCTTCGGCATTTCCGAGCCCACCACCACCATCGCCGATGTTTCAAAGTGCCAGGTGAAGGCGGGCGAGACCGTCGACCCAAACTCTGCGGACTGCAAGCCGACGCCGGCAGCTGCAGCCCAGCTCAAGCCCAATGACGTCATCACGGCCTTCGACGGGAAACCAGTCACCAGCTGGGACCAGCTGACGGGCTGGATCCGGGCTTCGGCCGGCAAGGAAGTGTCCATCACCGTGGAGCGCAACGGTTCGCCGGTGACCAGCACCGTCACGCCTGTCCTGTCCGCACGCCCGGTGGTCGGAGCGGACGGGCGCCAGGCGAAGGACGACGCCGGAAAGCTCCTGTACCAGGACGTCGGCTTCCTTGGCATCGGTGCGCAGACCGCCCTGGTTCCCCAGCCGGCGTCGACCGTCCTGCCCATGGCAGGGGAGAACATCAAGCAGGTGGCCGGGGTGGTGCTCAACCTGCCGTCCCGGGTAGTTGGCGTTGCCAAGGCGGCGTTCAGCGAAGAACCCCGCGACCCCAACGGCCCCATCAGTGTGGTGGGCGTGGGCCGCGTGGCGGGCGAGGTGGCCGCCATGGAGGAAGTCCCCGCCCAGGCGCGGCTGGCCGCCTTGGTGGGACTGCTCGCCGGGCTGAACTTTGCCCTTGCCGTATTCAACCTGATCCCGTTGCTCCCGCTCGACGGCGGACACGTCGCCGGTGCACTGTACGAGGCCGTGCGGCGGCGGGTGGCCAGGCTTTTCGGGAAACCGGATCCGGGCGCCTTTGACATCGCGAAGCTGCTGCCGGTGACCTACGTGGTGGCCGCGCTGCTCATGGGCATGGGCGCGCTGCTGATCTACGCGGACATCGTGAAGCCGGTGAATTTGTTTGGCTGATGTTCATAGATCACCTTTTTCTGGCTGATAGGCAAAAATCAGCCCGGAATGATTGATTTGTAAATATAGGCTGGATATGGTTTAGCCATGTACGTTCTGACCATCGACCAGCGTGGCAGCAGCCATGACGTGGACAGGGTGCCTGAGCTCCTCGGAGACCTCGGCAGCCACTATGGTGTCCGCTTCGAACGCTCCGTCGGCGACGAAGTGCAGGGGGTTCTTCAGGACCCGGCACTCGTGGTTGACGTGGCTCTGCATGCCCTGCGGAGCGGCCACTGGTACGTGGGAATCGGCGTGGGCCCGGGAACCCTGGCGCCGGAGGCCAGCCCACGGGAAGGATCCGGACCCGCCTTTGTCGCTGCGCGCCGGGCCGTGGAACGGGCCAAATCAGCCGCGAGCCATGTCCCCGCGGCGGTGGTTGCAGGGAGCCGCGACAGCGAGGCCGCCACGGCGTGCGCCAACGCGGAGGCAGTGCTGCGGCTGGTCGGAAGGCTGGTGCAGGACCGGACGGAGGCCCAGTGGCGCGTAGTGGACGCCCTCCGGGCGAAGAGCGGGACCCGTTCCGGGCAGGGTCCTGGACGCCACGGACTGCAGAAACAGGTCGCCGGGGAACTGGGAATCAGTGAACAGTCGGTGAGCCGGGCCGTCCTCCGCTCCGGCTGGCAGGAAGAATGGGCGGCAAGGCCGGCCGCGGAATCGCTGCTGGCCGCCGCCCACCGCCTCATCCTGGGGAACCTAATGCCTGAGAACCCGAGTCCTGGAGACCCCGGCTCCGATAAACAGGACGGCGACGACAACCGAGGAGAACCGTGAACGCTGTCTGGATCGCAGCCGCCCTGCTGACGGCCGGGTTCGTGGGCTGGCCCGTTACGGCGCTGGTTTTCCGGCTGGCCCGCACCATTGACGACAAGGCCGATGCCGCCGCCGCCGGCCGGGACGCCGCTGATGATCCGTCCGCGGATGTGACAGTGGACGGCCCCGCCACTGCTGGCAGCCCAACTGCAACTGACAGCCCGGCCGCAGGGGACAGGGCCAATACGGTAAACGGCGACATCACAGTGGACGCCGGGAATGCCGCCGCGCCGGAACCCGGAGGCGGTGCTGCGGCCACGAGGATCCTCCGGGGCGGGGCCATCATCGGTGTGCTCGAGCGGCTGGCTGTCTGCCTTGCCATCCTGGCCGGGCAGCCCGTGGCCATCGCCTATGTGGTGGCCATCAAGGGCCTGGGCCGGTTCGCGGAACTCAAGGAAACGCCCGTGGCAGCGGAGCGGTTCATCATCGGCACCCTGGCCTCCATGCTCTGGGCGGCGGGCGTCGCCGCCTTCACGAAGGTCGTGCTCCTCGGCTAGCCCGGCCCGGGATAGGGTATCTCTATGACTGTTTTTGCTGTTGAGTACGTATACGACGCCGAGTCCTCCGAAACGCGTGCGGCCACCCGGCCCGCCCACCGCGAATGGACTGCAGGTCTGGCGCAGGACGGCACGCTTCTTGCCAGCGGACCCTACGGCGACGGCGCGGGAGCCCTGCTCATTTTCAAGGCGGCCGACGAAGCTGCACTCAACGAGCTCCTGCGGCAGGATCCCTTCGCTGCTGCGGGCGTTATTTCCGGAACCCGGACCACCGAATGGGCGCCCGTAACCGGCCTCCTGGCTGAGCACGCAGCCTAGCCGCCCCGCACTACCGATTTTCGAATTCAAGGAGTCCACGTGACCTCGGTCAGCCTGGGAATGCCATCCGCACCGCCGCCCGTTCTTGCCCCGCGCCGCAAGACGCGCCAGATCAAAGTGGGCTCCGTCGGCGTCGGTTCCGATTTCCCCATCAGCGTGCAGTCGATGACCACCACGCCCACCACGGACATCAACGCCACACTGCAGCAGATCGCCGAGCTGACCGCGTCCGGCTGCGACATCGTCCGCGTGGCCTGCCCGTCGGCCGACGACGCTGAAGCGCTGCCGATCATCGCCCGGAAGTCGCAGATCCCGGTCATCGCCGACATCCACTTCCAGCCGAAGTACGTCTTCGCGGCCATCGAGGCGGGCTGCGCGGCAGTGCGCGTCAACCCGGGCAACATCCGCAAGTTCGACGACCAGGTCAAGGAGATCGCCGCGGCGGCCAAGGACCACGGCACGTCCATCCGCATCGGTGTGAACGCGGGGTCGCTGGAGCCGGGCATCCTGAAGAAGTACGGCAAGGCCACCCCGGAGGCCCTGGTCGAATCGGCCGTCTGGGAAGCCTCGCTGTTCGAGGAGCACGGCTTCCACGACTTCAAGATCTCCGTCAAGCACAATGACCCGGTGGTCATGGTGGCGGCCTATGAAATGCTCGCCGAGAAGGGCGACTGGCCGCTGCACCTCGGCGTGACGGAGGCCGGCCCCGCCTTCCAGGGAACCATCAAGTCGGCCACGGCCTTCGGCGCCCTCCTCTCGCGCGGCATCGGCGACACCATCCGCGTGTCCCTCTCCGCGCCTCCTGTCGAGGAGATCAAGGTGGGCAACCAGATCCTGCAGTCACTGAACCTGCGCCCCCGCAAGCTGGAAATCGTCTCGTGCCCGTCCTGCGGGCGTGCCCAGGTGGACGTCTACACGCTCGCCGAGCAGGTCACTGCAGGGCTCGAGGGAATGGAGATCCCGCTGCGGGTCGCCGTCATGGGCTGCGTCGTCAACGGTCCGGGTGAAGCACGGGAAGCCGACCTCGGCGTCGCCTCCGGCAACGGCAAGGGCCAGATTTTTGTGAAGGGCGAGGTCATCAAGACTGTCCCCGAGAGCCAGATTGTTGAGACACTGATCGAAGAGGCCATGCGTATCGCGGAAGAGATGGGGGAGGCCGATGGCGAAGATGCTGTCAAGGGTAGCCCCGTGGTTAGCGTCTCATAAGGACGGCGCCGCGCCGGACGGTTCCACCGTCCGGGTACTGGGTGTTGCGGACACCCGTCAACTGCGCGAACTGGCGGAGATTGATCCTGTGGCCAACGTGTTCATTCTGGCGCACCTGGAGTCAACGGACTCCGCCGCACCCACCCCGGGCGGGGCCAACGTCCTGGGCGTTTTCGACGACGACGTGCTGGTTGGCGCCTGCTGGGCAGGCGCCAACCTTGTCCCGGTCCAGCTCGACCCGGAACTGGCCGGAGCGGTGGCCGCGGCGGCCCACCGCTCAGGGCGCCGGTACGCGTCGATCTTCGGACCGGCCGCCACGGTCCTTTCCCTGCACCGCCACCTGGAGGAGCTTGGCCACGTTGCCCACGAGGTGCGGCCCGACCAGCCGCTCATGACCATCACCGGTGCCCCGGCCGTGGAACCAAACTGGGAGCTCGGGTACGGGCAGTATGCAGATTTTGACGCCATCCTCCCCGCTTGTGCGGCGATGTTCGAGGAAGAAGTTGGCTATTCGCCCTACCTCGGCGGCCGCGACTTCTACAGCCGCCGGGTGGCGGGCCTGATCCGCCAGGGCCACTCCCTGGTCCACCTGAAGGACGGCGAAGTCGTGTTCAAGGCCGAGCTCGGTGCCGTCACCGCCGAGGTCACCCAGGTGCAGGGCGTATGGATGAATCCCAGCCACCGGGGACTCGGCCTGAGTGCCGGCTACATGGCGGCCGTGGTGCTGCTGGCCCAGAAAATGGCTCCCGTCACCAGCCTGTACGTCAATGACTACAACTCGCGGGCGCGGGCCACGTACGAACGTGTTGGCTTCCGCCAGGTGGGGACCTTCGCTACAGTTCTCTTCTAGCCGGCGCCGCCGACGCATTCACTCACACGGGGGAACATTTTGAAATCAGCTCTGCACATTTTTGCTGCCACAGCCGTGCTTGCCGCCGGCCTGTCCGCCTGCAGCAGCCCGGCAAGCACTTCCGGTGCAGCTACTGTCAGTTCATCGGCGACCGCCACCTCCGCTCTTGCCGCAGCACCTACTCCGACGCCCACTTCCTCCCCGACGCCGGTCAAGAAATACACCAGCAGCGAACTGGCCGCATTGGTGGGTCAGCTGCGTGATGCCGCGGGCAAAAAGCTCGCGGTAATGTCCAGCGCCGACCTCTCCGGGAACGTGGAACAGGCGAAGAGCGTGATGGCGTCAGCGGCTGTGGAGCCTGCAGCGTGCCGCGAACTCGCGTTATCTGGCAGCGCGCCGTCGGTGGAAGGGGCCACCGCTGCGATGGGAACAAGTTTGGATGCTGCGGCCGGTGCCTCGACCGCCATTGCCCTGACCTCCGGCTTGGACCCGGCGTTTCTCAGGAAAGGTCTTGCCCAGTCTGCGGAGCTCAGTAAGTGCGCGAACATGTCCCTGACCATGTCCGGCGTGAAGGTCGCTGTAACTATCAACAGGCTCAGTGGGATCGGCTCCGTGCCGGGGGCGAGTCGCATACAGGACTGATACCGCCTTGCCGGACGGCGGCCACCAGTCGATGATCACTGCGCAGGCTGTGAAGCGCGGCGTTCTGATCACCGTGCTTGCAGCCGGGGGCGCAAGCGAGGCAGACGCAAGCTCCAGGGCGGCAAAACTCATGGACTCTGCGGCAGCGCTTGTGAAGTAGCGTGACCTGGTCCGGTGGTCGGGCCGCTAGCCCCGCCAAGCCGGATTTGGAATCGGTGACGGCTATCACATAGGTTCTTCCTAACCGCGTTTACGGACTCGGGTGGTCTCTCAAGAATTAGCGGCATGACCGGCCGCGAAGCCACGCCACCGCAGGGATGACCAGCCGGAATCGGCCAGGGGCTTCTCCTGCGGGGCGTGGCTTTTCTGTACGCTGCCACAGGGTCCGGAAACCTGTACTGCTGCCCAGCCGGTAGATTAGTACCCAGACAATCAGCACTTCCCCCAGAAACGGACACCTACCCGTGGTTCTTCGACTCTCCAAGCTTTTCCTGCGCACCCTGCGTGAAGACCCCGCCGACGCCGAGGTGGCCAGCCACCGGCTGCTCGTGCGCGCGGGATACATCCGCCGCGCGGCTCCGGGCATCTACACCTGGCTGCCGCTTGGACTGAGCGTCCTGCGCAAGGTGGAACAGATCATCCGCGAAGAAATGGCCGAAATCGGTGCCCAGGAAGTCCACTTCCCTGCGCTGCTCCCGAAGGAGCCCTATGAGGCGACCAACCGCTGGACCGAATACGGCGAAGGGCTGTTCCGGCTGAAGGACCGCAAGGGCGGCGACTACCTGCTGGCCCCCACGCACGAGGAGATGTTCACCCTCCTGGTCAAGGACCTGTACTCCTCGTACAAGGACCTGCCGCTGAGCATCTACCAGATCCAGAACAAGTACCGCGATGAGGCACGTCCCCGCGCCGGCCTGCTCCGCGGCCGCGAATTCATCATGAAGGACTCCTACTCGTTCGACGTCGACGACGCGGGGCTGGATGCCAGCTACTCCGCCCACCGGGCGGCGTACCTGAAGATCTTCGAGCGCCTGGGCCTGGAAGTCATCCCTGTGACGGCCACGGCCGGTGCCATGGGCGGATCCCGGAGTGAGGAATTTCTGCACCCCACCGAGGTCGGCGAGGACACCTTCGTGCGCTCGGCGGGCGGCTACGCCGCCAACGTCGAAGCCGTGACCACCGTGGTTCCGGCCGAGATCGACTTCACCAACGCTCCCGCTGCGGAGATCCGGGATACCCCGAACACTCCCACGATCGAAACGCTCGTGGCTGCCTCCAACGAGCTCGTGCCGCGCAGCGAGGCCGACGGCGGCCCCTGGACTGCCGCTGACACGCTCAAGAACGTTGTTCTCGCCGTCACCCTGCCCACCGGGGAACGCCAGATCGTGGTCCTCGGTGTCCCCGGCGACCGCGGCGTCGACCTCAAGCGCGTGGAGGCCAATATCGGCGCCTACCTGCCGGTGGCCGGTGAAATCGCCGTGGAAGCCGCGGGCGAGGAGGACCTGGCCCGCAACCCGCTCATCGTGCGCGGTTACCTCGGCCCGGGCATGTCCCTGAACGAACCCCTCCTTGGCCTGGAGGGCGCCGCCAAGCTCCTGTACCTGGTGGACCCGCGCGTCGTCAGCGGCACGGCCTGGATCACCGGGGCCAACATGGCCGGCAAGCACGTCTACGGGCTCGTCGCCGGACGCGACTTCACGTGGGACGGCGTCATTGAATGCACCGAAGTCCGCGCCGGTGATGAAGCCCCGGACGGCTCAGGACCGCTCGAAACGGCCCGCGGCATCGAGATGGGACACATCTTCGCGCTGGGCCGCAAGTACGCCGAAGCGCTGGAACTGAAGGTCCTGGATCAGAACGGCAAGCAGGTGGTGGTCACCATGGGTTCCTACGGCGTGGGTGTCACCCGTGCCGTGGCCGCGCTGGCTGAATCCAACCACGACGCAAAGGGTCTCGTCTGGCCCCGCTCCGTGGCGCCGGCCGATGTGCATGTGGTGGCCGTCGGCCGCGGCGAGGAGATCTTCGCCGCCGCTGAACAGCTCGCCCTCGAGCTGGAAGGCGCCGGCCTGGACGTCATCTACGATGACCGGCCCAAGGTTTCCCCGGGTGTTAAGTTCGGCGACGCCGAGCTTGTCGGTGTGCCCACCATCCTGGCCGTCGGCCGCGGACTGGCGGACGGCGTCGTCGAAATCAAGGACCGCCGCAGCGGCGAGGCTGAGAACGTGGCCGTGGACAAGGCCGTTGACTATGTGGTCAACGCCGTCCGCAGCAACTGACGCCCACTCGCTAGTGGTTTCGGGGTTTGAGTCGATCCAGCTCGCCACTATCGTCCTGATAGTGGTGGCTGGCTTCTCCGCAGGCTGGGTGGACGCCGTCGTGGGCGGCGGCGGGCTGTTGCAGCTGCCGGCGCTGCTGCTCGTGCCGGGGATCACGCCGGTGCAGGCATTGGCCACCAACAAGATGGGCTCCATCTTCGGCACCACCACCAGCGCTGTGACTTACTACGGCCGCGTGCGGCCCGATCTGCGGACGGCTCTGCCCATGGCCGTGATCGCGTTGGCCGGCAGCTTTGGCGGTGCGCTGCTGGCCACCCGGCTGCCGGCGGAGGTGTTCAAGCCGATCATCGTGGTGGCCCTGGTGGCCGTTGCGCTGTTCACGGCCCTCAAGCCCGACGCCGGACACCTCACCGAGCTGAGGCATGAAGGCCATACGCACTATGTGGTGGCGTGCGCCATCGGCGCGGTTATCGGGTTTTACGACGGCCTGATTGGCCCCGGGACCGGATCGTTCCTGGTGATTGCGCTGGTTTCGGCGATGGGGTACGCGTTCCTGGAGGCCAGCGCCAAGGCGAAAATCGTCAACATGGCGACGAACGCCGGGGCGCTAATATTCTTTCTTCCGCACGGCTCCCTGCTCTGGGGAGTCGGCCTGCTGCTGGGCGCGGCGAACATGGCAGGGGGCTACCTCGGCGCGCGAACCGCGGTAAAGCAGGGGAGCAAGTTCGTGCGCGTCGTCTTCCTCGTGGTGGTTTTCGCCCTGATCGTCAAGCTCGCCTTCGACGTCTGGCAGGAGAACTTCGCCTGAACCAAGCCCCGGTGAAGCGTGTGTCCTCGCGGGCAGCTACGGGACGGCGTAGCATGCCTCTATGTCAGCCGGTGCGGAACCGTACCGGGACGCCTTGGCCGCAGCCGTCCGGCACGCCACGCGCTGGCTGGAAAGCCAGCCCAGCCGCCGGGTAGGTCCGCAGCAGGCAGCCCGGGAACTTGCCGCAGCGTTCGACGGAGCGCTGCCACAGTCCGGCATGGCGCCGGCCGACGTGGTGGATTACCTGGCGAGCCACGCCGAACCGGGCCTGATGGCCATGCCGTCCGGACGCTTCTTCGGCTGGGTCATCGGCGGCACCCTCCCGGCCGCCATGGCGGCGGACTGGCTGGTCAGTTCCTGGGACCAGAACTCGGTACTCCGCTACGCCACCCCAGCCATAGCCGCCATCGAGGATGCCGCCGGCCACTGGCTGCTGCAGCTGCTGGGCCTGCCGGAGGCGTCCGACGTCGGTTTCGTCACCGGGGCCACCATGGCCAACTTCACCGGGCTCGCGGCCGCCCGGTGGCGGCTGCTTAGGCGCGCCGGCTGGGACCTGGAACGGGATGGGCTCTTCGGGGCGCCCCGGATCCACTGCCTGGTGGGGCAGGAACGGCACGAGACCGTGGACCTGGCCCTGCGCTACCTGGGCATGGGCAGCCCCACCGTGGTTCCGGCCGACAGCCAGGGACGCATCGACGCCGCCGAGCTCGACTGTGCCCTGGACCGGATCGCGCTGGAGCATGCTTCCGGGCAGCGGTCGGATGCCGCTCAGCCTGGCGGAGCCCAAGGGCGGGGAGCTGCCCTGGTGCTGGTGTGCCTGCAGGCCGGAAACCTCCACTCCGGAGCCTTCGATCCCTTCGCCGCGGCCATCGCGGTGTCCAAGGCACATGGTGCCTGGGTGCATGTGGACGGGGCCTTCGGGCTCTGGGCTGCGGCGGTACCGGAACTCGCGGCGCTGACCGCAGGCGTGGAACAGGCCGACTCCTGGGCCACTGACGCCCACAAGAGCCTCAACGTCCCCTACGACTGCGGCGTCGTGGCGGTTCGCGACGCCCAGGCGCTGCGCAGCGCCATGGGGCTGAACGCCAGCTACCTCCTCCAGGATGCCGACGGCGCCGGTGATCCGAGCCAGCGGGTGCCTGAGCTCTCCCGCAGGGCCAGGGGAGTGCCTGTCTGGGCAGCGCTGAGGTCTTTGGGCAGGGACGGCGTGGCCGAACAGATTCGCCGTCTTGCTTCCTCCGCCTCCCAGCTCGCTGAAAAGCTCACCGTCCTGGACGGAGTGGAAGTGCTCAACGAGGTCGGCTACACGCAGATCACGATGGCTTTCGGCGACGACGCCACCACCCGGCGCGTGGCGGATCGGCTCATTGCCGACGGCAAGGTCTGGATGTCCGGGTCGCGTTGGCATGGCAGGGCCGTGGTGCGGATATCAGTCAGCAACTGGACCACCGACGCCGACGACGTCGCCACCGCTGTGGAGGCGGTGCGGACAGCCGTCGAAGGCGTCCGCCAGGCAGGGCCCTAACGGTCCTCCGGTCCTCCGGCCCTCCGGCCCTCCGGCCCTACGGCTCTACGGCGGGGAGGAGTTCATGGCCTCCTCGCCTGGTTCGGGCAAGTCGTGGGGAGCCGGAAGCCCGTCGAGGGTCCGGCCGGCAAGGGTGCTGGCCACCCACAGCGAGCGTGCCATGTCGCCGCCGTGGTCCGGCCTCGAGGCGTAGTGCAGCGCGTTGTCCACCTCGCGGGCCAGGCTCCACTGCCGGGCCACCTCCGGGTCCAGCCCGGCCGCCACGCTGAAGTCATGGCACCTCGCCAGCAGTCCGCCGGCCGGATCCGACGCGGGCAGGTCCGGGATCCGGTTCCAGAGCACGGGAGCCACGGCAAATTCCGCCTCACCCACCATCGGCTGGGGATCGATGGCGGCAAAGCCGTCTGCGGCTGCATTCCCGGTTGCGGCAATCCCGGACTCAGGTCCGGGCGCGTCCAGCCTGGCCAGGATGTTGAGGTAGTGGAAGTCGGTGTTCACCAGGACGTCCTCCGAGGAGCGGCGGCCCACGGCGCCGCGCGTCTGGCAGACTTCCAGCGCGGCCTCCAGCAGCCACCGGGGAAACGGGCGCCCAAGCTGTTCCCATTCGGCGGGCAGGTCGTCGCTCCACTGCTCTGCCCGTGCGGCCACGTGCACAAACTCCTGCCACTGCGGCCGGCCGTCGGGCAGAACGCTCAGCTGCCGCATCAGGCTGCCCCACACCTCAATGGCGGTGTCCATCGGCTCCGTCCGGAGCGACCTGCCCGCATCCAGGCGCTCAAGGAGCATGGAACAGGTCCCGGCGTCGGAGGCCAGCAGCTTCACCGCGCCATGGCCGCCCCACAGCGCCAGCGCATGTCGTTCCACCAGGGCTTCATCATGTGGAAAGGCCACCTTGAGTGCGGCGGCGGATCCTGCCGCGCGGACCGGCACCACAACACCGCCGTGTCCGCTCCACGGAAGCGCTCCGGGTTCCAGGTCAAGCTCAAGCTGCCACTGGTCCAGCCGGCCGCGGATCATGTCCGGCAGTGACGCCAGCCAGGCCCTGCCGGCGCTGCTGCGGGAATAGCGGCGCGTCAGGTCCGGGGGGATGGGAACGTCTGCTGGCGGGCTCACAGCTCCAGCGTAGTTGAGCGGCCCTGCAAACCGGGAAGGCCGGACAGCCCTGCCTGGACGATGCTGCCCGCGCTACGGATGCCGCTTACACGATGCCGCTGGCGCCCAGCAGGTTGCCGATCG
This sequence comes from Arthrobacter sp. OAP107, assembly GCF_040546765.1. Classification (NCBI taxonomy): domain Bacteria; kingdom Bacillati; phylum Actinomycetota; class Actinomycetes; order Micrococcales; family Micrococcaceae; genus Arthrobacter; species Arthrobacter sp. OAP107. The sequence goes on along the minus strand of NZ_JBEPOK010000001.1, from coordinate 3,568,091 downwards.
TGAACGTCGCGGCCAAGGCAAGGCCGCCACCCACCACCACGCGTGCGCCGGCCCGGGTTTTCGAGCCGCCGCCGATCCAGGCACCGATTGCGCCTGTCACGGCCAGGGCCAGCAGGACGGCTCCAAACGTCACGGCGACGCGGATGTTTTCCGGTGGCAGCAGGATGGCGAGCATCGGCAGTACGGCCCCCAGCGTGAATGCAATGGCCGAGGCAAAGGCGGCATGCCAGGGGCTGACGATGTCCTGTTCGTCAATATTGAGCTCGGCGGACAGGTGGGCGGCCAGGGCGTCGTGTTCGGTCAGTTCCCGGGCAACTGTCCGGGCTGTTTCCTCGCTAAGGCCCTTGCTCCGGTAGATGGCGGCGAGCTCCAGCAGCTCCTCTTCCGGTTCTTCCGCAAGTTCGCGCCGTTCCTTCTCGATCAACGCCTTTTGGCTGTCACTCTGGCTGCTGACGGAGACGTACTCGCCCAGCGCCATGGATACGGCGCCACCCACGAGCCCGGCGGCACCGGCAGCGAGGATGGGGCCGTTCTCGCTGGTCGCACCGGCGACGCCCACCACAATGGCCGCTACCGACACGATCCCGTCGTTGGCTCCGAGGACACCGGCGCGCAGCCAGTTCAGGCGGTGCACGATGTCATTGTGGTGGGGCTCATTAGCGTGCTGCCCATCAGGGAGCGACAGCGATTTGTCCGTGGAGTCCATGGTTCCAGCAAACCACCTGGGGACAGCCGCGTGCCAGTGGAGAGTCATCGGCCGGACTTAGTCACCGGGCTGCCGCCCGCCGCATTCAGGGTGCGGATGTTGCCGCCGCATCGGCGTCGCTGTGGCTTGGCGACGGCGCGGCCGGTTCCGGAAGCTCCGGCAGGAGCGCAGTGTCCAGCACAATGCCGGGCACCGGCCCAGGGTCAGACCCCCAGCGCATGGTCCGCTGGGCAGCCGCGACCAGCGAGGAGACAGCCCACCGCCGGGTCTCACCGTCGCTCAACGCCACCAGGTCGCCGTAGACCGGGAGAGTTCCGGCTTCCAGGCTGGCCAGCCCCGCGGCGGGCTTCTGCAGGAACGAGGTGCCCAGGGTGTAGCCCGGTTCGCGGGGAGGAACTGACGCGCATTGAACACGGGTGTAGGCCTCTGCCTGGCCAACAAGGGTCTCGTGGGTGGCCAGCAGGGCGGCTGCCTGGTCCGCGGCGGCGCCGTCCAGGCGCGTCAGCGCCACCTGGTAGCCGTAGACCGTCTCAACTTCTGTCCGGACCACCCGGTCGAGGGCGGCGGCCAGCGTGGCACTGCCTGCCGGGTCCGCTGTTGGGGTGGGCTGGCTGCCGTTGCCCGGTTGGGCGCCGTCTTTTGACCCGCTGCTGCCCGAAGGGGTGGCCATGGAGCACGCCGTGGCCGCGTCGCGCTGCGTTGCCGCGGGCGCCGGGAGCGCAGGCGGCGGCGTCCCGGCAGCCTGGGCCAGGGTCGTGGCCTGAAGCAGTTGAGCGGTTCCTACCGCGGCGAGCAGGCGGGCCATCCCGCCGTCGGCCTTCTCTGCATGGAGGAGGCGTGCCTTTCCGCTCTTGGACAGCGCGGACACCAAAGCCGGCAACGTTGCCGTGCCCGACGGTGCTGCGCCGGGTGATGCCGTGCCCGAGGGGCCCTTGGTTCCAGACTGCCCGGCCGCCGAACCGGCGGTGGCGCCCGGAAGAAGGAGCGCCCTCGCCTGTGTAGTCAGCAAAGTCACAGTGTGCGAAAACAGCTGCCGCCGGGCGCCGGACGATCCGACCGCGAGCTGCTGGCTGACCGTCCTCAGGTCCAGGGTTTCGGCGAGGGCGGCGGCGCGTGCCTGCTCGGAGAAGGGGGGCGTTGCCGGTGCAGGGGATTCCCGCGGAATCAGCGCAAAACCGAGGCTCAGCACCAGGAACGCGGCGAGTGCCAGCAGGGCGTACCGGAGATAGCTGGCCGGCCTTCTTTTTCGCCCGCTGTCGTCATTCACAACAGACCATGTTGTCACGGCCGGCAGGAAGTCCGTGCACCAAGGCGCCCGGAAAATCGCTACGCTAGTAGTCACAACATCATCTAACGGGAGGCGGCCGGCATCGTGAGCAATGCAGAAGCCACGACTTCATCAGACCGGACCGACGCGGGAAAGGCTGAGCCCGCGGCTGTCCACAATCCCGAGGCTGAACGCCTCCGGGCGCTGCTGGAACCCGCGGTCCAGGCGCACCGGCTTTACCTGGAGGATGTTGCCATCCACATTGCAGGCTCCAACCGCGTGGTCCACGTGGTGGTGGATCTGCCGCAGGAAGAAACGGGCGGGGTGAGCCTGGACGTCATCGCAGACATCTCCAAGGAACTTTCCGACATCCTGGACAGTGACCCCAGCACGGACAGCCGTCCCTATGACCTTGAGGTTTCGTCGCCCGGCGTGGGGCGTCCGCTGACCGAGCCCCGGCACTGGCACCGCGCCCGCGGCCGAATGGTCAACGTCAACGTGATCCAGGGCGAGAACGTCACCGGCAGAATCAGCTCCGTCGACGACGCCGGCGTGACCCTCATCCCCGAAATCGCCGTCAAAAAGGGCATGAAGCCCAAGCAGGGCGACCCCGTAAAACTTCCTTTCGACAAGATCCGCAGCGGAAAAGTCGAAATTGAGTTCAGCCGCCTCGACGAGGCCGGTCTGGAAACTGAGCACAATGGACCTTCTGAGGAGGCCTGATGGATATTGACATGAGCGCGCTGAGACTACTGGAGCGTGAGCGCGAAATCCCGCTGGATCTCCTCATCCCCACGATCGAGCAGGCACTGCTCGTTGCCTACCACAAGTCGCCGGGCGCCTTCGAGAAGGCCCGGGCGGAGCTGGACCGCAAGAGCGGCCACGTGACCATCTGGGCCACGGAAATCGACGACGACGGCGCACCCATCGGCGAGTTCGAGCACACGCCGGCCGGGTTCGGCCGCATCGCCGCCAGCACCGCCCGGCAGATCATCCTGCAGCGGCTGCGTGACGTTGAGGACGACAACGTCCTGGGCGAATTCAAGGGCCGCGAGGGTGAACTTGTTGCCGGGCTGATCCAGCAGGGCAACAACCCGCACATGATCCAGGTCAACCTGGGCACCGTGGAAGCCCTGCTCCCGCCGCCGGAACAGGTGCCGGGGGAGAAGTACATCCACGGAAACCGGCTGCGCGCGTACGTGATCGACGTGCACCGCGGGACCAAGGGCCCGTCCATCACCCTGTCCCGGTCACACCCGGGCCTGGTTCGGAAGCTTTTCGAACTGGAGGTCCCGGAGATTGCCGACCGCTCTGTGGAGATCGTCGCCCTGGCCCGCGAGGCCGGGCACCGCACCAAGATCGCGGTCAAGGCGAACACTCCGGGCATCAACGCCAAGGGTGCCTGCATCGGTGAAATGGGCTCGCGCGTGCGGGCTGTCATGACCGAACTGAACGACGAAAAGATCGACATCGTTGACTTCAGCGAGGATCCGGCCACCTTCATCGCCAGCGCACTGTCGCCGTCGCGCGTGAATTCAGTCACCATCACCGACGAGGCCACCCGTTCGGCCCGCGTCGTAGTGCCGGACTACCAGCTCTCCCTTGCCATCGGCAAGGAGGGGCAGAACGCCCGTCTCGCCGCCAAGCTGACGGGGTGGCGGATCGATATCGTCTCGGACGCCGCCGCTCCGCGCGGTTAGAAGCACCGGCCGGACGGCGGAAAACCGTCCGGCAAAGGCCCTTGGCGCTGCCGGTCTGCCCGCCCCCGTGGCGGGCAGTTTCGTTTTCCGGTTTCGGGTATGGGGCCTGTGAGGGGCTAGAATAGAACTTGGCCGCGCCCAGCGGCCGGCATCAGCGTGTTCGTGCGCCCAGACCTGTCGAAAGCCAGTGCGGGGGGCCGGGCAGGCAGATAGGTACAGGCAGGAAGATACTCGGCAGTGGCACACGTGCAACAACTCGGGAATCAGCCGCAGCGTACCTGTATCGGATGCCGGAAAAAGGGGCCGCGGTCAGAGTTGCTCCGGCTCGTCTCCGACACCGGCGGTTCGTCCGCCATCGTGGTGGATGAACGACGCCGGATGGCTGGCCGGGGTGCATGGCTGCACCCCAGCGAAGCGTGCCTGGCCCTGGCGGTCAAGCGGCGAGCCTTCGGAAGGGCCCTCAACGGGGCAACCGGAACCGCCGCCGTCGAACGCCGGATAACGGCAGGAGCGCACGCTGCGGACGTCCCGGCGTCTGCAGTACCAACCGTCCAACCTGAAAGCGGGTCAGAAATCTGATGGAAACCCGATGAGTTCCCAGCGATGAGTGCGTAACGATGACAACTTTGTTGCGCTCTGCAAAGGGCCTTTCAGCTGTAACCGCAGCGGGGGCCCGCAGTAAGAAGTAGACGGTTCGTGCCTGGCTCGGTGCGGACCGAGACAGGAGAAATGTGGCCAAGGTCCGCGTACATGAGCTTGCAAAAGAGCTCGGTATTACTTCCAAAGATGCAGTAACTAAACTGCAGGAACTGGGCGAATTCGTTCGCTCCGCCTCTTCCACCATTGAGGCCCCCGTGGTGCGGAAACTCCGCAACGCGTTCCCGGCTGCCGCCGCTTCGAAGTCCGAAGCCCCCGCAGCTGCCCCCAAGTCTCCGGCCAAGCCGGCAGAATCCCGTCCCGCGCCGGCACCCGGTCCCGCTGCCCCCAAGGCTGCGGCGCCTGCTCCGGCTCCCGCACCGGCACCGGCACCGGCACCCAAGGCCGAGGCGCCTGCAGCTCCGGCTGCTCCAGCCGCCCCGGCAGCTCCGGCTGCCGCAACGCCTGCTGCGCCTTCCACTGGTGCCAAGCCGGGTGCCCGTCCCGCGCCCAAGGCCGAGACTCCCTCTCGTCCAGGTGGCGCTCCGCGTCCCGGCGGCCCCCGCCCAGGCAACAACCCCTTCGCCACGTCCCAGGGCATGCCCCGCGGCCGTGGAGGAGACGGCGAACGTCCGCCGCGCCCGGGCAACAACCCGTTTGCAACTTCCCAGGGCATGCCCCGTCCCGGCGGCGGCCGCACTGACGGTGAGCGTCCCGGTGGCCCGCGTCCGGCAGCCGGTGCGGGCGGACCCCGCCCCGGTGCTCCGCGTCCCGGCGCTACGCCCGGCCCGCGTCCTGCGGCCGGTGCAGGTGGCCCCCGTCCGGGCGGTCCCCGTCCGGGTGCCGGCGGAAACCGGCCCACGCCGGGCATGATGCCTAACCGCACCGAGCGTCCCGCACCTGCAGGTGCAGGTCGTCCCGGTGGCGGCGGGCGCGGTCCCGGCCGTCCCGGCGCTCCCGGAACCGGCGGTCCCGGTGGCGGCGGCGGTGCTCCGGCCGGCGGTGGCTTCGGCAAGGGTGGCCGCGGTCGCGGTGGTACCCAGGGTGCGTTCGGCAAGGGCGGCGCAGGCCGCGGCAAGCAGCGCAAGTCGAAGCGCGCAAAGCGCCAGGAACTTGAGCAGATGAGCGCACCGTCGCTGGGTGGCGTGAGCGTACCCCGCGGCGACGGCAACACCGTTATCCGCCTTCGTCGTGGCTCGTCCATCACGGACTTCGCTGACAAGATCGAGGCGAACCCCGCCGCACTGGTAACCGTGCTCTTCCACCTCGGTGAAATGGCAACGGCCACCCAGTCGCTGGACGAGGACACCTTTGCGCTCCTCGGCGAGGAACTCGGCTACAAGCTGCAGGTCGTTTCGCCCGAGGATGAAGAGCGCGAGCTCCTCAGCACGTTCGATATCGACGTCGAGGCCGAACTCGAGGCCGAAGGCGACGAAGAGCTCGAGGCACGTCCTCCGGTAGTCACCGTCATGGGTCACGTTGACCACGGTAAGACCCGCCTGCTGGATGCCATCCGTAACTCGGACGTCGTTGCCGGCGAGCACGGCGGCATTACCCAGCACATCGGTGCCTACCAGATCAGCCACGAGCACGAGGGTGCGCTGCGCGACATCACCTTCATCGATACCCCGGGTCACGAGGCGTTCACCGCCATGCGTGCCCGTGGTGCGAAGGTCACGGACATCGCCATCCTGGTTGTGGCAGCGGACGACGGCGTGATGCCCCAGACCGTTGAAGCACTCAACCACGCCCAGGCGGCCAACGTGCCGATCGTCGTGGCCGTGAACAAGATCGACAAGGAAGGCGCGAACCCGGACAAGGTCAAGGGCCAGCTCACCGAGTACGGCCTGGTTCCCGAAGAATACGGTGGCGACACCATGTTCGTTGAGGTCTCTGCCCGCCAGAACCTGAACATTAACGAACTGATCGACGCCGTGCTCCTGACCGCCGACGCCGCGCTTGACCTGCGGGCCAACCCGGACAAGGCCGCCCGAGGCATCGCCATCGAAGCCAACCTGGACAAGGGCCGCGGTTCCGTGGCCACCGTCCTGGTGCAGTCCGGTACCCTGGCCGTCGGCGACACGATCGTGGCCGGCACGGCTCACGGCCGCGTCCGTGCCATGTTCGACGAAGACGGCGAAGCCCTCGACGTCGCGCTGCCGTCCCGTCCGGTCCAGGTCCTCGGCCTGTCCAACGTGCCGCGCGCCGGTGACACCTTCCTGGTGACCGCCGACGAGCGCACGGCCCGCCAGATCGCCGAAAAGCGTGAAGCCGCTGACCGCAATGCCCAGCTGGCCAAGCGCCGCAAGCGCATCAGCCTGGAGGACTTCGACCAGGCCGTCGCTGAAGGCAAGATCGACACCCTCAACCTCATCCTCAAGGGTGACGTGTCCGGTGCCGTGGAGGCCCTCGAAGACGCGCTGCTCAAGATCGACGTTGGCGAAGGCGTCCAGCTGCGCGTCATCCACCGCGGTGTGGGTGCGATCACGCAGAACGACGTCAACCTGGCAACGGTCGACAGCGCCGTCATCATCGGCTTCAACGTCAAGCCCGCCGAGCGGGTTGCCGAGCTGGCAGACCGCGAAGGCGTGGACATGCGCTTCTACTCCGTCATCTACGCAGCAATCGATGACATCGAGATGGCCCTCAAGGGCATGCTCAAGCCGGAGTACGAAGAGGTCCAGCTGGGCACAGCCGAGGTCCGCGAAGTGTTCCGTTCCTCCAAGTTCGGCAACATTGCAGGCTCCATCGTTCGCTCGGGCACGATCCGACGCAACTCGAAGGCCCGCATCAGCCGCGGCGGCAAGATCATCGGCGACAACCTCACGGTGGAGACGCTCAAGCGCTTCAAGGACGACGCCACCGAGGTCCGGACGGACTTCGAGTGCGGTATCGGTCTTGGCTCGTACAACGACATCGTTGAAGGTGACATCATCGAGACCTTCGAGATGCGCGAGAAGCCGCGCGTCTAGTCGTGTGAGTTTCAAAGGTGCGGGGCCGTTGGGTTTTTCCCGGCGGCCCCGCCCCACTCCCAGGCGCCCACAAACGCTACGCGCTAACGTTGTTCCATGCTTTGGCGCGCCCCAGTTTTTCTATTTCCATCCAGGAGGATGTCATGGCTGATCCGGCACGCGCTGCCAAGATGGCGCAGCGGATTAAGGTTGTTGTTGCTGAGGCTTTGGGCCGGAAGGTGAAGGATCCTCGGCTTGAGGGGATTACTGTCACTGATGCCCGTGTGACCAATGACCTGCAGCATGCCACCGTCTACTACACTGTGTTCGGTGACCAGGCCGCGCAGGCTGACGCTGCCAAAGGCCTGGAGAAGGCCAAGGGTGTGCTGCGGCAGGAAGTGGGCCGGAATATCACTGCCCGTCTTACCCCCACGCTCGAGTTCGTGGCCGACCAGATCCCCGTGAACGCCTCCAACCTGGAGGAGCTGCTCCGGGAGGCCAAGCGGCGCGACGCCGAAGTGGCTGCCCTGGCCGAGAAAGCCAAGCACGCGGGCGACGCCGACCCATACAAGAGCGACGTCCAGCCGGACGTGGACATCGACGAGGACGATTTCGACGAAGAGGACCTGGACCTGGCGGACGACGAGGCAATCGACGAGGACCGGAACCGGTAGCGTTCCGCGTTCTGAACGGCTCATCGGAGCCATGCCGCCAGGCATAGTGGGGGTGCGGCCGGATCGAATCGATCCGGCCGCACCCTTACCTTTTGCTGTTCCTACTTTGTCCGGTCCTTATTTTTCGCTAGTCATCCAGCGAGGCCTTTACGACACGGCCGTCCGGTGCCGCATTCGGTGCCGGCAGCGAGTTGACCGTGGCGTAGATGCTTTCGCCCCGGATGTCGACGTCAGCCGTGAGCACGCCCGGAAGAACTACCGTCTGCTTGCTCGAGTGGGCGGACAGCCTCAGCACGCCCTTGCCGAACAGCGACGCGACGTATACGTGCCCGTCGTCGTCCATGTCCAGACCGGTGGGTGACATCACGTCGTCGGCGAAGAGCCTGACGCGGCCATTGTGGGGATTGATCTTGTACACCGCTCCGCGGGCACCCAGCGCGGGGTCCTCCGGGCCGCCGGGCAGCACGGAGACGTACAGCCAGCCGTCGGGCCCGCGCTTGACGTCGGTGGGCACGGGTTCGAAGCGGTAGGTGTGGCCGGCGATGCAGCCCGGAAGTTTGATGGCCGCGGCCTCCTTCGCGGTGAACGTGTGCGGCCGGGCGGGCAGCACGGCAACGGTTTCAGCCTCTCCCGACTCCACGTCGACCGAGACGATGGCGTTGGCCCCGGCGTCGGCTACGTAGATGGTGTCACCGTAAACATCGATTCCATAGGGATGGGAATCGATCTGGCCCTTATAGGAGATCGGCACGTCCTTCGGGAGTTTCGAAGCGCAGGCGGCGGGCAAGTCGTTGAAGCCGTAGCTGTTGCCTGCGTCGGCGTTGTGTTTCATCTCCAGGGCGGCCAGGTTGCCGAAGGTGCGCTGCTTACCGTCGGCGTCAATGCTCCTGATATGTCCGGACAGCGGCCTCGGATCCATCGGGCCGGCGCCCTGGCTTTCGGCCAGGTAAATGGTGTGGCCGCGGCGGTCGCTGCCAGCGACGTCCCAGGCCGCGTTGCGGTAGACCACGGATTTACTGCCGTCCCGGGCGATTTTCGTCAGCTGCCCCTTGAATTCCTCGCTGACCAGAACCGAACGCCCCGGTCCGTCGCTGAGGTGGAGCGGGCTCAGGAGGCCCTTGGCAAGCACGGTGGGTGCGGTCTGGGCCGCAGCGGCCGTGCCTGCCGGGGCCGCGTGCCCCGCCGGGGACGCTGACAAGAGGAGTGATGCAGCCGCGACAGCTGCCATAAGTGCTCGTTGCTTTTCCATACCGTCTCCAATGTCTTCGTTGCGCATCCAGAGCATTGAGACCGATATGTGGTCCGAAAAACGGGTCCACCGACGCGCGTTATTTTAAGCCCGGCTTTCGGGCCGTGTCGATGGGCCGGGGCCTTCGCCCGGATCTGCAAAAAGTTTTCGGGTGCCTTCGTACGGGGCCTTTAATGTCAGACCCCCGCTTCAGACTGGGTCCATGGAAGCCGTTGGGGGATTCACTGGGGACCGGGCCGGTCGGCCGGGTGCCGGTGGGTTGGCTTCTGGGCTGGTTTCGGTGGGTGCCAACGCCCTTCACAGCGTTCCTGCCGAGGCGGACGCCCGCGTCTTTGAGGGGGACGTGGTTGATCAGGCCCTGGCTTTGTTGTCATCGGATGCGGTCACCGCCGAGGACGCCGCGTTGTGGGGTTTCGGGCACGCCGCGGATTTCGCGGACCGGCTCGAGCGGCTCTCCCGGAGGGTGGAGCGCCTGCAGGTGATCGCCGCCGGGGCGGTGGACCGGTCCCGCACCGCCGCACTCACCGCCGCCGCCTCACCCCTGGTCCCCGTCCCTGACCCCGCCGCGGTCGCTGAGCCTTCGCCGGGGGATGACGGGTCCCGGAACAGTGTCGAGTTCCTCCGGGACAGGCTGCGGATCAGCTCCGCCGAAGCCCGGCGCCGGATCGGCCTGGCCGATTCGGTCCTGCCCCGGACCGGGTTCGGCGGGCAACAGCTCCCGCCCCGCTACGAACAGCTCGCCGCCGCGGTCGACACCGCCCGGATCAGCTCCCGCACCGCGACCACCATCACCCTGGCCCTGGACCGGGCACGGCATTTCACCACCCCGGACCACACCGCCGCGATGGAACACGACCTGACCCAAGCCGCGGTCGAGAACGACGCCGACTTCCTCACCCGGGTCGCCCGGCACTGGGCCGAGGCCATCGACCAGGACGGCACCGAACCCTCCGAAGGAGCCCTCCGGCAGATCCAGGGCGCCTTCATCCGCCGGCCCAAACACGGCCTGCAGCACCTGGAAATCTTCGCGACCGCCGAACAGTTCGAAACCATCACCACCGTCATGAACACCGCCACCAACCCCCGCACCCCACAACAGGAAGACCGCAAGGACACCGACGGCAACGGCGCCGACGGGAACAGCGCCGACGGGAACGGCGCCGACGGGAACGGCGCCGGCAGAACGATCAGTGGCGGGATGGACAGTGGCGGGATGGACAGTGCCGGGATGGACAGTGGCGGGGCGGGTGCCGCCGCACCGGCCAGCCTCGCAGGGATCCGGCACCGCGGATCCGCCGGAAATCTGCCTGGATCACCGGTCACAGGGTCAGAAACGGCTCGACGGGCTCGTCGGGGCGTTGCAAACAGTGCTCACCACCGACACCCTGCCCGCCAACGGCGGACACCGGCCCCAGATCCTGGTCACCATCAACTACCGCGACCTCCTCGCCGACCTCCAACACCGCCGCAACGCACAATGGGCCCACAACACCCAATGGGCTCCAGACACACCACCGGCCCACAACGCCCAAGACCTCGAAAGAGCCCACGGCACTCAGGTCACTCACGGCGTTCAAGGTCCGCGGCCGGCGTACTCTGCCGCGGCCGGCCGCGGAACCAGCCAAGGCACGGCCCTGTTCGCGTTCGGCGGCCCGGTGAACCCTGCCACGATCCGGAAAATCGCCTGCGACGCCGACATCATCCCCGTTGTCCTCGGCAGCCGGGGCCGGATCCTGGACATCGGCCGCGCCTCACGCGTCTTCCCACCCCACATCCGCAAAGCCATCACCGCCCGCGACCAAGGCTGCGCGTTCCCGGGCTGCACCATCCCCGCCGCATGGTGCGAAGCCCACCACATCACCTACTGGTCCCGCGCCGGAACCACAAGCACCAGCAACGGCGTCCTGCTCTGCAGCCATCACCACCACCTCATCCACAAAGAACACTGGAGCATCGAAGTCACCAACGAAGTGCCATGGTTCAAACCCCCACCAGAACTCGACCCCCAACGAAAACCCCGCCGCAACAACTACTTCCACTCACGACCCCAACACCAATGAACGGCACCTGGCTGTCCCGCAGCGCCATCCGGCTGACTATGATCAGACCATGCGCGCCCAACCATCAGCTGCAGACGTGACCCAATATCTGACCGAGGCCGTGGCCCTGGCCCAACGGAACGTCGCGGCCGGTGGCGGGCCCTTCGGCGCGCTGGTGGTGACGGCCGACGGCACCGTCCACGAAGGGGTCAACCGCGTCACCCGGGACAACGACCCCACCGCCCATGCCGAGGTGGTGGCCATCCGGACCGCCGCTGCGGAGACCCGGAACTTCGACCTCAGTGACGCCGTCCTGTACGCCAGCTGCGAGCCCTGCCCGCTGTGCCTCGCGGCGGCGCTCTGGGCGCGCATCGACCGGGTGTACTTCGCCGCCGACCGGCACGGCGCAGCCGCCGCGGGATTCGACGACGCGCTGTTCTACGAATACTTCGGCGGCGCCCGGCCCGAACTGCTGCCGGTCAGCCACACCCCGGTTCCGACGTCGGAAGATCCGTTCGAAGCCTGGCGCAAGAACGCCGAACGCACCGACTACTGACGACCGCTACCCTGCGGACCTGCGCGGGAGCCTCCCCACGCCCTCGACCAGTTCGCTTTGGTCACCGCACAAGGCGATCCGGATCCAGCCCTCGCCGATGGAGCCGAAGGCAGTTCCGGGGGCAAAGGAGACGCCGGCCTCGGCAAGGAACTCCTTGACCCATCCCCGGACGTTTCCGCCGCTGACGTGCGAGACGTCCGCCCACAGGTAGAACGCCCCCTGTGCGCTCAAAAACGGAATGCCCTTCTCTGCCAGCACAGCCGACGCCGCGTCGCGGTTGGCACGGTAATGCGCGTGGGCCTGCGACACATAGTCCTGAGGTCCGGTCAACGCGGCGAGCGCCGCGTACTGGGACGGCGACGCCACACAGGAGACGATCGCCTCCATGACATTGTTCATCCGCTGCTCCAGCCCGGTCGGGCAGATCAGCGCCCCGATGCGCAGACCGGTGAGCCCGTAGGTCTTGGACAGCGTCAGCGACGTGAAGACACGCGCAGCGCCGGGCGCGGTGCTGTCGAACCGGGCAGGACTAACATGCGGGACGTCGTAGGTGAAGGCCTCGTAGCATTCGTCCGAGATGATCCACAGATCGTGGCGGCGGGCCAGTTCCACCAATTCCCGGGTCAAGTCTTCCCGGAGGACTGCACCCAGAGGATTCGACGGCGAGTTGAGCATCAGTACGCGCGTGCGGTCCGTGATGAGCGCCTCGATGTCTGCGATGCGGGGCTGGAAATCGTGCGCCGGGTACAAGGGATACTCCACGGGGACGGCATGCAGCAGCCGGCTGGTCATGGCAAACGTGGGATAGCCCGGATTGGGAATCAGGATTTCGTCGCCGGGAGCGAGCAGCAGGCTCATCGCGAAGTGCAGGCCCTGCTGCGCGCCGTCGACCACATATACGCGGTCCGCCCCGATGTCCACGCCGGACTGCTCCCGGAACCTGGCGGCGAAAGCCTCCCGGAGCGGCGGGATGCCGGCGTTGGGAGTGTAGTTGGTCTCGTCGCGGTCCAGGCATGCGATTCCGGCATCCAGGACATGGCGGGGAAGCGGGAACCCGGGCTCGCCGATGCTGAGGATCAGCGCCCCGGGGCTGCGCCACGCCGCCTCAGTAATCTCGCGGATCTGGTTGACGGGTACGTCGCGTATGTGCGCGGAAAGCTCGGGCATGAGTGCCATCCTAGCGTCGGGCCGGGGCGCATCACCGATGAGCGGGCGCGTTCCCCAATACCCCCGCCGCGTGCCCGATATACTGATAGGCGTGCTTTCTGGACTGGTAATAGTGGACAAGCCGCAGGGATGGACCAGCCACGATGTGGTTGGACGGATGCGGCGGATCGCCGGTACCCGGAAAGTGGGCCACGCGGGAACGCTGGATCCCATGGCCACCGGCGTGCTGGTGCTCGGCATCAACAAGGCCACGCGGCTCCTGACCTACATCGTGGGCACGTCCAAGACCTACACGGCAACCATCCGGCTGGGGGAGTCCACCATCACCGACGACGCCGAAGGCGAAGTGGTCAGCCGGACGAGCGCCGCATCCCTGACCGAAGACGCCATCCGCTCCGGTGTGGAGTCCCTTACCGGCGACATCCAGCAGGTGCCCAGCAGCGTCAGCGCCATCAAGGTCAACGGCGAACGCTCCTACGCCCGCGTCCGCTCCGGGGAAGAGGTCAAGCTGGCCGCCAGGCCGGTCACCATTCACCGCTTCGACATTCACGGCATCCGCCGTGGCCAGGCCGCCGGACACGACACGGAGGTGGTGGACGTCGACGTGACGGTGGAATGCTCCTCGGGCACCTACATCCGCGCCCTCGCCCGGGACCTCGGCAGCTCCCTCGGTGTCGGCGGTCATCTGACCGCACTCCGGCGGACCAACGTGGGACCGTACTCGCTGGACCAGGCGCGCACCCTCGAAGAGCTTGCCGAAGACCTCGAAATCCTCGAAATGTCGCAGGCGGCCAGGGCACTCATGCCCAACCGGGACCTGACTGCCGACGAAACCACTGAGATTTCCTTCGGCCGGCGCATTGCCGCCGGAACCGCGGCGGGCACACCGGGTGCCGCCACAGCGGAAAAACCCGCAGCCGCGTTCGCGCCTGACGGATCTCTCGTGGCGCTGCTCGCCGACAGCGGAAGCTTCGCCAAACCCGTGCTGGTCTTCGCCCCAGGAACGGGACCGGGCACCCCCAACAGTTCCGGCACCTCCAACGGGTCCGGCACCTCCAACGGGTCCGGCGCAGATGCCGGCGTTGCGAACGGTTCCCATGCCGACGGCGTCGGGCAGGCCTAGCGTTGGACGCGTACTTTTACATCATCCTGGGGGTTGGCCTGCTGTCCACCCTCATCTGCGTGGCGGCCGGCATCCTGAAGAAAGCCCCGAACGACATCACCATCCTCTCCGTGGCCGCCGTCGAACTGGCGCTGCTGATCTACCTCGTGGGCTCGATAGTGCGGGTCATCGCGGGGGAGCAGATCGCGGGCGAGGCCTGGGAGTTTTGGGGCTACCTCGCCACCGCCCTCCTGCTGCCTGTGGCTGCCGTATATTGGTCCGTCCTGGAGCGGACCCGCTGGAGCAACTTCGTCCTGGCCGCCGTCGGAGTTACTGCCCTCGTCATGGCGGCCCGCATGAATCAGATTTGGTACTGAAGTGGAAGAAGCACGCAAGTTGACTGATACGTCCGAACATACCGAGCGACCGACCAATACGAGGAACACCGGCCCCGGCCGGCTCCTGATCGCCGTCTACGCCATTTTTGCCATCTCGGCCACTGCAAGGGCCGGCTACCAGATCCTCACCAAGTTCTCCGACGCCCCGCTGGCCTACCTGCTCTCCGCTTTCGCCGCCGTCGTCTACGTCGTGGCCACCGTGTCGCTGGCCAAGGCTGGCCGCACGTGGTTCAAAGTCTCCCTGGTGGCCGTCCTGGTGGAACTCGTGGGAGTCATTGTCGTGGGGGCGCTGAGCCTGTTCGACTCCGTGCAGTTCCCGCACGAAACCGTGTGGTCGGCGTTTGGCCGCGGCTACGCCTTCGTTCCGCTGATCCTGCCGATCCTGGGCCTCATTTGGCTCTACCGACGGCGGCCGTCAGCACCGGCGGCCTAGGAACCACTGCGGTCTGGGAACCACGGCGGTCTGGGAACCACTGTTCCGCGTCAGCGGTCCTCGTCGGGCAGGTCCACCTCGATCAGCTCGCCGGGCGTCACGGACCGGTGCGCCGGTGGCGCTGAATCGATCGTTTGGCCGGCGTCAGCTGTATTCGGCTCGGTGCCGGATGGCGTGGCTGGTTCCTGGTCCTGCTCCCTCAGCTGAGCCTGCTGGGGTTGCGAGCCGCCGCCAAGGATGCCGCCCAGGATATCGCCTAGCCCGCCTGAACCGAGTCCGCTCGAACCTGGCCCGCCGGGGCCCTGTCCACCGCCACCCTGTCCTCCGGAACCAAGTCCGCCGAGGCCGCCGCCCAGGATCCCGCCAAGGATGCTGCCCAAGTCAATCCCCCCGCCGGCCGGGGACGGCCGAGAACCCTGTGCCCCGGAGTCCTGCCCGCCACCGAGGACCTTCTTGGCCAGATAGGACATGACGATCGGGGCAAGGATCGGCAGCAGCTTGCGGACGAGGTCCCCGCCGACACCGCCCAGGTTCGCTGTCCCCGCCAGCCGGTTGGCCACCTGGTCCTGCTGGCCGCCGAAGACATGGCCAACGATCTTTTCACCGTCCTGGGTGTCAACCTGCGACGGATCCACTCCGCCGTCGGCCAGCCCGTTCCGGTGCCTGGCCAGTTCGGACTCGAGGGCCGCGGCGCCATCCGGCGCCTGGACGTTGTTCTGCATTCCGGCGAGCAGCGTCGGCACGGCGGCTTCCACTGCGGCCTGCGCGGACGCCGTGTCAGTGCCCAACAGGGAAGCAATCTGCTGGACAGGGATCTGTCCCAGCAGCTCCTGGATATCAGTCATGGCGTGGCTCCTTCCGGCCCGCTCATTCTGCAGGCGATCCGTGCGGTTAAGACGCGAATGAAACTCAGATAGGCCAAGGCAGCGCTGCCCGGCTACCGCCCTTGCATCCTAGCGGCGCGTGCTTGCGGAAAGGTAGGCCCCCGACGGGCCAGCGACGCGTCGCTCAGCGGGCCACCCACCCGGGGCGTCCGTGGCAGGCAGTGATTGCGGGTAACCTTAGAGAGTTCCGGCCCCTGGCGCGCCGGAAGCAAGTTCTGTCAGGCAGTAAAAGGCGAGGTTGATGGTCCACATCTGGAACGATCCGACCGAAGTCCCCGAAGACTTTGGTCCTTCCGTTGTCACTATCGGCAATTTCGACGGCGTCCACCGCGGCCACCAGCAGGTGCTGTCCCAGCTCATCAGGACCGCGCGGCTGAACAACGCCAAGTCGGTTGCCGTGACGTTCGATCCCCATCCGGCCCTGGTCCATCGGCCGGAAAGCGCCCCCGAACTGATCATGGGCCTGGAGGACAAACTCCAGGCGCTCGGCGAGCTCGGACTGGACGCCATCCTGGTCATGAAGTACTCCCTGGAGCTCGCCAGCCTCACCCCGGAAGAGTTCGTCGGCTCGGTCCTGGTGGACAGCCTCCACGCCAGCCACGTGGTGATCGGCCACGACACACGGTTCGGCAAGGGGAATTCCGGCGACCTGAACACCATGCAGGAGCTGGGGGAGAAGTTCGGCTTTGAGGTCCTCATCATCAGCGAGTTCGGCTCCGAGGGCTTTCCGCTCCATGACGACGGCGGAACGGACCGCCGCTGCTCCTCCACCTGGGTGCGCGAAGCGCTCCGGGAGGGAGACGTCGGGACCGCCGGCGCGGTCCTGGGCCGCGCTCACCGGATGCGGGGCGAGGTGGTCCACGGGGCTGCGCGCGGCCGCGACCTCGGTTTTCCCACCGCCAACCTCTCCAGTGATGCGAGCGGCCTGATTCCGGCGGACGGCATTTACGCGGGCTGGCTCGTGGACCAGGCCGGGACCCGCTGGCCGGCGGCCATCTCGGTTGGCTCCAACCCCACCTTCGACGGGGTGAGCCGCCAGGTGGAGGCGCACGTCATCGACAGGCCCGAAGAGCGTATCGAGGACTTCGATCTGTACGGCCAGACAGTGGTCGTGGAGTTCGTGGCCAGGCTCCGGGGCATGGTGGGGTACCGTGGGCCAGAAGCCCTCGTGGAGCAGATGCGCCAGGACGTCCTGCAGACGCACGACATCCTGCTCCAGCGCTAGCCCTGCATCCCGCGGTCCTTCACCAGTCCCGCACCACACAGTATTGGCAAGGAAGGCGACGCTGTGACAGTAGAGAAGAACACCAGGAAACTGGACAAGGGGATTGTGCGGGATTTCAGTTCCCGCATGAGTTACGCCTCCTACCTGCAGCTGCCCACGCTGCTAAGCGCCCAGCAGCCTGTCAGCGTCCCGGAACACCACGACGAACTGCTGTTCATCATCCAGCACCAGACCACGGAGCTGTGGCTGAAGCTGGTGCTCCACGAGCTCCGCAGTGCCGCGGTGTGGCTGCGTTCGGATGACCTCGGTTCGGCCCTGAAGGGCATCGCGCGGGTCAAGCACATCCAGAAGACCCTCACCGAGCAGTGGTCCGTCCTGGCCACGCTGACACCCACCGAGTACGCCGAATTCCGCGGTTTCCTGGGCAACTCGTCCGGTTTCCAGTCCAGCCAGTACCGTGCCGTCGAGTTCGTGCTGGGCAACAAGAACCGGAAGATGCTTCCCGTGTTCGAGTCCGATCCCGAAGCCCACGCCCTGCTCACCCAGGTGCTGCACGCGCCGAGCATCTACGACGAATTCCTCGCCTACCTGCACCGCCAGGGCTTCGACGTTCCCGAGGAGGTGCTGACCAGGGACGTGACCCGTGCGCATGAGTTTGAGCCCGCCCTGGTGCCTCTGTTCAAGCACATCTACGAGCATGCCGCGCAGAACTGGGGAGCCTACGAGGCATGCGAGGAGCTGGTCGACTTGGAGGACAACTTCCAGCTGTGGCGGTTCCGGCACCTGCGCACCGTGCAGCGCACCATCGGCATGAAGGCGGGCACCGGCGGCTCCTCCGGAGCGGCGTTCCTGCAAAAGGCGCTTGAGCTGACGTTCTTCCCGGAGCTGTTCGCGGTGCGCACGGAGATCGGACAGTGACCACGCAGGCAGGCGATGCCCTGGTGCAAAAAGCCGCACGCCTCGACGCCGAAGATCCGCTGGCCCGGTACCGGGACCTGTTCGTCGGCGCGGACACCGAGCTGTCCTACCTGGACGGCAACTCCCTGGGCCGGCCGCTCAAGCGGACCGCCGGAGACATTGCCGCCTTTATCCAGGAGGGCTGGGGCGGGCGCCTGATCAGGGGCTGGGACGAGGAATGGCTGGAGATGCCCCAGGCCATCGGCGACCAGCTGGGGCGTGCAGTGCTGGGCGCCGCCGCGGGGCAGACCATCATCGCCGACTCCACCACGGTGGTGCTGTACAAGCTGATCCGGGCCGCGCTGGCCGCCGTCGGGGATCCGGCGCGGACAGAGATCGTGGTGGACACGGACAACTTTCCCACCGACCGGTACCTCGTCGAAGGCATCGCCAAGGAGGAGGGCCTGACACTGCGCTGGATCGAGGCGGATCCCGCCTCCGGTGTCCACCTCGACCAGGTGAGGGAGGCTGTAGGGCCGGCCACCGCCGTCGTCCTCCTCAGCCATGTGGCCTACCGCTCGGGGTATCTTGCGGACCTGCCGGCCATTACGGCAGCGGTGCACGACGCCGGCGGGCTGGTGATCTGGGACCTGTGCCATTCCGCCGGGTCGGTGGAGCTGCAGCTGGATGCCTGGAACGTGGACTTCGCGGCGGGCTGCACGTACAAGTACCTGAACGGCGGCCCGGGCTCGCCCGCGTTCGCCTACGTCAATGCCCGGCACCTGCCCGGACTGGCGCAGCCTATCTGGGGATGGATGGGCCGGAAGGACGCCTTCGAGATGGGCCCGGGCTACGAACCGGCAGCCGGCATCCGTGGTTTCCTGAGCGGCACGCCGGCCATTTTCGGGATGATCGCCATGCGCGGCACGCTGGACCTGATTGAAGCGGCCGGCATGGCAGCCATCCGGGAAAAGTCGCGGCAGCTTACCGCTTACGCGCTGGAACTGCACGATGCCTGGCTCGCGCCGGCCGGGGTGAGGCTTGCTACACCACGCGATGCCGACCGCCGGGGAGGCCACATCACCGTTGACCATCCCGCCTTCCGTGAGGTGACCGCGGCGCTCTGGGAGAGGGATGTCATCCCGGACTTCCGCGCGCCGCAGGGCATCAGGATCGGACTTTCGCCGCTGAGCACCGGCTTTGCCGAACTCCACCGCGGCATGGCGGCCATCCGGGACCTGCTTCCGGACGCATGACCAGACCTTTTGCCGTTTCGACAGAATTGCAACACGCCCGGTAAACTAAGCGGTGGATCCGGCTGCAGTCCGTGGTTGCTGGATCCTGTCTTGTGCGGAATGTTCCCCGGAACACCGCGCCGGCACCCCCGGCAGTGAATTACTGACTCGGGCCTCACGGCACATCTCTAGGAGTTATTGTGGCACTTGACGCCGCCGTAAAGCAGTCCATCATCAAGGAATACGCAACGTCCGAGGGCGACACCGGTTCGCCGGAGGTCCAGATTGCGGTTCTGACTCAGCGGATCAAGGATCTGACTGAGCACATGAAGGAGCACAAGCACGACTTCCACACCCAGCGCGGTCTGCTGGCCATGGTTGGTCGCCGCAAGCGCATGCTGACCTACCTGAAGAACACTGACATCGCCCGCTACCGTTCGCTCATCGAGCGTCTCGGCCTGCGCCGCTAGTCTGGTTTGGAGGCGGCCCTTTCCACCCGGAACGGGCCGCCTCGTCAGTACATACAACTAAACAGGAGGATCAACCGCATCACGCATTCGCGGTCCTCGGTAGTGATCCCCGGGAAGCTTCGCTGACTGAAGCCGGCCCGTGGGTCTCGATCGATGACCGGGTGCAGGGCCAGTAGACAGATGCTGGGCTGGGTTGATGCGGCTGGACTTCCGTTAATCAAGAAACGGAGGTGACTCTCTTGGAGGGTCCCGAAATCCAGTTCTCAGAAGCAGTCATTGACAATGGCCGCTTTGGCAAGCGTGTAATCCGCTTCGAAACCGGCCGTCTTGCCAAGCAGGCAGCCGGCGCAGCCATGGTGTACATCGACGAAGACACCGCGCTGCTCTCCGCCACCACCGCCGGCAAGCACCCGCGTGAAGGCTTCGACTTCTTCCCCCTGACGGTGGACGTCGAAGAGCGCATGTACGCCGCCGGCCGCATCCCGGGCTCGTTCTTCCGCCGCGAAGGCCGCCCGTCCACCGAAGCGATCCTGGCCTGCCGCCTGATGGACCGCCCGCTGCGCCCCGCGTTCGTCAAGGGCCTGCGCAACGAGGTCCAGATCGTGGTCACCGTCCTGGCGATCAACCCGGACGAGCTCTACGACGTCGTGGCCATCAACGCCTCCTCGATGTCCACCCAGCTCTCCGGCCTGCCGTTCTCCGGCCCCATCGGCGGCGTCCGCGTTGCCCTCGTCGCCGACGAGCAGGGTTCGCAGTGGGTTGCCTTCCCGAAGCACTCCCAGCTCGAGAACTCCGTGTTCAACATGGTCGTTGCCGGCCGCGTTGCCGGTGACGACGTCGCCATCATGATGGTCGAGGCCGAAGCCACGGACAACTCCTGGAACCTCATCAAGGAACAGGGCGCCACCGCCCCCACCGAAGAGGTCGTTTCCGAGGGCCTGGAGGCTGCCAAGCCGTTCATCAAGGCACTCTGCGAAGCCCAGCAGGACCTGGCCGCCCGCGCCGCCAAGCCCACCGTCGAGTTCCCGGTCTTCCTGGACTACCAGGACGACGTGTACGCTGCCGTCGAGGCTGCTGCCTCCGAGAAGCTCACCGCTGTCTTCCAGATCGCCGACAAGCAGGACCGCGACAACGCAGCCGACGAGCTGAAGGACGAAGTTGTTGGCTCGCTGGCCGAGCAGTTCGAAGGCCGCGAGAAGGAGCTGTCCGCAGCCTTCCGCTCCGTCACCAAGCACGTGGTCCGCCAGCGCATCCTCAAGGACCAGGTCCGCATCGACGGCCGCGGCCTGACGGACATCCGTCAGCTCACCGCCGAGGTCGAGGTCCTGCCCCGCGTTCACGGTTCCGCCATCTTCGAACGTGGCGAAACCCAGATCATGGGTGTCACCACGCTGAACATGCTCAAGATGGAACAGCAGATCGACTCGCTGTCGCCGGTAACGCGCAAGCGCTACATGCACAACTACAACTTCCCGCCGTACTCCACCGGTGAGACCGGCCGCGTCGGTTCCCCGAAGCGCCGCGAAATCGGCCACGGTGCCCTGGCCGAGCGCGCGCTCGTCCCGGTGCTGCCGTCCCGCGAGGAGTTCCCGTACGCCATCCGCCAGGTGTCCGAAGCCCTCGGCTCCAACGGCTCCACCTCCATGGGCTCGGTCTGCGCCTCGACGCTGTCCATGCTCAACGCCGGTGTGCCGCTGAAGGCTGCCGTTGCCGGCATCGCCATGGGCCTGGTCTCCGACCAGGTGGACGGCCAGACCCGCTACGCCGCCCTGACCGACATCCTCGGCGCCGAAGATGCCTTCGGTGACATGGACTTCAAGGTTGCCGGTACCTCCGAGTTCGTCACGGCCATCCAGCTGGACACCAAGCTCGACGGCATCCCGGCGTCCGTGCTGGCAGCAGCACTGAAGCAGGCACGCGAAGCCCGCCTCCACATCCTCGAGGTCA
The DNA here is from genome assembly GCF_040546765.1 of Arthrobacter sp. OAP107. Lineage (NCBI taxonomy): Bacteria > Bacillati > Actinomycetota > Actinomycetes > Micrococcales > Micrococcaceae > Arthrobacter > Arthrobacter sp. OAP107. Next base: position 3,546,555 of record NZ_JBEPOK010000001.1, on the reverse strand, counting down.
TCAACGCGGCGATCGACACTCCGGATGAGCTCTCCGAGTTCGCTCCGCGCGTCATTGCCGTCAAGATCCCCGTGGACAAGATCGGCGAGGTCATCGGCCCCAAGGGCAAGATGATCAACCAGATCCAGGAGGACACCGGCGCGGACATCTCCATCGAGGACGACGGCACCGTCTACATCGGCGCCACGGACGGCCCGTCGGCGGATGCCGCCCGCTCCGCGATCAACGCCATCGCCAACCCGCAGGTTCCCGAAGTCGGCGAGCGCTACCTGGGCACCGTGGTCAAGACCACAACGTTCGGTGCGTTCATCTCCCTGACCCCGGGCAAGGACGGCCTGCTGCACATCTCCGAGCTGCGCAAGCTCGCCAGCGGCAAGCGCGTGGACAACGTCGAAGACGTCGTCTCCGTGGGCCAGAAGATCCAGGTCGAGATCACCAAGATCGACGACCGTGGAAAGCTGTCCCTCTCTCCGGTAGTTGCTGAAGAGGAAGGCGCCGGCGACGCCGACCGCGTTCACGCTTCGGCTTCGGCAGAAGGCTCGGACGCTTCCGAGTAGTTCCGGGCTGCGGCAGCTGCATGCTGCCGGCAACCCATCAGGGCGGGGCCGTTGGTTGTACCACCGGCCCCGCCCCGTTTAACCCGCACCCAAAACCTCGCTTGCGGCGGCAAACAGCCCACGTCAGAGCCACGCCGACGGCGGGGCCCGCTGGTACGATTGCTGGCAGATTTGGCTCCGCTTCCCGAAAGGCCTTGATGACTGTCGTACCCCTGCCGCTGGAGCAAAACCACCCCGGCGACACCCTGATCCATGGAGCCGACGGCGGTTCGGAAGTCCGCCGCTCGGTCCTCCCCGGCGGGGTCCGCGTCCTGACTGAGGCCATGCCGGGGCAGCGTTCGGCCACCATCGGATTCTGGGTGGGCGTCGGGTCCCGCGACGAGGCCCCGGGCCAGCACGGCTCCACGCACTTCCTTGAGCATCTGCTGTTCAAGGGCACCAAGCGGCGCACGGCCCTCGAAATCGCTTCGGCCTTTGACGAGGTGGGCGGCGAATCCAATGCCGCCACGGCGAAAGAGAGCACCTGCTACTTCGCCCGCGTGCTGGATACGGACCTGCCGATGGCCATCGACGTCATCGCTGATATGATCACCGGCGCCGTGCTGGATCCCGCGGAGATGGAGCAGGAGCGGGACGTCATCCTCGAAGAGATCGCCATGGACAGCGACGACCCCACGGACGTCGCGCATGAACACTTCGTGGCGGCCGTACTCGGCACGCATCCGCTGGGGCGCCCCATTGGCGGCACGCCGGACGCTATCCGCGCCGTGGCGCGGGACTCCGTCTGGGACCACTACCGCCGCTACTATCGCCCGGATGAGCTTGTGATCACCGCCGCCGGCGGTTTGGAGCACGACGTCGTGTGCCGGCTTGTGGTGGATGCCCTCCACTCAGCCGGGTGGTCACTTGAGCCCGGGGCGGCTCCCGTGGAGCGCCGCTCCACCGCGCGCGCACAGATCACCGGCACCGCGGGGCTGCACGTGGTCACCCGCCCGGTGGAACAGGCCAACATCATCATGGGCTGTCCCACCATCGTGGCCACCGACGAACGCCGCTACGTCATGAGCGTGCTCAACGCCGTACTCGGCGGCGGAATGTCGTCGCGGCTGTTCCAGGAGATCCGCGAGAAGCGCGGGCTCGTGTACTCCACGTATTCGTTTGCGTCGTCCTACGCCGATGCCGGCTACTTCGGCATGTACGCCGGCTGCACGCCCACCAAAGTCCGCCAGGTCCTGGAACTCCTCGGCGCCGAACTCGACAGCCTTGCGGCCGGCGGCATTTCCGAGGACGAGCTCCGCAAGGCGGTGGGGCAGCTCTGCGGCGGGATCGTCCTGGCCCTGGAGGACACCGGCTCCCGCATGTCCCGGCTGGGCCGCGCCGAGCTGGTCTCCGGTGAGTACCAGGACATCGACGAGACCCTTCGGCTCATCAAGGCCGTGACCGCCGAACAGGTCCAAGAGCTCGCCAGCGAGCTTGCCGCGGCGCCGCGGACCGTGACAGTGGTCGGCCCCTTCGACGAATCGGAAACCTTCGGGCTCTGAATTTGCTGAAGTTTTCGGCCTAGGAGGAATGATGGACCAGCCGCAACCGGGCACAGCGCATGAAGCGCTGGAGATCTTCGTCGGGCGCTGGCTGGGAACCACCGAACTGGCTGCCTCGCCCTGGGGTCCGGCCCGCACGGCCACCGCGGAGGTGACCTTCACCCGCGCGGCCGGCGGGTTCGCCGTCGTCCAGTCCTACCGGCACACCGAAGCTGACGGCACGCACTTCGAGGGGCACGGGGTGTTCACGGTGGACCCCGACCACGACGAAACGCTCTGGTACTACGTTGACAGCATGGGCAGGCCGCCGGCGGCCCCGGCCCGCGGGGTGTGGCACGACTCCACCCTTACTGTGGAACGGCGCAGCGACCGCGGCACCGCCCGGCACACCTTCCGCGTGGACCAGGGCGTTCTGACCCACACGGCCGAACTGCGGCTGGGGGAGGCCCAGGACTTTCAGCCGTTCATGACCTCGATCTGCCACCGCGCCTGAACCAGGCCGGGCTCAGCCCGCTCAGCCGCCGGCGAAGGGCGGCAGGACGTCCACCACGTCGCCGGCTGCCAGGACGGTGGTCCGGTCCCGGACGGCGACCTCGTTCAGCAGGAAGCTGCTGCGGGCCAGGATCCTGTCCAGCGGCGGCGTTCCGGCCGGAGGCTCAGGGCGTTCGACGTCGAGCACAGCGGCAAGGAGCGACTCCACCGTGGAACCGGCGGGAAGTTCGAAGCGCTCTTCCTCCACGCCTGCCGCGGAGCGTGCGGCAGCGAAGTATCGTACGTTCAAGGATCAGCCTCCGATGGCGCTCATGCTGCGGTCCGGCTGGACGAAGTCCGGGGCGTCGAGTCCCACGTGGTCCATGCCGTGGGCTTTGGGCTTCAGCCACATGGCATCCTGCCAGCGTTCGGCGAGCTGCTCGTCGCTGGCGCCTTGCCTCAGCAGGCCGAGCAGGTCGAATTCCTCGCGGGAGAAGAGGCAGCTCATGATCTTGCCCTCGGCGGTGATCCGGGTCCGCCGGCAGTCGGAACAGAACGGCTCGGTGACCGAGGCGATGATCCCCACGGTGCCCAGCACCGGACCGAGCGAATCGGAACCGAGTGAATCGGAACGGGGCGAATCAGCGGAACCGGCAGTCCGGCGTCGTACTTCAAAGCGTTCCGCCGGTGCGCCGTCGCGGGCGCGCGGATCCGGGCTCAGCACGAAGTCCGCGGAGAGGAGTTCGCGGATCTCGGCCGCGGTGATCATGTTCCGGCGGGTCCAGCCGTGGTCGGCGTCCAGCGGCATCTGCTCGATGAAGCGCAGTTCGTAGCCGCGCTCCAGCGCCCAGGCGAGCAGGGACGGCGACTCGGTGTCGTTGATGCCGCGCATCAGCACGGCGTTGAGCTTCACAGGACCCAGGCCTGCGGCCCAGGCGGCATCCACCCCGGCGAGCACCCGGTCCAGGAACGGACGCCGGGTGAGTTTGGCGAAGGTTTCCTCGTGCAGCGAGTCCAGGGAGACGTTGATGCGGGTCAGGCCGGCGGCTTTGAGTGCCGCGGCCTTCCGGTCCAGCCCGACGCCGTTCGTGGTCATGGAAATGGGGAGATCGGGGTGTGCCTGGCGCAGGGCGGCAATGATGTCGACGAGGTCGGCACGGACCAGGGGCTCACCGCCGGTCAGGCGCAGTTCGCGCACACCCAGCCGGTCGACGCCGATGCCCACGATCCGTACGATTTCCTCGCCGGTCATGACTGCCTGCTTGGACAGCCACTCCAGGCCCTCGGCCGGCATGCAGTACGTACACCGCAGGTTGCATTTGTCCGTCAGCGAAAGGCGCATATCCGTGGCCCTGCGGCCGTAACGGTCGGCGAGGCCGGCGGGAGCCTCAGCCGGGCGGCGGGCGGGGATCCCGGCCGCGGGCGCAACCGGAAGGGGCTGTGACCCCGAAGCGGGTGCGCCTCCCTCACGGAGCTGCGGTAAGCCAAGCTGAACACTCATTACTTCAGGCTACGCCACGATGGGGCACGGATCACACCCGGCCCGTCCCGTGACTGCGCCGGGGCCCACGGGCCCGCGGCCGCGGGAGCCGCGGTGGGGGCGGGGACGGTGCCGGAAAGCACTGCTGAACCTATGCTTGAAGGGTGAACGGGTCCCAGGAGCCAGGCCGGCACCGGCGCCGGTGGGCGGCGGCCGCAGGCGTGGTGGCAGCCGGCGCCGGACTCGTCGCGAGTGAACTCATCGCCGGCTTTGTCAGTCCTTCGCTGTCAACAGTGAGCGCCCTTGGCGGCGCCGTCATCGATGCTGTCCCGCCCGGGGTCAAGGAGTGGGCTGTTTCCCTCTTCGGCACGGCGGACAAGCTGGCGCTGCTGGCCGGCATGGCGCTGGCAATCGCCGTTTTCGCCGCCGCGGCAGGCGTCCTCGAGCTGCGCCGGCGCTTTGCGGGTGCCGCTGTCTTTGCCGTCTTCGGCGTCGTGGGCCTGGCCGCCGTCCTGACCCGCCCCCAGGTAACCGCAGCCGCCGTCGTTCTTCCGCTCCTCGCGGCCGGGATCGGAATCGCCGTGCTGCTCAAGCTGGTCCGGCGCCTGGCTGCCGCGGACTTTGGCGGTGATGCCGGCCCGGGACCGGCCAGGCGGGGCTTCTTCCAGCTGCTGGGCGGCACCGCCGCCGGAGTCCTGGTGGGCGGCGCCATCGTCACCGTTTGGAGGGGCGGGGCCGCCGGCGTCAATGAGGTCCGCCGGACCCTGCGGCTGCCCGTGCCGAAATCACCGGCGCCGCCCATTCCGGCCGGTGCCGACATCGGACTGGCCGGGGTGGCGCCGCTGGTCACACCCAGCAGCGACTTCTACCGCATCGACACCGCCCTCTCCGTCCCTGTGCTTGATTCCCGCGAGTGGAGGCTCAAAGTCACCGGTCTGGTGGAACGGGAAACCGAGCTCACGTTCGAGGACCTGCTGGCGAAACCCCTGATTGAACGGCACGTGACCATCGCCTGTGTGTCCAACGAGGTGGGCGGCGACCTGATTGGCAACGCCCGCTGGCTGGGTTGGCCGGTGCGGGAGCTGCTGGCGATGGCCGGGCCCAAGCCGGAGGCGGACATGGTGCTGTCGCGGAGTTCGGACGGCTTTACGGCCAGCACCCCGCTCGAGGCACTCACCGACCGCCGCGATGCGCTGCTCGCCGTGGGCATGAACGGTGATCCGCTTCCGCTCGAGCATGGCTTTCCCGTGCGGATGATCGTGCCCGGGCTGTACGGGTATGTCTCGGCGACCAAGTGGCTCACCGAACTGAAGGTCACCAGGTTCGCCGACGACGTGGCCTACTGGACCCCGCGCGGCTGGTCCGAGCGGGGGCCCATCAAGATCTCGTCGCGGATCGACGTGCCCCGTGACGGAGCCTCGGTGCCGGCCGGGAACGTGGTGTTTGGCGGCGTGGCCTGGGAGCAGCACACCGGAATCGGCAAGGTCGAGCTGCGCGTGGACCGGGGGAACTGGCAGCAGGCCAACCTGGCTCCGGGCATTTCGGTGGACACGTGGTACCAGTGGCAGCTCGGCGTTGACCTGCAGCCGGGACAGCACGAGATCCAGGTGCGCGCCACGGACCTCAAAGGCATGGCACAGACGGAGGAGCAGCGCTCAGTGGCGCCGGACGGTGCCACCGGCTTCCACACCATTAGAGTGGACGTGAAAACGTAGCCCACCAAAGGCCGGACCATGCACAGCCCCCAGGAGCACAGCACCCATCAGCGCAGCCAGCACGATGAGGGCAAGCACCACCACGGCGAACACCGGAGCGTCGCGGATCACCGGCAGGCGGTCAGGGAGCTCCTCGAACCGCTGTTGTCCCCGGAGCGGACCGAAAAGCTTCCGCTGGTCCAGGCGCTGGGCCGCGGGCTCGCCGAGGACGTCACCGCTCCGTTGAGCCTGCCGCCGTTTCCGAACTCCCAAATGGATGGCTTTGCCATCCGCTCCACCGACGTGCCCGACGGCGGCGCGAACCTGCGCGTGGCGGCTCCGGTTCCGGCGGGCGCACAGCCCGCACCCCTGCAGCCCGGCACCGCTGTCCCCATCATGACCGGTGCCATGGTGCCCGACGGGGCGGACGCCGTCGTTCCCGTTGAACAGGCTGTCCCCTCCCTCTTTCCGGCCCCGGGGGAAGAAGCTGAGGTGAGGCTGCCGGCCACGGCTGCCGGCACGTTCATCCGCGCCGCCGGAAGCGACATCGGGGCCGGCCGGCAGGCCCTCGCGGCCGGCACCTGCCTGGGGCCGGCACAGCTGGGCCTGCTCGCAGCGCTCGGGTTGCCGGACGTCCTGGTCCACAAGCAGCTTTCGGTCCTGCTGGTCACGACCGGCGATGAAGTGGTGGAACCCGGGAAGCCGCTGGGTGGCGGCAAGATCTACGACGCTAACGGCACCCTCCTGGAGTCCTCCCTCCGGCAGGCGGGACTTGCCGTGACCAGGGCAGGGATTTCCGCCGACAACCCGGAAGATCTGCGGACGCTGCTGCGAACCCACACGTCCGCAGTGGACCTGATCGTCACCACGGGGGGAGTGAGCAAGGGCGCGTACGAGGTGGTGCGGCAGGCCATGGACGGCCAGGAGGTCGCGTTCCAGCACGTCGCCATGCAGCCCGGCGGGCCCCAGGGGCTGGGAACGTTCGACGGCGTCCCCCTCCTTGCGTTTCCGGGGAACCCCGTCAGCTGCCTCGTCTCCTTTGAAATGTTCCTCCGTCCGGTGCTGGGCGAACTGTTCGGGGCGCCCGCGCCCCGGCCCGCGGTCCGTGCCCGGCTGGCCCAGTCCCTGACCTCTCCGGCCGGCAAGCACCAGGTCCGGCGCGGGTCCTTCCAGGCTGATGGCACTGTCCGGCTGCAGGGCGGCGAAAGTTCGCACCTGGTCCAGGCGCTGGCCCACTCGAACGCCCTGGTGCACGTGCCCGCTGGCACCGCTGCTCTCGACGAGGGCGCCGAGGTGGAAGTATGGATGTTGTGACTGCAGAAAATGACAACCGCGCCCTGACCCACCTGCGCCGCGATGGCACGGCCCAGATGGTGGACGTGTCAGGAAAACCGGAAACCACCCGCGAGGCCACCGCCACGGCGACGGTGCGCAGCACCGCCGAGGTCCTGGCGCTGCTGGGCACCGGCGGCCTGCCCAAGGGAGACGCCCTGGCCGTGGCCCGTGTTGCCGGGATCATGGCCGCCAAGAAAACGCCTGAGCTGATCCCGCTGTGCCATCCGCTCCCCATTTCGAAGGTGACCGTCGACTTCGAACTTGGCCCCGAGGCCGTGGACATCCTGGCCACGGTCAAGACCCGCGGTGTGACCGGCGTCGAAATGGAGGCCCTGACGGCCGCTTCCGTGGCGGCGCTGAGCGTATATGACATGATCAAGGCCGTGGACAAGCACGCCATCCTTACAGACATCAAGGTCCTGGCCAAGAGCGGCGGCAAGAGCGGGGACTGGGCACTGTGAGCACTGCTGATTCCAAGACCCCCGCTTCGATGTCGACTGACCCCGGAGCCGGCGGCGCGCACGTCCACGGCGAGGTGCAGGGCCGCAAGGCAGGCGTCGTGATTGCCTCTACACGCGCTGCCTCCGGCGTCTATCAGGACGAGACCGGTCCGGTCATCACCGACTGGCTCACCGAACACGGCTTCGTGCCGTATCCGGTGATGGTGGTGCCCGATGGTGAGCCGGTGGGCGCGGCGATCCGCGCGCTCCTGACCCAGGATCCCGCCGTCGTCATCACCAGCGGGGGCACCGGACTGAGCCCGGACGACCGTACGCCGGAAATGACGCTGCCGCTGCTGGACCGCGAGATCCCCGGCATCATGGAGGGTATCCGCCAGTTCGGAACGGCGAAGACGCCGCATGCCATGCTGAGCCGCGGACATGCCGGTTCGGCCGGCCGGACGTTCATCATCAACCTGCCCGGATCACCCAAGGGGGTCATGGACGGCCTGTCCGTCCTGGACCCGGTGATCGGGCACCTGTGCGACCAGTTGGAGGGCGGACATGGCCACTGAGGCATCGTTCGAAGTAGTAACCGCGGTGCTCAGCACCGAACCCATCTCCGTGGACAAGGCCATCGCCGCCGTGGAGTCGGAGACCGCAGGGGCTGTGGTCAGCTTCAGCGGCGTGGTCCGGAACCACGACGGCGGCAAGCCGGTGGACCGGCTCAGCTACAGCGCCCATCCCACGGCCCGGAAGGTGCTGGACGACGTCGTGGCGCAGCTGATTGCCGAACAGGCCGAGGCGGCCGGAGCCGACGGGTCCGCTGATGGCGCCGCGGCTCCGCCCGTCCGGATCTGGGTCGCGCACCGGGTGGGTCCGCTGGAAATCGGCGACCCTGCCCTCGTCTGCGCGGTATCGGCCGCACACCGCGGGCAGGCCTTCGCCGTGTGCTCGGAGCTCGTGGACCGGGTCAAGGCGCAGGTGCCGATCTGGAAGGAACAGTTCTTCAGCGACGGCACGGTCGAATGGGTCGGGGCCGGGGAATAAGGAACGTCAGCGCCGGGGAATAGGGGACGTCAGCGCCCGGGAATAGGGGACCAGCAGCACCGCGGACTATGGGCAGGCGATACCGCGTCCCGGCGTGAGGTAACGCATGCGCTCCGGTTCCGTCCGCCAGCCACCCGAACGGTAGTGTTGAATCCATGACCCAACAACTTCCTGTCGCCGTTCTGGGCGCAAACGGGCGCATGGGCGCCGAGGCCGTCAAAGCTGTGGAGGCCGCACCCGACATGAAGCTCGTCGCCGCGCTGGGACGCGGTGACTCCCTCGATTCCCTGCTCGAATCGGGTGCCCGGTACGTCGTGGACCTCACCGTTCCGGAGAGCACCGAGGAGAACGTGCGCTTCGCCGTCGAAAACGGCATGCACGCCGTGGTTGGCACCACTGGCTGGGACCTGGGCAGGCTGGAGTCGCTGGAGACCCTGCTGGCCGGCCACCCTGAAGTCGGTGTGCTGATTGCACCCAACTTCGCCCTCGGCTCCGTGCTCACGTCTGCATTTGCCGCGAAGGCATCCAAGTACTTCGAATCCGTGGAGATCATCGAGCTCCACCACCCGGACAAGGTGGACGCGCCGTCGGGTACCGCCGTGCGCACCGCCCAGCTGGTGGCTGCCGAACGCGAGGCGGCCGGCATCGGCCCCAGCCCCGACGCCACCACCACAGAACTGGCCGGCGCCCGCGGCTGTGAGGTGGACGGCGTGCGCGTGCACAGCGTCCGGCTCCGCGGGCTCGTGGCGCATCAGGAAGTCCTGCTCGGCGGCCCGGGGGAGCAGTTGACGCTCCGTCACGATTCCTTCGACCGGGCTTCGTTCATGCCCGGTGTGCTCCTGGGCGTGCGGAACGTCGCAGCGCACCCGGGGCTCACCGTCGGCCTGGACGGCTACCTGGACCTGGGGCTGTAACGCCGTGAAACCGCTCTTTGGCTGGCTGAGGACTAACCGCACCAAGATCTGGGTGGGCGCGGTTACGCTCCTGCTGGTCTTCTACCTCGTGGTGTCCTTCCAGCGCTCCGTCCTGCTGCTGACGGACGCCGAGCCGGTGGCCAAGGCCATCGGCGCGGCGTACCTCGTTCTGCCGATGATCGGCGCCTGGGCGATGATCCGGGAACTCCTCTTCGGCGCCCGGACCGAACAAATGGCCCGGGTTCTTGAGGCCGAAGGCGGCCTGCCGGAGGACAATCTGCCGCGCACCCCCGCCGGCCGGATTATCCGGGCTGCCGCGGACCAGGAGTTTGAGAAGTACCGGGCCGAAACCGAAGCCGCGCCGGAGGACTGGCGGTCCTGGTTCCGGCTCAGCTGCGCCTACGACGCCTCGGGTGACCGGAAGCGGGCACGTTCCTCCATGCGCGATGCGGTGCGGCTCTTCCGCGCCTCCGGCGACGCTGTGGCCCGCTAAGACGCTGTGCCTGCTAAAAGGGCTCGCAGCCACCGGGCTGGCGCCGACCAGCGAGGTAAGCAGTCCGCCTGGGCGGGCGCGGCCGGTTAGCGGACTTTTGCCGGCTGGTGCCGGCCCACCTGGTTGGCGGCGTGCCCGAGCCACTCCAGCGGACCTCGCCATTTCAGGATTACAAAGATCATCCCGATCACCACGGCCAGCGCCGCGTGCGCGAAGTACATCCCGTCCTCGGTCCACCCTACGGGCAACGGCTTGAGGTGGAATGACGCCACAACGCACACGTGGGCTGTGTACAGCGTCAGCGTCATGGCGCCCGGTCCGCGCAGCGGAAGCAGCAGGTCCAGAGCCAGCCACTGCCCCAGCCTGCCCACCAGAAGGCAAAGCCCGACGACGGCGGCCGCCACGCCGCTGGTATGCAGCAGATCCAGTGTGGTTCCGGAATGGGGCGCACTGCTGGCCAGCCACCACCACGATCCCTCCTGCCGGACGCCGGCCAGATTGACCTGCAGGAGGCTGTCCAGTGGATAGTTGGGGTCCGTCAGGATGTCCTGCAGCGCGGCGCGGCCACCCCACTGCTCCATGGCCGCCGTGCCCAGGACCTTGGAAAATGCGGCCACCACAGTGCCGCCGAGCAGCAGCAAGACGGGAACAAACGCCGTGGTCAGCGCGAGTCTGCCAATGATGAGGCCCACCAGCAGATACGAAATCCACTGGAACACCGGGTAGTAGCCGGTCAGGAACAGGTCGCCGAGCAACTGGCCCGGGGTGGTGATGTCCTCCCACCCTGGATTGTGGTTGAGCTGCAGCGGGGGATCTGCGGCCATGAGCCACGGCCGCAGCAGGAACGCAATGACCGGGGAAAGCAGGAGCCAGCCTGCTGCCCACGCGCACAGGGCCTTCAGCCGCAGGCCTATGAACGGCAGGATGCACAGGAACAGCACGGCGTAATGCACCAGGATCACCGCGATGTTGACGTCAAGACCGCCGAGCGCGAGCCCGACGACGACGATCACCAGGGCGCGCATTGCGATGCCCCGCCGTGCCGCCGTCAGCGCAGGTCCGTAAAGCGGCTGCTGCTTGCCGGTGGACAGGGCGAGACCGATTCCCGCGAGCACGGCAAACAGGGCAGCGGCGCGGCCGGAGAACGTCAGGCCCACCCAGGTCGGGGTCAGCGCGGCATTGGGCTCGAAGGTCGGGAGCAGGTGGGTGGCCATCATGCCCAGGAGGGCCAGGCCGCGGGCAGCGTCGACGCCCGCCAGTCGGACGCCTGTAGCCGGCCCCTTCGCTGTCTTGGAAGATGCAGCCGTGCTCCGCGAGGTCATGGTGTGATCGTCTCATATCAGCCATGGCGCACTGATTTTCGTGAACCTCTGTCTCCGGGCCCCTGGCCACGGCCGCCCGAGTAATGAAGCAAAAACACGCCGTTGCCGAACGGCCGTGTCCGCTCGAGCTCGGGGCTCATCCCGATACCCAGGGTCTTCGATCAGCGGCCGGGCCCGCCTCAGGAACACGTGATGGTGCGCTTTGTCGTACCCCTCATTCAGGATGAGTCCGGGCCATTCAGGATGACTCCGGGCTGACCTTGTATTCGAATATATGTTCGAATAGTATTGCGGGCATGAAGAAGTCATCGGGGAGTTCGCCGGGCCGCCAGCTGGAAGGGCTGACCCAGGCAACCAGGGCTGATCCGCGCGGGACTGGTGGGCGCAGGTCTGACTTGCATGGGACGCATCCGCCCAGGTCCGACCCGCCAAAAGGTGATCCTTTGAAGGCGATGAGCCCAGGCGTGGTGGACTTCCTTTTCCGGCAGCTCGTGGCGGGGGAGCCTGCCGAGGATGTCCAGTGGGTCCGGGAAGGCGTTACCCTCTCCGACCAGGCTCCCGGGGCCGAGCTTGCCCGCAGGCTGTCCGAAACGGACGTCGATGCGCTAACGCCCACTGAACTTTTCCATTACGTCCGCGCCGCTCAGCGCCTCGCGCTGTGGGCCGAATCGTTGCGGGAGGCTGCGGTAAAGCGCTACTGCTCGGGAGCAGACCCCGCCTAGGATGGGCTCGTGACCGCACCGCTGACCGTTTCCGCCGTCCAGTACGAGGCCCTGGGCGGCGGCATCGACGCCAATGTGCCTGAGCATGTGCGCCTCATCGAGGACGCCGACTCCCACGGTGCCAGGCTGGTGGTGTTCCCGGAGCTCTCACTCACGGGGTACGACCTGCGGTTGCTTCGTCACGGGAATCAGCGGGGTCGTGATCAGCGGGGTGGGGACCAGCGCGGTGGGGACCAGTGGGTGACGGCCGGGGACCATCGCTTGGACCCCATCCGGGAAATCTGCCGCAGGACCGGGATCACTGCCGTCGTCGGGGCGCCCTTCCGGGAACGGGACGGCACGCCGCGGCTCGCATCCCTCGCCGTCCACCCCAATGGCATGGAAGAGGCCGGCTTCAAGGCGCACCTTCACGGCGACGAGCAGTCACTGTTCGAAGCAGGGCCAGGCTACCAAGCACGCCAGGAGCCGCTCCTGCTGGACGTTGACGGCTGGAAGATCGCACTGGCCATCTGTTTCGACGCCGCGCATCCGGCGCACTCCGGTGCTGCTGCCGCCGCCGGGGCCGATGTGTATGCCGTCTCGGCGCTCTATACGCAGGAGGAGGGCCACCGGCTGGGGCTGCACCTCGGGGCGCGGGCCATGGACAACCGCATGTACGGCGTCCTTGCCAACCTGGGTGGCCGCACGACGTTGGGCCCGTCCTGCGGCCTGAGCGGTTTCTGGGGCCCGGACGGGCTGTCGATGCAGAACGCGGGCGGTACCGGAACGGAAGTGGTCACCGCTGTGCTCCGGCGGGGGTCCCTGGAACGGTACAGGTAGGCAGACCGCTACAGACAGCCGGTGCTGTATCGCTGCTACCGTGCGCGGGCCAGCGTGCGCGCCGGAATTTGACGATCATCACGCGGCGGCCATTGTCCTAACCTGCACGTGACAAGGTAACGTTTTTCCCATGGCTGACACTTCCGCGAACATTCCTGCCCTGGGCACCCTCCTGACCGCAATGGTCACCCCGTTCACCACTGACGGCAAGGTCGATTACCAGCAGGCCGCGGAACTGGCCAGCAAGCTCGTTGACGACGGCTGCGACGGCCTCGTTGTCACGGGAACCACTGGCGAGACGTCCACCCTCACCGACGAGGAAAACCTCGGAATGTTCCGCGCCGTAATGGAAGCTGTCGGCGGGCGTGCCGCCATCATCGCCGGCACCGGCACCAACGACACCGCACACTCCGTGCACCTGTCGCAGGAAGCCGCAAAGCTGGGGGTCGATGGCTTGCTGATCGTCACCCCCTACTACAACAAGCCCAGCCAGGCCGGCGTCCGCGCGCACTTTGAGACTGTCGCCTCCGCCACGGACCTGCCCGTCATGCTCTACGACATCCCCGGACGGTCCTCCATCGAGATCGCCCCGGACACCATGATCCGCCTGGCCCAGCACCCGAACATCGTGGCCGTCAAGGACGCCAAGGCCGACTTCGCAGCGGCCACCCGCGTTCTGGCCGAGACCGATCTGGCCTTCTATTCCGGCGATGACGGCCTGACCCTGCAGTGGATGGCCCTGGGCGCCGTGGGCCTCGTGGGCGTGACCACGCACGTCGTGACCCGCCGCTTCCGGGAGCTCATCGACGCGGTCAACGCTAACGACCTCGGGACGGCCCGCAAGATCAACTTCGAGCTTGAGCCGGTAGTGCGCGCAACCATGACCCGTGTCCAGGGTGCCGTTGCAGCCAAGCAAATTCTTAAATGGCAGGGAGTCCTGCCCAACTCGATTGTCCGCTTGCCCCTCGTGGAGCCGGACGAAGCCGAGATCGAAACCATCCGCGAGGACTTGGCGGAAGGAGGGCTGGTCTTTTCCTGACGGACTGAGACCGGCACTCTTCCGTCTGGAAAGAAGTGCATTATGACCCAAGTAGCCCTCACCGGCCTCGTTACGCCTCCCCGCCTTCCTCAGGGCACCCTGCGGATTGTCCCGCTGGGCGGGCTGGGCGAAATCGGCCGGAACATGGCTGTGTTCGAAATCGACGGCAAGCTGCTGGTTGTCGACTGCGGCGTCCTCTTCCCCGAGGAAACCCAGCCCGGCGTTGACCTGATCCTGCCCGATTTCTCCTACATCGAGGACCGCATCGACGACATCGTCGCCGTGGTCCTCACGCACGGCCACGAGGACCACATCGGAGCCGTTCCGTACCTGCTGCGGCTCCGCAACGACATCCCGCTCGTTGGCTCCCAGCTGACGCTGGCACTCGTTGAGGCCAAGCTGCAGGAACACAGGATCAGGCCCTACACGCTGTCCGTCACTGAGGGACAGGTGGAGCAGTTCGGCCCGTTCCAGTGCGAGTTCGTGGCGGTCAACCACTCCATCCCGGACGCCCTGGCCGTCTTCATCCGCACAGCCGGCGGCACGGTGCTGCACACGGGCGACTTCAAGATGGACCAGCTGCCCCTCGACGGCCGCATCACCGATCTCCGGCACTTCGCCAAGCTGGGCGAAGAAGGCGTGGACCTGTTCATGTCCGACTCCACCAACGCCGACGTCCCGGGATTCACCACCGCGGAAAAGGAGATCGGCCCAACTTTGGACCGGCTCTTCGCACAGGCCTCCAAGCGCATCATTGTGGCCTCGTTCTCCTCGCACGTTCACCGCGTGCAGCAGGTCCTGGACGCGGCAGCCAAGCACGGCCGCAACGTCGCCTTCGTGGGACGCTCCATGGTGCGGAACATGGCCATCGCGGCCAAACTCGGCTACCTGCACGTGCCGGACGGCATCCTGGTGGACCTGAAGAACATCGACACGCTGCCGGACAACAGGGTGGTACTGATGTCCACCGGCTCGCAGGGCGAGCCCATGGCGGCGCTGTCACGCATGGCCAACGGCGACCACCGCGTGGTGGTGGGGGAGGGCGACACCGTCATCCTGGCCTCCAGCCTCATTCCCGGGAACGAGAACGCCGTCTTCCGCATCATCAACGGCCTGCTGAAGCTTGGCGCCGACGTGATCCACAAGGGCAACGCCAAGGTCCATGTGTCCGGCCATGCCGCGGCGGGGGAACTGCTGTACTGCTACAACATCCTCGAGCCACTCAACGCCATGCCGGTGCACGGCGAGACGCGCCACCTCATCGCCAACGGCAAGATCGCCGAGGAGTCGGGCGTTCCGGCGGCCAGCATCCTGCTGGCGGACAACGGCACGGTGATCGACCTGCGGGACCACCAGGCCGACATCGTGGGCCAGGTCGAGGTCGGCTTCGTCTACGTGGACGGCTCCAGTGTCGGCGAAATCACCGACGCTGACCTCAAGGACCGCCGCGTCCTGGGCGACGAAGGCTTCATCTCCATCATCACGGTCATCAACCGGGCCACCGGCAAGGTTGTCTCCGGGCCGGAGATCCACGCCCGCGGCGTTGCCGAGGACGACTCGGTCTTCGACGACATCATCCCCAAGATCAACGCCGCGCTGGAGGAGGCTGTGCTCAGCAACGCCGACCACACCAACCACCAGCTGCAGCAGATCGTCCGGCGGGTTATCGGCACGTGGGTCAACCGCAAGCTGCGCCGGCGCCCCATGATCATCCCGGTAGTCCTGGAGGCCTAACTGACGGTGCACGGGGGCTGAACACAGCCCCCGTGGGCCCGGAAATCCGCGGTTTCCCGGCTGACGTGGAGTACCGTGGCACATATGGCCACTCGTACTTCCCCCGCGCCAAAACGTACTCCCAGCAGTAAATCGGGCGCATCCGCAGGCCGCAGCGGTTCCTCGGCAGCCAAATCCGGCCGGGCCGGATCGTCCGGCGGCAGCGCCCGCACGCGCCGGCTTCCCGCCGTCGAACACCGGCAGCCCTGGCTGCTGCGGGTGGCCGGCGGGGCCTGGCAGGCCATCGGCCACCTGGTCGGCGGGGGAGTGCGCCGCATCGGCCAGGACGTCAGCGACCTCGCACCCGAAGACCGCCGTGACGGGGCCGCCCTGTTCAACCTGGCCCTGGCGGTCTTCATCGCCACCTTCGCCTGGTGGGGTTTCCGCGGCTGGTTCCCGGACGCCGTCTACGCCGTGGTCAACGGCACTTTCGGCTGGATGTCGCTCGTCCTGCCGCTCATGCTCTTCGTCTGCGCGTGCAGGCTATTCCGGCAGCCCGTGGACGGCCGCGGAAACAACCGGGTGGGAATCGGCTTCCTCATCATGACATTCGCCGGCTGCGGCATCGCGCACATCGTGGGCGGCCAGCCGACCGTCAGCGAAGGCTTCGACGGGCTGCGGCAGGCCGGCGGCATGCTGGGATTCCTGGCCGCCTCCCCGCTGGCCGCCATCCACCCCGCCGTGCCGGTGGTCCTGTACGGGCTACTGGCCTTCGTGTCCGTGCTCATCGTCACGGCCACGCCGTTCGGAGCGATTCCGCGCCGGCTGCGCGGCGCCTACGAGCACCTCATGGGCATCGACCTCCAGGAGAACGACGGCGACGCCCACGACCGCAGCTACCTGTACGAGAACACCCCTCCCGCACCGAAGAAGAAGCGCAAGCGGCTCTTTGGCAAGGACGGGGAAGCCGATCCCCGGCTGGAAGGCTACGTCGGGGACGAGGCCTTTGAGCACGCCGTAATCGACGACGACGACCCGTCACCGGAGGCCGGCAAGGGGGCACCCGCCGTGGCCCCCGGAGTCCGGCGCCCCACGCAGGCGGAGATCGCCGTCGAGAAGATCAAGGCAGCCCAGGGGCTCGGCGCCAAGGGCGCCGACACCGAGAACGCCACCGAAGCCATTCCGCTTGTGGTCCCGGGCACGGCCGGCTCGGCGAACGCACCCGTGGCAACTCCGGGCGCTGCCGTCCAAGTGCCGTCCAAGCCTGTGGCGCCTGCGCCGCTGCCCACGCCCATTCCGCAGCGCACCGAGCAGCTGTCCCTCGCGGGCGACGTCACGTACACGCTGCCCTCGTCCGACGTGCTGACGCCCGGATCCGTCCCCAAGGAACGCACGGAAGCGAACGACGCCGTCGTGGCCGCCCTGACGGACACGCTGCAGCAGTTCAACGTGGATGCCTCCGTGACCGGCTTCAGCCGCGGGCCGACCGTGACCCGCTACGAGATCGAACTGGCGCCCGGCACCAAGGTGGAGCGGGTCACCGCGCTCTCAAAAAACATCTCGTACGCCGTCGCCTCGAGCGACGTCCGCATCCTCAGCCCCATCCCCGGCAAATCCGCCATCGGCATTGAGATCCCCAACACGGACCGTGAGACGGTGTCGCTGGGCGACGTCCTGCGCAGCCAGAACGCCCGCCGCACGGACCACCCCATGGTCATGGGAGTCGGCAAGGACGTCGAGGGTGGCTACGTCGTGGCCAACCTGGCGAAAATGCCGCACCTCCTGGTGGCCGGTGCCACCGGTGCCGGTAAGTCCTCGTTCGTGAACTCCATGATCACGTCCCTGCTGATGCGCGCCACCCCCGACGAGGTCCGCATGGTCATGGTGGACCCCAAGCGGGTGGAACTTACCGCCTACGAAGGCGTGCCCCACCTCATCACCCCCATCATCACCAACCCCAAGAAGGCGGCCGAGGCGCTCCAGTGGGTGGTCCGCGAAATGGACGCCCGCTATGACGACCTCGCCAACTACGGCTTCAAGCACGTCGACGACTTCAACAAGGCAGTGCGCGCCGGCAAGGTCCAGCCGCCGGTGGACTCCAAACGCATCATCCGCCCCTACCCGTACCTCCTGGTGATCGTCGACGAGCTCGCCGACCTGATGATGGTGGCGCCGCGCGACGTCGAGGACTCCATCGTCCGCATCACGCAGCTGGCCCGCGCCGCCGGCATCCACCTCGTGCTCGCCACGCAGCGCCCCTCCGTTGACGTCGTCACCGGCCTGATCAAGGCGAACGTGCCGTCGCGCATGGCCTTCGCCACGTCGTCCGTGACAGATTCCCGCGTGGTCCTGGACCAGCCCGGCGCAGAGAAGCTGATCGGCCAGGGCGACGCCCTGTTCCTCCCGATGGGTGCCTCCAAGGCGATGCGCGTGCAGGGCGCCTGGGTCAGCGAATCCGAGATCCACAAGGTGGTTGAGCACGTCAAGGGCCAGCTCCAGGCCGTCTACCGTGACGACGTCGCACCCGAAGCGGAGAAGAAGCAGATCGACGACGACATCGGGGACGACCTCGAGGTGCTGCTGCAGGCCACGGAGCTGGTGGTCACCACCCAGTTCGGCTCGACCTCCATGCTGCAGCGCAAGCTCCGCGTCGGGTTCGCCAAGGCCGGCCGCCTCATGGACCTGCTCGAATCACGCGGCGTGGTTGGCCCGTCCGAAGGCTCCAAAGCCCGCGATGTACTGGTCAAGCCGGACGACCTCGCCGCCGTCCTGGCCGCAATGAAGGGGCAGGAGGCTCCGGCCACGCCTGATTCGCAGACCGCCGCGCTCAGCGACAACGCCAACGCGAACATCGCCCAGGGCGGCTACGCGGAGGACCTGGTTGCCGCCGACCTGGACAACCGCACCCAAAGCATCAACTATTACGACGGCGCCGACAGCTCCGGCGACGACGAGGACGGCTCCGAGGACGCCTGGTCCCTCACCGGCCGGTAGCCTAGAAGGGTGACTAGCACCGAAGCGGCCGCGGCCGGCTCCAACAGCTCCGGGATCTGGAATCTCCCCAACATCCTCACGATGCTCCGCATTGTGCTGGTGCCGTTCTTCGTGTGGTTCCTGATCGCCGACGCCCCGGGGCTGCACAGCGAGTCCGGCGGATGGCGCTGGGCAGCCGTGGCGGCGTTCGCCGTCGCGATTTACACGGACAAGCTCGACGGCGACATCGCCCGCAGCAGGGGACTGGTCACCGATTTCGGCAAGATTGCCGATCCGATCGCGGACAAGCTGCTGACCGGCTCCGCCCTGGTCATGCTGTCCGTACTCGACGAGCTGCCCTGGTGGATCACGATCGTGATCCTGGTCCGTGAGTGGGGGATCACGGCGCTGAGGTTCTTCGTGATCCGCTATGGCGTCATCCCGGCGTCGCGCGGCGGCAAGCTCAAGACGGTGGTCCAGACCGTCGCCATCTTCCTCTACCTGCTTCCGCTGGCTTCCATCGCACCGTGGCTGATCTGGGTGGCCTTGGCGGTAATGCTGGCGGCCGTGCTGATCACCGTCTGGACCGGAGCCGAATACGTCGTTCAGGCTCTGAAAGTCAGGTCGGAGGGACTCCGCCGGCGTGCTGCTGACGCCGGCCAGGCAGAAAAAGAGGAGGACCAGCCGTGACGAATCTGCACCGGATCGCCGGGGAGGCCGTCGCCGCGGCCGTAGGCCGTGGCGTCACTGTGGCCACCGCGGAGTCGCTCACCGCCGGAATGGTCGCGGCCGTGCTGGCCGATACCCCGGGGGCGTCCGCGATGCTCCAGGGCGGCGTTATCTCCTACAACAACACCGTGAAGCGCGACGTCCTTGGCGTGCCGCAGGACCTGCTGGACGCGGTCGGGTCGGTGGATGAAGCGGTGGCCGCGGCCATGGCGGAAGGCGCCCGGCGGGTCTGCGGCGCGGACCTGGCTGTCTCCACGACAGGCGTGGCGGGGCCCGACGCGCATGACGGAAAGGCCGTGGGAACGGTGTTCGTCGGCGTCGCCACCGCAGACGGTGTGCGGACCTTTCCCTACCGCTTCCAAGGCAGCCGGGCAGAAATCCGCGGGCTGGCCTGTGGCGCCGCGTTGGAGCGTCTTCAGGACGCCCTGGCGGCGTTAAGCTGAGTTTCCGGACCCGCTGGTCTGGCGCCCTGGCTGCGCTAAGCTACCCGGAGTAAGGTTGCCGGGAACAAAAAGCGATTCCGAATAGTTGTCACATTGTGTCGCCTCTGCCTGAGGGAGGCGCCTAGGATGAAGAGAACAAATGCGGTTCGCGTCACAGTGAATCGAAAGCATGAGGGAGCAAGGCGATACAGATGGTAAAGCAGCCCGTGTCCGTTAACGGCGTTGTCCGCTGGAAGGACGTGGGCCTCGCCGATCAGGCCAAGAGCGAACAGAAGGAGCGCAAGATGGTTGTACTTCGTCACGAAATCGGTGATGTACTGCGCGATGTCCGCCAGCGTCAAGGGCGTACCCTCCGCGAAGTCTCGCACAGCGCCCGGGTCTCCCTGGGTTACCTGAGTGAAGTGGAACGCGGCCAGAAGGAAGCTTCCTCGGAACTCCTGTCCTCGATCTGTTCGGCGCTGGATGTTCCGCTTTCCAGCATGCTCCGTGAGGTCAGCGACCGTGTGGCTGTCGCCGAAGGCGTTGCCGTGCCGGACACCGTCCCGCAGGAATTCTCCCAGCGTTACGGCCGTGACCTTGAACGCGACCTGAGCAGCGAGCTGAACAACGAGCTCGCCACGGAAATGCTTTCCGGCGCCCGGTAGAACACAATCCGGTAATCCGGACCAGATAGCTACAGCGAAGGCCTCCGGCATTGTGCCGGAGGCCTTCGTCGCGCCTTGAAGTTTGTTGCTGCGAGGCGCCGTGCTTCTGTGACGCGATGCTTCTGTTAGGAGGCGCCGTCGCGGGGGAATCCGTCGCGCTCGTAGGTGGCGTTGAGCTTGGCCATGTAGGTGGCCAGCGCCTCAAGGTCTTCCACCGGCCATTCGCCCAGGCGCTCCCGGAACACCTGCCGTCGGGCATCCTGCACCTGGTGCATCTTCTCTTCGCCCTCGGCGGTGAGCCGGATCGTTTGCGCCCGGCCGTCCAGCGGGTCGGCTTCCTTAAGCACTAGGCCGATGCTCTCCAGGAACGCGATCTGCCTGCTCACCGAGGGCTTGCCCACGCCGATGCAGGATGCGAGTTCGGTGAGCCGGATGGGGCCGCTCTTGCGGATCACGGTGAGCAGGCCGTAGGCGGCGGGCTCCATGTCCGGATGGACCTCGCGCGACAGCTGCTGGGAAACGGACCGGGCCCGTCGCCAGAAAATGCTGATCTGATGCTCCACGTTGGTCAGTGCCGTATCAAGCGTGTCCTCGAAGGGGGCAGCTGCTCCAGGGGCTTCAGCGGGGTTGCTCATGGCAACCATTCTAGAGTCAGCGCCCGTGAGAGACTGTATTGAGTGAGGATTAGTGATTTCTGGCGGCTGATGGATGACGAATTCGGGGCCGGCTACTCGCGGGTGCTCGGCAGTTCCCTCGTTCTTGCCGGCGTCGGAGGCCGGACGGCGAACCAGGCGCTCGCCGCCGGCGTCAGTCCGCGCGACATCTGGCTCGCGGTGTGCGACGTGCAGGACGTCCCCGAGGAGCGCCGCCTTGGCCGCGACATCAAGCCGCGACAAAACGGGCCGGACCTGGTCTAGATGCTGCCCGCACGCCGGGAAGCTGCTGACACGCCGACCGATTGTTCGAATATTTGTTCGGGTGCGACTATGCTTTTGGCCAGCGGGTTATCCACATACGTACGCCTGCCCGGTAACAATGTCAGCGGGTGGCACTAGCGTCGGTGATGACAGACAAAGGGCCGCAGAGGCCCCTCCAAAGCGAGAAAGCATTAGAGGTGTGAACCATGGCGGCAGCCCCGGATCGTGAAAAGGCGCTTGAAGCAGCGCTCGCGCAGATTGACAAGCAGTTCGGCAAGGGATCGATCATGCGGCTGGGCGACGAAACACGCGCCCCCATCGAGGTCATCCCCACCGGCTCCATCGCGCTGGACGTCGCGCTGGGAATCGGAGGACTCCCGCGGGGCCGCGTCATCGAGATCTACGGCCCGGAATCGTCGGGTAAGACCACCGTGGCCCTGCACGCCGTGGCCAACGCCCAGCGCAACGGCGGCATCGCCGCCTTCATCGACGCCGAGCACGCCCTCGACCCCGAGTACGCCGGCAAGCTCGGCGTGGACACGGACGCCCTGCTGGTCTCCCAGCCGGACACCGGTGAGCAGGCGCTGGAGATCATGGACATGCTGGTGGGCTCAGGCTCGCTGGACATCGTGGTCATCGACTCCGTCGCAGCCCTGGTGCCGCGCGCGGAAATCGAAGGCGATATGGGCGACAGCCACGTCGGCCTGCAGGCCCGCCTCATGAGCCAGGCCCTGCGAAAGATCACCGGCCGGCTGAGCCAGACCAAGACCACCGCCATCTTCATCAACCAGCTGCGCGAAAAGATCGGTGTGTTCTTCGGCTCACCGGAAACCACCACCGGTGGTAAGGCGCTGAAGTTCTACGCGTCCGTGCGCATCGACGTCCGCCGCATCCAGACCCTGAAGGAAGGTGCCGATTCCGTCGGTAACCGCACCAAGGCCAAGATCGTCAAGAACAAGATGGCCCCGCCCTTCAAGGTCGCCGAATTTGACATCATCTATGGCCAGGGCATCTCCCGCGAGGGCGGCATCATCGACATGGGCGTGGAACACGGCATCATCAAGAAGTCCGGCTCCTGGTTCACGTACGACGGCGACCAGCTCGGCCAGGGCATGGAGAACTCGCGCCGCTTCCTGCGCGACAACCCCGAACTCGCCGCGGAGCTCGAACGGCTTATCAAGGAAAAGCTCGGCGTGGGAACCAAGCCCGCGGCCGACGCTGAAGCCTCACCGAAGCTGAAGGCCGTTGACGGCTTCTAGCAAACGCCGGTCCCCTCAGGCCTTCGCCAAGGCAGGAGGGGACCGCACCGCAGGACCCGGCTCGCGGATGGGAGCCCAACCGGAACCCGCGGAGGACCGGAACGCGGATCCGGCGTCCGTGGCGCGCGACATCGTCTTGCGCCAGCTGACCGCATCACCCAAGAGCCGGCTGCAGCTTGAACGCAAGCTGGCCGAGCGCAAGGTGCCGGAGGACGTCGCCGCGGCCGTGCTGGACCGCTTCGAAGAGGTCCGGCTGGTTGACGATGCGGAATTCGCTGACATGTGGGTGCGGAGCCGGTCCCAGTCGCGCAAACTGGCCAAGGGGGCCCTCCGCCGGGAACTCGCGGACAAGGGCATTGACGCTGACACGGCGGCCGCCGCCCTGGAACAGCTCAGTGACGAGGACGAGGAAGCCGCCGCGCGCCATCTCGTGGAACGCAAGCTGCGGCCGGGGACGGACCTGTCGGACCGGGCGGAGCGGGACAAAACCACGCGGCGGCTCGCGTCCATGCTTGCCCGGAAGGGGTACCAGCCTTCGCAGGCGTTCCGGATCGTGGCCGAGGTCCTGGACGCTGCAGAAGACGCTGCAGAAGGTAGTGGGCGCAGCCGGTACCCTTAATGGGTGAGTCTGACCTACCCTTCCCCCGCAAACGGCACCGAGAACGAGCCCACCGGTGACGCCGCCGTGCACCGCACCTACCAGGTGCGCACCTTCGGCTGCCAGATGAACGTTCACGACTCCGAGCGAATGGCGGGGATGCTGGAAGCCGCCGGCTACGTGCCGGCCGACGGTGCCCAGGCCGACGTCGTCGTCTTCAACACCTGCGCGGTGCGGGAAAACGCCGACAACAAGCTCTACGGCAACCTCGGCCAGCTCGCGCCGATCAAGGCAGCCAACCCGGGGATGCAGATCGCCGTGGGCGGCTGCCTCGCGCAGAAGGACCGCGAGACCATCTTGAAGAAGGCGCCCTGGGTCGATGCCGTCTTCGGCACGCACAACGTCGGCGCCCTGCCCGCCCTTCTCGACCGGGCGCGCCACAACAACGAGGCGCAGCTGGAGATCCTCGAGTCGCTGGACGTCTTCCCGTCCACGCTGCCCACCAGGCGTGACTCGGTCTATTCGGGCTGGGTGTCCATTTCGGTCGGCTGCAACAACACCTGCACCTTTTGCATCGTCCCTGCCCTGCGCGGCAAGGAAAAGGACCGCCGGCCCGGGGAGATCCTCGCCGAGGTCCAGGCACTGGTGGATGACGGCGCCATCGAAGTGACGCTCCTCGGCCAGAACGTGAACTCGTACGGCGTGGAGTTCGGCGACCGCCAGGCCTTCTCCAAGCTGCTGCGCGCCTGCGGCGAAATCCCGGGCCTGGAACGGGTACGCTTCACGAGCCCCCACCCGGCCGCGTTCACCGATGACGTCATCGACGCCATGGCCGAGACGCCCAACGTCATGCCCCAGCTGCACATGCCGCTCCAGTCGGGGTCGGACAAGGTGCTGCGCGAGATGAAGCGCTCCTACCGCTCGGCGAAGTTCCTTGGCATCCTGGACAAGGTCCGCGCCAAGATGCCGCACGCCGCGATCTCCACGGACATCATCGTCGGTTTCCCGGGGGAGACGGAGGAGGACTTCCAGGCCACCCTGGACGTCGTCGAAAAGTCACGCTTCGCCACCGCCTTCACCTTCCAGTACTCCAAGCGGCCCGGCACGCCGGCCGCCGACCTGCCGGACCAGCTGCCCAAAGCAGTGGTACAGGAACGCTTTGAGCGACTCACCGCGCTCCAGGACCGCATCGCCGCCGAAGAGAACGCCAAGCAGCTGGGCCGCCGCGTCGAGGTCATGGTCACCGCCCAGTCCGGCCGCAAGTCTGAGGAAACCCACCGGCTTTCTGGCCGTTCGCAGGACCAGCGCCTGGTTCACTTCACGGTTCCCGAGGGCGCTCCTGCGCCGAGGCCCGGTGACCTGGTGACGGTGACCATTACGGAAGCGGCCGCCTTCCACTTGGTCGCTGATCCGGCCACCGCAGCCGATTACTCCCTGCGCCGGTCCCGCGCCGGCGATGCCTGGGACAGGGCGCAGGCCGATTCCTGCGGCGCGCCGGCACCCGGTGCAGCGGGGGCGGGCAGGACCGGCGTGTCGCTTGGCATGCCGTCCCTCCCGGTGCGGAGCCGCTGACCCGGTGGCGGGCCAGCCTCCCGTCATAGCGGTCGTCGGGCCCACAGGATCGGGAAAGTCCGACCTCGCCGTCGAACTTGCCCTGGCACTGGACGGCGAGGTGATCAACGCCGACGCCATGCAGTTCTACCGCGGCATGGATATCGGCACCGCCAAGGTCACCGAGGCTGAACAGCGCGGCGTCCGGCACCACCTGCTGGACATCCTGGACGTGACGCAGGAGGCGTCGGTGTCCGACTTCCAGAAGCAGGCGAGGGACGCCGTCGCCGACATCCACAGCCGCGGCAAACGCGCGGTCCTGGCCGGCGGGTCCGGCCTGTACGTCCGCGCAGCCCTGGACGTGCTGGACTTTCCGGGAACCGACCCCGAAATCCGCGGCCGGCTCGAACGGGAGAACGCCGCTGAAGGGACCGGGGCGCTGCTGGACCGGCTCCGGGCGGTGGATCCCGTGTCCGCAGGACGCCTCGGCGACGCCCGCCGCATCATCCGTGCGCTGGAGGTCTTCGAACTGACGGGCCGCCCGTTCAGCTCCTTCATGCCAACGCGCGAGTACCACCAGCCGGCCATCCAGATCGGCCTGGCGGTGGATCGAGAGCAGCTGCGCGACCGGCTCGCCGTCCGCGTGCACAGGATGGTGGAGCGGGGGCTGCTGGCGGAGGTCGAACGGCTGGACGCCCGGGGCCTGCGCCGCGGCAAGACCGCCCCGCGCGCACTGGGCTATGCCCAGTTCCTCAAAGTGCTCGACGGCGAAGCGGACGTGGCGCAGGCGGCCGAGGACACCATCGTGGCCACCAGACAGTTCGCCCGCCGCCAGCTGACGTGGTTCCGGGCAGATCCCCGCATCGGCTGGCTGGACTGGCAGGACCCCGGGCTGGCAGCAAAGGCCGCCGACCTCTGCCGCTGACCCCCAACGCACTGGAAGAAAAACCCTAATGACCCTTGCCCTTGCCACCACGCCCAAGCGCACCCCGCGGCGGAGGCTCACCGGTGCGGTCGCCTCGCTGCTGGGTGCGACGCTGTTCTGGGCCGGCAACTACGTCGTCGGGGCAGGCGCGGTGGAGAGCATGGACCCTCTCAGTTTGGTCCTGCTGCGCTGGTCACTGGCCCTGGTTCCGCTGCTGGCCATCGCGCAGTTGGTGGAGCGCCCGCATTGGCGTCAGGTGCTTGCCGCGTGGCCGTGGCTAATCGCACTGAGTGTGTCCGGGCTGCTGGGCTACAACCTGCTTTTGTACACGGCCCTCAAGCACACGGATGCATTCAACGCATCCCTCATCAATGCGTTCAATCCTGCGCTGATCACCTTGGCCGCTGCTGCTTTCCTGCGCGAACGCCTGACCCGCCCGGCAGTGGGCGGCGTCCTGATCGCGCTCGTCGGCGTCCTTCTGGTCCTCAGCAACGGCAACGTCGGCAAGCTGCTGCATGCCGGATTCGGCACCGGGGAGCTGTTCATGATCGGTGCCATCGGAGCGTGGTCCGCCTACACCATCATCGGACGACTGGCCCCGCCGCTGCCCCCGATAACGGCCACGGCCATCCAGGCCGCGATCACCATTGTGGTGCTCACGCCATTCAGCCTCGCCGCCGGCGGTCCGGCCCTGCCTTCCGCGCAGAGTGCCATCGCTTCCCTGGCCTTCATAGCGCTGTTTCCTTCGGTGCTGTCCTACCTGCTCTGGAACCGCGCGCTGACAGTCATTCCCGCGGGCAAGGCCGGGGTGTTCCTTAACCTCATCACTGTCTTCACGGCTTTGTTCACCATCCTCACCGGACACCCCTACACCGTTGCCCAGGTAGCAGGCGGAGTGATTGTCATCGCCGGCATCCTCCTCACCAGCGCCCGCGGACCGGGTGCTGGACCGGGACGGTTTTTCGGGCGCCGCCGGCGGGCGGGTAACCTTGAACCATGAATGAGACCCTTGCAGAAACAGCCCGGCCCGCCGCCACCACACTGAGCGGACTGCGGTTCTCCAAGGGCCATGGCACCGGCAACGACTTCGTCCTGGTCGCCGACCCCGAGGGCGTGCACGCCATTTCCCCGGAGCAGGTCGCCCAGCTGTGCGACCGCCACCGCGGCATCGGCGGCGACGGTCTCATCCGCGCCGTCCCGTCACGTCTTTTGGACGAGGGCCGGCAGATACTCGCCGAAAACCCCGACGCCCAGTGGTTCATGGATTACCGCAACGGTGACGGGTCCCTGTCGGAGATGTGCGGCAACGGCGTGCGCGTGTTCGTCCACTTCCTGCTCGCCGAAGGCCTGGCTGAGCTGCCCGCCGGCGGCGCGCTGAGCATCGGTACCCGCGGCGGCGTCAAGACCATCGTCCGCACAGGTGACGGCTACGCCGTCGACATGGGCCCCTGGGAATTCATCTTCCCGGACGAGGCAGCGGCCCGCGCCATGGATTCGCTGGTCAGCGCCGACGGTCTCGAGGTGCCGCGGCCGGCACTGTCCGTCAGCATGGGCAACCCCCACACGGTCGTCGCACTGGCAGAGCTGTCCGAACTCCGGGACACCCGGCTTTTTACCGCCCCGCACGTCGACCCGACTCCCGCGAATGGCACCAACGTCGAGTTCGTCGTTCCGGCCGAACCGCTGGTCCACGACGGCGTGGGCACCGTGACCATGCGGGTACACGAACGCGGCGTCGGTGAAACGCAGTCCTGCGGTACCGGTGCCTGCGCCGCGGCGGTGGCCATCCGCCATTGGGCCGGGCAGGGCGCCCCGGACACCTGGCAGGTGAAGGTGCCGGGCGGCGTCGTGGGCGTGAAGTTCTTCACCGTAGCCGGTGGCCGCGAACACGTGGAGCTCAGCGGACCGGCAACGATCGTTGCTACCGGTACGCTTTCCTGACCCGCAGGATCCTGAACGACTTGGATGTGCTCTCCCGCGTCACTGTAAAGGTGTCGTCCAGGACCTCCGCCAGCCAGCGCTGAAGCGAATCCGAACCCAGGTTCTTCTGCACCACCAGCCACGCCGAACCGCCCGGTGCCAGCCTCGGCAGCCAGAGCAGCAGGAGTGAGTGCAGTTCATCCTTGCCGATCCGGATCGGCGGGTTGGACCAGATGGTATCGAAGCGGATTTCGGGGTCCACGCCCTCCGGTGTGCTGGCTGCGACGTTGTTCAACCCGAGCAGTTCGGCGTTCCCGTTCGTGAGCGCGATGCAGCGTTCATTAACGTCAACTGCGTAGACCTGTGCGTGCGGTGCCCTGAGAGCCATGGTCAGGGCGATGGGTCCCCAGCCGCAGCCGATGTCCAGCAGGTTTCCCTGTGGTGCAGGAGCGGGGACCTCGGCCAGCAGGATGGCCGTCCCCTTGTCAATGCCGTCCGGGCTGAAGATGCCGGAGGAGGTCTGCAGCTTCCGCGTTTCACCGGCCAGCTCCACTGTGAGGGGCTTGCGGGTGAACGGCCCCGCGGGTGAGGCGCTGAAATAGTGGGCAGACTCCATAACTGGCCAGATTAGTGGGCCGCCCGCCTGATGGGAAACCGGCCGGCTGCCAAAACCGGTCCTGGTGTTCTGCTATCCTTGTACGCATGTTCCTGATTTTTGAGTAGCCGGCTTTCTTTGCCCGCGGCCTTCAGCCGCCGGTACCGGCCCGGGGCTTCCTTCCGACGCGACGCAGGCTTACCGCCTTCCGCCCGGTGCGCATTTGAAACAAGCGCAGCCCACACAGCACTCGATCAGCCACTTCCCGCCGGCCCAGCGTGTCCGCTGCCGGCAAGTCAGGAGCACCTCCATGACCCCTCGCAGTCAGCCCAGCGCGAATACCGCAGCCAAGGGCGCCAATCAGCACTATTCTGAAGATGCAGAACCTTCAAAGGAGACCATGACCAATCAGCAAAATTCCGGATCCGAGCCAGCCGCCCAGGACATGAGTCCCGAGGAGATCCAGGCTGTCATCGACCGGATTCTCGCCAAGGACGTCCCGGCCAGGAACGCAACGGCAGCCGACGGCGGCCGCTCCGACAGCAAGGGTGTCCTGGGCAAGGCGCAGGCCATCTCACAGCTCGCCGAAGAGCACAGCACCTTCGACGGCGACCAGCAGGACCTCGAGGAACGCCGGGCACTGCGGCGTACGGCCGGGCTCTCCACCGAACTCGAGGACGTCACCGAGGTCGAATACCGGCAGCTGCGCCTGGAACGCGTTGTCCTTGCCGGCCTCTGGAGCGAAGGCACCCTGGCTGACGCCGAGAACTCGCTGCGCGAACTCGCAGCACTGGCGGAAACGGCGGGCTCGGAAGTCCTTGACGGGCTGGTCCAGCGCCGGGCCAAGCCTGACCCCGGCACCTTCCTCGGCGCCGGCAAGGCATTGGAGCTCAAGGACGTCGTGATGTCCACCGGCGCCGACACCGTGGTGGTGGACGCCGAACTCGCGCCGTCCCAGCGGCGCGGCCTTGAAGACATCGTCAAGGTGAAGGTCATCGACCGGACCGCCCTCATCCTGGACATCTTCGCCCAGCACGCCAAGAGCCGCGAAGGCAAGGCCCAGGTGGAGCTGGCACAGCTCGAATACCTCCTCCCGCGCCTGCGCGGCTGGGGTGAATCCATGTCCCGCCAGGCCGGTGGCCAGGTGGGCGGCGCCGGCGCCGGCATGGGCTCGCGCGGTCCCGGTGAAACCAAGATCGAACTTGACCGGCGACGGATCCGCACCAGGATGGCCAAGCTGCGGCGCGAGATCGCCGCGATGAAGCCGGCACGGGAGACCAAACGGGCCAACCGCCGTCGTAATGAAGTCCCGTCAGTGGCCATTGCCGGATACACCAACGCCGGCAAGTCCTCACTGCTGAACCGCCTTACCGACGCCGGCGTGCTGGTGGAGAACGCCCTCTTCGCCACCCTGGACCCCACCGTCCGCAAGGCGGAGACCTCAGACGGGGTCGGCTACACGCTGGCGGACACCGTGGGCTTCGTCCGGTCGCTTCCCACCCAGCTGGTGGAGGCCTTCCGCTCCACCCTTGAGGAAGTGGCGGATGCAGACCTGATCCTGCACGTTGTGGACGTGTCCCATCCGGACCCGGAGGGCCAGATCGCCGCCGTGCGCTCGGTGTTCGCCGAAGTGGATGCCCGCAAGGTGCCCGAGATCATCGTCCTGAACAAGGCCGACGCCGCCGATCCCTTTGTGGTGGAGCGGCTGAAGCAGCGCGAGCCGCGGCACGTGGTGGTTTCGGCACGCACAGGGGAGGGCATCGCCGAGCTGCTCGCAGCCATCAGTGAGTCCATCCCGCGGCCTAACGTCAAGATGCAGCTCCTCGTCCCGTATCACCGCGGCGATCTCATCAGCAAGCTGCACGACTCCGACGCGGAGATCCTGAGCCTGGACCACGAAGAGGGCGGTACACGCGCCGTGGTCATGGTCCGGGAAGGCCTCGCGGCTGAACTGGAATCCTTCAGCACCGATGACTGACGGGGCGGCAGCCGCCGGCGCCGCGGACAATGCCTCCACCACGGCCGGCGAGCAGCATGTGCTTGACCTGCTCGACCGTGCCGTGGCGGGCATGGGCGGCCAAAGCCGCAGCGGCCAGCACGAGATGGCCCGGCAGGTGGCACGCGCAATAGAAACGGGCGACCACCTGCTGGTGCAGGCCGGCACGGGAACCGGCAAGTCGCTGGCTTACCTGGTCCCGCTCATCGCGCACTCGCTGGAGAGCAACAAGCCTGCGCTCGTGTCCACCGCCACCCTCGCGCTGCAGACCCAGATCGTGGGCCGGGACCTTCCCCGGCTGCTGGAAAGCCTCAAACCGGCACTCGACCGGCCGGTGAAGATTGCGCTGGTCAAGGGCCGCGCCAACTACGTCTGCCGGCACAAGCTTGAGGGCGGCTTTCCGTCCGAGGAGCCCTCGGAGGGACAGCTCTTCTCGCTGGGCGAGGACACCAGCGTCCCGCACTTCGCCGCGTCGGTGGGCGGCCCCTCGTCGCAGCTCGGCAAGGAGGTGGTCCGGCTCCGCGAATGGGCGGAACAGACCACCACGGGCGACCGCGACGAGCTGCTTCCCGGCGTCACGGACCGGGCCTGGCGGCAGGTGTCCGTCACGTCAATGGAATGCCTTGGCTCGCAAAAGTGTCCCCTCGCCGAAGAATGCTTCAGTGAGCTTGCCCGCCATAACGCCACAGAGGCCGACGTCGTGGTGACCAACCACGCCATGCTCGCCGTAAGCGCGTTCGAAGGCCTGGCGGTGCTGCCGGAGTACGACGTCGTCGTGGTGGACGAGGCGCACGAACTCCAGGACCGGGTGACCGGCGCGGTGTCGGGCCAGCTGTCGGTGGCCATGGTCCACGCCGCAGCATCCGGCGCCCGCAAGCACACCGGCATCACCGTCGACGCCCTCAACACCGCGGCCGCCAACCTTGAGGTGGCTCTCGCCGGCGTACCCAGCGGCCTGCTTCCCAACGGCCTGAACGACGAGCAGCTGGACTGTGTGGACCAGCTCCGTGAGGCCTGCTGGGCCGCACTGTCGGATTCCAAGGGGGACAGCAATACAACGGCCGACGGCGGGCGGCAGCTCGCGCGCTCCCGCCTGCTGGTGATTTTGGAGCTTTGCGAACGGCTCGTCGCCGCCCGGGAAAACCGTGAGGTGGTCTGGTTCTCCCGGAACAGCACGTTTGATCCCCAGCAGGGATACTCAGCGCCTGACGAGACCGCCCCGGCCCTGATCAACATCGCCCCGCTGAGCGTCGCGGGCCGGCTCCGGGAAGGCCTGTTCGCCGGGCACACCGTGGTGCTGACGTCGGCAACCCTCGCCATCGGCTCTGCTTTCGAACCCGCTGCGGGCGGGCTGGGCCTGGTCGGGGAAGGCGCCCCGAGCTGGACCGGCGTCGACGTGGGTTCGCCCTTTGACTATCCCCGGCAGGGAATCCTCTACGTGGCGGGCCACCTGCCGAAGCCTGGCCGCGGCACGTCGCCCGAGGCGCTGGACGAACTCGAGTCACTGATCCGCGCGTCCGGCGGGGGAGCGCTGTGTCTGTTCTCCTCCCGTCGGGCCGCAGAGGAAGCAGCAGATGCCCTGCGCACCCGGCTGGATGTCAGCATTCTTTGCCAGGGTGAGTCCACCATGACGGCGCTGGTGAAGCAGTTCGCCGATGAACCCGACACCTGCCTGTTCGGCACGATGTCATTGTGGCAGGGCGTCGATGTGCCGGGCGGGTCATGCCGCCTGGTGGTGATTGACAGGATTCCCTTCCCGCGCCCTGATGATCCGCTGATGACGGCGCGGTCGCGGGCTGTTGCCCAGGCCGGCGGCAACGGCTTCATGTCGGTATCCGCCACGCACGCGGCCATCAGGCTTGCCCAGGGGGCGGGGCGTCTCATTCGGTCCACGAATGACAAGGGCGTGGTGGCCGTGCTGGATTCCCGGCTGTCCACGGAGCGCTATGGCGGGTTCCTGCGGGCCGCGTTGCCGCCGTTCTGGCCAACGACCGACCGGAAGACCGCCATCGCGGCACTGGAGAGGCTCGCCGGCGCCCAGGCATAGGGACGCCCCGGGCTGCAGCAGCCCGGGGCCGAAAGTTCTCTGCCGAAGATTCCGTGGGGACAAGCCCCAGGGGGCTACAGCGAGCGAAGTACGGAAACCACCTTGCCCATGACCACTGCGTGGTCGCCGAGGATGGGTTCGTACTGCGTGTTCTGCGGCAGGAGCCAGGTGTGGCCGTCCCGTTGCCGGAAGGTCTTGACGGTGGCCTCATCGTCAAGCAGTGCCGCGACGATGTCGCCGTTGACGGCGTCGCTCTGCCGCCGGACCACAACCCAGTCCCCGTCACAGATGGCGGCGTCCACCATGGAGTCGCCCGCGACCTTGAGCATGAACAGTTCGCCATGGCCCACCAGCTGGCGGGGCAGCGGCATCAGCTCCTCCACCATCTGGTCCGCGAGGATGGGACCGCCCGCCGCGATCCGGCCAACCAGCGGCACCATGGCGGTGTCCATCGCGCTGGGCAGTTCGGACACGGAGCCGCCTGCCGTGCTGGGGGCCGGGGCTTTGTCACCGCCGGATTTCGCCGTTCCCGCATCCAGAGTGAGCGGCATCAGGACCTCCATGGCGCGCGGCCGCTTGGGGTCGCGCCGCAGGTAGCCGAGCTTTTCCAGCTGCGAAAGCTGATGGGTCACGCTGGAGAGGCTGGCCAGGCCTACGGTGTCACCGATTTCCCGCATCGACGGCGGGTAGCCGTTCTCGTTGACCGAACGCTGGATGGTTTCCAGGATCTTCTTCTGGCGGACTGTAAGTCCCTTGGGGGTCCGCTGAGACCGCGGGCTGCGCTGGGGAGCCTTGCCGTCAGAGGCCTGTGCTGCCATGTTCGCCAACGCCTTTCCGTTCCTCCCGGTTGCGGTAGCTGCAGAGGCCGGGAACTTCCGGCCTGAAAAATGTCAGACCCTGCTGATCAACTGCAGTTGTGGTTGTTCTTTGATTTCCAACGTAGGCCAGCCATTGGGCTTTTTCAAACATTTGTTCTAGCGAGTCTCGACTTAATTCGTTGATAGATGCTAAAACTAGGAAAAGCAAAGTTCGAACATGTGTTCTAGTGAGGGCCGCTTGTCAGTCCGGTGTTCGAACTGTTTGTTCGAACGCGAGGCAGTACAACTTTGGTCCAGGAGGGCTCACGCCATGTCAGCTTCAACAGCAGCAGTAACTTCTACGGCAGTTTCCCGGCCCGGCAAGCCGCCGCGGCTGCGCCTCACCCGCCGTGGCCGGATTGTCCTGATCGGCCTCCCGCTTGTCCTGCTCGCCGCCGTGATCCTGTCACTGACCGGGCTGCTGAACTCGCCGGCAAAGGCTGCTGACAGCGCCACCGGTCTCGCCGTCACGCCGACGGTGTCGGTCACGGTGCAGCCCGGCGAATCATTGTGGGCCATCGCGGGCAAGGTCGACCCGGACCGCGATCCACGGGATGTGATCGCGGACATCGTCCAGCTCAACGACCTTCAGGCCGGGAAGGTCATGCCCGGGCAGCAGCTTTTTGTACCGAACAAATAGAGCTTCACGCCCCCCGAACCGTGCGGTTCCCGGGCGCCGGAACCGTCACAGTTTCCGGCCAGCCCTGCAGGTTACTTAAACTGTGTAGGTGACTGACCAGCTTGAGCGACTGAACCGACTGCCCCTGCGGACCAACCTGAGGGGGCTGTCCCCTTACGGCGCCCCGCAGCTTGACGTCCCGATCCTGCTCAACGTCAACGAGAACACGCATGGCGTGCCCGCCGACGTCCGGGCGGCCATCACCGCGGCGGTAAGCGAGGCCGCCACCGGGCTTAACCGGTACCCCGACCGTGAATTCACCGAACTTCGGGAAGCGCTGGCGGAATACCTTGGCCACGGGCTCAGCGCGGACAATCTCTGGGCAGCCAACGGTTCCAACGAGGTCCTCCAGCAGATCCTCCAGGCCTTCGGCGGCCCCGGCCGGTCGCTTCTGAGCTTTCCGCCGACGTACTCCATGTACCCGCTCCTCGCCAGCGGCACGGACACTGCCTACATCGCCGGCAAGCGCGCCGACGACTACGGCCTCAGTGCCGAGTCGGCCGCCAGCCAGGTGCGTGAACTCCAGCCGAACATAGTCTTCCTGTGCTCGCCCAACAACCCCACCGGCACGGGCCTGGGCCTGGATGTGGTGGAAGCGGTCTACGAGGCAGGCGAGGCCAGCCAGGCGATCGTCGTCGTGGACGAGGCCTATCACGAATTTGCACACGACGGCACGCCCAGCGCGCTCACCCTGCTGCCCGGCCGGGAGCGGCTCATCGTCTCCCGCACCATGAGCAAGGCGTTCGCCCTGGCCGGCGCCCGCCTCGGTTACATGGCCGCGGCTCCCGAGGTGACCGACGCCCTCCGGCTGGTGCGCCTGCCCTACCACCTCTCGGCCGTCACGCAGGCAACCGCCCTCGCCGCGCTGCAGCACCGCGAGGCGCTCATGGCCGACGTCCAGGACATCAAGCGACAGCGCGACCGGATTGTCGCGGAGTTGACGCGGATGGGGCTGCGGCCCGCGGCGTCCGACTCCAACTACGTCTTCTTCGGCGGCCTGGAGAATCCCCACGGGGTCTGGCAGGACCTGCTGGACGCAGGGGTGCTCGTGCGGGATGTCGGCATCGCCGGCCACCTGCGGGTCACCGCCGGCACTGAGACCGAAACCACAGCCTTCCTGGAAGCGCTGGAAAGCATCCTGGCCCGGCAAGCTGCACTTCCGGCCTAAACTTGAACATGGACCGGGTCAGGTCCGCCCCCATCCTTCGTCAAAGGACATCTATCACCATGAGCGACACCGGAATCAAGGCTGCCGAGGCACGGACTGCACGCATGGAGCGTGCCACCAGCGAATCTTCCGTGCTGGTGGAGATCAACCTCGACGGCACCGGAGTGTCGGACATCAGCACATCGGTCCCGTTCTATGACCACATGCTGACGGCGCTGTGCAAGCACTCACTCATCGACATGACCGTCAAGGCCACGGGCGACACCCACATTGACGTCCACCACACCGTTGAGGACGTTGCCATTACGTTCGGCGAGGTGCTGCGCACCGCGCTGGGCAACAAGGCCGGCATCCGCCGCTTCGGCGAGGCCACCGTGCCCCTGGACGAAGCCCTCGCACACGCCGTTGTCGACGTCTCCGGCCGGCCTTACCTGGTGCACGGCGGCGAGCCTGCCGGGCAGGAGTACCACCTGATCGGCGGGCACTTCACGGGATCCCTGACCCGGCACGTCTTCGAGGCAATCACGCTGC
Organism: Arthrobacter sp. OAP107; assembly: GCF_040546765.1. Lineage (NCBI taxonomy): Bacteria > Bacillati > Actinomycetota > Actinomycetes > Micrococcales > Micrococcaceae > Arthrobacter > Arthrobacter sp. OAP107. The sequence goes on along the minus strand of NZ_JBEPOK010000001.1, from coordinate 3,511,133 downwards.
ACGCCGGCATCTGCCTGCACATGAACGTCATCGCCGGCCGGGACCCGCACCACATCGTGGAAGCCCAGTTCAAGGCCTTTGCCCGGGCACTCCGCGCAGCCGTCGAACCGGACCCCCGCGTCGAAGGCATTCCGTCCACCAAGGGAGCACTGTGACCGGCAAAGTACTGCGCGAGGGCGCGATCATCGACCCGTCGGCCACGCTGAAGCCGGCCTCCCCGGAGGGCAAACCCACCGTCACCGTCCTGGACTATGGGTCCGGCAACGTCCGTTCGGCCGTGCGTGCCCTGGAACGCGCCGGTGCCGAGGTCATCCTGAGCTCCAAGCCCGAGGACGTGCTGAACGCCGACGGGCTGGTCGTTCCCGGCGTCGGCGCCTTCGAGACGGTCATGCGCGAACTCAAGGCCGTTGATGGCATCCGGATGATTGGCCGCCGCGTTGCCGGTGGACGTCCGGTCCTCGGCATTTGCGTTGGCCTGCAGGTGCTGTTCGAGGCCGGCGTGGAACACGGAACTGAAGCCGAAGGCATGGGCGAGTGGCCCGGCAAGGTGGAGCTCCTGCCGGCCGAAGTGGTGCCGCACATGGGGTGGAACACCGTTAAGGTCCCGGAGGGCTCCAGGCTGTTCGACGGTGTCGAAGGGGAACGGTTCTACTTCGTGCACTCGTATGGGGTCCAGAACTGGGACTTCGACGTCATCCAGCCCCGGATGGCGCCGCCCCTGGTCACGTGGTCCGAGCACGGCGGCCCCTTCATCGCCGCCGTGGAGAACGGCCCGCTGTGCGCCACCCAGTTCCACCCGGAAAAGTCAGGTGACGCCGGTGCACGGCTGCTCAAGAACTGGGTCGACGGGCTCCGCGGTCCGCACCGCCGGCAGGCGGCGGACGCCTAAATGTGGTCGATTCTCCTGATGGGCCTGGCCGGCCTCCTGGTGGGCGGCGGCCTGTCCTTCAGGCAGCAGCGCAAGCCGCTCTGGGTCCAGATCGGGTTCTACGTGCTGGCTGCGATGTCGCTGCTGGCCGCCTACCTGCTGACCCTTCCCGGCAAATAACGAACGAACCCGCCGTGTGCGCCGCAGAAGACGCCGCTCACGGGAACAGGGTCCACAGAACTCCAGCGCCTACAAGAACTGAGGAAACCTCCGATGACGAGCCAAAACGAGCTGCCGGTACTTGAACTGCTTCCCGCCGTCGACGTCGTGAACGGCCAGGCCGTCCGCCTGGTCCAGGGCGAGGCCGGCAGCGAAACGAGCTACGGAACGCCGCTGGAGGCGGCGCTGAACTGGCAGCAGCAGGGCGCCGAATGGGTCCACCTGGTGGATCTGGACGCTGCCTTTGGACGCGGCTCGAACGCGGAGCTGCTGCGCGAAGTGGTGGGCCGGCTGGACATCAAGGTGGAGCTCTCCGGCGGGCTTCGGGACGACGAGTCCCTGGAGAAGGCGCTGGACCTGGGCGTTGCCCGGGTTAACCTCGGCACCGCCGCACTGGAGAACCCGGACTGGACGGCACGGGCCATCGACCGCTTCGGTGACCGGATCGCCGTCGGCCTGGACGTCCGGGGAACCACACTGGCCGGCCGCGGCTGGACCAAGGAAGGCGGGGACCTGTGGGATGTGCTGGGCCGCCTGGAAGAGGCCGGCTGCGCACGCTACGTTGTCACCGACGTGACCAAGGACGGCACGCTGCAGGGGCCGAACGTTGAGCTGCTGCGGCAAATGGTGGAGAAGACCGGCAAGCCCGTCGTGGCCTCCGGCGGGATTTCCAGCCTCGACGACCTGAAGGTGCTGCGCTCCCTGGTGCCGCTGGGCGTCGAAGGCGCCATCGTGGGCAAGGCCCTGTACGCCGGCGCCTTCAGCCTGCCCGAGGCCCTCGACGTCGCTGGCCGCCGCTAAGGCATCGCCGTGACCGAGCAGCAGCGCAATTCCACGGACGGCGGCGTACCTGGCACGGCCCTACCGGGCACGGGCGTGCCGCCGGCACGCCGGCTGCCCGGTCACATCGAGGCCGCCCTCGCCGGTGCAGGCGGTGCCGCGGATTCGGCGGGCCAGCCCTGGGCCGGGCGCAGCCTCGCCGGTGATGACGCCAAGATCCACAACTTTGAGGACGACGACGGCACGGCCGACGCCGGTTATCTCACCGCGCTCTCTGCTCTCGTTGCCGGCGACGGCGACGAAGCCGCGGTGGTTGCCTCGCTGGCCACCACCCGCGTCTTTGTCCCCGTGGTGGCCCAGCTGGCGGAGGAAGCCGAGGGCGCGCACGGCGTGCACGCCGACAAACAGGCGGACATGGCGCTGGTGACGCTCAAAGCGCCGGACGGCCGCCTTGCCATGCCGGTGTTCACGTCGGCAGCGGCCCTGGCGGCGTGGCACGCGGAGGCGCGGCCGGTGGCCGTTTATGCCGCAAGGGCCGCGCTGTCCGCCGTTTCCGAGGGGGCCGAGCTGCTGGTCGTGGACCCCGGCTCGGAAATTACCTTCGTGGTCAGGCGCCCCGGGGTCTGGGCGCTCGCGCAGCAGCGGCAGTGGGTGCCCGCTTACCTCGATGACGAGCTGGCAACGGTGCTTCGGGCCGGTGCCGAAGACAGACCCGCGGTCCGCGCACTCGAGGTCCTTCCCGGCGGGGGAGTGGCCACGGCCACAGCCTCGGGCAGCCGCGTCGAGGGCGGCGGAGCCGGACCGGAGCTGCGGGTGGTGCTCTATCTGGAGGACGGACTCGACGCGGCCGCGGTCCAGGACCTTGTTGCCGGCCTCCAGGCTGAGTGGAGCCGGAATGTATTGTTTGGTGAGCGCGTTGATTCGATCGAAGTCAAACTAAGGCGCGCCGCACAGTAACCGCCGACCGGTGGAGGTCCGTTGCGTTGCTGTCCGGCGGCTGAACCGAGGACCCACCTGTGAATTTCACCCTGTACCGGGAGCTGCTGGCCGTCCGCCCTATCCGACGGCTCCTGGCCGTCGGCATGATTGCCCGCATACCCCATTCGGCGGCGGGCGTCCTGCTGACCCTGCACATCGTCCTGACCCTCGGCGAGGGCTACGCCGCCGCGGGAACGGCGGCGGCCGTGATGACCATCGGCATCGCGCTCGGCGCACCCTGGCGCGGACGCCGGGTGGATACCGTGGGCCTGCGCACGGCGCTGATACCTTCGGTGATCTCGGAAACCGTCATCTGGTCCCTCGTGCCGCACGTGTCCTACCAGTGGCTGCTGCCGCTGGTGTTCGTGGGCGGCCTGCTGACGCTTCCCATTTTCAGCGTGGTGCGGCAGTCCCTGGGGGTCCTCGCGGACGGCGACCAGCGCAGGACCGCCTTCGCGCTGGATGCGGTCAGCACCGAGCTGGTGTTCATGATCGGCCCGGCCGCAGGTGCTGTGGTGGCCACCAGCGGCCATTCCGTGCTGGGGCTTACCGCCGTCGGTGTCTCCACGTCGCTGGCCGGGCTCTTCCTGATGTGGTTCAACCCGCCCACCCGCAGCGCGGTCCGCTCCGAATCCTGCGAAGCTGATGAGCAGGAAGCAGCAGAGGTAGCCGTTGTGGCCGCCGCCCCCGCACACCTGCAGGAGGCAGCGGCTGAGCTCGGTCCGGCGTCGGCGGGCAGCCGGCGGCGGGCGGTCCTGAAACGCAGGGTAGCCCACAGCTTCGCCTGGTTCACCGCCGGTGTAGCCGCGGTGTTCGCTGTGGCTGCCGGCGCCGGCATGGTGCTCAGCGGCACGGACGTGGGAATCGTGGCCGCGCTGGAGACCGGCGGCCACCAGGGCGAGATCGGCGTCGTGTTCCTCTTCTGGTGCGCCGCTTCGGTGATCGGCGGCCTCGTATACGGGGCCATGCACCGGCCTGTTTCCCCGATCCTCCTGCTGCTGGGCATGGCTGCCTTCACCATTCCCATGGGGTTTGCCACCGACACCCTGACCCTTAGCCTGCTGTCGCTGCTGCCGGGCCTCCTCTGCGCGCCGGTCCTCTCGGCAGCCTCCGAGAAGGTGGCAGAACTGGTGGAGGAGGCCAGGCGGGGCGAGGCCATGGGGTGGTACGGGTCCGCGTTGACCGCCGGTGTTGCCTTGGGGGCTCCGCTGGCCGGAATCTTCATCGACGGCATCGGGGCGGCGGGAGGCTTTGTGTCCGTCGGCGTGGCAGGTGTGCTGCTGTGCGTCGTGGGCCTCGTCCTGCAAGAGCGCCGACGCCGCGCTGCCACGTCCTGACGCCGCAGGCGCCCGCCGCCGGGGGACGGTCAATGGGGCGGCCGCACGAAAAAACGGCGGCGGGCCGGCCCCGAAGAGCCGGCCCGCCGCCGTCGAACGTCTAGCTTTAGTTCACCGCGCCGGTGAATTTCTCACCGGGACCCTTGCCCGGGGGATCCGGAATGATGGATTCTTCGCGGAAGGCAAGCTGCAAGGACCGCAGGCCATCGCGCAACGGACCGGCATGCTGTGAACCGATCTCCGGAGCGGCTGCCGTCACCAGGCCGGCAAGGGCGGTGATGAGCTTGCGGGCCTCGTCCAGGTCCTTCAGCTCAGCGGCGTTCTCCTCAGCGGCCAGGCCGAGCTTCACGGCGGAGGCACTCATGAGGTGCACGGCCGCCGTGGTGATGACCTCGATCGCGGGGACTTCCGAGATGTCGCGGATTTGCTGCGTGACGTCGTCCCCGGCGCCGGGTGCCTGGTAGACGTGTGAATTGCTGTCTGGAGTGCTCATACTGGTAAGCTTGTCACAGACCGACTGGATGTCGTTATTTTGCCGTGTATGAGACCCACTGCCGCAAATGTGCGGTAAGCGGGTATCTTTCTGTAGAATTGATACTCAGTTTGCAAGCGGAGTTCTCTCCCACCCGCGTCAGCCGTTTTCCCTGGAAGGTTCAGGGCAGCAAGGTTGCCGGGTAACGGTCGGGCGGTTCACCGGGCAGGAGTCCGGTGAAGTGCGTGCAGCCCCTGCGGGGAGGTGCACATCCGACCTTTGAGGCCTTCGATTGCTCCGGCAATTGGGGGCCTTCTCTATTTTGCCGGTGGAACACCCATTACAAACACAGGAGCTTTAACATTAGCGAGCCAAGAATCAATGAGCGTATCCGCGTCCCTGAGGTGCGGCTGGTCGGCCCTGCCGGCGAACAGGTAGGGATCGTCCGTATCGAGGATGCCCTGCGTCTGGCTGCCGAGTCCGACCTGGATCTCGTTGAAGTTGCACCGCAGGCCAAGCCTCCGGTGTGCAAGCTGATGGACTTCGGCAAGTACAAGTACGAAGCCGCAGTCAAGGCCCGTGAGGCCCGGAAGAACCAGACCAACACGGTTCTGAAGGAAATCCGGTTCCGCTTGAAGATCGACACCCACGACTACGAGACCAAGCGCGGCCACGCCCTGCGCTTCCTCGGAGCGGGGGACAAGGTCAAGGCCATGATCCAGTTCCGCGGCCGTGAGCAGCAGCGTCCCGAAATGGGCCTGCGCCTCCTGCAGCGTTTCGCTGAAGACGTGGCTGAAGTCGGTGTCGTGGAGTCAAGCCCCCGCATCGACGGCCGCAACATGGTCATGGTCATCGGTCCGCTGAAGAACAAGGCCGAGGCGAAGGCCGAAGCCCGCCGCGCGACCCAGCGCGCCGAGGCCAAGGCCCAGAATGAAGCCAAGGCCGCCGGCCGAGTCGACACCTCAGGTGACGATCAGGCACCGCTGACGCAGTCGCTGGGTGACCTCCTCCCGGAGGGCTTCCAGGTTTCTGCGGAGACCGCCGCCGAAGAGGTAACGGCAACGCAGGAAGCTCCGGCCCAGGCTGAGGCCACCCAGGCTCCGGCCGCTGAAGCTGAGGCAGCTCCGGCTGCCGAAGCCCCGGCTGCGGCACCTGCCGAGGCTCCCGCCGAACCCAAAGCCGCCGAGCCCAAAGCCGCGGAACCCAAGGCTGCGGAGCCCAAGGCTGCTGCCCCGAAGGCTGCTGCACCTGCCGCCCCGGCGGCACCCGCTGCGCCGAAGGCTGCTGCACCTGCCGCCCCGGCGGCACCCGCTGCGCCGAAGGCTGCCGCCGAGGCACCTGCGCCCAAGGCTCCTCAGGCCGAAACGCCTGCCCCGGCAGCGCCGAAGCCTGCAGCTGTGCCTGCGCCGAAGCCGGTGGCAAGGCCCGCTGCGCCGAAGCCGGTGGCACGACCTGCTGCACCCCGGCCCACGCCGAAGCCGGCAGGCAAGAAGACCAACTAGTTCGAAACTGCGGAAGGCATCCCCTTCAGGCAGCCAGCAACCAGCACGCCGTCCCCAGGGCCGGCTGCGCGAAAGACTGCAGACATGTCTGCGGATACGTTAGGAGATCGGTTCCCATGCCGAAGATGAAAACCCACAGTGGTGCTAAGAAGCGCTTCAAGCTGACCGGTACCGGCAAGCTGCGCCGCCAGCAGGCCAACCGCCGCCACTACCTTGAGCACAAGTCCACCCGCCTGACCCGTCGCCTCGCCGGCGACAAGATCGTCTTCAAGGGCGACGCCAAGGTCATCCGGAAGATGCTCGGCATCTAGTTCCAAGCTCTTAGGTTGCGGCCGTCAGGCAGCAGCCACCCACCAATAAAGCCTTCTCAGGCCAGCCGGATCACCGGCGAAAGATGCTTGGGACAAGAATTCTGAAGGAGTACGCACGTGGCACGTGTGAAGCGGGCGGTAAACGCCCACAAGAAGCGCCGGGTTGTCCTCGAACGCGCCAAAGGTTACCGTGGGCAGCGCTCACGCCTGTACCGCAAGGCAAAAGAGCAGCTGCTGCACTCGTTTGTGTACAGCTATGGCGACCGCAAGAAGAAGAAGGGCGACTTCCGCCGCCTGTGGATCCAGCGCATCAACGCTGCATCCCGCGCGAACGGCCTGACCTACAACCGTCTGATCCAGGGCCTGAAGGCTGCTGAGGTTGAGGTTGACCGCCGCATGCTGGCCGAGCTCGCCGTCTCCGACGCCAACGCCTTCGCTGCGCTGGTCCAGGTTGCCAAGGACTCGCTGCCTGCAGACACCTCCGCTCCGGCCGCCAAGGCTGAGACTGCACCGAAGGCCAAGGCCACCCGTGCACGCGCTGCGAAGAAGCCGGCCGCTGCAGCTGCTGAGTAAGCAGACAGCTCCCAGTTCAAGGACCGGTGGCAACAGCCACTAAGGTTTCTTATATGAACGAAACCGGGCGCCCGCAAGACTTTCCACTCTCCAATCCCCGAGCAGATCGGGTGCGGGACGTGGCAAAGCTTGCAGGGCGCCCGGCCCGTTTAAAGCGCCGCCAGTTCCTCGCCGAAGGCCCGCAGGCAGTTCGTGAAGCCCTGGTGCTGCACGGCAAACGGACCGCGGCGGGCCAGCCGGGCATCGTCCGTGAGGTGTATGCCAGCGAGGCCTGCCTGGACCGGTACCCCGAGTTCGAGGAACTGGCCGTGGGAACCAGCGCCCGGCTTGCGACGGACGATGTCCTCGCCGCCATGGCGGACACCGTCACCCCGCAGGGGATCGTTGCGGTGTGCGATTTCGTGGACGTCTCCCTGGCGGACGTGCTCGACGGCGGGCCACGGCTGATTGCCGTGCTGTGCCAGGTCCGGGACCCCGGCAATGCCGGGACTGTGCTTCGGGCCGCGGACGCCGCCGGCGCGGACGCTGTGGTGCTGACCGGTTCCAGCGTGGACATCTACAATCCCAAGGCCGTCCGGTCGACCGCCGGCTCGCTGTTTCACCTGCCTGTGGTCCTCGGCGCGGACGTTAATGAGCTGGTGGGGCTGTGCAAGGACCGGGGGATCGGCGTGCTGGCCGCGGACGGCTACGGGCAGCTGAACCTTGACCGGCTGCAGGACGAGAACGCCGCACGCAGGCTGGGCGCCTCGACCGCCGGCTCGGACTACGCCCTGGAGAACCCCACGGCCTGGCTCTTCGGCAACGAAGCCCAGGGCCTCTCCGAAGACGAGCTCGCGCTGGCTGACCACCGCGTGGCGGTGCCCGTGTATGGCGCCGCCGAGAGCCTCAACCTGGGAACGGCCGCCACCGTCTGCCTGTACGCAAGTGCGAGGTCCCAGCAGCCGGCCTAAGTTCCGGAGACTGCGGGCCGTCACACCAGACCGTCAGACATGAAGGAGCGGGGACCCACCGTGCTGGTGGGTCCCCGCTCTGTCTGTTTTTGTCTGTTACGGCCCGGGCTTGGCTCTGCGCTTGGGCTTGTTACGCGATGCGCTTGTCGAGGCCCGGTGCCTGTGGTCCTGGCCGGTTATGGTGCCCGGGTGGTCCGGTTGCGGCCGGTGATGGCGCCGTAGATACCTGCGACTACGAGGCCGCCGATGATGGCGAGGATCCAGGTGCCGAGGTCGAAGAACGCCAGGTCACCCTTGCCGAAGAGAAGGCTGCCGATCCAGCCGCCAACGATGGCGCCAACGACGCCCAGAACGAGGCTGGTGACCCAGCCGCCGCCGACCCGTCCGGGCATGACGGCTTTAACAATTGCGCCTACGATCAGGCCGAGAATAATCCAAGCAAGAAAACCCATTGTCTGCTCCTTCATATTCGTCGGGATCGATTCTTATCAGTCCCGATATGGCTTCAAGCTAACACAGGGCGCGTTTCTTTGTCAGCAGGCTTAGTTTTGGCTTTTCGTGCCGCCCGGAGGCCAGGTGCGCTGTCTGTTCCGGGCCGGACGGGTACGGTATTTACTAGACGGCGGATCCATCCCGCCCTGTCCCATCCGTTGAAATACCCACGTGAAGAGGTGAGCCTCCCTTGGCTGCAAATGGCGGTACCAAGGCGATTGTCGCGGCGCTGGCCGCCAACCTGACCATCGCCGTCCTGAAGTTCGTCGCGTTCCTGCTGACAAGCTCCTCATCGATGCTGGCTGAGGCCATCCACTCGGTCGCCGACTCGGGCAACCAGGTCCTGCTCCTGGTCGGCGGGAAACGCGCCCAGCGGGCTGCCAGCCCGGAACACCCGTTCGGCTACGGACGCGAGCGGTACATTTACGCCTTCATCGTTTCCATCGTGCTCTTCAGCGTCGGCGGCCTTTTCGCGCTGTACGAGGCTTGGGAAAAGATCCAGCACCCGCACGCCATTGAAGGTGACTTCTGGTGGGTGCCCCTGGCCGTGCTGCTCGGTGCCATCGTGGCCGAAGGCTTCTCGTTCCGGACGGCCATCAGCGAGGCCAACCATATCCGCGGCAGCCAGGGCTGGATCAGCTTCGTGCGGACCGCCAAGCAGCCCGAGCTTCCGGTGATCCTGCTCGAGGACTTCGGCGCCCTGCTGGGCCTGGTGTTCGCCCTGTTTGGCGTGGGGCTGACCCTGCTGACAGGCGACGGCATCTGGGACGGGATCGGGACCGGCATGATTGGCCTGCTGCTCGTGGCGATTGCCGTCATCCTGGCGATGGAGACCAAGTCGCTGCTGCTGGGGGAGTCGGCCACCAAGGACGACGTCGGCCGCATCCGGCGCGCCATCGAAGCGGACGGCACTGCCATCATCCACCTCAAGACCCTGCACCTGGGCCCGGAGGAGCTGCTCGTGGCTGCCAAGATCAGCGTGGGGGCCGGCGATTCCGGGCTCGATATTGCCAAGGCCATCGACGAAGCCGAAGCACGGATCCGCTCGGCAGTGCCCATCGCGCGGGTCATCTATCTGGAGCCCGACATCCGCCGTGCAGAGGTAGCCAGCGGGCCCGCCCTTGCGGGCGACTCAGGGGCGTAGCTGCTTGTTGTGAAAGTCCGGGCCGCCGGCCCTGTACTTGGTGAGCCGCTGGCTCCGTGACTTTTGTTACGGGGCCAGCGGCTTTTTGCGCTCCAGCAGGCCGCTGAGCAGCGCCACCATCAGGCCGAGGATGGCCAGGACGGCACCCACCAGGGCGGGCGCAACGTAGCCCCAGCCCCACGCGATCACTACGCCACCCAGGAAGGCGCCCAGGGCGTTGGCGACGTTCAGTGCTGCGTGGTTGAGGGAGGACGCCAGCGACGGCGCGTCGGGGGACGCGTCCAGCAGCCGGGTCTGCAGGGCCGGGACGAGCATGGACCCGGCGCCGCCCACCACAAACACCATGAGGAAGGCCGACCACGGCCAGTGCACGGCCACGGCGTACACCACAAGGGCGACGGCGATTCCCGGCAGGACGCGGTAGATGGTCCCCATCACGGACTTGTCCGCGATCCGGCCGCCGACGATGTTGCCGGCCACCATTCCCAGGCCGTACAGGGCCACCACGAACGGCAGCAGGGCGGCGGGGATCCCTGCCACGGAGGTCATCGTGTGGGAGATGTAGGTGTAAGTGGCGAAGAAACCGCCGAAGCCCACGATGCCGATGAGGATCGCCAGCCAGACCTGTGCCCGCTTAAGTGCGCCCAGCTCCCTGCGGATGCTGGCATCTGCGTGCGCCTTCTGGAATGGAACAAACTTCCAGATGAGCGCCAGGGTCACCAGCCCCAGCGCACCCACCAGGACAAAGAGCAGCCGCCAGCCAAAGGTCTGCCCGAGCCAGGTGGCGAACGGTACTCCGACCACGTTCGCAACGGTGAGTCCCGCCATGACCATGGAGATGGCCCAGCCCCGCTTCGTGGGCGCCACCAGGGAAGCGGCGATCACGGCGGCCACGCCGAAGAACGCGCCGTGCGGCAGGCCGGCGGCGAACCGGGAGACCAGCATGCTCGCGTAGTCGGGAGCGATGAACGAGGACAGATTGGCGACGCTGAAGAACAGCATGAGGCCCAGCGCGAGGTACTTGCGCGGCAGTTTCGCGCCGACGGCAGCAAGGACGGGAGCTCCGACGACGACGCCGAGGGCGTAGGCGGAGATGAGGTGGCCTGCCTCGGGAGTGCTGATCCCGAGTCCGGCCTCGACCTCCTTGAGTAGCCCCATCATGGCGAATTCTGTGACTCCGATGCCGAAGCCGCCCATGGCCAGGGCCAGGATGGCGGGACCGATGTGCACGGCAGCCGTGGGCGTGCGGGGAGACTGGACAGTGGAAGTCATGTGCCTGCTTTTCGAAAGGAGTTACGGAGTAGGCATCGTTGCCACTGATATGTCTGATTTTAACAAGCTACGCGGCTGGATGGATATCCGGGCCGAAGGCTGGGACCTTGCCCTCATAGACTGGACCGGTGACTGAACTGATCAACGTCGTGGGCGGGGCCGTGCTGGATTCGCTCTCCGCTCCCGCCCGGCTCCTCGTGGCCCGCCGCACGGCGCCTCCACAGTTTGCGGGCATGTGGGAGTTCCCGGGCGGAAAGGTGGAACCCGGGGAGGCTCCGGAAAAGGCGCTGCACCGTGAGCTCCGCGAGGAACTCGGCATCGATGTCGTCCTTGGGGCGGAACTGGAAGCGCCGGGACCGGACGGCTGGCCCCTCAACGCCAAGGCCGTGATGCGGGTGTGGTTCGCCGAAGTGGCCGACGGCGAACCCCGGCCGCTCGAAGACCACGATGAGCTTCGCTGGGTCAGCATCCGCGAGGGTGACGAAGCTCTCAGCCTGCCGTGGATCCCGGCCGACCTCCCGATCGTCCAGGCGCTGCTTGCCACCGTCGCCTCCGCGGGCCGGGCCGACTTCGTCCTGGGGAATTAGCAACAGGAAAGACCGCGCCCGGAGTGGTACGGCCGCGGACTCAGAACAGTGTGGGCTGCGATGTCCGGGTTTCGCTGCGGTGGCCATCTGGCCCTGACCGTTGCTGACCCGGCTTGTCGTGTCCCGTCCGGTCCCGCGGAATGCTTCCCTCGGGGTAGGCGGCTTCCTCACCGCGGGGATCGTCGGCCTGGTGGTCGTCGACGTCCCGGTGGCTGAACCCGTGCGAATTGGAGAAGCCGTGCCGGGCCTTGAAGAAACGGACCCTGCCGGCCAGCCAGATGCGGTATTCCTTGGAGGCGTACGAGCCCGTGCCGTAGAGCCTGCGGTAGCGGCCCACGAGTTCCGGATGGCGGGCAGCGATCCACTGCATGAACCACTCCCGGGTGCCCGGCTTCAAGTACAGTGCTCCGGCCGTGACGCCGGTGGCACCCGCGGCAGCCAATGAAGCGAACAGGGAGTCGAGGGCTTCGTCGCTGTCCGAGAGCCAGGGCAGGATGGGCATGGCCATCACGCCGCAGGGCAGCCCGGCCTCGCGGAGCCTGGACACGAGCTTGAGCCGCGCCCGCGGTCCGGGTGTGCCGGGCTCGATGGCCTCCGAGAGTTGCTCGTCCGTCATGGCCAGCGAGATGCCAATGCCCACCGGCACCTGTGCCGCGGCATGCTTCAGGAGCGGAATGTCGCGAGCCAGCAAAGTACCCTTGGTCAGGATGGACAGCGGGGTCCCGGAGTCGGCCAGCGCACCGATGATGCCGGGCATCAGCCGGTACCGGCCCTCTGCCCGCTGGTAGGGGTCCGTGTTGGTGCCCAGTGCCACCTGCTGCCGGTTCCAGGAGGGCTTGGCCAGCTCCTTGCGCAGCACCTCGGCGGCATTGATCTTCACCACCACTTGGCTGTCGAAATCGAGCCCGGCGTCGAAGTCCAGGTAGGTATGGCTCTTGCGGGCGAAGCAGTACACGCACGCGTGGCTGCAGCCCCGGTACGGGTTCACGGTCCACTCGAACGGCATCCGGGAACTGGCGGGCACCTTGTTGAGCACCGATTTGGCGGTGACCTCATGAAAGGTGACGCCGGCAAACTCGGGAGTGGACACGGACCGCACCAGCCCGGCCAGAGGCAGCAGCGGGGCAGTCCCGGGCATTTCTTCCTGTTCTGGTTTAAGTGCCTGCGCGTCCCATCTCATGGCCTCCATTCGAATGTATGTTCGAACTTAAGTCAAGGTCCGTCGCCGGCGTTTCCTGCAGACCGGCAGCTACCCTGGGTCCGTGATTCTGCACTCTCATGCATGAGCTCGCCTCCCGTCCGGGCATCTGCGGCGGGTTCGTCCATGTGCCGTTCGCGCCGGACGGTGGAGCAGGGCAGCGGTGCCCCCCCGCTGACTGTGGACTCGATGGCGGAGGGGGTAGCCGCCGTCGTCCGAACCTTGCTTAGCCGCCTATCCGACGCCCCAGCCATCTGACCTAACCCGGCCCGCCGACGCCGCGCTCGCCGCGGGCAGCCTCCATTAGCAACTCCCACTCAACCGTCAGACTCGTGCCGACGGCTGGCTCTCCGGGTTCGACCGGCATCGAATCGGCGGCGAAGGCGCGCTGCATCCCGCCCATCGGAACGGGCGCCGACGGAGCAGGATGCTGCCGTACGCAGACCACCTCTCCCAGCTCAGCGCCCGCAAGGGCGGCGAGCTGCGCTGCTGCCGCCCGAGCGTCGGCCCAGGCTGCATCGCGGGCCAGCGCCAGGACCGCTGCGGCATCGGCAAAACCGAGCTGCACGCCGTCCAGGCGCACGTCGTTGCCGCCTGCCTCGACGGCCGCCGCGATGACCTCCGAACCGGCAGGCAGATCCCGGAGCCGGACGCTGAGCATGCTGGAAGCCACGTAGCCGGTGACCTGCTGGCCGCGGCCTTCCTGCCAGACGACGTCGGCACGGACGTTAAGCCCCGACGTCCTGATGTCCCTGCTCTCCACGCCCCGGCTGCGCATTGCACCCGTGACGGCAGCGGATGCCGCTCCGGCAGCGGCAAAGGCGTCAGCCGCGTTGTCGCGGCGGCACTCCACGCCAATGGCGAGCGTCAGCAGGTCCGGTGCAGCCTCGGCGGTTCCGGAGCCCGTGACGGTGACAGTCCGGGCTGCCGCCCGGCCAGTGCTTTCACCCATGGCCGCGGGCTCACTCATGCCCGTGCCCCCGGTCAGACCAGCGCCCCCGCTCAGGCCCGAGCCTCCTGTCCCGGACCCGACGGTCCACGTACCCGCCGGCTGCCAGGCCTGCATGCCGCTCGAAGGGATTTCCCGACGCCGGATCGCCGTACCGCACCGCCGACCAGGCGGCTGCCGCGAAATAGAACAGCAGGAAGGGCAGCCCCAGGCACCACGCATACTGGGTGCTGTGCCGTTCCTCATGGCCGAGGAGCGTGCGGCCCGTCAAAGCCGTGCCGGCGTCCGCACGGAAGATCACCACGTTGCCCACGGTGAAAGCGGCGGCCACCGGCAGCGGCCAGCGGTATCCGGTGGCGACAATCAGGCCGCGGGGACCCCGGAAAGTCCTGGTGCCGGCCAGCCCGGCAAGCGCCAGCCCCAGCGGCGTGGAGGCATTCAGCACGTTGGCGAGTTGCCTGAGGCGCTGTGTTTTTGTCAGGGTGCCTCCAGCCAGTGGATCTCCCTTGAGTGGGCCCCTCGCCCGGGCACCTCCCGTTATGCAGCCATGCGTCATGGGGCCATGCTAGCCGCGGGCGCCGGAGCAATACAGGCGTCCCCAGGCGCCCGCTGTCAATTAGCCCGGTGCTGTCAATTAGACTGGGAACAGTACCCGCCGGCCACCCGCCGGCGAGCCTGCCCTTGTTCTCGGATGGCGTCTTTGGGCGGCGTCCTTGGATGACTTTCTGCAATGACGTGCCAGCGACGTACGCGCGGCCGGGGAACCGGCGCGGCTGCACCGGCCGCTGGCATCACCCGACTCGTAGCTAAGAACAGTAGATGACTGAAACTTTGCCGGGCGCCGCCGTCCCGAACCCTCTGGATGAAACCGCCATCAACGCCGCCGTGGACCAGGCCGTCGCCGCCATTGCCGGCGCCTCCACGCTCGATGAACTCAAGGCAGTGCGCCTGGCCCACACCGGTGAGAAGTCGCCGCTGAGCCTGGCCAACCGTGGGATCGGAAGCCTGCCCAAGGACCAGAAGGCCGCCGCCGGCAAGCTGATGGGTTCCTCGCGCGGACGTGTTAATAAGGCGCTCGCGGACCGTACCGCCGAGCTCGAAGCGGAGAACGACGCCCGCATCCTGGTTGAGGAGACCGTGGATGTCACGGCAGCCCCGCGCCGCCGCCGGGCCGGAGCCCGCCACCCGCTGTCCACGCTGCAGGACCGCGTCGCGGACATTTTCGTGGGCATGGGCTGGGAAATCGCCGAAGGCCCCGAAGTGGAATCCGAATGGTTCAACTTCGACGCACTGAACTTCAAGCCGGACCACCCGGCCCGCGAAATGCAGGACACGTTCTTCGTGGAGCCGCCCGAAGCGCACCTGCTGATGCGCACCCACACCTCGCCGGTGCAGGTCCGTTCCATGCTGGAGCGGGAGCTGCCCATCTACGTGCTGTGCCCGGGCAAGGTGTTCCGCACCGACGAGCTCGACGCCACCCACACCCCGGTGTTCCACCAGTTCGAGGGCCTGGCCATCGACAGGAAGCTCAGCATGGCTGACCTCCGTGGAACCCTGGAGCACTTCGCCCGCCAGATGTTCGGCGACGAAGCCCAGATCCGGCTGCGCCCCAACTACTTCCCGTTCACAGAGCCGTCCGCCGAGCTGGACATCTTCCACCCCGGCGCCAAGGGCGGGCCGCGCTGGATCGAGTGGGGCGGCTGCGGCATGGTCAACCCCAACGTCCTGCGGGCCGCCGGCATCGATCCGGACGTCTATTCAGGCTTTGCCTTCGGCATGGGGATCGAGCGGACGCTCATGTTCCGCAACGAGGTCGGCGACATGCGCGACATGATCGAAGGCGATGTACGTTTCAGCGAGCACTTCGGGATGGAGATCTAACAGTGCGTATCCCACTTTCCTGGCTGCGCGAATTCGCGCAGGTACCGGCCGGAGCCACGGCCGAAGACGTCATGGCGGACCTGGTCAAGGTCGGCTTTGAAGAGGAAGCGGTCCACCGCCCCACGGACGCCCTGCGCGGACCCGTCGTGGTGGGCCAGGTCCTGAACCTGGTCAAGGAACCGCAGTCCAATGGCAAGACCATCAACTGGTGCCAGGTCCGCGTCGTCCCCGAGGGGCAGGAGCAGAGCCTCACCGGCAAGGGCATTGACCCGTCCGGCGTGCAGGGCATCGTCTGCGGCGCCCACAACTTCGTTGAGGGCGACAAGGTGGTGGTCACCCTGCCGGGTGCCGTCCTGCCCGGCGACTTCCACATCTCGGCACGGAAGACCTACGGCCACATGTCCGCGGGCATGATCGCCTCGGTCCGCGAACTGGGCATCGGCGAGGACCACGACGGTATCCTGGTGCTTTCCCGGATCGGCCTGGACCCCGAGATCGGGACCGACGCCATGGAGCTGCTCGGCCTTTACGACCAGGCCGCCGAAATCAACGTGACCCCGGACCGCGGCTACGCCTTCTCGATCCGCGGCGTGGCGCGTGAATACGCCCACGCCACCGGCACGGTGTTCACCGACCCCGCGTCGAAGGTCAACGCGCCGGCCGTCCTCTCCGGCGGCTACGGCGTCAAGATCAACGACGACGCGCCGATCTACGGCAAGCCCGGCTGCGACCGTTTCGTGGCGCGCACTGTCCGCGGCGTGGACGCCACCAAGCCCACGCCGCCGTGGATGTCTTCCAGGCTTCGGTTGGCCGGCATCCGGTCCATCTCCCTGCCCGTGGACATCTCGAACTACGTGATGCTCGAACTCGGCCAGCCGCTGCATTTCTACGACCAGGACAAGCTGTCCGGGGACATCGTGGTGCGCCGGGCCGTGGCGGGGGAGAAGCTGACCACCCTCGACGGCAAGGAGCGCTCGCTTGACCCCGAGGACCTGCTGATCACCGACGCCTCCGGCCCCATCGGAGTCGCCGGCGTCATGGGCGGCGCGTCCACCGAGGTCTCCGACGCCACCAAGGCTGTCCTGATCGAGGCGGCCCACTTCGAGGAAGTGTCAATCGCCCGCTCGCGCCGGCGCCACAAGCTCCCGTCCGAAGCCTCCAAGCGCTTTGAACGCGGCGTGGACTGGCAGGTCGCCAACATCGCGGCCCAGCGCGCCGTCGATCTTCTCGTGGAACTGGCCGGCGGAACCGCCGACGAGGCGGGCACCGACGTCGGAACCGCCCCGGATCCGGTGACCATCGCGCTGCCGGCTGAGTTCCCCGCCGCCCGGATCGGCATCGACTTCACAGAAGAGCAGATCGTCACGTCCCTTGAGGACCTCGGTGCGGTTCTCGACAAAACCCGCGCCGGCTGGACCGTCACGGCGCCGAGCTGGCGGAACGACCTGGAAACCAAGGAGGACCTCTCCGAGGAAGTGGCCCGCCTGGTTGGCTACGACCAGATCCCCGCGACCCTGCCGGTGGCGCCCCCCGGCCGCGGCCTGACCCGTGTGCAGCAGCAGCGCCGCCGCCTGGTCCAGGCGCTGGCTGATGCCGGCCTGACCGAGGTCCTGGCCTACCCTTTCGTGTCGAAGGCCGCAAACGAGACGTTCGGTGTGGCTGAGGAGGGTGCGCCCCGGACTGCGGTCAAGCTCGCCAACCCGATCAGCGAGGAGCACGGCTACCTGCGCACGTCGGTGCTGCCGGGCCTGCTGGAAGTCGCCAAGCGCAACCACTCCCGCGGCTTCCGCGACCTGGCCGTCTTCGAAGCCGGCATGGTCTTCCTGCCCGGCGACACTTTGGGCACGCCATCCATTCCTCCGCTGGGCGTCAAGCCAAGCGATGAGGTACTGGACGCACTGTACGACGGCGTTCCGGACCAGCCGCTGCACGTCGCCGCCGTCCTCACCGGCCATGATTCACCGGCCGCAGCGGGCCACACCCCGCGGCTGTGGGACTGGGCGGACGCCCTGGACATCGCCCGCCTGGCCGGTGACGTCCTTGGTGTGGAGCTCGTGGTCACCCAGGGCCGGCACCAGGCCTTCCATCCGGGCCGCGCCGCGCAGCTGTCGCTGCGCTCCGGCGAGGTGGTGGGATACGCCGGCGAGCTGCACCCCAAGCTCCTGGCCGCACACGACCTGCCGGCACGGTCCGTCGCGCTGGAACTCAACGCGGACGCCCTCTTCGAGGCGGCGGCCGACGTTGTGGTGGCCCGCCACATCTCCACCTTCCCGGTAGCCACGCAGGACGTGGCCCTCGTGGTGCCGCAGGACGTCCCCGCCGACGACGTGCTGGCAGCGCTGCGTGAAGGCGCCGGTGAGCTGCTCGAGGATGTTGCGCTGTTCGACGTCTACGCGGGGAAGGGGATCGAGGAGGGCAAGAAGTCGCTCGCCTTCGGCCTGCGGTTCCGCGCCAACGACCGGACACTGACGGCCGACGAGGCATCGGAGGCGCGGGAGCGCGCCGTCGCCACCGCCGCCGAGCGGTTCGGTGCCGTCCAGCGCTAGACCGGCCATAAATGAAAGACCACGCCGTTTGGCGTGGTCTTTCTTTATGCCCGGAACCTTTTTTGCGGGACATACTTTTACGGCAGCGGCGGCAGGTCTTCCTCGTATAGCCAGGGATGCAGCAGCGATTCCGTGTCCAGTCCGGTGACGCGGTCGGCCGTGAGGATGAACTCGGGAGTCGACACGGACCTGTGGGCGTGTGTCCGGGTCCATTCCTGCAGCAGTGCGAAGAAGGCGAGGTCGCCGCAGCGCCGGCGCAGGGCGTGCAGCGCGAGCGCTCCGCGCTTATAGACCCTGTCGTCGAACATCAGCTCAGGTCCGGGATCACCCACCAGCAGGTCCTGCGCGCCGGCGTTGAGCCGCCGCCAGGCCGCGCGCGCCCGCTCGTGGGCGGACAACACGCCGGCCTCCTCGGACCAGATCCACTCCGCGTAGCAGGCGAAGCCCTCGTGCAACCAGATGTCGCTCCAAGTGCCGAGCGTCAGCGAGTTCCCGAACCACTGGTGCGCCAGTTCATGCGCGATCAGTCGTTGAGACTCCCACCCTGCATCCAGGTGGTTGCGGCCCAAGATGGACAGCGACTGGGCCTCGAGCGGAATTTCCAGTTCGTCGGCGGTAACCACCACCGTGTATTCCGGGAAAGGATACGGGCCGAAACGGCTCACAAAGGTGCTCATCATGGCTTCCTGCCGGGCCAGGGCGGTCTCCGCCCGGGCCACCAGCTCCGCCGGTGCCGCAACGAACTGGGGCACTCCGGCCGAGTCCGGCAACCTCACCAGCCCGTACCGGCCGATCTGGATGGTCGCCAGGTACGTTGCCATCGGTTCACGCTGCTCATAAACCCAGGTCTGGCGGCTGGACCGCACAGCCTGCCCTACCAGGAGCCCGTTGCACACGGCGCGGTAACCTGCATCCGTGGTGACGGTGATGCGGTAGCTGGCCTTGTTCCGCGGGTGGTCGTTGCACGGGAACCAGGACGGCGCCCCGTTGGGCTGGCCGGCCACGAGGACGCCGTCGGTGAGCTCCTCCCAGCCCACCTCGCCCCACAGCCCCCGCCGCGGCTGCGGGTTGCCGTCATACCGGATGTCGAGGCTGAATTCGGAGCCCGCCTCGAGGGGCTGTTCGCAGTGCACCACGAGCTGTTCCGCCCGCTGCGTAAACCTCCGCACGCGGGTACCGTTCAGCTGGATCTTCAGGGCGCGGAGGCCGGTCATATCAAGTACGACGGCGGACGTGCGGCGCTCCGCCACAGCGGCCAGTACGGCACGGCCGGACAACCGGTTGCTGGCCAGCCTGTAGTCCAGCTCCAGTCCATAGTGCAGGACGCGGTAGGCGTCCGTTCCGTGGCCCGGGACGTAGGGGTCGCCGGTGGCCGTGGCGCCGGCGGAGAGGACGGCGGCCGGGCCGGGCGATTCTCCGGAGCTCATTCTGCGTGTGACTTCCTTAGCTGTGGTGGGGCTACTTAAGGCGGGGTGCCGGAACGGCGGGCCCGGTCCACGGGCTCACCGGATTCCCCATCCAGTACGTCCCCGCCGGAACGGTCTCGCCGCGCATCACCAGGGACGCCGGACCAACGGTCCCGCCCTTGCCAATCCTCGCCTGCGGCAGAATCACCCCGTTGCGGGCCCATCGTCGCCCCGTCTTCGAGACTAACAGTGTCGATGCTCATGATGCGGTCGTGGAAGAGGTGGGTCTGGACAACGCAGCCGCGGTTCACAGTGGAGCTGGCGCCGAGGATCACGAGGTCCGCCTCCGGAAGCCAATAGCTCTCACACCATGTGCCCCGGCCGATCTTTGCGCCGAGGGCCCGCAGCCACCAGACGAGGGCCGGGGTGCCACTGGCGGACCTGGCGAACCAGGGGGCACTCACCATTTCGATGAAGGTGTCCACCACCTCGTTGCGCCAGATGAAGGAGCTCCACAGCGGGTGTTCGCCGGTCTTGATCCTGCCCACAAGCAACCACTTGGCCGCAACGGAGGAGGCTGCCGCGACCGCGCCCGCGAGCAGCAGGACCACGCCTCCGAGTGCCGCTGCCGCACCGTAACCCAGGGCGGTGGCGAGCCAGTCGAAGACGATCAGCACTCCGAGGGCCAGGCACACCGTCAGGGCCACCGGCACGAACCGGCACAGCTCCCAGAGGCTCCTGGCCACCTTGAGCCTGGCCCGTGGCTGGAAGGTGCGGGTGCTGTCCGATGCCACCGCTGTGCGCCGCAGCCTGACGGGAGGGCTGCCCAGCCAGGACGTGCCTGACTTGGCCTTGCCCGGCGTCGCCGAGAGGACAGCGACCAGGGAGTTCTTTGGCACGCTGCGCCCGGCCGCGGTCATGCCGGAGTTGCCCAGGAAGGAGCGCTTGCCGATTTTGGCGGGTGCGATGTGCATCCAGCCTCCGCCGAGCTCGTACGGGGCCACCATGGTGTCGTCGGCGAGGAAGGCACCCTCGCCCACCGTGGTCATGCGCGGCAGCAGCAGGACGGTGGAGGCCTCAACATTCTTTCCGACCTTAGCCCCCAGGAGCCTCAGCCAGACCGGCGTGAACAGGCTGGCGTAGATCGGGAACAGGAGGTCCCGTGCCATGTCCAGCACCCGCTCGGTGGCCCAGACCTGCCAGCCGACGCGGCTGCGGACCCGGTAGTAGCCCTCCTTCAGGCCGAGGCCCAGCAGCCTGGTGGTGACCAGGATCAGCAGCATGTTGGTGAGGAACCAGGTCAAGGCGGCCGGCGGAACCGACGCCAGCACCTGCGGCACGGCACTGAGTATTGAGTCGCTGCCCCTGATGAACAGGAAGACCACCAGGGCTGCGGCCATGGCTGAAGTGGAGGGAATCAGGGCAAGGACGGCGGACGCTGCAGCGAAGGCCGTGAACCAGAGACGCCCCAGGAGGGAGCTGACCGGCTGGCCGGCGGGCCAGTCCTGCTTCGCCTTGCCCCGCCGTTCTGCGGGGGAGCCGGCCACCAGCTGGCCGGCCTTGACCTTGCCCAGCACGGCCGATCCCGGCTCCACCTGGCCGCCGGCGCCGATACTGGCCCCGGGCATCAGCGTACTGCGGGCTCCCACGATGGCGTTGGCCCCGACGTGGACGTGGCCAATGCGGACAATGTCCCCGTCGATCCACCAGCCCGACAGGTCCACCTCGGGTTCGATGTTGCAGCCGCGGCCCAGAGTGAGGAAGCCCGTCACCGGGGGAAGGGAGTGCAGGTGGATGTTGCGCCCGATCTTGGCGCCGAGGGCTCTTGCATAGTACGGCACCCACGGTGCACTGGCGAGGCTGATGGCACCGGCCAGGTCCTGGATCTGTTCGGCCAGCCAAAGACGCAGGTGCACCTTGCCTGCCCTCGGGTAGTTCCCGGGCTGCACGTTGCGGAGCAGGATGCGGGCGGCGGCAACAGAGATGGCCATCCGGCCGGGCGGGCTGACGAAGACCAGCCAGGACGCGGCCACCCACCACCACGACACGGTGGGCGCAGCCGTGAACCCGGCAAACGCGAAGAGGACGTTGTTGGCGGCCATCAGGTAAGTCAGCCAGCGCATGCCCGCCAGAATGTGCAGCGGAATACCCATGAGCGTCTGGAAGGCCTGTGACTTCAGGGCAGTGGGGCGGACCGGCCGTTCCGGGGCCGGGCCGGCGGAGACGCCGCCGGGCAGGGACTGGCGGGCGACCTCGATGAGTGCGCCGATGCGCGGGGTGGCGTAGATGTCCGCCACGGTGATGGTGGGGTAGCGGCCCCGGAGTGCGGAGACGAGCTGGGCCGCGGCCAGCGAACCGCCGCCGTGGGCGAAGAAGTCCGCGTCGAGGCCGGCGACGCTGCTGCCCAGAACGGCCTGCCACTGGTCAACGACCCATTGCGCATCCTCCGGCAGGTTCAGCGGCGCGGCGTCCGCTGCCGCGGCGCCGGCACCCGGCAGCGGCCAGGGCAGCGCATGGCGGTCGACTTTCCCGCTGGTCTTGGCAGGCATGGTGTCGACGACGGTCAGCATCGGAATGAGCGGAGCGGGCAGCGTCGCGGAGAGCAGTTCACGGAACGCGGCCAGATCCAGTGAAGGGTGGTCCGGGGCGGCGTCCGATCCGCCGGCGGGGGCCAGGTAACCCACGAGGACCTGGTTGCCGGCCGCCGTCGTGCGGACTGCTGCGGCCGCGCCCGCAACCCCCGGGAGCGACTGCAGGGCAGCGTCGATCTCACCGAGCTCGATCCGGCGGCCGCCGAGCTTGACCTGCTCGTCGGCGCGTCCCATGAAGATCAGGCCGGCGCGCTCGAAGCGGACCAGGTCGCCGGAGCGGTACGCGCGGGCCCAGCCCAGCGAGGGCATGGCGGCGTACTTCTCCGCGTCCTTCTGCGGGTCGAGGTAGCGGGCCAGCCCCACACCGCCGATGATGAGCTCGCCCGCCTCGCCCTCGGCTACCGGGACGCCGTCGGAACCGACCACCGCCAGGTCCCAACCGTCCAGCGGGAGCCCGATCCGGACCGGGCCAGCACCGCCCAGGGGAGCCGCGCAGGCCACGACCGTTGCCTCGGTGGGGCCGTAGGTGTTCCACACCTCACGGCCGTCCACCGCAAGGCGCCCGGCCAGCTCCGGCGGGCAGGCCTCGCCGCCGAAGATCAGCAGCCGCACGTTTTCGAGGGCCTCTGCCGGCCACAGCGCCGCAAGCGTGGGAACGGTGGAGACCACCGTGATCCCGTGATTAATCAGCCATGGTCCCAAGTCCATGCCAGTGCGGACCAGGGCCCGCGGGGCAGGCACGAGGCAGGCGCCGTGGCGCCAGGCCAGCCACATCTCTTCACACGACGCGTCAAAGGCCACCGACAGCCCCGCGAGCACGCGGTCCTGCGGCCCCACCGGTTCGTCCTGCAGGAAGATGCGGGCTTCCGCGTCCACGAACGCGGCCGCAGAGCGGTGCTTCACTGCAACGCCCTTGGGCGTCCCGGTGGAACCGGATGTGAAGATGACCCAGGCGTCGTCGTCGGGCCCGGCCGGGCGCGGCGCGGGGAAGGGGCGCGGCCGCCTGTGGTCAGTGACGATCTCGCCGTTGGCCCGCAGGATGCCGGCCACGCGTGCCTCACCGAACACCAGCTTGGCCCGTTCGTCCGGATCGTCCGCGTCGACGGGCACGTAGGCGGCCCCGATCAGCAGGATGGCAAGGATCGCCACATAGAGCTCATTGGTGCCGGAAGGGATCCGCACCCCGATCTTGTCTCCCGCTCCAAGGCCGGCCTGGTGCAGCCGCCGGCCCTCGGCCTTGACCTCGGCCAGGAGCTGGGCGTAGCTCAGGGAGCGGCGGCCGTCGTCGAGCGCCGAAGCATCCGGGAAACGTGCGACGGTGCAGGTGAGGATGTCCACCAGGGTCCGCTCGGGCGGTGCGGCGGCAGCGCCCGGCAACTGGGCCGGGTACACCACTGCCGCCGCGGGCCCGCCGGCGGCAGGAGGAGCGGTGGTGTCCAGGGTTTTCGGCAGGGGCTCAATCACCGCTGGATTCTCCCTCAGCAAGATGAACGGAAGATGACATCGTTTCCCCTCCGTTCATCCGGGGCTGCCTTGTTACCGGCCCGCCATGCGGCGGGCCGTCGAAGCCGCTGGACCGGCGAAGCTGCGGGCCGGCGAAGCTGTCCGGTGATATGACCGCCGTTAAGGGACCAGCAGAACCTTGCCGGTGGTGCGCCGGCCTTCGAGGTCCTCGTGTGCCCGGCGGGCCTCGGCCAAGGGGTAGGTCGCGCCGATCCGGACGTTGAGGCTGCCGTCGGCCGCGGCGCCAAAGATTTCCGTGGAGCGCCAGAGCCGTTCCTGCGGGTTGCCGAGGAAGTGGGCGAGCGACGGCCGCGTCAGGGTCAGCGAGCCGCCGGCGTTGAGCCGCTGCGGGTCCACCGGCGGAACAGGGCCGGACGCTGCGCCGAAGAGTACCAGCGAACCGCGGGTGCGCAGGCTGGCCAGCGAGCCGTCGAACGTGTCCTTCCCCACGCCGTCGTACACCACGTTCACGCCGGCACCGTGGGTCAGGTCCCGGACGGCGTCGGTGAACCCGTCGTACCGCAGTACCTCGTCTGCGCCGGCACCCCGGGCCAGCGATTCCTTTTCATCGGTGGAAACGGTGGTGATGACCCGGGCGCCGCGGGCCTTCAGCAGCTGGATCAGCAGCAGGCCAACCCCGCCGGCACCTGCGTGGACCAGCACGTTGTGCCCGGGCTCAACGCGGAACGAGGAGTTGATCAGATAATGGGCCGTCATGCCCTGGAGGGGGAGTGCGGCGGCGGTGTGGTCGTCCACGCCGTCCGGCACGGGCAGGGCCTTCGCGGCGTCCAGCACGATGTACCCGGCGTAGCATGCGGTTCCTTCGGCCGTGGCCACCCGGTTTCCCACCGCGAAGTCCTCCACGCCCTCACCGATTTCCTCGACGGTGCCGGCTGCTTCGGATCCGGGGGTGAAGGGGTAGGCCACCTTGTAGGTGCCGCTGCGCTGGTAGGTCTCGATGAAGTTGACGCCCGTTGCCGCTACTTTCACCAGCAGCTGGCCGGGGCCGGGGACGGGGCGGTCGATCTCCGTGAAGTCCAGAACCTCCGGTCCGCCCGGCTGCCGGGCGACGATGGCGTGCGTCATGGAATTTCTCCTTTTCCGGGCCGGGACCTCCGGCACCCTTCCTCACCTCATCCTAGGGACCGGGGCGGTGCAGGCGAAGTCGGGTGGCCGGTCAGTAGCGCCGGGAGACCGCTGCCATGGGGCATTCGAAGCGGCGTCCGGCAGCGAGCCCCACCTCATTGAGGTACCGGACGATGATCCCGAACGACGCCGCCAGCGTGGTCTCCGTGAAAGGGATCCCCTGATTTTCGCAGTGCCGGCGCACGATCGCCGTTGCCTTGTGCAGCTGGGGGCGGGCCATATCGGGGAAGAGGTGGTGCTCCACCTGCCGGTTCAGGCCGCCGAGCAGGATATCCATGAACCGGCCGCCGGAAATGTTGCGCGATGTAAGGACCTGGCGGCTGAGGAAGTCCACGCGGCTGTCCGCCGGAAGGACCGGCATTCCCTTGTGGTTGGGCGCAAAGGACGCACCCATGTAGAAGCCGAAAACAGCGAGCTGCACACCGATGAAGGCGGCAGCCATGCCCAGCGGCAGGAAGGAAAACGCCAGCACCGGAAGGATGCTGAGGCGGGTCAGCAGGATCGGCAGTTCCACCCAGCGG
The DNA here is from genome assembly GCF_040546765.1 of Arthrobacter sp. OAP107. Lineage (NCBI taxonomy): Bacteria > Bacillati > Actinomycetota > Actinomycetes > Micrococcales > Micrococcaceae > Arthrobacter > Arthrobacter sp. OAP107. The sequence goes on along the minus strand of NZ_JBEPOK010000001.1, from coordinate 3,485,907 downwards.
TGCGTGACCTTGGCCCGCCGGAAGATGAAGCGGACCGAATCTATCTGCAGCCCAAGGCCCACAAGGAACAGCAGAGGGAAGAACAGCCAGCCCTGCTTGCGCGTCAGCAGGGCAAGCCGGCCCTGCCGTTTCGCCGCGGCTTCGGTGTGGAACACGATGGCGCCGGGTGCGATATCAGGGTCCTTGGATATGACGTTCGGATGGTTGTGGTGTGCCCCGTGTTTCTGCTCCCACCACGAGTAGCTGACGCCGGCGACGGATGTGGCCAGGAGCCGCGCGGACCAGTCGTTGGCCCGCCGGGAGGCGAAGATCTGGCGGTGGCCCGCCTCGTGGGCCAGGAAGCTCAGCTGCGTGCAGATGATGCCGAGCGCCGCGGCGATGACGAGCTGGAACCAGCTCTGGCCGATCAGCGCAAAACCGAACCAGGCCGCTGCCATGAGGACAGCCAGCGTGGCGAAGACGGTGATGTAAAAGCCCTGGCGCCGTTCCAGGAGTCCGGCTGCGCGCACGGACTTGAGCAGGTCGGAGTAACTCTGCGTGACAGGATTCGCCCTCTGCACTCTGCTCGCTTGGCGAATACTGGGTTGGGGGCGCTCGGAAGTGATAGTGGGGGCCATGGAGTGCGTGCCTCGTAACAATAACGGGCAACGCTGCGGCCGACATTCGGCGCGCACGGTCTGGATCACCCTCTGTCAAGCATACTCTGGCCAGCGAGGGAGGCTCTCCGGGCGGGCGCGGATGAATCATGCATAAATATCGGGACCTATGCATAGTCTTGCTGTATAGTCGTTGACATGACTATTTCTGTTGCCGTTTCCGGCGCCAGCGGCTACGCGGGCGGCGAAGTCCTCCGCCTCCTGGCCGGCCATCCGGACGTCACCATCGGAGCCATCACTGCCCACAGCAACGCAGGTTCCAGACTAGGCGAACTGCAGCCGCATCTCCATGGCCTGGCGAGCAGGATTCTCGAGGACACCAGCGTGGAGAACCTGTCCGGGCACGACGTCGTGTTCCTCGCGCTCCCGCACGGGGCCTCCGCCGAGATCGCGGCCAAGCTCCCCGAGGGCACGGTCGTGATCGACGCCGGCGCGGACCACCGCCTGGAGGACGCTACCGCGTGGGAAAAGTTCTACGGTTCGGACCACGCCGGGACGTGGCCTTACGGCCTGCCTGAGCTGCCGGGCCAGCGTGAGAAACTCAAGGGCGCCAACCGGATCGCGGTCCCGGGCTGCTACCCGACCTCGGCGCTGCTTGCCCTCACGCCCGGCTTCGCCGGCGGCCTGCTCGAGGGCAACGACGTCGTCATCGTCTCCGCCTCCGGCACGTCCGGAGCCGGAAAGGCAGCAAAGATAAACCTCATCGGCGCCGAGGTCATGGGGTCCATGAGCCCCTATGGCGTGGGCGGCGGCCACCGGCACACGCCGGAAATCGAGCAGGGCCTGTCCAACGCCTCCGGTGAGCCGGTGACGGTTTCCTTCACGCCCACTTTGGCGCCCATGAGCCGCGGCATCCTCACCACCGCCACCGCGCGGGTCAAGCCCGGCGTAGGAGCCGAGGACCTTCGCCGTGCCTGGGCGGAAGCATACGACGACGAACCGTTCGTCCACCTGCTGCCCGAGGGCCAGTGGCCCACCACCAAGTCCGTACAGGGTTCCAACCACGCCGCCATGCAGCTGGCCTTCGACCCGCACGTCGGGCGCGTCATTGTCACGTGCGCCATCGACAACCTGACCAAAGGCACCGCCGGTGGAGCGGTGCAGTCCATGAACATTGCCCTTGGCCTGCCGGAGACCGCCGGCCTCAACCTGCAGGGAGTTGCCCCGTGACCGTTACAGCCCCCAAGGGATTCCGCGCCGCCGGCGTCACCGCAGGACTGAAGGCCTCGGGTAACCCGGACCTCGCCCTCGTGGTCAACGACGGACCGTCCAAGGCGGCAGCCGCGGTCTTCACCTCCAACCGGGTCGCCGCAGCACCGGTCCACTGGTCACGCCAGGTGGTCTCGGACGGCCGGGTCGACGCCGTGATCCTCAACTCCGGCGGCGCAAACGCCTGCACCGGCCCGCAGGGCTTCCAGAACACGCACACGACGGCGGAGAAAACGGCCGAGGCGCTGGGCCTGTCCGCCACCGACGTCTTTGTCTGCTCCACTGGCCTGATCGGCGAGCAGCTGCCCATGGACAAAATTGTCCCCGGGATCGACGCCGCGGCCGCCGGCCTCAGCACCGACGGCGGTCCCGAGGCCGCCACGGCCATCATGACCACCGACACGGTGCCCAAGCAGGCCTTCTTCACCGGCGCCGACGCTGAAGGAAATGAATACACCATCGGCGGCATCGCCAAGGGCGCCGGCATGCTGGCACCCGGGCTGGCCACCATGCTGGTGGTGCTCACCACCGACGCCGACGTGCAGCCGGAAATGCTTGACCTCGTCCTCCGCGACGCCACGCGCGTCACCTTTGACCGGGCAGACTCCGACGGCTGCATGTCCACCAACGACACCGTGGTGCTGCTCGCCTCCGGCGCTTCCAAGGCCGTCCCGTCAGCCGAGACCTTCAGCCAGGGCCTCACCGAGGTCTGCGCCGAGCTGGCCCGCAAGCTGATCGGCGACGCCGAGGGCGCCAGCCACGACATTGCGATCAGGACGTTCAACGCCGCCACAGAGCGCGATGCCGAAACCGTCAGCCGCGCCGTGGCTCGCTCCAACCTCTTTAAGGCGGCCATCTTCGGCAAGGACCCCAACTGGGGGCGTGTGCTCTCCGCCGTCGGAACCACCGACGCCGCGTTCGAACCGGACCAGCTCAACGTCTCCATGAACGGCATCCAGATCTGCCAGAACGGCGGCATCGGCCAGGACCGCAAGCTGGTGGACCTGGAACCGCGCGAGGTGCTCGTGGAGATCGACCTGCAGGCCGGCGGGGCGGAAGCCACCATCTGGACCAACGACCTTACGCACGACTACGTCCACGAGAACAGCGCCTACTCAAGCTAGGTCCTGCCCGCTCAAGCTAGATCCGCCAGCAACCCTGGAGAACCAGCCGCATGAACACCCAGACCCGCGAGTCAACGTCCATGAGTGATGCCCAAGACAAGGCAGGCACCCTCATCGAAGCCCTGCCGTGGATCCAGCGCTTCGCCGGAACCACCATGGTGATCAAGTACGGCGGCAACGCCATGGTCAACGACGACCTGCGCCGCGCCTTCGCCGAAGACGTCGTGTTCCTCCACCACGTGGGCATCCACCCCGTGGTGGTGCACGGCGGCGGCCCGCAGATCAACTCGATGCTGGGCAGGCTCGGCATCGAGTCGGAGTTCAAGGGCGGCCTGCGCGTCACCACGCCCGAGGCGATGGACGTGGTGCGCATGGTCCTCACCGGCCAGGTGGGCCGTGAACTGGTGGGGCTGATCAACTCGCACGGGCCCTACGCAGTCGGCATGTCCGGCGAAGACGGCGGCCTGCTGCGGGCCGTGCGCACCGGCACCGTCGTTGACGGCGAGGAGGTGGACCTCGGGCTCGTGGGCGAGGTGGTCGGAGTGGACCCCGCGGGCATCGTGGACATTCTCGACGCCGGCCGGATCCCCGTGATCTCCACGGTCGCCCCGGAGATCACCGATGCCGGCAACGGCGTGGCGGGAACCGCGCGCTTCCAGCCCACCGGCCAGGTCCTGAACGTCAACGCGGACACCGCAGCGGCGGCCGTGGCCTCCGCGCTGGGTGCCTCGAAGCTGGTCATCCTGACCGACGTCGAAGGCCTCTACGCCAACTGGCCGGACAAGTCGTCGCTGATTTCGTCCCTGACGGCCTCCGAGCTGCGGGATATGCTGCCGAGGCTTGAATCCGGCATGATTCCCAAGATGGCCGCCTGCCTCAAAGCCATCGACGAGGGGGTTGAGCGGGCGCACATCGTGGACGGCCGGCTGCCCCACTCAATGCTTCTGGAAACATTTACGACGGCGGGGCATCGGAACCCAGGTTGTCCCGGACGAGGAGACGAACGCATGAGCAACTTTGAACAATCCGCAGTCGTTGAACAGTCCCCGGTGGTTGAGCTGGTCGAAACCAAAGGCCACTCCAGTGGTTCCGAGTGGCTGGCGCGCTACTCGTCGTCGCTGATGGGTGTCTTCGGCACGCCCCAGCGGGTGCTGGTCCGCGGCGCAGGCTGCCTCGTCTGGGACGCCGACGGCAAGGAATACCTGGACCTTCTGGGCGGCATCGCCGTTAACGCGCTGGGCCACGCCCACCCGTTCGTGACCTCGGTGATCTCCAGCCAGTTGGCCACCCTGGGCCATGTCTCCAACTTCTTCACGAGCCCCACACAGATCGCCCTGGCCGAAAGGCTGCTGGAACTCAGTAAAGCGCCGGCCGGCTCCAAGGTGTTCTTCACCAACTCCGGCACCGAAGCCAACGAGGCGGCCTTCAAGCTGGCCCGCCGGAACTCCGGCGCCGCCGGCGGCAAGCCCCGCACCCGGATCATTGCGCTCGAAGGCGCATTCCACGGCCGGACCATGGGTGCCCTCGCGCTCACGGCCAAGGAGGCCTACCGCACACCCTTCGAGCCCGTGCCCGGCGGTGTTGAGCACATTCCGTTCGGGGATATCGAGGCCCTGCGCAACGCCGTGGACGACACCGTGGCTGCCGTTTTCCTGGAGCCGATCCAGGGCGAGGCAGGCGTCCGGCCCCTTCCGGCCGGCTACCTGAAGGCTGCCCGCGAGTTCACCGCCGAAGCCGGCGCCCTGCTCATCCTCGATGAGGTGCAGACCGGCATCGCCCGCACGGGCAAGTGGCTGGCCAGCGAGGACGCCGGGATCGTGCCCGACGCCATCACCCTGGCCAAGGGCCTTGGCGGCGGATTCCCGATCGGTGCGCTCGTCACGTTCGGCGAGAAGACGTCGTCGCTGCTGACCGCAGGGCAGCACGGCACCACCTTCGGCGGCAATCCGGTGGCCACCGCGGCGGCCCTGGCTACGCTGCATGCCATCGAGAGCCAGCACGTGCTGGACAACGTCCGCACCGTAGGTGCGCACGTACGGGAGGCGCTGGCCGCCGTCGACGGTGTCACCGAGGTGCGCGGTGAGGGACTGCTGATCGGCTTCGACCTGGACGCCGACGTCGCCCCCGCCGCCGTGACCGCAGCCCTGGACGCCGGCTTCATCATCAACAGCCCCGGCCCCCGCACTATCCGTCTGGCCCCGCCGCTCATCCTGACGACCGGGCAGGCGGACCGTTTCCTGGCCGCCCTTCCGGCCATCCTGCAAACCGCAAAGGACGCACAGTGACCTCCACCGGCACCATCCGCCACTTCCTCAAGGACACGGACCTCAGCCCCGCCGAGCAGGCGGAAGTCCTGGACCTCGCGGGCCGCATGAAGGCGGCGCCGTACAGCGTCCAGCCGTTCGCCGCCGAAGGCAGCGGCCGCAAGACCGTTGCGGTGATCTTCGACAAAACCTCCACCCGGACCCGGGTCTCCTTTGCCACCGGCGTGGCGGACATGGGCGGTAACGCCCTGATCATCAACCCGGGTGAGGCGCAGATCGGCCACAAGGAGTCCGTCGAGGACACCGCCAAGGTCCTCGAGCGCATGGTGTCCACCATCGTGTGGCGAACGGGCGCGCACTCCGGCCTCGTTGCCATGGCCGAGAACTCCAAGGTTCCGGTTATCAACGCCCTGTGCGACGACTACCACCCCTGCCAGCTGCTGGCCGACCTCCTGACCGTCAAGGAGCACAAGGGCGAACTCAAGGGCCTCACCATGGCCTACCTCGGCGACGCCGCCAACAACATGGCCAACTCCTACCTGCTGGCCGGCGTCACTGCCGGCATGCACGTGCGCATCGCCGGTCCCGAGGGCTACCTCCCCGCGGCCGATATCGTGGCCGCCGCCCAGGAACGTGCCGCAGAAACCGGCGGCTCGGTCCTCATCACCACGGACGCGGCGGAGGCACTCAAGGGAGCCGACGTGGTCGCCACTGACACCTGGGTCTCCATGGGCCAGGAAGCCGAAAAGGAGGCGCGGATGCAGCTGTTCCGTGAATACTCCGTGGACGAGGCCGCGCTGGCGCAGGCCGCCGCTAACGCCGTGGTGCTGCACTGCCTTCCCGCTTACCGCGGCTACGAAATCTCGGCCGGCGTGATTGATGGCCCGCAATCGATCGTGTGGGACGAGGCAGAGAACCGCCTGCACGCGCAGAAGGGGCTCATGGCCTGGCTGATGCACCAGTCCGGCCTCGCCGTCGTCGACGGCTTGCGGCCCCTGGCAGGGCAGGCGTAGTTGTCCGTACCCGCTCCCACACCCGGCGCGAGCCCGGCCACCAAGACGGCCCGCCAGGCGCGGATCACCGCGATCCTGACCGGCGAATCGGTGCGTTCCCAGGCCGAGCTCGCGGCGTTGCTCGCGGACGACGGCGTGCAGGTCACCCAGGCCACGCTGTCGCGTGACCTGGTGGAGCTGGGCGCCGTCCGCGTCCGGGGCAAGGAGGGCGTGCTGGTCTACGCCGTTCCCGGTGAAGGCGGGGAGCGGGCGGCCAAAAGCGGGGTCAGCCAGGAAATCCTCGATGCCAGGCTGGCGCGGCTCTGCGGCGAGCTTCTGGTGACGGCCGAGGCATCGGCCAACATCGTGGTGCTTCGGACCCCGCCCGGCGCGGCGAACTTCCTCGCGCTGGCCATCGACCATTCCGTGATGCCCTCGATCCTGGGCACCATCGCCGGGGACGACACCGTGCTGCTCGTGGCCCGGGACCCGCTGGGCGGGCAGGAACTGGCTGCCCGGTTCCTGCAGCTCGCCGAGGAAGCCGGCCAGTAGCAACCGGCCCAGCAGGGTCCCGGCCGCTTTCTTCCTCGACTAATACACACAGACAAGCAAGAACAGAAACAACAAACTAAGGAGCATGTTCCGTGACTGAGCGTATTGTTCTGGCCTACTCCGGTGGCCTTGATACTTCCGTAGCCATCGGCTGGATCGGCGAAGCCACTGGTGCCGAGGTCATCGCCGTGGCGGTCGACGTCGGACAGGGAGGCGAATCGCTGGAGACCATCCGCCAGCGCGCCCTCGGCTGCGGCGCCGTCGAAGCGTACGTTGCTGACGCCTCCGACGAGTTCGCCAACGAGTACTGCGTGCCCACGCTGAAGGCCAACGCCCTCTACCAGGGCCACTACCCGCTGGTCTCCGCGATTTCCCGCCCGGTCATCGTCAAGCACCTGGTCAAGGCCGCCCGCGAATTCGGCGCCACCACCGTGGCCCACGGCTGCACCGGCAAGGGCAACGACCAGGTCCGCTTCGAGGTGGGCATCCAGACCCTCGGCCCGGACCTGAAGTGCATCGCGCCGGTCCGGGACCTCGCGCTGACCCGCGACAAGGCCATCGCCTTCGCCGAGGAAAAGGGCCTCCCGATCGAGACCACGAAGAAGAACCCGTATTCGATCGACCAGAACGTCTGGGGCCGCGCCGTCGAAACCGGCTACCTCGAGGACATCTGGAACGCCCCCACCAAGGACATCTACGACTACACCGCTACACCGGAATTCCCGCCGGCACCGGACGAGGTCACCATCTCCTTCGAAGCCGGCGTTCCGGTAGCGATCGACGGTGTGAAGGTCACCCCGCTGCAGGCCATCAAGGAACTGAACCGCCGCGCCGGCGCTCAGGGCGTGGGCCGCATCGACGTCGTCGAGGACCGCCTGGTGGGCATCAAGTCCCGCGAAATCTACGAAGCACCGGGTGCCATGGCGCTCATCACCGCGCACAAGCACCTCGAGGACGTCACCATCGAGCGCGAGCAGGCCCGCTTCAAAGCCACCGTTGGCCAGCGCTGGGCCGAACTGGTGTATGACGGCCAGTGGTTCTCCCCGCTGAAGCGCTCCTTGGATGCCTTCATCGAAGACACCCAGAAGTACGTCTCCGGTGACATCCGCATGGTGCTGCACGGCGGCCAGGCGATCGTCAACGGACGCCGCTCCGAGACCTCGCTCTACGACTTCGACCTCGCCACCTACGACACCGGCGACACGTTCGACCAGTCCATGGCGCGGGGCTTCATCGAGCTGTGGGGCATGTCCGCCAAGGTTGCCTCCGGCCGCGACATCCGCGTCGCAGGCCAGTGATGGAGGAGCTGGGCCCACGGGCGCAGGGGTCCCCGGCCGAGCGAAGCGAGGTTGGGGCGCGCTCCGGGACCAACGAGGGTGCGCTCTGGGGCGGCCGGTTCGCCGGCGGTCCCGCCGATGCCCTTGCGGCGCTGAGCAAGTCGACGCACTTCGACTGGCGGCTGGCCCGCTATGACATCGCCGGTTCCAAGGCGCACGCCCGCGTGCTGCACAAGGCCGGGCTGCTGGATGCCGCCGAACTCGAAGGCATGCTCGCGGCCCTGGACCAGCTGGATGCGGACGTCGCCTCGGGCGCCTACGTTCCGGCGGAATCCGATGAGGACGTGCACGGTTCGCTGGAGCGCGGCCTGATCGAGCGCGCCGGGACCCAGTTGGGCGGCAAGCTCCGGGCAGGGCGTTCACGCAACGACCAGGTGGCCACGCTCGGCCGCATGTTCCTGCGCGACCACGCCCGGATCATCGCCCGCGGCGTGCTGGCCACCATCGACGCGCTGGTGGAGCAGGCAAAGGCACATCGCGGCGTGGCCATGCCGGGCCGCACGCACCTGCAGCACGCCCAGCCCGTCCTGCTCAGCCACCACCTCCTGGCCCATGCCTGGGCGCTGCTGCGCGATGTGCAGCGGCTGCAGGACTGGGACAAGCGTGCCGGCGTTTCGCCGTACGGTTCCGGTGCCCTCGCCGGCTCGTCACTGGGCCTTGACCCCGAGGCAGTTGCCGCGGACCTGGGCTTCTTCTCCGCCGTCCACAACTCGATCGACGGCACCGCTTCCCGCGACGTCTTCGCCGAGTTCGGCTGGGTGGCCGCGATGATCGGCGTCGACCTGTCCCGGATCTCGGAGGAAGTCATCTTCTGGGCCACCAAGGAGTTCTCCTTCGTCACGCTGCACGATTCCTACTCCACGGGATCGTCCATCATGCCGCAGAAGAAGAACCCGGACGTGGCCGAGCTGGCCCGCGGCAAGGCCGGCCGGCTGATCGGCAACCTCACCGGCCTGCTGGCCACGCTCAAGGGCCTGCCGCTCGCGTACAACCGCGACCTGCAGGAGGACAAGGAGCCGGTGTTCGACGCCGCCGACACGCTGGAGCTGCTGTTGCCGGCTGTCTCGGGCATGATCGCCACGCTGAAGTTCAATGCCGAGCGAATGGAATCGCTGGCCCCGCAGGGCTTTGCGCTGGCCACGGACATCGCCGAGTGGCTGGTCCGTCAGGGAGTGCCCTTCCGCGAGGCGCACGAACTGTCCGGCGCGGCCGTGAAGCAGGCCGAAAGCCGTAACGTGGAACTGTGGGACCTGACGGACGAGGAGTATGCCGCCATTTCGGAGCACCTCACGCCGGAGGTCCGCAGCGTCCTCAGCACGGAAGGCTCGCTCAACAGCCGGAACTCGCAGGGCGGCACGGCGCCGGCCGCCGTTGAACGCCAGCTCGCTGCGCTGGAAGGCGAGCTCAACGGCGTCCGCGGGTACGCGGGATAGCCAAAAAGCAAAGATTGGGCCCCCGCGTGGAAGATGCCACGGCGGGGGCCCGCGCCGGGGAGGGTCCCGCCTGAGCTTGCGAAGGCAGGGAACCGGCGGGGAGCGTTTAGGATTGCGGCATGACCGCGATCACACCTGACACTTTGCTCGCCGAGCTCCACAAGGCGGCCGACGCCGTTTCCGCCCAGGCCGCCAAGCTCACCGAGGCTGACGTCCCGGCTGAGTCGGCCCTGCCGGGCTGGACCCGCGGGCACGTCCTCGCGCACATCACCGGCATCTCCAACGCGATGGCACGGCAGCTCGAATACGCCGCACGCGGCGAAACCGTGGAACTGTACGACGGCGGCTATGAGGGCCGCACGAAGGCCATCGACATGAGCGCCGGACATGCGCTGGAACAGCACCGCGCCGACCTCGACTCGGCGCTGCAGCGGGCCCTGCGTGCCTTCGATTCTCTCGATGCCGTTGACACAGATGCAGGTGACCCGGATGCCGGTGAGGCGGCTGCCGGCGCCGGGGGCTGGAGCGCACCCATTTCCTACCGCGGGGGAGTGGTGCTGGACGGCGGCTTCGCGCTCTGGCGCGAGCTGGTGATTCACGCGTCCGACCTCAACACCGGCCGCGGCCCGGAAACGTGGAGCAGGCAGTTCTGCGAGCACCTGTTCACGTTCCTTGCCGCGCGCGTGCCCGAGGACCAGAAGCTGGTGCTGCAGCCGCTGGGCTTGCCGCGCGTGACGATCGGGACCGGCGGCCGCTCCACGGTGGTCAACGGAATGGTCACGGACATCGCCGCGTGGCTCGCCGGACGGGAACCGTCGCTGGGGAGCCTGCGTGCCTCGGCCGCTGCCGACGGCGTCGACCTGCCGGACCTCCTGCCCTGGCCATCCGGGGTTCCGGCGAACTAGCGCCTGGCCCCAAACCACAGCAGCCAAACAGCGCGGCTGGTTCAGCTGCCGGTTCAGCTGCTGGTTCAGCGCGCGGCGAGGCCCTGCCTTTCGCGGGCCAGCAGGCTTTCCTTGATCCGCAGCCCCCAGCGGAATCCGCCCATCGTGCCGTCCGTGCGGACCACGCGGTGGCATGGAACGAACAGCGCCGCGGCGTTGAACGCACACGCGCTGGCGGCGGCCCTGACTGCCTTGGCGTTGCCGGACAGCTCAGCATATTCGGTGTAGGTAACCGGCGCCCCCGGGCTGACGGTACGCAGCACGTCCCAGGCATGGGCGCGGAACGGGCCTGATTTCTGCAGGACAGGAACGCTCATGGCCGGAGCCGGATCACCCGCGTAGAAGGCGTCCACGGCCGCGGAAATCGGGCCGAGGTGCTCCACCGGTTCGTAAGCGTCCGGCAGCAGCTCCGGATGGATTTGTCCGGTGAGGTCCTGGGTGTCGGCCGTCCAGCCGGAGGCGAGCACCACGCCGTCGCGGGCGATGATCGTGAACGGCCCGTCCGGCGTGGGCATGGTGAGGAGCTGGGCTTTCATTGCACTGTCACTTTCATCGCACTGTCACTTTCATCGCATTGTCATTTTCGTTGTCTGCACCCCGCGGGCGCCGGGTCCTGGATGCGGCCGCTGCTGACCGCCAGAGATGCATGGTGGCGTATGAACGCCAGGGGCTGACTTCGCGGAAGTCAGAGGACGGAAAGCCCGACGACGGTGCGGTGCCACGTCCACTGCTGCCGGTTATTGGGCTGGCGCCGCCGGGCAGCGCCCGGATTCCGTTGCGTACCGCGGCGTCGTTGGCGAGGAAGACGTCCGGCGCGCCGATGACCCGCATGGCCACATATCCCACCGTCCACGGCCCGATGCCCGGCTGCGGGAGCAGCTTGGCGGAAAGGCCAGGCAAATCGTCACCGTAGCCAAGGTCCAGCGTGTTGTCAGCCAGTGCCGTGGCCACGGCCAGCAGCGACTCCGTCCTGCGCCGCGGGCCACGCAGCAGTTCCGAGCCGGCCTCGGCGATCTGCGTCGGCGAGGGGAACAACCGGGAAAGCCCGTCGCCCGCGGCCGTGCTGGGACTGCCTGCCGCGGCCAGTTGCGTGAGGGCCGTGCGCGCGGCAGCCACCGTGATCTGCTGGCCGACCATGGCCCGGATGAGCAGTTCCTGCGGATCCAGGGCCCCCGGCAGGCGGATCCCCGGCGCTGCCGCCACGGATGCCGCCAGCCGGGGATCGGCGCTGAGCGCGCCGTCGATGGCGACGGGATCGGCGTCGAGGTCAAAAAGCCGGCGGACCCTGCTCAGCAGGGCCGGCAGATCCCGGAGGTCCACCGCGCCGATGGTGAGCACCAGCGGCCGCCGGTGCGGCCCGCCGTCGTACTCCAAAATTCCGCCCTTCAAACTTCCACCCGCGCCGCCGTTGCCCGCGCCGGTGTACTCCACGCTGAACCGCGCGTCCCCGTGCGGGAGCCGCAGTGTCCGGGCGTAGGACGTTGCGGCCCCGGCCTCGATCCCGGGAATGGCGCGGACTGCGAGGAAGCTGAAGACGCCGGGGTCGAACGGCTCGCGGTAGGGGAGGGCCAGCGTGAGCGACGTGCTGGCGGGCGCAGACGGATGGTGCCGGGCGGTGCTGCGCAGGGCGGTCGGCGTCATGTCGAACACCTCGGCCACGGTCTCGTTGAACTGGCGGACGCTGCTGAATCCCGCGGCGAAGGCGACGTCCGCAAGCTTCATCCCCGTGGACACCAGCAGCGTGCGCGCAGTCTGCGCCCTGCTGGCTCGGGCCAGGGACAGGGGACCTGCGCCGAGCTCATGGCTGAGGATCCGGTTCAGCTGGCGGGACGAATAGCCAAGCCGCGCGGCCAGCCCCTCAACGCCGTCGCGGTTGATCACGCCGTCGTTGATCAGGCGCATGGCCCGGCCCGCAATATCCGAGCGCAGGTTCCAGGCCGGCGTGCCCGGCACGGCCTCGGGCAGGCAGCGCTTGCACGCGCGGTACCCGGCCTCGTGGGCGGCGGCCGAAGTCTCATAGAAGGTGACGTTCTCCGCCTTGGGCGTCCTCGCCGGGCACGACGGCCGGCAGTAGATGCCCGTGGTACGCACCGCCGTAAAGAACTGCCCGTCAAAACGGGTGTCCCGCGCATCGATGGCGCGGTAGCGCTGCCAGAAGTCCATGACTCCATCCTGCCAGCCGCCAGGGGCCCGAGCTAGCGGAAATCGGACATGACCGTGGAGTGGCTCCCGGGCATTAGTTCCGGACACCAGGGGCTTCGGTAAAGTCGGGGCATGACCACCAGCGGCCCTGTGCGGCAGTTCCTGTCCGGCGATGCCCGCGAAATAGCCCCGCTGCTTCTTGGCGCCGTCCTGACGCACAACAGCGCGGAAGGTCCCGTGGCCGTGCGGATCACCGAACTCGAGGCCTACATGGGCCCGGTCGATTCACTGCACCCTGACCCCGGGTCGCACACCTACCGCGGCCCCACTCGTCGGAACGCCCCGATGTTCGGTCCGGCCGGGCACCTCTATGTCTACTTCACGTACGGCATGCACTACTGCGCCAACATCGTTTGCGGCCCGGCCGGCCACGCCTCGGCCGTCCTGCTGCGCGCCGGTGAGATCGTGGAAGGCAGGGAACTGGCCCTCGCGCGGCGGCCGGCGTCGAAAGCCGCCAAGGACCTGGCCAGTGGACCCGCCCGGCTGGCCACAGCGCTCGGGCTGACTACCGAGGACAGCGGGCGGGACGCCCTGGCCCCTCCATTTGGCCTGGTGTTGCCGCCGGCCCCCGCCGCCCACGTCAGCACCGGGCCACGGGTCGGCGTCGCCGGGCACGGCGGCACACACGATTATCCATGGCGGTTCTGGCTGACGGGCGACCCCACCGTGTCGCGTTACAAGGCGGCGAAGGCGCGTGCGCCGCGGGCGTAGGTGCCTTCGCCGCGGGCGTAGGCTGGACGGGTGAATCAGAGCGAACAAGCCCCTGGCCCCAGGCCCGTCCCCGTGGACGAACTCATCACGGGCCTATGCGCGACCGTTCCGGACTACCCGAAACCCGGAATCACGTTCAAGGACCTCACCCCTGTCTTCGCCGACGGTCCTGCGTTCCGGGCAGTCGTCGATGCGCTCGTGGAACCCTTCAAGGGACAGTTCGACGCCGTGGCCGGCGTCGAGGCACGGGGCTTCCTGCTCGCCGCCGCCGCGGCCTACGCCACCGGCAAGGGCGTCGTGACCGTGCGGAAGGCCGGAAAGCTGCCGCGCGAGGTTTACTCCGAGGACTATGCCCTGGAATACGGCAACGCCACCCTGGAACTTCACACCACGGACCTGGCCCGCGGCAGCCGGGTGCTTATCCTCGACGACGTCCTTGCCACGGGCGGCACGCTCGGCGCAGCCGCCCGCCTGTTCGAACGCTGCGGTGTCCACGTCTCAGGCGTGGGCGTGGTGATGGAACTCGGCGAGCTGCGCGGCCGCTCCGCCCTGGCCGGACACCGCGTGCGGTCGCTGCTGCGCCTCTGACCGCCTCTGACCAGCGGGCTTGTCGGTGGGCGGCAGGGCCGCGCCGTCAGATAACCTGCTTTAAGCAGCTCAACAGCCGCCACGTCAGCCGAAAAGGTTATAGAATGGACGGTCTGTCTTTTGCGATAGGGGAACGATGCACGACGCCGATTTGGCCCACGAACGGGACTATGTAGCCGGTCTGTATGCCCGGCTTGATGAACTGCGCGAGGAAAAGCGCGCCCAGCTGGCCCAGGTGCGCCGCGCGGGAGCAGTCGGCACCATGCAGAACGTCTCCGAACGTGACGCCTTCGCGGCCCTGTACGAGGACCGCCTCGCCCAACTTGACGCCGTCGACGACCGCCTCGTGTTCGGCCGGCTGGACCTGGACTCCGGCGAGGCGCAGTACATTGGCCGTATCGGGCTCACCACCGAGGACCTCGTCCGGCTCATGGTCGACTGGCGCGCGCCCGAGGCCGGCCACTTCTACCAGGCAACCGCCTTTGACCGGCAGGGCGTGCGCCGGCGCCGGCACCTGATCCTGCAGGGCCGCGAGGTCAAGGCCATCGAGGACGACGTCCTGGACGCTGACATGCTTTCCGACGCCGACTCGCTGCAGGGCGAGGGTGCCCTGCTGGCCGCGCTGAACTCCAAGCGCACCGGCCGCATGTCGGACATCGTGGGCACCATCCAGTCCGAGCAGGACCGCATCATCCGGTCCTCCATCTCCGGCGCCCTCGTGGTCCAGGGCGGGCCGGGCACCGGCAAAACCGCCGTGGCCCTTCACCGGGCCGCCTATCTGCTCTACACCCACCGCGACCGGCTGAAGTCCGCCGGCGTGCTGCTGGTGGGCCCGTCGTCGTCCTTCATGAAATACATCGAACGCGTCCTGCCGTCGCTGGGTGAAACCGGCGTAGTCATGGCCAGCCTCGGCCGGCTCATGCCCGGCATCAACGCTGTACCGGAGCAGGAAGCGGATGTCGCCGCCATCAAGGGCAGGCTGGAGATGGCCGAGGTCATCGCCAACGCCGTGGCCAACCGGCAGCGCATTCCGGCCGAAAACCGGATCCTGGAAGTCGACGGCCGCAAGCTGACCCTCACGCCCCGTCAGGTCCGGCGTGCCCGCGAACGCGCGCGCTCCACCGGCAAGCCGCACAACGAGGCCCGCGTCACGTTCGTCAAGATCCTGCTCCGCGAACTGACGGAGCAGATGACCGAGCTGGTCGAGGCCGGCAACATCGGCAACAACGCCGACCGCTCGTACCTCGCCGAGGACGTGCGGACGGCCCGCGACGTGCGCGTCGCGCTCAACCTGTGCTGGATGCCGATGACGCCCGAGAAGCTGGTGGGCGAGCTCCTCAGCAAGCCCGCACTCCTCGAAGCCTGCACCCCTGGCCTCACCGCCAGGGAACGCGAGCTGCTGCTGCGGGCCCCCGGTGCCCCGTGGACCGAGGCAGACGTCCCGCTGCTCGACGAAGCAGCGGAGCTTCTGGGCGAACTGGATCCCGCGGCAGGCCGCGGCCTCGCCCAGCAGGAGCAGGACCGGGCCCGCGCCCTGGCCAACGCCTGGCAGACCCTGGTCAACATGGAGTCTGCCGGCGTCGACGTGCTGATGTCCGCCGAGGAACTCGTTGAACAGAACGAGGAACGCGAGGCCCGCCTGACAGCTGCCGAGCGTGCCACCAGCGACCGCACGTGGGCCTTCGGCCACATCGTCGTCGACGAGGCACAGGAACTGTCGCCGATGCAGTGGCGGCTCCTGGTCCGGCGCTGCCCGCTCAAGTCCTTCACCATCGTGGGCGACATCGCCCAGACCAGTTCCGTGGCCGGCGCGAAGTCCTGGCAGGGGGCCCTCGCCCCGATGTTCGGAGACCGCTGGCAGCTGGAGGAGCTGACGGTGAACTACCGGACGCCGTCGCAGATCGCCGAAGCGGCGGCGCGCATGGCCAACGCCGCCGGCCTGGTGGTTTCCGCCCCGAAGGCCGTTCGGGAGGGCCGCTGGTCGCCCATTATCGACCGCGTGGAGCGTGGCGGACTGGTAGGTCGGCTGCTGGAGGTCCTCCCCGAGGAGCTCGAAGCGCTCGACGGCGGTCTGCTCGCCGTGATTGCCGACGGCGACCTGCTGCGGGAAGCCACCGTGGCGCTGCGTGCCCAGTACGGTTCCCGGCTGGGCACGGGTGCCGGCAGCTATGAACAGGACGTGGTGGTCATCAGCCCGCGGGAGGCCAAGGGACTTGAGTTCGACGGCGTCGTGGTCCTGGAACCGAGCGCCATGCTGAACCACGAGCACGGCAGGGTGGGCGATTTGTACGTCGCCATGACCCGGCCCACCCAGCGGCTTCGGCTGATCGCGGCCGCGGACGTACCGGCAGGCATCGAGCGTTAGGGTCCAGGGGAGGCCCGGCCGCTCGCGGCCCGGGCCGCCTCCTGCCCTTTCTCGGGGGTCGGCGTGGCGCTGATCCTGCTAACTTAGAAGGCGTGTCACAACTAAACGACCTCGAATCCCAGCAGAACGACCCCAGCTTCGCCAACATCTGGCAGGAGCTCAAATGGCGCGGCCTTGTCCACGTCTCCACCGATGAGGTGGAACTGGAAAAGCTCCTCGCCGGGGAACCGGTCACGTATTACTGCGGATTCGACCCCACGGCGCCGAGCCTCCACCTGGGAAACCTGGTCCAGCTCCTCCTGATGAGGCGCCTCCAGTTGGCCGGCCACAAGCCGCTGGGCCTCGTGGGCGGTTCCACCGGGCTGATCGGCGATCCGCGTCCGACGGCGGAACGCACCTTGAACACGAAGGACACCGTTTCGGAGTGGGTTGGTTACCTGCAGGCCCAGGTCCGCCGCTTCCTCAGCTTTGACGGCGCCAACGCCGCCCGGATGGTCAACAACCTCGACTGGACCGCGCCGCTGAGCGCGATCGACTTTCTCCGCGAGGTCGGCAAACACTTCCGCGTGGGTACGATGTTGCGAAAAGACGCCGTGGCTTCCCGCCTCAGCTCTGAGGAAGGCATCAGCTACACGGAGTTCAGCTACCAGATCCTGCAGGGCATGGATTACCTCCAGCTCTACCGTGACTACGGCTGCATGCTGCAGACCGGTGGATCCGACCAGTGGGGCAACCTCACCAGCGGCACCGAACTCATCCGCAAGGTGGAGGGTAAGACGGTCCATGCACTGGGCACTCCGCTCATCACCAACGCTGACGGCACCAAGTTCGGCAAGAGCGAGGGCAACGCCATCTGGTTGGATTCGGCCATGGTCAGCCCGTACACCTTCTACCAGTTCTGGCTGAACACAGCCGACGCGGATGTTGTGGACCGGCTGAAGGTGTTCACCTTCCTGACCCGGGCCGAGATCGAGGAAATTGCCGCGGCTGTGGCCGAGCGCCCGTTCGCCCGCGAAGGCCAGCGGAAGCTTGCCTACGAGGTGACGGCGCTGGTTCACGGAGCCGAAGCCACTGAAAAGGTCATTGCTGCTTCCGCGGCTGTTTTCGGCAACGGCGATCTTTCGGTGCTCGATGAGCAGACGCTGGCAGCGGCGACGGCCGAACTGCCATCCGCTTCAGTGGACGGAACGGGCCTCGGCATCATCGACCTGCTGGTTGCCTCGGGGCTGTCGGACAGCAAGTCCGCCGCGCGCCGGGTGGTCGGCGAGGGCGGCGCCTACGTCAACAACGCCAAAGTCACAGATCCGGACGCGGTGATCGCCCCGTCCCAGCTGTTGCACGGCAAGTACCTGCTCCTCAGACGCGGCAAGAAGAACCTGGCCACGGTTCAGGTGTCTGGCGCCTAGCACCGGATCCGACAAAATGCACGCTCCTCCGCAGCCGATTTGCACCGCCGCGGGGGAGCGTGTAATGTCTTCTGAGTCGCCGCCGCTGAGTGGTGACAAACCCCCTTCACTAAGAAGCAATTCTTCAACTACGAACGTGTTTGAAGAAAAAGCTTCGCTTGGTGCTGGGCGGATTCATTCAATGAAGTGAATACCGGGTGAATAACCCGGATTTGCAAAGTGAAAATGAATGAAATAAGCTAGAAACATCGCAGCGAAGAAATGCGAAATGCGAATTCCAAAAATCAATTGGAAATAATTTCGATAAGTATTCGAATGTGTCTGTTGTTTGAGAACTCAATAGTGTGCCAAGTTTGTTGATACCGATTTTTTATGGATTGGTTGATTGTGCCGGGCTGCCCACCCCCGTGGTGTGGCCTGGTGTTTTTGGCTGGTTTCAAATTTTGTGCAGCCGTTGTCCCTGTTATTTCCGGGGGTGGTGGTTGTGTCTGTTTTTCTTCAACGGAGAGTTTGATCCTGGCTCAGGATGAACGCTGGCGGCGTGCTTAACACATGCAAGTCGAACGATGGTCCGGTGCTTGCGCCGGGGATTAGTGGCGAACGGGTGAGTAACACGTGAGTAACCTGCCCTTGACTCTGGGATAAGCCTGGGAAACTGGGTCTAATACCGGATATGACTCCTCATCGCATGGTGGGGGGTGGAAAGCTTTTTTGTGGTTTTGGATGGACTCGCGGCCTATCAGCTTGTTGGTGAGGTAATGGCTCACCAAGGCGACGACGGGTAGCCGGCCTGAGAGGGTGACCGGCCACACTGGGACTGAGACACGGCCCAGACTCCTACGGGAGGCAGCAGTGGGGAATATTGCACAATGGGCGAAAGCCTGATGCAGCGACGCCGCGTGAGGGATGACGGCCTTCGGGTTGTAAACCTCTTTCAGTAGGGAAGAAGCGAAAGTGACGGTACCTGCAGAAGAAGCGCCGGCTAACTACGTGCCAGCAGCCGCGGTAATACGTAGGGCGCAAGCGTTATCCGGAATTATTGGGCGTAAAGAGCTCGTAGGCGGTTTGTCGCGTCTGCCGTGAAAGTCCGGGGCTCAACTCCGGATCTGCGGTGGGTACGGGCAGACTAGAGTGATGTAGGGGAGACTGGAATTCCTGGTGTAGCGGTGAAATGCGCAGATATCAGGAGGAACACCGATGGCGAAGGCAGGTCTCTGGGCATTAACTGACGCTGAGGAGCGAAAGCATGGGGAGCGAACAGGATTAGATACCCTGGTAGTCCATGCCGTAAACGTTGGGCACTAGGTGTGGGGGACATTCCACGTTTTCCGCGCCGTAGCTAACGCATTAAGTGCCCCGCCTGGGGAGTACGGCCGCAAGGCTAAAACTCAAAGGAATTGACGGGGGCCCGCACAAGCGGCGGAGCATGCGGATTAATTCGATGCAACGCGAAGAACCTTACCAAGGCTTGACATGGACCGGACCGCCGCAGAAATGTGGTTTCTCCTTTTGGGGCCGGTTCACAGGTGGTGCATGGTTGTCGTCAGCTCGTGTCGTGAGATGTTGGGTTAAGTCCCGCAACGAGCGCAACCCTCGTTCCATGTTGCCAGCACGTAGTGGTGGGGACTCATGGGAGACTGCCGGGGTCAACTCGGAGGAAGGTGGGGACGACGTCAAATCATCATGCCCCTTATGTCTTGGGCTTCACGCATGCTACAATGGCCGGTACAAAGGGTTGCGATACTGTGAGGTGGAGCTAATCCCAAAAAGCCGGTCTCAGTTCGGATTGGGGTCTGCAACTCGACCCCATGAAGTCGGAGTCGCTAGTAATCGCAGATCAGCAACGCTGCGGTGAATACGTTCCCGGGCCTTGTACACACCGCCCGTCAAGTCACGAAAGTTGGTAACACCCGAAGCCGGTGGCCTAACCCCTTGTGGGAGGGAGCCGTCGAAGGTGGGACTGGCGATTGGGACTAAGTCGTAACAAGGTAGCCGTACCGGAAGGTGCGGCTGGATCACCTCCTTTCTAAGGAGCACCTACAGTCTTTCCGGCCCGTGTATGCGGGTGTGGTGGGGTTGTCAGGAGTAAAGGCCCGTTGCGCAGACGGTTGTTCTGCGGCGGGTGCTCATGGGTGGAATATCAGCAAATAGGTGCCTGGTGGCACGGACCGGTGGTTAGTACGGATCCTTCGTTTTTTCTTCGGAAAGGGCGTGGTGGTCCTGGAACGCGGCCGGCACGGGTTGCCGGGTAGTGTTTGGCACACTGTTGGGTCCTGAGGCAACAGGGCCGGGGGAGGGGGTTTTTCTTCTTGTCCCGGGGTTTGTTTGTTTCTGGTTTCCTGGCTGCACCGATCGCGCGTGGTTGGCTCCTTTGGGGGTTGTGTGTGGGGTGTGTGGTACGGGGTTGTTGTTTGAGAACTACATAGTGGACGCGAGCATCTTTTATAAGAAGCAATTTCCAAGAATATGAACCTGGATCTGGCTGCGCGTGATGATGGCTGACTTCTTTGTTGGGGTTGGTGGTTGTTGGGTGTGGTTGGTTTCGTGGTTCTCTCGAAAATTACTGATTGATCTTTGTGGTCAAGTTTTTAAGAGCACACGGTGGATGCCTTGGCATTAGGAGCCGAAGAAGGACGTAGGAATCTGCGATAAGCCTGGGGGAGTCGATAACCGGACTGTGATCCCAGGGTGTCCGAATGGGGAAACCCCGCCAGACGCGCGAGTGATCTGGTGACCCGCATCTGAACACATAGGGTGCGTGGAGGGAACGCGGGGAAGTGAAACATCTCAGTACCCGCAGGAAGAGAAAACAACAGTGATTCCGTTAGTAGTGGCGAGCGAACGCGGATCAGGCTAAACCGACTCATGTGTGATAGCCGGCGGGCGTTGCATGGGCGGGGTTGTGGGACTTGTTGTCCTGGTTCTGCCGGACCGGGGAGGTGTGAGTGCTGGTATAGGTGAACGGTCTTGAAAGGCCGGCCGTAGAGGGTGTGAGCCCCGTAACCGTAATGCTGTGCACCGCCTTTGATGAGTATCCCAAGTAGCACGGGGCCCGAGAAATCCCGTGTGAATCTGTCAGGACCACCTGATAAGCCTAAATACTCCCTAATGACCGATAGCGGACCAGTACCGTGAGGGAAAGGTGAAAAGTACCCCGGGAGGGGAGTGAAACAGTACCTGAAACCGTGTGCTTACAATCCGTCGGAGCAGCCTTGTAGTTGTGACGGCGTGCCTTTTGAAGAATGAGCCTGCGAGTTAGTGTTACGTCGCGAGGTTAACCCGTGTGGGGAAGCCGTAGCGAAAGCGAGTCTGAACAGGGCGTTGCAGTGGCGTGATCTAGACCCGAAGCGAAGTGATCTACCCATGGCCAGGTTGAAGCGACGGTAAGACGTCGTGGAGGACCGAACCCACTTCAGTTGAAAATGGAGGGGATGAGCTGTGGGTAGGGGTGAAAGGCCAATCAAACTTCGTGATAGCTGGTTCTCCCCGAAATGCATTTAGGTGCAGCGTTGCGTGTTTCTTACCGGAGGTAGAGCTACTGGATGGCTAATGGGCCCTACAAGGTTACTGACGTCAGCCAAACTCCGAATGCCGGTAAGTGAGAGCGCAGCAGTGAGACTGTGGGGGATAAGCTTCATAGTCGAGAGGGAAACAGCCCAGACCACCAACTAAGGCCCCTAAGCGTGTGCTAAGTGGGAAAGGATGTGGAGTTGCGAAGACAACCAGGAGGTTGGCTTAGAAGCAGCCATCCTTAAAAGAGTGCGTAATAGCTCACTGGTCAAGTGATTCCGCGCCGACAATGTAGCGGGGCTCAAGTACACCGCCGAAGTTGTGGCATTCACATATTTTCCAAGCCTTTGTGGTTCAGGAGTGTGGATGGGTAGGGGAGCGTCGTGTGGGCGGTGAAGTCGCGGTGTAAACCAGCGGTGGAGCCTACACGAGTGAGAATGCAGGCATGAGTAGCGAAAGACGGGTGAGAAACCCGTCCGCCGGATGATCAAGGGTTCCAGGGTCAAGCTAATCTGCCCTGGGTAAGTCGGGACCTAAGGCGAGGCCGACAGGCGTAGTCGATGGACAACGGGTTGATATTCCCGTACCGGCGAAAAACCGCCCATGTTGAACAGGGGATACTAACCGCCCGAGACCTGCCCGACACCCCTTGTGGGTGAAGGGTTTTGGTGGAGCGCGGGACCTGATCCTGGGAGGCAAGCGTATTAACAGGTGTGACGCAGGAAGGTAGCCGAGCCGGGCGATGGTTGTCCCGGTCCAAGGATGTAGGGCGAACGGTAGGCAAATCCGCTGTTCATGTGCCTGAGATCTGACGGGACTCCCGTAAAGGGGGGATTCGGTGATCCTATGCTGCCTAGAAAAGCATCGGCGCGAGGTTTTAGCCGCCCGTACCCCAAACCGACACAGGTGATCAGGTAGAGAATACTAAGGCGATCGAGAGAATTATGGTTAAGGAACTCGGCAAAATGCCCCCGTAACTTCGGGAGAAGGGGGGCCCCAACCTTGATGGACACGTGCTGTCCGGAGGGGATCGGGGCCGCAGAGACCAGGGGGAAGCGACTGTTTACTAAAAACACAGGTCCGTGCGAAGTCGCAAGACGATGTATACGGACTGACTCCTGCCCGGTGCTGGAAGGTTAAGAGGACCGGTTAGCCTCACGGCGAAGCTGAGAATTTAAGCCCCAGTAAACGGCGGTGGTAACTATAACCATCCTAAGGTAGCGAAATTCCTTGTCGGGTAAGTTCCGACCTGCACGAATGGAGTAACGACTTCCCCGCTGTCTCAACCATAAACTCGGCGAAATTGCAGTACGAGTAAAGATGCTCGTTACGCGCAGCAGGACGGAAAGACCCCGAGACCTTTACTATAGTTTGGTATTGGTGTTCGGAGTGGCTTGTGTAGGATAGGTGGGAGACGTTGAAGCCCGGACGCCAGTTCGGGTGGAGTCATCGTTGAAATACCACTCTGGTCACTTTGGACATCTAACTTCGGCCCGTAATCCGGGTCAGGGACAGTGCCTGATGGGTAGTTTAACTGGGGCGGTTGCCTCCTAAAAAGTAACGGAGGCGCCCAAAGGTTCCCTCAGCCTGGTTGGCAATCAGGTGTCGAGTGTAAGTGCACAAGGGAGCTTGACTGTGAGAGAGACATCTCGAGCAGGGACGAAAGTCGGGACTAGTGATCCGGCGGTACATTGTGGAATGGCCGTCGCTCAACGGATAAAAGGTACCTCGGGGATAACAGGCTGATCTTGCCCAAGAGTCCATATCGACGGCATGGTTTGGCACCTCGATGTCGGCTCGTCGCATCCTGGGGCTGGAGTAGGTCCCAAGGGTTGGGCTGTTCGCCCATTAAAGCGGTACGCGAGCTGGGTTTAGAACGTCGTGAGACAGTTCGGTCCCTATCCGCTGCGCGCGCAGGAAATTTGAGAAGGGCTGTCCTTAGTACGAGAGGACCGGGACGGACGAACCTCTGGTGTGTCAGTTGTACTGCCAAGTGCACCGCTGATTAGCTACGTTCGGATGGGATAACCGCTGAAAGCATCTAAGCGGGAAGCTCGCTTCGAGATGAGATTTCCATACACATTTTGTGTGAGAGGCCCCCAGCCAGACCACTGGGTTGATAGGCCGGATGTGGAAGCGAGGACTAACGACTCGTGAAGCTGACCGGTACTAATAGGCCGATAACTTACACCACACAAGAACAAAGCATGCTTGCGTCCACTATGTGGTTCCCAACCAACAAACCCGCCACGGGCTTGTCCGGTTGCAGGAACCAAGATAACTGAATACAACACCACAGTTGTAACACCACAGATTTCCCCCACACCCCCGCAAGGGCGTGTGCCGGGAGCAAGGGTTACGGCGGTCATAGCGTGGGGGAAACGCCCGGTCCCATTCCGAACCCGGAAGCTAAGACCCACAGCGCCGATGGTACTGCACCCGGGAGGGTGTGGGAGAGTAGGTCACCGCCGGACAACCATTAAAGAAACGGTCGAGAGCCCCAACCACACGGTCGGGGCTCTCCCGCATTTAAACCCCACCCCCCACACCCGGGCCCCTTAGGGAATTGCCGCGGTGGGTTGGACGGGACCGTTCAGCTGGTCCTTACCCTCGCCGTCGCGGTTCCGCCAATGCTCGATTCGGCCTTGACGGCGGTGACCTGCGTGGCGGGTCCAGGTTTGACGTTCAGCGTCCAGGCTCCCAAGGAGCTGGCCTTCACTGCACCCAAGCGGGTGGCGGCACGCCCCGGTGTGACGTCGTACAGCACGACGGTGGCTGAGGTGGGCGCCGTCGATCCCGCGAACTTGGAGGTTCCGGCGAAAGTCATGTCCTTCTTCAGCCGGTGCCGGGCGGTGGTGACGGCCACGACGTCCTTCTGTCCCGCAAGTGCCTCAGCCGATGACGTGGCCGGAGTGGTCGTAACCGGCGCAGCCGCCTCTGCCGGCTGGGTGGCCGGCGGTGATGCCACCTCAGCAGTCCCCTCCGCGGGTGCAGATTGTGCCGGTGCAGGCTGATTGATCAGGTGCGGCCGAACGGCGTCAACCGGATGGTTGGGGTCGGGGTCGTTGGTGTCGATGCCGACGCTGAACTGGGCCATCATGTCGTGGTCCTCGTGGGGCAGGTTATGGCAGTGAATCATGTACCTGCCGCGGTTGTGCTCGAACTTCATGAGCAGCCGGACTGTTTCCCCTTCGCCCACGTAGACCACGTCCTTCGGCCCCTTCTCGTGCGCGAAGGGTGCCTGCCCGTTGCGGCTGAGGACCTGGAAGTCCACCAGGTGGATGTGGACCGGATGGAACCAGCCTCCTGAGCTGTTTTCTATCTCCCAGATTTCCACATCGTCGAGGTCGGGATCGGCAAGGACCTTCCGGTAGCCACTCTCGACCACCTCGTCCCACGTCATCCCCCCGATAGTCCAGATGCCGTTGTCACGCTTCACCCGCATACGCCTGGTTTTTACAGAATCCGAGGCCTTCAGACTCATTGTCATGCTCGGGGCGAGAAGCGTCGGCAGCACCCTGGCGCCGGGTCCGGACGTGTCGACAGGTTCGTCCGTCACGTCGAAGGCCATGACTTTACCGGTGAAGTCGTAGTCGACATTGTTCTTGTTGGACAGATTGCGCAGTTCCACCCGCTTGCCGGCGGGGTACTTCGAAAAGTCGATGAGAACCTCGTAGCGCTCAGCGCCGCCGTGCCGCCAGGATGTCACCTGCTGGGCGGCCGGCATGAGACCGCCGTCCGTGGCGACAATGGTCATGGCATCCCCTGTGCTCAGGGAGAAGCGATAGGAGCGCGCTATGGAAGCATTGAGAATGCGGAAGCGGTAGATCCTTCGCTGGACCTTCATCACCGGCCAGGGCGCCCCGTTCACAAGGATGACGTCGCCCCACAGGCCGGAGTGGGTGTTGTCGTTGTAGCCGAGGGCGCCGTTGGCTGCGAACATTGCGTCGGACACAGTGAGCGGCACATCGAACTTTCCCTGCGGAAGAATGTTGCCTTCCACCTCGTCGTGGAGGTGGTACTGGGCTGCCAGGCCGGAGTAGACGCTCTGGCCCGTGTTGTGGACGGCGTGGTCGTGGTACCACAGGGTCCGTGCCGGCTGGAAGTTGGGGTATTCGTAGTCCTTGCAGTAGTCCCGGCCCGTGAGGTCGTTGGCGTAGCCGTCGAACTGCGGAAGCGACGCAGACCCGTGCAGGTGGGTCGAGGTATCAAGCCGATATCCCCACTGCGGGTGGAACAGAGGCAGGACGTTGTCCATCTCCAGAGTGATGCGTTCGCCCTGGTTCACCTTGATGGTCGGGCCCGGAAAGGTCCCGTTGTAGCCGAGGATAGGTGTGCTGAGGCCCGGAACGATGTTGGCCAGCGCAGCTTTCTGCTCGATCTTGTACAGGTGCCGCTTGCGGCCGTCGGGGTCCACCACCGTGTTCCTGGGCTTGAGGATCTCCGGAATGGAAAGTGTCCGCTGGTAGGGCTTCGGCATGTTTCGGGACGCCAGTTGGCTGGCCGACTTGGCGTTGACCGACGTCAGAGGCACAGCGAGCCCAAAGGCACCGATGATCCCCACTCCACCTATTTGCAGTGCCTGACGGCGTGTAACTGACACGACTACCTCCGACGTCGCTAGAAAGTCCAATTGATTTAGTTGAAGCGTGTAATACCTACCCTGCGGAAACCTTGAGGGAGACATGGCTGCCGGCGGCCTTCTTTGGGTGGAAAGCCACCCATGGCAGGCTCTCTTGGGGGAGGGTGCCCATCAGGGCTCTGAGGACATCACCAGGTCGTGGGCGCGCTCCGAAGCGGAGCGGACCCGTCGCCCCGTACCCGGGGTGCGGCGCCGGCGAGCCCGGTACAGGACCACCGCTGCCGCTATGAAAAGCGTGCTGGCTGCGATGACCCACATGGCCGCGCCCGCGGGTTCCACGACAGCCAGAACCGGCTGGTCCCAGGGCTGGCCCACGGTGATCAGCCATTCCCGCCGCCGCGCGTCCGGCAGCTGGTCTGCCTGCTGGGCGAGGGCCCAGCCGTGTACCCCATAGAGCGCCGCCACGGCACCTATCGTGACGAGCCTGCCGGCCACCGACGATCCAGGCCCGCGGTCCGTGGTTGCACGGGCAAGGGAGGCAGCAAACAGGCAGCCGGAGAGCAGTGCCAACAGGGCCATGGCCTGGTAGCCGAACTGGGTGCGTGACGAATACTCGAGCAACGGGGTGTAGTACAGGGCAGCCAGCACGGCGGCCAGGCCAGCGGCCGCCATGTAGGGAGCCGATGCAGCATTCACAACCGGACGCAGGGTAAGGGTGAGGGCTTCTGCACCGCCTATCGTCCCATCCTGCCTGGGCGTGGCGGCAAGCCTGGCCAAGGTCAGCGGCGCACCGGGCACCAGCAGGAGCGGAACGACGGCCATGAGGAGCATCTGCGTCATGACGTGCGCACTGATCAGGTACTCCTGGTACAACCGGAGCCCTCCGTTGGTGACCATGAACAACAGCGCAACTCCGGCGAACCAGAAGCTGGCGCGGTAGGCCGGCCAACGCCCGCCCCGGTTCCGGACACGCTGCACTCCGGCTGCGTACAGGAACACGGCGACGGCGCAGAGGAAGATCCACAGGGCGTCGGGCTTCCAGCTGAGAAAGATATCCACAAAGCCCGGCAGGCGCAGGGAAACGGGGGCGGGTGCTGCCTGCGAAACCGTGGGTGGCGGGGTGCGCGCCAAGGCCGCCGCGAGTCCTGATGCGGCTGCCATGACGGCAAGCTCGGCCACTGCCAGAGCGGCGAAAGTGGTGCGTGCCCTGCCCGGGACCGATTCCAGCTTTGTGAGGATCCACCTCCGATGCAATGCCCCGAACATGCCCAGAACCCCCAGCAGCGCGGTCTTGGCCACGAGGATCAGGCCGTACTGCGTGGTCAGCCCGTCAAGCGTTCCGAGGCTCGTCACACCAGCCGCCACACCCGAGATGGCCAGGGCAAGGAAGGACAGCAGCGCCAACGTCGAGTAACGCCGGACCACGGTCAGCAACTCTGTTCCCAGCGTCCGCCGAAGCAGGACAAGCGTTGCCAGGCCGCCGATCCAGACGGCAGCCGCGGCCATGTGCATGACCACAGACACCGTGCTGTCGGGGTGGCCGGCACCGCCCGCGGCATGGGAGTTCAGAGCCAGGGGTATCAGCCCCGTGGTAGCCAGACCAGCCGTGATGGCGATACCCCGCTGGCTCTGCACCCCGAAGCACATGAGCGCCACGGTTGCCGTAATCACTACTGTCAGGGCGCTTCTCCGGCCAGCGTCAACGTCGGTCAGGAAGCTGACAAAGATGGTCCCCGATCCTTCCGAAAACAGCGGCAGGTTAGCCAGCGAATGGAAGGTGAGGACGCTGATCGCGGCTGCCGCGGCTGTCCAGAGCACACCGGAGATCCCGGCAATCACCAGCGCCTTCGAAAACGCTTTTCCCTTCGGGGGGAGGGCGAACAGCGCGAGGATAAGTGGCCCGACAGTGCCGGCGGCTGCGACGTTGAAAACAAGTTTGGCAACAGGAAGCCCCCAGATGACCGCTGCACCGGTCCGGTCCAGGAATGCAGCTTCCCTGCCGGCCTCGGTTGAGTAGGCAAGGAACAGTGCCAGCAGCCCGCAGCTCAGGATCATGGCAGCAGCGGCCACCGGCTTCGTCGGCGATGTCTTCATGGTTCCCCCTCGGCGAATGCTGTGGAAGCCAGTCTTGCCACGCCTCCTTGGATTTTTCCTGTGGGTTGTTGCGCTCAGCCTCACGCCCGGCGGTGCGAACGGGCGCTCCGGCCCCGCGGCAGATTGACTGGCCCGCGACCTTGTGAGGATGCACACGCCGGCCTGCGGAAGGCCCTCGCCGTTAGTTGCTGGTACCGGCTCTCACCTAGAATTGCTAGAGATATGCGGACACCGGATGCTTCACCACGGGTCGCGCAGGACAACCAAACACGGATAAGAGCGGCTGCACATCGCGCCAGTGGTCGGCTCACTACAGGAGGAATCCACCATGGCTGAGCACAAAGGCGGCAGTTACCGCGGCGGAAATGACCGGGGAGACTCGGGAAGCAACCGGGGGCGGCAGGGGGGCCCTTTTAGGGGGACCAATAATTCGGGCGGGGATCCGCGGGGTTTCCGCGCCCGTGACGGCCGCGGTTTCGGCGGTGACCCTGACCGTAAGCCGTTCTCTGACCGTCCGCGCCGGGAGGGCGACGGCGAGCGTCGCGGTTTTGGTGGCGGGGAGCGTAAGCCGTTTGGTGATCGTGACCGTAAGCCGTTCTCTGAGCGTCCGCGCCGGGAGGGCGACGGCGAGCGTCGCGGTTTTGGTGGCGGGGAGCGTAAGCCGTTTGGTGATCGTGACCGTAAGCCGTTCTCTGAGCGTCCGCGCCGGGAGGGCGACGGCGAGCGTCGCGGTTTTGGTGGCGGGGAGCGTAAGCCGTTTGGTGATCGTGACCGTAAGCCGTTCTCTGAGCGTCCGCGCCGGGAGGGCGACGGCGAGCGTCGCGGTTTTGGTGGCGGGGAGCGTAAGCCGTTTGGTGATCGTGACCGTAAGCCGTTCTCTGAGCGTCCGCGCCGGGAGGGCGACGGCGAGCGTCGCAGCTTTGGCGGCGGCGACCGCAGGCCATTTGGCGACCGTCCGCGCCGTGAAGGTGAGGGTGACCGCCGCGGGTTCGGTGGCGACGACCGCAGGCCGTTTGGCGACCGTCCGCGCCGTGAAGGCGAGGGGGACCGCCGCAGCTTTGGCAGTGGCGAGCGCAAGCCGTTTGGTGACCGTGACCGTAAGCCGTTCTCTGACCGTCCGCGCCGCGACGGCGAGAGCGACCGCCGCAGCTTTGGTGGCGGAGACAACCGCAGGCCCTTCGGTGAACGGCAGGACCGTGCACCCCGCGAAGACCGCGCCGGCTGGCAGGACCGCGGTGACCGGCAGGACCGCGGTCCCCGCAGCTTTGACCGTGGCGACTCCGGCCCCCGCCAGTTCGGCCGCGACAGGGCTGAGGACCGCCCGGCCCGCGTTCCCAACGCCCGCGACCTGCGCAGCGCCAACCGCCCGGACCGTGAGCGTTCGCCCGAAATCGACGAGGACGTCACGGGCAAGGAACTCGACCGGGCCACGCAGCACCAGATCAAGACGCTCGAATCCAACAGCGCGGAATGGGTCGCCCGCCACCTCGTGATGGCCGGGCGGCTCATCGACGAGGAACCTGAACTGGCGTTCCAGCATGCCCTTGCCGCCAGCCGCCGCGGCGGGCGCCTGGCCGCTGTCCGCGAGGCAGTGGGCCTCACGGCCTACGCCGCCGGACACTACGGCGAAGCCCTGCGCGAATTCCGCACTTACCGGCGGATCAGCGGTTCCAACGTCCACCTGCCTGTGATGGCCGACTGCGAACGCGGCCTGGGCCGGCCCGACCGTGCCCTGGACGTTGTCCGGTCCGAGGAGGCCCAGGACCTCGACGCGCCCGGCAAGGTGGAGCTGGCGATTGTCGCCTCCGGTGCACGCGCCGACCTTGGCCAGCCGGACGCCGCCGTGGCCGAGCTGGAGATCCCGCAGCTGGACATCAACCGCGCCTTTTCCTACAGCCCGCGCCTGTTCCGCGCCTATGCTGACGCACTGACCGCCGCCGGCCGCGAAACCGAAGCCGGGAAGTGGCAGCGGCAGGCTGTCGTGGCCGAAGAAGCACTGGGCCTGGGCATGGCAGAGGAACCCGAAATCATCGACCTCGGCTGGGACGAGGAAGAGGAAGCCAGGGAAGAGGCCGAACGCCGGAAGCGGATTGCGCAGGCAGCAGGTACCGCGGCGCAGGACAAAGGCGAGTCTTCAGACAACCAGGTGCCAGGTATCAGCGCCGCGGAGGAAACTGCAGCGCAGCGGCCGTCAGACGCCGCAGCGGAAGAAAACCTGGACGACGCTGAAGCGGACTACTTCGAACCCGACGACGCCGAATCCGACGAGGACTCCGTCGAGCAGGATGATGACGCTGAAGGCGAAGTCGAGACCGGGCACACCGGTGAGCATGCCGACGGCCACAACGGCTCGGAGGACTGATCGCGGATGAGTGGAGCACAACTGATTTCGCGGTTCGACGCGCTGCTGGCTGATCTGGACGGAGTGGTCTACAAGGGTCCCCACGCCATCCCCGGAGCTGTGGAGTCCCTGCAGCGGCTGGATGGGATCGGCGTCGGCCTCGGTTACGTGACCAACAACGCCTCCCGTACCCCGGCCCAGGTGGCGGCCCACCTGCGTGAGCTCGGTGCCCCCGCCGAAGACCACCAGGTGGTGAGCTCTTCCCAGGCCGGTGCCGACCTGTTGGCGTCCCTGCTTTCCCCGGGCGCCGCCGTGTTGATTACGGGTAGCCCCGCGCTGGCCCACGAGGTCGAGCTTGTTGGCCTGAAGCCGGTGCACAGCGCCGAGGAGAACCCAGTGGCCGTCGTGCAGGGCTTCAACCCTGCGATCGGCTGGAAGGACCTCGCCGAAGCATCATTCGTCCTGGCGGACGGTGACGTGCTGTGGGTTGCGACGAACACTGACATGACGCTCCCGCAGACGCGGGGAACCGCGCCCGGCAACGGGTCCCTCGTGGCCGCCGTGGCAGCCGCAACCGGCCGGCAGCCCCTCGTCGCCGGCAAGCCGGAGGCCCCACTGTTCCACGCCGCGGCGAAGCGGCTTTCTTCGGACCGGCCGCTGGTTGTGGGCGACCGCCTCGACACCGACATCCTGGGTGGCAACCGCGCAGGCTTCGCCACGGTGGCCGTGCTGACCGGCATCGACACCCTGGAAACCATGCTGGCGGCCCGGACCGGGGAGCGTCCCGGCTACATCATCCGGGACCTGGCCGGCCTGTACGAGGCATATCCGGAAATTGATAACGACGGCGGGACGTACCGTTGCGGGAGCGCCTCGGCAACCGTGGCCGGGGACGCCATCCGCATCTCCGGGCCCAAGGATGACCTCGACTCGTGGCGCGCGGCGTGTGCCGCGTGGTGGGCGGCCCGGCCCGACGCCGACGTCGCCACGGCTCCCGAACTCGAGTGGCTGGATCAATAGACTGGTGCCATGCCCGAGTTGAACAACGATGCGCCGAACGGTCCGGTGCCTGATGCCGCAGTGTCAGACACCGCCTGGCCGGACCTGACCCTGCCCGGCAGCCGCGCTGACGGTGCCGGCATCGCCGACCCGGCGGTGCTGGCCATCCTGGACGGGGTCCGCGAGGTCCCCGGGCTCCGGGTTTCGGAGCACCCGGCAGCCTATGCAGGCATGCACGACGCCCTGCTGGAAGCGCTGAACGAAGAGCCGCAGCATGAAGAGCCGCAGCATGAAGAGCCGCAGCACGAAAAGCCGGAGCACCAAGATTCCCGGCACGAGCCGGGCGCCGCCTGACCATGCCCAGACTCGACCAACTGCTCGTCAGCAGGGGATTGGCGCGGTCCCGCACACACGCCGCCCGGCTCATCGCCGAGGGCAAGGTGTCTTCCGAAGGCGACGTCCTTGCCAAAGCTTCGCTGCAGGTGGGCGACGACCGTGAACTGAACGTCGCGGAAGATGCGGCGGACGCTTACGTCAGCCGCGCCGGCCACAAACTGGCCGGCGCGCTGGACGCCTTCCCCGAGGTCGCCGTCGGCAGTAAACGGTGCCTTGACGCCGGGGCCTCCACGGGCGGCTTTACCGACGTCCTGCTGCGGCGGGGCGCCGCGCACGTGGTGGCGGTCGACGTCGGGCACGGCCAGCTGGTGCCGCAGCTCCGCAGCGATCCGCGCGTGAGCGTGCACGAAGGGCTCAACGTCCGCTACATGGGCCCCGAACAGATCGGGGGCCGGGCAGAAGTCACGGTAGCCGACCTGTCCTTTATCTCCCTGACGCTGGTGCTGGCCCCGCTGGCAGCGTGCACCGCCCCGGGCGGCGACCTGGTCCTGATGGTCAAGCCACAGTTCGAGATCGGCAAGGAACGACTGGCCCGCACGGGTGTGGTCACGTCGGAACGCGAACGGCGCCTGGCTGTCGGTAAAGTGGCGGGGGCAGCGCTCGACGCCGGCCTGGAACTGCGGGGGCTGGCCACCAGCCCGTTGCCGGGCCAGGACGGAAATGTCGAATACTTCTTGTGGATAACGCAAAGAATGTCCGAAGACTTGCCTAAGATCGAAGAGCGGGATGCAGCCGTTGCTGCGTTGCTGGGAAAGATCTGGCCGAACCACTAGAGAGCGGAACCCGATGAGCAGGCGTGTACTGGTACTAGCCCATACCGGCCGCGAGGAATCCCTAAAGGCGGCCTGGGAGGCGTGCGCCCAGCTCCACGCCTCCGGCATCATCCCCGTCATGCAGAAGTCCGAACTGGCCGACATGGAGGGCTTCTTCGGCGCCATGGACCAGCCGGTGGAAATCCTCCACGACCACATCCAGCTTCCGGACGTGGAACTGGTCATGGTGCTGGGCGGCGACGGGACCATCCTGCGGGCGGCCGAGCTTGTCCGCGAAGAGGACGTACCGCTGCTGGGCGTGAACCTCGGCCACGTCGGCTTCCTCGCCGAGAGCGAGCGTGCGGACCTCGCCCAGACAGTCGAATGGATCGCCAGCCGTGAGTACACGGTGGAGGAGCGCATGACCATCGACGTCCAGGTCTGGGTCCGCGGTCAGAAGATCTGGCACACGTGGGCCCTGAACGAGGCCGCCATCGAAAAAGGCGACCGGGAGCGCATGCTCGAACTGGTCACCGAGGTGGACGAGCGCCCGCTGACCTCCTTCGGCTGCGACGGCGTGGTGCTTGCCACGCCCACCGGATCCACCGCCTACGCGTTCTCTGCCGGCGGCCCCGTCGTGTGGCCCGAGGTGGAAGCCCTCCTCATCGTGCCCATCAGCGCGCACGCCCTCTTCGCCAAACCGCTGGTGGTCTCGCCCCGGTCCCGGCTGGCCGTGGAAGTCCTCAACCGGACAGACGCCCTCGGTGTGCTGTGGTGCGACGGCAGGCGTTCGGTGGACCTGCCTCCCGGTGCCCGCGTGGAGGTCACCCGGTCCACCACCCCGGTCCGCCTGGCCCGCACCCACCAGACCCCGTTCTCGGCCAGGCTGGTCCGCAAGTTCGAGCTTCCCATCCACGGCTGGCGCGGGCCCGTGCCGCAATCCGAGCAGATCCACACCGGTCCGGTGCCGATCGTGCGCACCCCTCGGACCATGGCGCCGCCCTCGGGCCTTCAGCCGTACGAACCCGGTGCAGCATCCGATCCTCCGACTGAAAAGTGAACCATGCTTGAAGAACTGAGAATCCGCGATCTCGGCGTCATCACCGACGCCACGCTCCCGCTGGGCCCCGGGCTCAGCGTGGTGACCGGCGAAACCGGTGCCGGCAAGACCATGGTGGTCACCGCCGTCGGGCTGCTGCTGGGAGCCCGGTCGGACGCCGGGGCCGTGCGCAGCGGCGCCAAGAGCGCCTCTGCCGAAGCGGTGGTGCAGCTGCAATCCGGGCACTTCGCCCTGGAACGCGCCAGGGACGCCGGGGCCGAGGTTGAGGAGTTCGACGGCGGCGCGGAACTGCTGCTCTCACGGCGCCTGGGCGCGGGCGGACGCAGCCGGGCCTTCCTCGGCGGCCGGGCTGCCCCGGTGGGGGTGCTGGCCGAAATCGGCGAGTCGCTCGTGGTGGTGCACGGGCAGACTGACCAGATCCGGCTCAAAGGGGCCGCGGCGCAGCGTGAGGCACTCGACAAATTTGCCGGGGACGGGCTGGCCTCGACGCTCGCCGGATTCCAGGACCTCTACAGCTCCTGGAAATCCAGCCAGGCCGAGCTGGACTCACTCCGCAGCGCGGAGCGCGAGCGGCTCCGCGAGGCCGAATCCCTGGAAGCCGCGCTGGCGGAGATCGACGCCGTGGACCCGCAGGCGGGGGAGGACGAGGCCCTGAAGGCGGAGGCCGTGAAGCTGGCCAACGTCGAGGAACTCCGGATCGCCGCCACCACCGCACACCAGGCACTGATTGCCGAGGACTTCGGCGAGGCCGGCGACGCCACGTCCCTCGTGGACGCGGCCAAACGGACCCTGGAACACGTGGCTGAGCACGACGAGGAACTCGGATCGGCAGCAGCCCGGCTCGCCGAGGTCGGATTCCTGCTCAACGACATCGCCACCGAACTGGCCAGCTACCAGGCCGGGCTGGACTCGGAGGGGCCGGAGCGCCTGGCCGAAATCGAGGAGCGCCGGGCGTCCCTGGCCAAGCTGGTCCGGAAATACGCGCCCAGCATCGACGAGGTCCTCGAATGGGCGGAGAACGCCCGGGCGCGCTTTGATGAACTGCAGGGCGACTCCACCCGGATCGAGAACCTGGAAGCCGAGGTGGCCAGGGCCTCGGCCGAGCTGAAGAAGCAGGCCGCGGCCATCAGCAAGGTCCGCGCCAAGGCCGCCAAGGACCTCTCCGCCCGGGTCAGCGCCGAACTGAAGGCCCTGGCCATGGCGGACGCCACCCTGGTGATCACCATCGAGGCCGCAGCCCAGCTGGGACCCCACGGCGCGGACGAGATCTCGTTCCTTTTGCAGCCGCACTCCGGCGCACCTGCCCGGCCGCTGGGCAAGGGCGCGTCCGGCGGTGAGCTCTCCAGGGTCATGCTGGCAATCGAGGTGGTGCTGGCCGCGGTGGATCCCGTGCCAACGTTCGTCTTCGATGAGGTGGACGCCGGCGTCGGCGGCCGTGCCGCCGTCGAGATCGGCCGGCGGCTGGCCATGCTGGCCCGCCACGTCCAGGTCCTGGTGGTGACGCATCTGCCGCAGGTCGCGGCGTTCGCCGACCAGCACATCCGTGTGACCAAAACCTCGGTGCGCGGCTCCGACGGCTCCACGGCCAAGGGTTTCACCTCCAGCGACGTCCAGCTCCTGGACGAGGCCGAACGCGTTAGGGAACTCGCCAGGATGCTGGCAGGCCAGGAAGACTCCGAAACCGCCCAGGCGCACGCCCAGGAGCTTCTGGATGACGCCAAGCTCCTGCCGCAGCAGGCCTGAGCCGCTGGCCCCGGGCATGACCTGAACCGGCCCGGGCCCGGCAGGCCAAGCGGGCTCCACTATTGCCTACGGGGCGTGGACAGGGAAAACTGAGGCCTTTGGGGACCGCATACCCGATCCGTGGAAGGCTCATTTGATGATAGGCTCGAATTCCGTGGTGCAGCGATCAAATTCCCGTGTAAATTCCCGGTTCCCGGGCTCCTCCAAGACGACCAAGCACATCTTCGTCACCGGCGGTGTGGCGTCCTCACTCGGCAAGGGACTGACGGCCTCCAGCCTCGGCCACCTGCTGCGGGCACGCGGCCTGTCAGTAACTATGCAGAAGCTCGATCCCTATCTGAACGTGGATCCGGGCACGATGAACCCCTTCCAGCACGGCGAGGTTTTCGTCACAGACGACGGTGCTGAAACCGACCTCGACATCGGACACTACGAGCGTTTCCTCGACGAGAACCTCGAGGGTTCGGCCAACGTGACCACAGGCCAGGTCTACTCCACGGTCATCGCCAAGGAACGCCGCGGCGAGTACCTCGGGGACACCGTCCAGGTCATCCCGCACATCACCGATGAGATCAAGCGCCGGATGCGGCTTCCCTCCGAGGGCAAGAACGCACCGGACGTCATCATCACGGAGATCGGCGGCACCGTCGGCGACATCGAGTCGCAGCCCTTCCTCGAGTCCGCACGCCAGGTCCGCCAGGACATCGGCCGGACCAACGTCTTCTTCCTCCACGTTTCGCTGGTGCCGTACATCGGTCCTTCGCAGGAACTGAAGACCAAGCCCACGCAGCACTCCGTGGCCGCCCTCCGCTCCATCGGCATCCAGCCGGAAGCCATCGTGATCCGTTCGGACCGCGAAGTCCCCGACGCCATGCGCGAGAAGATCGGCCGCATGTGCGACGTCGATATCGACGCCGTGGTCAACGCCGCCGACGCGCCCAGCATCTACGACATCCCCAAGACCCTGCACACCCAGGGCCTGGATTCGTACATCGTCCGGGCGCTGGACCTGCCGTTCAAGGACGTGGACTGGACCAGCTGGGACAAGCTCCTCGAAGCCGTCCACAATCCCAAGCACGAGGTCGAGGTTGCCCTGGTGGGCAAGTACATCGACCTTCCGGACGCCTACCTCTCCGTCACGGAGGCCCTGCGCGCGGGCGGATTCGCCAACAACGCCAAGGTCAAAATCCGCTGGGTGCCGTCGGACGAATGTGAAACGCACGAGGGCGCGGTGCGTTCCCTCGAGGGGGTCGACGCGATCTGCGTTCCGGGCGGCTTCGGCATCCGCGGCCTGGAAGGCAAGCTGGGCGCGCTGAAGTTTGCACGCGAATCCCGCCTGCCCGTGCTGGGCCTCTGCCTTGGCCTGCAGTGCATGGTCATCGAGTACGCCCGCAACGTGGTCGGCCTGGAGGGTGCTTCCTCCAGCGAGTTCGAGCCGGACTCCAAGTACCCGGTCATCGCCACCATGGAAGAGCAGCTGGAATTCGTCGAGGGCCGCGGCGACCTCGGCGGCACCATGCGCCTGGGCCTGTACGAAGCCAAGCTGGACGAGGGCTCCGTCATCGCCGAGACCTACGGCAAAACTACCGTCAGCGAACGCCACCGCCACCGGTACGAGGTGAACAACAAGTACCGCGAACAGATTGCCGCCGAGGGCCTGGTGTTCTCAGGCACGTCCCCGGACGGCAAGCTGGTGGAATACGTGGAGCTGCCCCGCGAGGTGCACCCCTACTACGTGGCCACCCAGGCGCACCCGGAACTGAGCTCACGGCCCACCCGGCCGCACCCGCTCTTTGCCGGCCTGGTGAAGGCTGCCCTGGACCACCAGAGCGGAAGCGACGTCACCGGTTTCGAACCCGCCGCGGCCGCCTCCGGCGAAGCCGCCGCCGCCGAGTAGAACACCCGCACAGTTATTCCACAACACCCATAGAGTAAGGACGGCGCGATGCCCGGTACATCTGAAAACACCCCTGCTGACCGGCAGGTTTCGGATGCGCCGAGCCCGCGCCGTCTGCTCTCCCGGGAACGCGTCTACAACGGCAGGATCTGGGATGTCGTCAGCGACAGCTTTAAGCTGACCGCCGAGGGTGACCCCCTCGTCCGGGACTACATCGAACACCCCGGTGCCGTTGCTGTGCTCCCCATGAACGACGACGGCGAGGTACTGCTGATCAAGCAGTACCGGCACCCGGTGGGCATGGACCTGTGGGAGATTCCCGCAGGCCTGCTCGACATCGAGGGTGAGGACTTCCTGGTGGGCGCCGCACGCGAGCTCGCCGAAGAAGCGGACCTCATCGCCAGCGACTGGAATGTCCTGGTGGACTTCTTCAACTCGCCCGGATCCTCCAGCGAGGCGATCCGCATTTACCTCGCCCGCGGACTCACCGAGGTCCCGCACCACGAGCTGCATGTCCGCACGGACGAAGAGGCGGAAATCGAGCTGCACTGGATCCCCTTGGTGGACGCCGTTGCCGCAGTGCTGGACGGAAGCCTGCACAACCCGTCGGCCGTC
Organism: Arthrobacter sp. OAP107; assembly: GCF_040546765.1. Lineage (NCBI taxonomy): Bacteria > Bacillati > Actinomycetota > Actinomycetes > Micrococcales > Micrococcaceae > Arthrobacter > Arthrobacter sp. OAP107. The sequence goes on along the minus strand of NZ_JBEPOK010000001.1, from coordinate 3,448,135 downwards.
GTCGGAATCCTTGCTGCCGCCGCCGCGAAAGCGGACGGCTTCAGCGGACTACGGCCGGGCGATGCCCCCTGGCCGGCACACCCCAGCCAGCGCTGATGTCCGCGGACACGGCGGCACCGGAGGAATCCGAGGCCACGTCGGCACCCCAGCCGGCAGATGGCGCGGAAACGGCGCCGCCGGAACGGCCGCGCACCGCGATTGACCGCGGCGTGACCGACTACCTCCAGCACATGGGCGTCGAACGGGGCCTTGCAGCAAACACACTGTCCGCCTACCGCCGCGACCTCACGCGATACTCGGCCTACCTCGCCGGGCAGGGCCTCAGCAGCCCGGCTGACATTACCCGCCACCACGTGACCGGCTTTGCGCAGGCACTGTCTGACGGCGCCGATGGCGGCACCCCGCTGGGGGTACGGTCCGCGGCGCGAACCGTTGTGGCCGTCCGCGGTCTGCACCGCTTTTGGGCGCTGGAAGGAACGACGACGGCGGACCCCGCCAGCGATGTCCACCCGCCGATGCCGGGCAAACGGCTCCCCAAGGCCATCACCGTGGAGGAAGTCACGCGGATCCTGGAAGCCGCCGGTACTGACACCGCAACCGGCCTCCGGGACCGGGCGCTGCTGGAATTCCTGTACTCCACCGGTGCCCGGATCAGTGAAGCCGTGGGCTTGGACGTCGACGACCTCTCTGTACAGGCCGCTGAATCCGGGCCGGCCATCGTGCGGCTGTTCGGCAAGGGCTCCAAGGAGCGCCTCGTGCCGCTGGGCTCCTTCGCGGCTCGCGCCCTGGACGCCTACCTGGTCCGGGGGCGGCCCTTGCTTGCCGGGAAAGGCACGGGCACCCCTGCGCTGTTCCTGAACGCCAGGGGCGGGCGTATCAGCCGGCAGAGCGCCTGGACCATCCTGAAGGCCGCTGCGGACAAGGCGAACATCACTAAGGACGTTTCCCCGCACACGCTCAGGCACTCCTTCGCCACCCACCTGCTCGAAGGCGGCGCGGACGTCCGCGTGGTCCAGGAACTGCTGGGGCACGCCTCGGTGACCACCACGCAGGTGTACACCCTCGTCACCGCCGACACGCTGCGGGAAGTTTACGCGGCGGCGCACCCTCGGGCGCTGGGATAATCTCCGGGCTTTGGGGTAATCCGGCCCGCGTATAGCCCTCCGGACAGCGCAGGCACCGCTAGGCTGGTCTGCATGACTTCCGTGCCCGTCACCCTCTGCTTCCTGCTACGGGAACGCGTGGAGGTTGGGCTTGAGGTGCTGCTGGGCCTGAAGAGGACCGGCTTCGGAACCGGCAAGATCGTCGGACTCGGCGGCCACGTGGAGGCCGGCGAAACCGATGCCCAGGCGGCATGCCGGGAGGTGCTGGAGGAGGCCGGCGTCGTGGTCCGTGAGGAGGACCTGTTCGATGCGGGAAAGGTGGAGTTCGTTTTCCCCGCCCGGCCGGACTGGGACATGTCCACCCGCCTGTTCACCACCCGCCTGTGGGCCGGCGAACCGGTGGAGAGTTCCGAGATCATCCCGGAGTGGTTTTTGGTTTCTGCCCTTCCGCTGGAGCGCATGTGGCAGGATGCGGAGCACTGGCTGCCGCTGGCGCTGGCCGGGAACGTGGTCGACGCCGTCATCACCCTGAATGAGGACAACGAGACAGTGGCGTCCGCCGAATATTCTTTCCGGGCCGTGTAACCGCCCGTTTCCTCCCGGAAACTATACGGTTAGCCTGCCTGGTCAGGACAGAACTTCTCACGTTTGGGGGATGTGTGGATTCGGAACGCGAACGGGCGTTCGTCGCCGTTCACAGGGACAGCTATCCGCGGGTTTACAGATATGTGCGGCGGCGGGTGGAGTCGCCCGAGCTCGCTGAAGAGCTCGCCGCGGACGTGTTCCGCGTCGCCTGGCAAAAATGGCAAGACCCGCCGCACCCGGATATCGCCTGGCTGTTGACAGTGGCCCGGAACCTCATCGGAAATGCGTACCGGAGCCGCGACCGGCTCGTGGCCCTGCAGGCAAAACTCCGCTCGTCGGCCGAGCTTCGCTCCGGCGCGGACTCCGGGGACCTCCTGGTCCACGACGCGATGGCCGCGCTGCGTGAGAGTGAGCGCGACATCCTGCAGTTGGCCTACTGGGACGAGCTGAGCGTGGCGGAGATCGCCGGCGTTCTGCAGTGCAGCGAAGCTGCTGCCAAGGTCCGCCTGCACCGTGCCCGGGCCGCCTTCCGCAAGCAAATGCCGGTGACCCCGGGGGCGAGCAAACACAACTCCGTCACACAGAAGATGGGTGCATGAGATGGATCCGATCAAGAACCTGATTTCGGGGTCAGACCCGCTCCGCAATGATCCTGCCGCGCTGCCCGACGCCGATGCGGCCCTTCGGCGGGTTACCACCGAGGCCCCGCTGTTCACGGACAGCCTGCCGGCGAACGTACTGCGGTTCGAGGACCGGAAACGGCGGCGGGCGCGCGTTGCCGGGGTGCTGGCCTTGGCTGCGGCAGCGGTGACCGCCGGTGTGCTGGTGGCAACGAACCTTGGTCCGCTGGTATCGGCTCCTGAACCCGCGGGCACCGTTGTGCCGTCGCCGTCTGAATCCACTTCGCCGGCCACACCAAGTCCGACGGCTACGCCCGCCGCGACGCGGAAGGCGACAGCAACGCCAACGCCGACGCCGACTCCAACGCCCACCGCCGCCGCGGTTACCTGGACCACCTTCACGGATGCCACTGGCCAGGCTACCTTCGAACACCCGCTGGGGTGGACCGTGTCCCAGATGCCGCAAACCATCGACGGCGGCGCCTACAACATCGTCGAAGTGAAGAATGCGGCCGGCAAGACTATGTCCACGCTGGGCTTGGTCTACGACGTCACGGGTGGCCCGGTGTGCCCGGCGCCGAAGCCGTACCAGACCCTCGACTCCGTGGTTGTCGACATTCCGCAGAAACCCGCCAAGCTCAGGGAACACCCTCAGGGTCCGTCGGCCTTTGTCTTCCGTGTGATCCAGGGAGACAAGGTCTATGGGTCCCTCGCCCTGGCTGATGGAGATTTGGCTCCGCAGCCCACGACGTGCGGTTTGTATAACGGCATCCTCGGCCCCGACAACGTCCCGTTCGCGCAGTTTGGCGATACCGTGTGGCTCACGTCCGACGGTCAGGACGCTCCACTCACGTTTGACTCGGTTGCCCAGGCCAAGGCTTACATGAAGACGCGGGAGTACCAGGACGTCAAACGCATGCTAATTTCCCTGGCCCTGCAGCCGGCGAAATCGGCAGTCAGCCAGCGGTTTGTCAGCCAGGACGGGCAGGCCAGCTTCGTTCTCCCCGAAGGCTGGGCCGCGAAGGATGTCCCCGTCGGAACTCCTGACTACCCGGGCTCCGGAATTAGGGTGACCGACGAGACCGGAAAGACGGTAGCGGATTTCCAGCACGGCGCCGCCGGCGGCCTTGGGGGTGCGTGCACAAGCGGCAACTACGAAATCACCGAACTGGACACTGCCTCGTCGTCGCTCGGTGCCGCTTGGACGGTGGAGCGCGGGGTGCGGTTCTCCTACCGGGTGATGGACAAGACCTCACTGGGCAAGGGATTCAGCTACCAGTTGGGGCTGGTGGACAAAACAAGCGGAGGAACACAGGACAGCTGCCTGATGTACACGGTGGTGACGGGAACGCCGCGGGGCATATTATCCTTCGCGGACCGGGCAGTGCAGGACGCCGCAGAGCCGACATTCGCAACCATGGCCGAGGCCAGGGCGTACATGGAGACTCCGGAGTACAGGAAACTGAAGGCCATGATCCAAAGCCTGAAGATCAACTCCTGAGCCCTGAATTAGAGGACACTGCGATAAACGACGCCGGGCCGGCCACCCCACAAAGGTGGCCGGCCCGGCGTCGTACGCGTTACAGGCGACCGACTACGGCACGTGCCGTTCGTCCGGGCCGTTGTAAGCACTCAGCGGGCGGATGAGCGAATTCGCGTTCAGCTGCTCCATGAAGTGGGCTGTCCAGCCCGTGATCCGGCTGGCGACGAAGAGCGGCGTGAACATGTTCGTGTCGAAGCCCATGAGGTGGTACGTGGGGCCGGCCGGGTAGTCGAGATTCGGCTTGATGCCCTTGGCCTCATCCATGGCCGATTCGAGCCCGTTGTACAGACCCAGCAGTTCAGGCCGGCCGAAGTGGGCGATCATCTTGTCGAGGGCCGCCTTCATGGTGGGCACGCGGGAATCACCGTGCTTGTAGACCCGGTGGCCGAAGCCCATGACCTTCTTCTTTTGGGCCAGGGCGTTCTCCATCCAGGCCTTGGCGCGGTCGGCGGCTTCCTCGAGCGATTCCTCGGGCCTGATTCCGATCTCGTCGAAGGTGTGCATGACGGCTTCATTGGCTCCGCCGTGCAGTGGTCCCTTGAGTGCGCCGATCGCGCCGGTCACCGCCGAATGGAGGTCGGACAGCGTGGACATGATGACACGCCCGGCGAATGTGGAGGCGTTGAAGGAGTGCTCCGCGTAAAGAATCATGGAGACGTTGAAGGCCTCCACCACTTCCGCGACGGCCTCCTCTCCGAACGTCATCCAGAGGAAGTTGGCGGCGTAGCCCAGGTCATCCCTCGGCTCCACAGGCTCCTGCCCGCGCCGGCGACGCTGGTCATATGCCACCACGGCCGGCATCGCAGCAAACAGGTCAGTTGCCTTGGCCATGTTGGCATCCCGGGAGGAATCCTCCGCGAGCTCGTGGCGGGCGCCCATCACCGATGCGGCGGTGCGGCAGACATCCATCGGGTGCGCCGTCGTCGGCAGGGCATCAATCACCTGCTTGACCACAGGATCCAGAGCCCTTCCGGCGCGCTCGCGGGCCGTAAACTCAGCCAGCTCCTCCTGGGTAGGCAGCTCGCCGTTCCACAGAAGGTAGGCGACCTCTTCGAAGCTGCACCGTGCCGCGAGCTCCTGGACGGGGTAGCCGCGGTACAGCAGTGAGTTCGTGTCGGGATTGACCTTCGAGACTGCGGTGTAGTCCACCACGACGCCATCGAGGCCCTTCTTGATCTCTTCTTCAGCCATGCTGAACTCCTTCGTTCCTTGCGTCCGGTTACCGGCCGGAAGGGCCGGTGGTCCTGCGGGGATTTGGGCGTCAGTCTGTTCCGGGGATCCGGAAGTTGAAGACGCCGGTGTCAAAGCGGTTGTAGGCCTCGTAATCCACCAGGTCGTACAGCCGCGCGCGCGTCAGCATGCTTCCTACCTGTGCCTCCTGCGTTCCGTCGGCCTTAATTGAGTCCAGCGTACGCTCCGCTGCCCCCATGGCACTACGGAGCAGGGTCACCGGATATATCACCATGTTCACGCCCACATTCTGCAGCTGGTCGACGGTAAAGAGGTCGCTCTTGCCGAACTCGGTCATGTTGGCCAGGATCGGCACGTCCACGGCGTCCCGGATGGCCTGGAATTCCTCCAGTGAGGCCATGGCTTCCGGGAAGATCGCATCGGCACCGGCTTCGACGAGGGCCTTTGCCCGGTCTTTTGCTGCTTGGAGGCCTTCGACCGCGCGGATGTCGGTGCGGGCCATGATGAGGAAGTTCGGGTCCCTCCTCGCGTCGGCCGCGGCCCTGATCCGCTTGGTGGCGGTGTCCAGGTCCACGACGTTTTTGCCGTCGAGGTGGCCGCAGCGTTTGGGGTTGAACTGGTCCTCGATGTGGCAGCCGGCGAGCCCGGCGTTTTCGAGTTCCTGGACGCTGCGGGCCACGTTCATGGGTTCGCCGAAGCCTGTGTCGGCGTCCACGATGGAGGGCAGGCCGGTCATCCGGGCGATCTGTCCGGCCCTTGTGGCCACCTCGGTGAGGGTGGTCAGGCCGATGTCCGGCAGGCCAAGGTCATTGGCCAGGACGGCGCCGGAGATGTAGACCCCGGCGAAGCCCTTCTCCTCGATCAGCCGGGCGGAGAGCGGGTTGAACGCCCCGGGGAACTGCTGGATGGTGCCGGAGGCCAGGATCTCCCGCAGCTTGAGGCGTTTGTGTTCCGGGGTTGCGGTGGAGTACAGCATCTAGAACAGCCCCTTGGGCGCGGCGCTGAAATCGATGACGCCCGACGCCGCGGTGATGTTCAGCTGGTCCAGCTCGCCTGCGGCCAGTTCGGGGAGGCGTTCGACGGCGGCAAGGAACCTTTCGATTTCATCCTCCGTTACCAGCCCGGCGGCCAGGGTGCGGAACTTGTTGACGTACTGCTCGCGGGTGAACGGGCGGGCGCCGAGGGGGTGGGCGTCGGCGACGGCGATCTCGTCCCGGATGACGGTGCCGTCGGTGAGGGTGATTTCCACGGACCCGCCGAAGGCCTTCTCGGAGATGTCCAGGGAGTGGTAGCGGCGGGTCCATTCCGGGTCCTCCACCGTGGAGACCTTCTGCCACAGCTTCACCGTGTCGGGCCTTGCTGCGCGGTCGGGGGAGTAGGAGTCCACGTGGTGCCAGGCCCCGTCCTGCAGCGCGACGGTGAAGATGTAGGGGATGGAGTGGTCCAGGGTCTCCCGGCTGGCCGTCGGATCATATTTCTGCGGGTCGTTGGCGCCCGAGCCGATCACGTAGTGGGTGTGGTGGCTGGTCTTGATCAGGACGGACTTCACGTTCGCCGGATCGGTCGCCTCCGGGTGCTCCCGGTTCAGCTTGCGGGCGAGGTCGATCCAGGCCTGGGCCTGGTATTCGGCGGAGTGTTCCTTGGTGTAAGTGTCCAGGATGGCGCGCTTGGCCTCACCGGGCGTGGGGAGCGGAACCATGTAGGAGGCGTCCGGGCCGTCCAGCAGCCAGGCGATCACGCCGTCCTCGCCTTCATAGATGGGAACGGGGGAGGTCTGGCCGCGCATGGACCTGTCCACCGCCTCGACCGCCATCTTCCCGGCAAACGCCGGCGCGTGCGCCTTCCAGGTGGAGATCTCGCCCTTGCGGGACTGCCGGGTGGCGGTGGTCGTGTGCAGGGCCTGTCCGACGGACTGGAAGATCGTTTCGACATCGAGGCCAAGGAGTGTGCCGATGCCGGCGGCCGCGGAGGGGCCAAGGTGGGCGACGTGGTCGATCTTGTGCTTGTGCAGGCAGATCGCCTTCACCAGGTTTACCTGGATTTCGTAGCCGGTGGCGATGCCGCGGATCAGGTCCCTGCCGCTGGAACCGACGTGCTGGGCGACGGCGAGGATCGGGGGAATGTTGTCTCCGGGGTGCGAGTAGTCCGCGGCCAGGAAGGTGTCGTGGTAATCCAGTTCACGGACCGCCACACCGTTGGCCCATGCCGCCCACTCCGGGGAGACCCGCTCGCCGATGCCGAAGACCTTGGCCCCCTTGCCGCCGCTGGACGGGCCATGCGTGAGGGCCTGTGCCCGGGCCGCGACGATCGGGGCCCGGTTCAGCGACGCGATCGCCACGGAGGCGTTGTCGATGATGCGGTTGATGACCATGTCCGTGACGTCGGGCGTTACCTCCACCGGGTCTGCGGCGACCACGGCGATCTTATGGGCGAGCTGCTGTTCGCGCGGGAGGTTTTCCTCGCTCTTATAGACGCGGACGTGGTGTTCCTTAACCATGTGACTCCTTCTGGGCGGATGTGTGGACGGCTTTAACGTGGGAAAGGCTGCGGTGCAGGTGGACGGTGGTGGCCGCTTCGGCCAGCCGGGGGTTGCCGGCCGCTATCGCTTCGGCGATTGCAGCATGTTCCGCTGCGGCGGCCGTGAGCCGGGCCTGATCGTCAGCGGCCAGCCTGCGGACCCGGACCAGGTGGACGCGCAGGCTTCGCATGGCCTGCGCCAGGTAGGAGTTGGAGATCGCCGCGTCAATGGCGGCATCCAGGCGGCCGACGAGCTCGTAGTAGTCGTGCCGTACAGGGTCAGGGGAGTTCAGAAGCGCTGGCGCGTCCAGCAGTTCTTCCTGCAGCTTCCGGAAGACGGCGGCATCGCCGCGCTGGGCTGCCAGCGCGGCAGCCTTCCCCTCGAGGGTTTCGCGGAGCTCAAACAGCTCGTCGATGTCGTCCAGGGAGATATCGGTGACCACGACGCCGCGGCCGCCCGCCGCCGTCAACCCCTCTGCCGTCAGGCGGCTCAGGGCCTCGCGCAGGGGGGTCCTTGAGACACCGAGGCGGGCGGACTGCTCCACTTCGGCGAGTACAGTGCCGGGCAGGAGCCGCCACTCGATGATGTCATCGCGTAATGCAGCATAGGCCCTGTCGCTGGCACGCATGCCGCCTCCTTTCCCGTGGCTTGAATTACCTTGAGTGTATACACACAGTCGAAGTTTGCCTAGATGTTCGGCGCTTTTCCTTAGCGTGATGATCTGCCATGTATACAAACCTCCGCGTCAGCCTGTGTCCTCTAGGTTGCAGATCAGGGCGTTCTGAGCGTTGGGAAGGCCCTGATCTGCTACCCGGTTTTCCTTCAAGAAGTTTTTTGGTCCGGTCCGCAGTGGGTGTGCTTTCCGCCCTTATATTGTCGTAGCCCCCTGTCATGCTGTGGGTATGGATAACGCAGTAGTTGCCGAGACGTTGGAGGCCATCGGTGCCTCTGCTCTTTCGCTGGCTGCTGGGCTGGACCGGGTGGCTGGGCTGGAGCGGGTGGCTGGTCCGGGTCCGCTGCCTGGTGCGGTGGATCCTTTGGGGGATCTGGCGGATGCGTGCCTGGAGGGTCTGGCCGGTGTGGCTGCGATGGAGGCACGGCTGGCGGCGGTGAAGGTGCACCTCGCCGCCGGGTTCGCCGCGGCGGAGGAGGCCATGACTCCACCGGGCGCGTCCGCGCAGGACCGCACCGTCCGGCAGATGTCGGTGACCGCTGAGGTGGCGTGTGCGCTGACCGTCAGCGAAGGGTCGGCGGGATGGTTGCTGGTCGAATCCGCCAAACTCACCCGGGATCTGCCGTTGACGCTGGCCGCGCTCGGGGCAGGGACGCTGTCGTGGCAGCACGGGCGGATCATGTGCGACGAGACCGAGGGGCTGGGCCCGGAAGCGGCGGCGGCGTTTGAGGCGCATTTTTTGGACCCGGACGCGCCGGGGTATGCGCGGGGTTGCCCGGCGGGGGAGCTGACGCCGGCGAGGTTCCGGGCGAAGGCGCGGTATTGGCGGGAACGGCATCATCCGGTCAGCATCGAAAAGCGCCACCACAGGTGTGTGCAGGACCGGCGGCTGGAGTATGCCCCGGACCGGGACGGCATGGCCTGGCTCTCGGCGTATCTGCCCGCGGACCAGGCGGCCGGGATCTGGAACCGCACCACCACCGCCGCCCGTGCCATGCAGGGCCCGGCCGAAACCCGCACCCTGACCCAGCGCCGGGTCGATGCTGCCGCTGCATGGCTGCTCGGCGCAGCACCGGGAGTGGGCGGCACTGCTCAAGGGGACCGGCGCATAGGGTCGGAGCTGGCCGGTCCTGCAGGGTCTGTGTCGGCAGGTGGATCACTTTCCGCAGATTTCGCGTCCGCGGCTTCCCCGTCCAGTGGATCCGAGTCGGCCGGGTCTGCAGGGTCGGTATCGGCTGGTTCCGTTTTGGTCGGTGATGTGCCGTCCCCGACGGCGCAGGTCCTGGTCACGGTTCCGGTGTTTTCGCTGCTCGGCCTGTCCGGGGAACCGGCCACACTCGACGGGCACGGGCCGATCCCGCCATCCATGGCCCGCCGGCTCGTCGCCGACGGCGCAACCTCATTCCTCCGGGTCCTCACCGACCCGCGTGACGGTGCACCCTTGGAGATCGGGCGCACCAGCTACCGGCTGACCAAACCGATGCGCCAATGGCTGCGGCTCCGCGACGCCAAATGCACATTTCCCAACTGCAATAACCACTCCCTGGACAACGACGCCGACCACATCCTCGCCTGGGCCGACGGCGGCGGCACCGGCGTCACCAACCTCGGCCAGCCCTGCCCGAAACACCACAGGCTGAAACACTCGACAGCGTGGCAGCCGGTCGGCGCCACCCGGGACGCCCCACCGGGCTGGATCTCACCGTCGGGCCGGTCCTACCCGGCCGAATACCAGGACTGGGAACCACCAACCTGGCCAGAACCACCGCCCGGCCAAGATTGGCAGGAGCTGCCACCCGGCCAAGACTGGCCGGAGCCACCACGCGGCCGAGACTCGACCGGATCAGCACCTGCTCAGGACTGGCCGGAGCCGCCGGACTGGCTGGAGCCGCCGGACAGGCCCGACGACCTGGATCCGCCGCTGCCTTTGGATCCGTGGCCCTACTGGTCCTCACCCACGGCTGCCTGAGGCCAAGTCTCCGTTCCGGAACCTGCTCTTCGTTCCGGAGCTTGCTCTCCATTTCGGGGTCCGCGCTACATGCCTGTGTAAACGTCAGAATGCCTGACGGGCTCGCCCTCTGCACGGCTGTCCTAAAGCGGGCCGGCCTCTAAATGGCTGTCCCGAACAGGCCCCAGGGGATGATCAGTGCACAGCATCAGAGTGCCTGCTGGTGATCAGGTGCGGGACCAGCGGTATTCGTTCTCGGGGCGGCCCGGTGCGCCGTACCGTGCCGTGCGGGAGACGGTTCCAGCGTCGGCAAGGTACTCAAGGTAGCGGCGGGCGGTTACCCTCGACATTCCCAGGGCCGTCATGACTTCGGTGGCCGAGACGGCACCGGGCTGTTCCTTGATAAAGTCGCGGACGGCGTCGAGCGTTGATGGGGCCAGGCCCTTCGGCAGCGGAAGCTCCGACGGCGCCCGCAGGCTGGCAAACGCCTGGTCCACGTCGCTCTGCGACGCCGCTGCTTTCGCTGATCCCGCCGCCGGTCCCGCAAGCTGCTCGCGGAACTGCCGATAACTCTCCAGTTTGTCCGCGAACGTCGCGTACGTGAACGGCTTGATGAGGTACTGCACGACGCCGATGGAGACGGCGCTGCGGACAATGGCCAGTTCCCGAACGGCTGTGATTGCGATGATGTCGGCGAAGTGCCCGGCGGAGCGCATCCGTCGGGCGATGTCGAGGCCGTGCAGGTCCGGCAGGTTCATGTCCAGCAGAACCAGCTCCACCGGGCTGCCGGCCGCGGAGAACTCGGTGAGCATGCGGAGCGCCGACTGCCCGTCCGGAGCCGTTCCCGCCAGCGCGAAGCCGTCCACCCTGCCCACGTAGGCGGCGTGTGCCGCAGCTGCGACGGGCTCGTCCTCGACGACGAGGACTCGGATGTCTGTCACGTGTGCTCCTCCGGGAGACTCGGTGTGGCCGTGTTGGACGGGGCTGTGCTTGACGGCGATGTGCTTGCCGGGATGGTGTCCGAGGGCAGTACATTGGCAGCGACAGCGGCGGGGAGTGCGATGTCGAAGCGCGCCCCGCCGGCGCTGGAGTTGCTGATGGTCATGGTACCGGCCAGGCGCTGGACGGCCTGTTTCACCAGTGCAAGGCCAAGGCCACGTCCGAAAGGCCCGGCCGCCTTGGTGCTGTACCCGTAGCGGAACACGTCGTCGACTGCTGTTGGATCAATGCCCTTGCCCGAGTCCTGGACTGTGATGTTCAGGCCGCCGCTTGCTGTGTCCACCAGCAGTTCCACCCGCCTGGGGGCCGGCGCGTCGGCGGCGGCGTCGATGGCATTGTCCAGCAGGTTGCCCAGGACCGTGACGAGGTCCTGGACGGCCAGCTCTCCGCTGAGGGCCGGCCCGGATGCCCCGACCACCAGCTCCACGCCGCGCTCGTGCGCTTCCGCCGCCTTGCCCATCACCAGGGCGCTCAGCACCGGCTCCTGCACCGAACCGATCACGTCGTCCGTCAGCTGCTGGCTCAGCTCCAGGTCCTTCGTGGCAAAGTCCAGGGCCTCCTCGGTCCGGCCGAGCTCCATCAGGGAGACCAAGGTGTGCAGCCGGTTGGCGTGCTCGTGGGTCTGCGCACGGAGGGCATCGGAAAGTGTCCGCATGCTCTCCAGCTCCGTGCCCAGGGATTCGATCTCCGTGCGGTCGCGGATGGTGGCAACGGTGCCGAACAACGGTCCCCGCGGCCGTTCGGTGGAGGATCCTGGTCCCACCGCCGGGCGCTGGTTGACCACCAGCACGCCGTTATGGGTGAGGTGGATTTCGTCGTGGGCCGTGCGCCCCGATTCAAAAAGCTCCTTCAGACTGGGCGCCAGGGGCAGGTCGGCGAGCAGGGGGGTCGCGGCATGGTCGTCCTCCGCTTCCCGCGGTTCCAGGCCCAGCAGTTCCGCCGCCTGGTCGTTGTAGATCACCACCCTTCCGGCCGGGTCAATCAGCACAACACCTTCCCGGACCGAATGGAGCACTGATTCGTAGTAGGCGAAGAGCTGGGCCAGCTGCTCCGGACCCCACCCCCTGGTCACCCGCCGCAGGTAGCGGCCAAGAAACCATGACGCGAGCGACCCGCCTGCCAGCAGGGATCCGGATACAGCCAGCAGCGCCGGCAGCCTGCCGGACACGGCCACGTCCACGGTATTGACGGTCACGCCGGCCGCCACCAGCGCGCGGACCCCGCCGCGGGCATCCTTCACCGGGGCGATCGTGCGCACCGACGGCCCCAGCGTTCCGGCCGTGATCTCGGTGAACACGCGGCCCTGCAGTGCCTGCTCGATCGACCCGATGTAGGGGCGGCCTAGCTCCTGGTTCAGCGGGTGGGTCCACCGCGTCCGGTCCGGCGCCATGATGGTGATGAAGTCTGCACCCGAGTCGGCCATGACCTTCAGCGCGTAGGGCTGCAGCTGCGCCGACGGATTCCCGGTGCCGGCGGCCTGCAGGACCAGCGGGTTATCGGCGATGGACGTCGCCAGGGCGCCCATCCGGCGGCCGGCCTCCTCGTAGGCACGGTCCCGGGCGTCCACAAAGACAGCTGTCCCGACAATGGCCGTGAGGGCCAGCATGAACAGCAGGTTCGCAACGAACAGCCGCCTCGCGATGCTCCAGCGGTGGATCATCAACACCTCCCATGACCAATATGAACGCAACGGTGAGCCAAGTCACTCTGTGGCGAATGATGGAAATCACAAAGGACCGACGCGCGGAGCCCAGAGATTGTGCCGAAGCGTCTTCCAGATTATCCATAAGGAGAAACAAGATGGCTTCTCAACGAGGAGAGTCGGCAACGCCGGCTAAAGCCGGGCGTAAGGGTCTCGACAAGTCCCATTACCTGTACATGGCGGTTATCGCCGCGGTCATTCTCGGAGCCCTGGTGGGACTGCTGTTCCCCGAGGTCGGAAAATCACTTAAGCCCCTCGGTGACGGCTTCATCAAGCTGATCAAGATGATGATCGGCCCCGTTATCTTCTGCACCATCGTGCTGGGCATCGGCTCCATCGCCAAGGCCGCCACCGTCGGCAAGGTCGGCGGGCTGGCACTTGGCTACTTCATCGTGATGTCCACGTTCGCACTGGCAATCGGCCTCGTCGTCGGCAACATCATCCACCCGGGTGAAGGGCTGGAGCTCGCACCGTACGACCCCAACAAGAAGGCCGCCACGGACAGCACCGTCGACTTCCTGCTGGGCATTATTCCCGGGGACATTCCGGTGCTTCCCACCCTGCTCGCCGCCATCCTCGTCGGCTTCGCGCTCCAGAAGATGGGCCCGCAGGGCGCGCCGATCCTGAAGGCGATCGGCTACGGCCAGGCCCTGGTGTTCCGCATCCTGATCATGATCATGTGGCTTGCCCCCGTGGGTGCCTTCGGCGCCATCGCCGCGGTAGTCGGCGCCACCGGCTTCCAGGCCATCATCAGCATGTTCACCCTGATGATCGCGTTCTACATCACGTGTGCGCTGTTCATCGTCGTTATTCTCGGCGGCCTGCTGCAGGTGGTCACGGGCGTGAACATCTTCAAGCTCATGAGGTACCTGGCCCGTGAATATCTGCTGATCTTCTCGACGTCGTCCTCGGAAGCCGCACTGCCGCGCCTCATCGCCAAGATGGAGCACCTGGGCGTTTCCAAGCCGGTTGTCGGCGTGACGGTCCCCACCGGCTACTCCTTCAACCTGGACGGCACGGCCATCTACCTGACCATGGCGTCACTCTTCGTAGCCAACGCCATGGGAACACCGCTGGACCTGGGCGCGCAGATCTCCCTGCTGGTCTTCATGATCATCGCCTCCAAGGGCGCGGCCGGCGTTACCGGCGCCGGACTGGCCACACTGGCCGCCGGCCTGCAGGCCCACCAGCCGGCGCTGCTGGGCGGCGTGGGCATGATCGTGGGCATCGACCGCTTCATGTCGGAGGCCCGTGCACTGACCAACTTCACCGGCAACGCCGTCGCCACCCTGCTGGTCGGCACCTGGGTCAAGGAGGTCGACGGCGAACAGGTCAACCGGGTGCTCTCCGGCGAGGCTCCATTCGACGAGCGGACAATGGAGGCGCACCAGCACGGCAGGCTGGCAACGCCTGAACCCGCCGTGGAGGCCAGAGCCTAAGGCCCGACGTCAGTACAGCCATTACCGCCCGCACAGGCCCCGCCTGTGCGGGCGGTTTTCTTGCCGCCCCAACACCAACCTTCGACCTCAGGTACAAGGTAAAGGCTCAACCGCCATCAAAAGTCAAGGTCCATGGATTGCCGTGTCGGGCGCTGTAGCCTTGGGATGGAAGTAGCAGGGGCGCTGGCAGACAGCGGCAGAAAATCACCGTCATCGAAAGTGTGGATTGATACGTGAGCAGCGAACAGGGTTCAGCAACTCTGGAAGGCACGGAACTCGACCTGGAAGACGCCGTCATGGGTCCCACAGGCCGCCCCCACCGCGATTTTCCGGAGCCCGCGCCGCTGTCCTCCCATGGACCGGCCCGCGTTATAGCCATGGTTAACCAGAAGGGCGGGGTGGGTAAGACCACCTCCACCATCAACCTCGCCGCAGCACTGGCCGAATACGGCCGCCGCGTGCTTTTAGTGGACTTCGACCCGCAGGGCGCACTGTCCGCCGGGCTCGGCGTCAACCCCCACGAACTCGATCTGACCGTCTACAACGTCCTGATGGACCGCAAGATCGACATCCGCGAAGCCATCCACCAGACCGGCGTGGAGAACGTGGACCTGCTGCCCGCCAACATCGACCTCTCTGCGGCGGAAGTCCAGCTCGTCAACGAGGTGGCCCGCGAACAGGTCCTCGACCGTGCGCTGAAGAAGGTGGAGGACGAGTACGACGTCGTGCTCATCGACTGCCAGCCTTCCCTCGGCCTGCTCACCGTCAACGCCCTCACCGCGGCCCACGGCGTGATCATCCCGCTTATCTGCGAGTTCTTTGCCCTGCGCGCGGTGGCCCTGCTGGTCGAAACCATCGACAAGGTCCAGGACCGCCTCAACCCGCGGCTGCAGGTAGACGGCGTGCTGGCCACGATGTACGACGCCCGGACGCTGCACAGCCGCGAGGTCATCAGCCGCCTGGTGGAAGCCTTCGGGGACAAGGTCTTCGAAACCGTCATCAAGCGCTCCATCAAGTTCGCCGATGCGACCGTGGCCGCCGAGCCCATCACGAGCTACGCCGGAAACCACGTCGGTGCCGACGCCTACCGCCGCCTGGCCAAGGAACTGATTTCGCGCGGCGGCGCGCCCTAGCCCGAAAATGACCGCAGAGCCGGCAGCGCCCCCCGCCGAGGCCAGGCGGTCCGGCTTCGAAGTACGCCTGGCCAACTTCAGCGGACCCTTCGACCTCCTGCTGGGTCTGATCACCAAACACCAGCTGGACATCACCGAGGTGGCCCTTGCCACGGTCACCGACGAGTTCATCCGGTACATCCGTAACCTGCAGGAGCTGGGGGAGGAGTGGGCGCTTGACGAAGCCAGCGAGTTCCTCGTCATCGCAGCCACGCTGCTGGACCTGAAGGCAGCTCGCCTGCTGCCCGCAGGCGAGGTGGAGGACGACGACGACATCGCCCTCCTCGAGGCACGTGACCTTCTCTTTGCCCGGCTGCTGCAGTACAAGGCCTTCAAGCAGGTCGCCGCGCTGATGGACGCCACACTGGAACTCGAAGCCCGGCGCTATCCGCGGCAGGTCGCCCTCGAGGAACACTTCGCGGCCATGCTGCCGGAACTGGTCTGGAAGCACAGCCCCGCACAGTTCGCGGCGTTGGCTGAGGCGGCACTGAAGCCCAAGGACCCGGCGCCGACGGAGGTGGGAGTGGCCCACCTGCACGGGAGCGCGGTGAGCGTCCGCGAGCAGGCCGAGCTGATTGGGCTGAGGCTGCAGGACGGCAGACCCCTGACCTTCCGGGCCCTGATAGCCGACGCCGAATCCACGCTTGTTGTGGTGGCCCGCTTCCTGGCATTGCTGGAGCTGTTCAGGGACCAGGTGGTGGCCTTCGACCAGCTGGCGCCGCTGGGGGACCTGACAGTGCGGTGGACTGCGGCCGGCACCGGCTGGACCGCGGAGCACCTGAGCGAGGAATACGAGGACCAGCAATGACGGATCCATTTGAGGGCCGGGAACGCGCCGCGCTTGAGGCGGTGCTGATGGTTCTGGACGAGCCCACCTCTGCCGCCGACCTGGCCGCCGGACTGAACCTGACGGTGGCCACCGTCGAGGCGCTGCTGCTGGACCTGCAGCGCGACTATGACGGCTATACTGTTAAAGCCCCGGATATGGAAAATGGCAGTAATGGACCTAAACCTGATGTCGCTTCCAGCCCCCGGGGCTTTGAATTGCGGAACGTCGCCGGCGGCTGGCGCATCTACTCGCGGGCTGAATTCGCTGACGTTGTCGGTGCATTCGTCCTGGAGGGGCAGACAGCCAGGCTGACCCAGGCGGCGCTTGAGACGCTCGCCGTCATCGCGTACCGGCAGCCGGTATCCCGGGCAAGGGTGTCCGCAATTCGTGGAGTCAATGTTGACTCTGTTGTGCGGACGCTGACCCAGCGGGGACTGATCGAGGACGCCGGAACGGATCCGGAGTCTGGCGCTGTCCTGTACCGCACGACGTCGTATTTCCTTGAACGCATGGGAATCGGCTCGGTGGCTGAGTTGCCTCAGCTTTCACCGCACCTTCCGGGGCTTGAAGGAATTGAAGAGTTCTACGACGCCGGAAGAATGTAGGCGGCACGCCTGCGACGCAGTTTTTACCAGGGCAGATTTATTCTGCACGGCTGGCTAGTGTTGTCTTTGGACAACCTTTGACGGTCAAAATCACAGAGGACGGGTCATGACACAGGCGGGACGCCAGGGTTCACCACGTAACAGCTCCGGACGTAAAGGTCCAGAGCGCAACGCCACGCGCGGCGCAGCACAAGGCCGCGGGGCAGTACAGGGCCGCGGCGCAGGCGCCGGGAAGCGCGACTTCCCCAAGGGCGGCGACCGTCCGTTCGGCGACCGCACCTACAAGGCCAAGCCCCGCGAGGAGCGCTTCGTCGATCCCGACGAGGCACCTGCCGGCCGCCGGCCCGCGGGCGACTGGAAGCCGGGCGCCAAGGCTCCCGCACCCAGGACAGGTGCACCCAAGGCCGGCGCGCGCAATGCCGCCGCTTCCCGGAAGCCCGGGGCCAACAGGGCCCCCGGGACCCCGGGCGCGCTGAAGCCCAAGTCGGGCGCTCCCAAGGCTGCGGGTTCGCGCGCCTTCGGCAGCGAACGCTTTGGCCAGAACCTGGGACCGGTACGCCGGCCCTCCCGTACGCGCGGTCCCCGCGCCGAGGTGCCGCAGTCCGAAGTCCACGACGCCGACGGCGTCCGCCTGCAGAAGGTCATGGCTTCCGCCGGCGTCGCTTCGCGCCGCGTCTGCGAAGAGATGATTGCCGAGGGCCGCGTGGAGGTTGACGGCAAGATCGTCACCGAGCTCGGCGTCCGCGTCGACCCCAAGACCGCCGTCATCCACGTGGATGGCCTGCGCATCCAGCTCGATGACACGCTGGTCTACATGGTGTTCAACAAGCCCAAGGGCGTGGTGTCCACCATGGAGGACCCCGAGGGCCGGCCGTGCATCAGCGACTACATCCGCAACAACCAGGGTGAGCGGCTCTTCCACGTGGGGCGCCTTGACGTTGCCACCGAAGGGCTGCTGCTGCTGACCAACGACGGCGAGCTGGCCAACCGGCTGACCCACCCGTCCTACGAGGTGCCAAAGACGTACCTCGTCCAGGTCCGCGGACCGTTCCCCCAAGGCATCGGTTCGCAGCTCAAGGATGGCATCGAACTCGAGGACGGCTTCGCGTCCGTCGACTCCTTCCGTCTGGTGGACTCGACCCCGGGCCACGTGCTGATCGAGGTCGTGCTGCACTCCGGCAAGAACCGCATCGTCCGGCGACTGTTCGACGCCGTCGGTTTCCCGGTGCTGCGCCTGGTGCGCGTCAAGGTCGGTCCGATCGGCCTGGGCGACCAGCGCCAGGGAAGCATCCGCAATCTCGGCAAGCAGGAAGTCGGCCACCTGCTGGCATCCGTGGGGCTGTAAGGGATGTCGGCTTTCCGTACGCACGGCCGCGGACACCTGAACGGGCCGGTCGTCGTTATTGGCACCGGCCTGCTCGGCACCAGCATCGGCCTCGGCCTGCGCGGCCGCGGCGTTGCCGTGTACCTGTCGGATCCGTCGCCCACCAACCAGGCAGTCGCCGTCGACATCGGCGCCGGGCTTCCGCTGGCGGCCATGGGGGACGAAAGTCCTGAACTGGTTGTGGTCGCATCGCCGCCGGACGTGACGGCAGATGTTGTGGAAGGGGCGCTGACAGACTACCCGGACGCCACCGTCGTCGACATTGCCAGCGTCAAGGCTGCGATCCTGCAGGACCTGCGCAACCGTGGTGCGGACCTCAGCCGTTACGTGGGCACCCACCCCATGGCCGGGCGCGAGAAGTCCGGCCCGGTTGCGGCCCGGGGCGAGCTCTTCACTTCCATGCCGTGGGTCGTGTGCCCCACCGAGGAGTCCTCCGCCGGAGCCGTCCAGGCTGCGCGGGCGCTGGCCACCGACCTCGGTGCCCTCGTTTCGCAGTTCACGGCCGAGGAACATGACGGGGCCGTGGCCCTGGTCTCCCACCTGCCGCAGGTGATGTCCTCGCTTCTGGCGACCCGGCTGCAGGACACCCCGATGCACGCCCTCTCCCTCGCGGGGAACGGGCTGCGCGACACCACCCGCATCGCCGCCAGCGACCCCACTTTGTGGGTCCAGATCCTGGGTGCGAATGCCGGCAAGGTGGTGGAGATCCTTTACGGTGTGCGTGATGACCTCAACCGGCTGATCGGAACCCTGGAAGACCCCGCGGCCGCCGGTGCCCGCCTTGACCTGGCGCAGCTGATGAGCGAAGGCAACGCCGGGCAGGCCCGGATCCCGGGCAAGCACGGCGGACCGCCGCAGGCATATTCCTGGCTCACCGTGCTCGTGGACGACAGGCCCGGCCAGATCGCCAGGCTGCTGACCGAGATCGGCGAGATTGGGGTCAACCTCGAGGATCTCCGCCTGGACCACTCCTCAGGACAGAATGTGGGCATGGTGGAGATCTCCGTGCTGCCGAGCGCGCATGACCTCCTCGTAGAAGCACTAAGCGACCGTGGATGGCGGGTACTGCAGTAATGACACAGGAACTGACCGAAACTTTGCCTGCCCTCCGGCTGGGCCGCCCGCTCGTGGTGGCCATTGACGGGCCGTCCGGCTCCGGAAAGTCCAGCGTCAGCAAGGAAGTGGCCCGCCGCCTCAGCCTTGCCTACCTGGACACCGGCGCCATGTACCGGGCCCTCACCTGGTACTGCCTCGACCGCGGAACGGACCTCGCTGACGCCTCCGCCGTCGAGCTGGCTGCCGAAGAACTGCCGCTGGACATCAGCACCAGTCCGCACACCGAGTTTGTGCGGGTCGATGGCACAGACGTTACCGACGCCATCAGGGAACCGGCCATCTCCTCGGCCGTCAGTGCCGTCGCCACCACGCTCGGTGCCCGGACCGAACTCATCCGCCGCCAGCGTGCGCTGATCGAAAAGCACAACCGCCGCATGGTGGTGGAGGGCCGTGACATCACCACCGTCGTCGCCCCGGCTGCCCAGGTCCGCATGCTCCTGACGGCCAGCGAGGAGGCGCGGCTCCGCCGCCGCGGCATCCAGCTCGGCGGAACGCAGAGCGCCGAGCAGCTGGCTGCCCAGGTGACGCAGCGGGACGCGAAGGACTCCACCGTGGTCAACTTCACCCAGGCGGCGGACGGCGTGGTGACACTGGATTCCTCCGAGCTGGATTTCGAGGAAACCGTGGCAGCCGCGCTGCGCATCGTCACCAAGGTCATCAACCATGAGTGATACCGCCAGGACACCGGTCGCCCGGACGCCGGGAACCGGAGTTCCGAGCCCCCGGGTTCCGGGGACCGCTCTCCCGGGTGCGTGGACCATGGGGTGGAGCCGGCCCGTCGGCCGGTTCCTGAACAACAATGTCTACCGCACCTCCGTCACCGGCCGCTCCAACGTTCCGCCCGCTGGCCCGGTGATTTTCGCAGGAAACCACATCAGCTTCCTCGACGGGCCCGTCATGTTCGGCGCCTCGCCCCGGCCCATGCACATCCTCGTAAAAAAGGAGATGTTCAAGGGCTTCCTCGGCCGCATCCTGAGGGCGTCGGGCCAGCTTCCGGTTGACAGGGCAGGGGACCGATCGGTCCTGCAGCTCAGCAAGGACCTGCTCGACGCCGGCCGCTGCATCGGGATTTTGCCCGAGGGAACCCGCGGGAGCGGCACCGCAACGGGCATCAGCAACGGGGTGGCATGGCTCGCCCTGAACTCCGATGCCGTCGTGGTGCCGGTGGCCATCCTGGGCACACGGCAGGGCGGCGAACACCTGGACAGCATCCCCAAACCCGGCCGCCGGCTGCACGTCAGCTTTGGCCAACCCCTTTCACTCCGCCGGAATCCGGGTGAAACGGGGCGTGCTTCAATGGACAGGGCGGCCACGGAAATCCGCGACACCCTGGCCGCGCACGTCCGGAACACCGTCCGGCTCAGCGGGCTGTCATTGCCCTCAGCGGATCATCCGCACCAACGTTCCACCGCAGTAGCCGGACAGCCGGCAGACCACCATTAAGGAAAGTGCAATGAGCGATACGACTCAAACTTCCGGCCACTCCGGCGCCGGCGAAGACGAATACACGCCCACCGGCACCGACCAGGTGGCGGAACATCTGGCGGCCATGGACGACGACGAGGCGGAGCTCCGCGCCGCTTCCCTCCGCGCCGGTCTGGACGACTATGAACTCGACGAGGAAGACGCCGCGCTCCTCAGCGGCCTGCATGACGAGGACGAGCTCGAGAGCCCGCTCAAGCTGGACCCCGTGCTCGCCATCATCGGCCGCCCGAACGTCGGCAAGTCCACCCTTGTGAACCGCATCCTCGGCCGCCGGGAAGCCGTCGTGGAGGACACCCCCGGCGTGACCCGCGACCGAGTCATGTACTCGGCGAACTGGAACGGCCGGAACTTCACCCTGGTGGATACCGGCGGCTGGGAACACGATGCCCGCGGCATCCACGCCCGGGTGGCGGAACAGGCCGAAATGGCCGTGGAGCTGGCGGACGCCGTGCTGTTCGTCGTCGACTCGGCCGTCGGGGCAACCGCCACCGACGAGGCTGTCGTGAAGATGCTCCGCCGGAGCAAGAAGCCGGTCATCCTCGTGGCCAACAAGGTGGACGACTTCGCCCAGGAAGCCGACTCCGCAGTCCTGTGGGGCCTGGGCTTCGGCGAGCCGTACCCCGTCTCCGCGCTCCACGGCCGCGGCGTGGCCGACCTGCTGGACCACGTCATGGACACCCTTCCGGAGTTCTCCACGGTCGAGGGCGTCGAACGCTCCGGCGGCCCGCGCCGGATCGCCCTGATCGGACGCCCCAACGTGGGCAAGTCCTCGCTGCTGAACAAGCTGGCCGGCTCCGAACGTGTGGTGGTGGACAACACCGCCGGCACCACCCGCGACCCGGTTGACGAGTTCATCGAGCTCGGCGGCCAGACCTGGCGCTTTGTGGACACCGCCGGCATCCGCCGGCGCCAGCACATGGCGCAGGGCGCCGACTTCTATGCCTCCCTGCGGACCCAGAGTGCGCTGGAAAAGGCGGAGGTCGCCGTCGTTCTTCTTGCTGTTGACGAAGTGCTCAGCGAACAGGACGTCCGCATCCTGCAGCTGGCCATCGAATCGGGGCGTGCCCTGGTGCTCGCGTTCAACAAATGGGACCTTCTCGACGACGAACGCCGGCGGTACCTGGAACGCGAAATCGAGCAGGACCTGGCCCACGTGGAGTGGGCGCCGCGCGTCAACATTTCCGCCAAGACCGGCTGGCACAAGGACCGCCTGGTGCCGGCGCTGGAGCTGGCGCTGGAAAACTGGGACCGGCGCATTCCCACCGGACGGCTCAATGCCTTCCTGGGCGAGCTGGTGGCGGCACACCCGCACCCGGTCCGCGGCGGCAAGCAGCCCCGCATCCTCTTCGGCACGCAGGCCTCCAGCCGGCCGCCGAAATTCGTCCTGTTCACCACGGGATTCCTGGACCCCGGCTACCGCCGGTTCATCACCCGCCGCCTGCGGGAAACCTTTGGCTTCGAGGGGACACCCATTGAAGTCAGCATGCGTGTGCGTGAAAAGCGCGGCAAGAAGCGTTAATTACGACACACCGGGCGGCGAATGCCGGAAAGTGTCACTGGCACCCTCCGGAATCGTGTAAGCTCTTCTAGGTGGTTCGGCCGGACTGCTTAGATGAAATTCTTCGGAACATCATCTGGCGGAGAACGGCGGAACTGACGGGCTGTAGCGCAGCTTGGTAGCGCACTTGACTGGGGGTCAAGGGGTCGCAGGTTCAAATCCTGTCAGCCCGACCGCAACAAAACCCCGCCAACCCAACAGGGTTGGCGGGGTTTTTTGTTGCCCGCACGACGGCGGCACGTGCTTTCCGGGGCAGGTGCTGCTCGGGCGGCAACGTGCTACTTGAGGAAACGTGAAGTTCTGCGGTCGGCCAGGATCTTTCCGTTGGTCTGGCAGGTGGGGCAGTACTGCAGCGCGGTGTCTGCGAAGGACACCTCGCGGACTGTGTCCCCGCAGACCGGGCACAGCTCACCGGCGCGGCCATGCACATTCATGCCGCTCCGTTTCGCATCCTTGAGGTCGGCCGGTGCCTTCCCCTGGGCCTGGGCCACGGCGGCTCCGAGAACGCTGTGGATGGCGTCGTACAGGATCCCGACCTTCGCCGGCTCCAGGGAATTGGCCATGGCGAACGGGGAGATTTTCGCTGCGTGCAGGATTTCGTCGCTGTAGGCGTTTCCGATGCCGGCGATGACACTTTGGCTGCGCAGCACACCTTTGATCTGGTGCGGGTGCCCGGCCAGGATCTCGGCGAACATCTCGCGGCTGAACGCGGGGATCAGCGGATCCGGGCCCAGCTCGGCGATGCCGGGAACGTCGCCGGGCTTGCGCACCACGTAGACGGCCAGGCCCTTCTTGGTGCCGGCCTCGGTCAGGTCGATGCCCATCTTCCCGCCGTCCGCCCCGGCAAAGTGCAGGCGGGCCGCGATGGGACCCTTTCCGGGCCGGAGCGGATCCGGCGAGGGTTTTTCGGTGAAACGGACCCAGCCCGCCCTGGCGAGGTGGAAGACGAAATAGAGGCCGTCGGCGTCGAGGCTGACGAACTTCCCGAACCGCTCCACGCCGGTGACGGTCCGGCCCGCGAGAGCCGTGTAGGGCGGGTCGGCCGTCTTGAGTACGGCCACGGACAGCACCTGCAGTTTCTCCAGCACCGCGCCGCGCAGCCGCGTGTCGAGGAACGTGCTCAGTGCGGCCACCTCGGGTAGTTCCGGCATGGCACCACTTTGCCACACGGTGTACCGGATTGGGCGGTTCCCGGGGGCATAATGGCACATCCGGCGGCCCCGGACTTGTGCATATACTTTCAACCGGTGGCTGTTCCCTACGCCTCCGTTGACATTGGTGATTGACCCGATGAAAGGCCCCTGATGAGCAACATTCCCTCTGATCTGTCCTACACCGCCGAACACGAATGGGTGACAGCACCGAACGCCGATGGTGTGGTCCGCGTGGGGATCACCGACTTCGCCCAGGACGCCCTCGGGGATGTCGTCTACGCCCAGATGCCCGAAGTTGGCACCACTGTTAAGGCAAACGACGTCGTGGGTGAGGTTGAATCCACCAAGAGCGTCTCCGACATTTACGCGCCTGTCTCCGGCGAGATCGTGGCCCGCAACGAGTCACTGGACACCGATTCGGCACTCATCAACTCCGATCCGTACGGCGACGGCTGGCTCATCGAGGTCAAGCTCGCCGAACCTGATGCAGTGGATTCCCTGCTCAGTGCATCGGAGTACGAACAACAGGTAGGCTAAAGCTAACCGGTCCCGCTGCCCGGCCACAGGAGTCCCGCAATGGAGTCCAAAGGCCGGACGGCGGGCGGCATACCGGGGCTGCCAGGCAGTTCCGGACGGTACGCGTTGATTGCAGGGGGACATCTGCAACGAAGGAGGAAGAATCCATGGTTGGCGGCGAACAGAACCACACCCACGGCGATTACGGCACAGGTGCGGGCAGGGCTTCGGAAACCACCTCGATCAACCTCACTCCGGTTCGTGAAGAGCCCACGATCGTACCCAAGCTCTCTCCGGAGGAACGCTCTGCCGTTGAGGCACTGCCCTCCGGCTCCGCCCTGCTCGTGGCCCACAGCGGGCCGAACTCGGGTGCCCGCTTCCTCCTTGACTCCGATGTCACCACGGCCGGGCGGCACCCGGACGCCGACATTTTCCTCGACGACGTGACGGTCTCCCGCCGCCACGTCGAGTTCCGCCGCACGCCGCGGAGCTTCGAGGTGGTGGACACCGGAAGCCTGAACGGCACCTACGTCAACCATGACCGCGTGGACAGCGTGGAACTGAGGTCCGGAAACGAAGTCCAGATTGGCAAGTTCCGCCTCACCTTCTACCTGAGCCCTGCCCGCGCAGCAGGACGCGTCTGATTCGGAGCGGCTGCCTGTGGCAATGGCACAACCGGAGCGCCGGGGACCGCTGGTCCTGAACATCGGGGAAGTGCTCGCTCAGCTGAGCGATGACTTTCCGAGCATGACGGCGTCAAAAATCAGGTTCCTTGAGGAAAAAGGGCTCATCAATCCCCGGCGTACACCCGCGGGCTACCGGCAGTACTCGGACAGCGACGTCGAGCGGCTGCGCTTCGTCCTGTCGCTGCAGCGTGACCAGTACCTGCCGCTGAAGGTCATCAAGGACTACCTTGACGCCATCGACCGGGGCGAGCGGCCCGAGAACCTTCCGCCCGGGGTTACTGTCTCCCCGCGGATCGTCTCGGACGAACTTGCCGCGGAACTGCAGAACAAGGCACGCAGGCTCAGCGAGGAGCAGCTGCGCGCAGAGTCGGGGGCCAGCGTGCCCCTGCTGCAGTCCCTGCTTAGCTTCGGCCTCATCGGGCACACTGACGGCAAGTTCGACGAGCACGCACTCCAGGTGGCCCGCGCCTGCGTCCAGTTGGAGAGCCACGGCCTGGAGCCCCGGCACCTCCGGCCCTTCCAGGCGGCCGCGGAGCGCGAGTTCGGACTCGTGGAACGCGCCGTAGCCACCCTCACCTCGCGCAGGGACGCTGCGTCGCAGGCCCGCGCGGCGGAAGCCGCCCGGGAAATCAGCGACCTTTGCCTCACCCTGCACCGGGCGCTTGTCCAGGACCGTATCTCGCGGATGGAAATCTGATGATCGAAGTCGAGATTGTGGGCGTCCGCATCGAACTGCCCTCCAACCAGCCCCTGGTTCTGCTCCGCGAGATGCACGGGGAACGGCACGTTCCCATCTGGATCGGGACTCCCGAGGCAAGCGCCATCGCGCTGGCCCAGCAGGGCGTGGTGCCGCCGCGGCCCATGACGCACGACCTTCTGGTTGATGTCGTGGAGACCCTTGGACATTCCGTGGTCAGCGTGAACATCGTGGCTGTGGAGGACAACATCTTCTACGGCCAGCTCCAGTTCGACAACGGGGCCACGGTGAGCTCGCGGGCGTCGGACGCCCTGGCCATCGCACTGCGTGCCAAATGCCGCATCTGGTGCGCTGACTCCGTCATGGACGAGGCCGGTGTGCGCATCACCGAGCACGATGAAGGCGAGGACACGGAGCCCGGGCCCACCGTGGAGGAAGAGCGCGAGCTGCGCCGGTTCCGGGAGTTCCTGGACGACGTCGAGCCCGAGGATTTCGACGGCTAAGGTCACGTTAAGGTTAAAGTTAAGGCTGAAACTTTCGACACGCCCCACTAATCATGCGAACGTCTTTGACCTTGGGCCGTGGCAGGCCTAACGTCGAAGGTACCAAGTTCCCATTGCATACGACAGCGGCGCAAGTCACACTGGAAAGTGCTACTCCGGCCGAATTACAAGCATGAATTTCATTTGGACTTCATGCGCGTAGCAGCTGTTGCGGCAACTTCCTCAGGGGAGCTCATGACAAGGAGGATCCACGTGAGTCCGAAAGGCGAAGCAGGCGAGCTGAAGCAACCCTCGACGGCCGGCGTTGCCGTGCCCGCGAGCGGTGCTCAGGGCCTTCTCTTCACTGAGGATCTCCCGGTTCTGGACGAGGACGCCGGCTACCGCGGGCCCACCGCCTGCAAGGCCGCCGGCATCACCTACCGGCAGCTCGACTACTGGGCCCGTACCGGCCTGGTGGAGCCTGCAGTCCGCGGCGCAGCGGGCTCCGGTTCGCAGCGGCTCTACGGTTTCCGCGACATCCTGGTGCTGAAGGTCGTCAAGCGCCTCCTGGACACGGGCGTATCGCTGCAGCAGATCCGCAGCGCCGTGGAGCACCTCCGTGAACGCGGGGTCGAGGACCTGGCCCAGATCACCCTCATGAGCGATGGTGCCAGCGGTCTACGAATGCACGTCCGCGGACGAGGTCATCGATCTCGTGCAGGGAGGCCAGGGCGTTTTCGGCATCGCCGTCGGCCGCGTGTGGCGCGAAGTCGAGGGGAGCCTCGCCTCGCTGCCCAGCGAGCACGCCGGCGAACAGACATTCCCGGACGATGAACTCAGCAAGCGCCGCGCTGCGCGCAAGATCGGCTAGCAGACTTAAGCAGAAGGCCGCCTCCCGTTGGGGAGGCGGCCTTCACGCGTTCAGCGGGACTGGCAAAAGCTATTAGCGGGCTACCCGGCTGCGGCTGGTCTTAGTGGTGGCCATGAGGTTTTCCAGCAGCGTGTCGTAGAGCCCGGCTGCGGCCTTGGCGGAGTCGCCGGGCCAGTGGTGGACGGAGTGCGCCGCACCCTGGATCTGCTGCCAGTTGGCCTGCTCCGGGATGTGCGGGGCCAGCAGGAGGTCGCCGAACATGGCCTGCATCTCGGCGAGCCGGAAAGCGTGCTCGGAGGACCCGGAGCGCACCCGGTTGGCCACAATGCCGGCGGGGGAGAGGTTCGGCGCGAATTCCTGCCGGAACAGTTGGATGGCCCGCATGGTGCGTTCGGTGCCGGCCACGGAGAAGAGCCCGGGCTCGGCCACCAGCGCCACCTTGGTGCTCGCGGACCAGGCCATGCGCGTGAGGCCGTTCAGGGACGGCGGGCAGTCCACCAGGATGAGCTCGTAAGTATTCGTGCCGGCGAGCACCGCGGACAGCCTGCGCAGATCGCGCTTGCCGAGGTCGGGCCGGTCGTAGATGCCGGTGTAGGCGGACCCGACGGCGACATCGAGCACCGCCGGACCGGAACCGTTGACGACCATCCGGCTGATCCAGCCGCTGGGCACCACGTTCCCGGCGATGTTGGCCTTGCGCGGATTCTTCAGCATCCTGCCGATGTCCAGCTTGTCGCTGGGCTGCACCCCGAGGGCTGTGGTGGCGTCGGCATGGGGATCGAGGTCAACTACGAGGGTTGGGATACCTGCGGCCAGTGCCGCAGACGCCAGTCCGGTTGTAACGGATGTCTTGCCGACACCGCCCTTGAGGCTGCTGATGCTGACTACTTGCACTTGATAAACCAATACCTAACGCCGGTTGCCGTGTTGGGGTACGTTCCGTTCCGGTGCTGCCGGATGGTGCTGCAGGAACAGGGGCAGGCTTCCGCCGCCCCAATCATCATATGTTGACCTTGGCCGGAATCCCTTCTTATCGGGATCCGGGCATGCCTCGCAGTAAATATGGGCCCGGCAGTGAATATGGCCCGGACATGACGGATAATTCTGTGATGGTAGACACAATGATTTGTGTTTCGTCCGGCCCGTCTTACACACTGTGACCACTTACCGATACCACCCGCAATGATGCAGGAGAAGTATGTTTTCCAAGATTCTGGTGGCCAACCGCGGAGAAATCGCAATCCGTGCTTTCCGCGCTGGCTACGAACTGGGCGCCAAGACAGTCGCTGTGTTCCCCAATGAGGACCGTAACTCGATCCACCGCCAGAAGGCCGATGAGGCGTATCTGATTGGCGAAGAGGGACACCCCGTCCGCGCCTACCTGGACGTTGACGAGGTGGTTCGCGTTGCCAAGGAGTCCGGTGCGGACGCCATCTACCCCGGCTACGGCTTCCTCTCCGAGAACCCCGACCTCGCGCGTGCCGCCAAGGCCGCAGGGATCACCTTCGTGGGTCCGCCCGCGGAGGTCCTGGAACTCGCCGGCAACAAGGTGGCAGCTTTGGAGGCCGCCCGGAAGGCCGGCGTCCCTGTGCTGAAGTCGAGCGCGCCGTCGAAGGACCTCGACGAGCTCCTCGCCGCCGCGGATGAGATCGGTTTCCCCATCTTTGCCAAGGCCGTGGCAGGCGGCGGCGGGCGCGGCATGCGCCGCGTCGACACCCGCGAGGCCTTGCCGGAGGCTCTGCAGTCCGCCATGCGCGAAGCCGATGCGGCCTTCGGTGACCCCACCATGTTCCTTGAGCAGGCCGTGCTGCGTCCGCGCCACATCGAGGTCCAGATCCTGGCCGACGCCGAGGGCAACGTCATGCACCTCTTCGAGCGTGACTGTTCCATCCAGCGCCGCCACCAGAAGGTCATCGAGATCGCCCCGGCCCCCAACCTGGACGAAGGTATCCGCCAGGCCCTGTACCGGGATGCCGTGAAGTTCGCCAAGGCCCTGAACTACGTCAACGCCGGAACGGTCGAGTTCCTGGTGGACACCGTGGGCGAACGCGCCGGCCAGCACGTCTTCATCGAAATGAACCCCCGCATCCAGGTGGAGCACACCGTCACGGAAGAGGTCACCGACGTCGACCTCGTCCAGGCCCAGATGCGCATCGCCGCCGGCGAGACCCTGGCCGACCTGGGCCTGTCCCAGGAGACCGTCTTCCTCAAGGGCGCCGCGCTGCAGAGCCGCATCACCACCGAGGACCCGGCCAACGGCTTCCGGCCCGACGTCGGAAAGATCACCGGCTACCGCTCCGCCGGCGGTGCCGGCGTAAGGCTCGACGGCGGTACCGTCTACTCGGGTGCCGAGATCAGCCCGCACTTCGACTCGATGCTGGTGAAGCTCACCTGCCGCGGCCGGGACTACCCCGCCGCCGTTGCCAGGGCGCGCCGGGCACTGGCGGAATTCCGTATCCGCGGTGTCTCCACCAACATCTCCTTCCTGCAGGCCGTCCTTGACGACGCCGACTTCATCGCCGGCAACGTGGCCACGTCCTTCATCGACGAACGGCCCGAACTGCTGAAGGCGCGCGTCTCCGCCGACCGCGGCACCAAGCTGCTGACGTGGCTCGCGGAGGTCACCGTGAACAAGCCGAACGGCGAACTTCCGGTCCACAGCGACCCGGCGGACAAGCTCCCGTCAGTCAAGGGCATCGAAGCCCGCCCCGGCTCCCGCCAGCGACTGCTGGAACTCGGGCCGGAGGGCTTCGCCAAGGCGCTGCGCGAGCAGACGGCCGTGGCCGTCACGGACACCACTTTCCGCGACGCCCACCAGTCCCTGCTGGCCACCCGCGTCCGCACCAGGGACCTGCTGGCCGCCGCACCCGCGGTCTCCACCCTCCTGCCGGATCTGCTGTCCGTTGAGGCCTGGGGCGGCGCTACCTACGATGTCGCCCTGCGCTTCCTCGGCGAGGATCCCTGGGACCGGCTCGCCGCGCTCCGCAAGGCCCTGCCGAACGTCTGCCTGCAGATGCTGCTCCGCGGCCGGAACACCGTGGGCTACACCCCGTATCCCGAGGAAGTGACCGAGGCTTTCGTCAACGAGGCAGCGGCCACGGGCATCGACATCTTCCGCATCTTCGATGCGCTGAACGACGTCAGCCAGATGGCACCTGCCATTCGCGCCGTCCGGGCCACCGGCACCGCCGTCGCCGAGGTGGCACTGTGCTACACGGGCGACATGCTGGACCCGGACGAGACGCTCTACACGCTGGACTACTACCTGGGCCTCGCGGACAGGATCGTTGAAGCGGGCGCCCACATCCTCGCCATCAAGGACATGGCGGGCCTGCTGCGTCCGGCTGCCGCCGCGAAGCTCGTCTCGGCGCTGCGGGAACGCTTCGACCTTCCGGTTCACCTCCACACCCACGACACCGCCGGCGGCCAGCTCGCCACGCTGCTCGCGGCAGTCGATGCAGGCGTGGACGCCGTGGACGTCGCCTCGGCCTCCCTGGCCGGCACCACGAGCCAGCCGTCGGCGTCGGCCCTGGTTGCCGCCCTGGCCCACACGGAACGTGACACCGGGCTCAGCCTGGCCGCCGTCAGCTCCCTCGAACCGTACTGGGAAGCCGTGCGCAGGGTCTACGCTCCCTTCGAGTCGGGCCTGCCGGGCCCGACCGGCCGCGTCTACCAGCACGAAATCCCGGGCGGGCAGCTGTCCAACCTCCGCCAGCAGGCCATCGCGCTGGGCCTGGGCGAGCGCTTCGAGGCGATCGAGGACATGTACACCGCAGCCGACCGGATCCTTGGCCACCTGGTCAAGGTGACCCCGTCGTCCAAGGTGGTGGGCGACCTCGCCCTGCACCTCGTGGGCCTGAACGCAGACCCGGCCGACTTCAACGAGAACCCGCAGAACTACGACATCCCGGACTCCGTTATCGGCTTCCTGTCCGGTGAGCTGGGCGATCCTCCGGGAGGCTGGCCGGAACCGTTCCGCACCAAGGCCCTCCAGGGCCGCAGCATCAAGGTGCGCGATGCCGAGCTGAGTGCCGAGGACAGCGCCGCTCTCCGCGGTGACTCCAAGACCCGCCAGCAGACGCTGAACCGGCTGCTCTTCGCCGGCCCCACCAAGGACTACCTCAAGAGCAGGGAGACGTACGGCAACGTTTCAGTCCTGGACACCCGTGACTACCTCTACGGCCTGCAGCGCGGCGAGGAGCACGTAATCCAGCTCGAAAAGGGTGTGCGCCTCATCGCGTCCCTGGAAGCTGTGTCCGAGCCCGATGAGAAGGGCATGCGCACGGTCATGTGCACACTGAACGGTCAGTCCCGCCCGGTCTCGGTGCGCGACAAGTCCGTCGTCAGCAACGTGAAGACGGCCGAGAAGGCTGACCCGTCCATCCCGGGCCACGTCGCCGCTCCCTTCGCGGGCGCCGTGACGGTCACCGTCAAGGCGGGCGATACCGTCAACGCAGGCGACACCATTGCCACCATCGAGGCGATGAAGATGGAGGCATCCATCACGACGCCGGTGGGCGGCAAGGTGACGCGGCTGGCCATTTCCGCTGTGGAACAGGTCCAGGGTGGCGACCTGCTGATCGTTGTCGAATAAACGCGGCAGGCTACCGCATAACTGCCCGCAGGGTGGCCCGTGGCCGCCCTGCGGGTAGGGTGGAAAACAGAAAAAGGTAGTGGGGACGGCGCCAAGCCGCCCCCACAGCCATTTCCGAACCACACCGGCGGCCGGAACCTGACCGGAAGCCAGTAGAAAACAGAGCAGAAGCCATGACGCAGATCAACACGCCCAAGCCCGGCCCGCGCCCGGACCGGAGCCCCTCTATCTCCCAGGACAGCGCTGCCGACGTTGCTGAGGAAGTCGGAACCGGTCCCGGCGGCGTGCCTCCGGTGGACGGTCCGGATTTGTCGCCGTCAGATGCTGCCGGCGCCGCGCCGACGGGGGACATCAGCGTGGTGACTGTGTCAGACGCCCAGGACCGGACCTCCGCCGGCTCGCTCTCCGCAGTGAATGGCGTGGTGCAGCCGGGCACGGCGACGGCGGCCATGCCCGTGGTGACCGCAGGACCGGGCATCGTCAGCCCCGGCGGAGCAGGCGCAGCCGCCGCGGATACCGGGGCGGCCGGCGTAGCCGCCGCCAATACCGAGGCAGTCGGCGCAGAGCCGGCAAATTCTGATGCAGCGGAACCTGCCATTCCCGCTGCGCCAGTCGCGGAGTCGCCGGCTGAAGAGGTGAAGGACCTCCCCGGCCGCCGGGAAAAACCCGAGGGACCTGAGCCGGCTGCCGCCCTGACCGCCGACCGGCTCCTGACCAGGACCGCGGCCGCTCCGGTCGCAGGCTGGCGCCGCTGGCTCTATCAGGCGACCTTGGGCTACGTGAACCTGGGCGATTCGGACCAGGTCCGCATCCAGCGGGCCATGGAGCACCGCATCGCCACGCGGCTGGGGGAGCGGACCCGGTACGTGCCGGTGCTCTCGCGCAAGGGTGGAGTGGGCAAGACCACCGTCACCACGCTGCTCGGCATGGTGCTGGCGGAGCTGCGGGAGGACCGGGTCATCGCCATGGATGCGAATCCGGACCGGGGCACGCTCTCGGACCGGTCGCCGGGCAGGGCTGATTTCACGGCCCGCCAGCTGGTGAAGGACAGGTTCACGGTGAACTCGTTCGCGCAGCTGTCCAACTACACGGCGCGGGATGGTTCACGCCTCGATGTGCTCGCCTCGGACACCGATCCCATGGTGGCACACGCCTTCGACGACGCCGACTACCGCGCCGTCACCGACATCCTGGGCCGGTACTACTCGATCGTGCTCACCGACTCGGGCACCGGCATGGTGCACTCGGTCATGAAGGGCACTTTGGAAAAGGCCGACGCCGTGGTCCTGGTCTCCGGCGGCAGCGTGGACGAGGCCCGGCTCGCGTCCGAAACGCTGTCCTGGCTGGAAGCCCACGGCCGCCAGGACCTCGTCGCCAAGGCAACAGTGGTCATCAACATGGCCGCCGGTAACCGCACCCTGGTCAACATCGACGAAATCGAGCAGCACTTCCTGTCCAGGGTCAAGAATGTGGTGCGGATTCCGCACGACCGGCACCTTGCGGAAGGCTCGCGGATCAGCCTCAGCCAGCTGAAGCCGGCCACCCGCGCCGCCGCCGTGGAGCTGGCCGCGCTGGTAGTGGACGAACTCCAGCAGTCCTGAGCTCCTGCTAGGCGCGGGTGGGTTTCGGCGACTTGTACATTTCCTCGATCACGCCTTCGAAGTCCTTCATGACCTGGGCGCGCTTGACCTTCATGGACGGGGTCAGGTGGCCGGAGGCTTCAGTGAAGTCGCTCGGCACGATCCGGAAGGACTTGATGGCCTCCGCCTGGGAGACCGACTGGTTGGCCTGGTTGATGAGCTCCTGCACGGCGGCCTTGACTTCGGCGTTGCCGGCGGCGTCGCCCAGGGAGGTGTCCGCGGGCAGGCCGTGACGCTGCAGCCAGCCCGGGAGGGCTTCCTCATCGAGCGTCACGAGGGCGCCGATGAAGGGGCGGTTGTCACCCACGACGAGGACCTGCGACACGAGCGCATCCGCCCGGATCTGGTCCTCGAGCAATGCGGGAACCACGTTCTTGCCGCCCGCGGTGACGATGATTTCCTTCTTCCGGCCGGTGATCAGCAAGTAGCCGTCGTCATCGAGTTGGCCGATATCACCGGTGCGGAACCAGCCGTCAGCGAACGACTCCGCTGTCAGGTCGGGGCGCTGGTAGTACCCGCGCATGACGCAGGCGCCCTTGACGAGGATCTCGCCGTCGTCGGCAATCCGGACACTGTTGCCTGGAATCGGGACGCCGACCGTGCCGATCTTGATCCGCTCCGGCGTGTTGACGCTGACCGGTGCCGTGGTTTCGGTGAGGCCGTAGCCTTCCAGGATCTGCAGTCCAATGCCCTGGAAGAAGTGGCCCAGACGCTCGCCGAGCGGGCCGCCGCCGGACACCGCGTGGGCCACCTCGCCGCCCATGGCGGCGCGGAGCCTGCCGTAGACGAGCTTGTCGAAGATCGCGTGCCTGAGCTTCAGGCCCAGGCCGGCGCCGCCTGCCTGCCGTGCCTGCGAGTAGGCGATGGCAGTCTCGGCGGCCTTGTGGAAGATGGCGCCCTTGCCGCCGTCCTCGGCCTTGGTGAGCGCCGAGTTGTAGACCTTTTCGAATACGCGCGGAACGGCAAGGATGAACGTCGGCTTATAGCTCTGCAGGTCGGGCAGCAGGTGCTTGATGTCGGGGGTGTGCGCCACGGTGACGCCTGCGGCAACGGCCAGGACTGAGATGAAGCGCGCGAAGACATGCGCCAGCGGCAGGAACATGATGGTCCGGGACTGCTCATTGACTATGCCGCTCAGTGAGGTGGCCAGGGCGTTCTCGGACAGTTCCACGAAGTTTCCGTGCGTGAGTTCGCAGCCCTTGGGCCGGCCCGTGGTGCCGGAGGTGTAAATGATGGTGGCAAGGTCGCGGAGCCCGGCGGAGCGCCGCCGTGCGTCGAGTTCCTCATGGCTGACGGCGGCTCCGGCTGCACGCAGGGCGGCGAGGCCGTCCCCCTCCAACTGCCACACGTGGGCCAGCGCCGTGAGCCCCTCCGTGGCTGCCGCCTGCCGGATGATGTTTTCGTGGTGGTCCGATTCGCCGAATGCGGCGACGGCGCCAGAGTCACCCAGGTTCCAAGCGACCTGGGAGGGCGATGACGTTTCGTAGATGGGAACGGAAACGCCACCTGCGAACCAGATGGCGAAGTCGATGAGTGCCCATTCATATCGGGTGCGGGACATGATGCCCACGCGGTCGCCTGCACCAACGCCGCTGGCGATGAGCCCCTTGGCGAGGACGGATACGTCGGCCAGGAATTCGTTGGCACGGATGTCCTGCCACTGACCGGCGGAATCGAGGCGCGAAAAGAGGGCAGGGTTGGAGGCCTTAGCTGCCTGGCGCAGTACGAGGTCCGTGATGTTGCTGTCCAGGGGTACGTTCGCCAAGGGCGGAACGCTGAATTCGCGCACGTTAGCTCCTTTGATATCCGTTGGCCGCAGCGGGTAGTCCTAACCTTAGTACGTCGCCCGTCTGAGGCCGGGAGGTGTAGGTTACCCGTCGGTAACTTTACGGCGGAGGGCCGGATGACGCCAGTTCAGCGCACGTGTCGCGTGTGTGTCGTAGCTGCGAAGACGCGCGACGGCGGCACCTAGAATGGGGGACTATGCAGCCCTCCCCGCCCAACGAGCAGCCAGTCCCGCCCATTGACTCAAGCCGGAGCGGCCTGGCCGGAGGATGGGCGTCCCGGCGCGGGGCGCTACGGCAGCCAGTGTCACGGCATTCGATGCCACGGCGCCCGGTAAAGGGATCCGGCGGACAGCGGGCCGGGCACCGCTTGTTCCGGCAGCAGCTGCGGCTGGGCCGCCGGGGCCTTGCCATCGGCATCGACATTGGCGGCACAAAAGTCGCGGCAGGGGTGGTGGACGCCGAGGGCCACATCCTGAGCGAGGCCCGGCGCTCCACGCCGGGAAGCGATCCGCGTGCCGTGGAGCGCGTCATCGTGGAACTCGTCGAGGAATTGAGCGCCGGTGCCCGGATCAGATCCGTGGGCATTGGCGCCGCCGGCTGGATGGATCTCGACGGCGGCACGGTGCTGTTCAGCCCGCACCTCGCCTGGCGGAACGAACCACTGCGCGAAAACCTGCAGCACTTGCTTCGCCGTCCCGTCATGCTCGTTAACGACGCCGATGCCGCGGCCTGGGCAGAGTGGCGCTTTGGTGCCGGGCAGGGGCAGGACCGGCTGGTCTGTATCACCCTCGGCACCGGCATCGGCGGAGCCATGGTCATGGACGGACACGTTGAGCGCGGCAGGTTCGGCGTGGCGGGGGAGTTCGGCCACCAGATCATCATGCCGGGCGGACACCGGTGCGAATGCGGCAACCGCGGATGCTGGGAACAGTACGCCTCAGGCAACGCCCTTGGCCGCGAGGCCCGGGAACTGGCGCTGGCGAATTCGCCGGTGGCCCAGGAACTTCTCAAGGCCGTGGACGGAAGCGCGGAGCGCATCACCGGAGCCACGGTGACCGAGCTGGCCATTGCCGGCGACGCCGCCTCCCGGGAGCTCCTCGAAGACGTCGGGAACTGGCTTGGGCTGGGGCTGGCCAACCTTGCCGCAGCCCTCGATCCGGGGAAGTTCGTAATCGGCGGCGGGCTTTGCGCGGCCGGCGAACTGCTGGTGGCCCCCGCACGCAAGGCCTTCGCCCGCAACCTCACCGGCCGCGGATTCCGCCCGGCCGCCGAAATCGACCTCGCCGCACTGGGGCCCAACGCCGGGCTGATTGGCGCTGCCGACCTCTCCCGCGCGGTCAGCCGCACGCACCGCTGACCGAAGCGTCAGACCCGGGCACCGTCGTCGTTCTCGTCCTTCTCCTGAGGCAGCTTCATGATCAGATACACCACGGCCGCGATGAAGATGACCACCATGCCCAGGATTGCCAGCAGCGGCGCAGAGCGCCAGAACATGGACGACAGGACCAGGGCAACCGGAGCACCCACGGCGCCCAGCCACGCCAGCATCGTCAGCGGGTCCGTGGCCGACAGCTTGGGCGGTTCCTCCGGGACGAACTCACCGTCGTCGTCCTCGATGCTGTAGTCCCGCGGATCCCCGGCGCCGGCCGGAACGTCGGCCTGCCCGGACCCGGCAGCCTTTTCACGCTCGGCGGCTTTGGCCTGCTCCGCAGCCTGCTGCCGCTCGGCGGCGGACAGCTCGCGGGGCGCCCGGGGAGCCAGGCCCAACGGATCGAAGTCGGTGAAATGCCTTGCAGCGCCTGCCGTGCCGGAACCGGAGTCCGACTGTTCCGCCGGAGCAGGGCCTGCTGCGCGGGCAGAACCAGATGCCGGTGCAGGGTTGGCGCCGTCGGGAGCGTCGCCTGCCCCGTCGCTGGCAGCGGCGCTGTGCCGGGGGCCGCCGTGATGGCGCGGAGAACCGGGCCCGGTGGATTCGCCGTCGCCGGGGACGGCGTCTGTATCCGGCACCGGGGTGTCAGCCGTGAGCCTGGCCACCAGGTCAAGCCAGACGGCGTCGTCCTGGTTGGCGCTCGGATCGGATGCATTCGAATCGGGCCTATTCATCGGTGGCGCCCTTCTGGCTGGCTGTCGCGGAGCCGGCGGTTCCCTGGCGGATGCCCGCCACTACGGAGCGGATGAAGTCCACTGAGCCGCTGAAGATCTGGTCGGCGTCGTGGTCCAGTGTGGCCACGTGGTAACTGTTGTCGAGCCGCGTGAGCTGCAGCGGGGCGTGGGTAAGCCCGCGCTGCAGGGCCATGATGCTGGAATCCGACACAACATGGTCCACCGTCGAGCGGAACACGCGCACCGGTGCCGTGATGCGTGGCAGCAGCCGGACCGTGTCCTTGAACATCTTATTCAGCTCGTGGGCCGCCGCCACCGGGGTCCGCGGATATGCGCCCTCGTCGACGCCCTGCTTCCGGATGTCGTTGGCGATGGCCGGCGTGCTCTTGAGGACCAGCTTGAGGATCCCGGCCAGCGGGGCCCGGCGGTCATCGATGACCAGGCCGGGGTTGACCACGATGGCTCCGGCGACGGGCCGGGTCGCGGCGAGGCGCAGTGCCAGGGCGCCGCCCATGGACAGGCCAGCGGCGAAGACGAGGTCGCACTCGGCCTCGAGCTCCAGGTACGCGGCGTCCATCGCACCGTGCCACTGTTGCCAGCGGCTGCGGGACAGCTCCTGCCAGGTGGTGCCGTGGCCCGGCAGCAGCGGCATCCTGACGGCAAAGCCGGCATCGGCAAAGGACTGGGCCCACGAACGCAGGCTGTGCGGACTCCCGGTGAACCCATGGGACAGGGCGACGCCGATGGACGGTCCCTCGCCGGTGAAGGCGCTGCTGAACGGGCTGTGATCGGGAACGGCGGTCATGACTTCTCCGACGGTATGTGGCTTCGGGAACGCACCTGGAAAAACCTCGCGGAAGACTCGAAAATTTCTTGGGCGTCCGTGTCCAGCGTAGCCACATGGCCGCTGTTCCGAAGCGGCACCACGTCGAGGGCTGCCGAGCTGAGGCGTTTCCGGATCAGGCTGAGCGAGCTCGGGGGCACCACCGCGTCATTGTCCGACTTGAAGACCAGCACCGGGGCGGTGATCCGCGGCAGTCCACGGGTGGCGGCAGCGAACAGCCGTTTCAACTGGTGAACCGCCGCCAGCGGCGTCAGGGAGTAATCGCCGTCGTCGGTGGCGGCCGCCGTCGCACTGTCCTCCGATATGGGGACGGTGGTTCTTTGAATGTACTTCAGCAGGCCTATGATCCGGACCCGCCGGTCGTAAAAGCTGAGGCCGGGATTGACGACGGCGACTCCCGCCACGGTGTGGCGGGATGCGGTGAGCAGGGCGATGGCACCGCCCATCGAGAGGCCGGCAACGTAGCAATCGTCGGTCCTGGCGGCCAGGTCCAGATATGCCGCTTCGAAGGCGCCGTGCCACTCCCGCCATCCTGTCCTGGCAAGATCCTGCCAGCTGGTCCCGTGCCCGGGGAGCAGCGGAACGGTGACGGCGAAGCCTTGCGCGGCCAGATATTCGGCCCAGGGCAGGATGCTGAGGGGGCTGCCGGTAAAGCCGTGCGAAATCGCGATTCCGATCCGCGCATTGGCTCCGTGTCCCGCGTAGCTGAAAGCGGCGGGCCTTGGGCGGTCGCTGCTTTCTGTCATGAAACCATCGTGTCACTGTTCCGGACAATTCTCACTAGAGTAGGGTTGCATTGCAGTGCCGCCGGGCCCTGTGAACGCCCCGGCGGTCGCCTTCCGGAGAGGTAAGACACGTGTTCTATTGGGTGATGAAGCGGATCTTCCTGGGACCGGTGGTCCGCACGCTTTTCCGGCCGTGGGTCAAAGGGCTGGACAACATTCCGTCCGAGGGTGCGGCCATTATTGCCTCCAACCACCTCTCATTTTCGGACTCGATCTTCATGCCGCTGATGGTGCCGCGGCCCGTCATTTTCCTGGCCAAATCCGAGTACTTCACGGGCACCGGGCTCAAGGGCCGGCTGACGGCCATGTTCTTCAGGCTGACCAACCAGCTCCCCATGGACCGTTCCGGCGGAGCGGCCTCGGCGGCCTCACTCGAGGCGGGCATGGACGTGCTGACCCACGGCGGGCTGCTGGGCATCTACCCCGAGGGCACGCGCAGCCCCGACTCGCGGCTGTACCGCGGGAAAGTGGGGGTGGCGCGGCTGGCGCTCCAGGCCGGCGTCCCCGTCATCCCCGTCGCGATGATCGGAACGGACAAGGTCCAGCCCATCGGGAAGCGGCTGCCGAACATCCGCCGCATCGGCATGATCTTCGGCAAACCGCTGGACTTCAGCAGGTATGCAGGCCTGGCCGACGACCGGCTGATCCAGCGGTCCGTCACGGACGAGGTCATGTACGAGCTCATGCGGCTCTCCGGACAGGAATACGTTGACGAGTACGCCTCGGTGGTCAAGCTCAGGCTGGCGGGTAAGTCGGGCGAAGAGCCGGGGGAGGCCGGTTCGTCCCGGTCAGCCTAGGCGCCCGTGCTGGCCCGCATCTGTGACGGCGCGGCCGGGCGGATGACAGTCCGGGTGTCCCGAATCCCGTCCGGCCATCTACTCTTAGTAGTGTGACTGAGCTATCTGCAAAACCTGCCTCTTCCCTGACCAGCACTTCACAGAGCGGTGCTGCCAACTATCCGGGACTCGACAACTGGCGGGACCTTCCCATCTCGCAGCAGCCGAGCTGGCAGGACTCCGAAGTCTTCAACGCATCCGTCAAAGAACTGTCGGCCCTCCCGCCGCTGGTTTTCGCGGGCGAGGTGGACATCCTGCGTGAGCGTCTCGCCGCCGCAGCCCAGGGCAAGGCCTTCCTCCTGCAGGGCGGTGACTGCGCCGAGACCTTTGAGGGCGCCACGGCGGACAAGATCAGTGCACGTGTGAAGACGATCCTGCAGATGGCGGTGGTCCTCACCTACGGTGCCGCGATGCCCGTCATCAAGATGGGGCGCATGGCCGGCCAGTTCGCCAAGCCGCGCTCCTCCAACGACGAAACCCGTGACGGCGTGACGCTGCCGGCCTACCGCGGCGACATCGTGAACGGCTACGACTTCACCCCCGAGTCGCGCGCCCACGACGCCAGCCGCATGCTGCGCGCCTACCACACCTCCGCTTCCACGCTGAACCTCATCCGCGCCTTCACCCAGGGCGGCTTTGCGGATCTCCGCCTGGTCCACACCTGGAACAAGGGCTTCACCGAGAACCCGGCCCACGCCCGCTACGAGTCCCTCGCGCGCGACATCGACCGCGCCATCAAGTTCATGGCATCCTGCGGCGCCGACTTCGAAGCCCTCAAACGGGTCGAATTCTTCGCCAGCCACGAGGCCCTCCTGCTCGACTACGAGCGTGCCCTGACCCGCATCGACTCCCGCACCGGC
Source organism: Arthrobacter sp. OAP107 (assembly GCF_040546765.1). NCBI lineage: Bacteria > Bacillati > Actinomycetota > Actinomycetes > Micrococcales > Micrococcaceae > Arthrobacter > Arthrobacter sp. OAP107. Next base: position 3,407,810 of record NZ_JBEPOK010000001.1, on the reverse strand, counting down.
CTGCCCTACGGCACCTCGGGCCACTTCCTGTGGATCGGCGAGCGTACCCGCGAGCTGGACCACGCCCACGTGGACTACCTGTCCCGGGTCCGTAACCCGATCGGCGTCAAGCTGGGCCCGTCCACGTCCGGTGACGACGCCCTGCGCCTCATCGACAAGCTGGATCCCAACCGCGAGCCCGGCCGGCTCACGTTCATCACCCGCATGGGTGCCGGCAACATCCGCGAGAAGCTCCCGTCGCTCGTTGAGAAGGTCACCGCCTCCGGTGCCCAGGTCCTGTGGGTCACAGACCCGATGCACGGCAACACCGTAACCTCACCCAACGGGTACAAGACCCGGAATTTCGACGACGTCATCGACGAGGTGCGCGGGTTCTTCGAAGTGCACCACAGCCTGGGGACGGTTCCGGGTGGCCTGCACGTCGAGATGACCGGGGACGACGTGGCCGAGTGCCTCGGCGGCGCCGACCCCATCGACCAGGAAGCCTTCCTTGACCGCTACGAGTCGGTCTGCGACCCCCGCCTGAACCACATGCAGTCGCTGGAGATGGCGTTCCTCGTGGCGGGCGCGCTCACCCGCAGGTAAGCGGTGCTGCTGCTCACCTGACTGCGCAAAGAAAGACCGGCGCCGGGGATTCTCCGGCACCGGTCTTTTGTTGTCGTCCGGGCTACACCACGGTGAGAGTGACGACCGAGCCTTCGGGCACCTCGGTATCCACGGGATCCTGGTCCCGCACCGTGCCGAAGAAGCCGCCGAGGATTTCATTGACGCGGACTTGGAACCCGCGCTTCTCAAGGGCTTCGCGGGCCTCGCGGGCCTGCTTGCCGATGTAATTGGGCACCTTGACGAGCTTGGGACCCTCGGAAATCGTCAGGGTGACGGTTTGGCCCCTGGTCAGCGTTCCCGAAGCAGGCTCCTGGCTGACCACGGCGCCCTTCGGAACGTCCTTGTCGTGCACCGTTTCTTCGGCGAACACGGCTTTCAAGCCGGCGGCTTCGATGGCACGGAAGGCCGCGTCCTGGTCCTGCCCGCGCACGTCCGGCACCGGGATGGGCTGCGGGCCTTTCGAAACGGTGAGGCTAACCGGGGTGCCATGCCTTACGGGCGTCCCCGACGCCGGAGCCTGGCCAAGCACCGTGCCGGCCGGCACTTCCTCGTCGAACTTTTCGGTGACCTTGCCCAGCGCCATCCCGGCGCCGTTAAGTGCTTCCTTGGACGCATCGAGCGTCTTGCCGGTCAGTTGCGGCAGGGGAAACAGCTGCGGTCCCTTGGACACGAACAGCGAGACCTGCTGGAATTTGCGGATTTCCGTACCGGCGTCCGGCTCCGATCCCACCACGAGCCCTGCCTTCACGTCGTCGTCGAACACGTCCCGCGTGCTGGACTGGAAACCTGCGTCACGGAGCAGCTGCTGCGCCTCCGCCACGGTCCGGTTCGCCACTGCCGGCACGGTGCCGGGGGAACCGGGTCCCATGCCGAAGAACCACCCCGCCCCCGTGGCCAGCAGCGCGAGGATCACGAGGACCACAATCCAGAGCGCCCCCCGCCGCCGGGAATTCCCCTCCCGGAGCGCGCGGACGGGAGTGGCAGCGGCGCGCGACCGTTCCCTCTGTTCGTGGCGGTCCAGCTTCCGCTGCTCCCGCTTGCTCAAAGGGAGCGGGGCAGCCTCCCTGTCATCGTCATCGAATCTGTAGGGAGGCAGGACCGGCCTGGGGTTCGATGCGGCGGGCGCGGAAAACACGGTGGTCGGGTTGCTGGTGCGTGAAATGACTTCGGTCGGGCGTGCCGGTCCGGCATTATCGCCGTGAATGGGCGCCAGCAGCTCCGTGTGGTTTGCCTGGTTTTCCTGGCCGGCCGGGTTTCCCTGCATGCCGGACGGCTTCCGGGCAGGGGCAGGTGGCGCGCTCATGCCGCGCGGACCGGCGTCGGGAGCCGTGCCGGCCGCCGCAGCCGCCTGCACCGCTGCCGGGGGCTGCAGATCCAGTTCGGCGTCGGTGAGGTTGGTCCGGATATGGCGGAGTTCCGCCAGCAGGGCGTTGCCGTCCACCGGCCGCTGCTCGGGGTCGCTGGCGGTGCACCACTGCACGAGTTCGTCCACTTCCCCGGCGAGCCCCGGAACCAGGCCTGAGGGAGCACCCACGGCGGAGTTCACGTGCTGGTAGGCCACCTGGATGGGGACTTCGCCGTCGAACGGCTGGCGGCCCGTGAGCATCTCGAACAGCATGATGCCGGTGGAGTAGATGTCGCTTCGCGCGTCGGCCGGCTTGCCGAGGACCAGTTCGGGGGAGAGATATGCCACGGTGCCGATCAGGGCGCCTGTGCTGGTTGACGTCGTCACGGCCCGCGCAAGGCCGAAATCGCCGATCTTGATCCTGCCGTCGTCGGCGATCAGGACGTTCTCCGGCTTGACGTCGCGGTGGATGAGCCCGGCGGCATGGGCGGCCCCCAGGCCTTCCACCACCGGATCGATGAGTGCCAGGGCGAGCCGGGGGGACAAGGCGCCCTTGCTGTTGATCACATCGCGGAGGGTATGCCCCCTGATGTACTCCATCACGAGGTAGGCGGTGTCTCCGTCGTGCCCCTGGTCGAGGACGCCCACCACATGCGGGTGTGAGAGCTTCGCGGCTGCCCGTGCTTCGCGGGCCAGGCGGTCGAGGAAGTTGCCGTCGTTGACAAGGTGCGGATGCAGGACTTTCAGGGCGACATCACGGTCCAGCCGCTGGTCCGTGGCCACATAGACGGTGGACATCCCGCCCCGCGCCAATCTGGACTTCACGTGGTAGCGGTTGTCCACCAGCGACCCGACGAGACTGCCTAAAGCGTTTTCCTGCACTCTTCGATACTAAGTGCTGCACGGAAACGGGTCCGAATCAACATGCGATCCGGACCCGTATCGTTATGCTCCCAGGGGCCAGGGTCTCCCGGCGCCGGCTGCAGTTGAGGAGCTCAGCTGAAGGCCTTGCGGTGTGCCTTGATGGCTGCGACGTAGTGCTTGGTGTCTGTGTACATGCCGTGCTTGTTGACCGAGTACTGGCCCTGGTAGTAGCCGGCGATGGCGTAGTCCAGGTTCTTGCTGGTCCGGATCAGCTGGCGGATGATCGCGATTCCTGCGGTGGCGTTGTCGTACGGGTCAAGCAGGTTCAGCTTCCGGCCCACGAGGTCGGATGCCCATTCGCCGGAGGAAGGGATGACCTGCATGGTGCCGATGGCGTTGGCCGGTGACACCGCACGCTGGTTGAACCCGGATTCCTGGTACGCGAAGGCCTGCGCCAGTGCCGGATCGACGCCCATCCGCCGTGCCGTGTCGGCCACGATGGACTGCATCTGGGCGAGCGAGGGAACCGGCGAGGCGTTGAGCAGGGCCTTGTTCTTGTTGGCCGAGCTGACCACGGCTGCCGGGTAGGTGTAGCCGAGGAAGGAGCTGGGCACGAGCGGCGTGACGCTGGATGCCGGCTGGACGGCGCTGGCCTTCCCGGGGATGGCGAGGTTCTGGCCCGGGTAGATGATGCTGGTGACGTTCAGCCGGTTCGCCGACAGGATGTCCGCGAGCCTGACGCCGTGCCTTGCTGCGATGCCGGACAACGTGTCGCCTGACTTGATGACGTAGGAGGCTGAGCGGGTGGCGGCCGGTGCTGCCGTCTTGGCTGGAGCCGCTGCAACAGCGGTGCCGGCGCCCAGGCGGATTTTCTGGCCCGGGTAGATGATGCTGGTGACCTTCAGCCCGTTCCAGCTGAGCACCTGGGAGAGCCTGACGCCGTGCCGCCCGGCGATGCCGCCCAGCGTGTCGCCTGACTTGACCGTGTAGGTTCGTGCAGCGGTCGCGGCGGGCGCCGCAGTGGTCCGGGCGGCCGGAGCCGAGGCGGTCTTCAGCTTGATCCGCTGCCCCGGGTAGATCACGGAGTTCGACTTCAGGTTGTTGAGCTTCAGCACGGCAGTGGTGCTCAGCCCGTACCGGCCGGCGATGCCGCTGACCGTGTCCCCGCGGACCACAGTGTGGGCCGTCGGAGTGACGCGGGTGGGCTGAAGCCCCGCCGGGATCGCGGCCGGCACGGAGGCCGCCGGGATGATGCCCGCCTTGACTGCTGCTGCCTGGGCCTCGATGGCAGCGGCGAGGGTCGCGGGAACGGTTTTGGGCTGGGTATCGGCCGCGGCAGGCTGGGCGACCGCAAGGGAGGAAAGCATGACGGCAGGGAGCGTGGCCGTCGTGGCCGCGATCAGGGGCAGGCCCGGCCGGGGTGGCTGCTTGGTGGAGCGGGTCGTCGTCATGGGAAAGATCCTCTTCTCAGCGGCGAATGCTGTCGGTCATGCCAGTTGCTCGTGATACCAATGTTACTGAAGTTAATCGTGTTGCGAATGTTATCTATGTGAATCTCTCACGATTTCCCGGTTAGCACAAGAATTGGATTTGAGCCGGAAAATCTGTCCGGCTGGGAGTGTCGCGCCCGAAAACGGAGCGTGAGCGCACGCGCCCTGTTTCGACTAGGCTCGCAGGCGCCCGCCGTGGCAACCTTGACCCGTGAGTACTGTAGAAACCCTCGTAGGCGACTGGCTGCCCTTGCCCGACGTCGCCCAGTTGCTGGATGTGTCCATTACCAAAGTCCACGGGCTCCTAGACGAGCGGGCGCTGGCAGCCCTGCGGATTGGCGAGCGCCGGATCCGTTCGGTGCCCGCGGCCTTCATCCAGGACGGCCACGTTGTGGACAGCCTCAAGGGCACGATTGTGGTGCTGGCAGACGCAGGCTTCTCGGACGAAGAGCTTATCGTCTGGCTCTTCACGCCTGACGATTCACTGCGCGGGCGCCCTATTGATGCGCTCCGCGACGGCCGCAAGACCGAAATCCGCCGTCGGGCGCAGTTGCTGGCTTGGTAAATCACCCCGCCTGGTAATACGAACCCAGCCTGGTAACCAACCAACCCGGCAAAACGGGCCGGGCCAGCCGATTAGGCGGCCCGGCTCACTGTCGCCTCAGCAAGCCGGCGCAGCGCGGTTTTGGGGAGGTCTTCCAGCGGCAGCAGCTCGAGTGCCGCGTACGCCGCATCACCAAACTCCCCGATCAGCACTTCCGTGGCCTGCAGTGCCCCGCAGTCGGCAATGATCCGGCGGATCTCGGCCACGTCGTCCTCGCCCAGGTCGGGGCTGCCGAGCTTTGAGTCGATGAACGCGGATTCCTTGGGAGTGGCCATGTCCAGGGCAAAGGCCACGAGGACGGTCCGCTTGCCCTCCCGGAGATCGTCTCCCGCGGGCTTGCCGGTGGTGACCGGGTCGCCGAAGACGCCCAGCACGTCGTCGCGAAGCTGGAAAGCCTCGCCCAGGGGGAGCGCGAAGGCGGAGTAGCCCCTGAGCAGTTCGTCTGAGGCACCGCCGAGCGCCCCGCCCAGGGCGAGCGGATGCTCCGTCGAGTACTTGGCCGACTTGAAGCGGATGATCGACTGGGCGCGGCTGACGGCCCCGGCGCGGTCGCGCACCGGCCCGGCCACCTCTTCGAGGATGTCCAGGTACTGCCCGGCCATGACCTCCGAGCGCATCAGGTTAAAGATCAGCCGTGCCCTGCTTCCTGAGGCCGCCGTTTCGCCGATGTCGGTGAAGGCTTCCTCACTGAAGGACAGGCAGAGGTCGCCGGCGAGAATGGCAGCCGCGTGGCCGAAGCGTTCGCTGTCCAGGGCCCAGCCCTGGGACTCATGGAGCTGGCTGAACCGGCGGTGCACGCTGGGCCCGCCCCTGCGGGTGTCCGACCGGTCGATGATGTCGTCGTGGATCAGGGCGGCAGCCTGGAACAGCTCAAGCGCCGCGCCGGCCGTGACGATGTCCTCGGCGGAGGCAGGGCCGCCGGCTCCACGCCATCCCCAGTAGCACATGAGGGCGCGCAGCCGCTTTCCGCCGGTGACCAGGTTGGAGATGGATCCCATGATGGGATCGATGTCCGGCGAGATTGCCGTCATGATTGACTGCCGGGTCGTCAGGAAGTCTGTGAGCTTTCCCGCTACGGCGGCCACGAAGTCCGCCTGCTCCACGCGAAGCTGCTCGGCCACCATCACTTGACCGACTCGGGCGTCACGTTGGCCCCGATGGTGAAGGTGGAAACCCCGCCGGTTGCCGGGACTGCGATGTTAACTGTCTCGCTTCCAGCCCGCACGAAATCCTTGGACGCAACGCTGCCCACCGTGTTGCCGGGAACGGCCTTGAAACCCTGTGCCTCCAGGGCCTTGGTGTAATAGGCGACGACGGCGGCCGGCTTGGCCGCTGTTGAACCCACCAGTGCGGCGGTGGCCGGAGTTGTCGCCTTGTCGAAACTGCTGGCCACCACCTTTGACCCTGGCATCACGGGAAGAAGCTTTGACGGGAAGCCGGCGACGAGCGCCCCCACTGTGGCTGATGTGCCCGGCGTTGCGCTCGGGCTGGCGGTTGCGGTCGCGGACGCCGTGGCGGTCGCCGTGTTGGTTGCCGCAGCAGGGGCGGAGGCAGGTGCCGTCGCGGGTGTTGCGGAACCGGGTGCCTGTGCCGTGCACGCTGACGCCGCCGCCACTACGGCCACTCCAGCGGCGACCAGCCCGATGCGGGCAGGCATGAGCGTTCCAATGACCTTCACAGGTGCGGTCCTCCTGGGTGTTGATGCCGGATTCAGCCTCCAGTTTAGTCAGGTGCAGGGCATAAGATTGCAGATGTGCGGCCGGACGAAGACAGAGAGCAGACGGAAGCGCGGTTGCGGGACCTTCGGCGGGCGAGCATCATGCACGTCGACATGGACGCGTTTTTTGTCTCGGTTGAACTCCGTGACCGCCCTGCCCTGCGCGGCCGTCCGGTCATCGTGGGCTTCCCGGCGGAGCGCTCCGTGGTGCTGTCCGCTTCGTATGAGGCGCGCAGGTTCGGCGTGAAATCCGCGATGCCCATGGCCGTTGCCCAGCGGCTGTGTCCGCAGGCCAACATCATCGAGCCCAGACACAAGCTGTACTACGAGGTGTCCGGCCAGCTGATGGCCATATTCGAGTCCATCACGGAGCTCGTTGAGCCACTCAGTGTTGACGAGGCATTCCTGGACGTGGGGGGCGCCATCCGCAGACTCGGTGCGCCCCTGGACATCGGACAGCTGATCCGGCGGAGGGTTGCCAGCGAACTGGGCATCACCGCGTCCGTCGGGATCGCCGCCAGCAAGTTCGTGGCCAAGATCGCCTCCACCCGGTGCAAGCCGGACGGCCTGCTGCTCATCCGGCCGGAGCAGACTGTACCGTACCTTCACAGCCTGCCGGTCAATGCCCTGTGGGGTGTTGGGGGAAAGACTGCGGAGGTGCTGGCCCGCATGGGAATCCGCACCGTGGCGGATGTCGCCGCGACGCCTGTCTCCTCGCTCAGGAAGGTGCTGGGCGCCACTGGCGAGCACGTCCACCGGCTCTCCTGGGGCCTCGACAGCCGGACGGTCACCCCGGTGCGGGTTGAGAAAAGCATCGGAGCGGAGGAAACGTTCGCGGCGGACACGGCGGACGATGCCCTGCTGCACCGGGAGCTGCTGCGGCTTTCCCACCGCACCGCCGAGCGGCTCCGCGCGTCCGGGCTGGTGGCCCGGACGGTGGCGCTCAAGCTGCGGTACGCCGATTTCTCCACCGTGACCCGAAGCCGTACGGTCCACACGCCGCTGGACAGCGCCCAGCTCATCTATGCCGTGGTCATCCAGCTGCTGGAGTCACTGGGCAGCCGGCCCCTGACTGTCAGACTGGTGGGTGTACGCGCGGAGCAGCTGGAACCGGCCGCCCAGACCTCCCTTCAGCTGAGCCTGGACAGGCGTGATGACAACTGGCGGGCCGCTGAACAGGCCCTGGACAAGGTGGCGGAAAAATTCGGCAGCAGGTCCGTGCTTCCGGCCCGGTTGCTCGAGCCGGGGAGCGGCAGTTCCTGACGTGTTTCGGCCTGACGTGATTCCGGCGCCATTCGCCTCCGCGGGAAAACGTGTTCATAGCCGCAGATCCGTGTCAGTTCCAGGCCCAGGACACTGTTGCCGCCCGTGAACAGCGTCTTTCAGAACAGCGCCCAACAAACTATCCTTATAGATACAAAGATTTCGAACGTCTGGACATGTGTGGATCACCTGACCCGCCGCGTCAGTATGCTTGAATTCCTGAATCTGCCGAGGTTGGCAGGCCGGGAACCTGGATGGCATGCCGGTCGTTGACGAGGCAGGAACAACCGGTTCCGACCTGTCTGGACGTTGGCCTACTTAAGGAGGTCGTGATGCCGCTCTCGGAGCACGAACAGAAGCTGCTCGAGCAACTCGAGAGGCAACTGCATGAGGACGATCCCAAGTTTGCCAATTCCATGGGCTCGGACCCCGGCCGCAGCTGGTCCACCCGGCACATCGTAATTGGCGTACTGGCCACGCTGGCCGGGGTGCTGCTCCTCCTGGTGGGGGTCTCCCTCCAGAACATATTCGTAGGGGTCCTCGGGTTCGTCGTCATGGGTGCCGGAGTTTACTTTGCCACGATGCGCAGCGTTGCGGCCGGCAAAGCAAAGGCTGGCGGCCATGGCCGCAAGTCGAAGAGCAAGAGCTCCTTTATGAACAGCCTCGAAGAACGATGGGACGAAAGGCGCCGCGGGGAGTCCTGAGCCAGCGCTCCACTTCCCACCACCTCCACTTCGTACCACCCTCCACATCGCACCACCGGCTAGATCCCGGTGGGCACCAATAGTCCAGGAATGACCCGCTGCGGCGGGTCATTCGGCTTTAAGCTGCGGATTTCGGCTCGGAACCGTGTTTCCCTCCGTAACCCCGCCCTGGCTGCCACCGAATGGCGGGGCAATTCCCCTCCACTTTCCACCCCCGGCCAAAATCCCCGCCATTCCGCGGATAAATGTTTATCCAAGCTGCAGAGAAATGCCCGCGCCGCGTTGACTGTGGGGAGAAGTGGAGTAAAGTGGAGCGCGTAAGAGGGTGGTGGCAGCGCGGGGGTTGTTCGGCTTCTGACGGCAGACGGGCGGTGGGACGTGTTCCTTGGGACACACTCGCCGCGTCTTGACGAAAAGGGCAGAATCATTCTTCCCGCCAAGTTCCGTGAGGAGCTTGCCGGCGGACTTGTTCTCACGCGAGGCCAGGAGCGCTGCATCTACGTTTTCAGCGAGCAGGAATTCGCGAGAGTACACGAGCAGATCCGGGAGGCTCCGATCTCCAACAAGCAGGCTCGTGACTACATCCGGATTTTTCTCTCTGGAGCCTCGGACGAGGTACCTGACAAGCAGGGGCGCGTGACCATACCTCCCGCGCTCCGGGAGTACGCAGGGCTCGGCAGGGAGTTGGCTGTTATTGGGGCCGGCACCCGGGCTGAGATCTGGGACGCCCAAGCTTGGAATGCGTACCTGGCGGAGAAGGAAACCTCCTTCTCCGAAACCGACAACCCCATCGCCGGCATCCTTTAGGCCGGCCCGAACCCAGTTCGTTTCTTGGTCGAGATCTCCAGCCGCCCATCCTTGTCGGCTACCTGGCTCACTTCCCCGGAGCCAGGCAGCGCGGAGGATAGGCGCGGATGGGGATCTGGTCCAAGAAACCACCCCCAAAGGAACCATTCCAGGCGCTCTAGGAAGGACGAAGGCGTGACAGAACCCGACCAGCCGAAGCCTACGTCCGAACGCCATGTACCGGTCCTGAAGGACCGGTGCATCAATCTTTTGGCGCCCGGATTCGAGGCAGCGCGACAGCGCGGCGAGACCCCGGTGGCCATCGATGCCACCCTCGGCATGGGCGGGCACTCCGAAGCCATGCTCCAGCGCTTTCCGGACCTGCACCTCGTGGGCATCGACCGGGACGAGGAGGCCCTGGCGCTGGCAGGTGAAAGGCTCCGGCCCTTCGCGGACCGCACCGACCTCGTCCACGCTGTTTACGATGAAATCGCCGACGTGCTTGAGGACCTGGGCATTCCCGAGGTCCACGGCATCCTGATGGATCTCGGGGTCTCGTCCCTGCAGCTCGACGAACGCGAACGCGGTTTCGCCTATTCCTTTGACGCCCCTTTGGATATGCGGATGGACACCAGCCGCGGCCAGACGGCAGCAGACGTCGTTAACACTTACAGCGAAGAGGAACTGGTCAGGATCATCCGCAAGTGGGGTGAGGAAAAGTTCGCGGGCCGCATCGCCAACAGGATCGTCTCCGCCCGGGCAACCAAGCCTTTCACCACCACGGGGGAACTCGTTGAGCAGATCCGGGCGGTGGTTCCGGCCGCCGCTGCCAAGTCCGGCGGACACCCGGCCAAGCGCACGTTCCAGGCGCTGCGCATCGAGGTGAACGAGGAACTCGAAGTCCTCGAGCGGGCGGTCCCGGCGGTGGTGGACGCCATCGCGCTCGGCGGCCGGGTCGTCGTGATGTCGTACCACTCCCTGGAAGACAAGATCGTCAAGGGCGTCTTCCAAACCCGCTCCAAATCCTCAGCCCCGCTCGGATTCCCGGTGGAGCTTGAAGAGCACAAGGCCGAACTGAAAACCCTGACCAAAGGCACCGAGGTGCCTACCGCCGTCGAGATCGCAGAGAATTCGCGTGCAGCATCAGCCCGGCTGCGCGCAGTGGAACGCATCAGAGCCAGGAGAGCAACATGAGCGCAGCAGCTGCCAAGAACCTCGCCCTTCCGTCCGGCCCGAGCGTCCAGGAGATAGAGGCCGGGCTTCCGGGTTCGGCCCGCAAGGCGCGCACACCGCTGTCCCTGGTCCGGTCGGCACCGAAGAAGCGCCGCGCGCCCTTTGTTGTTCTCTGCTTCGGCATGCTGGCCGCCGCGCTGATCGCGGTGCTGGTGCTCAACATCTCTGTATCCACGGCCCAGTACCAGCTGGTCAAGCTGCGTGCCGAGCAGACTGCCCTCACCAAGCAGAACCAGGATCTGACACAGCAGGTGCAAAACTTTGAGGCTCCCCAGAATCTGGCTGCCAAGGCCGCAGAATTGGGAATGGTTGCTTCCACCGGCAAGGGACAGATCGACCTGTCCACGCTGACCGTCAGCGGGGATGCCAAGCCGGCGGTCAAGGGCGACTCGGCCGGAGCGGTGATCGCTGCCCCTGCCGTGCCTGGTCAGCTGAACGTGGTCCCGCCCGCCAGCTCGGGAGAACCGCTGGCAAGCCGGGCGCCCGCCGCCAGTGAGACGGCCTCCGGTGAAAAGGCAGCCGCCGAGCCGGAGACCCCGGCGGCCGCGAAGCCGGCCGAGCCGGCGGCTGCCGCCAAGCCGGCCGCCCTTAACGGGGGAACCATTCCGGCGCCGGAGCAAAGGACGCCGGGGCAGTAAGGCAGGAACAGGCGGCTTTGGCCCACATGGCAAGCAGTAGGGGATGAGCGTGGCGCAAGGCAAGAGCAAGGCAAGCAAGAAGAAGGATGCTAACGCCACGAAGAGGCTCCGTCTGGGACTCAGCATCATGCTTGCACTGCTGGTGGTCGTTGGCGGCAAGCTCTTCCTGGTGCAGGGACTGGACGTTGGCGGCATGGCCGAAGCTGCCCTGGACAACCGGCTGCGTCCCACCGTGCTGCCGGCCGAACGGGGCAGCATCCTGGACGCCAACGGAACCGTGCTGGCCAACAGTGTCATCCGCTACAACATCACTGTTGACCAGTCTGTAAATACCAAGACTGAGTCCTTCAAACGGCTTGAAAATGTGGACGGCAAGGACGAGCTGGTCACCGTGTCGCGCGACCAGGGGATCTCCGAACTGGCCGCCGTCCTGGGGATGAACGTCGAGGACGTGCGTAAATCCGTCACCGGTACCAGGACCTACTACATTGTTGCCAAGGACCTCCGGCCCGACGTCGAGAACCGGGTTTCGGACCTGCAGATCCCCGGTATCTTCTCCGAGGGCACCAGCAAGCGCGTCTATCCCAACGGCTCGGTGGCCGGCGGCATTGTCGGCTTCCTGGAGAACGGCACCACCGGCCAGGCCGGGCTCGAACAGACCCAGGACGAGATACTGCGCGGGACCCCTGGCAAGCGCGTGTTCGAAATCGGCGCCGACGGCCTCCGAATTCCCGTGGGTATCGACGAATTGACGCCCGCGCAGGACGGCAAGGACGTCAAACTCACGCTGAACTCCGACATCCAGTATTTCGCCCAGCAGGCCATCCAGACCCAGGCGGACAAGCTCAGCGCCGAGTGGGGCGTGATCATCGTCTCGGACGTGAAGACCGGCAACATCATCGCCATGGCCGACACCAACACGCCTGACCCCAACGACCCCGGCAAGGTGGCGGCGAAGGACCGCGGCGTCCGCTCCGTCACCGCAGCGTATGAGCCCGGGTCCGTGGAAAAGCCCCTGACGGCTGCCGCGCTGATCCAGGAAGGCAAGTCCAGCCCGCTGGACAGGTTCACGATTCCGCCGTCCCTGGTGATTGACGGCCAGCAATTTGATGACGCGTTTTCGCATGGCACAGAGGAACGGACCCTGGCCGGAATCATCGGCTACTCCATGAACACCGGGACGGTGATGGCGGGCAGTCGCCTGACCCGGGACCAAAGGCACGACTGGCTGCAGAAGTTCGGCATCGGCGAGGCTCCGGACATCGGCCTCCCGGCGGAAGCCAAAGGCATCCTGACCCCGGCTGCACAGTGGGATGACCGGCAGCAGTACACGGTCCTCTTCGGCCAGGGGGTGTCACAGTCGACCCTGCAGACCGTGCGCGCATATCAAACGATCGCCAACGGCGGTGTCATGCTGCAGCCGCGACTGATCGACAGCTACATCAGCCCCGACGGCACCGAAGAGAAGGTGCCGGCCAAACCGTCCCGGCAGATCATTTCCAAGGACACGGCCAAGCAGGTCAGGGACATGCTCGAAAGTGCCGTTACCGAGGGTGAAATCAAGGAAGCCGCCATCGACGGCTACCGCGTGGGAGCGAAGACCGGAACGTCCGAATCCCCGTGCGATGACGGCACGGCCGGCTTCTGCGGCTACACGGCCTCGATCCTGGGGATGGCGCCGATGGACGATCCGCGGTTTATTGTGGAGGTGGTCCTGCAGCGTCCCAAGGGGTCCATCTACGGCATTACCAACGGGCCCGTGTTCCGCTCGGTCATGAGCCAGGTACTGCGGACGTACAACGTTCCGCCGTCCAAGGGCACGCCCGTCAGGCTGCCGCAGTACGCCAAGTGAGGGGTACGCCAAGTGATGGGGAACGCCACGTAATGGGCGCCGCCACGTGACGCAGTACGCAAAGTAACGCCCGCCGAGAAAGACCGCGGTACACCTGAACAAACGGTTCGGTCGTGTCCGTTGGTCAACTAGCACCAACGGAGATTCAGTTGTCACAGCACCATGAGCCCGGCACTGCCGAAGCCCCGGAGGGGCAGGCATCCAAAAGCGGCTTCCGGCCCACCGCCGTTGCCGCCGTCGAACTGGGTGTCATCGGGCAGTCAGTGGGTGTTGCGGTGCCCGGGGCTTCCGAGTCCGTCCAGGTCACCGGTATCTCGCTCGACTCCCGGTCCGTGGAGCGCGGGGACCTGTACGTTGCACTGCCGGGCGCGGCACGCCACGGCGCCGACTTCGCCACGACGGCGATCGGTTCCGGCGCAGTGGCAGTGCTGACGGACGACGCCGGCGCGAAACTCCTGGCCCTCGGGTCCGACATTGCCGTGCCGGTGCTGGTGGTCGCGGAGCCCCGCAGCGTGGTGGGCCGCCTGGCCAGGCTGATCTACCGAAGCCAGGACGCCGACCTTCCGGGCCCCTCGATGTTCGGCGTCACGGGCACCAACGGAAAAACCACCACCACGTACTTCATCAACGCCCTGCTCCAGGCAATGGGTAAGAAGACCGGACTCATCGGCACCATCGAGATCCTGGCCGGCGGGGACCCTATCCCCAGCCTCCTGACCACGCCGGAATCCACCGATGTCCACGCCCTGCTGGCACTCATGCGGGAGCGCGGGCTCGACGCCGCATCCATGGAAGTCTCCTCGCACGCGGTGTCCTTTCGCCGGGTGGACGGCGTGGTGTTCGACGTCGTCGGGTTCACCAACCTCACCCAGGACCACCTGGACCTGCACGGCACCATGGACGAGTATTTCCGGACCAAAGCGGAGCTGTTCACCGCCGAACGCGCCCGTGCCGCCGTCGTGACGGTCGACGACGAATGGGGACGGCAGCTTGCCGCCCGGACGGAGCTTCCGGTCACCACCCTCGCAACCCTCCAGCCCGCCAGCGGGCCGGACACGGACCGGGCGGTGCCTGACTGGACGGTTACCGACCCCAAGCCCCGCGGTCTCGGCACGGAATTCACCCTCCGCGGCCGGAACGGCACGGAACTCCGCGTACACACCGGGCTGCCCGGGGCATTCAATGTCTCCAACGCGGCGCTGGCCCTGACCATGGTGCTCGCCGGGGGCGCAGACCCCGCCGGTGTGCAGGCGGCGCTCGATGCCAGCGATCCCTTCACCGTGGCAGTCCCCGGCCGCATGCAGCTGGTCTCCACCCGGCCGGCCGCCGTCGTCGACTTCGCGCACAACACCGATGCGCTGGCACGCGCCCTGGAAGCCGTCCGGTCCCCGGAGCCCGCGTCCAGGGTCATCGTCGTTTTTGGTGCCACAGGCCAGCGCGACCAGGGCAAGCGTCCCGCCATGGGCGCCACCGCCGCGCGGCTTGCCGACGTGGTGATCGTCAGCGATGACGACCCCCACGACGAGGACGCCGCGGCGATCCGCGCCGAGGTGCTCGTAGGTGCCACGGACGCCAAGGAAGCCGAGCAGCTGGACTGCAGGATCATGGAGGTTTTCCCGCGCGATGCTGCCATCCGTGAGGCCGTCAACCTGGCGGCTCCGGAGGACACCATCCTCGTTGCGGGACGCGGACACGAAGTGTGGCAGGAGGTCAAGGGAGTGAACCTTGCCCTCGACGACAGGGTGGAACTACGGAACGCCTTGACGGCACGAGGATTCACCGTTCTCCAAGACGACGGGATAGAGTCCTAGACCGACATGATTGAACTAACTGCGGCGGAAATCGCCGAAATCACCAACGGCCGGCTGCTTGCCGACCCCGACGTCACCCCGGGATCCGTGGTGACTGACTCGCGGGAGGCCGTTGCCGGCTCCCTCTATGTCGCCAAACCGGGCGAGAGCGCGGACGGGCACAGCTTCGTGGGCGCGGCCTTTGGCCGTGGCGCGGTGCTGGCCCTCACCGAACGCGAAATCAAGGACGGCGCCGGCCGGACCTATCCGTCGGTCGTCGTCGAGGACGCGGTGCTGGCCATGGGCGCCCTGGCGGCAGAGTCCGTCCGGCGGATCCGCCACCACCGCGAGGCGGCCGGCGGGCACCTGACGGTTATCGGCATCACCGGTTCGGCCGGTAAGACCACGACGAAGGACCTGCTCGCGGGCATCCTCTCGGCTGAAGCCCCTACGGTTGCACCCCAGGGCTCCTACAACGGTGAGGTCGGCGTGCCCCTCACGGTGTTCCAGGCCGGCTATGACACCCGGTTCCTGGTCATCGAAATGGGCGCCACCGGCATCGGACACATCCGCTACCTGGCCGACATGGTGCGCCCCGGGATTGGTGTGGTGCTCGGCGTAGGAACAGCCCATGCCGGCGAATTCGGCGGCGTGGAAAACATCGCGGCCGCCAAGGGCGAACTCGCCGAGGCGCTGCCCGCAGACGGCACCGCCGTGCTGAACCTTGACGACTTCCGCGTTGCCCCGATGGCCGCGCGGACCCAGGCCAGTGTCCTGGGCTTCTCCTCGCGCGATGCCGACCCGGACGCTCCTGCAGTCCGCGCCGCCAACCTGGACACCAACGCCACAGGCAACCCCGAGTTCGACCTCGAAGTGCCGGGGGAGCCCACCGTGAGGGTCACGAGCAAACTCATCGGCGAACACCACGTGGCGAACCTCCTCGCCGCCGCAGCGGCCGCGCACGCGGCCGGCATTCCAGCCGAGCGGATCAGCGCTTCACTGAACTCCCAGTCCGCGGCCAGCCGGTGGCGCATGGAGCGGACCGAACGGCCCGACGGCGTCACAGTCATCAACGACGCCTACAACGCCAACCCGGAATCCATGCGGGCCGCCCTGCGCACGCTGGCCGACCTCGGCCGCGGCCGCCGCACCTGGGCCGTACTCGGGGCCATGCTGGAACTCGGCGACGATTCCATCCGCGAGCACACTGCCGTCGGCACCCAGGTGGTGCGGCTGAACATCTCCCGCCTCCTGGTGGTGGGCCGGGAAGCGCGTTCGCTCTACGTTTCCGCCGTGCAGGAAGGGTCCTGGGGGGATGAATGCATCTTCGCGGAGACTGTTGACGAGGCCTACGAACTGCTCCAGGAGCAGCTCGAACCCGGTGACCTGGTGCTGTTCAAGTCCTCGAACAGCGTGGGACTGCGCCATTTGGGTGATCGGATAGCATTACCCCCACATGCCACCCCCACGACTGCCAATGAAGGGAGCGAGCTGCTGTGATTGCACTTCTGATCGGCGCTGGCCTGGCCCTGCTGCTGGCACTGGTGGGCACCCCGCTCTTCATCCGCCTGCTGGTCCACAAGAGCTATGGCCAATTCATCCGCGATGACGGACCGACCTCGCACCACACCAAGCGCGGCACGCCCACCATGGGCGGCACCGTGGTGGTGGGCGCCGTCCTGCTCAGCTACGGACTGACGCACCTGATCATGTGGCTGATGAACCCCCGGTCGCCCGGTCCGTCGGCCTCCGCGCTTCTGCTGCTGTTCCTGATGGTGGGCATGGGCCTGGTGGGCTTCCTCGACGACTTCATCAAGATTTCCCGGCAGCGCAGCCTTGGCCTGAACGCCAAGGCCAAACTGATCCTCCAGGCGGCGGTGGGCATCATCTTCGCCGTGATGGCGCTCTACTTCCCGGACCCTGACGGCCTCACCCCGGCCTCCACCAAGATCTCGCTGGTCCGCGATATCCCCTGGCTGGACCTCGCGTTCGGCGGCACGGTGCTCGGCGCGATTCTCTTTGTGGTGTGGTCAAACCTGATCGTCACCGCGGCCACCAACGGCGTCAATCTCACCGACGGCCTGGACGGGCTGGCCGCCGGCGCGGCCATCATGGTCTTTGGTGCGTACACGCTCATGGGCATCTGGCAGAGCAACCAGGCCTGCGGCTCGCCCCGTCAGGCCGGCAGCGGCTGTTACCAGGTCCGGGATCCCCTGGACCTGGCGCTCCTCGCCGCGATCATGAGCGCCGCGCTGGTGGGCTTCCTGTGGTGGAACACCTCACCGGCCAAGATCTTCATGGGCGACACCGGCTCCCTCGCTATCGGCGGCGCCATCGCAGGGTTCGCCATCCTCTCCCGCACCGAACTGCTGCTCGCCTTCATCGGCGGCCTGTTCGTCCTCATCACGCTCTCCGTCATCATCCAGGTGGGCTACTTCAAGGTGACGAAGGGCAAGCGCTTCTTCAAGATGGCGCCGCTGCAGCACCACTTCGAACTCAAGGGCTGGGCGGAAGTCACCGTGGTTGTCCGGTTCTGGATCCTCGCCGGCCTGTTCGTGGCCGCGGGTCTTGGCATCTTCTACGCAGAATGGGTGGTCCTGCTGTGAACGGCTCCGCATTGCAGAACCATGCAACCGGCCCGGCCAGGCTCAAAGACCTGGTCAGCTGGGACGCCGACTGGGCAGGGCTGCGCGTCGTGGTCACCGGGATCGGTGTCTCCGGCTTCGCAGCCGCGGACACGCTGATCGAACTCGGCGCCCGCGTGGTGGTGGTCGACGGCGCCACCACAGAAACGGCCCAGGCCAAGGCGGACACGCTGCGGATCGTGGGCGCCGCCGATGTCCTCCTCGGGGAGGATGCCGTCCGCACGCTGCCCAAGATCGACGGCGTGAAGCCCGACCTCGTGGTCACCTCACCCGGCTGGCGTCCCGACCAGGCCCTGCTGGCGGCTGCCGCCCGCGCCCACATCCCGGTCTGGGGCGACGTCGAACTCGCCTGGCGGCTCCGTGTCCGCGAGGGCCGCAAAACGGCCGACTGGCTCACCATCACCGGCACGAACGGCAAGACGACGACGGTCGGCCTGACCGAATCCATGCTGCGGGCCGCCGGGCTGAAGGCCATCGCCGTCGGCAACGTCGGTACGCCCATCCTTGATGCCCTCCGTGATCCTGTGGAGTATGACGTCTTCGCCGTGGAGCTCTCCAGCTTCCAGCTGCACTGGTCAGACTCCATCTCGGCCGTCGCCAGCGTGTGCCTCAACGTCGCCGAGGACCACGTGGACTGGCACGGCTCCTACGAGTCCTACCTCGCCGACAAGGCCAAAATCTACGAAAACACGCAGAAGGCCTGCATCTACAACGATGAGCAGATCGAAACCGAGCGCATGGTGGAGGACGCGGACGTGGTGGAGGGCTGCCGCGCCGTGGCTTTCACCACCCTCACTCCGGCCATCAGCATGCTCGGCGTGGTGGAGGGCCTGCTCGTGGACCGCGCCTTCATCCCCGAACGGAAGGACAGCGCCGTCGAACTGGCGTCCATGTCCGACCTCGGCCCCGTGGCGCCCCGCCACATGGTGGCCAACGCCCTGGCCGCCGCGGGCCTGGTTCGTGCCTACGGCGTCAGCCCGGAGCACGTGCGCGAAGGACTGCGGGCCTACATCCCCGGAAGCCACCGCATCCAGCCGGTCGCCAATCAAAACGGCGTTCTCTGGATCAACGACTCCAAAGCCACCAACCCGCACGCCGCTTCCGCCTCCCTGGCGGCCTTTGATCCGGTGGTGTGGATCGCCGGCGGCCTGTCCAAGGGTGTCAGCTACGACGACCTGGTCCGCGACCATGCGCGCCGCCTCAAAGCCGTGGTGCTCATCGGCAAAGACACTGCATCACTGGAAGAGTCCCTGCAGCGACACGCGCCGGATGTCCCCGTCATCAGGCAGGCGGCAGGCCACACTGAAATTGTGCAGTTAGCCGGAACCGGACATGACGCCGCACCGGATTCAGCCGAAACCGGGGAGGCAGTGATGGCCCGGGCCGTTACATCGGCGGCACAGCTCGCCGCCTCGGGTGACACTGTGCTGATGGCCCCGGCTGCTGCATCCATGGATCAGTTCTCTTCCTATGCTCACCGTGGCGACGCCTTCATTGCAGCGGTCCGCGAGCTCGTGGAAGGGGAGGCCCGGACCGGCAAGGAGTAAGTATGGTCAGCACACCCACACGTCCCGCGGCCGCCCGGCAGCGGGCGGGGGAGAACCCTAAACCGGGTGCTGCATCCAAGACTCCCGCCGCCAGGATTCCTGCCGGCGGCCGGCTGCTCCGGTGGTACCGGCGCTTCTGGTCGGCCCTCGAGGGAAACGGAAAGTCGCGCAACGGCTCCACCTACTACCTCATCCTCGGCACCACGCTGGCCCTGACCGCCATCGGCATCATGATGGTGCTGTCTGCATCGAGCGTGGAGGCCATTGCCGCGGGCGAGTCGCCCTATACCGCCGCTCTCAAACAGGGACTGTTCGCCGGAATCGGCACCTTCGGCATGTTCATGCTGTCCCGGATCAACGTCGTGTGGCTGAAAAGGCTCGCCTGGCCGGGCATCATCATTGCCTATGCCCTGCTGGGGCTGGTGCTGGTCATCGGCACCAGCGTCAACGGCAACAAGAACTGGATCGACATAGGCGGGTTCTTCACCCTGCAGCCCTCCGAGGCGGCCAAGCTGGCGCTGGCCCTGTGGATGGCCACCGTGCTGGCCAAGAAGGCGTCACTGCTGCACCAGTGGGGACACGCCGTGGTCCCCGTGGTGCCCATAGCCGGCGGGATCATCGGACTCGTCCTGATCGGAAACGACCTCGGCACCGGCATGCTCATCATGCTCATCACGGCCGCGGCCCTGTTCTTTGCCGGGGTGCGCCTTTACCTGTTCGGGTTCGCGGCCGTGGGCCTGGGAGCCGTCATCGCGTTCATGGCCATGACCAGTTCCAACCGGGTCTGCCGCATCACGTCCTGGTGGACCGGGCAGAGCTGCGGCGACGGCATCGATGCCAACTACCAGTCCACCAACGGCCTTTACGGGCTGGCATCGGGCGGCTGGTTCGGCGTCGGGCTCGGGCAGAGCCGGCAAAAGTACAGCTGGATCCCGGAAGCCCACAACGACTTCATCTTCGCCATCATCGGTGAGGAACTCGGACTGGTGGGGACCGTCGTCGTCCTGGTCCTGTTCGCCATCCTGGGCGCCGCCATCTACCGCGTGGTGGTGGCGCAGGAGGACCTGTTCCACCGGGTCCTTGCCGGAACCATCATGGTGTGGCTGCTGGGCCAGGGAACGGTCAACATGGCCGTGGTCACCGGCCTGATGCCGGTGATCGGCGTTCCCCTGCCGTTCATCTCCTACGGCGGCTCGGCGCTGCTGATGTCGCTCTGCGCGATCGGCGTAGTGTTGTCACTGGCCCGAGAACAGATGGCGCCCAACATCCGGCCCCGTAAACTGCTCGGCCCGTGGCGGCTGCCCGGGCGCAAGAAATCCCGTACGAAAGCGTAAACCAGCACCTGATGAAAACCGAGTCATTGTCCGTGGTCCTCGCCGGCGGCGGAACAGCAGGCCATATCAACCCGCTGCTGGCCATCGCCGCGGCCATCCGCGATGCCCGTCCCGACGCCCGGCTGCTCGCCGTCGGAACAGCCACCGGCATGGAGACCAGACTGGTCCCGGCCGCCGGGCTGGAACTGGCCACCATCGACCGGGTCCCGTTCCCGCGCAAGCCCTCCGCAGACCTGCTTCGCCTTCCCGGCCGCCTCGCCGGCGCTGTGCGGCAGGCCGGACGCATCCTTGACGAAGCCGGTGCGGACGTCCTCGTGGGCGTGGGCGGCTACGTCTGCACGCCCATGTACCTCGCAGCGTGGCGCCGGAAAATCCCCATCGTGATCCACGAAGCCAACACCCGGCCGGGCCTGGCCAACCGGGTCGGGGCGCGGCTGAGCCGGCACGTGGCCGTGGCCTTCGCCGGCACCCCGCTGCGCAACGCCCGCCACGTGGGCATGCCCATGCGCCGCGAAGTCTCGGCCATGGTCAGGGCGACGGCGCGGAACGCCGCGCTGCGCAAGTTGGACCTGCAGCCTGAAAAGCCGGTGCTCATCGTCACCGGCGGCTCGTCCGGGGCGCAAAGCATCAACCGCACCGTGGCTGCTTCGCTCGAGGCGCTGTCCCGGGCGGGCGTCCAGACCATCCACATCACCGGCCGCGGGAAGTCCGTGGAGGACCCGGACGGCAATGTGCTCACCGCCGACGGCTACCGTCAGCTCGAGTACGTGGACGGCATGGAGACCGTCTACGCCGCGGCTGACCTGCTGCTCGCCCGTTCCGGCGCGGCCACCGTGAGCGAGGTGGCCGCCGTCGGTGTTCCCGCGGTGTTCGTGCCGTTGCCGATTGGCAACGGCGAGCAGGCGCTGAATGCGCGCGGACTGGTGGATGCGGGCGGTGCCCTGCTGGTGGCGGACCGGGACTTCACCCCCGAGTGGGTCCGCACCAGCCTCATCCCGCTGCTGACCGACCGTGCGCGCCTGGACACGATGGCGGCGAACGCGGAGAACCTTGGCATCCGAAATGCCGACCGGCTCATGGCAGACCTCGTACTGGAAGCGGTATCCAAATGACCACCAACGCAGCACCCAGCCAGCAAGCACTGGGCCGCGTGCACTTCATCGGAATCGGCGGCGTGGGCATGTCCGCCGTCGCCAGGATCATGGTGGCGCGCGGGATCCCCGTCAGCGGAACGGATGCCAAGGACCTCCCGGTCATGGCGGAGCTCGCCGCGGCCGGCGCCCGGATCTGCGTGGGCTACGAGGCCGGCAACCTCGGTGACGCCCAGACCGTCGTGGCAGGATCGGCCATCCGCAAGGACAATCCGGAACTAAAGGCCGCACGTGCCGCCGGCCTGCCGGTGCTGCACCGTTCCGAAGCCCTTGCCGCCACCATGGGCGAGGACCTGGTGGTGACCGTGGCAGGAACCCACGGGAAGTCCACCACGACCTCCATGATCACCGTGCTGCTGCAGGGCGCGGGCCTGGACCCGTCCTTCGCGATCGGGGCCAATGTTCCGGCGCTTGGCGTGAACGCGGCCAACGGCAGCTCACAGGTGTTCGTTGCCGAGGCGGATGAATCCGATGGTTCTTTCCTGAACTACCGGCCGCAGATCGCCGTCGTCACCAACGTGGAACCGGACCACCTCGATCACTACGGCACTGCCGAAGCCGTGTACGAATCATTCGACCGGTTCACGGCACTGCTGCCCGCGGACGGCGTGCTGGTGGCCTGCGCTGACGACGCCGGGGCGCACGCGCTGGCGCTGCGCACCCGTGAGCGGGGCAACGCCCGCGTTGTCCTGTACGGCACCTCCGAGGCTGCCGACCTCCGGCTCGACGACGGCGGACCCGGCAGGGTGGCCATCACGACGGCGGGCGGCCGGTTCCCGCTGGCACTGCAGGTCCCGGGACGGCACAATGCGCTGAACGCTGCCGCCGCGATGGCGGTGGCGCTGGAACTCGGCGTGGACGCCAGGGCCGCGGCCTCCGCCCTGGCGGGGTTCTCGGGTGCGTCCCGGCGGTTCGAATACAAGGGGGAGGGCCGTGGCGTGCGGGTCTACGACGACTACGCCCACCACCCCACGGAGGTGCGGGCCGCCCTGGCGGCCGCCCGGTCCGTGGCCGGCGACCACAAGGTGCACGTCCTTTTCCAGCCGCACCTATTCTCCCGGACCCGGGAGTTTGCCGCAGAGTTCGCCGATGCGCTCAACGCCGCGGACACTGCCTTGGTGCTCGACATCTACCCCGCCCGCGAGGATCCCATCCCGGGCGTCACCAGCACGCTCATCACCGAGCACCTCGGTTCTGGCGGGCGCCTGGTCGGAGCCGGCGACGAGGCCGTGGCTGCCCTGGCCGCCGCCGCCCAGCCGGGGGACATCATCCTTACCGCCGGCGCCGGGGACGTCACCGCTTACGGGCCGCTGATCGTGGAGTCCCTCGGTGGCTAGCACCCGGCGACCCACCTACCGCCCGGCAAGGCCCGCTGCCCGGGATTCCGGTGCCGGCCCGGACGCTGGTGCTGCCCGGGGCTCCGGCGCAGGGTCAGGCTCCGACGGCCGCAATCCGGAAGTGATCACCGCCTCGAAGGGTGTCCCGGAGAGCGCTGCCCAGGAGAAGCACGGCAGCACGCCGAAGGACAGGACACCCAAGGCCAAGACACCGAAGGCCAGGACACCGAAGGACGCAGCACCCAGCGCCACGACACGAACGGCCAGGGGGCAGGACAAGCCGGCCAAAGCGCCTTGGGCCCGGCTGAAGCGCCAGGAAGCCAAGAACCCGGGCACTACGGCGACCGGTGCCGCCGGGGCGGAAAACACGGGCCCGGGCAAATCAGGCCCGGACAAATCATCGCCGGACAGATCATCGCCGGACAATGTGCTGGCCTTTCCCGAACCCCGCGGCCGGCGGATCAGGCGCAACATCGTCGTGGCGGCGTGTGTCACGGCCGTCCTCGTGGCGGGGCTCATCGCCGCTGCCGTCTATTCCCCGGTGCTCGCTGTGCAAAGCGTCAGCGTCACCGGCACGAAGCTCCTCAAACCGGCCCAGGTGCAGGCGGCGCTCAAGCCGCTGCTGGGCACGCCGCTGCCGCAGGTCAGCGGCTCCGAGGTCGAGTCCCTGCTGAAGCCGCTGGTGCAGATCAAATCGGTCACCACCCAGGCCCACCCTCCGTCCGTCCTGGTGGTGCACGTCCAGGAACGCGTCCCCGTTGCCCTCGTCAAGCGGGGCAACGACTACATGCTCGTGGACGTCGACGGCGTGAAGCTCGGCACCACCGCCGACCCCACGTCCGTGAAGCTGCCGCTGATTGACGGCGGCGCAGGCACCATCGGCAAGGACCTGTTCCAGGCCACGGCCGAGGTCCTCGGCGCGCTGCCGGCCAATGTGCTCGCCAAGCTCTCCAACGCCTCGGCCAAGTCCGTGGACGCGGTGGAACTGAAGCTGTTGGACGGCCAGACCGTGGTCTGGGGCAACGCGGGGGAGAAGGAGCTCAAGGCACGGGTGCTGGAAGCGCTGCTCAAGATGCCAGCCGATCCCGCGAATCCTGTCAATACCTACGACGTAAGCGTGCCGCGTCATCCGGTGACGCGGTGAGCCGCTGTATTTCACGGGGATTAGGACGACACGCGGTGGCGGTTATTGAATGTAGCCAGCAGAGGAAATAGCGTCGCAGAGGTGAGTTACTTGACATAACTATAACCTTCAACTGGAAGGTTAAGGTTCAGGGCTTCAAGCTCGACTCCATCAGTTTTCGCAATAGGACACTAACAAGGGACACGTAACGTGGCAGCTCCGCAGAATTACTTGGCCGTCATCAAGGTCGTCGGCATCGGCGGCGGTGGCGTGAACGCAGTCAACCGCATGATCGAGGTGGGTCTCCGCGGTGTCGAATTCATAGCTATTAACACCGACGCCCAGGCGCTGCTGATGAGTGATGCCGACGTAAAACTCGACGTCGGGCGCGAGCTGACGCGCGGGCTTGGTGCCGGGGCGAACCCGGAGGTCGGCAAGCAGGCTGCCGAGGACCACGCCGACGAGATTGAGGAAGTCCTTCGCGGTGCCGACATGGTCTTCGTGACCGCAGGTGAAGGCGGTGGCACCGGAACCGGTGGCGCCCCGGTCGTTGCCCGCATTGCGCGCTCCCTTGGTGCCCTGACCATCGGCGTTGTCACGCGTCCCTTCACCTTCGAGGGACGGCGCCGCGCAGGCTCTGCCGAGGCGGGCATCGACGCCCTCCGCGACGAGGTGGACACCCTGATCGTGATCCCCAACGACCGCCTGCTGTCGATCAGCGACCGGAACGTCTCCGTCCTGGACGCCTTCCGCTCCGCTGACCAGGTCCTGCTGTCCGGTGTCCAGGGCATCACGGACCTCATCACCACGCCGGGCCTGATCAACCTCGACTTCGCCGACGTGAAATCCGTCATGCAGGGCGCAGGTTCGGCCCTGATGGGCATCGGCTCCGCGCGCGGCGAGGATCGCGCGGTCAAGGCAGCCGAGCTCGCCATCGCCTCCCCGCTGCTGGAAGCCAGCATCGACGGCGCCCACGGTGTCCTGCTGTCCATCCAGGGCGGCTCCGACCTCGGCCTGTTCGAGATCAACGAAGCTGCGCGCCTGGTGCAGGAGGTCGCCCACCCCGAGGCCAACATCATCTTCGGTGCGGTCATCGACGACGCCCTAGGCGATGAAGCCCGCGTCACGGTCATCGCGGCCGGCTTCGACGACGTCAAGGCCACCTCGCCGTCCATGGACCAGTCGCAGCCGCAGGCGGCACCGCAGCGTCCCGCCGTGCCGGCGGCCGCCCCGCAGAGCCAGCCGTCCGCAGGCAGCCAGCAGGTACATGTCCAGCCCGTACACGCCGGCGTCGGCGCCGCAGGCCTCGGCAGCTGGGGGCAGCAGCGCCCCGCCGCTGTCCCCGCTGACTCGGGTTTCGACGTCGACCTTCCGTCGGTGGTAGAGCCTGACCTCACCGGCAGCCGGTCCGACGACCTGGACGTCCCCGATTTCCTGAAGTAGCCCGATTCCCTGAAGTAGGAGGCCGCCGGGCGGACAAACCGCCCGGCCGCTACCCTCGTTTCCTGACCTTGAGTGCCGGAGTTCTGATTGTTTTTGTGGCGTGCTGAAGTGCAGCCTGGCGTGTCCGTGGCGTTCACTGACACGAATGCCGGCAACCTCGCCCTGCACGTGGGCGACGATGCCGCTGCGGTACACCGCCGCAGGGCCCGGCTGGAGCATGCCGCCGGCGTGGCGCCGCGGCGGTTCCAGTACATGAACCAGGTCCACGGCAACGACGTGTCCCTCGTTGTCGAACCTGCGCCGCCGGCACCGACGGCGGATGCTCTGGTGTCCCTCGGCCAGCCGCTTGCGGTGATGGTGGCGGACTGCATTCCGCTGGTCCTGGTGGGTGACGGGGCTTCCGGCCCGGTGCTGGCAGCCGTCCATGCCGGGCGTCCCGGCCTGTTCTCCGGCGTCATTCCGGCGGCGGTTGAGGAAATGCGCGCCTCCGGCGCCACGGATATCCGGGCGTGGCTCGGCCCGTCCGTCTGTGGCAGCTGCTATGAGGTGCCCGCTGAACTCCGCGATGAGGTCGCCGCCGTCCTGCCCTCCACAAGGTCAACCACATCATGGGGAACGCCGGCCCTGGACCTGCCCGCCGGTGCCGCCAGCCAGCTCGACGCCCTGGGCGTTCCCGTCGAATACCGCGGACCCTGCACGCTTGAGAACGAGTCCTTGTTTTCCTACCGCCGTGACTCCCGGTCCGGCAGATTCGCCGGACTGGTGTGGACCCATGACTGACAGGCGGGCAGCCGGGGATGCCCGGACAGTACAGCTGGGGGAGCGCCTGGACGCGGTCCGGCAGCGCATCGACCGTGCCGCCGCTGCGGCGGGCCGCGAAGAGAACCCGCCGCGGCTGATAGTGGTCAGCAAGTTCCACCCTGCCGACGACGTCCGCCGGCTGGCAGCGCTTGGGGTCCGGGACTTCGGGGAGAACCGGGACCAGGAGGCGTCTGCGAAAGCCGAGGAACTCCAGTCCCTGGACCTGACCTGGCATTTCGTGGGCCAGCTCCAGAGCAAGAAGTCCAAGACCGTGGTCCGGTACGCGTCTGCCGTTCATTCGGTGGACCGCTCCCAGCTGGTGACCGCACTGGAGCGGGCCATGGCCGCCCAGCAGGAACTGAACGGCCGTGCCGATCTGGACTGTTTCATCCAGGTAGGCCTGGATGAGGACGCCGGAGCCCACCGCGGCGGGGCGGCGCCTGACGAGGTGCCGCAGCTGGCCGAACAGCTCGAAGCAGCAAACGGGCTTCGCCTGGCCGGTGTCATGGCGGTGGCGCCGCTCGGCGCGGATCCCGATCGGGCGTTTGAAAAACTGCTGGGCATTTCGACCGGCCTGCAGCGGGATTTTCCCGGCGCCACTGGGATTTCCGCCGGCATGAGCCAGGACCTGGAATCAGCTGTCCGATTCGGTGCGACACACCTCCGAATTGGTTCAGATATTCTCGGTTCGCGCCCGGCCGTGCGGTAGCGTCTGTCGTATTGGAAGTGAATGGCGGGGATTCCAATGCTGTCTTGACCTTTGGGCGGCCCGCTTCCGGACACGATTAGGAGTCGACCATGGCTGGCGCTCTGCGCAAGACAATGATCTATCTTGGGCTCGCCGACGGCGATGAACACTACGAGTCTGAGCTTTCCACCCAGCAAAAGGACGAGGACAACTCAATGGAGCATGACCGTGAAGAGCGCCGCGCGCCGGCGCCGCTCCGAGAGGTCACCCGTGAAGTGCCACCAGCTGCCGAAGAGGAATACCGCGCACCCGTGACACCCATCAAGCGTGCGGCATCAAGCCGCGAAGAGACCACCGGACTGCGGCAGATCACCACGATCCACCCCCGTTCCTACAACGACGCCAAGCTCATCGGCGAAAGCTTCCGTGACGGTATCCCCGTCATCATGAATGTGACGGACATGGGGGAGGCGGACGCCAAGCGGCTCGTCGACTTTTCCGCCGGCCTGGTCTTTGGTCTGCGCGGAAGCATCGAACGGGTGACCAACAAGGTTTTCCTGCTGTCGCCGTCGTACGTTGAAGTCATCGGAGATGACAAAAAAGTAAGCGACGCCACCGCCAGTTTCTTCAACCAAAGCTAAAAAACGGCTCTCCGGATGCCAGGCAGGGACACACCTGCCTGGCATCCGTGCTGAAATAGGGGAGCAGCAAAAAACTGGCAGGAATCCAAGGGCGCAGGAGTGCCCGCGATGAACATGGAGACAATGGGTTAGCTCATGGGAATACTATTCGGGCTCGTCTATATCGTCCTGCTGTTCATATTCGTCGCTTTGATTGTCCGCCTTGTCTACGACTGGGTTCAGATGTTCGCGCGGGAGTGGCGTCCACGCGGGGTAGCATTGGTGGCGGCTCATGCGGTCTACTCCGTGACCGATCCGCCGCTGAAGGTCCTGCGGCGGATCATCCCGCCGCTGCGCCTGGGCGGTGTCTCGCTGGACCTCGGTTTCCTGGTGTTGTTCATCGGCCTGAGCATTGCCATGGCGATCACCAAGTCATTTGCATAACTTCATATCAGCCTGCCGCACTCCTTATCAGCTTGCCGCGCCGGGGCCGATCCGCAGGGATCCCCGGGCGCGGAAGACCTTTTGTTTGACGCCACGGTGTTGAATTAGAGGAACCAGACCAAATTTAGGTACCGTAGTTTTGACGGCCGGAAGGCCTCCTGACGAACTAGACCAACGAGGTGACCAGATGGCTTTGACGCCAGAAGACGTTGTCAACAAGCGCTTTCAGCCGACCAAGTTCCGCGAAGGCTATGACCAGGACGAAGTTGACGACTTCCTGGACGAGATCGTCGTCGAACTGCGGCGCCTGAACCAGGAGAACGAAGAGCTTCGCAAGAAGCTCGCCGAAGGCGGCTCCGGTTCGCCGGCTGCCACCTCCGCCGTCGCCCCTGTCGTCGAGAAGGTCCCCGCGCCGTCCAAGTCCGAGAAGGACGAGGCGCGCGCCAAGGCCGAAGCCGAGGCCAAGGCCGCCGAAGCTGCCAAGAAGAAGGAAGCCGAGCAGGCAGCTCCCGTCGCAGCCCAGGCACCCGCCGTCACCAGCAGCAACGTCTCGGAGTCCGCAGCGGGCCTGCTGGCCATGGCCCAGCAGATGCACGACCGCCACGTCGCCGAGGGCCAGCAGCAGCGCGACAAGATCATCGCCGAAGCACAGATCGAAGCCAGCAGCCTGGTCAACGACGCGCAGGAAAAGTCCCGCAAGATCCTCGGTGCACTGGAGCAGCAGCGTTCCGTCCTTGAGCGCAAGGTAGAGCAGCTCCGCGGCTTCGAGCGCGACTACCGCTCACGCCTGAAGGCCTACATCGAGGGCCAGCTGCGCGACCTGGACGCCCGTGGTTCCGTTGCCGCCCCTGAGGTTGGCGAAAGCAGCAGCGCCGCCGTTTAGCACGTATTCTGAAGGCCGGTGGCTGAGGATTCCTCGGCCACCGGCTTTTGCCATTAACGACGGTTCCCGAATGAAAGCACCATGACTGACGACCTTGCCGCTGACGCAGCGCACCCAGCTTCATCATCACCGCGGCCACGGCGCGCCGTCCTGCTGTCCCTGTTCGCAGGGCTGGCAGTCTTCGCCTACGTCTTCGACCAGCTCACCAAGCTGTGGGTTACCAGCACCATGGTGGAGGGCGAACGGATTCCCGTGCTGCCCCCGCTGCTGCACTGGTACTACATCCGCAACTCCGGCGCTGCCTTCTCCATCGGCGAGAACGTGACCTGGGTATTCACGATCATCATGATGGTGGTGGCCGCTGCCATCCTGTTCCAGCTCCGCAAGCTCGGGTCGGCGTGGTGGGCACTGGCGCTGGGTCTGCTGTTCGGCGGCGCCCTGGGGAACCTGACGGACCGGCTGTTCCGGGAACCCTCCTTTGGAATGGGGCACGTGGTGGACTTCATCCAGCTGCCCAACTTCGCGATCTTCAACATCGCCGACTCCGCCGTCGTATCCTCCGTGGTGATCATCTGCCTGCTGACACTGCGGGGGATCGCGCTGGACGGATCGCACCACGCCGTCGAAAAGCGGAAGGGCGGCGACGATGTCTGAGCGGGTGGTGGTGCCCGAGGAGCTGGACGGGGCCCGCGTGGATGCCGGCCTGGCCAAGCTGATGGGCATGTCCCGTTCGTCCGCCGCAACGCTGATCGCCGAAGGCAACGTCGTCAGCGGCGGCAAAACGGTGGGCAAGTCCGCCAAGCTCGCCTCCGGCACCGTGCTGCACGTGACCGTCCCCGAGCGCCGGGATCCCCTTGAAGTCGTGGAGGAAGTTGTGGAAGGCCTGAAGATCCTGCTGGACGACGACGACTTTGTGGTGGTCGACAAACCGGTGGGAGTCGCGGCGCACCCGTCTCCGGGCTGGGTGGGGCCCACCGTCGTGGGCGGCCTCGCCGGTGCCGGCTACCGCATCTCCACGTCCGGCGCTCCGGAACGTGCGGGCATCGTGCACCGGCTCGACGTCGGGACCTCCGGAGTCATGGTGGTGGCCAAGACGGAACCCGCCTACACAGCCCTGAAGCGGGCGTTCAAGGAACGCACCGTGGACAAGGTCTACCACGCTGTGGTCCAGGGCCTGCCGGATCCCCTGCAGGGCACCATCGACGCCCCGATCGGCCGCCACCCCGGCCACGAATGGCGCTTCGCCGTCATCGAGGACGGCCGCCCGTCGGTCACGCACTACGAGGTCCTCGAGGCCTTTGGCAAGGCCACCCTGGTGGAGGTGCACCTGGAAACCGGGAGGACCCACCAGATCCGGGTCCACTTCGCGGCGCTTCGCCATCCGTGCGCCGGCGACCTCACGTATGGGGCCGACCCGCGGCTGGCCGCGACCCTTGGGCTTACCCGGCAATGGCTGCACGCGCGTGAACTGGGCTTTGACCACCCGCGCACCGGGGAACGGGTCACCGTCACCAGCGAATATCCCGAGGACCTCGCATACGCACTGGAGGTCCTGGGCGCCGGCAAGGCCTGAGCCGCCGGCGCGCCGACATTGCCGACATTAATTGTCCGGGGGCCGGCACTAGAATGGTCCGGTGACTTCCAGCAATGACTCGTTCGTACATCTCCACACCCACACCGAGTATTCGATGCTGGACGGCGCCGCCAGGCTCGGCGAGCTGTTCGACGAAACCGAGCGGCTGGGGATGCCCGCCCTGGCGACCACCGACCACGGGTACCTCTTCGGTGCCTTCGACTTCTGGCGGAAGGCCACCGACAAGGGCATCAAGCCCATCATCGGCGTCGAAGCCTATGTGACGCCCGGGACTGCGCGCGGCGACAAGAGCCGTGTCCGCTGGGGCGACGAGAGCCAGCGCAAGGACGACGTCTCCGGCGGTGGCTCGTACACCCACATGACCCTGCTGAGCTACAACAACGTGGGCATGCGGAACCTGTTCCGGGCCTCCTCGATCGCCTCGCTGGACTCGGTCTTCGGCAAGTGGCCCCGGCTGGACCGCGAGTTGCTGAACACCTACTCCGAAGGGCTCATCGCCACCACCGGCTGCCCCTCCGGTGAGGTCCAGACCCGGCTGCGGCTCGGCCAGTACCGCGAAGCGCTGGAGGCGGCCGCGGAGTTCCGGGACATTTTCGGCGCGGAGAATTACTTCTGCGAGCTCATGGACCACGGGCTGGACATTGAACGCCGCGTCACCGGGGACCTCCTTCGGCTGGCCAAGGAACTGAACCTCCCGCTCGTTGCCACCAACGACCTGCACTACACCCACGAGCACGACGCCAAGGCGCACGAAGCCCTGCTGGCCATCCAGTCCGGCTCGACCCTGCTCGAACCCACCTACGATAACGGCGGCTCCCGCTTCGCGTTCTCGGGCAGCGGCTACTACCTGAAGTCGCCGCGGGAAATGCGTGAGCTCTTCCGCGACCACCCGGACGCGTGCGACAACACGCTGCTGATCGCCGAGCGGTGCGAGGTGTCCTTCAACACCGGTGCCAACTACATGCCCCGGTTCCCCTGCCCCGAGGGCGAGGACGAAACGTCCTGGCTGGTCAAGGAAGTGGACAAGGGACTCCAGTACCGCTATCCCGCAGGCATCCCGGATGAGGTCCGCAAGCAGGCCGACTATGAGCTTGGGGTCATCACCTCGATGGGCTTCCCCGGCTACTTCCTCGTGGTGGCCGACTTCATCAACTGGGCCAAGAACAACGGCATCCGCGTGGGTCCGGGCCGTGGCTCGGGCGCAGGCTCCATGGTGGCTTACGCCATGCGCATCACCGACCTTGACCCGCTGCGGCACGGCCTGATCTTCGAGCGGTTCCTGAACCCCGACCGTGTCTCCATGCCTGACTTCGACGTCGACTTCGATGACCGCCGCCGTCCCGAGGTCATCGACTATGTGACCCGCAAGTACGGGGACGAGCGCGTGGCCATGATTGTCACCTACGGCACCATCAAGACCAAGCAGGCGCTGAAGGACTCCTCCCGCGTGCTCGGATACCCGTTCAGCATGGGTGAACAGCTGACCAAGGCACTGCCGCCCGCCGTGATGGCGAAGGATATTCCGCTTGCCGACATCCAGAACAAGGACGCCAAGCGGTACAGCGAGGCGGCGGATTTCCGGCAGCTCATCAGCACGGACCCTGAAGCCGCCAAGGTGTTCGAGACCGCGCTGGGCATTGAGGGCCTGAAGCGCCAATGGGGCGTGCACGCGGCCGGCGTGATCATGTCCTCGGACCCCATCATCGACGTCATTCCGATCATGCGCCGCTTCCAGGACGGCCAGGTCATCACGCAGTTCGACTACCCGACGTCCGAAGGCCTCGGCCTGATCAAGATGGACTTCCTCGGGCTGCGAAACCTGACGATCATTTCCGATGCCCTGGAAAACATCAAGATGAACCGCGGCATCGACCTTGACCTCGAAACGCTGGAACTGGATGACGCGGCGTCCTATGAGCTGCTGGCCCGCGGTGACACCCTGGGCGTCTTCCAGCTCGACGGCGGCCCCATGAGATCCCTGCTCAAACTCATGAAGCCTGACAACTTCGAAGACATTTCCGCCGTCCTGGCACTGTACCGGCCTGGTCCCATGGGCGCCAACGCGCACACCGACTACGCGCTGCGCAAGAACAAGATCCAGGACGTCATCCCGATCCACCCGGAACTCGAGGAACCGCTCAAGGAGATCCTGGGAGGGACGTTCGGCCTGATCGTGTACCAGGAGCAGGTCATGGCCGTGGCCCAGAAGCTCGCCGGCTACTCCCTGGGCCAGGCAGACATTCTGCGCCGCGCCATGGGTAAGAAGAAGAAGTCCGAACTGGACAAACAGTTTGCCGGTTTCTCGCAGGGCATGCAGGACAACGGCTACTCCATGGAGGCCGTCAAGACCCTCTGGGACATCCTGCTGCCCTTCTCCGACTACGCCTTCAACAAGGCGCACTCGGCGGCGTACGGTGTGATCTCCTACTGGACTGCGTACTTGAAGGCACACTACGCGCCGGAGTACATGGCCGCGCTGCTGACCTCGGTGGGCGACGACAAGGACAAGTCCGCGATCTACCTCAACGAATGCCGCCGCATGGGCATCACCGTGCTGCCGCCGGATGTCAACGAATCGGCCCTGAACTTCACCCCGGTGGGAGAGGACATCCGCTTCGGCATGGGCGCCATCCGGAACGTGGGCGTCAACGTCGTCGAGGCCATGGTGGCTGCCCGTGAAAAAGAAGGAGCCTACAGTTCGTTCAAGGACTACCTCATGAAGGTGCCGGCCGTGGTGTGCAACAAGCGCACCATCGAATCCCTGATCAAGGCCGGGGCCTTTGACTCGCTGGGCCACCACCGCCGCGCGCTGGCCATGGTCCACGAAGAGGCCATCGACTCCGTCATCACCCTCAAGCGCAACGAGGCCATCGGCCAGTTCGATCTCTTTGCCGGCTTCGACGAGGCCGAGTCCGAGTCCTCGCTCAGCATCGAGATCCCCGACCTGCCGGAGTGGGAGAAGAAGGACAAGCTCGCCTTCGAACGCGACATGCTGGGCCTGTACGTCTCAGACCATCCGCTGCAGGGCCTGGAAGGGGTCCTCAGCCAGCACGCGGACCAGTCCATTACCTCGATCATCGCGGAGGACGGGCCGCACGACGGCGCCATCGTCACCATCGCGGGCATGATCACCTCGCTAAGCCGCCGGATCGCGAAGGCCAGCGGCAACGCCTACGCCCGGGCGGAGATCGAGGACCTCGGCGGTTCCATGGAGGTCATGTTCTTCGGCCAGGTCTACGGGCCGATTGCCTCGGTTCTCGCCGAGGACCTGATAGTGGTGGTCAAGGGCCGGCTGCAGCGGCGCGACGACGGTGCCGTGACCCTGAACTGCATGGAGCTCTCCGTCCCGGACCTCAGCCAGGGCACCAACGGTCCGCTGGTGATCACCATGCCCACGCACAAGGCCACCGAGGCCGTGGTCACGGAACTTGGGGACGTGCTGCGCAACCACCGGGGCAACTCCGAGGTCCGGGTGAACCTGCAGGGCGACAGCCGCATTGAGGTCATGGCGCTTCCCGTGCACCTGCGGGTGAACCCGAATCCGTCGCTGTTCGGGGACCTGAAGGTGCTGCTGGGGCCGGCCTGCCTGGACGCCTAGGTTTTCGCGGGCCCTAGATTTCGTAGTCCAGCGGAACGGGCTGTCCGTAGGTGCCGGAGTGGTACAGCAGCGGCGAGCCGTCCTCGCCAACCTGCCCTTCGACCACTTCGACCACCACGACGGCATTGTTTTCGAAGGACAGGCGCATCTGGATTTTGCCGATCAGCCAGCCGGAGACGTCCTTGAGCACTGGCACGTCATAGGGGCCGTGGGCCCAATGGTCGCCGGCAAAGCGTTCCTTGGTGCGGGCGAACCGTTCGGCCAGCTCCTGGTTCTCAAGCCCGAGCATGTGCACCCCAATGTACGCGGTGTTGGCCACCGCCGGCCACGAGCTGGAACTGCGCGCCATGTTGAAGGTGAAGCGCGGCGGCTTGGCGGACAGTGACGCAACCGAGGTTGCCGTAAAGCCGTAAGGGACCCCGTCGTAGTTCACGGTGATGATTGCCACGCCCGCTGCGTGCCGGCGGAACATCTCTTTGAACGTGCCCTCGAAGGCACCATCATCTGACGTCACTGGAACCGATCTCCCTACTGCATCCGTGCCGACTGAGTCCCCAGTACAAGACTATTGGGCTTCCGGGCGGATGGGACATTCCCTGGGCGGGCAGGCAGATGGTGCGGATGCCGGCAACATTAGACGGCCACATTTGTTAACGTTTCTTCATGACCCAGCCTGCACCCGTCCCTTCCGTCCGCTCCTCCGAGGAGGCCCATGGCGCCCGGCGGCGGGCCGGCAAGGGCAGGTCAGGCAGTGCCCCGGCCCGGCAGTGCCCGGCCCGGCAGTGCCCGGCCCGGCAGTGCCCGGCCCGGCAAGGGCTGGGCGTGGGCGGCCGGGATTATCGGTGCCGGCATCCCGGCAGGGTTCCTCTGGTGGCTCCTGGCCCCCGGCGGGCAAAACCTCATTTCCGGAAACCCGGCACTGTCCTCCGGAACGAACACCGAGGGCTGGCTGCCCCGGGATCTGGTGCTGGCGGGACTGTTTGTGTTTGCGGGCTGCCTGGTGGCTGTGCTGTTGTCCGGCCGCCGCGGCGGCGGGACGCGGCGGCTGCTGCTGCTGTCCGTCGCGGCAAGCGCGGCGGCGGCCGTGCTGGCATGGCAAACCGGCATGCTGGCGGGCCGCCTGCTGGCAGGGCCGCAGGACACATCGGCCAACGCAAGCGTCGCCTTCTCGCTGCGGTCCCTCACTGTCCTTGTTCTGTGGCCCGCCGCCGTCGCCGCAGGCTTCTTCGTGCTGCGCATCATCGGTCTCCTGCGCGCCTCCGTGGACCAGGAACAGGACGGCGGCGCGTAAAATGTACGGGTGACCACTTCTCCGGACAGCCCCACAAACGCAAACAGCCAGGCACGCCCGAGCACCGCCGCCGTCGACTTCCGCACGGTTGACCTGCGCGGCCGCAGCCTCAGCCTGGCCGAACTCCGCGAGGCGGTGCCGCGGGCGCGGCAGCAGACGGTGGCAGACGCCGAGCAGAAGGTCACCGACATCATCACGGCAGTCCGCCAGCGCGGCTTCGCCGCCCTTACGGAGTTCGCCAGGGCGTTCGACGGCGTGGAACAGGCTCATCCGCGGGTTCCGGCTGAGGCGCTGCAGTCAGCGCTGGACGGACTGGATCCTGCCGTGCGCTCGGCGCTTGAAGAGTCAATCAGCCGCGCCCGCCGGTTTGCGGACGGGCAGCGCCCTGCCGACGTCGACGTCTCCCTGGGCGAGGGCGCCGTCGTCAGCCAGAAGTGGGTGGCCGTGGCACGCGTGGGCCTGTACGTTCCCGGCGGCCTGGCTGTCTACCCCTCCTCGGTGATCATGAACGTGGTGCCGGCGCTGGCCGCAGGGGTGGAGTCGATCGCCCTCGCCTCGCCGCCGCAGAAGGACTTTGGCGGCCTCCCGCACCCCACCATCCTTGCCGCTGCGTCACTGCTGGGCATCGACGAGGTCTACGCCATCGGCGGAGCCCAGGCCATCGCCGCCTTCGCCTACGGGGTGCCCGGCGAAGCGGGGACCCCCGCGCTGGAGCCGGTCGACGTCGTGACCGGCCCCGGCAACATCTTCGTCGCCACGGCCAAGCGCCTGGTCAAGGGCGTAGTGGGGATCGACTCCGAGGCCGGCACCACGGAAATTGCCATCCTCGCGGACTCCACCGCCCGACCTGCCTTCGTTGCCGCCGACCTGATCAGCCAGGCCGAGCACGATCCGAAGGCCGCCTCCGTCCTGATCACGGATTCCCTCCAGCTCGCCGAGGAGGTCCGGGAGGAACTGGAACTGCAGGCTGCCTCGACCAAGCACGGCCAGCGTGTCCGCGAGGCCCTGTCCGGTCCGCAGTCCGGCGTGGTGCTCGTTGATGGGCTCGACCAGGGGATCGCGGCGTGCGATGCCTACGCGGCCGAACACCTGGAGATCATGACCGCGGACGCCCCTGCGGTGGCAGCGCGGATCCGGAACGCCGGCGCCATTTTCGTCGGTGACTACAGCCCGGTAAGCCTCGGCGACTACTGCGCCGGCTCCAACCACGTGCTTCCCACGAGCGGTACGGCGGCCTTCTCGTCCGGGCTGAACGTGACCACGTTCCTGCGCGCCATCCAGGTCATCAACTACTCGGAGGCGGCGCTGGGGCAGGTCAGCGGCCATATCGTCAGCCTCTCCGGCGCGGAGGACCTCCCGGCGCACGGTGATGCGGTGACGGTCAGGTTCCAGGCGTCCCGCTGACCACTACATGTAGTCGTCCGCCACTACATGTAGTAATTACAGGCTTGGTATTCAGCCAGATCTGGCCGTAAACTGGTGGCAACGAAGCTTCGGTGTGGGGCGTCGATATCAGGCTTCGATCAAGGGCCACGACTGAAGGGCAGGGAAAAACGTGTATTGTCCGTTTTGCCGCAACCCTGACTCCCGCGTGGTGGACAGCCGGATGGCCGACGACGGCTCTGCCATCCGCCGCCGCCGGCAGTGCCCCGAGTGCGGGCGCCGCTTCACCACTGTGGAAACCACCAGCCTGTCCGTGATCAAGCGGTCCGGCGTGGGCGAGCCCTTCAGCCGCAGCAAGGTCATCAACGGCGTCCGGAAGGCCTGCCAGGGCCGGCCCGTCAGCGAGGACGACCTCGCCATGCTGGCGCAGGAAGTCGAGGAGAATATCCGGGCCTCCGGCGCTGCGGAGATTGATGCCCACGAGGTTGGCCTGATCATCCTCGGCCCGCTGCAGAAGCTGGACAAGGTGGCGTACCTCCGTTTCGCCAGCGTCTACCAGGCCTTTGAATCACTCGAGGATTTCGAATCCGCCATCGAGCTGCTCCGGCACGAGTCCGCTGAGGTCAAGAGTTCGGATGACAGGAGTCCCGAAGCCAAGGGCTCCGAGGCCAGGAGCCCGCAGGACAAGAACCCCGCGGAAAAGAACCCCGCGGAAAAGAACCCCGCGGGAAAGAACGCAGAAAAGAGCGCCGCGAAGAGCACGCTCTAAAGTCTCCGGTGGCGGCAGCGGAGGGGAAGCCGCAGCCGCCACCGGCTCCAGTGCAAACACAAACGCTAAAGGCGGCAGACCTCGTGTCTGCCGCCTTCAGCGTTTCCGCGGGCCGCGCTGCCGCGGCCCGCGCCGGTTTACTTGGCCAGTTCGTGCTTGACGGCGATCTCGAGGGCAGCGCCGACGATGCCGGCCTCGTTCTTCAGCTCGGCGGGAACGATCGGGGTGCGCAGCTTCATGTGCGGCAGGTACTCATCCGCGCGCTTGGAGATACCGCCGCCCACGATGAAGAGTTCGGGGGAGAACAGGAACTCGACGTGGGAGAAGTACCGCTGCAGCAGGACGCTGTATTCCTCCCAGCTGAGGCCGTCACGTTCGCGGGCCACGGCGGACGCCTTGCTTTCGGCGTCGAACCCGTCGATCTCCAGGTGGCCGAGTTCGGCGTTGGGAACGAGCCGGCCGTTGAAGATGAACGCGGAGCCGATGCCGGTGCCGAGGGTGATGACCAGGACTGTTCCGTCTATGCCGGCGCCGGCGCCGTAGCGGGCTTCGGCCAGGCCGGCCGCGTCGGCGTCGTTGATGACCTCCACCGGGCGGCCCAGGCGCGCCGTGAGCAGTGCGTCAATGTCGGTGTTGAGCCAGCTCTTGTCCACGTTGGCGGCGGAGTGGACCACACCGTGCTGGATGATGCCGGGGAACGTCACGCCGATGGGGCTGTCAACCTCGGGCGCATCGGGACGTGCCGAGAGTTCCTCGACGACCTTGGCCACCACCTCGACCACCGCTTCCGGCGTGGCCGGCTGCGGGGTAGCCAGGCGGAAACGGTCGCCAATCAGTTTGCCCTTCTTCAGGTCGACGATGCCGCCCTTGATTCCGGTTCCGCCGATGTCGATGCCGATCAACGGGGCGTGCTTGCGGGTCTTTTCGTCCTTCTTGGCCAATGGGATTCCGTTCGTGGCAGGGTAGGGGCTCGGGCTGGGCAAGGGTGACTTGCCGGACTGACGCGGGCGGTTGCCTGGCGTCAGGGAAGGGTCAGGATCTCGGCGCCGGATTCGGTGACGAGGAGAGTGTGTTCGAACTGCGCGGTGCGCTTGTGGTCCCTGGTGACCACTGTCCAGTCGTCGGCCCACATGTCCCATTCGATGGTGCCGAGGGTGAGCATGGGCTCGATGGTGAACACCATGCCGGGCTCGATCACGGTGTTGTAGGCGGGCGCGGCGTCGTAGTGCGGGATGATCAGCCCGGTGTGGAAGGCTTCGCCCACACCGTGTCCGGTGAAGTCGCGGACCACGCCGTAGCCGAAGCGCCTGGCATAGGACTCGATGGCGCGGCCGATCACGTTGAT
Source organism: Arthrobacter sp. OAP107 (assembly GCF_040546765.1). Classification (NCBI taxonomy): domain Bacteria; kingdom Bacillati; phylum Actinomycetota; class Actinomycetes; order Micrococcales; family Micrococcaceae; genus Arthrobacter; species Arthrobacter sp. OAP107. The sequence goes on along the minus strand of NZ_JBEPOK010000001.1, from coordinate 3,368,922 downwards.
CTGGCGTCCGGGGGCGACGGCCTTGATGGCGCGGTTGAGGGACTCCCGGGTCCGCTCCACCAGCAGCCGCGACTCCTCGTCCACCTCGCCCACCAGGAAGGTGTAATTGGTGTCGCCGTGGACCCCGCCAATGAAGGCGGTGATGTCGATGTTGAGGATGTCGCCGTCCTGCACCACCGTGCTGTCCGGAATGCCGTGGCAGATGACCTCATTCAGCGAGGAGCACAGGGACTTGGGAAAGCCGCGGTACCCCAGCGTGGACGGGTAGGCATCGTGGTCCAGCAGGAACTCGTGGCCGATTCGGTCCAGCTCATCGGTGGTGATGCCGGGCCGGATGTGCTTGCCGACCTCCACGATGGCCTGCGCGGCGATCCTGCTGGCCACCCGGATCTTCTCGATGGTTTCCGGTGACTTAACCTCTGACCCGGTGAATTTGGCCGGGCCCGGCTTGCCGACATACTCCGGCCGCGGGATCGACGCGGGAACGGGCCGCTGCGGGCTGACGGTTCCCGGAGTAAGCGTGCCGGTGGGTGCGGTCGAGGCTAAGGAAGGCATAGATTGATCATATAAGGCAGCACAGAACGCCATGTAAATTAATCCGCCCGGCGGTCACCGTTGCGGGTTACGTTACGTGGATCACGGCGGCAGTGTGCCGCTGACCGGAAAGCGAGGAACACCGATGCCCGAGTACTGGTACAACGTCAAGACCCACATGGTGGAGGAAGACGCGATGTCGGATTGGACCCAGCTGATCGGTCCCTACAAGACCCGCGAAGAGGCCGAACACGCCCTCGAGAAGGTCAAGGCGCGCAATGAATCCTGGGAAAAGGGCGACGACGACTGACCCGGGAACGGGTGCCCTGCCTTAGAACGAGTGCTCCGGTCCGGGGAACTGACCAGACCTGACATCGTCGCCGTAGGCCTTGGCGGCGTCGCTGAGGACGGCCCGGAGGTCCGCGTACTGCTTGACGAACTTGGCCATCCTGCCGCCGCGGAGTCCGGCCATGTCCTGCCAGACCAGGACCTGCCCCGTGGTGGCATTGCCTGCGCCGATGCCGATGGTAGGCACCGAAACGGCAGCGTCCACGGCCTTTGCCGTCTCCGCGGGAACCATCTCCATGAGCACGCAGAACGCGCCGGCGTCGGCCAGCGCAGTGGCGTCCTCGACGAGCCGGGCGGCGTCGTCGCCCCGGCCCTGCACGCGGTAGCCGCCCAGGGAATGCTCGCTCTGGGGCGTGAAGCCGATGTGCCCCATGACGGGAATGCCGGCCTGGACCATCGCCCTGACCGTGTCGGCGTAGAACTTGCCGCCCTCGAGCTTCACTGCGTGCGCCAGGCCCTCCTTGAGGAACCGCACGCCGGTGGCCACAGCCTGCTGCGGCGAAACCTCGTAGCTGCCGAAGGGGAGGTCCGCCACGACGAGGGCGCGCTTCGCGGAGCGTGCGACCGCCCGGCACAGCGGCAGCAGCTCGTCGACAGTGACGGGAATGCTGGTTTCGTTGCCAAAGACATTGTTGGACGCGGAGTCGCCCACCAGCAGGACTTCGGTGCCGGCCTGGTCGAAGATCTCCGCCGTGTACTGGTCATACGCCGTGAGCATGGCGAAATGTTCGCCGCTGGTCTTTGCCTGCTGCAGGTGGTGCGTGCGGATCCGGGAGACCGGCTTGCGTGCCGATTCCGACGGCGGCACCGCAGCTGCCGAGGGGCCGTTCCCGTAGGGTGCAGGTACTTCAGCGGACGTGCTTGGATCGGGACTGCTGGTTGAGGCCATGGCAAGAGCGTAGTCCGGGATCCGCCGTGCTAGCCACCGGCCGCCACACGAAGCCGGGTGATTCGCGTCATAGCGGGTTTGCCCGGACAGGCGGCCCGGTCTCCGGTTGAGTGTTAACGCTGTGTTACGCGCCGCAGCGGCGCCAGCATCACGCCCAAATGCTTAGTAAAGTGATGCGTGAGCTGCCGCTGTGCCGTCGTGGACGGACCGGGGCATGAACGTAGACCGGAGAAGAGGCCTTCATGGACCGCCAGCAAGAGTTTGTCCTGCGCACGATCGAAGAGCGCGACGTACGTTTTGTGCGTTTGTGGTTCACCGACGTCGTGGGCTCGCTCAAGTCTGTGGCGCTGGCGCCGGCGGAGGTCGAAGGCGCCTTCGACGAGGGCCTCGGCTTCGACGGCTCGGCCATCGAAGGACTGGCCCGTGTCTTCGAGTCGGACATGCTGGCCCAGCCGGACCCGTCCACGTTCCAGATCCTGCCCTGGCGCGGCGAGACAGAGCAGACGTCCCGCATGTTCTGCGACATCCTGACACCCGACGGTGAGCCCTCGGCAGCTGATCCCCGCAACGTCCTCAAGCGCACCCTGGCCAAGGCCGCCGACATGGGGTTCACCTGCTACACGCACCCCGAGATCGAGTTCTACCTGCTCAAGTCGCAGGAGCCCGGCCCCGACGGTTCACCCATTCCGGTGGACGAGGGCGGCTACTTTGACCACGTCCCCGGCGGCGTGGCCCAGGACTTCCGCCGCACCGCCGTGACCATGCTGGAATCCGTGGGCATCTCCGTGGAGTTCAGCCACCACGAGGCCGGTCCGGGCCAGAACGAAATCGACCTGCGCTACGCCGACGCCCTGCAGACGGCGGACAACATCATGACCTTCCGCACCGTCATCAAGGAGGTGGCGCTGCAGCAGGGCACATACGCCACCTTCATGCCCAAGCCCTTCACAGCCCATCCGGGTTCGGGCATGCACACGCACTTCTCGCTATTCGAAGGTGACACCAACGCGTTCTTTGAGGCCGGTGCGGAGTTCCAGCTCTCCAAGACGGCGCGCCAGTTCATCGCCGGCATCCTCAAGCACGCTCCCGAACTCACGGCGGTCACCAACCAGTTCGTCAACTCCTACAAGCGCCTCTGGGGCGGGGGAGAGGCACCCAGCTACCTGAGCTGGGGCCACAACAACCGTTCCGCCCTGGTCCGGGTCCCGCTGTACAAGCCGGGCAAGGGACAGTCGGCCCGGATCGAATACCGCGGCATCGACTCGGCCGCCAACCCGTACCTTGCCTACGCCGTGCTCCTGGGCGCCGGTCTGAAGGGCATCGAGGAGGGCTACGAGCTGCCCGCAGCGGCCGAGGACGACATCTGGTCGCTGAGCTCCGCGGAGCGCCGCGCCATGGGCCACGACCCCCTCCCGGCCAGCCTGCACGACGCCATCCGTGCCATGGAGGACTCGGAACTGATGCCGCAAATCCTGGGCGAACAGGTCTTCGAACATTTCCTGCGCAACAAGCGGGCGGAGTGGCAGGACTACCGCCTGCAGGTGACCCCCTATGAGCTGCAGCGCAACCTGGCCATCCTTTAGGCGGCTGCGGTGAGCTTGGCCCGCCGGCTCATTACCGCCGGCTTCAGCGACCTCGAAAAGGGCGAGCGGTTCCTCGCCGCCCCCGAACTGGAGGGCATCGACCAGGACATCCTGTTTGCCGGCCTGCAGATGGCGGCGAACCCGGATGCCGCGCTGCAGTCCCTGGTCCGGCTGATCGAAAAGCACCCGGACCTGAGGAAGCTGGCAGCGGCGGACACCGAGGTGAGCGAACCGCTCTACCGTGTCCTGGGCGCCAGCGAAGCGCTGGGTGAGTTCCTGATCCGGCACCCGGAGCACCTCGACGCGTTCAACGTGACCGCCAGCCCGGAACCGCTCCAGGCCGACCCGGCCGAGCTGCGGGCCCAGCTGCTCAGGTCGGTGCGAGCCGACCCCACCGCAGCGCGGCCGGTGGCCGGCATCTCGGGCCCCGAGGCGTACGAGGCGCTCCGCACCGCGTACCGCAGGGGCGTGGTGGATCTGGCAGTCAAGGACCTCTGCGCCGCCGACCCGCTGGACTTCATGCCTGCCGTCGGGGCCGAACTCGCGGACTTGGCCGGGGCGGCCATCGAGGCCGCCCTTGCCGTCTCCCGCGCCGAAGCGGCAGGGAAGTTCGACGCCGGCGAGGTCGCCGACGTCGCACTGTCAGTGATCGGGATGGGCAAGTGCGGAGCCCGCGAACTGAACTACATTTCCGACGTCGATGTCATCTATGTGGTGGAGGCAGGCGGGCTGGACGACACGCGGGCCACCACCATCGGCACGGCGCTGGCCTCCGGGATCTCGCGGGCGATTTCCTCCCCGGCGCGCGAGCCAGGCCTGTGGGAGGTTGACGCCAACCTCCGCCCGGAAGGAAAGTCCGGCCCGCTGGTCCGGACGCTGGCTTCGCACCAGAGCTACTACGCCCGCTGGGCGGAAAGCTGGGAGTTCCAGGCGCTCCTGAAGGCGCGGACCATCGCCGGCGACGCAGAGCTGGGCGCCCGCTACGAGGAGGCCGTATCGCCGCTCGTGTGGACCTCGGCGAACCGCGACGGATTCGTTGAATCCGTGCAGGCGATGCGCCGCCGTGTGACCGAGCACATCCCGCCCGCCGAGGAACAGCGGCAGATCAAGCTGGGCCGGGGCGGACTGCGCGACGTCGAATTCACCGTTCAGCTCCTCCAGCTCGTGCACGGCAAATCGGACGAATCCCTCCGCCGCCGCGACACGACGTCGGCCATTGCCGCCCTGTCCACCGGCGGCTACATCGGCCGGGCGGATGCGGCCGCGTTCGACCATGCCTACCGTTACCTGCGCCTGCTGGAGCACCGCATCCAGCTTTTCCAGCTGCGCCGCACCCACCTCATGCCGGTCAAGGAGGAACCCCTCCGCACCCTGGCCAAGGCAGTGCTGGGCCCCTTCTCAACGGACCGGCCGCACCCGGATGCACTCCTGGCCGCGTGGCAAAAGACGAAGCGCTCCGTGCGTGAGCTCCATGACCGGATCTTCTACCGTCCGCTGCTGAACACTGCCGCCAAGCTCAGCAGCGAGGACGCACGCCTGACGCCCGAAGCCGCGCAGGGCCGGCTCGCTGCGCTCGGTTACCGGGACCCGCAGGGCGCACTCCGCCATATCGAGGCGCTGACCGCCGGTGTCAGCCGTCGGGCCGCCCTGCAGCGGCAGCTGCTGCCCATCCTTCTCGGCTGGCTGGCCGAGGGCGTAGACCCCGACGCCGGTCTGCTCGCCTTCCGCAGGATCAGCGAGGCCCTCGGCACCACGCACTGGTACCTTGGCATGCTCCGCGATTCGGCGGCGGCCGCCGAGCGGCTGTGCCACATGCTGTCCAACTCCCGGCTCATCGCCGACCTCCTCGAGGTTTCGCCGGAATCGGTGTCCTGGCTGGGCACGGACAAGGAACTCGCGCCGCTCAGCTTTGAGGCTCAGTGGCAGGAGATCGCCTCGAAGATGTCCCGGCACGCGGACCCGGAAAGCGCCATGCGCCTCATCAGGCTCATCCGCCGCCGTGAAATCCTGCGGATCGCCATCGCGGACAGCGCCGGCCTGCTCCGCCAGGACCAGGTGGGGGCAGCGCTGGCCGAGACGGACCGCGCCGCCATCCTGGGCGCCCTGCGGGTGGCGGAAAACATTGTCTCCGCCACCGGCCCCCTGAAGACTTCGGTGCTGGTGGTGGCCATGGGCAGGCAGGGCGGACAGGAGATCGGCTACGGTTCCGACGCCGACGTCCTGTACGTCCACCGCGCACTGCCCGGAGCGTCGGACGACGAAGCCCAGCAGCAGGCTGCAAAGATCGTGGGCCATCTCTCCAGCCTGCTGACGCAGCCGCTCAAACCGGCGATCATGGCTGAGCGGGTCCTCGCCGTGGACGCGGACCTCCGCCCGGAGGGGAAGAGCGGGGCCATGGTGCGGTCGCTGGAGTCCTATGGCGAGTACTACCGCCGCTGGTCGCTCATCTGGGAGGCGCAGGCGCTGCTCCGTGCGCGGCCGATCGCCGGCGACGACAGGCTCGCCGCGGACTTCGTGAAGCTGATCGATCCAATCCGCTACCCGGAGGCCGTCTCCGACGCCGACGTCCGGGAGATCCGCCGCATCAAGGCGCGGGTGGAATCCGAGCGGCTGCCCCGCGGTGCCGATCCCGCCAGGCACCTCAAGCTGGGACGCGGTGGCCTGAGCGACGTGGAATGGCTGGTGCAGCTGCTGCAGCTCCAGCACGCCGGAAACCATCCCGAGCTGCGCACCACGTCCACCCTGAAGGCCCTTCACGCGGCGGCCACGCTGGGGCTGCTGGAGGACGAGGACGCCCGCCTGCTCGCCGACGCGTGGCGGCTCGCCAGCCGGATCCGTTCTGCGAACGTGATCTGGACCGGCCGGGCTTCCGACCTGCTGCCCTCCTCCCGGCGCGACCTGGAGGCGGTGGCCCGGTGGTGCGGCTTTGAGGAAGGGATGGCCACGGCCTTCGAGGAGGATTACCTGAGGGTCAGCAGGCGGGCGCGTGCGGTGTTCGAGAAAGTCTTCTACGGCCACTGAACCGGTGCTAGGTTTGGGCGCATGGCTACCCAAATCTTCATGAACCTGCCCGTCCGGGACCTCGACAGATCCGTGCAGTTTTTCACTGCGCTGGGCTTTACATTCAACCAGGATTACACGGACGAGAACGCCACCTGCATGGTCATCAACGACGACGCCTTTGTGATGCTCCTCGTGGAAAAGTTCTTCAAGACGTTCACCGCCAAGGAGATCGTGGACGCGACCTCGGCCACCGAGGCCATCACGGCCTTCTCCGTGGACAGCCGGGACGCCGTGGACCAGATGGTGAGCAAGGCCCTGGCCGCCGGCGGAACCGAGTCGCAGCCGGTGCAGGATTATGGGTTCATGTACAGCCACAGCTTCCAGGATCCGGACGGGCACCTGTGGGAGGTCATGTGGATGGACCCGGCAGGTCCGCCCGACGACGCGGCGGGCCATGCCTCCTGACGGATCATGAGTCCGGACGTATGGCTCATTCCGTTGCGGGACCTGGACGCCGATGCCCGCGCCATCCAGCTGGGCGCGGTGGCGGAACTGGAACTTGCCCCGGGCCAGCTGGAGTTTGTGGGCGACCCGCTGCGCATGATGCTTGCAGGGCTGGAAGACGGGTCCCGCAGGCCCTATGTCATCGAGGCGGGCGGCAGGGCAGCAGGCGTGCTGACGCTGCAGTCGGGGGCAGCCCGGCTCGCCGGCTGGCCCGACGACGACTCCGCCTGGCTGCTCCGCGGGTTCCTCATCGACAGGCGGCGGCAGGGCCAGGGACTGGGCCAGGCGGCAGCCTCGGCGGCGGTGGCGGCGGCCGCCAAACTGACGGCCAGGCTGGGAGGCGGCCAGGCCGGCGTCGTGCTTTCCGTCAACGAGCGAAACCCGGCAGGGCAGGGAGCCTACCTGAAGGCGGGTTTTGCGGACAGAGGCCTTTATCTGGGGAGCGAGGCCGGCCCGCAGCGGACCATGTATGCCGCCTTCTGAACGTTAATCCCCCACAGAATCACCGCCGGACCGTTGCGCCGGCACCGGGGCATGCCTACGCTGTGTCTTGGCAGTGCACTTCAAACCTTGTTGGGGGGAAGGCTTGAAAAGGTCTTCGTCTCGGAGGCACTCGCCGGAACAGGCTGGCTCCCGGTCTCAGCACGTCGGGAGCCAGCTTCCGGAGCACCGACTGCGACAGGATCCGGCAAGCCACCATGCGGACCATGCGCGCGCGCAGGCGAAAAGAGACCGGGCACGAAGGCTCCGGAGGGCCGAGCTGCTGCTCATCGGGGCGGGAGTCGCGGCCACCCTCATCGCGGCGGCGTACCAGTACGCCGGGATCAGGAGCACGCTGGAAAGCAGCACCGCGTCCTCCCTCTACGCCCAGCAGCAGGAGATCGATAGGATCTTCGTGGACAACGTGGACCTGCAGCCGTATTTCTGGGGCCGCGGGAACTGCCTGACCCGTCGGTCATCCGGGACCCTGCGGCGAAGCTGGTGGCGGAGCAGCTGGCGGGCCGGGCGGAAGCTACGGCGCACCGCATCCTGGACCATTTCGCCCACCTCAGGTACCAGATGGGAACCCAGGCCTTCACTTCCGAACGGGCGGACTGGGAGGCCTACATGAGGCGGAGCTTCGCCGACTCCCTCATTCTGTGCCGCGCTCTGCGCGATGATCAGGAAGCCTTCGGCGGCGCGGGCCCGGATTCCCTCTGGGGACGGTACGCGGATGAACCCTGCCGGGGAACTTAGCCCGGAACGGCCGAGGGCGGCCACTGGTCAGAAACCGGTGGCCGCCCTCGGCGGTGTCAGGAGGATCTCCCGGGGCCAGACTAGACGCCGTAGTAGAGCTCGAACTCGTACGGGTTCGGGCGCAGGGACAGCGGGCGGATCTCGTTCTCGTACTTGTATTCGATCCAGGTGTCGATCAGGTCCTGCGTGAACACGCCGCCGGCCTGCAGGAACTCGTTGTCCTCGGCCAGTGCCTGCAGAGCTTCCTCGAGGGTGCCTGGAGCCTTGGGGATGTCCTTGGCTTCTTCGGCGGGGAGCTCGTAAAGGTCCTTGTCGATCGGAGCCGGGGGCTCGATGCGGTTGCGGATACCGTCGATGCCGGCCATCAGCTGGGCAGCGAAGGCCAGGTACGGGTTGGAGGAGGGGTCCGGAGCGCGGAACTCGATGCGCTTGGCCTTCGGATTGGAGCCCGTGATCGGGATACGGATACCGGCGGAGCGGTTGCCCTGCGAGTAGACCATGTTGACCGGGGCTTCGAAGCCCTTGACCAGGCGGCGGTAGGAGTTGACCGTCGGGTTGGTGAAGGCGAGGACAGCGTCGGCGTGCTTGAGCAGACCGCCGATGTACCAGCGGGCGGTGTCGGACAGGCCGGCGTAGCCCTTCTCGTCGTAGAACAGCGGCTCGCCGTTGCTCCACAGCGACTGGTGGCAGTGCATGCCCGAACCGTTGTCACCGAAGACCGGCTTCGGCATGAAGGTGACGGACTTGCCCCAGGCGTCAGCGGTGTTCTTGATGACGTACTTGAACTTCTGCAGGTCATCAGCCGCGTGGGTCAGCGTGGTGAACTTGTAGTTGATCTCGGCCTGGCCGGCGGAGCCAACTTCGTGGTGGCTGCGCTCGACCTCGAGGCCGGCCTCGTCCAGTGCGACACACATGGCGTCACGCAGGTCGGCCTGCTTGTCGGTCGGGGAAACCGGGAAGTAACCGCCCTTGACGGGGGTCTTGTAACCGAGGTTTCCGCCCTCTTCTTCACGGCCGGTGTTCCAGTGGGCTTCTTCGGAGTCGATCTTGTAGAAGCTGCCCTCGGGGGAGGACTTGTACTGGACGTTGTCGAACACGAAGAACTCTGCTTCGGGAGCGAAGAACGCGGTGTCGGCGATGCCGGTGGAGGCGAGGTAGGCTTCAGCCTTCTCTGCCACGCCACGGGGGTCGCGGTGGTACGGGTCGCCCGTACGGGGGTTCACGATGGAGAAGTTCAGCGCAAGGGTCTTCTCCATGCGGAAGGTGTCCAGGAACGCGGTGGTGACGTCCGGAATGAGCTGCATGTCAGACTCGGCGATGCCCTGGAAGCCGCGGATGGAGGAACCATCGAACAGCTGGCCGTTGACGAAGAAGTCTGCGTCCACGCTCTTGGCCGGCACGTTGAAGTGCTGCTGAACGCCCGGGAGGTCGGTGAAGCGGATATCGATAAACCGAATGTCTTCATCTTTGATGAACTTGAGGACTTCGTCCGCAGTCTTGAACATCTATGCTCCTTACGCATATGTAATAACTGGCTAGAAAGCCAAGTGGTCCAGCGCAATCCAATGAGCGGAAACACAAAAGTGCCCCGCTCCAGGCTCGCTAGCAACTGTTACCACCCTAGGGATTCGGGATTTCCCGTCCGTGTCCGCTTTGTTTCCGGCAGGTTACAGAACCTACTGATATGTAAACGCTATACGGTGTCCACACTGTGGTCCATGCCTATCCAGAGTGTGAACGTCGGCGGGGCCGCGGGCGGCTCGGTAAACTTAATGAGTGGTAGATCGCAAAGACATCGGTTCGTGGCTCAGCGGGCCGGACACTTCCGGCATTTCCAAGTACCCCGGGGAACGCCTGGGCTTTCCCGAGTCGGGCCCGGGGTCCATGGCCCGTGCCGGCCGCCGGATCCTGGCGATCACGATTGACTGGACCATCGCGCTGCTGATCAGCAACGTGTTCCTCGGCGGCAATTCCATGGCCACACTGGGCATCTTTGCGGCGGAGCAGATCCTGCTGGTCGGTACCCTGGGGTACAGCATCGGCCACCGCGTGATGGGCATCCACGTGGTGAAGCCGGACGGTTCAGCGGCTGGCCCGCTGGCCGCCCTGGTCCGCACTGTCCTGCTGTGCCTGGTGATTCCGGCGGTCATCTTCGACCCGGACCAGCGCGGACTCCATGACAAGGCCATGAACACGGTCCTCGTCCGCATGTAGCCGGCTGTCGGCATGTAGGCCGCTGCCGGCAGGCAGCCGCACGGGGGAGAGGTATCCCCGCCGGAGCGCCCACCGCTCAAACAGGACGGTGGCGAAGGGGAAAACCGCCGAGAGGCCCGCGAACAGCGCCACCCTGAATGGCCAGCGCTGCAGCCGCCACAGCACGAGGGCTGCCATTCCGTAGCCGATGAACAGTGCGCCGTGCACCGGGCCGGCAATCTCCACGCCGAGTTCGGTGGTCCCTGCGATCCACTTGAAGTACATGCCGGCCAGGAGCGCGGCCCAGCTGCAGGCTTCGGCCACCGCGAGAAGGCGGAAGGCACGGACGACGGCGGACGGGAGTTTCACAGGAGGCTCCGGCTTCTGTAGGGGCTGGGTCTGGCTGGCTGGGCAATGCCGTCCAAACGAAAACGCCCCGGGGCCGGCGCATATGCGGCGGGCCCGGGGCGTTTCGAGCGGATTAGCGTCCGCGCTGGGGGCGGGCTTTGTAGGGGTCCACGCCCTTGGGGATCGGAAGGCGGCTACCCAGCGACGAGATGCGCTTGGACACTGCGCTGACCTCGGTCTTGGTGAGCTCGTTGTTGAGCTTGTTCATCCTTTTCGCCACCTGGCTGATGGGGACCTGGCCGTCGCCGCGCCCGGTTTCGATGACGTGGATGGTGACATTGGGAAGGATGCGAGCCAGCTTCTTCCGCTCGCCTTCGATCAGCGGGCGCACGCGGTGCGTGGGGCCTTCGGCAACCAGCACGACGCCGGGACGCCCTACGGCGCGGAAAACGGCGTCCTGCGTGCGCGGGTTTACAGCCACGGGCTGTTCCTCGGTGATCCAGCCGCGTTTCAGCGTGCTGAGGGCTGCCCCGGACGCACCTGGCTGGTTTTCGATCTGGGCGAAGGCGGCCCGCTCGGCCCGGCGCGACAGGATGAAGGTAGCCGCCAGGAAACCCAGCGGGATGCCGATGATCAGGCCGGTAATCCAGTTGTTCAGCAACAGGCCAACGATGAGGCTGACAGCCACGACGCCCAGGAACGCCAGCAGCATGAGCCACGGCACCATGGGGTCGTGGCGGCGGGTCATGTTGAAGACTTCGCGGATCTGCTTGAGCCGGCTGGGCTTCTTTTCCTTCACGGCCTTCGGCTTGCGCCCAAAAAGACCGCGCTTGGAGCCATCAGCGGCTGCAGGAGTGTTGTTGCTGGAGTCAGGGGATTTCGCCATAGTGCCTTAATTCTACGTGATCCATGACAAAGGGCCGGACGCCGAAATGTTCGACGTCCGGCCCTTGGCCACGGGAAATACGTGCCGCTACTGGTGTGCTGCGAGCAGGGAGCTGGCTTCCTGGCGGGTGGTTCCGGAGTCTTGGATGCCGTCGGCGATGTGGGCGAGTTCGGCGGGGATGTCGCGGCCTTTTTTGCGCATGGCGGTGGCCCAGAGCCTGCCGGCGCGGTAGGAGGAGCGGACCAGGGGTCCGGACATGACGCCGAGGAACCCGATTTCTTCGGCTTCGTGCTGGAGGTCCACGAATTCCTGTGGCTTGACCCAGCGGTCCACGGGCAGGTGCCGTTCGGAGGGGCGCAGGTACTGGGTGATGGTGATCAGGTCGCAGCCGGCCTGGTGGAGGTCGCGGAGGGCTTCGGAGATTTCCTCGCGGGTTTCGCCCATGCCCAGGATCAGGTTGGACTTGGTGACCATGCCCAGGTTCCGGCCCTGGCTGATGACGTCCAGGGAGCGTTCGTAGCGGAATGCGGGGCGGATGCGCTTGAAGATCCGGGGCACGGTTTCGACGTTGTGCGCGAACACCTCGGGGGCGGAGTCGCAGATCGCGGCGATGTGTTCGGGTTTGCCGGAGAAGTCCGGGATCAGGAGTTCGACGCCGGTGCCGGGGTTAAGTTCGTGGATCTTGCGGACCGTTTCGGCGTAGAGCCAGACGCCTTCGTCTTCGAGGTCGTCCCGGGCGACGCCGGTGACGGTGGCGTAGCGCAGCTGCATGGCGTGGACGGAGCGGGCGACCTTGGTGGGTTCGAACCGGTCCACGGGGGAGGGTTTGCCGGTGTCGATCTGGCAGAAGTCGCAGCGGCGGGTGCATTCGGAGCCGCCGATCAGGAAGGTGGCTTCCTTGTCTTCCCAGCATTCGAAGATGTTGGGGCAGCCGGCCTCTTCGCAGACGGTGTGCAGGCCTTCCTTCTTGACCAGGTTCTTCAGGCCGACGAATTCCGGGCCCATCTGGACCTTGGCCTTGATCCAGTCCGGTTTGCGTTCCACCGGGGTGGCCGCATTGCGCTGCTCGATCCGCAGCATTTTCCGGCCTTCTGGTGCCAGTGTCACAGGAGAGCTCCTTCGGGGGTTGCAACTAGGGCGTCTTCATTGTTGCGCAGTTCCTCGGTGATCCGCGAAACGAGATCGGCGGGGGACACGTCGCGGCCCGTTTCCTGGGCGATGGTGGTCACACCGGCGTCGGTGATCCCGCAGGCGATGATCTGGGCGTAGGGCGCGAGGTCGTTGTTGCAGTTGATGGAGAAGCCGTGCATGGTCACGCCCTGGCTGACCCGGATGCCGATGGCGGCGATCTTGCGGGCGGGGCCCTTGGCGTCTTCGTCGATCCAGACACCTGCGCGCCCCTTGATCCGGACCGCCGGGATGCCGTAGTCCGCGAGCACCGCGATGATCACGGCCTCCAGCCGCTCCACGTAATCGCGGATGCCTGCCTTGTTCTTCAGCTTGATGATCGGGTACCCGATAAGCTGGCCCGGCCCGTGCCAGGTGAGCTTGCCGCCGCGGTCCACGGGAACCACGGGGGTGCCGTCGAACGGCCGCTCGTGATCCTCGGTCAGCTTTCCGGCCGTGTAGACGGCGGCATGTTCGAGGAGGAGTACGGTGCTGGGGGCCTTGCCGGCCAGGACATTTTCATGGATTTCGCGCTGGATGTCCCAGGCGTGGCTGTAATCAACGAAATCCGGGGCAAGACCGAGCTTTGTGAACTCAAGAGTCATGCATTCCAGCTTAGACCTCAGCCGGCGTCCTGCCCGGGAGTGTGCCCAAGCTCTCACCCCGACCCTGGTCACATTCCACCCCGTTCCTGAGCAGGCCGAGCGCCCGGGCGTGCCTGTGGATAACTTCTGCAGGAATTGCCGGTTTCCGGTACTCCTTAAGCCATGGACCAGCACAGCTTGGAAAACCACAACCGGGAAGCGGCGCCTGTCGCCGGCGGCTACTCTGCGTGCCGCCGGCTGGGCCGGGGCGGCAGCGCCGAAGTGTGGCTGGTGTCGCAGGACTCCACTGGCGTGAAGTTTGCCCTGAAGTGCTTCGGCCGGCCTCCGGGCGGCGGTGATCCCGGCGGTGGTGAACCAGGCAGCAGTGAACCAGGCAGCAGTGAACCAGGCAGCAGTGAACCAGGCAGTGGGTTCATGGCCCGGGAGGAGGAAGTCCGCCGGGAACTTCTGGTGATCTCTGTCCTGGACCATGAACACCTCGTGAAGGCACACGGCGTGGTCAGTGTGGATCAGCCTGGCCGGACTGATGTGCCTGGCCGGACAGATGAACCCGGAAGGGGCGGCTTCGGTCTTCTGATGGACTACGCGGCCGGTGGCTCGTTGCAGCAGCTGGTTACGGCGAGGGGCGCCCTGAGCGTCGGCGAGACGGTGACGGTCCTGACTCCCATCGCGCAGGTTCTGGGCTATCTGCACGGCAAGGGCTTTACGCACTCTGACGTCGCACCGGGCAACGTACTCTTCACCGCACATGGGAAGCCGCTGCTGGCCGATCTCGGTGTCGCACGGATGGTGGGGGACTTTTCCGGTGTTCCTGACTGGCGCACCGACGGCTTTGCGGATCCGGCTCCGGTGGACGCGGTCCGGGCCGGACTGCAGCCGGAACGCGATGTCTATGCGGCCGCTGCCCTGGGCTGGTACTGCCTCACCGGACAGCCCCCACCGCCGTCAGCGGCGAGGCCACCGCTCTCCCTGCTTGTTCCTGATGTGCCGGCCGAGCTGGCGGCTGCGCTCGAGGCTGGTCTCAGCGACGACCGGCGTCGACGTCCGGCTGCCGCCGAGCTTGCCACGGCCGTCTACCGCAGCGCGACTGCATTACCCGTGGACCTGTCGCGCTCGGTGCACCACAGCGTTCTCCCCGAGTTGCTGACGCGCAGACCCGTCCCGCCGCCAGGCGGGCGACTGAGGAAGCGCCTGCTCGCGTGGGGGAGGCGGCTGAAGAGCACCGGCTGGGTAGCGGCGTTGGGCAGGCCGGCACCTGGTGGGTTTCCGCGAGCGGCACTGGCGGAGCCGGCGGCGGCGCCCCCGTCCGGGGCTGTCCGGAATACCGGAGACAGCCGCCGTGTCAGACACGCGGCAGTCGGGCATGCCGCTGCCAGGGATACCGCGGTCGGGCGCACCGTCAGGCACACCGCGGCCAGTCGGCCGCCCCGACATTCCGCGGGCAGCACGGCAGACGGTGCCTTGCCGATGCGGTCCCGCTGGGCTGCCGCAACCGGCGCGGCCGCCAGCAGGCGTCTGGCAGTAACGGGCGTGCTCACGGCAGCGGTGCTTGCCGGCGCCGGGCTTCTGGGACTTCCCGGGGTGGCACATGAGTCAGGCCATTCGGCTCAGGACCGGACATCGGCGGCCCGGGAGTCAGGCCGGGCGGCGCTGGAGGCAGTCCTGCCGGCGGCCAACCCCAGGTCCCCCCAAAGCGCTGGAGCACAGGCGGCCACCCTGCCCGTTGTTGTCCGGCGGCGGCTCGCGTCGAAGGATCCGGAGGAAGCCGTTCTCGGGCTGGCGCAACTGCGTTCGCTGGCGCTGCGGGAGGGCAGGCTGGACTTGCTCGACGAGGTCAATGCTCCGAACACCCCGGCCCATGCCGCAGACCAACGGATCCGGGCCGGGCTGGAGAAATCCGGGACGCTGCTGGCCGGCTTCACCACGGGCCTCTCCGGTGTTCGCCGACTCCCCGGAAGCACGGCTGCGAGGGCCGTGGTGGCCGTGACGACGTCCACCTCGGCGTATGAGGAGCGCTCCGCCGGAGGTGCGGTCGTGGCCACCGGAGCGCCACAGCAGGATGTCAGGCTGCGGCTCGTCCTGGTCCAGGCGGCGGGACGCTGGCGCATCGCCGATATTCTGCCGGCGGCCTGAACTACCCGCCACCCCTGAACTGCTCTCCGCCCTGAACTACTCGCCGCCTGCCACCCACTTGGCGGCAAGCGCCACCGAGGGATGCCGCCACGTGAACCCTCTTTCCCGGAGCAGCGTCGGCTCGATCCGCTGGCTCGCCAGGAGAAGTTCGTCGGCCAGCTTGCCCATGACGAGGCGCAGTGCCGGGGCCGGCGCGCGCACCAGGGCCGGGCGGTGAAGAGCCTTCGCCAGCCCGGCAACGAGGGTGTTCACATCGGCAGTTTCCGGGGCGGCAACATTCACCGGGCCCGAGTCCCCGGAGGTGAGGAGGAACCCGAACGCTGACGTGAGGTCGGGGAGGGTGATCCACGGCCAGTACTGCCGGCCGTTGCCCAGCGGACCACCAATCCCGGCCCGCAGCAGCGGCAGCAGGCGTCCCATGGCTCCGCCGGATCTGCTCAGCACCACTGCCGTCCTCGGGGTCACCACCCGGACATCGGCGGGGGCCTCGCGGGCCGCCGCTTCCCACTCGACGCAGATGCGCGCCATGATGCCCTGCCCGGCGGGGGAGTTCTCCGTCAGCATGGTGTGCCCGGCGTCGCCGTAGTAGCCGGCGCCGGACTGGCTGATGAAGGTCCGGGGCGGGGAGTCGAGGTGACGCATTGCCGAGGTAAGCGTCCGGGTGGGATCGAGGCGCGACCGGAACAACTCATCGATCCGGTGCGGTGTCCATGGCCTGGCCCCGATGTTGGCGCCGGAGAGGTTAATGACGGCGTCGGCGCCCTCAAGGCTGCCGGGATCCAGGGTTCCGGTGGCGGGATCCCAGGGGATTTCCGACGGCGACGACGGCTGCCGCCTCACCAGCCGGACGACGTCGTGCCCGTCTGAGGAGAGGCGGGAGGAGAGTGCGGTTCCGATGAGCCCGGAGGCGCCTGCCATGACGATACGCATGATCCATCTCACCATGCCCGGCACGGCAGGGCACCTCCCCGACGGCTCATGTCACGTTGACTATGATCGAACGATGACCTCTTCGAGTTACCTCCGGTTCCCTCATGTCCACGGCGATCTGGTCACGTTTGTGGCCGAGGACGATGTCTGGATTGCCCCCCTCAGCGGCGGCCGCGCCTGGCGTGTTTCCTCGCTCCAGCTGCCCGCCCGCAACCCGCGCTTTACGCCGGACGGAAAGAAGCTGGTCTGGACGGTCGTGCAGGGGACGGCTCCCGAGGTGGTCATCGCTGATGTCGACGGCGGGGAATACCGCCAGCTGACCTTCTTTGGCCACAGCACCACCCGGGTTAAGGGCTTCACCCCAGCGGGGGACATCGTGGTCACCAGCGCGTTCCGCCAGGCCGAAAGCCGCCACACGCACGCCTACCGGCTGTCCACCGAAGGCGGCTGGGCCGAGGAGCTCCCGCTGGGGCCGGTCGAGTCGGTGGCCTTCGGACCGGAACTCGGGGACGAAAAGCCGGTGGTGGTGGGCAGCGTGCTGTCCCGCGAGCCGGCCTGGTGGAAGCGCTACCGTGGCGGCACCGCCGGCAAGCTCTGGATCGACAGCGACGGAAACGGCGAGTTTGAACGGCTCGTGCCCGAACTGGACGGCAACCTCGCCGACCCCATGTGGGTGGACGGGCGCATCGCCTTCCTCTCGGACCATGAAGGGTACGGCAACCTGTACTCGGTCCTGCCCGGCGGCGGGGACCTGCGGCGCCACACGGACCACGAGGACTTCTACGTCCGCCACGCCTCCACCGACGGCAAGCGCGTGATCTTCGAATCGGCCGGTGAGCTTTGGCTCCTGCATAACCTCGGGTCCGAGGCCGTCCGGCTGGACGTCACGCTCGGATCGGCGTCCCAGGGCCGCCGTCCCTCGCTCCTGAAGGTCTCCAAACACCTCGGTGAGGTCCGGCCGGACACCACCGGGGAAGCAAGCGCCGTTGAGTCCCACGGAACCATCCACTGGCTGCGGCACAAGGACGGGCCCTCACGTGTTGTGGAAGCGACCGCCGGCGTCCGCGCCCGCCTGCCGCGTCCCCTCCCCGATGGGCGGATCGCCTACGTGGCAGATCACGACGGCGACGAGGCCCTGTTCATCAGGGAAATCGCCCCGCAGGTTCCGGCACCTGGCGGCGCCGACGCAGCAGCCAAAGCAGCGGCCAAGACCAGCGCCGCGCCGGACACCAAGTCCGCGGCAGATCCGCAGGAGGCCGCGTCTCCGGCAATTCCCTTGCCCAGCCCCGTCTCTGCAGCCGGTGTAGCGGGACCCCGCACCACCCATCCCGTGGCCGACGACGCCGCGGCCGACCTCGCCCCAGCGGAGGCAGCGGACGCGACTGCGCAGACAACCGGAACGGCAGCGGCCGAATCGGGCCCGCTCACAGTCCGCTTCCCCAAGCCTTCACGCGCCAGCGCCATCGAAGCCAGCCCGGACGGCCGCCGGATCGCCATCGGAACCGCCTTTGGCGACCTGTACATCGCGGATGCCCAGGACGGCACGCTGACGGCCGTCACCAGCATCGGCGAGGGCAGCATTGAGGACCTTGCCTGGTCGCCGGACTCCGCCTGGCTCGCCTGGTCCGAACCGGTGACGTCCTTTGGCTCACGCAGCCGCCTGCGGCTGGTCCGCGCCGGCGTCCCGGAAAAACCGGCCATCGTGGAGGTGACGGACGGGCGCTTCCGGGACGAATCGCCGTCGTTCTCCCCGGACGGCAAGTTCCTTGCCTTCCTCTCCAACCGCAGTTTTGACCCGGTCTACGACGGCCACTCCTTTGACCTGTCCTTTCCCAGCCCCATCAAGCCCTACCTCGTGGCGCTGGCGGCGGACACCGCGTCACCGTTCGGCCCCAGCGTGGCCCTGGCAGACGGCGCCGAGGCGCAGGCCAACGCGGGACAGGACAAGGCAGCACAGTCTGGTGCAGCCGCGGGGGGCGATACAGCACCGGCCGCCGTCCGGGTGGACGCGGAAGGCCTTGCCCACCGGGTCATCAGCGTCCCGGTTCCGCAGGGCAACTACTCTGACCTGACTGCCGCCGACGGTGCTCTGCTGTGGCTCGACAGCGCCCTGGCCGGTGTCACCGGGGAAGGCAGGGCAAGCCTGGAGGACAAGAACGCGGCCCCGAGCCTGGTCCGCTTCGACCTGGCCAAGCGCAGGAGCACCACCCTCGTGGAGGCCCTGGACAGCTACCGCCTCTCCGGTGACGGCAAGAAGGTGGTCCTGGTCCACGACAAGCAGGTCCGGGTGGTGCCCTCCGACGCCAAGGCCGACGAGGACTCCGGCCAGCTGGTCAAGGTGGACCTCACCCGCATCCGCGTTCTGATGGATCCGCTGCGCGTGTGGGGCCAGGCGTTCGATGAGGCGTGGCGGCTGCAGCGCGACTTCTTCTGGACCGAGGACATGGCTGGCCAGGACTGGGACTCCATCCACGCCCGCTACCGTCCGCTCGTGCAGCGGCTCGGATCGCATGACGACCTGGTGGACCTGCTGTGGGAGCTGCACGGCGAACTGGGCACGTCGCACGCCTACGTGCGCCCGGCGGCGGCCGTTGAGAACGGCAGCAACGGCCAGGGCAGGCTGGGTGCCGACCTCGCCTTCACCGGCGAGGGCTGGGAGATCGAGCGCATCCTGGCCGGCGAATCGTCGGACCCGCTGGCCACTTCGCCGCTGACGCGGCCGGGCGCCGACGCCAAGGCCGGGGACGTTCTGCTGGCGATCGACGGTGTGCGCCTCACCGAGTCGCTCACCCCCGCCATGCAGCTGGTGGGCGCGGCCGGGCGGGCGGTGGAACTGACCATCCGCAACGGCGCCGGCCACGGCGAATCAGCCGGCGTCCAGCGCCGGATTGCCGTCGTCCCGATCAGGGATGAGGAACGGCTCCGGTACCAGGACTGGGTGAACGCCAACCGCCGCACGGTCCGCGAGGCGTCGGACGGCAAGTTCGGATACCTGCACATCCCGGACATGCTGGCCAACGGCTGGGCACAGCTCCACCGTGACTTGGACACCGAGACCGCTCTTGACGGCCTCATCGTGGACGTCCGCCGCAACCGCGGCGGGCACACCTCCCAGCTCGTGGCCGAACTGATCGGGCGGAAGGTGACGGGCTGGAGCATGCCCCGCGGCGAGAAGCCGCGGACGTATCCGCATCACGCGCCGCGTGGCCCGGTGATCATCCTGGCCGACGAATTTGCCGGGTCCGACGGCGACATCATCACCCAGGTGTCCAAGCTGCGCGGCATCGGCCCGGTGATCGGCACCCGCACGTGGGGCGGCGTCGTCGGCATCGACAACCGCTTCACGCTTGCCGACGGAACAGGCGTGACCCAGCCGCGCTACGCCACGTGGTTCGGCGGCGGGGTGGGCTGGAGCGTCGAAAACCACGGCGTGGCTCCGGACATCGAGGTGACGTTCCCACCGCACGCCTACGCTGCCCGCCGGGACCCGCAACTGGAGTCCGGCATCACGGCCTTGAAGGAGATGGTGCAGGAGCTCCCCACGGACCGGCCGCCGGCCCGCGAAGGCTACCGCCGGCTCCGCCCGGAGCCGCTGCCGGCCCGCCGGCAGAGCCAGGCGTAGCGCCCTGAAGCACTGAAGGCCCCGTTCCCCACTGGATTTCTCCAGGGGAACAGGGCCTTCAGTGCTTTACGGGATCAGGAAGCCAGCGTGGCGTCCAGCGTGATCTCAATGCCGGTCAGGGCCTGGGATACCGGGCAGCCCTTCTTGGCGGATTCCGCGATGCGCTGGAAATCCTCCTCGGAGATGCCGGGGATGCGGGCGTTCAGGGTCAGGTGGCTGCCGGTGATGCCGGTGCCGGGCTGGAAGCCGACCTCTGCCTTGGTGTTGACCTCGTCCGGGGTGAAACCGGCCTGGCTGAGCTCGTGGCTGAACGCCATGGAGAAGCATGCGGAGTGTGCCGCGGCGATGAGTTCTTCGGGGCTGGTCTTGCCGCCGGCCGCTTCGGTGCGGGCCTTCCAGGTGACGTCGAACGTGCCGAGGCCCGAGCTGTCCAGGGTGGTGTTGCCTGAGCCTTCCGTCAGGCTGCCGGTCCATACAGTGTGCGCGTTGCGTGTTGTAGCCATGTCACTCCTCAACGTTGATTCGATCCGGGGATACGGCAGCAGCCGTTGCCCCGCCGCTACCAATCCTATGGATTCGGTCCCTCCGGTGCACAGGTTGTCCGCTGTCAGAGGATTATGACCGAATCGCCCGATTTGCGGCTTAGTTCCGGCTTGGTTCCGCTGTTAGTTCCACAGGGTGGCGATGGCGATGTTGATCAGTGCCAGCCCGCCGACGCCGTGTGCCAGGCCGGTTGAGACGGGCTGCCCGTTCTTGACCTTGCGCGCACCAATCACGGCCAGGACGGCGACGATGACGCCGATGACGAACTTGATGCCCAGCTTGGCGTAGTTCGGGTCGCCAAAATTGGTCGGATCCTGGCTGTGCAGAAGCGGAAGGAGGCCCATCATGGCGATGCCCGTGAGCAGCTGCAGGAAGGCTCCGTCGCGCTGGCGGGGGTGCACGGTGGGCTGCCTCATCGTGGCGATCCAGTAGCCCACGATCATGGCGGCTCCGACAACGTGCAGGAACACCAGAATGCTAAAGAGAATAGTCATGGCTCCAGCTTAGCCAGTCTGTTCTACGTCCTGTAGCAAATCCACGCGTGGCCCGGCGGCGGTTTAAACAACGACGGCGGTACGGACTCCGGTGGCAATCCACCGGCGTCCGCACCGCCGTCGTTATTGGCAGTTGGCTACAGTCCCAGGGTTACAGTCCCAGGTCCGCTTCGAACGCGCCCTCTTCGAGGCGGGCCTTCAGCGTCTGCAGGAAGCGTCCTGCGTCCGCACCGTCCACGAGGCGGTGGTCGTAGGTGAGGGACAAGTACATCATGGAGCGGATGGCGATCGAGTCGTCACCGTTCTCGTCCTGGACTACCACGGGGCGCTTGACGATCGCACCGGTGCCCAGGATGCCGACCTGCGGCTGGTTGATGATCGGGGTGTCGAACAGCGCACCGACGGAACCGATGTTGGTGATGCTAAACGTACCGCCGGACAGCTCGTCCGGGCCAATCTTGCCGCTGCGCGTGCGGTCTGCGACGTCGGCGATCTTGCCGGCGAGGCCGGCGAGGTTCAGGTTGCCGGCGTCGGAGATGACCGGAACCAGCAGGCCCTTGTCGGTGTCGACGGCGATCGCCAGGTGCTCGGCGTTGTGGTACGTGATTTCCTGCTTGTCCTCATCGTACGCAGCGTTGAGCTTGGGGTGCTGCTTGAGGGCCTCGGCCACGGCCTTGGCGATGAAGGGCAGGAACGTGAGCTTGACGCCGTTCTGGGCCTGGAACGAGTTCTTGGCCTTGAGGCGCAGCTTGGCCACCTTGGTCATGTCCACTTCGTGTACCTGGGTCAGCTGGGTGGAGACATCCAGCGACTCACGCATGCGGCGGGCGATGACCTGGCGGATCCGCGGAGCCTTCTGCACGGTGCCGCGAAGCGAGGAGGCTGCGGCCGACGGAGCAGCGGACGCTGCGGCCGGGGCTGCTGCCGCTGCCGGAGCGGCCTTGGATTCAGCAGCGGCCAGCACGTCCTGCTTGCGGATGCGGCCGCCGACACCGGTGCCGGAGACGGAAGCGATGTCCACACCGTGCTGGTTAGCGAGCTTGCGCACGAGGGGAGTGACGTAGCCGGACTCGCCGCCCGCGGCCGGAGCGGCCTGCGGAGCCGGTGCAGCCTGGGGGGCCGGTGCAGCCTGCGGTGCCGGTGCTGCCTGCGGTGCCGGTGCTGCCTGCGGGGCAGGCGCGGGGGCTGCTTCCTGGGCGGGGGCGGGCTTCTCAGCTGTCGGTGCGGGCTGTTCCGCGGCCGGGGCGGCAGGAGCTGCTGCCGGAGCCGCAGCAGGGGCAGCGGCGCCGGAACCGATGACGGCGAGGACGGAGCCAACCTCGGCGGTCTCGTCCTCGTTAACGCGGATTTCCTGGAGCGTGCCGGCAACCGGGGACGGGATTTCGGTGTCGACCTTGTCCGTTGAAACTTCGAGCAGCGGCTCGTCAACTTCCACGGTGTCGCCAACGGCCTTGAGCCAGCGGGTGACGGTGCCTTCGGTGACGCTCTCGCCCAGGGCAGGCAGGGTGACCTCGTGGCCTTCGCCGGAGGAGGCGGGTGCGGCCTCGGCTGCAGGGGCTTCCTGGGCCGGTGCCTCTTCGGCGGGAGCGGCAGGTGCCTCTTCGGCGGGGGCTGCTGCCGGTGCTGCGGCAGGTGCCTCTTCGGCGGGGGCTGCTGCGGGGGCTTCTGCAGCGCCGCCGCCCGAGCCGTCACCGATGCGCACCAGGGGCGCGCCAACTTCAGCGGTCTCGTCTTCGGCGACGAGGATTTCCTCGATGACGCCGGCGATCGGAGAGGGGATTTCAGTGTCTACTTTGTCGGTGGAAACCTCGAGCAGCGGTTCGTCCACCTCTACCCGGTCACCTACCTGCTTGAGCCAGCGGGTGACAGTTCCTTCGGTGACGCTCTCACCGAGGGCGGGCAAGTTAACGGATTCAGACATGTCGTCCCCGTTCTCCTTATTGATCTAAAAGTGCGGATGAATTGCTGCATTGTTCGGGCCTGGTGCACCCTGCTGTTCGAGCCGGTGCACCAGGCCCTTGTTGTCTTACGGAGTTCTCTTGCGGAACGACTTAGCCGTGGAGGGGCTTGCCCGCCAGCGCCAGGTGCGCCTCGCCCAGGGATTCGTTCTGGGTCGGGTGGGCGTGGACCAGTGCGGCCACGTCCTCGGGGTATGCTTCCCAGTTCACGATCAGCTGGGCTTCGCCGATCTGCTCACCCATGCGGGCACCGATCATGTGGACGCCGACGACGGGGCCGTCCTTCTGGCGGACCAGCTTGACGATGCCGCTGGTGCCCAGGATGGAGCTCTTGCCGTTTCCGGCGAGGTTGTATTCCTGCGTTTCGACCTGGTCGTCGCCGAACTTGGCCTTGGCACCCTTTTCGGTGTAGCCGACCGTCGCAATCTCCGGCTCGGAGTAAGTGACCTTGGGGATGTTGACGTCTTCGACGATGACAGGCTTCAGGCCGGCGATTTCCTCGGCGACGAAGATGCCCTGCTGGTAGCCGCGGTGCGCCAGCTGCACGCCGGGGACGATGTCGCCGACCGCGTAAATGTTGCCCACGCCGGTGTGCAGGCGCTCGTTGGTGATGACGAAGCCGCGGTCGATGGTGAGCCCGGCCTCTTCGTAGCCGAGGTTTGCGGTGACGGGACCACGGCCGACGGCCACGAGGAGGAGGTCGGCTTCGAAGGTCTTGCCGTCGACAAGGGTGACCTTGACGCCGTCGTCGTTCTGCTCGACGCCCTGGAAGAAGACGCCGGTGGAGAACTTGATGCCGCGCTTCTTGAAGGCGCGCTCAAAGTTCTTGACGATCGTCGCGTCCTCGTTCGGGACGAGGGAGGGGAGTCCTTCAACGATCGTGACGTCAACACCGAAGGACTTCCAGACGGAAGCGAACTCGACGCCGATCACGCCGCCGCCAAGGATGATGGCGCTCTTGGGGATGTAGTCCATGGTGAGGGCTTCATCGGAAGTGATGACCTTGCCGCCGATTTCCAGGCCCGGCAGCGTGCGGGAGTAGGACCCGGTCGCAAGCACGATGTTCTTGCCCTTGTAGGCGGTGCCGTTCACGACGACGGTGTCGGTGCCCTGAAGCTTGCCTTCACCCTCGATGACGGTGATGCCCTTGGACTTGATCAGGCCCTGCAGGCCCTTGAACTTGCCGGCGATGATGCCGTCTTTGTAGGCGTTGACAGCTGTGATGTCGATGCTGTCGAGCGTCACGTTCACGCCGTACTTGGCGGAGTCGCGGGCGTGGTCTGCCAGCTCCGCGGAGTGCAGGAGCGCCTTGGTGGGGATGCAGCCGTTGTGCAGGCATGTGCCGCCGAGCTTGCCCTTCTCCACGAGGCCAACGGTGAAGCCAAGCTGAACGGCCCGGAGAGCCGTGGCGTACCCGCCGCTGCCACCACCGAGTACCAGGATGTCGAATTCTTGCGCAGTTGCCTGATCGGCCACTTAGACGCTCCCTCGCGTGAACGATGACACGAGAGTACGCATCATCTGGTCTTGGAAATTGCTCTGCCGTGATTATGCCAGCAGGCCTTTTCCCTTTCATTTGTGACTACCGTGGTTCACCTTAGCGAACCACTTATCCATGCTCCACCTTGCCGGTCCTTTTGTGGAGCGCTTGTGTCGAGTGTCACGCGGCTGTGTGGCGAGCGGATCACGCTGCCGCACAGCCGCGCGTCACACAGGCTTAGGCCAGGAGGTCCTCGACGTACGCCACCAGCGTGCGCACGGTGCAGCCGGTGCCCTGCTTCGGGGTGTAGCCGTAGGGCGCCCCGTTGTTGAAGGACGGGCCGGCGATGTCGATGTGCGCCCACGGGATGGTCTGGCCGCCCTTGTCCTTGCCCACGAACTCGCGCAGGAACACGGCAGCCGTCATCATGCCGCCGTGGCGCTCACCGATGTTGGCGATGTCCGCCACCTGGGAGTCGAGGCTGGGCCGCAGCTCTTCCGGCAGGGGCATCGGCCAGACGAGTTCGCCGGCACGGTCTGCGGCCGCCTTCAGCGGGCCGGTCACGCTGTCCGCGCCCATGATGCCGGCGGTGCGGTTGCCGAGTGCGATCAGCTGGGCGCCGGTCAGGGTGGCAACGTCGATGATGGCGTCCGGGTACTCCTGGCTGGCCGCGACGATGCCGTCGGCCATGACCAGCCGTCCCTCGGCGTCGGTGTTCAGGACCTCCACCGTCTTGCCGCCGAACATGGTCAGCACGTCGGCGGGACGCGACGCGGCCCCGGAGGGCATGTTCTCGGCGATGCACAGCCAGGCGGTTGCCTTGACGGGCAGTCCCAGGCCAGCGATGGCCAGCACCGTATTAAGTACGACGGCGGCTCCCGCCATATCGCTCTTCATGTCGCCCATGCCCAGGGCCGGCTTAATGGAAATGCCGCCGGTGTCGAACGTGATGCCCTTGCCCACCAGGGCGATCTTCCGGGTCGCCTTGGCGGGGGAGTACTCCACCTTGACCAGGCGCGGCTGCCGGGCCGAGCCCTTGCCGACGCCCATGATGCCGCCGAAGCCCTCCTTCTCCAGGCGCTTCTCGTCCCACACCGTGACCTTGACGGGCAGACCCTTGGCCAGTTCCTTGGCGGCGTCTGCGAACGACTCGGGGTAGAGGTGGCTCGGCGGCTGGTTGACGAGCGAGCGGGTGGCGTTGACAGCCTTGCCCAGCAGGCGCGCACGGTCGAGCGCGGTGTCCACGTCCTTGTCGCCGGCCAGATCAGTGAAGATCGCGACGTCGGCCACAGGATCCTTCAGGCCGTCCTTGGAGGACCTGAATTCGGTGAAGGAGTACGCGCCCAGCGCGGCACCCTCGGCGATGGCCGCAACATCGGCGACCTTCGCCGTCGGGAACGCCAGCGTGACCGAGGACAGGCCGGCAAGCTGGCGGACGGCGGAGCCGGCAGCGCGGCGCAGCGCCTCCCCGGAAACCCGACCCCCGGCGTCGACTTTGCCCACACCGGCCAGCACGAGGATTCCCGAGCCTGTTTCCGGGAGTCCGGGAAGGCGGACCGCCTGGTCCGGAGCGCCGGTGATGCCGAGCACCTTCAGGGAATCGGTCAGGGCCTCTGCGGATTTTGCGGTCAGCGGGTTTTCCAGCAGGAACGGGCCGTCCGTGCCCTGTCCGACGCCGATGACCACCGCGTCACTTGCCGCCTTCTTCAGGTCCCTTGCAATGGCACTAAGGTTGGTTTCAGTATTCTTGACCACGAGGATCGGTCCTCAATTCTCTGTGATTGTTCGGGCAGGGAGCGCAGGCAATAGAGCCAATTCCGATCGTAGTCTCTCGCTCCGAAACTGCGCGGGAGCGCCGGGGAGTCGGGCCGGTTGAGAGCCTCGCCACAACGCCCCGAGGAATGACGCCGCTGTTCCGGGCGTTATGAAGATTAACCCCGACCACGAAAGGAACTCGCCGTGTTTGAAAGGATTTCCGGCTCGCTGCTGGACCCCGATGCGCTCTATGCCAAGAACATTGGGCTGTTCCATAACCCTGAGCTCCGCGGGCTGAACCTGGTAATGGGCTTTACCGGTTTCGCCGACGCCGGCCACGTGGTCCGGCAGATCACCGACGAGCTGCTGGACACGCTCGACTCGGAACGTGTGGCCGTGTTCGACGCCGACCAGCTGATGGACTACCGGTCCCGGCGCCCGCACGTGACCTTTGTTGAGGACCACCTGCAGGACTACCAGCCGCCCACACTCGCCCTGTATCGGCTGGTTGACGGGCTGGGCAAGCCCTTCCTTTTCCTCGCCGGCTTCGAGCCTGACCTGCAGTGGGAACGCTTTGCCCGCGCCGTGGTGCAGATCGTGGAAGCCCTGGACGTCAACCTGGTGACCTGGATCCACTCGATTCCCATGCCCGTGCCGCACACCCGTCCGGTCGGGGTGACCGTGCACGGCAACCGGCCCGAACTTATTGAAGGCATCTCCTCCTGGAAGCCCACCGTGGAAGTGCCGGCCGCCGTCGGGCATGTCCTGGAGCTCCGCCTGACTGACGCCGGCCGCAATGTTGCCGGGTACGTGATCCACGTGCCGCACTACCTCGCCGAGGCGGAGTACCCCACAGCCGCTGTGGCGGGGCTGGAGTACCTGGGTGCCGCCACTTCGCTGATGTTGCCCACCGACCGGCTGCGCGAATCCGGCCGGGAAGTTGGCCGGCAGATTGCCGAGCAGATTGAGGCGTCTGAGGAAGTGCAGCAGGTGGTGGCCCGGCTCGAGGCCCGTTATGACGAAAAGGCCGAGGGCACCGTCCGGCGGTCCCTGCTTGCCAACGAGAACGATGAACTGCCCGACGGCGATGCGCTGGGTGCCGCTGTGGAGGCTTACCTGGCGCGGGAAAACCCCGCGCCGTAAGCCCCGTCACGGGGCGGCATAAGACTCGTCACTCGACGGCCAAAACCGGCCAATTTAAATAGTATTTTTGTCCGTGCAGGGGATAATAAAAGGGTGACTGCACCCCGCGCCTGGCTCATTTGGTCCATTGGCATCTTCTCGTACCTCGTGGCTGTGACGCAGCGTACGTCGTTCGGTGTAGTCGGCCTCGAGGCGACCGAGAGGTTCCACGCCAGCGCCTCGGCCATCTCCTTTTTCACTGTGCTGCAGCTGCTGGTGTACGCCGGACTTCAGATTCCGGTGGGCGTACTGGTGGACAGGTTCGGTTCCCGGGCCATGATTGCCGGCGGAGCTCTGCTGATGGGCGTGGGCCAGCTGCAGCTGGCCTTTGCCGAGAGCGTCCCGGCCGGTGTGCTGGGCCGCGTGCTCGTGGGTGCCGGCGACGCCATGACCTTCATCTCCGTCATCCGGCTGATTCCGCTGTGGTTCGCGCCCGCCCGCGTTCCGCTGCTGACCCAGCTGACCGGTATGTCCGGGCAGCTCGGCCAGCTGCTGAGCGTGGTGCCGTTCGCCTTTATTCTTCACGCTGCGGGCTGGACCCCGGCGTTCCTTGCCCTGGCCGGATTCTCCGGAGTCGCCGTCGTGCTCGTGGTCCTGATGCTGCAGGACGTGCCCCCCGGCACGCCCAGGCAGGAAGCCGCCAAGGGGCTGCGCGCCACCGGCGTTTCCCTGTCGCGCGCGTGGAAGCAGCCGGGGACCCGGCTGGGGATGTGGAGCCACTTCACTATCCAGTTCAGCGGCACGGTGTTTGCTATGACCTGGGGCTACCCGTTCCTGATTTCGGCGCAGGGCCTCAATGCCGGCACCGTCGCATCGCTCATGTCCCTGTATGTGGCCGGGGCCATCGGGGCAGGGCCACTGATCGGGCGCTTTGTTGCGCGGCACCCGCTCCGTCGCTCCACCATGGTCCTCCTCCTCGTCGCTGCCACGGCCGCAGCCTGGGCGGCCGTGCTGCTGTATCCCGGGCGCTCGCCGCTGTGGCTGCTGGCCGTCCTCATCGTGGTGCTGGCCATCGGCGGCCCGGGATCCATGATCGGCTTCGACTTCGCGCGCACCTTCAACCCGGCGCATCGGATCGGTACCGCTACCGGCATCGTCAATGTGGGCGGCTTTTTCGCGGCGCTGATGGCCATCTACCTGATCGGCGCAGTGCTGGACATCCTCAACTCCACCGGCTTTTCCCGCGGGGAACTCTACGGCCTGGAGCCCTTCCGCATCGCGCTCTGCGTGCACTTCCTGCTCCTCGGCGTGGGCTCCGTCGCCATGCTGGTGGTCCGCCGCAAGGTCCGCCGTCAAATGGCTGCCCAGGGCGTCGTGGTGCCGCCGCTGCTGCAGGCAATGGCCCAGCAGCGCAGGGAACGGATTGCCCGCCGCAAGGCCCTGTCCCGCGATTAGGGTTTCACCGCAGCTGCGGCGCCGGCTGACGGCCCACGGCGGCACTGCCCGTCACGTCCACTGTTCCTTCCTCCACTGTTCCTCAGCAGGTGCTTTTGGCGGCCGGTTTTCCACATGGCACAGAACGGGTATCGCGGATGCCGTGACCGCCGTCGGAAGCTGTTTGCATGACAGCACCGGAGCATCTCACCATCAGTGGACCCGAAGACATCCTTGGTTATATCCCGCACAGTCTGGGCTATTGGCCGTCGGACAGCCTCGTGGCCATGACCATGCAGGGCAAACGTCTCGGAGCAACGCTTCGCGTCGACCTCCCGGAGGGCGGCGGACGCCGCGGCCGGGAGGCTTTCGCCCGGACGGTCGCGGAGTACCTGCTGGCGGACAAGGAAGCCGACGGCACGCTGCTGGTCTTCTTTGCCGACGGCGGTTTCATTGACGACGGCCGGGAAGACGTCGGTCGGAGCAGGGTGGCGTCCTTCTTTCGGCCCCTGCTCGCCGATCTGGAATGCGCGCTCGGGCTGGC
This sequence comes from Arthrobacter sp. OAP107, assembly GCF_040546765.1. Lineage (NCBI taxonomy): Bacteria > Bacillati > Actinomycetota > Actinomycetes > Micrococcales > Micrococcaceae > Arthrobacter > Arthrobacter sp. OAP107. The sequence continues at coordinate 3,339,611 of NZ_JBEPOK010000001.1, read as the reverse complement.
CGGCATGCCGGTGCGCGATGCCTGGTGCGTCGGCGAGGAGTATTGGTGCAACGTGTACTGCATAGACAGCAGTTGCTGCCCGCCGCCGGGGCGTCCCGTGGCGGAGATCCGGGACAGCCGGCTCAACGCCGAGATGGTGTATTTGGGCAGCAGCGTCGGTGCGCCGCCCGGGTCCCCTTCGCCACCCAACGCGGATACACCGGCACCCGACGATGCCGCCGTCATGGCAGCCGAGCGCGACTGGACTCGGGCCTTGGCCGGCAAGGGGACTCTTCGGGCGCAGTTCGATGCTGTCCTCGATGCCTGGGCCGCCGCGCTGGAGGCCTTCCCGCCGGTGGCCCTTTCGCCTGAAGCCGTTCCGGGCCGAGCCGGTGCGCTTGATGCCGCTCCGGTTCGAGGCCCGGGCGGCGGACTCGAACCGGACATCGCCGGGTTCCTCCGCGCGTCGCTGCGTGTTCCGGCCTGGCGCGACGCGGTCCTGGTCATGGCCGCGGCCGGGCGCGACTCGGCTGCGACCGGTGCGGAGGCCTTCGGGATTTTCTCCGCCTCTGATGGCCTAGCGGCGTCATGCCCGTCGCTGCCGGAGGCGCGGCTCACCCCGGGCGGCCTGCCCGGCCCTGTGGCCGACGGCCGGGAGGCATCGTCGGCGCCCGGAGCAGCACAGCCATCCGGAACAGGAAAGAGCGCCAGCCGATACCAGCAGGTCGCGACCACAGGTTGGGCCGGCGACGTGGCCGCTTCCGACGGCGGCCCGGATGCCCTGCCCGGTTACGGCGAAGTCCTGTTGGGCCTGAGTCCACCGGTGCCGGACTGGGACACGCTAAAACGCCTTGAGAGCCTGATGCAGGAGCTGTCGTCGAGCGGCGGTGGTGAAGCGCAGGCCGCGGCGTTTACGGCGCTTGGCTGGATCGAGTGGTGCCGGGGGAGGGGTTCATTCGCGCACGCATCCTTAGCCCGGGCTCTGGAAGCCACCCCGGGATACCGGCTGGCAGAGCTGTTGTCCGAGGTAGTCCGGCGCGGAACAATTTGCGGCTGGGCAGGGCGCCGCGAGGCAGCCTGGCAGAGATTCGGATCGGATGCCGCCTAGACTGAGACCGCCGAAGACAGCACCCCGCGTAGAGCGACGGTGCGCTGACTTTGGGTGCAGACCAGAGGCTACCGGAGCCGACACGCCCCGCCGCCGGGAGCTTATTACAGGCCCATCGGCCCCCGGCGCGGAAAATCGTGAGACAATGGAGGCCGAGACCCGGTTGGGTCCGTGAATCAATGCTTGCAGTGGATCCCAAACGGGAACATTGCGGCCGTCCCGGCAGTTCTACTTAGTGGCCCTGTCGGTCGGTTGCATCTGATGTCAATCACGGACTTGACAGGGTCATAGTGGTGTTGCCCGAAGGTGACTCCACAGACCGCCGCTAGAAAGGTTTTCTGTGACCCCGTCTTCCGCGAAGAAGGAACCCGCCGCCCTGGCCGTTGACACTGCCGAGGAGAAGCCGGCGGCATCCAGCGCCAAGCGTCCCGCCACCCGTGCCGCTGGGAAGCCCGAGCCCAAGAAGCGCGGACCTAAGCCCGGAGCCAAGGCTGCAGCCGAAGCTGCCGGAAGCCGCTCAACCGATGACGATGCCGACGTGGAAGTCGAGGAAGACCTCGACGACGCGCAGCCGGACACCGCTGATCTGGTCGATGAACCCGACGAGGCCGGCAAGGAAGCCGCAGCGCCTACCGGTTCGGGATTCGTTTACTCTGACGCCGATGACGACGATGCACCTGTCCAGCAGGTCATGTCGGCCGGCGCCACCGCCGACCCCGTCAAGGACTACCTGAAGCAGATCGGTAAGGTAGCCCTCCTTAACGCCGAACAGGAAGTTGACCTCGCGCTCCGCATCGAGGCCGGCCTGTTCGCCGAAGAGAAGATCGCCGCTGACGACGGCTCCATGGACCCGAAGTACAAGCGCGAGCTTGAGTTCATCATCCATGACGGCAAGCGCGCCAAGAACCACCTGCTCGAGGCCAACCTCCGCCTCGTTGTCTCGCTTGCCAAGCGCTACACCGGTCGCGGCATGCTGTTCCTGGACCTCATCCAGGAAGGCAACCTCGGCCTCATCCGTGCCGTCGAGAAGTTCGACTACACCAAGGGCTTCAAGTTCTCCACCTACGCCACCTGGTGGATCCGTCAGGCCATCACCCGTGCCATGGCGGACCAGGCCCGCACCATCCGTATCCCGGTGCACATGGTGGAAGTTATTAACAAGCTGGCCCGTGTCCAGCGCCAGATGCTGCAGGACCTGGGCCGCGAACCCACGCCCGAGGAGCTGGCGCTCGAGCTGGACATGACCCCGGAGAAGGTCGTCGAAGTCCAGAAGTACGGCCGCGAGCCCATTTCGCTCCACACGCCGCTCGGCGAGGACGGCGACTCCGAGTTCGGTGACCTCATCGAGGACTCCGAAGCAGTCGTTCCGGCCGACGCCGTGAGCTTCACCCTGCTGCAGGAACAGCTGCACTCCGTGCTGGACACCCTGTCCGAGCGCGAAGCCGGCGTTGTTGCCATGCGGTTCGGCCTTACGGATGGCCAGCCGAAGACTTTAGACGAAATCGGCAAGGTCTACGGCGTTACCCGTGAGCGCATCCGTCAGATCGAATCCAAGACCATGTCCAAGCTCCGCCACCCGTCCCGGTCGCAGGTGCTGCGGGACTACCTGGACTAGGAAACGCGAACACGGGCCAGGCCTACCACCGGACATCGGCGGCAGGCCTGGCCTTTGTCATGCCCGGGTCGTGGTGGTGGCACGTGGGGCCCCGAGATACCAACCGTGCCGCCGCGCCGGCGGTCGTCTTCGCGCAGCTATGTCTGGCCTGCGCCCCTCTGTCTGGCCTGCGCCCCTCTGTCTAGTCTGCGCCCTTGGCTACAAGTAACCCAGCTACAGGGAATCCATGGCGGTGGCTTGGCCGCGGCAGGCACCGGCTATCCGCAGCACCGGTAAGCAACCGAGGCAGCAGTCACCCGACTTGGGACACATGGCCGGCCGTTCCGGCTCCCTGGTCAAGGACGCCTGGATCCAGACTGCCTGAGTCCATGTCCGCTGGTTCCGGGCAGCTCGTATTCAGCCAACCGATTTCGGATTCACCCAACCGCTTCCGGCTGGGTACTTACCCGGCAGCGGTGGTGCGGTGGAGTGGTAGGTGTGGCCGGTGGGTGTGGTGATTTCGATGGTGTGTCTCGGTCCTGGTCTGGGTTGGGCTTTCCAGCCGGGGAGTTCTTTGGTGTGGTTGCAGGCTTCGCACAGCCCGGCGCCGTTGGCGAGGGACGTTGGACCTTCGTCGTGCCACGGGATGATGTGGTCGTGGTGGCGGATCGGGGCGTCGCAGTAGGGGGTGCGGCAGGTGTCGTCGCGGATGTGGATGAAGCGCCGCAGCAGTGCCGGGAAAAGCCGCCGTCTCGAATCCATGGCGACGAGGTCGCCGGTCCCGGGCGCGGTGTAGAGGCGCCGGACCCAGATCTTGAGCTCCGGCAGGTTCTTGGCTGAAGTACGCGCAGCTGAATCGTGCGCCGCCGCGGGCGGGACCCGGCCCGGCTCTCCCTGCCCCTGTCCCTGTCCCTGTCCCTGTCCTTGCGTGATGAGTTCCCGGGCCCAGGCGCCGGGGATGATGCCGTAGCCGGGGAGGCGGGCGGGTTCGGTGTCGCCTTGGAGGAGGGTGCGGTCGGTCATGACGAGGTTCAGTTCGATGCCGGTGATGCCGCCGGGGGTGCCGGTGGTGGATTCGACCAGGGTGTCGGCTTTGATCTGGTCGCGGGAGCGGGGGTCGCCGGCGGCGTGGAGGGTGTCGGCGTTCCGGGTCAGTGCCGTGTACACTGCGACGCCTTCGTGGACGGGCAGCAGTGCTGTCAGGTAGGTCATGCAGTCCGGTGCCGGGCGCAGACTCACCCTGCGTTCCGAGGCGGCGTGGCTGGCGCGCTGGGCCACGGACCGGGCGTCTCGGCGGATGGCGGCGGCCTTTACGGCGGCGATGACTGCCCGGGTTCCTGCGCCGTTGAAGGTTCCGGTGTCGGCGGCGAGTTCCTCGTCCACGGCAGCCCGGTCTTCGGCCGTCAGGCAGGCGGTCTCTTTGACGACGTGCAGGGCGCGTTCTTCGTTGAGCTGGCCGGTGTCCAGGGCGGCCAGGCTGTGCGGCATCTCGGTGACCAGGGCCTTAGACGTGCCGAGCAGCCGGTGCCCGCGGTTTGGGGATTCACCGCGGGCCAGCGCGATCTGTTCGGCCGCGCCCAGGTCCCGGTTTGTGCCGCGGTCCTTGCCCAGGTCTTCGGCGGCGAGGGGCGGCCGGTCGGTGGATTCCTGCCGGAGCCGGGACTCGAAGGCCACCGAAAGCCGCGCCTGTTGCCCGGCGGCCCAGCACTTGACGTTCTCGTACCCGCGGACCTGATCGATCAGCCCGGCACTGTCAGCCGTGAGGTCAGCTGCCGGGAGAAAACACCCGGGCGTAGTTCCACGGTCATGGACGCCGCCGTCATCCAAAGGCCCGTCATCAAAGGGGTCCTCGTCGAAAGAACGGTCCGCGAACAGGGCCTCGGGAAACGGGTCCTCCGGCAACGACGCCGGATAAGCGGCGTCGAGATCCTCGTCATACGGCAACCCGTAGTACGGATCGGCGTTGGGAACCGCGGCATCGGGGAGTGCAGCAGCGAGCAGAGTGCCGCCACCCGCGCGGACCGCCAGGGCCTGCTCCGATTCCCCAATTTCATCCATAGCTACAGTCTGAGGAGGGGGTATGACATTTAAGCGCGACAACCGTGCCGGCGACAAAGCAAAAGAGCGACAAAGAAAAAGCCAGGACCCCCGCGGTGGGGATCCTGGCTTTGAACTTTGTTGTCTAGTCGACCGGAACCGGTTCCTTTTCGTGCAACCGGTCCGTCTCATCGTGCCAGTCGGCGCTGAGCGGCCTAAGGGTCGCTTCGACGGCGCGTGAATGGTGGGCGCAGAAGAGCAACTCACCTCCGGAGGACTCGAGTACAACCCGGACGTATGCCTGCGCTCCGCAACGGTCGCACCGGTCAGCTGCGGTTAGTGTGCGGTCGGCAACTGCTGTTGTCATGTCGGCCTCCTTAGTAGATCTGTACATCTATATAACCAGCATTCGCTCCTAATCCATGGCAAGGATGGGTCACTTTCGCTGTCCGCGTATCACGTGTGCGTAACGAACGGCGGGAGCGGGGACCCGTGTCGGGAGTGGCAGTCGGGCATTTGGCGGCATCGGGACTAGGCTAGGGGGAGCTTTTTAACGCCGATCCGGCCTGTTCCTCAAAGGAGTTCACTACCTGTGGCACCGAGTTCTGATTACACCGCCCGCCACCTTTCGGTGCTGGAGGGGCTGGAGGCCGTGCGCAAACGCCCCGGCATGTACATCGGATCCACGGACTCCCGAGGCCTCATGCACTGCCTCTGGGAAATCATCGACAACTCCGTCGACGAGGCACTGGCGGGCTTTGGCCACGACATCAAGATCATCCTGCACGCGGACAACTCCGTAGAGATTCACGACGACGGCCGCGGCATCCCGGTCGACGTCGAACCCAAGACCGGACTCACCGGCGTCGAAGTCGTCTTCACCAAGCTGCACGCCGGCGGCAAGTTCGGCGGCGGCTCCTACACTGCCTCCGGCGGCCTGCACGGCGTCGGCGCCTCCGTCGTCAACGCGCTCTCCGCACGCCTCGACGCCGAGGTGGACCGGGGCGGCAAGACGTACAGGATGTCCTTCCGCCGCGGCGAGCCCGGCCGCTTCAACGACAACGGCCGCCCCAACCCGACCGCCACATTCGCGCCGTTCGTCGAAGACTCCGTCCTCGACGTCGTCGGCAAGGCCAAACGCGGCGTCACCGGTACACGGATCCGTTACTGGGCAGACACCCAGATCTTTACGCAGGACGCCCGGTTCTCCTACGAGGAACTCACCGCACGCGCCCGCCAGACCTCCTTCCTGGTCCCGGGCCTCAAAATTACCGTCCGCGATGAGCGCAAGCTCCCCGGCACGCCCGGTGAGTTCGGCGCGCACGAGGAAGTGTTCCACCACGACGGCGGCATCTCCGAGTTCGTGGAATTCCTCGCCGCCGACTCCGGGGTCACCGACGTCTGGCGCCTGCACGGCTCCGGCAAGTTCAAGGAAACCGTGCCCGTACTCGATGAGAAGGGCCACAGCAAGATCGCGGAAGTGGAACGCGACTGCGAAGTGGACGTGGCACTGCGCTGGGGGATCGGCTACGACACCACTGTCCGCAGCTTCGTGAACATCATCTCCACGCCGAAGGGCGGCACGCACCAGGCCGGCTTCGAGCAGGCCCTCGTCAAGACGTTCCGGAAGGCCGTGGAAGCCAACGCGCGGAAACTCAAGGCCGGCAACGACAAGATCGAGAAGGACGACATCTTCGCCGGCCTCACCGCCGTCCTGACCGTGCGCCTGGCAGAGCCGCAGTTCGAAGGCCAGACCAAGGAAATCCTCGGCACCTCGGCGGTCAAGGCCATCGTGGCCCGCGTGGTGGAGAAGGAGATCGCAGCCAAGCTCAACTCCTCCAACCGCAACGACAAGGCCCAGTCGGCGCTGCTGCTGGAAAAAATCGTCAGCGAGATGAAGTCTCGCATCTCGGCGCGCGTCCACAAGGAGACACAGCGCCGCAAGACCGCGCTCGAGTCGTCGTCCATGCCCACCAAGCTCGCCGACTGCCGCACCGATGATGTCGCCCGTTCCGAACTGTTCATCGTGGAGGGCGACTCGGCCCTCGGCACGGCCAAGCTGGCGCGCTCCTCCGACTTCCAGGCACTGCTGCCCATCCGCGGCAAGATCCTCAACGTCCAGAAGGCCTCCGTGGGCGACATGCTCTCGAATGCCGAGTGCGCAGCACTCATCCAGGTGGTCGGGGCCGGCTCGGGACGCAGCTTCGCGATCGAGGCCGCCCGCTACGGGAAAGTCATCCTGATGACCGACGCCGACGTCGATGGCGCCCACATCCGCACGCTGCTGCTCACCCTGTTCTTCCGGTACATGCGGCCCATGGTGGAGGAGGGCCGCGTGTTCGCTGCCGTGCCGCCGCTGCACCGGGTGGAAGTCATCAACCCCGGCCAGAAGGCCAACGAGATGATCTACACCTATTCCGAGGCCGAGCTGCACGGCCTGCTGGCGAAACTCGCCGCCGAAGGCCGGAAGTACAAGGAACCCATCCAGCGCTACAAGGGCTTGGGCGAGATGGACGCCGAGCAGCTGGCTGAGACCACCATGGACCCCCGGCACCGCATGCTGCGCAAGGTCAACATTGAGAACGCCCAGCAGGCCGAAGCCACGTTCGACCTGCTGATGGGTTCGGACGTCGCGCCGCGCAAGGACTTCATCATCGCCGGTGCATCCAGCCTGGACCGCGAACGCATCGACGCCTAAGCGTCGGCGGCGAGCCGGGGACCGTGAGCCGGTGCCTGGCACCGGCTCAGCGGGCACGCTCGGCGCCCAGGATTTGCTCAGCCCAGCAGGCCGGGCACGATCAGCAGGGCGGTGGGCATGGCCAGCAACAGCGTGCACATGGCAAGGACTGCTGCCCTCAGGCCGCCGGCAAGCGGGGGCTTGGGTGAGAGAAGGCGGCTGACGCGTGACGCCGTCGTACTTGCCGGGCCGGCGCCGCCGGCACCATCCGGCAGCTGCAGGCCCGCACCGGAAAGGCTTGCCCCCGCAAGGCCTACAGGTTCGACGGCGGCGCCCCCCTGAGGTGCCGCCGAGCCGCTCGCGACGATGGCTATGGCCTTGATCAGGGTCGCCTTGCTCTCGGTCTTGAGGGCGGCGTCGTCCGCCAGCATTTCAATCAGGGAGTTCACGGCCTCCTGGGCCAGGCGCGTGGTGGGCAGCCAGGGCAGGGCCTGGCGCCAGGCGGCGAAGGCCCACAGCAGCAGGTGGTGGCGCTGGGTCAGGTGCGCGTTTTCGTGGATCAGGACGGCGCGCAGTTCCGCAGGTTCAAGGGCGGCCATGAGCCCGTCGGAGAGGACCGTGACGGAGCGGGCGCCGCCGGGGAGGCAGTATGCCACCGGGGAATCGTGGCTGATGACCACGGTGCCGGGCCCGTCGTCGGACGGCGAGGCCAGGAGGGCCAGCAGTTCGCGGTGGCGCCTGCGCTGGCGCTCGATCTTGTAATAGGTCAGCAGCAGGGTGAAGACGAGGTGCGCGGTCAGCAGCGCGGCAGCGGAGAGCGCGAAGAGATGCCAAAAGCCGAGTGCCGTGGTGGGCGCTGCAAACAGCACCATGCCTGCCAGCGCGCGGAGGCCCGCAATCAGGTTGTCGCCCACAGGTTCGAGGCCGTAGACCAGCATGGCGCCGATCATGGACAGGCCGCCGGCGAGGGCGATGGCCTGCCACAGCACCATGGCCGTGAACGGGTCGCGCGCCGGCCAGTGGGCGCGCGAAAGGAGGATAGGTACCGGCCAGGCCAGTACTATCGCCAGGACCGCCAGGAAATATGAGGTCCAGAACATCAGGTGCTAGCTGTGGCCAAGCAGTTTGCGCAGCGTCTCGGCTTCACTTTCAGTCACCGAACCGATAAAGCGGGCCAGGACAGCCTCGCGGTCCGGAGCGGAACCCAGCACTTCGTGCATGAGTTCGGCGGTGTGGTCTTCGCGGCTGGATACAGCCTGGTAGCGGTGCGGCCGGGTTCCGCGTTCGCGTTCCACCAAGCCCTTCTTCTCCAGGCGCGAAAGGACCGTCAGGACGGTGGTCACCGCCAGGTCCTTGCCCTCGTGCCCCGCTGCTCCGCCATGCGCTGCCGTGCTCTTCGCAAGCAGGTCCCGCAGCGTGTTGGCCGTGGCTGCTTCGTGGCCCGCCCAGAGCAGGTCCATGACTGCCCGTTCCAGTTCCCCAAGACTTGCCATCTGTACATCCTTCTGACAACGCACTGCCAAGGGCCGGCTGCCCGGCCCGTGCCGTGATTCCAATACTGCAACTTCAAATCTATCGCGTTTGGCCGTTCGTTTCTACATGAGGTAGAACGCTCGGCGCGTCGCGGGCGATTGCGTTCCCCCGATGTGCATGAAACCGTGTTTACAGTGTTCGACCTGTGTTCTACACTCTGTAGAAGTTGAAGTTCTACGTTGTGTAGAAAACAGCGCTGGAGAGCTAGACCCAACCGTAAGTAGGGACCGCCTTGGACGCCTTGGAAATCGCACGCTGGCAATTCGGAATCACCACCGTCTACCACTTCATGATGGTGCCGCTGACAATCGGCCTGGGCCTGGTCGTCGCGGTGATGCAGACCATCTGGCACCGCACCGCGAATCCGGCCTATCTGCGGATGACCAAGTTCTGGGGAAAGCTCTTCCTCATCAACTTCATCATGGGCGTGGCCACGGGCATCGTCCAGGAGTTCCAGTTCGGCATGGCCTGGAGCGAATACAGCCGTTTCGTGGGTGACGTCTTCGGCGCACCGCTGGCCCTCGAAGCTCTGCTGGCGTTTTTCGTCGAGTCAACGTTCCTGGGCCTGTGGATCTTCGGCTGGAAGCAGCTGAAGAAAGGCGTTCACCTCGCGTGCCTGTGGATCGCCGTCGTCGGCTCGTTCTTCTCCGCCTACTTCATCATCGTGGCCAACAGCTGGATGCAGCACCCCGTGGGGGTCACGATGATTGACGGCCGGCCCGTCATGACCGACGCGTGGGCCGTCTTCACCAACAACACCGCGCTCGTGGCCGTGCCGCACACCCTCTTCGGTGCCCTCGCCGTGGCCGGCGGGTTCCTGCTGGGCATCGCCTGGTACCACCTCTGGCGCAGGCGCCGCGACGGCATCGACACCATCGGTGCTGACGGCAAGGTGGTTGCCGGGGAAGCCGACATCCCGGGCCGCGACCGCACCGACTACTCGGTCTGGATCAAATCCCTGCGGATCGGCGCCGTCGTCGCCATGATCTCTTTCGCCGGAACCGCGATCACCGGTGACCTGCAGGGCAAGCTGATGTTCCAGCAGCAGCCCATGAAGATGGCCGCCGCCGAGGCCGCCTGCCACGACGGAACGGGCTTCTCCGTCCTGAGCGTGGGCAACGTCGGCTCACGCAACTGTGATGACATCAAGGCCGTGATCGAGGTGCCCGGCATTCTCTCCTTCCTTGCCAAGGGCGACTTCACCACCGAGGTGAAGGGCGTCAACAGCCTGATTGACCAGTACAAGGCGGACTACGGCACGCACGTCCCGGACAACCCCATTTACGGTGACCGTGCCGGGCAGGAGATCCAGTACGTGCCCGTCATGGAGGTCACCTACTGGGGCTTCCGCGCCATGATCGGATTCGGCGGCCTCGCAGCCCTCGCCGCCCTGGTGGCACTCTGGCTGACGCGCAAGGGCACCGTCCCCGAGTCGCGCTGGCTGATGCGGCTGGCTGTGTTCGGCATCCTCGCATCCTTCGGAGCCAACGCCGCGGGCTGGATCTTCACGGAAATGGGCCGGCAGCCGTTTGTCGTAGCCCCCAACCCCGACCTCAACGGCATCGACCAGGTGTTCATGTTCACGGCCGCGGCCGTCTCTCCAGGGGTCTCCGCGGGAGAAATCCTGACCTCCCTGGTTGTCCTCACCCTGATCTACGCGGTGCTTCTGGTGGTCGAGGTGAAGCTCCTGGTGAAATACGTGCGCGGCGGCGTCGTCTCGGCCATGCCCGAACTTGCCCACGCACCGGTGGACGAGAACGAGGACGCCACACCCCGCGACGGCGGACCGGACAGGCCCGGAACTGCCGACGACGTCCTGGCCTTCGCCTACTAAGCCCGAGCCTATAAAGACCGAGGATACAAAGCATGGAACTGCTGCCAACCATATGGTTCATTGCCATCGCGGTCCTGTGGACCGGCTACCTCTTCCTGGAGGGCTTCGACCTGGGCGTCGGGATGCTGATGAAGATCTTTGCCCGCAACAACACCGAACGCCGCGTGCTGCTCAACACCATCGGGCCGGTCTGGGACGGAAATGAAGTCTGGCTCCTGACCGCCGGCGGCGCCACTTTCGCAGCCTTCCCGTTCTGGTACGCCTCCCTGTTCTCCGCCCTGTACCTGCCGCTGCTGCTGGTCCTGGTGGCGCTGATCTTCCGGGCGGTGGCGTTCGAATACCGGGGCAAGGTGGACACCGACCGCTGGCGCAACACCTGGGACTGGGCGATCGCCGTCGGCTCCTTCCTTGCCGCCTTCGGCGTGGGTGCCGCGCTGGGCCTGACCACCACCGGTCTGCCGCTGGACGCCAACGGTGACCGCGACGGCGGCCCGTTCTCCTGGTTCAGCTGGTACGCCGTGCTGGGCGGCCTGGCGGTGGCTTGCTTCGCGCTGCTGCACGCCCTCGCGTTCCTGGCACTGAAGACCGACGGCGAAGTCCGGCACCGCGCGCGGCAGTGGTTCGTCCGGCTGCTTCCCGTGCTGCTCCTCCCGATGGCGGGCTGGGCCATCGGCGTGCAGGTCCTCAGCGGGAAAGCCTGGACACTGGTTGTCCTTGCGGTAGCCGTGGCCGCCGCGGTGGTGGCCTGGGCTCAGGCCCGGAAGGGCAACGAAGGCCGGGCCTTCCTGTCAACGGGTGTGTTCCTGCTGGGCGGCTCCGCCTCCATCTTTGGTGCGGTATTCCCGGTGGTCCTGCCGTCCACCATCGACCCCGCCTACAACCTCACCATCGCCAACGCGTCGTCCTCTGATTACACCCTCGGCCTGATGAGCATCGTGGCGTGCGTCGGACTGCCGCTGGTGATCGCCTACCAGGCCTGGACGTACTGGGTGTTCCGCCGCCGCGTCAGCGCCGCGCACATCCCGGAGGCGCACAGCTTCCTGCCCGCGGTGGCCGCCAAAGCACTGATCAGGAAAGACTGACCCGCAGTGAAACCCCAGTTCCCGTCCGGACCGTCCACCCGCCGCGCCCTGTACGGACTTGGCCTGCTGGCTGCGCTGAAGGCCCTGTCCCTGGTGCTCATGGGACAGGCCGTCGCGTCCGTGCTCGCGGGCCTCATGACCCAGGACCCGGCGTGGGCTGACCAGTTGGGCTGGGGTGCGGCCGGCGTGGCGCTGCGGTCAGTGACCGTCTGGGCGCAGGGCGTCGCTGCAAGGCGGGCCGCGCTGGGGGTCAAGGAGGAGCTGCGGGCGGAGCTTCTGGAGGCCGCACTGCGGACCGGCGTCCGTGCCACCGGCCCTTCCGACGGCGGCCTGGCGGTGCTTGCGACGCGCGGCCTGGATGCCCTGGACAGCTACTACACGCAGTACCTGCCCGCGCTGGTGAACTGTGCGGCCATACCGCTGCTGCTTGGCGCCCGGATCCTGTTCGCCGACTGGATCAGTGCCGTGGTGATTGTGCTGACGGTGCCGCTGGTCCCGTTGTTCATGGTGCTGATTGGCCGCTACACCGAGGACAAGGTACGGGATGCCCAGGCCGCCCTGTCACGGCTCTCCGGGCACATGCTCGAACTCGCCAAGGGGCTTCCGGTATTGGTGGGACTCGGCCGCGCCGCCGCCCAGCGCCGCGCCCTGGAGGACATTTCCGAGGACTACCGGTCCCGGACCATGGGCACCCTGCGGACGGCGTTCCTCTCTGCGCTCGCACTGGAACTGATCGCCACCATCTCCGTTGCCGTGGTGGCGGTGTTCATCGGCGTCCGGCTCGTCCACGGCGACATGGCGCTGGAGGCCGGGCTGCTGGCGCTCATCCTCGCCCCCGACTGCTACCTTCCGCTCCGTGAGCTGGGAACCGCCCACCACGCGAGCGACGACGGCCGGGCAGCACTTGCCGAAACGACGGCGGTGCTGGAGGCGCCGGAGCCCCGGCGGCTCGTGCCGGATCCGGCTTCGGATGGTGAACAGCCCCCAGGCGTGACTGTCCGCGACCTGACCGTGAGTTATCCGGGAAGGCAGGGTCCCGCCGTCGGCCCTCTCAGCTTTTCGGCGCCGGCCGGACTGGTCACAGCGCTGGATGGTCCCAGCGGGGCGGGCAAGAGCACCGTGCTGGGAGTTCTCGCCGGCACGCTCGGAACCGGCGCCGGCACCGCTGTATCCGGAACTCTTCAGGGATTCGCGGCGGGCGATGTGGCCTGGGTCCCGCAGCACCCCGTGATGGTGGCGGACACCGTGCGCGGGGAGGTGCTGCTGTACCTGACTGCGGGCAGTGCGGTGATCCGTGCCGAAGCAGCCAGTAGTGCAGCTTCCGGGGTCGATGAAGTATATGCCGGGGGAGTGCGGCGATGCCTGGCGGCCGTCGGCGCAGACCATCTGGCGGACAAGCATCCGGCCGAACTGAGCCCGGGCGAGTTACGCCGGGTTGCCCTTGCCCGCGGCCTGGCCCGTATCGAGGCCGGCGCCACGGTGTTGCTCCTGGACGAGCCCACCGCCCACCTCGACCGGGACTCGGCGAACCGGGTTCACGAGGCAATCCGATCGCTGCGGGGCCGCGCCACCGTCATCCTGGTGGCCCACGACCGCCAGACGAGGGAACTCGCTGACAGGACCGTGCCGCTGTCCGGACGCGGAGCTGTGGCCGCTGGAGTACCTTCGGCCTCTGTAGAGTCAAGCACTGGAAGTTCCGCCGATGTCCCCGCTTCGGCCAGCGCTGCCGTTCCCGGCGCGACGGCCGGCGGCACATCGGACGAGGCCCAGGCCGGCCCAGGCCGCACCGCCGGGATGCTCGCCCGGCTGCTGGCGCCCGTCCGCGGACGGTTCGCCGCTTCAGGGTTCGTCGGCGCCCTTGCTGCGCTCTTCGCCGTCGCGCTTTCCGGATTGTCCGGATGGCTCATCCTGCGCGCCAGCGAGCAGCCGCCCATCATGTACCTCCTGACAGCCATCGTGGGCGTCCGGTTCTTCGGCATCGGCCGCGCCGTTCTGCGCTACTGGGAACGGCTCCTCCTGCACGAAGCTGTGTTTGCCTCCCTGACGAAGCTCCGCGGCGGCCTCTGGGCGTCCCTGAGCCAGCGGGCGTTGTCCCTGCGCCGGCTGCTGCAGGGCGGCAATGTGCTGGGCGCCGTCATCGAGGATGTTGACACCGTCCGGGACCTGCTCCCGCGGGTGGTGCTGCCGCCGGTTACCGCGGTGGCGGTGGCCGCGGCTGCTGCCGGTACGGTGGCTTGGCTGCTTCCGGCGGCACTGCCGGCATTGCTCGCCGCAGCCCTGGTAAGCCTGCTGGCGGCGCCCGCCGCGGCCCTGCTCGCCGACCGGATGTCGGCACAGGCCGAGCAGCGGCTGCGGTCCGGGGTCCTCCGGCAGGTCGCCGCGGCCCTCGACGCCAGGGCGGATCTGCACGCGAACGGAGCCAAGGACCCGGTTCTGGATGGCATCCGTGCTCTGGACCGTGACGCCACCGGCGCGGCACGGCGTTCGGCCTGGGCTGAAGGGCTCGGCCAGGCACTCACCGTGGCCGCCTGCGGCGCCGCCGCCCTCTACAGTGCCGTGCTGGCCGCTCCACAGGTGCAGGCCGGATCGCTTCCGGCGACCACCGTCGGCGTCGTGGTCCTTCTGCAGCTGGCGCTCGCCGAACCCTTTGGGGCCATGACGACGGCGGTCCGGCAGTTTCCGGCGCTGCGTGCGGTCCTGCGCCGCATCGGTGAGTCCGGCGTCCTGGACCCGGGCGGATTGTGCAGCGGCGACGACAAGGAACCCGCTTATGGCAAGGATTCCGGGCAGCCTTCCCGGCCGGACTTCCGGGAGCTCGGGCAGCCGGGCGTCGAAATGGACGGGCTGTCGGCCGCATGGCCAGGGGGCGCTACCGTCTTCAGCGGTCTGTCGGCCGTGGCTGAGCCCGGGCGCTGGCTGGCGGTCACCGGACAGTCTGGTGCAGGCAAGTCCACGCTGCTGGCAGTGATGCTGGGCTTCCTTCCTGCCCGGGCAGGCCGCATCGCGGTGACGGGCACCGCGGCGTGGTGCCCGCAGGAGGCCCACCTCTTCGATTCGACCGTCCGCGGCAACCTGCTGCTCGGCAGCCCGCGGCAGGAACCCGGCGCCGGGCAGTCAGCAGAGACCGAGCAGGCGATGCGGGAAGCACTGACCGCGGTTGGCCTGACGCCCCTGCTGGCACGGCTGGAAGATGGCCTGGATACCCGAATCGGACCCGGCGGAGCGTTCCTCAGCGGTGGTGAGCGGCAGCGGCTCGCAGTAGCGCGCACCCTCATGACGCAGGCCGATGTGATCCTCCTGGACGAGCCCACGGCCCACCTCGACGCCGAATCAGGCCGGGCGCTGATCGCCGACCTGCGCGCCGGACTCGCGTCGCGGACCGTGGTGCTGGTGACCCACAACCCGGCCGACATCAGCCCCGACGATACGATCCTGGACCTTGGGCCCGAACACCGGCCCGAACAGCTGCCCGTCGCAGCTGCCGTGATGGCGTCCGGCCGGCCGGTGTAGCATCCGGGCCGGCCGCAGCAGCGCCGGCCCGGATGCCCCGGCCAGTCCAGGTTCTCCGGTCAGCGCAGGTCGAAGCGGTCGAGTTCCATGACCTTCACCCAGGCCGCCACGAAGTCATTGACAAACTTCTCTTTGGCGTCGTCGCTGGCGTAGACCTCGGCCAGCGCCCGGAGCTGGGAGTTGGATCCGAACACCAGGTCGACGGGTGTGGCGGTCCACTTCAGTTCACCGGTGGCGACGTCGCTGATCTCGTAGACGTTCTCTTCATCCTCCGATGCCTTCCACCGGGTGCCGGGGGAGAGCAGGTTGACGAAGAAGTCGTTCGTCAGGACCTGCGGGCTGTCGGTCAGGACGCCGTGGGAGGAACCGCCGACGTTGGTGCCCAGGGCACGCATGCCGCCGACGAGCGCCGTCATCTCCGGCGCGGAGAGGCCCAGCAGGTACGCTTTGTCGAGCAGGAGCGTCTCCGGCTGGAGCTTGCCGCCGGCGCGCACATAATTACGGAACCCGTCTGCGCGGGGCTGCAGGTACTCGAAAGACTCGACGTCGGTCTGCTCCTGTGCTGCGTCAGTGCGGCCGGGCCTGAAGGGCACGGTTACGGTGAAGCCGGCATCCTTTGCCGCCTTCTCCACGGCCGCGCAGCCGCCGAGGACGATCAGGTCCGCCAGGGATACCTTCCTGTCCCCGTTCTGGGCAGAGTGGAACTGCTGTTGCACCGTCTCGATCGCCTGCAGCGCAGTCGCCAGCTGCTCAGGCTCGTTGACCTCCCAGCCGCGCTGGGGCTCCAGCCGGATCCGTGCCCCGTTGGCTCCGCCGCGTCTGTCCGTCTTGCGGAACGTGGAGGCCGCGGCCCACGCCGTGCTGGCCAACTGCGAGACGGACAGGCCTGAGTCAAGGAGCTGTTCCTTGAGCGAGGCGATGTCCTGCTCGTCGATCAGCCCGTGCTCGGCTGCGGGAATGGGGTCTTGCCAGAGCTGCGGTTCGGGGACCCACGGGCCGAGCAGGTGGGGGCCGACGGGACCCATGTCGCGGTGCAGCAGCTTGTACCAGGCCTTGGCGAAAGCGAGCGCGAACTCGTCCGGATTTTCCAGGAAACGCCGTGAGATCTTCTCATAGGCAGGGTCGAAGCGCAGAGAGAGGTCCGTGGTGAGCATCGTCGGACGGTGTTTCCTGTCCGGGTCGTGGGCATCCGGGATGTTCTCGGGGGCATCTTTGGCGACCCACTGATGGGCGCCGGCGGGACTCTTGACGAGCTCCCACTCGTGTTCGAACAGGATCTCGAAGAAGCGGTTGGTCCACTCCGTGGGCCGGTCCGTCCAGGTCACCTCGAGGCCAGAGGTGATCGTGTCCGGCCCTTTGCCGCTCCCGTAGGTGCTCAGCCAGCCCAGGCCCTGTGCCTCAAGGTTCGCCGCCTCCGGCTCGGGGCCGACGTGAGCATCGGCGTCACTGGCGCCGTGGGTCTTGCCGAACGTGTGGCCGCCGGCGATCAGGGCCACGGTTTCCTCATCGTTCATCGCCATCCGCTTGAAGGTCTCCCGGATGAATGCTGCGGCGAGCTTGGGATCAGGATTCCCCATGGGTCCCTCGGGATTGACGTAGATCAGGCCCATCTCCGTGGAGCCGACCTCCTCGGCCATCCGGCCCTCGCCGATGTAGCGCTCATCGCCGAGCCATGTGTCCTCCGGACCCCAGAAGATCTCCTCGGGCTCCCACACGTCCTCGCGGCCAAAGGCGAAGCCGAAAGTCGTGAATCCCATCGACTCAAGGGCGACGTTGCCGGCGAGGACGATCAGGTCCGCCCAGGAGAGCTTTTGGCCGTACTTCTGCTTCACGGGCCACAGCAGTCGCCGGGCCTTGTCCAGGTTTGCGTTGTCCGGCCAGCTGTTGAGCGGCGCGAACCGCTGGGTGCCGTCGCCCGCACCGCCGCGGCCGTCGTGGACACGGTAGGTACCGGCGGCATGCCAGCTCAACCGGATCATCAGGCCGCCATAGTGGCCGAAATCCGCGGGCCACCAGTCCTGGGACGTGGTCAGGACCTGTACGATGTCCTGCTTGAGCGCCTCGACGTCGAGCTTCTGGAACTCCTCGCGGTAACTGAACCCGGGACTGAGCGGGTTGCCCGCCGGATGGTTGGCATGAAGCACGGAGAGGTCGAGCTGGTTTGGCCACCAGTCCGTGACGCTCCGCGGCCGGTGCGCCTTGGGCTGCGGCGAGTCGATCGCCGGATTTTCGCTTTCGCTGCCGTGCGACGTCACGCTGTCATGGGCGACCGGGCACCCGTCGGCAACCTTTCGGTCCAGGCCCTGGGCGCTTCCAGGTGTGGGGATCGGGGGACGTTCCTCGTGATCGCTCATCTGCTTCCTTCCCTATGGCCGAGGCCGCGGTCGGACTCGGACAGCCGGTCTAACCCTCCTATTTGACCATGGGACTGGCCTGAACCGAGGGCCGGAAAGCCTCTTCGGGCGGCAGGATCAGCCCCGGTGCACCGGCCTAGCCCACGAGCGCGCGCTTCTGGCGGCCGTTGACCACCGACGAGGCGCCGCAGTTCGAGCAGGTGATCCGGTAGGAGCGGGAGGTCGTGAAGACAGGAACGAAGAACAGCGTGAACCTGGTGGCACGCTCCTCAACGTGCTGATGGGCGAACACACGGCAATACTGGCAGGTCGCCGACCTGCCCGGCAGCAGTTTCTGAACCGTCTTGAATCCGAAGAGAATGAGCATCAGCGGCCTTTCTAGGTCTGGAAACGCACCCGGTCATGGCCAGCGTACGGCTTCCTGCCGATCTACCGGACGGCTAGCCTGTTGCCATGACGCACAATCATGCGCCGGCGGTGGACTTTCCGGACCTGCGGTGGCGGCCCATAGGGGAAGGGGACCTCGACTCCTGGGCCGCGCTGATCGCCCGGACCGCTGCCGCTGAGCGGCCGGTGTGGTTCGAGCGGCGGGCGGACCTGGAACAGATCATGGAGTCCAAGAACAACCCGGTGGGGTCCAACACCGTGCTTGGTCTGGATGCCGACGGCGTTCCCCGGGGGTACGCCCGTCTCACCAAGAACAGGGACGGGGCAAAGGCGCACGGCTTCTGTGCCGTGGACCCGCAGTGGCAGCGCCGCGGAGTGGGCTCAGCCCTCCTGTCCTGGCTGGAGGCGCGGACCCGGCAGCGGTTCGCGGAGGATTCCGGTGCGGGTTCAGGCAGGGGTTCAGGCAGCGGTTCAGGCAGCGAAAGCCCGGACCGTGCAGCGCCCGTCCCACGGCTGCGGATCTTCATTGAGCAGAAGCAGCAGCACCAGTGCGCCCTATTGGAGGAGTCCGGGTATCAGGTGGTCCGCTACTACAACGAGATGCACCGCCCGCTGTCCGCTCCGCTGCCCGAGGCACCCCTCGACCATGGCCTGGAACTGGTGCCGATGGAATCCGGCCTGAGCGAAGCCGTGCGCCTGGCCCATAACCAGGTCTTCGCCGACCACTGGGGCAGCGAACCGAGGGATGAGGAGGCCTGGGGGTTCGTGGTCAACGACCCCCTGGCCCGGCCGGATCTTAGCGCCGTCGTGTTGGCGATCAGCACAGGTGAGGTGGTCGGTTACCAGCTGGCCAGCCACGATCCGGAGACCGCCGTGACCCGCGGGTTCACCGAGGGCTACACGGACCTGCTGGGCGTCCGCCGGGAATTCCGCGGGCGCGGCATCGCGCAGGCGCTCCTCGCCGATGCCATGCGGCGTTTCGCCGCCGCGGGCATGGACAAGGCGTCATTGGATGTGGACTCCGAGAACCCCACCGGCGCCATGGCGCTGTACCGCAAGATGGGCTACGCCCCGGTCAACACGAGCCGGGCCTGGGACAAGGTCCTGTAGTAGCCGCGGCGGAGGTGAGACGTCAGCCGTCCACGTCCGCCAGGTGGTGGACGACGTCGTGAAGGAAATACTGCGCGAGCGTCAGGACAGTGAACTCCGAGCCGTTGCTGCGCAGCCCGGTCCGGCCCCACTGCGACTCCTGCACCCTGGCGAAGGAGGCTGCCACCTGTTCGCCCTCCGTAGTGAGCTCGGCGCTCACCACGGCGGGGTCGGCGTTAGCGTAGTCGCTGTCAACCGCCGTCTGGTCCTGGTCCCAGTTCTCGAACTTCGCGTCGTCCTCGGTGAGCATCAGGTTGAGGCGCCGGTCGAAGAGGCTGAACACGTCCCGGACATGGCAGGCGTACTCCAGCGCGGACCAGGTGCTGCTGTCCGGCCGCTCGGTCGCGTCGGGCCGCCGGAGCACGGCCCGCCATCGGGGCAGCATGTTTTCGACGCTGCCGGGAACCGTTGACGGCGTGACGGCTGACGCGTCGAAGCCGCACTGGGTGCAGGGGCGGGACAGGACCCAGGTCCAGTCCTTTTCATCCGGAACGATAGGCATGGCAGTAGTCTAGGCGGATTCCGGCCAGGCCATGCTCGGGCCGATCACGTCCACCGCCTGCGAGAGCGGAATGCCCGAACCGTCGCGCCGGCCGTGCTCCTGGGGCAGCGAGCGGGCCACCCCTGCCGACGACGACGCCTTGGCCGGACCATGGCCGGCCCACGCCAGCAGCAGCGTGTCCTCGCCCTTCAGGAACCTGTGCGCCCGGACCCCGGCGGTGGCCCGCCCCTTGGCCGGGTATTCGGCGAAGGCCGTCACTTTGGCGGCCCCGGGGGCGGTGCCCGGCAGGGCACCTTCCGTGCCGGAAATGGTAACGACGACGGCGGCCTCGTCGCCGGGGGCGACCGCGCCGAAGAACACCACCTGATCGCCGGCGGCGAGCTTGATGCCTGCCATGCCACCTGCGGTGCGGCCCTGCGGCCGGACACCGGCGGCGCTGAAGCGCAGCAGCTGTGCCTGCCGCGTCAGGAACACCAGGTCGGCGTCCTCGGACCCTGCCGGCGCCACACCCACCACGGTGTCCTTGTCCTTCAGCGTGATCACGTCCCAGTCCTCGCGGTTCAGGGGGTAGTCGGGCTGTACCCGTTTGACCACGCCCTGGGCCGTGCCGATCGCGAGCACCTCGTCGAGCGGAGCGAACGCCACGAGGGACTCGCCCTTAAGGAGTGTGATGAAGTCCGTGGCCGGAACGCCGCCGGCCAGGTTCGGCAGCCCGGAGACCGGCGGGAGGACGGGCATGTCCATCACTTGGATCCGGAGCATGCGCCCCTGGGAGGTGACGGCGGCAATCTCGCCCCGCGCCGACGTCTTGATCACCGAGCGGATCACGTCGTGCTTGGAGCGCGGCCCTGTCTCGGCCAGGCTGTCCTGGTTGGTGGTCCGGGCAATCTGGCCGGAGGCTGTGAGGATCGCCCAGCATGGGTCGTCGGCAATCTCGAGGGCCAGCGGCGCGGGCTTGCCCTTGACCCCTGCCTTGCCCTCGACTCCGGCGGCGCTGGCCACCGTCGGGGCCACGGCCTCGGATTCCAGCAGCACCGTCCGCCGCGGTGTGCCGTACTTCTCCGCGATCTCGCCGAGTTCGCCGGACACCAGCTCCCGCAGCAGCTGATCGGATTCGAGGATGGCCTCCAGTTCGGCGATCTCCTTGCGGAGCTCGTCCTGCTCCTTCTCCAGCTCGATCCTGCTGTACTTGGTCAGCTGGCGGAGCCGGAGCTCGAGGATGTAGTTGGCCTGGATCTCGGAGAGGTCGTAGATGGACATCAGCCGCTCGCGGGCCGCGGAGGCCTCGTCCGAGGACCGGATGATCTGGATGACCTCGTCGATGTCCACGATGGCGACGAGCAGGCCTTCCACCAGGTGGAGGCGGTCCTTCTTCTTGCCAAGCCGGAACACGGTCCGGCGACGCACCACCGAGATGCGGTGGTCCACATAAACGGTGAGCAGCTGCAGCAGGCCCAGCGTCTGCGGCTGCCCCTCGACGAGGGTGACGTTGTTGATGCCGAAGGAATCCTCCATCGGCGAGTAGCGGTAGAGCTGCTGGAGCACGGCGTTCGGGTTGAAGCCGTTCTTCAGCTCGATGACCAGCCGCAGGCCGTGCTTGCGGTCGGTCAGGTCCACGACGTCGCTGATGCCAGCCAGCTTCTTGCTGTTGACGGCGTCCTTGATCTTCTCGATCACCTTTTCCGGGCCCACCATGTACGGCAGCTCGGTGACCACGAGGCCGGTCCGGCGGGCGGAGAGCTGCTCCGCCTCCACCTTGGCGCGGGTCTTGAAGGAGCCGCGGCCCGTGGCGTAGGCGTCCCGGATGCCGTCCAGGCCCACGATGCGCCCGCCGGTGGGCAGGTCGGGGCCGGGGACAAAACGCATGATGTCTTCCAGCGTGGCGTCCGGGTTGGCGATGAGGTGCCGGGCGGCTGCGATGACTTCCACCAGGTTGTGCGGCGCCATGTTCGTGGCCATGCCCACCGCGATGCCGGTGGTGCCGTTGACCAGCAGGTTGGGGAACGCCGCCGGGAGGACCTCCGGCTGGGTGAGCTGGTTGTCGTAGTTGGGGACGAAGTCCACCACGTTCTCGTCGAGGTGGTCCGTCATGCTGAGTGCAGCCGCCGCCAGGCGGGCCTCGGTGTACCGCGGTGCCGCCGGGCCGTCGTCGAGGGAGCCGAAGTTGCCATGGCCGTCGATCAGGGGGAGCCGGAGCGAGAAGTCCTGGGCCATGCGCACCATGGCGTCGTAGATGGCGGTGTCGCCGTGCGGGTGAAGCTTGCCCATGACCTCGCCCACCACACGGGCGCTCTTGACGTGGCCCCGGTCCGGGCGGAGGCCCATGTCGCTCATCATGTAGAGGATGCGGCGCTGGACGGGCTTCAGGCCGTCGCGGGCGTCGGGCAGGGCCCGGGAGTAGATGACCGAGTACGCGTACTCCAGGAAGGAGCCTTCCATCTCGGAAGTCACGTCGATGTCAACGATGTTTTCGGTGTAGTCCTGGACTGTTTCCCCTGCGGGGGTGCGTGTTTGGCGGCGTGCCATGGGGCTGGTGGATCCTTTTTGGGGTGCACTTCGGGAGGTTTGGCTAGGCTAAGCCTATGGTGGATCAGCCCGGGGACGGCGAATATCCGGAATATTGGGAGGCCGATGTCGTTCTGCGGGACGGCGGCACAGCGCATTTGCGGCCCATCCATCCCGCCGACGCGGACGCCGTGCAGACCTTCCACACCCGGCAGTCGCAGGACTCCATCTACATGCGGTTCTTCGCCTTCAAGGAGCGGCTCTCCAGCCGCGAACTCAAGCGTTTCACCGAGGTGGACTACCGGGACCGGGTCGCCTTCGTGATCACCATCGGCGGAGACATCATCGGCATCGGCCGTTACGACCGGCTGGACGATCCCGCCGAAGCCGAGGTGGCCTTCAACATCGCCGACGCGCACCAGGGCCGCGGCATCGGCTCGATCCTGCTGGAGCACCTCGCGGCGGCCGCCCGCGAAAACGGGATCCGCAGGTTCAGCGCCGAGGTCCTGCCCGAGAACCGCAAGATGCTCATGGTCTTCTCCGACGCCGGGTACGATGTCAAACGCCATTTCGACGACGGCGTGGTGAGCCTTGAGTTCAACATCGACCCCACGGACAAATCGCGTGCGGTGATGGAAGCCCGGGAGCACCGCGCGGAGGCGAGGAGCGTGCAGGACCTGCTGGCGCCGTCGTCGGTGGCGGTGATCGGCGCGAGCCGGCGGTGGGGGACGGTGGGGTACCAGCTGCTGGAACACATCATCGAAGGCGGCTTCACCGGTCCCGTCTATGCCATCAACCCCGAAGCCTTTGAGCTGGCCGGCATGCTGTCCTTCGGCAAGCTGTCCGAGGTGCCCGGGCCGGTGCAGCTGGCTATTGTGGCGGTGCCTTACGAGGAAGTCCCCAAGGTGGTGGATGAGTGCGCGGCCGCCGGCGTGAAGGGCGTCCTGGTGGCGTCGGCCGGATTCACCGAGGACGGGGAGCGCGGCCTCGCCCGGCAGCGCGAGCTGGTGCGGCAGGCGCGGGCCAACGGGATGCGCGTCATCGGCCCGGCCTCGCTGGGCATCGTGAACACCAACGCCGCGGTGTCGCTGAACGCCTCCATGGCGCCCAGCCTGGCCCGCGCCGGCGGCCTGGGGCTGTTCAGCCAGTCCGCGGCGATCGGGGTGGCGCTGTATGCGGCGTCCAGCCGGCGCTGCGCCGGCATCTCCACCTTCCTGTCGGCTGGGAACCGGGCCGACGTGTCCGGCAACGACATGATGCAGTTCTGGGAGGACGACGCCGGCACCACCGCCGTGGGCCTGTATCTGGAGTCGATCGGCAACCCGCGTAAATTCTCGCGCATCGCCCGGCGGCTCGCGCGGACCAAGCCGGTAATCGTGGCGAAGTCCACCACCATGGGCCTGCAGCTGCCGCCCGGGCATGCCGTGCGCACCACCCAGGCTCCTGCTGATGCGCTGGACTCGATGATGCGCCAGTCCGGCGTCATCCGGGTGGAGACCATCGAAGAGCTTATGGACGTGGCCCAGATAGTGTCCGCCCAGCCGCTTCCCAAGGGTGCCGGCGTGGCGGTTTTCAGCAACTCCGGGGCGATGGGGAAGGTGGTGGCTGACAGCGCCGTGTCGCACGGCCTGGGCGTTGAGGAACTCGTGACCGGGCTGGACCTGGACGCCGGCCTGTCCCGTGCCCTGCCGGCCCTGCGGGAGCGGCTCCGCGAGGTGCTGGCCAAGGAGGCGGTCCACGCGGCCGTGGTTGCCTTCCTTCCGGCCCGCGGACTGACCGTGGAGAAGATTGCCGGGGCGCTCGCAGAAGCCTCCGCCGCTGCCGGGAAACCGGTGGTGGCGGCCTTCACCGGCATCCTCGATCCGTCGGTCTACGTGGAAGGCATGGTGGGGGAGGGCCCCGGCGCGGCCCCGGTGCCCTGCTACTCGAACCCCGGGGCGGCCGTCGCCGCACTGTCCGCCGTGGTGCGGTACGCCGAGTGGGCGGAACGGGACCAGGGCCTCTTCCTGGATCCCGACGGGTGCGACCCCGACGCCGCACACGCCGACCTCGAAAACCTGCTGGCCGACGTCCGCGGCGAGCAGCTCAAGCAGCTCGAGCCCGAAGACGCAGCGCGGCTGCTGGCGCACTACGGAATCAGGGTCATGCCCTCGGAAGGCTTCGACACAGAGGAGCAAGCCGTGGCGGCAGCCGGCAGGCTGGGCTGGCCGGTGGCCCTGAAGACCACCGATCCGACGCTGCGGCACCGGCTGGACCTCGGCGGGGTGCGGCTGGACATCCAGGACGCGGATTCCCTCCGGCTGAACATCCGCCAGATGCGCCGGGCGCTGGAGCCCTACGGCTTTGCCTCGCTGGAGGTCCAGACCATGGCCCCGGTGGGCCAGGCCTGCACCCTGCGCGCCATTGAGGACCCCCTGCTGGGACCCGTCGTGTCCTTCGGACTGGCCGGCGACGCCGTCAACCTGCTGGACGACTGGGCGCACCGGGCGCCGCCGCTCTCCGGCGCGGACCTTCGCGACCTCATCCGCAGCCCGCGCGCGTCGCGGAAGCTGTTCGGCTACCAGGGGCTGCCCGCCGTCGATGTTTCTGCCCTCGAGGACGTGGCCGCGCGGCTGGCACGGCTCAAGGACGCGCACCCGGAGATCGCCCTGGTGGAGTTCAACCCGGTCCTCGCCACGCCGCAGGGGGCGTTTATCCTCGCGGCTGATGTGCGGATCGGGAACGCGGCGCAGCGCACCGACAGCGCGCGGCGGGCCATGCGGAGCTAGGCTCCGGGCGCAGCGGCATGGCAGGCGATGCCGGCCTATTGGTTAGCGTGTGCCACACCGATCTGTGAAAATGGGGAAATGAGCTCCCAGCCTCCCACCTCGAAGCCTCAAGCGCCCGACCACAGCCCGCAGGCCTTCCACCACAGCTCGCACAACCACAGCGTGCAGGGCCAGAGCCTCGAAGGCGCCCTGCAGCAGGCCGGCTTTTACCCGCTGCTGGTGGCCGACGTGGTGGACGACGCCCTGGACGGCCGGGACTGCCTCGCACACCTGGTCCACCTCGAGACGCACTTCGACCGCGCCGAGGTCCGCCGGCACATCACCGTCCTGGTCCTCACCGAGGACATGCTGGTGATCACGCATGTGGACGACCAGCAGCTCGACGAGGCCGGCGAACAGATCGTGGCGCAGATCTCCACCGAATCCGTTCCCGTCGCGCAGATCCGTTCGGTGGTCCTGAGCTACATGTACGCCCAGCCGCAAAACTACAAGCCCTCGGACCCGGTCCGCGAGGTCACCCTCTCCATTGCCTGGTCCGGCGGCCAGCGCCTGGACATGGGGCCGGCAAGCTGCGGCGACCCGCAGTGCGAGGCGGACCACGGCTACAGCGGCACGATCGCCCAGGAGGACATCGTCCTGCGGATCAGCGCCGAAGCGGACGGTCTGCAGGCGGTCCAGGATGCCAAGCTTTTCGCCCGTGCCCTGCGCGCGGTGAACACCGGATCGCCCGCGCCTGCGCGGCATGCGCCGTCCGCCACCCATCCGCGTCCCCGCATGGGCGTTTTTGCCAACCGGCTCAGCCGCGGGCACAAGCGCTGAGATGCAGGAACAGCCAAACGATTCTTCAGACTCCGCAAGAACTGCTACGAAACCCGGGCCCGCCGTTAGCGGCCTGCCAGCCGCACCGGCCTACGGCCGCGGCTCCGTGGCCGAGGTGCTGGGCAGCGCGGCCGCCAGCCTCGGCGTGCCGGGCTTCGAGAACGTCCTGGGCCTCCCACAGGCCAAGCGCGTGTGCGTGGTCCTGGCCGACGGGCTGGGACGCGGCCTGCTCAAGCAGAAGACGGCTCACACCCCCTTCCTCCGCGGCGTCCTGCAGCAGGGGCAGGCGGCCGTGCCCGTGTGGCTGGATTCCGCGTTTCCGTCCACAACCGCCGCGTCGCTCGCCAGTCTGGGCACGGGCCTCGCTCCCGGCCAGCACGGACTGGTGGGATATGACGTCCTGGATCCGGACCAGGACAAGGTGGTCAACATGCTGGGCAACTGGGATGCCGCCGTTGACCCGCAGAAGTGGCAACCGTTCCCCACGGTCTTCGAACGTGCCTCCGAACACGTGGCGGTCACCACCGTCAGCCTGCCGCAGTTCGGCGGCTCGCCCATGACCCAGGCGGCGCTGCGCGGCGGGACCTTCGTCTCCGGCACTACCTCCCACGCCCGCACCGCGGCGGCGGCCGAGGCCATGGCCGACGCGGATTCCGCCCTCATGTACTTCTACGTGAACGACCTGGACAAGGCCGGCCACCGGTACGGCGCGCAGTCACCCCAGTGGGAGCACCAGCTCGAGGAGCTGGACGCGACGGTCAAGCGCCTGGATGCGTCCCTCCCGGCAGGAACCACGGTGCTGGTCACCGCCGACCACGGAATGCTGGACGTCCCGGAGTCACAGCGACTCGACTACGCCGCCGACGCCGCCCTGGTGGACGGCGTCCGGCACACGGCCGGGGAACCGCGCATGGTGCACCTGTACCTGGAGGACGACGCCGGCGATGCCGCACGGGAACGGTTGCTGGCTGCCTGGCGTGCCCGCTTCGGCGAGCGGATCTGGGCGTTCACCCGGGAGGAAGCCGTGGCTGCCGGGCTCTTCGGTACGGTCCGCCCCGAAGTCATGGGACGCGTGGGCGACGTGATGGTGGCAGCCAGGGACGCGCTGGCGTTCTACGACACGCGCCGGGTACGGCCGACGGCGATGGAGGTCGTGGGCCAGCATGGCTCCCTGACCAAGGCCGAACGCGAAGTCCCGCTGCTCAGTTTCCAGGCTTCCGGCAGGACAGCATCCGGCAAATCAGGTTCCGGCAAGGCGGGCGGGCGGCGGGGCCCCCGTGGCTGAGCTGGTCTTTTTCTCCGGAACCATGGACTCCGGCAAGTCCACCCTTGCACTGCAGATGGACTACAACCATCGTGCCCGCGGCCGCGGCGGGGTGCGGTTCAGCCGCAACGACCGTGCCGGGGACTCCCGGATCTCCAGCCGGCTGGGGCTGCAGGCCGAGGCCGTGGAAGTGGTTGACACCACGGACTTCTGGGATGAAGTGGTGCTCCGCCGCACGCAGGGAATCCGGGTGGATTACCTCATCTGCGACGAGGCACAGTTCTATTCAGCCGTGCAGGTGGAGCAGCTGGCACGAGTGGTGGACGAGATCGAGGTGGACGTCTTTGCCTTCGGCATCACCGCGGACTTCCGGACCCGCCTCTTCCCCGGTTCGCAGCGGCTGATTGAACTCGCGGACCGGGTGCAGGTCCTCCAGGTTGAAGCGCTGTGCTGGTGTGGCCGGCGCGCCACCCACAACGCCAGGACGGTCGACGGCGTGATGGTCACCGAAGGTGCCCAGGTGGTGGTCGGTGATGTGGACATGGCCATTGATCCTGCGGCCGGTGATCAAGGCAGTGATTCAGACTATGTGCCGGTGGTGGGCTATGAGACTCTGTGCCGCAGGCACTTCATGCGCCGGGTCACCGCCCATGGCGCCAGCATCATTGCCCAGCAGGACGAGCTGCTCCCGTTCGAGGTGGACGCCTGCCTGTGGCACGGCGCTAGCGAAAGAGCTTAGCTGGTTCTCAGTCGCCCCGCGTGCCGAAGACGATCTCGTCCCAGCTGGGAACACTTGAACGCTTCGGCCGGGACGGCTGGCGTTCAGGTTCGTCCCGGTCCTGATCGGCGCGGGACGCCCCCTGGCCAGGCTGCGGCCGGGTTCCGTCCAGGCGGCTTCCCTCCAAGCGGTTCCCCTCCAAGCGGCGGCGGGCATTGCCGCGGCCCAGGAGTTCGTCCAGGCCCGGGTTGGCAGGCGACGGGCGGCCGGTAACCGGGCCCGGAGAGTGCGCCGCGGGCGAGTTGGGCTCCTCGGGCTTGGCCGGACCAGGGTCGGTGGAAGCGATGGTGCGGCCGGGCACGATGGTGATTTCCCGCGTGTTGGTACTGACGCCATCGTGAAGCTTCAGCGAGTCGTCGTCGGCATCCTCATGCCGGGGCACCAGGTTGAGACGGGAGACCATCGAGGGCCGGCCATCACGCCGCCGAGCCAGGGTGAACTCTGCCGCCGCAGCCTCGGCGTCGTCGTCGTTCTCCCCGGTTTCCGGCTCCGGATCCTGTTCCGCACTGTCATGTACCGAGTCATCGGGATGCACGGAATCATTCGACGGCCAGGAACCATCGGCCGGCGATTCCGGCCCTGTGCCTGCAGGTGGTTCCTCTGCCCGCGGGTGGGCGGCCGGAACACCGTTTGCGAGCAGCATCGCCAGGGCGTCGTCGCTGTCCTCATCCACGCCAAGCCGCTGGCCGCGCCGTGAACGCAGCATTTCCAACAGTCCGTCCGGGTCCTTCTGCTGGTCTGGGCTGCCCAGGCCGCTGCGGGCTGCTGCCTCCGCGTCGGTCTCGAAGTCGAAAGGCCTGTCGGACACGGCGGACAGCCGGCGGGCAGGAACTGGCCCGTCCAGCGGTTCCAGCTCACTCAGTTGCTGGGCCCAACGGTTCGCGTTCTGCAGGGACTTGCGGGTGGGGTTGAACGTCCACACCGCGGGAGGTTCTTCACCGATGCTCGCGTGGCCACCGGCGGCGGCTTCAAATTTGGCCACCACGGTCCAGGTGCCATCCGGCCGGCGCCATGAGTCCCACTCCAGCGTTGTGGACTGGATGCCGTGGGCGGTGAGCCGGTGGGCCACCATGTCGCCGAGGGTGGCGGGGTTGTCGCCGAAGGCCGACCGGTAGACGTCGTGCCCCGGGGCCGGGGAAGCGACCTCCACCTTCTGGGCCTGCTGGGCGATGTACGCGCGTTCGGCGAGGACCGGCCCTTCGTACCGCTCCACCTTTTCCTGCGGCATGCCGCAGGCGGCGGCAACCTCCGCAGCGGTGGAGCCGCTGCGGATCTTTGCCTGGATGTCGCGGGGAGACATGGGAACGGGAGGGCCGGCGGACGGGCGCGCGGAAGGCCGGCTGGCGGCCAGCCTGAGCGCCTCGTTGATCGGCAGCCGGAACATCGCGCCGGCGGTACCGCTTAACAGGAGATGCTCCCCGTCGTCGTGGACGCCTACAAGCCGTAGATCCTGCATACAATCCTCCACCCTGGCATTACTATCATTCGAAACTCTGCCACCCCGCACCATCTTTTCCCGTTAGGGCAGAGGGCGCGCCGCGAAATTCCGGGAGTTTCGGGCTCTTGGCGGAGGCCGGGGAGAGGCGTTGGATCCGGCTCTGGCTTTTCCGCGCGTCGTGGAGAAAAATGTGCGCGTACCGGGCACAAACCGGGTTCGCCCGGCGTTGTCCCGGATGAATCATTCGAGCGATTCAACGGAATGTGAGCAGCAGGCCATGGCGACTGATTACGATGCGCCGCGAAAGTCTGAAGAGGACCTCAGCGAGGACTCGATTGAGGAGCTCAAGACCCGCCGCGCCGAGAAACCGACGGCAGTGGTGGAGGAAGACGAGTCAGACCTCGCCGAAGGCTACGAGCTGCCCGGAGCCGACCTGTCAGGTGAGGAGCTGCTTGTTCGCGTGCTGCCCGCCCAGGCGGACGAGTTCACGTGTGCCTCGTGCTTCCTGGTCCGGCACCGCTCCCAGATCGCCCGGGAAAAGAACGGGCTGCTGTACTGCCGCGATTGTGAAGGCTAGGCGCGATTGTGAAGGCTGGGCACGGCTGTGAACGTTGGGCGCGATTGTGAGGGCTGGGCGCGGCTGTGAACGTTAGGCGCCGTTGAGGGCAGCGACGAGTTCCTCCGGACGGCGGGTGGAGGTCAGCCAGTAGGGCGTCGGGTCCGACGGGTCGGCGATCTCGATCCTGACCACCGGGTCAATCCATCCCCGGATGCACAGGTAGGCCAGTCCGTTCAGTCGAGTTCCGCGCTCCGCCGTCGCTTCTTTGCCGCGGTACGCCGCGGCCCCGCCGGTCAGGCTGCGTTCGATGCTGGCCCGGCCCACCTGCAGGGTCCGCGTGGTCACCGTCACCGACGGCGTGGACAGGACCAGCAGCACTGCCTCGATGGCGAACAGCACAGCGGCTGCCGTGAAGCCTGCCGCCAGGCTGATGGGGGCGAAGACCAGGATGCCTGCTGATGCGATCCCGACCGCGACCACCCAGATCCACGCGCCAGGCCACAGCTTTTCGGAGAAAACGACGGTTTCGTCCGGTGAAGACGGGTTGCGGGCAGGGACGGCGGCGCTTGATTCGGGCATGCCCACAAGCTTAGTGGCCAGCAGGAGAGCCTACTGCAATAGGAGGAGCCAGAGCGCGGACGATAGAGTGTGGGACTGTGACTGACGAATCTACGGCCATGACATCCCTCTCCCAGCAAGCCCCCCCGACTGCCACTGCGCAGCCGCCCAGGGCGGAGTTCGGAGCACCCACCGTACAGGTGCAGCTGAAAATGCTCGACGACGGCCTGGAAGCGCCGTCGTACGCCCACCCCGGTGATGCCGGGGCGGACCTGCGCGCCCGCGAGGACGTGGTGCTCGAGCCGGGCGAGCGCAGGCTCGTCCCTACAGGTGTAGCCATCGCCCTGCCGGACGGTTTTGTAGCCCTCATCCACCCCCGTTCAGGCCTCGCCACCAAACACGGGCTCACTGTGGTGAACGCCCCCGGAACCGTCGACGCCGGATACCGCGGGGAGATCGCGGTGACGCTGCTCAACACCGACCGCGAGCAGGCCATTGAACTGCGGCGCGGCGATAGAATTGCACAGATGGTGATCCAGCGCGTGGAGCACGCGCAGTTCGTCGCCGTGGGGGAGCTGAACGACTCTGTCCGCGGTGCGGGCGGGTTCGGCTCCACGGGCGGGTTTGCCGTTCCGGGCACGTAACGGCACACCAACGGCTGGGCCGCACACCCGTACTTCGGGGCGCGCGACACGATCACAACTAAGGAGACAACGCATGGTTTTTGGGCGGGGCAAGAAAGCCAAGAGGCAGGAATCGGCAGAACTGGAGGACGTCCAGCCGGACGCCACCCCTGATCCGGCCGAGAACGCTGCGGACGACCGCAGGGCCAACGGTCCCTTCGACGTCTCCGAGATCAGCAGCCGCGACGGCTATGTGGACCTCGGCGCCCTGCTCATCGCCCCGCGCGAAGGACTTCAGCTGCGGCTTGAAGTCGAGGAAGCAACCCAGCGCGTCGTCGCGGTGACCATGGACCTTGAGGGGTCAAGCCTCCAGCTGCAGGCGTTCGCCGCACCCCGCTCCGAAGGGCTCTGGGACGAGATCCGGGAGCAGATCGGCCAGTCTGTTGGTGGCCAGGGCGGCCAGGTCGAGGAAATCCCGGGGGACTACGGCGTCGAACTCGTGGCCAAGCTCCCGGCCGGTGCCCCGGACGGCAGCCAGGGTTACCGCGTCGCCCGCTTCGTCGGCGTCGACGGCCCCCGCTGGTTCCTCCGCGGCGTTTTCGGCGGGGAAGCAGCGCTGGACCGTGAAGCGGCCGCCGGTCTCGAAGACCTGTTCCGGAAGATCGTGGTCATCCGGGGCGAGAACCCCATGCCGCCGAGGGACCTGCTGCAGCTGCGCCTGCCCAAGGACGCTTCCGGACCCGTGCCCCCCGCAGCGCCGGACCTCCAGCAGCCCGAGCGCGGGCCGGAGATCACCCAGATTGGTTGATCCAGGCCGCCCGCAGGACCAAGCGGTACCCATCCGCGGGCTGCCGGAGCGCGGGCGCGCCCTGTGTCACGGATTCATCGAATCGGTGACCTACGCGCCCCCCTCGGAGGTGGCAGCCTTCGCGGCCATTGTCTCGGACCACGACACCCTTCCCGCGGAGGGGCGCGGGCGGCTGCGTGTCATCTGGCTGGGCCGCCACCACATTCCGGGGATCAACGCCGGGACGGAACTCAAGCTCGAAGGCATGCTAACCGTAAAGGAAGGCATGCCCACCATGTTCAATCCCCGCTACGAGATACTGTCCCGCCAGGAGAACCAATGACTTTGCCTGAGAACCCCGATTCGGGACCGGGCCGCGAAGAACCCAAGCCCGCACCCGAAACCCCGGGTTTTGCAGGGCTGGCCGAGGACTACGCGTCCAAGGCAGGGCTGCACCGCACGCACGACGGCCGCATCGACGTCCTGAAGAGCGCCGGCGGCTACCAGGGAATCGCCGAGAGCATCCTGCCCGGCCTCGTCTTCCTGATCGCCTTCACCGCCACCACCGCGCTCACGCCGTCGCTGATAGCCGCGCTGGGTACCGCAGCCGTCTTCACCGTGGTCCGGCTCGTGCAGCGCCGCCCCCTGACCCAGGCGCTGGCCGGCGTCGTCGGTGTGGGCATCTCAGCCTGGCTCGCCAATACGACGGGCAAGGCCGAGGACTTCTACCTCCCGGGATTCCTGACCAATTCCGCCTACATCGTGGCGATGGTCATCTCCATCGCCGTGCGCTGGCCGATCGCCGGCCTGCTGTTCGGATTCATCCGGAACGAAGGCCTGGACTGGCGCAAGGACCCGGCCCGAGTCCGCGCCTACCGGCTGGGCACCTGGATCATCGTCGGTGTGCTGGCGCTGCGCCTGCTGGTGCAGGTTCCCCTGTACCTGATGGGTCCGGACGGGCTGGCGGCGCTGGCCACCACCAGGCTCATCATGGGCGCACCGCTGTACATCCTCGGCGTGTGGATCGCCTGGCTCGTCACACGGCCTGCGGCAACGACCGACGGTCAGCCATCGAAGCCGTCGTCATCCACCTGATCTGTCCGGGCCAGTTGATCTGCGGCTGCCGGCGCCCCGACCGCGGCCGCGCCGCCCTGCGCCGGGCTGCCGGACTCCTGCTGTCCGTCGGACGGCTGTCCCACACCTGACGGCTGCCCCTCACCTGACGCCTGGCGTTCAGCTGACGCCTGCCCTTCACCTGAACTGGGTGACAGCAGCTCGCGCAGCTGGTCTTCGGCCGCGATGGTGGTGACGAAGAACAGTTCGTCGCCGCCGTCGATGACGTCGTCCCGGCTGGGTGTGATCGGTGCCTGGTCCCGCAGGATGGCCACCAGCGTGGAGTCCTCGGGCCAGTCGATGGCACCCACCGTGAGGCCGATGGCGTGGGAGTCATGCGGCACAGTGAACTCGACGATGGAGGACACACCTGTCTGCAGGGTAAGCAGCCGCACCAGGTCGCCGATCTCCACGGCTTCCTCCACCAGCGCCGTCATGAGCTGCGGTGTGTTCACCGCAACGTCCACGCCCCAGGAGTCGTTGAACATCCAGTCGTTCTTCGGGTTGTTCACCCGCCCCACTGTGCGCCCGATCCCGAATTCGGTCTTGGCCAGCAGTGAGACGACGAGGTTCACCTTATCGTCGCCGGTGGCGGAAACCACCACGTCAGCGTCCTCGAGCTTGGCGTCCTGCAGGGTGCTCAGTTCGCACGCGTCGCCCACCAGCCAGTGCGCCCCGCGCAGGCCGCTGCGCCCGATCACTTCGGGCTTGAGGTCAATGAGCAGGATCTCGTGCTTGTGCGCCAGCAGCTCGCGGGCAATCGAGGAGCCAACGCTTCCGGCCCCGACAATGACGACTTTCACTTAGGACTCCTTGGCGGGTGCTTTGGCGAGGATGTGGGCGACTTCGGACGTGCGGTCCACCCGCAGCATGGCATGCACCGTGTCGCCGTCCTGGTAGGAGGTGCCCGCGGCGGGCAGCATCCCCTCGCCGAACCGGGTCAGGTAGGCCACCCGGACGTCGGCCACCTTTTCGATGGAGGAGACCGGATGGCCCACCCATTCCGGATGCAGGTCCAGCTCCGCCAGCACGAGGCGGCCGGACGGGTCGCGGAAGTCCCCGGCGAGGTGCTGTTCGGGAAGGATGCGGCGCAGGACCTGGTCGGCGCTCCAGCGCACCGCGGCCACCGTGGGGATGCCCAGACGCTGGTAGATCTCGGCGCGGCCGGGATCGTAGATGCGGGCCACCACGTGCGGCACATGGAATGTCTCGCGGGCCACCCTGGTGGCCAGGATGTTGGAGTTGTCGCCGCTGGACACGGCTGCGAAGGCATAGGCGTCCGCAACGCCTGCCTGCTTCAGGGTGTCGCGGTCAAAGCCGACGCCGGTGACTTTCCGGCCGGTGAAGCCCGAGCGGAGGCGGCGGAAGGCGCGGTCATCCTGGTCGATGATGGCCACCGAGTGGCCGGCATCCTCGAGCGTATGCGCCAAGGTGGCCCCAACGCGTCCACAACCCATGATCACGAAGTGCGCCACGCGTTCTCTCCTCAACTGTTCGCCGACTGCTCCGTAAGACTCTACCGCCGGAAACCTGCCATGACATCGCGTGCGAATCAGACTAACTTTGTGTGGTGCTGACAATTCTGAATGCCGCGAAGCGCGTGCTGGTGGGAAGGCCCTTCCGGAACGACAGGATGGCCCACACACTCCTGCCGAAGAGGATCGCGCTCCCCATTTTCGCCTCGGATGCCTTGTCATCCGTTGCCTACGCCCCCGATGAGATACTCCTCACGCTGGCCCTGGCCGGCGTGAGCGCGGTGACCATTTCCCCGCTCGTCGGCCTCGCCGTCATGGTGGTCCTGCTCACGGTGGTGGCGTCCTACCGGCAGAATGTGCATGCCTACCCGTCCGGCGGCGGTGACTACGAGATTGCCAACGAGAACCTGGGTAAGTACGCGGGACTGACGGTGGCGTCTGCCCTGCTGGTGGACTACGTCCTGACCGTCGCCGTGTCCATGTCCTCGGCGGCCACCTACCTCACCACTGCCATCCCGTCTCTGCATGGACAGCAGGCACTCATCGCCACCATCGGGGTTGTGATCCTGGCGCTGGTCAACCTGCGCGGCATCAAGGAGGCCGGCAGCGTCTTCGCGGTGCCGACGTACATCTTTATGGCCTCCATCCTGGGCATGACCGTCGTCGGGATCTTCCAGGCCGTGACCGGCCAGCTGGGCAAGGCCCCGTCGGCCGCGTTCACGATCGTCCCCTCACCCGACTTCGACCAGGGACTCGTAGGCCTCGCCGGCGCGTTCCTGTTGCTGCGCGCTTTTTCCTCCGGCGCCGCCGCCCTGACCGGTGTGGAGGCCATCAGCAACGGCGTGCCGAACTTTCAAAAGCCCAAGAGCAAAAACGCGGCCACCACGCTGCTGCTGCTTGGCATCATTGCCTCGGCAATGCTGGCAGGGATCATCTACCTGGCCAACGCCACCAAGGTGCACATCGTGCTGGACCCGGCCACCGAGTTCCTGCTTAACGGCCGACCCCTGCCCGAGGGGTACATCCAGAACCCGGCCATCAGCCAGATTGCGCAGACCATCTTCGGCAACGGCTCCATTCCGTTCTACATCGTGGTCGCGGCCACCGGCGTCATCCTGGTGTTTGCCTCCAACACCGCCTTCAACGGCTTCCCGGTGCTGGGCTCCATCCTCGCCCAGGACGGCTACCTGCCCCGGCAGCTGCGCACCCGCGGCGACAGGCTCGCCTTCAGCAACGGCGTGCTTGCCCTGGCAGCCGGTGCCCTGGTGCTCATCCTGTCGTTCAACGCGGATGTAACCAAGCTCATTCAGCTATATATCGTCGGTGTTTTCATCTCCTTCACGGCCAGCCAGCTTGGCATGGTCCGGCACTGGGGCCGGGAACTGAAACTGGCAAAGGACAAGGCCGTCAAGCGCCGGATGATCAAGTCGCGGACCATCAATATGATCGGCTTCGGCATGACCGCGCTGGTGCTGGTGATCGTACTTATCACCAAGTTCGAGCAGGGCGCCTGGATTGCGCTGCTCGCCATGTTTGTTCTGTTCCTCATCATGTGGAGCATCCGCGCCCACTACGACAACGTCGCCAAGGAGCTGGCGGTCGACGAGGACTCCTCGCCGCGCGCCCTGCCCACCCGCGTGCACGCTGTGCTGCTGGTGTCGCATGTCCGCAAGCCCGTCCTCCGGGCGCTGGCCTATGCGCGGGCTTCCCGGCCGTCGCGGCTTGACGCGATCACCGTGGACATCAACGCCGAGGAAACAGCACACACCCTCGCCGACTGGGAGAAACTGGAGATCCCGGTTCCGCTGACCATCCTCGCCAGCCCGTACCGCGAGACGGTCACGCCGATCATGGACTACATCAAGAACATGCGCCGGGACTCGCCCCGCGACCTCATCGTGGTCTACATCCCCGAGTACGTGGTGGGCAAATGGTGGGAGCAGCTGGTGCATAACCAGACAGCCCTCCGCATCAAGACCCGGCTCCACTTTGAGCCGGGCGTCATGGTTGCCAGCGTTCCCTGGCAGCTCAAATCATCCGAAGAAGCCAAGAGACTGCAGGACATTCAATGAGCCCGGACACCCAGACCACCTCCACCGGACTCGAACTGGTGGTCGACGTCGGCCCCGTGGCCCACGGCGGACACTGCGTGGCCCGGCACGAGGGCCGCGTGGTCTTCGTCCGCCACGGCATCCCGGGGGAGCGGGTGCGGGTCCGGCTCACCGACGCCGAAGAGAAGGCCAAGTTCTGGCGCGCGGACGTTGTGGAAGTCCTGGATGCTTCGCCGGACCGGGTGCCGCACTTCTGGCGGACCGCCGACTCCGCCAGTTCCTGGGCGCACGGGCGCCCGCCGGTCGGCGGCGCCGAACTCGGCCACGTTTCCCTGCAGCGCCAGCGGAGCCTCAAATCGGAGGTGCTGGCCGAACAGCTTAGGCGGCTCGCCGCCGTCGAACTTTCCCCGGACGTGGAAGCGGTCGGAGCAGCAAGTTCCGGAATGACGGACGACGGCGGGGCCGGACTTGGGTGGCGCACCCGCGCCAGCTTTGGCGTCACCAAGAACGGCCGGCTTGGCATGCACGCCCACCGCTCCGACCAGGTTATCGCTGTGCAGGAGATGCCGCTGGCCGTCGATGGGATCAATGCCCTGCGGCTATGGGATGTGGACCTCCAGGGCATCGAGCGGGTGGAGGTGGCGGCACCCGCCAACGGCTCGCGGCCGCTCGTGCTGCTCGCTCCGGCCCCCGGGACCCGCGCCAAACGGCTGAACTCCATAATTTCCCAGCTTCCGTCGGACGTGTCCGTGGCCAGCTACGACCCCCTCAAGAATGAAACCCTGCAGCTCCGCGGCCGGACCTGGGTGCAGGAATCAGCAGCCGGCCATGACTACCGGGTCACGGGTGCGGGTTTCTGGCAGATCCACCGGGACGCGCCGGAAACCCTGGTGGGCGCCGTCACCGGATTCCTGCACGACGGCGGGTTCCTGGAACCCGGCGCCGCAGTGGCCGACCTGTATGCCGGTGCTGGCCTGTTCACCGCCCCGCTGGCCGACGCGGTGGGGGAGACAGGGTCTGTGCTCTCGGTGGAGGGCGCGCCCGGCACCAGCCGGGATGCCCGGAAAAACCTGCACGGTGCTCCGCAGGTGGAGATTGTGCAGGGCAAGGTGGAGCGGGTGCTCCGCCAGCGGCCGCGCCAGTTCGACGCCCTCATTCTCGACCCGCCGCGAGCCGGCGCAGGCAAGGCTGTTGTCAGCCAGCTCATTGCCTCGAACCCCCGCGCCATTGCCTATGTTTCCTGCGACCCGTCGTCGTTCGCACGCGATATTGGTTACTTCCAGCAGGGCGGCTGGCAGCTGTCCGGTCTGCGGGCCTTTGACCTTTACCCGCACACGCACCATCTCGAGACCGTCGCGCTGCTGACTCCCCGCGGGTGATGCAACTACTATGGGCGATGTAGCCCCCGTCGCGCCCGTGTTCCCGGCTGACCATGCAGTTTGATGCGACCGGCACTAATTAGGGTGTCCTAACTAGCAAGCGGTCAACCGCGCGACAAAGATGAAACTGTTGCGAGAGGAGTCCTGCGATGAGCACTGTGGACAGCTTCGGTTCAAAAGGCAAACTTGATGTTGCCGGAACCGAATACGAAATTTTCCGGTTGAACTCCGTTGAAGGTTCAGAAACCCTTCCGTTCAGCCTTAAGGTACTGCTTGAAAACCTGCTGAGGACCGAGGACGGCGCGAACATCACCGCCGATCACGTACGCGCCCTGGCAGGATGGGACCCGAATGCCCAGCCCGACACTGAAATCCAGTTCACGCCCGCCCGCGTGATCATGCAGGACTTCACTGGTGTCCCCTGCGTGGTGGACCTTGCCACCATGCGTGAGGCTGTCAAGGAGCTCGGCGGTGATCCGAAGAGGGTGAACCCGCTGGCCCCGGCCGAGATGGTCATTGACCACTCCGTCCAGATCGACGTTTTCGGTAACTCCGGCGCACTGGAGCGCAACATGGAGATCGAATACCAGCGCAACGGTGAGCGCTACCAGTTCCTGCGCTGGGGCCAGACCGCGTTCGACGACTTCAAGGTCGTCCCGCCGGGAACCGGCATCGTGCACCAGGTCAACATCGAATACCTGGCCCGCACCATCATGACCCGCACCGTTGACGGCGCGCTGCGCGCCTACCCCGACACCTGCGTCGGCACCGACTCGCACACCACCATGGTGAACGGCATGGGCGTGCTCGGCTGGGGCGTCGGCGGCATCGAAGCCGAGGCGGCCATGCTCGGCCAGCCGGTTTCCATGCTCATCCCGCGCGTGGTTGGCTTCAAGCTCAGCGGCAGCATCCCTGCCGGTGCCACCGCCACCGACGTCGTGCTCACCATCACCGAGATGCTGCGCAAGCACGGTGTTGTGGGCAAATTCGTGGAGTTCTACGGCGAAGGCGTTGCCGCGGTGCCGCTGGCCAACCGGGCCACGATCGGCAACATGAGCCCCGAGTTCGGCTCCACGGCTGCCATGTTCCCGATCGACGACGTCACCCTCGACTACCTGCGCCTCACCGGCCGGCCCGAGGAGAACGTCGCCCTGGTGGAGGCCTACGCCAAGGAGCAGGGCCTCTGGCACGATCCGTCCCGCGAACTGCGCTTCTCCGAGTACCTCGAACTGGACCTCTCCACCGTGGTTCCCTCGATCGCCGGCCCGAAGCGTCCGCAGGACCGCATCGAGCTGACCGAGGCCAAGGACGAGTTCCGCCACGACCTCAAGAACTACGTCACCCACGACGCCGACGCCGGCTCGCTGGATGAGTCGCTGGAGGAATCCTTCCCGGCTTCCGACCCGCCCTCCTTCACCACCGGCGCCACGCACGTGACCGACAGCGACCGCGTTCCGCCGAAGTACTCCGCCGCGCACGGTGCCGAGGGCCGCATCTCCAGCCCCGTCGCCATCAAGATGGAGGACGGCCGCGAGTTCGACCTGGACCACGGAGCGGTGACCATCGCCTCGATCACCTCGTGCACCAACACGTCCAACCCGTCGGTCATGCTTGCAGCCGCCGTGCTGGCACGCAACGCCGTGAACAAGGGCCTCACCGCCAAGCCGTGGGTCAAGACCTCCGTTGCCCCCGGTTCCAAAGTGGTCACCGACTACTACGAGAAGTCCGGCCTCACCCCGTACCTGGAGAAGCTCGGCTTCTACATCGTGGGCTACGGCTGCGCCACCTGCATCGGCAACTCCGGCCCGCTGGAAGCCGAGATCTCCGAAGCCATCCAGGCCAACGACCTCGCCGTCAGCGCCGTGCTCTCGGGCAACCGCAACTTCGAAGGCCGCATCAACCCGGACGTCAAGATGAACTACCTGGCCTCCCCGCCGCTGGTCATCGCCTACGCCCTGGCCGGTTCCATGGACTTCGACTTCGAGACCGACCCCCTGGGCAAGGACGAAGCAGGCAACGACGTCTTCCTGAAGGACATCTGGCCCAACCCTGTCGAGGTCCAGGAAGTCATCGACTCCTCCATCGACAAGGAGATGTTCGCCAAGGGCTACGAGGGCGTCTTCGAGGGCGACGACCGCTGGAAGGCGCTCGACACCCCCGCCGGTGACACCTTCGCCTGGGATGAAAAGTCCACGTACGTCCGGAAGCCCCCGTACTTCGAGGGCATGAAGGCCCAGCCGGAGCCCGTCCAGGACATCGCCGGTGCCCGCGTGCTGCTCAAGCTCGGCGACTCCGTCACCACGGACCACATCTCCCCGGCCGGTTCGTTCAAGTCCGACACCCCCGCCGGCCAGTACCTGCTGGCCAACGGCGTGGAGCGCAAGGACTTCAACTCCTACGGCTCGCGCCGTGGCAACCACGAGGTCATGATCCGCGGCACGTTCGCGAACATCCGCATCAAGAACCAGCTCCTGGACGGCGTGGAGGGCGGCTTCACCCGCGACTTCACCCAGGCTGACGGCCCGCAGGCCTACGTCTACGACGCCGCTCAGAACTACCAGGCAGCCGGCACCCCGCTGGTGGTCCTGGCCGGCAAGGAGTACGGCTCCGGTTCGTCCCGTGACTGGGCAGCCAAGGGCACGGCACTGCTGGGCGTCAAGGCCGTCATCGCCGAGAGCTACGAGCGCATCCACCGCTCCAACCTCATCGGCATGGGCGTTCTTCCGCTGCAGTTCCCGGCGGGCGAGTCCGCTGCCACGCTGGGCCTGACGGGCACGGAAACCTTCGCTGTGGAGGGCGTCACCGCCCTGAACGAAGGCACCACGCCCAAGACCCTCAAGGTCACCGCCACCGCCGAGGACGGCTCCACCAAGTCCTTCGACGCAGTGCTCCGCATCGACACCCCGGGTGAAGCGGACTACTACCGCAACGGCGGCATCCTGCAGTACGTTCTGCGCCAGATCTCCGCTAACTAGCGGGATCCAGCCGGGCCAGGCCCGGTAAGCAGCGCGATGAGGCCCCGGCCGGTCAGCAGACCGGCCGGGGCCTGTGCGTTGCGGCCAGCACTGCCCCATGCGCTGGCACTGCCCCATGCGTTTGCGTGGAGGCGTTAGAGTTAATAGGCATGTCTACCAGCCGAAGGAGGGGCCGTTGGGACTCTTGGAGACCATCCGGAATCCGCAGGACCTGAGCAAGTTGGCCGCGGCGCAGCTGGATCAGCTGGCCGCCGAGGTCAGGGAATTCCTGATCGGCAACGTCTCCCAGACGGGAGGGCACCTTGGTCCCAACCTCGGCGTCGTCGAACTGACCATGGCGGTGCACCGGATCTTCGATTCGCCCCGCGACAGCATCGTCTTTGATACCGGCCACCAGTCCTACGTGCACAAGCTCCTGACCGGACGGCACGACTTCAGCACCCTCCGCCAGCAGGGCGGCCTGTCCGGTTACCCGGACCGTGCCGAGTCCGAGCACGACATCGTCGAAAGCTCCCACGCCTCCTCCTCGCTGTCCTGGGCCGACGGCATTTCACGCGCCCGCCAGCTGACCGGCGACGGCGACCGGTACGTCGTCGCCGTCGTCGGGGATGGCGCGCTGACCGGCGGCATGGCCTGGGAAGCCATCAACAACATCGCTGCGGACAAGAAGCGCCGCGTCGTCATCGTCGTGAACGACAACGGCCGCTCCTACGCGCCTACGGTGGGCGGCTTTGCCGACTATCTGGCGTCGCTGCGCCCCACCATCGACTCACTCCGCGCCGCCCCGGCCTACGAGGGCGCGCTGGACTGGTGGAAGAAGAGGCTCCAGAACGGCGGCCCCGCCGGCCAGTTCACCTACAAGAGCCTGCACGCCATGAAAAAGGGCATCAAGGACTGGTGGGCCCCGCAGGGCATGTTCGAGGACCTCGGCATGAAGTACATCGGCCCGGTGGACGGCCACAACCTCCAGGCCATGGAGCACGCCCTCTCAACGGCCAGGAACTATGCCGGGCCGGTCATCGTGCACGCCATGACCGAAAAGGGTCATGGGTACGCACCCGCCCGTGCCCATGAAGCGGACCAGTTCCACGCCGTCGGAATCATCGACCCCGAGACGGGCGAGCCCGCAGAAGCCGGCGGCGCGAAGTCCTGGACGTCGGTCTTCGCCGATGAAATCGCGGACATCGCCGACGAGCGTAAGGACATCGTCGGCATCACCGGCGCCATGCTCATCCCGGTGGGGCTGCACAAGTTCGCGGCACGGCACCCGGAACGCGTGTTCGACGTCGGCATTGCCGAACAGCATGCCCTCACCTCCGCCGCGGGCATGGCTTTCGGCGGGCTGCACCCGGTGGTGGCCGTCTACGCCACCTTCCTCAACCGTGCCTTCGACCAGCTCCTGATGGACGTCGCCCTGCACAAGGCCGGCGTAACGGTCGTCCTGGACCGCGCCGGCGTCACCGGCCCCGACGGCGCCAGCCATCACGGGATGTGGGACATGGCCATGGTCCAGATCGTTCCCGGGCTGCACCTGGCGGCCCCACGCGATGCCACCAGGCTGCGGGAGGAACTCCGCGAAGCCGTCGCGATCGAGGACGCCCCCACAGTCATCCGCTATTCCAAGGGAACCGTCGGCGCCGAGGTCGAGGCCATCGAACGGCTCGACGACGGCGTGGACGTGCTGTCCCGCCGCCCCGCCGGCTCCACGGAAAACGACGTCCTGATCGTCAGTGTGGGCGCCATGTCCGAGCTGGCCCTGAACGTCGCCAACCGGCTCGGTGCCCAGGGCATCAGCTCCACGGTCGTCGATCCGCGCTGGGTGCTCCCGGTCCGGAAGTCGATCATCGCACTGGCCGCCAGGCACCGCCTCGTCATCTGCATCGAGGACGGCGTCCGGGCCGGGGGAGTCGGATCGCGGATCCGCCAGGAGATGCGCGCCGCCGGCGTGGACACTGCCCTGAACGAGGTTGGACTGCCGGTCGAATTCCTGGACCACGGAACACGGAGCCAGGTACTGGAACGCGTAGGCCTCACCGCC
The DNA here is from genome assembly GCF_040546765.1 of Arthrobacter sp. OAP107. Lineage (NCBI taxonomy): Bacteria > Bacillati > Actinomycetota > Actinomycetes > Micrococcales > Micrococcaceae > Arthrobacter > Arthrobacter sp. OAP107. The sequence continues at coordinate 3,296,735 of NZ_JBEPOK010000001.1, read as the reverse complement.
CAGCAGATCACCCACGACGTCGTTGCCCAGGTTCTTGGGACCAAGGTCCCGTTCGCGCGTCCGCTGCCGGGCCAGGAACACCCCACCACCGGAAGCCTGCCCAAACTGTGAGGGAGCCTGATTCCCTGCAGCCAGGCGAACTGGTGGTGTCCCGGAACCGCAAGTGGGACGGCACAGCCCATTGGGTGGTGCCCGGCCGCTACCTCGGCGAAGACCAGCACGGCTGGTGGATCTTCCAGCCGGCCAACGAGTTCTGCTCCCGCCCCGGCGCCGCCTTTTACACCGCCTCCGACGCCGTGCTCCTCGTTCCGCGGACCGGGGAGTTCGTTGTCACCTTCTACGACGACACCTACCCTGGCGACTTCCGCGTCTATGTCGACCTGGCCACCGGCCACGAGTGGCACCGGATCAAGCCCGGCGTAACAGAATTCCATATGATCGACATGGACCTGGACGTCATCCGCTCGGTAAAGCGCGGCGTGTTCGTCGACGACGAGGACGAGTTCGCCGAGCACCGGCTCCGCATGGAGTACCCTGAGACGCTGGTGCGCGCCATGCAGGCCGAGTGCGACTCCCTGTTCCTGGCCGTCAAAGGCCAGGATGCGCCCTTTGACGGCACCGATACCACCTGGTTTATGAGAGGACGGGCATGAGCGGAATTATCCGGGTCTACAAGCGCGACGACGAGGGGACCCTGCTGTTCCGTGAAGCATGGTACGACGAGGACTACGGCCAGTTCGTCATGAACCACGGCGCCGTTGGCCACCAGAGCAAGACCCAGGAGACCGACGTCCCGGACGCCGAAGCCGCGGAACGGCTGATGGATGCCTTCGAGATGGCCTGCACCGAAGACGGCTACGCGGAAATTCCCGACGAGGAGCAGTACTGGGTGGTGGCCCAGTACGCACTCAAGACCAGGGAAGGCACCAGCCGCGACCGCTACCTCGAGGAGAAAGCCAAGGACGCACTGTCCGGCCACCTGGCCTGGCGCGGCCTGGGCATTGTGGATCGCTCCGAATTCGGCGACGCCAAGCTCAACATCTTCTGCCTCTGCCCGGACGTGAACAAGGCCGTGAACGCCATCAAGGTCTGCATCCGCGGCGAGGACCTCGACTTCACCAAGCTGAGCATCGGCGCCGCCCCCTTCAGCGACCTCTCGGCCCTGAAGCTCAAGCATTCACCCAAGCAGGTGACCAGCTTCACCCTCTGACCCAGCTTCACACCTAAGGCAGTTCAAGCACCTCAAGCAGTCAAAGCACAAGGGAAGGCAGAACGTCATGACAAAGAAGTCAGCCAAGCCGGGCCGCACGCCGCTTCCGCGGGGCCTCGCCTCGCCCGACCGCAGAATCCTTGCCCACTCAGGCGTGGAGTCACTTGAACAGCTGGCGCAGTTCGGCCGGCGCCAGCTGGCGGCGCTGCCGGGCATCTGCCCGCGGACCCTCGCCCAGCTCCAGGATGCGCTGGAGGAGCACGGCCTGGACTTCGCCTCCGCCTAAACGGGTCCTGCAGCCGGGTGCGCAACGGCCGGCCGCGAAGCGGGCCGGACCGGCCGGGGAGCTGCCGCCTGCGCCGTTATAGGGTGATTCCATGACTGAATACCGCCGTCTTGGAAAATCCGGACTGACCGTCTCCGTCGTGGGCCTCGGCTGCAACAACCTGGGCCGGGCAAACACGGTGACCGAATCGCAGGAGGGGACGGACGCCGTCGTGCATGCCGCCCTCGACGCCGGGGTGACCCTCTTCGACGTCGCCGACACCTACGGCCGCGAGCCGGGACTCAGCGAAACGATGCTCGGCAAGGCCCTGGGGGCCAGGCGCGACGACGTCGTGGTGGCCACCAAGTTCGGCATGGACATGCGCGGAGCCAACGGCGAGGACTTCGGTGCCCGCGGTTCGCGCCGCTATGTCATCCGCGCCGCGGAGGCCTCGCTGCGCCGGCTCGGCACCGACTACATCGATCTGTACCAGTTCCACACGCCCGATCCCCAGACGCCGATCGAGGAGACCCTCGACGCGCTGAACGACCTCGTCACCAGCGGCAAGGTCCGGTACATCGGCCACTCGAACCGTGCCGGCTGGCAGATCGCCGAGGCCGAATTCGTGGCCCGCGCCCGCGGCGGGGCCCGGTTTGTCTCAGCGCAGAACCACTACAACCTCCTGGACCGCCGCGCCGAGCAGGAGGTCACACCGGCCGCCGAAGCGTACGGGCTGGGCGTGCTGCCCTACTTCCCGCTGGCCAACGGCCTGCTGACCGGCAAGTACGCGCAAGACCAGGCACCGGAAGGCTCGCGCCTCAGCCACACGCGGACCAACCTGGTGCACGACGCCGACTGGCAGCAGCTGAAGGCGTTCAGCGCCTTCGCCGCCGCCAGAGACCTGACCGAGGTCCAGGTGACGTTCTCCTGGCTGGCGGCACAGCCGTCGGTCAGCAGCGTGATTGCCGGCGCCACCCGTCCGGAACAGGTCCGGCAGAACGCCGGGGCGGTTGCCTGGGTGCCGGACCGAGCCGAGCTCGACAAACTGGATGCCATCTTCCCGCAGACCCCCAAGGTGGCACTGTTCTGATGCCCTCCATCCTCATGGATGTTGACACCGGGATCGACGACGCCCTGGCGCTGGTCTACCTGCTGTCCCGGCCGGAGGTCCGGATCGAGGCCATCACGTGCACGGCGGGCAACGTGGGCGCCCGCCAGGTGGCGCTTAACAACCTCGCCCTGCTGGAGCTCTGCGGCCGGACAGGCATTGAAGTTGCCATGGGCGCGGAAGTGCCGCTGGAGATCCCGCTGGTCACCACCGAGGAAACCCACGGACCGCAGGGGATCGGCTACGCCGAGCTCCCGCTGCCGCAGCAGGAGGGTTCACCGCGGCATGCCGTGGACGTGTGGGTGGAAGCGGCCCGGGCACACCCAGGGGAACTCACCGGCCTCATCACTGGGCCGCTGACGAACTTTGCCCTGGCGCTGCGTGCTGAGCCTGACCTGCCCAAGCTGCTCAAGGGGCTGGTCATCATGGGCGGCTGCTTCAATTACCAGGGCAACACGACGCCGACGGCGGAGTGGAACGTGTCCGTGGACCCGCATGCGGCCGCGGAAGTTTTCGCCGCCTACAGCGGGCTTCCGGAGGAGAACCTGCCGGTGGTGTGTGCGCTCGAGACCACGGAGCGCATCGAGCTGCGGCCGGAGCACCTGCAGCGTCTCGCCGAGGCTGCCGGGGCAGAACCGGAACTTGTGCTGGCTGAACAGCCGGAGGGGCAGCGAAGCCGCTCGGACAACCCGCTCGTGGCGTGCCTGTCTGATGCCATGCGCTTCTACATGGAGTTCCACCGGCTCTACGACCAGGGCTTCATCGCGCACATGCATGATGCCTTCGCCGCCGCCGCGGCCATCGGGCGCACTCCGTACGGCACGCGGCCAGCCACAGTGCACGTGGAAACGGAGGCGCCCCGCCTGGTCGGGACCACCGTCGCCGACTTCCGGGGCATCTGGAAGGAGCCGTTCAACGCCAGGATCGTCACGTCGAACGACCCCGCGCAGTGCTTCGACGAGCTGATCTCATCGGTGGGCGCTCTGGCGGCCGGTATTGGGAAGCGGCCGCACCAGCCGGAGGCGTAGCACGGTGTGCCCGCAGGTCGGTAGGATGGTAGCCGCGCCGAGGTGACATAGGCGCCCGCTTCCGCGCACGCGGAAGATCACGCCACGGGTGCGGGACCCGCCGTTTTCAGCCGAAGGATCCACCATGTCACAGCCGTCCCTGACCCTTCCTCCCACGGACCGGAATGCTGTCCGCCGGCGCAGGGTCCTTGGGCTGCTCGGCGCCGCGGCCATTGCCGCCACCTTCGTCTTCCTGGTCCTCACCCAGCCCGCCGACATCGCCGGCGGGATCGGCAGCATTTCCTCGCTCGTCGCGCTGGGCGGCTTCCTCCTCGGCGCGCTGCTGCTGATCGTGGGCGTGCTTCCCACCCTGCCCACGTCCACCGTGGTGCTCATCCCCGTGGCGCTGGTCCTGAACATCGTGCTGGGACAGCTCATGGGCACCAGCGGCCTGCCGTTCTACCTCGACTCCATCGGCACGGTGCTCATTGCCGTCCTTGCCGGGCCTGCCGCCGGCGCCGCCACCGGTGCCCTGAGCAGCATCGTGTGGTCGTTCTTCAACCCGACAGTCCTGCCCTTCGCGGCCGGCGCCGCGCTGATCGGTTTCCTGGCCGGCGTGGCCGCGCGGTACGGGCTGTTCCGCCGGTTCTACCTGGCGCCGGTCGCCGGCTTCCTCACGGGCATTGTTGCCGGCGTGGTGTCCGCCCCGATCGCCGCTTTTGTCTTCGGCGGCACCTCAGGAGCCGGCACCGGTGCGATTGTCAGCGCCTTCCGGGCCATGGGCGACACCCTGCTGGCCGCCATCACCAAGCAGGCCCTGATTTCCGATCCCATGGACAAAGCCATCGTCTTCGCCATCGCCGCCATGCTGGTCTACGCGATGCCGCGGCGCACCACGTTCCAGTTCCCGTTCGTCCGCCGCTTCCGCGTCCTGGCCGGCAAGGAGCCGGCGGTGCGGAATTCCTGACTGCCGAACCGCCGGCCAGGTGTCCACACGCCTCAACCCGCTGACCACGCTGACGGCCGCCGCCGCCGTCCTGGTCATTACGACGGCGGCCGACAGTTGGGCCGTATCGCTCACCGTGGCAGCCGGTGCGGTGGTTCTCTCCGCCGTCGCGGGCACCGTCCGCCGGGTCCTGCTGGCCGGGGCTGCCATCATCGTGCCGTTCTGGCTTTCGCTGCTGGTGATCCACGGACTTTTCTTCCCGGAGGGGCGCACGGTGCTCGCCAGCTGGGGCCCCGCCCGGGTGACGGCCGAGGGGCTGGCCTTCGCCGTGGAGATGGGGCTGCGCACCGCAGCCTTCGTCCTGGTGCTGATGGTGTTTTCCTTCAGCGTCCGGGTTTCCCAACTGGTGGCCGCCCTCTCTGCCCGCCGCGTCCCGCCGCAGGTGGGATATGTGTTGGCGTCCACGTTGCTGCTTGCCCCGCTGGTCGCCGCGCGGATGGACAAGGTCCGCCAGGCGCAGGAGTCGCGCGGCCTGGTGGTGGGACGGGGGATCGGCAGCCGGGCAGCGGCCATCCGGCTGCAGATGGTCCCGTTGGTCCTGGGCCTGGTTCACGACGCAGGCATCCGGGCCCAGTCCCTCGACGCGAGGGGGTTCGGGAGCCCCGGTCCCCGCACCAGCTATGCGGAGGTTCCCGATTCAGCCGGCCAGGCAGCCTTCCGCATTGTGGCGGTCCTCCTTGCCTTGGCAGCGGTGGGGTGGCGCGTCGCTGAGGTGCTTTCCAGCGGGTCAGTGTCCGCCCTTTCTCAGTCCATCGGTGGCCAGGCATGATCGCCGACAGGACAGATGGGACCACGCTGCTGGCCTGCATTGACTCGTTTTCGTACCACGGTGACGCCAGCCCCGCGCTGCGCGGGGTGGGGGTGGCCGCGGCTCCCGGCACGCTGACCGCGGTGTTGGGCGGATCCGGCAGCGGAAAGTCCACATTGGGACGGCTCCTTGGTGCGTGGCTGCTCGGCGGGCGGGACGGAATGCTGGCCGGGAGCCTGCAGCTGGACGTGGCCGGAGATCCTGCCGAGGGCGGTCCCCTGTCCTTTACCGGGGCGCCGGATGATCCGCGGATCAATCCCGGAGCGTGGGCACGGCATGTCGGCTACGTGCCGCAGGACGCGGCGTCCATGCTCTCGGCGGTTCGTGGAACCGTGGAGGAGGAGCTCGCCTTCAGCTTGGAAAACCGCGGCGTCCCGCGGGCCGAGATGGTGCGGACTGTCGCCGATATTGCCCGCCGGACCGGACTCGGTGGGCTCCTCCAGCGGGATCCCGCAACGCTGTCCGGCGGCGAGCTCCGCCGTCTGGCTGTGGGTTGCGCGGTGGTGGACGGTCCCGGCGTCCTGGTCCTCGACGAGCCGCTCGAGTCCCTGGACCAGGCCGGGATCCGGACCGTCGTGGAGCTGGTCCATGCCGAGACGGCCCGGGGCACGGCCGTACTGGTGCTGAGCCAGCACGCCGATGCGCTGACCCGCGCCGCGGAGCGCTGGCTGGTATTGAAGGATGGGGAAGTGACGGCGGCCGGACCGCCGGACCGGATTCTGCAGGGTGCGGCGCTGGCTGCGTCCGGCGTCGTGATCTCGGGCGCCTGCCTGGACCCAAACCCGGATCCGGAGCCCGACGCGGAGTCCGAGCCGGCGCCGGCGTCGGCGCCGCCGCCGCCCGCTGCAGCGAGGCTTCCCCAGTCGGAAGCTGCCGCCGTTGGAACTGCTGCGGCTTTGGAGCTGGCGAATGTGGCCTTCGGTTTCGCGTCAGGCCACGTGGCTGCAGGCGACGGCCTGCTCCTGGAGGATGTGGACTTGCAGGTGATGCCCGGGGAAATCGTCGCCGTCACCGGGCCCAACGGTGCCGGCAAGTCCACGCTGCTCCGGCTCTTCAACGGCCTCTACCGCCCGCATCGCGGTGACGTCCGTGTGGCCGGGGAGTCCATTGCCGGTGTTCCCACAGGACTGGTGGCCCGCCGGCTGGGGCTACTCTTCCAGCACCCCCACGACCAGCTGTTCGAGCGCACCGTGCTCCGGGAAGTTTTGTTCGGGCTGGACCGGCTGTTCAGCACGGCGGCGCAGGAACGCGCGTGCGCAGCCTTGGCCGCCGTCGGACTTGAAGACACCGAAAGCGCCCATCCCCATGAGCTGCCGGCGTCCGGCCAGCGGCTGCTGGCCCTCGCCACCGTCCTGGCGCGCGAGCCGTCGGTGTTGGCGCTCGATGAACCGACGGTGGCCCTGGACGCGCACGGCCTCATGCGGCTCACCGACGCCGTGTCAGCGGCGGCCGGCCGCGGCGCCGCCGTCGTGATGGTGACGCACGACCTCCGGTTCGCGAGGTCTCACGCGCACCGGCTGCTCAAGCTCGACGGCGGCCGGCTCCGGTCGCACTGAGGCGCCCGTGAAGCCGCCGGTGTCCTCACCCCAGCTGCCGGTACCGAGCGCGAACGGACACTTGAGGCCCCTTCAGCAGGGTCTCAAGTGTCCTCGCTCTGTGTCAGGAGCGGGATGCCACGCCTGGGGGCAGGAACCGTTTGCCGTTGACGCGCTCCGAAGCTCCCACCCTGTCGAGGTAGGGGGTGATCCCGCCGAGGAACATCGGCCAGCCGGCGCCCAGGATCATGCAGAGGTCGATATCCTGGGGCGCTGCCACCACGCCCTCCTCGAGCATCAGCCCGATCTCCTCGGCCAGCGCGTCCTGGGTCCGGCGCAGCACTTCCTCAGCGGTTGACGGTGTGCTGCCAAAAGATAACAGGGCCGACGTGGCCGCGGGGATCTCCTGGCGGCCATCTTCTGACGCCGACCACAGGGAACGGATGTTGTTGTCGACCAGTTTCTGCAGGTTCTGCGAGACCGGGAAACGGTCCCCGAAGGCCGCATGCAGGGATTCCTGAACGTGCTGGGCCACCGGCAGTCCCACCATGGCGAGGAGCGTGAACGGCGTCATGGGAAGACCCATCGGGCGCAGCGCGGCATCAGCAACTTCGGCCGGCGTGCCTTCGTCGAAGGCGGCCGTGACTTCGCCCATGAGCCGCAGCAGGATCCGGTTGACCACGAACGCCGGCGCATCCTTGACCAGAACGGCCGTCTTCTTCAGGCCCCTGGCGAGTTCGAAAGCAGTGGCGATCACGGTGTCGTCGGACTTTGGTGCCCGGACGATTTCCAACAGCGGCATGACGGCCACGGGATTGAAGAAGTGGAAGCCCACCAGCCGCTCCGGGTGCCGCAGGTCGGCGGCCATGGCCGTCACTGACAGTGAGGATGTGTTGGTGGCGAGGATGCAGTCCGGCCGGACGATGGCCTCAAGCTCGTCGAAGACCTGCTTCTTGACGTTCAGCTCCTCGAAGACGGCCTCGATGACGAAGTCGGCGTCCGCGAACGGCTCCTTGGAGACCGACCCTGTCACGAGGGCCTTGGCCGTCGTGGCTGCGTCGGCGCCCAGCCGGCCTTTCGCCACCAGCTTGTCCACTTCGTTGTGAACGTAACTGACGCCCTTGTCCACCCGGTTCTGGTCGATGTCGGTCAGGACCACCGGAACAGCGAGTTGGCGGGCGAACAGCAGCGCGAGCTGGCCGGCCATCAGGCCGGCGCCGACCACGCCGATCTTCCTGACAGGCCGCGCGAGCCCGCGCTCCGGTGCACCGGCGGGCCGCTTGGCCCGTTTCTGGACGAGTTCGAGGAAGGCGTAGACGGTGGCGCGGAACTCGTCCGTTTGCATGAGGCCGGCCAGCGTTTCGCATTCGAGTGCGGCAGACTCGGCCTGGGTCATGGTGCGGTTCGCCGCCATGATGTTCAGTACCTCTGCCGGCGCGGGGGAAGCGTTGGAGGTTTTGGTTTCGACGACGGCGCGGCCGGCAGCGATGGCGTCCGCCCAGCGCGCGGCGACTCCGGGGTCGGCGGGATCGACGGCGGCGGGCCGTTCGGGTGCTGTACCTGAAACTGCGGTGCCGGCGACAACGCGCGCAGCCCAGGCGACCGACTGCTCGAGGAAATTCTCCGGCTCGAACAGCGCATCAGCGATGCCGAGTTTGAAGGCTTCCGGGCCGGACAGCGTGCGGTTGTTATTCAGCGGGTTCTCGATCATCACCTTGACCGCATTCTCCGGTCCGATCAGCCGCGGCAGAAGGTACACGCCGCCCCATCCGGGCACCAGACCCAGGAAAGCCTCGGGAAGCGCCAGCGCGCCGGCGCCCGTGGACACGGTGCGGTAGGTGGACTGCAGGGCGACCTCCAGTCCGCCGCCCAGGGCCACACCGTTGATAAAGGCGAAGCTGGGAACGCCCAGGTTGGCCAGTGTGGCATAAACGTCGTGGCCCAGCTGGGCCATCCAGAGGCCATGCTCCCGCTCCTGCAGCTTTGTCACCGCGGAGAGGTCGGCGCCGGCGACGAAGAAGTTCGGTTTGCCGGTCACCCCAACGGCCGCAATCTCGCCCGCGGCCGCCCGCCCGCGGAGTCCTTCAAGGACGATGCCCAGTTCAACGAGGGTATTGGGGCCAAGCGTGGTTGGTTTGGACGGGCCCAATCCGTTGTCCAGGGTGATCAGGGCCAGGACGCCGGGGCTGGTGCGGCCTTCTGCAGCGGGGAGTTCGATGTCCTGCACGGAGGAATGAGTGACCGCCTCATCAGGGAAGAGATCGGCAAGCTTGCGGAATTCAGCGGCGCTCATTCTGTGGCTCCTCATTGAGACTGGCATGCGGTAGATGACTCGGCATTGCTGGACGGCAGGACCAGCAAGGGCGGGCACCCGTGAACCCAACGTTACTCGTGAGTAATATCGGCTGCAAGCGCCGGGGCGAGGCATGCCCCATGGCCGTCACGCTTTTGAGGCGGGTGGCTTCTTAGGCGGCTGTGGATGAGGACCAGTAGGGCCAAGGATCTGCGGGCAGCGGTGGTTCAGGGCCGTCGAAAGCCATCAGGCTCTCAATATCGTCAAGGTTGTCGGGGGGTTCTGAAGGCTCGGGGCACTGGTAGCTTTGAAAACCGCCCAGCCCAGGGTAGCTGCCGAACCCGTTGAAGCGATCCGGCAGGTTCGGATGATCTGGCGGCTCGGGACAGTCTTGAGCAGGTGCTGATCCGGTCGAGTCTCGGCCGCGTGGTGGCTCCGGCCAGTTCTGGACTGGCGGTGGTTCTGGCCAGGTGGGTGGTTCCCAGTCCTGGTGCTCGGCCGGGTAGGACCGTCCCTTGGGTGAGATCCAGCCCGGTGGGGTGTCGCGGGTGGCGCCGACTGGTTGCCACGCTGTGGTGTGTTTGAGTCTGTGGTGTTTGGGGCAGGGTTGGCCGAGGTTGGCGGCCCCGGTGCCGCCGCCGTCGGTCCAGGCGAGGATGTGGTCGGCGTCGTTGTCCAGGGAGTGGTTGTTGCAGTTGGGGAATGTGCACTTGGCGTCGCGGAGCCGCAGCCATTGGCGCATTGGTTTGGTCAGCCGGTAGCTGGTGCGGCCGATCTCCAGGGGTGCACCGTCGCGGGGGTCGGTGAGGACCCGGAGGAATGAGGTTGCGCCCTCGGCGACGAGCCGGCGGGCCATGGACGGCGGGATCGGCCCGTGCCCGTCGAGTGTGGCCGGTTCCCCGGACAGGCCGAGCAGCGAAAACACCGGCACGGTGACCAGGACCTGCGCCGCCGGTGACGGCACACCACCGGGCAAAACGGAACCAGCCGATACCGACTCTGCGGACCCGGCCGACTCGGATCCAGTGGACGCGGAAACCGCGGGCGGGAAATCTGTGGAAAGCGATCCACCTGCCTGCACAGACCCTCGGGGCCCGGCCAGCTCCGACCCTGTGGCCGGGTCGTCAGCCGGGCCGCCCACTTCCGGGGCTGGGCCGAGCAGCCATGCGGCGGCGGCATCGACGCGGAGCTGGGTCAGGGTGCGGGTTTCGGCTGGGCCCTGCATGGCACGGGCGGCGGTGGTGGTGCGGTTCCAGATCCCGGCGGCCTGGTCCGCGGGCAGATACGCGGACAGCCAGGCCATGCCGTCCCGGTCCGGGGCATACTCCAGCCGCCGGTCCTGCACACACCTGTGGTGGCGTTTTTCGATGCTGACCGGGTGATGCCGTTCCCGCCAATACCGCGCCTTGGCCCGGAACCTCGCCGGCGTCAGCTCCCCCGCCGGGCAACCCCGCGCATACCCGGGTGCGTCCGGGTCCAAAAAATGCGCCTCAAACGCCGCCGCCGCTTCCGGTCCCAGCCCCTCAGTTTCGTCGCACATGATCCGCCCGTGCTGCCACGAGAGCGTCCCCGCCCCGAGCGCGGCCAGCGCCAACGGCAGATCCCGGGTGAGTTTGGCGGATTCGACCAGCAACCGTCCCGCCGACCCTTCGCTGACGGTCAGCGCACACGCCACCTCAGCAGTCAGTGACATCTGCCGGACGGTGCGGTCCTGCCCGGACGCGCCCGGCGGAGTCATGGCCTCCTCCGCCGCGGCGAACCCGGCGGCGAGGTGCACCTTCACCGCCGCCAGGCGGGCCTCCATCGCAGTCACACCGGCCAGACCCTCCAGGCACGCATCCGCCAGATCCCCCAAAGGATCCACCGCACCAGGCAGCGGACCCGGACCAGCCACCCGTTCCAGCCCAGCAGCCAGCGAAAGAGCAGAGGCACCGATGGCCTCCAACGTCTCCGCAACTACTGCGCTATCCATATTCACAGCATGACAGGGGGCTACGACAATATAAGGGCGGAAAGCACGCCCCATACGGACCGGACCGAAGAATCTTTTTGAATGAAAACTGGGTAGCAGATCAAGGGGCGCACGCCCACTGACGCCTCCCGCGCATCACAGCGCTGCTCAGGCGGCCTCCTATGCGGGGGAGGACTCCTTCGGTTCCCTGGCTTCCTTGGGCGGAAGCGGCAGGGGGTTGAGGAACGCCCCCGTGATCAGCGGCGCCACCAGTCCCACCTGCCACGGCCGGGCACCGAGCTCGCGCAGTTCCTCGGCAATGGCGGCTTCACTTACGTCCGCCGGCGGCCGCCATGCGACGCGGCGAAGGAAGTCCGGGGTCAGCAGGTTTTCGAGCGGAAGCTTGAGCTCGTCCGCCTTCTCCTGCAGCAGCGGCCGGGCGGTCTGCAGCCGCTCGGCGGCGGCAAGGTCGCGGTCGGCCCAGACCCGCGGTGGCGGCGGGGCGTTGGTGGGCAGGTGGAGCGGGGGCAGGTCTTCGAGCGCCCTGGCGGCGGCGATGCACCGCAGCCAGCGCGGGGCCTCCCGCTGCGCAGCCCGGCCGTGGAATCCCTTGGTGCCGAGCAGTTGCGGGACGGTCGTGGGCATTGCCTTGGCCGCGGCGACGAGGGCGGAGTCGGGAATGAGCCGGCCGGGGGCCACATCGCGCTTCTGGGCCAGGGCATCGCGTTCCAGCCACAGCTCCCGCACCGCGGCCAGCTGGCGGCGGTCCCGGATCTGGTGCAGTCCGGACGTCTTGCGCCAGGGGTCCACCCTCGGCGCGGCGAGGCCGGCCGACAGGATCGCGGCGAACTCCTGCTCGGCGTATTCGAGTTTCCCGTCCGCTTCGAGCAGTTCGATGAGTTCCTCGCGCAGCTCCGTCAGGACTTCGACGTCGAGCGCTGCGTACCGGAGCCAGGGTTCCGGCAGGGGACGGGTGGACCAGTCTGCCGCCGAGTGCTCCTTGGCGAGACCGAAACCGAGCAGTTGCTCGATCACGGCGGCGAGGCCGACACGGGGAAGGCCCGCCAGGCGGGCCGCCAGTTCGGTGTCGAAAAGCTTGTCGGGCCACATGCCCAGTTCCGACAGGCAGGGGAGGTCCTGGCTCGCGGCGTGCAGGATCCATTCGACACCCTGCAGGGCATCGTTGATGATTCTCAGGTCCTCGAACGGCTCGGGATCGATCAGCCAGGTGCCGGAACCTTCCCGGCGGATCTGCACGAGGAATGCGCGCTGCCCGTAGCGGAAGCCCGAGGCCCGCTCCGCGTCCACGCCTGCAGGGCCTGTGCCCGCTGCAATTGCGGCGGCGCAGCGTTCCAGCCCGGCCTGGGTTTCGATGACCAGAGGCACCCCGTCGCGGGGGGAATCGAGATCGATGACAACGGGGACCCGGCTGTCAAAGCCTTCCACCGTTATATGGGGTGTATTTTCAGCAGCCGGAGCGCCGGCTGTGGTGTTATCCGGATTTTGAGGGGTCATGATGACCCTAGTTTACCGGCAGCAGGCCCAAGGGCAGTCCGGAACGGCACGGGCCGCCGTCGGAACCGACGGCGGCGCTTGGCCAATGCCACTGTGAATAGACGAAACGAGGCCGGGCGAACAGGGCCTAGGCGAACGCCGCCCACATGTACTCAGCTCAGGCGAAGAGGCCCTCCCCGATGAAGCCGCCCTGCCTGACCCCGGGCGGCACGGCGAAGAGGCCGGAACCCGTGTGTTTGAGGTATTCCAGGGCCAGGACGTCCTGCTTTGCCATGGTCATTTGCATCGGCACGTAGTGCGTCCGCGGGTCCTTGACGAAGGCAATGAAGAACAGCCCGGCGTCGAGGTGGCCCAGCCCGTCCGAGCCGTCGGTGTAGTTGTACCCGCGGCGGAGCATCCGCACGCCGTCGTTCTGGTCCGCGTGGGCCAGACGGACGTGGGAGTCCATGCCGATAAGCGGCTCGCCGTCGTTGCCCTTGATGGCGAAGTTGGGGGCGGTGAACTCCTTGCCGCCGGACAGCGGTGCACCTTCTCCTTTGGTCCGGCCGATCAGGCCTTCCTGTTCGCGGAGTGAGGTACGGTCCCAGATCTCGATATGCATCCGGATGCGCCGCGCCACCAGGTAGCTGCCGCCGGCCATCCAGGCCTCGCCTGCCCGGGATCCGGCGCCGGCCCACACGTGCTCGTCGAGCAGGGCGGTGTCCTCGGCCTTGAGGTTGTTGGTCCCGTCCTTGAAGCCGAACAGGTTGCGCGGGGTCTGCTGCGTGCGCGACGTCGACGACGTCCGGCCGAAGCCCAGCTGGGACCAGCGGACGCGGGCCTTGCCGAAGCCGATGCGGGCCAGGTTGCGGATGGCGTGCACGGCCACCTGGGGATCGTCGGCGCAGGCCTGCACCACGATGTCGCCGCCCGTCCGGGCCGGCTCCAGCGCATCACCGGGGAAGTGCGGCAGATCGATCAAGGCATCGGGACGCTTTCCGCCAAGGCCGAAGCGGGCCTTGCGGTCCTTCTCGAACAGCGAGGCGCCGAAGCCAATCGTGAGCGTGAGCCGTCCGGCGTCCAGGTCCAGAGCCTCGCCGGTGTCCTCCGGCGGGGCGTCGTAGGGGCCGTCGACGGCGCCGGTGGCTCCGGTGGTGCGGCCGGCGGTCATGGCCTCAGCGGCTGCGGTCCAGTCCTTGAGGAGTTCGATCAGCGCCGCACGGTCTTCTGTGGTGACGTCGAATGCCGCCATGTGGAGGCGGTCCTGCGCAGCGGTGGTGATCCCGGCCTGCCGGTCGCCGAAGAAGGGGATGACGGAATCGTTGGCGGCCGGCGGCGCTGCCGCGGCCGCGATGGCGTCGTGGCCGAGCAGGCCTGCGGCGATGCCCGCCACCGCTCCCGCACCGCCCACGCCGGCCAGCCCGAGAAGTCCGCGCCGGGACAGGCGGCGAGTGACGCCGTCGGTCGTCTCCGGTGACGCTACGGAAGACTCGGAGTGCGCATCGGCTGGCGGCTGCTGGCCGCCGCCGAAGGGGCAGCCGCTCACAGCACCACGGCCGCGGTGAGCTTGGACAGCGGCTCGCCGAGGGCATCCACCAAGGCGCTGAGCTGCTGGACCTCATCCTTGCTCAGCTCGTTGTAGTAGGCGAAGCCGTCGCCCTTGGCATGTGTCTTCAGCTCAGCCTGCAGGGCACTGAATTTAGCGTCGAGGTCCTTGGCCAGCGCGGCGTCCTTCTGCTCAAGTGCGGGCTTGAGGTTCTCGAACGCGATCCGGGCGCCGTCCACGTTGGCCTGGAAGTCCCAGAGATCGGTGTGCGACCAGATTTCCTCCTCGCCGGTGACCTTGCCACGGGCCACCTCATCCAGCAGTTCCTTGGCGCCGTTGCCCAGCTTGTCCGCGCTGAGCTCCACGGTGCGGGTGCGGGTGCTGAGTTCGCCGGTGTCGGCCACCAGCTGCTTGGAGATTGCCGAGCGCTCGGCAGCGGTCAGCGCCTTGTAGCCGGCAGGCGGGAACAGGTCCTTCTCCGCACGGTGCCACCCGGTCCACTTCTGTCCCGGCTCCAGGTCCGCCTCACGGGCATCAAGCTTGGGATCGAGATCCCCGAAGGATTCGGCCACGGGTTCGATCCGTTCCCAGTGCATGCGCGTGGCGGCGTACAGGCTCTTGGCCTTGGCGGCATCGCCGGCGGCGTAGGCAGCGGCGAATTCCCTGGTGCCGGCCACCAGCTGCTCGGTCTGGTCCTTGACGTAGGCCGTGTACTGGGTGACTCCGGTGTCCACCAGCTTCTGGTGGTCGGCGTCAGCGGTGGCCTGCTTGCCGGAGTCCTTGACGGTGAAGTCGGCGCGAATGCCGTCGCCCTGCATTCCCGGCTTGCAGGCGGTGGTGTACTTGCCGGCCGGCGCGGTGAGCACCAGGTTGCGGGTGATCCCGGGGCCGATGTTCTCCACCTCGGCCACGATCCGCAGGCCGTCTTCTGCGAGCACGTAAAACTCGGTGACCTCGGCGCCGTCGTTCTTGACGGCGAAGGTCAGGTTCCCGCTCGGGGCAACGGCTGCGGAAACTTTGCACTCGGTATCGGTGCTGGTCACCTGGATGGGTCCGTCGGTTGCGCCGGTCGCGTTGGCGTTTGCGTTGTCGGTGCAGGATGCGAGGGCCAGCGGGAGGACTGCGGTGGCTGCCACGACGGCGAGGCGGGCACCGGCAGTGCGGCGGGTTTTGGGCGAGGTCAAGCCTGGCATGTGGATTCCTTGGAGGTGTGGGGCTGTTGGGGATGCAGCGGGGTTTGGGGGCGGTGTTTGGTTGAAGCAGGCGCTGCCGGTCGGGAAGCCGCCGGTCAGGAAAGTGTCCGTTAGGAAGCTGTCCGTCAGGAAGCGATGGCGGCAGTTGCGGCAGGGGTTTCCGCCGCCGGCCGGAGCCGGCGGCGGAAGTTGGCGCGGAGGTAGCAGAACATGACGGGGACGGCGTACAGGACCCAGGCGGTTGCCTCCAGCCACGTGGTGGCGGGGGAGAAGTTCAGGGTCCCCTTCAGCAGGGTGCCGTACCAGGACGACGGCGGGACGGCGGCTGAGACGTCGAAGGCGAGGCTGTGCAGCCCCGGCAGGATGCCGGCCTCCTGCAGGTCATGGACGCCGTAGGCGAGGACGCCGCCGGCGATGACCACCAGGGCCACGCCCGTCCAGGTGAAGAAGCGGGAAAGGTTGACCTTCAGGACGCCGCGGTGCAGCAGGTACCCGAGCCCTGCTGCCACGGCGAGGCCCAGGAGGGCGCCGGACAGCGGGGTGCCGGATTCGCCGCTGGCCTGGGCTGCGGCCCACAGGAAGAGTGCTGTCTCCAGGCCTTCGCGGCCGACGGCCAGGGCCGCGACAAGCACCAGGCCCCAGGCGGCGCCGTCGGCCACGCCGTCAACGCGGGAGCGCAGTTCGCTGCCGAGCGTGCGGGCGGTGCGCGCCATCCAGAAGACCATCCAGGTGACCAGCCCGACGGCGACGATGGACAGGCCACCACCGATCGCCTCCTGCGCTTCGAAGGTGAGGCCGCGCGGGCCGAAGGTCAGCAGCGCGCCGAAACCAACGGACACGGCGACAGCGATTCCAACTCCGGCCCACAACCGGGGGAGCAACGCACGCCGGCCGCTCTTGGTCAGGTAGGCCATCAGCAGGACCACGATGAGCGTCGCCTCGAGGCCCTCCCGGAGGCCGATGAGGAAGTTGGCTGTCATGTAACGCACCTTCTGCCGGAGGAGCCCGTCTTAGGCTCACCTAAGCACGGGACTTTACACGGCCAAGGCGATTAGGCAAAAGAATCGTGCCGTAATTACTGCGGAAATTACTCCACCGGTTGGGGCAGCACTGTTTTGGGCAGGAGAGAGCAGTGCCGGCGGTGCAATGTAGAGCAGTCCCGGGGCTGCGCTCAGCTGCCGCGATATGCTCAGCTGCAGCGCTATGCGGGCAGCGCCTAGTTGCGGCGCCGGCGAGGAAGTGCGGAGACGCCGTCGGGCAGCGGCGGAAGGCCGGCGAAGGTGCACACCATGTCCGACCACGCCTCGAGGTGGGCCTGGACGTCGGCGCCGGCGGGAGTCCATGAGGCACGGAGTTCAATGTCGATCGAGGCCGGCCGGTCCACCAGCGTTCCGAAGCTTTCGGACAGCACACGGGTGGCCGTGCCGCCGGCCGCGCGATAGGGGGCGTTGTGGGTTTCCAGTGCTTCCACGAGCCAGGTCCAGGCTACCGAGCCGAGCATTTCATCGTTGCCCATCTCGGCATCCAGCTGTGCGCGGATGTAGGTGACGATCCGGAATTCGCCGTCCCACACAGCGGACCCGTCGGGGTCGTGCAGCAGGATGAAGCGCCCGGTGGCGAGTTCCTCGCCGTCGTCATCGTCTGCCGTGGAGGCCGCGGAGCTTCCGGCGGCGGCCGACCTGGCCAGCGCCATGGCCGCCGGACCGTGGACCGGTGAACGGTCCACGGTACTGCTGGACTTGCCGCCGCCCGGAATTATAACCTCCGCGCCGAGGGCGACGGCGAACGGCGCCAGCCGGGCCGGCGCCGGGATCTCGTCGAGGCGCAGCTCGCTGCGGCAGCGTGCTTTGCGGAGCGTTCCCAGCGCATACAGGAAATTCGCGGGAACCTGGGCAAGTGCGTTCACAATGGCAGGGTACGCATTGAAAACCGCCGGTTCCGGCAGGCTCGCCGCCTGCTCACGCAATCCCGCGCATGTTACTGGCCAGACCCGTGCCTGGCGACTTCGGCCTTGATGGCCGCCACGAAGGCATCGACGTCCTCCTCGCTGGTGTCGAAGGAGCACATCCAGCGGACCTCGCGGGTGGCCTCGTTCCAGTCGTAGAAGCGGAAGGACTCCCGGAGCCTGTCCGCCACCCCCTCGGGCAAAACCGCAAAGACGCCGTTGGATTCCGTTTTCTGCGTGGGCTCCACTCCGTCAATCCCGTCCACCGCGGCCCGCAGCCTCGCGGCCATGGCGTTGGCGTGGCCGGCCGAACGGAGCCACAGGTCACCCTCGAGCAGGGCGATGAACTGGGCGGACATGAACCGCATCTTGGAGGCGAGCTGCATGTTCATCTTTCGCAGGAAAAGCAGCCCCTGGGCAGCGTCCGGGTTCAACGCCACCACCACCTCGCCGAACAGGAGCCCGTTCTTGGTTCCGCCGAAGGACAGGATGTCCACGCCGGCGTCGCGCGTGAAGGCCCGGAGGGGAACGCCCAGGTGCGCCGCCGCGTTGGCCAGCCGCGCGCCGTCCATGTGCAGCTTCATGCCCTTGGCATGGACGTGCTCGGCGATTGCCCGGACTTCATCCGCCGTGTAGCAGGTGCCCAGTTCGGTGGTCTGGGTGATGGAGACGGCCAGCGGCTGGGCCCGGTGCTCGTCGCCCCAGCCCCACGCCTCACGGTCAATGAGCTCCGGTGTCAGCTTGCCGTCCGGCGTGGGAACCTGCAGCAGCTTGATGCCGCCGACGCGTTCCGGTGCCCCGTTCTCGTCCATGTTGATGTGCGCCGTCGACGCGCAGACCACGGCACCCCAGCGCGGGAGGAGCGACTGCAGGGACAGCACGTTGGCACCCGTGCCGTTGAACACCGGGAAGCACTCGATGCCCGGCCCGAAGTGTTCCTCCATCAGCTCCTGCAGGCGGGCCGTGTAGGCATCTTCGCCGTAGGAAACCTGGTGCCCCTCGTTGGCGGCGGCCAGCGCAGCCAGCACCTCGGGATGCACCCCCGAGTAGTTGTCCGAGGCAAAGCCGCGCACCGAGGCGTCGTGCAGCCTGGACAGGGTGCCGCTGGCGGCAGTTTCAACTGTTGTTGTCATCTCGTTGGTCACGCTTTCAGTCTAGGTAGTTGGTGCGCTGTGTGTACTTGCAGCACTCTGTGCGGTTGCAGCGCTGGCGGGCTCCGGGGCCAGCATCAGCCGCTGCCCGTTCAGGTCCGCGGCCGGCCGGCTAAAGAGTCCGACGGCGGCCGCCGCCAGCTGCTCGACGTCGGTGTAGCCGGGGAACTTCCGTTCCGGTTGCTTGCTGCGCATGCCTGCGTCCACCAGCGCCTTCACCACGAGGACGACGGCGGCGCTGTGCTGGGCGCCGTCGGCTCGGCTGGTGGGGGCTTGGCTTTCACGGCGGAACCCCTCCGCCACGGCCATGGTCCACGCTTCCGCGGCCGCTTTGGCCGCCACGTAGTTGGCGACGCCGGCGGCGGGACTGTCCACCGCCGTCGAGGACACCATGGCAAACCGTCCGCAGGGCGAGGCGGCGAGGTCGTCGTAGAAGACCCGGGTCACGTTCCGGAGCGTCGTGACGGCACTGCGCTCAAGGAAATCCCAGTCCTCGTCGGTCTGGCTGGTGATGCCCTCCGCGCCGCGCCATCCGCCCACCAGGTGGATCACGCCGTCGATCCTTCCGGCCGTGCGCGCGAGCTCCTGCTGCAGTCCACGCACGGCGGCCAGGTCGCCGAGGTCGCAAACGAGCGGGATGGCGCCGCCCGCCGTTTCCGCAGCAGCCTCGATGCGTGCCTTGTCCGAACCGACGCTGTAGACGGCAAAGCCGGCCTGCAGCAGGGCACGGGCGGCCGCGATGCCCGACGGTCCGCTGCCGCCCGTAACCAGCACGCGCAGTGGGCGGTCATCACTCAGGCCGGTGCCGGCCACGCTGGGGTCTGTCATGCCGCCGTCGCCGCCGGACCGTCCACCGGCAGCGCAGAGTCTGAGGAACCGGTAATGCCTGCGGTGGACTCGATGACTGGGCGCATCTTCTTTTCGAGGGCCTCGTAGAACATGGACAGTGGGAACTCGTCGTCCAGGACCTGGTCGGTGAGCCCGCGCGGCGGCCCGTCGAGGGGGAGGGCGTCCGGCCCCTTGGCCCACACCGAAGCAGGGTTCGGCGTGACGGTGCCGGAGATCAGCTCATACGCTGCCAGCCAGTGGGCGGTCTTGGGCCGGTCGATGGAGCGCCAGTACAGTTCCTCGATCCGGGCACCCAGCTCCACGACGACGCCGGCGACGTGCTCCCAGTCGATGGTCAGGCGGCTGTCGGTCCAGTGGAGGACGCGGTGCTGGTGCAGCCACGCGAACAGCAATTGGCCGCCGAGCCCGTCGTAGTTGCGCACCCGGCTGCCGGTGATGGCGAACCGGAAGATGCGGTCGAAAATGACGGCGTACTGCACGAGCTTGGCGTGCCGGCGGGCTTCCGGATCCGCGGTCTCGTCCTTTTCGATCTTCACCGATTCCCGGAAGGCCGTCAGGTCGCAGCGCAGCTCCTCCAGGGAGTACAGGAAAAACGGCATCCGCTGCTTGATCATGAAGGGATCGAACGGCAGGTCCCCGCGCATGTGCGTGCGGTCGTGGATCAGGTCCCACATGACAAATGTTTTTTCGGTGAGCTCCTGGTCCTCGAGGAGTTCGGCAGCCGCTGCAGGCAGTTCCAGCGAAGTGATGTCGGCGGCGGCCCGCAGGACGCGGCGGAAGCGTGCGGCTTCCCGGTCCGCGAAGATGGCGCCCCAGGTGAACCGCGGCGTCGCCCGCACGCCCACGGTTTCGGGGAACAGCACTGCGGAGTTGGTGTCGTAGCCAGGAGTGAAATCGATGAACCGGATCGGCACGAACAGCCGGTTCGAGTAGTCGCCCTGTTCCAGGCCAGCAATGAAGTCGGGCCACACCACGTCGATGAGGACAGCCTCCACGAGCCGGCTGCTGCTGCCGTTCTGCGTGTACATGGGGAAGACCACCAGGTGCTGCAGGCCGTTCTCGCGGTCCGTCTGCGGCTGGAAGGCCAGGAGGGAGTCGAGGAAGTCGGGCACACCGAACCCGTCCCTGGCCCAGCGGCCAAAGTCGCGGCACACCAGATCCAGGTACAGGGAATCGTGGGGGAACGCCGGTGCCAGCGCCTCGGTGGCAGTGACAAGGGCTTCGACGTGGCCCTGCGCTGCCGCGTGGAGGGTCTGGTCTGGAATCGAACCGTCCTGCACCTGGAGCTGCCGCAGGGCAATAGCCGCGGCCTTGAGACGCTGCCATTCCGGGTGTTCTGCGGAGATTCGGGCTGGTGCTGTGTGTACGGTTACGGTCATCGCTGGCCTCGCCTTTCGGGTTATCTGAGCTTCTACGGCGAGCGTAGCAAGCAGACAGGCTTCCTAATCGATCAAAGGCTCGAGCATAAGAAACTGTAGCGCTCGAGGCTGTCCAAATAACCCCTAGGCGCAGCGCCCGGCAACCTCAGGGGACAAGCCTCAGGGCTGGGCATCCCCGGCGGCCGGAACCAATTTCAGTGAGATGGAGTTGATGCAATACCGCTGGTCGGTCGGGGTTCCGTACCCTTCACCCTCGAACACGTGCCCGAGGTGCGAGTCGCAGTTGGCGCACCGGACCTCGATGCGGTCCATGCCGAGGGTCCGGTCGTGGATGTACCGGACGCGCCCTTCGGCCAGCGGGGCCCAGAAGGACGGCCAGCCGCAGTGCGAATCGAACTTTTCCTTGCTGGTGAACAGTTCTGTCCCGCACGCCCGGCAGTTGTAGACCCCGGCGGTGTGGGTGTCCCAGTATTCGCCGGTGTACGGGCGTTCCGTGCCGGCCTGGCGCAGCACGTGGTACTCCTCCGGAGTCAGTTCCTGCCGCCAGTCTTCGTCGGACCGGCTGGTGGCGGGGGTTGCCGCGGAGTTGGTGAGTTCGGATTTTTCAGGGGTGCTCATAGTCGGACCAACGCTCAAGAGTCCCCGATAAATCCCGAGCCGGCGTACAGGTGCAGCACCGGAAGCCCCAGCTTGTCCTGCGCCCGGTTGGCCCAGTCGGTATGGAAGGTGTCCGACACGGCATGTGGCCTGGTGATGACGACTGCCTGGGCGGCCCCCAGCTCCTTGACCTTGGCCACGAGGCCGTTCACGGCGCCGCCTCCCACCACCTCGCCGGCAACTCCGCCGCCGAGGCCTTCGAGTGCGCTGACCGAGGTGGCGAGCGTGGCGTCCGCGGCTGCCCGTTCCTCCGCAGGGTCGGGGGCATGGGAGGTCAACTCGCGGAAAGCCTTGGCAATGTCCAGCATCGAGAGGTTCTCGAGGAAATCCACGAGCAGATGCCGTTCCGTGTTGGCCGGCACCAGCACAACCAAGGGCGCGTCACCCCCGTCCACCAGGCGTTCAATGTTCACGCGGTCGTCCGCACCCAGCGGCTCTTCAGTCAGAATGACGATTGGATCGCTCATGGCATCAGCCTAGTCCCGCCTGCCAGTGGCCGCATGTATTTGGCCCGCACGCATTTGCTCCGCCCGCCGTCGGCCCGAATGTGCCGTAACGGTTAGGATCCGTCAAGATGGGAGTCATGGATTCCGCGCAGGCCGCTTTGACAACCCCGTCCGCTTCCCAGGGCAATGCAATGACCCTGAGGGCGAAGTGGACACTCGGGGGAATCATCGCCGGCGGCAGCGCGGCTGCCCTGCTCGGTGCCGGATCATCCGCCCTCGCGCTCTACTTTGCCCGCCGCGTGCTCACCCCCGCCCGGGTGCGGGCGGCGGACCAAGAAATCCTGGCGGTCATCAGGGAAGGCCGGGACCTGCAGGTCATCCTCGCGGCCACACCGGAGACAACACACAATGGCGTGTACAGCCTCTTCTTCGACGCCGGTGCCGGGCATGCCCGGATCGGCAGGATCCTTTCCTATTCCCCGGCCGAGCGCACCGTGCTGCGCGAGGTGGAGGCCGTCTACAGCGGCAACCTTGAATCCGCGGGGCGCGGCTGGTGGGGTGGCGCCACGTACCAGCATCCCTCCGACGTCGGGCTGGCCTCCGAGGACGTAGCCATCAAGGTCGAGGGCGGAACAGCCCCCGGCTGGCTGATCCCGGGCGATGCCGGCGCTGAAACCTGGGCCATCATGGTCCACGGGCGCGGGGCCACCCGGCAGGAGTGTCTTCGTGGAGCGCGCGTGGCCCACGAGCTCGGACTGCCCAATCTCCTGGTTTCCTACCGGAACGACGGCCTGGCGCCGGCAGCATTCGACGGCCGGTACGGGCTTGGCTCCACGGAGTGGCGGGACATCGACGCTGCCATCGCCTTTGCCCTGGGCCGCGGCGCCCGGGAGGTTGTGCTCTTTGGCTGGTCGATGGGAGGGGCCATCTGCCTGCAGACCGCGGACCTGTCGGAGCACAGGCACGTCATCCGGGCCATGGTGCTTGATGCGCCCGTGATCGACTGGGTGAATGTGCTGGCCCACCATGCGGAGCTGAACCGGATCCCCTCGGCCGTTGGCCGGTACGGCCAGCTGATGATGGGGCACAAGGTGGGCCGCCGGCTCACCGGGCTGGCTGCGCCAGTGGACCTGAAATCCATGGACTGGGTGTCGCGTGCCGTTGAGCTCCGGACGCCGACGCTCATCATCCACAGCGTGGACGACGAATACGTTCCCTACCAGCCGTCGGCCCAGCTCGCGGAAAAGAACCCGGAGATGGTCACGTTCGAGCCGTTCGAAGGGGCTCGGCATGCCAAGGAGTGGAACGCCGATCCGGCCCGCTGGGAAGGCCTCGTCCGGGCGTGGCTGCAGCAGCAGCTGGCGCCACGCCGGAACCCGGGCCAGCCGGAACCGGGTCAGCCTGCACCCGTCTAGCCTGACCCCCGTTCAAGGTGTGCCTGGGAGGCTGTTCCGATCGTGGCTGTGACGGCCTTGGTGAGGCGCACCAGGTCGCGGGGATCCAGTTCGATGTCCAGGCCGCGCCGGCCCCCGGACACGAGGATGGTGTCCAGCGCGAGGGCACTTTCGTCGATGACGGTGGGGGAGGGCTGCCGCTGCCCCAGGGGCGAAATTCCGCCCAGGACGTAGCCGGTGCGACGTTCGGCCGCCGCCGGATCCGCCATGGCGGCCTTCTTGCTGCCCAGCGCAGCAGCTATCGCTTTCAGGTCCAGGCTTCCGCTGACAGGCACGACGCCGACCGCCAGTTTGCCGTCCACCTCCACCATGAGCGTCTTGAAGACCCTTGCCGGGTCGATGCCCAGGACCTCGGCCGCCTCCATGCCGTAACTGGCTGCGGCCGGATCGTGGCTGTAGGGGTGCAGGTTAAAGGAAACGCCCGCCGCAGCCAGTACGGCTGTGGCAGGCGTTCCCTGCGACGTGTTCTTGCGCGCCATCCGGTCCGGTGCCTAGGCGTAGAGCCGGGCCGCGGCGGCCACCTTGCGCTTGATGCGCCCGAGCATCGCGGTCATGCCGCGCATGCGCAGCGGCGTGATGGCGCGGGTCAGGCCGAGCAGTTCCGGCATATCGTCGGGAACGGCCAGGATCTCCTCGGCGGTGAGGCCGTCCAGACCTTCGTGCAGCACTCCGGCGAAACCACGGGTTGTGGGGGCCTCCGGCGGCGCCTTGAAGAACAGCCGGAAGGCGGGGGAACCGCCGTCGTTCTTTTCCATCTCTATGGTGAGGAAAAGGGGTGACTGGCATTCCACCACCTGCTCCAGCAGCTCGGGGTGGTTGTTCAGGCGCTCCGGAAGCTCCGGCAGGCCGCGGGAAAACTCCAGCAGGAGCTGCAGCCGCTCGGGCTCGCTCAGTGCCTGGAAGTCGTCGACAATCTCCGCCAGGGCGGTGGGAAGTGCTTGAGTACTCATCACTTCCAGCTTACGCAGGTTGTCCCCGTCCGCCGCTTTTTTACGGCGGAATTACCGTGCGGCAACTGCCGGCACCGAGCCGCGTTCCGCGCCCTTGGCAATCGGGACGCGGACAGCGTTGCCCCATTCGGTCCAGGAGCCGTCGTAGTTGCGGACGGTTTCGAAGCCCAGGAGGAACTTCAGCGCGAACCAGGTGTGGCTGGAGCGTTCGCCAATGCGGCAGTAGGCCACGACGTCGTCGCCCTCGGTGAGTCCGGCCTCGCCCAGGTACAGCGCCTCAAGCTCGGCGCGGCTGCGATAGGTGCCGTCCTCTGCTGCCGCCCGTGCCCACGGGATGGACGCCGCGGTGGGAATGTGGCCGCCGCGCAGCGCGCCTTCTTCGGGGTAGGCGGGCATGTGGGTGCGCTGGCCGGTGTATTCCTCGGGGGAGCGGACGTCGATCAGCGGCTTGCCCAGGTGGGCCAGGACGTCTTCCTTGAAGGCGCGGATCGGGGTGTCGTCGCGCTCCACCACGGGGTAGTCGGCCACGGCCGGGGTGGGGATGTCGGTGGTCAGCGCACGGCCTTCGGCGATCCACTTGTCGCGGCCGCCGTCCAGCAGGCGGACATCCTCGTGGCCGAACAGGCTGAAGACCCAGAGGGCGTAGGCGGCCCACCAGTTGGACTTGTCGCCGTAGATGACCACGGTGGCGTCGCGGGAAATGCCCTTGGCGGCGGCCAGAGCGGCAAACGCCTCGCCCTCCACGTAGTCGCGGGTTACTTCGTCGTTCAGGTCGGTGTGCCAGTCGATCTTGACCGCGCCGGGAATGTGGCCGGTTTCGTACAGCAGGACGTCTTCATCGGACTCGACGACGACGAGCCTGCCGTCGTTAAGGGCGCCGGCATCGATGGCCGCAGCCAGCCACTCGGTGGAAACAAGCCGCTCCGGGTGCGCGTAGGCGGCGAACTTCTCGTTCTGTTCAACGGGGTAGGACATGCGTATGGCCTTTCACTGAAACGGTCAGGGCAGACCGCCGGGGGACGGCGGGTCACTGCTCCAACACTAGCCACGGGCCGGTCGGAATGCTCCTGTGTGTTAACAGGACGAAATGTGTGCTTGCTCACGGCATTGCCGGCAGTAAGGCGTTGCCCGCGGGGCGGGCTGCCAATGCCGGTATTCTTGCTGGGGACAAATCACCAGCAGAATGGACCACCTTGGTACAGATCGAAAAGCTCGCCACCCGGACGCCGGCGGTGTCGGTGGATGAGCTCCTCAAAGGTTTCTACCCATCGCCCAGGTTTGGGCAGGTGTCCTTTGCAAGCTACCGGCCTGACCCGAAGCAGCCCAGCCAGGCGGCAGCAGTGAACGCGCTGCAGTCTTTCGCGGGTGGCGTCGGCGCCGGCGACGGCGGGGGACTGTTCAAGAAGCTGTTCGGTAAGAAGGACACGACCCGCGCCGGGATTTACCTTGACGGCGGGTTCGGTGTCGGAAAAACCCACCTGCTGGCCTCGCTCTGGCACGCTGCACCCGGGCCCAAGGCCTTCGGCACCTTTGTGGAATACACCAACCTGGTGGGCGCCCTGTCCTTCCGGAAAACCGTTGAGGCTCTGAGCTCCTACAAACTTGTCTGCATTGACGAGTTCGAACTGGACGATCCGGGGGACACCGTCCTGATGTCCCGCCTGATGCGTGAACTGGCCGACGCCGGCGTGAAGCTCGCGGCCACCTCCAACACCCTGCCGGGCTCGCTGGGCGACGGCCGCTTTGCCGCCGTGGACTTCCAGCGTGAAATCCAGGTCCTGGCGGACCAGTTCGATGTCATCAGGATCGACGGCGAGGACTTCCGCCACCGTGGCCTGCCGGCCGCGCCGGCGCCGCTGCGGAACAGCGAACTGCACGCCCACATGAAGGCGGAGTTTGACGGCAAGACCGTTGCCGAGGATGACTTCGGCACCCTCATATCACATCTCGCGGGCGTCCACCCGAGCCGCTACAGGAAGCTGATTGACGGTGTGGACGGAGTTGTCTGGCGGGACGTGGAAACCATCACCGAGCAGGCCGTGGCGCTGAGGTTCGTGGTGCTCGCCGACCGCCTCTACGACAAGGACGTACCGATCCTTGCCAGCGGCGTTCCCTTCGACAAGCTGTTCACCGAGGACATGATGACCGGCGGCTACATGAAGAAGTACTTCAGGGCGGTTTCCCGGCTTACCGCGCTGGCCCGCGAAGGCCAGAACCACGAGCCCTCGTAATTTCTCCGGAGACACGAAAGGTGCCGGCGCCGCCTCTCGGCGGGACCGGCACCTTTTTGACGTTTTGGGGCGAAGCCCGGTAAGTCCTGGCTACGGAGCCTTCTCAGCCGGCGGCACGCTGTCCGCCGGTCCCTGCGTTGGCCTCTCATTGGCTTTGTCAACGAGAGTGGAAGCGCCAGCCTGGACCTGATCTACCTGGCCGGTGTATTTGCCGCCCGTCTTGGAGTCGACAAAATCACCGGCCTTGTTGATGCCGTCCTTGATGGCCTGCTCGTTGCCGCGGATCAGACCCTGAGCTTTGCCCTTAAGATCGTCAAGTAAACCCACGAGCACCTCCCTTCAATCGCGGAGCCAGTTCGCTCCTCCGCATTCGATCCTAGCCTTGAAGGCGGTGCCTGCCAAGGAGTTCTTGACAAGTCCTGTCAAACAGTATGAGGGCAAGAAAAAAGCAGCTCCGGGGAGCTGCTTTTGTTTCGTGGGCGATACTGGGATCGAACCAGTGACCTCTTCCGTGTCAGGGAAGCGCGCTACCGCTGCGCCAATCGCCCGGAGCCGGTGAAGCCGGCGGTATCCTGGGTTCGGATCCCTAAGGATCAAGAGAGCGGACGACGAGATTCGAACTCGCGACATCCACCTTGGCAAGGTGGTGCTCTACCAGCTGAGCTACGTCCGCATTTTGAAGTTTGGCCAGGTGGCCAAACGTTCAGCTACAAGCAAGTTGCCTTGCTCTGGTGGGCGATACTGGGATCGAACCAGTGACCTCTTCCGTGTCAGGGAAGCGCGCTACCGCTGCGCCAATCGCCCATTGCATCCGGAAACACCGGAAACCATGGTTTTCACCGAGGTGGGTACGGGATTCGAACCCGTGTATACGGCTTTGCAGGCCGCTGCCTCGCCTCTCGGCCAACCCACCGTGTAGGCCTCGATTCCTGGAATCAACTTCCGGGATCCGCGCCATGACAGTGTCCTGCGAGCGGACGACGAGATTCGAACTCGCGACATCCACCTTGGCAAGGTGGTGCTCTACCAGCTGAGCTACGTCCGCATTTCGGAGCCGTGATTCCTTGCCGTATTCGGCAGTTCGTCGCGTTCCAACGAGTAAGAACTCTATAGGAGGTTCCGGGAAACTCCAAATCGAGTGCCGGGCACATGGCCGGGGAAGCCGTACTTCCTTGAATTCTAGGGAAATTTTCGAATTACAGGGGTGTAGTTCCCGAGGGCAGGGCTGGCTGGTTCCGTTTTCGTCCGGGCCTTGGGCCTTGCTCATGCACCTCGCCCGACTGACCTTTTCCGATGGTCTATGCGCCGATTTCCGTTTACCCCCAAACGTCCGCTAGCATTCAAATGCATCGGGGCGATTGGCGCAGTGGTAGCGCGCTTCGTTCACACCGAAGAGGTCACTGGTTCGAACCCAGTATCGCCCACCGATGGAAAGTCCGTTCAGCCCAGGAGATAAAACTGGGAGGGGCGGGCTTTTCTGTTTCCGCATCAATGTCTGACCCCCGTGAAAGAGTCTCACCATGACCGCTCCGCTCCTTGCCCACGCCACGGAATATGGCCGCATGTATGCCCGCTCCACCACGGAGCAGTTCACGGTTCCCTCCATTACCACCGTCATCGGGCAGCAGGCCCACGGGCTGGACGGCTGGTTCGGCTACATGGGCGCCAGCAGCCTGGCCAAGGATCCCTCCCTGCCCGAGATCCTGGGCAGCCCCGCGCGGGTGCGGCAGGCGGTGAACCGAGCGGCTAAGGCGGCCGAAACCTACCGGGACGAGGCCGCGCAGCGCGGGGACCGGGTGCATTACTACTGCGAGCAGGTGGCGCTGCGTGTGCTTGGCCGGCCTCACCAGATGAAGGAAGCCCGGGAAGCGCTGGCTTCCAACGGCGAGGAAGCCTTCGCCGCCCGCTTCGACGAGTGGTGGGAGCTGTTCCGGGTGGAGCCGATCGCTCCGGAGATCACCGTGTGGAACAAGACCGTGGGCTATGCAGGGACGCTGGACCTGGTAGCGAAGATCAACGGCCGCACCTGCCTCATCGACTACAAGACCAAGGGAACGACGCGCGACGGCCAGGTCAAGCCCCTGGACGACAAAGTGGTCATGCAGCTTGTTGCCGGGATGAAGGCGGAGGAAAGCCTGGTGGATCCGGTGGCAGGGGAGTGGGAGCCATGGCAGCACGGCGATGGCCCGGTGCTGCTCGCCGTCGCAATCGGTGAAACCGAAGTCCGGCCCGTCCGCGCCAATCCCGAAGTCCTGAAGCACCACTGGTGGAAGTTTTGTGCCCTGCGCCGGGTATGGGAAATGTCCGCGGACACTGTCAGTGCCGGACCCGCGCTGCTGCCGTTGGCGCCGCCGGTCTACTCCTGACTCCTCCGGAGTTCGACGCTCTTCCACAGTTCGACGCCGGCCGGACCAGAGGACGGGGCTGGTCCGGCCGGCTCCCGCCCTCATCTGCGCCGGCCAGGCCGCAGCAACTAAACTGGACTGGATCCCGTACCCGTTCACCGTGAGGAAATGACTGCACATGGCAATTCTGAATATCCGTATCATCGGCGATCCCGTGCTGCGCACGGTTGCCGACCCTGTCACGGATTTCGGGCCGGAGCTGGCAAGGCTCGTTGCCGATATGACCGAAACCATGGAGGACGTGGAGGGCGCAGGCCTGGCCGCACCCCAGATCGGCGTCAGCCTCCGGGTCTTCACGTACCGCATCGGCGGCGTCGAAGGCCACATCGTCAACCCGGTGCTGGAAAACAGCGAGGACTTCCAGCCGGATGAGGTGGAGGGATGCCTCTCCATTCCGGGCTTGGGCTTCCCGGTCCGCCGATACCGCAGCACCCGGGTGACCGGGGTCGACATGAACGGCAACCCCGTCTCGGTGGAGGCGGAGGGCATGCTTGCCCGCTGCTTCCAGCACGAAACCGACCATCTTGACGGCATCCTGTTCACCGACCGGCTCGAAGGCGAAGACCGCAAGGCCGCCCTGCGTTCGATCCGCAACGCCAACTACGACTCCATCACGGAACAGACCACTGCCAAGCGTGCCAAGACCGTCGGCTCCAGCTTTGGCGGCGGCAGCTTTGGCGCGGCAACCGGATCCGGCAGCTTCGGCGCTGCCGGATGAGGGTCCTCTTTGCTGGAACACCGTCCGTAGCTGTCCCCTCGCTGGATGCGCTGGTGGCCGCCGGTTTCGAGATCGTCGCGGTGCTGACCCGGCCGGATGCGCCGGTGGGACGCAAACGTGTCCTCACGCCGTCGCCCGTTGCTGCCCGGGCGGCCGAGCTGGGCATCGACATCATCCACGCGTCCCGGGTGGACTCCGCCGTGACCGAACGGATCGCCGAAACCCGTCCCGATGTAGCGGCGATCGTCGCCTACGGCGGGCTTGTGCCCCGGGCGGCCCTGGACATTCCGCGGCACGGCTGGATCAACCTGCACTTCTCACTGCTGCCGGCCTGGCGCGGAGCGGCGCCCGTGCAGCGGTCCGTCATCGCCGGCGACGACATCACCGGTGCCGTAACTTTCCAGCTCGAGGAGGGGCTCGACACCGGTCCCGTCATCGGCACGCTGACCGAAGCCGTGGGTCCGGAGGACACCTCCGGGGCGCTGCTTGAACGGCTGTCCCACAGCGGCGCCGTCCTGCTTGCGCAGACACTGTCCGCCGTTGGGTCAGGCGCCGCGTCGCCGATTCCCCAGCAGGGAGAAGTCAGCCTGGCGCCCAAGCTGACCATCGACGACGGCCGCATCGACTGGTCGGAGCCGGCCCTGTCCGTCGGCCGACGCGCACGCGGTGTAACACCCCGAACCGGGGGCCTGGACCACCCTTGAGGGCCAGCGGCTGAAGCTTGAACCGGTGCGGCTCCGTCCCGACGTGACCGACATTCAGCCGGGTCAACTGGTTTTGGCCGGCAAGAGCGTGGTGGTGGGCACCGGTTCGCATGCCGTCGAACTCACCAACGTGCAGCCTGCCGGCAAGAAAATGATGGCCGCAGCCGACTGGGCGCGTGGCCAGTCTTCCCTCGAAAGCGTGGTATTCCAATGAGTGACTCCGGCAGAAGCGGATCCGGACAGGGGCGGCCAAGCCGCGGTGGCCAGCGCGGTTCAGGAGACCAACGCGGTTCAGGTGCCGGCGGTTCCGGTACGGGCGGCTCCGACCAGCGCCGCGGCGGGGGCGGCGCCAGCCGCCGCAACGCCCAGGGCCGGGAGCGCAACCGCGGCCCGCAGCGCAACTTCACCGGGAACGCACCGTCGCAGCGCACCCGCAGGGCAGACCCCGCCAGGCTGGTGGCCTTTGAAGTGCTGCGTGCAGTTGCTGCCGAAGACGCCTATGCAAACCTCGTGCTCCCGGCGCGCATCCGCCAGCACGGCCTCGACCGGCGGGACGCGGGTTTCGCCACCGAACTCAGCTACGGCGCGCTGCGCAACCAGGGCACCTACGACGCCATCCTCGGCCGCTGCGTGGACAGGCCCCTGGACAGGCTGGATCCGGCGGTCCTGGATGCCCTGCGCATCGGCGTCCACCAGCTGCTGGCAATGCGCGTCCCCGCGCATGCGGCCCTTGACCAGACCGTCGGCCTGGCCCGTGCAGTCATCGGCGCCGGCCCGTCCACATTGATCAACGCCGTGCTCCGCAAGGTAACCGCCCGCAGCCTGGACGAGTGGCTGGACGAGCTGGTCGCCGGCGAGCAGGACGAGAACAAAGTTGCTTCCGTCCGCTATGCCCATCCCGAATGGATTGTCCGTGCACTCCGGCAGTCGCTCGTGGCTCACGGCCGGCCGGTCGGCGAGATCAACGACCTCCTGGAAGCGGACAACGCAGCCCCCATCGTCAACCTGGTGGCGCTCCCCGGGCTGGGAAGCCTGGACGAGGCACTAGAGAACGGTGCCATCCCCGGCGAACTGGTGGAAGGGTCCGCGCTGTCCAGCGGTGGCGACCTCGGCCGGCTGGAGTCCGTCCGGTCCGGCACTACACGTGTGCAGGACGTTGGTTCCCAGCTGGTGGCCCGGGCCCTGGCGGCAGCCAGCCTCGAGGCAGGAACTGACAGCGGTACCGCAGAAAACGCCGGGGAGGCCTGGCTCGATCTCTGCGCCGGACCGGGCGGCAAGGCAGCCCTGCTGGGCGCACTGGCAAACGAACGCGGAGCCACACTGCTGGCCAACGAGCCCGCGCCGCACCGGGCCAAACTGGTCAGCCAGGCACTGTCCGCGGTTCCGTCAGACGTCTGGACCGTCCGGACCGGCGACGGCCGCGACCTCGGATCCGAGCAGCCGGCGGCCTTTGACCGTGTGCTCGTCGACGTGCCCTGCAGCGGACTCGGGGCCCTGCGCCGCCGGCCCGAATCCCGCTGGCGCCGCACGCCCAAGGATCTTGCCGATCTGGGACCGCTGCAGCGCGAACTCCTTAATTCTGCCCTGGCGGCCGTCCGGCCCGGCGGCGTGGTGGCCTACGTGACGTGCTCGCCACACCCGGCCGAGACCACCGCGGTGGTCAGTGACGCGCTGCGGAAGCGGGACGACCTGGAACTCCTGGATGCCGGCAGCGCGCTGGACTCCGTCAGCCTCGGCCGCGGCCTGGGCGCGGGGCATGAGAAGACCGCGCAGCTGTGGCCGCACATCCACAGCACGGATGCCATGTTCCTCGCCCTGATCCGCCGCAAGCGCTGAGTTCCCACCGACTGACCCCGTATCCCCGGAAATCCGTCCCGCGAAAGGACCCCGCATGACGCAGTGCTGCATCAACCCCAGCATCCTCTCCGCCGACTTCGTGAACCTCGAAGCCGAGCTGCAGAAAATCAGGAACGCCGATTCCGTGCATGTGGATGTGATGGACAACCACTTTGTCCCCAACCTCACCCTGGGGCTTCCCGTGGTCCAGCGGATCCAGGCGGTCAGCCCTGTTCCGCTGGACGCCCACCTCATGATTTCCGACGCCGACCGCTGGGCACCCGGATACGCGGACGCCGGCGTTGCTTCCGTCACGTTCCACGCCGAGGCGTCTATCGCGCCGGTAAAGCTCGCCCGTGAGCTGCGGTCCCGGGGTTCGAAGGCCGGGATGGCGCTGCGTCCCGCTACGGCGGTGGAGCCGTACCTGGACATGCTTCCCGAGCTGGACATGCTGCTGATCATGACGGTGGAGCCCGGTTTTGGCGGGCAGGCATTCCTTGACCTGACGCTGCCCAAGATCCGCCGCGCCCGAGCGGCGATCGAAGGGTCAGGCGTGAACGTGGCCATCCAGGTCGACGGCGGCATCACCGAGGAAACGATCGTCCGTGCCGCGGAAGCCGGCGCGAATGTCTTTGTGGCCGGCTCGGCCGTTTACGGGGCCGCGGATCCCGCCGACGCCATCGACCGGCTGCGCAAGGCCGGCAGCCTCTAGCCACGGGAACAGGGTCCTGCCCCCAGGAGCGCCGTCACGGCGGCCGCAGCCGGCCTCCATGACGGCCGCATGACGGTTTGTAGCGGGAATAGCCTGGGCACCCGCCAAGTTGTGTCAGAATAGCAACACACAATACGTGCTCCGGGGTCGGTGTAAGTCCGAACCGGCGGTGATAGTCCGCGACCCGCGAGCCGGCGTTTCCGTTATGGAAGCCCGGCGGACGGTTGAACTGGTGAAATTCCGGTACCGACAGTTAAAGTCTGGATGAGAGAAGCACGTACAGCTGTACTTGTGGCGTTCCAGAACGCCGCTGCGTTTCGCTGTCGTATCCCCCCGGAGCAGTCTCGGCTCTTGAGGGAAGGAACGACACGCACGCATGGACATCCTGCGTTGGCTCTTCGAGGCACAGATCCCCGTGGGCGGATCAGTGCTCATTCTCCGCGAAGTGCTGGGAAACACCTTTGGCCTGGCCAGTGCCCTCGGCGGCATGCGGCGCAAGGTCTGGGCATGGCCGGCAGGCATCGCCGGCAACCTGCTCCTCCTGACAGTCTTTCTGGGCAACGTCTTTGGCTCCGCCACGCCCGCCACGCTGTGGGGACAGGCCGGGCGGCAGGTCATGTTCATCATCGTGGCCGTCTACGGCTGGCAGCGCTGGCAGCAGAGCCGCCGGGCGGCAGGATCCTCGACCGCGATCGCCCCCGCCTGGGCCAGTGCCAGGACCCGTGTGGCGCTGGTACTCGCGCTGGTGGCCGGAACCGCTGCCCTCACCCCGCTCTTCGACTCCCTGGGCTCCTACCCGCCGGTGTGGGCCGACGCCTGGACCTTCATGGGCTCGCTCCTGGCCACCTACGGCATGGCCCGCGGCTGGACCGAGTTCTGGCTGATCTGGGTTGCCGTGGACGTGGTGGGCGTTCCGCTGCTCTTCAGCGCCGGGTACTTCGCCAGCGCCTTCATGTACCTGTTCTACGGTTTCTTCACCCTGGCCGGCTTCATCGTCTGGTGGCGGGCGTCCCGGACCCAGGCCCAGGCTCACCCCACGACCGTCGCCGACCCCTCGACCGTCAAGGTTGAGACCGCCTTCCCGGACCCGGCGGTGACCAGGTGACTGCAGCCCAGACACCGGTAACGGCCTTCACCGCCGCTGAAACAGCTGCCATGGACACGGCCCTGGAAGCCGCCCTGCAGGGGCCCCGGGGCGCCAATCCGCTCGTGGGCGCCGTCGTCGTCGGACCTGACGGACGCCAGCTGGCCACGGGTTACCACCGCGGTGCCGGCACCGCGCACGCCGAAGCCGACGCGATAGCGGCGGCGATCAGCTCCGGCGTCGACCTTTCCGGGTCCACGATGGTGGTCACCCTCGAGCCGTGCAACCACGTGGGCCGCACGGGACCGTGCGCCCAGGCCATCATCGACGCCGGGATAGCGAACGTCGTGTACGCCGTCGACGACCCCCATGATCCCGCCGCGGGGGGTGCCGCCACCCTGCGGTCTGCGGGAGTCAGCGTGCGTAGCGGACTGGCCGCCGAACGTGCGCTGGAGCTGAACCGGCGCTGGTTCCAGGCCGTCGACGCCAAGCGCCCGTTCGTTACCCTGCACATCGCCCAGACCCTGGACAGCCGGATCGCGGCCGAGGACGGAACCAGCCAGTGGATTTCCAGCCCTGAATCCCTGGCAGACAACCACGGCATCCGGAACCGGATCGACGCCATACTCGTGGGTACACAGACAGTCCTGGTGGACAACCCCCGCCTGACGGCCCGCGACGCCAACGGCGAAACCACCGGAAAGCAGCCGCTGCGCGCGGTCATGGGACTCCGGGACGTGCCGGAGGATGCCGCGGTACGCGGCGACGACGGCAAGGTCCTGCACCTTCCCACCCGGGACCCGCACGAGGCTTTGGCCATGCTGTTCGCGGCCGGGACCCGGCACGTCATGGTGGAGGGCGGATCGAGGATCCTCAGCGCCTTCCTGGCCGAGGGCCTCGTGGACGAGCTCATCGTCTACCTGGCGCCCACGCTGCTGGGCTCCGGAACACCCGCACTCAACGGCCTGGGCATCGGAACGCTGGCGGCGGCCCAGCGCTGGGAATGGGACGCCGCGTCCGGCGGCGCGGTCCAGTACCTCGGCAGGGACCTTCGACTTCACCTGCTCCCGGAGGAAGCCAGCCGGTTCCAGCCAACAGCAACACAATCAACGTCAACCGATTCACTATCTGTCCGCACAGGAGCGGACACAGCCATGGGAGGCTACTGATGTTCACCGGAATTATCGCCGAACAGGGAAAGGTCCTCTCCGTGGACCGGAATGGGGACACCAGCGCAACGCTGCGCCTGCACGCCCCCGGAACCGCTGAAGGGTTGCCGCTGGGCGGCTCCATCGCGGTCAACGGCGTTTGCCTGACGGCCACGGCCATCGACGGCAAGGACTTCAGCGTCGACGTCATGGGCGAAACCCTCATCCGCAGCACCATCGGCGAGCTCGCCGCGGGCGACCCCGTCAACCTGGAACGCTGCGTCCCCGCCGGAGGGCGCCTTGACGGCCACGTCGTCCAGGGCCACGTGGACGGCGTCGGCGAACTGCTCGAACGCGAGCCGCAGGGAAACTGGGAACGGCTCCGCTTCGGCGTGCCCCAGCGGCTTGCACGGTACATCGCGGAAAAGGGTTCCATCGCGATCGACGGCGTCTCCCTCACCGTCACGGCGGTCAGCCCGGCAGCCGAAACGGCGCCATGGTTCGAGGTGGGGCTCATCCCCACCACCCTGGCCGACACCGGGCTCGGAGCCAAGCCGGCCGGTGCCCGGGTCAACCTCGAGGTGGACGTGCTGGCCAAGTACACCGAACGGCTGCTCGCTTTCCGCGCTGAAGGCACGGCAGGTTCGGAGGTGCAGCTGTGAGCGGCACGGCAAAGCTTGACGCGACGGTTTCCGGCACGGCTTCGGCCGGGCTTGCCCCCGGCAATGTGACCCTGGACCCGATCGAGGACGCTGTCCGTGCCATGGCGGCCGGCCGGCCGGTCCTGGTGGTGGACAACGAGGACCGCGAAAACGAAGGCGACATCATCTTCGCCGCCCAGCACGCCACCCCGGCACTCATGGGCTGGACCATCCGCTACAGCTCCGGCGTTATCTGCGTGCCGCTCGACGGAGCCCGTGCCGACGCGCTGGAACTGCCGCCCATGGTGGAGGTCAACCAGGATTCGAAGGGCACGGCCTACACCGTTTCCTGCGACGCCGCCACCGGAGTGAGCACCGGCATCTCGGCCACCGACCGGGCGCTGACCGCCCGCGTCATATCCGATCCGGCCAGCGGGCCGGAGACGCTGACCCGTCCCGGGCATATTTTCCCGCTGCGGGCCGTTAATGGGGGAGTGCGTGAGCGCCCCGGCCACACCGAAGCGGCCGTCGACCTCTGCCGGCTCGCCGGCCTTGAGCCGGTGGGCGTGATCGCCGAAGTGGTGTACGACGACGGTGAGATGATGCGGCTGGACGGACTCCGGGTTTTTGCTGCCGAGCACGGCTGCCCCTTGATCTCGATTGAGGACCTGGTTGCCTATCTGGGAGCTGACCACCGTGTATCTTCACAGGAGAGCACTTTGGAAGTCAGTCCGGCCGGAGAAGGGGAAACACGATGACGGCATATCAGAAAGCGGAACCGAGCAGCAATGGACGGCAGCCGCATCCGGTGAGCAGCGGCCCCGTGGTCCAGCTGCCCACGGCGTTCGGTGATTTCGTGACGCAGGCCTGGACCGATCTGGTGACCGGCGCCGAACACCTGGCAGTCAGCTCTCCGAACGCACCCAAGGACGGCAAGGCGCCGCTGGTGCGCCTGCATTCGGAATGCCTCACCGGGGACGTTTTTGGCTCCTACCGCTGCGACTGCGGCGAGCAGCTCGCCTACGCCCTGGAGATGATTGCCGAGAACGGCGGCACGCTGCTGTACCTCCGCGGCCAGGAAGGCAGGGGCATCGGGCTGGCCAACAAGATCAAGGCCTACGCCCTGCAGGAGGCCGGGTTCGACACCGTCGAGGCCAACGAGCAGCTGGGCCTGCCCGTGGACGCCCGCTGCTACAAAGCTGCGGCGCAGATCCTGGCCGAAATGGGCCTGCACGAGATCCGGCTGCTGAGCAACAACCCGGATAAGCAGAACCGCCTGGCCACGGCCGGCGTGAAGGTCGTCGAGATGGTGCCCACCGAGGTGCCGTCGCGGGAACAGAACCTCCGGTACCTGCAGACCAAGAAGGACCGCATGGACCACCTGCTGACCCTCGACACCGAGACCGCGGGCCTGCCCCGCACCGGCACTGACACTTTTGACCACGAACAAGACTGAACGGATCACGAAGACTCAATGAGCGGACACGGCGCACCCCAGATTGACCTCACCACCCTCGACCCCGCGGAAACCTCGCAGTTGAAGCTGGCGATCGTCGCGGCAAGCTGGCACACCCAGATCATGGACGGACTCCTGGACGGCGCCCTGCGCGCAGCCAAGGACGCCGGCATCAACGAGCCGACGGTGCTGCGCGTCCCTGGCAGCTTTGAGCTTCCGGTCGCTGCCGCGCGGCTGGCACCGCACTTTGACGCCGTCGTGGCCCTCGGCGTCGTCATCCGCGGCGGAACGCCGCACTTTGACTACGTCTGCCAGGCCGCGACGTCGGGACTCACCGACGTGAGCGTCAGCACCGGCGTTCCGGTCGGGTTCGGCGTGCTCACCTGCGACACCGAAGAACAGGGCCTGGACCGGGCCGGACTGCCGGGATCCTCGGAGGACAAGGGACACGAGGCCGTCACAGCGGCACTCTCCACGGCCCTGTTGCTCAAGAACTACTAAGGAACATTTGCCCAGTTCCAGGGAGGGGCGGGGGTGCGGGCGCAAGCACACGATGTGTGTAATCGCTCACATCCCCGCCGTCATGGAACTGCCCGACAGGCGGGCTCCGGCCCCGAGCAAGTAGGCTGGAGGGCGTGAAGAATTTCGAGACGCTGTTCGCAGAACTGAGCGAGAAGGCAGCGACCCGCCCCGAGGGCTCCCGCACCGTCGCCGAACTGGAGTCGGGAATCCACGGCATCGGCAAGAAGGTCGTGGAGGAAGCGGCTGAAGTCTGGATGGCAGCCGAGTACGAATCCGACGAAGCCGCCGCTGAGGAAATCTCGCAGCTCCTGTACCACCTGCAGGTCCTGATGCTCGCCAAAGGACTCAGCCTGGAAGACGTCTACAAGCATCTCTAGCCGCCTCTGCGTGGCCCCGCTTGCCTGACCCAAACTTCCAAACCAGAAAGACCTCCTAATGCTGCGTGTAGCCGTACCCAACAAGGGATCCCTGTCCGAAGCCGCCTCCGCCATGCTCTCCGAGGCGGGCTACCGCCAGCGCCGGGACAGCCGCGAGCTGGTCATGGTGGACCCGGACAACGACATCGAGTTCTTCTTCCTCCGCCCCCGCGACATCGCCGTTTACGTCGGGCAGGGAACGCTCGACGTCGGAATCACCGGCCGCGACCTGCTGCTGGACGCGCAGGTGGAGGCTGAGGAACTGCTTCCGCTCGGCTTCGCCGCCTCGACATTCCGCTTCGCCGGACCGATCGGCGACTTCAGCGGTGTGGAGGAACTCGAAGGCAAGCGCCTGGCCACCAGCTACGACGGCCTCCTGCGGGATTATCTTGCCGAGCGCGGCATCAAGGCGAAGGTGGTCCGGCTGGATGGTGCGGTGGAATCCTCCGTACGTCTCGGCGTCGCGGACGCCATCGCCGACGTCGTCGAAACGGGCAACACCCTTAAGGCCGCCGGCATGGAGATCTTCGGCGAACCGATCCTCAAGTCCGAGGCGGTCCTCATCCGCCGCACCGGCGAGGGCGGAGCTGCCAACGGCACCGCCAAGGAAATCGACGTCCTGATCCGCCGCCTGCAGGGCGTCCTGGTGGCCCGCCAGTACGTGCTCATGGACTATGACATCCGCAAGGAACTCGTGGAAAAGGCCGCGGGCCTTACCCCCGGCCTGGAATCACCTACCGTTTCGCCGCTGCGCGACTCTGACTGGGTGGCCGTCCGCTCCATGGTGCCCAAGAAGGAAACCAACCGGATCATGGACGAGCTGTACGACCTCGGCGCCCGCGCCATCCTGGTCAGCAGCATCCACGCCTGCCGGATCTGACCCGGTTTCCTTCCGACAGCACACACCAGCAGTACAACAGGAGAAGTCATGGCTGTAGCCGTCCGCGTCATTCCCTGCCTGGACGTTGATGCCGGCCGCGTCGTCAAGGGCATCAACTTCGAAGGCCTCCGCGACGCCGGGGACCCCGTGGAACTGGCCCACCGTTACGACAACGCCGGCGCCGACGAACTCACGTTCCTGGACGTGACCGCATCCTCCGGCAACCGGGAAACGACCTTCGACGTCGTCCGCCGCACCGCCGAGGAAGTGTTCATTCCATTGACCGTCGGCGGCGGTGTCCGCGGCGTGGCCGAGGTGGATAAACTGCTGCGCTTCGGCGCCGACAAGGCCTCCATCAACACCGCCGCCGTGGCACGCCCCGACGTTATCGACGAAATCACCCGGCACTTCGGTTCCCAGGTGCTGGTGCTGTCCGTGGACGCACGGCGCGTCCGCCCCGGATCCCAGCCCACGCCGTCCGGCTTTGAGGTGACCACCCACGGTGGCCGCCAGGGCACCGGAATCGATGCGATCGCCTGGGCCAAGGAAGCGGCGGACCGCGGGGTCGGTGAGATCCTGCTGAACTCGATCGACGCCGACGGCACCAAGGACGGCTTCGACCTCGAGCTCATCCGGCTGGTCCGGTCCGCGGTCAAGGTTCCGATCATCGCCTCCGGCGGCGCCGGTGAACCCGCGCACTTCCCGCCCGCGGTCCAGGCCGGGGCGGATGCAGTGCTCGCGGCGTCGATCTTCCACTGGGGCCCGGACGACATGATGTCCCAGGTCAAGACCGCCATCCGGGACGCCGGCTTCGAGGTCCGCTAGTCCCCACCCAACTGACTCGCACTTGTTGTCGTTTTGAGCGCGCATAACGACAACAACTGCGAGTCAGTTGGACTACAGCCCTACCTCTGCCGACTGGAGGAGGGCGACGGCGTCCGGCTGGCCTTCGAAGGTGACCAGCGCATGGCGTGTGCGGCCGTGGGCATGCATGAGCAGCTCGCCGGGTTCACCCACGATCGCCACGGAGACGGGCGCGCGCTTGGCCACGTGCCGGGGGCCGGAGGGGCTGACCAGGACGATGCCGAGGTCCACGCCGCGGTAGAGGATGGCTGCCCGCTTGACGAGCTCATCCCAGAGGGCGTCCGAGTACTCCTGGTCGAGGGCGCGGGGTGCCCAGCGGTCAACGGCGCGCCGGACGTCCTCCGTGTGGACGAAATATTCGATCAGGTTGGAGCTCTCATCCAGCGCCTTGATCTTCATGGGCGAGAGGGCCGGCGGTCCCGCGCGGAACGAGTTCACAAGCTTGGCGTAGTCGTCGGCGGTCCTGAGCTTTCCGGCCAGGCGCGCTGTTGCCTTGTCGGAAGCCTTGGACAGGCTCTTGATGATCAGGCCCAGCCCGACGGCAGCCTTCCGCTCACGCAGGTACAGGTGTGCTGCGAGGTCTCTGGTCTTCCAGCCCTTGCAGAGCGTGGGGGAGTCAGGACCGGCCGCCAGCAGGGTCTCGGCCAGGACTTCTCGGGACGGATCGACGAAATGCATCACTTGGAAAACTAGCACGTCCCCGGTGGAGTTGCGCAGTCTGGTGATAACGGTGAATTTGTGCCGTTCTTCGCCGTGCTGCCGCGGCCTTTCCGGAACGCGAGACGCTTCAAGAAACTCCAAGCTTTTTCCAAGCTGATGCACCAAGTATTTGCAGGGGGAGTGCACGCAACTGGCTCCAGCGCATCATCAGACGAGTTTGGTCTGCTTCCGGGGATAAGCCGGAAGGCTGCAGTGGAGCGAACAAGAAAACTCCATCTGTGGCAGGGCAACACCCTTTCGCCCTTCACCGGGAGCGTTGCCGGAACCGGAACAGTGGCAGTGACAAGCCCCAGGGCGCACTCGGGAACATGCTCCGTCAGAAGGCCTACTGCACAGCGGAAGAAGCACAACGCCGCCGTCATCTGCCCGGCCCGCCGCCGCTGCGACGTCATCTACTCCATGCTCAGACACGGCACCTTCTACGAGGAAATACCCGCCGTCGCCGCTTGACCAAAAGCATAGGGACACCCCCGTCGGGCTGATATACGCCGGCGCACGGCCCGCAGGCGGCTCAATGCCCCTGCGGGCCGTGCACGTGTCGAGGGGAGCCCGGGCGCGGACGAGGGGAGCGCCACGGTGCTTGTGCCGGCGTCCTGACCCGGTACCCCGGGATGGGCACTAGACTTGACGTGATGTCTGAGCAGCCCGCCCCCAGCCCCGCCCACGCCCCAACCGCCGGCGCACCTTCTTCCGGCGCCTTGTCCTCCGTTGCGGGGGAAAGCCCGCTGAAGGGGAGCCCCCTTCCGGCGGAGATTGCCTCGGCCCTGAAGCGGGACGGCGCCGGGCTCGTGGCTGCCATCGTGCAGCAGTTCGACACCAACGAGGTCCTCATGCTGGGCTGGATGGACGATGAGGCCCTGAACCGGACCATGACCACCGGCCGGGTGACGTTCTACTCGCGTTCCCGCCAGGAGTATTGGCGCAAGGGTGATACTTCCGGCCACGTGCAGTGGGTCAAGTCGGTGGCCCTGGACTGCGACGGCGACGCCCTCCTCGTGCGCGTGGACCAGGTGGGGGCAGCCTGCCACACCGGTACCCGGACCTGCTTTGACGGCCGGGCCTTCGACGTTGTGGCAGGGCCGGCCAACTAACGGCCGGCGCCCCCACCCGACAGGCCTCCACGCGGGCCCCGTAATTATCAGGCCCACACCCAACAGGCTTCATACCCAGAACAGACGGAGAACCAATAGCGATGCAGGACCTCGGAATCATCAGCCCTGGCCTGGAGGAATTCCGGGAACTCGCCGCCCACAGCCGCGTCATCCCTGTCCGGCTCAAGGTGCTGGCAGACGCCGAAACACCGATCGGGCTGTACCGGAAGCTGGCGCAGGGCCAGCCGGGCACGTTCCTCATGGAGTCCGCGGCCGTCGGCGGTGCCTGGTCCCGCTACTCCTTCATCGGTTCCCGGTCCCGCGCCACACTGACCACCAAGGACGGGCAGGCGCACTGGCTGGGCGAGCCGCCGGCGGGTGTGCCCGTGGACGGAAATCCGGTCGACGCCATCCGCGACACCATTGAGGCGCTCCGCACCGACCGGTTCGACGGGCTTCCGCCGTTCACCTCCGGCCTGGTGGGCTTCCTTGGCTGGGAAACGGTCCGCCACTGGGAGAAGCTCACCAGCCCGCCCGAGGACGACCTGCAACTGCCCGAACTGGCCTTGAACCTCGTCACGGACATGGCCGTCCACGACAACATGGACGGCACGGTGCTGCTCATCGCCAACGCCATCAACTTCGACAACAGCTCCGAGCGTGTCGATGAGGCCTGGCACGACGCCGTCGCCCGCGTGAAGGAACTGCTGGCGCGCATCAGTACCCCGGTGGTCCAGCCGGTGTCCGTGCTGGAGCCGGCTGCCCTCGATTTCGCCGCCAGCGTCAAGGAACGGTGGCACGAACCGGAGTACCTTGCCGCCCTCGACCGGGGCAAGGAGGCGATCGTGGACGGTGAAGTCTTCCAGGTGGTCATCTCCCGCCGCTTCGAGATGGAGTGCGGGGCTTCGCCGCTGGACGTCTACCGGGTGCTGCGCAACACCAACCCGAGCCCGTACATGTACATCTTCAGCCTCGAGGACGCCGCCGGCCGGCAGTACTCCATCGTCGGGTCATCGCCCGAGGCGCTCGTGACCGTCACCGGCGAGGACGTCATCACCCACCCCATCGCCGGCTCCCGGCCGCGCGGCAAGACTGTGGACGCGGACAAGGCCATGGCTGAGGAACTCCTCGCGGACCAGAAGGAACGGGCGGAACACCTCATGCTGGTGGACCTGTCCCGGAACGACTTGTCGAAGGTCTGCGTTGCGGGCTCGGTGGATGTCACCCAGTTCATGGAGGTGGAGCGTTTCAGCCACATCATGCACCTGGTCTCCACCGTCGTCGGACGCCTCGCGCCGACGGCGAAGGCGTACGACGTCCTGAAGGCCACCTTCCCGGCCGGTACGCTTTCCGGCGCCCCGAAGCCGCGCGCCCTGCGCCTCCTGGATGAGCTCGAGCCGCACCGGCGCGGCATCTACGGCGGCGTGGTGGGGTACCTGGACTTCGCCGGCGACATGGACATGGCCATCGCCATCCGCTCCGCACTGCTGCGCGAAGGGCGTGCCTACGTCCAGGCGGGCGGCGGCATCGTGGCGGACTCGAGCAACCCTGCCGAGGCGCAGGAAACCGTCAACAAGGCCGCGGCCCCGCTCCGCGCTGTCCACACGGCCGGCTCGCTGCACAACATCGGCCCCGACTCCGTCACCGGGGCAAACTCCTGATGGCGTTTCCCGCAGGATCCGCCGTGCCCGGCAAAACGGGCCGCACGGTGCCGGGCTGGGCCCGCAAGTCCACGGTGGTGCTGCTGATCGCTGCGCTGGCGCTGGCGGCCTTCGGCACCACCACCCAGACCTGGCTGACGGTCCACCTGGACCCCCAGCAGCTGGGCCAGGCCGCCGGCGGCGACGGCCTCCAGGTCCAGGGCAGCAAAGCGGCCACCACGGTCACGGCCCTTGCCCTCGTGGCGCTGGCGGGCGGCCTGGCAGCCTCCATCGCCGGGAAGATCGCACGCTGGGTCATCACGGCCATCATCGTGCTGGCCGCAGCCGGCATCATTGCCGCGGCGGCCACCGTACTCGCAGATCCGCTGGCCGCAGCCCAGGGCTCCATCGCCGCCGCCACGGGGGTGTCGGGAGGGACCGCGGACGTGACCGTCAGCGCCTTCCCGGTGCTCGCCGTCGTCGCAGGTTCGCTGTTGGCCATCGGCGGCCTGCTGGTGGTTCCGGCGGGACGCTACTGGAAGTCGCGGACCAAATACGACGCCGCGGCGGCAGGTCCGGCCGCCGAACAGGGCGGCCCGGTGGACGAGATCGACAGCTGGGACAGGCTCTCCCGGGGCGATGACCCCACCTGAGCCGCGGGTCACGCAGCCACGCACCCCGGCAGCGATGCCGAAGGCCGCGGCAAAAAATGGCAGAATGTAAGCAGTATTGATCCTGAGGAGATTCACATGAGCAAAGCCACTGTTTCCGGTACAAAGCCCGCGGCCCCCAAGGAGCACCACGGCATCGACCACAGCATCGACCTGGGCCACGGCAACAGCCCGGCCGCCTGGACCTGC
The DNA here is from genome assembly GCF_040546765.1 of Arthrobacter sp. OAP107. NCBI lineage: Bacteria > Bacillati > Actinomycetota > Actinomycetes > Micrococcales > Micrococcaceae > Arthrobacter > Arthrobacter sp. OAP107. Next base: position 3,252,560 of record NZ_JBEPOK010000001.1, on the reverse strand, counting down.
GTGATCGTCATGCTCATCGGCGCCCTCATCGCCTCCATCGCGTTCGTCATTGCCAACAGCCCGATCTTCTGGGCCGGCATCGCCGTCATGTTCGTTGGCCTGCTGGCCGGCTTCATCATGCGCAAGGCAGGCTACGGCGTGGGCGGCAGCAAGATCAAGAACACCGGCCACTAATCGTGACTGTTCTCGACGACATCAACGCCGGTGCCAGGGAGGACATGGAGGACCGGAAGCGCCTCGTGTCCCTCGCGGAACTGAAAGACCGCGCCCTGGCGGCGGCTCCTGCCCGTGACGCCTGGGCTGCCCTTGGCGGGCTGTCGCAGGACCGCGGTGAGCTCAAGGTCATCGCCGAGATCAAGCGCCGTAGCCCCTCCAAGGGCGACCTCGCCAGCATCGCGGACCCCGCATCGCTGGCCGTGCAGTACGCTGACGGCGGAGCCGCGGTGATCAGCGTGCTGACCGAGCAGCGCCGTTTCAGCGGTTCGCTGGCCGACCTGGACGCCGTCCGCGGCCGGGTGGACGTGCCGCTGCTGCGCAAGGACTTCACGCTGGACGAGTACCAGATCTGGGAAGCCCGCGCCCACGGCGCGGACCTCATCCTGCTGATCGTCGCCGCGCTGTCCGACCAGCAGCTGCGCGAGTTCAGCGCCCTGAGCCGTGAACTCGGCATGAACGTGCTGGTGGAAACGCACACGCCGGATGAAGTCGAGCGCGCCGTGGCCGCCGACGCCAGGATCATCGGCGTCAACGTCCGCAACCTCAAGACGCTCGACGTAGACCGTTCCGTTTTCGCCTCGCTCGCGGGCAGCATCCCCGCCGGCGCCGTGGTGGTGGCGGAGTCGGGCGTTCGGAACGCCGACGACGTTGCGCACTACGCGGCGCATGGCGCCAACGCCATCCTCGTGGGGGAGGCGCTCGTCAGCGACGCCACCCCGCGTGAACGCATCGCGGAGTTCACGGCGGCCGGCGCAGCGGCCATTGCCGCCCGGGCCTGAGCTCCCACCCAACCGTGGCACCTTCTGTCCGCACGACGTGCGGACAGATGGCGCCTGACATCAATAGGAAAAAGTGAACAGGATGGTGAGACTGATGGCCGACGCGCCAACAGCCGGCTCTGACCAGGGCTCGGTGGATGCATTCCTGCAGGGAGGCACCTCGCTGCGCCACGCCCCGGGGCCCTACTTCGGCGCCTATGGCGGGCGCTGGATGCCTGAGTCACTGATCGCGGCCCTGGACGAGCTCGAGGACACGTTCGAGAAGGCCAAGGCCGATCCCGGGTTCACCGCCCAGATCGCGGACCTGAATAAGAACTACTCCGGCCGGCCCTCGCTCCTGACCGAGGCGAAGCGCTTTGCTGAGCACGCCGGCGGAGTCCGGATCTTCCTCAAGCGCGAGGACCTGAACCACACAGGCTCGCACAAGATCAACAACGTGCTGGGACAGGCGCTGCTTGCCAAGCGGATGGGCAAGACCCGCGTGATCGCCGAGACCGGCGCGGGCCAGCACGGCGTGGCCAGTGCGACGGCAGCTGCCCTGCTGGGCCTGGAATGCGTGGTCTACATGGGCGCCGAGGACTGCCGCCGGCAGGCGCTGAACGTGGCCCGGATGGAACTCCTGGGCGCCACGGTCATCCCCGTCACCAACGGATCGCAGACCCTCAAGGACGCGATCAACGAAGCCCTCCGGGACTGGGTGGCCAACGTCGGCAACACCCACTACCTGCTCGGCACGGCAGCAGGCGCCCACCCGTTCCCGGCCCTGGTCCGGTACTTCCATGAAGTCATCGGCGAGGAGGCCCGCGCCCAGATCCTCGAGCAGGCAGGCCGGCTGCCGGACGCCGTCTGCGCCTGCATCGGCGGCGGCTCCAACGCCATCGGCATCTTCCACGGCTTCCTCGATGACCCGTCCGTGAAGATTTACGGCTTCGAGGCCGGCGGTGACGGCGTCGAAACCGGCCGCCACGCGGCCACCATCACGCTCGGCCGGCCCGGGGTGCTGCACGGTGCCCGGTCCTACCTGATGCAGGACGACGACGGCCAGACCATCGAGTCGCACTCCATCTCCGCCGGTCTGGACTACCCCGGCGTCGGACCGGAGCACTCCTACCTGGCCGACATCGGACGCGTCAGCTACGAGCCGATCACGGACAGCGAAGCCATGGAAGCCTTCCGGCTCCTGTGCCGCAACGAGGGCATCATCCCCGCGATCGAGTCCTCCCACGCCCTGGCCGGCGCCATCAAGGTGGGCCAGCGGCTGGCCGCCGAAGCCGGCCCCGCCGGGGCCGCAGACAAGATCGTGATCGTGAACCTGTCCGGCAGGGGAGACAAGGACGTGGCCACCGCGGCAGAGTGGTTCGACCTCCTGGACCAGGACTCGGCCGAAGCAACCATCGGCAAGGAAGGGGAGCAGCTGTGACCACGGCCCCCAACACCAGCACTTCGGCCACCAGCAAGTCGGCCATCGCGATCGACAAGGCCCGCGCGGAGGGCCGTGCGGCCCTGATCGGCTATCTGCCCGCGGGGTACCCCAGCGTCGAGGAGACCATCGCCGCCGGCATCGCCCTCGCGGAAAACGGCGCCGACCTGATCGAGATCGGCATCCCGTACTCGGACCCCGTCATGGACGGCCCGGTCATCCAGGCGGCCACCACCGAGGCCCTGGCCAACGGCTTCCACGTCCGGCAGGTCTTTGACGTCGTCGCCGGGATCACCAGCCAGACCGACGCCGCCGTCCTGGTCATGACGTACTGGAATCCCGTGGTCCGGATGGGCGTGGATGAGTTCTCGCGGCGCCTGGCCGAGGCCGGGGGAGCCGGGCTCATCACCCCGGATCTGATCCCGGATGAGGCGGCCGAGTGGATGGACGCGTCGGAGAAGTACGGCCTGGACCGGGTCTTCCTGGTGGCGCCCTCCTCCACGCCCGAGCGCATGCGCCGGACCGTGGAGGCGAGCCGAGGCTTCGTCTACGCGGTCTCCATCATGGGCGTCACCGGCGCCCGCACGGCCGTAAGCGATGCCGCCACCGGCGTCGTCGCCGCGGCCAAGGCAGCCGGCGCGGAACGCGTGTGCGTCGGCCTCGGCGTGTCCACCGCCGCTCAGGTCGCGGAGATCGCGGCCTACGCGGACGGCGTCATCGTCGGTTCGGCGCTCGTCGCGGCCGTGCGCGACGGCGGCGTGGACGCCGTCGCGAAGCTCACGAAAGACCTCAGTACCGGACTGACCAGGAAGTAACGCAACCATGCAGACGTTCCTCACCGCAGCCGCACTGATTCCGGCCGGCATGGTGCCCGCAAGCATCCCGAGCCCGGACTGGTCCGGATTCGACATTCCGCTGCCGTGGGGATCGCTCCGCATCCACGCCTATGCCCTGTGCATCCTGGCGGGCATCGTCGTGGGCCTGTGGCTGACGTCCGTCCGCTGGGCCAGGCGCGGAGCGCCGGAAGGCAGCGTCTGGGACATCGCCATCTGGGCCATCCCGTTCGGTATCATCGGCGGCCGGCTTTACCACGTGTTCTCGTCCCCGGACGCGTACTTCGGTCCCGGCTTCGACGGCACCGGGGACCTCTCGCTGATCCCGCAGATCCAGCGCGGCGGCCTCGGAATCTGGGGTGCCGTGGTGCTGGGTGCGTTCGGCGCCTGGATCGGCTGCCGCCGTGCCGGCGTCAAGCTCACCGCGTTCATCGACGCCGCGGCCCCGGGGCTGCTGCTGGCGCAGGCCCTCGGCCGGTGGGGAAACTACTTCAACCAGGAACTCTTCGGCGGCCCCACCACTCTTCCGTGGGGACTCCAGGTGGACGCGGACAACGCCAACTTCCCGGCAGGCTACCCGGCGGACACCCTGTTCCACCCCACGTTCCTCTATGAATCGCTGTGGAACATCGCGGGTGTGCTGATCCTGCTGGCCCTCGACCGCCGGTTCCACTTCCGCCGCGGCCGGCTCTTCTGGCTGTACGCCATGTACTACACGCTGGGCCGGGTCTGGATCGAGGCCATGCGGATCGACGACGCCGAGCAGATCAGCCTGTTCGGCATCACCACCCGCCTGAACGTCTGGACCAGCATCTTCGTGTTCATCGCCGCGCTGGCGGTGTTCATCTGGCTGGGCCGGCGCAAGGGCGGCAACCCGGACAGTGTCTACCTGCCGGGCCGGGAGCCGGCCCCCGCTGTCTCCGCGGAGGCTGACGCCGGGGAGCCGCCGTCCGTAAAGGCCGACGGCGGGAAGCCGGCTGGCGTGGCAACGGCAGTTTCGGCGTCGGGCCCGGACTCAACGAAGGGCTCGGCTTCCGCTTCAAATGTGACCGGCAATCCGGTCCGTGATACGGACCCTGTTGTCTCAGATAGTGAATCGCGTGATAATCTCCCTGATAACCAAAACGGTTCCGGGCTAGCTTCTGCCCAAACGGAAGCAGTCCCGGCATCCACCGGCGGAACCCCATCCGCCGCGGAGTCGCGGAACACCGGAAAGTCCGGTGGTACAGACACCGGGACCGCGCCGGAGGCCGACAGCTCACGCTAGAAGGCGCCGGTACCCAGGGCTGCAGAGAGTTACCGCTCGGAGCGCCCACCACCACAGCGTCGTGGCAGAGGCGACTCCGGTCAGCATAGAGCTGCTGGCCGGTCAAGCCCCGGGGCGAAAGCCTGCGTAACTGTTAGTTCAGCACGTATGCCTGCCCTACAATTTCCAGTAAGCAGTAACACTTTGTTGTGCCCATCACAGTGGCGCTCTGAGTGGGGCCAACGTTGTCCCTTCCATACGCACGATCAGGAGGAAGGACGTCTCCCATGACCCAAACTCTTTCAAGCCCCAGCTGGTCCGAACCGAGCCAGCCGGACGCCGCCATGTCGCCGTTCAAGCGGTTTGCGGCGCTCCCCGAGGCATCCGGGCTGTACAACCCGGAGCAGGAGAAGGACGCCTGCGGTCTTGCGATCATCGCCACCCTGCGCGGCGAGCCCGGCTACGACATTGTCGACGCCGCCCTTACCGCCCTGCGCAACCTCGAACACCGCGGTGCCGTCGGCGCTGATGAGGGAACGGGTGATGGTGCCGGCCTCCTGATGCAGGTACCGGACGAGTTCTTCCGTGCCGTCACTGAATTCGAACTTCCTGCCCCCGGCCAGTATGTGGTGGGGACCGCCTTCCTGCCTGCCGAGCAGCGCGAGGCCGAGGCCGCCAAAGCCGGCATCGAGGGCCTGGCCGCCGACGAGGGTCTTACCGTGCTGGGCTGGCGCGAGGTTCCCGTCGTCGCCGACCTGGTCGGTGCCATGGCGCGCGCCTGCATGCCGTACTTCTCACAGCCGTTCTTCGCCTCGGCCACCGGCGAGCAGCTGGACCGCAACGACCTGGACGGCCGCGCCTGGCGGATCCGCAAGCGCGCCCAGAACAAGTTCGGTGTCTATTTCCCGTCGCTGTCCTCCCGGACCATCGTCTACAAGGGCATGCTGACCACCGCGCAGCTGGAGCCGTTCTACCCGGACCTGTCGGACAAGCGCTTCAAGACCAAACTGGCGATCGTCCACTCGCGCTTCTCCACGAATACCTTCCCGTCCTGGCCCCTGGCCCAGCCGTTCCGCACCATCGCCCACAACGGTGAAATCAACACCGTAAAGGGCAACCGGAACTGGATGCGCGCCCGCCAGTCGCAGCTGGCCAACCCGCTGCTGGGCGACTCGCCGGAAGAGCTGTTCCCGATCTGCACGCCGGGCGCGTCCGACTCCGCGTCCTTCGACGAGGTCGCTGAATTGCTGTGGCTGTCCGGCCGCCCCATCACGCACGCCATCATGATGATGATCCCCGAGGCCTGGGAAAACCACGCCACGATGGATCCGGCACGCCGTGCGTTCTATGAGTACCACTCCCTCCTGATGGAACCCTGGGACGGCCCGGCCGCCGTATCGTTCACCGACGGCGCCCTCGTGGGCGCAACCCTGGACCGCAACGGCCTGCGCCCCGGCCGGTACTGGATCACCGAAGACGGCCTGGTCGTCTTCGCCTCCGAGGTGGGCGTCATCGACGTCGAACCATCCAAGGTGGTCAAGAAGGGCCGCGTCTCGCCCGGCAAGATGTTCCTGGTGGACACCGAGGCCGGCCGCATCATCGGCGACGACGAGGTTAAGGCCGAGGTCGCTGCCGCGAATCCGTGGGCCGACTGGGTCAAGGACAACCTGATCGACCTCAACGAGCTGCCGGAACGCGAGCACGTGGTGCACACGGCTGCGTCCGTGAACATCCGCCAGCGCACCTTCGGCTACACCACCGAAGAGCTGAAGATCCTGCTGGGTCCGATGGCCCGAACCGGCGCCGAGCCGCTGGGCGCCATGGGCTCCGACACCCCGGTGGCCGTGCTGTCCAAGCGGCCCCGGCTGCTGTTTGACTACTTTGTGCAGTCCTTCGCGCAGGTCACCAACCCGCCGCTGGACGCCATCCGTGAAGAGCTGGTCACGTCCCTGACCTGCGCCATCGGCCCCAACGGCAACCTCCTGGACACCAAGCAGGTGCGCCAGCCGCAGGTTTCGCTGCCGTTCCCGGTGATCAACAACGACCAGCTCGCCAAGATCGCCAACATCGAAGACGCCGAGGGCAACCGCGTGGCCATGAAGGTCCGCGGCCTCTACCGCCCCGAGGGCGGCGAGAACGCGCTGCGCGCCCGGCTCACCGAAATCTGCGAGCAGGTGTCCGGTGCCATCAACCGCGGCGTGCAGTACGTGGTCCTCTCGGACCGCGACTCCAACGCCCAGTGGGCGCCGATCCCGTCCCTGCTGCTGGTCAGTGCCGTTCACCACCATCTGCTGCGCAGCGCCAACCGCACCAAGACCGCCCTGGTGGTCGAGGCCGGCGACGTCCGCGAGACGCACCACGTGGCAGTCCTCGTGGGCTACGGCGCATCCGCCGTGAACCCGTACCTGGCCATGGAGTCCGTCGAGCAGCTCATCGCGGCCGGCGACGTGGTGGGCGTGACCCCGCAGGATGGCGTCTACAACCTGATCAAGGGCCTCGGCAAGGGCGTCCTGAAGATCATGTCCAAGATGGGCATCTCCACCGTGGCGTCCTACACCGGCGCCCAGACGTTCGAAGCGCTGGGCCTTGGCCAGGAGCTGGTGGACGAATTCTTCGCCGGCACGCATTCCCAGCTGGGCGGCGTTGGCCTGGACGTCATCGCGGCCGAGGTTTCCGCGCGGCACCAGATGGCTTACCCGGAGGGCGGCATCGAGCAGCCGCACCGTCCCCTGCTGGGCGGCGGCGAGTACCAGTGGCGCCGTGACGGCGAGCCGCACCTCTTCAACCCGGAGACCGTATTCCGGCTGCAGCACGCCACGCGTGAGCGCCGCTACGACATCTTCAAGGCCTACACCAAGGGCGTGGACGACCAGTCCGAGAACCTGATGACCCTGCGTGGCCTGCTCAAGTTCAAGGACGGCGTGCGCCCGGCCGTGCCGCTCGAGGAAGTCGAGCCGGTCTCCAGCATCGTCAAACGCTTCTCCACGGGTGCCATGAGCTACGGCTCCATCTCGAAGGAAGCTCACGAGACCCTCGCAATCGCCATGAACCGGCTGGGCGGCAAGTCCAACACCGGTGAGGGCGGCGAGGACGTGGACCGCCTGCTGGATCCGGAGCGCAGGTCCGCCGTCAAGCAGATTGCCTCGGGCCGTTTCGGCGTCACGAGCCTCTACCTGAGCAACGCGGACGACATCCAGATCAAGATGGCCCAGGGTGCCAAGCCCGGCGAAGGCGGCCAGCTGATGGCCCAGAAGGTCTACCCCTGGGTAGCCCGTACGCGCCACTCGACCCCCGGCGTCGGACTCATCTCCCCGCCCCCGCACCACGACATCTACTCGATCGAGGACCTCGCGCAGCTCATCTACGATGCCAAGCGCGCGAACCCGTCCGCCCGGGTGCACGTCAAGCTCGTCTCCGAGGTGGGCATCGGCACAGTTGCCGCCGGTGTGACCAAGGCCAAGGCCGACGTCGTGCTTGTGTCCGGTCACGACGGCGGTACCGGCGCCTCGCCGCTGAACTCGCTCAAGCATGCCGGCGTGCCGTGGGAGCTGGGTCTCGCAGAGACCCAGCAGACCCTCATGCTCAACGGCCTGCGCGACCGCGTGGTGGTACAGGTCGACGGCCAGCTCAAGACGGGACGCGACGTCGTTATTGCCGCGCTCCTCGGTGGTGAGGAATTCGGCTTCGCCACGGCACCGCTGGTGGTTGAGGGCTGCATCATGATGCGCGTCTGCCACCTGGACACCTGCCCGGTGGGCGTCGCCACCCAGAACCCCGAGCTGCGCGCCCGCTTTAGCGGCAAGCCGGAGTTCGTGGTGAACTTCTTCGAGTTCCTGGCCGAGGAAGTCCGCGAGATCCTCGCGGAGCTCGGCTTCCGGAGTATCGAGGAAGCGATCGGCCACGCCGAAATGCTGGACACCCAGGAGGCCATCAGCCACTGGAAGGCAGAGGGCCTGGACCTGGATCCGATTCTGCACGGCCTCGAGTTCGACGACGACGCACCGCTGCGGAACCTTACCGGCCAGAACCACGAGCTGGACAAGCACTTCGACCAGCGGCTCATCACCATGGCCGCCGAGGCGCTGACCGACCGTGCCCCGGTGAAGATCACGGTTGACGTCATCAATACCGACCGCTCGGTGGGCACCATGCTGGGCCACGTCGTGACCAAGACGTTCAGCACCGACGTGCTGGCCACGGACACCATCGACATCACCCTGAACGGCACCGCCGGTCAGTCGCTGGGCGCCTTCCTGCCTGCCGGCATCACGCTGCGCTTGTACGGCGACTCCAACGACTACGTCGGCAAGGGTCTGTCCGGTGGCCGGATCATCGTCCGCCCGGACCGCTCCAACGTGTTCCAGGCCGAACGCAACGTTGTTGCCGGCAACGTGATCGGTTACGGCGCGACGAGCGGCGAGCTGTTCCTGCGTGGCCAGGTGGGCGAGCGCTTCCTGGTCCGCAACTCGGGCGCCACCGCTGTTGTCGAAGGCATCGGCGACCATGGCTGCGAGTACATGACCGGCGGTCAGACGCTGATCATCGGGCGCACCGGCCGCAACTTCGGCGCCGGCATGTCCGGCGGCACGGCCTACGTGCTGGACCTGGACACCGCCCGGGTCAACAAGGAAGCGTTGCAGTCCGGCGAACTCCAGCTCCTTGAGCTGGACGCCGAGGACCGCGACATCGTCCACGGCCTGCTGGTCAAGCACGTGGAGGAAACCGAATCCCAGCTGGCGGCGCGTCTGCTCGACAACTTCGACGACACCGCTGCCCGCATTACCAAGGTGCTGCCGCGCGACTACGCTGCAGTGCTGCAAACCCGTCTTGACGCCATTGAAGAGGGCCTTGACCCCGACGGCGAAGAAGTTTGGTCTCGAATCCTGGAGGTGACCGGTGGCTGATCCACGCGGATTTCTGAAAGTACGTCAGCGTGAAACCCAGCCGCGCCGTCCCGTTCCCGTCCGCATCATGGACTGGAAGGAAGTGTACGAGGCCCAGGAAAAGGGTGTCCTGAAGAGCCAGGCCGGCCGCTGCATGGACTGCGGCGTGCCGTTCTGCCACCAGGGCTGCCCGCTGGGGAACCTGATTCCCGAGTGGAACGACCTCGTGTGGCGGGACAAGGGCGAGGAAGCGATTGAGCGGCTGCACGCCACCAACAACTTCCCCGAATGGACCGGCCGGCTTTGCCCCGCCCCGTGCGAGGCGTCGTGTGTGCTGGGCATCAACCAACCTGCCGTGACCATCAAACAGGTCGAGGTGTCCATCATCGATGAGGCCTTCGACAACGGCTGGGTCAACCCGCTGCCGCCGCACCGCCTCACCGGCAAGACGGTCGCCGTCGTCGGTTCCGGCCCTGCAGGGCTGGCGGCTGCCCAGCAGCTGACCCGCGTCGGCCACACCGTGGCCGTGTATGAACGGGACGACAAGATCGGCGGCCTGCTGCGGTACGGCATCCCCGACTTCAAGATGGAAAAAGAGCAGGTGGACCGCCGGCTCGAGCAGATGAAGGCCGAAGGCACCCGCTTCCGCACCGGCGTCGCCGTCGGTACGGACGTCACCTGGGAGCAGCTGCGCCGCCGCTACGACGCCGTGGTCATCGCCACCGGCGCCACCGTGCCGCGCGACCTGCCCATCCCGGGCCGCGACCTCGACGGCGTGCACTTCGCCATGGATTACCTGGTGCCGTCCAACCGCGTGGTGGCGGGGGAGTCTCCGGAGAACCACATCGACGCCCGCGGCAAGCACGTTGTCATCCTCGGCGGCGGCGACACCGGTGCGGACTGCATCGGCACGGCGCACCGCCACCAGGCAGCATCGGTTACCACCCTTGCGATCGGCAAGCAGCCGCCGCTGGAGCGTGCCGGCCACCAGCCGTGGCCGACGTTCCCCACCCTCTTCGAGGTGGCCAGCGCCCACGAGGAAGGCGGTGAGCGCACGTACCTCGCCTCCACCGTTGAGTTCGTTGGCGAGGACGGCAAGCTGACCGGCGTCAAGGTTGCGGAGACCGAATTCGTTGACGGCAAGCGTCTCCCCAAGGCTGGCACCGAGCGGATCATCCCGGCCGACCTGGTGTTCCTGTCCCTGGGCTTCACCGGCGCGGAACCGGCCGGCATCACCGAGCAGGTCAACGCCGAGTTCGACGGCCGCGGCAACGTGGCGCGTGACGGCTACTACATGACCAGCACCGAGGGTGTTTTCGTGGCGGGCGACGCCGGCCGCGGACAGTCCCTGATCGTGTGGGCCATCGCCGAAGGCCGTGCCGCAGCTGCGGCCGTGGACAAGTACCTGATGGGCAGCACCATCCTTCCTGCACCCGTGGCTCCGACGGACCGCGCCATCGCCGTCCTGTAAAGCGCCACCGTTCGTGGCGGCCGACCCGGGGAATTCATCTCCGCGACAACTTAACCAATGCAAGTGACAAATAGGGTAGGTATATGAGACGCGCAAAGATTGTGGCCACCTTCGGACCGGCCATTGCCAGCTACGAAAACACCCTCGCGGTGCTGGAAGCCGGCGTTGATGTAGCCCGCATGAACATGAGCCACGGCGACTACGCCGTGCATGACAACACCTATGAGAACGTCCGAAAGGCCGCTTCCGACCTGGGTAAGGCTGTGGCGATCATGGCCGACCTGCAGGGCCCCAAGATCCGCCTGGGCCGCTTCGTGGATGGTCCGCACCTGTTGGCTGTGGGGGACATCTTCACGATCACCACTGAGGACGTCCCCGGCACCAAGGACATCTGCTCCACTACCCTGAAAAGCCTCACCGAGGACGTAAACCCGGGTGACGCCCTGCTGATCGACGACGGCAAGGTGGCGCTGCGCGCCATCGAGGTGGACGACGTCAAGGTTGTCGCCAAGGTGACCGTGGGCGGGTTCGTGTCCAACAACAAGGGCATCAACCTCCCCGGCGTCGCCGTGAACGTCCCCGCCTTGAGCGAAAAGGACGAGGACGACCTGCGTTGGGCCATTCGCCGCGGCGTGGACCTGGTTGCCCTGTCCTTCGTCCGTGACGCTTCCGACATCAAGCGCGTCCACGAGATCATGGACGAAGAAGGCCGCAGGGTTCCGGTGATCGCCAAGATTGAGAAGCCGCAGGCCGTGGACCAGCTCCACGAGATCATCGACGCATTCGACGCGATCATGGTGGCCCGTGGAGACCTGGGCGTGGAGCTTCCGCTGGAGGAAGTGCCGATCGTGCAGAAGCGCGCCATCGAACTGGCACGCCGCTGGGCGAAGCCGGTCATCGTGGCAACCCAGGTGCTGGAGTCGATGATCGACAACCCGCGCCCGACCCGTGCAGAGGCTTCCGACTGCGCCAACGCAGTGCTTGATGGTGCCGACGCGGTCATGCTGTCCGGTGAAACCAGCGTGGGCAAGTACCCGATCGAGACCGTCAAGACCATGGCCCGGATCATCGAGTCCACCGAGGAGCACGGGCTGGAGCGCGTCCCCCCGCTGGGGACCAAGCCCAAGACCCGTGGTGGCGCGATCACGCGGGCCGCCGTCGAAATCGCCGACCAGCTGGACGCCAAGTACATCTGTACGTTCACGCAGTCCGGTGACTCGGCACGCCGCCTGTCCCGCCTCCGCCCGATCAAGCCGGTCTTCGCGTTCACCCCCGTGGAGCACGTGTGGAACCAGCTGGCGCTGACCTGGGGCATTCAGCCGCAGCTGGTCGCCATGGTGGGGCACACGGATGAAATGACCGCACAGGTGGACCAGAGCCTGCTGGACATGGGACTCGTGGAAGACGGCGACCTCGTGGTCATCGCTGCCGGTTCCCCTCCCGGAAAAGCAGGTTCGACCAACTCGCTGAAGGTCCACAAGGTGGGCGACCTCGCCGACACCCCGCGCGCTGGCGAAGCCGCCGAGAAGAAGGAAAAGCTCGGCCCCTGGCCGGAAAAGAAGAAGAAGAACAAGGCTCCGGCCGCTCCCGTTGAGTAGGTTGGCCTGAAGCGAGACCCCCGTCACCGTTGGTGGCGGGGGTCCTTCTTTTTCTCTTGGCGTTCTCCTGGCACGGATTCTCCTGGAACGGATTCTCTTGGGACGGAAAAGCGGAAGGACCCCGGCACGGTGTGCCGCGGTCCTTCCGCTTTGGTGTGGCTTCTTGGCTAGTTGACCTGGTTGATGATGGTCTCGGCCACTTCGCGCATGCTGAGGCGGCGGTCCATCGAGGTCTTCTGGATCCAGCGGAAGGCCTCCGGCTCCGTCAGGCCCATCTTGGTGGTCAGCAGGCTCTTGGCGCGTTCCACGAGCTTGCGGGTGGCGAACTGCTCCTGCAGGTCGGTGACCTCACTCTCGAGGGCCTTGATCTCCTCGTGGCGGGACAGCGCGATCTCCAGGGCGGGGATCAAGTCGGCCGGGGTGAAGGGCTTCACCACGTAGGCCATGGCGCCGGCGTCGCGGGCGCGCTCCACGAGTTCCTTCTGGCTGAAGGCCGTCAGCAGCACCACGGGGGCGATGCGTGCCTTGACGATCTTCTCGGCTGCGGAAATGCCGTCCATGACGGGCATCTTGACGTCCATGAGGACCAGGTCCGGCTTGAGCTCCTCGGCCAGCTGCACGGCCTTCTCGCCGTTGTCGGCCTCGCCGATGACGTCGTAGCCTTCGCCCCGCAGGATTTCGATGATGTCCAGGCGGATAAGGGTTTCGTCTTCGGCCACAACTACGCGGCGCGCCGGCTGGGACGTTTTGTTTGACTCCGTCGGTTCTGACACGGGATCTCCTTGAAAAGGTACGGCGGGACTATGACTATCTTAGTTGGACCCCGCGCTGGTACTTGGATCGGCATGGCTTGTTGCGACGGCGGTGGCGCGATTCTCGTTTTAGCCTATCTGCATGTAGAGTAAATCCGCGCACTGGTAGTGGCTGCGTTGATCACACTTCGCTGTGAGCCTACGATTGTTACTCCGTGTACTCCGCGCCCGAGTGGCGGAATTGGCAGACGCGCCGCACTCAAAATGCGGTATCGAAAGGTGTGTGGGTTCGAGTCCCACCTCGGGCACAGTGTTTTCGCAGGTCAGCGGCTTTGTCGCCGCTGACTGTGGACAAATCTACGAAAAGTGTGGACAGCGGCGTACCCTTTTGCCCATGGCCAGCATTAAAAGGCGCACCAAAAAGGACGGCTCCACCTCGTTCATGGTCTGCTGGCGTGACCCTGCAACGCGCAAGGAGCACGGCATCACTTTCGCTACTGAAGCAGAAGCGACCACCCTGAAGCGTCTCCTCGACGCCAATAACCAGTCGTTCGAAATCGCGCAGCATGCGATGGTTCAGAACCAGACCAAGGCGCCGACGGTCGCCGCCGTCATCCAGGAGCACATCGATCTGCTGGTGCGCCCGTCTGTGGGAACTGTCCAGACGTACCAAACGATGTTGAAGCTGCACATTGCCGACGTCATAGGGCACATTCCGGTCGACAAGCTGGATTACCGGCACATGACCTACTGGATCAAATCGATGCAGGCGAAGGGCCGGTCGCCCAAAACCATCAAAAACAATCACGGTTTGATCTACGCCGCCATGGAAACCGCCGTGATGCTGCGCTACCGGAAAGACAATCCGTGCCGCGGGGTCCAGCTTCCGTCCGGCGAGAAGGCAGAGGACGAAGCCCGGTTCCTGACGCATGCGGAGTTCGGGCTCATCCTCGAGGGTATGGGGGAGAGGTACAAGGCTTTCACTGAGTTCCTGGTCATGACCGGAACGAGATTCGGCGAGGCAACTGCTGTAACCGTGGCCGACGTCGACCTCATGTCCAAGCCGCCGACGATCCGGATCAACAAAGCGTGGAAGCGGGGGAAAGATTCGGAGTACTACATCGGCGCGACAAAGACGGGTGCCGGGAAGAGGACAGTCTCACTCAACCCACATCTGGTGGACGTTCTTGTTCCCCTGGTAGCCAGCCGTCCTGGTAAGGACCTTCTGTTTACCACGCCCAAGGGTGAACGGATTATTCACAAGCTCTACTGGCATCACTACTGGGTTCCTGCTGTGAAGGCGGCCCGGGCCAGGGGGCTCACCAAGGAACCCCGCATCCACGATCTGCGCCACACGCATGCGTCCTGGCTGATTCAAGATGGCGTTTCATTGTTCACAGTGTCCCGGCGGCTCGGGCATGCATCCACTCGAACAACGGAACAGGTGTACGGGCACCTGATGCCGCAGGCCCTCCAGGACGCCGCCGATGCAGTGGAACGCTCCGCCGCCATCTGGCGCAGCTAAGTGGACCCCGGCAGCTAGGAGGTTTTCTGCCGTGCCTGCGCCCGGGTTCCAATTACCCTGACGGACGTTGGCGATTGCGCGGTCCTCCGGACTTCACGCAACAGCGCAATCTCTTTCAAGTGCACTGACGTAAACACGATCTTCCCCTTGCCCCAAACAGAGTGGGGGAACTCGCCCTTTGCAGCCCCGTCCCGGAGCCAGGCCTCTGAACACTTTAGAACCGAAGCAGCCTCGGCTGGTTCGAAGAATTCGAGTTTCATGCCGTCTTCGATCCCCTCGTCATCGTGGAGCGGCGCCCGTTGTGGGTCCTGCTCTAGCTCATGGACGGGGTGGCCGCCGACTGCATGACCGGGCACGTTATTCCTCGGCGTGCAGGGCGAGCCAGGCGGCAAAGTCGCTGCGGCTGATTCGAAGATGGCGGCCAATGCGATACGCCCGCGGTCCCACATGCTTGGTGCGCCACTGGTAGAAGGTCTGCTCAGGGATCTGCAGCAGCGCACAGATTTCTTTTGGCGTTAGTCATGTTTCGTCTGCGGTGTCGATGCTTCGACTGCGTTTTGGAAGTGAGGACATCTGGGTCTCCGTCGTGCTTGCCAGCACGATGGCCAGCTCGGTTCTTAGTTCATCGGCGACGAGCCGACGGTCGGCATGATCTGGGCGCTGAAGCTATCCGCGAGGGCCTCCACCTGTCGCTGGACTTCCTCGGCCGAGGCGTCGAATTGATTGGACGACCGCTGTACGAGGCCGGCATGTCCCAGGAGCGTGAGCTGCCGGCGAATCGTGGACGGGGAAGCGCGGAGTCCCGTTCCGATTTGGCCACAGGTCGACGGGCCGTTCCTCAGAAGGAAGCGGATGATTTGGCTTCGCGTTCGGTTCATCAGGATGTTCGACATGGAGAGACCACAACCCAAGAAGTATGTGAGACCTGCTGCCGTAGACGGGTCTACAGCAGCAGGTTACTCTCGCCCTGATCATGTTGGAAGAGGCTCGCCGGGGAAATGATGCATCGGAACCGCCAGCTGATGGGCTGATGGTGCCTTCCGAGCAAGGAGGATGTCATGGATGACCATCCACAGATAAAGGCCTTCCTGGAGGCGGCAGCAATAGTCCGTGCCGAGCGCTACTGGGGCTGCGACTCAAAGGAAGAACAAACGGAGCTTCTGCGTGCGCTGAAAGACGTGCTGACGGAGGTCTGCTTCCATCTGGATGCCCATGGGGTGTTGCCGCAGGCTGTTCTCAGGATGTGGCAGGATCTGGCTTCTCCAGAGATTCGGGGCTTACCCTTGCGGCCATCGTCTGGTCTCGTGTTGATCTCTTACCTCGACGGGCGGATCGAGCAGTTGATTGCCGAGTCAAACGACTCAGGGAATACTGGGGCGGAGGGGAGTCTCAGGCCTTGACCAAGCCAACTGGCCCCCGTCCGCTGAACGAGGAGTGTGGGCAATGCGGGGTGCCGAGTCTGGGCGCGGCGATGCGTTGTCCCCTCAAGCTCAGCTGGCGCGGCGGCTAAACCTTTTGCTGGACGCGGCGGTCGCCGAGCGGGGGAAGCCGGTGACGTTTAGGGAAGTTCAGGCCGAGCTTGCGGCTAGGGGGATCAAGCTCTCCCGAGCGCGGTGGTTCTATATGAAAGAGGGGACTGGCCGTCTGGTTAGCGACCCGGTTCTGCTCTCCGGGCTATGCAGCATTTTCAAGGTCAATCCCTCGTATCTGATCGACGACGATACTGAACTGCCCGAGCGCATCGACTCGCAGCTTGAATTTGTTAAATCGCTCCGGGCGGCCCGCGTAAAGTCCTTCGCCGCCCGAACCTTGGGGGACGTATCACCCGAGACTTTGAGGGCCATCTCTGAGTACTTGAATAGAGACATTGGGCGGCATCCCGAAGGTGAGCAGGCGGCCGCTAGTCCTCCAGAAGATACTCAAGATGGGCAGCCAACAGTTCCCTGATTCGTGCGGGATTTGTTGAATACCGTGGTGAGCGGCCATGCCGCCGGCCTGGTTCCACATCAACGACGACGGCACCGGACTCCTCCAGCGCAAGCAAATGCTTCGCAACGCTGGGTTCGCCAGCACTGACTGACGCCACAATGTCACCTCGGGTGGCGGGGCCGTGGGCGGAAAGGTAGCGGAGTATTTCGTTGCGAGCCCTGTTGCCGAACGTTGCCACAGCAGCCTCGACGTCGGCAGACCATGCTTCGTCGTGCGGCTGGGTAATCCTAGGCATACGACCATTCTTATCGAAGGCCGCACAAAAAGTAAGTCTCGGAGTCTTGACGTTACTTTAAGTATCTTTGACAATAGTTTCCATAGTCTTTTCGTAGTTGTGGTTGGCCTTGGTTCTTGACCGCCGCACCCGAGGCGCCTGACTTGATAATTGCGCCGGACTCATTGGATTGTCTACTCGAAGCGGTGAAGACCATGAGAGTCGAAACCAGGGCAGATCAAGCCCAGAACGAACAAGCAACCAAGATTTACGTTGATGTCTCCCTGCGCAGGGCTCCGGAGCCCGACGCGCTCGCAGTTCCAGTGGATCAGATCATGGTCGCAGTCGACAGCGTACGCGGATACGTGATGTCGCACCTCTCTCGCATTGGCAGGGCGTCCGACGCTGACGACGTATTGCAAGACATTCGAGTCGCCGTGTGGGACGGAGTAACGCGGGGCCGATACCGCCAGCTTCCCGGCGTTCCATTCGCCGCCTGGGTGCAGGGCGTTTGTTGCAATGTGTGCGCCGCGTACGTCCGCCGCGAACTGACCCATCAAACGCTTCCTCTCCTCATGGAACCTGACGGCGCTGATGGGTCGGCGTCGGTGGCTGCTGCGGCCTTTCTCGGTTTTGACCGGGGCAGGGACCGAAGTGCAGAGAAATATGTTGATCAGGACTGGGCTCGGACGATCATCGAGCTGACGCGTTCGAGCGTTCCTCCGGGAGTGTGGGAACTTGCCGTGGGTAGTCTCGCTGGACCTCGTCAGTATGGTCTACCGTCGAACCAGGACCGCCGCCGGTGGCGTGCAGTGACGGTGGTCCGTCAGACGGCGAGGACCGTCGAGCACGCACTGGAGGTTGAACAAACGGCCGTCTTCACCATCAGCGACGTGTGCGAGCAGGCCGCAGCATGCCTGCCAACCCCTGTGCTTCGACGAACTGCCGCCACCATTGTTCGTCCAGGACTCCGAGGGCCAGAACGGGCCCGGGCATTGGCAGCATTGGCCACAGAGCTTGACGTGACCGAACGGTATGTGGCCGTTCAAATCGGATTCGCCCGACGGCTGTATCAAGCCTCGTGGCGGATTATTCGTGCTGGCATGCAACGCGTGCGCTGATCATGTCGGTGGCCAGTCATCTTGCGATGAGCAGGTGAGGAGGCTGATATGTGGTTGCCGCGACTTTACTCGTTCTCTGGTTCTAGCAGCAGGCGTCGGTGGTGGTTCATCGTCATCGTCCTGGCGGCCTTAGCCACGGTCGTCTTCGTCCTATCGGGTCCTACACAAATGCCTGTCGCGGAACCGGATCCGCAACGGCCGACGGAGTTGGCTCCAGACGTCGCGACGAGCACCTCGAGCGCGACGACGGCGGTAGCTCCGTCGTCGACTCCCACCATCAAAGGCAGCGATATGTCAGCCTCACCCCGGACCACCGACTATCGCAAGCTCGCCTCCGCGGCAGCCAAGACGATCTACACGTGGGACACCCGCACCTCCTCGTACTCAGACGTCTACTCACAGCTTCGCAACTGGTGGAATGTGCTGCCGGACGGATCCAATCCTCTTACGGTGTTGGTGCAAGAGTTCGAAGCCACGGGGATAAACGCCGGCACTTATGCTTCCCTTGTCGGACAGCAGGCCCACCGAACCGCGGCGGTCCAATCGCTGCGGTGCGACTTCGAGTTGGCGAAGGTGCGGGAGCGGCCGGCGCCCTGGGCGGGACTACACGTGTGCACTGTCTCCCTTCGCGTTCTGGACCAAACGAGCTCTTCCCGGAACATTTACACAGCGCCCGTGAGCGTCATGATGAACTGTCCGCCGGCCGACACAGCCCCTCAGGATCATTGCGTTATGGTCGGGTTCTACGCTGCGGCAAATAGGATCGTCTACTGATGGCGGCACCTGCCATTGTTGCGGCCCTGGCCAAGCGCCGTCTGATTTTTCGGGCGTCGGCGGCAGCTGCCACAGGGCTGGTTGTGGCTGGTGCTCTGGCATTTTCCGCCTGCGTGGCAGCGCTCGGGATCATTCCTGGGGGCGACTCGCCTATATGTCCTTCCGACGGGCCGGGGACCGATCCACTGAGCGTTGATTCTGACAGCCAAGGTCCAGCGAGTCTGTCTGCCCGGCAATCTGTCGTTGCAGGGCAGTACATCTCAGTCGGAAAACAATTGAGCGTACCTCGCGATGGCCAGATCATCGCGATCATGATGGCTTTGCAGGAATCCAGTCTCAGAGTGCTGGCGAACTCGAACGTTCCTGCCTCGCTACGATTCCCACATGACGGCGTCGGCAGCGACCATGATTCTCTTGGCACCGCCCAACAACGTCCGGCGGCCGGCTGGGGAACTATCGAGCAGCTGATGGATCCCGCGTATAACGTCCGAGCGTTCTATGGCGGTCCAAGCGGACCAAATCACGGCAGCCCTCGCGGGTTGCTGGACATCCCGGGCTGGCATTCCATGAGCAAAGGGCAGGCTGCACAGGCCGTCCAAGTGTCGGCGTTTCCAGAACTATATGCCCGATGGGAGCCCGAGGCATCCGCCATAGTAGATGCACTCGACGGCGGTGCTGCCGTAACTACCTGCATCGAAACGGCGAGCGCGCCACAGCCAAAACTCCAGCACACGAATCTCAGCCAGATCCGAAAGGATATTCTGCGGTTCACACGAGAAGGTGTGGGCGGCAAATACGTGTGGGGCGGCACAGCGTTCAAGGCGTGGGACTGCTCAGGCTATGTCCAGTGGATATATCGCCAGGCAGGAATCAATCTGCCACGCGTGGAGCAGTGGAGGGTGGGCGTAAGGACTCGCGCGCCGCAGCCGGGAGACCTAGTGGTCCAGAATGCGCAGGGGCCGACCAACTGGGGACACGTAGGTATTTACGCCGGCGACGGCAAGATGTACAGCGCGCTCAATCCTGCGGTCGGCACGTTGCTGCACCCGATCACCTGGAATTCGGATACGGCGTACTTTGATCTGCTGACGTGACTGTCCTGCGGAAATCAACTCCACGCGAGGACGCGGTCCGCTGCTATCGGCCCTGTCTCGCATCGGGCCTGCGTCGCCCCTGGGCGCACCCCGGCATTCTGTTTCTGGATGAGTCGTCAAAATACCAAGGAATCACTAGTGCACGGTCAGCGCTAGGACCGAAATCGTCGGCGCTGTTCGGTAGCGTTGGTACATGCGCGCAATTGACCTTGAAGCCAGAGTAATCTCCGCCGTAGATCGAATCCGGGCTGGCCAACAGGTTGAAAACGATCACATCGAGTGCAAGCGCACCTGGCCGCAGGATAGTAAGGCGCGGCAGTTAGCCGGAAGCCTCAACCGTGCTGGAGGAGATCCGGTAGTCTACATCATCGGCATCGATGAAAACACTGCACAAATTCACGACGTTTCGGGGACCGACATTCACGACTGGTGGTCGCAGATCACGCCCAAGTTCGACCAGATTCCTCCGGAAATGGTCCGTCATATCTCGGTCCCCGTCGGTGAAGATGGTGAGCACGTTGTTGCCGTCGCATTTGCATCAGATCGTGCCCCGTACGTAGTGAAGACCGGCAGCCCAAACCCAAGCTTGGAAGTTCCGATGCGGGAAGGCACGGGTACAAGGACTGCGCGACGTGACGAGCTACTACGCCTGCTGATCCCGGCGGTTCGTCTACCGCAAATCGTTGTTTTGGAAGCACGACTTCATGGCGAGTACTTCCCTCCAGCACAGCTTGGTAAGAGCACTGAAGAGTTGACGTGCTCAGGCCAGATCAAGATCTACGTGGAGCACAACGGCCATGACATCGTCACGCTCCCCGCACACGGAATGCGGGGAAAGGTCACAATTGAGGGCGAGAAGTACGACTTGGACATCAAACCGCCGAGCGAGCATGCGACTGTCCCCACAGGTACACAAACCTTTGGCTATCAGCGACCCAGCGATGGCGTCACCCTGACCGGGCCTCGGGCTGTCCCGCTTCAGTTGAACGTCCGCGGCCTCACGCCCCAGCAGACCCAGTCACTCGTGCAGGCGGACGCACTGGAACTAGATATTGCGCTTGAAGTGTTGCATTCGATATCGCCGCTCAAGATACACGCCGTCTTGGATCGGGACGGTGCGAGCAACGTCGGTGTATCAGAACTGGATGGCATCTACAGCCAGAGCTGGACACCGGGGAGTTGGTGTGTTGCGCACCCGGGACTGCCATTCGATGACTGATCTTTCCGGACTCCGATAAGGGCGGAGTGACCAGTATTGGCAAGGGCGTTTGACTGCCAGAGGAGAAAATGACGCCTGGAAGTCCCGAGCCCGATTGGGACACTCCTTTTGCTCTCGTGCACTTGCGTGATCTGAAGGGGTAGCCGCTACAGGCCGCTCTTACCTTTCCACTCCTCAGGAGTGACCCTCTTGATGCTCGACGAGTGCGCCCAGCCCATGTGGTACTTGCCGGACGGATCCAGCCACTCGATCAGGCCATAGGTGTGCGTCCACGCCACAGCCTTACCGTAGATGCCGCTCACATAGACCAGCGGGCGGCCATACTTGGGGAAGTCTCTGACCGGAGCAGGGTCATCAATCGGCCGGCTCTTGTTGGCGTCCAAGCGGGCCATCATCCGCTCGATGTCGTCAGGGGAACCACTCTTGATCACAAGACCAATCTTAGAACATATATTCGAACACGGTCAGCTTGCGGCCCGTCCGAGGTTGCAGGGTCAGTGCTGGGAGAGACCGTTAGGTCTAGATCTGCAGAAATTACGACTAGTCATGTAGCCCACTGTCACCGCCTCCATGAACTCGTGAGCCAATCTGCTCATTCCCATGGAAAACGACAGACGGAGTGCCCGATGTTTCTCGCAGCGGTGGATCCTGGCATCACCCCAAACGCAGATTTCCCATTTCTTGATTCGCTCAAACAGATCGGTGGCGGCATCCTGGTCGGCGCCTTCATAGTGATCGCCATCGTGGCGATAATCGGAGCCGCGATGCTCCTGGCGGGCAAGCTGAGCCAGTCCTCGCGATTGGCGTCAGGCGGCGGCATGATCTTGCTCTGGACCGGACCTGTGGCTGCCATTCTGGGCGGCATCAACGGCTACATCCTGTGGTCCCAGACGGCGTTCCCGCTCGGGTTCTAGGTCGCATCGATAATGCCGGTTCAGTGTGATCTGAATGGATGGTGGCCGCCCGGCTGTGGTCTCGTCTCCCAAGCGAACGACGGTGTCCAGAGCTCCATCACCTCGTTCTTTGCGAGCGTTCTCGAGAACGTCGCTTCGTGGATCTGGTCCTTCATCACTGGTGCATTTGGTGTCTCGGACGTCGATGATTCCCAGTGGGATTCCGTGGTGGGACTGACGAACTGTTGGGTCGTCGTCATGATGACACCGCTCGTCATTGCCATGATCCTCCAGCTATTGTCGGGCCTGATCAGCCAGCAGCCGCGCCGTTTGGTGCGGGCTTTGGTTGGTGGTGCCGTCGCCGTTCCCATGGTCGCCGGTGCTGTTTACCTGGTTCGCCAGCTCACCAAGGTCGGTGATGACGCCGCCACCGCGCTCTTGGACACCCTGGATACGGATCCCTATGTCCTGTTTATGCGGCTGTTCGGCTTCGAGAAAGCACCCAAAGACTCTGGGAGGGACTGGAACGTCGTCTCGTTGGCCCCCGGATCGAGTGGCGGCGCTGGGGGAGCAGCCGTCGTCACGGCTATGGCCGTCATCGTCGTCTGGATTCTCGCGTTCATCCTGATGTGCTCGATGATCTTTCGGTCCTTCGCGCTCATCCTGCTCGCGGCCGTAGCCCCTGTCGCTCTCATGCTCATGCCCTGGGAGAAGACGCATTCATGGGCACGAAGGTGGGGCGAGATCGTCGTCGCCCTGCTCATAGCCAAGCCTCTCGCCGCAACCGTGTTGGCCGTGGCCATCAAGCTCTTCGCCGAGTCGAAGTCATTCGCCGGACTTAGCGCTGGTGTCGTAGGCATGGCCTTGGCCTGCGGCGCACCGCTGATGGCCTTGCGCCTAGTTAGTTTCGCCGGCGGTGAGCTGGCCGCCGCCGCACAAACAGCTGGCGGCGGCCACGTACTTTCCCGGAGTTCCGGTTTTGCCGCCCGGCAGATCAGCCGACAGACCGGCGGCCGCTTCACCCTCGCGGCATTGGCCAGCCGCTCTGCCATGAGTCGCCCGATCCAGTCGAGCAAGACACAGTTCCCCACGCGCGCTCTGCCGCCAAGAGTGCCGTTGCCGGGTCAAATAACGGGCTCTTCGCCGACGGGGGCTTCCGGCGGGAACGCGACTGCCTTAATGCTCGACGGCGGTACGCCGCCTCAGGGGGCGCCGCTTCCGCGAGCCCGAAGTGACGTGAGGGAGTCTTCTGAGGTAACCCCAGGACCGTTGCTGGGCAGCTCGCCAACTGCTCGAAAAGGCGAGCGCAGCGAGTCACATCCGACGCCGACGCCGTCGGCCGCCAGCGCTGTTTCCCCAACGGTGACTGCACCGTCCGCTCCTCTTCGTCCCCAAACCACCGCCAAGCCTCCGATTGACAGGGATGACCATGCCTGAAAACTCACGGGCCCTCGAGGCCGTCAAATTCCCCCGGTACGAGCGACGCGGGCTATTCATGGGTCTGAAGTGGTACCAACTGCTCCTGCTCGCGGCCGGTGTTCTCGTGGCCAGCGTGGCTTCGGCAGTCCACGGACCCGTAGGCATATTCAGCTCGGGACCGTTGTGGCTGGCCCTCATACTTCTTGGACTCCTGCAGTACTCAAGGATTCCCTACCCGGTGTGGGTCAGCCATGGCGTGCTGTTCTTTTACAGGGTTGCCCTCAAGCAGACACGCTTCCTACTTCGGCCGGAGCGACCTGTCCTGGCTGGGCGGCTGGCGCTTCCCGGTGGATTGGGGAACCTGGAGCTGCGCCGCACTTCCAGAGGGGAATCGTTTATCTGGGACTCCCGTGGCGGGGAGGCAATAGCTGTGCTGCGCTGTAGCACCAAGTCATTCGCGCTGATGGACGGCGAAGATAAAGCCTGGGCGGTGCAGGCGTGGTCCAGAGTGCAGGCAGGGCTCGCCCAGCGGAGCAGCGTGGCCAGAATTGCCGTCCAGGACTGCACGGTCCCATATCCCGCCACCGCCCTGCGCGACTTTTATGAGCACGCCGTCGGGCGGCAACCCGACAATACCGAAGAACTCACATGGGGTGAACGCTCGTACGAGGATCTGATCGCTGCGGCCGGCTCTGCGATGAGTCACGAACTATTGCTCGCCATCGTTCTGGACACTTCCAAGGCCCGACGCCGGATCAGGGAGGCGGGAGGAGGGCTCGTCGGTCTCGAACGGGTGCTGCGTCTAGAGGTCGAGGCGATCACCACGGCCCTGGGAACGCATAGCGTCAGCGTCGAAGAGTGGCTGCCCGAGGGCAGCATTCTCGACGTCGTTCGTGCTGCCTTCGATCCTGCAGCTGTAGCGAAGGCTGACAAGCACCCGGTCGTCGCCGCAACACTGACAGGGCACGACAGTGAGCCAGATTCCCTGGCTCCCACCGTCCTCGCGGCGCCCATGGCGGTTGAGGAGCACTGGACCTACGTGCGGACCGATACCGGCTTCCATCAAACGTTCTGGATCGCCGAATGGCCGCGGCAGAAGGTTTTTCCGGGCTTTCTTCACCCGCTTATTTACGTCGGTGAGTTCCGCCATACGGTGACTGAGGTAATTCGCGCCGTGCCGACTACTGAAGCACTCCGAGACATCCGCTCTGCCCAGGAAGCCCATGAGACCCGGCGACGGATCAACACGCGCTTCGACAGGCCTCTTACCCGCGAGCAAAAGGCTGAGGAAGAAGAAGTCGCACAGCGGGAGGAAGAGATCATCGCCGGCCACGGCGATGTTCGGCCTGCTGCGTACGTGACGATCACTGGGACAACCCTTGAAGATCTTGCCCGCCACCGTCAAGAGCTGGAGTCGGCCGCGGCGGGCGCCTTTGTCGAATTGCGCCTACTGGCCGGCCAACAATGGGCGGCGTTCGTGGCAGGGGCTCTCCCGTTCGGAAGGGGGCTGCGATGAGGCGCTCCATGCATGCCGTTCAGTACCTGCCTTCAGGCACCAAGCGAAGAGGACCGAAGGAACGACCCCGGCTCGAGGCGCACGCCGAAAACCGCTCCGCCCTGTTTAGGACCTTGGGGGAGAAGTTCGGCGCCCGGCTGGATGACAGCGAGCGCGGCGGCGACTGGGGGAGCCGGGAACGGAACTCCCTGCGGGGTCCGCACCGCCTGCGCCCGGCACCACACCGCGCATCCACCATGACTTTTGCGGCAGCCTACCCGTTCATCACGGAGTCCGGACTGGGCCACGAAGGAACCTACATCGGCACAGACGTCTTCGGTTCGGGGGCTTTCTCCTACGACCCATGGATCCTTTACGACAAAGGCGTCATCAGTGGCCCGTCCATCGTTGTCATCGGCACGGTGGGGACCGGGAAGTCCATGTGCGGAAAATCCCTGGTGGCCAGGTCGATAACGCTTGGGCGGAAGGCCGCCGTTGCTTCCGATCCCAAAGGTGAATGGGTCGCCGTCGCCAACGCGGTTGGCGGCAAGGTCATTTCTGTCGGCCCCGGTCGCCCAGCGCGTGTTAACCCACTCGACGCCGGACCGCGGTCCAGTGCCCTGACCGAGGCACAGTGGCAGGCAGTGGTTCGTCAACGCCGTCGTTACCTTCTGGTGGCGTTGGTCTCCCTAATGCGGCAGGGTACGCCCCTGCGCCCCGTGGAGCATACCGCCTTGGACATGGCGCTGACCGAGACGGTCGCAGAGAACTCGAATCCCACATTGCCGATGGTCCTGGATCACCTGCTTAATCCCTCCAAGGAAACGATTGGGCTGGTTGGCAAGGATGGCGGCCTGGCAGTCAGCCACTCGCTGCGGCGCACAGTCTCTGGCGATTTGGAAGGCATGTTCGATGCTCCCTCCACCGTTGCCTTCGACGCCGACGCACCCATGATGGTCATGGACACTTCAGCACTAATCGGTGCCTCCGAACAAGCGCTGGCGCTCGCAGCCGCGTGCGGAGCTACCTGGCTGGAGGCGGCCGTCACCAATCCCGACGGCGGCAAACGGCTTGTCGTATACGACGAAGGCTGGCGCATGCTGGCCGACCCATACATGCTCGCCAAAATGAGTGAACAGTGGCGGCTGGCGCGTACATACGGGATCGCGAACCTGCTCATCATGCACAAGGTGGCTGACCTGAACGAAATCGGCGACAGCACCAGCGGCCATCGGCAAAAAGCCCTTGGCCTGCTCACCGAAGCTGATACCAGGATCATCTACCGGCAGAAGCACGACGCCATGCGCCTGACTAAGGAAGCACTCGGTCTGTCGGAGGCCGAGTGCGAGCACGTCGAGAACCTCCCGAAGGGCGTTGGACTCTGGAAAGTTGGCAACCGGTCCTTCATCGTGGCGAACCGCGTGACGACCGATGAGTTGGAAGTCTTCGGCACCGATGCCCGAATGATCTGAGGCAACCCATGACTTCCCGTCGAGGTACCGAAAACCCCTTGGTCACTGCTGGCCTTGTAGCGACCGCCGGTTATATTTGCCTCTGCTTTCTGGTTCAGGCGGCTGCAAATCTTCTCGTGACTTGGCACTGTGGCAGCAGTACACCGTCGCCATTCAACCCTGCAGCCGCCGTCGGGCTCTTCGCTGGCCGAATCGATTGGATCGTTCGGGAACCACAGAAGTGCGACGTCGGAACAAACGACGTCTGGTGGGTCGTTGGTCCCGTGCTGCTGATACTGGCTGCGCTCGCAGCCGGGTCTGTCTTGCTCTGGCGGAGATGGAAGCAATCCGGCGCATGGTTGCGGCAGGACATCCTGAACCGCGAGGGCATCGCCCGGCGGGCTGAGATTCAGCAGGATTTTGGAAGCAGGGCTGTCCGAAGACGAGGGAAGGTGACTAGGCCCGGACTGACCAAGCCCCGGATCCAGGATGTGGCTTGGACGCTGGGCCGTTCCCGTGGCGTCACGATCCATGTCTCCACGGAAGAGTCGATGGTCATCCAGGGTGCTCCTCGCTCAGGCAAGGGCCTTTACGTAGTCATCAACGCCATCCTCGATGCGCCGGGCGCTGTGGTGACGACCTCCACACGGGCTGACAACCTGGCCGTCACCATGAAAGCCCGTGCTACTGGCGGCGGCCGGCCGGTCACTGTGTTCGATCCACAAGGAATGTCCGGATTGCCGTCCACCCTCCGCTGGTCACCGGTGCGCGGATGTGAAAACCCCGACATCGCGACCCGCCGCGCGCTGGTTATCACCGCGGACACCGAGATGAAGGGTGAAAACGCCGCGTGGCAAAAGCGCTCTTTGATCATCCTGCAGTGCCTTCTCCACGCCGCTGCCTTGTCTGGTGAAGGAGTCCGCGCGTTTCGCCGCTGGTCGTCCAGCCCTGTCTTGGCGCGAGAGGCGCTCGAAATCCTTAGCCGAAAGGAAGCAGCTTTGGGATGGCAGGCGGATTTGATGGGCATCCTGGAGGACGATCCAAGAAATACCTCCAACTCGTGGATTGGTGTCTCGGCTGCCGTGGCCCCGCTGTCCTCGCCGAAGGTGCTTTCCGCCTTAGATCCCCAGGATGAATCCGAGGAATTTGATCCCAAGAGGTTCATCCGGGACTGCGGCACACTTTATCTGATCGGCACCCGGGCAGGCGCCGCTGCGGCTGGGCCTTATCTGTCGGCTTTGATTGACGACATCGACAACGCCGCCCGTGAGATGGCGTTTGTTGCTCCAGGCGGCAGGTTGGACCCGCCCTTGTCCCTGATCCTGGACGAGATCGCCAACCTGGCCCCATGGCCGGGGCTTCCCATTGTTCTCTCCGACGGCGGTGGTATCGGCATCTCCACTCTTGTTGTCCTGCAGTCCCTCTCGCAGGCGCGCACCGGCTGGTCCGTCGACGAGGCAGCTACGATCTGGGACTCAGCAATCATCAAGGTGATTTTCGGCGGCGGCTCCGACGAACGTGATTTGCGCTCGCTGGCCGGGCTCCTGGGGGAGCGGAGCATCACGCTCAACACTCGGTCCTGGTCCGCGCAGGGGCGTCAGACCGGCGAACAAATACGAGAAAGCCCGGTCCTGCCGCTCCACGAGATCCGGCGTCTGCCAGCAGGCACCGCCCTGATGCTAGGGCGGCGCAGCCGCCCAATCCTCCTCGACCTGCGCGAATGGCACAAGCGAAAAGACGCGGCCGAGCTTGGGCGGTCTAAACGGGAGGTCGAACAGGCCCTGGCGGACGGCCATGTTATGCGACAACAAGCAACAGGTGAGGTGAGCGATGACCAGCCGTGACGACGTCGAACGCTTTGAGATCCCATCAGCCGGAGCGGAAGACGATGAACTGACGGCGGAGCTCTTCCGCTCCGCGTTCCGGCCGCCCAGCCGGCCAGCCGGCGTAACGCATCGCTGGCGGGAGCTGACCGCAGAGCATTCCCCGAACGCGTGGGCTGCTCTGGCGGCCTGGGTCCGGTGGCTCGTGGGCACCTATCAGCTGACAACATCCGTGGTTCCGGATTGCTGGTGGCGTCACTCCGAGATCGTTGCCGAGCTCTACGCACTACAACGGGCGGAACTGGCCTCTTACGGCGGCGACGATTCTGGGTTCGGACCCCTGGCCTTCCACGAACGGCTGCCTCACGCTGTCGAACGTCTACGGTCACATACAAGGACAGCTGGCTGTGTCGGCTTGCAGGCCCACAAGGACCCAACGCCGAGAACTTTGCCCACGGACGCACCAGAATTCATCGAGTGGCAGACCGCTCCCCATCAGCTCGGGGTCGAGTTCTAAAGTCAGGCCGTTGCCGGCACTGAGGACATGAATAGATATCCGCCGGATCGCCCCGGCGGAACCCAAGAAGCACGGAAGGCGGCTGTCATGGCCCCTGAACCAGATAACGCATGGAGTGACATGGCGGCAGATGTGCAGCCAGTCACCAGCGAATCCGGTGCGCGGATGACGCCGGAAGAGCGCATCTTCACTTTGACCGAAGGGCTCCACAGAATCCTGGAGAAGGCTGTGGAGTCCCCCTCGCACTGGCAGGTCCTGCTCGACGCCTCAGCAACGCTCTGGCGGTACTCGGGCGGCAATGTTGCCCTGCTCATGATGCAGATGGCCCAACGCGGCACCGAGGAACCGACCCTGGTCGCCGGGTACAAGGAATGGGCCCGCCACGGACGGACCGTGTCCAGGGGGGAACACGCGCTCTGGGTGATCGCGCCTCGCACCGCCCGAGTCCAGCAGGTGACCCTGCCCGACGGGACCCTGCAGCGCATCCCTGCGGGCGGGCAGCTGCCCCAGGGCGCCGTCGACCAGGGCAAGAAGACTCTCATCACCGGCTGGCGGGGCCAGGCTGTCTTCGATGTCTCCCAGACAGAGGGAGACCCGCTGCTGGTGCCACGCGGCGGTGCTGATTCGGTGGTAGACGCTGCTGAGCTGTGGAGCTCGCTCCAGACTGTGGCGAGCAGCCACGGTTTCAAGGTTGATGTCACCGCGGCGCAGTACGGGCTAACGAGTGGCTTTACGGATTTCGCCGAGCACCGGGTCCAGGTTGGTGCCTGGCTCAGCCCTGAAGAGCGAACAGCAGTCCTCGCACACGAGATCGGACATGTGCTCCTCCACGGACCAGATGACGGGCTGGGGCGACTCTACGGCAGCAGCGCCGACCACCGCGGGCTGGCTGAGGTAGAGGCTGAATCCGTGGCCTATACAGTGCTGAAGGCACACGGGATCGACCGCGGCCCCCAATCTGCAACATATCTGGCCGGTTGGGCTGACGCCGTCCTCGATGCGGAACGGGATGTGATGTCCCAAGAAGGGGCCGGCAAGCGTCCGGTTTCACGCGTGGACATCGCAAAATCGGTGCTGGGCCGTGTCACTGCCGCCAGCAAAGGAATTCTCGAAATCGCCCACCCGCCGGGGTTCGGCGGGAAGATCACGGCCATCGACGCGGATCCTCGGTTGAGTCCAACGGCGGCATACGTCGGGTTGGGAGGACCCGCGACCCCGGACGGGCCGGTGATGGCAGGCCCTTAAGTTCGACGGCATCTATCTGTCCGGCGGGAAAGTCCCACCGGCTCGTGGAAGGACAAGGAAATGAGTACCAAGATCCCGATCAATATTGCGGGCAACCTCGTTGCCGACCCTGAATTGAGCGTAGGCGAAAGCGGTGTGGCTCACGCCAAGCTGCGCGTCGCCGTCAACCAGCGAGTCCAGGGCGCGGACGGCACCTGGCAGGACGGTGAACCCGTCTTCCACAATGTGTCGGCGTTCCGGGCGCTGGCGGAGAACGCTGCGACCTCGCTGAAGAAGGGTGACCCGGTCACAGTGGCAGGTGAGCTGGAGTTCCGCTCCTACGAGAAGGACGGCGAACGCCGCGAAGCCCGCCGTATCGTGGCCGACACCATCGGTCCGGATCTGCGTTTCGGCACCGCGGCGTACCAGCGGTCGTCGCATGCTGCAGTGACGGCGCCCGCCCCTCAGGTTCAGGCCGGACGCGAGGCGGCCCCGGTAGAACCTGAGGTACCGGCCTACAACGTCTCACTGAAGGGTCCGGTGTTCTTGCCGCACAGAGGCCAAGCGGCGGGGAATCAGATCAGCTTCTAGGCGCTGAATTGGGCCGTGATATTTCGTGGCCTGACTGGAGGGAAGAGTCGGAAGGCAAGCTTGGCTGCCTTCCGACTCTCCTTTTAACACCACCCACGCGTTAACACCACCCACGCGGCAGCGGAACCTTGGATCTGCGGACTCTCACCCACCCATGAGGCGGTCCGCCGCCTATAAGCGGGCCCCAGAGGACGTCGACTTCAAGCATGTTCTAGAAGGCTGGCTTTCGGGGCCGTGCTCAGATGCCTTCTATATCATGCGGGAAGGATTTGGTGCGTTGGTCTAGAGTTTAGTAATTGTGCAGTTGCACTTGGGGTGCAGGGGATCGCGGGGGAAGTTGGTTTGGCAAAGCATGACAAGGTGACGCGTGGGCAGTTTCGCGTCCATGACGACGGCGTCAAGGAATGCGCTGACTGTTACAAGCCGCCGGCTGTGAAGATGTTCGTCGATGACGCAGACCGCGTTCGGGGTATTACTCGTACGTCCTTCTGCGCAGATAAACCGGTCGGCTTCAGCATCGGCCTAATGACCTACTCATCGGTCCGAAAGCAGGACGTCGATGTCATACGGGCCTGCTCGTCGCATGCCAACTACCACGTCCACCACTGGCACCACCTCCGAGTGTCGGAGACAAAAGTCGTCGAAAAGTACCCCTTGGACTCGCCTGATGATGTAATGAGAGCCTACGGAAGTGCTACAGCGAACATCTACCCGCGCTACGAGGAGTGGATCACTGAATGGAGCAGGAAGGTATGAATTCATCCCGCGCTGATGCGGCACGCCGTGTCTCTATGCTTATGCTGAACCCCCAATTCCATAGAGATATGGAAGCGCAGAATGTTCTTGACCAGGACGGGGAAATTCCGATGGTCGTTACAGGCTCCGATGAGTCTGCCATTATTGCTATTCACCGGATGGAGCGTGTCAAAGCCTCTCGAATAGTGCTGGCAACAGCATTCGACGGTCGCGTTCATGTGGTTTATGTAACCCACGAAGATTCGTCCTCCGATGCCTCTCATGACGTCGCTGACGTTGTGGGTGGAATGACCGTTCGCGATTGGTTCGAAATGATGCGGATAAACCCGGGTCGCACATATCATTGTTCTGGATCTGACATCATGTCTGCTGCCGCTGCCTCTGAATATGCCGTGGCTTAGAATGGCGCTGTTGTCTCTTTAGATCAAAAAGAAATAGCCCCGTCACTTCAATCGTGACGGGGCTATTTCTTTTTAGATATGGTGCGCATAGATCGGGAATGTCCCAAAGGGCCCCGAAGGCTACGATAGCCGATAGCTTACAGACGGTCAGGAAATCAGAAGCCTTAGAGCCTGGGAAGCCGGAGTCGATCAGAAGCGTGATATCGGGTATCTGCCAACGATTCTCTGGCCGCCTCCGGAGCCCATGCAAGACAATCTGAAGCAACTACATAGTACGTCGCGGGCCACGGTGCACCCGGCATGATTTGGGCAGCATCCGGCGATATTAGTAGCACGGAGCCTGGCCAAATGGGTTCACTTAGTGCCTCGAGCCAGGCTGCCTGG
Source organism: Arthrobacter sp. OAP107 (assembly GCF_040546765.1). Classification (NCBI taxonomy): domain Bacteria; kingdom Bacillati; phylum Actinomycetota; class Actinomycetes; order Micrococcales; family Micrococcaceae; genus Arthrobacter; species Arthrobacter sp. OAP107. The sequence goes on along the minus strand of NZ_JBEPOK010000001.1, from coordinate 3,220,472 downwards.
ATGTGGTCAAAGCGATTCCACTTGATGGTGATCCACGATCCTGTGGGCTCAAGAGCGTCAACGCTTAAAACGGAGATCTCTGCCGTCGTGCCGTGAATGCGCTTTGCCTCATCAAAGTTCTTCCACTGTTCCTTTGCCTTCTCCATCCAAGTATGGAGATGGCGTACCCGGGTCAACCAGATTTGACTCACAGTGGTGGCAGTGAGAAGGAACGCAGCTCCCAGCACCAGTAATACCCACGACGGTTGCATGTTCGCTGCAACGGCCGCTGCAAGACAAGCTAGGCCGACGAGTATGGCCACACTGGGCAGGACCAGTGCGGGTGTCGCAAGCTTCGGCTTCAGGACTGGGTTCGCAATCATGGGTTCCTTCGCGCCCAGTCTAGAGTTGCCATCCGACATTGATAAGGCGGTCCTCCAAATTAACCGGTGCATAGGCGCATGCCGGGGCCTCACCACGTCTGGCTGGTGGGTTAAAGTCTTCACTGATGATCCGGCCAATGCGTGCATATTGTTCCGATTGCTCCCACTCGAAGCTTGCCGGTCCGGGTCCCAGCGGCAGCGGCGAATCGTTAAGGCCCCAGCGGTCCCGATAAATCGCTGTCTGGCGTATCGCGTTGTGTGCGGCCTCGTGATCGATGTCCGGCCCCATGCGCTCTAGAAGGTTCCGCTTCCATTCGGTGTCGCACATGACTGCCTCTCTGACGACGTCGTCCATCCTGCTCCTCATCCGGGCCTGCACCTGCTGGAGCAAGTCAGTCAGCTCGCGCCTTGAGGAGTTCACCGGTGCCAATGGATCGTTTTCAACGGCCGGCATCCCGGCCAAGAATTCCTGGAACCTGGCGTGTATGACGGCAGCCACGTCTTTGGCGGAGTCGGTGGTGGTGAGGGCGCTCGTCACGACGCGCTCGGCACTTGGCCGACTAACATCAACGGAGCGACGCCATGCTGTAACCGTTGTGCCCCAAGCAGCTGAGCGCTGCAGGTGTGACGCTAGCCCGGGGGAGTGTCGCTCGAGGAGTGCCGCCAGGTCCTCAGCGGCTGCAATTTGTGCGAGGTAATCGTACTCTGCACTTAGGCGCTCTAAGCTATCTGCTTTCAACTTCTCCGAGTCGCGGACTTCGTGCGCCGTCCTTTCTGCGCCTTCGGCAGCAAGGACCTCGCCTAGGATCTGTTGCCAGGACGGCTGCAGAGCCGGATCCAGGGGCTCGTCATCCGCGGGGTCGGTCTCGCTGACGTAGGCGTGATTCCCGGTGCGTCCGCGGGTCATGCTCACATACAGCAGCTCTCGTGTGAGACGCCCCTGCGTGACGACGGTGTGTCCGGTATCCACGGTGAGCCCCTGCGAACGGTGGGCAGTTGTCGCATATCCCAGCTCGACTGAGGTACCAACGTAATCGCGGTTCAAGTAGAGTGTCGCACCCGTGTCCCGGCGAACGGCGGTGAGAGAGCCGTCGCGCTTGTCCGCACGTACGACGTCGAGCATGGTTCCGTTCCGGATGAAGTCTCCGCTGCTGTCCACGACGGCGCGGTCATTCCGGCGGGCGATGACAGTATCACCCCGGCCGGCTCGTGATCCGCCGCTGACCGCGACCGAGTCTTCCGCGTCTACGTCACCCTGGATCACCCGGTCGGCCTGGGCCCGCTGGTTGAGCATGGACACCGTGTCATTGTCGGCCGCGATGAGGATGGAGGCCTTGCCGGCTTTAGTATCCGCCTGCCAGCTGAGATAGGCCTGATCGACCGTGGCCAGGTACGTGCCGTGGTTCAGGCGCCCGTGCGAGTTGTACTCGGCGACGGCGGAGAAGTCACCCGAACGGAGCATCATTGATGCGTCTTGCTCCCAGGCCTGCTCGAACCGCCAGATCGTGCTCAGGCGCGCCGTCTTGCCTTGGCGGTCCAACCAGCCAAGGACGCCGCCGGCATCGATGGCATCCAATTGTCCCGGGTCGCCCACGAGCAGCACCTTCGCCCCGGCGTCCCGCGCCTGGTGTACGAGGGCTGCCAGCTGGAGCGTGGACACCATCGAGGCTTCGTCGACGACGACCAGCTGGTTTTCATGAAAGCGCCACCTGTCCTGCTCGGCAGTGAGCCATGAGGCCTGCTGTGCCAGCCGGACGGCCTGAGAGACATGACTCCCCACGTTCCTGGCGAGGCGTTGCTCCACATCGAAGTACTTTGCAGCCCTGTGGCCGGCTCCTTGGCCGACGGACTCATAAAGCCACTTGGCGACGTTCTCGGTGGCCAGCGCGAGGTCGCGTCCCAATACCTCCGCACTAGCAGCGGACGGGGCCAGCCCAACCACTGTGCCGGGCCCAAACGCCGTTTCCCAGGCTGCCCTGACCGCCCCGAGGGTTGTGGTCTTGCCAGTTCCGGCAGGACCCACGATCGCGTCGAGTCGGTTGCCGCTGAGCAGAACGTTGGCCGCAGCCGCACGCTGATCAGCGTGCAATTCAAGCTGTCCGCGGTGTTTATAGCTGGAGAGTGAATCCATGGTGACCGTCGCGCTTACGGCCGGGCCGCCGTCGTCGTTCCTTGCTTCCATGACGACGTCTTCATTCGCGAGAGTTCCCACGTCCGTGTAGACGAGGGTGCCGTGGAAATCGAAGACGCACTGATTGTTGAAGCGGATATCGGCTTGCGCCTCGACCGGCGCCGTGTAGCGGCGCTCGTTGAGCGGAACAGACTGGCTTTCCGCTGCGGTGGCCACGGCGTCGATCATGATGCTGCGGTCCTCGGCAGTCTGGCAGCGGATCTCGGCGCAGACGCGTTCGGCCTCAGCGAGGAGGTTCCACCGGTTCCAGGTGGAGCGTTTCATTGCCACACGCTCTCGTGCCAGCGACCCTACGGCGTCGATCCAGGACGGCGCGAAGTCAGCGGCGCGGAAGGGGGCTCTGCGCGAGCGTCGTACCGTGGCAGCGAGCACGTGCTCTGGCTCGAAGCCCTTGGCCATTGCACGAGTGCGCCACTGAGCTGAGAGCTGGTGCAGTGGTGTGACTGACTCGGCCTTAGCCGTGCGAGTTGAAAGGGTGGCCTGCTGCCGAAGCTTGATGACGGTTGTCGCGGACGGGGGAGCGCCATGCCCAGCGGTCCATTCAGCCACGAGCCGGTCGGTTTCGAGATCGATGAGGCGGGAACGGTTGGAGAACTCACGAATCAGCGCATCGTCGACGCCCGTGAGTTGTTGGCTGGGGTTGTGCGTGTTCGCCGTACGTGTGCGGAAGTCTGCTTCTGTACCGAGGTGCCGGTGAAGGGCGTCGAAGAGGAGACCGTTGTAGTGCTCGCTGGCGGCGACTGCAGCTTTGTAAAGCGTCCGTGAGTCCAGGGTGACCCATGCATCGTCAGTGATGCGCTGAACTCGGTTGGCGATGACGAGGTGAGTGTGTAGCTGCGGATCCCCGGCGCGAGATTCCCAGTGGTCGAAGGCAGCCGCTATTGCTCCGCGAGTTCCGATGTGGGCGACGCCGTTGCGGCCTGCCCTCGTGTGGATGACCGATGCTTCGAGCCATTGCAGGGTGGCAGTAACGGCGCTGTGGTGGCATTGGAGGATTTCGTTTTGGAGCGCGCGAGGACTCAGGGCCCAGAGGACGGAGACGGACTTGGGGACGCTGAAGGTGAGGTCAAATCCGACGACAGCGTGCCGTGTTTCGGTTTGTCCATGCTTGGTCTGGACGACCGTTGGTTGGCCATGTGGACGGCCCAGGGGAGTTCCGTGATCGGGGTGGGTGGCATGATCGAAGACGGCTTTGGCATCCGATTCAGTGACCATTTCTCCTGCTGAGCGGTTGATGCCCTGCAGGCCGGAGCCGATCCACCGTCCCTGAGGTGTTCCGGACTTCATGTAATACGAGGTGGCGTCGGCGGGTGTGATCAGTCGATCGTCCATCATGGTGGTCTTGAACAGGTACTTCAGCCCGGACTGCGCCGAGAGCCGGGCGATGGACATGGTCATGACTGCTGTTGTCCTCGGCGTGCGGAGCTGCTCCATCCCCTGCGCCGGAATAGCTCCTTCGTGCTGGGATCAAGCTCGGCGCCGGCGGCCCGACTGAGTGCCAGTAACCTGCCGGCCAGGTGGACTAAGTCCTGCGCATCACGATTCTGGGTTGTCTGGAACCCTGCCAGGTCGGCGCGAAGCTTCTTCAGGGTGACGTGCTGCTCGGCGTTCTCGGCTTTGAGGTCGTCGACGTTCGCAGATTGCAGTCGGAGTTGGGCACGGAGTGAATCCAGCAGCCGACTGTTGGGGATCTCGATTGCTGCCTGTGTGGCATCCCTTCCGGTATGGCGCGCTCGCGGTGCCTTCGCCGCGATGACGCATTCGTTACTTGGCTCCCCGGATGGAGGCGATGCTGACCCCGCGATGCGTTGCCGCCGTCGACGATCTCGCTGCCTGTCGGCACAGCGAGCGGAACAGAAGCGTTGTGTACTACGCCTCGCCTCGAAGGGCGCCTTACACTCGGCGCATGCTCTCCGGATCACGATGGTTCATCGGCGCGGATTCACCGTGCGACATGATCCCGCCGTGAGGTGACCTCACGGCGACCGCCTTGGATGCCAGAGGTGTGAGGCAGTTGATTGGCTAGCAAATAGCGCCCGTCTGGTGGCCCAGGCAGAATTCGACCGGGTTCGGATCTCTGGGAACCGATGCGGGGAAGACATTGGCTTCGGTAGATCGGCCGCGGAACGGCGTGCAGACGCCGTGCTGGCAGCAGCGCAGAACTGACCCACAGGCGCCCGCCGCCTTAGGCCGCGGTTGCCGCGCCTTCCGCCTGGCTTGCCCCTGATGCCCGCGGTCTGCTTCCCGGCATGGTCACGGGCGACATAGGAGGGCTCAGCGAGGAACTGGAAGCGGTCATGAAGACGGTGGGTCCGCCGCACCTAACGGCCGTGTCCGGGGACAAAGTTATCAAGTAGGGCGGGTCCATGGATCCGAAGAATCTCCTCATCCGAGAGTATCTGCGCGTATCGAAGGACCGTTCGGGCAGGGGCAAGAGTCCGGATCAGCAGCACGACGAGAACGCTGCCGCCCTTGCGCAACGCGGATGGGATATTCACCCTCGGCCATACCGGGACAATTACCGAAGCGCCAGCCGGTATTCCAAGCAGGCGCGTGAGGGCTTTGCACAACTGATGAGTGATCTGGAAGAAGACGCCTTTGGTGCCGGTGCGCTGGGGTTGTGGGAGTCCGGCCGTGGATCACGCCGGACGGGGGAATGGGTTGACCTCATCGAACCGTGCGAGGAGCGCGGGATCCGCATCTGGGTGACGACGCCGGGCGGCTCTATGACCCGGCCAACGCCCGCGGTCGCCGAACTCTGTTGGAAGACGCCGTCGACTCTGAATACGAGAGCGCCAAGACGAGCAAACGCCTGCAACGTGACATGCGCTCCAACGCCGAGAAGGGCCGGCCGCACGGCAAGAAAATATACGCTACCGACGCATCAAGGATTCTGAAACGGGCGCCCTGCTCCGGGTTGAACCCCATGAGGATGAGGCTCCAGTTGTGCAAGAGGCAGCACGGCGCATCCTTGCCGGCGAGACCTTTTATGCCATCGCCAAGGACTTCAACGAACGTGGAATTCCGCCACGGCGTGAAACTTTCAAAGCCCATCGTCAGGGTCTTGGCTGGACGCCTCCGGCGATCAAACAGATGCTGATGATGCCCGCATACGCATCCAAACGTCAGCACCAAGGGGAGATCATCGGTCACGCTATGTGGCCGACCCTCATTGAGCTGGACACCTGGCAGAAACTTCAGATCGTGATAAGCCCTCCGGAACACAGGCGAACGAACGACTGGCCCGCCCGACACCTGCTCACCGCTATCGCTACGTGCGGGGCGTGCGGAGCTCCGATGCGAATCGGCAAGCAGAACGCTGGACGGCGCAAGGACAAGGTCACCGGGGAACCATTGCCGAGGCCGGTTGACGAGCATGGCAGTGAGTTGCCTACCCGTTCTACAACACGTACATCTGCACCGGAGTGCCCGGGAAGACGGGTTTCCACGTCGCAATGCGTGATTCGCACTTGGACGCCGTCGTTACCGAACTATTGTTGGCCCGACTCGAGCGGCCCGACTTCCTTGCAATGCTCGGAGAGCGTGGCAAGGGCACTGACGACGAGCGCCAGGCACTTTTGGCCGAGATTGGGAAGTACCAGGAGTACCTGGAGAAGGTGCGCAATGAGGCAGCCTAGAATCTCAGGTTTGATTTGCTGATTGATCAGTAGGCCAGAATCGAGCCGAAAATCAAAACGGCACGAAGCGGCTCGAGAAGCTCTCCGAGATAGACCCGTTCGTCCTGCAACTAATGGCTACAGGATCTGTTCGCGAGACATGGGAGGGACTGGGCCTGCCGGACAAGCGGCGCGTCGTCCGTGCCGTTATGACGCCGAGGGTCAATCGCGTTGAACCGGGCGCAAAGGGACAGAGAGACATCAACCACGAGCGTGGCGACGTTGTGTGGCGCTGAGAATCAGGTTGACTTTGAGTACCGCTGAGAGCAGGAACCAGCTGTAGCGTAGCGGCACAAAAGGAAGACGTTCCGGCCGCACTGCACCCGCCCATGCCACTGGCCTGGCCAAGGCGGTGGAATTAGTGCCGGCGGAGGGGCTCCATCTGGAGGTCGGCCGCGTTCACCTAGCCACCGAAAAGGAACACATGAAAAGCGGCCTGATTGCAGTCCTCTGTGCAGTGGTCTTGGTACCAACTCTGATCTCCTGCGCGCCAGGACAGCGTACCGACCAGAGCGAAACCCTGAGGGAGGTCAAACCCATGATCCGCTCCGCGGTGGATGACATCGGGGCAATGTTTCCAGAAGCCTCGGTCCGTACCTCGGCTAACCTTGACGAGCTATCAAGCTGTGCGCGGCCCAAGGACGACAGTCACGACGGGGAGTGGCGGTTGAGCGAGATGAGATGGATCGACCTCAGCGGCAGGCAGGACCAGGCTCGACTTCTTGATGACATCAAGAACCACATGGCAGCCGAGGGATGGGCACCTGGTGATAACCATTTCACCAATGGTGTTGATCGGCTTGAGCTTGCCCATGCGGACGGTGCGTATATTTTCCTGTCCTTTGATGAGAGCTCACCAAACACGCTTGAAATGCACTCGATGTCTGACTGCTATTACCTTCCCGACTATGAATATGCTTCGGATTTCCAGTAATGGGTGAGGAATCCTAATTCCTCCGGCCGGATGGTGAGTTCGGGTTTGAGTTCACATTTCCGGTGAACCCGCGCTTCGGTGTATCAGATTTTCCTGTTAGTTATCCGGTGGCAGGCAATAGCCTCATAACTGATAGCCTTTCTTCATGGCTAAAAAGACAGTTGTGCTGCTTGAAGATGATATTGATGGTTCGGAAGCGAGCCAGACAGTATTTTTCGCTCTTGACGGCACCGAATATGAGATTGATCTGAACGATGGTCACGCCAATGAACTGCGCGAGGCCCTGGAGAGATTCACCAACGCCGGCCGCAAGGTGACAGGTGGCCGCCGCGGCCGGCAGGCCTCGTCGGCTCGCAGGGCCGGGCAGAGCGGCGTCGACGCCAAGGCCGTGCGGCAGTGGGCCATTGAGAATGGCATCCAGGTCAACGCCCGGGGCCGCATCCAGGCAGAGGTCGTCGAGCGGTACCTGGCATCTCACTAGGCCGAAGTCCACAGACGTCGGGCAAGGCCGCCGCGTTATTAAACGAAGAAGCCGGAAAGCACCAGACTTTCCGGCTTCTTTTTTCTTGCTCTGCGAGGGCCTAAACGAAGTGTGCAACCCACGTCAAGCGAAAACGGGCCGACTCCGATGTTTTTTGAAGAAATCCCAACACGCCAAAAAAGCACACCATAATACCGGTTATGGTGTGGCTCTTGTGAAAGACTCAGGTGTGGACCTCGCTTATAACACCGTGATTGCCGGAAACTCGGAAAGACACGCCCGCATTATTGCTGCGTGGCAGTTGGCGTTGGTTTCCCGTCACACACTGGCTGCTTATACCCGAAATCTCACTGACTACTGTTTGTGGCTGGACAGCCACAACCTGGATCTGTTCGAGGTGCGCCGGGTGCATGTGGACGGCTACCGGCACACGCTGGCCGGGGCGCCTTCGACGGTGGCCAGGACCCTGGCCGCGCTGTCGAGCTTCTATAGGTACGCGATGGCCGAGGATGTCACCCATCTCAATCCTGTGCAGACAGTCACACGCCCGAGGGTGGATGCAGACCACAGTTCGACGCAGGGACTCACCCGCGATCAGGCAAAAGAACTGCTGCGGGTGGCGAAAGCAGACAACCTTCGCTCCAATGCTCTGGTCAACGTGCTGTTGTTTACCGGCGTCCGGATCAGCGAAGCCCTGGGTGCGACCACAGCCAATTACAGTCACGACGCCGGCCACCGGACGCTGAGCATCCAGCGCAAGGGCGGCAAGGTTGCAAAAGTCGCAGTTCCTGCTCCAGCTGTCGAGGCGCTGAACCTTTACCTGGGCACGTCGGGTGCTGATGTTGTTCCCATCCTGGGGCACGCACAGAGCCGGCCGTTGTTCACCACCAAAACGGGCAGAGCGTGGAACCGCTCAGAGGCATTCAGGACAATCCAGCGGCTGGCCCGCAAAGCCGGCGTGGAGGGACAGATCAGTCCGCACAGCCTGCGGCACACGTTCGCCACGATCGCCCTGGACAACGGGGTGGCACTGCACGATTTGCAGGACAGCCTCGGGCAAGCCGATCCGCGGACCACCAGACGCTACGACCGCTCACGGCACAAGCTGGCAAAGTCAGCTGGCTACGACGTCGCTCGGGCACTGGCGTAGAGCGGTTTTTACTCCTTATATATAGGGATACATAAGGAGTAAATCCACAGACAAGGACATGGTGCTCGCTCCTGCGGTCGTGGCACTGCATTCAGGGGCACGACCGGGCTCCCGTACAAGGGTCCAAGCTGCGCCCGGCGCTACCCCATGACCTCGAGCCCCTGGAGCTTTCCAAGCGCCACCCCGGCAAGGAACTGTGCCTGGTCGACGAGGACACCGTCGTCAAACACTGCCCGGGGCGAGTGCATGGGTGCCCACTCCGTGGGGTCGATATCCGGAGACCCTGCTCCGAGGTGCCCGTATGCGCCGGGAACCTCCACGAGGACTCGGGAGAAATCGTCAGAGCCGGTCCTCGGGGACGGGCTCTGTACAAACCGATGCTCTCCGAAAAACCTGCGTGCAATATTGCCCCAGAGTTCGGCGTCACTGTCGTGATTGACGGTCGCCGGCATTATCGGAGTGAACGTTGCCTCGGCTGTCAATTGATGAGCGGTCGCAAGTTGCCGGATAAGATCCGGCAACTCCTGTGCGAGCCGCGCTTCCACGCTGGGGCTGAAAGACCTGACACTGGCCCTGAATTCCGCCGAATCAGGTATGACATTAGAGGCTGAACCGCCGTGGAATTGACCCACGGACAGTACGACGGGATCAAAAACGTTGAATCGCCGCGTGATGTATGTCTGTAGCGCGCCCAGCATTTCGGCAGCAACCTGTATGGGATCCAGAGCTTGGAAGGGCCGGGAACCGTGCCCGCCACGCCCGATAACCTTGACGGACAGATCCCCGAAGGCAGCCATGTAGGAGCCGGAACGGGTTGTGAACAAGCCTGACGGCACGTCCGAAACGACATGCAGGGCGTAGGCAGCATCCGGTCGCCTGCCTGCTGCGCTAAGAACGCCTTCCTCCAGCATGATGCGCGCCCCGTCATGCCCTTCTTCCCCCGGTTGGAACATGAAGATGACGTCACCCGTCAGGCTCTCACGTACGGACGAGAGCAAGCGGGCAGCACCGATCAAGCCTGCTGTATGCAGGTCATGGCCGCAGGCATGCATCGCTCCATTGGTCGAGGCAAAGGGCAATCCCGTCTTTTCTGCGACGGGAAGTGCGTCCATGTCACCTCTGAGCAGTACAGTTGGGCGGGCCCCGAGGGGGGCCTCGGTGGCACCTCCCCGTAGTACCGCAACCACGGACGAGGCTGCTTCTCCGAGGGTTACTTCGAGGTCGAGAGCCCTGAGTGCTTCAAGGACCCGGGCCTGGGTGCGGGGCAGGTGCAGGCTAACTTCAGGGTCTGCATGCATTTCCCTGCGGAAATCAACCAGGTCGCTTCCGAAGGACGGGATCGCCGCTGAAGCGCCCTCAAGGAAACTCAGCGATGAAAAGCGCCCCGCATCTGTCGTTGAAGTATCTGTCATTGAAGGACTCTCTCGTGTTGACCGTCCCCGACTCGCTCACATTCCTGGAGTCTGGGGGGAACCCGCTTCTTGGCTGCGGGTCGCGGTTCCGGATTCTTTATTAGAAGCCCCGCCGTGGCTGGCTTTTGCTTGCTGGAGTCGGAAGCCTTTAGAGCGGGAGATCCGACCTGTCCATGCCAATCACGCGGTCGCCGGTGAAGAAGCGCACACCGTACTGGGGACCGTGGCCTCCAATACCGCTGGTACCCCAGAAGCTCTGGCGCGAATTGCCTGCCAGGTCGCTCATGAATGTGCCGTTGATGCGGACCTCACCAGCACGAATACGGGAGGCCACTTCGATGGTCCTTGCTTCGTTGCCACCGAATACGTAGGCATCCAGGCCGGTTGCCGGACCGTTTGCTTGGCTAAGGGCCTCCTCCACCGAGTGCACGGGATGTACCGTGACCAGGGGCCCGAATAGCTCCTCCGTTGCGGCCTCGGCGGCGCACCCGACGATCATCCCCGGTGCCATGAACCATCCGTCAAGATCAGGCAGGTCCCCGCAAGTGATTAGCTTCCCTCCAAGCTCGAGGAGCCGACTCACTGAGGCCTTCAGGCCATCGCGCTGCCGCTCAAACGCCAGTGGACCCACTTGCGTCGACTCATCCAGGGCATTTCCGACCCGGAGCTTGCCCAGCTCAAACTTCATCGCTTCAATGAACCGGTCGTGAATTGACGCGTCAATCAGTACCTTGCCGGGCGCCTCACACCACTGCCCATTCAGGCGCGTCATGCCCTGCACAATGGACCGCGCCGCCGAGCTGACGTCGGCGTCATCCAGAATGATCACGGGATTGTTGGATCCGAGCTCCATCTGCATGACCGCCAGATTGTACGCCGCAGCTTGCGCGACCGTCCGGCCTGCGGAATCGCCACCGGTGAACGAAAGGGCTTCGATCCTGGGGTCCGATGTCAGCAGTGCTCCTGTCTCCGAATTCCCATGAACGAGCTGAAACGCGGCGCTCGGGTAGTCCAGTTCGGTCATGGCAGACACGATAGCCTCGGCGAAGAGCTGGCAACCGCTGGGGGCGTTCTCGGAGGGTTTGAGGATGACGGGGCAACCGGCGGCCATGCCTGCCGCCACCTTGCCGACCACGGTGAACGTTGGGGCATTCCAGGGGCCAACAATGAGGGCCGGGCCGAGGGGCTTGCGCAGGATGACCACAGACCTGTCATGATCAAGGGTCTCCAATTCACCAAGCTGCTCCGCTTCACTGATAGTTCCGCGGATTCTGTCACCAAGCGCGCCGGCAATCAGGCGTGTGGTCCGGATAGGAACCCCGGTGTTGATGCTGTCCTGGACTGCGATTTCTTCGCTCTGGGCATCAAGAGCTGCGGCTACCTTCATCAGGAGCTCAAGGCGGTCCCGGAGTTTGATGTCTTCGAGTTTCCCGGACCTGTGCAGTGTCGCCGCTGCGGCGAGGGTGCGCTCGACATCATCTTTGGCGGTCTTGCGCATCGGCTGCCGGGGTTCGCCGGTATTCGGGTTGGTGAGGTAGCGGCCGTTTTCCTCGAGCTGCAGCCAAGTGCCATCGACAAAGGAGCGTTGCTCGACAAGGTCGGGGGCAATATCGGTCAGTTGTGCTAGTCCTTCAGCAGTCATTTTTGTAGGCTCCTCTGGTTTTCGTTTGTTGTGACCTTCGGCGGTTGATGGCGGGAGGATCTACAGCGCCACATTGCGCAGCTTTCGTTCCGGTCCTCGCGGGACGGCAAAGTCATGTCGTGATTGCCGGACCGGGCTGCCACCGCGAGGATCCACGAGTTGTCCGGGTCAAGGTTTTAGTCGGTCATGGTCAGCACAATGCGGATGGTTGACGCTTCCGCCATCGCTTCGAATCCCTCGTTGATGCGTTCGAAGGGGAGTTGCTTTGTAACCATTGCATCAAGGTCCAGCCGGTTGTTCAGGTAGTGGTCTGTGAACATGTCGACATCGCTGAGGAACCGGTTCGCCCCCATGTAGGCACCTTGAAGGTGCCGGTCACCGTAGACGAGAGCATCCGCGGGGATTCGCAGTTCGGACCCTGTGGGCATGAGACCGAGGATGGTGGCGGTTCCGGTCGGGCTCAGAAGCGAAAAGGCGAGTTCCGCTGTCTGGCTGCGGCCGACCGCCTCGATTGCATGGCTAACACCCTGGGGAAGAAGTGACCGGACCTGGATGAGTGTCTCTGTCGGGTCGAGTGATGAGACAACAGTGTCCGTGGCACCGAAGTTGCGGGCGAGCTCCAGCTTCGCCGGCACTGCGTCAATGGCGATAATTCGTCGTGCCCCAGCCAACCTCGCACCCTGAATGGCCGCTATTCCGACACCGCCGCAACCGATTACGGCGACAGTATCCTCTGGCCCTACCTTTGCGCCGTGAATAACCGCGCCGACCCCTGTACTGATGCAGCAACCGAGAAGACATGCCACCTGGGGCGGCAGGTCCGAGCCGACCACCGCAGCGGATGCCTCTTTCACCAGGAAGGCCTCTGCAAATGCGCCGATACCGCCGAGCGACTCAACGCTTGATCCATCAGATGAGAGGAGCCTTGGCCGATGCCGCTCACGCATCGAGTCGACCCGTTCACACTGGGTCGGGCGCCCACTGATGCAGTTCCGGCATGCGCCACAGGACGGGGTGACGGTTGCGACTACGCGGTCACCGGTCTTAATTCTTGTGACCGCCGAGCCAACACGTTCGACAATGCCTGCGACTTCATGTCCGAGGACAGCCGGCAGCGAGATGTCCAGGGAGCCTTTCAGGTAGTGCAGATCGCTATGGCAAAGGCCCACGCGCTCGGTCCGGATGAGGACCTCATGGTCCTCCGGATCATCCAGCAGCAGTTCGCGGATCTGGAGAGGGGCTCCAGGTTTTTCCAGTACGGCGGCAAGAATCGGTGTAGTCACTTGGCTTCCTTGATGGTTGAGGCGCTTGCAGATGGTCGCTTCGACCATCTTCAGCCCTGGCGGAGTTTCAAAAGTGTGTGGAGGGAACAGCCTTCACGGCCACTATGTGCAAGGTGACCAGCGTCGGCACATGGTGGACTGGCCGGGATTAAAGTCAGCTTCCGCTTCCAACTCGGGATCCGCTCCGGCTGTCATCCACAGCGGCCCACCGCTCAACATGGTGTTCCATAGCGCGAAGGGCTTCCTCCAGCTTCGCCAGCAATGCCCGGGTCTCCTCTTCGCTGATCACCAAGGGCGGGGACAGGATCACCGCGTTGTTCAGCGGAGCAATGCCGGCCGGATAGACAATGAGCCCCTGGGCGAGGCAATCCTGCACGAAGGTGTTGGCCGCTCCGAGCGCAGGATCGGGCGCCTGCTTGCTTTCCTGGTCCGTAACGAACTCGAAGCCCCACAGCAGGCCCCGGCCACGGACATCGGCCATGCAGCGGTACCTGGCTGCCAGGGAGAGCAGTCCTTCTTCGAGCTGCTTACCCCGCTGCCGGACGTTTGCAAGGACGTTCCGGCGTTCCATGAAGTCCAGGACCGCCAGGCAGGTGGCCGCCCCCAGGGGGTTCCCCGAAAAGGTGTGCCCGAACGGAGCGATACCGCTGCCTTCCCTGAGCGCCTCGACAACATGGCTTCGCAGCAGGACGCCGGCAACAGGGGAATAACCGGCACTTAATCCTTTACCGATAAGAAGAAGGTCCGGCACGACGTTCTCGTAGGAACTCGCAAACCAATCTCCCGTCCGCCCGACGCCCGTGATGACCTCATCAATGATCAGCAGCACATCCAACCGGTCACAGATTTCGCGCAACCGGGAGAGGTAGCCGGCCGGAGGCGTCAGGACCCCGCCGGCGGCTCCAACGATCGGTTCCACGATCACTGCTGCGACCGTGCCAGGGTCCTCGTTCCGAATGGCAAGTTCGAAGGCTTTCGCAGCCCGCAGCGCGTATGCTTCTTCGTTCTCGCCCGGCTGCGCGAAGCGATATGCGTAGGCCGGCGGGGCGAAGGAGAACGCATGCAACAACGGCCCGTAGTCGGGGCGGCGTGCTGCGTGTCCGGACATCGACAGGGCTCCCATGGTCATGCCGTGATAGCTGATGTTCCGGCCGAGAACTTTGACTTTGCCCGGGACGCCCCTTTCGCGCCAGTAACTAACTGCGGTACGGATGGCGAACTCGGACGCCTCTGATCCGCTGTTTACAAAGAATGCCCAGTCAAGGTCTCCCGGTGCCAGATCGGTGAGCCGCCGTGCCAAGGCCTCGGCGGGCACATTCGTGAATTGGGTGCGGTAAGTAAAAGCCACGCGGCATGACTGCTCCTTCATCGCCTCTGCAACTTCTTCAACGCCATGGCCGATGTTTGCAGTCATGGCGCCGCTGCACCCGTCCAGGTACTGCCGACCGGCTGAGTCATAAAGGTAGACCCCCCGGCCATGGGTGACCACCGGGTATGTCTTATCAATAGTCTGCTTCAACAGAGCGCTCTCAGAAATGGAATACTCCTTTACTGTCCTGGCGAGCCTTCTGAGGCGTTTGTACCAGGGCCGATAGATGGCCGCTTGCCTCAGTGGAGGTCCGGCGGTGTGCACAGGCCTCAGAAGATGCAGGCTGGGCCATCGAGTTGACCCCGTCAGGCATGACCAGAAGTGGGGTGATTAGAGATCAACGGGTTCGGCACTGCTGTGGTGACGTCGTTCTGGAGGTCACCACAGCAGTGCCGGCCTGCCTAGTTGTGTCATCATCGGGCCCGGCACGAATCCGGGGATCCGGGTGGGTTAGCTCTTGTTTTCCGCCGTCGCGCAGTTCTCGCTTTTGGCCGGTTCGTGCTCCGGGCTGGATACCGGGGGCAGCAGCGCGGCGTACGCTTCGGGCCGTTTTGAGCGCATCACCAGGGCGGTCACCAAACCGCAGACAAACAGGGCTCCCATGACCGTCAGCAGGATGCCTGCAGCCAGGTCACCGCCGACAAGGAGTCCAAAGTTCTGCACGACCAGGAAGACAATCGCGCCGAGACCGATCACCGCAAGAGCGGGAGCCAAGAGCGTGGCCCACAGCTTTCCTGTTGCCTTTCTCCGGAAGAACACGAGCACAGAGAACGAGGTGAGGGCCATCAGAACTACCACGCCGAGTGTTGCTGATCCCGAAAACCATGTGTACGCCTGCGTCACGGGGTCAAGCCCGAGGAGCGCCTCGACCCCAAGCAGGGCAATTGCCACAACCGACACAGTCAACGAGGCCCTGGAAGGAGCCCGGTGCCGGGGATGGACCGTGCCGAGCCCGGAGGGGAGCACGCCCTGCGTTCCGAGGGTGAACAGGTAGCGCGTCAGCACGTTCTGGAACGTAAGAATGCAGGCGAAGAGGCTGCTGATCAGGAAGACCTGAAGGAGAGTCGCCAGGACAGGGGAGACGTACTTCGCGGCCAAACCAACCACGATGCTGGTGGGATCATTCGTAGCCACTTCAACGATGTTGCTGTCGCCGATACCGGCCTGCATGGCCCAAGCGGTGAACGTGTAAAAGATGCCGACAGCGAGAACGGCGATGTACGTTGCACGCGGTATTGTGCGGTCGGGGTCGCGCGCTTCGTTGCGGAAAACAGCGGTGGCCTCAAAACCAATGAATGAGAAGAAGGCAAACATGACGCCCAGCGGGGGGACACCCTCACCCAGACGGGCGGGGGACAGTGAGTCACCGCTCAAACCTTCCGCACCGCCGTGGACAACCACCCCGATATTTACGGCCAGCAGAACAACCGTTTCAATGACCAGGACCACACCCAGCACCTTGGCGGAAAGCTCGACGTCCCGGTACGCAAGAGCACCGCAGATCGCCATCAGCACCAGACTGCACAGCCACCAAGGCAGATCCGGGCCGCCCAGATCGTGAACAGTGGTCTGGGCCGCTGACCCCAGGTATGAACACAGCGCAAGAAACAGGAGCAGGTAAGTACCAAGTGCAAAGGTTGAAGCCCCTAGCCCCATGCCCCGGCCGAGGCCAGTCTGTATGTAGGAGTAAAAGGCCCCCGCATTTTTCACGAACGGCGTCATACGCGTGAAGCCAATCGCGAACAGAAACAGGATCGCCGTGGCGATGAGGAAGAACAGTGGACCGCCCGTGCTTTCCGAGGCAGATACCACCACGGGCCAGCCGGCCACGACAGCTGTCATCGGTGCGGCACCAGCCACAACCATGAACACGATTGATCCGACACCTAGCCCGCGGCCGAGTAACTTGTCGGGGGTCAGGAGTCCGTTGGGTCCGGCATCCACCGGCTCAAATTGAACATTATTAGTTGCCATTCGTCCCTCCCGGACGTTTGAAGCCTAGTCACTTCACGATGCTTTCGACAGGGCGAAAATGAGTAGCACCGCTGAAATCCAACTGCAGTCGTGGCCCCCTTGCCACGCCTTCTGTGAACTGGGTTACAGCCTAAAGTCGCTCGTTACACGCCGGGGTGTCAGCTCTGCACACTATCCCCACCACTCATGGTCGCAATGCACAGTTTTGACGCAGATCACCCCGGTGTGCAGGTTGCACATGCCTGCGATCGATGTGGTGCCCGTCGCACTCGCTCCCTGGCCGGAGCCCGGGCATGCTCGATACAACGGAGCTTCCCAGACTCCACATGGGACTAGGAATCTTTGACGAAGACCACTCTCCTGAAGGAGCACCCGAGTATGAGCAGCATTATTTCCGTCTACAACCCCGCTACAGAGGAACTGATCGGTGAAGTCCCTTCGTACGACCTGGCTGAGGTTGACGCGGCCGTCGAGCGTGCCCGGAAGGCGCAGAACATCTGGGCGCGGAAGCCTATCGCAGAACGCCGTGACGCCCTCTGGGCCATTGCGGACGCTGTCATCGCGCACAGCGACGAGTTGGCTTTGCTCGAATCAACCGACGTCGGCAAACCGCTGGCCGCCGCCCGGCAGGAAGTGCTCGGAGTAGCAGAATGCTTCAAGTACTACGCGGGCATTATCGACAAGATCCTCGGCGACACCATTCCCGTCGACGGTGGCATCAGCATGACCTTCCGCGAGCCGATGGGGGTCGTAGCCGTGATCTCTCCGTGGAACTTCCCTCTGCCGATCGCGTCATGGGGTATCGCGCCTGCCCTCGCCTGCGGCAACGCCGTGATCGTTAAGCCAGCGGCCCTCACCCCGCTGTCCACTGTCCGTCTCGGCCAAATCGTGAACGAACTGGGTGTTGTCGGCGACGCGCTGCAGGTCCTCACCGGTTCCGGGGCACGCGTGGGTAACGCCCTTGCCGAACACCCCGGCGTTAATAAAGTCAGTTTCACGGGTTCCACCGAAACCGGCCGGTCGATTATCCAGGCCGCGTCGAAGACGATGAAGCGAGTCACGCTTGAACTCGGGGGCAAGTCTGCCAGCATCGTCTACAACGACGTTGACCTTGCCAAGTGCGTCCAGGCGGCGCCTATGTCCGTCTTCGACAACACCGGGCAGGACTGCTGCGCCCGCAGCCGTTTTCTCGTGCAGCGGGGGGTCTTCGACGAGTTCGTTGAAGGGTTTATCGAAACGACCCGCGCCCTGAAGATCGGTAACCCGCTCGATGCCACAACCAATCTCGGCCCCCTGGTGTCGGCCGGCCACCGCGAATCCGTGTCCAGCTTCCTGGGTGAAGGACTGAACGTTGTCACCGCGGGCGAGGTTCCGGAGGGTCCCGGCTTCTGGATGGCACCGCGGATCGTCATTGCGCCGGACCCCAAGAGCCGGGTGGCAACTGATGAGATCTTCGGCCCCATTGCCTCGGTCATTCCCTTTGACACCGAAGAAGAAGCCATCGCCCTGGCAAACAGCTCCATCTACGGACTCAGCGGTTCTATCTGGACCAACGATGTGGGCCAGGCGCTGAGGACCGCACGGGGAGTGGAGTCCGGGGCCCTGTCAGTCAACTCCAACTCTTCGATCCGGATGCAAACGCCCTTCGGCGGCTTCAAGCAGTCCGGCATTGGCCGTGGACTGGGCCAGGCAGCCATCGAGGCCTACACCGAACTCAAAACCGTTTTTGTAAGGACTGATCGTGACAGCTGAGACAGGGGAACTGGTCCGCACCGACCAGGGCATCTCTTCCGAAGTTTCCGGTGCAACAGACACCGCCGTCCAGACCCTCAGCGTGCTTTACGGGAGCCAGACCGGGAACGCAGAATTCCTGGCGTCCAAGATCGTGGACAAGGCAAACACCCAGGGCTATGCAGCCGAGCTGATGAGCCTGGACATGCTGACCCCGGAAGATGCGGCGCGCAAGGATCGTCTGTTGATCGTTACCGCCACCCACGACAACGGCCATATGCCGGACAACGCGCAACCGTTTTGGGACCAGCTTCAAAGCGCCGGTGCAGACCTCTTCGAGGAGGTTCCCTTCGCGGTCCTCGCCATTGGTGACTCGATGTACGAAGACTTCTGCAAGGCCGGCATCGACCTTGACGAACGTCTTGGCGAACTCGGCGGCAAGCGGATCCTTGACCGCCTTGACTGCGATGTCGACTATGACCTGACGTCGGGCAAGTGGATCAAGGGCATGCTTGAGACCTTCAAGACAGTTGTTCCCAAGAAGCGAGGCAAAAACCCGGAAGGCTCCTCAGCCCCGGGAACAAGGCCCGCTGACCAGCCCAAAGCCACCCGCCGGGAACCTGACACGGCCACCGTCGTTGAAGCCCGCCTCCTGAGCGCTCCAGAGTCCGAAAAAGAGGTCTGGCACTATGAGCTGCAGGTCAGCGGCGACAGCCGCAACTATCGGCCGGGTGACTCACTCGCCGTAATCCCCGCCAACTCCAGCGAGCTCGTCGATGACCTCCTCGCATTCCTGGGTCTCGCGGGAAGCGAGGTGTTCGGTGACGACGGCAAGACGGTACGCGAGTCCCTTCAAAACGACTATGAGCTGCGGCTGCCCCATCTGGGCATCGTAGCCTGGCTTGTTGAAGACCTCGCGCCCGAGCATCCCGTACGGAACCTGGTCGAGTCCGGTGACCGGAACGCGCTAGAGGACTGGCTGTGGGGACGGGACATGCTGGACGTGCTGCAGGAAACCCGTTCAAGGGACGTCGACCCCCAAGAATTCCTGTCGATGCTGAGGCCCCTGCAGCACCGGTCGTACTCCATCGCATCCAGTCCTCTCGCTGACGACAACCGCGTCCACCTGACGGTCTCCTCTGTTCGATACGAGACTGCCGGCAGACGGCATACGGGTGCCTGCAGTGGTTTCCTCCAGTCCGCCGCACAGACCCGGACAGCCATGAAAGTGTTCCCGCTGCCGGCCCACGAATTCCATCTGCCCCATGACAGCGAAACTGACGTGATCATGATCGGTCCAGGTGTCGGAATTGCCCCATTCCGCGGCTTTCTCCGCGACCGGGAAGTCTCACAAGCCCGGGGACGAAACTGGCTGCTCTTCGGGGACCGCCATGAGAAGCCGTCCTGGCTCTATCAGGCAGAAATGGAAGAACTCCAGAGCAACGGCGTGCTGGACCGCCTCAGCCTGGCTTTCTCCCGGGATCAACAGGGCAAGGTCTACGTCCAGGACCGGATCCGCGAAGAAGGTAAAGACGTTTTTGCCTGGCTGTCGGGCGGGGCTTCGGTCTACGTGTGCGGCGGCAAACAGATAGCACCTGACATCGACGAAGCCCTGCTGGCGGTGCTCATCAGCCACGGTGCAATGACGCCCGAAAGGGCTCACGACTACCTGCAATCCATGAAAAGCGAAGGACGTTACGTCAAGGACGTCTACTAGCCCGCCCGCCCTGGCCTGTTTCGGGGATTTTCCCGCCCCTGGAACCGGGCAGGAAACAAAAAAGCATTGGCCTGAGTGCAGGGACGCGGCCCGGAATGTGACGTGGCTTACCGGATGCATGTAGCCAGCAATCATGATGTGCACCCTGCACATACGCCCGCCAAGCTCCGCTTTTAGTGTCTTCAGTAACCAATATCAATGAGGATAAAGAGGTACACAGTGAATCCGATCACACAGGTCCCGGAGGACCTCCAAGAACTCGAGGCTATCGACATGCAGGATAAGATCGCGACGGCGTCAGCCCACGACGAACTGAAAAAGTTCGTCTCCGAAAACGACATCAAAACCTTCAAAGTGGGCGTCGTGGACCTGGACGGTGTGTGGCGCGGTAAGCGCATCCCCGCCCGGTACTTCCTGGAAAGTGTCGCAGAGCGCGGCACAAACATCTGCAACATCATCTTCGGCTGGGACATTCAGGATGAGATCATTTCTGATCTCAGCTACACGGGGTGGGATTCGGGCTACCCCGACGTGACGCTCCTTCCGGATCTAAGTACCCTCAAGGTCGTTTCCGGGGAACCTGGCGTCGCTTCCGTCATTTGCGATGCCTACGAGATGTCGGGCGAGCCTGCGGCAATCTGCCCCCGGAGCATTCTCAAGCGGGTCGTGAAGAAGGCCGAAGACCTCGGTTACTCGCCCGTCTGCGCCTACGAGTTCGAGTTCTACCTGTTCAAGGGGACTCCGACCGAGCTTGCCGCCAATGGCTGGCGCGACCTGACCCCCATCACGGCGGGCAGCCACACCTACAGCCTTGTCAGGGACACAGGCACCGAGTTCCTCATCGGCGAAATCCGCCGCCGCCTGTCCGAGCAGGACATCTTCATCGAGGCCAGCAACAGCGAAAACGGCCCGGGCCAGTTCGAGATGAACATCCACTATTCCGATGCTCTCGCGGCAGCGGACAACGCCCTCCGGCTCAAGGCCACCGTCAAGGAGGTTGCAGCTGAGGCCGGCTACACGGCATCGTTCATGGCCAAGATCAACCCGGAGTGGGCCGGCTCCTCCGGGCACATGCACCAGAGTCTCTGGGATCCGGAATCCGGCAAGTCGGCTTTCGCCAATGCCGAGGAGCCCGGCGAGCTGAGCGCCATCGGATACAACTACCTGGCGGGGGTCGTCGAGACGGCGCCGGAGCTGACGGCCCTCTACCTGCCCACCATCAACTCCTACAAGCGGACCGAAGGCGGGCAGTGGGCCGGATCCAGCGCCACCTGGGGCCTGGACAACCGTACGGTCGCCATCAGGTCCATCCCGTCGAAGAGCAGCGCTGCGCGCATCGAAAACCGGGTACCGGGCGCTGACGCCAATCCTTACCTGGTCATCGCCGCAAGCATCGCCGCCGGCCTGCACGGCGTGGAGACAAAAATGGCCGCACCCAAGCGGGTAGTCGGCAACGCTTACGCCCTGGAGGAGGGACACCTGGTAAAGCAGCTGCCCGGGACACTGGACCAGGCCGTCGAACAGTTCGAGAAGAGCGAGGTCGCCAAGGCGTACTTCGGTGAAACCTTCGTTACCCATTACGTCCAGACGAGGCGCTGGGAGCTCCGCAAGCTTCAAACCAGTGTCACCGACTTCGAAATCGCACGTTACCTGGAACGAATCTAGCGCCCAGTGCAGCGCTGAGAAGCGTCGAATCCGCCATTTTCCTTACCAAGAAAGAAGAAACACCCAATGACTACTCACCCTGGAAAGATCGCTGCAGTTACCGGAGCCGCGTCCGGAAACGGCCTTGCCATCGCAGAAAAGCTGCTCAAGGAGGGCGCCACGGTCGTAGCCCTCGACCGTGACGAGGCCGCGCTCGAGCGCCTGGTTGGCCAGCACCCGGAAATGGTTCCTGTTGTTATGGACGTCGCCAACGAAGCCTCGGTCCGCAGCGGCATGGCCGAGATCGACGCCAAGTTCGGCCGGCTCGACACCCTCGTCAACAACGCAGGCATCGTCAAGGGCAGCAACTTCGATGACCTCGGCGTTGCCGAATGGGACCAGGTCTTCGCAGTGAACTCCACAGGCCCGTTCCTGGTCAGCCAGGCTGCACGGCCGCTGCTGGAGAAGGGCGCCGCCGCCCGGGGCGACGATTCAACCAGCGCCATCGTCAACATCACCTCTGTTGAGGCCCACATCGTCATCGCCAGCAGCGGGCACCCCCAGGTGCACTACAACGCTTCCAAGGGTGCGCTCCTGATGTTCACGAAGGCTTTGGCCATCGAAACCGCGGCTTCCAAGATCCGCGTCAACGCTGTTGCCCCGGGCTTCATCGAGACCCCATTCACCAAGTCCGTGCTGGAAAACCAGGAGGCCGTGAAGTTCCTCCTCGACCGTACGCCGCTGGGACGAATCGGCCGGCCATCCGACGTTGCCAACGCCGTCGCGTTCCTGGCCAGTGACGAGGCCAGCTGGGTCACCGGTACCACCATCCACGTCGACGGTGGTTGGCTGGTTTACTGACATGAGGTCGCCCCTTATTGCCATTTCAGCGGCCCGGCAAACCGTCGATACCGCCTTTGGCCCGATGCCTTCAACGGTCCAGAACATGGCCTACGCCAACGGCGTGCTTGCCGCGGGCGGCCGTCCTGCCATTCTTCCGTCCACGGCAACAATCCCCGATACGGCGCTCGAAGGGTTCGACGGGTTGATCCTCACCGGGGGCGGCGACATCAGTCCCCGCCTTTACGGCGAGGACCCGATCGACACGGTCTACGACGTGTGTGACATCAGGGACGATTTCGAGATCGAGCTTTACAACGAGGCCATGATGCGTGGCATACCCGTCCTGGCGACCTGCCGGGGGATGCAGCTTGTCAACGTCATTCGCGGCGGAAACCTGGTCCAGGAAGTAAGCCCGGACAGAGGGCATTGGCAGGACAACCCTTCACACGAACCATGGCACAGGGTGCAACTGGAGCCGGATTCCGAACTTGCCCGGATCGCCAAAGGCCTGAGCATCCCGGTGAACAGCTACCACCACCAAGGCCTGGGAAGGCTCGGTAAAGGCCTTCGTGTCGTGGGACGGGAAGGCGACGTCATCGAGGCCATCGAAGCCGATGATGCCAGCCTGATCGGGGTCCAGTGGCATCCCGAACACATGGTCGATTATGACGAAGCCCAGAAGGCTCTCTTCGTGGATCTCGTGGAGAAGGCCGCGGCGCACGCACAGTCAGAGCAACTACTTCAGGAGCAATTCTCATGAGCACAGAAACCGAGCGCGGGCTCAGCCACAACAAGTCAGACTTTGACTTCCACGGACGGGCCCTCGATAACATTTTCGACGATTACCAGGACATGCTCGCCAATGGTCCTGTCGGTCACAGCGACAAGTACGGCGGCTTTTGGTACATCACCAAGAGCGAAGACATCTTCAATGCCGAGCAGGACCCGGACACTTTCGCTGTCGGACCTTCAATGCTCCTTCCCGCCTTCGGCACCGATGTCCCCCTCATTCCGATCGATATCGATCCGCCGACCCACGCTGACTTCCGCAAGATCCTGCTCCCGATGTTCACTCCCATGAATGTTTCGAAGCTGGGACCCGGCATGCGGGAGACCGCCAGGCAGCTGTGCCAGGAAGTCCTCGCGGCCGGAGACGTCGTTGATGTTTCGGCGAAGCTTGCCCGCCCGATGCCGACGATTATCTTTAGCCGGCTCGCCGGATATCCGGAGCAGGACTGGCCCATTTTCGACCGGTGGATCGACGAGATCATCTATGAGCGAACCGCGCATCCGGAAACGGCCTACGCGGCCGGACGTGAGCTGAACGACTACTTCGACCGCCTTCTCGACGAACGGGAAAAGGCCGGACCGGAGGCAGATGCCAGCAATGATCTGATCACCCAGCTTCTGAAGGCGGAAGTGAAGGGCCGGAAGCTCACTCGCGAAGAGCTGCTGTCGTACTGCTACCTGCTCTTCCTGGCCGGGCTGGACACTACCGCCTGGGCGATCCGTTCCGCCCTTTGGTACCTGGCCGGCAACCCGCAGGCCCAGCAGCAGTTGCGTGAAGACCCGGACCTGATCCCCACCGCTGCCGAGGAGTTCCTGCGGACGCTTTCTCCGGTCCAGGCCATGGCCCGCACTGCAAAAGCAGACACAGTTGTCCGTGGCCAGGAGATCAAGGCCGGGGAACGCGTCGTGCTCGTCTTTGGCGCGGGCAACCGCGACCCAGAGGTCTACGAAGAACCGAATGAAATCAAGATTGACCGTGAAGACAACCGCCACCTGGCCTTCGGCGGAGGTATCCACCGGTGCCTTGGCTCAAACCTTGGACGCGCCGAGATGGTCATTGCCATGGAGGAATTCCTGAAAGCCGTGCCTCACTTCGAACGGGCGAATAACGACGAGCCGTGGCACGGCGTCGGCCCGCTTACCCTCAAGATTGGAGCTTGATCACTATGGGAGAACTTTGGGTTGACGGAGGG
The DNA here is from genome assembly GCF_040546765.1 of Arthrobacter sp. OAP107. Lineage (NCBI taxonomy): Bacteria > Bacillati > Actinomycetota > Actinomycetes > Micrococcales > Micrococcaceae > Arthrobacter > Arthrobacter sp. OAP107. The sequence goes on along the minus strand of NZ_JBEPOK010000001.1, from coordinate 3,196,080 downwards.
CGTTGCCAAGGCCACGCCCGGTGCTGGGCTCTGGCACCTGAAACTTTCGAGATTGACGAGGAAGGCTACGCCCACGTCATTCCTGGCCGTGAAAACAGCGGCGACGAACCCAACGTCCGAAAGGCCATCCGGAACTGCCCTGAACGGGCAATCCTGGAACGGGAAACGGACGACGCCGGCGAGAAGGCCGAAGAGGTTTCGACGTCGTGACACATCTGCCAGACCGGGTGGTGATCATTGGCGCTTCGGTTGCATCGGCGATGCTGATTGAACGCAGTCGTGAGCTGGGCTTTGCGGGCGAATTCATCGTCATGGATTCAGACCCGAATGCGCCCTACGACCGGCCCCCGCTGTCGAAGCAGTTTCTTCTTGCTACCGGTCCCGTCGAACCGGCTGAGTGGTGGCCGGAGGCTACTCCGATCCTCAATGCAAAAGCGATCGGGCTGCTCACCGACAAGCGGACCGTCCTGACGGACAAGCTCGGAGAAGTGGTGGCTGATGCGGTCGTCATCGCAACAGGGGCCGGTTCAATCAGGCTGCCAAATGAGCCAGCGGGCGTTCTCAGCCTGAGAACCGCCGAGGACGCCCTGGCCCTGCGCAATGCCGTGGATGCAGGAGCTGCCAGTGCGATCATCATCGGCGCCGGAACCATCGGTGCGGAGCTCGCATCCACACTGGCCCAGCGTGGGCTTGCCGTCACGGTAGTGGATTTTGCTCCACAACCTATGCAGCGCTTTTTTTCGGGACATCTGGGGGAGGAAGCGAAGGCATGGATGCACCAGGCCGGTGTTGTAACTCACTTTGGGGTTGCTGTGAAATCCATTCAGAAAACGGATGCCCAATGGACAGTCCAGGTCAGTGGCCTGGACCTGCACGCCGACCTTGTTATCAGCGCTGTCGGCGCCCGGCCCAACACGGGATGGCTGACCTACAGCGATCTGGACATTTCCAACGGCGTCTGCTGCACTGCCGACGGGAAGGCGCTGCTGACGACCGGTGAAATCGCGAACGGGATCTTCGCTATCGGAGACGTTTCGGCGCGGCAGGCAGAGGACGGAACGTTTCGGCGGTTCGAGAGTTGGACCCAGGCCCAACGGCACGGTGCAGCCCTGGCTGAATACTTCGCCGGCTTCGAATCCATGGAACTGGAACAGGCTCCGTACGGATGGACGGAGCAGTTCGGTCGAAAGGTCCAGGTACACGGCATGCTTCCGCCGGCAGGCGAACTTGTGCAGGTCTACGCTGCCGAGGAACGCAACGCCGCCTTGTACCGGGTCGGATCCGCGGAGGAGGACGCGGCCTGGATCGGTGTCAATGCGCCAAGGCAGTTCAGCCGGGCCTCCATGGGCATGAGCCTTCTAAGCTGAAAAGATGAAACCCCCTGCTGAGCCTGCGGCCCCGCAACCGAATGAGGTCCTGCCCGCTGGCTATCGCCACAAACTCCAAATAGCAGAGCTTCGCGCAGACACCCTGTCCGAGCTCACGCAACTCATGATGGAAGGACCCGATCCACTCGCGCTTGCTCAAAGAGCAGTGGACTTGGTAGCCAGGGCAACAAACTCAGCAGGGGTTTTCGTCTACCTGTGGGATGAACAGGAACAAGTCCTTGTCATGCGCGCAGGCACCCCTGGAGTGCAAAGCCAGCAAGTGGGACGAATCACCCTTCGCCTCGGCGAAGGTATAACTGGCTGGGCAGGGCTCACCAGACAGTCGGTTGTCCTAAACAAGAACATTCAGCAGGACCCAAGGTTCGCCAGCATCAGCGAACTGCAGGAAGAAGATTTCAATTCGATGCTGGTTGTCCCGATCGTGGCACCGACCGGGACCCTCCTTGGCGTGTTCAGCCTCTGGTCATATGAGGAGGAAACCTTCACCTGGGAGTCAAAGCTGATTGCTGACGAGGTGGGAGTGCTGCTTGCCAGCGGCCTGTTGCAGGCTGAGACAGTTGATGACTTGCGGCGCCAATCCGCAGCAGCGCACTTCCTTGTCGATTTCCCGATCAACTCCGCCACGTCCGTCCTGCAATGCGCCCAAGTGGCCACCCAGGCGATTCTTAAGCACATGAGCTCCGACGGGTGCGTCATTGAATATTTCGGGCGAGGTCCAGCCACATCGCCGCCCACCGCTATCGCAATGGACAAGGGCGAGCGAAGCGGAATTGTAGTTCGAACCACTCACTCACGAACAGCAACGTCCGAATTCATTGAATCCAACTTCGCCGGACACGAGCGGATATCTGTCTCCTTTGGCCTGACGAGCACCCGGGGCATCGTCACGTGCTATCGTCCACGCCGTTATTCCACCAGAGAGCTCGATCGGCTCAGCGCCATTTGCTCTCAGCTGGCCGCCCTCTTCGAAGCAGTAGAACTGGAGTCCGTCGGCTCATCCCATGCTTCACGCCTGCTCCGAAGCGTCGGCACGAGCACATTCGCCCGCATTCTCGAGGAGTCAGGCTGGTCCAAGGGCCGCACTCTGCCGGTCCTGGTGCGAGTGAAACGGCTGAAATTCGACTCTGACGCGGTGTCCAGGCGCATCGCCCCCTACCTTCAGGAGCTGGCCGGCCCCCGATCCCTGGTCTTCACGGAAGGCCCCCTCAGCCTGCTCTTTATCGATACCCCTTCCGGCTCCGGAGAAGAGATCAAGGCGAAGCTGGAAACGACTCTTTCTGACCTTGACGAACACCGTGGCGTCTCAGCTTTCGCCGGCGTAGGTCCGCTGGCGCGGGACGTCGCCTCTCTGCAGCCAGCGCTCTCAGACGCCGAAACCGCACTGGCATGGACAGAACTGGTCGGCAAGACATCCGGGAGACGGGTCACCTCTTTTAGCGACATAGAACACCTGCAGGAACTGCCCCTTGTTGGGGAGGGGATGTCTGCGGAGATCAGGGACGTGCTCGCGGAACTCAGGTCCCTCATGCACTACGACGCGGAAAATGGAACCCAGCTGGCCGAAACGGTCGCCATGCTCCTTTCCAATAAAGGATCCATTGCCGACACGGTCTCCAAACTGCACATCCACCGCAACACACTCCGGCAACGGCTCCAGCGCGTGGAGCAGCTCATCGGTCATTCATTCGAAGAAGCCGGCGACTGGCTGCCCACGGGCATTGCTGCGCGACTGGCGATGCGCGAAGGCCACCGCACGGTTCTTCAATGACGGCAACAGCGGCCGGGATCCGCTGAGGAATATTCGGGTGATCCCAAGATCACCAGGCTGTCTATGGCACACACATTCGGATCTTAATGTGCAACCGGCACTGCGACCGCGGCCGTGCCGTTCGCTACGTTGAAGTTGTCCGCCTGGGTCCGGGGACCAAAGGCCATGGGGCTTCGGTGTCCGGGTTAACCGCACAGGATGCCACCGTCCCTTCACAACCCGGGGCCCGACCGCCCGATAAGGAATTCGAAAATGACCAATCAGCCAAACCTGCCCCGAGGTACCGGTACCCTGCAGGCACTCGTCATACAGCCAGATTTCCACTGCCCGCTGGACCGTCTCGGTGTTTGGCTGCACGATGAGGGAATAGCCACCAGAATTATCCAGCCTTTCAGTGGCGACGTGATCCCGGACGTGATCCAGGAGGACGCCCTGGTGGTTCTTGGCGGAGACATGAGCTCCTTGGACGACCATGCCTATCACTGGCTTACCGACATCCGGCGCCTCATGGCGGCCGCCGCCAGCCAGAGGAAACCCACGCTAGGGATCTGCCTTGGAGCTCAGCTGATGGCACAGACGTTCGGCGGGACCGTGGCCAGGGGAGACCAAGGCCTCGAGGCGGGGGTCGTAGAGGTGGCATTACGGCCCGATGCTGCAGAGGATCCCTTGATGGCCGGATTGCCGGGTCCCTTCTTCGCAGGCGCCATGCATGGGGACATGATCGACCAACTCCCGCCGTCAGCGGTATGGCTCGGGATGACGGCCCAGTATTCGCATCAGGCTTTTCGAGTAGGCGAGATGTCATGGGGAGTTCAGTTTCACCCGGAGATCTCGCCGGTGGTCTACCGCCAGTGGTTGTCCCTGGTCAAGGAGAATGACACGGTTGCCGTAGAGCGTGCCGGCCGCGGAATGAAAGCATTCGAGAATCAAGACCAGATCGTGAGGGAGCATACCGAGGCGATGGCGCGACGCTTCGCCCACCTGGTCCGAACGACCGCAACCGTGGCTACTCAGTAACCAACAGCGCGTGGTGGCGCTGCGGCCGCGGGGCGGACGTTGGACACTAGCCGATGCAGCGATTCCTGCCCCTGGACCCATTGAGTCTGCGGGCAGGAACAGGTCCTTGCCAGTTCCTCGTGCCCGGATCCACCGAGTACGTCCGGAGCGGGGCAAAGCACGGCACCTTCATGCCTGGCCCAGCACCGTGTCCCAAGTGGTACCGCCAGTTCCTCCGCAGAACGCGGTCAGGATACTTCCACAAAGGATGGTGCTCTCACGGTCAGCGGAGCCAGTGTTTCTCCGGCTGAGTAGCTATCTGCGAAAACAGCCGCTCCTGCGCTGGTCAGAGCTACCGGGACATTTGCCCACATATTGACGCCGTCTTCCACCGACACCGCCGGCAAGTCGAGATGGGCGAGGTGCACGATCTCGTTTCCTTGTTCGATGGACAGGCATGCCCCGTCGGGCCCGACTATTATTTTTGGGTTGCAAATCGAGACCGACATTAGCCCGTGATGGGCGAGGAAGCGGGCCTCTCCACCGAACTGGAGCACAAAGTTGTCCCCGTCGGCCCGGTCCAGGCTTCTGAACGGGAAATAGAACTGTCGGGTATTTGTCACGGCAGCGCCTTCGCGCAGGAGTATGCGTCCATCGCGCATAGACTGCACGTACTGTACAAAGCTCTCCTTCACCGCCCAGGCCATGCCGAGATCTGCTCTTTCCACAGTAAGTTCGGACATCATGGGTTCCTTCTCGTTGCCAGGTTGCACACGGCCGGTGGTGCTCCCGCTCCCGACACACCAGAAATGGGAGTGGCTTACCGGCTCTTCATATTCGACCATTTTCGTGCCGGCTCAAGCGATCGACATGTACTGCGGGCACAGCGTTCGCATCCGCCGTGTGCCTGGTGCCCATCCGTTAGGGGCGGTGGACCCCGCGGCCGGCTCGTCATTGAGGTCGACAGCCTGCTGGAGGGGCGCCGCCGGCGCGCCACCGTTGGGGGAGGGGCGCTGATGGGCTCGACCAGTCAGAACTGTGGTCCTGAATCAGTGTGAGAAGTTCACTTGTTCAGGGGCGACGCACTCGTAGACGAGTCCAGGAGGAATCTGGTGGCTGAGCTCAAGGGTGTAGGACCAAGGGCCGTGCCAGGTGACAAGAACGCCTGACGCTTCATCCTGGACTGTTTCGGTGCGCAGCCGAGTAATGGCTCTTGCTAACTCACTATCATCAAGCAGCTGTTCTAGAAGCTGTACGTGTCCAGGCGCAGCGGAGTGTTCGTACCTCATCGTGCAGCAGCATGCTGGAAGCCTGGGCAGAGGCTGGACCTGTCGGTTTCCCATCTATAGTCGACCCACACCTTGAAACCGTCTGCCCGGTGAAAGAGACGGCGGGGCTCGGCGCCGTCACTGTCGAGCCATAGGATTTGATCATCATCGGTTACTGCATCGACAACTCCGCGGCGGATCTCCTTATCCAGAAGTTTCACGATGACCAGTTGGCCAACCAGCGGCTGCCATTTGGGTTGCAGGTGAAATGCCATTTGATGCCGTGCCCCTTCCTTTGGAGCGGGCTGTGCCTGCCTTCTATCGGGCAGGCACAGCCGATGTCCTAAACCGTTACGAGGTCCTGCCAGTCGGCGAGGTCATGTCCATGGGCATCGCTGACAGACTTGTGGGTGACCTTTCCCGCCGCCACGTTCAGACCGCCGGCCAGAGCGGGGAGCCGGTCGAAAGCACCCTTGACGCCGTAGTTGGCCAAAGCCATCGCGTAGCGGAGCGTGACGTTGGTCAGCGCGTAGGTGGAGGTGTTGGGGACAGCGCCGGGCATGTTGGCCACGCAGTAGAAGATCGTATCGTGAACCTTGTACGTGGGTTCCTGATGCGTGGTGGGGTGCGTGTCTTCGAAGCAGCCGCCCTGGTCCACCGCGATGTCCACCAGGACCGAGCCGGGCTTCATCCGGGCCACGAGGTCGTTGGTGACGAGCTTGGGGGCCTTCGCTCCCGGAATCAGAACGGAGCCGATGACGAGATCTGCATCGATAACTGACTTTTCGATCTCGTACGAGTTCGACGCCACGGTTTTGAGCCGGCCCTGGTACTGGGCGTCGAGTTCGCGCAGGCGGTTGATGTTGATGTCCAGAATGGTGACGTCGGCACCGAGGCCGAGGGCCATGGCGGCGGCGTTGGTGCCTGCGACACCGGCACCCAGGACCACGACCTTGGCGGGACGGACGCCCGGAACGCCGCCGAGGAGCACGCCCTTGCCGCCGGCGGGAGCCATCAGGGAGGTCGCGCCGACCTGGACGGAGAGCCGGCCGGCCACCTCGGACATGGGGGCGAGCAGCGGCAGCGCTCGGCCTTCCTGGACGGTCTCGTAGGCGATGGCGGTGACGCCGGAGTCGACAAGCGCCTGGGTCAGTGCGGGTTCCGCGGCAAGGTGAAGGTAGGTGAAAAGGAGCAATCCCTCGCGGAAATGGCGGTATTCGGATGCCACGGGTTCCTTAACCTTCATCACCATGTCGGCTCGGGCCCAGGCCTCTTCTGCAGTCTCAACGATCTCAGCTCCGGCGAGTGCGTACTCCTGATCGCTGATGCCGGAACCAGCGCCGGCACCGGTTTCCACGAGCACGTCGTGGCCGTTTGCTTTGAATTCATGCACGCCCGCGGCCGTGATGGCGACGCGGAACTCGTTGTTCTTGATTTCCTTGGGGACGGAGATGATCATGCTCATACTTTCTGGGGGGATTGATGCTTGTGGGCAAAAGAATGACAGAAACTGCGGTAACTTGAACTCTGCATGCAGAATCTGCGGCAGAATAAGAGCAACTGGTCAATTCCTGCATTGTGAGGAGCGTTACACGGTGTCCGACCCGCAGAAACTGCAACATGTGACTCTGGACGAAGTCGACCAGAAGCTTCTGGGCCTGCTGTCCAAGAATTCAAGGCGCACCAATCAATCGTTGTCGGAAGCCCTCGGGCTTGCGCCCTCAACCTGTCTTGCCCGCCTCAAGGCGCTCAAAGAGTCGGGGGTGATCAAGCGGTTCACCGTCGAAGTCGCCCCCGAAGCGATGGGCCTGCCCCTCCAGGCCCTGGTTAGCGTGCGACTTAGGCCTGGAGCCCGTCACCTGATGAACGCCTTCGGAAACGAGTTACGGGACCTTCCCGAAATCAAGCAGTTCTTCGTACTTGGCGGTGCAGACGATTTCTTGATCCACATCACGGCCAAAAACACCGAGCACATCCGTCAATTCGTACTGGACCACTTGTCATCCAATCCTGCCGTCGCAGGCACCCAGACCAACCTCGTGTTCGAACACGGTCACGGAACCGCCTTCGGACTCTAGGTGGCCTAAGGCGAACTGCCGCAGCCGCCCGGGCCGGGAAGGATGCTAGCAGTTCCGGTCCATGTATTGCACTAGTGGGGTACGGCCCCACCTGCTGCAATGGCAATACGAGACGCGAAAGAGTCGCTCATCAGGGAAAGGAGTCGAAGTGTCATCCTCAGATGCACGTAACCCCGACTTTCAGAAAATCTTCGAAAGTCTGCCGAACCAATACATCATCGTCACCCCCGACAGAACGATCGTCGCTGCCACTGACTCGTTCCTTGCATCTACCGGAAAGAGTCGCGAGGGAATCGTCGGCATGGACATCCTCGACGCTTTTCCGGACAACCCTGACAACCCTGACGCCAAGGGAACAGAGATTCTGCGCAGCTCCATCGAGCGTGTTGTCGAAACCGGCAAGATCGATATTCTTCCGCCTGTTCGGTATGACATCGAGAACTCAGACGGGATTTTCGAGCCCCGGTGGTTCCAGCCTCTGAACGCTCCGGCTTTCGATGGTGACGGCAAGCTCGTCTATGTCCTGCACGGAGCGGAAGACATCACGGCTCAAATGACGAGCAAGAGCTGAACCCTTGACGGAATCAGCCGACCACCGACCCGATAAGGACTGAAATTATGGACGACGTCAAAGTAACCCTCATTGGAGGACCGACCCTGCTCCTCGAGATCGCCGGCTACCGGATGATCACTGACCCCACCTTCGATTCCCCCCAGGTCTACCACCACCCAATCGCCGGACCCGTCATCAAGAAGCTCGCCCCCAGCGCCACCCCCGAGGAGCTTGGCCACGTTGACCTGGCACTCGCCTCCCACGAGCACATCGACAATCTGGACGTGGCCGGCCGCGGTTTTCTCACGATGGTGCCGCTTGCCCTCACCACGACGGAGGCTGCGAAGAACTTCGGCCCCAACGTCCGCGGGACCAGCGACTACGAGACCCATACCGTTACGCTTCCCGATGGCAGGCAGATGAAAATCACGGCAGTGCCGGCGCATCATGGCCCGGAGGGCGTGTGGGACGCACTCGGGCCCGTTATTGGCTTTGTCCTCGAAGCAGAGGGCATGCCGACGGTTTACATCAGCGGTGATAACTCCGAGCTGGATATCGTGCGCGAAATTGCGGATCGTTTTCCAGCCATTGATATCGCTGTGCTCTTCGTCGGCGGCGCAAAATTCGATGTGATCGCAGACGGCGCGTACATCACCCTCAGCAATGACCGGGCCCTGGAGGCGGCCAAGATCATGGGTGTCAAGAAGGTCGTTCCAGTGCACGAGGATTCGTGGGAACATTTCAGCCAGAATGCTGACCAGATCAGCAAGCTTTTCGCGGATGCCGGGCTCAGCGAACTCCTCATCGCCTTGAAGCCGGGGGAGTCTGCGGACATCCGGCTCTAGCAAACGGACCGTAAGAATCGAAGGTTGGACGGTTATCGGCCAACCTTCGATTCTTGCTTTAAAGGCAGAACCGGTGAAGGCCCGCGAACGACAGCGTGGCATCAACTTATGTGCATGGCGCACACACAGTACCCCGACGGGTCGGGAAGAATGGCGGCAGCACAACTCACAGATCGCTTGGAGCTCACGGACGATGACAATCATTGCAGAGCAGTTCACCCGGGAACACGACGACCTGGCGAATTCAGCAGGACGCCTTAGTGCCGATTATTGGTCCGTATCGCAAGGGCTGCGGCTGCTGGGTGACCGCTGGTCCCTATTGATCGTGCGAGAACTCCTCGGCGGTGAAATGGGGTTCAACGACATGTCCAGGGCGCTGCCTGATCTCTCACGGACGCTGCTCTCCCAGCGGCTCAAGCGACTGGCCCAGCTGGAGCTTGTCATCCGCAACGATGAAACCGGCCCCCGCGGCTCACGCCGCTACAGACTGACGCCGGTCGGCTACGGGCTGCGGCAGACCCTGGAGTCGCTTGGCCTCTGGGCGAGTCAATGGCAGGCGCCCTTCGAGAATGACCTGCGGGCAGGACTTGGCACACTGCTCGAACACATGGGCCGCAGCCTTGTGACAGGTTCCCTGCCCCGGAAGTCGATTGTCCTGGGGTTCGAGTTCGACAACGTCAGGGGAGCTCCCTTTCAAGGTTGGATCTGCAGTGAGAACAGCAAGACAACCGCGAGCATCGGCCGCTCAGAACGTGTCCCGGATCTTCAGGTTCATGTCGCCCCGCGGGTGCTCTACGACCTCTGGTGGGGTCTCCGTCGCTGCGAGGAGGCGCGGCAGCTGGGCTCCATCGGGTTCGTTGGCCCGGAAGAGTGGGCTGAGGACTTCTCCGGTTGGTTCACCCCTCGGGCAGCTTTCTAAGGTTCAGCGCCCACCAGTGCCTCCGCGGATTGTCTGGCTGTGCCTTTTTCCAGCTTCCTGCCATAGAGGGGCGCGGCGCCTGTTCCTGCTTCTGGAGGCAACGGAGGGGCGCCAAACAAGGACTACACCCCTTAGCCAGGGGAGAGTAGGGTCAAAGAAACACAGGCGCCTTACCTAGGGTGGTTAAGAGACCACGGTGCCGGCGCTGCTTTCTTGGAGGAACCAGGATGGCTGGATGGAATGCTGACACGGCTGCCGGCCCAGTGGGGGCAGGGACAGTCACCCTGGTCGAGGAAACCTCATTCTGTATTTCCTTGCCCAACGGGGACATCCATCCCGAGCACCCACATGGCCTGTTTGTGCAGGACACCCGTTTCCTGTCCCGCTGGAACCTGACAGTCAACAGTCACCCGCTCGAGTCCCTGGCTGCCGAGACGCGCGAGCCATTCCGGGCCCTGTTTGCAGGTCGCGTTCCCCGTTCCGACGGATATGCCGACAGCCCGCTGATCGTAGAGCGCCTGCGGGAAGTCGGTGCGGGTATTCAAGAGCAACTTACCGTCCGCAATTACTCAACCAACCCCGTCGAATGCGCGATTTCCCTCGAGGTTGAAGCGGACTTCGCGGACCTTTTCGAAGTGAAGGAAGCCCGGATCCAGCGTGCGTGGGACGCAACCCGGTACGTCGATGGGGACCAGCTGACCATTTCCGGCGTCTGGCAAGGCATGGAGAAAAGGGTGATCATTCAGGCTCCAGGAGCAGAGGTGAAGCCGGACGCGGTCACTTACCTGGTATCCGTCCCGCCGCAAGGGGACTGGAGCACTGTCGTCAGTGCCACAGTTGAGGTTAAAGGCTCTGGCCGGAGCGCCACCCTTGTCCACCCTGACGGGGAGGGATTGTCCCCCAGTGACCGGCGCCGCAAGGAATGGGTTGCCAGGATTCCGGTCGTTCGCATGGGTAACCGATCCATTGAGCGGACGTTACGGCGGAGCTACGACGACTTGGGTGCCCTCCGGATCGAGGATCCGAATCATCCCGAACGCGTTGTGGTGGCGGCAGGTGCGCCGTGGTTCATGACGCTCTTCGGCCGGGATTCCCTGTGGGCCTCGGAAATGGCGTTACCAGTGGATCCCTCACTGGCTCTGGGGACGCTGCAGACGCTGGCGGACCGGCAAGGAACCGTCGTGGACCCGCTGACCGAGGAGGAACCCGGCAAGATCCTGCACGAAGTAAGGCTTAGCCTCAATGCCGGTTTGGCCCTTGGAGGCAAGTCGGCCTATTACGGAAGCGTCGACGCGACTCCGCTGTTTGTTGATGTGCTCGGAGCCGTCAGCCGGTGGGGATTCGGAGCAGATATCATCGCCAATCTGCTACCTCACGCGGACCGCGCCTTGGAATGGACAAGTCATTACGGGGACAAGGACGGCGACGGTTTCGTCGAGTATGAACGCCTCAACGACCAAGGCCTGATAAACCAGGGCTGGAAAGACTCCTGGGACGGCATCAATTTTGCCGATGGAATGCTTGCCGAGCCTCCAATCGCGCTCTGTGAGGTCCAGGCCTATGTCTATGCCGCGTATACCGCGCGTGCCTGGATGGCATACGACGCGGGGGACACGGCACGGGGAGATGAACTCGCCGATCGGGCGGCGGAACTGAAGCGGAGATTTAACGAGCAGTTCTGGATGCCGGACCGGGGGTACTATGCAATCGCACTCGACGGCAGGAAGCGCCAGGTGGACGCGTGTGCTTCCAACATGGGCCACTGTCTGGTTTACGGCCTCGTAGACGAGGACAAGGCTCCCCTGGTCGCCGAGCGGCTTATGTCTCCGGAGATGTTCAGCGGCTGGGGTGTGAGGACGTTGGCCAGCAACATGGGTGCATATAACCCGGCCAGCTATCACAACGGTTCGGTATGGCCGCACGACAATGCAATCATCGCGGCCGGTCTGTTGCGTTACGGCTTCGTGGCGGAAGCACAGCGCATTACTACTGCGATATTGGAAGCCGCCGAATGCTCTGGCGGGCGCTTGCCCGAGCTGTTTTGCGGCTTTAGCCGTGATCAATTCGCCGAACCCGTACCGTATCCAACAGCGTGTTCGCCCCAGGCTTGGGCAGCGACCGCCCCGATCCTCCTGGTAACGAACCTGATGCGGTACGACGTTCATGTCTCCCGTCGGGGACTGTGGATGGATCCTGTGCTTCCGGAAGCCTATGGTGATCTGCACATCACTAACGCACCTGTTGGTGGCGGCCGGATCACCATCGACATCGATAGGTCCGGCCCCTCTATTCGGGGCCTGCCTGAGTGGATGGAATTTCGACGCGGACATCGGCCATGGATTACGGAACTGGTCGAACAGGCAGACCGCCGGCGACGGAAGTAGGCAGCCCGGCTGTCGTCAACACCCTCGATGTTACAGGGCCGCCATCCCCTCTGGGACGAAGCCGGCGAACAGTTAGATGATGACTTCTGGCACGCCTCCCGTTAGGCGCGGCGACTTGCCCAACGGGAGACGTGGCATGATGAGCGCTATCTTCAGCGCTCATCGTGCCCGCACTTCACATGGCGCCTACGCGCCCGCTCAGTGCTCCGGCCAGTAGTCGTAGACGTCACTGGTCCCGCGCATGAATTCGATAAAGACGCAGTCCCTGTCCCCGACGGTCCATGCTTCATGCTCCGGCGGCAGCATCATAAGATCTCCGGCTGAGAATTCCTCCTCGGATCCGGTACGCTGGCGCACCCCCAAACTGCCTTCCAGAATGTAGGCGACATGCGGCATAGGACACATATCCGTGTCGAGAATTCCGGTCTTGACCGCATCCTCCGTCACTGATGCCCCCACCGGAAAGCGGACGAGAACGGCGCTGGCCCCGTCAAGGGTCACCATCCTCTTCGTGATCCGCCCGATAGTGATGAGTTCGTAATTGTCCTCGTCGACAAAATTGGCCTTCTGCATGCGCGAGAGGTCTGTAGTCATAGTTCTTCGTCTACTCCTTCGTGGTTTAAGGCGTCAGCGGTGACGCCTTGCTTCAATTCAGCGACCTGCCCCGTAGACCGGACAAGTACGAAAGCTGTACCGCCCCCGATACTGAACACACTGTTCCACGCAGTTGCCCTCTCTCCAGGGCGGAATATCCGACGACGTCCCTAAAGCCGGATTGTCAGGACCAGAGCCAGCGAAACAAACCCTGCAACCAATGTCGAGGCGCCAAGAGCGGCCGGAAGGAAGCCGTCGGCGGCCCGGGCAGGTGGCCCGTCCGGGGCTGTGAGAATTTGATGGTGCCGGAGGTATCGCCGACGGACCACAAACAGTAAGAGCACGGACTCCAGAACGCCCGCCACACCCAACAGCAGTGACCAGGGCCCCAGGATGGGCGGAAGGACCTTCATGGCGACGAGGGAGCCTGCGAGGAACGCAAGACAGGTCCGTTGCCAGGCCAGACCCGTGCGCTCCGGTTGGAGACCGGGATCGAAGAGCCCGGTCACTTCAGAACGACTCCAATCAGAACCAGGACCGCAACCGCTACCAGCAGAACAGTCAGGGGGAGCGAGAGGGGCGTCGGGGGAAGGGGTGAACTCTTCCGCAGGGCCTGTTCCGTCCTCGTCCACCCGCTCCAGGCCTGGATGGCCGACATGATCCCGCTGAGGATCAGCAGGATGGACGCAGAGAGCCGGTACCCGGGATGGAGGCCGAGGCCCAGTGCCTCGAGAGCGACCCCGCCGGCGAGTAAAGCCAGTGCGGTGCGGATCCACGCCAGGAAGGTGCGTTCATTAGCGAGGCTGAACCGTGGATCCGGTTCATCTCCCTGGCTGAAGACTGTTTTGGGAAAGCGATTGAGCTCAGCCAACTGTCTCGCCTTCTCCGGCTTTGTTGACGCGGAACATCGCGTTGGAGTGTTCGGTCCATTCGTCGACGCGGACCCGGACTGCCGTGCGCGGGTTGCGGATCGCGTAGGGCGCACCGAAGTAGTGGGTGGTCATGGCATCGATGATCTGGAGGTCCTTGTCGTCGAAGAATTCAACGGCGGTTCCCAGAACGGTGACTGCCTCTGTCCAGTCATCATTCGTCAGGACGGTGAGTGACACTCGCGGGTCCTCGCGAAGGTGTTGGAGCCGGCCCCCGCGGGAATTGCCCGAAGCAATGCTCAGAAGGATGTGCCCGGCGTCTTCAACGAGATACACAATCTGGACGCTGACAGGGCGCCCGTCGGAGGCGACCGTGGACATGACTGCAGGATTGGGTTGGGAGATGAAGTCGTACACGTGCTGGGGGAGAGCGGGCATGAGGGCGCGCCTTTCAGGGGTGGGAACGGGTACGCCAGAATGCCCCGCACGCTCGACTGGTACGCGCGCCGGGCAACTGGGCCTGGCAGGTGCTGTGGTTACTGTTGGGGGTTTCCCCAGGTAGCACGAAGCTGGTCAAGGTACACCCGGAGCTCCGCGACCATTGACATGCTGTGCGGTTCGGCCACCCATTGCTGCTGGAGCCCGTCCAGCACAGCGATGGTGTTGCGGACGATGGCTTCAACGGGGGCGTCCGGGAGGATTTCGCCCGTTCGCTTGCCGTCCGCGATGGCTTGGGTGAGCCATTCCCGGGTGCTGCGGTAGTGATCGAGCATCCATTGGTTTGCCGGGTGGTTGGCTTCGGTGGCTTCTGCCGAGATCCGGACGAACAGGCCGATCCATTCCGGCCGGGTGGAGTTGCGGGCGACGAGGGCGACGAGCGAGTCGAAGGCGGCCCATCCCATGGGTGCCGCGCCTTCTCCGAAGAGGAATTCGCTGTCTTCCTTTTCCCGCTGTTCGAGCACGGCAGTGAGCAGGGCGGTCTTGTTGGGGAAATGGTGGAGGAGGCCTGACTGGGACAGCCCAGTCCGGAGGGCTACCTCGGCGATGGAGGACTTGTTGTACCCGCTGGTGGAGAACAGCTCAATCGCCGCCTGAATGGCCTTGGCCCGGGCGATGTCGCCGGCCTTTTCCGTGCGGTTCCGCTCGCGTTCAATGCGGTAGCCGGGTGGGTAAGACATGCCTTAGGACTCCTGTCCGTTTTCGAGCGGAACCGTGATTCGGGGATCGCCGAGGCCACGCGCAATCACGATTGAACCGCCGGAGAGCGGCAGCCATCCGTGTTCTTCCACGTCCCAGATCCGCTGGGTTCGGAGATCACACTCAACCTGAACAGTAGCGCTCTGCCCGGGATCGAGGGAAACCTGTGCCCATCCGATAAGACGTGCAGGCTGATCCTCGCCGGTGGGGATGCGATAGACCTGCACGGTTTCCCTGCCGGAACGCTGGCCTGTGTTGGTCAGGGCCACGGCAACGGCTTTAACCCCCGTCCCGTCCTGCCCAGTGATGTGCGCTGAGGTGTAGTTCCAGGAGGTGTAGCCGAGGCCGTGGCCGAACCAGAACAAGGGCTGTGTCCCGGATTGGTGCCATCCTCGGTAGCCTACCCGCGGCCCTTCCGCGTACTCGAGGCGCCCGTCGGTGGGCATGGTCCCCCAGGCCGGCCCTTCGCCGTCACGGACGGGGAAGGTGGTAACGAGTCGCCCCGACGGTTCGATGTCACCGGTCAGCGCTGCAGCGACTGCGTCTCCTGCTTCCTGGCCGGGGAGCCCGGCGAAGAGCACGGCGTCGACATTATCGAGCCAGGGCATGAGGACCGGTGTGGCGGCGTTCACGATGACGACAGTACGCCGTGCGACGGCGGCGACGGCGGCGACGAGGGCGTCCTGGTCGCCGGGCAATGCCAGCGTTTTCTTGTCCTGGCCTTCGGTTTCCTGTTCCTGGGTGTTGCCGACGACGACAATGGCGGTGTCAGCCGATGCTGCTGCCACCACGGCCTCACGGATCGCGGCGGCGGCGGGGCGGGCGGCCGCTGTGATGACGAGCCCGATGATCCTCATTTCGAAGTGGGGCCCGGTGGTGGCGGTAATCCTGGCGCCGGATTCCAAGGGCACCACTGCAACGTGGCTCTTGGGCCGGTGAAGGCCGCCGCCGGGACCATCATGCGGGGTTACGGTGAAGGCCTCGTGGTGGCCGGGTGCCGTCACGGTCCATTGGCCGGGTCCGATCACGCCGACGCGCATCCGGGCCGGCGACGGCATGGCGACGTCGGCCGAGAGCTCGATCCTGGCCGCATTTGCGAGCCAACCATCATCAGCTACTTCAAGTTCGGCTACGTCAAAGTGGCGGGACTCAATGACGTTGCCCTGCTCGTCGAGAGCCCGGACCCGCATCCCGGGAGTGCCGTTTTCGGGATCGCGCACAGTCGAGGCCGGCGCGGCCACCATTCGCGTCCTGGTTTCCACCCCGTCCACGATCGTGACCCCCGGGCCGAGCGCGGACGTGAGGCCATCTGCGATGCTCACAATGTGCGGCGGGCGGACCCGGGCGGAGCCGCCGCCCTGGGCGACGGTGTCAGTAGCATGGCGACCAATGACGGCCACGGTCCCGGTTCCTTTGGCAAGCGGGAGCGTGGCGTTGGTGTTCTTGAGCACTGCCATACCCTGGGCAGCGATCCTTCGCAGCTGCTCGCGGCGCAAGTTGCTGTCCGGACGGGGGATGTCAGTGGGCCACTTGCGCGGTTCCCCGAAAGCTCCCACGCGGGCGGCAAGGGCCAGCAGCCGGCGGACATGCTCATCAATAGTTTCTTCCGAAACATCGCCGGAGCGGACGGCTTTCTCCAGGGATGTGCTCCAGACCGTCTCAGGCCCGGGCATCACCAGGTCCAGGCCGGCGTTCGCGCTTTCCGCGGCTCTCTTTGTGGCGAACCAGTCGGACATGACAAGCCCGTCAAAGCCCCATTCCTTTTTCAGGATGTCATTGAGGAGCTCATCGTGCTCTGTGGCGGTGACGCCGTTAACGCCGTTGTAGGAGGCCATCACCGTCCACGGTTGCGCGTCGTGATTCACGATTTCGAACGGCAGCAGGTAAAGCTCCCGCAGGGTCTGATCGTCAACGAGGCAGTCAACAGTAGTGCGCTGTATTTCGGATTCGTTGGCGAGGAAATGTTTCGGGGACGCTCCGATGCCCCGGCTCTGGAGGGAGCGGACATAGGCGGCCGCGAGGACACCGGTGAGGTACGGGTCCTCACTGAAGCACTCGAAGAGGCGACCCCCCAGGGGAGTGCGGTGGAGGTTGATGGTGGGGCCCAGGACGATGTGAGTCTGCTGGTCCATGGCTTCCTCTGCCAGAAGTGCGCCGACCTCGCCGAGTACGTCAGAGTTCCACGTCTGCGCCAGCAGTGTGGCGTTCGGCAACAGGCAGCTCTCGCGACCACCGACAACTTCTTCACCACGCACACCGGTCGGGCCATCAGACATGACAATCTCGTCCAAGCCAATGGAAGCATCACCCCAGAGGCTGAACATCTTTGCGCCGGAGAGCAGCCGGATCTTTCCTGCCAGGTCAAGGGACTGCACCGCCTTATCTATGAAGTCCGACTGCACACCGGATACGAAGGGAAGATCAGTGGCACGAACGCTCATCGGAAGACTCCTTCGTCAGGAAAGTGGTGAATTTCGGGCCCGGTGCCCTTTTGTTGTGCTTCGAATCACAAGGATAGCATACCGACCGACTACACGGTCGGTGGGGAACTCGGCGAGGAGGGAAAAAGTAACTATTTGATAAACCGACCGCGCACTCGGTCGGCTTACTGTACCGTGGTTCCTATCACACGGGCTACGTCTGGCCCGCATCCCTCTTCCAATAGAAAGCAATGAGACCCATGGTTGTGTCTGATTCTGCTGCAGGACCCGAAGCGCCCAACTCGTTGTCCTACGCTCCCGTCCCCGTCGAAAAGGCCAAGGCCAGTGTCATCGCAACGATGGTGCTCGCGCGGCTGGGACTGATGATTGCCCTCTTTATGCCCATCGTCGCCGGCATGACACTCAAGGTGCAGTCTCTGGTTCCGGGGCCGGACGTTGCCGCCACACTGGGCAGTGTCATCTCCATGGGCGCGTTCGCAGCCCTCCTCTTCGACCCCATTTTTGGCCGCCTTAGCGACCGCACGGTCGGACGTTTCGGCCGCCGCCGTCCCTGGCTCGTTGCCGGAGCTCTGGGACTCCTGGCATGCCTGGCCGTCATCGCCACGGCCCCGAATGCCGTAGTGCTGGGCATCGGCTGGTTCTTCGCGCAGGCCCTCGGCAACGCGGCGGTCGCTGCACATACGGCGACCCTGGCGGACCAGGTGCCCCAGTGGCAGCGAGGCAAAGTAAGCGGCATGATCGGCATTGCTTCCCAGGCAGCCTCCCTCGGCGCAGCCTATTCGGCAAGCCTTTTCGGGCAGAACATGCTCCTGCTCTTCCTGGTCCCCGGCGTCCTCGCTCTGGTGCTGGTCCTTGTCTTCGCCTTCGTACTGCCGGACCGGCCAATGGAGCGCCGCCCTGCCTCAGAAGGCGGGCTGCGGACCGCCCTGAAGACCTTCTGGGTAAACCCCCGCAAAAACCCCGACTTCGCGTTCGCCTGGGTCTCCCGCTTCCTCGTCGTCCTGGCGATGTTTATGTTCGTCACGTTCCGCCTCCTGTACCTACAGCAGGATCTGGGCCTGTCCAAACAGGATGCGGCCGCCGCACTGGCAACCGGTGTTCTCATCTACACGCTCGCCTTGGTTACGGCCGGCCAGATTGCCGGATGGATCTCCGACAGGCTAGGGCGGCGGAAAGTCTTCATTTGGACCTCGGCCATAATCTTTGGCATCGGCACCTGGATGCTCACTGCGGCCAACTCCACCAGTGGGTTCTACTGGGCGGAACTGGTCATCGGCATTGGCTTTGGCATCTACATCGCTGTTGACCTCGCCCTCGTCATCGATGTCCTTCCGAATCCTGAGGACACAGCGAAGGACCTCGGCGTATTCAACATCGCCATGACAGGTCCGCAGACACTCGCCCCGGCGGTCTCGGCAGCCCTGGTTACCATGGGTGGCGGCCGTTACGACCTCCTGCTCGCCGTAGCGGCCGGGATCGCCCTCCTGGGCGCCCTGACGATCCTCCCCGTGAAGAAAGTGCGGTGACCTGCCATCCTGGCTGCCCCCCGCATCGGGCCAGATGTGCCGAAGCAGGGGAACTGACTTCGATGAACTAAGGAATGGGCAAGCGCCCGGCTGGGAAATCCAGCCGGGCGCTTCGTCATAACCGGTGTGTTGAGGAATCGTGCCGGCATCCGAAAGATCCGTCAAACCATCTCTCATCGAGGCCTGGAACCGGCGGACCATCCGAAGGTTTTCCATCGTGCACACGGAGGGCCATGACACAAGGCGAAGAATGCGGCTGTGGCGACGCTGACTGAGCCTCTGTTGGCGTGGTTAAGGAGGGCTTTCCAGCCGGGCCGCACTTTGCTTCCTATACCCCTGGGGGGTATACTTTCAACTGTTGTCAGTGACATGGTATGTCCCGGCGAGTGCCCTGCACCGCCCCTCACAGCCCGTCAACCCCAGCGCCATTGATGCTTCGTCAAGGAATGGAAACTGGCATGTTTGAATCTGCAAACCGCACTCAGCTGCTCCTGGCTCCATCGGCCGCGGCGTGCAGCTGCTGCTCATCGGAACCCTTTTCGCCATCCGCCTTCACCCCGGCTGCTGCTGAGCTCACTCTCGAGGGCCTGACCTGCGGGCACTGCGCCCGGACTGTTGAGAAGGCCGTCTCAGCCCTTGAGGGCGTGGAGTCTGTGGCTGTTGAGCTCGTTCCCGGCGGCCGTTCCCGCCTCCTTGTAGGCGGTAAGGCCGCCGGAGCCGCTGTGCGTCAGGCCGTCATGTCCGCCGGTTACACGGTTGTAGGCGACTGAGCCCCTGCAACTTCGCGCGCCCCTGCTGGTTGCACTCAAATCCGCCGCCCCTCCCGAAAGGGAGACGCGAGGAAGGGCACGCGCAGCCAGCAGCGAACGATTCCCTCCGGCAGGTCACCACAAACGGACTGAACCGGCAACGGGGAGGATTCGACTTTCGCGGGTCCTGTCGGCGACGCCCCAATTCAACAAAGTGATACCCCACCGGGGTTTTCCTAAGCTTCTGCGGGCCGCTGCCCGCCAACCTAAGAGGAGATGTTATGACCGGAAAGCCAGGCCAGCAGCGCGGATTGGTACCGCTGCTGGTGATCGCGACCTCGCAGCTGATGCTGGTGCTCGATGACTCCATTGTGAACATCGCGTTGCCAAGCATCCAGCAGGAACTCGGGGTGAGCGCCGTGCATCTGCCTTGGATTGTGAATGCCTATATCCTCGCATTTGGCGCTCTGCTGCTCCTGGGCGGCCGGCTTGGCGACCTCTACGGCCGCCGCCGCGTCCTGCAGGCAGGGCTCACCCTCTTTGTTGTCGCTTCCCTGGCCGGTGGCCTCAGTCCCAACAGCGATACGCTCATCGCTGCCCGCGCGATTCAGGGACTGGGGGCAGCACTGGTTGCTCCCAACGCGCTGGCCCTGATCGCCACGACCTTCTCCGAACGCAAAACCCGTGATGCGGCACTGTCGTTGTACGGCGCGATGTCCGCTCTGGGAATTGTCGTGGGACTCCTCCTTGGAGGTGTTCTGACGGGTACCCTCGGCTGGCGGTGGGTCTTTTTCATCAATATACCCATTGGCGTCCTCGTGCTCCTGGGCAGCCGGACATTGGTGAGCGCCCGCAGACACGCTGGGAGTCTCGACGTCAGGGGCGCAGTGCTGGGAACCGGCGGGATGGTCGCCCTGGTGTACGCGATTACCCGCTTCGGCGAGGACGGCTTCACTGACTCGCTGGGCCTTGGCCTGGTAGGCGCTGCGGCCCTGCTGCTGGCTGCCTTCATCGCCCTGCAATCGCGCAGCAGCATGCCGCTGGTTCCCTTGGGACTGTTCCGGGACCGCGGCCGCGCCGGCGCATACGCGTCCATGCTGCTGCTGGCCATTGGCCCCATGGGCAGCTTTTACGTGATCACTCTTTACCTCCAGCAGGTTCAGCATTACAGCCCTCTGCAGACCGGCGCCAGCTGGCTGCCATTCGCGGCAGGGCTGGTGCTCGGGGCAGGGGCCGCACCAAAGCTGCTCGTGAAGCTGGCGCCTCGCATCATCGCGGCAGCGGGTGCATTGCTCAGCGCCGGGGCTGCTTTCTGGTTCTCATTCATCCAGGTAAACACGAACTACTGGCTGCACCTGGCACCGGCCATGTTCATTCTGGCCCTTGGGTTCGGCCTCGGCATTATCGCCTTGACCCAGGCCGCCGTTTATCACACGAAGGAAACCGAGGCCGGAATTGCCTCTGCACTGCTGAACTCCGCACAACAGATCGGTGTTGCCCTCGGTCTGGCTGTTCTGGCTGGCGTTGCTGCAACGGTCAGCAACGCCAGCCAGCACGCGGCCCTGGCCGGGGAAGCCCAACTGGTCACGGGGTACGGCAGCGCCCTGGTCGTCGCGGCCGGGCTGCTGGTAGCTGCAGGAATACTGGCCGCAGCTACGTTGCCCTCCCGAAGCACTGCGGAAGCAGATGCCACCGCCGCGGCTGAAGTGCACTAATCAGACCCTGACAGGTTTCCGCAGCGACGAGAAAGCAAAGCATGCCCGCCCCAGTACTGGGGCGGGCATGCCCCTGTTATCCGAGGCCGATCGACCTGGGACTCACTCACGATGTAGACCGCAAGCCCACTCTCATCCGCTTATCGATACGCCTAGAGGCGCCCCTCACAGCCCACGAGCAGGGAGTAGTACAGAAACCTGTCGAGGCACTCCCGTTGGGAGGCTCAATCGGCAACGAGGCGCCTGGCGAACGTTAGGGAGTCGCTGGGTTCAAACCCGACGGCGCGCCAAAAATCGGCCGCGGCTGCATTCGTACTGCGGACGTTGAGGTGGATCTTGGGACAACCCAAGGCATCGAGTCGCTGCTCCACATCCTGGACAAGGCCGCGGCCCAGCCCGCGACCTTGCTGGTCGGGATGGACAGCAAAGTAGTGGATCCAGCCCCGGTGCCCGTCATAACCAGCCATGGCCGTACCGACCACACGCTGCCCGTCATGTGCCACTACGAAAAGCTCGGGCTGCACCCGAAGCTTCCGCTCTATATCCTTTCGAGGATCGTTCCACGGGCGCACAAGGCCACAAATGCTCCAAAGCTCCAGCACGGAATCCTCGTCCCCAGTGATGAAGCTGCGAAAGGTAGCTGCCGTCATTATCTGTTTCCTCGGGACTGGCGTGGGTGGAGAGGCCTTTAAAGGGCACGGAGGTGCAGCAACAGAATACCGGCCTCAAAGTACGCCCTCCGACGAGGACTTCTTGATCCACGTGCGGCGGCCAAAGTTGGTCTTTGAAGCGCCATCCCGCGGGCATCACGGTAGCTGTTTTATATCCACCCAGAGTGAGGCTGCGTCAGTGCATCAGTTGCTTAGCAGTAGATTTGCAGTAGCGCGGACGGTGCTCGGGCCTCGGATAATCGTTTCGCAAAGACGAGCGTGGCTTTTAGCGAAAGTCCCTGGTGAACGTGGAGTCCGGTCGAGGTGCCCAAAGTGACGGCTGATAGTGACCTACTTCGGTACGTGCTCGTAGAGCGCGCCGTGTTTGCCGGCCATCGTGGACTCAACCGACCTGCGAGGGCGGAATCCTGAAGGCGGAATCCTGAACCAGAAGGCCGAACTCGACGTTGCGGTTCTCGGTGCTGAAGGAGAAGTTGGCGCTGGTCAGCAGCAGCATTTCACGGTCGATGACGAACTTCGCGTGATTGATGACGGGCTTGCCGGTCGGCAGAACAGCTGATCTGTAGACCGTCTCACGGCCGAGATGGGCTTTGACGTTCACGACATCGGCTTTGTCCCCGTCGACGTAGACGGTAGCACTGACCACATCTTCGAAGTCTTCTTGAAGTTGTACGTAGTCTTCGGCGCTGAGGCAGTTAATGACGCCGCAATGGACGCAACGCATCCTGAAACTGCTGCAGAAGTTAACTGGACGATCAATCAGCCTGCGCTGGCACTCGGAAGGCTCCGTTAAGGATTCCGCGGACGGCATCACTTCGCCTCGAGCTCAGCGAGGCGTTCGCCGATGCTGCTGCCGGGGCGGTGAGCCTTGGGGCAGCGTGCCAGCCATCGTTTCAGCACCGCGATCTCCTCGTCCTTCTGGCCGAGCTTCCGGTGGACGATCGCGGCCTGTTCGGTGTACCAGGGTGCGGGTTCCCGGCCTCCGGTATTTCCTTCGGCGGCTTCGATGGCCTTGTAGCAGAGGACGAGGGCTTCTTCGAGCCGGCCTTCGCGCTTGAGCTGTTTGACCGGCTCGACGAGCTCAAGGTAGTGGACGCCGTCGACCATGCCACTCTTGAACTGTGGCGCCCGTTCACCGCCGCCCTGCAGCGCTTCGCGGACCATCGCTGTCTTTTCCGTGTGGGAGCTGGTGATTCTCTCCCTGGACGTTAGGCCCGGCGGGTTCTGCGCTGTGAACTGCCACTCGGGCTCGCCGTCGCCCAACCAGACATAAGCCTTGGCCAGCTGTTTTTTATCCCGGAGCACGTGCAGCTGGTAGCGCACCGGCTCGCTGGCGCCGGCGGGCAGTGCGAGGTCCTTGGCAACATAGGAGGGGAGGCATCCGACCTTCTCGCCGTCTACCAGTACGGCCACGGCCTCCGGATCAACAGGGTTCTCCGGCTCCCGCTGCAGCTGGGCCTGTCCCTCGAAGTAGCCACGCTCACCCAGGCCCCTGCGGTCAGCCAGAGCAGCGACGGCGTCCTTGGCGAACGTGGTTGTCCCGGCTACTTCCAAACATCCCGCAAGGCGCGAAGATACGGTGAGAATGACTGACGACTGGTCCATCGGCGGCTTCTGGGAAGCCCTTATGTGCTGGCCCGTGCCGCCCTTTCCCCTTTGCAGCAACCAGTCGACAATGCCCATCGATTCCCCCTAGAAAAGTGCGGCTCCTGCCACGGCCATGACTCTATCAAGGCAGCGGGTTCTTGAGTCTGCCGGGGAGCAGATCGGTCTAGCGTTTGCGGCCCATGATGCGTTCGATGGCCTCTGCCTCACGTTCCGCGTCCCGTTCAGGGTCGATACGCGCCGCACTTGCGCTGGCTCCCAGTACCTGGCTGTAACTGGTGCGGCTCCTGTACTGCCTGAGGGCGTCCGTCCGCCGCTCAACCGGCGTCGCCGGCTGTCTGGACGTCCGCCGGGCCAGCGCTTCCCGATGGGCCTTGAGTTGTGCCAGCCGCGCCGGTTCCGGCTTGTCCCCAATGAATTCAGCCATCCCGGGTGGAGGCACGAGGGATCCTGCCCCCGACAGCCTCCACTCGGACAGCGGGGCGGAGGCGTAGTGGGTGGGAGACACGAGGTACTGCTCAGCCGTGGGGTGGCGGTAACTGCCCCCGTACATTGCCACGAGGACACCGAGGGACTCGTACTCCATATCCAGGACGACACTGTTCAGCGGCAGGTCGAGGACCAGGTCAGGAACGTCCGGAGACCACAGCCACACGTCATGGATACCTGCCGTCTGATAGCCGCCGTGGCGGCGGTCCCACTCTTTGCTGTCCATTGGCTTGCGCTGGACCTCGAACGCCAGGTGCCGGCCGGAGGTTGCTGTTGCTCTGACGTCGCTGCGCAGCCGGATGCCGGGGATCCAGACCTCATCTTCGACGGACCAAGGAAGGATGTGGTGCTGGTCTCTCGCCCAGTCCATGATGAAGCGCTTGCCGTGCAGGTGCTCAGCGGTCTCGCCGTGGCGGCGTAAGCCATCGGGGGCCTCGCCAGCCTGATGGCGGAAGTGCTTGCATCGCGTTTTGGCGTCGACGCGCTGCACCGGGACTTCGCGGCCGTCTTCCTTGCAGTCGATGCAGACGATCTCCTTGGAGCCCTGGTAACCGTAGCGGTCGTAGTAGGAGTTGTTTCCGCGGTGCATGGCCGCCGCCATGACAATCTGCCCGTCTGCGTTGTTGTAGGCGACGAGGGGATCTGACGGTTCCCATTTGCGGGGAAAGAGCCGACGTATCTCGATCATGGGCAGAGTATGAGCTGAAGGACTGACATTTTGTTGCCGGCCAATAGGTGCGGCCTCTCTGCTGAGGCGGCCTAACAGATGATTTAGGGAATTCCTGCCGCATCTAGTACGTTGCAGTCGCCGACAAACCCATCAAACAGAGGAGAGATACACCTTCGTGGCAACCGATTACGATGAACTGCGCACCGACGTCAAGGAATCCCAGGAAAAATCACTGGAGGCCCTGAAGTCTGCCAAAGCCCCGGACGCGAAGTCCGTGGTTCAGGAGCTCGACGAGGCTGACACCCTGGACGGCCTGACCCCTGGTGGCGAGTTTATTGCCGAAGAGCTCGTCGTCCAGGTCATTCCCCAGGCCGACGACGAATTCACCTGTTATTCCTGCTTCCTGGTCCGCCACCGTTCGCAGAAGGCGCGCGAGAAGGACGGCCATGCCTACTGCGTCGAATGTGAGGGCTGAGAGGTTCTGGCCGGCTGTCCCGGAGCGGATCTGGGACAGCATCCGCGAAGAATTCACCCTGCCAACCGCGTCGGACCTGGAAAGACACTTCCAGTCACTGGGCGAGCCCGAAGCCATGCGCCGTGCAGTCCGCGTCTTCATCGGTGAGGGAACCTTCTGCCCGGGCTTCCAACTCAAGGACAGACTCTTGCACGAACCGGTAGCGCGGCTCTTCGAGCACGCCATGGCGCTGAAGGTCCCGCACAACGTGTTCAGTGCATGGAAGGTCAGCCCGCTGCCTGATCATCCAAGGTCCAGACCAGTGGACATGCTGGGCTCCGTAACCTCGCTCGAGGGTGCTTTGGCTGCCTTCGGTGACAGGTGCCGGCCGCTCGAAAAGCGCCAGTGATGCCTGGGGCTGTTTCCCTGGCTCAGCGGCAGGGTTGCCACCAAGGGTTACGAACCTCAATCTCGGGGTGGTGCTCCGTGACCCACTCGGCCATCCGACGCCCCCGTCCCGCGATGAACTGGAGCGTGGCCTCCCTGTACGTCACGTAGTCCGCCGGTATCCCAGAAGGCTCAAAGCCCTCAAAGAGCACGAAGAACCGAATGTCTTTGTAGTCGGGTGTCACGAGGTCTTGCAGGTGGAAGAAGTTTACGAACTCCACGAACCCATCGAAGAGGTCGAAGAAGTCTTTGTAGGCCCTGATGACATTCGCGAGCGGGCTATCTGGCTCTCCTGTGTAGTGACGCCGGATGCACTCAAGGGTGAGGTCCATGCGGTCAGCGATCTGATGACCTTCAGAACCGAACCCCCGGGCCTGGTTCATCGTGGGTTTGTCCTTGGTCCTGACGGGCCAGATCATCGCACTGCCGATGGTGTACGGCGGGTTGAGGTAGCGGGCCCGCTGCTCCTCGCTAAGACCGGCCATCGCGTCAACCAGGGATTTCGGGCCCGATCGGCCGGTGTAGGAACTGGTGATGGCATCGCTCCCGTAACAATGCCGCGTGTCGGACTCGTCGGTATAAATGAGATATTCGTTCCAGCGGGCTGCTGATGCGCCCGGGGCGAAAAGGGCGCCAGAGTTCAGCTTCTTGGTCCACAGCAGCTCATGGTCCGCTCGGAGCCTCACGCTGTTCGCGTCCGGGTCACCTAACTCTGGGGCCTTCGAGTGGGAGTCCGGCGGGAAGACGACGGCGCCGCCCCGTTTGGTCTTCCGAGACTTGTCGGTCTTGTAGTCGATCGACGTATCGAAGACGCGAGGCTGTTCCTGCTGCGGGTGTTCCGGATTGCTCAAAGTTCCCCCAAAACCGAGTGAGCAGACGCGTTCATCGTACGGGAGACAGGATTACAAAGGGGAAGGGGCCCACACGATGCGGTCGGAACTGAATCCTCTCCATCGATCGTGCGTCAACGGCGGCCCCTTCTCACCGGAAGAGTACACCCGGCCACCGGTCTCGTGAACCCCTCGGTCTTTCTCCTTATCACTCGAGCACTTGAGGCGCTTTAGGGATGCAGTAGAGAAGCAGCTGCTATCCCCCTGAGCGCTAGGCTGAATCGATGACATGGGGGACGTGGAGGCGCATGAAGTGGCGTGAGGTGTGGGGTGCTGTCCTTTTGGGCACTGCCGCTCCGGTGGCAGGATGCGGTTTGGCGTTGGAGTCGGCGGACCGCGCAGCTGCCAACCAGGGGCTTCTCCTCTTTGTCGGGGTGCGGGCTTCCAACCTGGTTTACGGGCTGATGATCCTGGCATCCTTCATCGCGGCCGCGGGCCTGATCTTCCTCATCCCGGCAGTAATCCGCCGGATTCCCCGCAAGGCGCTGAGGCTCGGCGTTGGCTGGACGGCTGGGCTGGCAGTCGCGGCGGCCGTGCCCTACCTGGGCATCATCCTGATCTTCGCGTTCCTGGGTGCTGTGGGGATCGGCGACGATGTGAGGATCACGGCCGGGGATGGATCATCCGTCCTTATTTCCCAGGACGGGTTCGATGGCGACCGTGTCATCATCTATGCACAGCACGATGAGTACCACTACAAACGGGTCCGTAACGCACCGGAGATCGCCGGATGGCCGAGGGTCAAAGACCAGGACTGCCGGCTGGAGACCGGCGAGGCAACAACACTGACCTGCGGAGGCGTAGCGCTCACCGTCGACCAGCAGACACCCGGTACATGATGGAAGTGTCACCAGCAGGCCGCCGATGGGTTTGGACCCTTGCCTGGGTCCTGCTCGTGCTCACCTCGATGATTCTGATCAGTTACGGGATCATCCGCTCCGATTGGCATATCGAGCTCCCGAATCCGGCCGGGCAGGAAGAGATCTGGATCGGCAGCCGCTACATCTTCGCCGGAAGCGCGCTGACCTTCGCGGCCGCCACCTGGTCACACGTCCGCGGCAACCCGGTGTGGGTGAGCGTCTGCGTTGGGCTGCCGGGGATTCTGGTGGGCTGGGCGGCTCTGGAAAATCCGTACAACCTGATGCGCCACTTGGCCGCCGTTGTGTCATTTCCCCTGGCCCTGGGAGGCATTGCTGAGGTCATCTGGGCGCGCGGCCGCCGGCAGCGGCGATAGGACCACCCAGCGAGTCGCTATCAGCGCATTGGCTGCCTGGCATCTATTTCCGGGCAACAACCCTGAGCGTGATCGGGGGAGTAGTGAGCGCTCCGCCGCACTGTTCCGACCCGCCCACTCTGGTCCACACGAGATCGTTCTCCTGTTCGGCCAGGACTGACTTGTCCAGCGCCAGCGCCCGGACGGTCACGTGCTCCGGCAACCCTGGCTGGGAGATGCTGAATGACCAGGTATCCGCGTCCGTACGCGTGCCAAGAAAGGCAGCCGGGGGAGTGGCCGGGGTGATTGGGCCAGGCGTGCTGGTATCCGGGAAAGTTGGTTGTACAGACTTTATGGGAACGGGTGGACCGTAATCAGGCAGTCGCCGGGAGCACCCATGATCACTGCATAGCTGCACTTCATCCATGGCGGCGGTGTTGCCTTCAACGTTGACGGTGATGATGTTGGCGTACCCGATTGCCGGGCAGACGGCGGTGCAGCCGGTCGTGGGCAGCAGGGATGCAAGGAGCACCGTTACTCGCAGGATCCCCCACCCCGTCTTCATGGACCGAGTCTACGACCCGTAGCAGCCACCAACCCCGCATAGGATGACCGGGTGACTGACCAACCGAACCAGCCCCGTTTCCTGACTCTGGCGCAGGTCGCTGAAGAATTGAACGTGAAGCAAAGCCTCGTGCAAGGGCTCATCAGGACAGGTGAGCTGCGCGCATTTCAGGTCGGTGGACGGGGCATGTGGCGCATTGGCCGCCAGGACGTCGAGGACTACATCGATCACGCCTACCGGCGGACCGCCGAGCGCATCGCGGCCGGCGAGCTCACGGACGACGCTGAGGCAGACACCGCCGCGGGGGAGTAGCCAGGACACGCCCGCGATCGTCCGCAATCCTGTCAGTGCCCGGGAGCACGATGGAGGCATGACAGCTCCAACAGTGGAAGCGGCCATCCATGAGTTGATGGATCTCGCCTGGAATCTTGTCTACGACCTGCTCGATAAGCGCGGCCTGCTCGGGGACGGATTGTTCGTCGAAGAGTACACCGGCATCCACTCCTGGCTCGACGGGCCGGTCCGGTACACGGTGGTTCACTCGTGCGAGGTTGCTGTGCTCTTTGTGGACACCCGGCCGGTGGACGTTATTACCTTCCACCATGACTTGCTGGGGGCTGATGATCCGGACAACTTCTTCAGGCTTCCTGATGGTCGCTGAGGCCGTTACTCTCCGAGACTCCGTGACGCCTGTTATAGCGGAAGTAGGCGACGTCTTTTCCTATCGCGAACCCTATGGCGGACACCGGAATGCATACCAGGGCGAGCCCGCGCCAAGGGGCTGGGAATAGGAGCAACAGGCCGAGTTCAGCCAGGATCAGACCGTAAATCAGCCACATGGGTCCACGGATACCCGAGAAGAACCCTACGGCGCCACTTGTCAGGAGTCCCACTGCCACGACCACGATAGACGGCACAAGCGCTTCGCGCGGCACGACCCCGGCGATCACGATCAACAACAGCACCAGAAGTACCGCTGGGATGAGCAATTGCAGCCAGAAGTCGCGGGACTCACCAGAGCCACGCCGTCGAGCGGATTCATGCTTGTTCATCATTTTTCCCCGTGACTCATTTTCCGGTAAGCAAGAACCTGGCTACATCCAGTCCATGGCCCCATGACTACGCGAGACACAGTGTCTCATTGCGGGCACGATGCTGTACCAGGCCCATTGGAGTTCAACGCGAGGTAAACGGCGACTCTGCTGCCTACAGTCGCGCCTCCGCGTACCGGGGCGCCATGGACTCCATCTGCTCCATGACCAACTTGATCGCCTCGGGCTGCTTGTCCGGCGGGTACCCGAAGCGGACAAGGAGTCGCTTGATCGAGGACCGCAGCTTGGCCCTGACGTCATCGCGTACCGTCCAGTCCGTCCGGACGTCCCGGCGCATCACGGACACCAGTTCCCGGGCAATGTCAGCGAGTATCCCTTCGCCCTGAACCTCAACCGCTGACTCGTTCGAGGCCACGGCATCGTAGAACGCAAGCTCGTCCGAGTTCAGAGGGGGTGTGAAGTGCGCTCCGCGGTTGCCTTCAGCTGCGACCTCGCGCGCCAACTCCACCAGCTCGGCAATGACTTCCGCCGACGTCAGCTGCTGGTTGGTGTACTTCCTCATCAGCTCGGTGATGCGCTCGGAGAACGCCCGCTGGCGGATTACGTTGTTTCGTGTTGCCACAGCCGACTCGTCGGCGATGAGCTTCCTCAACGCTTCAATGGCCAGCTGAGGATTGCGCGCCTGCTGCGTCTTCGCGATGAACTCCGGCGTCAGATCATCCAATGAGGGCTTCGGCATGCCGGCTGCCTCGTAGATGTCCAGCACTTCGCCGGAAGACGTTGCCGACGCTATCAGGTTGCCGAGCAGCCGCTGGATCTCCTCGGGCACCGGCTCGCCGCTGGCCTGCCGGTCTGCGGCGTCGAACTTGGCCATGTACACCCGGGTCTCCTCGTAGACCTGGATCTCCGGCCGGAGCTCGGCCAAGGTGTCCGAGCCAGAACACAGCGCCCACGCCCGCGACAACTGGCCCGAGTGCCGCCGGTATTTGGAGGCCAGCGTCTCCTCGCCGTCAGCCGGGCGGTTGCCTGGGGTTTCAGGGCTTCGCAGGTAGTTGGCTGCGCCTGTGGCGGCGCTGACGAAGGCTTTGGGGCCGCCTCGCATAAGTACAGATTTCCAGTCGTAACCGGCGAGCAGGCCGCGCAGCGTTTCCACCAGCGTCACCGTCAGTCCAATGGCCTCGTCCACGTTCCGGCCGACGGGCTTGTTCGCCTGATCATCCTTCGTGTATTCGCCCAGGGCCTTGGCCAGGTTCTCGGCCAGCGGCGCATACGCGACCAGCAATCCGTCCTTCTTGCCGCGGAAGGTGCGATTCACCCGGGCCAGTGTCTGCATCAGCAGCGCGCCCTTCAGCGGCCGGTCCAGGTAAAGCGTGTGCAGCGGCGGGGAATCGTAGCCGGTGAGCATCATGTCCTTGACGATCACGAGCTCCAGCTCATCGTCGACGTCCTTCAGCCGTTCTTTGACCGTGGCATTGGCGGAGTCGCGGCGCACATGGTCGGACACGGGCGGGACATCGGTGGCGTCACCCGAGTAGACCACCTTGATCTTGCCCTTCGAGAGGTCGTCTGAATGCCAGTCGGGCCGCAACTCCACGATCGCCGTGTACAGCTTCGCGCAGATCTCCCGCGTCCCGCCGACGATCATTGCTTTGCCCGGCGCCTCGATGAACTTGCCCATCTGGGCGCGCCGGTTCTCCCAGTGCGCCACCAGGTCTTTTGCCAGTGCGGCTATGCGCTGCGGTGCGCCGTACACAGCGTTTACGACGGCGACACTCGCTTCAAGGCGCGCCCGCTCTGTGTCGTCCAGGCCCAGGGTGGCTTCGTCGGCCGCCTGGTCCAGGATCTCCTCCGTGACCTCGGACGCCAGGCCGACCTTGATCAGCCGCGGCTCGAAGTACACCGGCACCGTGGCGCCGTCCTCCACTGCCCGGGATAGGTCGTAGATGTCGATGTACTCACCGAACACCTCCCGCGTGTTCCGGTCGTCGAACGAAATGGGCGTGCCTGTGAACGCGATCAGCGTCGCGTGGGGCAGGGCGTCCCGCAGGTGCCGGGCGTAACCGTCAAGGTCGTCATAGTGGGACCGGTGTGCCTCGTCCACGACCACGATGATGTTCCGCCGGTCGGACAGCAACGGGTGCTCTGAGCCGGCATCCTTTTCTGCCTTGCTGCGGCCGAATTTCTGCAGGGTGGTGAAGTAGATACCGCCGGTCGTGCGGTTGCTCAGTTCTTCCCGCAGCTCGGCGCGCTTCCGGATCTGCTTGGGTGATTCGGCCAGCAGCAGGCTCCGATCGAAGCCCTCGAACAGCTGGCCGTCGAGCTCGTTGCGGTCCGTGATCACCACGACGGTCGGGTTCTTAAGTTTGGGATGCCGGGCGACCAGGTTGGCGTAGAGCTCCATCTCCATGGACTTGCCGGAGCCCTGGGTGTGCCAGACAACGCCGGCCTTGCCGTTGCTTTCGACTGCCTCGACGGTGCTGCCCACGGCCTTGGTTACGGCGAAGTACTGGTGCGGCTTGGCGATGCGCTTCATGAGCCCGTCGGAGCCGCCGTCGAACGCGGTGAAGTTGCGGGTCAGCTGAAGGAAACGCTCCTGGTTGTACAGGCCGTTGAGGGCGGTCTCCATTGACGTGACGGCGACGCCGTCCTCCATGTAACCGGGAGCGACCGGCAGGCCGTCGTCGTCGACGTTCCAGGGCGAGAAGTGGTTGAGGGGTGTGAACGGCGTGCCGTACTTAGCATGGATTCCGTCCGAGGCCAGCGTGAAGACACAGAAGCGAAACGCCATGGGGAATTCACGCAGGTACGTCTGCAACTGGGCGTGCGCCGAGGCCACATCAGCCGTAGCGCTGCCGGCCTTTTTCAGCTCGATGACACTCACCGGCATGCCGTTGCAGTACAGCACGACGTCGAAGCGACGCTTGTAGTCGCCCTGCACCAGGGTGACCTGGTTGACGGCGAGCCAGTCGTTCTGGTCCGGATCCTGGTTAAGCAGGTGGATGGTGGGATTGGCCTCATTGCCGTCCACGTCGATGTAACTGAGCCGGTAGCCGTCCACGAGGTAGTTGTGAATGCGGTGGTTTTCGGTGATGGCGTCGTTGGACTTGGGCGAGGCGATCTCGGCGAGGGCCTGCTGCAGGTACTGCGCGGGAACCGTTGGGTTGTACCGCTGCAGGGCAGCGAGCAGCCGGGGACGGATCAGAAGCTCGTCCCAGGTGTCCCGCTCGCCCGTGCCGGGGGCGATGGCCTGCCCGGACAGCGGCCTCCACCCGAGCGGCTCGGCCAGGAGCTCAAGGGCCATGCCCTCCCATTCGGCTTCGGAAAAGGCTACGGCTGGTGCTGATGTCACGATGGATCCCCCTTTTGGACCGGACGTCATTCTGGAATGTCCTGCGATAGCTCGGCTTCGAGCTCGCGGATGCTGGGCAGGCTGGCGCTGAATTCCTCGGGCAGCGACTTGACCACGGTGTCTGTCCATTCGGCGACCCCGATCGGTGTTTTGTACCCCCGGAGCGCATATTCGGCGACCACGTTGTTCTTCTCCTTGCAGAGCAGGAGGCCGATAGTGGGTTTGTCATCGGCGTGGGCCAAGAGGTCATCAACGGCGGCCATATACATGCCCAGCTGTCCGAGAAAACCGGGTTCAAACTTGGTCGCTTTGAGTTCAATGACCACGTAGCAGCGAAGCTTGAGGTGGTAAAACAGCAGGTCAGCGAAGAATTCCTCGCCATTGATTTCAAGCCGAACCTGCTCGCCGACAAAGGCGAAGCCCTGCCCCAGCTCCAACAGGAACTTCTCGACATGCTGGATCAGCTGGTGTTCAAGTTCCCGTTCGTTGCGGCGGTCGGTCAGCGACAGAAAGTCGAAGACGTACGGATCCTTTAGAGACTGCTGGGCAAGGTCGGAGTCCGACTCCGGCATGGTCGCCGAAAAGTTGGTGACTGCCTGGCCTGAGCGCTCGTGGAGTTTCGTCCCGATCTGGTGGACCAGGACGTTGCGTGACCAGCCGTGTTCGACGGCGGCAGTGGCGTACCAGAGGCGGGACTCGGGGTCGTCGAGCTTCTGGATGAGCGCCAGGTGGTGGTACCAGGGCAATTGTGCAAGCGGCGCTTGCACAATTGCCTCGGCCGGCCACGTCTCGGCGAACGCACGCATGTACTTCAGGTTTCGCGGCGAGAACCCGGAAGCACCCGGGAACTGGCTCTTCAGATCAGCTGAAAGCCGATCGATAATCCGGGCACCCCAGCCGTGGAGGCTCTGCCGGTCCAGGATGTCCTGCCCGATGGCGAAATAGCTGGCCAGCAGCTCCTGGTTGGCAGCGCTGATGGCTTTGGACCGCCCGGTGCTGACCTGCCGGGTGACGGAGGCGAGCAGCTCGGGATACCACGCCGGCATGGAACTGACTGCCGGTGTGGTCGGAAACGACGCGTCTGTGGCATGCTTTCGCCGTCCTGGCTGGATCTCGCCCCCGTTCCCGCTCATACGCCAGCCTCCTCCAAGACCTTCTCGGCGTCCCTGACTTGCAGCTTGCCGGAGATCAGCTGGGGGAGGAGGGTGTCCCGCATAGCCGCGAGGTTGGTGCTTTCCACCTCGGCAGCCAACGCCCGGCGCCACAGCCCAGCCATCAACTCGTTGTTCAAGAGAATCACGTCAGGGGCCGGTGCAGCTACGAGCTCATCTAGATGCTTGCGCTGGATGTGTCCCATAGTGGTTGCCTTGTCAGCAGCAATCGCTTTGAACTCTTCCAGCTTGTGACGGAGCAGCTCATGAACAAGCCAGACAGGATAACCAGTCTTGGGTATGACCTTGAAGATGTGCTGGTTGATGATCCCTTCGGGGCGGAACCAACGATGGAGAGTCAATGAGCCAGACCAAGCGAAGAGTAGGTCGCCTGGCCGTGCAAGGTGCTGATCATCTACATCAATGTCGTTGTAAACGGTTGAGCCACTGATCCCGGAGTTGAGTTCTGCGATGCGGATAACAACCCGACCCGTGCCGTTCGCGTTTTTCGTGAATGCTTTGCCGTTAACGAACTCCGCGGTCTCCGATAAGGGAATCATTTGACCACTCGTCTGGCTCATAGATCTGAAAATAGCGTGTGATAACTGGTCAGCGGTGCTAAGGAGTTTGGTGTTGGCGGCGATCTTGTCGTCAAGCGCCCCCAGCACCTCTGCTATCGCCTGGCGATCGGTTAATTCCGGTGGATCAAAGTGGATCGAGCCGAGGATCCCTTGGTTAAGGAGTGGCTGCCCTGATCCAGAACTTCTTCCATTGAGGGCCAATGTCAACAAGGCGTAGTACCAATAGCGAACGTCACTGGACTCTTTGGAAGAACAAATGATGGCGTTATCCGTCACCCAAGCGTCCGATTCAGAGTAGAAAAGACTCCCGCAGTACGATCCCACACGGCCGATGACGATTAGTGGCCCTTGGCCGTTCACTGATTCTGACCGGCCGATCTCTCCGTTGGAACCGAAAACGGCAAAACTTCCATCGTCATTTCGGCTCGGAGACGTCTTGCCATTTTTGAATTCGAGAAACTGGCTTAGCGTGCGCGAGCTGCCGTGTGTCATGAAACCCTCCCCAGTTGCTCGCGTACAACAGCCGAAAGCCGCTCGGACTCGTCGAACTGCCCGAGCAGCTCGGTCGAAAGCCGGGCGATCTTGTCCTCTATGGGCTCGCCGTCGTCTTCGACATCGGCGGCACCTACATACCGCCCCGGTGTCAGCGCGTAGTCTGCTGCCTTGATTTCAGCAAGAGTGGCGGAATAGCAGAAGCCCGCTTCGTTGGTGTACGTCAGGCCTGCGTCGACTGCCGAAGACGTACCCCGCCAGGCGTGGTAAGTGTTGGCAATCTTGGCGATGTCCTCATTGGACAACGCGCGCTCGGCGCGGTCCACCATGTGGCCGAGATTCCGGGCGTCGATGAAAAGCACCTGCCCGGTGCGGTCTACGGAGCCGTTCTTGCCGGCGGTCTTGTCCTTCGCGAAGAACCACGTGCACACGGGGATGCCGGTGCTGCGGAAAAGCTGCGTGGGCAGCGCCACCATGCAGGAGACCAGGTCCGCTTCGACAAGCTGGGCGCGGATCTCGCCCTCGCCCCCGGAGTTGGAGGACATGGAGCCGTTGGCCATGACCACGCCTGCGCTCCCGCCCGGCGCGAGCTTGGAGATGATGTGCTGGATCCAGGCGTAGTTGGCGTTGCCGGCCGGGGGCACGCCGTACTTCCAACGCGGGTCGGACTCGGAGCGGGCCCAGTCTTTGATGTTGAAGGGCGGGTTGGCCATGATGAAGTCCGCGCCGTTGTTCCCGGTCAGCTCGGGGTGCTGGTCGCGGGCGAAGGTGTCGCCCCAGCGTGACGCCAGATTGGCGTTGAGGCCATGGATGGCGAGGTTCATCTTGGCCATCCGCCAGGTGCGCTCGTTGAGCTCCTGGCCGTAGACGGAGATGTCCGAGCCTTCCATGTTGTGGGCCTCAAGGAACTTTTCGGCCTGGACGAACATGCCCCCGGATCCGCAGCAGGGGTCGTAGACACGGCCGCTGTGCGGTTCCAGTACCTCTACCAGTACGCGAACAACGCCGGCGGGGGTGTAGAACTCGCCGCCGCGCTTGCCCTCGGCTTTGGCGAACTTCTCCAGGAAGTATTCATAGACCTCCCCGAGCAGGTCGCGGGCCTTGCTGGCGCCCTGCCCCGTGAACCGCGCGGAGTTGAACAGGTCCAGCAGTTCGCCGAGGCGGCGCTGGTCCACGTTGTCCCGGTTGTAGATGCGGGGGAGCGTGGCCGCCAGTGACTTGTTGTCCGTCATAATGAGATCCATGGCCTCATCGATGAGCAGCCCGATTGATTTGGGGGCGGCGCCGTCCATCGCACGCAGGCCCTTCGCGTTCTCCGCCAGGTAGTTCCATCTGGCCTTCTCGGAGACCCAGAAGACGCCGCGGCCGGTGTATTCGTCGACGTCGTCGATCAGCTGGGCGATCTGCTCCTCGTTGAGCCCGTCAGCCTCCAGCTCGGCCTGGATCTGCTCACGGCGCTCATCGAACGCGTCCGAGACGTACTTCAGGAACACAAGCCCGAGGATCACGTCCTTGTACTGTGAGGCATCCATGGAGCCGCGCAGTTTGTCCGCGGCCTTCCAGAGTGTGTCCTTGAGTTCCTTCATGGTGGACGGGGCGAGGTCCACCTTTGATTTCGGGGGCATCTATTCAGTTCCTTCTATTGGTGCGGCGTTTGGAGATGGGTGTGTCAGGGTGAGGCTTCCGCCCGCTACGCCGTCCGTAAACAGGGTAGCGAGTTCTTCTAATCGTTCGAGGCGCTGGCGGGCCTGGTGCTGTTCGTGTTGCAGCCCGGCAAGGACCTGCACGAGCGGCTGCCGTTGAGCGTCCGGCGTGCGGCGCAGCCGCCAGCTGCGCCATGCTTTGTCGACTGCGGGGAGGCTGTTGATGTCAGCGGCCACGACGTCGGGCACGAGACCGCCGGGATCGCCGTCATCGATCCTTAGGATGCGGGCAGGAAAGACGACGACGTTGCCGCCCTCATGGTCGACTCTGGCGGCGGGCCGCGGACTGGTGCAGAAGACGACGTCACCGGGCTCGGTGAGGCGTCCAGTGGGGCACGCGGCGGCGAAGTCCAGGAGGCTGATGAACCGTGGTTCCGCGCTGTGGGGATCGCGCAGCTCCTGGCCGCCGAGGATCCTGCTGCCTTCCCTGGGGTTGAAGCTGCTGTCGTCAAGCCGGTTGCCATTGACGTACCGGAGATTTCCGGCAGCGATCAGTTCCTGGACAGATGCTGTGCCTGGCCGGTTGTCGTGTGCGCTGGGCTGAATCGCGGGGAGTGCCGTGGGCCCGGACTGCTCCTGCGATAGGAGACGGATGAGTTCCTCGATCCGCAGCGCTGCCTCGGCTCCCCCTGCTGACGTTGGGCGCCTCTTGACCGGCGGAACCTCGACGAGGGAGCCTTTGCCGGCGAGAAGGACGCGGGTCTGCACCAGCCGGGCAAATCGGAAGGAATGCGCACGAATGGTGGCACGGGTACCCATCGAGGCGACGATGTCGCTGATCAGGTCCTGCCTGACATCCGGGGTCAGCGGTGTTGTGCTCAGGTCGGCGACCATGGTCCAGCGCTCTCCGATGGGCACCTCCGCGTAGGACGGTCCTAACACCCAGAGGGCCTGGGGTTCCCGCGGTTTCGCGGGAAGGAGGCCCGCTTGGAGCCTGACCACGGCACGGATCCTTCCGGAGCGCAGGAGGTCCGAGCGGAGCCGGCCCGAATCGCCACTAAGTGGGTCGCACAGCAACCGGGCCGGGGCGATCACCACGGCGCGCTGGCTGTCATCCATCTGAAGCACGGTGTTCTCGATGGCTTCAAGGATTTCCGTGGTGCCAAGTCCTGGATCGCCGGGGGAGGGGTACTGTGCCACATGGACGGCTGCCCCGTTGACCGAGAAGGCTCCCTGGGCGTCGATTTCCACGTGTTCGCTGTCGGCCCCGTGCACCGTCAGGCGGCGGCGGGCAAGGCGTGACGGGCCCCCGTCGTGGTCACCAGTGAGCAGGGTTAGCGGAGAGGACTCGCCGAACTGCAGGACGATGCGGAGCATCACGTCGCTGCCGCCCGGCGTCGCATCGACAAACGGTGGGGCGCCGTCCAGTGTGGATTTCAGTTCCATGGCAGCCGATGCCACAAGATCCAGCGCCGTGTCCGTCAGAGCTGTGTCGGATTGTTCGCGCAGGCCCTCCCGGAACCGTCCGGACAGAAGCTTCTCGAAAGCAGCCGGCGCGCTGAAGGCACTGTCCGCGAGCCTGTCGGCGAAGCTGGCCAGCCCGTGGAGGTCGGTGCCCAAGGCCTCAAGCTCGGCGTAGAGGAAGAGATCGTCCGGGTCCGCTTCATCGGCGGCGTCAAGCAATTCGTCCGTGGTGCTTCGACTGAGTTCTTCGCCGGTGATTACCTTCAGGGCGAGCAGCGAGGTCAGGCCGTCAAATATTTGGCGGCCGCTCTGTGCTTCCGCACTGGCGGATGCCGTCATTCTGGCGAAAGCCGCGACGTCGTTCCGCGCCTCGGGGTTGTTGCCACGGCCTGTTGCCTCGAGCCAGGCGGTGACGTCGCCGGCATCGAACAGCTCGACGCCTTTGATGTGGCCGGCTGCTGCAGGGAACGGCAGCTGGCCGCCGCTGCTCCGCTTGCGCCACATGGAGACCACCGGCCGCTGGACCTTCGCGAGGGCAGCAACATCGGAGAGGGTCATGCGCAAAGATCCCGTGGATGTGTCCATGCCTGCCCCCCAATCGGTCGTGGTCGTTTGCTCAGCTTAGTGGGCTGGCTGGATTGTGATACCGATCTGTTGATAAGGGGGGGTTATCAGTCCTCGCTGGTCGCTGTGCTAGCTCAGCGCCCTAAATTCATTTCTGCAGCCCAGGAAGGAACCTTTCGAAGCTGTGGCGGCGGCGGGGAACCACGCATTGGGGGATCGGTATCCCGCCGCCAGTCCTAGTTCGATTGAGACCTTGGGGAGAAACCATGAAGACCGAAAACAGCCAGCCAGTGTTGCCCGGCACCGATCACGCCGGAACAGTCCTGGCTCCGGAGACTGAGCCGGCCAGAGCGGGCATATCACCGCGGCGTCCTGGTCGCGGGAAGCAGGTTCTCGGTGTGCTCTTGGCCGGCGTCCTGCTGGCTGGTGGAACTGCATTTGGCACCACGCTTCCCGATCCCAAATCCAGCGACGTGTACCGGGCAGTTTCCGACGCCAAGGCGGGTGCCGAATCCGAGCGGGAATCGCTCCGGACCGATTACGACTCACTCAAATCCGACTACGAGACCCTTCAGGCCGCCATCGCCGACAAGGAAGCGAAGGTCCAGGCCCGGGAGTCCGAAGTCGGGAAGGCAGAGGCTGCCGTGAAATCCGCCGAGGCAGCAGTCAAGAAACGCGAAGAGGCAGTGACAGCTGCCGAAAAGCAGAAGGCTGCCAACTCGGTGTCCGACGGTACATGGACTGTAGGCAAGGACATCGCTGCCGGAACCTACCGGGCCACGGCCGACGTCGGGTCCAGCTGTTACTGGGGCATCTACGAGACCGGCAGCAACGGCGGAAACATCATCGAAAACGACCTCCCGGGCGGCGGCCGCCCATCGGTGGCGCTCTCCGCCGGCCAAGACTTCAAGTCCAGCCGGTGCGGCACCTGGACCAGGCAGTAACGCCGGTTGTCTGGCCTCGCACACCCTCACAATTCATCACACACGAAAGGCACCCCATGACGCACCAGAATTTCGAACCCATCCCGCCGGCTGCGGCAGCACCCACTGCAGCCAAGCGCCCCTTCTACAAGAAGAAGCGCTTCGTGATTCCCACAGGGCTTGTCCTGCTGAGCATCGTTCTTGGCTCCTGCGGCGGCGGAGGCAAGTCAGCCACTGACGCTCCGGCGTCGGCACCCGCTGCCTCCAGTTCGTCGTCGCCGGTCACAGCCGCCCCAATGGAGTCCGCCAAGTCCCAGCCCACAGAGGCGGCAGCGGCAAGCCCTGCGCCCGCAGCAGAGGCGCCCAAGGCACCCGCCGCTCCCACCGTAGGCAAGCCCTTCACCATGGATCTGGGCAACGGGGACGTCGCCAGGATCACGATCATCTCGGCCGTCCGCAAGACATCTGTAAATACACAGTTCTCATCGCCCGCGAAGAACGGGTCGTACCTGCTCCTGGACGTGCTCTGGGAGACGACGTCGGGGGAGACCAGCTCCAACCCGTTCTATTTCTCCGCCAAGGATGCCAACGGCCGCAAGGCCGACCAGAACCTGTTCGTGGATGACCAGCTTGGGTCCGGCAAGATCCTGCCCGGCGACAAGTCCCGCGGCTTCATCGCCTTCGACGTGGCACCCGGACCGGTGACTGTCATGATCTCCGACCCGCTGATGCAGGAGGCTGCGCGGATGCAGATCGCGGGGTAGCAGTAACGCGTCTACGGCTTGCGCATGAAACGGAAGTTGGATTCATATGGCTGTTAGCGGGATGACCGTTTGAATGTGTCACGCTACATACCGAAAATAGAAGGCAAAGGAAGACCCCCGCACGGCAATGGCCGTGCGGGGGTCTTCTTTCTTTTTAGGCCCGACAACCGGCGGGAAGCCTGCATCCATTGCCAACACTTCCAGGAAGGAAGAACCATGAAAGATCAGCTGTCACAGACCTGCGTTCAGTGGGCGCACCAGTATTTCCTCAGGAGCGCAAAACTCAATGGCGGTGCATCCACGGTCACGGCAAGTTGGGTGTGGTCCTTCGGCAAGGTTGCCGGCCAGGTCCAGAACTACCTGGAGTCCGGTCACCTCGTGGCCCATACCCTTCCGACTGCCCTGGTTCAGGAGATCCTGGAGTTGGCGCAGTCTTCGTACGCCCGGTTTCCGGTGGGAGATGCCCGCCGCGTCCTCATTGATACATGGCGCGGGCTTGCCCACGTGTACGGCGCAGTGAGCAGTTCAGAGAACCTGGAGATGGACCGCTTGGAGATGCTGACCGACTGGCTCGTAGCCATCGACGAGTTGCAATACAGCGGCTTCCCGGGTTTGCCCAGGATGGCGGCGGCTTATCGGGCCGAACGCCGCCGCCTGGACCTCACAAAGCTCCGCCACGACGTCCATGATTTCAGGTACGTGGGCGCCCTTCTGGATCTGTTGAAGCTGTACGAACCACGACCCAGTCACACCCGAAGTGCCACAGCGTCGAAATCACGTGGAGTGGACACTAGGAAGCCAGCCGTCCGCCACTCGGGGCACAGTGATGCCGTCCGCCGGCATGTCGGAGTATCGAAACGCTCGATAGAGACGCTGGCGGAGGAGCTCTACGGCAATTGGAGGGACCACTGGCGGAACACATTGCCTGAGCTGGCCTGAGGCCGGATGATTTCCGGCCGCTACTCCTCAGAACTGTGCAACATATCCGGCTTGCCGCAGCCGCCGCGTAATTGCAGAGCCTGCAACGGTCAGCAGCGCACAAACGACGCCTGCGAGGCCACCGATCCAGGACCCAAGGATGAAGCCGACCCCTCGGAGGTCCAGTCCTCGACCCCCTGCCAGGCTGGGGACGTACGGAGGCGGGAATAGTTTGGCAACCACGATGCCAGCAAACGCCGGGTAAAGAAGACAGCCAAGGATGCCGAGGATCAGGTATCGAGGCACTCACGCATTGCACCATCTGGTGTGAGCAATGATTCCCGTAGTCAACAGAAGAACGCCTGGGGTAGCCGCCAGCACCCAGAACGCGACAAGCTCGAAGTCGTTGTAGTCCACAGTTCTTAGTTCTGCCCTTCCGGCGCTGCTTGTTTCCCCTTGTTCATGAGCCCGCCCGCCGGATGTGCTGGCCGCAAACCTGTCGGTCTGCCTGCACTCAGCAGGCCTCATCTCATGGCAGCGAGGCAAGAATCTCGTGGGGCCACTCTTTAGTGAGCACGTCGTTCAGCTCCTCGTTGGGGCTGCTCACGCAATAGGGTGTGTGGTCCGTATTCAACACAGCCAGGTTCACCGGAACAGCGAACAGGCCCCATGGTTCGATCTTGTTGGCCAGATATCCAGTGAGTTTCAGGTCGCTGTACTCGGGGGCGTTCCAGACACGGCAGGCCAGCTGTAAGTCGTCGGGGTGGATGGCGATCCAGACACCGAAGCGGAATTCGTGGCCGCCTTGGAGCTTAACCGGAAGCAGAGCCCGGACGAATGGGCTGATGTTGGGGATCTGCATGAGAGTGGCCTTGTTGGGGTCCGGGTCGCTCAGCCAGCTGTCTTCGGCGCGGTGCTGGTCAGGGCTGTCCAGTAGAGGATCCGGGAGGCGGAACCGGACATCCCTGTCGTGGGCTGCTGTCGCCCGCCCACACATTTCGCACGTGTGCTTGTTCGTAGAGATCATCCGTCCCCCAGTTCTTTGATCTTTGTGCGATTCTACGCGGGCGCAGGGGCGTCGGAGCTTGCATCGGCAACGGTCCGGCACATCCTCATTCCAAAGGCATCTGATGGCCGTCGAGGAAGGGCTCGGGCTCCTCGACCGGAGCGGCTGCATTGAGATGACAGCACCGTTCTTTTAGGGAATTCTTGCTGGATCCTGTACGTTGCAGTCGCCGACAAACCCTCAACAGAGAAGAGATGCACCTTCGTGGCAACCGATTACGATGAACTGCGCACCGACGTCAAGGAATCCCAGGAAAAATCACTGGAGGCCCTGAAGTCTGCCAAAGCCCCGGACGCGAAGTCCGTGGTTCAGGAGCTCGACGAGGCTGACACCCTGGACGGCCTGACCCCTGGTGGCGAGTTTATTGCCGAAGAGCTCGTCGTCCAGGTCATTCCCCAGGCCGACGACGAATTCACCTGTTATTCCTGCTTCCTGGTCCGCCACCGTTCGCAGAAGGCGCGCGAGAAGGACGGCCATGCCTACTGCGTCGAATGTGAGGGC
Source organism: Arthrobacter sp. OAP107 (assembly GCF_040546765.1). Lineage (NCBI taxonomy): Bacteria > Bacillati > Actinomycetota > Actinomycetes > Micrococcales > Micrococcaceae > Arthrobacter > Arthrobacter sp. OAP107. Next base: position 3,153,318 of record NZ_JBEPOK010000001.1, on the reverse strand, counting down.
TGAGAGGTTCTGGCCGGCTGTCCCGGAGCGGATCTGAGACAGCATCCGCGAAGAATTCACCCTGCCGCCTGTGTCCGAACTGGAGGCTCACTTCCGATCCTTTGAGGATCCCGAGGCCATGCGCCGTGCAGTCCGGGTGTTCACCGGTGAGGGAACCTTCTGCCCGGGCTTCCAGCTCAAAGACGGGCGCTTTCATGAACCGGTGCTGCGCCTCTTTGACCAGGCGATGGCCCTGAAGATTCCACATAACGTGTTCGCCGCCTGGATGGTCAGCCCACTGCCCGGTCAGGCCGGATCCCATTCCAGGCCCGTGGACATATTGGGCAGCACGCTGCTCCAAAGCTTCCTGGTCGCCTTCGGCGAAGGTACCGGTGGCTGTGACAGATTTGGATGGCCCCGGTAGGACGGATATATCTGGCCCCACTTCATGACTCGCCGGGCACCTTGTGACGGTTATTTGTGGCCCCACCTTCAACGTTGGATTCATCAGTGGATGGATGCGGCGGAAGGTTGGTCTGGATGGAGTCGAGAGTGGAGTTGTTCGCGCGGATCCGAAGGGACGCCCGGGTTGAGGGCCTGTCGGTTCGTGCGTTGGCCGCCTGGTACGGAGTCCACAGAAGAACTGTGAGGCAGGCACTGGATTCAGCTGCCCCTCCGGAGCGCAAACAGAGGCAAGGGGTGTCCTGGAGGCTGGAGCCGTTCAAGGGCGCGATCGACGCGATGCTGATCGAGGATACAACGGCTCCGCGGAAGCAGCGTCATACCGCACGAAGGATTTTGGCCCGGCTCATCGAAGAGCACGGTGCGCAGGAGCTCTCGTATTCCACGGTGCGTGATTACGTAAGGGTCCGTCGGGCCCAGATTGATGTGGAGGCCGGACGCCGCGTTGAGGTGTTTGTTCCTCAGGAACACGCGCCGGGCGCCGAAGCCGAGTGGACTTCGGCGAGGTCTATGTCGTGCTGAACGGGGTGAAGACGAAGTGCCACATGTTCATCTTCCGGCTGTCGCATTCGGGCAGAGCCATTCACCGGATTTACCCGACTCAGGCCCAGGAAGCCTTTCTCGAGGGCCACATCGAGGCCTTCAACGTTCTTGGCGGCATCCCGACTAAACACATCCGATACGACAATCTCACCAGCGCGGTCACCGCTGTGGTGTTCGGGCAAGGCCGGCAGCGCCATGAGAACGACCGGTGGGTGTCGTTCCGTTCGTTCTACGGCTTCGATCCCTTTTATTGCCAGCCTGGCATCGCAGGCGCCCATGAAAAGGGCGGAGTTGAAGGCGAGGTGGGCTGGTTCCGGCGCAACAGACTCTCGCCCATGCCAGTCGTTGGTTCCCTGGATGAGCTCAATGACCGCATCCGGGGATGGGAAGCCCAGGACGATCACCGGCGGATCAATGACAGGATCCGCACCATCGGTCAGGACTTCGAGATTGAACGGCCGTTCTTGGCCTCGTTGCCGGCGGGGGAATTTGATCCAGGTCTGGTGCTAACACCCCGAGTTGATAGGTCTTCGATGGTCACGGTCCGGATGGTGAAGTACTCCGTCCCGGCCCGGCTCATCGGCCGGAGGGTCCGGGTCTCGTTGCGGGCGTCCGAGCTCGTGGTCTTCGACGGCCGCACCGTGGCCGCCAGGCATCAGCGGGTCGCTGCCCGGTCCGGGCAATCGGTCCAGTTGGATCACTATCTCGAAGTACTCAAGACCAAACCCGGCGCCCTTCCCGGCTCCACTGCTTTGGCCAAGGCGCGGGAGTCTGGTGCGTTCACCAGCGCGCATGAGGCCTTCTGGGCTGCCTCTCGCCGGGTCAACGGTGACGCCGAGGGGACCCGTGAACTCATCGACGTCCTGCTGCTGCACCGCTCGATGGACGCAGGAGACATCCATGCAGGCATCACTGCGGCGCTGGGGGTGGGTGCTGTCAGTGCCGACGTCGTCGCGGTCGAAGCCCGCAGACACGCCCCGGCATCTTCATGGGGTGGGGCCAGTTCCGACTGTCATCCCGGTGCTCACGGCGAATTGAAAGTGCAACGGGTTGTCAGTCTCACCCAGCGCCGGCTGATGCACCCCGCCGCCGTCATTGCCGGGCTCCCGCCTGACGCCCGGCCCCTGCCCTCGGTCAGTGCCTATGACGAGCTGCTGGCCAAACGTTCCGAACACCCTGCAGGAACCGCGTCGAAGGAGAACATCTCATGAGCCCCACCGCACCGACGACCACCATCACCCCGACTCTGCGCCGGCGCCGCGGCCTGACCGAACAGGCAGCGGTTGCCGCCGTGGACCAGGCCTGCCGCCGGCTGCGCTTGCCCACCATTCGTGGGGTTCTGGACGAAGCCCTCACCGTCGCCGGGAAGGAACAACTCTCCTACCAGGGATTTCTGGCCGAGCTGTTGCTGGCGGAGTGCGACGACCGGGACCGGCGCTCGTCCATCCGCCGTGTGAAAGCTGCGAGCTTTCCCCGGGATAAGTGGCTCGGGGACTTTGATTTCGATGCAAACCCGAACATCAACCCCGCCACCATCCACACTTTGGCCACCGGGGAATGGATCCGCAAAGGACAACCCCTCTGCCTAATTGGGGACTCCGGAACCGGCAAATCCCACCTGCTCATCGGACTCGGTACTGCCGCCGCGGAGAAGGGTTATCGGGTTAAGTACACCCTCGCTACCCGGCTCGTAAACGAACTCGTCGAAGCCGCCGATGAAAAGGTCCTGGCCAAGACCATCGCCCGCTACGGCCGCGTGGACCTGCTTTGCATCGACGAGCTTGGCTACATGGAACTGGACCGCCGGGGCGCCGAACTCCTGTTCCAGGTCCTGACCGAACGAGAGGAGAAGAATTCCATCGCAATCGCATCGAACGAGTCATTCTCCGGCTGGACCAAAACTTTCAGCGACCCACGCCTGTGCGCCGCGATCGTGGACCGGCTGACCTTCAATGGCACGATCATCGAAACCGGCACGGACTCCTACCGGCTCGCCCACACCATCGCCCAACAGAGCGCGAGCTAATCGGTCGATCATGGGTACGACCGTCCTGGGGAAAGTATGGGCACTCGACACTGCGGCAGATGTTCAGCGTTTAGCAATAACTGACAGACTGGACCAATGACCGATCACGAAGTGTTGAGTGCTGCACTAAAGCGCGCAGATGCCCTGGCGCGACGTGACGGAGAAACGTTAAGTCGGCTTTTGCACCCCAAGTTTTGCTGGACATCCCATAAAGGAGACCAGTTCAATCGGGAGACGTACCTTCGGTCCAACATAGAAGGCCAGAACACGTGGCACGCCCAAACCCTTGAGCAGGCGGATATCACGGTGATCGGGGACATGGCAGTTCTTACGTGCCTCGTCACCGACGACGTAACAACGATGGGCAGCCAAAAACCAATAGTGCATGTCGGGGTTGGTGCACTGGGTCTCACTGGACAACTGTAGCGGCCCCACCTACGTGCTCTGGAGCTTGGCCGACCGGCTGCTCGTGCGCCGAACCGCCATGGACACAGCCGGAAACCAACGAACCCCCGAAAACGCTCACTGACGGCCTACGACCACTGAACCGAATAGGACTTAATTATCCAGAGGAGATGCAGATTGATGCAGCCGAGCAGTGGGCGGTAGCCGAGGAAAGGGCGGTATTGATATCTTTGCGGCGTGGGTGGCGGTGGCGCGCTCGACGGCGTTGCGAACCTGCTCGGTCGGGCAAGGAAAGCCGTTGAGGTCATCCCTTAGGGACGCCTCGAATGGGATCGCCTGCTGGAGTAGGCCACGGACCCTCTGGATGCTCGACAGGGCACCTTGGAGCATGGAGAAGTCGCTCGACTCGTCAACCAGAGAGAGGTTCGCCAGATTGAATTGGTAAACGCAGATGAGAGCGTAAAGGTAATTATCGACTAGCCGAAATTCCAAGGTGGCCTCGGGATGCGTTATCCACTGCCGCTGGTAGTCGAGGAGTTCCTCCTCGGCGGGAGCCCAACTTCGGAACGCCGTGGCGCAGATGTGGAAGGGCAACAGACCGTTCGGCTCGACCTGACGCGAGTCCAGGAGGCTAAGCGAACTATCGTTCGTGATCCGGTATCTATCAAGTTCCGAAGGGATTGCCGGATTAGCTATTTCAGGGGGCGCGTCCGCGACGGCACTTCGCAAGCGTGAGTTGAAGTCTGTGCCCCAGGGGATCACTATTGTTCGCCTAGATCGGTCCTGGAAAAGAAAGCTCGACGCGGTCATGACGTTAGCTTACGGGTTCGGCTCAATTCCGGTAGTTCGTGGTCCGGAGAATGGAAGCGGCGTTGTTGACGCGAGGAGATCTAGGACTGATTTTAGTAACGCTTTGCCCACTTGCTGCGGACTGCGCCGCCCAGAGAAGGCACGCCTCCGGTACACCCTTCGACCGATTCATGCGTCGAATCGATCACCAATAGCGCTGCATTTGATACACCTTGGAAATACCGATCCGCGCCCGATATCGGTCTGGTTCTTACGCCCTCGCCGCCTGATCAGGCCCCGGCCTGCGCTTCCAAGTCAATGAGCTGCCGACGAGGTCCGGCTCCACCGATAAGCCGGCGCACCTCGTCCCTGGTGGCGCGGGCTTGGGCCACTGCCCTACCGCATGCCTATGACGCAAGTATGGGTTCATGAAGAAGAGGGCTGGCTTCTTGTCGCCGGACATGCAGGTCCGCTTCTCTAACCAACACGTGTCGGGGATCCGCTACCTGCATCTCCTATGGCTCAGTGACTCCGCTGGCTCGTCCAGGAACAGAGCTTGAGGACTTTTGGTGGGGCCAGACATAACCGTCCTGCCGGGGCCAAAAAGGATTGACATAGTCATACCGGCCCGTCGAAAAGCACCGGTCATTGTTTTTGTGCCGGTGAACACCCTTGAGGCGCTTACTCTCTGTGATCGCAACGATAATTGGCAGCATTTTCGCAGGGCTACATGTCATCTCTGGTACCCGTAAGCCGAACGTACACGGGCACACTGCAGGGGTCGTTTCTTCTGCAGAATTGGTTCAGGGCCTCGCCGATAGCCGCAAACAGCCTGTAACCTCCGGTGAAGGGGCGGAACCAATCACCAGAGTCAATGATCCAAGGGGGAATCGTGTCAGGTCTCACTGCTTATGAGACATCCATGGTGCACTACTTCGCACAGGTTTTGTCATCAAAGTCGGATATGCCTTTGGATGATGCGACCGAGGCGGTCCGTGACTGCATCCTTGATGAGCTGCAGACGTCATCATCTCGAGGATTGCACCTGATTAACGTGCCGATGGGAAAGATGATGCTCGGTTTAGAGAAGCCTCCTAACGAGCACATCGCCCGTTACGTTGCTTCCATCAGGTCGACTGAAGCATCCAGGTGGGCGCGCGAAGGAGTGCGGGAAAAGGACATCGTGGATTGGTGGGACATGGGAGGCGTCATGCACGGTGCTTACGTTGCTTTCGACAATCTGTTCAACGGTGCGCAGTTCCTTGAAGCGATGCGTCATGAGCGAGGCAGCGAAACGGTCAAGGAGCAAGCCGATTACGCCAACTACTGGTTACGAAAGCACTTCGCCCTGTATGGCCTTGGCAATGATTCGACGGATGAAACTCGACCTCCCGAGGATAGGAGGCTCCCCAACGAGTTGCGGGCTCGCGTCGAGACCTGGACACTAAAGGCCCGTAAGGAGCATCCGGCGCAGTTGGCTGAAGCAATTCAGAATCACGCCACGTACAACTCTTTGTGCAGATATCTCGTGAGAGAACGCTATCTCTGACGGTTAGAGATGCGGCGAGTGTTCTTTCGCGTTTTGGCGGACGATAGCGAAGGCTGCCAGGGCAAGGACGGCTGCGCCGCCTAGGTCATACGGAATCCAAGCGGATCTGCTCATGGTGATCTGACCAAACGGATTCCAAACGACTGCTACTGGAATGAGCGCGACGAGCCATATAGAAGCGTTGTTCTTGACCGTCAATACGCAAAGGTAAATCGATACAGCTGTAACGATGACACGGAGCCAGGAATAGTACCCGATGCTCAGATCGAATATTGCCATCACGAGCATGATTGCTCCGATTAACCCAGGCACGAGAGCCGGCCGCTGACGGCGCTCCTGGTAAGCCCGGCGACCTACCTCCATCCGGTTAGATCTATCCAACGAAACCATTCCCTGCGGCATCCTTGGGAGGGATATCACAGATTCCATGGTTTGCATTCGCGCTATAAGGCGATGCGCAATGACGGACGGCGCGAGGCCAAGCGACCCAAGGACGAATGAGGACTTGGGACTGTCCCGTGAAACGTCCGCTGCCGACACGGCGTAATTGCCGCCATCGACATAGACCCAATACATGTAGGAATCGGTGCTCAAGACAAGGATCGGAGTTGGGGACGCCCGTAATCTCGGTCATGGCAATTCCGCCTGCAGGCTCCGGGCGGCTCCTCAAGACTTCCAGGTGAACCTCCTGCAAAAGCTCACGGTGAGCATGAGACGCATTCATGAATTTCCCCCGGGCCTGGCTTCGGACTTGACTTACTCCCAGCCCTAGTATGCGGCCTCCCGCTTCCAAGCGGTATAACATCCGGTTGGCTCCACTACTCGCCCCGCGCTGGCTGATCGTCGTTCTCGTCCTCAGCAAACGATCGCTTTTGCGAACGGCCAGACGCCACCCCTTGCATGGCCCGGTATGCTCGTGCTGATTCGATCATCTGAGGGGGAGCGTATGGCAGGTAGGGACCGGTTCGATACGAGGATTGAGCTTGAGGAACCCAAGAGCCGTTCAGTGACACCGGCCAAGCATCATGCGTTTTACGCAGCAGGATTGATTGCCATCTTGATAGTGGTCAACATCCTTTTCACGATTTCATCCGCCGAGACCAAGGAAACTTGGGTCTGCTTGGGCTCGCCCTTCGAATGCCTAACTACTGAGGTCTCCGGTCTGGGCTCGATTTGCGGATTCGCTGGAGTGGTTCTCGTGCTGTTCGGTCTTGCTTGGGTCTTCGCCTGGGTAACAACCAAGCCCCGCTGATTCCGGGTGTGCTGAACCGCGAGCTATGCCTGGGGTGGGTGGGGTGACCGCCAAGTCATGTGAGCCTCTACCCGGTGGTCATAGCGCCTCCAGTCGCCAACGGATTGACGACTTCGGAAACTGACACATCCTCCGCGCACGGAAACCGCCGTAATGCAACCGAACGCCTCGGTGCGGCACGACGGGTTCGAGCGGACGAGATAGAGCTAACTGTCTTCAGACGTCATCAGTAGAACGGCCGCCCCGTCCTCGAACTAACTCTTGGGGGTCAAAGCCGCTCCAGCAGCTCAGCCTTCTTCGCGCTGAACTCATCGTCGGTGAGAATGCCCGCCTCACGCAGTGCGGCGAGCTTGGAGATCATCTCCGTGACGTCGGGTGTGGTGACCGGCGCTTGGTCCGCCGGCGGAGTCTTGGTTGGAGTGGGGAGTCGATCCTTGATGATTCCCGAAACGAGCGAAAACGCTTGTTCCGTTGCTGTGGGCTTCTCCATCGGAGCTGGAACAACCTGACCCAGCGGTGGTTCAGTGGGGAGCGCACGCTGATTCTCAAGCACGAGTTCTAAGTGCTTGAACATTCCGTTAGGCAACTTGATCAGTGACCGCTTACCATCGGCCCAATCGACGCGCACGACGTGAGAGGACCCCATGGCATCGAACGTCGCGCCGATCGCCACTGAGGCTGCCTTTCCGATCTGCCCTGGAAGGACAGCTCCGGCTACTGCCTTGCTTACGGCGCCTACCGGGTTTCCCTTCCCGTCGGTGACAACTTCGTCCCATTCGGCGACGTTTTGAGGGGTCAACTTTCGAAACTTGAGCCCGGCCTGCACAACGAGTGTGCTGCCCACCGGGGTCGACACAGTCGCACCTTTGTAATCTCCGCCGACAACACGCCCGTAACCCACCATGGCCACAGTCTAACTGCGACTGGAGGCAGATCATGACGCGTTCGATTCACGAGCGTGCGCGGGCGCTGATTGGCCCGGTACTGCCTGAAGGTCACGCTTATAAAGTTAGGTATAACGGTGATAACGTTGGTTATATAACGAGGTGTGGACATGACAATCACCAGCCCCGAGAGCGCCATTGCCAATGCCCGTCGTGCTCGTGCTCGCCGCGAGCTAGGCGCTCTGGACTACATCAGGAACGTCCGGGCCGCCGTCGAAGCGGCGGACCAGCGCGTTGTCGCCCGTGCCCTTGGCGTCAGTCAGCCGGCCATTAGCCGGCTGCTTTCGCAGGCCGACGCCAGGGGAGTGAAGCCCGTTCCCGAGGGTTTCAGCGGTGCCAGCCCCTACGAGATCGCAGAGCGCTACGCGGCCGACGACATCGACCGTGACACAGTGATCCGCGAGCTGTCCGCATGGCCCTACGTGACAAACGAGGGAGCTGCCGCAGCGGCTGCCGAGTGGGAGTCCACGCCGTACCTGGACACCGCGGGATCATTCGCGGAAGTCGGCAGGGCATTCGATGAGGGACTTATCGACGGCGACGCCTACGACCAGATTCTGGACGCCTCAGACGAGGCCCCCGAAGCCTGATTACTGCGCTGTAAAGCGTGACTACCGAAGACCAGACAGCAGCCCACGGCGCCACCTTGGAGCTCATGGGCGCAGGCGGGGGACCGCTGACCGCCCAGAGCAAGACCGCTACCGCCCAGAACCCCGAGCGGTTCAACGTCCGACGCGGTGAACCGCGACAGGAGCGCCGCGCGTCGTGCCCTATGGATCGAACGTGCGGTCGCCCCTTTGACCTCTTCCGCGGGATTGACATGTAATGATTCGCCCCGTGGTTCGGCCCTGAGTGCATCACTGGCGGAATGTCCAGTTCCAAACCGCAGACCAGTGAGAAGCTGCTGTTCGGAATTGGGAAGCACAACAGGATCCTCTGCTACGCCAACACTCTCGTGGTGAGCGGCAGCAGGAGCCGGAATGCTGTCTGCTCTTGGGGAAAGCGACTTGGGCTGGACACGGGCATTGGCGCGGCCTCGGTCTTCTAGGGCGCGCGCCGTTTCCTTGCGCGTAGTGCCCAAAAATTATGTAAATCCTGTGTCAATACTCACCGAAACCCTGTGGCTGCCGGGGCATCCTAGATAAGGCGGAACACCGTACACGGGCTTGTGGGGGAACTGAACGACATTCAGGCATGCCAGCGTTGGAGCCAATCCCTTCGCGCCGCGCACACGGAACGCCGACGAACAGCAATCGGCAACCTCCCGCACCCACCACGCACGCACGGACGCCAAGCTTCAAGGCACCGTTTTGAAAGGAATCCAATGAGCTCAGCCGACCACTACCGCGTGCCGCAGCAGCCGCAGCAGGGCCCCTACGGGCAGGTACCGCCGTATCCCACAACGCCGGTGGCCGCACACCCTTACCCCGGCGCCCCTAGCCACTATCCTGGAGCCCCGACACCATATCCCGGTGGCAGGGGTTTGGATGGGCGCGGCGTGAGCAACAAGTCTTTCCTTGTGACCTGGCTGCTTTCCCTGCTCGGCGGCGTACTCGGCGTCGACCGCTTCTACCTGGGAAAGGTCGGTACCGGCCTGCTCAAGCTCTTCACCTTGGGAGGCATGGGTATCTGGGCTCTCGTTGACCTTATTCTCGTTCTGACGAACAAACAGCGCGACAAGCAAGGCCTCGCACTGGAGGGCTACGACAAGCACAGGAAGGTCGCCCTCATTGTGACCGGCGTGGTCATTCTCCTGGGCGTCATCTTCAACCCCACCCGGAGTGCATCAGCTCCGCTCCCTGCATCTGGGGCTCCTGCAGACCAAGCTCCAGCCGCGCCAGCTCCCGCTTCGACGCCTAACTCTGCGCAGCCGGCCCCGGCTGTGCAGAAGGCTGTAGGGCTAACGCTCCCGGACTATAAGGGGAAAACGCTTGATGTTGCCGTCGACGAGCTCACTGAAGCCGGCGTCATATATGAGGCCAATGATGCTGTGAATGGCAAGGTTGTGATCTTGCCCAAGAACTGGACCATCGATTCCTACACTCCCGCCGCTGGTACCGAGGTTAGGGCTGGAGACAAGGTCACCTTCCAAGTCCACAAACCACAAAAGGTGTCCACGCCTGCTGCCGCGCCGGCTACCTCGACACCGGCTGCCGACCCGACCTCGGAGGCCGAAGAAGCGACATCAACAGGACTTCAGGCTGTCTCCGCACAAGTAGCATGCGACATGTATGGGAAAAACGAGTTCCGCTATGGCTACAAGCCGCACTGGATCGTGGGGAGACTCGCCACCCGGATAGAAAACGACAAGTGGTTCCTCAAAGTAGAGGCCGACGTGACGAACGCGTACAACGCAGAAGCTGCGGTCAACATTGAGTGCGTTGTCGGCGGAACGGATGATCTGCCTGTCGTGGAGTCCTTTATCTCCTACTGACAGATGCCGGGCCCTGTGTCTCGTCGGGGCATCACCGCACCCAGGACTATCTGCTTCCTCTCGTGTACACGCATCGGATCAAAGAAGCTTGAATGCGCCTTCACGGCAATCGGCACAGCAGTACTCGTTCTCAGCACGGCGGCGTGCTCCGGCGCAAGAAGCCTTTCATCGAAGACATCTGAGCCACCACCCATACTAGAAACCTCAAATGAGCATGTTGGAACAAGGGCGCGAGGCCGACAGCGTGGAGGCCGTCACCAGCGAGGTGGGCTACGGCGTCAAGTTTCAGCTTCCCCGCGTGTGAGTACTATGCGACCCTCGACTTCGACACCGTCGGCGGCATCCCCTACAAGCTCAGATGACGCTCCGCTACCCAAAAACGCTTGTAGGGGATCCCGGGCCAGGTCCAGTCCGCGTAATCCAGGATGTCCAAAGGCGTCTTCACCGAGTTTGGGCCCGTGCACAAATATGGGGCCACACTACCGGCGGTCTTTCCGCGCAGACTAACGGCCCAGGCGCTGATGTCCCAAGGGGTGGGGGGTTCCTTTGTCCCGCTTTCGAAACCATCGCCGGGCATAAGTGCGGGGCGCCTTGACTACCAGAGCCATCGCTCACGGCTGCCAGTTACGCTCGATGCTGCGCAATAGGCCCTACCAGGACTACCGGAAATTGGCTTCAAGAACTACGTGGCGGTGGCGGCCCTCGTTGTTCAATGCCCAGCATGTCATGTCAGGTGAGCCTTCGTTCCGCTCAACGTAACTGGCTTCGTAGCATTCGTGGTCGGCAGTCACTTGGCTGCGTGCACCCAGGGGGCGGCCCGTGTCCAACACTGTTTGGAGGATGGACTTCGCTTCTTCGCAGGTGATGCCCACAAGATTCTGGTACGTGAATCGGACGCCAACGCAGCTGATGGTCAGCTCACCTGGGGCAGGAGGTGGGGATGCGGTCAGTGATTGGATGATAGGGAGGATTTCGTTGCGGAACCGGGGACTGGCAGCGAATTGCTCTGCTTCAGCTTTCAGATCGACTTGGGTGTTGGGCCCCAGCTCGCGCCCGCCCGAGAAGGACAGCAGGTAGTCGTTACCCCAGCGAAGATCGAAGAGCGTCGTATCCGCTCCCGTTCCTGCGGCCATGCCGTAATGCAAGCCGCCATTGGCGTCCAGGTCCTGACCCGGGGAAGCCGCGACAACTGCCTGGGAGGGCATACCGAGTCCATCCACCACGCCAGGGATTGGGCCTTGTGGCAATATCGTGGTGAGCGGCGCAGTCCCCAAAGGGGCCTCCCAGCTGCGCACATGCAGCCCGAGTACGGCCTGGCCCTCGGAGTCGGTGAGTGTCCAAGCCTTGCGGATAGTGTCTCTGTATCCCTCGTCCAATGTGGGTGTAACAGTCCATCCGGTTGGATAGCGGAAGCTCAGCATGCCATCCGGGGTGGTGAACATTTCGTTCAGCACGGCATTATTTTGGCGCAAGGGGATGGTGGTAGGGGTCGCGGCCAGGCTGGTCGTGGGCTTGGCGGGGCGGCCAGAAGCAGCCTTCGTGGCGGGACTGGATGCAGGCTGTGCGGCAGTTGGAACAGCTGACGCGGGATCTACGTTCACAGTCGCGGTGGATTCGGCGTTGGAGCTGCCGTCTGAGCAGCCTGTCGTCAGCAACAAACCCGCCATCGCCAGAGACGTCAAAAGGCTGCCACGAGACCTCACCATGGTCACAGTGTCACACATTAGAGCGCAAGAGTCTTGGGGGTGGAAGTGGCTCATTTGAGGCAGGTCATGGAGTGTCTTGGGCGGTGGTGCCTGTCGTGGTGTTGATTGTGCCTGCGCGATGGCTTCCCCCATGGACTCATCCATCGCCCAGCGCCGCCGGTGCAGCTACGGCCCATATCCGGGCTGATCGCGACCACTTTTGGCCATCTCCGTATTTAGGGTGGTAGTTGACGTCGGGGCTGGCAGGGGCCCGGTAGTCGGCGACTTCCAGGTTTTGGCGGAGTACGTCGTCCGCCGGTCAAAGCATTGCGGTCAGCACTCCGCCGTCAGCGCGCACGGCAGCTCCGTTCGTCGCAGAGGAAAGCGGGCTCGATAGATAAACGGTGAGGTTGGCGATTTCTTCAGGCTCGATGAAACGCTCGAGGAGAGAGGTCTGGTTCCCGCCAATGATCGCGGCTTTCAGATCTTCCGTCGAGAGTCGTTGTGCCTCGGCGATGTCGCTGATGGTACTGGCCACGCCGTCTGAGTAGGTCGGTCCGCCCAGGATTGTGTTGACGGTTACGCCGGTTCCGCGCGTGAGCTTGGCGAGGCCGTTACTCAAAGCGAGCATCCCTGCCTTGGTCACGCCGTAGTGCGTCATGTCAGCGGGTATGTTTACCCCGGATTCGCTCCCTACGAAGATGACCCGGCCCCATCCTGCATCGAGCATCCCGGGCAGCAGCTTACGCGACAGGCGGACTCCGCTCATCACGTTGACGTCAAAATAGCGCGCCCAGTCCTCGTCGGGTATTTCACCGAAAGGCTTGAGCTCGAAGAGGCCGACGTTGTTGACGAGGATGTCGACGCCGCCGAGCGCATCGAGCAAGCGCTGCACCTGGCCGGCGTCCGCGAAGTCCGTCGCAATACCCGTCACGCTCCCGCCAGGCACCTCGGCTTCGAGATCCTTCACCGACTGCTTGACCCGGCTGTCCTCACGGCCATTGATAACCACCGCGACACCCTCCCGGAGAAGAGCCTTCGCGATCGAATACCCGATCCCCTGCGTTGAGCCGCTGATGAAGGCGCGTTTGTTTGTCAGCTGCAAATCCATCGTCGTTTCCACCTTTTAGTTCTACTTGCTCAGTCAAGTAAAACTGACCATATTTTGCTTGCTCAGTCAAGCAACCTAGTAGTCTGTAAGGATGACTGATTCCCGCGCCCTCAACCATCTCGCAGAAGATGACCTCACGACGTGGGCGGCCCTTGCGACGGTATTGGAGTGGTTGCCGTCCGCCCTCGACGCCCCGCTGGTCCGCGATTTCGATCTCACACACTTCGAGTACGGCATCCTTTTCGCACTGGCTAACGCGCCGGACCATACGCTTAGGATGACCGTTCTGGCCAGCTATGCAAACAGCTCGCTCTCACGGCTGTCCCGAGCCGTGTCGCGGATTGAGAGCCGGGGTTTGGTCCAGCGCACTCGAGACCCCTTGGACGGGCGGTCGACCCTGGCCACCCTGACCGAGGCCGGGCTGTGCGTGTTCGAAAAAGCCACTCCCGTGCAAACTCACACAGTCACAGAATTAGTCCTCGAGCCGCTCACAAAAGCCCAACGAGGTCAGTTGCGTGAGATAAGTCTGCGGATACAGCGGGCCATCCGGGAGCAGGAGGGATGGCAGCCGCCACGACCCTTCTCCTCCGACACTGACTAGCGAGTTGAGCGTGACTCAGGCCGCGGGGTCTCTGCTGGACGAGTCTGCCGGCTGGGTGGTACAACGCGGAGATGCCCGACCATGTTGACCAGCACTGGACGGTTTCCGGGGAATCATGTTTTGCGCCCACAAGCCGGTCGATCACTGTGCCGAGGGAGCCGGCTGACGCAGTCCCCGCCGTTGCTGGCCGAGACCATGTGCGTAATACCCGCACAATCAAAGGCACGATGACGGGGGGATTACTGCAACCATGTCCTCATGATGACTGGATCGCTGCGATTCATACCTCCGCTCACGCCCCGAGGAGCCCCGGGGAGCGTCCGGACCCATCGCGTAGCATTGCTGCCAGTTGACCGGCAACGGAAGGGAGCAGCGCCATGCAGCAGTACGTCGTCATACAGGTAATCCTCAAAGAGAAACTGTGGGGAACAGGTTCGGGCAACCTGACCTCCCTGGAGAAGGCCATTAACGATCAGGCCGCGAAAGGCTACCGGCTCCACACCATCACCACCGCGAGTAGTGGGAGCAAGGGAATGATTGGCGGCGGTGATCGCATCCAGGCAACGATGGTGTTCGAGCGCCTCGGATAATTGCCGAGGCGAAACGATCTCCGGGTGGCGAAGCTGGCGTAAATCGACCAATATCCTAGTCTTTAGCTATGACAGACCACGGATTCGAAGCGGCTTACCGGGCCGCGCAGAAAAGTCTCGGCGAAGGCGGCATTCCGATTGGCGCCTCCTTGGTACGGGCGGGCCAGGTCATAGCCACCGGGCATAATGAGCGAGTGCAACAAGGCGACCCGATTGCGCACGGGGAGATGTCTGCGCTCAGGGCAGCCGGACGCCAGGGCAGCTACCGCGACACGGTGCTCTATACAACGCTCGCACCGTGCGCCATGTGCACAGGAACCATTATCCAGTTCAAGATCCCGAAGGTTGTTGTGGGGGAAGCCCGGACGTTTCCCGGCGAATTCGATCTCCTCCGATCCCGTGGAGTGGAAGTGGTTGTGCTGGATGACCAACGTTGCGTCGACATGATGCGCAGCTTCCAACGTGATCACGCAGAACTTTGGGCCGAGGACATCGCCGAGCACGATGAGGCCACTTAGGAAAGCGTCCCACCACGCGGTGGTCCTTCCCGGGCTGTCCGCCCAGGCTCGTTGCAAGTACATGGCTCGTGACCCAGCTGGGTGGACGTTCCGGGCATGAAGGGCGTGAGGGCTGTTGGACGGTCAAACGGCCGCAACAGCTATTCGTCGCGCCGGGCCCATGTGTAGGGGTTTGGCTTGCGTCCTCCACGCCGGCCCTGCTCGTACCCCTGCTGCCATGCCTTCCCGACAGCGGACACCAGGTCAGCGAGCAAGGGATAGTAGGGATGGTCCGGACCGATATAGATCATTTCTTCGGCAGCCCGGTCCACAGTGGCGCGGACCTGGTCCTCACTTGCAGGACCGGTCATGGTTCCGCCCTTCTTCAATGGAGCTTTTGCTCCACCTCGAAATTAACGTGGGCCCGCGGGAAGTGTCCATGGTTGCCAGCCAAGGACCGAACTTGGACCCACAAGGACCCGTGTTCAACGCGCAACAGGCACGATCTCAACGGCTTGCAGCGTAGCGGGTCATTCTCCGAGGTCGAAGTCCAGGTCCAGGTCTTCGGGGGCGTGGATTTCACGCCAGGTCGACCCCACGCGGGCTGCACCGAGAGTTGCGGCGATGGGCATCCGGTCCACCTCCATCAGCTGGTCCAGGTCCAGGCCGGTCAGCTCAGCGATGTCCCTGATGGGTGTCTGGAAGGTCCTGAACGGACCCAGCGGAGGGACGTCCTCCGTAACCCCAGGGCGCGGCACATCAGGAAGCTGGGCCAGCTGCGGGGTCTGGTCCACGACGTACCCGGTGGCCGCCAGCTCGCCCTCGTGAATGAACGCGGCGACCTTGAAGTAGCGCAGCGGGATGTCCACGCCCCGGTACACCGGATCGAGAGCGTTGAAGATCGGACCGGTGAAAACAACAATCCGGCTGCGGTACTGGGCAGCGTGTTCCTGAAGGTGGTCCTCGATACCCAGCCACAGTTCCATACCCTGGTTGAACTTGGCCTGCGGCGCGGCGTTCGTGTAGTGGAAGGTGTCCTCGTTGGCCAGCTCGGCTTCGGCCACGGTGTCGCCCCATACCGCCGAGGACCTGCGCACCAGGTGGCCGCGGTCGATGTCATTCCGGGCGTAGACCCGCTCACCCGTCTGCTGGTCCGCAGGCAGCCGGGGATCCAGCTTCCAGGGGATTCCGGCGCGGTCCAGGTCCATGAGCGTGCCGCCGTCGATGCCCACCCCGGTGACGGCGGCCAGGCGCTTGTCCAGGCGCATCAGCACTGAGAAGTGCGTGTACGGCAGCAGGACGGTCTTCACTCCTGCAAGCCCAGGCAACGGAACGTGCTGGCCCAGGAAGCCCTCGTCGAAGCCTTTCCGGACCACGTAGTCTTTCGCAGCCACCGTCATGTCCTGCAGCAGTTCGTCCATGGCCGGACACTACCAGTGACAGGTGACAGACCGATGAAGGGTTGGTGGACACCGGCTACCGCAGGGCCGCGCGCGCAGCCCTTTCTGAGTGGCGCATTGGACAGTAAAGCCCAGATCTGAGCCGCTCCGGCTGCTCAGTTCCCCTTGGAGTAGAAGTCGCGGAGAACTGCAGCAAAAATGGGCCGCAGATGTTTTGGGTCGACGGTACCGTCTGCAGCCCGAAGAACGGCAGCGTCGACATCCTCCAGGAAGGTTTCGGGTGATGCATGGCTGTCCGGAACGCGAATCATCCAGACGTAGCCCCTGGGCCGCGGTGGGAGGTCGGCTTCCCTGAGATACATGTCGAAGTCATCGTCGACACCTTGCCGGTCGGCAGAGGTGAAGGGTTCCTCGAAAGGCGTCCGCTCACCCGCCCCCTCGGTGTAGCCGGTCACCGTTCTGCCGGCGTCAGAAGAAGGGTGACGACGCAAGTTATCTTCGCCGGCTGCCCAGGCCATCAAGGCTCCCCAGCCGTTCTCTGCCAGTTTCACCCATGATGCTGACGGCCCGGCCTCCGGGACGTCACTCCACATGGTCACTCCTTGCCGGCCGCGTTGCGCGTGCCCTGACACCACAATTGCAGGGCCACGCAGGGTCACGCTAGGGACCCAATCCCTTTGTGCGGGCGTTGAAGTGGGCTTGGCCGGCACAAACAGCCGGGCTCAGCCCCCAGGGCACGGTCCGGGGGGTGGCTCCGGCACCCGGATGCCGATACGCTGCGGGCATGGGGTTCCGTGGGGGGAAACGCGTCCGCGGCATTGCACTGTTACTGGTCCTTGCCAGCTCGGCTGGTGCCTTGGGCGCCTGCGCTTACACGGATGACGAGGCAGGAATTGCGACCGCTTCACCGCCCGTCACGTCCCGGCCGGCCCCACCTCCTCCGCCCACAGCTGATCCCGCCCTTGGCAAGGAACAGGCAGGCAACCAGTCGCAACTGGACCAAATCCTCGGCCCGAGACCTTCCAGCCTCGTTCTGGGCGGTTCGGGTTCACTTGGCGGCGACGGGCACCGCACCTCGCTGCCCGGCATATCTAAGGGACGCTACAGGGTGACCTCTGCATGCGTCGGCGTTACGGATGCAGCTCTGCTCATCGCGCAGCCCGACCGCAGAGGAGGATCAAGCCGCGAACTCGCCCTCAAGTGCGGAACAGCCAGGAGCATGACCGTGAACCTCGAGGTCGGCCGGGTCTTCGCTCATCTGGTACCCATGACGACCGAGCGGGGCAGCGCGGCCGTCGCCGGCTTCTGGATGGTCCCGGCACCATAGACGAGTCACATCCGCCAAGGCACTATCAGAAGGGAGACAAGCGTGCACCTCAAACATCTTTTTCACTGTAAGACCAAAGGCTCAGGCAGTTCCGCACCCGAAATTCCCGGCCGGTGCGAGGCGAACGCCCCGCCGGCGCAGACCGAGGACCTGCAGAAGGCCTGGGCTGAACTGACCGAAGCCGCCCAGGGCTCCAAGGTGATGAGCTTCCACGCCTGCACCCGCACGGGGACCCCATGGGCCCAGGATCCGGCGTCCGTCCGCGCCGTGGCCGAGATACTCCGTGAATACCCTGCGAACGGCCAGCAGACTAACTAGAAGACTTCGCGACTCATGGCCGGGCGCACACAGTGGGAGCCGTCGCGGGACCACGGTCCCATCGGACACTTGACAGCCTGGCGGGCAACACCGAGTGGGCCGCAGTCCCCAGACGTCTCCTAGCTGGCGTTCTTGGCGCCCTGCCTGCTCGTGGCCAGGAAGGTAGCCACTCCGAGAACCAATGACGTAGCTAGAACAGCTGGCAACGGGATGTTTCCATTCACCCACGATGCAAGCAGCGAAACTGCCGTCACCGAAAGGCCCGCGAAAACGGCGAAGGTCCTGCTTTTGATTGTTTTCCCCATGATGGGAGCCTAGCGGCATTCGCGTTCATCGGCATGGCAGGATGGTTGCCGTGACCATGAAGAAGCGGGGGAGGGCGCCGAATCAGGAGTGGGTGCTGATGTACCGGAAAGGGCTCAGCCGGGACCGGATCGCCAGCCTTGTCGAGGCCGCACCGTCGACGGTGAATTACCACCTGAGGGTAGCCCTTGCTCTTGAACCGAAGCTGCAGGCCGAGCATGAGGCGGCCACCGGAACGAAACTGGCCCACATCACTGCTCAGGGCGTGGAGCGCATGCAGCAGTTGGTTTTCCTGGTCCAGGAAACAGGTTTGTATCCATCCCGGTACTCCTCAAGCGACAATGAACGAACACTTGCGGCGTGGCTGCAGCGGAGGCGGGAGGACGCCCGGGCCGGAACCCTCGCCTCCGAGTACCGGGACGGCCTTGCCGTCCTGCCGGGCTGGGAAACTCCGCCGCGTGCGGAGGCTGACGAAGCGAGGTGGCATCAGCGGCTCGCGGATCTGGCCGCATACCGGGCCGCCGGCAATGACTGGCCGCGGCACAAGGCAATCATCACTGGCGAAGAGCACGACCTGGGCGTCTGGCTGCATTCCCAGCGGTACAAGGCCCGCCGCGGAGAGCTGGCCGCTGACAAGGCCGAGGCCCTGGACGGAACCGTCCCCGGCTGGCGGGCCGGCCGACGGCGCGGCAGAAGACCAAGGCCAACTCACGAACCACCCACAGGAGCCGGTTCAGGAGCCTGACCGCGGGGCTGTTCGCTTTAGGCTCGCCGCCGTTTCCGTCTGCGATCCGGGCCTGTTCTCATAGTGCAGGAAGCTGTGACGGTTCCAAGTCCAACCCGCACTTCGCCTTATGCCGGCGACGTAAAATTGGAACCGGCCGGCGGCGGACCGTCGCGCTGGTGTCCCCCATGCCAGCCGACGCCCAGCTCCGTCGTCGGTCCCATGCCTCCCGCCGCTGTCTGTCCTTCTACCGCAGCACTGTCATCAGGAGAACGCCTGGGGCGCTCGACAGCACCCAGAACGTGACAAGCTCAAAGTCGTCGTGGTCCACTTCAGTCCCTAGTCACGCTGCATCTGAATGGTGATCTCGTAGGAGTCTGATCCCTCTGCGGACTCTTCGATGCAGAGTGACTCTCTGCTTGCTCCGTCAGACTCGGTACTGATGCAGCCCATATACCGTCCCAGTGCCGGGCCGTCCGAATTGGACTTCATGCCGAATCGGTCTGCTGCCTCTTCCAGGCTGACCTTGTGATCCACGGACCACCGGGCGGACAAACGCAGGCATGATGTGTCGATGGAGAGACATCCTGGATCGACCTTGGGGTCGTGGCGGAATACCTCGACCCAGTCATCCTCCGGTAGGTTGTCAGCCCGGGCGATCATTTCGCTGGCCTTCTCCGCCTGGGTGCCTCCGCCGCCATTGATCTCCTGGGCGAGGGCGGAGCATCCCACGAATCCAAGAATGCAGAGCAGGGTCACCGCCAGTGCGATTCCACCGAGTATCCAGCCAAGCTTGCTCTTCTTCTGCGGCGGAGGCCCCTGCCACCCTGGCTGTGGTGGTCCGTGGTAGGGCTGTTGCGGATACTGACCCTGGCGAGTGTGGGGCGGTTGAGGTGGGTAAGGTGGCTGGTGCTGTTGGTACGGGTCCATTCCGTATCCTCTCTGGTTTGAATTACTTGCGCCTCGTGCTGGCGGCAAACCTGTCAGGCTGCCGTCACCCAGCAGCGGGAATCGCAGGACAGTGTGGCCGAGTATCGTGCGGCCGCCCTTTTGGTGAAGCACGTTGTTCAGGTGATGCTTCGGGTCACTCCCGGTCAGGCGGGGCTGACATGCACAATGATGACCTGGACGTCCTTGGCGCCGTCGTAGCGAAGGTCGTAGGTGATGTCGAGCCCCGTCGATGTGCCAGGTCCGAGGGCGAAGTCGCCCTTGTCCTCTGGTCGGCTGGACATGGACTCGATCCAGCGCTCTGCTGATTCACTGGAGATGCCGTAGCGGTCCACGCCGTCACGAATCAGCGCGGTGAAGTCCTCCAACGACTTTGCCGTGAGGAAGTACGTGACCTCACTGAACTCGGATCTGTTGTTCATGCCGTTGAGCCGCAGCCGGTCGGTGGTGGCGCTGATGCTCCCACGGGGCCCTTCGATATTCAGCTCCATGACGCCATCACGCATCAGGACGTCCGGCGCCTGGCTTGTATCGTTCTCCAGGCCGACGCTCTCCTTCGTGAGCCGTCCCGAGGTCATATTCAGCCGGGCGGATTTGGACGCCTTGATTTGTGCGATGCCGGCTTTATCCAGGCGGGCGTAGCCGTCGGCGGCCGCCGTGGCTGTAGTGGTAGCGTCAGCCCCTCCGTAGGCAACGACGCAGCCGGTGAGCAGCAGCGGAATGAGCAGTAACGACGCGGCAAAGCCCTTCATTCTTATCCCCCAAATGAGTGTGTAACGGTCAAGTCAGTAAACCATCTGCCCGGGATGACCAGAGATGGCTCTGAGGACATCCATGGCGTTCCACGGCAGCCGATGCGCGTTGGCAGGGCCAATGCAGACTAGCCGAGCGGGAAAATGCCGATGAACCAGAATGAGGCGACGGCGAAGACGCCGAAGAACGCAATTAGGCATCCCATGGCGGTACGCGGCTCTGAGGACACCTGAAGGGATTCCTGTGGATTGGCGGGGTTGTAGGCCACCTCGATCACGGATCCAGGTAAGGGCTGCTCGACGAGGGAGATTTCGGACTTGCCCCTGAAGAGGGTGCCCTGCGGATCGGTGAACTGGTAGGTGGGGTAGTGGCGGAGGTTTCGACTGGAGCTGCCCACGCCGCTGGTCCAGCCCGTGGTGCTGCCGGTCACGGTGGCCGACGCCTTGGGCCATTCCACCATCAGCTGTGACTGGCGCCTGGTTCTGCGCCCCGCACGGACCAACGAGAAAATCGCGCCCGCAACGAACAGCGCCCAGACAACGTAAAAAGTGACTCTCATGGCTCCCCCAGGTTCCGGTCATCAAGGAGTATGCCACGTCCTGCGGGCTGCCCCCGGAACGTCCGGTGGCAGGCGCCAGATTGGGGGGCCGGAGTATGATTAATCGAAGACATATTCACATGTGCATAAACCTGCGGAGAACATAGTTTCGATGATCCCCAGGAGGTAGTGGTCGATGAGTGCCATCGTTGTTGCCGCCCTTGACGTGCTGATCTCGGATCTGACAGGACCTCTGTACTGCCCAGTCGCGGTTCCGGCCGGCTTCCCGTCACCCGCCCAGGACTACTTCACGGGACGCATTGATCTGAACAAGCACCTCATCAAAGACATCACGAGCACGTTCCTGGTGAGGGTGGCTGGTGATTCGATGGCCGGCGCCGGCATCGCCGACGGCGACGAGCTCGTTGTCGACAGGTCTCTCACGCCCCTCGACGGCAATGTCGTGGTCGCCATCGTCGACGGAGAACTGACCATCAAGAGGCTTCGGCTTGAACGCGGCCGCGTGAGACTGGCGGCTGAGAACCCGGACTATCCGGACGTGGTGGTCCCGGAGCTTGCAGAGCTCAGCATTTGGGGCGTGGTCACCCGTTGTCTTCATCGCCTCTAGCGGGCCATCATGCGTGACCTGCCGGACGGCCGGGTGGAGCGGACAGCACTCATCGACGTCAACTCGTTCTACGTTTCGTGTGAGCGCGCCTTTGACCCAAAGTTGGAGGGAAGGCCCGTGGTGGTTCTCTCCAACAACGACGGCTGCGTTGTTGCCCGGTCCAATGAAGCCAAGGCCTTGGGCATCGAGAACGGGGATCCCTGGTTCAAGCTCGTAGCTGATGCCCCGCGTACGGGACTCATTCATCGCAGCTCCAATTATGAGCTTTACGGAGATTTGAGTTCGCGCGTCATGGAGCTGATTGGCCGCTACAGCTACCTCGTCGAGGTGTACTCGATCGACGAAGCATTTGCCATGCTGCGCGGAGAACCGCATGACCTGGAGCGCGTGGGGCGGGAAATCAAAGCTGCTGTGGCCAGGCACGTCGGCCTGCCTGTTTGTGTCGGTATTGCCCCGACCAAGACCTTGGCAAAGTTCGTCAACAGGATTGCCAAGCAGAACCCTGCTCTGGGAGGGGTATGCAGCTACGACACGCTTCCTGTGACTCATCGCGACCACATCATGTCCCGGGTCCCGGTGACCGGCATCTGGGGAATTGCCGGGCGGCTGGGCAAGCGGCTCAACGCCCTGGGTATCTTCACGATTGCCGACCTGAAAGCATCTGATCCCGTGGTGATGCGGAAGAAGTTCTCGGTGCTGATGCAGCGCACCATCATGGAGCTGAACGAGATCCCGTGCATTTCCTTAGAGACAGCGATCGCCAGTAAGAAGCAGCTGATCTTTTCGAGGTCGTTCTCCAAGCCGGTGACTAGCGCTGCGAGGATGAACGAGGTGATGGCGATCTACGCCCAGCAGGCAGCAATCCGGCTCGCCAAGGATCATCAGCAGGCCAAGCTGATGTCGTGTTTCGCGGGCACGTCCCACTTCAACGACCGGGTTTCCTCGTTCCCCTCCGCGACCGTGAAGCTGGCTGCTCCGACCGCGGATCCGGTGATCCTGACCAAGGCCGCTGTGGCCGCCCTGGAGGACCGGATCGTCGACGGGGTGCCCTACGCCAGGGCTGGAGTCATGCTCATGGATCTGTCACCTGCCGGCGCCGCACCGCAGCTGCCCGCGTTTGCCACAGCACACGAGGAAAAACACATCGGAGCCCTGCTCGGGGACATCATGGACCGGTTCGGGACAGGCTCCATTGGTCTGGGCCGCGCCGGGATGGTCGAGGCGCCCGATTGGGGTATGAAACGGCTGGCACTTTCTCCGCGGTATACGACGGAGTGGGATGAGCTGCTGGTTGTGAAGGCAGCCTGAAAATTATCAATGAAAAGTCCAACATCCTGTTGGACGCTATTCGACCGGCCGCGACAGGTTCCGGGCTTTGCGGAGCTTCTCGGCGCTGCGTTCTGTGAAGTATCCGGCCCAGCCGGCAAGCAAGGGATAGAGGACCAGCAGGTACATCCACCAGATCTCGCCCAGGATGTGCCATTGACCCGTTATGGCAATCTGGATCAGGCCGTAGATCATTCCGCCAAAGCAGATCGTCATGAGGACTGACAGGAACAGCAGCCCAGCTGAGCTGTTGTACGGCTTGACCAAGCCTCCGCCGTCGTCTTTGCGCACACCGTATTCGGCAGCGGTGTAACCCACCATCTCGCCGTTTTCCGCGCGGCGGTAAATCAACTGATCCTCCGGCCGGGGCGGCACGTAGCCCGGGTCCTGGGGAACGCCTTCGCTTCGCTTACCCATTGATCCTGGCCTACCGCGAGAACGTCTGGAAGAAGCGGACCTTCAGCGTCGTCCAGGTGTCCTGGGCACGCATGACCACTTCCGGCCAGAGGACGTCCGCGATCTTCAGCGGCATGAAACCGGGCTTGCTGCGCAGTGCCTGCATGACGTCAGGGGTCAGTTTCTTCTGCCGCGCGCTCATGAGCTGGAACGCAGGGTCAGGACAGCCCGGGCAGCGAACGCGGCGCCAGCGAGAAAAAGAATGACGGCCGAGACGATGGAGTACCAGACTCCGTTGGAGCTCGTTGCGATGTAGATGCCGATGAGAGAGAAAATAACTGCCCCCAGCGACCAAATGAGCGTTGCTCTTCTGGTGTTATTCATGGTCCCAAGCCTAAAGGACCAAAAACGGGAAGAGTTGTCAGCTGTTCCCGGTGCCGGCGGGTGGGTCCAAGACGCCACGGGGGAACTGGCCTCTACCTGGTGGTGCGCCGGTAACGGTTAGTCCGGAGGATTGACCTCGGGTGCCGCTAGTGCTCCGGCCGGATGGCTTCGACGTCCAGCTCCAATGCGATCTTCTCGTCCTCGGTCTGCGGGCGCACCGCCTTTTCGAACAAGGCAACGCCGGCGACCCAGGCGTCCCAGCGCCCGTCGCTCCTCAAGGGTCCCTCGGATCGGACTGCGGCGGCGATCAGGATGGCCGTCACGACGGCGTCGTAAGGTTTTTTGGCAGTTGTGCAGAACGACCAAATGTCCGGGTATGACGGCTCAATGGTGCCCTGAAGGCGAAACGTCTCGTGGGCTTCGCCAGCGGCTTCGAAGCCATTCAGACGGATGCCCTCCGCATCGTTGAGGATCGGAAGGCCTTGGCCCTTCGGTCCACAGATCGTCACGGAGGAGGCATCGATGATCTTCCTGGCGTCGGCAAGAACTTCCGGTGAGGCGATCAGGCCGGGGAAGTAGTGCGTGTAGCCCATAGGTGCTCCTTGCGGTCCCGTCTGAATATATCGCGATCCGTGTTGCCCGTCTGCGGAGGCAGCGAAAGCCAAGCAGGAATCCAAGGAACTGGGGGAGCAGCACCCCGTCGGACCAGCATCCCGCCGCAGCGACGGGTCGCCCAAGATCGATTGCGGCCAGGTGTACGTGGTCAGCTCGGGAAAGGTCTACCATCCGGCCTCGTGCAACTCTTTGGGCAACGTCTGGGGCGAGAACTCCAGAGGCTGCTGGTCGTCGAGGAGATCAGCGTCGGGCGGAAAGCCTGCGAAGCCTGCGACGAACCCCTTCAGGTTTAGGACCCTTTTCGGCACCGCTACTTCGCCGCGTCCGGGTCCCAGTCATCCGGCGGGTGGTGCTATTCCAGCGCCTCGATCATCCCGCCGAAAACCCGTGTCGCCGGTGGCCGCGGCGATTCCGCGCAACTGTCCTGCCACGTCCCGCCACATACGTGCCATCCATGCCTCAGGGTCAGTGCCGTTCTCGCGAAGGAAGGCGTCCAGCGCAGACTTGGGGTAGACGAGCCGGCCGCCGCGCTTCTTTACGACCGGGCCCTTGCATACGTACTTGAGCCCGCGTGCATGTGCCGTTTACTATTCACGTAACAGTGGGCTTCCCGATAGGCCCTGCAGGATCTCGAGGTCACTGAGCCCCTGTGGCAACTTGCCTAGAACACGGTAGCGCTCCGAATACAGAACTGCTTGTACCGTGCCCCATCTGGTGTGGCGGTTGTCTTGCCAGATCTCCAGCTCACGCCGGTAAAGATCAGGCCGGTTGGGCGCTGCGGCTGCCAGCACCGCCGTCGGAGAGTGCAGGTCCAACTCCGTGGGATCCCCAGCAGGGATCATTTTTCGGACAGGCAGCCAACTGTATTCATACTTCCAGTCATAACCGTCAGGTGCCCCCATGGCCAGCCAAAGCTGAGCGTCGTCGAGGCGCTGACCGTCCCAAAGCGTCACATATTTCAGCCCTGCGGCCCCGGCAGCGTTGCGCTTGGCCGTGTCCCGCTGGCACCACTCGCGGACAGCGATCTTGTAGAACGCAGCGGTCTTGGCCCGCCAGTTTCTAACCACCTGGAGGTCGTGGAGATCCGTGTGGTCGAACCAGTGGCCGCCGTGAGTCCACATGCCATTGAGCTCTATAAAAAGATCGCGTGAGGGAATGAAGAAGTCGCAGCGGTAGGGATACCGCGGATCGACGTGCTGGCGCAGTACGTCACGTTTTCCGAAGTGCCTGATCAGTGCGACATAAAGCGCTTCCTCCGCTGCTGAAGTGCCGAAAGAGTTGTTGGCCCGTTTGGCTGCGGTGATGCGCTTCTGGTGCTCCGGATCGAGCATCTTTAGTGATTGGCTCATACGCCGCTGTTCAGTTTGAGCGTGACTGACAACTCTGTAACGCGCCAGGCTCGTCACCCGCGAGCGTGCCGCGAACTCAACTCCGTTGGTCCTCATGAATGCCGCATGCGCCTCGCGTCTTTCCTGTCTCAGAGACGCATAGAGGACGCCGTACTTTCTTAATGTCGTGGCCCGCGCTTTCGTACCGCGCTCCACGTGGGTCCGGATCATCAGCTCCGACTGACGCGCCCGGTTCGCAGGCAACTTCGAAACGTACTGCACACCGTAGCGTGCCAGATTAGTCTGCCGGGCGATTGCAGCCCGTCTCGCACCGTCCAACCGAGCAATCGCGGGTTGCCGGGCACGGGCCTCACGGCGCTGTGAGGGGTGATCCACGCCGTACCGCAGTCTGGACGTGGCGCGCATTCTGGCCTGCACAACGGGGCTCTGGCTCGGATATGCCACGCCGTAACGGGCACGGGTCGCGGCGGTTTTTCTTCTGCGAAGATCCTCAGCGAAAGCCTTGTCCGACATATGCCGGGCAAAACTGGCCCGTGCTGATTCGGCCAGCGAAGAACCTTGCGAGAAGGTGTATTTACCGCCATAACGTTCCAGGCGCGCCCGCTAACCGGCTTTCTGGAACTCAGCCAACTCAAAGGGGTTGGCCACGCCGTGACTGGCCACCATACCCGCAATCATGTTGCCGCGACGGAATGCCTTATCGGCCGTCGCGAACTCCTCTGCCAGGCCCAGGGCCGCGAAGAGCCGCCGCAAGGTCACGTTGTTATAGCCGGAAAGTCCGAGCAGTTGCAAAGTCGCGATCTTTGATGCCCCTTCTGCGTGCGCGACCAAAGCCACCAAGACCGCAGCTTGATCCAACCGGACGCGAACGTGCTCCACTTTGTACTCGAATCGATCGACCCCTTTTGATGAAGCTCGCAAGGAAGATCCGTGGTAGCCAACATCCACGCCGGTGCGGCCGACAATGTCAGCCTGGCTGAAACCGCGCAGCATCAGGTCCATGGGCGAGCCTTCCGGTTGGAGTGCAGGGTGGTCCAGGTGCTGTGCCCCAACTGCCCGCTGGAACCGTTTTTGGGTCTGATGCGGCTGCGATGTTTTCGGGCGGAGCGCAGCTCGAATGTCCGGCGTCGCCGTCGCAATGTTGACCATCAGCGCAATTTAGCGCCATGGAAACATCGGGTCGAGCATGTGACCCCGGGGCGTTCATCGACCACAAGCCAAATGCTTATGTTCGTAAACGAGGCATTGGGCGAGACAGAAACTGAGCAACGCAGAAGGAAATGAGCCCTCGTTACCAGCTGCATCCGGCTGGTTTACGAACAGAAATTGTCTGCCCGAGAAGTAGTCCTTGGGCTGCCGGAAATATTACCCACAGCCGTCCCCTGAAGGAGGTCGTTTGTGCCTCTCTCGTAGGGGTACGCCTGGCAGCACCACGGCCGGCTGGGCGCGGACGAAATCAAGAGACCGGGGCATGTCAGAGGGGACAGCCGCGCCACCGGAGCTCCAGCGATTCTTGCGGTCGGTACGCCCTGTGATCAGCACCCACTCGGACCTGGGGCGTGCCGCTTGGTCTTGGCCTTAAAGGTAGCTGTGTCATGGGTGCAGTTGTTCGTCCTTGGGCTTCCTAGCCCGTGCTGGCTGCTTCAGCTCGGCTTCATACAGCCGGAGCAGCCTCCTGCAGTTATCTCACGCTTCCCACTCTCAGTTCTTCTCTGCCACAAAGGAGGCCCGGTCGGGTCATCCGGCCGGGGCTAATTTTTTTTTGCTGGGCAAAGTCTATTGGGAGGTCAGGTGGCGTGGTCTGGTCGTGGATGTCTTCACTACACCCGTGACCTCGGGGAGCTTCAGGTTCGACAAGCGGATAACCGCCTCTGGAGTTTCGCGCCCGCGTTCCTTGTCCAGGGCAACGCGGAGCTGGGCGGAACGGATACCGCGGCGGATCTTAATCGCCTGGGCCTCACGGGCCGAGACTTTGGAACGGGTGACTCTAGCCAAGGTCGGCCTCCTTCGTGGCTTCATTTTCACCCGTTTCCAGACCGTCGTCCAGATCTGCTGGCATAAGATGACCGCATGGCTGAACCCGAACAGATCAGCATCCGCAACAGCGTGCCGAGCATCGTCGCCAATGAGGCATACAGCCCGGACTGGAAGCGCACCCAGGACGTCATGGTGGTCAACACGGCCGGCGGCACCTCGACGCACCTGGCACTCAACTCGGCACTGGCCATGACCCTGTGCGGCCAGTAGACAGGCTCTGTGGCCCGCGCGTGGTTCCTCCTGAGTGGCTGCAAGAAGTGTTCAAAGGCGGCGATCAAGCAGGGCATCGCCACGATCACAGATACCGACGGCGCACTCATTGACCTGGCCACCAGCACTGAAGCCGATGTTCCCTCATGACACCGCGGCAGCGCCGCGCCTGGCCGAAGTTGAGGGTTCCTGCGCCTCTGCTACATGACGCTGGATTCTCCGCTTGAGCCCGACGGGGTGTACCACTCCACACACCGTCCTCAGTGATGCTCCCACTCATCGCAGCGAACATCCAAGGGGTGATTCCCGTCGGATCACCGCCGGCCCTCACAAACTCGGCACGCTTCTTACGGGCGCGGTTGAAGTGATGGGGGAGATACAGACCCAGTCCGAGGCCGCAGCCGAGCACGAAGAACAGGATTGAGATAATGCCGATTGGATGACGGTCGGTAAGGAACACGTACCCAACCGCAGCCGCCACGCCGAACAGGAGGGCCCAGAACAGAGTCCAGAGTCCGGCCCAGAACCGGAGACTTCCGTTACTGGGACGCTGGTTGGGATCGTTGTTGCGCTGCAGGCCAGGAGGCTTTCCCTTGGAACCCGAGTGGTAAGTCTGCTTCACATGAGAAGTCTAAACGGGCGTGCAAAGACTGAAGTGCAGGCAACGAGGCGATTGAGGTGGACTTCCGGTAGACCAGCAGGGAGCCTCGTTTTTTAAGGACCGGACCCCGGCTGACGTACCGCAGGTCGCGGAGAAACTTCGCGCTCACCTCGAAACCGACCGACCCGCTCAGGTAAACCGCGGGCTCCTTCGAGCTCATTTCCATGTCCCCGGCATCCAATTCGGATTACATGACCTTCCCTCTGACGTTCTACCGTTCCAGGTCGGGAAATCTTTTCGAGCGAGGCCCTACAGCGTCCGTGGTGGCGCTGTGGTTGTTGCGTCTGGATACGACGCGCGGTCCTTTGCAGGAATATAGGCACCCTTGTGGCGGCCGGGTCTACTGGGCCGGACGGCTGCCACGATAACCATTGCGATGATTACCGCTGTCACGGCAGCTAAAACGATCAGGAAGCTACTGTCCATGCTGACACTCTAGAGGTGGAGTCTGGCGGCGATGGCCGCGTGTGGTCGCTTGCCTGGATCCCGGCGCGTCTCAACGCTGCACACCTCAAATCCCGCTTCTCTGAGTATGTGTCGCATCTGCGAGACGGACCAGTAGTAGGCCGGCGCGACTGCATGCTCAAAAGGCCGGGCAGCAGCGCCCTCGAAAAACCCAATAAGCAGATGTCCTCCCCGGGTCAAAGCGCGGGCGATCCCCGAGAGGACCGCGGGCAGATCGTCGGGATGAACGTGGATCAGGGAGTACCAGGCGAGCACCCCGTGCAGGGAGCCCTCCGGCACGCCAAGGTCCCGCAGCGAGGCGACACGGTATGGCACGCCTGGGAAGTGTTCCCGGGCTCTGTCGATGAACTCCGGGACCAGGTCAACGCCCTGCACTTCCACGCCGCGTCGGTGCAGAAAATCAGTCCAGTGGCCGGGACCGCAACCAGCGTCGATCACCGGGCCCTCGATATGTTCGGCCCATCGTTTGATGCAGAGCCGGTCGAGCTTGTGCATGTCTTTAACGGAGCCGAAAAGGGTGGTGTACTCGGCAGCGCGTGCCCCATAGGCTGCCCGCACGTTGTCATCAGTCACGCCCGCGAGCCTACTGGAAGGATGGCTTAGCGCTCTCGTCCCAAAACGGACGGGCCCCAACGCTCGGACCGGTAAGAATCCAGCTGCTCTTTACTGACGCGGTTTCGGGCGATCGGTGAGGCCAACGCTCTTATTGTGGGCTACTCGCTCCGCCAGCCCCCACGCGGTACGTGCGCCCAAACGCGATTTCCGGCATTCGGCAGGCTACAGTTCTGGCATGGCGACGATTTCCCGGACAGTTGAATGGACCCTGCTTACCGACCACGAGACAGCCCTAAAGGTGCTCCCTCCAGCTGTTGAGCAAGCGAAATTCAAAGTTAAGTCTCTGAACCCGGATGAGATTGCTGTAGACGTTCCGCAGGCGCTGCTGAGCAATCAGTGGGCTGCAAAGATTACCGGGTCAATCGTTCCTGATGCTGACAAGACGCACATCGAGTGGCGTGTCGAAGGCCTCGGCAACAAGCACTACAAGCACCTGATCAAAATTTCCGAAGGGCTTCCGGAGGGCATGCTGGACGATCATGGGGTTCAGGCCGCGGCTAGCCAGGTAGCGTTGCGCATTTTTGGCCGGAAAGAAATTGCCCACCTCGCCAACGTTCTGGACCGTGGCGAAACCGTACAGGCCATTGGAGTGGGCAGGCTGGAGAACAAGGCAGGGATAGTTGCTGCCACGGACCGCCGCCTGCTTTTCCTCGAAAAAAGCATCGGATCAGAGGACCTCACTTCCTTTTCGCTCGGCGCTATCCAGGCCGTCGATCTGAAGAAAGTGATCGGAGGGGAAACCCTGACGATCAACCACTCCGGGACAAAAGCATCGGTCACTGCCCTCGGACATGGGCAGGGCGACTCGCTCGCCAAGGCGATTCGCAATGCCCAGACTACGTCCGCACATCAACCGACGGCGCCGGATCCTGCTCCGGTTACTGCTCCCGCGGACGATTTCATCGCTCAGCTCGAACGCCTCGGTGAACTCCACGCAAAAGGAATCCTCAACGACGAAGAGTTCCAAGCACAGAAAGCCATCCTCCTGTCCAAGCAAGGGTGAGGTGGCGCTAGGCGCTCGGTAAAGCCAACACCTGCGGCCGGCGGATCGAGCTTGGGGGTGCACTAATTGTGCTTCTGGGATTCCGCGAGCATCACGCCGTTTCAGGTCCTAGGGTGAGCCCGAGCCGATATTCTTCGGCCTCTGCCTCGTCGACCCAGTCAACCAATTCCACGTCGTGTTTGCGCAGTACCGACAGGACCTCATCGGGACGCACTCGGAAGAATTCCTTGCGACGGTTTACTCGGTTCACTCTCCGGTCATCGAAGTGGCCGTGCAGCATGGTCTCGATGCTCACAGCGTCCGCAGAGAAGAACAGGGCATGCACGTCATATCTGTACGGGACTGCCGCGCTGCTGAGTTCCCGGATACGGTCCAAGGGGTCCAGCCTCCTGGTAAGGCCGATCTTGATGACATCAGGTCCAAACGCGCCCACGTTGGAGATGACGTAGACGTAGCCTGCTCGGATATTCGCGGCGCGGAAGTCGATCTCTTTCAGCTCTTCTTCGAGTGCGAGTATCTGCAACTCCACGCGCGCAATACCTGCCTTGTCCCCTTGCGCCTCCAACGCCACCATCACGTTGTAATAGTGATCGAGCTCTTTCTGCAGCTTCTCCCGCTCTGCTTCAAGCTCTCGCTGTGCCTGGGCTTCCTCCCTCAGCTCCGCCCGGCGCTCACGCTCTTCTTCCTTTTCTCGGAGCACAGCGTTCCGATGATCCTCCAGGAGCTTAAGTTCGTCCGTGCGCAGATGGAGGTATTGGGCGCCCAAGTTCGCCCCCAGTTCCCAGCCGATATTGTTGAGCTTGTTCCAGGTTTTGTTCAGCCGGCTTTGGGCATCGCGGAAGCTGCCAGTTTTCCGGGTTGCTTCAATCTCCATTTGAAGATTCAGGAGTGACAAAAGGAGGGGGCCAATGCTCGCCGCAAATTTCTTTGGCATTTCGACAATTGAGCCGTCTTTCGAGGTCATCCACATGGCGCGCTCTGACACTGCGGCGCGGCTACGGATAAGCGATTTCGCCTCAGCCCGGAGAACCTTGATCTCACTCATGATGGACTCCGACTTGTCCGCAATCGTTTTGTACTCGCGGAACTCAAGTGCCTCGGGCAGATTATCGGTCGGAACGGCCCCCACGGCTTCCTCCAAGCCCAGCAGAACCTCCTTGGCTGCATCTATCTCATCTACCAGCTTGGCGAGTTCAACCTTCCGAGCGTCCCGTTCTGCGTCATCGACAACGTTCCTAAGACGCAATTCCCACTGACTTCCGTCCCACCATTGGACGAGGTCAACTAGATGCGGATAACTCGGGCACGGATACCAGCCCGGTGGTCGAGACGAATCCATGGTGCCCCCTTAGTTGGCGCCTGAGTGCGCACGAGACGAGACTACCAACCACCGGCTCCTCGTCGCAGTGCGAACGAGAAGTATCCCCGCGAGGATCACTTACACAATTCAAGAGCGGCATCGGTGACCGGGCTCATGTCGATCTTCAGACCGGAAAACAGATGTGTGTGGCGCCCAGATCGGATCAATGTCCGGATAGTTGCCGTGATCCTTGGCTGTGCCATTGGCTGCGTAGGTCTTGCCATCCGGAGCATCGGCGGTGGCCACCTTGAGCGGGCGGCCAGCTACCGTGATGTCCTCACAATGGACAACGACGTAAGAAACTGTCAGCGGCCACTTATCGCCGAAAGCGGTGCTGACAAGAAGACCTTGATCATCGGCTATCTCTGACGGCACCTCGACCTTGGCGGGTGCCTGGGCAGCTGCTGGTGCATAGCCTGCGCAGGTTCCGTCCTGTGGTTTGCCCAGGGTGACCGCAGGAAAGCTGACGACGACGTAGCCGGCGTTCCCGCCAAGCTTCTCCGGGCCGCCTCCCGGGGCCCAGGTGCGGTCGACGCAGATCTCGGATTCGTCAACGACGACGCCTTTGAACGTCATGCCCTTCCAGATGGGCGCATTAGGCAGTTCAGCCTTGACCGCGGCCTCGGCCTCGGTCACCCGCTCGGCATCCGTCAGCGTGCTGACCGGAGCTGCTGCCGTGGACGGCGTAGAAGTCGACGGTGTCGGAGCCTCCTGAGCTGTCGGAGAAGAAGGCGCCGCGCAGCCGGCGAAGAGCAGCCCGGCAAAGACGATGCTGGCCGGTGCTGTGTACCGGGAAGTCCTCACGGATTCACATCTCCGTCAGCGTTATCTCCGTCGGTGTCGTCGTTCGCTGGGGGAGTCTCCAGCTGTTCCATCGCCAGCAACTTCTTTCATGCCTGGCGGCCGCGACGTCTTTGAGCTTGTTGATGCCCAGCTTCCCGAGGTAAATAGTCCCGACGACGGCGAGGGCGCCGACAGCGCCCAGACCGGTGCCTTTGCCGAGGCCGTCTTGAAAACCGTCCTGGCTCCCCTTGTAATACACGGCCCCATAAATAGAGCTTCCCGACATGTTCCCCCCTGGTTGATTCGTGAATGAAGTTGAGCATATCGGCCCCGGTGAGCGGGGAGAATCGAGTACCGGGTACTCGTGCGCTTCAACCCGCAGTGACTTGTACTTATTTGTACTAGAGCGCTGCCCGCATGCCGCTGCGAACATCATGTGATCCAGTGGATGGGGGAATCGAATATGAAGCAGTATCGCCCATCTCAGAGACCTTGCTGTGACCCCTACGCATCGGGGTGCAGTGGGAAGACAACTTGAAGGAGAACGGTCAGTATGACCCCTCGCGAAGCGCAAGCCCCCGGCTTCCGGGTTGGGAAGCCCGTCCCCGAGCCGACGCAGTACGAAGCTGGAGGGCGGTTGAAGCCGCGGCCATGGCCTGTTGGTGGTCCGAGTGAGAGCTACGGGAAAGTGGACTTTGATGACAGCGAGGGAAAGGCCGTCCTCACCGTCTACGTAGAGCGCGAGCCCGATGAAGGTTACGTCCTGCACGTCGAGCACCTAGCCGCGCCGCTGCGGGTGAATGGTACGCTCCTTCGCCTGAGCCCGGCGCCTCACGTTGATAGGGACGCCGCGGACTTCCGCCGGATCACCGCTGCCCGGACGGCTGCCACTAAGGCCCAGGCCGAGCTCGACGCCGCCGTCAGCGCCGCCCGCGCGAACGGAGACTCCTGGGAGGTTATCGGTGCCGCCCTCGGCACGTCCGCTCGAACTGCGCGGGAGCGGTTCGGAAACACACCGGGACGACCGTGAGGTCGGCTGTCGATGAGGTCACGCACGTCTCGCGTCTCCACGCAACACCCGCAAGTAGGAGATAGCCACGATGGCAACAGATACGATCGCACCAGCCGTTACGACCGGGGAAGGCGCGACGGAGGAAACCGTTCAGCAGAAGAAGAACCGCATCGACAAGGCCGCGTCACGCGACCACGGCGGCATCGGCATTCCCGAGGATGGTGAAGCGTGATGATGTCGCTCACCAAGGCTAAGGCCGTCGCCAAGAATCCCACCGCCTACGACGTGGAAGAACTGCACGACGCGCTGACCACCATCCTCGATTCCGACCGGCTCACGGAGCAGCAGGTCACCAACCTTCAGGCGAAGATTGACCCCGTCATGCGGTGCCGCATGCCCGGCATCACCCCCATCGGGGGCGAAGCCATCGACAACCCCCGTCAGCGCTGCCTCAGGTGCGACTACGACCGGCCCGTTGCACTGTTCCGCGCTGCCACCGGCTGGCGCACCACGTGCTCGATCTGCATTAAGGACCAGCACAGGGACGCCATGCTCTGGCGCACGTACGGCATCGGCCTCGCCACATACGAGCGGATGCGGCGGGAGCAGGCGTTCTGCTGCGCCATCTGCTGCAAGCACTGTCCCGACTTCTGGGGAGCGAACTCACTGCACGTGGACCACGACCACGTCACAGGGAAGGTGCGGGGGCTGCTGTGCAAGCAGTGCAACGCAGGACTGGGCATGTTCGGGGATAGCGCGAGGGTCATTGAGTGGGCCATCGCCTACCTGAACGCTGCCCAGCAATAGACCGGGCGCAGGCGGGGTCTCTTGGTTGGTAGCCGCCCCGTCTGCCCCCTTAATCCAATGGCTACCAAGTGTGTCCACCGTGAACCGCCATCAGAATGTGGGGATTCTAATCATGTCCGAACCAACGGAGCCATTTCCGCCGCAGCCGCCCGTCAATTACGAGCAGAACAAGCAGCCATCGCTGCAGGCACGGAAGCGCGGGGTCCCCGTGTGGGCGTGGATGCTCATGACATTGACCTCGGTGGCGTTGGTTGTGGCTGTGATCGGCATCTCAGTAATGGTCGGCGCTGGTTCGGTGACTCCTGCCGCGCAGACATCGAAGAACGAAACGGCATGCAAACTTTTCGAGGACGGCGTTAACCAACTCACGGACGCCTACCAATTGGCGTTAACTGACGGGCCACTCGCCAAGGACGCCATAATCGCGGCGCATGACATGCTTCCATCCAGGACCAGGGACGCCGAGGACAAAGCGGAGGGCGACGTTGCCGTGGCCATCCGCCAAGCACGCGAGCTCGCCCCCACCCCTGGGATCTTCACAGCGGATGAAACTGACGTGGCGTTCTTCATGTCTCAAGAGATCGTCGCGGAGAAATGCAAGGCCGATGGGGCAACCATCGACATACATAGGTTGCACAAGTAGCCGGTCGACCTACACAATTTCTCACTAAATAGCCCACACAGAGACAGCAAGGGGGCGTCTCCCTCTCGGTTTTGGCTGCCCTCATGAGCAAAGCCCAAGCTCACGTCACGCGACAGTTGGCGGCACCAAACGTGGACCATGAACCGCATCCAAAGCCTCAGCTTGTCATAATCTCCGTTGTCGGTGTTCCAAAATGGCCGGGGGAGGGGCCCGAAAAAAGGGGACGGTTTCACCTGCGGAATAGGGTGCTACGGCATCGATACCCGCGACGTCGGGGCGGACGCCGCTAGCGCCGAGGCGATTCAACGGGCCGCCCGCCTAGCCAGTCAAGAGGCACATTGTCGATGAATGAATCAGGAACAAAGTGTGCCTGCCCTCCTGCGCGCGAATTTCGTTTGGCGCTACTGGCGAACCTCGATCTCGGGGTGGTTCTCCTTGACCCATTTGGCCATCCGATGGTTCCGTCTTGCGATGAATTCCAGCGTGGCTTCCCGGTACGTTACGTACTCGTCTTTCGTGGCCGGCATCCCGGAACGCTTGAAGTTGTCAAAGGGCAGGTAGAACCGAACCTCGTGGTAGTCGGGCGTCACGAGGTCTTGCAGGTGGAAGAAGTCCACGAACTCCACGAACCCATCGAATAGCTCGAAGAAGTCCGCGTAGGCGTTGATGACACTGGCGAGGGGGCTCTCTGGCTCTCCTGCGTAGTGACGCCGGATGCACTCAAGGGTGAGGTCCATGCGGTCGGCGATGAGCGACCTGAGCCCCCTCGCCTGGTTCATCGTGGGTTTGTCCTTCTTCCTGACGGGCCAGATCATCGCACTGCCGATGGTGTACGGCGGGTTCAGGTAGCGGGCCTGCTCGTCCTGGCTCAGCCCGGCGATAGCGTCGGCCAGAGACCTCGTACGTGACCTGCCGGTATAGGAGCTGGTGATGGCATCGCTGCCGTACCAATGCCTCGCCCCGGAGGTGTCAGTGAATATGAGGTAACCCTCCCGACGATCCGATGGCGCGGTCGGGGCGAAAAGGACGCCAGAGCACAACTCCTTGGTCCACAGCAGTTCGTGGTCCGCCCGAAGCCTCGGACTGCCACTGTCCGGCTCGGGATTGGCCCTAGCAGGGATGTCGGTCTTGTAGTCGAATGAGGTATCGAAGACCCGCCTGTTGGAATTGTATGCGCGCGCCAAGTTTTCTTCTTCGCTGCTGCGGGTTCTCATGTAAACCCAAATAGCATGGTCAAGTACTCGCGGATCCACCCCGTAGTGCCCGGCGGCAGCCTTTGCGAGTTGTTCGGTGTAAGTGCTCGACACCTCCTCTCGGCCGATGGCTTCGGCGACGAAACGGCGTACCCACGTATCAGCCTTGACGTCCGGCTCGCCCACTAACATGGTGAAATACGCGAACGTGACCTTGCCCAGGCCAGGCACGGACCTGTAGGCCGACTTCAGACGCTCGAACCTGACCTGTTGCTCCGGAGTCCTCCTCGCACCAAACTCAGCCACGGGAATGTCCGCCGCCTGCTCTACACCCTCCGCATTGAGACGCTTTGCTGCCTCGACTACAGCAGTAGCCTTCGAGGCTCCCCCTGTGACCTGACGGTTCTTTAGCACCTCGCCAAGCTCGGTCGGGTCGAACCCAGCCAGGCGCGTCAGCGAATTCGGCCTGTCATCATCAACGAACTCCTTGTATCGGCGCACCGCTGCCCGTACACCAGTGTTCGCTGACCCGTAACGCGCCCTGATTGACAGTACGGCGTCCAAAAGTGCTGCCTCGATCTGGCCCGGCCACCCGCCCGGCCACTCGGGCCAGCCCGGCGGCACCTTCTCATCGATGTACGCGATCAACTTGCCCAAGTCTTCGACGTACTCGGGTTCCGTTTGCACGGATTCACTCATAGTCTTGCCCCCCGGCCTATGGTCGCCGCCGGCGGCAGCGGCACCACCCGTATCTTGTCACGCACAATTTCGCCAGAACAGCTCTTGCTTGGATTGACCTTCGCCTTGCCAGCGATTTGACGCCGATAATTGTGGCCCCAGGTTGTCCTCTCCACGCGGCCTCCTCACCCTACGGGTTTTGATACTGAAGACCAGATAGGCCGAAGAGGGGCGGTCCACCAGGACCGCCCCTCTTCTTATTCCGGCTGCTCGCCCGGGAGTCGCCCGTCAGGGAACGGCGACGGCGTATCCAAGGCCGCCCGCTCCATCAGGGTGGCCGAGGGCCTCACCGTGCAGAAAGCAGACGAAGCGAACATCCGCGACGTGCTGAAAATCCACAAGGTGCCGATCACGGCCGCCAACGTGGCCGCAGTTCGGGCCATCCTGAAAGAGGCGAAATAGAATGTGGGACCGATCAGCAACGTGGGGTGACTTGCGGAAATTCCACGAGTCCCGGAAGGGCCAGCCGGGCGTGTCCTCGCTGGACTGGATCGCACTGGGCACTGTGGTGGACGAGGGCCAGCCGGACAGTGCCCCGCTGTTTCCCAAGGCCGCGGCAGAAGACAAGGGAGAAGGCCAGACTGATGGCTGACATGACGCCGGAGCAGAGGCAACAGCGGAAGAACGAGCTCCTCGCCGAGCTCGGGGAGATTCACTATGCGTGGGTTTCGGACCCACCAAGACAACATAGATTTTCAGCCGGAGCGGGACTCGAACCCCGACGACGGCGAGACCTCGGACTACAACCTCCACGCGCTGGACCGGTCCGCGACCGCCGACCAAGAGGCCGACTTCGCCCGGCGCACCCAGCACATCCTCGACGAGCTCGCCACGCTTTGATCCCACATACGGAGCGGTCTGACTGAGAGCATATCTGCATGACGAAGGTGCCAGACATCGTAAGTGTGGGAAGGGAGTCAGTATGTAGTGGCCGAAGAAACGGTTGAGTGTATCGTCAAGGCTCTGGGCAAGGGGACTATAAGGACCGCCCGCTGAGATCGCTGGGCTGGTCACCCGCCGCTATCCGCCACGGGGCGAGGCCGAGCGGATGAAGAGGTACTACGAGAACCACCACGAGGCGGCCATCGAGACCGACCCCAACGCCTTTCTCCACTGTCGGCGATACCTGGCGCGAGCACTCTTCATGCGGAGGACCGGCGCAACAACTTATCGACGCCATCTATGCAATGTCAGCGGCGGCTGGAACGTCGCTGATAAACAACAGCGCTTGCAAGCTCTTCATAGTCTTGGTCGAATCCACCCGCGATCAGGACATCGCCGTTGGCGAGTAGCGTGGCCGTGTGTTCCGTTCGGCCTTCAATGCCCGTAACGTCTGACCAGGTGCCCGACACAGGGTCGAACAGTTCGGCACCGCTAACGCTCTCGTATTCCGAATCGGATTGTGCAGCCCACGTTCCACCTGAGACCAGGACGGTGCCATCGGGAAGGAGGGTGGCATCACCGCCTGCACGATAGACGGCCATGCTGGCCATCATTGACCAGCTTCCGGTAGCCGGGTCATACATTTCAGCGGTCTCATAGCCGCCGCCGGTTACCAGGACTTTGCCATTAGGCAGCAGGACGGCGGTGGGCGTTGTACGCTCGTCCGCCATGCTTGCCCTCGGTGACCACGTTTTGGTCGCTGGATCATAGAGTTCAACGCTGCGATGGACTTCAAACTCGTAATCGGTACCGAATGAGTCATCACCGACTGCACCGCCACACACCAGCACTGTGCCATCGCGCAGCAGGATCGCTGCGTGACCCGAGCGGGGTACCGACATGTTCCCGGTCGGGGTCAGCTTTCCTGTTGTCGGGTCGTAAATCTCGGCGCTGCGGCTGGTATCTGAGCCGCCGGCAATGAGGACTGTGCCGTCTCGAAGCAGGGTCGCGGTGTGGCGCCAGCGGTCTACCGCCATCGTCGCGGTCAACGTCCACGTTCCCGTGGCCTCGTCGTAAATCTCTGTCCTGCTAGCGCCGCTGCCACCCGCAACAAAGACTGTGCCATTGGGCAGCAAAGTGGCCGTGTGGAGGTAGCGGTCGCAGGTCATGCTGGCCGTGGTTTTCCACGTTCCAATTGAAGGATCGTACAGTTCTGCCGTGTCGCTCGATCCTCCGACAATGAGGACGCGGCCTGTGGGCAGGAGCGTGCCTGTGTGCCCCATGCGGGCGATACTCATGCTCGTGACGGGCGCCGTCTCTTGGAGGGTGGCAGCACGCGGCTTGTTGGCATCGTGCCAGGTTTGATACTCGTCATGGAACCCGTTCACAAAGTTTCTATACGGTGTGTGCCCGTGACCAACCACGGGTTCTGAGGGAAAGTGAAGGTCCCATACTTCGTCATTATCAAATCGGATCGTCATAACTGATTGGCGCACTTTGACGGCGGTGAAAAGATCGACGCCGCGGAAGCTGACACCCGGGATCGTGGCAAAGGCGACCTTTTTGATCGAGTCGAATTTCATGATTCTGTCACCAGGCAGCGGCCCTCCGCTTGCAGCAAGGCTCTGAACTGTAAAAAGGCCGATCTTGTCTCCCGTACACGCTACAAGACCGTCATGCTGCTCCGTGTTTCCCCGAATCATGAAGCTGCAAAAGAGCGAACTGCCGCCGGCCATTACTTGGAATCCCCGCTTCAGGAGATCCAGTGGCGCGCCTGCCTCACTCGAATCGGGTGCAACATAATAGAGCTTCGAAAATGCTGCATCATCGGCCATTTTTTGGATCTGCAAAGCTTCCATGACGCTCCCCGCTGAATCTCCAATTTCAGAGCCGCGCATCGAGGACGACCCCGAAGGCTTCAAAGCCCGATTGGCCTCATACGAGACCCCCTGTTGCGGGGAGGTTGATCTCGGTTCAGGCACGTCCGGCGTTACCCGTTGCCCGGTCGACAGAGCAGGTTTCGAAGCGCGCAGCTTGACCCCGGCGACCCAAAACAGAACAAACCCTGCCAAGTCGAACGGGGCCCAGAAGCTCCGTGTGGCGTAGACCGGGATAAGTGGGTTGAACAGGAGGGCAATGGCAACGAAGACCACAACCCACGGCGTCCTCTTGAGCGCGCTGGCAACTACCGACATCCAGATCGCCATTGCAGTCACGGCCCACCGCAGGACTACATAAAACTCGTATTGGGCGCCACCTGCAACGGCCAGCATCAGGAACACCGCTCCGATAGCGGCTGGCACCGCGGCCGGATGGACGGTGATGAGAGGGACGCCGTTCAACTCCTCCTCAGTGAATCCCGGGGCTGCGGGCCAGCGGTCGGTCGAGTACTGAGTCGGGTCGTACATGTGAAGCCCCCAATCTTTGAAGCCCCGGTTCCCGGCAGAACCGGCATGGCAAAACCCTAGCTGTCCGCGATGCCCCTGACACTAGGGGATCGCTTTGATGACCTGGCCTCAAACCGGTCCGCGCTGGTCCCCAGCACCTCAAGGCTCTTAATGAAATTGCTCAGCTTCTGGGCGAATCGTGGCCATTTTGAGGCCACGCCTGGGCATCGCTGCATAGCCAAGCCCACTTTTGGCCCAAAGCCGGGTGCTTAGTGACCAAGAAGCGGGCCGATTATGGCCCTGCCACTGCGTTATGGGCAGCTGTGGGCGGATCATGGCCGGAAGCCGGGCCTGTTGTGACCAGAATCCGGCCAGCCGCTGAATCAGGGGCCAACGCGGCCCGAATCCAACGGATCCTCTGCTCTGATGGATCATTTCCTGCCTACGCCAGGCCATCGCTGGACATCTCTGGCCAAAATCCGGTCACACATGGGCGCCAGCTTGCAGCTTTCGGGCTGCTCCTTTTTTGCCGCCGGCGCTCTTCGGGCGCCATGCAGAGGCAGATGCACGGTGCCTGAAAAGCGCCGGGGGCGGGGGCGGGTGGCGATGCACTGGCCCATTGCCCCAGTGCCTTCCAAGTGGTTCCCCAGTCCGGTTACCTCGAGCTGGCCAAGACTCGCGAAGGGAGATGCAGAGCTCTTTGCCAGCTCGTGGTAACCGTGTTTGGGAGGGGCGCGGAACCACCTGGCAGGCCAAGGATGAAGGGGTGTAGGGCGGGGCGAAACAGGATGTAAGGCCAGTCAGATGACAGCCGCCACCCACCCCCTTTGAAGACTCGCTGGCTAGGCCCGGGAAGAGCTCCTAGAGTGACGTTGCAGCGACCCTGTGGCGACCTGGCGGCCATTTGTGCAAGCAGCTCTTGCACGAATCTGAAGCCGGCCGCCGGCGGCCTCCTGGAGAACAGTGTGACAGCACCGCCGGCGACGCTGGGGCAGCCCTGGGGGAGTAGCTGCACTGTTCACGGGCCGGTGCCTGAGACAGGATCCGCTGCCCTGCGAAGCAGCTGTGCAGCGACGATGTCGCGGCCGCCGAAGCGGCCATGCAGCGACCTCCGAAGCAGTGCCATGAAGGCGTCCGGAGCAGCCCCTGCGGGACGGTAAGCCAGTGGTGCCACAGACATGGGTAGGACTGCTGCGCAGCCCCCTCGGAGCCGACTCCAGGGACGGCTTCGTTCCTCAGCAGTCCCCTCCGCCGCCACCTCGTATGGAACCGTTCCGGCTTCGCCTCCACGGCCTGTTGCCATGACAGAAGAAGGGGCCAGAACGGTGTCCACTCCTTCGTCGCAGACCCCTTGCCGCTGCTTCGCAGCACGCTTTCCACCGGGTGCCACGCACTAGAGATCCCGGTGGAAAGCCAACAGCCCAAAAACGCGGGAAAATAGCCACTCTTCACCCCGACCTTCCACCAGTGGAAACCGAAAACGGTCGGGGTGAACGGAAGCAGTGGAAGCTATTTTCCCGCGCCACGGCAACAGAAATCCCCTCAGTCTTCCGCTAAAGCTCCAGACGTGAGGGAGAAAGAGAAAGGGCATAAGGGGGGATGGCACCTCGCTGCGCTCGGTGGTCGGCACAGCCGACATCCCTTCGGTCGCTTCGCTCCCTCACCCTCCGCTGCGCTCCGGGCCCCTTACTGCGTTCGCTGGCGCTCTCTTGCCCCACCAACGCTTCGCGTCGTTGGGGTGCCCCTGGAGCCATCGCTTCGCGAGTGGCTCCAGCTCCACGCCGGCCTGCCGGCCGTCGGACAGGGACGCCTGTGACGGTGTCCCAGGCGTCCCTGAGAAGAGCAGAGCGAACGCCCCGCGGCCCCTGGCGACAAGTGCTGTGGAGGTTGCCGTGGGACGCCGGTCGGCTGCCGCCGACCCGGGGGCTGTTGCAGAGTCGTGGCACGTTCCGCGGCCCCATCCATCGACAGTCACCTGGAACTTCAGAGGGCTGTCTCATCCATTCACCAAAGGAGGTGCTTCGACCATGGGCAGCAACCGAAATTTCAGCCGGCGCGAGAATTGCAAGGCACCGGCAACGGTTCCTGCTGTCCCGGACCTGGGACGGCTCACCCTGCCCCGCAAAACGAACAAGGCAGCAGCGAAGACCGTCGCTTCCGGGGACGTGCTGTGGGACAAACGCAAAGTAGCCGGCAAGGCCCGCAAGCGGGCTCTGGAAACGCAGGCGCGCAGGATCTCTCAGCTGGGAGTGCACAGTCTGAGCCGGCGCCAGAAGA
Source organism: Arthrobacter sp. OAP107 (assembly GCF_040546765.1). NCBI lineage: Bacteria > Bacillati > Actinomycetota > Actinomycetes > Micrococcales > Micrococcaceae > Arthrobacter > Arthrobacter sp. OAP107. Next base: position 3,110,369 of record NZ_JBEPOK010000001.1, on the reverse strand, counting down.
AGTGGATCGGAAACCATCTGTCAGCCTGGTCCTGGGACGCGTCAACCGGCGCGCTGCAAGCGCCCACCAAGGCTACCCAGCGGCAGCTCGACGAGCTGGTGGAAGTGGCCCGTCTTCCGTACGTTCAGCGCGCTCTGGTGAAGGTCCAGGGAGTGAGCCTGGAGCAGATCGTGTACGTGGCAGAACGAGCGGCGAAGACCGCACTGTTCGTCCTCGTGGACCCGGTGAGGAAGAGTCAGCAGACCATCCGCGTAGCCCACGTCCGGTGAAGATCCAGCGCCGGTGGCTTCATGGGTCAGCACTTCTTCCTGGCCGGTCACGCCGACGGACCCGACCATAAATCATTTTCTAAATGATTTCCGTAAATAGTGACGCAAGGATTTATGCCGATGGATTGGACCAAAAACTACGAGCAGCTGATGCTCCTTGACGGCCGTCAGCCTTACGGATGTTCCTTCCGGCAGTGCAGCCACATCGCTCTGAACACCTTCGGTATGTTGCTCCACCATGGTTTTGGGGTCCACACATGCACCACCGAACACCTTCCCGAAAGGCGGCAAAGCCTGAGCGCCGTCCCAGCGAAACCCAGGAAGAATCCCTGTGCGCAGGCAGCGGACGGATCAGTCGTTAGCGGTCCCCGCCAGGCTGGTCCTTCTTTGCTCGATTCTGCAAAGCGCTGATGAGGAATGTTGCTCCCATCGTGAGGAATGCGATCCAAGCGACGTTCCCCAAAATCACCATCACCAGGGCCAAAACGAGGAAGACGATACCGAGCGGGAGGAATGCCGCGCTCCCGGGTTTGCCGGCACGGTTATCTGGCTTTGACGTGGACTTCCTGTCACCGTTCATCTACGCGACGCTACCAATAAGAAAGGAGGTCCAGTGATGGGCAAGAAGAAGCCCAACCCTCATCGCCGGGCTAATCCTGAGCTGGCGGCCGCCATGCGCGAGTTACGCCGAAGCGTCTCTACGAGACCGGCCAGGAGATGCCCGGTGTGCTGGATCTCGTTCAGGAGATCGTCACCGGCCCCATGGACATCATCACAAAGAAGAGCATCCCGCGTAACCGGGCACAGCCTGGCGCCGGCGATGGATCGAATTTACCGCGCTGGTGTCCGGGCTGTGTCTTTTGGGCACTGCTTTCATCCTGACGAAATCTACGTTGTGGCATGAATACGAAGAGCCCGTTGCCGAGGGTGGCGACGGCAGCTACGAGTGCTTCTTGAACAGGCGTACCGCCCTCGACGCCGCGCTGAAAGAGTTCGGTCCGGGGAAAATTAACCAACAAGTGGGTCGTTTACACGAAGGGCATAAAAGATGTCTCCGGACCTTTCACCTGATACGGGGTTTGAGGAACTGGAGGGAATGCTGCACCTCTGACTTACATACAGCTCATAGATCCCAGGGCTGAGGCTCTTGGTGTATGTTGAACCAGCCTCGGTGTTACCCAGATAATCGTCCCATGGAGGACTGGCTCCCACGGGCTTGAGGTAAGCAGAGGTGAACCTGTCATTCTGTGGTGCCCAAGTCCCCGTGAATGAAATCGTCACAAGTGACGTACTGCTGACGGAAAACACTTGAGTGGAAGATGCACTCGCGTTTTCCGCTAGCTGACTACCCGGAGCCGATGTGTCGGACCAATTTACTCGACACTTGACAGCTCCCGTAAGAGACAAGCCTCCATCGGGTTCATCAATATGTGTAACGGAAAGAGTTCCGGAAGCATCGTGATTGATTTAGTTTGTGGCTATGTAGTTTCAGCCGCTTATACACTCAAAACAGCCGGTGCCTACCGGATGTCTCACTACCTCCTGGTCGGTATCGGTCTTTAGGTTGGCGGGCCGTGTTGCTTCAGAAATTTCTTCCAGATCGACATGCAGCTGTTAGCCAGTTCCAGAGCATCCCTTTTCTCGGCGCCGCTCGTGCTCGTAATCTCGATCGTCACCTGTCCCTTCGGCTGGGTAACGACCGAAACCACGCGGGCACTTACCTTGCCGGGACTGAGGGTGTGATGCTTCGACGTATTCGCCATCGCGTTGCACACCTTCAAATCTGGCTCAGTGCGTAGCAATACTCCGATATCCGCGCTTTCCACGCTTATCTCGCGGTCTTCCACTAGCCAGTCTTTCAGGTGCCAGCAATGAATGAAGAACTCCTTGACCGTGGATGTCGCTATCTGATTGTCCGTAAGTGAGTCATATATGCCCTTGAGCTTTTCATAGGATCGCTCGACCACACCCCACTGTTCCAGCCAAGACTTCTGAGGCCCATAACCAACCTCGGCTGTCGCAACGTCCAGAATTCCCACTCCTGATAGATCCAGAGTGGCCGAGGCGTGGCCGCAGACCGGACACGGACCCGCGTTGTCACTAGGAAACTCGGAATTACAGTTGAGGCACTGGCTCATCACGCATCCTTTAGCTGTGGGCGGCCTGGTATTTCTCGACGATATCGGCCTGGATACGGCCGCGAGTATTCACCTGGAGCCGGTTATCGATCGCCCACAAACGCACGGCCTTAGCGTCAACATCGGACGCAGTTGCTTTGCGGCCTACTGGTCGTCCGCGGCCCCCGGAAGTCTTGCGGGCAACGTTGGTGTAGCGGCTCAAAGAGCTGCGAAGTTCGTTTGCGTGTTCGCTATTGAGGTCAATCTCATATTCCGTGCCGTCGACGGAGAAGTTTAGGGTCTCGCTGGCGGTGATGCATGCGTGGCCGGTGCCATATATTTGCATAGGCTGTTCTCTGGCGCGGGACAGTCCTGCCGGGGCCCATCGACCGAGCCGTGCCCCCTCTGATAACCCGCAACCTGCTTTTTCATCGAAACAAGCCCACTAGCTAGCAGCCGCGCGTAGGCAGGGCCTGATTAAGAGCGCCCACAGCTCACGGATACGCGGGGAGGTGGTGAGGTCGGCCCAGGACCCACGTGACCAATGGATTCAAGCCCACAGATGCAGCGCCTCCGCCCTCAGGGGGCAATTCTGACCAGCTAGTCCTGGAGGTCTCCTTTGCGATCACCCATCTGTCTTAGAGGCATGTACGGGCGAACGATCGGCAGTGTGTCTCGTAGTCCTGCCGTCGCCATGCCTAAGCAAGATGGCTGATCCAAGACGCTTTTCGCTGGGCAATTGATGGCGCCGCCTGACGCTGGTCAGGAGGCGCCAATGAAGTCCGGGGGACAGGGGCTAACGCCTTCAGTACCGGCGGGTCATCAGGTCGCGGATATACCTAGCGTCCGTCTGCGACGTCGCCACCGCCGTGGGCTACCACGGTTCAGCCATCGAGTTGGTGTGCCGGCCCGGATTTGGGCGCCGTGGAACAGCCAGTGTGCCCGCTGAGCTCACTGCCTATGACGGGTTCTGTGAGTGGATTCGAATATATGTTCTATAATTGGTGCGTGATAAAGCATGGTTCGCCGGACGACATTGAGCGGATGATGGCTCGTATGGACGCCGACAAGACCCGGCCGATTGATGACCCAGCCCCTGTCCGCGACTTTCCGAAGTATGGTCGCCCACTTGTCTACGTGGGCGGCATCTACGGTAAGGCGGTGGCCTGGACTCACACGTACGGCCCGATTGAATGGCTGGATCCGTCCGGCAAGTACCACATGGGTTGGGCGCACTCATCGAGCATCAAGAGGCTGTCGCCGGAAGAGTGGAAAGGCAGCAGCCGACTCTAGGGCCCCCACGACACCGGGTCTGCCTGGTGTCTCGGCACTTCCTATGCAGCTCTTGAGGCTCGCACTAGGGCTCACCCACCTCCGTCAGTAACTTTCACTGGGGCCAACTGCAGCCTTATCCTTGGTGAGATCCCGCTGTCTGCGCTTTCCCCTCGGGGCGGCAAGATCCCGGCGGCCGCAGCTGTGCACTTGCAGACCTTGGCCCGATCGTCCTCATAGTGCGACCGGACGCCAGCGTGCTCAGGGCCTCGCTAGTGATGGTGCTGTGGGTGTCGCCTCCCTGGCTGGAGGCAGTGCTGGACGGGGCCTGAGCCTACTCTGCCTCGCCGTGACCGCCCTGCTGCTCGAGCCCGAGCTAGGTGTGATTTCCTCCTTCCGGCTGTCAGTCCTGGCGACGATGCGGTTCATAGTGGTGGGAAGCAGCCGAAAAAAGCCACGTCAGGCTTCTAGCCCCGGATCTCGATATGCCGTGCCTTTGTTCATGTTCCAGCCGGCTACCACTCCCGAGCCGATCATGATGTCACTGACTCTCGCTAAGTGGTATGCGGGGTCGGCCTCGAGGGCGAGCTGGAGGAACTGGTGTGCCTTGCTGCCGCGGCCTTCCCACCAATTGATGAAGGCTACTGCGGTGAGGATAGGCGCCGAGTGCTTGGTGCTGCTGTGCGTGTAGGCATGGAGCAGGAGTTGCTGTGCCCATTCGACTCGGGACCACTCCGGCTTGTCGTGCGTTTGGGCGAGGAGGATTCGGTCCATGCGTTCGTCGATCCCTGGGATGTCAGCCATCAGTCTGTCTCGGATCACCGGGAACTGGAGATCCGCAATGAAGTTCACGATTTCGTCCCGGCTGGGATAGCTTGTCGACTCCAGCATGTCCGTCCAGCGTGCCCTTGCCTGCTCGAGCGCGTCGCCGACCTTCAGATTGCCGAGTGCCTTCAGGCGGTCCTGGACAGCGTCAGCGGTATCGGTTTCCTTGGTCGAAGCCGGCAAGGTAATACGGTTGGTCGGTTCGATCGTGCTGCCGCGGTAGACGAATTCAGCATTGATTTGGCTAGACTGCGTTGCGGCCAGAGGGAGGGACGGGCCGTTGGCACCGCCGTCGTACTGACAAACTGTCTCGTCTCCTACCAAGAGTCCATCACGGATGGACATTCCACGTTCGGCGAGGGCGCCTGTCAGCGCGGCGATAGTTGCCGCATGCGGCCTGACCTCGCTGGCCTCCTCCGCCTGGGAGGTGTAGACGGCAAAAAGCACGCTGGAAGCGTTGGTGTCGTGGGCCAGATACCCGGCGACGGTCTGTGCATAGCTGATCTCGGTGCCCGGTTTGGGCAGGTCAACGCGAAGCGTAGCCCCTATCCTGTTGTCGGACATGGTGATGCAGACGAGGCTTTCCTGGGGCCAAAACCCTAGTGTGTGGCCAACAAAGCTGAGAACGTCGGCGGGGGTGTGGATGGTGAGCTCTTCCATGGTCCTTCTCCTTCATCGGCCGGCGGACAGCGGGGGCGCCCGTCAGATTTATGGCGTCGTTCTGATAGGGAATCCACCGATGGGAGTAGAGGCCCGGAGCGTAGTTTTGGCGCGCAGAGCCCCGGGCGCGCGGAGGTCCCGCCCAGCGATGATGGGTATCAGAATGACAAAAAGCAAAGATGCTTTGCCCATTCATCGATTTTTTTGGGCCGGGCCGCATGACAAATCGGCGTCGTAGGCCCCGCGGGGCTTATTGCGTCAGTTGCGCTCCGGACCGCCTCTCGAGTGCATGCTCGGCGCGTTCGACGACGGACCGATCGTGGGCGCCCAGGCGCCCGGAAGCTGCGGGGCTGGCCAGTTCACAATCACGTATTTCGACGAGACGCCGGTGAAGCTGTGTTTCTGCGTGGCGGCAGAAGAATATGCGACGCCTAACAGGTCGGTGCTCGAGGACCAGGTCATGCTCGCCGGAGGCTACGCGGTTCCATATGGGCCCGATCTCCAAGAGCAACAGCCTGACACGCAGTCCGAAGGGGCCGTATTTGAGATGACTTGCCAGGCGGGGGAGAAGCAGCCCGAGGCTGACAAGGAGAACAGCGGATGTTTCGCCGATCCAATACAGGCTGGTGAGGACGGCTGCAGTCGGGCTGTCGGTGCCCTCGACGCTCACCACGGCGCCGTAGAGCAAACGGTCGAGCAGGACCAGAGCAAACAGCATGCAGCCGGCAGCGATGAGGATGAAAGCTGAGCGGAACGCGGGTGCGTGCATGTGTGGGATGTTGCTGCGGCACACGCGGGCTATATCGAGGCAAATCCAGGTGATGAATGCCGAGCCCGTCCAGAGGAACACTGCCATTCCAGGCTGGTCGCCGTAAGTCAGCGGGAGGTTCGGATCGGTCACATCGACGCGGCTTGCGAGAAATCCTGCCGTTACCGCCATGCAAGCAGCGCCCGCCGCCCACCGGCCCAAGGCGAGTTGCCGCCGTCGTACTTCCAGGTCGGTTACAGCGGCCAGCAAAATGGCAGTCCTGAACTGCCAAAATCCCAGGAGCAGAGACAAAAGAGTAGCCAGCCCGACGCGGTTGTGACCGCCGAGCAGAGGATCGACGCCGTAATACACGGCGGGAATATAAAGCGTGCAGGCGATCGCGGCCAGAATAGTCGCACGGAAAACGCTCCCACGGTCAGGATCGAAGGCTGCCGGCAGCCTGAGGACAGTCAGGATCCAGAGGGCGGCCGCCGGGACGATCTCCATCAGCCGAACACGCGGCGGAAGGCCAGCGGCTCGGGTGTCGTGCCGACTTCATTGTTGATGATGCGGGTTGCGAGCTGGTCCGCGAGGGCCTCTGCAGTGAGTTCGGCGTCGTCGGTGTAGCTGCTGCGGCCGAGCGCGCGGAGTACGTTTACGCCGAGGTCTGGCAGGAACGCGAGGACCAGCTCTTCATCCGATATCTCGAGATCGTGACGGAGGATCATGTGGCTGAACTCGTGCAGGATGATTTGTTGCCGGTGCCAGATGGATTTCACTGGCGCATGGAGCACGATGTCATGGCCTTCGCAGATGAGCCACACGCCACACAATTCCGATCCCGCCAGGCCGGGGAGTTCATCGATGGTGATGGGCCTGCTTCGTTGCATCTCCAGTTTTTCCTGGATGAAATGGAGCGAGGTGTCACCCGGCAAGCCGAAGCTGTGCTCCGCCCTGCGCGCTAGTTTCCGGGCTTCACGATAGTTCATTGCTTCTGCAGGCGGGGGAGGGCGGAATATTGATCGGGCCGATCTGGCCCAGGGAATACCCGCTCGGGTACAAAGAGCGGCCGGCCTTGCCGGGTGTGAAATGAGGCTTCTGTTTCAATGGCCGACGGCGGTGGATGGCGTTGCGAATCGCAAGCCCGCCTTTGAGAGTGGTGCGGGAAATCCGGGTGGCGCGGGGGAGGCCGAGCGCTGAGACCAGGCGGCTGTCGTCGAGCATTGCGCTGATGATTTGCCCGGCGAGCGGGCGCAGAGGGCGCGGCAGTCGGCCTTGGAAAACCTGGACGGTGGCGTCCATCAATTGCTGGCCCTCGGGGGACGGTGCGACGTGCGCGGCCTCGTAACGGTCGAAAAATTGCGCGGCCTCCGCATATGTGCCGGGCATGGAGTCGATGTTCATCCTGGACCCCAGCTCGGTGAAGAAGCGCGAGGCGGCGGCGAGTTCTGCTGTTGTTGGCTGGCGCCAGGCATGCTGCTGGGTCCATCGGATCGGCACAACCAGCAGGGTGAGGAGGACGTAGAGGAAATCGTCCTTGCTGCCGGGGACATTGCGGTGCACGTGGTTGAGCAGGCTGATCATTTCGCGGCCGCGGTCGCTGTCCAAACCGCTGGCGACGAGCTCGTAGATGACGATCGCGGTGTCGTAGGAGCGCTTCATGGGGCGCTGCTGGATTTCGCCGTTGGTGTGGAGAGTGGCAGCGATGCTCGGGATGGCGAAGTTGCGGTAGTACGAGAGGAAGAAGCCCAGTTCCATATCCGCTGCCAGGTCGAAGAGAACCATCCTGCGGAAGGTGGCTTCCCAGTCCTCTGGGTCGGCGGTTTCCTGCCGATGGAGGCTATCGGCGAGGCTCGCGTGGATGCTCAATATCCCCCCGTTCTAAGTGCCTGAAAGTCCGCGCTGGAACATGGGGTGCGGCGGCTCCCCAGCTCGGCTGACCTTGTTCCATGGTAGGACTGTTGTATTCGTGTGGCTAGTCAAATGTAGACGGGTCTACTTAGCACTGGTGGGAGTTTGGTTTGCCAGCGCTTTCATCAACCCTTTTTCGCCTTGGCGCATCATCAGGGCATGAGCTGCAGTGAAAGCAGGTGCCGCGATCGGCGTCAGGAAGTTCATCCAGCGCTGCGTCGCGCGGACCCGCCATTCGATGTCCATGCGCGTTTCTTGGCCTTGCTTCTCGGGGAGGAGCGTTACCCGGCCAGTGCCCTGCAGGTGTCCGCCGGCGTCGAAGTCGATTTCCTTTGGTGCGATGACTTCCGTGGGGCGGATGCTGATGGTGAGGGTGTAACCCAGGGACGCCTTGAAGTTGAGGTAGGCGGTGGTTGCCTTGAGGATGTCCTCTTGGGAGTTGCTCCTTGCCTCGGTTCGACTGAGCGGTGCGGCGAAGCTGCAGTGCGGCCACCACCGAGGCCAGCTCATGTCGATGTCCGCAATTATCGCCCACACTTGCTCGGTTGGCGCGGGGAGGTGCCAGGTGGAACTGAGGTCGAAGAGGCGCGGTGGCATGTCGCTATTTTGGCATGCCTGCTCACGGCAGGTCTGGCCAAGGGGAGCAATATCAACGGCTGCCGTTTGTGGGCCCGCTGGAGGCCTGAGGCCGAGAGCCTCTCTGACCGCGCATTCGTCTACTTTGGGGCACGGCCAGCGGGCGATTTATGGGGCAGGGCAAACGCCTATCGAGAGATCAGTATTTGCGCGAATTTCTATCGCCAGCGAGGGGCCCGAGAGCGTCGCGCTGGAGGACCGGCTTATGCGACTGAGATTCCAATCCAAAGTCCGCTGCACTTCAGGCTGCGAACTTACGGCGAAGCTGCCGCTGCCACAGAGCGAAAAGTGTCAGGCTGAGGTCTATGGGCGTCACGAGTCGTCGTCAAAGAAGGAAGAATTGGGACCTATTCCGACTGGCGCGAGTCAGCGAACCTGACGCCCAGTTGGGTCTTTCGGACTTGGGCGCCGCTGGCTGTGCGGGAGTAAATCAGGTGACAGGTCGACGAGGTGTCGGGGGCGTCCAATGGGTGCGGTGCCTTGTAGCCGCGCACTTCGGCACCTGTCGGCGGTGTAGCAGTTCCGGTCGTGCCCTCAGCCCTCCTGCCCGGATTTTCAAAAGCCGTGCACGGAGAGTCAAGTCAACCAGAAGCCCGGGAATTTAGTGTTGTAATCCAACTCACTACAGGGACTGGGATTGTGGACAACACAGCTGACCTTCTTCTGCTCAACGGCGTTATCGACACCCTGCACCACGAATACCCCACCGTCACGTCACTAGCCGTGAAAGACGGGAAGGTCCTCGCCGTCGGTTCGTCTGCCGAGGCTGCAGTCGGACCGAGCACTGAGGTCGTCGATCTGGGCGGCGCCTATGTCATGCCCGGGCTGCCGGACGTGCATGACCACCACATACTCGCGGGGCAGATGGACCTTTTCGAACTTAATTAGGCGCCCAGCAAATCGCTTGACGAGCTTCTCACCGCCGTCGCTGAGTACTCGAAGACTCTGGGCCCGGACGAGTGGGTGATCGGCGGAAGCTGGGGTTCCGGTCTCCTGTCCGAACTCAACTCCGTGGAAAAACGAGCTCGTTCACTTGGGTGACAGTCCGATCCGATTCAACGACCCGGACCTAGAAGCTGCGAGCCGGCGTTTCAGACTCAGGGTCTTCTAAATGGCTTTCTCCGCGTACTGCTGCGGCGACGCCTCTTGGTCCGTCCTGCCCGCCTGAGCGGGAAGTCATACCTCGATTAGGTGGACTAATCGGCCTATTCACGCTGGCGCGACGAGGCCGTGGCAGGACTTCCTCGGGAAGGCCAGAGCGGGAGGAAACCGATCGACGGTCCCCCTCAGACGCTGCGCCTCTCACTAGCTGTCAGGGAAGCCTCCCGCCATGTCCATGCCTGCTTCCATTTCGCTACTATCCTCCTGGGACACCGGGCCCACCATTGTGGCGGTTCCCTGCGTGCCGATAATCGCCCTAGCGGTCAGGGCCCGTGATACGTTGACCTCAAGCGGGTCCGGCTTGACGATGGCCTTGCCGTGGAAACGGAAGAGCGAATTGTTAAACCGGATCTGCACGTTTCCCAGGCCCGGTGCGGGCACCATCAGGTCCGTGTTGCCCGCGAAGGATCGGACGCTGACGCTGGGGCGCGGAATTCTTGCCGGGTCCGGTGTCGGGAAGACGAATACGCCAAACGGGGTACAGGTGCCAGTGCCCGGTTTCCCGCCGCCGACCACTATCTTGGTGTTAGCCCCGGGGGGTGCACTGAGACCGGCACGAGTCGCCGGCGCGGGTCCTCGACGTTCGGGACGGCATCTTGGTAGCCCAGCCCGCGTTGATCTCCCAGAGTCACTCTTCCCTGCGGGATGCCAGCCTGGGCGAGCATACACTCCAGGCACCCAGCGACCGTTGTCATTCGACGAGGCGCGCTAAACGTTTTCAGGCCGACATGACGGCCGGGGTAAAGTCGCAGCTGCGCTGCGGCGCAGCAGACTGATGAATTCGTATTCTTTATTGGCGAACGGTGGTTTCCCCTACGGCTCGTTCAACCCCTGATCCCACCACTTCAAGCGCTCCTGTGCATTCGTGGCGGCCATTAGCCCTTCTGCCTTGGTGCGCCAAAATGCCTGGTCTCCGCGACGACTGTTCCTGATCGGCTTCGAATGAGTTGCCACGTCGCTTACGAGTACAGCCAGCGCTTTGAAGGATCGATAGGCCTTCGCTCGCTGGGGGTTCCCTTCCACGGGTGTCGATCTCCACTCCGTGCCATCGCCGTTACGCGTCCTTAGCGATTTGTCCGCTTCGATCGATTCGCGCAGGCACTGTAATCCCTCACGAAAGTATGCGAGATTCTTGAGATCTTGCGGACCAAGATCGCGCTCAACTATGAGTTTCACGATGAGTGATTCATAATTGCCTTCCACCGCGGCGGCTCTTTTGAGAAGGTCGTCGCGATCTTTTGCCTGCTCAGGTTCGAGTAGAGCACCTTTTGGCTGCAGATCCTCCCATATTTTCCAGACGGCGAAGAATTCTCCGTACAGTCCGTAGAACCGTTCGAGCGCTGCGAGGCTTAGCTCGCTTTCCTTCTTTCGGCGATCCCAAAAGGCCGTTACTCGGGAAGTGACCAGCCACCCCAACGCAAGCAGGATAAGTCCCGTGAATGCGTTTGGAATGGCCTTCGCAGTTTCGTCTCGCACGAGACTGACCCATGCATCCCATGTCATGGTTTCCCCTTTGATAAAAGACGGCGACGCCTAGGTAGAACGATTGTCGTCCTGTCAGCAGGAGAAGGGAATCCCCGTGATTTTTCTGTTGGAAGACTGAGCTCACCCGAATCGCTATCCACACCTAACCCCAAGTTGGCGGGATGCGGGTGCTAGTGGGCAGATAGGCCATAGTGCAGGAGCGCAGTTCCGGCCCATGGCTGTCGGCGCTGCCCGGACGGGAGAGTCATGCCCGCTCCAGCGACCAAGTCGACTAAATGTTGACGGCGACTGGCCAAGTAAGCGTGCGCGGTGCTGCGCTTGTTGACGGACGAATTAACCATCTCTCCCCTTGACTAAGCTAGAGCGTAGGGCCAATATGTCCCCTAATCGACTTTGCAGAAGCTACGCGATGCTAAGAATCGCGCCGGTTAGCGCCAAGAGCGCATAATTCAGCCATTCTCCATGGCAAGCATCTATCCGCTTACGGCAAGAGCGACTTTCCGATCAAGTAAATAATCCGACTCTGCGATGAAAGTGTGTCGGATTCAGAGCTACATAGATCCTGCCGAGCATTGCACAAGCAAATGGGGGACTCTGAACCCCCTGCTCCCAGGGCGAATTGGGGGCAGCATGGGATCGTTGTGGGGGAATTGGGTGCTGGCGGCCATAGTCATCATCGAATTAGCAGGATGCAGCGGATGTTCCCTACATAGCATCCGAGGCAACTTCTCATCTATTCCAGGAGGCAGCATCCTCCGGCGATTCCGGCAATTGCCGTGGACCGCTGCGCTTGATTGCCTCTCGGCGCGGCGGATGCCGTGGCAGCTCGCTTCTAAGGCAGCAGTGGGCCGGGCTCCGATTCTCCATTCCACGGATTTGCTTGCTCTTTTAGGACTGCTGGAGCCACGAGCACCCGAACAGCTATCGATGAAAGCCATGAGGACCCGCTGATCTCGCCATCCCGAGTCGGATGCGGACCGCGGGTTGGCAGCGGGCCAGTACCAGAGTGACAGCTGCATTCTTTTTTCTGGTGGCTAAGGCCGGCAGTCAGGGACGAAAGGCAGGCAAGTGATGAAAATCAGCAAATACAACATCCCAACGGGCGAAGCATCACCGCGAGTCGCACTTCTCCATAAATCTCTGGCGGCCCTCGGCATCCCCATCGACCCCGAGGAGATCGAAAGCCGCACCCTCGGCAAGGATACCGAAACTAAGCTCCGTGAGATCCAAAGCCGTGCAGGAATCGACCGTGAGGACCGACCTCCAGCTGACTCCGTGACTCAGAACGCCATCGAGGTAAGGCTGCAAGAATCCGGCGTGACCGAGGCAAGGCGCTCCTTCACAGTTTCTGGCACGGTAAACGACCTGGATGGTCAGCCAGTGTCCAACGTGGAGGTGCTCGCATATGATCTGGACCTACAGGGAATCTGGGGCCGGCGTAAGGCCGATACTGTTGCCGACTTGCAGCGAAGCAACGGCTTCGACGTGCTCGGGGAAGACATCACCGACTCCCAAGGGTCCTACTCCATAACGTTCTACGACTGGCACCTCGCGTTCCCCGAGAGAGGGACCGCAGATCTCGGAGAGCGAGGCAATGCGGATGTCGTAACTTTTGCCGTCGATGACGCGGAACGAATAGTCGCCCGATCCCGGGTAGTGCACACCGATGATTACGCCAACGAGTCATTCGTACCCGACCTTGAGCTCGTGGTCATGGCGCCACGCGATGACCGCACAGAGTACGAGAAGTTGCGTTCGCACCTGGATCCATTCCTCGACGAGAGAAAACTATCGCTAGACAACCTCACGGGCGCCGACGCCGAGATCAGATACCTCGCTGGCCAAATGCCCGTGGAGCCGGCGCAGATAGCCGCAGTCACTGACGCTAGACAGTTCACTCACGCGCTAAACGGGGAAGGCGACGCCCTGGCGGGCAACAGCGACGTCGAGTTGGCCTACGGACTAGTCCGTGAAGGCGTCTGGCTGAGGTGGAGCACAATCGCGCAACTCTCCGCTCCCGAACTTACTACCGCAATCAAGAAAAAGGTCGCGGATCACACGATCACCAACAAAGACGATCAAACAATCCGCACCTTCGTAGAGAAGCTCCATGCCAGCACAACCGGGCACGCGCTCGACGAGGAGACCCCCAACGGTGTGCCGATCCGGGAACTACTAGCACCCGCACTCCCGGACCAAGAGCAGCGGCAGGCTTACGCGCAAGCGGTCGCAACATTCGAGGGCGAAAACCTCGCCGAATTCTGGAGCGATCACCTACCCAGCCAGGAAGAATTCCAAAACAAACCAGAGCTCATTGCTCGAGTGAAATTGACGATGCAACTCACCGCCATCACCAACGGGCATCAACCACTCATCGAGACCCTACTGGTGGACAACGACGTCCGCTCCGAGAAAGACCTGCTCGCGCTCTCACGGGATGACTGGCGGGAAGCAGTGGCCAGAGCAGGCGTCCCCGATCACCCCGAAGCGAACGAGCAAGCAAAAGAGAAGTTCGCCGACTTCCTTGCTAGCACCATCGACGCGGCCTACCCCACACACCGGGTCGCGCAGCTCATAACCGACGGACGCGTTAGGATCCCAGACGCGCAGATCGCAGCGGGAGTATCGGCGGTACTTACGGGCAGCGACTTCGACATCGCCATGACCAAAGTGACCGACTTCAACAACGTGATCATAGAGCACGCAGGCGAACATGCAGCCGCCGTCGCAACCGAACTCAAAAAGCTCCAACGCATCTACCAAGTCAGCACGAGCCCGACCGTGATGGAAACCCTCTACGCGCATGGCCTCGACTCAGCCCACAACATCATGTCGATCCCGCGGAAGAGCTTCATAGCAACCTACGGCGAAACACTTGGAGGCACCGAGACCGCGCTCGCGGTCTACCAGCGGGCTATGCATGTGGCTGGCCGTGCGGAGATGGCCGCGGCCAAGCTCGCGGAGATCGTGCGCCAGGACGCACCGTCCACCGTGCTCAGCGGAGACGAGCGGTCCGAGGCGATCGAATTCCTGTCTAAGGCGCTTCCGACCTACACCGAGCTCGTTGGCGGCGTCAGCATGTGCGAATGCAGCGACTGCAGCTCAGTGTTCAGCCCTTCCGCATACTTGGTCGAGTTGCTGCGTTTCCTCTGGCGGGGCGTGCCGAACGACAACGGTGACACACCGCTGGATATCTTCAATCAGAGGCGGCCGGACATAGTTCACTTGCTGCTCACGTGCGAGAACGCGAAGAAGATTCTTCCTTACGTCGATCTTGTCAACGAGATTATGGAGTACTACACCGCTAGCGGCTCGCTAAACGGATTCACCGGCTACGACACCGGCGATGCCACTGAAGCGGAACTGCGGGCGCATCCGCAAAACTCGGATGTCGCCGCGTACAGGGTGCTGGCCGAGGCGATTTACCCCTTTACACTGCCGTATCACCAGCCGTTGGATGTGATCCGCGCATACAGTAGCCAGCTGGGCGTGAGCCGCTACGACGTAATGCGAGCGCTGCGCCCGGAGCCGACCACCGAGGAGGTGCGCGCAATTGCGGCGGAATGCCTGCGCTTCTCGCCACAGCAATATGCACTCCTCACCGATGAGAAGCTCGACGGCACAGCTTCCGCTGTTCCACTCCATGAGGCCTACGGTTATGTGGTCGCCGGAGACGTTGAGAACCTTCACGCTGTGCTCGACCTCATGGCGCGTACGGGTGTGAGTTACCAGCAACTCGTCGATTTGATCAGTGTACGGTTCGTAAATCCGCATCGACAGACGCTCGACCTAGTCGAGGACCTTGTCGCGGCGGCTTCGATCCCGCCCACCGTGTTTTACGACAAGCTAAAGGCAATCGCCGAAGGTACGCTCGACGCGGCCACCGATATGGATGTTATGGCAGCGCTGGCGGTCTATAACGACGGCCGTCCTGACGGGCTGAGTGCGGAGCAGCTTGGCAATTGGCTGGAAGAGAATTTCGACGATTTCCGCGAGGTCGTTACGCTCTACGAGCCGGAGTCCCGTTGCGATCTTGAGACGACCGAGCTGCGCACGATCGGCCGCATCTACGAGGGCGGAGCTAATTCGGGGGTGACTGATGCCACCTGGAAGCGGCTGCACCTGTTCATCCGGCTGTGGCGGCAGCTGGGGTTAACGATCCACGAGACCGATTTACTCCTGTCGGCGCTGGGCGCTAGTGATGTAGAACCGGAAACGATCGAGCAGCTCGAGCATGCCCTGGCCATGCGTCAGGCCGCGAACCTGACGGTGGCCGATCTTGGAGTGCTGTGGGGATCCATCGACGCCGACGGCACGGGCTCGCTGTACCGCAAGCTGTTCCTGAACCGTGCGGTGCAGCGGATCGACGACGTGTTCAAGCCCGATGCAAAGGGCCGTTACCTCGCAGACTCGACCAAAGTGCTGGGCGACCACCGTCCCGCACTGCTAGCCGCCTTCAGGCTGCGTGACGCGGACCTCGAAGCGATCTTGGGCGTGGCTCGGGTAGTCGAGGGGGGAAATCCCCGGGCCATTAAACCGCTCAATGACCCGCTGACTTTGCCGTTCGTGTCGACCGTTTACCGCTATGGAGTTCTCGCCCGTGCTCTGAGGGTCAAAGTCACCGACTTGTGCGCGTTGATTGAGGCGATGGCGGTGTCGCCGTTTAGTCTGTGGGACGTCGACGCCGATGAGTGGACGACAACCAACCCGGGCGCCACCCGTAAGTTCTACAGTAGGGTGACGGGTTACAAGGAGCTCGGACTGACCGCGCCCATTCTCGCTTACGTGATGACCGGCAAGCTGCGGGCCGACGGAAGGCCTGGGCTCGATGACGAGGATATTCGCTCGACGATGCGTGATGTGCGCGAATCGCTGTTGACAATCGAGCAGAGTTACCCGGCGTCACCGCCATCGCCAATCACAGCACCTGACATTGCAGGGATGCTGGCGTTGACGTTTCAGGCGCCGATCGCAACACGCCTGCTAGCAATCCTCAATGACACAGCTACTTTCGAGGCGTCCGCCAATAAGAACTTGAACGTAGCTATCCCCGAATCGCTCTCCGAGCGATATATCTACATCGAGGGGAGCGGCCGCCTGGGGGCCGTGGGCGTCATGACCGATGCCGACCGCACGGAACTCAAGGACCTGCCGAATACAGATGCGAGCTTCGATGCAGCTGTCGACAGCATTTACCAGGAGCCTGAAGTCTTCCTGACGAAACAGTTCGGGGGGATACTCGCAGACCTGGCGGAGGCGTCTCAGCAGCTCCTTAACCGGCCGCAGCAGCCTGCGCCGACCACGATCGAGCAACGCCTCAACTATGTGTACTTGCATTTGGTACCGCAGGTGAAGGCGGAGCTTGGCCGGCGCGCGCTCGGACAGCACCTTTCTGCGCTACTGGACACGGACGAGGCCACGGTTGCAGCGCTGATCGGCGACAATGCCCAGCAACTGCTCGAGAGCCTCTCGGCCGAGGGATGGTCGGCGTGCTACTTCAGCGATCCGGACTGGACAACGAAGGTCGCGACCCGGATTGAGTCTGCCGTGAACTTTGAGTGGGCGGATGAGTCGCCCGATCCGGGGGTGCCGGCTGACGGCTTCAGCGCCACTTGGGACGCGTTCGTATTGGCGCCGGCTGGCGAGCGCACGATCGTTGTGGAAGTCGCGGGTGACGACGATGCTTTCAAGCTCTACATTGACAACCAAAAGGTGCTGGAGAAGGCTAGCAACGAAGCCGATACCACCCGCGAAGTCATAGTTAATTTGGACGGGGGACGGTCCCACAGACTCCTGCTCAAGTATGCGGACATCAACGATACCGCCGGCGTTTCGCTCCTCTGGAAGACCCCTACCTCGGGCCTCGAGGTGCTTTCTCCACAGGACGCTTATCCGGCGACGACAGTCAATGACTTTGGCGCTGTCGCGATGCAACTGCACCGGGCCACGATCCTGGTCGACCAACTTGGGCTGCACCCGGAGGAGCTCCGGTACATTCTGGCGCACGCCAATGACTTCGACAGTATGGACTTCACGGCTCCCACCCCGGCGCAGGTGGACCGCCTGGTGGCCTACGTGGGCCTGCGCAGCGCGGTCCCCCAGGGTAACGCCCGATTGACCGACATATTCACCGCCGCGAGCGCGGACCCAGCGCCAGATATGGACGGCTTCCTCCAATCTGTTCGCGAAGCTATGGCGTGGGATGAGTCGGCCCTGAGCTTCCTGGCACAAACACACTTCGGACTGACCGTAGGGGACTTCAGGAACGAAGCCAGCATGAATCGTTTGCGCCCAGCTTTGGACATCCTCGCACGGACAGGCGTGTCTCCCCAGACCCTACTTGAGTGGGGCATGGTCACCGACCACTTCGACAAGCTTGACGCCACAGCACAGCTGCTGAAGCGTGCAGTGGCGGCGGCCTATGACGAGACGGACGGGCTCGAAATTGCAGGGCAACTCAGCGACAGCATACGAGCCCACCAACGGGATGCCCTGGTGGCGTACCTGCTCACCCGCCCGGAAATCCGCCAGTGGGGTGCGACGGACGCCGACGGCCTCTATGAGTATCTGCTCATCGATGTCCAGATGGGCTCGTGCATGGACACCTCCCGTGTGGTGCAGGCAAGCGCCGCAGTTCAGCAGTTTGTCCAGCGCTGCCTACTCAATTTGGAGAGCGATAGGGGCGGGGGCACTGAGGAGGGTGTGGCGCCGAGCGCGATCGACCGAGAACGTTGGGAATGGTTAAAGCAATACCGGGTGTGGGAGGCAAACCGGAAGGTCTTCCTTTACCCGGAGAATTGGCTGGAGCCTGAGTGGAGGATGGACCGCAGCGAGTTCTTCCGCGACCTCGAGTCGTACATCCTTCAGAACGACGTGACTGACCGCACGGTTGAGGAGGCCCTCCGCGGCTACCTTACGAGTCTGGACCAGGTGGCGAACCTCGACGTCTGCGGCACGCACCGCGAGAACTATAGCAACGGGCGCCTGAAGTACCTCCACGTTTTCGGCCGGACGCATGCAGCACCTTATAAGTACTACCACCGAACCTGGGATGAATTTGGCAAATGGAGCACATGGTCGCGCGTGCCGGTGGACATCCGGGCCACGGAGGGCATGGAGAACCAGGAGGGCAACAGTGGCGTTGGCCTTGTGCCGGTGATCTGGAAACAACGGCTCTTCCTCTTCTGGCCGGAGTTCATACGTGTCTCTAGCCCTCCAGATAAGGGAAGCAGCTCGGCGCAGGACCTATCGAAGGAGCCTATACCGAAGATTAAGGCAGTAGAGAAGCTCCAGATCCGGATCGCCTGGAGCGAACTTGTCGACGGCAAATGGACCCCAAAGGCCCAAACCAAGGAGTTCATCGAGCATTCGCGGACACCCGACTGGGTTACCCCTGACTATGTCGTAGAGCGCGACTACCTCCTCACGCCGTCAATCGACACCGACACACAAGAACTCAAGATCTCGGCCAGAGACAACTACTGGAACTATTTCAGCGGGAGCTTCAACCTGGCGGACATCACGTCGCCCGTTCAAGTTGACGGCCAATGGCGAGCGCACCAGGAGATTACGTCCGAGTATCGCTACGAGTTTGGAAAACGGCGGCGCGACGGCAAGCTCGAGCTCACGGGCCATACATATTTTAGGAAGTCCGTAGACCACGGGCTTCTGCCCGTGGACACCCAGTCTGGGGTCGAAGTAACGCTTACTGACCCGTTCTTCTACCGGGATAGGCTCCGCACCTACTTCGTGCGCCCGGTCCGGACTCCAATTTGGGGCATGGTGCCGCCACCTTGGTTTGACATGAACAAGGGGCTCGAGATGCACGCCCTGCTACCGCGATCCGGGGGCTTGCAGTTGACGGTCGATAAATACATGGAGCTGGACGAGATGGGGGTCAGGTTGGATCTGGCACACGGTATTAAGCTGGGTAGTCAGCCTTCGTTTGGGCCCGCGAAAGCGCTGGATATGGTCAACGGCAAAGTAACCAAGCAGGCCGCTGTCAGCAGTGCGATCGACCGCCGGCCGATCGGCGGTGCTTTTGGCTCACTACAGCTAGGGGAAGGCTGGCACGATGAGTCCATCGTTCTGGCTCCGCCGCCGTCTTACGGACTTGAGTTTCACACCTTCCACCATCCATACACATCTGAATATATGAAGCGGCTGAACCAAGGTGGCGTGCGGGGTCTCATTGAGGCGAACACGAGTCTTGATTCGGACAACGGACTGACCTTCGAGACGGCCTACGACCCAGTCTTCCATGAGGGCTTCATCCAGACTTTCGGCCAAGGTGGCTTCGTTCAGAGACCGGTGAACTTCGCGACCCGGACGTACTACAAGCAAAATGTTTGCTTCGATCCGCTGGGCGCGAACAGCGCCTACAACATGGAGCTTTTCTTCCACGTACCGCTGTATATAGCCACCAGGCTGAGCAAGAACGGCCGATACGAGGAGGCAATGAAGTGGTTCCATCTGATCTACGACCCGACGACGGACGCCCCGGCTATCCCGGGCGAGTCTGCGACGGCTCGGTACTGGAAGCTGCTGCCGTTCAAGACGACGGCCCCAACCAACCTCGAAGAATGGTTCAAAACACTCGCGCCGAACGCAGACCCCAGCGTTGAGAATGCGGTAATCGCAGAGTGGCGTGACCACCCGTTCGACCCGCATCGCGTTGCTGCGAATAGGCCGATCGCCTACATGAAGCACGTTGTAATCCAGTACGCCACAAACCTCGTCGACTGGGCCGACTCGTTATTCCGCAAGTTCACGCGCGAGAGCGTATTCGAGGCACTCCAGCTCTACGTCATGGCGTCGCACGTGCTCGGGAAGCGGCCAGAGTTTGTTCCCCGCCGCGGAGAGGTCGACGCCGAGTCGTATGCCTCGCTCGAAACGTCATGGGACGACTTCTCGAATGCGCTGGTCGAGCTTGAAAACACCTTCCCGTACTCCAGTGACGCGCCCGGCAGTGACAGCGCGCTTGGCAACGTCCTGCTCGGCATTGGCTCGGCGCTGTACTTCTGTGTACCTCCGAATGAGGCGATGCTGGAACATTGGGACCGAGTGGAGGACCGGCTGTACAAGATTCGCCACTGCCAGGACATCGATGGCGTGGAGCGTCAACTTGCGCTATTTGCGCCGCCCATTGACCCGGCGGCCCTCGTGCAGGCAGCGGCGCAGGGTTTGAGCATCAGTAGTATCTTGGCCGATCTGGGCAGCCCGCCGCCGATCCACCGCTTCGCGCATCTGCTCCAGAGGGCAAATGAGTTCTGCAACGAGGTACGCGGTCTCGGGCAGTCGCTGCTGTCGGCGTTCGAGAAGCTGGACGCGGAGGAGCTCGTCCGCCTGCGAACATCACAGGAGCGCGACCTGCTTCAGCGCGTGACCGAGGTGCGCCAGCGGCAGGTGCTGGAGTCCCAGGCCAACAAGGAGAATCTCCTGAAAACGCGCGTTTCAGCAGCAATGCGACTCCAGCATTATGTGGAACTGCTGGGTGAGACCATCGCGGTGCCTGTACCGCCAACGATCTCGACGACGCTCAACGCAGACAGCCAATTGCCCGCCGACACATTGATAGCACCGGTCGTCACGGGTGCCGACACCGTTCTGTCGGACAGTGGCGTGACCGGCGTTAGGGTGATCGGCAAGGAAAAACAGGAACTCGACAAGAACCGGGATGCGAAGTGGTGGTCCGTGGGCGCGAACTCTGCGGAGGTCGCTGCGGGAATACTCTCATTGTTCCCGCAGCTCGATGCAGTGGGCACACCACTCGGCGTGGGTGCGGGCGCGCTGTGGGGCGGCCAGAATCTCGGTGCGGCCAGCTCGGCCGCTGCTCGCGCCGCAGCGGGAGTCAGCGCGCTCCTTTCGTCCGAGGCGGCGCAGGCTGCCACCGTGGGCTCTTACATCAGGCGTGAGCAGGAGTGGGCATTCCAAGCCAACATCGCAGCCCGCGAGATTGTGCAGCTCGACAAGCAGATCACGTCCGCCGACATTCAAATCCAGGTGACGACCAAGGAACTCGAGAACCACGAACGTCAGATCGAGCAGACGGAGCAGGTCGAGCAGTTCCTAAGAGATAAGTTCACCGGTCAGGAGTTGTACCAGTGGATGCGTGAGCGCCTGCTGGTCGTCTACAAGCAGAGCTACACGCTGGCGTACGAGCTCGCAAAGAAATGCGAGAAGGCACTCTGCAACGAACTGGGCGACGAAACCGCGAGCTTCATTAACTACGGCTATTGGGATGATTCGAAAAGCGGTCTCATGGCCGGCGAGGAGCTTCAACTCGCGCTACGGCGAATGGAGAGCACGTACCTGAACGACAACAAACGTGAGCTGGAGCTTACAAAAAACATTTCGTTGCTGCGCGTTGATCCACTCGCGCTTCTGGCACTGCGTGAGACCGGACGTTGCACATTCTCGATCCCTGAAGAGCTGTTCGACCTCGATTTCGCAGGCCATTACTTCCGAAGGATCAAGGCCGTCCGGCTATCGATCCCGTGCATCGCAGGGCCCTATTCGACTATCAGCTGCACTCTGCGGCTGATAAACAACAACGTTCGCGTGAACACCTCAATGAACAGCTCGGGCGAGTATGAGCACGAGAACGACGAGGGCGTTTGGATCGACGACGCCAGATTCCGTACTAACAACACACCAGTGACGGCACTTGTCACCAGCACCGCCCAGAGTGACCCGGGACTATTCGAACTGAACTTCAGGGATGAGCGCTACCTCCCGTTCGAGAATGCCGGTTCGATCAGCGAATGGGAAATAGAGCTAACAGAAGACAAAGAGCTGCGGCAGCTCGATTACGGCACCATCGCAGACGTCGTGCTGCATCTCAGCTACACGGCGCGAGAGGGTGCCGGCACGTTCCGAGCGCGGGCGGCGAACCACGTCAAGGACTTCATTGCAAACGCTGCCGAACGCAAGGATCAGCCGCTAGTTCAGATGTTCAGTGCACGGGCTGATTTTCCGAATGAGTGGTACGCGTTCCTCCGCCCGGCAACCGAGGGCGACGACCAAGTGCTGCGGTTCACCATCGAAGCACAGCGACTGCTCTTTTTGGCTCACGATCGGAATGTCGTGATCTCATGCATCGAGCTATTCGCTCGCTCGACGCATGACGGCGACTATACCGCCGTCATCTCGACAGTGAAACACGGCGAGGTGAACGCGGCCGAGTCGGACGAGTTCTTGATGACGTCGAATGAAACATATGGCGGCCTCCATAAAGCGACGCTCAACGCAACAGATGCCGGACTCAACCTGGAAGATGTGGACATCAACGCAGAGATGACGCTGAAAATGAAGCGTGAGGGCACAAACAGCTTCGCGGGCTTGATATTGGATCCGGATGAAATCCAGGACGTTTACGTAGTGGTCCACTACAAGCTGGGCTGAAAAGGCCCCACTTTCCAAGGGTGCGGAATCAATTCCTGGCTGCTTTATTGAACAAGAGGTGACAGATGACTCTCTCGGAGACAGAGAACGTTCCTAACAATGGAGAATGGAAGTCAGCAATTCCCTCAATATCTCTGCCCAAGGGCGGAGGTGCCATCCGCGGGATGGGCGAAAAATTCGCAGCCAACCCCGTAACCGGAACCGGATCCATGTCCCTGCCAATTGCTACTAGCCCGGGGCGATCCGGATTCGGACCCCAACTCTCAATTTCCTACGATTCCGGTTCTGGCAATGGTCCTTTCGGATTCGGTTGGAGCCTGTCACTGCCAGCGATCACCCGCAAAACCGACAAAGGCCTGCCGCAATACCACGACGCGGAAGAGTCTGATGTCTTTATTATTTCGGGCGCCGAAGACTTGGTACCGGTTCTCGCGCAGAACGCGCCAGGGTCGGAGTGGGATCGCGAGATCCTACCCACAAGGATCGTGGATGGCATCGAGTATCAGGTTCGCCGCTATCGCCCACGGATTGAGGGGCTTTTTGCGCGCATCGAGCGCTGGACGAATACTATCGATGTCACTGACGTGTTCTGGCGCTCCATTTCCAAAGACAACATCACTACGTGGTACGGCAAAACGCCTGAGAGCCGCATCTCTGATCCCGCCAACCCCCGGCACATCTTCAGTTGGTTGATCTGCCAAAGTCATGATGACAAGGGAAACGCCATCGTCTACGGCTACAAGAGCGAAGACTCCGCTCGGATCTTTGAGGACTCCGTTGGCGACCCTATCTCTAAAGCGCACGAATGCAATAGGACGACGACCTCGCGTTCAGCGGGGCGCTACCTCAAGCGCATCCGATACGGCAACGGTGCGCCCTACTTCCCGGTGCTCAAAGACGACGCTCCCTGGCCGGAGCCGCAGGAGGCCGCCGCACCCGACGCGAGCAGCTCCTGGTTTTTCGAAGTCGTTCTCGACTACGGCGAGCACGACGTCAACACGCCGATCTCTAGTGAAACGGGCGAGTGGCCGGCCCGCAACGATCCGTTTTCCTCGTATCGTCCTGGATTCGAGATCCGAACCTATCGAACTTGCCAGCGCATTCTGATGTTTCACCACTTCCCCGGAGAAGCGGGCGTGGAACGGGACTGCCTCGTGCGCTCCACGGATTTTACATACTCGGACGAATTGGATCCCACCGCTGTCCGCGACCCCGTCTACAGCTTTCTATGTACTGTCGCACAGACCGGCTATCGTCGGGAAAACGTCGGGTACAGCACGCGCAGTCTCCCACCTGTGGAATTCGCATACACCGAGCCCATCGTGCAGAACAAGGTGGAGGAGGTTGATCCCTCGAGCTTGGACAACCTCCCTGTCGGTCTGGACGGCAGTTCCTACCGTTGGATGGACCTGCATGGTGAGGGTATCCCAGGCATTCTCACCGAGCAGGCGGGAGCTTGGTTTTACAAGCGCAACATCAGCACTGTCCCAGACAAGATGCTTCAGGGCAGGGAATCAGTGAAGGCGAAGTTCGCACCACTCGAAACAGTCGCACTCAAACCAAATGTCTCTTTGAATAGCGGAGTGGATTTCGTGGACCTGGCCGGAGATGGTCAGCCCGATGTCGTCGTTATGGAGGGGCCGTCGCCCGGCTTCTATAAGCACGACGCAGCCGAAGGCTGGCATTCCTTCCGATCCTTCACATCGCGCCTGAACTTCGATACGCGCGATCCGAATGTCAAGTTCGTCGATCTTGACGGTGACGGCCACGCCGACGTGCTAATCACTGAAGACGACGCCTTCGTTTGGCACGCTTCGCTCGCCGAAGCGGGTTTCGGTTCTGCGCAGCGCGTCCCCCAAGCCCTCGAAGATGAGAACGGCCCCCGAGTTACGTTTTCTGACGGTACCCAATCCATCTATCTGGCTGACCTCTCCGGCGATGGTTTGACCGACATCGTCCGTATTCGTAATGGCGAGGTCTGCTACTGGCCCAACCTAGGGTACGGCTGCTTCGGCGCCAAGGTCACTATGGACAACGCGCCTTGGTTCGACAATCCTGACCAGTTCGAGCCGCGGCGCGTCCGACTGGCCGACATCGACGGCAGCGGCACCACCGACATCATTTATCTGCACCGTGACGGCGTGCGTCTGTATTTCAACCAGTCGGGAAACAGTTGGACCAAGGCTCAGCCGTTAGTAGCATTCCCGCACGTCGACGACTTGGCGAGTATCGTGCCAATCGATCTCCTTGGTAACGGCACGGCCTGCCTGGTCTGGTCGTCGCCCCTAGCGGGCAATGCAGGGCGGCAGATGCGTTTCGTTAATCTAATGGGCGGAAAGAAACCCCACTTGTTGGTCAAAACTGTCAACAACATGGGCGCGGAGACACGCGTCGAGTACTCCCCTTCGACCAAGTTCTATCTCCAGGACAAGCAAGCCGGAAAACCTTGGATCACGCGCCTTCCTTTTCCGGTCCACGTAGTCGAAAAGGTCACGACCTTCGACCACATCAGCCGAAGCCATGTGGTCACCCACTACGCCTATCACCACGGCTACTACGACGGCGAGGAGCGCGAGTTCCGAGGCTTCGGTATGGTCGAGCAGTTCGATGCCGGTACGTTCGGGGACTACGCCGTGGAAGTCCAAGACATGAACGGTGCCCAAGAACTAGTGCCAGAACTGAACCAGCCCCCAGTAGCGATTCGAACCTGGTTTCACACAGGGTCATTCCTAGACCAATCGAAAATTCTGCATCAGCACCGCCATGAGTATTACCTGCATGAGCAGCACGTTCCCGAGTCGGTGTTGCCCTCAGGCCTGAGCGTCAACGCAATGCAGGAATGCGTTCGCGCCTTGAAGGGTTTGCCGTTGCACCAGGAAGTGTATAGCTACGACAACACCGCAAGAGAAGGGCACCCCTACCTAATTACGGAGAACAACTACGAAGTTCGCTGCTTGCAGCCACAAGAAAGTCAGCGATACGGCGTATTCTTTCCCGTGGGCCGGGAGTCCATTTCGCTCAACTACGAGCGAAATCCGGCTGACCCTCGCATATTGCATACCTTCGGACTAGATCTTGACGAGTATGGGAACGCCCGCCAGTCCTGCTCGGTGATCTACGGACGCAGGTCGGCCGATCTCTCTCTCCCTGCTGAAGTAACCCGCGATCAGCAACACCAATACGTAACCTGTTCCGAGACGGACTACACATCAGACTTTGAAACAGAAGTTCCGGTCGAAGCCTATCGGTTGCGAATGCCCATCGAGTCCAGGAGCTATGAAATTACAGGCGTTGCTTCGGCAACCACGTTCTACCAGTTCGATGAGATCAAGGCCAAGATTGCTGCGGCAGAGTCGATCGACTACGAAGTCGTCGCGGACAACGTTGCGCCACAAAAGCGTTTACTCTCCCAAAGCCGCACACTATTCCGCGACAACGCGCTGAACCCCTTGCCATTCGGCCAGTGGGATTCGCTTGGGCTGAGTTACCAGAGCTACCAGCTAGCGTTCACGCAGAATGTCATAGCCGCCCAATATGGTGGCAAAGTCGTGGACGCCGATTTCGCTGCTGCAGGTTATGTGCAATTCGCCGGAGACACCAACTGGTGGCTGCCATCGGGGACAGCTATTTACCCTGCTGACCCCCGCGCTAACTTCTACATCGCAATTGGTGCCAAGGATCCTTTCGGCCTTGAGACCGTCGCAGCTTTCGATCAGCAAGTGCTGCTTATCGAGAAGGTCGAAGTCAGGCAAGCGGCTTGGAACGTCGTTACGGCGACGAACGACTACAGGGTCCTCGGCCCGGTGCTTGTAACGGATCCTAATGGCAACCGCTCGGCCGTCGAACATGACGAGCTGGGCATGGTCATCAAGACCGCCGTCATGGGTAAAGCCGGTGCGACGGACGGAGACACGCTAGATGACCCGACCATGCGGTTGGAGTATGAGTTGTCTGATTGGATGAACAACCGGCGCCCCGCTTACGTCCACGTTTTTGCCCGGGAGCAGCACGGCGCCGCAAATACTCGGTGGCAGGAGAGCTACGCCTATTTCAACGGCTGCGGTGGTGTGGTGATGGTCAAAGCTCAGACACACCGTGGGAAGGCCTTCCAGGTGAATCCAGACGGCAGCATGGCGGAAGTGGACGCGGATCCGCGATGGGTGGGCAACGGACGCACTGTCCTTAACAACAAAGGGAAGCCGGTCAAGCAGTATGAACCCTACTTCAGCACCACGCACGAGTACGAGGACGAAAAGCTGCTGCGCGAAATCGGTGTTTCGCCCGTCCTCTACTACGACCCTCTCGGGCGCAACGTCCGCACACTGTTCCCGAACGGCACTGTCGCCGGCCGTGAGTTCACACCGTGGCTCCAGAAGATCTCTGATGCGAACGATACGGTTAAAACCAGCCAGTGGTATGCGGACAGAGACAGCCCCGATCCGGCTACGCAGCCCGAGCCTCTAAATGATCCAGAGCGTCGTGCCGCCTGGCTCACTGCCAAGCACGCGGACACTCCAGGCGTGCTCCATTTCGATAGCCTGGGTGTGCCCGTCTATGCAGTGTCGGACTACGGCGGGGGCAAGACGGCCGCCGTGCGCTCTGAAAGCGATTTGACAGGACGCTTTTGGAAAACGTTCGATCAGGAGCAGCGCGAGGTCGCCAGCGGCTTCGTGGGCATGGCTGGTACACCCATTGTTGGTGAAAGCGCCGAAAAAGGCCGCCGGTGGACTTTTCCGAATGTGTTGGGGGCGGTGGTCAGGAGCTGGGACGAGCACGGCCGTCAATTCCGCACTGACTACGACGACTTACAACGCCCGATCAGCATCTTTGTGCAAGAGGCCGGGCGCGCTGAGATCCTGCTTAACTTCGTCGTCTACGGTGATCGCATGGGGCAAGCCAACGCCCAGCCACTCAATCTACTCGGGGCCGCCCATCTGGTCTTCGACCAGGCCGGAATGGTCCGCGTGCCGGAGTTGGATTTCAAAGGTAACCCGAGGTCCGTTGAGCGGGTTCTGGCCAATGAATACAAGAACGATCTCAACTGGAGCCTCCTGCCCGGCCAGCCGGACATTCCTGCCATCCAGGCCGCCGCAAGCCAAGATCTGGAGGTGGCAGAAGTCTTCACTGCCAGCTCCACATACGACGCGTTGAACCGCCCGATGCGAGTAGCGTTGCCCGATGGCACGATTGTTGTGCCCACGTACAACGAGGCCAACTTTCTTGCCTCCCTCAAGGCGCAAATCCGGGGGCAAGGTAACTTCATCGACTTTCTCAAAGGTCAGGATTACGATGCAAAGGGCCAGCGCCAGATGGCTCATTACGGCAACGACGTGTTCACCCGGTACTTCTACGATCCGAAAACATTCCGGCTGACCGAACTACTGACTTACAAAGCGGGCGCTAACCCGCAGACGCAGAGTCTCCAGAACTTGAACTACGCTTACGATCCAGTCGGCAACATTACCGAGATCCGCGACGATGCGCAGCAGACCTACTTCTTCAACAATGCAGTAGTCAAGCCCAAAAACCTGTACGAATACGACGCTATTTACCAGCTCGTACGCGCCTCTGGCCGAGAACTCGCGGGACTTGGGAACGACACCATCCGTACCGATTCCGATCTGGACGTCGTGCCTCAGCTGCCGCACCTCAACAGCACCAATGCGCTGCGTCGCTATACCCAAGAGTACGAATACGACCTCCTCGGAAATATCAAGGTCCTACGACACCGATACAGGCCTCAAGCTGGAGCTGGCAGCGGCTGGACGCGCCACTACCGTTACGCTTTTGACGACGCCATTGGCAACCGCACTAACCGACTCACGGCCACCAGCATGCCCGGTGACCTGGACGGCGGGCCCTACAGCGGCACGTGCGACCATGACTCCTATGGCAACATGATCCGGATGCCACATCTGGCCGTAATGGACTGGAACTGCATGGACCAACTTCGACACGTCAACCTCCGGGGCGGGGGAAACGCCTACTACGTCTATGGTCTGGGTGGTCAACGCCAGCGCAAGGTGATCGAACGCAATGGCAATTTGAAACTGGAGTGGATTTTCCTCGGCGCGGTAATGATCTTCCGCCGGCGCCGACGGACTAGCGGTGCGCTGCGGTTCGAACGCTGGACGGTTCACATCAGCGACAACACCGGACAAATTGCGCAGGCCGACACCAAGACGTTCGACGACGACAACGCCGACCCCGCCAACCCGCTACACATCGCGCTAATTCGCTATCAGTATACGAATCGCCTCGGCTCAGCGGTGCTGGAGACGGATGAGAATGGCAATCCGATTTCCTATGAAGAGTATCACCCGTACGGTACATCGGCCTATCGCTCCGCCAAGCCAGGTTTCGACCTAAGTTTAAAGCGATATCGGTTCAGTGGAAAAGAGCAGGATCAAGAAACCGGACTGTACTACTTTGGACAAAGATACTACGCGCCATGGCTAGGCAGATGGATAAGTAGCGATCCAAGAGGGTTTTCAGACGGGCTACATCTCTTCAGATTTGCCCGGAACAGTCCAGCTGTCTTTGTGGATGCCACCGGCACCGATTCAGAGCCGCTGGAAATGGTAAAGCGGACAAAAGAAAAGCTCACCGGAGAAGAAAGCTTTGATGACCTAAAGCGCATTTTCGGGAATGCGCCGGCGGGATGGCAATTTGACCCTTCCTTGACTAATGAGAACTATCGCTCCCGATGGCTCCCGGATAAGGGTGGTTGGTACGTTTATGTTCCAACCGAGTCTAATCCAGCCGCAACAGACGGTTCCCCCGCTGATGAAAACGCGTCATCTGCCGATAGTCAAATATCAGGTCCCGCCCCAAAAAATATTCACCCAACACCGCCTAACGACGATACGACAACAACTCCGCCGTCAGAGGACACGGATGCCCCACGCCCTGATTCGTTAACTCACGCCGGGCCAGTGGTCGAAAAGGGGATCTGGTTAGGCCGCAGTTTTCGCGATAGAGGCTTTACGCTTGAACATCTCTATAACAACGACATTGCGAAAGCCATCAGGGCCCAGGGTGACAACAGGCCGCTCTATGACGTAGAAACGGATACCCGCGTCAAACAGATCAAATCAAGCAACGGGAGCGCGGCGACCTTAGAGGCCCACGCCAGTAAGGCTACGCGTGATGCGGGGAAAGCAATAGCAAGCAACGCAACTGGTTCGATGGCTGGAAAGAGCCCACAAGCAGTGGTGATCACCCCAACAGATGCGCCACCATCCGCTGGAGCGGATATCGCAACTGGTTATAACAAGATCAGGGGGCCCGTCCCCGATTCTATTCCGCCTGAACATGTGCGAGGGCTGCCCGGAGCTCTAGGCGTAGCCGGCAGAGGGCTCACAGTTGCGGGTTACGCGCTTTCTGCATTTGCACTGGGAAGTGACCTTGCCGACAAAGACTACGCCATGGCCGGGGGAGATGCGGTCTCAACGGTAGGAGGCGGGCTAGAAGTTTATGCATTAGCTTCGCCTGGCGCAACGGCTGGAGCCGGGGTCACAGCGATGACTGCGGGTCTGGCGCTCGGAGGCGTTGGAATAGCAATTACCTCTGCTATCAGCGGCATTCGGGCATTTCGCCGCCGAGATTTCTGGGGTGCGTTCGCAGGCGGCGTGGGTCTGCTAGCGGGGGCCGCAATTACAATAGGAGCCTTCTTCAGCATGCCGGCTTTTCTTGTAGGCGGACTCATCGCCGCGGCGGGGGTCGGGTTATTCCACCTGCAGCGATGGCTGCGCAGCTAATGGTGGGCATATCCCGGGCAAGAGAAGAAAAGGGATCTACTTCAATTGATTTGCGGCGATATATTGACATCTAACTTTATAGCGGAACGGGTCCTATATTTCCAATTTTGATGACACGAAATTCGTCCATCGGCTGAATGTATCACTTTACGTCGCCAAAATGCCTGCTTGAGCACCGAATTTCTCAACAACGGAGGCAATGATGAATGGTAGATTCTGGGAGGATGAGAGTCTGAGCGACGGGCTAGTCGGGGCCAGGCTCAAACATGAGCTCCAGCGGATGATGGACAACAGCCTCAAAGACGAACTCCAACAGATGGCAGGTAACCAATACGAGTATCAAGTCAACAAGAAGATCTCCCTCCGGCAACTCGATCCCGTCGCTCTGCTGCAGTTGACGCATAACGGTGAATGTTACGTAGACATTCCTGAGGTGATGTTTGACGCTGACTTTCCCGGTCAGTACTTCCGCCGACTGATGACATGGGAGAATAAGCAACCACATTTCGCAGTTAGGATCGTTACTACTCAGGCTGCCATGACGTCGTATACCCTAACCTTGCTTGCCAGCAGTGGGCGGAAAGATCCGGCACTGCTCGACGGAATATATACCCTTTAAAGTTCCAACGCCGACCTGCGGTTCCAGGATGTGCCGGCCTCTATCCAATTGGAAGGGCGTGTGGGCGCTATCAGTTCCTGGTACCTACGCCTCAACGCGTATGTGCCGGAGCTCGCCAGCGGGTATATCTCGGATGTGCTGTTTGACTTCTGGTATACGGCCCGGGAGGGCGGCGACCAGCTTCGCGCGGTAGTCAGAATGGATATGCATAAGGCTCTGACTGATGCTCCCCTCCGCCACAGCCTAACCACCCCCACAAGCCGGGTCGAATGCCTCACACAACGCAGCACGCCTGACGGTTTCCGCATCACCCCTGCTCTAACAAGAGCCGAGGAAGCTCTGCCCCAATTTCCCGCTGACGGCGCCCTTGCCGCTTCGTCCTGCCCGAAAGACAATGACCATGACCGCTACGGCACGAACTGCTCCGGCAGCCGTCTCCTCGGACAAGGGGACGTACACCTATATCGCTGTTTTCAGCGCAGTCCTCTACACCGTCCTGCTAATTGCCCCCGTCATCGCAGGCAAACTGATCGAGCAGTTCGGTCTCACCCCTGTCCAGGTGGGGACACTCTTCTCCCTGGAGCTTGGCGCTTTCAGCCTGGCCACCGTCCCGGCCTATCTATGGCTCCGGCGCCTGAACCTGCGAACGGCGAGCTACATCTTCACCGCGATCGTCATTGCAGGCAACGTGGTCTCCGGCTTCGTGGACGACTTCGGCCTCTTGATGATCGCCCGGTTGGTGACCAGCCTCGCGGCAGGCTCCATCACCGTGATCATCCTGACCCTCAGCGGCAAAACAGCGAATCCCAGCCGCGCCTTCGGAATCTTCGTCGTTTTCCAGCTGGCCATGGGAGCACTCATTCTGGCGGTCTTCCCGTCACTGTTCGCCGGAGCGGGAGTCTCAGCGATCTACTGGACTATGGCCGACCTCGCAGTGCTGTGCCTGCTGGTGGTCAAGCGTATCGACGGCGAAATGCTGCGCAGCGCGACCCCCGTTGCTGCTGAATCGCGGAACCGGGTCCCAGTCCTCAAAGCAGCCGCGGACATGGCCGCCGTGCTGCTTTTCTACATCGCGCTCAGCGGTGTCTGGTCATTCATCGCCCAGATCTCGGCGCGCTCCGGGATGGACCTTTCCGCGAGCAGCCTGGTCCGCTCCCTCGCTACTGTCGGCGGCATCCTGTCCGCCCTTGTTGCCACCGCGCTTGGCGAGACACCGCGCCGGAAGCTCTACCTGGCGGCAGGTTACACGGGCATGGCCCTCAGTATCTTGTTGCTTTTCGGATCACCGGTCCTTATCCAATTCGCCGCGGCCGCCGTGATCTTCAAGTTTGCTGGACCTTCATCCTGCCGTACCTGCTGTCCACGCTGTCCTCCTTTTCCGGCGGCGGACACCTGATGAACACCACGAACCTGATGATCGGCACTGGCTTCTCCATCGGTCCGATTGTCAGCGGGGCATTGATCCAGTCAGGCGGGGGCTCGTTCACCGGCATGCTCATCTTCGCCCTCACCGGCGTGCTGGGCTCGAGCGCCCTCGTGCTCATGGCCAACCGCCGCTAATTGTACGCAGGCAGCAGGCTGGTTGCCCTTGCTGCCTGCGTAGCTTGCCTCCCAAGCTGCCGTTGGGGCCGCTGGTTCGTAAAAGTGGAGCCCACGGCTGCAGGACGTCCGTTCATGGCCTGTCTGGATGTGAGTGGGTGGCTGGTTGCGACCAACCGCGTCACCTTATGGCCAGCTACAACGGGGAAGCCAGACTGGCAGCCTGCCACGACAGGAGCCAGGTTCTCTCGTCCAGTTGGCGTAGGTGCGGCACGCCGATAATGGGTATTCCGTCAACCTGGGGGAGTGGCCCGATCGGCTGTTCTCCAGCAGTTACTTTCGCTGACGCCACCCCTTGCCCGCGTTGAACGCCCAGAGGCGAAAGAGGCCAGCCCGACTGATCAAGTCAAGCTCGGTGCTGCCGTCTTCGCTGGTCAATGGGGCGCCTTGCAAGTGGCCGATTCTGCCGTTCCACTTGGCGATGTTCAGCATGAAGCCGTGGTCGTCGTTCACCTTTTCTCTGGGGTGGGATCCACCCATGCGGCCAGTGCTGTGGGAACTGTCATTATGGGCACCGCCTATTGCGACAGTCCGCCTGCGGCGCAAAAGACCACAGGCGGGGGGAGAGCCCGTTCCAAGAGCGCTCGGTTCATAATTCCCAGTGCAAACGTCCGCTGTTCGTCCCGATGTGGCTTATGCCATGATCGGTGGCACCGGCCCCGTGCAGGAAACAGGCGAGGGACCGGCGAATGCTGCGCTTGGCCGGTCCCTCGAGCCCGGCTGCATGCTGGGCCGTGTTCTGTGGCGTTAGGAGTTGATCACGAAGACCTTGCGCAGCTGTTCGTGGACGGTCCAGGTGGCGACTTCGCCTGCGTCGACGAAGACGAGGTCTCCGGCAGCGACGTCGATGCTTTCACGGTTTAGCCCGCTGACGGTTGCCCGTCCTTCAAGGATGACCACGGTCTCCTGTCCGGGAAGGTTGGCGTGCACCCCGGGGGCCGCCTGCCATACACCGTGGAACTGCTTCTCGTCCTCGCTGGTGAAGAGGCGCTGGCTCCACACCTCGGCGTTGCTGTCATCTCGGGGCTTGAGCTCCAGTGCGATGTCGAGGGGGTTGTACTTATGCAAAGTTGCCATTTTTCCGGTTTTTCCTTTCGTAGGGGTTTACTTGGCTGTACCGACGAGGTCGGGGCTGGTGCCGTTGAGGTGCTTCACGGCCGGGCTCACCACGGTTCCGAGCAGCTCGAAGCTGCGGCGGTAGGGCTCGGGATCGCGGAGTATTCGTGGACGAAGCTGACGAGGCTGCCGAAGCCACCCACCGTGTTGTACAGGTTCTCGATCTTCCGGATCACAGTGTCCGGGGAACCGACGATGAAGAAGTTGTCCACCATCCACTCGACCGTCAGGTCCTCGGGAGCGATGGCTCCGCCGCAGAGCAGGTCGCCGATGCCGAGCTTGTTCACGAATGTCGGGATGTTGTACTCGCCCCATATGCGGCCCATAGCACCGTTGAGGACTTTGTCGCGGGCCTCTTCGTCCGTGCGGTGCCGCAGCTTTGGTTTGGGCTGACGAAACCGTCGTGGCCGTTCGAAGATGGTCCACAGTCGCAGGTCGTCGCCGTGGCGGGAGGCGAACGCCACGCCGTCGAGGTCTGTTTCTCGTAGGTCCAAGCGGCGATGGCCCGGGTGAGTGCGCGCGTGGCCGGGCGTCTTTCAAGGCTGCGGCGTCAAAGTTTGCCAAGCAAGGCCGAGAGCGATGCCAAGGGAGTGCGGATACAGGAGCGCGACAGACTTGGGGTTTGTGACGGAACAGTAGTTGCCCGTCAGGTCAGCTGAGGCCACAGCGCGGGCATCAAGCCATTTCCGGGCCCCTCGCCCCGGCGCCACGGTCGGGCATAGCACTGCGTCTTCATCACCTTCAACGATTTCGTCCACGTACCGGACGATCGTGGGGCTGAAAATCCCCACCCGCCGGGGCGGCATAGTTGAGGTGTTCGTGATGTTCGCCTTTTTTCTAGGTTGGCTCCGTGAGAATTGGCACATCAGCCAGCGAAATAAACAATGCTCGTCATCGCCGAAATAAGGAGCAATAATCCCGCGCCAGCAGAAAGCCATCCCAAGTTGACCCACCTGTGTTTTCTAAGAACGTTCTGCGACAAAAGCATAATTTCACGACTCGTGGCTTCCAGCTCAAACTGACTTGTTGCATTCTGCAGCATATCAACACCCACCTTTTCGGGCATGTGTGCCAATGTTCCAAACCAAAACGTTGCAACTGGTTGATACTTTTCACCGATTTTGAAATCGGATAAGTAACGATCTATTCGGGCATTGGAAAGCCGCGAGCGAAGGCATAGCATCGCACAGACGATGGAAAACCCTATCGTTGCCGCCGCAGATAGAGTGAGAACCCATGTCAGTTGAGATTGAACTTGTCGCATCTTTTCAACATCAGATGCGGACCGGAGAATTGCATTGGCACTGACTGTCACAAGGACGCCGTTTAGGGTCAGTAGGAGTTGACCTTTTTGGTCAGCCACTTTATACCAGTCCAAAGTTGACGCATAGATCTGCCTACAGTAGGACAATGCGTCCTTCGTCCGCTCGGCACCCGTCTCATCGCTGCCAGAATTCGTCAATCGGATATTTTTAGTGAAAAATCTGCGCCATAGAGAAGACACGTGAACGCTCTCGGATTTGCCGGTGCCCATGAAATTAGCTCCTTTGGAAAGTGCTAGTCCTGCCCTGATCCTGCTCTTGCGTTCGGAGAATGTCTAGTAATTCACGCCTGGACCTCGGTCGTATTAGGCGGAGCTCGTACTCGTATCCTCAGCCGCTATGTCGCCTCTCAGCTCGGTCTCCGTCGCCACCGACATGTGGCGGCTAAGTCCGACTCGTATGCTTGACGCCTCAACTAAGCAAAATCCCCCACTAGATGGCCCTCCTTCGATCTGAATGTCTGGGACGCGATATTGGTCACTTAGTTATTGAGGGATGGTGGTGAACTCGCGACAGGTGCCCACGTTGACAAGTAGCCGTGATCCACGAGACCAGTAATCGGCGCGACATCCTGAAGATGACCGCAATTTGCTGCCGCGACCCTATCTGTGGTCGGTGTCCGCGAAGTTTTGCCGGAGCTGGCGTCCAGGACATGCACAAGGCCGGCGATGCCTTGGGACAATCAAGCAATGCGCGGATAGCACCAAGCAGAACAGTCAAAAGTATACGGCCAGGGCGTCTGCAAGGAGAGAGCCGCATAGCGTTGCCTCAGTCAAAGTTCGCAGTCTCCGTCGACGACGCGGTGCCGTTGAGTGAGGAACCATACAACTTTTGGTCTTCGCGCAGGGCCTAGATGTTACAAATCTTGGAGGTTTCCAACAGGAAACTGCGTTGAAATCGACTTCTGACTCGCATTCCTTTTACGCTCCGGGAGGCAGGTGATATGCAGTTTACTCTGGTGCGAGTTCTGGGACGGCAGTATGCTATTCCCCACGGTCGCCGCACCGGCCCCAAGGGCATTTGCGGGATTCCGATTGATGGTAATCGGGGAATTACGTTTGGCCGCCGCCATAGAGATTTTGTCGGGACATTCAAGGAATCCTTATGGAACTTCCACTTGTTCTTGCCGGGCCCATAGTGCGCCGCGTTGAGCCGACCAGAGCGACATTCTGGATAGCCTTGTCCGAACAGGCAGTGGTGGAAGCTTGGGTCTGGCCGGGAGTGCAGGTCAGCATCGGCGGCGGGCAAGTGCAGTCCAATGACGGATTCGCGGCCCACAGCACCGCCACGGGCACCAGAACTTTCGGCGCCCATTTGCATATTGCGACGGTGACTGCTGACGTCACACTCGGAGGCGCTTTGGCCCCGGGGTCATTGTTTTCTTACGACATCACCGTCGCAGGACACGGCGGGCTAAAGGAGCTGGGTCTGCTATCCGATTCAACGGGGCCCGGGGGTTCAATCGATGCAGCTGCGCCGCCGCGGCTGGCTTTGGGCTATTTGAAAGACTTCTTGCCTAGCTTCGTCACGGCGTCTCCGACGCTGGCGGACCTAAAGTTGGTTCACTCTTCCTGCCGGAAGCCGCACGGGGGCGGGCCCGACGCGTTGGCGTGGCTTGACGACGTGATTGAGGCGGAGAGGCTCAACGTGGCCACTCGGCCGCAACAGCTCTTTCTCACCGGGGACCAAATCTACGCTGACGATGTCGCGGGGCCCCTACTGCCTATGCTCACCGCTTTGAGCAAGGACTTACTTGGGTATGACGAAACGGTCCCGATGGCCGGAGGATCCGCGGGGGCAGGCGACATGCGTGTCCCGGTGAAGGACCTGCCTGCTCTACGCCGGGCGCGTCTGGTTATAGAAGTGGCCAAACTTTCCACCACCGATGGCGCGAGCCATTTGCTGGGCTTCGGTGAATATGCAGCCATGTATTTGGCCGTTTGGAGCCCGCGTGTCTGGCGGGAGCTCCCGATGCCTGAAAGTCTAATGACCGAAATCAGCAAAGCGACCCGGGATGCAAATCACCTGACGGACTATGAGGCGACGCCACTCGGGATCGACGGTTGGAAGGAGCATGAGGCTGCCGCTAAGGCCCGTGGCGCTTCCACGATTGAGTCGGACCGTGCGGCGGTGCTCGCCTTCGCGCAATCGGTGGGGAAGGTGGCACGAGCGTTGGCCAACTGTTCCACCTACATGATCTTTGATGATCATGAGATCACCGATGACTGGTACATTTCCGCACCGTGGCGGACCAGGGTGCTTACATCGCCATTGGGCCGGGCCATTGTCCGCAACGGCTTGCTTGCGTATGCCATCATGCAGGCACAGGGAAACACCCCGGAGAAATGGGCTGACCCACCGGTGGTGGCTGTGCAGCCCCCTCCCACGCCCGAATTCACGCTCCACGGAAAGCTGGAGGCTCTGGTTGGCGATGGCTCCGCTCCCACGACACCGCACGAGAACGAGGTCGACGGATTGCTGGGACTGACGTCGCCAACGGCGGTTCCAGCAGTGAATTTTCACTACACAGTTGATGGTCCGCGCCACAGGGTTAATGTGCTGGACAGCCGCACGCGCCGCACTTATGACTCCACCACACGCCACAGCCCACCGAAACTGGTTGGCACGGCCCTGGATGCGATGTTGCCCGCTGGTCCCATGACAGACGGCAGGGAATTGCTGGTTGTCGTCTCGCCCGTGCCCGTACTCTTTCCTCGGCTATTCGAGGCATTAGCCCAACCCGCATCGGCTGCGGTGTTTGACCTGAAAACCCACATGGTCAGGACAGAGGCCTTCGACCCCGCCAATCCTTCACCGGCGCTGACGGGAACCGAAGCTTACGACATTGAAGGCTGGGGTGCTCATGAAGGCACCTTCAACACGTTCCTGAGGCGGTTGGCCACCTACCCGCGCGTGGTAGTCCTCAGTGGCGATGTCCACTTTGCCTCCAGTTTGGTTGCGGATGTATGGACCAAGGGCGACGACGCTTGCGACAGCCGCATACTTCAGTGCACGTCCAGCGCAGCCAAGAACGAATGGCCCGCGAAAATGCGGGCGGTCCTGCGCGGGACGCGGTCGGCCCAACGCCTGTTGCAGGGCGTCCCGTTTGAGCGTTTGGGCTGGGAGAAGAACCATGGGATTCTCTTGGCACCGGGGGCCAGCATGCGGCCCGGACGAAGGGCCAGGCTGCGGCGTGAGCCGATATACGTGCCCGCAGGCGGTTGGCCGGCGGGCACGACCCTGGACGGGGCAAAACCTCCGGATGTGCGGTACCGAATTTCAGTAATCCGCGACGAAAGACCTGCCGTGGAGAGAGGAGTGGGTGCGCCTGTACCGGCCACGCTTCCCGGTTGGGACCCCGCCGACCCGATCGGTGTGTATGCGCAGGTGGCGGCAGCGCACCAGCAGCTGCTTATCTCAAACACCGAAGCTGTCCGCCTCATGGTCTTTGGCAGCAATATCGGGATCGTCTCCTTTGCTGATTCGGGCAATGGGGAACACCGGGCCACACACGCAATATTCTCCCCGGTGGGTGATGGAACGACCGGCTCCCCGTTCACTAACCACAGTCTGGAATTTTCCCGTCCCGCTGCCGGTGCACCGCCGGTTTTAACTGCAGGGGAGTGACAGTCGTGGCCGAGGATAAAAAGCCGAATCTTTTCCAAAAAATCGCGAATCTCGTTAAAGAACTGATCGATTGGCTTGAGGAGACTTTCAGCGATCCGGCACTGTCGGCTCAAATTCTTGCCGATCTGGGACTTGATTCTTCTGCGCCGCCGACGCCAAAAAAGGTGGATCCTGCCACGACTGCAAAGATTCAGGAATTTGTCGCCAAACAGGATGTGGACAAGGCGGCTTTGGCCGCCACGATCGCCGAGGTAAAAGCTCTGGTGGACACGGGTCTTACCTTCGCGGACGCCGTCAAAACCGACGGCGTGACAGGCATAGATGTGTTATGGCTGATGTTCAAGACCTTTGCCATCGACTCGCTGCAAGCCCGCAATCCGGCGGGCTACGGGCTGGTCAGTCTGGTGGGCTTGGCCACGGAGGATGAGGAAGCCCTTAATCAACTGGATCTGGGACCCCTGGTGCGGTTGTTCGAAGGAAAGGTGCCCGCCGATTCCACGGATGTGATCGATCGGCTGTCCTTTCTGGCAGGCACCACGGTAGTGGGCTTGGACAGTGCCGTCACCACAGTCGGCGGGCGGATAGACGCCGCTTATGGCTGGGATCCTGAGCCGGGCGATTCACCGGACACAGTGTCTATTGCTGCCCGGTCCTTAAGCATCAAGTTCATCATCCCAGATCTGCCTGCCCAACCCGTGCTGACACTGATCGGCGTGCCTGCCGAGCATGGCGGCCCCGGTGTGGTGGTCTCACTGGGGGCGGCGTTGCAACTTGTATACGAGGGGAAAAAAACCGTCTATACCTTTGACGGCGGGGCCCGTGGCGCGTTTACCGTCTACGTCGGTGCCGGATCGCCGCGTGCGCTGGGCGGATTCTCCCCGTCACTATCCCTGCGGGCCGAACCGAAGCCAAACGACGGGGGACTGCCGGCCTTTGTGCTGGGCACCAGCAACGGAACGCGCCTTGAAGTTGGGTCCGTGGTGTGGGGGCTGGAGATTGGCCCGGACCACGCCGGATTTCGCATTGGGGCACGCAAGGGCAAACTTGTGGTGTCCCTCGGGGAGGGCGATGGATTCCTGCAGAATTTGCCTGGCGGTAACATCGAGGTGCCTTTCGACCTGGGTCTCATCATGGACACTAAGGGTGGCGTCCGTTTCGAGGGCGGTTCCGGACTGAAAGTCAATCTTCCCGTTGCAGCCACACTCTATGGTGTCTTCACTGTCCAGTATTTCCAGCTCGAGGTGGTCCTGTCTGACCGGGTTAGACTGGAGCTACGCGGCGGCTTCGGTGTCAAACTGGGCCCCTTTCAGGCCTCAGTTGACCAGTTGGGACTGGGGGCGGACATCACTTCATTCAAAGATGGGGCCGACTTCGGTGAGACAGTCCGTTTCCTTCCGCCCAAGGGGATTGGGCTGCGGCTCGACGCCGGCGCGGTCAAGGGCGGTGGATACCTATTTATTGATGCGCAACGCGGGGAATATGCCGGGGCGCTGGAGCTGACGATTGTCGGCGTCTTCAGCGTCAAAGCTATCTGCCTGATCAGCACAAGGCGCGCCGATGGCAGCGAGGGCTACTCCCTCCTGCTAATGATTTACGGCCAGTTTTCCGTGCACATTGCATTTGGCATCTTCCTCACGGGCATCGGCGGCCTCATTGGGCTGCACCACCGGGTGGATCTGGAAGCCCTCACGGCCGGCATGAAATCGGGTGTTCTGGACGATGTCCTCTTCCCGAATAATCCCGTTGCTGATGCGCCGCGAATCATAAACCGGTATAAGCAGCTGTTCCCGGTTGAACCGGACTCGCTGTTGATCGGCCCGATGCTTGAACTGTCGTTCAGCGAGCCGCCTATTGTCTACGTGCGGCTGGGACTGATCTTCGAGGTGCGGAATGCCCTAGCCGGAGACAAACCGTTGGCAGTGAGCAAGGTGGTTCTTGTCGGTCAGCTGCTGGCCCAACTGCCTCCCAAGGCCACCGGCGCGCCGGCGATTCTGAAGCTGTTGATCGACGTTGTCGGCTTCTACGACGTCGAAGAAAAGTTTCTTATGATCCGGGCCCGGCTGCGGGATTCCTTTGTCGGGATTGAGGGGTTCGCCACGTTGAACCTATCCGGAGAACTGCTCCTGGCCATGCATTTTGGCGACGATCCGTCGTTTGTTTTATCGGCCGGAGGATTCCACCCGGCTTTCAAAGAATTCCCCCCCGGCGTGCCTCACGAGCTGGAGAGGCTCGCTGTGTCCTTTGGCATCGGCCCTATCCATCTGCGCTGCGAAAACTACTTTGCCATCACCAGCAATTCCGTGCAGGCGGGATTCAAGATCAGCCTCAAGGCAGACTTCGACGTTGCAGCCATCGAGGGATGGCTGGCATTTGATGCGATGCTCTATCTGGCCCCCAGATTCCGCTTTATGGTGGGGGTTGACTTTAAAGTCAGCGTGGAGGCCTTTGGTGAGTCCCTCTGCTCCGTTACGGTGAAGATGCAGCTCGAGGGCCCCGGCGAGTGGCGGGCAAAGGGCGAGTTCGGCTTCTCCATCCTTTTCTGGGATGTTAGCGTCCCGTTCGATGAGAAATGGGGCAGCGCACCTGCGGTTGACTCAGGCAGCATCAGTGCCTCTGCGTTGATGCTCCAGGAGCTGCGTGATCCGCAACGGTTGTTGCCCGAAGCGCCAGTGGGCGGAGACGCCCTGGTTACCTTGGCCGCCGTGGAAGGGATCACACTACCACTCGCTCACCCGCTCGGGCGGCTAACCGTGCGCCAGCGGGTTGTTCCCTTTGAGGTGCCCATTGACAGGATAGGCACAAAGAAGCTGACTGAAGGAACGGTGGCCTTCGCCGTCGCCGCCGTTTTGGTGGGCGACGTACCGACGGCGGCCCGTGAACCTGTGCTGGATCATTTTGCACGCGGCCAATACATGGACCTGAGCGAGGACGAGCGCTTGGGCGGCCACTCCTTCGAGAGATTCCCGTGCGGTGTCAGCGTGGGCACCTCCGCTTATGCCGTCGCAGGAACTAGCAGGACAGTGGCAGCTACGTATGAGGAAAAGATCCTGGAGCCGGAAAGCACTATTTCTCGCTTTCCATGGACGCTGTATGCACTGGCCACCCCGGTGCTCACCTTGGACAGCAGACTCCTTCAGGTCCATGTCGCCTTGGGCGCTGCATCCCAATCCCCTAGAGCACATGAGGCGTCGCTCGCCGCCGGAGGGCCGGTCGGGGGCGCTACGGTGCTCCACGATGCTCCGTTGATGCTGGTCCATCCAAAGACTTTGGAGCACGTGGCGTCGCTGCTGCCGTCCGTGGCAGGATCGACAGCCGTAGCGGAGTTCCGCGCGGCCGCTGCGGGCGCCGTCGTCGTCGAGGCTTTTGAACTGGGAGGTCTCTGAGATGGCCGATACGGTTTACCGCTTCCTGCCATGGGCGCGCCGCGGGCTGTCTGCGGCAATCCCCGCGGAGCCGGACAATCCACAGGGTGCCCGCTCCCAGCGGGTAAAGGTGGCGGTCACGGTGTCAGTGGCCGGCGCCGGAGATGCCCGGACCAATGCCATGTTGCACGGCCCCGGAGATGTGATCGGTCTAGATCCCAACCAGATTGTGAGGGTTTCGCCCCGTGCGCACACCACCAATGCCGAGCCCAACTATTTGGCGGCCGTGGATCTGGATGCCCCGGAGCTTCCGTGGCTGTTCACGCCCTACGGGGTGCCCTCGACCAATCAATTGGCGCCATGGTTGGTTCTAGTGGTTGTGGAGGACCGGGCCGGCGTGGGCATCACCTTGCCTACGGGGGCGCCGCTGCCGCAGCTGCGAATTGAATCAGGAGCTAAGGCGGAACTACCAAATCTGGCAGATTCCTGGGCCTGGTCGCATGTTCAGTTGGTAGAACCGGACGGTGGATCGATCGATGTGGCGACGACTTTGGGCCAGCAGCCGGACCGCAACGTTGCGCGGTTAGTCTGCCCCCGCCGACTGGCCCCAAACCGCCGTTGGATTGCCGCTTTGGTGCCCGCATTTGATGCAGGTGTTGCCCGCGGCCTCGGCGGAAAGCCTGCCGCAGACGCTCCCTTGGGCCCTGCATGGACAGACCAGGACACAGTTACCTTGCCCGTGTATTTCCACTGGGAGTTTCAGACCGGCCTCGAGGGTGACTTCGAATCGCTCGCCCA
This sequence comes from Arthrobacter sp. OAP107, assembly GCF_040546765.1. NCBI lineage: Bacteria > Bacillati > Actinomycetota > Actinomycetes > Micrococcales > Micrococcaceae > Arthrobacter > Arthrobacter sp. OAP107. Next base: position 3,067,679 of record NZ_JBEPOK010000001.1, on the reverse strand, counting down.
ACGGATCAAGCCATACAGGGTTGCCAATACGGTGGGGTATGTACCGATGCACGTTGGAGAGGCGTCCCCCGCAGTGCGGGTGCCGCCGGAGCAGCCGCGGCACATGGCTATGGACGGTGCCCTGCGGGCATTGGCTGGGGCGGATGGAACGCTGGCGCAGGTGCCCTCGGCATTGGCCGACGGATTGGCTCAGCTGAGTCGTACCCTGGTTGATGCTGCCGACGGGGTGATCGATGGCCAGCAGCTGGTAGATGCTTCACACCAACCCGTCGGGCCTCCAATTTATGGCTCCAGCCACATCCGCCGCTGGCAGGTCAAGCCGGAGGATCCTCCCTGGTTCCGGGAGCTTAACCTGGACCCGCGGCCGCGGGTTGCCGCCGGGCTCGCAGCCGAATGTGTGCGGGCAAACCAGGAGGAGATTGCCCATGCCGCTTGGCGCCAGGTAGGGGACGTATTGACGGCCGAGGCAGCCCTTCAGCGGGCCGCTCTGGCACAGATGGTGGCCCTCTCCTTCCACAAACGCCATCTGGAGCCCATGGGAGCAGACCGGTTGCTGGAGCTGGTGGCCCCAATGGCGCCGCGCACCCCTGTCGCTGGCAAGAGCCTGGCATTGCAAGTGGCGGAATCCTCGCTGCCTGATGCTGTGCTCGACGCCGGTCTCCGGCGCGCACTGGCACCGTCAGGCCGTGCCGCATCCAGGGCGGCACGGAGGCTCGGAACTCCTGTGTCGCAATTGCGCATGGGACTGGTGGCGTCGCTAGCGAAGGGGCGGACTGACGTCGATCCCACCCGTTTTGCCCGACCCGCGTTGACGGGGGTGCCGGCAGAGGCATTCGTCGGCGTGTCCGACCTTGCGCCGATTGGGTTGGCTGCCGTCGTCGGACAAGCGGCCACAACACAATTGGCGGCCTCTGCTTCGGCTTTAGCGACCACAGCGGTTCCACAGGGCGCGGAGCGGCTTGGTCCTCGGCCGGGGCTGGCCGAAACGGGACTGTTGGGCCAGTCCCATATAGATGCCCTGCGTGAGCTGTCCGCCGCAGGCCAGCGGGAGGTTCTAACTGCTATGTCCGCCGGCGCAACCGTGGACGTGACGACCGTCTCCGCAATCTCCACCGGCAGCATGATCGATGCGTTGTTTGTCGCGTCCGAGGCTCACGTGGGACAGCCGAACGGCGGTGCCGGCGTGGGGCTGGTGCTGGAGGGACCGCAGTTGGCGGCACACACGGCTGCGTTGGTGCGCCCCGGTTCGCCGGTCTCGGTGGGCGTGCTGGATCTCGACCACGGAGGGATATTGGTCGTCCGCACCCCAAGCGGGCAGCGGAACACCCCCGTTGCCAGAGTCGACTCGAACCTTGCAGGCGCTGACCTGGGCGCGGTGTTGGCGCGGCTGCCAGCCGGGGTGTTGCGGATGTCAGCCATGCCCGCGGCCCCCAACCTCGACAACTTGCCGCTGGTCTCCGGCCCGGGCAGCGTGGATCCGGCATCAGCGAATGTTCGCACCTCCGGGGCTGGCGTGCGTGTGGCACCGGGCCTAGCAGTTAATCCGGCAGGCTTGGTGCTGCCAACGGGCCGGGACAGTACCGACAGAGTGAGGGGCTCGGTCGGTGTGCCTGGGCCCATTCCGGGACCAGTGGCGACGCCAGCACCGATTGTCGCAACACCGGAAGGTGCGGCCGCAGGCGGGCAGGAGGGGCCACGGGTTGTTGTCGCTCCACCGCTGCTCACCAGTGTCGAAGTCATCAACCGTTTCAGCCTTGCCGCCGAAGCCGCGCTTCTGAATACGGTGCTGGGCCTGCCGTCACCGACCGCCACATTGGTTCCCTTCGATCTGACCGGAACCGCTGCTGCCGTGCGGCACCGGCTGGATCCGTCGATCTCACAGCCCCTACGCCGGGATGCCTTGGTGTCGCTGGGGGGCGTCGCCGTCGGGGACCTGACAGACTTGGACCTGGCTCGTACCGTTCTGAAGGAAAGACTCGGATGGTGGGTAACTCCGTCCGTTGACCGCATCATGGCCTATCCCACATTCCCCGTGCCGGCCTACCGGTACCTGACAAAATACGACAGGACAAGGTTCTGCCCCGGCATCGATGAAATCCCGCCGGACTCAGTCAGTCTGTTGGAAACTAACCCGCGTTTCATAAGCGCCTTTATGGCCGGGCTCAACCATGAAACCAACCGGGAACTACTCTGGCGCCGCTATCCCACTGACTGCCGCGGCACTCCCTTCCGCCAGTTCTGGGCGCGATTGGACGGAAAAGAGGATATTCCCCCGATCCATGGCTGGCGCGGCGGGTCTTTGGCGCAGCAAAGCGTCGATAAACGTGGAAATCTAGTGCTCATATTGCGCGGAGAACTGCTCCGCCGCTACCCCAACACGATTGTTGTCGCAGTGCGGGCAAAGGGACAGCGTGAACCAAGTCGTGATCCAGCGGACGTCCTCCATCCGGTGTTTGCTGGCGGAATTATGCCCGATGTTTCCTTCTTCGGATTCGAACTGGTGGACACCGATCTCGCCGCGGGTTCCGGTTGGTTCTTCGCCCTGATGGAGCCGGTAACAGAGCCGCGCTTTGGTCTGGACGAGACGAAAAGTCGTGGAACAGCTCCCGCAGCAAAGGCTTGGGCGGACACGGGTGTTGATCCGGGCGGATACCTCGGCCGGGACAAGTTCAGCACGCTTGCCCTCAACCCGTCCGCCATTGCGGCCGACCGCATGGCAGAGACCCTCTTCCAAAAACCCTTTGCCCTGTTCGTCCATGCAAAGCACCTCGTCAAGCCTCTGCCCGCCCAACGATAATTCGGGAGAACACCATGCCTGAGTTGGACCTCACAAGCATCACGGCCGCGCGGGCAATCGTAAGAGTGCAAGCGGAGCGTGTTCGCGCCACGGCCGTGGAACTGTCCGAGGCCCGTACAGATCTCGTCCTTGCCCAGAACCGTGGCGATCTGGGTGCCATCATGGCCGCAGAAGACCTCATCGCTCGTCTATCGAGCGAAAAGATGGCAGCACAGGAGGCCCGGCATCGGGCAATAGCAGAGGTCGGCAGGCTCTCGGAGGAATTGCTGGGGTTGGTGTCCCCGGAAACCGCGGTGGGCTCTCTTTCCGGGGAGCACCCGGTACTCATGCTGCCTGTGCGTCTCGAGACCCGGTTCTTTGATTCCAACAAGACGCTCAAAGTACGCATCTTTCCAGACCAGGCGCACATAACTGCCCATGACTTGGCGTTAACGGCGGACGAGGAGGCCGGGCTGCGCTGGTACTGGACCCACCGGTGGCCGGAACGTGCCACGTCGGCGGAGCCCGGCGGCAGTGAGGCTGGTGACCGGCTGGCCGATGAAGCCTGGTCGGAGCTATGCCGCCGTTTCCGTCCGGGCCGGGCCGCATTTCTTGTGCGGACCTACCCGCCCAAAAATCTCGGTGAACCAGCCGATGACAACAGCCCACTACCTCAGTGGGATGGACTGCCACGCAGGGCACAGGAATTTAGCGAGGCGGCCCGGGCCACGCTCCTGCCGGACCGCTGGTGCGTTCTGGGTTTCCGACGCAATCCCAAAGGTGTCCACAAGGAGATCTTCCGGGTCTGGGGATCCGCAGTTCCGGACAGCTTGGCCGCTGGCCCCTCTCCGGATCCGGGTAAGCCTGGCGAAACCGGAGGCATCCCGGATGAACCGGGCCTTCGGTGGCTCCACGATCCAACAAAGGCCGAAGAGGACGGCATGTTGGTAACGGTCACACAAAATAACGTTGTGGCGGGTGTCCGACTTGCCGATGGAGTAGACCGGTTAATTGCCCTTGGCGTGGACTGGACGTTGGATCCGGCACAGGCGGCGGAAGCCGTCCAAGACCATCTGGCTTCGCTAGCTGACGAAGGGCAACTGGCATTCATCCCCCAAGGCGTCCCAACGAACTCCAGCAGTACGGACCGCAGTGGATTTTCGACTTCGGTGGGGACCGCGGCACGGGCCTACGCACCGCACAAGGTACCGGCTCAGCTGCCGCCCGGTTCAGCGGCGGCAGTCACGGCAGCAGCCCTTGGTCTGCCGGAACAGGCCCTGTCCGCCATCCCGGGTGCGGCGCTACGGGAGCAGGCATGGCACAGCGCACTCGTGGATGCACTATGGCCGGCCACTGCGGGGTACTACCTCACGGAGATGCTGGACCCGGTGGCCAAGGACCCGGAGTTGAATGCCGCATTGCGTAACCACGCGCGTAGCTACCTCCGGGCCTCGGGACCCATTCCAACCCTTCGCATAGGAGCACAGCCCTACGGTGTGCTGCCGGTGGTAGCTCGCGCCAGATACAATCCTGGCCAAGGCCGACGGGCTGCCGCAGGCATCCATCGGGTCAGTGAGGCGTTCCGTACCCTCGCCGAACCGCTCGTGACACAGGTTCCCCGGCTGGCACACATTTCCAGTCGAGAGGACGTTGATAACACCTTCTTGGCTCTTCTGCAGCGAACACCGGTGCCCTGGTCGCTGACGTTTCGGCAGCTTATTGGGCCGGTCCACCGGCGGTACATGAGCGTCTATTGGGATCGCTTGGCTGCCTTTCAGCGGGATATCACAGCCACAATCCTTGCGCAGCTGCAGTGCTATGAGCTCACGCTCTTGTCTGAGCTGACCCATGATGACCGCGACCATCCGCTAGACGTCCCTATGGTCCTGCGCCCCGAACCCACGCCCGAAGATCCAAAAGCCGTCGGCACCGGCTACTTGGCGGAACTACTGGCGTTGATTTCGCGCGATGATGGCCGAACGCTGTTGGACGGCCGCACCAACTCCGTGGCGTTGTTGGAGGCGTTCCTGGCCTATGCTGCAGTCCGTGAACTAGATGCGGCGGGAGCATCAGTCATCAGGGACGGCTCGCAGGGGTTGGGCCTTTCAAAAGAGTTTTTGAACTATATCAATCGGACTTCCGACAAGATCCCCTACACGCTTCGGGTCGAATCCACAGCTGTTGCACCGGCCGCGCCAGGGTCAAGCGTTCCAGTCCCGACCACGCCTGCGGAATTCGCAGCCACGGTAATTCCGGCCCTGACGGGGCAGCAGAGCATTTCCGGTTTGGTGGCGGCAAGACTTCGCAGTCAACTAGGCAAACTGGACGTAGTAGGGGCGGCCCCTGCCGACCCCCTGCATACACTTGCACGCTTTGCCACCGACGTCACGAACCTGCAGGAGGCTCCCGCCGACCAGTTGGAGTGGGCCTTCCGAGGGACACTTGACCTGTACTCGACCCGGCTCGATGCCTGGATCACGTCGCTGGCCGCTGACCGGCTCGCAACCAACAGGGAGGGGAAGCCCGCTGGCCTGCACGTGGGTGGATGGGGCGTAGTGGAGGACCTGCACCCCGATGGCACCACGCCCGAAAGCATGGGCTTTGTCCATGCCCCCTCACTAGCGCAGGCGGCTTCCCTGGCGGTGATGCGCAGCGCCAGGCAGTCGCACCGCGGAGAGGACGGAAAGGTGTTCGATCTCGACTTGTCTTCGAAGCGGGTTCGTCAAGCCTTGGCTGTCATCGACGGCATCGCCGCGGGGCAGCGTCTGGCCGCCCTGCTAGGCTACCGTTTTGAGCGGTCATTGCAGGACCGAGATGTGCGGCTTGCACAGTGGATTCTGCCCTTGCGGTTGGCCTGCCCGCTCCGCAGCGATGCACCGGACGGCCCGGGGGAGCAGGAGCCCGTGGAAAAAATTGCTGCCCGGGACGTGGTCGACGGTGTAGCCTTGCTCGCGCGGTGGTCCACCGACGGTGCAGGCCTTTTGGCTGATGCCCAGGTAACAGCGGCGGACCGCACTGCCGTGGGCGCCGTCCTTGATGACCTTGCGGCGCTTGCAGATGCGATAAGCGATGTGTTGGTGGCCGAGTCTGTGCACCAGGCAACCGCCGGAAACCTGGATCGTTCGGCGGCGGCCTTGGCCGCCCATGACCGGCAGGGGCGCCCACCCCAACCCGAGTTCGTATCGACGGACCGGAGCGGTCCGCAGGTTCTCCACCGCACAGGTGTTTGGCTTCCCACCGATGGCACCACACCCGGGTCAGGTTGGCCCGAAGATCTGGTGTCGATCGCGGAGCCTCGCCTAGACCGCTGGCTGGGTAGGGTGCTGGGACGACCCTCCCAATGGCGGATCCAGGCCCAACTGATCCGTCCCCCGGCGGAAGCGGTCGGCTTACCCCTGTCCATCCCACTTCAGGCCGTAGGCTTGGACGAGCTGGGCTTGAGTGCCTTGGCGACGGTGTTGGCAGCCCGCCGCCCGGGAGTGGGCCAGCCGAGCGAGCTGGAACTCAGGTTTAGTGCAGCGTTCCGTGCCCAGGTGAAGGCAGGGCAGCTTGAGCCCTTGGCTACTGACCGGCTGGAGATCCTTGCCCCCAGCATGGCCCTTTTGCTTGATCTGGCAGGCTGGGCGGCCGACGTTGTTGACGCGGCACCCCTCAAACCCGCCGACCTGACCTCGGCCTCAGACGTTTCTGCCGGAGCACAGACCTCGGCGGCCGCCGTGGACGGCGACGAGGCGGCCGACCGGGCAGACCGGGTCAGGGAAGCCGCCAGCGGTTTGATCCACACGTTGGCCGATGCGCTGGCTGCGCTGCGGGCCGTTGTCCCCGCGGAGATTCCGGTGGGGGGCACACCGGATTCCACCGAATATCGCGCAGTAGCAGCCGCGCTGACGGATGTCATGGTCATGGCCGGCCCGGATGCACTCCCGCAGCCGGAGGACGGTCCTGATTCCGCTCAGTTGAACTTAGCGGCGCGTGCCCAAATTATCTTGGAGCGCATGACGGCGGCCCTAGCCGCCGCGGACGCGATCCTTGGGGCATCGGACGAAGAAATCCTGGCGAGCAGCGCGCAAAGCGGTGTGGCTGGAAGCACCCCCTCGGCCCCCTATGGCGCTGCGTCCCTGGGGGCGCCGCCGGCTGCGGGTTCCGCGTCACCTGCGTCCCCACAGCCAGAGACGGAACCGGCCCAGTTGCTGCGGGCTAGAGGCGTGGTCAGGATGCTACTGGGCAATGGACAGCCCTTCTTGCCGGTGCTCCGGTTTATTGACCCCTTGCCATTGGCGGCGTCCCTGTCCGATCGGTCGGCCCTCACCGGATCGGAACCAACAGCGCTCCTGACGTGGCTGCATCGCGCGGCCCTGGTCCGTCCAGCTCTGGACCCACTCGCCGCACTGTTGGTCCACGCAGAGGCCGGCGGCTCCAATGTGACAGCCCAATTGTCTCTAGTGCAGCTTCCCCACAGGCAGGGTTCACGATGGATCGGACTGCCATTCGACGCAGGCCCGGCGCCTGCGCATGGAGCGGTGGGAGTGGTGCTCCATGCACCAGACGGCATGGACGCTGCCGCTGGCGGTGCCGGCCTGATGGTTGATGCGTGGACAGAGTCCATCCCGGCGGAGAAGGAGATCACATCCGTGGCCTTCCATTACGATGCACCGGGGGCGAGGGCGCCACAAGCCATGCTGTTGGCGGTTCATCCAGAGCCCTTGCCCGGACCCTGGGATCTGGGAATGCTGGCCGATTCCATTCATGAGGCGATGGACCTGGCCCAGTTGAGGACCTTGGGGAGTAAGGAGCTGGCCTCTTTTGCCACCTTCCTTCCCGCACTCTTTCTCCCCGACAATTACACCCGCGATGTACCAGGCATCCGGCTGCGCGAACTGTTGGAGCAAGTTGCCAAGATGAAAGCCGGCGGCCTAGTGCGCGACCATATTCTTGGGAAGATGGTGAAATAGCATGCCAGTGAACATGCCGGACTGGAACGACGTACGGGCCACCGTTGATGCCAATCTCCTGAAGTGGCGGGCCGAGCCTGCGATTCCCAGCTGGTCCCGGCTGGAGCCCCTAACCCTCACCAGCGGAGACCTGCTGCCCGGGGCACAGGCGCACGTCGCCGATCCACTATGGATGCTCGGGCGCCAATGGCAGTTCGACGAGCTGCACGGTGAGGATGCGGGATCACCCGTCCGGGCCACTGTCGAAGCGGAATCCGCCCCGCTAAGCCAGTTCCGCTCCGGCACCGAGCGGGACTCGCCCGGCACTGTCACAGTCCGGCTACCGGCTCAAGGGGAGCCATCAATGCCTTTGGAGGTGTGCGCCGAGGCAGAAGTCCCGCCAGTGCTGGCCCTCCGGCTTAGAACCCAATGGGGATTGCACCTCACGCGGCTGCTGCGCGGCGCTGGTCTGCATGAGGCTGCTGACGCCTTCATCGAAGAATTTCCTCCACCTGCGACACCAGACGGCGCGCCCGAGGATCCGGCTGGAGATGCCCGCCTGCGCCTTGCCGCCGGACGGGTCCCCGATGGTGCCGCGGTGCTGTCCGCCTTGGATTCGTTCGACGACGGTTCGGGCGGCCTGTCCGGGCTGCCCCCAGCCGTCAATGCAACAGCAGCTGCCCTGCCCCTTGTAGCGGATTGGCGGAATTGGGCAATTTCGATGTTCGCTGCCGGGACGGGGTCGTCCTGGAATCCGCACCGCCTAGAGTACAGCTTCGGCGTCCAAGCTGATTTCAGCGACGGGCCAGTGGTGCTTGCCATGGATGAGTACACAGGCGGCGCCTTGGATTGGTTTCATGGTGACCTGCGTGAAGGAAACTTGTCAGATTCGGTACCCGGTCAGCCCGATCTGCCTGGAGCCCCTCCTGCACCCGTACAGATCCGGGACACGACCCTGCCAGCGCCCGTACAGTTTGCTGGCATGCCCAGCAACCGGCTCTTTGGGTTTGAGGACTCTGCGGTCTACTTAGGAGGTGTCCAAGCGGGCCGAACTGACCTGGTACGGCTTGCCGTCGCCGAATTTGCGCTGGCCTTCAGCGTCGACTGGTTCCAAGTGCCGCTCAAGCTGGCCTACGGCACTGTGACTCGGGTGGACCGTCTCTCCGTATACGACACCTTTGCCGTCCAAGTGGAAGTAGATCCGGCCGCCGAGTCGACCAACCCGGGGTGGGCAGCCTTCCGGTCGACCCCCCTCACAGACAACTCCCGCCTGTCCAGAATGTTTGTGCTGCAACCAACGGCCCCGAAGGTTCTGGAAGGACAGCCCTTAGAAGAAGTAGCACTGTTTCGGGACGAGATGGCAAATATCGTCTGGGCAGTGGAACGGATCGTACCGGGGTGGGGCTCTGGGGAACCGGTGTCGCGTTCTAGACAGGCAGCAAGAGTGTCGTTGCCCCAGCCGGAACCTGAAGATTTGGGCGACGCGAGGATCGTCTACCGCCTGATGACCCCTGTGCCCGAAAACTGGATCCCCTTGGTGCCAGTGCGCAGTGAACCGCAAAATCCAACCTCGAACCATGTGTTGGAGCGAAGGCCCATGCTGCAGTTCCCACCCGACGGATCTGTTCGGCTGGTCCATCCAATGGGAACGGTACTGTTATCTGATCCGGCGGTGAACCGTGCCACAGACCGTCTCCAGATTGCAGAGGCGGAGGTGCCGCGCGAGGGTGCGGTCGTAACCAAGACATTTCAGCTGGCCCGTACTGCGGGCGGCGGGACAGTATTGTGGATGGGCCGCCGTGTCCGAATTGGACAAGGGGAAGGATCTAGTGGATTGCGCTTCGACACCGCGTTGCCGCCCGGAGGCATATAGACCTACGCAGGTCGAAGGTTGGCAACCAGTGCTGACGCCCAGAATCAGTGCGTTTTCGGCCACTCGCCGCCCGTATCAAACGCCGACCTGCGGGTGCACAGGTAAAAGGGCTTGTATCTCGTGTTAATGCTGGCAAGTGGCGTAACAGAACACGGTGCTCAGCGGCTCAATAAGATTGCTAGGACAAGCTGCAAAGCCGGAGCGGAGCTATGAGATCTCGGCTTAATTTCAAGTTGTTTCCCTTTCCAGGGCGCACAGGGCTGCACCGGTCTCCCCGAGTAGCCCGACGAGCCTCCCGGTTGTACGACTCCTTCGTGGAGAGGCCGGTTCTTGGGGTCAGCGAAAAGCACAGGGGCCTCCACGAGGGCGATGCGCCGGCGGGGCGTCAGGGCGGCCGCCGACTCCTCGATTAAGCCGAGGGTTACTCGTCCCGGGGGCGTATCATCTGTCGGTGACGGTCGCGGGACGTGTTGATGTGGGACGAGTAGATTCCGCCTGCGGCCATGGTTTCAGGGAAGAATGGCATTATGCCGGCAATTGAAAAGGATGACGTGCTCGTGCGTCAAGATCCCTAGTCTCGAGCGACTGGGATTGGCCCGTGCACGGGCTTCGTCACCTACCCGCTGATGGCACAAGTGGTTGGTACGTCTGGACGGGCGAACTTTTGGCAGATGATGACTTTTTCCAGCCATGGCACGCGTCTCATCTCTTGGAGCAATGCCCGGAGATTGTCCACCTGATGCATCTACCACCGGGAACCCGATTCCTCGTGGCGCCCGGATACGAGGACATGTAGGAGGATCCTTCGCTACTCGATATCTAGTGGCCCACGGGTAAATTCTGAGCGGGGAGTGATTGTGTCAGAGCCGACACGTATCCAGGTAGTTTGCCGATGCCGCCAGTGCGTGGCGATCAATTGTGGCTGGGGAGTAGCCAAGGGCTTCGGCGATGATTGCCACGGGGGCGAATTTGGTGAGTTCGTGGAGGGTTCCGAGTCTCGCCGCCCTGCTGCTGAACGAAGCGCTGAGCTGCTCCGTGAGGGTTGACGCCTGGAGGTGCTGGCCTGGTAAGCCTCCTCGGAATACCCAGTTGCTGTTGGGGTGGGCTGCTGTCTGCTGATGGGTTGGCGTGGCTGCGAGTTCGCGCCAGGGCTCATCAAGCGGTGCCGTAAGTGCGATTTCGACGGTTCCGAGGGTGATGCTGACGAGGTCCTTTGTCACGGTGACGTTGCCCCAAGTTAGTTGGACGATGTCGGCGACTTGTTGGCCGAAGACCAGGATGAGGATGGCTGCGGCGCGGTGTCTAGGGTTCGTGTCGGCCGTGGCTGAGATTGGTGACGAGTTCGGTTTGGCTGGCGGCATCGAGCCGCGGGCTGGTGCCGCGGCGGTGGGGCTGCAGTTTCAGGGACGGGTCGATGAGGTTGGTCCTGATTGCCCAGTCCAGGAAGCCTGACGCGATGCCTCGTGTCGTGGGGCCTTCAGCCTGTCATCGGCCCAGGTGTGCTTGATTCACTCCGGCCAGTTCGATGCCTTGTTCGGTCAGCCAGTTTCGCGGTTAGATGGCGACAGTGACTGCTTGTTTGGTCCGCAGGAACGTTCCTCGGGTGACTTCGTCCATCTGGTTCATGCGGCGCTGGTGGTGCCAGCGGATGTATCCGCGGGTGGTGTCGCGGTGGCTCGGGCTGGTGATCCGGTCGAGGGCCTGCTCGGCCCAGGCGCTGAACTAGTGCTGAGTTCATCGCGTCGCGGCAGTGCATTGTGTTCGACCAGTAGGCCGCGGACGTATTCGGGGGTGCGCGATGCCGGCAGTTCGTCGGGGCCGGCATGGGTGATCACAGGCTCGATCGCGAGTTGTTGGAGGAACTCGGTGACGTGTGGCTGCTGGATGCAGGTGAGTCCGCTGTTGGCGCGTTTCATGGACTTCAGAGCGGTGCCAACTGTCTGGAGTCCGGGGAAGGCGGCTGGTTGTCCGGTGGGCTAAGAATCCGGTCGACGGTCATGGCAGGGATGCATGACCAGCGGCGGTTGCCGGAGTGGAGTTCGTCTTCTTTGCCGGATCCGATGCAGTCGACGTTGAGGCGGACCCTGGAGCATTTGCGGCAGGCTGGTAGGGTGTCGACGCGGCCACGGAGCACGCCTTCGTGGCCGCAGGCGCAGGTGCCGCGGGTTCTTTTTGCTTGCTGGTAGCAGTAGCCGCAGATTCCGCCGTCGGGCCAACGGACAGCGATCTTGTGGTGTTGGGCGCAGCGGGCGTAGGTTTCCGGCCACTGTGCGGTGTCGCCGGCTTTACGGGGCCTAGTCATCTTCGTCCGGTGGCAGAACGCGGAGCCGGCGGGGGAGCGGCGCGCCAGGTGTAACTCCCGGGTCTTCTGGCCGTTTTGAGGCGTTGGCGGTCTTGGCGGCGCGCATCTGTACGAAGGGTTCAAACAGGTCGTTGGGCGTGCATTCGAGGATCTCGCAGACTGCTGCGAAGGTCTGGGCGGGAATGCGCTCGGGTGTTCCGGTCACGAGGCGGTGGACTTGGGCGTGGAAAGGTTGATGCTCCGGGCTTTGAGCAGGGGGAGAAGTTCGGTGGTCTTCCAGAGGTTGCGTTGGGCCGTTAGCTGCCGGAGGTTCCAGCGGTGGCCGATCCGTCGTTGCTCAGCCACGACTGTTCCCCTCACCGTCGCCCGTGCCCGGCCGCTGGGCGATCATTTTCTGGATGGTCTTCTGCTTGAAGTCCGCCGACACGGAAGTGTAGAGGGCCGTGGTGGTATGACACAAGGCTCAGACGCCGTCTTCGCTGGCCTACCCCAGGCCGGTCTGCGGCTTGAAATTTTGCGTCTTGACCTTGTAGATAAGTGGCGGGCACAATGCAGGAACTGGGGGAGTGGAAGTTTCCTTCCCCATGGGAGCCGACATGATTCAAGTGTCGAGGAGTCAAGACCGTAGCGTCCAGATAGCTGCGAGGATGCTAGCAATTGGGCTGCTTATCGCGTTTCTTGCCTTTCATTCACTCTTCGTATTCAGCCTCGAATCCATAGCAGGATCATTGGATGGTACCGAGATCACGTCCGGCACTTCACCTTCGCAAGTCGCGCAAACGCCAACAGGCCGCCCCGACTTTCCTGCAACGAATACAGCTCCGACGAACGCCGGGGTAGTGGCTGCGAGTTTTGAGCCCTCCTGCACCTATTTGAGCTGCACTTTTAGGGTGAAAAACACTGATAGAGCAAATGAAGTATGCAGGTGGGATCCTGGCGATGGAAGCCCGTCCCAGGAGCTGCCATGTGGAAGTCCTTTCGCCTACGAGTTTAAGGACGCTGGTTGGCACTCTGTGAGGCTGACCCATGCCAATGGAGAGAGCGTCACGGTGCCTGTGTTGGTCGAGGACCTGCCAGGTTCCACCACGAGCGCCCTACCAGGGTCCAGTACAGCGAGCGTGACGAGTTCACCTGTCCCAACGGGGAGCGGTTCCGTGCTGCCAAGTACAAGGGAACCGTCACCATCCAGCGGCTCAGCTGTGCCCACGGCCAGTGGGTCGTCTGGATCAACAAATCCTGAGCCGACTTCGACAGGCAGCGTCGGGGATGAAACCAGTGCTTACCTAAAGAAATGCCTCAAAGGAACAATCGCCTATCAGCCGCCTTCACCAATGTGGCAAGGTGAGGAACGCGAATTTGTTCTTCGCGTCGCATTACAAGGCTCGCCAAAGAACCCTAGTTCAGGTCTCCCCTCGGGAGGGCCAGCGGTAACAGAACACCCTCAGCTCTGCAGTCAAATGCGGGCAGATCTGACAGGCTTAGGTTTTGATATCAGGCGGCGTGGTGATACCACAGGACTGATGTCCCTGCCAAGTGACGGAGTAGGGGAGTGGGGATGGTTCATCACGCCACGGGAATCAGGGCGACGGACCCTGACCCTGCATCTGATCGCACCTCTGCCTAGGGGCGGAGAGTACGAAGTGGAGACTTATAGGAAGGACATTGAGGTAAATGTCGGCGTTCTCTACGTTGTAGGCGTGGCAGTTCGCGAATGGGCAGTGCCGTTAGGAATAACGTTGCCCGTAGTCGTGGGCGCAGTGAGCGCTTTGTATCTGCGATCCAGAAGCAACAGATACCAAGCAAAACATGCGTCGAAGACGGGCTTTGAGTAAGCGCCGCCCAAGGCTGGCGGGTGTCTTGCATTCCAGACCGGAGGAGCGGGCACCTCAAGCGGCGATGTAATCGGTCTCGGCGCCGTTGCCTAGTGCTCCAAGGCTCAAAAAGAGGTGTGCACAACATGCACACCCTGGGCTTCGGATTCGGTTGTATCGCCGTCGGACTGGTTCGGATTGGGGATGTTTTCGGGGGAGCGGCGGATTTACGGGGGGAGCGGCTGGTTCGAGTCCCACCTTGGGCACGTGTTATCCCTGGTCAGGGGCTTTTTAGCCTCTGAGTGTGGACAAGTTGTGTTGTGAAGGGCCCCTTCGGGGGCCTTTTTCATTGCTGGCCGGGTGCCTCCTTGCCTGCCTGAATCGACGGTGCGTTCTTCGTTACCTGTTCATGGACGTTCAGCGCTTGGGCGGCACGACTTGAGAAAAATCTGGCCCGGTTTTCTGTTTCGGGTTTTTGGTACTTCACTGGGTTTGCTCCTGTCCGGTTCGTGCTGTCTTCCTGTTTCTTCATCGTTACCTCCGGCGTCTACTGCATGACTCTGTGCACCTTGGGCGGTGTCCGTGGTGAGGTGCCGGCTGCACTGTGTATTCTTCATGCCTGTTCATTGCCTCCGTGCTGGACAACAGCATGACGCTCGGGGTTTGGAGGCGCGCCATCCCGAGCGGTAGTGCCTGCTGCCTGGCTGGTTGCTCATGTCCCTTCATTGCCCATGCCGTGGACAGCAGCATGACCGAAGTCGATGAGAGCTCGTGTGTCTGCAGAGGGCTTCGCTGATGGCCGATGAGGTGCGGGCGTGCCGTGGTGGGCATGGCCGCGCTTTTCGCGGGCACGATAGCCGGGGTACCGCAAGTCGGTGAAGCCGGACAGTGCGCCCGTGCATTGATGGACGTCCTGGCGTACGAGTGAGGGCCGAGTAGGCTCGCCGGAGTAGCCCTAATGGCACACTTAGCGGGTTGTAAGTGGGGCAGGGCATATGGCTATCGAGAGGGCCGTATTCACGCGGATTTTTCCAGCAGGGGAGTTGCTGTGAGGTGTTGCACCAGGGGACCGGCTTACGCGACTGAAACTGCGCCAGTACCGAGCTCGGCGCGCCTACGTCTCCACAATGAGCTGTTATGGGTTTGGTTTGTCCGAACGTCCTCAGGTGCCGGCGGCCACGGTTTTCATTTGTGCGGCTGCCGGCACCGATTCGATGGTTACGAGGCGACCAGGGTGCCGTCCACGACGGCTTCGAGTTCGTGCAGACGGGGCAGCGCCCGCGTGGTTAGCAGCTGCTCACGGGTCTCGGATGAGACTGCGAGGCTGTCCTTCCACAGCGAGCGGCCGGCCATGGCGCCGCCTGCTCCGTTCGCGACTGCGATCTCTACCTGCTTGATGAACGTCTCGTGGTCGACTCCGGCTGATAGCACTGCCCAGGGAACCCCTGCGGCGGCTTCGGTGACTGCGGCGCTGGCTTCGGCGGATCCTGGGTACTGGAGCTTGAGGACTTTCGCGCCGCATTCAACGGAGAGCCGTGCTGCGTCTGCAACGAGGCGCATAGAAGCGCCGATAATGGAGATTTCGTCGATCTAGGGGAGTGGTCCGACACCAGCGGACTGTTGTAGGGTGTAGCGCGCTTGGAATGTGCCGTCGTCGGCGTTTGTCAGTCTTCAAGGACTGCACGAGCTGTTGCCGCGTCGTGCAGGTCTGACAGGTACTTTTCCTGTTTTTCGATTTTGCGGCGGTAGAAGTCATGGGCGGCTTGTTTCGTGATCCCGAGCGCTTCACCGATTTGGGCCCAGGTCGCGCCACCTTCGCGGCGGATTTTCATGACGTACCAGCGCCTTCCCGTGAGCTGCTCGACGGCTTTCGCGTTGGCACGCAGCCCTTCCAGCGCTGCGACTTCTGATACCTGCGCAAGGAACTGTGCCGCGGCCTCCCGCGCCTGGTCGCTGCCGGTCGCTGAGATTTCGCGCCAGGTCTCGCCGCGGTTGAAGTCTTCCCACACTTTGAGCAATTCGCGGACATCACCGCTGTTAAGAGCTTGCTCGACGGACACTGCATTATCATCCATTTCGTCAAATCAGCTTGACGTGTTCCGAGGGTCAAGAGCTAAAGGCTCGTGCCGGCGAGATCGTCTTTGAGGCCTGCCGAATGGACGAGGGGCATCGCTCGGGGTGAACCAAGCCGAGCAAGTAGATGCATGCCTCTCCCGTGTAATGACGGCTCGGGGAGAACGCCGATAACGGGGACTTCGCGGCTAGCGGGGCGCCGGCTTCTACCGTGCAAGTCTGACGATTTCGGCGGAAGCCGCTTGCCGTGCCCAATGCCGCGACCAGATCTCGTCTCTCATGCTCGTGACAGTAGGACGTAATCCTCACCCACTTCATTGACCCAGTAATCAATTGGCGAAAGGATAGACCTCCTATAGGCACTCTTGCCTCAATGCGAGCGAAAAGGGGATGACAATGACGTCAAAGGAGCATGAACCGGATGGTTTCGTGGGTTTGGCAGATGCCATTGAATCGCTACGTAATGAGCTATACACGGCGATGCTCACTAGCTCCCACCGTGACATGCGCTTCCGGGTGCCCGCCATTGAGCTGAACCTTGAGGTCGCAGTGACAAATAAGGCCGGTTTAGGCGGCGGCATTAAATGGTGGGTAGTGGAGGCGAATGCAGAATATTCGCGGGAAAGCATAACAACGCAATCGCTAAAATTGGAACTAGAACCAATATTTGTTGATGCTGACGGAAATGAAATAGATGCCCTGATTGAGGGTGAGAGAAATCCTGACGAAGGCGACCGTCGTTCTCAAGACATGGTTGAGGGTGGCCACAGATAGTGGCGCACGCCTCACCAATAGGTGCCGACAGAATCGCGTTAATTACATACTGGATGTCGGGGACGGAACATATTGGTTCTGGGCTATACGTAGGCACAGGTTCAGACGGCAGCGCTCGTATTCTGACCGCCAATCATGTCGCTCGGTCTTCGGCACTTTCTGTAGAGCTCCGGGGACAGAAACTCAGGGCATCCGTGCTGGTGACTAGCGGGACAGATCTCATAGATCTAGCCGTGCTTAGCGTTAGCGGGCTACCACCGCTGGGTATGTTGCCCGTTGCGCTCCTCGGTCAGGACCGAAATAGCGTCATTCGTTCCTGCACCGCGGTGGGTTTTCCCGAGTTTAAGGTGGGTGCCGGCCGGATGCGCCGCTCCGCACATGTTGAGGGCGAGATTCCAATGTTGGACGGCTTGCTAGAAACCGGTTCGGAGGGGCTTCAACCAGGACATGCGGCCTTCAAGATGGTGGTTTACCCTTCGGACGAATTGACCAAAAAGCCATGGAGCGGCATGTCGGGCGCCGTTATCGCTGACGAGCATGGACAAGTAATTGGCGTCATACGGCACCACAACGAACTCGAGGGGGCCGCGACACTGGGGTTCACTCCCTTGTCTGCCATTGACCAGCTTTCCACTGACCGGCAAGCTCGATTCTGGGACGCCCTTGGTGTCAGCGATCCGAAGGCACTTGCCGTCATACCGCAGACAGAACCCTATAAATCCTCGCAGGAGGTGATGCTAGAACACCGGCTTGCGACTTACAGGAACAGGAATCGGGGCCGAGAAGCGTTTATCAATTCTGAGGCATCTTCTATCAGTGAGGCTTACTTTGCAAACAATTGGCGCACGGACCAGCAATCGAAAATCGAGAAGCTGAGGCACTATTCCTCGTCGATTAATGAACTGGAAAGTTTCGTCCAGAAGGCCGGTGAGATCCCTTGGAACGGTACATATGAAACTATACGTGACGCCTTTACCCGGTTTGATTTTCAAAAGATGGCGTCTACATTCGGAAGGCTACTACAGGAGGCGTCCCGTAAGGACGGTACGGACCGCACGCGGATGGATTTGTACGCTAACGCCAGGCGTATTGCGAGATTACTCCACTCTGAGTGTTACGATCCAAAATACGGGGCGCTCTTGGCGATTATGGGGAGCTGGGGTGCGGGGAAGTCCCGGTTGATCCACGAGATCGAGGCGTCCTCTAGCCTGGACCAGGAAAGACTGATTCTCAACTTGACGCCGACTCACTCGACGGAACTTGAAGTCGATGTTCTGACTAAGGCCAATGCGATGCTGGACGTCGACTTTGGAAGAATCGCGGATTTGGCAGAGCACCTGGAGACGCGGCTCCATAAATACCTAGTCATCATCCTAGATGACTTTCATACTGCAGCCGAGGCCAACAGCAACTTGCTACAAGCCTTCGAGCAGGTAGTAGCCGAATGCACGCTTTTTCCCTCCATTCGATGGATTGTTACCGCCGATGTTTCTCACTTTGATAGCATCGTGCATCGTCATCAAGAGAAGTTCTGGCTGCAGTACGCCTACCAGCCATCAGAGAACGCAGGAGTCGGTTGGCTCGATTTGGATGCCAACAATCTCCGCCATCGGGTCGGATTTGGAGTACTGCATTCGGTTCACGACGACCACCTTGACGCGCAGCTACGGGAAGTCGAGCGAGACTCGTCGCTCTTCGATCAAGGCTTGCAGCTGCTGTGTAATCCGTTGCCGGCGTGGCTATGCCTTGAAAGGACTGGACCGAGGTCGCGAAGTCTGGACGTCGGGTTAAATCACCAGGACTTCGTTCGCGCATACTGGGATGCTTGCATGGCAAGCCTAACGCGACTCCCGACAGAACAAGATGCGATTCGACGCGTATTTGGCCTGCTCGTGCGGAGAACGGCTGAGCAGCCGTCACAATTGCGTGTGTCCGAGGAAGAAATATTCACCTATGTCCGTGAGCATGCACGCTTGCCGGAGCTGAGCCAGCCCTCTGATGTAAAGCACTTCCTTGGCCTTCTGGTGGATGCGGGGCTCTTATCCAGGCTGAGTAAGGGCGTGGATGAGGATGGCATCGAACAATTTGACATGCATCCATCCATTGCGCCTGTATGGGCAGACCATATTTCGCGCACACTTACAAAGAGAGAAAGCACAACTGCAGCCCCAGGCGCGCTGGGAACCATTCTGCTGCAATGGGGGCAATTGGCGAGTGATGGGGATTGGCTCGCAGAGGCAGTCTGTGAGTTTTATCTGGAGTTCCTGCCCTGGGATAATGACGCTGAAGCGAAAAGTAGGCGCATCTGGACAGAGTGGGCAGGAAGTCCAAATCTTGCCAAACCACCGCTCCTTCTGGCAGCGATTTGGGCGCCTGCTGCTGCACAAAGTGCTCTTGCAGCGTTGATGAGGTCCGGCCAACTTCGATTGGCTTCCAAGCGTGAGGTCTTTGCGCTCCTGAGGCTTGTTGGTTTGGCCTCATCTGAACAGTGGCGCTGTCATCAGCGACTCTACGCTCTCGCCCCCTACTACTCGGTCTTAGGTGAAGAGGGGTTGGGAGACTACTTTGCCTACATGGCGGCACAAGTAATATCCGCTCCGCAACTTGTCACCCGCCGAGAATACGCTTCGGTCTTGCTATCTCTCTTCGACGTTGACCATGTCGGGGACACAAGACCGATTGTCAGAAGTCTCGTAGAAACTGGTGACAGGCTCTTCAATGAATCTGTGATCATCTGGCTACTTGAGCTTCTAAAATTCTTCCGAAAGGAAGGAGAAGCTGGTACCCGACGTGTCCTCAAGCATTCTGATGAGGGCGACTTGGGAAATCAGACCCGCATCGGACGCGAGCACCGTCGAGTTGAGAGTTTTTCCAAGCAGCTGGGCCATGCTGTAGTAGCAAAAATTGTCACTGATCATGGGCTCTTGGCCGTCGATATGTTTCTTGACGCAGGTTGGTATGCGGCGGACAGGAAGTCAAACCTGAGGCCAGCCATCGCCTTGCGATTGCAGACCGATGCGAATGTTGAAGTTGGCAAGCTCTTTAAGCCCCATAGCACGGAGTTGGCGAAAGCCTACATTTCGGTCATCAAGGATTTGGTTGACGGTAAGAAGAAAGGACGTCGAGGAGAAGTTAGGTACAGCCGGGGTGAGCAGCGGCTAATAGCCTTTTTCTTGATTCGGCATTCCCGCCCCACGAACGGGGATCAAGCCGTATCGGTGGATGAGCGACTAAGGCCTATGCTCGCAACGGTCGCCGACGATCCAGACGTGCAGAAATACGCCAGCAAGTGGTTGCCTGGTATGTGCAGGGCAAATGGCATCCGTTTCGCTCCGCACGGAAACTGGAGACTCGAGTCGCCAGACCGCGGTGACGGGTCCAGTTCAAGGGGTGGCCGGCGACGTCGGAACTGAACCTTCTTGGAGAGCACACCGATGTCCGTCATGGTCTCGCGGCTACTTCTACTCCCGTTAGTTGAACGCCTGTGAGGATTGGGGTGGCTGGTCTGTGACTGGCTGGCAGAGTAAGTGCAGGCCGTTCCACCCGGTGGTCGTGACTCATCTGAACGCTTGGCCCCGTCCGGGGGTGTCCTGCTATCGACATGTCCGTGTGCTGGGTGGGCGGCCGGCACCTGCCCGGCCCACCTCGGTGACTTGATCAGAAGATTGTCCGCCTCCGTGCGGGGCGTGGCTCGTCACAGTGCTGTTCCGAAGTGACCTCTACCCGGACTGGTACCGGCCCGTAACGGCTCCGATCATTTCCGCTGAATGAGGAAGGTGCCAGAACCGTTATGACTATCGTTGCGTATACCCACCCGTTTGTCGTGGGTTTCGATACCCGCGCCCGGAAGCATGTCTTCGCCATCATCGCCGTGCCCAGCGGGGAACGGATCGATAGCCGGGATTTCCCGGCGACCGGTGCAGGCATCAGTCGCGCTATTGCTTGGGTCGCCCGTCGGACCGAAGCGGATCTGGCGACTCTGTGGGTGATCGAGGGCGCCGCTTCCTACGGTGCTGTGCTGGCCGGGGCTGTCGCTGCTGCCGGTTACCAGGTGGCCGAGGCTGCGCGTATGGATGCTTTGCCGCGTCGTGGGGTTGGTAAGTCGGATCCGCTGGACGCGCACCGGATCGCTTCTGCGGTCCTTTCGTTGGAAGAGGATATGTTGCGCCGGCCACGGTTGAACGAAGGGGTCCGCGCAGCGTTGCGTGTCCTGATCAGTGCGCGGCATTCGATGACAACCGACCGGACCAGGACCGTGAACGCGTTAACTGCGTTGCTGCGGACCAATGATTTGGGTTTCGATGCGCGCAGCTCGTCGACCAGAAGCCAGATCCTGGAGGTGTCCCGATGGCGGGCCCGTGAAGATCCTCTTGCGGTGTCGGTGGCCCGCTCTGAAGCCGTCAGGCTGGCCAAGCGCATCGGCGACCTTGACGCGGAGATCAAGGCAAACGGCTCCCGGATCACCGAACTGGTTGAGGTAAGCGAAGCCGCGCCGCTGCTGCAGGAAGCCGGCTTCGGACCTGTCACGGCAGCTATTTGTCTCACCGCCTGGTCGCATCAAGGCCGGGTACGCTCCGAGGCGGCTTTCGCTTCTCTGGCCGGGGTCAACCCCATTCCCGCTTCATCCGGCAATACCGTTCGTCATCGGCTCAACCGCGGAGGCGACAGGACTCTGAATAAAGCCCTTCACATGGTTGCTCTGACCAGGATGGCGTTCGATCCGGAAACCATCGCATATGCAGCAAAACGGCAGGCCGAAGGGCGGACCAAGAAAGAGATCAGACAGTGCGTGAAACGCTACCTCGCCCGGCGGATCTACCGCACACTCAATGCCAACAGCCTCCAGCCATTACTGCCTTGACAACCATAGAAGCGCCGATAATGAAGATTCCGTAAATCTTTGGGGAACTACCGCAGGGCTCTCTGCTTCCGATGCGCTTATCCAATGCCGCCTGATCGGTGCAGGCACGAACTAGCCGGTCGGCATGTGGCCGCAGCACTGCATGCGCTGGGCGGAACCGGGCTAGTGGGGCGGTTTGATGCTGTTGCCTTCTTCCCAGGCGATGCCGGTGCTGGCGCGAAGGTTGAATTCCCGCAGCGGATGTCGTTCAGGTGGGAGCGTCCGACTGGAACTGTGTGCCACGGCTAGGGATCCCGAGTGCCAATAACGGACCCGGAGTGCCCTGCTCTTGCCTACCGTGCGTATTGCCCGTTACCGGCGGTAACAGCCGTGTGGAGAAAGGGCCACAAACGTCTTTCGACGGCCCCGAAATGCGCCCCGGAATCACGGTCCCGTGATTGGACTCCCGGTCGCCTAACGGTTGCACCAAGAACCGGAAACATCCCTCGTCGCGGGCTGTTGGCGCTCCTACGCTGGAGTCATCCCGTCACTCACACCCACAAGGGGTACGCACATGAAAATACTAAGCGCCTGGCTCACCGCCATCATCATCGCACTCGGGCTGGGCCTCCTGGCTTCGGGGCCAGCCTCCGCGGCCACTTCCTACTGCGGACTGGTCTGGAGCTCACTGGCCAAGTCCAACCAGGCCATGAGCGCCGCATCAGTAACCAACATACGCTCAGGACAGCACACCTGCTTCGACCGGTTAGTGATCGACATCAAGGGAAAGGCAGCCGGCTACAACGTCCGCTACGTCTCAAGGGTCGTACAGGACGGGTCCGGACTGCCCATCAAGCTGAGGGGCGGCGCATTCCTGCAGGTCACGGCCCACTAACCCAGCTATGACAGCGCCACGGGCAAGGCCACCTTCGCACCGGCGAACCGCTCCGAGGTGAGCAACGTTTCGAAGTACAAGACGTTCAGGCAGGTGGCCTGGGCAGGCAGCTTTGAGGGCCACACCACCCTGGGCCTCGGCGTCCGCGCCCGGCTACCCTTCAAGGTCTACACCCTTGCAGGTCCCGGCAGCGGATCAAAGCTCGTGATCGACGTCGCCCACCAGTGGTGACGCCAGATGTGACGACCGACAAGATCGGGTAAACGAGACAGGTATAGCGAAGCCCCGCTCCCAGGGGGAGGCGGGGCACCGCTTTGCTGCACCATGCGGCAGAGCCCAGTCGGGGAATTCTTCCCATGTCCTGTACGTTGCGGGGCCGGTAAACCCCCAACAGAAAGAGATGCCTCCCGTGGCAACCGATTACGACGAACTGCGCACCGACTTCAAGGAGTCCCAGGAAAACTCACTCGAAGCCCTGAAGTCCGCCAAAGCACCGGACGCGCAGTCTGTGGTTCAAGAGCGGACGCCCTCGACGGCCCGACCTTTGGCGGCGAGTTATTGCCGAAGAACTCGTCGTGCAGGTCATCCCGCAGGCTGACGACAAGTTCACCTGCTAATCGTGCTTCCTGGTCCGCCACCGTTCGCAGAAGGCGCGCGAGAAGGACAACCATGCCTACTGTGTTGAATGTGAGGGCTGAGCCCCACTATTGACCGGCTGTCCCGGAGCACATCCGGGACAGCATCCGCGCAGACTTCACCCCGCTGTCCAGGACCTCGCGGGGCAACCGTTATTCGTCGCGCCGCGCCCACGTATAGGGGTTTGGCTCGTGGCTGCCACGCCTGCCTTGCTCAAACCCCTGCTGCCACGCCTTTCCGACCGCGGACACCAGGGCCGCGAGCAAGGGGTAGTAGGGATGGCTCGGACCGATATAGATCATTTCGTCGGTGGCCCGGTCCACGGCGGCCCGGACTTCATTCTCGGTAGCGGGACTGCTCATGGTGCCGCCCTTCCTCCCTGGAACTTCTGCGTCCGCCTCGACGGTAACGCCTGCCTGCGGAAGCGTCCATGGGTGCAACGGCCGGCACCTGGGGGAGAAAGCGGCCCTGATAGATGCCCGCAATCAGCCCTTTTTGCGGGCACTCCGCGCCTATTTTTCAAGCACCGATATCGAGACTCCGTCAGCCTGCCTCGGTTGGGAAAACCGTGGGTGCTGATCCCGCGGAGCAAGAAGAGCGGTGCGAAGGGCATGGGCGAGCTCCTCGACCGGGCTCTGGTCAGCGCGTTCTACCGAATAGCTGGGCGCGGAGTGCCCTTACAACGGTCCTCTGTGAAGGACACCCCGCGGGGTCCGCTACTGCTGGTTCAGCCATTCTTCGAAGCGGGTGTTATAAATGGTCGCGTCGATTCCTGGAAGTAGTTCGCCGTCCTGGAGTATGGCGTTGAAGTAGCGTGCGGTGGGGTCGGTGACGACCTCGCGGGGGTCCCCATGGAAGCTGAGGCCTTTGCGGATGAGGTCGTCGAGACCGAACTGCTCGGGGCCGGCGACCTCAACGGTAGCGTTTAGTGGACGTCCGAGTGCGGTGCGTGCAACAGCGCTGGCTACGTCTTCGGCGGCCATGGGCTGGATCAGGGCGGGTGACAGCCGAACGGTGTTTCCCTCGGTCGCTGCCTGGGCGATGCTCTTGACGAACTCGAAAAACTGCGTTGCATGAACGATCGAATACGGGACGCCCGCTTCCTTGATGAGCTTCTCCTGAGCGATTTTCGCCCGGAAGTAGCCGCTCTCGGCCAGGCGCTCGGTGCCCACGACCGACAGGGCGACGTGGTGCCCGACACCGGCCTGTTTCTCGGCGGCGAGCTGGTTGCGGGTGGAGGTGGTAAAGAAATCCAGCACGGCCGCATCTTCAAACGAGGGTGAGTTCGACACATCGACTACGGTGTCGGCTCCCTGCAGCACATCTGAGAGGCCCTCGCCGGTGAGCGTGTTCACCCCCGAGTCAGGGGAGGCGGCCACTGCTTCGTGTCCGTGTTCGCGGAGCCTGCCGACCAGTTTCGAGCCGATCAGGCCAGTACCGCCGATAACTACGATCTTCATGATCTTCCTTTCAATAACTTCTTGTAACGAGCTACAGGCCGGGCTGGGAGGTCGCATTCAGCCACTCCTTGAGGGTGATGTCCCCGATGCGGGATTCACCCACGGGAACGATGCTGGTCTCTTCGATTGGTATGCCGAAGTAGCCGGCCTGGGGATCAGTGACCACTGGGCGGGAGTCGTTGCGGGCAGCGAGAACACGACCCACGAATTCATTAAGTCCTGCGCGCCCAGGGCCCGCCATTTCAAGGACGCCGTCAATCGCGGGCGAGAGGGCCGTCTCCGCCACAATGCGGGCAACGTCGGCAGCAGCCATCGGCTGCATCAGGTGACTTGTCACGTAAACCGACCCGTCGCGGGTTCCTGCATCGGCGATCATCGGGAGGAACTCGAAGAATTGAGTGGCCCGCAGGATGGTGTATGGCACTCCGCCTTCCCTAATTGCCTTCTCCTGCGCGGTTTTTCCGGCGAAGTAGCCGACGCCGATGCGGTCGGTTCCCACGACTGACAGGGCCACGTGATGCCGTACGCCGGCCCTTTTCCCGGCAGCGAGGAGGTTGCGGGATGACGTGGAGAAGAAGGGAACGACCACCTTCTCATCGAAATCGGCGGTGTTCGTCAAGTCGACGACTACGTCCGCCCCCACCATCGCCTCATCCAATCCCTGGCCGGTCACGGAATTGACCCCGGTGGAAGGGGACGCCGCTTTAGCCTCATGGCCCTGACTGCTGAGGATCTCCACAACCTGCTTGCCGATCAGCCCAGTGCCGCCGATTACAACGATCTTCATGATGATCTTCCCTCCGATAAAGGCTTAGCGGAATGCAGTGGCATTCCGTCCACCAGCTATGACCGGAGATCACACCAATCTGTGACAGGCTTTGGAAAATTGCGTCAGCCGCCAACCCTTGTCACGCCGGAGAGTTTGTCTGGATTCATCGTCCACAACAGCCGGTCGATACCATCGGCAGACGCAGTGAGAGTCACCACCGCAAACACCACACTGTCCTGGGCCAGCCGCGCGGAAGGCCGGCCGTTGGCCATAAAGGGCTGGGTATCGACACCAAGCCAGAAACGCGACGCGAACGCCTGGTAGTACTTCGCGACCCGTTCCCGTCCGACAACAGGGAATTTGGAAGCCCGGACCTTACCGCCGCCGTCGGAGTAACTGACGACGTCGGCGGCGAACAGTGCCTCCAGCGCTGCCAGGTTTCCGGTCCGGGCAGCAGCAAGGAATGCCTCCAGCAGCTGCCGTTGCTCACTGACGCTCACCTCGGCGCGTTTCTCCTCAGCAAGGCGTTTGCGCGCCCGGCTGACCAATTGGCGGGCATTCCCTTCTGTCTGCTGGATGACCTCAGCGATCTGCTCATACGGGTAGTCGAACGCTTGCCGCAGCACGTAGGCCGCCCGTTCGGTCGGCGACAACTTTTCCAGTATCAGCAACACCGCAAACTCGAGCGCTTCACCGTGCAAGGCGCCCAGTTCGGGGTCGGCGCTTGTGTCCACAGGCTCGGGCAGCCAGGGACCGACGTACGTCTCACGACGGACACGTGCCGACTGCCCGGCGTTGATGGCAAGACGGGTGGCGGTGGTCGCCAGGAACGCCGGGGCGTGCCGAACCAGGCTGCGGTCGCATGTCTGCCATCGGACCCACGTCTCCTGGACGATGTCCTCCGCCTCGCTGACACTGCCGAGCATGCGGTAGGCGATCCCGAACAATCGAGGACGGACCTCAGCGAAAATTGTCGATGCCGTTTCCAGTTCGGCCGTTGACCCTGTGTCGGCATCCATGCGCCCAATGTTACTGCTCACGGGTTGGAGCCTGGGCCGGCTGTGAACGCTGGATTCGTTCTCCCAGGCAATTCAAGGGCCGATAGTTGATATTCCGTCGACCCTGCATGTTCCTGCCGAAGCTTCACACGAGTAGGGCCCGAACACGCCGACCTTTCCTGGCGGTCCAAGTAGCGAAACCTTGGCCAAGAGCTGCAGACCGGAGTTCCGTGTCTAAAAGCTACGTCCCGCCCCTTGAAGTTGGCTAGGGATGTCACCGACAACTGAAGCGAGCCAAGGAAACAGGGGGGGAGCAAGTGGCGTTGACGACCCCTTCCAGCAGGCCAAGTCAAAGAGCCGATAATTGCGATTCGTCATGCTGCAAACGCGCTGGGCCTCTTGGCTGTTCGGTACCCCTGTTGCGGCGAGGTCCGGATCATGCCGTCTTCCATTGTCGCGCCCATGAGCGACTGTTCGAAGGAGGCTGCGACGCTATGGCATTCATTGAATCCCATCCCCCGGCTTGCTGGGGACAGAAGCGCCGGGCCAGTCGTGCGTCGGATTCCGGCTCAGCCACGGAATGTGGGCGGTGTGGCGGCCGGCGGTGGAGAGGGATTCTCCACGTCCGGAGGGACCGTCGCACGCGGATGGGTCGTGGCTCAGAACGCTCACAAAAGAGGGTGTGGACAGTGATGCTCCTATTGTCGTCAAGGGGCTCGGCGCCCCGAGCGTCGTTGAGGTTACCGGGGCTGAAAGCTCCGGCGTCAAGGGTCTGTCGATCGCTGCGCGACGGCCTGCGGCCGCTCTTGACCCCAGAGCTTCCCCGGTCATGACGGCAGGGATGGCGGGGGCGCCGAGCCTGTCGCCTGTTCCCCGACGCCAGATTGTCTGCGGGTCAGATCCGCAAGGCAGAGGCCCGTCCCGGCGGTTTCTGCCGATGGAGAGCTGAGCCACTGCTTGTAGCGTTGGTAGAACTCGTCGTGGCGGGTTAGTCCGCGTTCGAGCCGGGATAGTGATGTGGGCCAGACATGGAGGCGATCTGCGGCGGCTTGGAGGGTGATGTTCTTGCTCTTTCGCAATATGCGGAGGGCTCCGGCGTCTGGTGCCGGTTGTGGGTGGATGAGCTGGTCGTAGATTTCGCGGGCGATGTAGCGTTTGAGGCAGCGGATTGCTTCCTTGGTGCTTTTGCCTTCGGCCCGGCGTCTGGCGACGTAGTTCCTGGTGCGGGTGTCGGTTTTCATCCGGACCAGGGCAACGTGGTGGATGGCTTTGTTGGCCTGCCTGTCGCCGCCGCGGCTGAGCCGGTGCCGTCTCGTTTTCCCCGATGATGCCGGTATCGGCGCGACCCCGACGAGGGCGGCGAATTTCGCTTCCGTGGTGACCCGTTCGGGGTTGTCGCCGACGGTGACCAGCAGTTGGCTGGCGACGTCCGTTCCTACGCCCCTGACGTCGCGGAGCATCGGGGCATGGATTGTGATGATCGCGTCGAGTTCGGCGTCGATCACGGCCACTTCCTGGTTCAAGGCGCGGTAACGGATGGCGAGGCGTTTGAGCACGGCCGCGGTGGCGTTCACCGGTTCTGTCAGGTCCCCTGCGGGGCGGGTTTTCTCCAGCGCGGTCATCATCGCGGCGCGGGTCAGGTGCCGGTATTTGGCCCGGAGCGCCTCGGGGGCTGCGGTGAGGATGCTTTTGATCTGGGTCATGACCGCTACCCGGGCGCGCATGGCCGTGGCCCGTTCGGCGCGCAGGACCCGCAGGGATTCCACGGCGCCGTTCCGGGATTTTGGTGTTGCGACGTTCCGGCCGGCCAGCGCGGCTTCTGCCGCCTGGTAGGCATCCAGAGGATCGGATTTGCCCCTGAGCCGGCGGCCCTGCCGGTTCGGGCGCATGACTTCCAGGACCCGGATGCCTTCCCCGGTCAGGACGCGGGCGAGTTCGGCGCCATAACTGCCGGTGCCTTCCACTCCGGCGGCAATGACCGGGCCGAATCCGGTGATGAAGGCCGCGATGTTCCGGTAGCCGGCACCCACGGCGAGAAACTCTTTGTCGGTGATGTGTCTGCCGGTCTCGTCGATGATTGCGACGTGGTGGGTGTCGGCGTGTGTGTCGATCCCGGCGATGACTTTCAGATGTTGGTTTGTCATGATGAAACTGGCCCTGCCTTCCGTTGCGTGCGGTGGGACATTAGGGGCACGCCGGCCGGGTGGGCAGACAAGACAGTAATGGGATTCTTCGAGCAGGCTCCTATGAGGTCATGTCCACCTGGCCGCCGCGTTTAGTGCAGCCTGCGCCGCGGCGGACAGATCATTGTCAAGACAAACCCTTCGCAGGGCGTCAGTCACACCCAGAGTCACACCGCAACACAAGCCAATTCCATCATTACTGTCCACACCCTGGGCTTCGTATTCGGTTGTATCAGCATCGGACTTGGCTGCCGGATGGGGGAGGTTTTCGAAAGAGGGGGTGATTTTCAGGGGGAGCGGCCGGTTCGAGTCCCACCCCGGGCACGTGTTTCCCTGCCCAGGGGCCTCTTAGTCTCTGAGTGCGCGCAAATTGTTAACTTTTGGGCCCCTTCGGGGCCTTGTTCTAATAGTTGACCTTTGTCCGTTGGTACCTGTTCATGGTCGCGGTTGGCCTGGGCAACATGAGCCGAGGGCAATCGGGGATAAATTTCTGTTCTGCTCGACGTTGGTTGCTCATCCCGCTCCTCCTCCTGAGCTTTTGATGACGTTCTTCTTCTTGTCTTCATGGTGAGTTCGGGTTGAAATTGCATGACCTTGGGAGTTGGGGAGCCATCCCGTGGGATTGCCTGTTTTGCTCCACACCTGTTAATATCAGGGCCCCCCGGGTATCTGCATGATTGTCAGGGTTCTTTGGGGGCTTCCTGACGGGCGTGCTCGGAGGCGGCCGGCTCTCCCACCCGGATAACGAGCCATGGGTAGGCTGCGGGGGAGTGGCGGCCCCACCTGCTCCCGCAGGTTTTTCAACAGGCGAGTTGAAAGACGTTCACCCGAGACAGGGGCGACCGAATCACTGGGGATTGGCAGTGGATGTCCCTCCGTAAACTCGTGGTTTTCCAAGGTCAAATTGTCGCCACACCACGGAGCTAACTAGCCTTGCGGGCGGCCGTGAGAGGATGGTAACGATCCCAATTTATGGAGAGCGTTGTTACGGCGGCCTCGTATGCAGCGCCGAAACATCGTGAGGAGAGGAACCACGTGAGCCGTCCACCGCTTCCTCCGGCCACCATCATTGATGTGGCCCTGCGGGCAGGTGTGTCGAAATCAACGGCTGCCCGGGCGCTGGCCCAGTATGGGTCCGTCAGTCCCAAGACGAGGGAACTGGTCCAGAAAGCGGCGGATGAACTGGGGTACCAGCCCAATGCTCTTGCCCGCAGCATGATTACCGGGCGAACGCGCACCATTGGCGTGGTGATACCTGATGTCGGAAACCACTTTTTCGCCGTTGCGATGCGGGGTATTTCCACCGCAGCACGCGAAGCAGGCTATGAGGTTCTGCTGAGCAGCACCGAGGGTGATCTGGCGTTGGAGCGCCGTGCCGTTGAACTTCTGGCCGGTAAGCGCGTCGACGGGATTGTTGTGGCACCGGTTTCGACAGAGGAAACGGACCATCTGGAAAGGCTCGAGGGCCAGGGCATAGCCGTGACGCTGCTGGACAGGCCAGCGCCGAACGTAAAGGCCGCTTCCTACATCTCCGTGGATCACGTGGAGGCTTCCAGCCTTGCCGTCAACCACCTCATCGATCTAGGACACCGGGACATCGGGATTGTCACGGAGGCACTGATGCCGGCCGGGTGGGAGCCCGGCAGCGGCCAGGATGGTAAGCACCTGCGGCCCAGCGGAGCCCGTCTGGTCGGTTATGTGAATGCGCTCCGCGGCGCCGGGATTCGCTACCGCGACGAGTACGTCGCACGTAGCGCCTATGCAAAGGCCGCGGCGTACGAGGCGACCAAGAGGCTGGTGAGGACTAACCCGGGGTTGACGGCGATTTACTGTACCGACAGCGAGCTGAGCGCCGGGGCGTTTGCCGCTTTGCAGGACATGGAGATCTCGTGCCCGAAAGATATGTCGCTGATCGGGTTTGATGATCAGGAGTGGGCGACTTTGGTCCGTCCCAGGCTGACAGTCGTGGACCAGCCCAGCTATCAGCTCGGGATGGCGGCCACCGAGGAGCTGCTGTTGACTATCGGTGCGGCGCAGGACCGCCGGGGAGACCGGACGCTGAGTGGCCGTTTGATCGTGCGGGATTCCACCGCCAGGCCACCCAAACACTCTTGACCGCTGAGTGATAACTGCTTACTGGGCTGGACAGGCTAAGGGCCGGGACGCGTGCGCGCCCCGGCCCGGTTACTGATCAGGCTGTGACTGTTACCGCCGTTTTGGCAGGCTGCGTCCGGCGGAGTGCCGCGGGCAGGGCGAAGACCGTGACGCAGATCGACACAATGCAGGCAGCGGTGGTGTACCAGCCGAAGGAGACGTTGGACCCGGTGATGGAGAAGAGCCAGACGGCGACGAGTCCTGCGGTGGCACCGATCACTGAGGTGCCGATGTTGAAGTTCAGGGCTGCTGCCGTCGCCCTGACTTCGGGCGGGAAGCTGAGCACGTAGGCGACGCTCAGGGGTGCCGCGATGAGGTTGTTGATGAGGGTGAAGACGATGACGGCGGCGGTGGCCAGCAGGATGGATTTGTTGCCGATGGCGTAGAACGCCGGAACGGTCAGGGCGACGAAGAGCCCGTATCCGGTCAGCAGTACACGCCGGGCGCCGTACTTGTCCGAGAGCTGGCCGCCCCAGATGCTGGTGATCGGGCCGACGAGGTAGGTCAGCATGGAGGCCAGGAGGGCCTGGGAAGCCGGGAATCCCGCGGTGATCAGAGCAGTGACGAAGTAGGCCTGGATGGTGTAGGAACCGATTCTCTGCCCAGCGCCCAGCCCGATGGCCTTGAGCATGTCTGACCAGTAGAGGCGGATCGCGGTGCGCAGCGGAGTTTGCTTGACCTTCTCGGCTGCAACTGTGCGGACGACTTCCTGGAATTCCGGGGTCTCGCTCAGGTGGTTGCGCATGTACACGCCGATGAGGGCGATGGGGATCGACAGCAGGAACGGGATGCGCCATCCCCAGGAGGTGAAGGCGTCTGCCGGCATGGCGATGCTGAGAACGTAGGCCAGCCCTGCTGCGAGGAAGGAACCCACTGAGGCCGTGGAGTTCAGCACTCCGGCGATGAAGTTGGGACGGCGGCCGCGTTCATGTTCGAAGAGGAAGTTTGCTGCCGTTGTGTATTCGACGCTGGCTCCGATGCCCTGAAGGAGTCGGGAGAGCAGCAGCAGTACGGGTGCGGCAGCGCCTATGGCCGCGTAGGTGGGCAGGAAGCCAATCCCTGCCGTGCCGATGCTCATCAGGGCGATGGTGAGAATCAGAACGAATTTCCGCCCCTTGATGTCAGCCAGGGGGCCCAGGATGATGCCTCCGATGGGGCGGATGGCGTAGGAGAGAACGACGCCGACGTACACGGCCAGGAGGGCGACGGTGGGGTCGTCGGAGGGGAAGAACTGGGTGGCGATGATTGCTGCCAGGGTTCCGTAGAGCGTGAAGTCGTAGTATTCGACCACGTTTCCGAGCATGGTGGAGGCAAAGATTCGCCGCCGTGCTGCCGGTGCCGCCAGGAGGTCGGTTTCCGGTGTCCTGCTATCAGACATGTCTTTTTTTCCTTTGGGATGAAGGCTGAGCCTCGCGGCGTCAGCGGAAGGATTCCTGCGCGCGGCGTCTTTGCCGGGCCGGCATCTGGCCATCACGGGAGGTGAAGAGTGGGTGCGCCTTGGTGCAATGTGATGCTGGGCGGGCCGGTGGGCAGCCCGTGGTGCTGCCCACCGGCCGGTCCCGGTCAGGAACCGTCGGGCTTCGTGAGGTCCCGCATCTGGTCGGGGTATGCCTGGCGGGCGTAGGCCTCGGAGATTTTCTGTTCGGCCAGGTCACGGGCGACTTGCTCCGCCTCCCGGAGCGCGGGTGAACCGTAACCGCCGGCACCGGCTGTCTCAATGGCGACGCGGTCCCCGGGTTGGAGCACGGTGTAGCCGTGGTCGATGGGCTGCGCTTCCGGGTTGAGCACGGCTTTCGCACTGGCTCCCGGGAGTCCTCCGTCCAGGCCCCAGGGCTGGGACTTCTGCCGGCTGGTGTCGAGCCAGAAGTGAATATTGGGGTCTTCGACCCGTACCGCCCGCCGGATGCCGAGCCCTCCGCGGTTGCGGCCCGCCCCGCCGGAGTCCTGGATCAGTTCGTAGGCCTCAATGACGAGTGGGTATTCGGCTTCGAGGCTCTCCACGGGAAGGTTGGAGGTGTTGGTCATGTGGACCTGGACGCCGTCGAGTCCGTCCTTGGTGGCCCGTGCTCCGCAGCCGCCGCCGATGGTTTCGAGGTAGACGAACTCCTTGCCTGTGCGGGAGCTTTTCCCGGAAAAGTGCACACCGGTGTTGGCTCCGTTACTGGCTGCGGTGACGCGTTCGGGGACGGCCTCGGCCAGGGCGCCGTGGACCAGGTCGACGATGCGCTGGCAGGTCTCGCTGCGTCCGTTGACGGCCGCGGGTTCCTGGCAGTTGATGATCGATCCCGCCGGTGCCTGGATGCGGACCGGGCGGTACAGTCCCGCGTTGGGTACGATGTCGGCGTCGATGAGGCTCTTGAGGGAGTAGTAGACGGACGCATACAGCGCGGTCCATACAACGTTGACGCTGGCCCTCACCTGTGGAGGATTGCCGTCGAAGTCGAACAGGATCTCATCCCCGGAAACGGTGATCCGGATCTGCAGTTCGAGTTCGTTGTCCAGCTCGGGGCAGTCGAACTTGTCGGTGAAGGAGTAGACGCCGTCCGGCATGTTGCTGATCGCCGCGCGGGTTCTGCGTTCGGTGTAGTCCAGCAGTTCGGCGGCGGCTGCGACCATGACTTCCCGGCCGTAACGGTCGCAGAGGTCCTTGTACCGCTGGCAGGCGAGCCGGTTGGCTGCCTGTTGGGCCCGGAGGTCGGCCTGGCGTTCGTGGGGGACCTGGCAGTTGAGCAGGATCAGGTTGAGCATTTCCTGCTGCAGTACCCCGGCGCGGATCAGGCGAACGGGCGGGATCCGCAGGCCCTCCTGGAAGATGTGGGCGTGGCCGCGGTCACCGAAGTCGGCATGGTGGGCGAGGTTGGCGGCCCAGGCGGTAAGCACACCGTCGATGAAGATGGGAGTGGCCAGGACGATATCGGGCAGGTGCGACCCGCCACCGCTGTAGGGGTCGTTGCCGATGAAGGTGTCCCCGTCGGTGATCTCTTCGAGGGGGTAGCGGGACAGGATCCCGTCCACGATGCCCATCAGTGAACCGAGGTGCAGGGGGGACCCGCCTTCATCTTGGGCGATCCCGTGTCCGGCGGCATCGAAGAGCCCGGCGGTGCAGTCCCTGCGTTCCTTGATGTTGGTGGAGTAGGCGGCGCGGACGAGTGTGCCGCCCATTTCCTCGACGATGGTTGACAGTGCGGAGCCGATGACCTCAACCAGAACGGTGTCCAGGCGGTCGGGATCGGCTGTGAGCGGCTTATTCACTGGTGCTCCTTCGGATTTCGATGACAAGGTTGCGCAGGTCGTCCACGACGCAGACGTCCGAAGGCAAGAGAAGGGTGGTGGTGTCCATCTGTTCGACGACGGCCGGTCCGGCGATGCGGTGGCCGACGTCCAGGAGGGAACGGTTATAGACGGGGCACGGGACGTAGTCGCCCTTTTCCGGCAGGAAGACGTCCCGGTACCCGATGACGGCGTCTTCGGGCTTCCGTCCTTCCACGGTTGAACGCCGCAGGTCGGCACGCGGAACGGTCGCAATGGCCTGGACGCGGAAGGTCACGGCTTCGACGATTTCGTTGCGGGCACTGTAGCCGTACATCCGGTCGTGGGCCCTCTGGAAGCCTTCGATCAGCGAGTTGATCGACTCCCCATCCAGAACACCGTCGGGGACATCGACGGGAAGTTCGTAGTTCTGTCCGGCGTAGCGCATTTCGATGCGGCACAACAGGCTTCGACGGTCCTCTTCGATGTTCTCCTCCGTGAACCAGGCCGTAGCCTGCTCCGTGAGTTCGGCGAAGACCTGGCTGAAGCCGGCGGCTGCTTCCGGCGTGACGGGGATGATCTTGGTCCGCATGAAATCGCTGCGGATGTCGGTCATCAGCAGTCCCAGGGCGGACTGGGCGCCGGGTGTCTCGGGAACGATAATTCTGTTGATTCCCAGTTCGGTGGCCAGGCGGGACGCGTGCAGTGGACCTGCGCCGCCGAACGGGACAAGGACATAGTCGCGGGGGTCGTATCCGCGCTGTACCGAGATGACGCGGATGGCCCGCGCCATGTTGGCGGTGACAACCCGGATGATGCCCTGTGCAGCCTCGGCCACCGTGAGGCCCAGCGGATCGGCAATGGCCTTGATGGCGCGGTGCGAGGCCTGGGCATCAATTTTCAGCTGGCCGTTGAGCAGGTAGTCAGGGTTCAGGACCTGCAGGACGACGTTGGCATCGGTCACCGTCGGTTCCTGGCCATTGCCGTAGCAGGCAGGTCCGGGGAAAGCCCCGGCACTGGCCGGGCCGACGCGCAGATGGTTTCCACTGTCGATCCAGGCGATTGAACCGCCACCTGCCCCGACCGTGTGGATATCGAGCATGGGAGAGCGGATGGGACGGCCGTCCAGTTCCATGCTGGATGTGACTTTCGGGGTGCCGTTCTGGACGAGGGAAACATCCGAGGACGTGCCGCCCATGTCGAAGGTGATGATGTCCGGGCTGCCGGCGGCCGTCATGATGGCCGCCGCTCCGACGACGCCGGTGCTCGGGCCGGACAGGACAAGCCGGACCGGGAGTTCTTCCGCCGTCGGGAACGGGATGATGCCGCCGTTGGACTGGGTTACATGCGGCAGGCACCGCAGACCGGCGTCCGCGAGGTTCCGCCGGAGCCGTGCCAGGTACTTCGCGACGACCGGTCCCACGTAGGCGTTGGTCACAACGGTTGAGAGCCGCTCGAACTCCCGGAACTCGGGCAGGACGTCACTGGAAAGCGAGACGTAGGCTTCCGGGAACTCCTCGGCGACGATCCGTCCGATTTCACGCTCGTGCTCCGGGCGCACGTAACTGTAGAGAAGGCAGACGGCAATCGATTCGACGCCCTGGGCCTTCAGCTCCCGAACTGCGGCCCGGACCTCATCGTGATCCAGGGGAATCTCCACCCGGCCGTCGTGCCGCACGCGTTCATTGACCTCCATGCGCAGATCGCGCGGGATGAACGGTTCGGGCTTGTCCGCCTGGAGATCGTACATGTGCGGCCGGCGTCCGCGGCCCAGCTCCAGCAGATCCCTGAAGCCCTTGGTTGTGATCAGGCCAGTGCGCACGCCGCGGCCGGTCAGGAGGGCGTTGGTACCCACGGTCGTCCCATGGGCGAAGTAGCTGATCTCCCCGATGTTCCGTCCGCCAATCTGTCCCAGCAATTCATGAACACCCTGGATGATGGCGCGCCCCGGGTCATCCGGCGTCGAGGAAACCTTACGGACATGTACCTGTCCCGTGGATTCGTCGAACGCGCAGAGATCGGTAAACGTACCTCCGGTGTCGACACCGATTCGTAAGCTCATTGGTTTGGTCCTGCCTGTCTGCATGCCAGTGATTGCGGCTGCTGATGTAGAGGTCTTTAGTCGCCCGGGTGCTCCGATTGGGAAGGTTCCCATCGGGCGATCTGCATTCGAGTGTGACATGAGCTGGATCACACGTCAAGAGTTTTTGGGATCGTTCTCAAACCTCCGCTCTAAAGATCGTCGATGCGGATTCTCACCTACTGCTCGGCCACCACAAAAGGTTATTGACGCCCGCGTCAGTCAAGCTGTACCTTCAAACAAGCAGCTATTGGGAACGTTCCCCATACGGGCGGCTCCAGTTACTATTCAGAAGGCTCTGATCCTTGAAAAGACGAAACCGATCCTCCGTCGCCACGCCTACGGACGACGTGCGCCCGGTCCAGGTAAGTGAACGGCACGGGTGCGGACACTTCGACCAGTCCGCGCCCTGTCCTGCTTGTGTACGTCCGGAGACGGACTGATGGGGGCGCCCGCCCCCTGCCCGGGAGACTGCCAGTGAATGAACCGCCGGACGGCCGCTTGCTGGTTCAGCCTCGGCACAAGGCGCCCACCCGGCTCATGGCCACGACCGGAAGTCATTGCCCGCTTTCGGGAACCTGGGCCGCCAAGGCGGGCGGACAGAACGTCACCGTCTGGCTGGGTGAAGGCCAGATTATCCCTCCTGCCGCCGGGTCAGTAGCCGTCTGGATCTACGAAGTCGGCGACGGCGGCAACGGCATGGCCGGAACAAAGACGGGGCGCGGCGCCGACACATAAGCATCTATTCGAACTCACGAAAGCGAAGGAAAGAATATGACTTCTCCACAGAGCGAAACCCATGTCGCAGTGCTGGGCGGAGGCATCCTGGGCGTTTCCACGGCCGTGCATCTCCTGCGCCGCGGGGCCTCCGTAGTCCTCATCACCGAAGGCGAGCTCGCCAGCGGCGCAACGGGACGCTCCCTGTCCTGGTTGAACTCGGCCGGAAAGCGGTCCGATGCATATCATCACCTCCGCATGGCCGGGATCGACCGCTACCGAACGCTGTTCGCAGCAGATCCCGCAAGGGAATGGCTGCAGTTCAACGGTGGTCTGTTCTGGGCACCGGCAGGGGAGGCAACCAAGGCAGAAGCCCGGCATGAGTACGAGCAATCCCACGGCTACGACTCTGTCCTGGTGAAACCCGAACAGGTATCCGCTCTCACACCGGCGATCGACGAGACCGCCGTTTCCGACGTCGCCGTCTTCAACCCGGGTGAAGGATGGGTCAGCCTGCCGCATCTGGTGGACTACCTCATGGACGAATTCGTGGCCCGCGGCGGCGAACTGATCACCAACGCCGGCACGTCACGGGTACTTGCAGCGGAAGGAAAGGCGGGGGGCATTCTCACGCAGGACGGGACCGCATACGCCGCCGACAAGATTGTTGTCGCCTGTGGTGCGGCCACACCCTCCGTTGTTGAAGAGCACGACGTCTACATCGCGGACGGATCGCCCGTCTCCGCCCTCGTCATCACCGAACCTGCCGACGCAGGCCCCAAAGCCGTCCTCAACACCCCCCGCGCCGCGGTCCGACCGAACCCCGGCGGCAGCCTCGCCATCGATCACGGGTGGTACGAGGAACAGATCGTGGAAGCAGCCGACGGCACCTTCTCGCTTGCGGAAGACATTATTCAGGAACTGACAGAGGAAGCTTCCCGGCTCCTCGTCGGAAACCCGCAGCTGACCCCCGCCAGCTGGAAAATCGGCCGAAAGCCGATCCCGGGAGACGGCGAACCGGTTTTCGGAGAGCTGGAAAAGCTGCCGGGCTGTTTCGTGGCCTTCTCCCATTCCGGCGCAACCGTCGGACTCATCGCCGGAGAACTGCTCTCATTCGAAATTCTCACGGGCCAAAAGCACCCGATGCTGGAGACTTTCCGGCCAGAACGCTTCAGTCGTTGCTGACTCCCGGCCACTGACGTCTGGTGCTGTCCGTCCCTGGTCCATCGGCCTCAGCTCTAGCCGAAGAGGACCGCGGCCTCGTCGTAGCGGTGCTGCGGGACCGTCTTGAGCTTGCCCAGCGCGGCTTCGAAGCCCACATGGTCGATGTCCGTGCCGCTCAGCGACACCATGGTGCCCCAGCGGCCCTCCACCACAGAGTCGACGGCGGCCATGCCCAACCGGGTGGCAAGCACGCGGTCGAAAGCGGAGGGGACGCCGCCGCGCTGGATGTGGCCCAGGATGGTGGCGCGGGTCTCGATGCCTGTCCGGGTTTCGATTTCCGGGGCCAGCTGGTCGGCGATGCCGCCCAGCCGGGGACGGCCGAAGGTGTCCAGCCCGCGCTCGGAGTGCGGTGATTCCATGTGCTCCGGCACGAACCCTTCGGCCACAACGATGAGCGGGGCACGGCCACGGTCATGGGCCTCGGTCACCCATTTGGTGATCTGTTCGATGCTGACCTTCTGCTCCGGGATGAGGATGGCGTGGGCGCCGGAGGCCATGCCCGCGTGCAGTGCGATCCAGCCGACGTGCCGGCCCATGACCTCGGCGATCATGCAGCGGTGGTGGGATTCGCCGGTGGTCCGCAGCCGGTCGATGGCCTCGGTGGCGATCTGCACCGCGGTGTCGAAACCGAAGGTGTAGTCGGTGGCGTCGAGATCGTTGTCCACGGTCTTGGGAACACCCACGATTTTCAGCCCTGCATCCGTCAGCCGCTGGGCGGCGGCGAGGGTTCCCTCGCCGCCGATGGCGATGATGGCGTCGATCCCCAGCCTGTCCATGTGGGCCTTGATGACGTCGGGCCCACCGCCGTTCTCGAACGGGTTGGTCCGGGAGGTGCCCAGGATGGTGCCGCCCTGCTTGGCGATCCCCCGGACCCTGGTCCGGGGGAGGTCGATGATGTCACCCTCCACCACGCCGCGCCAACCGTCGCGGAATCCGACGAATTCGTGGCTATGAATGGCGATGCCCTTGAGGACGGCGCCACGGATTACCGCGTTCAGCCCGGGGCAGTCGCCGCCGCTGGTGAGGATTCCAGTTCTCATCTGTTCGACCTGTTTCTGCGTGAAAGTGCGGGGCGCCGCAGGACGCGCCCGCGTAGTGCAGGGCGCCCCCTGGCGTCTGTTTATTCAGGGACGAAGGCCTGTGCGGCCGTTCCGGAGCCTTTGATGGTGAGGGGGCCGTCGGCGGCGGGGACGAAGATTGATTCGCCGCGGTTCAGCGTCAGTCCTTGGGGTTCCCCGTCGGTCATTACGTGTACAGTTCCATCCACGCAGATGAGGATTCGGGGTCCGTCACCGGGCAAGGTGTGCGGGACGTCCATATGCTCAGGCTGGCTGATGGAGAGCGCGTATTCGGGGACCGGCGGGGCGAACACGTGCGTGACGGCGCCCTTGGGAGCGGATTCCACGTCGTAGCCGGATGAAGTGAAGTCCAGCGCTTCGAGCATGGCATCGCCGTCTATGTGTTTGGAGGTCAGTCCGAGGCGAAGCACGTTGTCGGAGTTTGCCATGAGCTCCAGCCCGAATCCGCTGAGATAGGCGTGCGGGGTGCCGTCGCCGAGAAAGACCAGTTGTCCGGGCTCCAGGACGATTCGGTTCAGGAGCAGGGAAACGACCGCCCCCACGTCTCCAGGGTAAAAGCGGGCCAGCTCGTCAACTGTGCCATATGCCGTGCGTTCTTCGGGGTCGGAGCTCGTGGCGGCCAGTTCCCGGCACCCTGCAACCACGTGCTCAACGTCCGTGGTGTTCAGCTGCAGGAGTTGGCGGAGCGTGTTCTGGAGGCCAGGGGCCGAGTCGTCGTCGGAGGTCAGTGTGTCGAGAGCGGCCGTGGCGGGTCCGTTCAGGCGCGACAAGAGGTTCTGGACCTGGGTTTTGGTCCGGAAACCGACGAGTCCTTCGAAGCGGCTGAGGGCGTACACCATTTCGGGTTTGTGGTGTTCGTCCTTGAAGCTGCGCGCCGGGTCTGCCAGTGGCACACCGCGGGATTCCTCATCGTGGAAGCCTGCCTTCGCCATCTCGGGGGAGGGATGGACCTGCATTGACAGGGGGCGTACCGGGGCCAGCAGTTTGAGCAGGTAGGGGAGGCGCCCGAACTTGGCTTGGACTTCGTGGCCCAGGTGGGTGGTGGCGTCTGCCTCGATGATTTCGTCGAGTCGGGCGGTGCCGGTGGGTGTGTCAACGGTGGCGGGGCCGGTCGGGTGGGCACCGAGCCACAGTTCGGCGAAGGGTGTCCCGTCGGGTTCGCCTCCCAGAAATTCGGGCATGGAGGTTGTGGATCCCCAGTCGTAGGAACGTCTGGAGCCTGTCAGGCGGTACATGGTCAGTCCTTGTCTTCGGTGTGGAAGTAGATCGCCTCACCGGGTGGGCGCGCGGCTGCAGGGGCGCGGCGAGATTAGTGTTCGGTGGTTCCCTTGGGCATAAGCCGGACCACGGCTTCGGTGAGGATGCCGGGCTTCCTGTCCCGTATTTCTGCGGCGTTCTTCCGTATCAGGGCTGCCCGGACGATCGTGGCGCCGATGAATCTGATCGGTTCCGGGGGAAGGCTTTTCGCAGTGGCCTGGTTGATCAGCTTGCTGTGCGCCCATTGGTCATCCAAACCGAGAACCATGCTGGAGAGGACGCGGGAGCAGGCGGGGATTTGGGCCAGGCCGGTGCCGTTCCAGCCCACGGCGTAGAAGATGTTGTTGTGACCGGTGAGATTGCCGAACATCGGCACGTGGGCGGGGACGCAATCGATGGGTCCGAGCCAGTCGTAGTCGATTTTGACATCTTTGAGGCTGGGGTAGACACGGCCGAGTTCCCTGATGCTGTCCTTGACCCATCGCGGGTGGCGGTTCATCTTGGCCCCGAGGCGGTCACCGACGATGGTGCCGCCGCTTCCCCGGCCGAACACCACGCGCCCGTCAGGGGTTCGCTGGTAGTAGAGGACCTGGTTCTGGGCGTCGCAGATTGCTTCCCCGGCTTTCCAGCCCAGTGCGTCAAGCTGGTCGGGGATGGGTTCGGTCACGACGACCTGGCTGTCGACGACGTACATTTTCCGGCGGAGCTCGGGGATGGAGGATGCCCAGGCGTTGGTGGCGATCAGGACCCTGGGGGCGGAGAGTTCGCCCCCGGGGGTCTGGATGCGTGCGCGGCTGCCGGGGGTGATGCTCAGTGCCGGGGTGTGCTCATGGATGGTGATGCCTTTGCGGATCGCGTACTTCTTGAGATTGCGCATGAGTTTGCCGGGGTTCAGTGATCCGGCCATTTCTTCGACCACGCCGGTGTACGGGACGCTGGAGCCGGTCCTGCGGTTGAGTTCGGCGGCGTCCAGCCGACGGTACGGTGCGGCACCGTTCTCCTCGCACCGTGTGAGGGCGGGTTCCCAGGCCTGTTCCTGGGCCCGAGAGCTGGCACTCCAGATCCATCCGTCGAGCCTGAGGTCCATGTCGATTTCGCCAGCGTCCTGGAGTGCTTTCAGTTCCTGGATGGCCTCCCTGGTTGCGTGGGCCAGGCGCAGGGCTTCCTCCGGCCCGGTGACGGAGGTCAGCCGGTCCAGGCTTTCGAACCAGGAATGGATCTGGCCGCCGTTGCGTCCGGAGGCTCCGGAGCCGCAGATGTCGGCTTCGAGGACCGTCACTTTTTGATCTGGGTCGGCTTCGAGGATCCGGATCGCTGTCCAGAGTCCGGTGAGGCCGCCGCCGATGATCGCGACGTCGGCGTTGCTGGGCCCGTGCAGTGCAGGGGCCGGGCTGTCGTCCAGGTCCCGGGTGGACTGCAGCCAGTAGGACTGGTCAGCGTCCGCGGCGATGACGGGTGGGCGGAGTTGGAACTGCTTGTGGTTGGACATGGTGCCTCATTTCGGGTGCAAGCAAGTGTCGCCCGGGCGCGCGGGAGTGCGGCGGGACGGCAGAGACGGTTCGGCCATGTGGGCGCTGCATGGAGCTGGCCGACGGGGTGGAGCGGTGGGGGACCGTCAGCGGCGGAGGACGTTAAAGCTGAACGTATCCCCGCGGTGATAGTCCTGGGCGTACAGCACGGGTTCACCACTGGCGGTGACGGCTGTTTCGGTAATCAGGAACCACGGGTCGTGGCCTTCGAGTGAGTACCGCTGCTTCAGGTCTGCGGGCATGTTGACGGCCTGAAGCCGGGCCGCGGAGAACGAGAGCGGATATCCCTGGTCGCGGAGGAAGGTGGAGACGGAACCGCTCCAGTCCACGTATTTGATCGGGCCAGGGATCCTGGATCTGCTGATGGTGTCGATGCTGAAGATCAGCGGTTCCTCCCCTTCGGAACGGAGCCGGACCAACCGCACGACGGTCTCGCCTTCGGCGAGTTGCAGGGCTTCACGCTCGACGGCATCAGGCTGGTGTTCTTCAACGGAGAGCACCAGCGTCTGCGCGTCGTATCCGAGGCTTTTA
The DNA here is from genome assembly GCF_040546765.1 of Arthrobacter sp. OAP107. Classification (NCBI taxonomy): domain Bacteria; kingdom Bacillati; phylum Actinomycetota; class Actinomycetes; order Micrococcales; family Micrococcaceae; genus Arthrobacter; species Arthrobacter sp. OAP107. Next base: position 3,025,538 of record NZ_JBEPOK010000001.1, on the reverse strand, counting down.
AGCAGTTCGGTCACTGATTCGAACCGGGTGACAGGACGGTCGACGGTCGCGGTCGCCAACGACGTCAAGAACCGGCCAAGTCCCGGTCGGACCTCGACCAGTCCTTCATGTTCGAGCAGTTTTACCGCCTCGCGGGCAGTGCTCCGGCCGACCTTGAACAACTCCACTATCTCGGGTTCGCTCAGGATCTGGTCACCGGGTTTGGTGCCGTTCTCACGGAAGTGCGCGATGAGCCGGTCCCGGACCTGGACCGACATCAGGCCGCGGCCCCCGACCGGGACCGTCTGCGGGTCGGCCGCTGGTTGGTTCAGGGACGTCGTCATCGTGAAAACCTCAAGTCTGCTGTCGTTGTGTCTGGAATTGTTGGTCCGTGCATGGACTCGGGCCGGTCTTGCTTCAGCCGGGTCGGAGCTTTTCCATTATTGCCCTTTCTGGGGCCAGCCGCCCCAGTGCATGCAGGTCCGGGCTGCCTGGGCTGCTCCGGCCTTCATGCATGACTGGAGGTCCTGGCCGCTGGCGAGGGCGGCGATGAATCCGGCGATGAAGCTGTCGCCGGCTCCCGTGGTGTCCACCGGGTCGATCGGGGCAGCGTGCTGTCGGGTCCACGTCGTCCCGTCGTAAGCGATGCTTCCCGCCGGCCCGCAGGTGACAACGGCCAGGCGTGCGCCGCCGTCGATCGCGGACTCGGCCATCGACCTGGCGCCGTCCAGGTTATCGCCGGCTGAGCAGAAGGCAACGTCCAGGAGGTCGTACCCGGTGCTGACGGCGCAGTCCTGGCTGATCCGCACGCCCCTGCGGCTGAGTTCTTTGCGGATTTCGTCGGCGAAAGGGCTCATTCCGATGTGGACGAAGGCGCATTCGGCGAGGGCGTCCAGTTCCTGGCTGTCGGGTTTGTAGTCGGCGCAGACCGCGAAGTCCTCGAATTCTATGAGCCGTTCACCGTCCGGCATGACCCGGATTTTGGAGATTGAGGTGACGCCGTCAAGGACGACGAGACCGTCGGTGATGACATTGTTTTCTTCCAGGGCTTGGCGGATCCGGTGCCCGTCCTGGTCGGGACCGATGGCTCCGGCGTAGCGGGTGGTGTGCCCGAGCTGGCTGAACTGCATGGCGACGTTGAGCGCGTTGCCGCCAACGAAGCTTTGGTTTCGGGATCCGAAGTACTGGTCGATGGTGTTGTCGCCGATCGCCCCGAGCATGGGGAGTGCTGGTGTCATTTCGGGTTCCTTTCTCTGGTCATGGTGTGTGCCTGCTGGCCGACGGGGCCGCTATCGGCCGACGCCTTCGGCGAGTCCCCGGACAAAGTAGCGCTGTCCGAGGATGAAGAGCACAATCATCGGCACGGCTGCGATGGTCATTCCGGCGAAGACGGAGGGGAAGTCCGTCACGGCGCGCGAGGAGAGCGTGGCGAGGCCTACGGGGAGCGTCTTGACTGTGTCGGATCCGATGAAGATCAGTGCGAACAGGAACTCGTTCCAGGCGAAGAGAACCTGGAGGATGACGGCGGAGACGATGATGGGGGTGCACATGGGCATGGTCACGCGCCAGAAGGTCTGGCGCCGGGTGGCGCCGTCCAGGACTGCTGCCTCGTCGACGTCGATCGGAAGGTCGATCATGTAGGAGCGGATGAGGAAGGTGGTGAACGGGACGCGGAAGGCCGTGTAGAGGATGATCAAGGCCCAGTAGGTGTCATACAGCCCCCATGACTGCATGAGTTTCACCAAGGGGACAAGGGCGACCGTCGGGGCCAGCATGAGCCCGCCGACAATGATCATCAGGATGGGTTTGCTGAAGGGGATGTTGATCCTGGTCAGCCCGAAGGCCGCCCAGGCACTGAGCAGCGTCGTGGAGACCACGCTGAGGGCTGTCACCAGGACGCTGTTGAACAGATACGTACCGACGCCCTTGTCTATGGCGCGGCCGTAGCTGCTGAGGTCAAGGCTGGTCGGCCAGGCGAACGGGTTCCCGAGTATCTCTGAGTTGGATTTCATCGAGCTGATGACCATCCACAGCAGGGGGTAGAGGACAACGATGACCAGTCCGAGCAGGAAACCTGTCAGGACGAGCCGGCCGATGATGGGCCACAAGCGTGTTGGGCTGGTCATCAGACTCTCCTCTTGTTCGTGTAACGGACCTGGATGAGGGCCAGGGCCAGGGTGATGACGAAGATGACGGTGGCGATGGCGGCGGCGTAGCCGAAGTCGTTCTTGATGAAGCCGCTGCGGTAAAGCCATGTGCCGAGCACCTGGGTTGAATTGTCGGGGCCGCCGGAGGTGGTGACCATGACTTCGTTGAAGACCTGGAACGCGCCGGAGATCGTGACGATCATCATGAGCCCGGTCATTTCGCGGACCAGGGGAATGGTGATCGAGAAGATCTGGCGGACCGGGCCAATCCCGTCCAGCGCTGACGCTTCGTAATATTCGCGTGGGATCCGCTGGATGGCCACGGCGAAGAGGAGCGTGCAGTATCCGAAGCCCTGCCATTGGCTCATCATGATGACCCCGAGCATCGCTGTGTCGGGGTTGCCGAGCCAGGCTTGCTGCAGGGACTCGAGGCCGACGGCGTTCAGCAGGCCGTTGAGCAGGCCTCCCTGGGGCTGGTAGATGAAGGCGAACAGCAGTCCCGTCACGGTCAGTGAAATCGCCGACGGCAGGAAGTAAATGGACCGCAGGATCGTCCTGAAGCGTTCGTTGCGCAGGTTCTCGATCAGCGAGGCAAGGACGAGGGCGAAGAACACCTGGAAAACAATGGAGATCCCGGCGTAGAGGCAGTTGTTCCCCAGCGCCTTCCAGAAGACCGGGTCAGCGGCGAGCCGGGCGTAGTTGTCCAGGCCGACGAACCGCTGTTGCCCGGTGAAGATGTTCGATGTCTCCAGGCTGTAGCGGAAGTTCAGCACCAGCGGGTAGTAGACGAATAGAAACAGGGTGACCAGGCCTGGAAGCACCCAGATCAGACCGGGCCAGGCGTTTTTCTTACGGGCAGGCTTCCGGCGGCGGGGGAGGGCCGTCCCCGCCGCCGGGGTGTTGAGCCCGGGCGGCGGGAACGTCTTCTGTTGGGTGGTGGACACGTTACTTGGCCTGATCCGACGCGGCCTTCACGGCAGTCATGACGTCCTCGGACGTCTTCGTGCCGCTGATCATGCCTTCGACGCCGGAGAGATAGGCCTCAGCGACACCGGGCACGGTGACCGTGTCGAGCCAGACCGAGAGGCGGCTGGCTTTCCGCAGGTCCTCGATGCTCGCACGGAGCTGGGGCGTGGAGTTCTGCTCATTGAGGGAACCGGTGACCGGGCTTGGGAAGCCGATCGTGGATGCGAGGACTTCGGCGTTCTGCTTGCTCGTGACGAATTTCATGAAGTCCACAGCGAGGGCGGGGTTCTTGGCCTTGGAGTTGATCAGGAATCCGTCCGGGGCCCCGGTGAGGGCCTTGGTGTCGCCCTTAGCCTGCGCGGGCGCGGGCAACCGGAAGAGGTCGTAGCCGTCCGCCTCGGCCTTGCTGCCCTTGGGCGCCGCGGCGGCGAACTCCAGGTTCTCGACGTAGAACATGGCTGCTTTGCCCTGGCCGAACGCGTCGCGTTCGGAGTAGTAGTCGGCACCGTTGGCCGTCTTGCCGGTCGTGGTGCACCGGTCAACGATCTGGGCGAACTGGTCCAGGGACTGCTTGTAGCCGGGATCCTCGAAAGAGGCAGTGGCCGGTTTGTAGTCCTTGTTCAGCGTCCCGGCCGGGACGTTGTAGCTGTTGAGCTGGGTGATGTAGTGGATCGCTGGCCAGCCATCCTTGTTGCCGAAGGACATCGGAGTGATGTTCTTGGATTTCAAAGCCGTGCAGGCGGCCAGGAGGCCGTCCAGGTCGGTCGGCACTTTCACGCCGGCCTGGGAGAAGAGCTTCTTGTTGTACAGCATGTACTTGGCGTCCAGGCCAAGGGGAACACCGTAGGTCTTGCCGTCCTTGGTGAAGGCCTCCAGTGCCTGCGGGGCCATGGTGGAGCCCCATTCCGTCTGGGGGGCGATGACGTTGGTAAGGTCCAGGGCCAGGCCGTTGTCGTAGAACTGTTCCGCGTAATTCCCGGCCCAGGAGAAGTAGACATCGGGCACGCTCTGGGAGGCGGTGAGGGTCTTGATCTTGTCCTTGTAGCCCTGGTCCGATTCCTGCTGGAGGTTGACCTTGACCCCGGGGTGTGCCGCTTCGTAGTCCTTGGCCATTTTTTCGAAGAAGGCCGCGTTTCCTCCGGCGTAGCGGGTGATGACGCTGACGCTTCCCTCGTACTTGACGTTGGACAGGTCGGCAGCCGGTGCCGCGGCCGGCTGGGCAGTGCCGCTGGAGCCACAGCCGGTGAGCGCAACGGCCACGATGCCGGCGGCTGCGACCGCCTTGAAAAGTGCTTTCATAATTGGGCCTTTCCTTGATACCCGGCGCGCTTTCGCAGGCCTAGTACTCCAGCTTCTTGTAGTAGCGGCGGGTGGTCAGCGGGTGATCACGCAGGACCTCGAGGTGTGCGCTGATGCGTTCGAATGCCGTTGCGAGCAGGACCGGGGAAATCAGTGCCCGGGTCTCGGGGGAAATGCCCGGCAGGTCGAAGTCCTTGGTGTCGAAGACATGCACCTTGTCCGTGAAACGTGGCGCGAACTGCTGGACGCGTTCGGTCAGCGGACGGCTCTCGTCCTCGCCGTTGAAGACGATGATACTGACGCCCTCTTCCACAAGTTCCAGGGTGCCGTGGAAGAAATCAGAGGCGTGGACCGGACGGGTGCGGATCCACTGCATCTCCTCGAGGATGCACATGCCGTAGTAGTAGGCTTCCGGCCAGGTTGACCCCGCGCCGGTGATGATGTGGTACTTCTCGTCTTTTATGGTCGCGGCAAACGCGGCGGCCCGTTCCTCGAAGGACTCCTTGACATCGACCAGGAGCCGGGGGAGGGTCTGCAGCTCTGCAACGGTTTCCTCGTACCGGTCGAATTCTCCGCGGTGCCGCATTACCGACAGTGCGACCAGGAGGGTCTGGAGATAGAACATTTCCGAGGAGGTGTCGTCCTCGGCGAAGTTCGTGAAGTTGTAGTCGGCCTTCTGCGCGATCGGCGTGTCTGAGTGGCCGGTGAACGAGATGACGGTGGCACCCTTGTTCTTCGCGAACTCCAGGGCCGCGATGGCCTCCTTCGTGGTCCCGGACAGGGACGGCATGATCACCAGGGATTTGGGGCCGAGGTGTACGGAGTCCGTTTCCACCAGTTCGGCGCCCATCTCGTAGTGGACGGGGAAGGTGGACCTGGTCTGCAGCAGTCGCAACGCCGGCTGGGTCAGGAACATCACGCCGCCGGCTCCCAGGAAGAAGAGGTTTTCGGCTCCATCGTCAAGGCACTGCCGGACCGTGGCGTCTAGCTTCTCGGCTACGGCAACGGAGCCCTTCTGGATGGCAACGAAGCGGTCCTGATCAAAATTAAGCATTTCTGGATTCTCTCTTGGTAGGCTGTCAGACATCCTATGGCACCTGACTGATGTCTTATTCGAGGTAAGCATCACATGCGTCAGGTGTCAACAGAAAGAGCGACAGATTTTTTACGGGTCCGGAAGGATCCGTCCGCTCAGTGCCGAGGGAGGGTTGACTCTCGGAGAGGAGTAATAGTGATAAATGACCGCGTTGACTTGGTCGTCTTTGATTGCGACGAAACCCTCGTAGACGGCGAGGTGCTCAGCATGAAGGTGTACCAGAGGGTGCTCGCCGACCACGTCTGGAACCTCAGCCAAGAGGAAATGTCAGCCGCTTCATGGGGCGCCCATCGCCCCATTTCAACAATGAACTGGTGTCTTTTCTCGGACGCGTTCTTCCCCCGGCTGGGAGCTCAAGTACCAGCAGTGGTGCGCGACGCCTTTGGGCGGGAACTGGCAACCGTGGCCGGAGTTGAGAAGGCCTTTCGCGCATACTCCTGGCGACCTGCGTTGCCTCCAACAGCAGTCATGCCTGGCTCGAGAAAACCTTGGGCATAGCGGGCCTGCTGCCGGGGTTTTCCGGCAGTATTTTCAGCGCGAGGACGTCCGGGAGGGCAAACCCGCTCCGGACCCCTTTCTCCACGCGGCATAAGCCATGTGCGTTCACCGGAGAGATGCCTGGTCGTTGAAGACAGTCGATTTGGTGTTCAGGCCGCATACTGCGGGCATGCGTGCCCTCGGCTATGCCGCCCGCCTGACTCCACCGGAGTGGCTGGAAGGAGCGCAAACGACCGTGTTCAAAGACATGAACGACCTTCCCGGCCTTGTCCCTGCCGCCCATGCCTGGCCAGCCGCGCCAACAACCCTAAAGGGACGGGGCGCAGCCCCCGCCCCTCCCAAGAAGGAGGTCACGTTTCGGGTCAGGGGCGGGGGACCAGGCAGCCGATTCCAACACCACCGCCATGGGCCTGACGTAAAAGGGGCTCATGCGCCGCTGGCAGCAAGGCACGGCGAGGCAAAGCAGGCGGCAGGGCCGATTCTTGGGGTCCTGCCGCCTGCAGACCGTCTAGGAGAAGCGCCCCGGACGGAAGGTGGCCAGCATGGGGTGCTTCTTGCCGGTCATGATCTCTCCGGAGAGAAGCTCGCCGGCGATGAGCCCGAGGGTGGCCCCGGAGTGGGTGAAGGCGACGAAGCAGCCGGGGACCTGGCCGAGCTCGCCGAGGACGGGTTCGCCGTCGCCGGGAATGGGCTTGTAGCCAATTTTCCAGGAGGCGGGCTTGAGTTCGGGGTTGCCGGCGATGAGCTTGGATGCTTCGTCGGCCAGTTCCTGGACGACACCATCGGGGATGCTGAACGAGCCGTCGGCATGCTCGGTGATGTGTTCCTCGTACCAGTCGTGGTCCAGGGCAAAGGTACTGCCGGGGTTGGGTCGCACGGCGGCCCGCGGCGTGTTCATCACGGCCTTCACGTCGTGCTCCACCGGCTTGGTCAGCACCAGCATTGAGACGGGGGAGCCGTTGGGGATGTCCACGCCAAGTGGGGACACGACGGAGGGTGTTGCGGCTCCGCAGGCCACCAGCACGGCGTCCGCCTCGTAGGTCCCGCCTGCGGCCGTCTCGACGCCGGTGGCACGTCCGCCGTGAACCATGACGGACGCTTTGCCGGCGTTGAGGACGAGCTCACCGCCGCGCGCGTGGAATTCCTCCATGAGGAAGTCCACCAGGGCCGGAAGGCTGACCCAGCCTTCACCGGGGTTGAAGATGGCGCTCTCCGGTACGGCGTTTGCATCTATGCCGGGAGTGGCGGATTCGATGTCGGCCGGCTCGAGCAGCTTGGAGTCGTAGCCGATGGATTTCTCGTAGGCGTGGCGTGCCTCGGTGGCCTCCCGCTGTCCTGCGGGGTTCCACATGAGCCCGCCGCCGAACTGCAGCCACTCCCTGCTGGGGTCGGCCGCGAAGAGGGTGCGGTACCGGTCCACACCGGCGAGGCGGAGCTGGTGGTAGGGCGTGGAGCGTTCGCCGGCGGAGTTGAGCCAGGAGAGGGAACGGCCGGTGGCTTCGCTGGCGAGGCCGCGTTCGGTCAGCAGGATCACGGATGCGCCTTCGCGGAGCAGGTGAACGGCGGTGGAGACGCCGAGGATGCCGCCGCCGATGACGGCGACGCGCTTGGCTTCAGCTGTGGAGGACATGAGTTCTCCCTTTCTTAAGTGTTTGTGGCTGCGTTTGCTGCTTGTTTGCTTGGAAGGATGCGTGCCGGCTAGGCGAAGGTGTGGATGTTTTCGATGATCCTGAGGACCTGCAGCGACTGGACCGGGTCAACAGGAACGGGTCCCTGCCCGTGGAGGGCTGCAGCGAGTTCCGTATAGAACCGGGGATAGGCTCCCTGAGCGGCAGGAACGGGGGCGCTGGCGCCGTCGACTCCCAGAAGCCCCCAAGACTCCTGGGTGTCGATGCCGTAGGCGGGATCCGATGGTGTCATGCCGGCGGCGAGGGCGGGTTCCTGGCTGTCCAGGCCCCACTTCGTGTACCCAGCGTCCGAGCCCAGGACGTGGAAGCGGGGGCCCACCTGGGCTGCCATGCCGTTCATCCACAGTCTGCTGCGGACTCCGGTCCCGTGAAGCAGGGACACGAAGGCCTCTGTGTCTGCGGTCTCCGGGTCGTGGCCACGGTTGGCCGTCTCGCCGTAGCTCCGTTCGACGGGGCCGAACAGCTGAATGGCCTGGTCGATAAGGTGCGCGCCGAGGTCGTGGAGGATCCCGCCGCCCTGGGCGGGGGAGACGGTGTCGCGCCAGTTGCCGAAGCCCTCCGGCCGCCACCATTCGAACCGTGATTCGAAGGTGCGCACCTCACCCAGGGCCCGCTGCCGAAGCAGCTTCTGCAAAGTCAGGAAGTCGGCGTCCCACCGGCGGTTCTGGAACACAGTGAGCTGCACCCCGGCCTCGGACGCCAGTGCGATCAGTTCCTCCCCCTGGGCTGAGGTCGGAACGAAGGGCTTGTCCACCACCACATGGAGGCCGTGTGCAATGGCTGCTGCCGCAAGGTCGAAGTGGGTGTGTGGCGGGGTGCCCAGGATGACCAGGTCCAGGTCCCCGGCCTGCGCGAACATCGCCTCCGGCGTGGGAACGATGCGCGCCTGCGGGTGGAGCCTGGCCGCCTCGGCGGCCCGGGCGGGATCCGCCGTCACGATCACATCCAGCGAGTAGCGCGGATCCGCCGCGATCAGCGGCGTGTGGAAGACCTTGCCGGAGATTCCGAAGCCGACGACGGCGGTCCGGATGGGTGCCGCAGTGCCGTTCAGCATCACAGCACCTCCGAGAGGAAGCGCTGCAGGCGTTCGCTGCGTGGGTTGTCGAACAGTTGTGCCGGGGTGCCGGCTTCCACCACTTCGCCCTCGTCCATGAAGACCACCTGGTCCGCGACCTTGCGGGCGAAGCCCATCTCGTGCGTGACCACCAGCATGGTCATGCCGCGTTTGCCGAGTCCTGCCATGAGGTTCAGGACGCCCTTGACCAGTTCCGGGTCCAGGGCGCTGGTGGCTTCGTCGAACAGCATGACTTCCGGTTCCATGGCCAGGGCGCGGGCGATGGCCACGCGCTGCTGCTGGCCGCCGGACAGGTCGCGGGGCCGGTGGTCGGCCCGCTCGGCCAGTCCTACTTCGGCGAGGCCGCGGCGGGCACGTTCCCTGGCCTCGGCCTTGGGCATGCCCTTGACGCTCCAGAGCGCAAGCGCCACGTTTTCCAGGGCTGTGTGGTCCGGGAAGAGGTTGAAGTGCTGGAAGACCATGCCGATCCTGGCGCGCAGGATGTCGGGCTTGACCTGGAGGGCGCTTTCGCCGGCCAGCAGCACGTCGCCGCTCTTGGGTTCATGGAGCCGGTTGATGCCGCGCAGCAGGGTGGACTTGCCCGAGCCTGAGGGCCCGATGATGCAGGTGGTGGTGCCCGGGGCGACGGTGAGGCTGACGTTGCGCAGGACCTCGATGTCCCCGTAGGCCATGGTCAGGTTCTTCAGTTCCAGGCTGGATCCGTGGAACGTATGGTTTTCCGCGGCGGTATTGGCGGTGTTGCTTGCGAGGCTCATGTGTTGCTCCCGGTGATCAGCGGCGAGGCCGCGTCGAGTTCGGTGACTTCCTTCAGACCGGACGTGGGCGGGGTGGGCCGGCGGCGGCCGGTGCGGAAGCGGCTGTCGAAGTAGTTGACCAGGTGGGTCAGGGGCACGGTGATGACGAGGTAGAAGATGCCTGCCATGACCAGGGGCGAGAGGTTTCCGGAGAGCACGGCGGCGTCCTGGCCTACGCGGAAGAGTTCGCGTTCGCTGACCAGCAGGCCCAGGAAGTAGACCAGGGAGGAGTCCTTGACGATGGCGATGAACTGATTGACCAGGGCAGGCAGGACGCGGCGGACGCCCTGCGGGACCACCACGAGCCGCATGGATTTGGCGTAGCTCATGCCCAGGGCCCGGCACGCTTCGCCCTGGCCCTTGTCGACGCTTTGGATGCCGGCGCGGAAGATTTCGCCGATATAGGCGCTGGCGATCAGGCTCAGCGCAATGATCCCCAGCGGGTACGGGGAGGGTCCGAAGATTGACTGGCTGAACCGGGCGAAGCCCTGCCCGATCAGCAGGATGGTGAGGATGGCCGGAAGGCCGCGGAACAGGTCGGTGTAGATCCGGGCCGGAACCCGCAGCCACTTGGATGGGGAGATGCCCATGACCGCCACCACCATGCCCAGCGCGACGCCGATGATGGTGGCGGCAACGGAAATGATCAGGGTGTTGAGAAGGCCAACCCCAAGGAGTTGGGGCAGGACTTCGGCCATAGCGCCGAAATCGAAAAAGGTACGGATGATGGTGTTGAGCCAGTCCATGGTTGCTCTCAGACGTAGTTAGCTGGTGGACGGCCGAACGGACCGCCGGTGGGTGGTCCGCCCGGCCGCAGGCCGGGTGGCTTTACTTGCTCGGCGTCGGGCTTGCCGTCTGCTCGGCCTTGGGAAGGTACTGCTTGGGCATCGGGGAGCCTGGGAACCACTTCTGGTAGAGCTTCTTCCAGGTTCCGTCCGCCATCGCTGCGGCCAGGCCCTTGTTCAGGGCCTCCTTGAAGGCTGTCTTGCCCTTGGCTACTGCGAAGCCAGCCGGGGCATCGAAGGACGGAATGTCCGCGGCGCTGACCAGGCCGTGCTGCTTCTCATAGGCCTTGGCCGCCTCATAGTCCAGGAAGTGCGCATCCACCGCGCCACTGTTCACCGCGGCGATGGCGGTGTTATTGTCCGGGAAGCGCACCAGGTTCGCCGAGGTGAAGTTCTTCACTGCATAGGCTTCCTGCAGAGTTCCCTGGACCACGCCCAGTCGCTTTCCGTTGAGGCCGGCGACGTCCCTGATGCCCGAGGTTTTGGTGGTAATGACTGTCAGGTAGCCTGCGAGGTAGCCGTCGGAGAAGTCAACAGTTTCCTTGCGCTTGTCCGTGATGCCAATGGCGGCCACGCCCACGTCGAACTGGCCGTTGGCCACGGCGGAGAGCAGCCCGGAGAAGTCCTGGCCGGTGAAGACCACGTTGTCCACGCCGGCGCGGTGGGCAACGTCCTTGAACAGTTCGACGTCGAAGCCGGTGAAATTGCCCTGCGCATCGGCGAAGGTGTACGGCTTGGCATCCCCCAGGCTCGCAACCCGGATGGTGCCCGGCTGGATCAGCCCATAGGGGTTGTCCTGCGTGGACGAGGACGCGGGAGCGCCGCCACAGCCCGACAATGCCACGAGTGCTGCAACAGCCGCCGCGACGGCCACCCCGGGGCGCATGTTCTTTCGTTTGATCACTTCATCATTCCAATCGTTGAGCAGGCCGCCTCTGGCCCGGGGTCCGAAATCCCTTGTTGAGTCCGGTCTCAGCCTGTACGATTGAGACCGGACTCACATTGGGGTTGCTAAAAATGTAACCCAGGCCACAAAGGCCGTCAAGGCCCTTCTGAAAGGCAGCGCATGAGCAGCACCAGTTCGAGGCGGCGGGACGTCACGGTCGCAGATGTCGCCAAGGCCGCGCAGGTCTCCAAGGCCCAGGCCGCCCGCGCGCTGGGCAATTACGGCGCCGTCAGCGACGACGTCCGCGAGCGTGTCCTGGCCGCCGCCGAGGAGCTGTCCTACCGCCCGAACGAACTGGCCCGCAGTATGAACACCGGAAAATCACACACCATTGGCGTTGTGGTGGGGGACATCGAAAACCCGCATTTTGGCCTCGCCACCAGGGGAATCACGGACACCGCCAAGAAGAGCGGGTTCAACGTCATTCTGGTCAACACGGACGAGAACACAGCGGCTGAAGTGGATGCTGTCCGCGTACTGCTCGATAAGAGGGTCGACGGCCTGATCGTCGCGCCGGCGTCGTCGGTGGAGACGGAGCATTTGCAACGCGTTCAGGATTCCGGCCGACCCCTGGTGCTGCTGGACCGGAAGGCCGGACAGATGGACGTGCAAACGATGGCAGTCAACATGGCCGACATCTCCCACGAGTCCACGCGGTACCTGCTCCAGGCCGGACACCGCAGAATCGCCTTCATCTCTACCATCAGGACCGAATCCCCCTACCGGCTCGGCATGCTGCTGGATTCGTCGCAGATCGCCGACCGCCTCGACGGCATGCAGCAGGCATTCCAGGAGGGCGGCTTTCCCTTCCCGGAAGACCTCGTTCGCCTGAACGCCGGCGATGAAGAGTCCATCCGCCGCGTTACCCGTGAGGTGCTCCGCGCGGCGGACCCTGCCACCGCCATCATCGCTTCCGACGGGCTCATCGCCCTCAGCATCGTCGAAGTGATCCAGGAACTGGGCCTCACCATCCCGGCAGACGTCTCGTTCCTCATGTACGACGACCTCGCCTGGACGCGCCTGACCACTCCACCGCTGACAGTCATCGCCCAGCCCGTGTATAACATGGGCGTGGCCGCGGCAAAGGCGTTGATCCGCAAGATCGAAGGCCTGCCTCCCTTGGCCCCCACCCCCAGGTTCACCGCGACACTGGTCCGGCGGGGCTCGGTGGGGACGCGCCGTGCGGCCGAGGCCCACAGCTGATCCGACTGCTATGTGCCCTGGTCGATGGGCTCGCCGTGCTGTGGTGCCGCGCGCGTTAGCTCTTAGGCGGAGCCACCGAACCGCGGACTTGGAGTCTGGCTTCCAGGACGTTGTGTTTCGGGACGGAAGTGTCGCCTGCGATCCGGGCAAGGAGAAGTTCTGCGGCCATGGAGCCGATCCGGTGTACGGGTTGGTGGATTGTAGTTATGCCCGGCCGGGTGAACGTCATCCAGTCGAGGTCGTCGAAGCAGATGAGGGAGAGCTGGTCCGGAATCTGGACGTTTGAGTCGGCTATTGCCTGCATTGCTCCAACGGACATGGTGCCATCGCCGGTGAATAGTGCGGTTGGTCGTTCCGGGGACTGGAGCAGGAGTGTGGCTTCTTGGCGTGCGGCCTCGGAGGAGTAGGATCCCGCGCGCCGAATAAGGTTTGGGTCGACGGGTATGCCGAAATCTCTGTGGGCGTCAAGGTATCCCTGCAGCCGTTGCCAGCTCGGATAGAGCGTTTCGCCACTGACTGAGAAGTGGGAAGCCTGCCGCACAAATTCCTCCAGGCTCCCACTGTGACGTTGTTCGAGCTCGGCGATGATCGCTATTCGGCGATGGCCTGCCTTCAGCAGGTGGTTGACCGCCTCCCGGGCGGATCCCCTGTTGTCGACGGTTACCGAGTCGGCTGCCAGGTCGTATGCCGCCCGGTCAATCTGGACTGCGGGGCATCCCCCGGCTATGAGGCTGTGGAGGTGCGCGGAGCCTTGAACATCACAGGGGGCCACGATGAGCCCATCTACGCGTTTTTCGAGCAGGAGTTGTACTGCTTCTCTTTCGCGCTCAAGGTCTTCATCGCTATTGGTCAGGATCACGCCGAATCCGCGTGATCTTGCAACGTCGCCGATGCCACGCAGGACTCTGGCGTAGAAGGCGTTGTCGATGTCGGCAGCCACTACTCCTATGGTGTGGCTCTTGCCGGTCGCCAGACTGCGGGCAAGCGAGTTGGGTTTGTAGCCGAGTTTCCGGGCTGCAGCTCGTACCTTCGCCGCCACGTCGTCGCTGGTGTAACCATAGTTGCCGAGAACCCGCCCCGCAGTGGCTGTGCTGACCCCGGCTTCAGCTGCGACCTGGGTGATGGTGATTTTCGGGGAAGTGGGCATTGTTTCTTTCCGTGGCTGGTTTTGCGGCCGGGCCAGGAAGTCCTCGGCCCAGACCGCACGTCAGTAGCTTACCGGCCACTAGTAGCGGCGCCATTCTCATTTTATGAGAACGCTCTCAGATTGTCCAGCCTCCTGTCACGCTCCTCGCCAGCGCTTTGGAACCAGTAATTGCGTCTGCAAATCGCGTACGCACCGTTGGAATCACGCGCCAACTGGCTTTGCGGAAGTGGGAAAAGACCTCTTGACGCATTCCAAGAAAGAGATGTACGTTACACAGGACCTGATAACGCTCTCAGCTCAATGGTGAGCTAGTAACCCCTTTACAGATTGGAACGGAATGCGTATCCCTTTTTCCCGGACGTTTCGCTTTGGTGCGGTGGCGGCCTCTGCCGCATTGGCTGTGGGCCTGCTGTCGGCGTGCGGCGGTGCTCCTGCGTCTTCCTCGTCGGTGCAGGAGAATCCCTACGGCCTGATAGAAAAGGGCACAGTACGTGTTGCCAGTGTGGGGGACCTTAAGCCCTATACGTTCGCGGACGCGCAGGGCAATTTCACCGGTTTCGATGTCGAACTGTTCAAGGATGTGGCCCACCGCGCCGGCGTAGACAAAATAGTCTTCACCGGCCAGGACTTCTCCGCCATTCTTCCCGCCGTCGCCAACGGCCAGTTCGACGTCGGCGTGGCCGCGATCGGGATTACGGACAAGCGCAAGGAAACCGTGGACTTCTCCGACGGCTACCTCGCCGGCTACCTGACAGTCATCACCACCAAGACCTCGGGCATCAAGAACGTCGACGGTCTGGCAGGCAAGCGCCTGGGCGTAGTGCAGGGGACGCTCCAAGAAGCGTATGCCATGAAGAACTTCCCCTCGGCCAACCTGGTGCGCTTCCCGGACAACAACTCCGCGATCGCCGCGGTAAACAGTGGCACCGCCGACGCCCACTTCCTGGACTACGAATCAGCCAAGGCCTACGAGAAGCAGCACGGCCTGGTCAGTGCCGCTGACATCCCTTCCTTTGACGCCCCCGCGGGGTTCGCCGTCGCCAAGGACAAGCCCGCCTTCAAGGAAGCCCTGAACAAGGGCCTGGCCGAGGCAATGGAGGACGGCACCTGGAAGAAGCTCTACCAGAAGTGGTTCCCCGGTTCGCCGATGCCTGAGCAGTACCTGCCCAAGGCCGAGCAGACCGCAACCCCGGCCCCGACCGCAAGCAAGTAAGCGGCAGCCGGACCCGGTTCAGTACCGGATAACTGCCGGGAGGGCCGCGTACATGCCGCGGCCCGCCCGGCATCACAAATCCACCCGGCCGGGCTTCCTACCAGCTAACTACGTCTGAGAGCAACCATGGACTGGCTCAACACCATCATCCGTACCTTCTTTGATTTCGGCGCTATGGCCGAAGTCCTGCCCCAACTCCTCGGGGTTGGCCTTCTCAACACCCTGATCATTTCCGTTGCCGCCACCATCATCGGCGTCGCGCTGGGCATGGTGGTGGCGGTCATGGGCATCTCCCCATCCAAGTGGCTGCGGGTTCCGGCCCGGATCTACACCGACCTGTTCCGCGGCCTTCCGGCCATCCTGACCATCCTGCTGATCGGGCAGGGCTTCGCCCGGTTCAGCCAGTCAATCTTCGGACCCTCCCCGTACCCGCTGGGGATCATTGCGCTGAGCCTGATCGCCAGCGCCTATATCGGCGAAATCTTCCGCGCCGGCATCCAAAGCGTCGACAAGGGCCAGGGTGAAGCCTGCCGGGCCCTGGGCATGAGCTACGCCAAATCCATGCGGCTCGTGGTCGTGCCGCAGGGCGTCCGCCGCGTCCTGCCTGCCCTGGTGAACCAGTTCATCGCCATCGTCAAGGACTCCTCCCTGGTCTACTTCCTGGGCCTGCTGGTCAGCGAACGCGAACTCTTCCGCGTAGGCCAGGACGCCGCCGTGCTCTCCGGAAACCTCTCGCCCCTGGTCATGGCAGGCATCTTCTACCTCGTCATCACCGTGCCCCTGACCCACCTGGTCAACTACTTCGACAGCCGCTTCCGCACCGGCCGCCGCCGGCCCACCCCGCCCACCAGCGGTCTGAGGGAAGTCACCGAACTCGACGCGGCCTCGCCGCTGATCACCGGGAGCAACACATGAGCCTCGCAAGCAACACCGCCAATACCGCCGCGGAAAACCACACGTTCCACGGCTCCAGCCTGGAACTTAAGAACCTGACCATGGCCTACGGGGACATCGAGGTCCTGCGCAACGTCAGCCTCACCGTCGCCCCGGGCACCACCACCTGCATCATCGGGCCCTCAGGCTCGGGCAAGTCCACGCTGCTGCGCGGCGTCAACCGGCTCCATGAACCCAAGAGCGGCGACGTGATGCTGGCCGGTGAAAGCGCCCTCCAGGTCAAGCCCGACATCCTGCGCGCCAGGATCGGCATGGTCTTCCAGCACTTCAACCTCTTCCCGGACCACACAGCCCTGGAAAACGTGGCGCTGGCCCTGTGGAGCGTCAAGGGCATGCCCAAGGCCGAGGCCAGGGAACGTGCCCGCCGCGGCCTCGCCGAAGTAGGACTGGCCGAGCGGGCCGACCACCGGCCCCGCGACCTGTCCGGCGGCCAGCAGCAGCGCGTGGCCATCGCCCGCGCCCTGGCCATGGAACCGGAAGTCATGCTGTTCGACGAAGCCACCAGCGCCCTGGACCCGGAACTGGTCAAGGGCGTCCTGAACCTCATGGCCGGACTCGGCAAACGCGGCATGACCATGCTGGTGGTCACGCACGAGATGGGCTTCGCCCGCAAGGTCGCGGACCAGGTGGTCTTCATGGACGAGGGCGAAGTCGTCGAAACCGGCACCCCGGCACAACTGTTCGACAACCCACGCAGCGAACGCCTGCAGCGCTTCCTCTCCGAGGTGCTCTGATGACCCAGCCTCACATCGCGACCGCCGGCGACAATGTAGTCGATTGCTATCGGGAAATGGGCACGATGTTCCCGGGGGGGAACACTCTCAATGTTTCCGTCTTCGCCGCCCGCTTCGGAGCGTCCTCGGCCTACCTGGGTCAAATAGCGGCTGACGCCGCGGGAGACGCCATTAGTGCAGCTCTCCACGATGAGGGAGTGGACACGTCCGGTCTGCGGCGCGTCCCGGGTTCCACGGCACACTGTGTCATTGCCCATGATGCCCACGGCGACAGGGTCTTTGTCTCCTCCGACTTGGGAGTGTCCGTGTTCACCCCGTCCTCGGAGGACCTGGCACGACTCAAAGGGTTCGACGCCATCCATGTGGGAGCCAGCAGTCAGCTCGACGCGTGGATCCCAGCGTTTGCGGCAGAAACCCGGCTCTCGTACGACTTCGGAACCCGCCATAACGCAGAGCACATCCGCCATGTCGGCCGTTTGTGCTATCTTATCGTCCTGTCCGCCGGCGGGCTGGACGACGCCGCATTCGAATCTCTCCTTGAGCAGGGCGAAGGGTCCGGCGCGACCTGGACACTGGTCACCCGCGGAACCGAGGGAGCGGTACTCAGCAATGGCGGACGACGCCGTTGGAAGAGCCGGGCGCACCGCGCGGACGGCGTTATCGATACCCTCGGCGCCGGTGACACGTTCTGTGCGCGGGTCCTGGTCGGCCTACTCCGGGATGAAGACCCGAGCCAGTTCCTGGCCGAAGCGGCAACTGCAGCCGCACAGACTTGCACCCAATTTGGCGCCTTCGGCCACGGCGTACCCATCGCCTCCGGAATCGGCGCAAGCACAACCTGCTGACGACTCAGCGCGCCTGGGCGAATGCCCATTCATCGAATCAGGAAAAGTAAGGAATCACATGACCGACGGCACCTTTATCGGAGTACAACCTGTCCAGGAAATCCCCGGCAACCTAAGCGGCTCCCGGGAACATGCCCTCACCCTCTGGCCCGAAATCGAATCCTATGTAGCGGGGATCCCCGAACTCAACCGCGTGTATCTCGTCGGAGCCGGAGGCTCCCTCTCCGGATTGAACGCTGCGCAGTACCTCCTCGACAGGCGGGGGAGAACCCCTGTGACCTCCGTAAACTCCGACGAGTTCTACTACCGGGCGTCTCCGGGCGTTGGACCGGGCGCACTCGTCGTCGCCCTGTCCGCGGCTGGCACGACACCGGAAACTGTTCGGGCAGCCTCTTGGGCTCAGGAGCGGGGCGCGGCTGTGGCAGCAGTGACACTGAATGCCGAAGGCGACCTGGCCAACGCTGTCAGCACCGCCTTCGTCGCAGAGACCGGGGACGGCAACCAGCTCCTGCTGCAGCTCGTGGTTCTTGCCATTTTGCAGCGTGAGGGCCAAGACGTGAGCGAAGAACTTTCGGCACTTGCCGCTCTTCCTGCCGCCGCCGAGACGGCCGTCCGGGCATTTGAACCCTTCGCGGCCAAGATCGCGGAAAACATGAAGGACGTTCCCGTCACCTACCTCATTGCTTCAGGTTCTCTGCAAGGCATGGGAAGCACGTTTACGAGCTGCTTCCTTCAGGAAATGCAGTGGATGCATGCTGCGACCATCAATGCGAACGAGTTCTTCCAGGGTCCGTTCGAGGTCTTCGACAAGGAAACGAGGAGCATCCTGTACCTAAGTGAGGACGAAACGCGGCCCATGGGTGAGCGTGCTGAGCGCTTCCTCCAGAAGTACAGCGGGGAGACCTTTGTCATCGATAGCCGCGACCTGGAGCTTCCAGGGATCCCCCAAAACCAACGCTCTTTCATTGCCCCGCTGGTCTTCTACACCATCGCGTTCCGCCTGGCCGCCCACTATGCCGCAGTGCGCGGATACTCATTGGACGGCCGCCGCTACATGTGGCAGTTCGCCTACTAGCGGCCTCGCGGGGCCTCCGAAGAAACGCCCTCTCAACCGTGTACGGGGCGGCAGTCGACGAGGACGGCACGCATACGGCGTCGATGCGCCACATCAATTCCTCCTGCCAAGACGTCGCTAGGACCGGCCGAGAGCTGATCAGAGGATTCAACACGATCCAAGCAGTCAGTGGATGGTCGCTCACGTTGTCGATTCCGGAAAGCCACCGGAGCGTCCGTGGCCGCCGGTAGGACTGCCTGACGGCGGGGACCGGGCACCACCGGTCCGGTCCCCGCTGCCCGGCAGCTCATCGAACGCCTAGTCAGGTCGGTGGCTTACGACGCACCGAACGTCGGCTGCTGCGGACTAGATCCTTTGAAGCCCGCCCGGCCTTGTATGAGAACTGTTTGAGGCCATTTTTGACTTGTCCGGCATCCGCGACGAATGGCACTAATCGGCGCGCCTTTGAACGGCTCTCCCCGCCTCGTCAAAGAGCCGATAACCGTGATTCCGTCAACTGTCGTGTTGAGGACGTGGCCCGGCAGGTTGCAAGTCACTGGTGTAAAACGCCGGCTTTGCTTGAACTGCCGCTCGTTCTGGTCGGACCCTGGTCGGCCCCGATCCGCTGGGTCGGGAGGCCATGGGGGAGTTTCAGGATGATGGTGTGACGTCGATGAGCACCTTTCCGATGGTGCCCTGCTCCACGGCGTCGTGTGCCGCGGCGGTTTCTTCGAGCGGGAAGCGGGTCAGTGGCAGGCCGTGTTCTTCGCCAACCCGGAGCGCGCCGTCCTTCAGCGCCTCGGAGACGGCGGCCACGGCGTGCTGTTTCTGTTCGTCGGTGACCGTGTAGGTGAGGATGAACTGGTACCGGACGTTCTTGGTCATGCTTTCACGGATGGGAACCGTCACTGATTCACCGGGATTCGCCGCATAGATGGCGATGGTTCCGTTTGGCTTGAGGACGTGCACGTCGGTCTCGATGTTGGCAGGGGCGTTGACGTCGACGACGGTGTCCACTCCGCCGGGGGCCGCCTGGCGGACGGCGGTGACGACGTCGTCGGTGCGGTAGTTGATGACTGTATGGGCTCCGGCGAGGCGTGCGAGTTCGGCTTTCCGATCTCCGCTGACTGTGGTGATGACGGTCGCTCCGGCCCAGTCCGCGAGCTGAATGGCAGCGTGTCCCACTGCGCCTGCGCCGCCGGTGACCAGTACCGTTCGTCCCGCCAGGGCGCCGGGGGAGAGCCTGGCAGGGCCGTCCTCGTTCGACGTCAGCGCCCGGTGCGCGGTCAAAGCGGGGATGCCGATGGATGCGGCCGTGTCGAAGGACTCGGCGTCCGGAAGCGGGACGGCTTGGGCCGCCGGTACAACGGCATATTCCTGTGCGGTGCCCTCATTGCTGCCCCAGGCGACGTCCCAGAGCCAGACGCGGTCTCCGATGCTGAGTCCTGTCACTCCGGGGCCGATTTCGTCGATCACGCCGGCGCCGTCCTGGTTAGGGACCTTTGGTGCTTCCAGCGTGGTGCTTCCTCCTCCGCCTGCCCGGGACTTCCAGTCGGTGGGGTTCACCCCGGAGACGACAACCCGGACCCGGACCCCACCCGTGCCGGGATCAGCCAGCGGCTTGTCCTGGAGCTTCAGCACCGAGGACGGACCTGTCTCTTCGTACACAATCGCTTTCACGTCTTCTCCAATGAGTCGGTTACCCGTGGCCGGCTTACCGAACCAACCTACCGAAGGACGGCGGCCACCGTCCTGAGATGGGTAGTCCAAAAGCCCGTCGCGATCGCGGTCCGCATGAATGTGTCCCTCGGGCGGATGATCACCAGCAAGGGTTCCCTGGAAACGGGAGCCCAGACGGGGCATGCCTATGATCCTCTCGCCGTCTGGCACATGGTTGAGGAGGCGAAGAGGGAGTCGATGAGACCGTGCGTTCAAGCAGCCTGGTGTACCGTGCGTCGGTGAGCTCAGCAACGTCACCTCTGCACGTCTGTTGCCGCTTCTCGAGCACACTGAGACTATCGGGGAAACCGCCCTCGCTTAGGCAAAAATCTCCGGTTCTGCCCGCGCAGCCCAGCTCGTTCTGCACGCCGCCAGGGCCACCGAGATCAGCAACGACTGGCTGTCCGACGGGCCACACCCGGCCCCAAAACTCCTCCCAGGGGCCACGGGATATGACGCCCCACCCGCTTTTGCGGAACTGTCTGAATAGCGGGGGATTCACCGCTGTTCAGACAGTCCCTAAGAACGGGCTATTCGTTGGGTTCGGGAGGGGTTTCGAGTGTTGTGGCTGCGTCGAGGGCGTCGTCGACGACGATGAGGTAGTTGTCGCGTCCGGTGGCGAGTGGGATGGAGTGTTCGCCGTATTTGTCGTATGCGAGGTTGACGGCGTTGGCGGCGCTGGTGATGTTGAGTCGGCGCAGGAGACGGGCGATGTCGAGGGTGTCTTTGTCGCGTTCGGCGGCGATTTTCATGGCCAGGAGCGTTTCGGTGTCTGCGGCCTGAATGGTGAGTCCGTCGAGCTGTTCGATGTCGACCCAGGTGGCGTTCTCGGGGACGAAGGCTGAGGCGTTGGTGTTGAGCCGGTCGGGCGCGAGGTCGTAGTCCGCTGCCATGTCGGCGACAACGGTGTGGATGGTGTGTGGGTCGGCGTAGCTGGCGTCGATGTCGGCGGTGGGGCGGTTGCCGATGCCCTGGAGGATGAGTGCAGCACCGCCGACGAGTTTAACGTCGCCGTGAGCGCCGGCGGCCTGCAGACGTCGGCCGAGTTCGTGGAGGAGGGCGCGGATTTGTGCGGCGGTGAGTTCTCCGCCGGTCATGCGGTGGCCAGGCTACGTTCGCGGATGAAGACGTTCAACGCGGCGAGTTCCGGCGGGGTCTCGGTGCGGGTGAGTTCCTTCATGGGTGTGCGGATTGTGCGGTAGGACTCTGCTGGCATCCATGCCTTCTCGAGGGGCTTGATCCGTCGTGTCCAGGATGGCGCTGGTTGTCCGAGGCGGTGTGCGGTGTAGTTGGTGATTCCGGCGAGGGCCGCTGACCAGTGCGGGTCTTTGAGGCGGGGGCTGCGCTGGAGCAGCGGGGTGCCGGCGGTGAGGGATGCGTTGGCGTAGTCGGCGAGCATTTTGATGGCGAACTCAAAATCCCGTTCGGCGATGAGGCGGGTGAAGGTTGCCGCGTAATCCCGCCGTGCCGGGTCGTGGTCGCTTCCGTGCGGGATGGGATCTGTGGCGGCCAGGGACAGGCCGAGGGCGGCCATGACGGCCAGGGTTTTGCCGAGTTCGGCGCGGTCGTGGCCGGCTTCCAGATCGATGAGGAACTTCCGTGACACTCCGGCCATGTCGGCAAGGGTTTGCTGGGACAGCCCCTTGGCTGTGCGGCGGGCGCGGATGATGGCGCCCGCTGCTGCTGGCGAGTCGATGCTGGTTTCCAACGTCATGGCATCCTCCTGTGTTGTCTCCAGTATGTCACCGAATGGTGACATAAACATCATGGCTGGGAGGCTTCGTGTTGGGTTGGGGGCGGTCATGTCCTGTGTCGTCCAAATGCCCCATGAGCGACTGTGTCTTTCGGACTAGACGCCCGTTCCGGTTTGAAAATGTCCTTGTGGTCGCCTGCCGACGCCGTACATCTTTGGTTCGTTGAGACCGTCCATGAGCCGGGCGTTGGGGATCACGCCATGGGCCCTTCACTGTTTCTCTTGCCAAGAACGAGGACTAGATTCCGTTTCCCCGGTGTTCCCCACGGGCGGCCGTCCAGCAATTAGCCGTGCGTTTGGTGAGGAGATGATGAAGGCCATGTTGGCCGAATCTCAGGACGAGGAACAGATCATCCCCAGGGTTGCCGCGATCGACATCGGCAAGGCCGAGCTGGTGTGCTGCGTGAGGATTCCCGGCCCGGGGAACGCACGAAGACGCTTGCAGGAGGTGTCCACTCATTCGACCATGAGCCGGTCACTGGCGGAGCTGGCCAACAGGCTGGTCGACCTCCGCATCGAGCGGGTGGTGATGGAAGCGACCTCGGACTACTGGAAGCCGGTGTTCTATCTCCTTGAGGCGCACGGTCTCGATCCGTGGCTGGTCAATGCCCGCGACGTCAAACACCTGCCGGGCCGGCCCAAGACCGACGTGCTCGACGCTGTCTGGCTGTGCAAGGTCGCCGAACGGCAGATGCTGCGCCCCAGTTTCGTCCCACCCGCCCCGATCCGCTGGCTGCGGGACCTGACCCGGTACCGGATCGATCTCGTTGGAACGCGGACAGCGGAGAAGAACCGGGTCGAAAAACTCCTCGAGGACGCCTGCATCAAACTCTCCGTCGTCGCCTCGGACATTTTTGGTGTGTCCGGGCGGGAGATGATGGCAGCTCTCATCGCCGGCGAACGGAACCCGGCAGTGCTCGCTCAGATGGCGCGGTCCCGCATGCGAGCGAAGATCAGCGAGCTTGAGGAGGCCTTCACCGGCCACTTTGATGACCACCACAGCTTCCTGCTGGCACGAATGCTGACCAAGATCGACGGTATCGACGCCGATATCGCCGCGGTCGACGAACGGATCGAGGCGCAGCTGGCCCCTTTCGCCGCGGCGGCGGAGCGCCTGGATGACATCCCGGGCATCGGCCCCGTCGCTGCCGCGGTCATCCTGGCCGAAACCGGAGCCGACACAAGCCGGTTCCCCACCTCCGGCCACCTGTGTTCCTGGGCAAAGTTCTCCCCAGGCATCAACTCCTCCGCCGGAAAGAACAAGGGCAACGGCTCCACCGGGCACGGCAACCCCTACTTGGCCAGGGTCCTTGGAGAAGCCGCGGTGAACGCCGGCAGAACCAGTACTTTCCTTGGCGAACGCTACCGGCGGCTCGCCAGACGGCGAGGCAAGAAACGCGCCATCGTCGCCATCGGGCGTTCCATCCTCGTCATTGTGTGGCACCTCCTGCATGACCCCGAGGCCAGGTTCCACGACCTCGGCCCCGACCACTTCAGCCGCCGCATCAACCCCGACACCGGCAAACGCAACCATATCCGCCAACTCGAGGCCCTCGGCTACACCGTCACCCTGACCCCGGTCGCATAACCCAGCAACGATGCTCATTCCCGGTGGCGCAGACCGGTCACTCAACCCCGCCCACCATCCAGACCAGCCCCACCTCATTTTCGGACTAGATGGTCGAAGGGAGGTGGCAACGCTATGACGTTCATTGAATCCCATTCCTCGGGTTGCCCCATACATCAATGCCCGGCCAAGGTCGTGCGTCGCGTTCCGGCTCAAAATCTGTTCCACACGTCGGAGCGACGGCACGTGGTGAAGCGGGGACTCTTACTCTGCGAAGGGCGGCTGCACATCGTTTTTGGCAGAGCAGTAGAAATGCTCACAAAAGAGGTGTGGACAGTGTCCACACCTAGGGCTTCGGATTCGGTTGTATCGGCATCGGACTGGGCCGAATTGGGGAGGTTTTTGGGGGAGCGGCGGATTTTCAGGGGGAGCGGCTGGTTCGAGTCCCACCTTGGGCACGTGTTTTCCCTGTTCAGGGGCTTATAGGCCTCTGAGTGTGGACATTTTGTGTTGTGAAGGGCCCCTTCGGGGGCCTTTTTCATTGCTGGCCGGCTGTCTCCTCGCTTGCTTCGCTGATCGACCTGTTGTCGTTCGTTGCCCCTTCATGGACGGCCGGTCCCAGTGCGACATGACGCGAGAAGCATGGGACTTGGTCTTCTTTTATGAGTCGTTGGTACTTCACCGCGCTCCTCCTTTTTGGTTCCTGGTGCTTGCCTACTTCTTCATGGTGGCCCCGGGCCATATGCGACATGATTTGTGCACAATCTGAAGGGATATGTTCCTGCCAGATGCTAATAAGCGATCTGACACGGACTACTGTGCCCGACGGGGAGGTATCGCCGTCGTACATGTAGCCCACGAAGTTCACCGCCTTCTTCCCTGGCTCGAGGGATTTCCATCGATGCCTTTTCATGGCTGCCTGCAACGTCGCCTACATGACGCTGTGGATTTTCACCGCGATGTCCCGGAGTAAGGTACCTGCCGCCAGGCCAATCTTTCATATCTGTTCATGCCATCCCTGCTGGATGAGGACATGACGGAATGGTGAGACGTCGAAGCACCCGTTGGCGAATAAAAACCCTTTGGTCAGCTAAACATCCCGACCAGGATGTCGTGATTGGCAGGTGATCATGTGGCGACACAAAGGGAACCATTCCGTTCAAGGGCGGCGGCTCGCCAAGGAAGCCTCAGAGGAAACATGACAGCGAACGGAGCTACCGCAGACCGTCGGCGGACGTTCAGATGCTGTTGAGGAGTGTCAGCGGAGAGCAAACGAAGAACTTCGGCTGCTCTACCTGGGCAAACGGAACTACGAGCCACCGGCCGCCGTAGAACTCGACATACGAATCGGAGGTGCATCTTGCGAAGGCTTCCTCGCGTGTCATGGCCTTTCCTTTCCCTTCAGGTCCTCTTCTTGTCTAATTCTTCGGCTGATCCGTGTGGCTCACATCGGCCGGATGGAGCTCCGATGGGATGGTCTTTTCCTGACCAAAAGGATGACGGCGACACGACGTGTCTAAACCGATCCAGGTTTGGCCGACTATAGCCGCGACCACTTACGAAGCGTTGGCGGTTACACGCCCTAGAAAAGCCCGCTGGAGGTGGGCCACGTGCGACACGGTCTCGCATGCCTGGGCTTCCCCAGCCATGCGATGTCGGCCATCGATTCGGGCTTTACTGACCTGGGAACGCGCGCTCAGAGCGCGCGGGGTGGCTGTTGACGCCCAGATCCAGGGAAACCTTGGCTGCCTGTGGGCTCAAGAACCTCACCCGGAGCGAGTTGACGACCATGATCGTCTATCCACCGCTCTCAAGTTTCGCCCGGTGACAGGGGAGTGGCCGCGAGTGTCGCGTTGGAGGACCGTCATACGCGACTAATTTGGGTCCAGCAGCTAGGCCGTCCTCAAAGAACTCATATGTCACTAGGAAAAGAGCCCCTGCGGGTATCAGATTCCCACCCCGGTAAGGCAGTGCCGCGCTCCTCTCAGTCCGTTTCCGGGCCCGTGCAGTAGTGGCAATCGTCCTCGCAACTATCTTGGGCGCTAAGGGTGACTTGGCTCTGGCGGGCGGATCTTGAGCCCAGACGACGGTATTCGGGGTGCAACGAACGGAGGATGTCGAAGGCAGCACCGGCAGTGTCCCGGGAACCGATGGCGAACCGGAGCCGGCGTGGCTGAAGCGTAACCGCCGACCTCCGGCCTGAGGGGGTCTCCCCTCGGAGGAGCGGCAGGCTGGACGCGCTATATGCGCCGTTGCGCGGGCGCGTGGGAACGCAATCAGCCGTCCTCACTCGGCCTGCTTTGGAACGTTCCCGTCGCATTGCCAGATGAGGAGTAGTTTTCATCATGATTCCTTTGCGGTATTGCGATCGGAGAACAGATGTCTCGGGCAGGACTGACTCCGTAGCGCCGGCTTCAGGCCGGAACGGTCGGGCAGGATGCTGGCCTTCGCTTTACTTAGCGGAACGATCCTCTTCCGATTCCCCGGCCGCTGCCGCCTGATTTGCGTAGGGGTCGGTGATGCCGATGTATTGGGTGGTGGTGTATTCGGCGATGCCTTCGGTGCCGCCTTCGCGGCCGAGTCCTGATTGTTTGGCGCCGCCGAAGGGTGCCGCGGCGTTGGAGATGACCCCGGCGTTGAAGCCGACCATCCCGAATTCGATCTGCTCGGCCACGCGCAGGAGCCGGTTGAAATCCTTGCTGTAGAGGTAGGAGGCGAGGCCGTATTCGCTGGCGTTGGCCAGGCGGATGGCGTCCTCTTCCGTGCTGAAGGTGATGACCGGGGCGACGGGGCCAAAGATTTCCTGGCCGAGGATAGCGGCGTCGTTGGGGACGTTGCCGAGCACGGTGGGCGGGTAGAAGTACCCGGGACCGTCAACCGGTGCGCCGCCGGTGACCGCGGTGGCTCCGGCGTCGACGGCGGCAGCCACCAGGGCGTGCACGTCATCGCGCGCCCCGGCGTCGATGAGAGGACCGACCTGGGTTTCGGGTTCGGTGCCGCGGCCGGTGGTCAGGGCGCCCATCGCGGCGGCGAACTTGGCGGTGAACTCCTGCGCCACGGATTCGTGGACGAGGAACCGGTTGGCGGCGGTGCAGGCTTCGCCCATGTTACGCATTTTGGCGGCCATGGCCCCATCGACGGCCTCGTCCAGGTTTGCGTCCTCGAACACGATGAAGGGTGCGTTCCCGCCCAGTTCCATGGAGGTGCGCAGCACGTTCTGGGCGGCGTCGGCCATGAGCCGCTTGCCGACCGGGGTGGAGCCGGTGAAGGAGACCTTCCGCAGGCGCGGGTCGGCCAGCAGCGGCCCGGAGATCCCCGAAGCGGACGAGGAGGACACCACGTTGAGCACTCCGGCGGGCAGGCCGGCGTCGAGCATTGTCTGGGCGAAGTACTGGGCGGTGAGCGGGGTGAGTTTGGCGGGTTTGAGGACCATGGTGCAGCCTGCGGCGATGGCGGGGGCGACCTTGCGGGTGGCCATGGCGAGGGGGAAGTTCCACGGGGTGATGAGCAGGCACGGCCCGACGGGTTTGTGCTGGACGAGGATCTTGTTTTTGCCCTCGGGCGTGGTGAGGTAGCGGCCGTAGTCGCGGACGGTTTCCTCGGAGAACCAGCGCAGGAACTCGGCCCCGTAGGTGACTTCGCCGCGGGCTTCGGCCAGCGGCTTGCCCATTTCCAAGGTCATGAGCAGGGCGAAGTCCTCGGCGCGTTCGGTGACCAGATCGAAAGCCCGGCGCAGGATTTCGGCCCTTTCCCGCGGTGCCGTCCGGGCCCAGGAGGCCTGGGCGGCGTCGGCCGCGTCGAGCGCGGCGATCGCGTCGTCGCTGCTGGCTGAGGCCAGGGTGGCGACCACCTCCCCGGTGGCGGGGTCGTGAACGTCGAACGTGCCGCCGTCGGACGCGTCCCGCCACTGGCTCCCGATCAACAAGCCGGTGGGCACGGAGGAAAGGAGGTCCGCTTCACGCTGTGGTGAGATGGCGGGTGAGCCTACAAGAGCAGTAGTCATTAGATTTTCCTTAAGAACGTGAGGATGGTGACAACCGCCGTGGAAATTGACGGCCATCACCATCCTTCAGACCGGCACGGCTCGGCTGGCCGCGACGTGTGGTGAGGGAGAGGTCTTCTCCTTCACCTTCACCTTCAGGCGGTGGTGCGGTGCTTGATGAAACCGGCTATGTCGTTGATGGCTTTCTCCCCCTGCGGGATGCGTCCTGCGGAGGTGAACAGTCCGTGCGCGTACCCGGGGAGGTGCCGGTAGAGCACTTCCGTCCCTGCCCGGGCCATGGCTCCGGCAAAGCCTGCTCCCTCGTCAACGAGCGGATCATTATCGACCGTGATGACATAGGCGGGTGGAAGCCCGGCAGGCAGCTCCGCCAGCGCAGGACTGACGTCGGGCGTTGTCCGGTCCGTGCCCGCCGGCAGGTAATGGTCAGCGAACCAGGCAATGGTGTCCGCTACCAAGGGGAAGCCTTCAGTGACGCGAGCATACGAGGGCGTGGACATGGTCAGATCCACCATGGGATAGATGAGGACCTGAGCAGCAATCGGCAGTGAATCGGCTGCGCTGGCGTTTTCGATTGCCAGGACTGCGGCCAGCTGGCCGCCTGCACTGTCACCGACAAGCACGGCCTGGGTTATGTCCAAACCGTGGTCATCGCCGGAAGTGAACAGCCAGCGTAGTGCTGCCCGGCTGTCTTCGATCGCCGCCGGATAGGGATGCTCCGGGGCGAGCCTGTAATCCACGGCCACGACTGGCAGCCCCGTCAGGGCGGCCAGCCTGCGGCAAAGACCGTCATGGGTGGAAAGGCTTCCCATAACCCACCCGCCGCCGTGGAAGAACAACACGACGGGGGTGGGTCCGCTGACAACCTGAGGGTCGTAGATCCGGACACGGAAGTTATCCACCACGACGTCCGAAACCGCTGATATCTCGTCACCGCTCAGGCCGTTTGCGGCGCACCCGCTCTCATACAAGTCACGCACCTGCCCGACAGGGTAGGTGTGGAACGACCGTCCACCGGAGGCCCGAAACTTTTCCAGGACCGCTGCTGCGTCCACGGCTATGGGCCTTCCACTGAACGGGTCAGGCTGGGTGATCACTTACCCTGACCGCTCTCGGCCAGCTGGAGGTAGTCATCGAGCTGGAGATCCTGCGTGTGCGCCCGGTATTCGTTGACTGTCCCGGACCAGTTGTTGATAACGCGGCCGTCCTCGTTCTTGTACCAGGATGAGCACTCGGAGGAGAAGGCAGACTTGTCGAGCTCTTCCTGAACATGCGCGTTGAACTTCTCGAGCACATTGCGGTCAACTTCCAGCATCCGGCTTGCGTCGGCCGCGATGTATTCAACAGCCTGCGAAATGTAGCGGTGCTGGGCCTCAAGCATGGACACAACGGAGTTGTGGTTGAGGTTCGTGTTCGGTCCATAGACCAGGAACAGGTTGGGGAAGTTGTCAACGGTGATGCCCAGGTATGCCTCGGGGGCGTTGCCCCACCTCTCGTCGAGGCGGAGTCCGTCGCGTCCCACGACGCGCATCGAGCCCTGGAAGGCGTGGCTCTTGAAGCCGGTGGCGTAGATGATGACGTCAAACTCGTGTTCGACACCGTCCGCGGTACGAATGCCATTGGGGGTAAATTCGGTGATCTTCTCGGTTACGAGTTCCACGTTGTCGCGGGTCAGTGCAGGGTAGAAATCATCGCTTCGGAGGATGCGCTTGCAGCCGAAATCGTAGTCGGGCGTGAGCTTGGTGCGGAGTTCAGGGTCCGCCACTTGGGCCTCCAGGTGTGCGCGGGCCTGCTGGACACCTTCCTCGGATGCGGTGGTGTGGCGGCGGGTACGTTCGAATCCCGCCTCACGGAACTCGTGGATCTCCTGGCGCTTTTTCCGGTACAGCTCCGGGTCCGCCAGAAACGCTGCGGTCTCTTCTTCGCTGAAGACGTACTGGTCCCGCGGGAGGATGTAGTTGGCCGAACGCTGGAACACGGTGAGGTCCGAGGCGATCTTGGCTACCTCCGGAACGTACTGGACGGCGGTTGCGGCCGCGCCAATGGAGGCGACCCGCTTGCCCGTCAGGTCCAGGTCGTGGCGCCAGGTGGAGGAGTGGAACGCCACTCCTTCGAAGGACTCGATGCCAGGGAAGTCCGGAATGTTTGGCTCATTCAACTGGCCCCAGGCTGCCACAACGGAACGGGTCAGGTATCGGGAGCCCTCCGCGGTATGCACGGTCCAGAGGAGGCGGTCCTGGTCCCATTCGGTTGCGGTGATGTTCTGGCCGAAGTGGATGTGCTTTCCGAGGCCAAACTCCTCAACCATGGAACGCAGGTAACCCTGGAGTTCTTCCTGGCCGGCGAACATCCGGGAGACCTTCAGGTGCAGGAAGTAGCTGTAGCAGTAGACCAGCGCCTGGGTGTCGCAAGCGGCTCCGGGGTAGGTGTTCTCCCGCCATACGCCGCCAACGTCGTTGCCGCGCTCAAGAATCAGGAAGTCGTCGACGCCTTCCTGCACGAACTGGGCACCCTGGCCCAGGCCGCCGAAGCCGGCACCGATAACGATGGCGCTGTAAATGTGGTCATTGGTGGTTGACATGATGTTCTCTCCTGAGGGGTGGAATGTCTGGTGGTTTAGGAAAAAGTGATGATCTGGCGCAGAGCGTGGCCGCCGTCAAGGGTGTCCATTGCCCGGTTGATTTCGTCGAGCGGGATGGTGTCCGAGACGAGACCCTCTACGGCCAATTGCCCGGAGCGCCACAGTTCTTCGTAAATCGGGATGTCGTGTGCCGGTACGGCTGAGCCGAGGTAACTGCCGACGATGGACCGTGCCTCTGCGGTTAGGGCAAGGGGGTCGATTGAGGCTGGCTGTCCGGGGGCCGGCAGGCCGACGGTCACTGTGATGCCGCCAGGCTTGGTGAGGGCGATGGCAGCTTCCAGCGCGCGGGGGTGCCCTGCGGCTTCGATGACGGCATCAAACTTCGCACCGCGTTCCAGGGCTGTCTCAGAGGTCATGGCGTCTGCTGCGCCGAGCTCGCGTGCCGCCTCCAGTTTCGCCGGCATCGTGTCGATGCCCACAACATGATCGACTCCGACGGCTTTGGCTGTGATCAGCGCGGCCATGCCAACGCCGCCCAGTCCGACGATGGCCACGCGGCTGGTGGGGCCCGGCTTCGCGACGTTGAGGATCGCTCCGCCGCCGGTCAGCAGGGCACAGCCGAGCAGCGCGGCAATGTGCGCTGGGACGTCAGATCCCACAGGCACGACGGAGCGGCGGGAGACCACGGCGTGAGTGGCGAAAGCGGACACTCCGAGGTGGTGCTGCACCGGCTCTCCGTTTCTGGTGAGCCTGCGGGTACCGCCAAGCAGCGAACCTTCGGTGTTGGAGGCGGTGCCTTTTTCACAGGGCGTTTTGCCGTTGGACCGGCATCCGGCACACTCGCCGCAGCGGGGGAGGAATGTCATCACCACGCGCTGGCCCAGGGAGATGTCATCGACGCCTTCGCCCAGTTCCTCCACGATTCCGGCAGCTTCATGGCCCAGCAGCATCGGTACCGGCCGCGGACGGTTTCCGTTGACGACCGAAAGATCGGAGTGGCACACTCCGGCGGCCTCGATGCGGACCAGAATCTCGCCGGGCCCCGGACCTTCAAGCTCCAGCTCCCCGACCTTGATGGGCTGCGTGCCTGTGTAGGGCCGGTCGGTTCCTATGGATTCAAGGACTGCACCGCGGATAGTCCTTGTGCGGTGTGCTGTCTCTACTGTGGCGTTTGTATCTTCGATCGTCACGATCGTCCTCTCAGTGATGCAGTGGAGCCGTGCTGGGAGCGGGCTCAAGGGAGGAACAATGGAGCGCATTAAGCACCCGGCAGGGTGCGTCGTGCTGCTACCACCGTGTCCCGGGGGACAGGTCATCCCGTTGGACGGTCTTCCAACAAAGGACTGTTCATCGAGCGTAGGCATCGGCGCAGCAGGCGTCATGATGCAGAACGTCAATACAAGGCACCCCACTTGTACGGTTCATCCAAAGGGCTTGCCATGGATAGGTGGGGCGCTTCCGGAGCCGCACGGCCGCTGGCAGCGGTGGGGTCATCCAGTGCTAGTGACGCAAAGCAAGTGCGGGCGGCGGAGGGCCCGTCCGCCCGGCGCGTCCGCTGGGCGGAGGCTCAGTCAGGTTTCTGATCGGGTTGGCGTGAGCCCGGCGGTGCCGGGTTGTGGGGTTCCGGCGGCTGGAACTGTCTCAGCCGCGGCATAGGCACGGAGCCTGTATCGGTGCCTGGATTTCAGCCTTTGTCCGTTTTGCCTCTGAGGGCAAGCCAGAGCTGGGCTGCCACATCGGGATCGTCCAGGTCCACGCCGAGGAGTTCGCTCGCTTGGCCGATTCGGTATCGCACTGAGTTTCGGTGTACGCCCAAGTCACGCCCGGCGGCCTCCCATTGCCCGCGGCGAGCGAGATAGGCGCGGACGGTCTCAAGCAGGTGTCCCGGATGCGCTGTCAGCTTGTCCACCCATGCGTCTGCCGGGAGATCGAGTCCGTGGCCCACTCGGATGAGATGTCCGGGGGGCGCTGTGGCTGCGGCCTGCGCGACTTGAGAGGCAATTTCGTGCAGCCGCCGCAGCGGCATAGGTCCTCCCCACGCACCTCGAGCATTGTCGGGGAGCTTCGGGCGCGGGCTGGAGGCCGCCTGGAGCACGAAGAGCTCCCCTGGCCGTTCGAGCACGAGGCCGTCAGGGTGGGACTGTGCCGGCAGCTCTTCAGGAGTCGAGAGTACGGCGAGGAATGCTGTTTCAGGCAACGGATCGGAGTCCATCTTCCTGGCCAGGAGCCGTGCGGCATCATCATGGCCTTCGAGAACAAGAGCTGCGAGCATACCTTCTGCACGCCGGCGTTCCGCCGCCGCCCGGCGCTGGCCTGCTGCCCTCGCGGCAAGCAGTGTCGATGCGGTCAGGAACAGGTGGCGCTCGGCCGCGGCAAGCTGTCCACTGCGGCCCAGCACGAGGTACCCGGAGGCCGCCGGACCACTGGATACCGGATACAGGGCGGCGGCCGTCCCGGATGAGAGTTGAATGTTGCCGGTCGCTCCTTGCCGGGCCGTGCGCAGATTGGCTGATTCGCGGGCCAGTTCCTCCAGCAGCTCGAGCGGAAGCTCCCCGCCGCTGTCGGCTGACGCCGGCGTCCCTCCGCCTTCAGGTATGTACGCAACCCAGGTGCCGAGGGCGCGGGAGAGCTCACGGACGATCTCCGGCTCGGCGTCCTCCTCGGCAGCGGCGCGCGTCAACGCCACCTGCAGCCCCAGCAGTGCGGTCAGCTCCGCCTCCCCGCCTTGTCGAACGAGCTCCCAGTAGGCGCGGGAGACGGCAAGGAAGGGTGATTCGCGAGGCACCGTCAGCAGCGGAAGGTTGGCCTCCACACATGCCGCGCGGAGTTCATCGGGCACCATGGCATGCCCTGACCCCAGGCCCAGACCCAACGCGGCGACGCCCCCGTCGACCAACCGCCGCACGTAAGTCCTGGAAGCTTCCGCCCGGGCCGGTCCATCGAGGCCCCCCAGCTGGAGCCCAACGGTGAGAAGTAGTTCACCGCCGTAGAGGAACACTGTTGGATCTTCGAGCTCGGAGACATGAACGCCCGTAAGCTCAACGCGGGGGAGCGGGACCGGCCAGTAGGGCACCAGGTCACGCTGTGCTGCGGCGACGAGCCGCGCAAGGGTGATCATGAATTGATCATAGGACACTCCGCTTTGTACGGATCGTCGAGATCGCCCTATATCTCGGATAGATCATCCAAAGACACTTGTGAAGTGCGTCCTTATCGTGGAATTCACTACACGAGGAGGACCAATGACCGTCACACCAGATATTGCGACCGGCACCGCCGACCCGGCCAACGTCAAAGCAACCGCCCGCCGTCTGCTCACGGAGCTCCCCGGGCCGCGCTCCCGCGAACTGGAGACCGAACGCCGCCGCCACGTCACGGACGCTTTCGGCATCACCCAGCCGGTGTTCATCGACCGGGCGCTCCACGCTCTGCTCGTCGACGTTGACGGCAATCACCTCATCGATTTCGCCTCCGGCATCGCCGTGACAAGCGTCGGCGCCGCTAACCCGCGGGTCGCCAAGCGTGCCGCAGCCCAGCTCGAGCGGTTCACCCACACATGCTTCATGGTCACGGAATATTCTTCATTCGTGGAGGTGTGCCGCTGGCTCAACGAGAACACCCCTGGTGACTTCGAAAAGCGCACAGCACTCTTCTCCACCGGCGCCGAGGCTGTCGAGAACGCCATCAAGATTGCTCGCGCCGCAACACGACGTCCGAACATCATCGTCTTTGACGAGGCCTACCACGGACGCACTCAGCTCACCATGGCCATGACGGCCAAGGAAAACCCGTACCGGCTGAACTTCGGTCCGTTCCCCGGCTCCGTGTTCCGGGCACCCACTGCACCCGCGCACAGCTCTCCCGAAGGTCCGGGCGAAGCGCTCGGACGCATCGAGGCGATCCTTGCCGAGAACGGCCCGGAAACCTTCGCTGCAATGGTTATTGAGCCGCTTCAGGGCGAAGGCGGCTTCATTGTCCACGCGCCCGGCTTCCTGGCCGGACTACGCGAGATCGCAACCCGCCACGGAATCGTCCTCGTCATCGACGAGATCCAGGCCGGCATGGGACGCACCGGGAAGCTGTTCGCATCCGAGCACGACGGCATTGCCGGCGACATCACCCTCACGGCGAAAGCCCTCGGCGCCGGACTGCCTCTCTCCGCCGCGACAGGCCGGGCTGAGCTGATGAATGCCGTACATCCGGGCGGCCTCGGTGGAACCTACGCCGGTAACCCTGTGGCCTGCGAAGCTGCACTGGCGGTGTTCGAACTACTCGAAGAGGGCACCCTCATTGACAACGCGGTCCGGGTCGAGGCGGCGGTTCGAGGGCGCCTGGAGCCACTCCTGGCATTGGACGGTGTCGCCGATGTCCGCGGCCGAGGCGCAATGATGGCTATCGAGTTCAGCGACGGCTCAGGACCCCGCGGAGACCTTGCCGTCGCCGTGGCCAAGAAAGCCAACGCCCACGGCGTCCTGACCCTGAGGTGCGGGACAAACGGCAACGTTATCCGCCTGCTTCCGCCCCTGGGTATCGAAGCTGACGTCCTTGACGAAGGCCTCGCAGTGCTGGAGGCATGCATCCGCTCGGTGCTCTCATGACTCAGCCGGCAAGGCCAACCCTGCGAGGTCAACAATGACCTCGCAGGCCCAGCCCGGGGCACCCCTCGCTGGGATCCTTGTGGCCGACTTTTCCCGAGTACTCGCTGGCCCCCTGGCCACCATGACCCTCGCGGATCTTGGGGCCAGGGTCATCAAGGTCGAGCGGCCCGGAACCGGCGATGACACACGCCAGTGGGTTCCGCCAACCTCCAAGACGGGGGCGACCTACTTCGAAAGCGTCAACCGGAACAAGGAATCGATTGTTCTTGACCTGACCCAGCCCGGCGATCGGGAGATTGCAAAGGAGCTCGCCCGCCGCGCCGACGTGCTGGTGGAAAACTTCAAACCTGGCGGCTTGGAGAAACTGGGGCTCGGCTATGACTCTCTGGCAGAGGAGAACCCGGGACTCGTCTACGCGTCGATCTCCGGCTTCGGCTCCACCGGCGGCCGGGATCTTCCAGGGTATGACTTCATCGTCCAGGCACTCGGCGGGCTAATGAGCATCACCGGCGACCAGCAGGGCGACCCGTACAAAGTAGGGGTCGCCCTGGTCGATGTCCTGACGGCAAAGGACGCCACGATCGGCATACTCGCCGCGCTCTCCGAGAGGGCCGGCTCCGGACGGGGCCGCCGCGTCGAAGTCAACCTGCTTTCCAGCCTCCAGGGGGCACTCGCCAATCAGGGCCAGGCGTACCTGGGAGCCGGCGTGGTACCGAAGAGGCTGGGTAACGACCACCCTTCGATCGTCCCGTACCAGCTCCTCGCCACAGCTGATGACCCGCTGGCCGTGGCCGCGGGCAACGACGCGCAGTTCGCGCGGCTGTGTGAGGCCATCGGCTCGCCGGAACTGTCGGCCGACCCGCGGTTCGCTACAAACTCAGCGCGGGTCAGGCACCGCCGCGAGCTCGTCCCGTTACTTGAAGCCGGGCTCTCGGGTGCCGGCGCTAAGGCCTGGCAGGACAAGCTGGTTGCCGTGGGCGTGCCTGCGGGCCGTGTTGCCAGCATCGGCGAAGGCCTCGACTTTGCGGAGTCTCTGGGTCTCGCGCCGACCATCGAAGTGCACGACGCGGGCGGGGATATCATCGGACGCCAAATCCGCCACCCCATCACATGGACGCCGGCGCTGCCGCCTCGGACCCAGGCTCCGCCTGCTCTCGGGGAGCACACGCAGGACGTTGTGGCCTGGCTGCGGGGAGTCCGGCACCCTGCGCGCTTCCAATAATCCTCAAAGCCCCGACCATACTCCTTGTCATTCAGGCCCAGGAGGGACCACATCATGACCCTTGCCCCCAGCTCCACCGACGTCGCAGAGGCCACAACCGTGGATCCATCCGACCTTGTTTCGTTCGACTCCCTCCTCAGCGCCGCAGAACTCGCCCTGCGCGACAGGGTCCGTTCTTTCGTGCGGGAGGAAATCAGGCCGAACATCGCCAAGTGGTACGAGGAGGCCACCTTTCCCCTCGAAATCGTGCCCGAGTTCGCCAAGCTGGGCCTGCTCGGCATGCACCTTAAGGGCTACGGCTGCGCCGGCCGAACGGCGGTGGACTACGGTCTCGCCGCCGCTGAACTTGAAGCCGGCGACTCCGGTCTGCGGACGTTCGTCTCAGTACAGGGATCACTCGCGATGACAGCCATCGCCAAGCATGGCTCCGAGGAACAGAAACTGGAGTGGCTGCCTCGGATGGCTGCAGGAGAAGCCATTGGCTGCTTCGGGCTCACCGAGCCCAGCGCCGGATCCGACCCTTCCTCCATGACCACCTTTGCCCGCCGGGACGGCCAAGACTGGATCCTGAACGGCACCAAGCGCTGGATCGGACTCGCCAACGTCGCCCACGTCGCGGTGATTTGGGCGCAGACGGAGGCTGGCGTGCGTGGCTTCGTCGTCCCCACCCACACCCCGGGCTACACTGCGACGCCGATTGAGCCCAAACTTTCGATGCGGGCCTCGACCCAGTGCGAAATCAAACTGGTGGACGTTCGTTTGCCCGCCGACGCGGCCCTTCCCGAGGTCACTGGCCTCAAAGGCCCCTTCGCGTGCCTCAACGAGGCACGCTATGGCATTGTCTGGGGCACCATGGGTGCGGCACGCGATGCGTTCGAAGACGCGCTCAGCTACTCCAAGGAGCGCCTCCAGTTCGGCCGCCCGCTGTCGGGGTATCAGCTCACCCAGCAGAAACTCGTGGATATGGCCTTGGAGATCAACAAAGGATTTCTGCTGGCCCTTCAGCTCGGCCGGCTCAAGGACGCAGGCCGTTTGCAGCCCCACCAGATCAGCGCGGGCAAGCTCAATAACTGCCGCGAGGCGATCAAGATTTGCCGTGAAGCCCGAACGATCCTGGGTGGCAACGGGATCACCCTCGAACACTCGCCGCTGCGGCACGCCAACAACCTCGAATCAGTACGTACCTACGAAGGCACTGACGAAGTCCATACCCTGATCCTCGGCCAGAAGCTCACTGGCACAGGGGCCTTCCGATGAGCACAACCGCCGTTCGAGGAGCTGCGGACTCGTCGGCTGCCGCTCCCGCCGGATCATTGCCCTTTCATTCCGCAGCGACAAAAAGGATTGAGTCCTTTGGCGTCGTGGGCGCCGGACTCATGGCGAGCCAACTCGTCCTGCTAGTCGCCGAGAAGCTCCGCGTCCCGGTGGTCATAAGTGACATCTCAGCCAACCGCGTCGCCGATGCCATCAAAGGGATACGGGAGCGCCTCAGCCGCCAGGAAGCCAGGGGCAGGCTCGCGTCCGGAGAAGCAGCCGAGATTTCCGCTCTCATCCGCGGCTCCACGAACCCTGCGGAATTCAGCGCCTGCGACGCGGCCATCGAAGCGGTCTTCGAAGATCTCAGGGTCAAGCGGACCGTGTTCCGGCAACTCGAGGAGTCCGTCGCCCCTGACGCCCTCCTGCTTACCAACACCTCATCGCTCTCCGTTGAATCGATGGCCCGCGGCCTGGCCCACCCCGAGCGTGTTCTGGGGTTCCACTTCTTCAATCCGGTGGCTGTCCTGCCACTGCTCGAACTCGTCCGAACCCCGTTCGCGTCCGATGACGCCGTCCTGGCCGCATCAGTTCTCGCCGCACGGTTAGGCAAGACCGCAGTTCAGGTCGCGGACACCCCTGGATTCGTAGTTAACCGCATCCTCACCCGTATTTTCTCCGAAATTCTCGCCGAGATTGACAGGGGAAGCGACCCCGACGCCGTCGATCGCGCTCTCGAGCCCTGGGGCCTTCCAATGACGCCCCTGAACCTGATCGGCTACATCGGACCCTCGGTTCAGCGCCACATCTGCGACACGCTCCACCGCGCCTATCCCAACCGGTTTCGCCGATCATCATCACTGGATGCCGTGGTCAAAGCCGGACTGCCCGGATTCTTCGATGAAAACGGCGAGGTTCGGCCCGTGGCAAGGGTTCTCCCGTCCGAACCGCACGGAACAAATTTGGAACACGTCCGCCGCCGCGTCCGCGAAGGCCTAGCCGAAGAAGTCCAATTGATGCTTGATGAAGGCGTAGTCGCAACCTCCGCCGATATTGACCGCTGCATGACCCTTGGCGCGAACTTCCCGCCAGGAGGTCTCTCGCACCTGACCTGAACGACGCATTCCTACCGGCTTCAGCAACCCACGCACTCACCCAAGCACGGCTGAGCCGCACCTTGAACACGAATCTTCGGAGTTTCCAAATGAAAACAGGCCATTATCAACCCGATCCGTCCGAGGTCGTCATCGTCGGTGCGGCCCGCACCGCCCAAGGGCGGCTGTTAGGCCAGCTCTCAACCCTTTCCGCTATCGAACTCGGCGGAACTGCCATCTCCGGGGCGTTGGCGCGAGCACGCGTGGTCCCGGCGACAGTGGATGCCGTCATCATGGGACAGGTGCTGCAGTCCGGTACCGGTCAAAACCCGGCCCGGCAAAGCGCCGCAGCCGCGGGGATCCCGCTAAACGCTCCAGCAGTGACGGTGAATAAGGTATGCCTCTCGGGACTGTCCGCAATCATCGACGCTGCCCGGATGCTGCGGGTCGGCGACGCATCACTGGTTGTCGCCGGCGGACAGGAGTCGATGAGTCAAACCCCTCGCCTAGTGGCCGGGACGCGGGCCGGTAACGCATACGGCGGGCTTGAACTCATGGACGCAGCAGCCCGCGACGGGCTGACAGACGCGTTTACCCATGAGGCTATGGGGCTGGCAACGGACCGGGACAACGAGGCCCTGCGTATCTCGCGTGAGGAACAGGATGCTACTGCGGTCTCCTCCCACCTCCGCGCCGCGTCCGCCCTCAAGGCGGGAGTCTGGGCAGAGGAAATTGTCCCTGTTAAGGTGCACTCCCGTAAAGGCCCCGTCGTCGAGATCGCAGCGGACGAAGGAATCCGGCCTGACGCAACGGCCGAGGCTCTTGCCCGGTTGAGGCCGGCCTTCGCGCGAGAGGGGACGGTAACGGCAGGGAACGCATCACCACTGACAGATGGCGCGGCGGCCGTCGTACTCGCCAGGCGAGAGACAGCCGAACGCTTGGGGCTGCCAATCCTCGCGGTCCTTCAGTCCTACGCGCAGATCGCAGGCCCTGACACGTCCCTTCCGGACAAACCGGCCAGGGCCATCCGGACTGC
Organism: Arthrobacter sp. OAP107; assembly: GCF_040546765.1. Taxonomy (NCBI): domain Bacteria; kingdom Bacillati; phylum Actinomycetota; class Actinomycetes; order Micrococcales; family Micrococcaceae; genus Arthrobacter; species Arthrobacter sp. OAP107. The sequence continues at coordinate 2,986,291 of NZ_JBEPOK010000001.1, read as the reverse complement.
CTTGAAAAACGAAGCATGGACCGTCGGAGACCTAGATCTAGTCGAGATCAACGAAGCCTTCGCATCGGTGGCGATACATTCCGCCGCGCTGCTTGGGCTCACGCCGGAGCGGGTCAACGTCAACGGTGGCGCACTCGCGCTCGGGCACCCTATTGGTGCCTCCGGCGCCCGCCTTGTCGTCACTGCTGTGCACGAACTCGTCCGCCGTCAGACAGGCAAAGCCGCAGTAGCACTCTGCGGAGGCGGCGGACAGGGCGACGCCCTGCTTTTGGAGCGCTGATGTTCTGTCAGACCGACATCCCGTGCGAGTTTCGCCTCTCGGGAGACTGGCAGTGCCAGGTCGGTGAAATCGTAGAGGTCCGTCGCGCCGGCGTCGTTGCCAGGCGAGGCCTTGTGGAGGCCGTGATGCCAGACGGCTCCGGATTTTGGCTGGCCGCGCACGGCACAGACCAGAGATCGTACTTCCATAAGGAAATAGGACTCGAGCTGTGGGTCCGCCACTAGCAATGGCTTGCTTCCTGCCCACTTTCCGGTTTGCTGGCACGCGCCTTCTACGAACCCCTGCTTGGGGCAATCCCCGCACTGGACGACACCTATCGCCTTGAGCGGCGAAAGGATGTGTACCGGCGAGGCCCCAAGTACACCCCGTTAGCCGGGGGCGTGTCGCACTTCGCAGCCAAGCAGTAGTTGGGGGCTGAAAACCAGAACCAGGAAAGGTATTTCTTGTTGCGAATTCGGGCGCTTCGGGTCGGGTTCCGTCGCACGCGTCTCCGAAACCGTCAGCAGTAGATCTAGGTTGCGCTTTTGGGCGGCTTCGGCTTTGCGACACCCAGATGAGGAAACGTATAGAGCTTGGACGTCCTAGCGCATCAGAATGGTCAACAGCATGTTCAGGGCCGTACCTTGGTGCGCTGCCGGTGGCGCCGGACGGCATCGGCCTTTGGCGCAGGCGTGGCAGCAGTAGCGTTGGGTTCCCGGCCGGCTGAAGTCCGCGAACGCACGCAGTAGCGCAATCCTGGCGTTCACAACGCCGCAGACGACGAATGCCCCGGTGCACGAAGTGCAGAGCGGTGCCGGCGGTGATGAACGCAGTCATGATCCGGTGCGCAGGCAGAACATCGCTGCGGAAGTGCATATGCCAGCCGTCCCCGGCGTGGATCGTCACGCTGACCGGCTGGGTATGGACAGCCAGCAAGACGTTCAAATAGGCATCCCGCGCGTTCTCCTCTTCGAGATCGACCAGTCGTGCCCAGCGCGCGAGAAAGTCCTGCAACTCCGGCAAACCACGTTCCTGGACGTCCTTGTCGTCCAAGAACAACAACCCGCGTTCCCGGCCCATGTCGGCCGCAACGCGCATCGAGCCGGGAGGTTCTCGGAGAAGGTCAAGACCAAGGCGCACGCCATCGGACCCGTAAGGGTTTACATGCATACCGTCGCGAAGAAGACCGTGCTGAAGCTGATGTGCGTCCTGGGACTGGCCTGCAGGGGCCGGCGGAGGAAGCGCCACAACTCCTACCAGGACGAGCAGGGCAGGAGTTGCCCGGAACCTGCTAGACCGGGAGTTCGACGTCACCGCCTAGAACCAGAAGTGTGTTGCGCTGTGTTGCAGGATCTCTCAGACCACCAGGGCCTCTCATTTTCGCAACATGAGAGGCCCTGGTTTTATCGGTGCGGTCATTCGTAATTTTCGGTTGAGACGATCACACTGCGTTCAGCTCCGAGCCGATAATGATTCCCGAAGCCGGAAGTGCACCACGGTTCAACTTCGGGGGAACCAGTACTTACATGGCTCCCGCTGAATCGTGTCCGGGATTCGGCCTACGACAGGGCTTCAATTATTGGTGTCTATTTCCGGACGTGTTGAGGAGCCTCGTCGGACGAAAGGGTATACGAGCAACAGGGTTGCCAGGGCACCGAGACTGAGCCACACTTGGGCCGCATTGTCCGGGGTTAGGGCCATGAGGATCACGATGAGGGTGACCCCTGCAAGCACGACGATGTTGAGCCAGGGATGTAGCCACATCTTAAGCTTGAGCGCCTTTCGCTCGGTTTCGCTCATGCGGTTGCGCAGTCGCCACTGCGTTACAGCCACAAAGGCGTACACGAAGAGCGCCACGCAGCCTGCGGAATTCATAATGAAGTCGAAAATCATTTTGGGCGCGACGTAGTTCGCACCGATGGCCATGTAACCAACAACGGTGGACAGCAAGATTGCTTTCCACGGTACGCCGGCCCGGTTACGGTCCTCGACCCAGCGGGGTGCGTGGCCACGTTTTGAGAGAGCGAAAAGCATCCTGGATCCGGAGTAGAGGCCCGAGTTGAGGACTGACATCGCAGCGGTGAGTACTACAGCATTCATTACTTGGTCGGCTGCTGGCAGGCCAAAGCGACCGAATGCAAACGCAAATGGGCTTGTCTGTGAGGGAAGCTGGTCCCAGGGAACCATCATCAACAGGAGAGCGACCGAGCCGAGTAGAAGAAGAGGATACGCCAAACGATGGTGTTCGTTGCTTTCGCGACTGACCTAGCTGGTTGTTCTGACTCCGCCGCGGCCATCGTGACTATTTCCGTCCCGAAGTAACTGAAGATTACGACGGTTACTCCGCTGAAGACGGCCGTCCATCCGTGTGGCATGAAGCCGTGCGCTGTCAAGTTACTGATCGAGCCGGTCGAGTTTGGCAGCAGGCCCAGAACGTAGAGCGTTGCAAAGATAAGGAAGACAATAATGGTTGAAACTTTGATTGAGGCCAGCCAGAACTCTGTCTCGCCAAAAGATCGTAACGACAGGAGATTGCTAATCGTCAGCAGCAACATCCCGGCCAGCGCGAAGGTCCAGTCCGGCACTGTTGGGATCCATTCGTGCAGGATCCGCCCAACAATGACCGCCTCAAAGGCGACGACCCCGACCCAGAAATACCAATAGAGCCAACCGATGGTAAAACCGGCCCACTCGCCCAGTCCTTCCCGGGCATATTCCATAAAGGAGCCAACGACGGGACTGTGCGTAGACATCTCGCCCAGCATCCTCATAACGAGAATGACCAGTACGCCCCCGATGGCGTATGAGAGTAGCGCTGCAGGGCCCACCGCACGTATCACGGTTCCGGACCCGACGAATAGGCTGGCCCCGATTATTCCACCGAGGGCGATCATGGTGAGGTGCCGGGGTCGGAGGCTGCCATGGGCCGGGGACGACGGTGTCCCTTCGCCGGGCACTCCCTGGGCCTGGGCAGGTCTTGTAAATAGCTCAGAATTTTGCATCATGCGCATCTCTCATTTGTGGACGGTTCGCATATGGCGTGATGCCAACACGTTTCGTGACAGTGTGCATGACGACTTGGTTGAGACCTATGGATGGTCTGCATGCCTCCCCGGCGTGATTTTGTGCAGAGCGCACAGAAGGGCGTCTGACCGCAAAGGCCTTGACGCTTCCGGCCCGTTCGGCCGAACTCCACCGCACTACGTTGTACGGTGGAGTTCGCGTGCCCGTGACAGCAACGTTTCCGCTGAAGGGTTTACTGTCTGATGGCGGGATCCAAGTCCTCATCGACTGGATTGAGGGTTTCGCCTGAGCTGCTCATTTGTGGTGGAGACAGCTTATAGGCTCCGTAATAGACGCCCGCTGCCAAAGCCATGGTTATCAAAGGCGCGAGTTGGGCCACGAGGGGCCATATCGTTTGTTCCGTGAGGGCAATTCCGGCTGCTGAGGCGAGGACCCAGGCGGCTGCTCCGGGGCTGATTACTTTGAGGTTGGCAGGCCGAATGTCTGGGACGAGGTCCCGTTTTTTCCAGTTGAGGCCGATGAATACCAGTGCAATGGCCACCCAGGCTGTTACGAAAACGCCTTGCCACGCCAGTGCCTTGAGAAGGTAGCTCAGAACGTCGGTGAGCATCAGCAAGAACGCAAGTGCGCCGCACACGATGACCCAGACAGAGCGTGGCAGGTTGAGCCCGAAGACGCGGCTGGCGAAGGCTGAGAGGTTTTCTGACGCCAGAAAGTAGTTTGCCGTGTTTATGCGGGTCTGTGAGATGAGGATGACGAGCAGCCCGGCAAACCCAAGTGAAGAGATGAAGGCCTGGACCACGCCTGTTTCTGAGGCTTCGAGTTTCCAGGCGCTCATGATGTAGATGCCCACCAGGCCGTTGAGACCGAACGTGAAAGCGTAGAAGACCCAGCCGAATGTCACTGTCCCCAGGAACTTCTCGTCGCGTTGACGTCCTAATCTGGCGTAGTCGAAGGTGTACATCATCATGATGTAGACACCCATGTAGATAAGGTATGAGGTCAGCCAGCCGGGCAGTGCTGAGGAAGCGGCAGCAGCACCGATCCAGTCGGTGGGGACACCCTGGATCGTGGTGGAGGCCACCACGACGGCGATCAGCCCGGCAAGGTAGAGGGGCAGCAGCAGGCCGTTGAGCTTGTCCAGCCAGTTCTGAACGCCTCCCAGTGCTAAGGGAATCGCGTAGATGACCACGACGGCGTACCAGATGACGATGCTGCCGCCGACGTACTGCTGGAAGGCGACGGCGATGATGGAGCCTTCAAACACGGCGTAGTAGAGGGCCGTTGCCGCGAAGATCAATGACGCCAGCGCGGAGCCCACCAGACCGAAGAGCGTCCGTGAGAAGAGGCTGACGGTCAGTCCGGTGCGTGCGGCAAAACGGGAGAGCACCAGGTTGATGGCGCCGTACGTCATGATGGTCAGCACCATGCCGATGATGGTGTTGGCCACTCCGACCGCGCCGGCGGAGGCCACCGCGACGTAAATCCAGAACATGGCGGAGAACACTGCCCACCAGGCCATGGTCAACGACCATTTACCGGCCCGTTCAGTGGCAGGTAGAACGTAGTTTGAATAGGACAATTTCGTGCCTTTCAGGTCAGTTCAAGGGGATGTGGATACAACAGGGCCCGCCGACGCGATCAGCGCCGGCGGGCCCGGTGTTGGTCGGACTGCGTTTAGTGCCAGTAGGACGAGGAACGCTTTTCCATGCTCTTGCGGAACTCTGAAGTGGTCTCGGGGAACAGTTCCCCGGTGCCCCAGTCGAGAATGACGCCGTGGCGGCGGATGACATCGAGCATGTCGACCTCTCCGGCCCGGTACTTCTGCGCGACGACGGCCGGGTCGGCGGTCAGCCATGCGGGGCGGTCGGCGCGGATCTGCTGGCGCAGCTGGATGCTGGCCGCTTCGTCGACCTCGTACTGGTCCAGTTCGCGGTCGATTTCCCGGATGATGACGCCGTAGTCTTTGGCGGCCCGTTCGATGGATACGTACTCGTCGATGACATCTTCGAGGACTTCGTCGAAGGGGCGTTCGAGGGGATCACCGTAACCGCCACCGCCCGCGGACGGGCGTGTGAATGAGTCCCCGGAGTGCAGTGGAACCGCCGAAAAGTTGGAGCCGAGGAACGTCTCCTGGTGGGTGCCCTTGTTCATCCAGACGCCGTGCGGGATGGACGGGAGACCGCCTTCGATGCCCCAGGTAATGGAGCGCGCCCGGTCGCAGCAGTAGCTCACCACGGTGTTTGTCGCGTCAACCAGGGTGCCGCCTTTTTCGATGCCGAGGCCGCCGCGGAACCTGCCTGGACCGCCGGAGTCAGTGCCGATCTGGTGCACGGTGGTCAGGACCGGCGACAGCCGCTCCTGGCCTTCGATGGGCTGGACCGCCAGCCCAGGGCCAAAGACCGGGGCCGTGGCGCTGGACCCGTCTTTGGAGGCCCTGCCGCCCCATCCGCCGGCCATCCAGTCGTACCACATGAAGTAGGGGCTATCGTCGGTGCGCCCGTCACGGCCGCCCACCAGGAGGTACTCGAGGTTGAAGGCGCACGCCATGGCCCGCTCGGGCATGATCTGGGACCACAGCTCGAAGATCCCGTTCATCAGTTTTTCGTAGGGACCGGAGCAGAAACCGGTGACCGCGTACGGCCAACCCGCGTTGACCACCGTGCCCTCCGGCCCGATTTCGGCGTCGACGGCTGCGTAGAACCCGGAGTTCAGCGGAACGTCGGGGAAGAACGTCTTGGTGCCGGCGTAAATGGCTGAGTGGGTGGTGCCGTAGCCGGAGTTAAGAAAAGTTTCGACGGCAGGCGCGGAACCGGTCAGGTCATAATGGACGCCCTTGCCGTCCAGCGTCAGCTTGATCCTGATGGGAACCAGTCCCTCGCCCTTGCCCGGGTCGAAATCGATGTAATCGGTGGTCTCCCACACTCCCTGGGGCAGGGATTGCAGGCGCCGGAGGACGATCCGTTCGACGTAGTCCTGGGTTTCCTGCATGGCGGCGACCACGGTCGACTTGGAGTATTTGTCCACCAGCCGGAGGACTTCACGCTCGCACACGGCTGTCGCTTCCGATTGGGCATGGAGGTCCCCCATTGCCTGGCCCGGTGCCCGGGTGTTGGAGACCAGGAGCTGGGCGACGTCGTGAAGGAAGACACCCTTGCTCCAAATTCGGACGGGGGTGATCCGCAGACCTTCGCCGAAGTGCTCCTTGGCGTTGACGTCGAACGAACCGGGGACATTGCCGCCGATGTCAGCCCAGTGGCCCTTGTTTTGCGCGAAGGCGATGATTTCTCCCCCGGCGAAAATCGGCCGGATGAAGCTGACGTCGTTAAAGTGTGTACCGCCCCGGTACGGGTCGTTGATGGCGAACACATCGCCGGGGTGGATGTCGTCTTTGAATTCGTCGATGACGGCCTTGCACTGGAAGTGCAGGGTACCAACGTGGACGGCGATGTCACCGCTGCCCTGCATAACGGTGTTTCCGTTCGCATCGCAGAGGGCCGAGGAGAAGTCCCGGGAGTAGATGACGAAGGAGTAGCAGGTCCGGAGAATTTGCTCGCTCATCAGGTCGACGCTGGTGACGAAGGCGTTCTTGAGTACCTCGAAGGTCACGGGGTCAAGGCCTGATGCCTGTCGTGCACCGGTGTGCGCGACGTGGAGTTCTGGCATGGTGATCACGTCGGTCATGGTTGGGCTTCCTGCTCGTCTTTGAACTCTGTGAGGTGGATTCGGATGTTAAGCCATTCGTCGATTTCGGCGGTGGTCCGCGGAGGCACGACGGTCGTGGAGTCAAGCTGGTCGATGATGGCCGGGCCATTGAATGTTGCGCCGGCACCGAGCTTGGTGCGGTCATAGACGGGAGTGTCGATCCAGCCGTCCGTGCCGAAGTACACCGGCCGGACCGACTCAGGTTCGCCTGGCTCCGAGACCCGTTCCGTCGCGGGTGCGAAGGATGGCTTGGGCGTTTTGCCGATCGCGGACAGCTGAAGCTGGTAGATCTCCACGGGCTGGTCATCCTGGCGGAACGCGAATTCGCGCTCGTGTTGCTGGTGGAAGCTCTGAATGGCTTCTTCCAAGGCGCCGGGGCCGGTTCCCATATTCACGGCCAGCGAACGCCACTGTCCCTGGTAGCGCATGGAGATGATCCGCTGCAGGACAGAGTTCTCCTCGGCTACGCCTTCGTGGCGGAGCCGGGCGGTGGCTTCAGTTTCCAGAGCCCTGTATTTGCTCTCCAGGTCTTCAGGATCTGCATCGGCGGCGACCGCGGTGTACATCGCGGACAGGTCATGCCTGATGTCCACCAAAAGGCAGCCCAGTGCGGAGGTGACGCCGGGATTGGGTGGCACCACGACCGTGGGAATGTTCAGTTCCCGTGCGACCTCTGCTCCGTGCAGGGCGCCAGCGCCGCCAAAGGCGATCAGCGCGAAGTCGCGGGGGTCGTAGCCGCGGCGGATTGAGATGAGGCGAACGGCATCGGCCATGTTGGCGTTTGCCACCTGGAGGATAGCGTGGGCGGCCTCCGCCTCGCTCATCTCGAGCGGTTCGGCAATGGCACGCTTAATCGCTGCCTGGGAAAGTCCGCGATCAAGCGTCTTGGCGCCGCCGGCCAAGGTGGATCCGAGCCTGTTCAGGACCACGTTGGCGTCGCAGTTGGTCGGCTCCTGACCACCCATGTTGTAGCAGGCAGGCCCGGGGTCGGCGCCCGCGGACTGCGGACCGTTCCGCAGTGAACCGGCAATGTCAATGTGCGCAATCGACCCGCCGCCGGCGCCGATGGTCAGGACCTCGATGCTGGGGAAGACGATGGGGTGGCCATATTCGACCTGCCATTCCTTGGTGATGCGGAGTTCACCATCGGAGACCAGGGCAATGTCGGTAGAGGTGCCACCCATGTCCAGGCCCACCGCGTTTTCAAAGCCACACTGCTGGGCGACGTGCTTCGCCGCAATGGCACCAGCCGCAATGCCTGACGCTGCCAGACGAACCGGGTAACGCTTAACCATGCGCGGGGTCATAGATCCGCCACCGGAATGCAGGAGCAGCAGGTCTCCCTCGTAACCGCCGTCTTTGAGCTCATCGGCCAGTCGGCTGACGTAGCCGGAGACCAGGGGTCCCAGGACGGCGTTGGAGACGGCAGTGTTGAACCGGTCGTGCTCGAAAATTTCAGGCAGGATCTCGGCGGACGTGGAAACAGTGGCTTCCGGAAGCTCCTCTTCCAGAATTTTCCGCATCCGGATCTCGTGCTCGGCATTCGCGTAGGAGTTGATGAAACAGACCGCGACGGTCGTGACACCTCGTTTGCGGAGCACCGCGGCAAGGCGGCGGGCTTCTTCTTCGTCCAGGGGAGTGACGATGTTGCCCGCGTAATCGATCCGCTCGGCCACCTCGAACCTGTCGCGGCGGCGGATGTAGGGGCCGCTTACGTCGTTGTATGCGTCCCAAAGGTCATCTTTCGTACCGTCTCGAATCTCGATGACATCCCGGAACCCCCTTGTCGTGACCATGGCTGCCGGGGGAAAGTTTCGCGTAATGAGGGCGTTCGTTGCTACCGTGGTGCCGTGTGAGAACAGCGACACGTCTGCAAGGTTGACCTCGGCGCGTTCCACGCCGCTCAGGATCGCCAGCATGGGGTCAGCCGGAGTTGATGGGACTTTGGTGACACGCATGCGTTGTGTTTCTTCGTCGAAAATGCAGACGTCAGTAAATGTGCCCCCGACGTCGACGGCGACTCTAACATTGGACATCTTTGTCCCTCCAGGATGCTTCAGAAGTAGTGACTGGTTGACCCGCCCCTCCAGGTCTTGTCATTCCTAATTCTTTAGCTGATCCATATGACACACATCGGCCGGTTGGAGCCCCAAAGGAATGATCTTTTTCTGACCAAAAGGATGATGCGGTTGAGGCCGCGTCTTAATTCCGGTCTGACATGCCCGCGTCGTTGCGGGCACCTCGTATCGCTGGAACTGATTGCCTCCGCACAGGTAGTTGCGGCGCAGGGGCTTCCGTCCAGTCGTGCCCAATCATGCACTCGTGACATTCAGGCCCGCCCCGCTGCGCCGCGCCTGCTCATGCCCGATGCCGTTGTGAAAGACTATTGCCGTGAGTTCCGCAGAAGCCCTCAAGCGACTGAAACATGGCGCCTTCGACGCGGCGCCGCTGGCGACTGCCATCTTCCGCAGGGAGACCTCCGAACGGCTTGTGTTTCTCGGGGGCAACAGCGAATTTGGTGCGCTCGTCCAGGGCAACGCTGATCCCAACCAAGGCACGGAGGGGGAGCTCGGGCCGGCCCTTACCCGGCGGCTAGCCGCCGCACTTTCCACTACGTCCGACCCTGCCACCGTGGCCGTCCACCAAGGTGATCATCTTGAAGCCTTCCGTCCGCGGGTCAAGCCGTTCCGTGTGGCAGGGGACCCGGCTGAATACTTGGTAGTCCAATTGACGGCGCTTACCGAGCAAAACTCTGCGGAAGGTGATCTGCACTCAACGATCCGGCAACTCAAAGATCTTCTGGATAACTCGACTGCACTGATGTACATCAAGGACCTTGACGGGCGGTACCTCATCGCCAACCACTACTACGCACAACGCTTTGGCGTCAGCGCAGAATCAATCATTGGTCTTACCGATTACGATCTGTTCGCCAAACCGGTCGCAGACAACTACACCAAGAACGACGATCTGGTGATCAGAACCTCCACCTCTATCGAAGTCGAGGAACCTCTTGCGACCATCGGCGACCTGACTGCCCCGGACGAAGACAGCCGCTGGCTCTCCATCAAATTCCCTCTCCTCGACGATGCGGGCAACCCCTACGCTCTCGGCGGGATCTCCACTGACATCACCGACCGCAAGGTCGCCGAGAGGGCAGCCCGCGATGCAATGCATGAGGCAGAACGTGCCAACCGGTCAAAGAACGAATTTTTGTCCAGAATGAGCCATGAGCTGCGGACGCCGTTGAACGCCATCCTTGGTTTCGCCCAGCTGCTTCAAAACCTTCCACTCAGCCCTACGGCAGCCGAAAGTGCCGGTCATATTCTCGACGCCGGCAACCATCTGCTGTCACTGGTAAACGACGTACTGGACATCACCTGGATCGAAGCCGGGGCTCCCGGCATCGCCACCGCACCTGTGCCTGCCATTGAATCCATACACCAAGCCCTCCAGCTCATGCGCCCGATTGCGGCTGCGGAGGACATCGAAATCGCTAGCGATCTCCATGGCGCCCTCCACCGCCACGTTCTAGCTGACACACAGAGGCTCCGGCAAGTCTTCCTCAATCTGCTCGGAAATGCCGTGAAGTTCAACAGCGCGCAGGGTGTAGTCCGGGTCTGGTGCGAACTCGGAGAGGATTCCCTTCGTTTCTTTATCATGGACACAGGTCCCGGGATGACCGAAGCCGACGTCCAGCGACTGTTCACACCCTTCGTGCGACTACCCCAGTCCGCCCAGGTCGAAGGGTCTGGCTTGGGGCTTGCACTGTCCAGGAAGCTTGTCGAAGAAATGGGAGGTGTTCTGGGCATCGAACACACCGCTCCCGGCGAGGGCTCGACGTTTTTTGTTGAGATGCCACTTGCGTCGGCTCCAGAAGATGATGCCATAGCGCCCATGATGGGTGCAGGAATCTCAACCAACCCCAGTGGAGGCGATGCTGCTATCCTCCACATTGAAGACACGCACGCAAACATTCGCTTGGTGGAAAACATCATTGCGGGGATGGGTGGGCTAAGTCTCACCTCCGTAACCAGCGGCAAATCGGGAATTGCTCTGGCACAAACAGTGTCGCCCCAACTCATCCTGCTCGACCTGAACCTCTCCGACATGTCTGGGGTCGACGTCGTGAAACAGCTGCAGCAGGACGAGCGCACAAGGCAGATCCCGGTCATCATTATCTCGGCAGATGCCACTCCTGCCCGCATCGCAGAGCTGCGCGGTCTAGGCATCTTGGATTACCTCACCAAGCCTTTCGAAATCGACCATTTCGCGCGCACGATACGCAACGCATTGGCGCTGCCGTGAAGATCATCAACGTATTCATTGCTGACGACCACCCCGTCTACCGGGAAGGCCTCGCCCAGAATTGGGAGGGCGTGCCGCAGATCAACGTCATAGGCTCGGCTGGGGATGGCAAAAGTGCCCTCGCGGCCATCCGGCAGTTGAAACCCGACGTGGCCGTCATGGACCTGAAACTGCCCGAACTCGATGGCATGCAGGTCCTGGAGTTGCTGTTCGCGGAGGACTCGCCCACCAGTATCCTCGTGCTAACCGCCTACATGGACAGCACAACGGTCTACAGGGCATTGACTCATGGGGCTAGAGGATTCCTCGAGAAGGCAGCATCGCTTAGTGAGATCACGGAAGCCGTCCTGCAGGTTGGCGCCGGCGGAACCATCATCGCCCCCTTCGCTCAGGAAGTTCTTGCCCGGGAACTCCGTACTCGCCGGGAGACGACCGAAAAACCAATCCTCACCTCCCGCGAAGTCGAAATCCTCCGCCTAGCGGCCGATGGGTACTCCGGCCAAAAGATCGCCAGCGAACTTCGTATCTCCCTAACGACTGTCAAAACTCATTTACAGCACATCTATGACAAACTCGACGTTTCTGACCGGGCCTCCGCCGTCGCGCAAGCCATACGCCGCGGCTTCCTTCGCTGATAGTTACAAGTTGGGGGAGCAAGTCCGGTGCTGGCAACGTCTGTGCCTGGCACTCGAGCACTCAAATGCCGATATTCGGCGTTCGTCATTCTGACCGAAGCCCCATGCAATCTCGGGTTCTCTCGTAGGGGATCAAGTTTTCGGGTTTAGGCGTCGATAGCACCTCTGGAAGCCAAGACCGGTCGGCGGCCGCTGCACCGCGGAGCCAGCGTCAAGTCATGCGTGCTTCCGTTCGTACGTTCATGAATGTCTGAAGGAGGTGAAACGCCATGATTCCTGCTGGATCCGGGCCTGAGACGTACCCCGAGCGTCCGTGCTGGATCAGGCTGTTTGCAGAGCCCGGGCCATCCGGCAGGGGCGTGGAGACAGTGGGCGGTCTGAGGCCCGGCAGCGCGCGCCTCAATCGACGGTCCTCAGACTGGCAAAAAAGAGGGTGTGGACACTGTCCACACCTTGGGCTTCGGTTTCGGTTGTACCGGCTTCGGACTGGGCCGGATTGGGGATGTTTTCGAAAGAGTGGCGGATTACAAGGGGGAGGGGCTGGTTCGAGTCCCACCTCGGGCACGTGTTTTCCCTGTTCAGGGGCTTTTTAGCCTCTGACTGTGGACAAATTGTGTTGTGAAGGGCCCCTTCGGGGGCCTTTTTCATTGGTGGCCGGGTGCCTCCTTACTTGCCTCGCTGAGCGGTCCCCTGTCGTTCGTTACCTGTTCATGGACAGCCGTGGCCTGGGCAACATGACCTGAGAAAAATCTGGCCCGATCTTCTTTTCCGCGTTCTTGGTGGTTCACTGGGTTCCTCCTCTCCGGTTCGTGGTGTCTTCCTGCTTCTTCATCGTTACCTCCGGCGTCGACTGCATGACGTTTGTGAATTTTGGCGAAATTTCCTGAAGCGACGTGCCGGCTGCGCTGTTTGTTCTTCATACCTGTTCATTTCCTCCGCACGGGACAACAGCATGACGCCCGGGGTTGAAGCGCCCCATCCCGAGCGGTGGTGCCTGCTGCCCGGCTGGTTGTTCATATCCCTTCATTGCCCATGCCGTGCACAGCAGCATGACCGAAGTCGACGAGAGCTCATGTGTCTGCAGAGGGCTCCGGTGATGGCCGATGAGGTGCGGGCGTACCGTGATGGGCACGCCCCGCTCTACGCGGGCACGGTAGTCCGGGTGTCGCAAGTCGGTGAAGCCGGACAGCGCGCCCGTGGATTGATGGACGTCCTGGCGTACGAGTGGGGGCCGAGTATGCCCGCCAGTGTGTAGCCCTCAGGGCACCCCTAGCGGGCCTTAAACAGGGCAGGGCATGTCGCTGTCGAGAGGGCAGTATTCGCGCCGATTTTTAGCAGGGGAGTAGCTGTGAGGTGTCGCATTCAAGGACCGCATATGCAACGCGTTCGCGACACGATGCGGCTTCGGCACAGTCCGTGCCCCGGTACGGGCTCCTTCCAGCGAGGGTTACGACCGGTGGAGTTCGGTCTTCCGGGGTCCTCGATGGCCGGCGTTGAGGCCTCGAGACTCCTCGGAGAAGCCGGCGAGGGCCGCCATCATGGCGGCCCTTGCCTTGTCTTCGAGTTCGTAAACGGACTTTCTGCCTTCTCTGTGGGATTTCACTAGGCGATGGCTTTTTAGGGCGGCCAGATGGTTGGAGATATAAGGCTGGGACAAGCCGAGCATGGATGCAATCTCTGTTGGGCCCTGAGGGGCGGAGTACAGGAGAGCAATTATCCGTTGCCGGGTCTCGCTTTCCATCACCGGCGCAACCACCTGTCTCATCCCGCTAGCCCGCGGCTTCGATTGCGGCGCGGCCTCTGAGCTCGTAGAGCTCGACTATTCGTCCAAAGGCCAGTACACCGACCCTGCCGGCCCATTGGGCCCAGTCCGTGAGCAGTGACTCGGCAACGTCCCGGTTTTCTGCAAGGACGTCGCCCAGTTCTGTGGAGTCCTTGCCGAGGTTGTACAGCTCCCACGGGCCCGAGAAGGTGCGGACCAGTTTCCAGTTGTTCGGGGCTCCGTCGGCGCTGGTCATCGCCACAGCGCCGGCGATGCCTTCGATGGCAGCCCGCGCGCGGGCGAGGTCGACGTCGACGACGGCGGCCACTTCGGCGCCGTGGACGCGCGTGTTGGGCCGCTTGACACCCATGCCGCCTGCACCGATGGCGGCGACACAAAGTTTTCTGGTCATTGTTGTGTCCTTTGGTCTGGTTGAAACGTGTGTCGGGGTTGCGGGAACCAGCGGCAATCTCCTTGTCCTTGTGGTTATCGGTGCCGGAGCAATTAACTGGACATCAGAGAGAAACGCACAGGCGACCCCTCCTCGTGCCACAGGACAAACCCGTACAGTTGCGCTGGAATCAGATGCGAGCCGGAGCCCAGTCTGGCTGGTCACGGAGAATGACGTTCTTCAGCAGGGCAGCGGATCTCGCCACGCCTTCACGTGAGCCAACAAGGATGTCCTCGTGCTCGATGTTGAGTGGACCGTCGTATCCAACTGAGCGCAGTTGGTAAACGAAGTCGGCCCAGAAGTTGGCACCGCCCGGGTGACCCAAACCCAACGTGACATAGTTCCACGAGCGGTCCCGGGCGTCCGCAGGGGAAAGCGTATCCAAGACGCCGTTAACCCCTGATTTGCTGCGATTGATGACAGCGTCCTTGGCATGTACATGGAATATCGATGACCCCAGAGCATGGATGACTTCGGAAATGTCAGCGCCCATCCACATCAGATGAGACGGATCCAGGTTGCAGCCCACAACTTCGTTGTCGACAGCTTCACGCAGACGGAGCATCGTTGCGACATTGAACACGAGCTGGCTGCCAATCATTTCGACTGCGAGCCGAACGCCCCGTTTTTTTGAAAATTCCGCGAGATCTTCCCAGTATGGGATTGCTACCTCGTTCCACTGGTAATCGAGGATCTGAAGGGTTTCGGGCGGCCAGGAGGTCGTGATCCAGTTGGGGCTGAAGTCGCCTCGTGCCCCGGGAAGCCCGGATGTCAGGACGACTGTGGGCACCCCCAGTTCGCCGGCGACGGTGATCGTATCCCGGACAACCTGATCGTGTTTGGGGCCAGAGACGGGATGCAGTTGATTTCCGTTCGCATTCAGCGCGCTCAGGCTCAGCCCTCGGGAAGTTACTGCCTTAAGGAGGTGTCCTCTGGCACTCGCGCTCGACAGGAGGTCGGCCAGATCGGCGTGGGGTGACTCAGACCAGTTTCCTGTCGCAATTTCGACTGTCTCGACCTCCAGCTCTGCTGCGAGGTCGAGCGCTTTCTCAAGGGGGAGGCTTCCGAGTGAATCGGTGATAAGCCCGAGTTGCATGTTTAGTCCAATCATGTGTGGGGTGATGGATTGGCCGGAAACGAGGAGCGGGATGTCCCGGCCAATCCGCCACGACAGGGGAGAATCCCCGGGAATCAGAGTGTCTTGATGAGACCGCCGTCAATCAGGAAGTCGGAACCGTTCACGTTGGAGATCAGTGCACCGGACAGAATCGCAGCAAGTGCGGCGACTTCGCTGGCTTCGGTGAACCTTCCTGTAGTGAAGCCACCCTGGGCGTCAACGACACTCTTCTTTGCGACATCGGCTTCCAGTCCTGTGGCGGAGGAGATGGTGTGGACGATTCCTTCGTCGCCAAACCACATGTCCGTGGCGACGGGCCCTGGGCTGATCGTATTGAAGCGAATGCCACGGGGTCCGAATTCCTTGGACAAGGCCTTGGACAAGTTGGTCAGTGCGGCCTTCGCCACCGAATAGTCCGCGACACCGGGATCGGGAAGAAACGCGTTTACGGAGCTGATGGAGATCACGCTTCCTGCCCCGCGTTCAAGCAGAAGCGGCAAAGCGGCGCGAATAGTCCGCAGGGCTGTCTTGAAGTTGACTGAGTAGGTCTCGTCGAACTCGGCTTCGGATATTGCCAGGAAGCCGTCCATCCGGGGAGTCACTGCACCCACGTTGTTGACCAGGATGTCGAGGCCACCCAGTTCAGCTGCGCGGTCGATAAGCCTCTGCACAGCACCCTCTTCAAGGAGGTCGCCGGCAACGGTGACGATTCGGCCCTTTCCTGCGGCTTCCAGATAGTCCGAGGGGAAACTGCGGGCCCCCGCGACAACGGTGGCACCTTCATTCGCCAAAGCGGACACAATCTCGCGGCCAATGCCCCGGCTCGCGCCCGTTACGACGGCAATCTTGCCGGTCAAGTTCAAATCCATTGGTTCCCTTTTTTCTGGTACTTGCTTACTTTTGGTTCTGCTCCACGACCGCTGCGGAGGCCACGCGTTCCGCCCTGGAGCTGTGCCTCTGCTGTGATCAGAAGGGGGCTGCTCTGGGAACAATAATTTTCTGTATCAGGCTGCCCAAAACTTAAGAATCTGCTCTACGAACTCTTCCGGTGCTTCCTCCGGAATGTGGTGACCGATGCCCTCAAAAATGTGATTCGTCACGTCGCTGCTGAACTGCTGCATGGTGTTGAAGAGGTTGTCGCGGTCGGCGTAGCCACCTCCCAGAGTCAACACCGGCATGGGCAGCTTCTTCTTGCTGCGTTCCAGGCTGGCAGCACGCCCAGCGGGGCTGAAGATTTCGCGGTAATACATCAGACCTGCCCTGGCTGCCCCTACTTTGCTGAAAACCCTCAGGTATTCTTCGAAGGCGTCGTCGTCGATGGCCCAGGTTCGAGCGAGTTTGGACGGTCCAAAAAACCAGCCAAGGAATTCCCGTTCACGTCCATGGATCAGGGCCTCGGGGAGCCCATCGAGTCGGTTGAAGTAGAAGTGCCACTGCCTGTTGACGCCCTCCATGGCCGGGTAGTCGCCGACGGGAAGCGGCGAAATGCCTGGTATGTGAGCATCCGAGGCAACAAAGCGCTTCACGTCCGCCGGGTACTCGATTGCGTGAGTGAAGCCGATCCATGTACCCACATCGTGGGAGACGATGTCGATGCCTTCCGCGCCAACCAGCCCAAGTTGATGCAGGAAAACATGTACGTCCCGTGCGGTCGTCGCCATGTCATAACCTTCAGAAGGGATATCGCTGTCGCCGAAACCGCGGGGATCGATGGCGTAAACCTTGCGTCCCCGCTCGACCAGCAGCGGGATAACATGTCGCCAGGCGTACCAGCTCTGCGGCCAGCCTGGGATGAGAACTACGGGCTCTCCTTCACCCGCCACTACGTAGTGGATGCGCACGCCTTCGTCAACGGGGACCAGACCGTGCTGCAGACCCTGGATCTGAGAACCGCGGCTGCCTGCTGGGGCAGGTGACGGGGGAGTAGGCGCTCCATACCTCTTGGCATATACCGAACGGAGATCGAGTTGAGACGTCATGGTGTTCCTTCCTGGCTGCGGACGCGGTGCTCATAAGCGATTGCTATTTGCTCCCGGCCGCGCCGGCTTTGAATGATCTTGTGGGGACGGGGCTTGGCGAACTATTTGAGAACGCCGTAGAGAGTTACTGCTCCAAGGAGGAGGAGCCCGAAAAGCGGCGCTGATTTCAGGACGCGTTGGCGGCGGGTGTCACCGTCAGCAGGACGGTTTACCGACACGACGATGACGATGATCAGGCCCGTGACCATCAGGTTCGTCCACTGATTGACGTTGAGAAGGTTCAGCAGATTAGACACCAGGGCCATGATCACAACACCGATGAGTGTGCCGAAGATGTTGCCGCGTCCACCGGCCAGCAGAGTCCCGCCGACAACGACAGCTGCAATGGCACTGAGCTCATAACCGCTCGCGAAGTTGGGGTCGGCGGTATTAAGCTGGGCCATGCCTAGCACACCCGCAAGAGCCGCAAGCACGCTGCTGATCACATAAACCCCGATACGGTAGCCGCGTACATTAATGCCTGCACCGTATGCGGCCTCCTCATTACCACCCACGGCGTAGAGACTGCGCCCGAACGTAGTGCCACTAAGACCCAGTTGCCCCACGATGACCACGACGGCCAAGATCACGATTGGCACGGGGATGCCCAGAACGAGGCCGGTGGAAAACCACGAGAGCCCCGGGGCAGTGACAGGTAGCGGCGATGCATTAGTCAGTTCAAAAGCCACTCCCTTTGCCATGGTCATTGTCGCCAGCGTGACAATGAAGGGCTGCAGGTTTGAAAAGGAAACCCCAATTCCGTTCACGACGCCGAAAAACACCCCGGTAAGCAATGCGGCCACAAGGACAGCCGGCAGTCCCCACGCCTGATACAGCGAACCGACTACGGCAGAGGCCGAAGCGACTTGCGCAACCGAGAGATCGATGCCACCCCTGCCCGACAGAACTACCAGCGTCTGTCCGACTGCCAGCAGTCCGATCACGGCGCCGAGGCGCAGGACATTCGAGAAGTTCGTCGCGGTGAGAAAAGCGGGCGACAGGATTGAACCTACGATGATGAGCAGAACCAATACCGGCAGCATTCCGCTTACGGAGAGGACGCGGCGGAGCCGGTCATTGGTGTGGTTGCCGGCCTTTGAGGTGTCCTTGGGCCGGGACTTGCCCGACGTGGTCGGGGTTATTGTCTGTGTCATTTTGATGCTCCAATTGCGAGCTGAAGGATTGTTTGTTCGCTGGCTTCAGCGGTGGCGATTTCACCTACGAGACGACCTGCCCGCATCACCAGAACTCGGTCGCAGATGCCCAGCAGCTCTGGGAGTTCGGATGAAATCACCAGCGCAGCGGCTCCATTTGCGGTGAAGCGGCCAATGTTCTGATAGATCTCTGCTTTCGCGCCGACATCAATTCCTCGGGTCGGTTCGTCCAGGATGTAGACCCGGGGATTCGAACAGAACCAGCGTCCGAGCACGACCTTCTGTTGGTTGCCGCCACTTAGGGATCCCACGGCGGTGTCCACACTGGGTGCCTTGATGTTCACCTGCTGGGCAATTGACTCGCAAAGTTTGCGGATCCTGCGTCGTGATAGCCAGGACATCTTGCTCATTTGCTTCAGATGCGGAAGGACGATGTTGTGGGAGACGGGGAAGTTGAGTACCAGGGCTTGGCTCTTGCGTTCCTCGGGAACGAGGGCGAGCCCAGCTTTTATGGCGTCCTTGGGTCTGCGGATCCTGACTTCTTTTCCGTCGATTCGGACAGACCCCTTATCGATCCTGTCCAGGCCGAACAGGGAACGCGCCACTTCCGTTCGGCCGGCCCCTACGAGTCCGGCCAGTCCCACGATTTCCCCCGCCCGCAGGCTGAGGCTTATATCCTGGAAGCTGCCCTTCCTGGACAGTCCCTCGACTTCGAGGACCTTCTTTTCTCCAATGACCCGCTCTTGTCGCGTGTCAAAGAACCTCTCAACAGACCTGCCGACCATTGCTTGAACGAGATCGTCTTCTGTGGTGCCGGCCAATGGCATGCGTGCCACAGACTGGCCATCACGCATGACGGTGATGCTGTCGGCGACGTGCTCCAGTTCGGGGAGACGGTGGCTGACGTACAGGACAGCGGCTCCTTCGGCCTCAAGCTGCTGCACTACGGCGATCAGTCGTTCGACTTCTGGCTCTGTCAGTGTTGCGGTGGGTTCATCCAGGATGAAAATCCGGCCGCCTGTGGAGATTCCACGGGCGATCATCGCCATCTGTTTCACGGCAGGGCGAAGGTCTCGGAGCAAGGAGCGCGGGTCGACGTTTTCCAGGCCCAGGCGCGCAAGGAGTGCTTCGGAACGCGTCAGGAGATCTCGCTGTTGAACAAACGGGCCGGTGTGGGGCAGTTTGCCAAGGAAGATGTTCTCCGCGACGTTCCGGTCCTCGGCAAGGGAGATTTCCTGCGGCACGAGGTGGATCCCGTGGCGGAGGGCGTCCGCTGGGCTGCGTAGGATAACGGGTTGTCCATCGATTAGCACTTCGCCGGCATCCGGCCGGACGAGGCCTGCTATGACTTTGATGAGCGTTGACTTACCTGCCCCGTTTTCACCAACCAGGGCGTGGCCGCGGCCGCGATGAATGTCCAGATCCACGTCGGCCAGGGCTTTGACTCCGGGGTAGCTCTTGCTGATGCCCCTTAGTGACAGGATGGGCTTTTGGGTCTCAAGGGTAACCGCGAGGTCGGTTTGATCCTCAGGCATTGCTAGCCCTCCCAGGTGCTCTTCAGCACCTCGGTCGCATTCTCTTTAGTAATGACTGGGGGCTGCTCAAGGAGATAGTCCTTCTCCACCGGCTTGCCCAGCACGTGGTAAAGGGCAACGCGGATACCAACATCGCCGTGAACAGGATTCCAAGGGGAGAGTGCGTGGAAGACGCCGTCCTGGACGGCTCTAACCGCAGTTTTTCCGTCAACAATCGAGAATTGCGGGACTGAGCCGGTGCGGTTGTAGTCCTTCAGTGCCTGGTTCACCCCGTAGCCAATCTCCGTGTATTGGGAATACCAGGCGCCGATTTTCTGGTCCTGATGTGCCTGAAGATAATCCAGAGCAACCTTGTACCCCTGGCCGCGGCTGTAGTCTGTGGGGGCCGTGTACTCAATCCTGATGTTCGGGTACAGCTCGTTGAGGGCCTTCTTAAACCCTTCGTTACGGAGGATCTGGGGGGATGATCCAAGGGCTCCGTCTGTTTCTACGACTACGCCTTCCCCGTTCATCGACTTGCCGACTTGCTCAGCCAGGCTCCTGGCGGAGGCCTCGGTGTCGAGGTAGATCCACGAATCGTAGTTCCTCGTGGCGACCGTGCGTTCCATGCCGACTATGGGAGTTCCCGACTCCTTGATCTTTTCGATTTCAGGGGTCAGCGGTTTCACGGAGTGAGGCCAGACGACTGCGGCGTCCACTTTCTGCGCGAGGCAGGAATCGAGGTCTTGAACCTGCTTCAAAGGGTCATTGTTGGTGTTGTAGAAGAGGACCTTCACGTTGGGGTGGCGCGCGGCCTCGATGGCTGCGCTTTCGCGTTGGGCTACGGCCCATGAGCCGATCGAGTCGGCCTGCGAAAAGCAGATGGTGTATGTCTTTGTGGGGTCCCCAACCGGGCCGTCAGGAAGGGGTGCTACATCTGCATAGGGCATGCTGAATTCTTTGCCACTGGGGGACGTGACCGTTGTCCCCTGTTTTGACTTGACTTTGACGGCTGTGCTTGGCGCTACCAGGAAGTTTTCACCTGAACCGTCGCCGTTTGCCCCACCTCCGGCCGTCTGAGTTGGCAGCGGAGGCGGGCTACAGGCTGCCAAGGCTGCCGTAAGCGCTAAGGCCGCGATTGTTGCTGAAATTCGAGTGGTGTTAGTGGGGTTCTGCATAGGTGCCTGTCTCCTTTGACGGGGCAGTCGGCTGAAGGGTTCAGCTGGGGGAGAAGAACTTGATCAGGGTTTCGGCGAGTTCGAGGGGCCGCTCGAGAGCTAGGCTGTGGCCGCAGTCGAACTCGACGTACTCGACGCGGTCGGTGAAGTGTTCCATCTGGTTGCGGGCCTCTTCGGCAATGAAGTACTTCGCCCCGATCGCGAGTACAGGCATGGGCAGGCCCTGTTCCTGAATCGCCTTGGTGAACGCGATGTTCTCCCAGGTGGCCCGGTAAACGGAGAATATGGCGCGCAGGCCACCGGGTGCCGAGGATGTCCGGGCCCATTCCTCCACGCAGTCATCAGTGATGGCAGCCGGGTCGTAAGTTTCGTTCTTCATCCAGGTGGACCAGAACGCTCCTTCTCTTCCGGAAATGAGCATCTCGGGGAAGTCAGGGACGTGGAAGAAGCTCACGTGCCAGAGGAAGCGCCCCAGGGCGTGATTCTCGGGGCTCAGGTGGGACCAGCTTTCCAGTCCGAAGCCGGGAAGGAGTGATTCTCCAAAGGAAAGCTTGGTAACGCGGTCCGGATACCTCGCCGCAACAGCGAAAGCGAAGCAGGCGCCCCAGTCTTCACCGACGATCCCAAACTTGTCATACCCCAGGTAATCAACCAGCTGCACGATGTCTTCGGAAACGGTTTCCATGTCATACCCACTTTGAGGGCGGAAGGAGTCCCCGAACCCACGAATGTCTGGTGCTATGACTGTGAAATGCTCACTCAGGATCGGGATGATGCGGTGCCAGTAGTACCAGCTTTTCGGCACACCGTGCAGTAGCACCAAAGGCTCCCCCTGGCCGGCCACGACATAGTGGATGCGGGTTCCGTTCAGGCTGACGCGCCCATGAGTGACAGGTGCTCCTGCGAAATCTTTGACTTCAAGCATTGCGAACCTTCTCCTTACTTCGCTGTAAATCAGAAAAATCTCAACAAGTGGATGGCGAGCATGTCCTCGACACAATGCGGTAGCAGGTCCTACGTAAACGCTCGTTCTCAAACAGTGTAAACGGACGTTCTCATACAATGCAAACGATCGGTTTAAAACCCTGAGTGTCCGTGAAAGGTTGCGTGTTCACAGGAACGCCAAGAGGGACCGCATGTCGCGACCGCGGACATTTGAAGCCTCTGCAGCCCTGAAAGCTGCCTTGCAGAGCTTCTGGCGGCAGGGCTACGAGGGCGCCTCAGTGGAGCTGTTGGCAGAAGCAATGCGGATCAACTAGGGGAGCATTAGCGTTCGGCTCAAAACAGGCCGCTCTTCGAGCGTGTGCGCAGGGTTTACCATCGCGAGTACCTTGGACTTGGGACTTGACGCGCTGACCAAGCGACGACAAGGATGATCGCCTCCCGCCCCTCCAGTGAATGGTTAGCCTCCATGCGGCAGGAGGGCTCCGGCAGGCTGCTTAGAAACGGACGCCGCCTTGGCGAACTACCACTGCCCTAGTGGAGACTGGCGGACACTCCATGGGCAAGGCCGCCAGGGCCGCACTGGATGTGGTTGGAAGTGAATCGGAATGAAGCGGAGCCATCCGGTACCCGAAACGCAATTGGGACGACCCGTAGTGGCAGGAGGGCGGGAGGAGCTGCCACTTGCACAAAAGTCCCCTGCGAACGGATTCGAGGGCGCTTTATGTTCGGGGGGACTGAGGCGACAGCATGCCTTCCCAAAAGGGAAGGGAGGGGCTTTGGCCGGCGATCAGGCGGCGGCGGATGAGTCGGGCCAGGCCGACAAGAAGGCATTAACAACCTCAGAAAGCTCCTCCCGGGAGCGTCCTGATTTGGCCTGGACTGCAAGTCCCTGAACGAGCGTGCTAATGACGCCGGCTGCGCCCTCTGCGGACATGCCCGGCGGGAGGGAGTCTTCCATCCCCCCATCCTCGAACCTCTTTATCAGCATGCCGCGCAAGGCGTCTCGGCTCTCGGCCAGATCAGCCCGGATCTTTTCATTGTCCGGACCAACCGCAAGGGCGGCATTCGTCTCCAGGCACCCGGGGGGAGTCTCTCCCTCGGCATGAAGCTCGACCATACCGTGGAGGAGGTCCCCCACGATCTTCCTGGGCGATTTCTGTTCCAGTGCTCCTATGCGGAATCCCAGGTAATCCTGATGGTAGAGCTGGCGAACCCGCTGGAAGAGATCCTGTTTCGATCCAAAAACCCGATAGATACTGGCTTTGTTCATCGCCATCGCTTCTGAGAGCAGCTCGATAGAGGTCCCCTCGTAACCGTAGCGCCAGAAGGTGCCCAGGGCAGCTTTAAGTGCCGCGGACTCATCGAAGCTTCTCGGCCGCGCCATGTACATACCTCCTCGCGCGTATCGATCCCAATTCATCCTCTCATGCATCACCAGTTTTGAGAATGAGCGTTGACAAACTTCGAGAACGTTCGTTTACTTTATTTGAGACCGAGCGTTTACAAACGCCACGGATGATCACACTGCCGGGTGCGTCCAGCGCTCCTCGGGTGGATCTCTCTACATCAATGAACAGCGCTGGCATCCGGACCTGCCAATCCCGGCTACAGGTCCATTTGAAAGGAACTTGGCATGACCCTCACACCCGACCTCCGAGATTGCCTGTGGGTGCGCGTCACGCATCGCGCCGATATGGACCGGCAGCTCAACGACGCCGTCGAACGCCTCCGTGAAGGCGCGCTATCGCAGTCACATTGCGGAATTCTGGTGATCCGCCGCTCGGACTCGGACTTCTCCCTTGAACTCCACTCCAGCGTTCCTTTCGGCCTAACGCATGAAGTCGACGCCCGCTAACCTTGCCGGGAAACAATCCTCGGGGGTGTTGATTCTTCGTTCCAGTACGTCGGGTCGACACGCAAGCCGGTTAGGCCCCAGGCCGGTGGGTAAAGGTACCGTCCCGTTTCCTCAAGTGGGTTCCTTTCGCAGCAGGGTCGCTGCTCGACTACGTTCAGGTGCTATTCGAGAATATTCTCCGGGACTTCATCGCAGGCAACGATGCATGCCTTTGACGGGGAGGCATCAGGCGAATCAGCATCTAGGCCCGAGCTCGGGCCGGCTACAAAATGTCTTTGGTGGCCGGGTTGGGAGCAGCGGCTGTTGTTGATCGGACAATCAAAGTTGGCTGTAGTACGTGATCGACCGCGCTGAGAGCAGGCTCTTGCATCCTGGCAATCGCCCGGGCTACTGCGCTGCCGGCTACACTCTTGGTGTCTTGTCGAATGGTAGTCATCCCGACCGAAATCAGGCGGGAGATACGGCTGTCGTCGTAACCGATGACAGAGAGCTCGTCAGGTACTCGAATACCGGCTCGAACTGCCGTATAGAGCACGCCCAGAGCACAGCGATCGTTGTACGCGAAAATTCCTGTCGGGCGATCGTCTGAGGGCATGGCGAGCACCTCTCTCATCGCCCGTGCACCATCGTCCTCGCTCTCACCCCCCGGCAGGACTGTCGCGAATTCGGCCAAGCCCTTTCCTGCCACCGTTTCCATGAAGCCCGCCAACCTGTCGTCTGATCCTGCCTTGCCTGAACCGTCTATGTAGAGCACCCGGCGGTGCCCATGGCTCAGGAGATGTTCTGTTGCCATGCGTCCTCCATCGACGTCGTCCACGCGCACCGTATCGATCGTGCCCTCTGAAAGCCGCCGGTGGAGCATGATGGACGGAAGTTCCTTGTCAAAGGCCATCAGCTGCTCATCAGTGGCCACAACGCCCAAAAAAAGGAGAACGTCACAGCGTTCGTTGATGAGGCCTGCCACCGCCTCCTCCAACTTCCGACCAGGGGTTACCGCGCTGATAGCCAATTCATAGCGAGAGCCGATCTCGGCGTAGAGAGCCTCGATCATGTCGGCATGGAACGGATGCTCGAAATTGACAACAACCCCTATCGTGCCGGTCTGCTTCTTGCGTAGCCGCTGAGCTCGCGAATCCGGCCTATAGCCGAGGCGTTCTGCCGCTTCCGAGACGCGCTTTCGGTTCGCCGGACTCGCGCCTGGCAGATTGCGCATGACAAGCGAGACCAAGGACGTCGAAACGCCAGCCTCCGCGGCTACGTCGGTGATCGTGGGTCGGCCAGTCGTCTCCGCCTTTGGTACCACAAGGCTCCCCTTTCAAACGAGGGACCGGGCTAGTCCCACACCTACTCTAGAACGTTGCAGCCAAAACCCTTGTCACCCTAGAACGTTGCAGGTTACACTCAACCCTAGAACGTTCTAGCCCGACGCGAAAAGCTCTATGCAACCCATGCGCGCGGTTCCGATAATCACAATCCCTTTCTTAAAAAGGATCGTTATGAACGAAGTCATTTCCTCTACAGCAAACGGAAAAAAGGGATCAGGACGCCCTTTGGAAGGGGTGCGGATAAATCCCGAACAAACCACGAATTACGAGAGCTTCGGTCCGCTCACCGCCCCTTACAAAGCTCCCGCCGGCAGTGCCTCATGCACGATTCCTGTCGAAATCCAGCATGGGCTGGTACCTGTGGCCGAAGGTGTACGCCTTCACTATGCAGTAGCAGGCGAGGGTGATCCGGTGCTTCTCCTGCACGGCTGGCCGCAAACCTGGTACACCTGGAGGTTCCTGATACCGATGCTCGTGGCTGCGGGCCGCCAGGTCTACGCGGTGGACACCCGCGGCTTTGGTGATAGCGATGCCCCGCCGCAGGGCTATGACCTCGAAACCCTGGCCCAGGATGTCCATGTCCTTATCAACCGGCTCGGGTTGGATCACGGCCGGGGCGTCGACGTGGTCAGCCATGACACCGGCAGTTGGATAGCGCATGCTCACGCTGCCGCCTACCCGGGAGAAGTGCGTCGCCTTGTGCTTTCCGACGCCTTCATACCTGGAGTTTCTCCTGCCCCTCCGGCCGGCTACCCGGGCATGGGCATGGTTCACCGGCAGTGGCATTTCTACTTCAACAGGCTAGATGGCCTGCCAGAGGCCCTGATCGAAGGGCGGGAACGAACGCTATTGTCCTGGTTCTTCGGCCCGGCCAAATTGGCCCGCACGTGGACAATCGAGCCGAGGGCATTCGATGAGTACCTGCGCGTGTTCTCCAAACCAGGGGCCGTCCGAGCCGGCCTTGCCTATTACAGGCACGTCTTCAGCCCGGAGGGTAGATCAGCCAGCGCAGCTAGAAGCGGCCGTATTATCGAGGCTCCGACGTTGGCGCTGGGAGGAGAGCTGGCAGACGCGGACAATCTTTATCAAACAATGAAAGGCGTCGCCCCAAACCTCAGGGGCCATGTTTTTGCCGGAATTGGCCACCATCTGCCAGAAGAATGTCCGGAAGAGATGTTTGAACAAATCATTGAATTCTGGAACCAAGAACCTGCGGGTGCTCTTCCGGCAGCCAGTGAAAAGTCCCCCGTTCGCCAATAAATGGCCCAAACCACGTGCAGACAGGGTACGGCGAGATGGTCGCACGCATCACCGGATGCAACCGCGTGACCTAACCACACATTTGCGCGCCCGCCAATCTGCACCCCGGCCCCGAAACCTTCGCTCGTCGCCAAGCTGCGGACTCTCGGGCCGAAGATTCCCCACCTGCTTTACTCTCCCAACCGAAACGAGAAAGAACATGCCCTCGATCGAATCAAGAATCGCCGAAATCGCTCGCAGCGACATCTTCCCGAGTGATGTCGGCCGCCGCACCTTCCTAGGACTTGCGGCCGCAGCGGGAGTATCCATCAGCTTGAGCTCGTGTTCCATCGCCTCCGGATCGAAATCGGGGTCTGACGGTCTGACTCGAGGACCGATGGCCGCGCACGTGACCACGTTGGCCAACGAGTTCTTCGTCGAGTACACCGACGGCGCCAAGCAGGCCGCGGCCGCCCTGAAGTTCGACCTCACGGCCTACGAGGAGCAAGGAAACGTCAACACCGCCCTGGGACAGCTTGGCACGGTCCGTGCGTCCGGTGGCAAGACGATGTTTGGCCACAACGCATCCGAAGCAGAATGTGCGGCAATGGTGAAATCGGCGGCTGCTGCCAACATTTTCTACGCGTGCACGTTCACCGCTCCGCCTAACTTCACTCCGGCGGACTCGCGCACTTGGGTTCGGTTCATCACGCCCTCAACACCGGAGATTGCCTATCAGACCGCCAAGACGCTGTTCGAGAAAGTCGGCGGGGAGGGAACAGTGATCCACGTTCCCGGCCAGAAAGGGTCAACGCCGGACGTACAGCGGACCGCCGGACTCAAACGAGCGTTGAAGGAATACCCGAACATAAAGATCGTCACGACCCCGGACGGCAACTGGACTGCCCAGGACGCCCGGAAGGCTTTCGAGAACACCCTGCCCAGCGTCGACGACTTTGTCGGGGTGTTCACTCAGAACGACAGTGAGGCCGAAGGGGTCATCGCGGCGCTCGATGCCCGCGGCATCAAGGGAATACAGGTCACAGGATTCGACGGAAACAAGAAAAATATCGAGTTCATCGCGGACGGCAAGCAGCTGCTGACCTCTGCAACCACGCCGGGCCTGTCCGCGGGACTTGCAGCCGTGAGCCTGTTTGACGCGGTCAACGGCGTCAAGCTCAGCCTTCCCGAATCGATGCTCTTCCAAGGTGCGGTGCTGGTGAACGCAGAGAACGCGGCCGACCTGCGAAAGAAGCTTTATTCCGGTCCTCTGCCCTTCGAGTGGGAGCGCATGAGTCGCGCGCTGCACCCCGATGACTGGGACCCGCAGACTCTCCTGACGCCCATCAAGCCACAGGAATTCTTCGCTGACGCGCCGACCGGCGACTACAAGCTGAATACGGCCTGGGATGGGATCGACCAGGAGATCACGCAGATCAAGAAGAAGTATGCCGATGCTTTCCAGGCTGGTCCACTGGCAGCATATAAGAGCGAGATGGTGTGACGATGTCCGAGCACGCCCCGGAACAAACGATCCAAGCCGAGGACACTGCCACATCGACTGACCGACACGCCATCCCCGCTATTGAACTCTCCAACGTCTCGAAGACCTACGGGCCAGTCAAGGCCCTGTCTGATGTCAGCCTGCAGCTGTTCGAGGGCGAGATCCTGGGTCTTGTCGGGGAGAACGGTGCCGGCAAGTCGACGGTCATTGGAGTCTTGAGCGGTGCCGTCAGCCCGGATGAGGGCAGTCTGACGGTGGCTGGTCAGTCGGTCGCGTTCGGCGATCCGCGACGCTTGGCTGCCAAAGGGATCGCGGTCGTCACCCAGGAGCAGTCTCTGGCCCCGTCGCTGAAGGTGTATGAGAACCTCTTCCTCGGACACGAGCGAGCCATCGCCGGCCGCAGCCCGCTGCTGCCCCATGCGGCGATGCGACGAGCCGCGCTGCAACTGCTGCAAGAGTGCGGTCTGTCATCAATACCGGTGAACGCCGAAGTGAGCAGCCTGACATACCCTCAGCGTCAGCTCATAGAGATCGCAAAAGCCTTCGCCTGGGCAAAGCTCAGCGGAGAGCGACCCATTATCCTCCTGGATGAGCCGACCAGCGGGCTGAGCGAGGCTGAGGTTGAAATGCTTTTCAACCTCGTGCGGCAGTGGCAAAGCAAGGCCGCGTTCATCTTCGTCTCCCACATTCTCCGCGACGTCCTGGCAATGTGTACGCGGCTGGTCGTCCTCAAGGACGGACGCACCGTGAAGTCGGTGCCAAATGTCGGCCTCGCCGACTCCGACCTTCACGAGCTCATGGTGGGACGCGGCCGTGCCGCGGACTATTACCACCTGGCGGCACAGGGCACCGGTAAGGAAGACACGGTGCTCCTTCAGCTCGAGCAGGCGAGCAGCGACGCCTTCCAGGATGTCTCCCTCAGCGTCCGGAAGGGTGAAGTAGTGGGCATTGCCGGCGTCATCGGCTCTGGAAAGTCAGAGGTCGCCGCTGCCCTGGCGGGAGCGGTGAAAATCTCTTCAGGGAGCCTTTCGGTGAGCGGGAGGACGTACGCGCGTTGGGACGTCCCCACCGCCATCGCACGCGGCGTGGTTTTCGTTCCGCCGGAACGGAAGA
This sequence comes from Arthrobacter sp. OAP107, assembly GCF_040546765.1. NCBI lineage: Bacteria > Bacillati > Actinomycetota > Actinomycetes > Micrococcales > Micrococcaceae > Arthrobacter > Arthrobacter sp. OAP107. The sequence goes on along the minus strand of NZ_JBEPOK010000001.1, from coordinate 2,957,185 downwards.
ACGACTCGATCTTCGCCAACATCTCGTTAAAGGCAAACATTGCGATCGGCTTCCTCGACAAGGTGCGAAACCCCGTGACCCGACTGATCTCCGCGCGCACCGAACACCGCCTCGCCTCCGACCTCGCCTCCAGGATGGCCGTGAAGGCCGACAGCCTGACGACCCCGCTCGGAGAACTCAGCGGGGGCAACCAGCAGAAGGCGATCTTCGCTCGTTGGCTCGGGCGAGGCTGCACGGCACTCATCCTGGACGACCCGACACGTGGCATCGACGTCGGCAGTCGCGAGGACATCTACCGCCACGTGCGGACAATGGCCGCGACCGGGACCGCCGTCGTGGTGTGTTCAGAGTCCCTGGAGGAAGTCATCGGGCTCTCGGACCGAATTGTCGTAATGAAAGACGGGCGGGTCGTCGAAGAGCTCGCTGCCGATGTCGACCGCAAACCGTCCGAGCTGGACGTAGTCCGGCACATGACCTGAACAGGAAATCGAACATGAACATAACCCTTAAAGAGAAGCGAGAGCCATTCTTGCCCCCAACTTCCCCAGAGACAGGAAAGGCTGGAAGCCGATTCGGCGTGCTCCTGGAGCGCAACTTCCTCGTTCCGATTCTCGCCCTCGTGGTGCTGATCTCTTACTTCGGGATCCGGAACCCGGCCTTCGTCTCATTGGAATCAGTCGACAACATCTCACGGCAGATGTCGTTCCTGACGGTGCTCGCACTTGCTGGAACGTTCGTGATTCTGATCGGCGGCATTGACCTGAGCGTGGCAGCGAACGCGACCCTGGCCGGAATCCTGGTCGCCACCTGGATCGACGACTATGGCATCGTTGCCGCCATTGTCCTCACCGTGGCGATCAGCGCGGCCGCCGGCCTGGTCAATGGCCTGGTCACCATCTACCTGAAAGTGCCGTCCTTCCTTGTTACGCTCGGAATGCTCTCAGTGCTGGGCGGCATCTCGAACACGATCTCGCAGGGCGGACCGGTCTCCTACGCCTCAAACTCGTTGCACACCCTCATTAACGAATCTGTCCTCGCCGGCGTACCCAACGGCACGCTCATTGCGTTCGGACTGGTAGCCGTGCTCACGGTCGTCGCGTTCGGGACCCAGTACGGGCGTCACCTGTATGCGATGGGAAGCAACGAACGGGCTGCACTCCTTGTGGGCGTGAGGGTGAACCGGATGAAGCTGTCGGTCTTCGCTTTGGCTGGAGCGATCGCAGGAGCGGCCGGCATCATCTTCACGGGTCAGGCCAGCACAGGTGTACCCATGGGAGCCGACCCCAGCCTCCTGAACTCGATCGCGGCGATCGTCGTCGGGGGCACGGCCCTGTCCGGGGGAGTGGGCGGACCGCACCGCACCCTGCTCGGAGCCCTCATCATCGTGCTGCTGGGTAGCGGGATGGACATCACGGCCGTAGATCCCTACACGCAGTCCATCGTCAAGGGACTCGTGGTCATCGCCGCCGTTGCCCTCACCATCGACCGTCGTCGCTACGGCGCCATCCGCTAGATGAACTAACAAATCCCCAGAACAAAGAAAGGTCAAGAAAATGGAAACAACACTCGATGCTTTTGGTGGGCTGACATCAGTGAACGCACCCGCAACGGGAAGGTTCAACGTCGGGTTTCAGCAAGGACGCTGGTGGCTGTTCACGCCTGAAGGGAACGGATTCTTCTCCCTGGCGCTCAATCACGCCGAGGAGGCGGACCTCAAACACCCCCACAACATCGACGTCTGGACCGAGCGCTACGGGACACGCGACCGCTGGCGGGAAGCGGTCCTCCAGGATATGCGCACGTTCGGGTTCAACACCTTGGGATGGACCCAGCAGTGGGTGGCTGGAGACTACGAGATCGACGCCGACTGGCTCAACACGATCGACCTCGAGCACAGCGCGGGCTGGACGTCGGCCGAACTGCGCGGCGCCGGGATGCCCTACGTCCAGACGCTGAGGTTTGCCGAGTTCGAAAACTGGAACGGCAACCCCCAGTACCCGGACGTCTTCTCCCGCGACTTCGAAGACTACGCCACCCACCTCGCCAGGACCACAGCCGCAAACCACGCGGACGACCCGAATCTGATCGGATACTTCTTCGTCGACATTCCCGCATGGATACCTCACGCAAGCGGCCGGTACTTTACCCGGGACGGACGCCATGTCAGTGAAGGCGAACTCGCCGACATCGCCGCCCGATACTACGAAGTGACGACAGCTGCCGTCCGCTCCTTCGATGACCAGCACCTGATCATGGGGGACCGGTATAACGGCAACAAGGGGATTCCGGACGTGGTCTTGGAGGCCGCCGCCCCATACCTGGACGTGCTGTCAATCCAGTACTTCCCCGGGGCGGACGAGGCCGCGCACCGGAAGATGCGGGACGACCTGCAGAGGTGGCACGACCTGACGGGCAAGCCGATCATCAACGCCGATGCAGGCAACAGCTGCGCAACCGCGCTGCATCCTGCTCGCTGGGACTCGCTGGCGGACCAGTCGGCGCGCGGCAGGAACTATGAGGAGTCACTCAATGCGCTCATTTCCGCCCCCTGGCTCATCGGGTGGCATTGGTGCGGCTACGTCGAGAACCCCGTCCGAGGCTGGGGAATCAAGAGCGGGCTCGACGAGCCCTACGCCGACTTCGCGCCAGTTGTGACGGAAGTGAACACCTCCATCTACGACCGGCTCCTCTCCACCCGTGTGTAGGGCACTCACGTTCCTCCTGGCCATGCTCCCGGGGCTCACTTCGCTGCGACCCGGCTCCGGGGAGTCCAGTGAATACAACTGACCTGGCCATCGGGATCCTCGGGGCTTCGCGCATCGCACCCAAATCGATCATCGAGCCCGCCCGCGAACTCGGTCACACCATCATGATGGTGGCCGCACGAAACCCGGAACGCGCACGCGAGTTCGCGTCGGTCCACGCGATCCCCGTCGTGGCACTCGACTACGCGGCCCTGATCGCGGACCCTCGGGTGCAGGTGGTCTACAACGCTCTACCGAACGCCCTACACGGGCCTTGGAACGCTCGCGCACTCGAAAGCGGGAAGGCGGTGATCAGTGAAAAGCCGTTTGCCTCGAACGCGGACGAGGCGGCACACATTTTCCAACTGGCGGCGCGCACCGGCGGACGCATCGTCGAGGCATTTCATTACGCGTTCCACCCCGCGATGGCCCGCGTGAGGTCCGCGCTGGAGGCCTCAGAGCTCGGGACCGTCCGCCATGTCGAAGCCTCGCTGGACATCCCCCGTCCGACCGCCACCGATCCGCGGTTGTCGGGACGCCTGGCCGGCGGGGCACTGATGGACGTGGGGTGTTACGGCCTCCACGCGCAGCAAACCGTGGCCCGCTGGATGGGCGACACACTGGCGATTGTGGGCGCCCGAGGCCGGCCGGACCCCCAGGACGCAGGAGTCGACGCATCGTTCGAGGTAGACCTTGAATTCGGCTCCGGCGCCTCAGGAGCGGTGCGCTGCTCGATGGAAGGTGCTCGGGAGCGCCTCCAACTCACGATCATCGGCAGTTCCGCGACCTTGACGGTTCACAACTTCGTGCTGCCCCACAGCGATGATCGTGTCTCCGTACGGAGTTCAGCTGGCGTTGTTGTGGAACATGTAGGGCGGACCTCGTCGTATACCCATCAACTGGCTGCCTTCGCGCCCTATCTGGCTGGCCGGGACGACATACCTCCGGTTCATCCTGAGGAATCGCTGGCGATCATGCGGATGATAGACGAAGGCCTGCTGGCGGCCGGGTGGAAACCCCGCAAACACATTTCTACTAAACCGATCTAGATGCTCAAAACGAAGGAGTATTCATGAGTTACCTTCAATATCCGGTCAGCGAAGACCGGCCGATCCGAGTCGCCGTGATCGGCGCGGGGTGGATTGGGAGTTTCCATGCTGAGTCTGTTGCCCACCGAATTTCCGGCGCCCGTCTTGAAGCCATCGCCGATCCGGCCCTTCCGGCCGTGGAGGCCCTCGCGGGCCGGCTGGGCGTCCGCAAAATCAGTGCCGACACGGCCGATGTGATCAACGATCCGGAGGTCGACGCAGTCCTGATCGCCGCTCCAGCACGGTTCCATTCCTCTCTGATCACGGCCGCAGCACGGGCGGGAAAAGATGTCTTTTGTGAAAAGCCCGGCGGCCGCAGCATCGAGGAGCTCGACGAGGCCCTCGCTACGGCCGAAGCGGCCCGAGTCTTCGTTCAGTTCGGGTTCAACCGCCGGTACGCGGCCGATTTCGCCGCGGCACGGAAGCTCATCGATGACGGTGCAGTGGGCACCCCTCAGCTGCTGCGGTCGCTGACGCGGGATCCGGGCAGCAAGGCAGGAATCGCAAATGCCGAGCGTATCCCGTCAGGAACGATCTTCCTGGAAACACTCATCCACGACTTTGACACCCTTAACTGGCTGAACCCAGGCGCCGTTCCCGTCCGCGTCCACGCGATCGCTGACGCCCTGGTTGCGCCGGAGGCTAAGGCTGGTGGACTCCTGGACACGGCGGTTGTAACGGTCACCTACAGCAACGGCGCCATTGCGGTGGCGGAGGCCAACTTCAACGCGCTCTACGGGTATGACGTGCGTGCTGAAGTGTTCGGGTCCGCGGGTATGGTCGCCGCCGGAGGTCCGCAGGCGTCCAGCGCGACGAGCTACACCGCCGAAGGCATCCGGGCTGCCACCGTGCGGCTAAACGTGGACCTTTTCCATGACGCGTACACCGCAGAGCTGGCTCACTTTGTTGACGCCGTCAAAGCACGCCGGGACGGTGTCCGGGCTCCGGGCATTCCTGGTCCGGGCGGGGACGATGCCCGCAATGCCCTGGCGGTGGCCTTGGCGGCGCTTCGTTCTGCTGAAACCGGGCTCCCGGTCGATGTTTCGGTGATCGCCGAGCTGCGGGCAGCCGAGCGCGCGCTTGACCGGGTGGGAGGCGGCGCATGAGCTTCCGTCTGGCTGTCTGCGCCGAGATGGTCTACGGCGAGCTGCCGCTGATCGAACGTGTACAACGGATCCACGGGCAGGGCTTCGAGGTGGAGCTCTGGGATACAAGGGGACGGGATATCGGTGCCCTGGTATCCACCGGGGCCCGGTTTTCTTCCATGAGCGGATATTTCGGCGGCAGCCTCATCGACGCGGATGGCGCCCGCGAAGTGCTGGCCTCAGCGGAAAAACTGATTCCGACGGCGCTGGAACTTGGTGTCGAACGAATGGTGGTCCACTCCGCCGAGCTTGGAGAGGGCGGCCTCGCAGTCCGGCCCGTCCACCGTTCCACAGGGCAGATGTGGTTAACCGGCCTGCGCACGCTCGAAAGCCTTGCCGATCTGGGCGAGAAACACGGCGTGACCTTCGCCCTGGAGAACCTGAACACTATCCTTGACCATCCGGGCATACCACTGGCCCGCGCCAAGGACACCCTGGCTCTGGTTTCTGCCGTCGACCACCCGAACGCAAAGATGATGCTGGATCTCTACCACGCCCAGATGGGAGAGGGGAACCTGATCGAACTCGTCCGCTCGGCACTGCCTTGGACGGGGGAGATCCAGATCGCTGACGTTCCTGGCCGGTGCGAACCCGGAACCGGCGAGATCAACTACCGCGCCGTCGCGAAGGCTCTTCGGAGCGTCGGCTACTCCGGCGTCATTGGCCTGGAAGCCGGCGCGTCCGGCGGGCCGAGCCTAGAAGCAGGCGACACCGCCCTCGCAGCCTTCCGTGCAGCCTTCGAAAGCTGACTGTGTCGACCCAAACCTCCCGAACAACATGCATCTTGGGGGAACCAGCTTTTACATGACGATGGTGGTTATGACCTTTCATCATGTCCAGGGGAGGGGCCCCAACTCATGCGCCTACTTGTTTGTGAGTGCACTATCGATCGACAACGACAGAGGGGATACCGCGGTGGACGCCAATGACCTGCGGCGGACGGTTCAAGGCTGCTGAATGAGGGCGCGTTCACCCTGCTGTACCTATGGATCATGTTCCGGGCAAACGGCGGCGGTGCCCCCAGAACGAGCTTGGAGGCCTTTCTCCACGGTCTGCAGGCGCTGTCGGACAACTCGGTGCTGGGCTCGGTCGTCGAGGAACTACAAGACCCTTAGCGTCCTCAGCCAGGGCTGCGCGGACTACCACGGCGAACATACGAGTGGGGGCGCTCCTCTTCGAAAACTCAAGAAGCGGCTGACCCCTGGCAGGCTACCGACGGGATCCAAACACAATTTTCCTTCCCGCAATGATGACAGTTTGAGAACGACCGTTTACAATTGTTTTAGAACGATCAGTTGCAAACTACCGGCAGAAGGCTGCATCTCACGCCTGCGCCTATCAGTGGGAACCATTGAGAAAGGGAAGACAATGACACGTGAAGAAGCTTTCGCTACCTGCGCTCCAGACTCGTACGTCGAGTTCTACGGCGGTCGGTGGCTCGTCGTGCCGTTCGCCCAAGTGGAACAACCGCGGTTTTTTGTTTGCGCACCGCAGACGCTCCGCAGCAGTAAGCCCCCAGTGACGTGGGGGTCCGCGGGCTTTGAGGCTTCGGGTGCCGGTTAACCCGTGCCAAGTCGTCAAGTTTCTTGGGCGCCGGAGTTCACGCAGCTCCGTTCCGACATCGAGACAAGACAAGAAACACATGGCAAGCTTGATTTGCTAGAACGATCTAATGCAATTTCAGCAAGGTATTGACGAGATCGGCTCCCAGGCAGTTTGTGGCTGCTTTGAGCGATGCCTCTTACTCGGGGGCATACCGCATGAACGCCAGCGCTTAGAAGATGCACGCCACCCCGCTGCCCACTTGGCTCTCACGAAAGCACCTATTCTGCGACCGACCATCTCGGGTGTCAGCCCAGGCAAGGGGCCAATAGCTATATGAGTTCTTTGTCTAATACCTAGAATCCAAGAAAGACATTTATGAAGACATCAGCCAATGTCGCCGCGATTGTTTTCGCCGCTTCTCTCGCATTTTTAACGGGATGTGGATCCGCATCACCGGCCGGTTCCTCGGAGGAGGACCCGCTGAAGAACACGGACGCAGCCAACCTTGTCTCAAACGAGATCGTGGGGCGGGGTCCAGGTGGAGTCAAGTCCGGTGACCTAGCGGAACTTGAACTGACGCCCGACGAGGTGGCCGAGGCCAAAGCCGCAAAGTACAAGGTCGGCATCGTAATGCAGACGATGAATGTGGAGTGGTCTACGGAGCAGGTCCGGGGGATCACCGATCGGCTGAAGGAGCTCGACGCGGAGGTGGTCGGCGTCATTGACCCCGACTACAACGTTGAGAAGCAAATTGCAGGGATCGAGAACATGATCCAAAAGAAGCCGGACGCCATCCTCAGTATCCCCGTAGATGACACAGCGACTGCTGAGGCATACAAGAAGATCGGCGCGGCAGGAATCAAACTGATCCTCATGGACAACGTTCCAAAGGGTCTTAGCCACCCTACGGATTATCAATCCATCGTCTCCTCCGACAATCAAGGCAACGGTGCCGTCGCCGCAAAAGCACTGGCGGAATACATTCCGGACGGTGGAACCGTCGGTGTACTGGATTTCGGTGTCGACTTCTTTGTAACCAAGGAGAGGAAGAACGGCTTCGTCAATTGGATGAAAGAGAACCGTCCTGACATTGTGGTGAAAGTTGCCGAGTTCCTAGACCCGGCCAAAGCAGGAGACACCGCATCAAACTTCCTCACCGCCAACCCGGATGTAAAGGGAATGTTTACCGAGTGGGAGGTGCCTGCAATGGCGATTGAGAGTGCCCTCCGGAACCAGGGTAAGAACCTGCCGATCACCTCAGTCAACATAGCCTCCGACGTTGCCATTGACCTCGCTAACGGTGGAATGATCAAGGGATTCGGCGCCCAGGTTCCTTACGACCAAGGTGTCGCCGAAGCCAGCGCCGCAGTTAACGCCCTGCTCGGAAAACCCGTCCCCCAGTGGATTGCCTTCAAGTCAGTGCCGGTTATTCGCAACAACGTTCTGGACGCGTGGAAGCAGGTTTACCGCCAGGATCCACCTGCAGAGCTAGTCAAGGCCTGCGAGGACAACGACGCCTGCAAGAAATAGCTGTTCGAACCATGAAAGGCGTGACTGATGTCAGTTTCCAGACAGGCACTGTCAGATCCACCAGCTGGGAGTCGGTTTAGGTTGGACAAACCGCTACTTCAAATGATTGGGATACAAAAGAGGTATGGCCCAGTCAAGGCACTAAAAGGTGTTGATTTTGAACTGCTGCCGGGGAGAGGTTCATGGACTACTGGGACAGAACGGAGCCGGCAAGTCCACTCTGATCAAGATCCTGGCTGGAGCAGAGCAAAAGACGGGGGGACAGCAGCTGGTTCGCGGGGAGGACGTACACATACGGTCCACAGCGGAAGCGCGCAAGGCGGGCATATCAGTTGTCTACCAAGACCTCAGCCTCATCCCCTCCATGTCTGTCGCCGCGAACCTTTACCTCGGGAGAGAGCCGAAGACTAGATTGGGTCTGATAGACCACAAAAAGCTAAGAAGCGCCGCGGCGGACTTTTTAGAAGATCAGGGCTTTGATCTGAACCCCTCCGCGACAGTGGCCTCTCTGCCATTTGCCTATCGGCAAATGACTGAAATCGCGAAGGCACTACTCGACAAGGCTCAGATATTGGTCCTTGACGAGCCCACATCGGCGCTTACTTCCGAAGAGGAAAAAGTCCTGTTTCATGCCGTCCGTAAAGTGCTTGGTCAAGGAGTAGGAGTAGTTTACGTTACGCACCGTCTGTCTGAAATTTTTACGTTGACCGACAGAGTCACGGTATTCCGTGACGGCAAGAACGTTCTGACACTGCGGACCTCCGAGACCGATATGCCTCAGTTAGTGGATGCCATCGTCGGTCGTGAGCTGTCCGGCACTTTTGCGGGCAGTGAGGGAGACAAAGCCAACCGAGATTTCTCGAGGACCGGCAAGCAGGAACGTGTCATGATGCAGGGCGTCTCGAACAGGCGTCTCAACAACCTCGACCTTTCCGTAGTTTCAGGAGAGGTATACGGTCTGGCCGGAAATATTGGAAGCGGCAGAACTGAAATCCTTCAAACACTGTTCGGTCTTCTTCCCACGGACAGCGGGTCGCTGGAGTTCGATGGCGAGTCCGTCAGCTTGAAAGGCCCTTACGACGCTATTTGCCGGGGCATTGCCTTGGCTTCTGAGGACCGCCACGAGTCGGGACTTGCGCTGGAGCACTCCATTGAGCGGAACATCTCCATGCCGCAGCTGCGGCACCTTTCAAAGTTTGGGTTCTTTAAACGATCCGAGTCGCTAAACCGATCCCGCGACGCGGTTCGGCAGCTGGGCATCAAGGCACCCGACACAACAACCCAGGTTAGGTCGTTGTCCGGTGGAAACCAGCAGAAGGTCGTATTTGGAAAGTGGCTCGAGCCCACACCACGAGTACTTCTTCTCGATGAACCCTCTGTGGGTGTCGACGTGGGTGCGAGAAGCGACATCTACGACATTATCCACAAAACAGCCGAATCAGGTAGTTCGGTAATTGTTGCCTCATCAGACCTGGCTGAACTACTCCTGCTCTGCGACACGATCGCCATCGTCGTTGATGGAGCAATCAAGTCCGTGCTCCCGCGGACATCAATTTCAAGTGAACAACACCTCCACCAATTGATCCAGGAGTTTCAACCATGAGCGTTTCGGCCGTCGTTCGGGACAAGGAGACCACTCGAGGTCCCAGCCTGTTGGAGCGTCTTAAGACCCAAGCCCGCGGCGGGGAGCAACCAGTTTTCTTGTATGTGGCCTTCGTGGTCCTCATCGTGGGCTTCTCTGTTGCTTCACCAGTCTTCTTTTCAACCGATAACTTCGCAAACATCGCTCGACAGACCGCACTCGTTTCCATCATTGCAGTGGGAATGTCACTGGTCATCGTCACGGCTGAAATTGACCTATCGGTGGCCTCCAATCTCGCGCTTTCGGGGGTCATTGCAGCCCTTGCGATGAAGGAGATAGCTTCGTTCTGGCCACTAGGAGCCGTTGCTGCGATACTGTGTGGCATCTTGACCGGCTTGGTCAATGGGCTGCTGGTTGCTAGGTTCAGAATCCCCTCCTTCCTTGTGACGCTCGGGATGCTTGGTGTAGCCAGAGGCTTGGCACTGATGATTACCAACACCTCACCGGTACTCGTGACCAACAAGGATTTCTGGATAATCTTTGGCGATGGAACGCTATTCGGTATTTCAACCCCGATCCTATGGACAGCCGTCGTAATCATCGGCGGTGTGCTGGTTCTACACTTCAGTACTTTCGGCCGGAAAATTATTGCTACTGGTGGTAATGCTTTGGCGGCAAAATACTCGGGTATAAAGACTGATCGAGTAAAAATTGCCGTCTTCGCGATTACTGGAGCGCTTGCCGGACTGGCAGGACTAATCTTGACGGCTCGTGGACACGCAGCTCGGCCAGACGTAGCTGCAGGCCTGGAACTGGATGTTATTGCTGCTGTCATCCTAGGCGGTGTCAGCCTGTTCGGTGGTCGCGGAACAATTTTCGGAGTTATCTTAGGCAGCTTGATCATCGGTATCTTGAATAACGGACTTGTGCTGATGGGAGTTAGCCCCGCCGTCCAGCTGACAGTAAAAGGCATTATCATTATCGCTGCAGTTGCGTTCAATAATCGGAAAAAATAGCTCTAAGCAAGGTACGGCACTAGCGGAACCGAATCGTGGTGCCCACTTGGCCTCTTGGGCCAGGTGGGCACCTGTTTCTTGGGTTTCCCAGCAACTGCGGGACGAAGCCTTTAGGAGCCAGGCGGCGATGTCGTCCTCTGTCAGGCCGCCAATAACCTTACAGGTGCGCAGACGCGTTGGTAGCACTGACGGGCTGGCAGAAAGGCTAGGAAATGCTGACGTATGTCAGCCCAGAGGGGACTCGCCGAACGAGCCCACCTGCGATCCCCGTCCTATGTAAAACGGAAGAGATAGCACGGACATGTGCCGTACCACCCCGTCTGATTTACGCGCGCGGGAAGCCTTTTCGTCCGCCGGGACCAAATTTTCGATTCGCCGGCCCGTCGCAGCTACTTCTACTCCCGTGGTTTGAACGCCGATACTTGCCGTTTCGTCGCAAAAAAGAGGGTGTGGACACTGTCCACACCCTGGGCTTCGGATTCGGTTGTACCGGCATCGGACTGGGCCGGACTGAGGATGTTTTTGGGGGAGTGGCGGATTTTCAGGGCGAGCGGCTGGTTCGAGTCCCATCTCGGGCACGTGTTTTCCCTGTTCAGCGGCTTGTGAGCCTCTGAGTGTGGACAAATTGTGTTGTGAAGGGCCCCTTCGGGGGCCTTTTTCATTGGTGGCCGGTGCTGTGGCCCGGGACCTCCTTGCCTAGCTGGAGCGACGGTTTGTCGTTCGATACCAGTTCATGGGCGGTCATGGCTCGGCCAACATGACTTGAGAAGAATTCCGGTTGGGATTCTTTTCTGGATCCTTGGCTGTCCACTGGATTCTCCTTCGCGGCTGGTTTTGGCTGATCTGCTTCTTCATGGTGGGTCCGGGGGAGTGCGACATGACTTGTGCCGTGTTGTTTCGGATCGGTTCTCCCGGACGGCCCGGGGGCTGTCCGATACGACCCGTCGGCCAGCGAATGTTGCCTTACGCTGCAGCCCATGATGCTCACCCCCTCTTCTTCCCTGGATCCAGGGATTTTTCCGTTCATAGCTGTTCATGCCTGCCGTCGGCGCCGACTGCATGACGTGGTGGTCTTGTCCCGACTCTCCTGACCTGGGGGAGCCGCTGTTGGCTGGTCTTTCATTCCTGTTCATGGCCAGCTTGCTGAACGGCTGCATGACTGAATGAGGAGACGCCGAAGCCCAGCTGGCCATGAGCTATGACGGCAGTAGGCTCGAACCCATGAGGTCCGAACCTACGATCCTGCTCACCGTGGGGCACGGGGCCTCCAGCGAGGAGGACTTCAGGAACTTGCTTGAGGCAGCGGATGTTGCTTCCGTCGTCGATGTGCGGATCGGGCCGGGCAGTCGGAAGCATCCGCACTTTGGCAAGGATCGGTTGGAAGAATGGCTGCCGGCGGCCGGGATCGCTTACCGCTGGGAGCAGCGGCTGGGCGGCTTCCGTAAGCTGCCGCCGGATTCGCCCGACACTGCCCTGCGTAATGAGTCCTTCCGGGCCTATGCGGCCTACATGCGCACGCCGGGCTTTGCCGCGGCGCTGGCCCAGGTGCTGGCGGAGGCAGCAGAACGGCGGACGGCCATCATGTGCAGCGAAACTCTCTGGTGGCGCTGTCACCGGCGGCTCATTGCTGACCACGCGCTGCTGCTTGACGGAGCGAAACCCGTGCACTTGATGCCGGCCGGCCGAATGATGACCCATCAGCCGACCGGCGGCGTGCGGGCTGCGGGGGACCGGCTCATCTATGACGTTGTTTCCTGCTGACCGCCGATCACGTGGTGAGCACGCAGACAAGCGCCGGCAACACTGCCCTGTCATGTTGAGACCGAGGACGTTCTGGAGCCGCCGTCAGAGAAGAAAGGAACCGAACTGCTCTGACAGCCTTACAGGTTCATGCCTGACGTCAGGTTAAGGTGTGCCCCAGCCTGAACCGTATTGGCCTGAGGTTACGCGTACAGGCGCCCGTCGTTGGGGCCGAGTCCCATCGGCTGGTACACCTTCTTCGCGAAGACGATCACGTCACTGATCGGACTTGGCCAGCCAGTTGCCGATGATCTCCTCTGAGGTGCCGTACCCTTTCTGAATATCCGGTCGCTGGGACCGCCCTACACGTCCGCGGAGGCGAAGAAGTTCACCCGGAGATCGACGGCGCGGTCCATCAACGCCATCGCGTTGGGTTGGTCGGTGACATCGCCGAAGTTCACCGTGCCCAGCCCCGATCCTGCTCACCGGCAGGCAGGAGCGTCCAGATGCGAATAGTCCATCGTTATCTCCTTCATGCGAACTCAGTCCTCAACCAGCCGTCCGTCACTCCGCTTGGTGGATGCGATTCGTGAACAGTCACCGGCGGTTGATCTAGGTGGGCGATGTCCCCGGGTGGGAGTCCCTGTCGGTACCCCCACCGGCCGGGTCTCCCACGCGCGAACACAACGTGGTGGTGTTGAAGATGACCGGTCTGTGGAGGTCGAAAAAATGACAAGATGGAGGTTTCTTCATGGCATCGTGGTCTCCCCAGGAAGTAGCCCGTATCGCTGGCACCGACGATTTTCACGTCGCCCCGTACCACCCGGACGGGAAGACCACCGGCACGCTGACCTGGATCTGGTCCGTCGTGGTCGACGGGCGCGTGTTCGTGCGTGCCTGGAGCGGTACCCGCGGACGCTGGTACCGCTCCGCCATCGCTCAGAAGGTCGGCCGCATCACCGCAGCCGGCGCCGTGTACGAGGTAGAGTTCGCCCCGATCACAGACGAGGCCCTGAACGAGCGGATCGATGCCGCTTACCACCAGAAGTACGCCGGTAGCCCGTACCTGCCACCGATGGTCGCCGCCGGCCCCCGTGCCGCGACCGTCGAGGTCACCCTACGCACCAACACCGTTTGATCGAGGGAAGGAATCCGCTCCCATGAAGATCACCGGACGGATCGCCTGCGGGAGGTGCATGTGCGGCCGCATTGAGGAAAGGGCGCCCGGACGGCGCATGATCGCCTCGGGACTAGCGAGCAGCAGCACGGCACACACAGCCAGCAGCAGCGTCGCGGCGAGATAGGGGGTCTGTTCCGGCGCGGGCCCGTACTCGGCCAGCGCCCCGGACCCGACCGCCACGATGGTCAGACCGATCAGCGGTGCGACCGCAGCGGTGGTCGCGGCAAGCCAGCGCGGACGTTTTGGGGCGAGGTCGATGATGTAGGCCACGACCGCAGAGGAGCCGAGCCCGCAGGAGAGGCCCTGTAGAATACGGCCGGGAACGAGGACGACAAGGCTGGTGACATCCAGCAGGGACAGGCATCCGGCGGCGGCCAAGATGACGGCGATGATGCTGACGGCGTGCGTCCGGCCGAAGACCACGAGGGCGAGCATGACCGCCACGAAGTAGAACACCGCCGCAATGGACAGGTCCCCGGTGGTGAGTCCGTCCGCGGCGAGGTAGCGCTCAATTGGCGGGACCGGGGCACCGGACGCGGCGAACACTGCCATCAAATGACACCGCGGCGGCAACGAACCCCAGCCGTCGACGCGGCAGCTGCTGGGCATGCGTCGACTGTGTGCTGGTGGTGGGTTCGCCCATCCCGCGTGCCTCGGCGCTCAGTTCTCGCCCCCGAGGACCTGCTTGGCCACGGTCATCGCGCTCATCCCGTTGGGCCAGCCGGCGTAGAACGCGAGGTGGAGGATCGCTTCTTTGAGTTCGTCTTCGGTGACGCCGTTCTGACGTGCGTAGTCGAGGTGGAAGGTGAGCTGTTCGGCCTTTCCCATCGCGGTCAGCGCGGCGACTGTGATGAGGCTGCGGTCGCGCTTTGAGAGGCCCTCGCGTTCCCAGACCTCGTCGAATAGGACCTTATCGGTGTAGTGGACCATTCCGGGCGCGAAGTCGCCGAAGGCATTCTGCCCGCCGGTCCAGCCGGTGCTCTGCTCGTCGCTCATCATTCTTCTCCTTCCCCGAGCGGTGTGGGTCATCCGCTCGGCTCCTATTGAATCTCTCGTCGGGCGACTTGTGGGAGGCCCTGTCGTAGGGGGTACTGACAGGGTCTGGCACACACCCCGCCACCTTGTCGTAGCGTGGAAGCCGTGAGCACGAAAAGAACCGAGAACAGGAAGCGATGGCATACCCCTGCGCTGCTGATTAGCCTGCGCACGGCGTTGGCGGCCGTCTCTGACGCCTGGGCGGTCGTGTTCACCGATCGGCTCGACATCGTAGGAACCAACCCGCTCGGGCAGACGCTGCTTTCACGAATGTTCGACGATGACCGGCCCAATCTGGCCCCTGTTCCTGGACGAAGAGGCCTCGTCGGCGTTCTACCCCGATTGGGATCGGATCGCCGATGGGCACATCCCCCACCGCCTGCGCGCGGCGGCGGCACGAGACTCGCATGATAGAGCACTGCAGGAGCTGACCGGCGAGCTGTCGACGCACAGCCTCCTTCCCGGGGGCGCTGGTCCGCGCAGCGCGCCTGCGCCTGCCACCTGCCGCGCGAGAGAGTCCACCACCCTGTGGTCGCGGATCTGGAACTAACCCGTGAAGACCTCGCCCCGTCCAGAGACCGGCGCCGCACGCTCAGGGTTTACACCGCCGGGCCGGGAACGGCGACTGAGCGGCTACACGTCCTGGCCAGCGGGAGCCAGGAAGCCGCTGTCGCAGAGAGCACCGAGCCTGACGAGGGCGCACCGATCGTCCCCGGCCGACGCCTGGTGGCAACCCATCCAGAACGAACAGAAGGAAACAACATGAACGACGACGAATTCGACCAGATCTTCCCGCACGGGGAGAAGAACGACGCCTATGCCCAGTACTTCATCGGCCAGAGCTACCTGGCTCCGCTCACCTCGGGGAGCGTTCCCGTCAGCAACGTCTCCTTCGAGCCGGGTTGCCGCAACAACTGGCACATCCATCATGGCGCCGGCGGCGGCGGTGACCAGATCCTGCTGTGCACGGCAGGCAGCGGCTGGTACCAGGCCGAGGGCGAGGACCCCCTCAGCCTGGAACCGGGAACCGTGATCCATGTCCCGGCCGGAACGAAGCATTGGCACGGTGCGAAGGCCGACTCGTGGTTCTCCCACGTCGCCTTCATCACCCCGGGAGAAGACCTCAGCAACGAATGGCTCGAGCCCGTCACCGACGAGGCGTATGGCGAGCTGCCCAAGAACGGAGAGAATGCATGACCATCCTGAACGAGACCTACACCCTGTCCAATGACGTGACCGTCCCAAAGCTGGGGCTCGGCACCTGGTTCATCGACGATGACAGGGCCGCCCAAGCTGTCCGCGACGCCGTCGGGACCGGCTATCGGAACATCGACACGGCGCAGGCCTACGGCAACGAGCGCGGCGTCGGCGAAGGCGTCCGCACCAGCGGCGTCGCCCGCGAGGAGCTGTTCGTATCCACGAAGCTGGCCGCGGAGATCAAGGACTACGACGGCGCGGTGGCCGCGATCGATGGGTCGCTGAAGACGCTGGGCTTGGACTATATCGACCTGATGCTCGTTCACGCCCCGCAGCCCTGGGACGACTTCCGCGGTGGAGACTACGCTGAAGGCAACCGCGAGGCCTGGCGTGCGCTCGAGGAGGCCCACACGGCGGGCAAGCTCCGCTCCATCGGCGTCTCCAACTTCCTGCAGCAGGACCTGGAGAGCATCCTCCAGGGCAGCACCGTCGCCCCGCACGTGAACCAGCTGCTCGTCCACGCCGGCAACACCCCCACAGAGCTCATCGCGTACTGCGAGAGCAATGGCATCCTCGTGGAGGCGTACTCGCCGATCGCCCACGGTGAGATCCTCAACAACACCCATGTCGCAGCGATGGCCGAGAAGTACGGCGTGACGGTTCCGCAGCTGTGCATCCGCTACACCCTGCAGCTGGGCACCGTGTCGCTGCCGAAGACCGCGAACCCCGAGCACATGCGATCCAACGCCCAGGTGGACTTCGAGATCACCCAGCAGGACATGACCACGCTGCGAGACCTGCGCGCCCAGGACTACGGCGAGAACAGCGCCTTCCCCGTCTACAGCGGCAAGTAACGAGCTGCTGCCGCGGCGTCCAGAGGAGATCCCAGGCCGTCGCGGCAGACGTCTGCGGCAACACCGTGCCAAGGGCTGCTGTATGGCACGCGGCAACATCAGCCAGTCGGGCGCGCAATCTCCCGGGAGGCTCTTGGCAGTTTTGGCTTCAGCCCGGTTTGTTTGCGAGATAGAGAACCCCCCGTGCAATGAGGCAGCTTGGGTGAAGTGGGTCCGAGGGGGCACGGTATCGCGCCCGCTGATGCCATTACGTAGAGCGCAGACAGGTCTCACGGGCGCGGCGGAACGGACTGGACGGCACCAGGATGTCTTGTGGACGGTCCCTTGCGAGACCTCTGATAAACGCTGAGGCTGGCTGGACTAAGAGACGTTCGCTGATGCCGTTGGCCGTGGTCGATCTCGGTGTTGTGGTGCCCGGTGCAGGAGGTGGCTCGATGTGCGCTCACTACCTTTCGAGCCTAACCTCCTCGGGGGCGCGTGCCGCCAGGCTTCCGAGCAGGCGGAGTGCGTGGTCAGAGGCGGATCCTGGTTCGGCTGTGAAACCAACGAATTGGAGCCCCGGGTCGGTCATGAGCTGCATGGCCTCGTAGCTGAGATCGAGGTCGCCCACGTCGGGGTGATGGATGAGCTTGATGCCGGCAAGGTGTACCCGCACATCGTGTGCTTCCCAGAGCGCTGCGAACTCGCTGCTGCCGTTGGAGAGCTCTCCGATGAGGCTGCGGAGGGCCCTATCGGCGGGCGCGCGCCCTGATTCAGCGCGGAGCAGGGCGACGATTTGTTCGGCCGAGTCGTTCCAGTCGCGATAGGTGGCCCTGCCCCGGGGATCGAGGAAGAGGAAACGGGCAAAGTTCACCGGCCCTTGAGGCTGCACAAACATCTCTGCGAAGAGCGCACGCCCGAGGGCATTGGTGGCGATGACGTCCATCCGACCGTTCTGAATGATCGCCGGAAAAGGCATCGCGTCCAGGAGCCGCTGGGTGCCGGGCCGGATCTGCTGCGTGCGGGAGGCTGGCTTTCGACGTGGCGACCTCGCGCCCCGGTTTGCTGCGCGGACCAGGTCGTACAAGTGGGCGTGCTCGGCATCGTCGAGCTTGAGCGCCCGGCTGATGCCGTCGAGGATGGCGTCCGAGATCCCTGACGCGTTGCCCCGCTCAAGACGCACGTAGTACTCAACACTCATCCCGGCGAGCAGCGCGACTTCTTCGCGGCGGAGCCCAGGCACCCGACGGCGACCTCCGAAGTCAGGCAGTCCGGCATCGGCAGGGCTCAGCCGCGACCGGCGCGTAATAAGAAACTCGCGGATGTGGGCAGACCTGGTCATGCTCCAAATCTACGTCAGCTGGCGGCTCCGAGGGGGTCCTCCCTATTAACCCTATAAAGCGGGTCTGCCTCGCGCCTGCAGGTGATCCTTTACTGGAACTGTCACGTCAATGGATAGGCAAACGAGCCGATCTGCATAACAGGAGGAACACACAGTCATGGCAGAAAAGAACGTTTGGTTCATCACCGGAGCGAGCCGCGGTATGGGCATCGACATCGCCCAGGCCGCACTCGCCGCCGGGCACTCGGTCGTCGCCACAGGCCGCAACGCGGCCCGGGTTGGGACAGCGATCGGAGAGCATGAGAACCTGCTCAGCGTCGCACTTGACGTCACCGATGCAGGCGCCGCGGAAACCGCAGTCAAGGCTGCGGTCGACCGCTTCGGCCGCATCGACGTACTCGTCAACAATGCCGGCAACTTCTACGCCGGCCACTTCGAAACCCTCAGCCCCGAGCAGGTTCGGGCCCAAATGGAGACGAACTTCTTCGGGCCCCTGAACGTGACCCGCGCCGTCCTGCCCGTCCTGCGCGCTCAGCGCTCAGGCCAGATCATCACGATCACCTCCACAGCCGGCTTCGTCGGCGGTCCAGCCACCTCCGCGTACGCCGCATCGAAGTTCGCGCTCGAGGGCTGGATGGAATCGTTGACCGGCGAGATTGCACCCTTCGGGATCTCGACCATGACCGTCGAGCCGGGCTTCTTCCGCACCGAACTGCTGGTCGAGGGCTCGTCGACAATCTGGGCGGACCTGCAGCTTGAGGATTATGCCGAGAATGCCTCGCATACCGTCCAGGCTTTCCGGAGCATGAACGGACAGCAGCCCGGTGATCCGGCAAAACTGGCCGGCGCGCTGGTTACGCTCTCCGATGGTGGCAGCCTTCCCGGTCGCTTCGTCGCCGGGGCCGACGCCATGGAGGCCATCGAGCAGAAACAAGCCGCCGTCCAGCAGCAGATCGAAGCGAACCGCGCGCTCTCCGCGTCGCTGTCCCACGACTCCTAACCGGGAGCATCGCCCTTTCGCGCTCCACACCGAGGCGCCTGCACCCCCTCTTTTGCAACTTTTTCCACCTAAGGAAATACCGATGCCACATCTGACTGATCCGTTGACTCTCGCCACGGGTTCCGTGCTCAAGAACCGGTTTACCCTCGCCCCACTCACGAACCAGCAGAGCAACGAGGACGGCACTGCATCCGAGCATGATCTGCACTGGTTTGAGCAACTCGCCGCTGGCGGGTTCACGATGCTCACCACCTGCGCGACGAACGTGCAGTCAAACGGAAAGTCGTTCACCGGCCAGCTTGGCATCTTTGACGACCGCCACATCCCCGGACTCTCAGCCATGGCAGAAATTGCGCACCGCCGCGGCGCACTAGCATCAGTCCAGTTGCACCACGGGGGCATGTTCGCCCGTCAGGACCTTATCGGATCCGGGCCGCTCGTCGGGCCCTCCGATGACGAGAGTTCGGGTGCCCGAGCGCTGACCCTGCCGGAAGTCGAACAGCTCCGCGACGATTTCATCGCAGCAGCCGGGCGCGCCGAACGGGCCGGCTTCGACGGCGTCGAACTTCACGGGGCCTTCGGTTTCATCCCTGGCGGCGTTCCTATCCCCGGACAGGAATCGCCGCACGGATCGCTACGGCGGAAACCCGGACGGACGCTCTGCCTGCTCCGGGAGATCATCGAGGGAATCAGGGCCACCTGCGGCCCCGGCTTCCACATCGGACTGCGACTCGCTCTCAGCGGTCAGGACCCTCACCTGCCCGAACTTCAGGACACCGTCGCCGTCTTCCTGGAACACGAACTGGTCGACTACCTCGATCTGGTCGTTCGCAACCTCGGCACCCGCGTTGAGGTCGGCCTCCACACCGGCCAGGTGCTCGTCGATCTCTTCACGGATCTCCCGAGGGGGATAACCCGAGTGGGAGTCTCCGGCGACGTCATGAGCGCCGCTGGCGCCCAACGCGCCCTTGACCAAGGAAGCGATTTCGTCTTTGTCGCCAGCGGCGCTGTCGTACACCACGACTTCCCACATCGAGCCCTGGCGGATCAGGCCTACGAAACCCCGCGCCCACCGCTCCCGGCTTCGTTCTTCCGCAACCAGGGACGGAGCCCGGCTTTCGTCGAATACCTCGATGGGTCCGTGGGCTTCGTCGATGCGCACTAGCCGGACGCGGGAGAGGGGCTGACGTGAGGAGCGGCATTGACCTACGCGCTCGGGCTTTCTGAACGAGTTGTGAGCCGGTGAAGTTTTTGCTGTGGAGCCCTGGCAGTACCCCTCCCAGCAGGGGCTCCCTTGCGGAGGTGGGCTGTGGTGTGCTCGAAGGGAAGCAGGAAAGTTTCGACCTTCGTAAACGACGATCACGAGGATGACATCACGATGAGCACGAATACTGACGGAAGCAAGAAGCCGGCCTCTGGGACGAGCGGGTCGGAAGGAGGAGTGTCACGCCGGAACCTGGTGAAGCTGGCCGGTGTCGGTGCGGCAGCCGTCGGCCTGTCCGGGGCCGTGGGATTGGCAACAGGCCAGCAGGCCTTTGCATCAGGACCTGCGTCCAGGAAGGATCTCGAGCCGGGTGACACCTCGAATGGTGCAGACAACTTTTACACGAGTGACAAAGTCGCGGTCCGGAAAATCTCGTTCACGAACCAGTACGAGATGAAGGTCGTGGGTAACCTCTTCGTGCCCAGGGAACTGGACCGCCGGACGAGTCATCCGGCGCTGGTCGTCGGGCATCCCATGGGCGCCGTGAAGGAGCAAAGCGCTAACCTTTACGCGACCAAGATGGCAGAGCAGGGATTCGTCACACTGTCCTTCGACCTGTCCTTCTGGGGCGAGAGCGCGGGGAAGCCCGAGAATGGCGTCGCCCCGGATATTTACAGCGAGGACTTCAGCGCCGCGGCGGATTTTCTCCGTGCACAGTCGTTCGTTGACAAGGAACGTCTCGGGGCTATCGGGATCTGCGGCAGCGGCAGTTTTGTTCTCAGCGCGGCAAAGATCGATCCAAGGATCAAGGCCATCGCCACGGTGAGCATGTATGACATGGGCGCCGCGAACCGTGACGGGCTCCGGAAGTCCGTGACCCCGGAACAGCGCAAGACGATGATCGCGCAGGCAGCCCAGCAGCGGGATGTCGAATTCGCCGGTGGAAAGATCCAGTACACAGGCGGCACACCCGAAGAGCTCACCGCAGATTCGAGCGCGGTAGACCGGGAGTTCTACGACTTCTACCGCACCGCACGCGGATACCACCCGAACACGACGACGCATCCCACCCTGGCCACCAACGCCAAATTCATGAACTTCTATCCATTCGCGGACCTGGAAATCATCTCCCCGCGTCCGCTGCTGTTCATCACCGGTGACCAAGCGCACTCCCGTGAATTCAGTGAGAACGCCTACCGGCTTGCCTCGGAGCCGAAGGAACTTGTCCTGGTTCCGGGAGCGGGCCATGTGGACCTCTATGATCGCGTCGGCCTCATCCCATTCAACAAGATCACTGAGTTCTTCCGCGCCAATCTGAGGTAACGGCGGGGAGCCCGCTGCAATTCCTGTCCGCGGGCTCCCCAAACCCGTTCCACGTTCCCGGCAGAGACCATGGACGAAAGTTCGGGTCTGCCATACGTTGTCCCGCCGGCGGGAGGAAACTGCCGGTGTCTGGACATACTTCTGCAGCGTGTACTGCTGTCCACGCCGGGATTCAGCGGCATGGCACGGCTGGCGGTGAACTGACCGGCAAGGGGCGGCCCTGCTACGGCCAGGACCGCCCGTTGCGTCTTCCTCTAAAGGGACCCGCGTGATAGAGGTACTGGAAGGGACTCCCTCCGCCGCGAGGGTTGGCTTAGCGTGGATTATATGGACAATCGAGCGGAAGTACGCGAATTCCTTATCTCTAGGCGCGCTCAGGTCGCCCCGGAGCAGGTTGGCTTGCCCGCCGGGACGAACCGGCGTGTGAAGGGGTTGCGCCGTAGCGAGGTAGCCACGATTGCCGGTTTGAGCGTGGAGTATTACACACGTCTGGAGCGCGGTGTGATCAGCGGCGCCTCGCCCCAGGTGCTGGAGAGTATCGCCAGGGCCTTGTGCCTGGACGACGCCGAGCGGGCCCACCTGTTCGACCTCGCCCACGCGGCTGACCCGGTCGCGCGTCCGCCGCGGCGGCGGAATTCGAAGTCCTGGGTCCCGCATCAGAGCCTGCAGTGGGCGCTGGATGCGATCACAGCCGGGCCCGCGTTCGTCCGTAACGGCCGGATGGATCTGCTGGCGGCGAATCCGTTAATGCGGGCATTCTACAAGGACTGCTACGACATGCCCGGCCAACCACCGAACCTCGCCCGGTTCACCTTCCTGAATGAACGAGCCTACGAGTTCTACCCGGACTGGGAGGCCTTCGCAGAGGTGACCGTCGCCATCCTGCGTACCGAGGCCGGCCGGGACCCCCACAACAAGGAACTCCACGACCTCATTGGTGAACTCGGAACCCGCAGCGAGGAGTTCCGCCGCCGCTGGGGCGCCCACAACGTCCGCCACCACGGCGCCGGCTTCAAGACCTTCAACCACCCCATCGTGGGCGAAATGACCCTCGCGTTCGAGGGTCTGGAGATGGCCGCTGAGCCAGGGCTCACTCTCACCATTTATACCGCCGAGCCCGGGTCGTCATCGGCAGAGCGCATGCAGCTGCTCGCCTCATGGGCGGCCAGTGAGTATGGAAATGCCGTCCAGTCTGCGTCTGAAAGGACGCGGTCTGAAAGGACGCGAACGGACCGCTGACGACGGCAGCGCTGCCCGCTACCAGGCGGTATAGCCGCCGTCGACGGGAAGCGCGAACCAGGTGACATAGCTTGATGCAGGCTGCCCAACCACAGGACGGCAGCCGCCACCAGCCCCCGATCAAACGGGCACCTCGTCCTGATGTAACCTCCACGAAAGAAAGAACCCCATGAAAAGCACCATCGCGATCATCGGTGCCGGACCCGGCCTGGGTCTCGCCTCTGCCCGCCGCTTCGGAGCCGAAGGCTTCAACGTTGCCCTCCTCTCCCGCACCCAGGACCACGTCGATGCACTCGCCGCGGAACTGGCCGACGCCGGCATCACCGCCCGCGGCTACGCCGCCGACGTCCGTGACCACGACTCGCTCAACACCGCCCTTGCCCGGGCAGCCGACGAGATGGGGCCGGTCGAAATCCTCCAGTACAGCCCCGTGCCATCCAAGAAATATCTCCGGCCCGTTCTTGAAACAACGCCCGAAGAACTGCGCTCGGCGCTCGAGTTCTCCACCCTGGGAGCAGCGACCGCCATGAACGCGGTACTTCCCGGCATGCGTGCCCTCGGCCGTGGTACCGCCCTGTTCGTGAACGGCTCCAGCGCAGTCCGGCCCAACCACAACTACGCTGGCACCTCCGCCGCGTTCGCCGCCGAATCCGCATACGCCCAAATGATCCACGACGCCCTGGCCCCGGAAGGAATCCACGCAGCGCAGCTCATCATTCCCTTGGGTATCGGTGGAGGCGACCCCGCGCATGAACCGGCGGCCCTGTCCGAAACCCTCTGGCGCATCCACAGCGAAAGGAAGGACTTCCGTACCTTCGTGACACCCCTGGACTGACTCTTGGAGACACAGGGTGGAGGTGCCCGAGGGACGAGCAAAGGCGTTTTCGACGGATAGGAATGGAATGATGGACATGGTCAGCTATGACTTCAAGGGCAAGGTCGCCTTCGTCACCGGCGGGAGCGCGGGGATGGGCGCTCGACGGCGCAGGCGTTCGCCGAGGCCGGTGCCGCTGTCACGATTGTCGATCTCGACGGCGGGGCGGCGGAGCGCTTCGCGGGTGAACTGAATGCTTCGGGGTACCGTGCTCTCGCCGTGCAGTGTGACGTGACCGAAGAGGCGCAGGTGGCAAACGCGGTCGCCCGCACCGTGGAGGCTTTCGGCGGCCTCGATATGGCGTTCAACAACGCGGGCATCATGCTTCCGCGGGTGGACTCAGCGGACGAGACGGCAGAGGCTTTTGACAAGATTGTCGCGGTCAATCTGCGCGGCGTGTGGGCATCGATGAAGCACGAGTTGGTGCAGATGCGGAAGCAGGGATCCGGTGCCATAGTAAATTGTTCGTCCTCGGAGGGCTCGTGGGCGGCAGCGGGCGCGTCACTTACCACGCGACCAAGCACGGCGTGATCGGGCAGGCCAAGAGTGTTGCGTTGCAGTACGCGCCGCTCGGCGTGCGGGTCAATGCCGTCTGCCCCGGGACCATAGACACCCCGATGGTTGCGAGGATGACCGCAGGTGGTGAGCTGGATCCCGAAGCCTCGGTCGCGTCGATCCCGCTGGGCAGGCTCGGGCGGCCCGAGGAGATCGCCGCTGCTGTGTTATGGCTCTGCAGCGATGCCGCCAGCTATGTCACCGGCGTCGCCCTTCCTGTCGACGGCGGCTTCACCGCTTAGCGGCAACAGGACCTCGAGCCGTTCTGGCGGGAAGCAATCACTCCTGTCAGAACGGCCCAACCTTTTAAGGGTCCCTCCCGGTACCTGTAACAACAGAGGCTCCCCCTCTTCTCCGGTACCTGTTTTGCTGGAATTGACCAAACTTTGCCTGATTGGAAGGGGACCATCTCCCATGCGACTGAAGAAACGGGCCCTGGCTGCGACCTTCGCGCTGGTGTTGTCCCTCGCGGGGTGCAGTATCCCTTCCAAGGGGCCGGCCCCCGTCACCCCGCAGCCGTCGTCTGCGCAGCAACCATCACCTTCGGTTCCGGTAGCTCCCCGGACTTCGTCTGCCGGCTCCGCCGAGAGCGTGGCCGGCACGGTGGTCCGCTTCACGGCAGGAAAGGAGAGCGTGGACGTGACCATTGACCAGGACAGCCCTGCCACCGGGGACTTCCTGGCCATGCTGCCGCTCACGCTCACAATGAAGGAATTCAACGGCCGCGAAAAGATCGCCGATCTTCCCCGCGAACTCAACTACGAAGGTTCGCCCGGCTCCGACCCGGAGAACGGCGACCTCATCTACTACACCCCGTGGCACAACCTTGGCTTCTACTACAACGCGGCCGGGATCGGGTACTCCGATCAGACCATCCATCTGGGCCGCTACGACGCCACGGTCCAGGAGCTCGCACGCTTCGAGGGACAGAAGACCACCGTCGAGATTGCGGCCGGACCATGAGCGCCAACGTGGCAGCAGAAGGCACCCCGATCTCCATCCGGATCGACGGAAGGACCCTGACCGGAACCCTTTCCGGCAACGCGACCGCGCGCTCCCTGATCAGGCAGCTTCCCGTGACTCTTTCCTTCAGCGACTACGGCGGACAGGAAAAACTCGCCGGGCTCCCGGAATCCCTTTCGCTCGACGGCGTTCCTGCCGGCGACTACGCCGATCCGCTGACCATCGGCTACTACGCGCCCGGCCAGGTCCTCGTCCTCTACTACGAGCACGTCGGGTACTTCAGGGGAATCGTACGGATTGGAACATTCGATGACCTCGCAGCGATCCGGGGCCGCAGCGACCGTTTCACGGCCACCCTGAGCCTCAGCGCCTGACCAGGCACCCGCAAGACTTCCCCCAAAGATTGGAACCATTTTGACTCGCGCCACCCTTCAGGATGACGCCCGCGGCACAGCGCCTGTGCACGGACTGCCCCACGAAAACCCCGGCACCTATGAGGAGACGACACCTTCGGGACCGAAGAGTAATTCTTCGGACCCGGCCGGGCGCTTCCCATGGGCGGCACTGCTGATCATGGCCCTGATGGGGTTCCTGCTGATCGTGACCGAAACCATGCCCGCCGGCCTGTTGCCTCAGATCGCTGCCGGACTGAACATCACCGAGGGAACCGCGGGACAGTTCGTCAGCGCCTACGCTCTGGGAACTGTCATTGCCGCGATGCCCGCCATCGCGATGACGCGTGGCATGCGCCGTAAGCCCGTCCTTCTTGTCGGGATCCTCGGCTTCCTGGCCGCGAACCTCATTACCGCGTTCTCCACGGACATCATCCTCTCCCTCGGAGCCCGGCTCGTTGCCGGCGCGTTCTCCGGCCTGCTGTGGGGGATGCTCGCCGGCTACGCCCGCCGTATCACGGCGCGTGAGCACGCCGGCCGTGCCATGTCCGTCGCGTCCCTTGGCACCCCTGTCGGACTGGCAGTGGGGACGCCTTTTGGCTCCTGGTTGGGTACGGCCTTCGACTGGCGCTGGTCCTTCGGCGTGCTCTCTATCCTCACCATCATCACCGTTCTGCTTGCCGTCTTCCTGGTCCCGGATGCGTCTGGCCAACATGCCGCGACACGGGTGCCTCTCGTACGGGTCCTCGGCATCCCGGGCGTCGCGGTGGTGCTAGCGGTTATCGTCAGCTGGATGCTCGGGCACAACGTCCTCTACACCTACATAGGCTCCTACCTCCGCACGGCAAGTCTTCAACTCTCGGTCGACGTCGCACTGGTGACGTTCGGAGTGGCGGCCATCGCCGGGATCGCCATCACAGGCGCGGTGATCGACAAGGGCCTGCGACGCCTGGTCCTGCTCAGCCTTGGGTCCTTCATCACGGCCGGCGTGATCTTCACCGTTGGCCACGCGTCGGTGATCGCGGTGATTGCAGCGATCATTCTGTGGGGAATCGCCTTCGGCGGTGCGGCAGCCCAGCTGCAAACGGCAATCAGCGCCGCAAGCGGGGAAAATGCCGATGTCGCCAACTCAATGCTCGGTGTCGCGTTCAACCTGGCGATCTTCGCCGCCGGTGTGGCAGGCGCCGTCATGATCAGCAACTTCGATGGCCTGGTCCTGCCGGTCGTCATGGCCGGGCTGGCCGCGGTCGCGTTCTTCATCGCCGTTGCCGGGCGGCGTACAGCATTGCCCAGGTAGCCAGCAGGCAATGCCTGCTAATGCAGCAGCTGCAATTGCTTCCCCGGACCAGATCCATGGGCGACGTCATGAGTTTCAGATCGGCCGAGCCCAACAGTTCCTTTGTTGGAGCTCGGGTGCCCCGCCGGTGCAGCAGCACCTGTCTGCCGATAGGGAGAATCGCAACGCTAAAGTGCGGCGCTCCCACAGCGCCAAATGTCACATCGTTGCCCGATTGAAATTCGTTCACCGGTCGTCGCACAGGTCTTGCATCACTCTCGCAAAGCCCCGTCTAACGTGTGGATTGCAGCTTCAGATGATTCTGATTGAGCCGGAGGTACCAGGGCCACCGATGATGCTTCTGCCGGTATCGAACGCGGTGATCCGCGCCATGTCCTGATCATCGAGGGTGAAGTCGAAGACGTTGAGGTTTTCGGCCATGCGTTCGGGACGGGTGGTCTTGGGGATGACGACGATACCGTTTGGGTCAGGAACCGCAGCGCCGTCTGGGCGGCGGTCTTGCCGTGCTTTGCGCCCGTATGAATGAGTACGGGCTTGGGAAGAAGTGGTTCATTCCTTCGCCGAATGGCGCCCAGGACATGAACTTCGTCCCGTGCCGGGCGAGCAGTTCACGGGTGCGGTGTTGCTGCCAGAACACGTGATCCCGGCCATCCTGAAGTCGTCTTCGACGAAGAGAACGTTGACATGGGCGGACCTCCGGGTGGGGGAGGGTTGCCTCAAAGGCAACACCGGAGTCGTTGCGCACTGTCACTGATCCTTGCCGTTTCGCACAGACGAGACGAATCAGCGCGAGTCCGACCCCGCGCCCCGCAGCGTGTGCTTGCTTGGTACTGAAGCCACGGGTGAAGATCCGCTGTTCGCGGTCCTCAGGGGCTCCCGGGCCGGGATCGCTGACGCTGATGGTGATCACGGAATTTCTGTCGCTGATGATGGGGACAAGGACGGCGACGGTTTTGTCGAGCTACTTTCGGCGCCGTTCCGAGCTCTGCCGCGTGGGTCGGAAGGATTCAGTGCCGGATGACTTCGCCTCATCGCCGCTCATGTCGCTGACCAGGCCGGTTTCGGCGGTCTCCAGTACGGTAAATATTCCTGCCGCCGCTGCCTGTTTCGTCGGCTACGCCCGGACGTTGCCAAGTGCTCAGTTACGACGAACGGGGGATCCGTAACGAGGGTCTGCTATAACCCGTTGCAGCAAGCCCCTCCCTACGGGGTGCCGGCACACGTTCAGGACATGGCCCTAGCCGTGCATGACCGTGGGGGTGTACTGCCAGGCTTTGGTGCAGAGAGCGGTCCGGGCACTTACTTGAAATCGGCAACAGCCACAAAGACTGTGCAACAAATGCACCAGTAATCCGGATTGGCTTACGTCGCGCTGCAGGGAGCCGACGAAAACGGGTAGGTCGTCACCTGGCTCGATCACGTCACGGACGAGGAGTCCTTCGTCGCGCCGGTAATCGGACCCGTTAAGCCACCCCACTTGTTTGAAAGCCGGGGCAAGGTGCGGCGGCAGAGCGCCTCGCATCGAGACCGATTGAATCTGCTGTTCCACAGGGGGGTCGGCCACGTCCACCTCTACGATCGCCGCTGACCGTTACTGCAACCTTCCCTGTCGTTAAGGCACCCTATGGCCGGCGGCTTGAATCAGTCCGTACCACTCGCCGCGAGTCAGCGGGATATAAGAGCCTGCCGCAGCGTCGGCAATGCGCCCCGGTTTTGTAGTCCCCAGCACGACTTGGAATCCAGCCGGATGGCGGGTGATCCAGGCGGTGGCTATTGCAATTGGTGTGACCCCGTATTTCGTGGCGAGCCGCTCGAGTTCTGCATTGAGCTTAGGGTGTTCCTTTGAGCCGAAAAACACGCCGTCCGGAAGCTTTTTTGGAAGGGTGACCATGCTTGCAGGGTGATCTTATTAGTGCGGGCGTAGTCGATGATGCCGCCACCGTCGCGGGTGATTGAGTCAGCTTCGCCGGCCATGTTCGATGAAAGGCCTTGGGCGATGACCGTGGAGTGTGTGAGGGACAGTTGCACCTGATTCGCGACGATCGGCTGAGTCACGGCGGTTTTGAGCAGATCAATCTGGCGTGGCGTGTGGTTTGAAACACCAAACGCCCGGACCTTGCCGCTGGACTCCAGGTCATCAAACGCGCGTGCGACCTCTTCGGGCTCTACGAGTGCGTCCGGGCGATGCAGCAGCAGCACATCGATGTAGTCGCTGCCAAGTGCTTCCAGCGACTCCTCCACGGAGGTCACGATGTGGTCATATGAGGAATCGTAATGCCACTCCTCGGCGACGATGCCAGTCTTGGTTTGCAAGGTGATCTGCTCACGCTCAGACGAGCCCAGCTTCAACGCTGAGGCGAACCGACGCTCACAAGTGTGCCGTCGACCGCCGTACAGGTCAGCGTGGTCGAAAAAGTCGATGCCAGCTTCACGTGCCGCGGTGTACAGTGCCCGGATCTCCTCGTGGGAACTCTCCTTGATCCGCATCATGCCAGCGACGACGTTAGGCACTCGAGTGTCTGTAGGTCCAAATGGAACGGTGCGCATGATTCCTCCGAATGTTCTCGAAAGCGGTCTGCCCCAGGTGAGCAGCATTTCAATGGAGCAGGTCCTTGCCACTCCTCAAAAGTGCCCTTGTCGGCTAAACAAGCCTGGTGCTGACCAGCACCAGAATCGGCACGACCTGACCCCACAATCTCCGCGGCATTGGTGTGCGTCATCGGCAGCAGAAGGAAAAACCGCTGCCGACCAACCGATACGGCATTCAGGGCACGGTTGTAGGGGAAGGCCGCACTCCTACCTCCGTGAGGCAAATCTCATATTACAGGATTTATGTGTTGACGACGTCCCATAATGCAGGATATCGTCGCCCGAGATGGTCTTGTGATCTGTCCCATAGTCCTGCAGCGCTGAAAACGGCAGGCAAGTCACCGCGCCAGCCGCTGCTTATTCCGCGGACGCGCAGTCGGGTCGGATAGCGATTTTTGTTATTCTCAAGGAGGAGAAGGTTCATGTCGAGGAAAAACCTCACGGCCGACCGGCCGAGCCAGACAGCATCCGCCGTTGCCTTGCCAACGCCGGGAATGGCCCCACGCAAACCGCGGGAAGCATCCGCAACGAGACGGCGAATCGGCTCGGTCGCTTGGTCCTCGTTGCCGCCCCTCGTGTTCGTGGCGATCCTGTTGGCCTGGGCCGCAGCGGTGGAGCTGTTCAAGATCCCTGCCTATCTTCTTCCCGGACCCCTTGCCGTCTTCAAGCGTCTGTTCACGGATGCGGGCAGCCTTTGGATCCACACGCAATCCACTCTCGTTGTGCTCGTCGTCGGGCTGTTGCTCAGCGTTGTCATCGGCATCCCCCTCGGCTTGGTCATTGCTTTGTCCAAGACCGCAAAGCAACTGGTCTACCCGCCGGTGATAGTCCTGCAGCTGGTGCCGAAGATCGCCGTCGCTCCGCTGCTGTTGGTTTGGCTCGGTTTCAGCCTCAACACCAAGGTTGCCCTGGTCGTGCTGATAACCTTCTTTCCCTTGCTAATGGCGAGCATCAGTGGGTTCCGGATTCTTGATGACAGGTTCCTGTACCTGACGCGTTCCATGGGCGCAAGCCGCTGGCAGACGTTTTGGACGCTTCGCTTTCCTGCAGCGCTTCCCGTGATCTTCTCCGGTATCAAGACTTCGGCAACCATCGCCATCACCGGCGCCCTTGTCGCCGAATTCCTGGGCTCGAACAGCGGGCTGGGTTATGCCTTGCTGCGGGCAAGCGGTGCCATGGACACCGAGTACATGTTCGCCATCCTTGTCATCCTTACCGTCATTGGCGTGATCCTCAATTACCTCGTGGAGGCAGTCGAATGGGTGCTGACGCCGTGGCAGCGCCGCGCTGCCTAAACCGCGCGTATTCAACGCAGACAGCGGGCTAACCCAGCGTTCGCTCTCACCGCTCTTCAACTATTGGCAAACAACATCTAGAGGAATCGTTATGCAAAGAGGCATTACCAAGTTGCTCACAGCTGCGATCGCCGCGGGAGCAATGCTGCTCGCCGGCTGCGCTGCCACCCCGTCCGCCAACAACGCGGGAGGCAATGAAAACCCGGTCCGCTTTCAGATGCACTGGTCCTGGTCAGCTTCCACCGCGGGTTTCGCCGTTGCCCAGGCCGACGGACTGTACAAGGAAGCCGGCATTGACGCGAAAATTGAACAGGGCACAGGATCCGGTACAGCAGTCCAGCTCGTGGCGAATGGTCAGGCAGACATCGGCATCGCGGACGCAGTGCCCATTAGCCAGCAGATTGAAAAGGGCGCTCCGCTTGTCATCGTTGCAACTGTGAATCAGGTGACCAACATTGCGATGCAGGTCCTGGATTCATCGGGGATCAAGTCGGTCCAGGACCTCAAGGGTAAAACGGTCGCCGTTCCCCAGGGTAGCGCCCACGCTTTCCTGTTCCCCTTGTTCCTCGAAGCGAACGGCCTAACCGAGAAGGACGTCACCATATCGAACGTTCCCTTTGCCTCCATGCCGGCGGCACTGCTCCAAGGGAATGTGGACGCCATCGTGGGCGGTCAGGACACCGCCGTCTCGCTCGAACAGCAGCACGCGAACTTCAAGAACTTCCCGTTCGCTGACCATGGCGTCTCTCCTGTCGCACATTCAATATTTACCACCCAGAGCTTTGCTGAGAAGAACCCTGATGCAGTCAAGAAATTCGTTTCGGCAAGCCTCAAAGGCTGGGCTTCGGCACGGTCCAATCCCGAACACGCGGTGGCGGCCGTCAAGCAGCTTCTGCCAGACTCTGTCGACGGGACCGTACTGGCAGAACTTAAATTTCTGCTCCCCCTGCTGTGCGCTGGGGATGCAAAGGCTATCGGCCGCGCTGAGCCGGCGCACTGGCAGCAAAGCAATGACATTTTGACCAAAGCCAAGCTGCTCCCGGCTCCGTTGGACACGGCCAAATCGGTCTCCTACGACTTCCTGCCCGCGGCCAGCGACTTGAAGAGCTGCAAGTAGTTTTCCTGAGCGGGCCCGGGACGTCTACGACGGCGCCCGGGTCTGCTCAAGGTTCATGGGAGCAGAGGTAGCAACCTACAGTCTGAACTCACCTTGAGGGGTCGAGGTCAATATGAGTATTAAGATCCGCTACTGCACGGATCGAGAAAGGCACACCAGTGAACGACACAGCACTGCAGACAAGGGCGGCAGGTCTGCCCATTTCAATCAAGGGCGTCGCCAAAACGTTCAACAGCCCGTCGGGGAAATCTTTTGAGGCGCTCAAGCCCGTTTCAATGGACATCAAGCCCGGGGAATTCATTTCGATCGTCGGTCCGTCCGGTTGCGGCAAGAGCACCCTCATGCTCATGGTTGCCGGACTGCTGGATCGATCCGAGGGCGACGTCCGGGTCGGTGGAACATCGGTAAACAAGCCCTTCACCGACATCGGCATCGCCTTCCAGGACCACCTCCTGCTGGATTTCAGGACTGCGATGGAAAATGTCCTGATTCACGCAGACATACGTGGGCTGGATAAGAAGGAACTGCGGTCCCGGGCGACGGAGCTGTTCAAACAACTTCACATTGAGAAGGCCATGGATAAATATCCGCGCCAGCTGTCCGGTGGTATGCGCCAAAGGGTGTCACTTATCCGCACCATCGTCCACGAACCATCGGTACTTCTGCTTGACGAACCGTTCGGGGCACTTGATGCCCTTACCCGTCTCCAGGTCAGGGCCGACCTCGAGTCGCTGTGGCTGCGCAACAGGCCCACCGTGCTCTTCATCACTCATAGCGTTGAAGAAGCCGTCGGTCTCTCCGACCGGATTTTCGTCATGAGCCCGACTCCGGGCGAGGTTGTTGATGAGATCGTTGTCGATCTCCCGCGTCCTCGTCCGCTCGCACTCGTCGAATCCCCCGACTTCGGAACGTACGTCGACAGGATCTACACCCATTTCGAACGAATGGGAGTTCTTCACGGCATCGAAATTCCCAAACGAGGAAACGAGTAGCAAGTAGGGGTCCCGCCCGCGCAGGCACCGCCGTCGCCTTAGCGCATCGGCTCCTTGTCCGCTGGGGGTCCCGTCCAGCCCACGTGCTGCAGGGCCGCGCCATGTATTGGGCCTCACCCTCGTGTCCGACAGCAGTGAAGAGAGAGCCCACTGGGCGCTACTGAAACGAATCCAGGGCTGTAATGGCCCCACCGAATGAGTCCGGGCTTTTGCCCTTTTTTTGAAGGAGTTTGTTGAGTATGAGTACGAAGGTGTCGGAGGAGTTTGATGTGAGCGTGGGTGGGGGAGGGCGCCGGATCGGGTTGATCTCCGCGGCCGGGGTGGTGGTCCCTTCCGGTGGGTATGAGATGGAGATTCTGAATCCTGCCACGGGTCAGGTGATCGGGACCCTGTGTGAGGCCGGCCCTGCTGATATTGATGCTGTGGTGGCCGGTGCGAAGACGGCGTATGAGAAGGTGTGGCGCCGCACCGCCCCCGAGGCCAGGGCAAGGATGCTCACGGCCTGGGCCGATGCGATCAGCGCGCACCGCGAGGAACTGGCCGATCTCGAGGTCTCCGATGTGGGCCACCTGCGCCGGGAGGCCATGGCCGACATCGATAACAGCGCACGGGTGCTTCGCTATTACGCCGGGATCGCCGACAAAATCGAAGGCCGCACGTTCGCGCAGCTGCCCGACCGGCTCTCCTACGGGCTCGACGAGCCCTTCGGGGTCGTGGCCGGCGTCAGCCCCTACAACGGCAACGCGAACTTCGTCGCCCTGAAGGCGGGCCCGGCCCTCGTTGCCGGGAACTGCATCGTCATCAAGGCACCCGAGGTCGCCCCGCTGCTGAATTACCGCATGGTCGAACTCGCCCTCCAGGCGGGTCTTCCCGCCGGTGTGGTCAGCGTGGTGACCGGCCGCGGGGAGAAGGTCGGGCCGCTGCTGACCGAGCACCCGGATATTGGGATGATCGCGTTCACCGGCGGGCCGGGCTCGGGCCGGGCCATCATTCACCAGTCCGCGACGAACATTGTGCCGACGTTCCTGGAACTGGGCGGGAAGAGCCCGGCGATCCTGCTCCCGGATGCCGACCTGGACATCGCGATCCCGTCGCTGCTGCATTCGAACTTTGCCAAGAGCGGCCAGAGCTGCGTGACCGGTTCCCGGATCTTTGTTCCGGCCTCGATGTACGCCCAGGTCACCGAACGGCTCGGACAGAAAGCACAAACGGTCCGCGTCGGGCTGCCGACCAAGGAATCTTCGCAGATGGGCACGCTCATCAACCGCCAGCACCGTGCCCGGGTGGACGCCCTGGTCAAAAGCGCGATCGATGCCGGCGCCGTCGCCCTGGCCGGCGGCGGCCCGGCCGAGGACGGCGAGCTCGCGAACGGCGCGTTCTACCAGCCCACCGTCCTGGCCGACGTCACAGACGACAACCCCGCAGCCCGGACCGAGGCCTTCGGCCCGATGGCAAGCGTGCTGTCCTACACCGACACCGACGAAGTCATCGCCCGCGCCAACGCCTCGGAATTCGGTCTCAGCGCCCAGGTCTGGGGCAACGACGCACGGACCATCCAGCACCTGGCCAAAGAACTGATCGCAGGAACGGTATGGATCAACACCTACCGCTCCTTCCACCCCACCGTCCCCTTCGGCGGCATGAAACAAAGCGGCTTCGGCAAAGAAAACGGCTTCGACTCCGTCGCCATGTACACCCGCCGCAAAGCAGTCGTCTGGGACCTCACCACCGAACGCGAACTCCCCTACACCAACTAACAGCGTTGTTGGCGGCGAGTTGTGGGTTTGGCGTGTGCTTGACGAGGACGGTCGAGTACCCGAGCCGGGTGGGCCTGCCGCGTACCGGTCTTTCAGGCGGCGAAGGAAATCAAGAACTACAAACAAGGGAAAGTACGACATGAGTGACTATTCAGAGCCGCGTACTGAACGGCTCAAAGGGCGCCGGATCATTATCACGGGCGCCGCTTCCGGTATCGGGAAAAGTACCGCACAGCTGTTCGCGCGTGAAGGAGCAGCGGTTGGGCTGCTTGATCGTGACAAGGAGAAGCTGCAGGAAGCCGCTGACGAAATCGGGGGTGTGGCCTTTCCCGTCGACATTACCGACGATGAAGCGGTCGCCAGTGCCATCTCGGAAGCTGCAGCCGCTCTAAGCGGAATTGATGGTGTTGTTAATGCGGCGGGCATTATGTTTCGTGGGCACGCGGTCGACGTGCCGGCGCAGGACTGGCGCAGGGTGATCGATATCAATCTGACCGGCACCTACAACGTCGTCCGCAGCTGCATACCTTGGCTTCTGCAGGAAACGTCACCAACGGTCGTCACGATCGCTTCGGCGGCGGGGCTGCTGCCGAACTCGCCCGGGTACACGGCCTACGCCGCTTCCAAGGGCGGAGTCATTGCGCTGACGAAAGCCCTGGCGGCGGAACTGGCCCCTTCAGTCCGGGTGAACACTGTGTGTCCTGGCATGGTCGACACAGCCATGGCCGACGGGCATCGGGGGAACGTTGGAAACTATGCACTCAACCGCGTGGCCGACCCAATAGAAATCGCCCGCGCCATTCTTTTCCTCTCAACCGCAGAATCTTCTTACATCACGGGATCGGCCCTCGCAACGGACGGCGGCAGGTCCTTCCACTAATCCTTATCGCGACTATTCGATGGGATGGCAGACCCCTCTAACGGGGGTCTGCCATAACCCGTTTCAGCAGGGCCCTCGCTACGAATGCGGGGCTCCGGTTGATGGAGATAACCATTGCAGCAAGCACATAAGGAGTACCAAGCATGCGCGGAATCATTCTCCACGCCCCCGGCGACGTTCGAGTCGAGGACCGCGACAAGCCCGCCGTCCAGGAATCCACGGACGCCGTCATCAAACTCGTCGCCGCTTGTGTGTGCGGGTCGGACCTGTGGCCCTACCGCGGTGACGATACTCTGACCGAACCCGTCGCGATGGGCCACGAGTACGTGGGCACCGTGGAGGAGATCGCCCCGGACGTGCACTACGTTCAAGTGGGCCAGTTCGTCGTCGGGTCCTTCTTCGCTTCAGACAACACCTGCGAAACTTGCCGTTCCGGCTACCAAAGCGGGTGTGTGCACCGGCAGGGTGTGGGTGGCGCGCAGGCGGAGTACATGCGCGTTCCCCTGGCCGACGGCACCTTGGTGGCCACCCCTGGCATCCCCGACGCTGACAAGATCTCCTCGCTGCTCGCGGCCTCCGATGTGCTGGGCACGGGCTGGTTCGCCGCCAAGGCCGCGGAAGTGGGACCCGGCCAGACTGTTGCGGTGGTGGGTGATGGCGCCGTGGGACTCCTGGGCGTCCTGGCAGCCAAGCACATGGGCGCTGAGCGTATCATCGCCATGTCCCGCCACGCCGACCGGCAGGCTCTTGCCCGCGAGTTCGGTGCCACGGACATCGTGGAGGAACGCGGCGACGAAGGCGTGGAGAAGATCAAGGAACTTGCCGGCGGCTTGGGCGCGCATTCGGTCCTTGAAGCCGTGGGAACTCAGGAATCGATGATGCAGGCCATCCGCGCAACACGCCGGGGCGGCCTTTGGGTACGTCGGCGTTGCCCACGATGTCGCACTGCCAGGCCGCGAAATGTTCTTCTCACACGTCCACCTGCACGGCGGCCCCGCCCCCGTCCGGGATTACCTTCCCGAACTGATCGACCTCATCCTCACGGGCCGGATTAACCCGGGAAAGGTCTTCGACCTGGAACTGCCGCTTGACCAGGCAGCCGAAGGCTACGAAGCCATGGACGAACGCCGCGCCATCAAGGTGCTCCTGCGCCCCTAGTACCGGACGAGGATCAGGCGGAACGTTGCCCTGGTCTGCATACGGGGGCGAATAGGGCGCGGCTGCGTTGCTCGAATCTGGTGGACTAGCCGTGCTCAGAACCAAAGGAATGGATGACAGATGACAACTATCGCGATTATCGGTGCAGGCAGGGGACTCGGTGCCGCAACGGCGAAGCGATTCGGGCGTGGCGGCTTCGATGTCGCCTTGATTTCGCGGACACAGGAGCATGTTGATCTCCTCGCGCGCGACCTCGTCCACGAGGGATCAAGGCACAGGGCTTCGCCGCAGCCGTGGAGAACCGCCAGTCGCTGAGCGCTGCTCTGGAACGGGCGGCAGCTAAGCTCGGCCCGATCAAGAGTGCTGCAGTACAGCCCGGTTCCGCGGCAAGAGTTCCTGCGCCACGTGCTGGCAACGACAGCTGACGACCTTGCAGCAGCTGTCGCAATTTCCATTCTCGGACCGGCCGCAGCCGTCCAGCAGGTCCTTGGCGGGATGCGGGAGTTGTGTGCGGAACCATCCTCTTTGTCAATGGTTCCAGCGCCGTCAGCCCCAATGAACGCGTCGCAGGAACTTCAACGGCCCTCGCCGGTGAGTCGGCGTACACGTCAATGCTGCACACGGCACTGCAGTCTGAGGGTATCCAGGTCAGGCAGCTCATCATCCCGGGGGGCGATCGGTGGCGGTGACCCGGACTTCGCTCCGGACGCCCTGGCGGATCAGCTCTCACATGCGCTAATCGGTTTCCGGGCCTGTGCAGAAGGGACAGTCTCTGTTTCCGCCTCCATCGCAAAACTCGGTTCTGTAAACGCCGAACGTAGACGGTTCCATCGTAGTGACCTGCGTCGGGGTTTGCACTTTGCTGTCTTCCCTTCTTTCTGCACATATCAGATGATTCCCGGATGACGCTGCAGGTCCTGCTTGGGTTGCCGGGGCCGGCAGGCGGCGAGTACGGCCGGCTCCGGCAGGACTACCCGCGTCAGGAGGCCGAGCGCTTATTGCTCTGTTGATGTGCTGGTTTATACAGCTGCACGCGTCAGCCTGCACCTCCCGGCGAGGGTGCGGGTCGAATGCTTTGTTCTTTTTCCTCGAGCGGAACGAAGACGCGGGGTTCCACTCCATCGGCCGCTAACCAGAAGCCGGACTTGTCACGCATGACTGCTTCGATGGTGCCCCGGCGGGTCCCGATCCCCGCTGCCTGGACTTCGATGTATTCGCCCGGGGCCAGCTTCCAGCTGCTGCCGTTCCTGTCCTTTTGCTCATCTTCTGGAATCATTGTTTTCCCTTGAAGTCAGTGGCGGATTTTCAGGCCGGATACTTGCCCGTTGTGTGCCAGGAGACGACTTACCACGGGGGGTCCTTGAAACCCCTGACATGAGACGCCCACGAGCCAGTGTGCGGGATGCCAACAGTTGGGACAACCACCTTGTTTAGCACCCGCCACTTTCACCAGCTGGTGTCCTTGTAGAGGCCCGCAGCCCGTGCGCGTTGGGTGGCGAGCTCGATGACCAGGTCAAGGTTGGGAGTTGGGACTTGGGCCAGTTCGGCCAGGTCGAGCGGTACGCGGAACAGGCCGTCGATTTCCATCGACCGACCGGCCAGCAAATCCTGCGCGATGCTTTGCAGATGACTCGAGGTGGCGAGCTTTGCCAGGCCTTCGTCCGGATCCCCCGGGTCGCAACCAAGGGCACGGGCGATGGCGATGCCCTCGTCCGCCATTGCCTTGGCTGTGCCGGCAATCGCGGGTTTGTTGAGCACATCCTTCATGGGGGATGCGGTCAGGGCGGCCAGCGACCCCCCAATGAGGTTCATGACAAGTTTGGCCCAAATGGCGTCACGGATCCTGGTTGTGACGCTGACCTCGAGCCCGCTGGGATTCAGCAGCGATGCCAGCGCGTCCAGGCGCGGGTCAGTATTCCCGTCGGGACGACCGATGATGAGGCGGTTGCGTGCATTCTCCGCACGGACGACTCCAGGCGCAACAACGCTGCAGGCGGTGTACGCCACGGCACCTACCGCCCGTTCGGGTCGGACACGCGCCCAGAGTGCACCTTCGGGGTCGAGTCGTCGCAGCTGGGTGCCATCCAAATCTCCGCCGTGGGAGTGGAAGTACCACCAGGGGATGCCGTTCATGACGAATAGCACCAGGCTGTTCTCGTGAAGAAGCGAGTTGATGCCCTCGGCGATGGTTGGCAGGGCGGGGGCCTTGACCGTGACGATGACGACGTCCTGTGGTCCAAGGTCGGACGGACGGTCGGTAGCAACAGGGTACGAGAGGAGTGTCCCGTCCCGGGTTTCCACCCGCAACCCGTTCTGGCGGATGGCGGCCAACTGTTCACCGCGGGCGATCAGAGAGACCTCGGCGCCACTTCCGGCGAGCCGCCCGGCGATATGCCCGCCGACAGCGCCCGCACCATATATGCAGATTTTCATGTTCTCTGTTCCGTGGTTGTCTCGGCTACGCAAACTGCTGACGTTTTTGTTTTGCGGCGGTGCTGAGGAAGGTGATGTCGTTACCGGTGGATACGTAGCCGGCACCGAGCTCGAGGTACTGTCGGATCAGATCCGGCCAGCCTCCAAGGCCGCCGATTCCCACCGAAACCCCATTCGCCTGGCAGGCCTTGATGACCCGCAGGTAGGCGTCGTGCACTCTGGGGTGATCCATCTGTCCAGCGATGCCGAGCCCGACGCTGAGGTCGTTCGCTCCGACGAGGATCATGTCGAGCCCGTCCACGGCGGCGATGTCTTCGACGGCGTCCAGTCCCGTCTGGGATTCGATCATCGCGACGACCATGGAGGACTCGTCAAGCACTCGAACGACCTCGGCGGGTGGGTATGTCCGGTAGTTCAGTTGGGGGGCGGCGCCGGCGAGGGAGCGTCCCCCAAGCGGTGCGTGCTTGACCGCGCGGACGAGCGCGCGGGCCTGGTCGGCTGATTCCACGTCCGGCACGATGATGCCCATGGCGCCCGAGTCCATCACCCTGGCGATGTAGGCCGGATCCAGTCCGGGGACGCGGACTAGAGGTGTCACGCCGAGGTGGTTGCAGGCCATGCAGATTTGCCCTGCGGCTTCCAGGGAAA
Source organism: Arthrobacter sp. OAP107 (assembly GCF_040546765.1). Taxonomy (NCBI): domain Bacteria; kingdom Bacillati; phylum Actinomycetota; class Actinomycetes; order Micrococcales; family Micrococcaceae; genus Arthrobacter; species Arthrobacter sp. OAP107. Next base: position 2,917,492 of record NZ_JBEPOK010000001.1, on the reverse strand, counting down.
AGCTGCTGTGCTCCATGTCAATGTAGACGGAGTCGAATCCTGCTGTGTGGGCGATGGAGGCGATGTCCACGGTCCGCACCAAACGGACGGTCATGGAGTATACGGTTTCCCCTTTGGCCAGCTTGTCCTTGACGTGGTTTCGCAGGACGGGTGCAGCTGCAGTGTTCATTTTTTTTGCGTCTCCTGATTCGACTTGAGTGTTTTCAGCCGAAGAGAGTCGGCAATGCTTGTGCTTCGTCTTCGAAGCCGTAGACAGACTTGATTTCCAAGTATTCTTCGAGCCCGAACCGGCCCATGGACCGGCCGATGCCGGACTGCTTGTATCCGCCCATGGGGGTGTAGGAGTCGGTGGCTGCGCCGTTGTAGCTCACTCGCCCGGCACGGAGGCCGTTGGCGACGCGGCGGGCGTTGTCGCGGTCTTTGCCGAAGACGTAGCCGCCGAGTCCGTAGGGGGAGTCATTGGCGATACGAAGGGCTTCTTCCTCATCCTTGTAGGGGATGACGGCGAGGACTGGTCCGAAGATTTCCTCGCGTGCGATGGTCATCTCGGGGGTGACGCCGGTGAACACGGTGGGCTGGACGAAGTAGCCCAGGTTCAGGCCTTCGGGCCGGTCGAGGCCACCGGTGACGAGCTGGGCGCCTTCGTTGATGCCGCTTTGGATGAGGTCCCGGATGGATTTGTACTGTGCGGCGGTGACGACCGGGCCCATGGTCGTGGTGGTGTCGAGGGGATCACCGAGGCGGAACCGTCGTGCTTCGTCAACGAGGAACGGGGTGATCTGGTCGATCTGGCTTTCCTGGACCAGCATGCGGGTGGGGGCGTGGCAGGACTGGCCGGCGTTAAAGAAGGCGCGTTGGATGTTCCAGCGGGCGGCTTTTTCAAGGTCGGCGTCGGGCAGCACGATGTTGGCTGATTTTCCGCCGAGTTCGAGGCTGACGCGTTTTACGGTTTCCGCAGCGGCTGCTCCGACCTGCTGGCCGGCGCCGGTGGAACCGGTGAAGGAGATCATGTCCACGCCGGGGTGGCGGGACAGAGCATCGCCTACCTCGCGGCCGGTGCCGTTGACGAGGTTGAATACACCTGCCGGGACCTTTGCTTCGTGGAGCACCTGGGCAAGGAGCGCACCGCTGGCGGCGGAGTTGATGCTGGGCTTGGCAACGATGGTGCAGCCGGCAGCCAGGGCGTAGATGAGTTTGATGACGCCGGTTTGGATGGGCCAGTTCCAGGGGGAGATCAGGGCGCAGACGCCGATGGCTTCCCGGCGGACGATGGCGCCGCCGATACGGGTCTCGAACGGGTACTCGCGCAGGATGTCCCGGGCGACCCGCATGTGTTCGGCCGGGCCGGTGACCTGGGCACGGTTGGCGACCGGGATGCCCTCTTCGCGGGCGATCAGCTCGGAGAACTCATCAATCCGGGATTCGTAAACGTCAATGATCCGGTCGATCAGCGCGACGCGTTCTTCCACCGAGGTGGTGGAGAAAGTCTCGAATGCCTTCTGCGCCGCTGCCACCGCACGGTCAACGTCCGCGGACGTTCCCAGTGTGATCTGGGCGAAGGGCTCCTCGCGGGTGGGATCGATCAGCTCCACTACCCGGGAGCCTGCCGGTTCGGTCCACTGACCATCAATGTAAAGGTGCGGGTATTGCTTCATGAGCGGGTTCTCCTGTGGCTGGCTGTGCTTTTGGGTTAGCTGCTGTGGGTGTAGCCGCCGTCGCAGGCGATGGTCTGGCCGGTGATGAAGGCGGATGCCGGTGTTGCGAGGAAGATCATGATGCCGACCAGGTCGGTGGGGACCATGCCGCGGGGGATGCACTGCAGGGAAGCGGCGCGTTCGCGGACCTCTTGTGTGGGATTGACGGTGCGTTCGACTTCGGTGGCGACGCTGCCGGGCCGGATGCAATTCACGGTGATGCCGTAGGGGCCCAGTTCGCGGGCCAAGGAGTTGGTCATGCCGATTACTGCCGACTTTGATGTGACGTAGTGCAGGTAGTTGACCGTGCCGCGCGTGACCGCGTCGGATGAGACGTTGATGATCCGGCCGAAGCCCGCCTTGCGCATATGGTCAGCGACCGCACGCGCGCACAGGTAGGTGCCGGTGATGTTCACCTTAAGGACGTTGTCCCACTGTGCCAGGGGGATCTGGTCGAACGGGACCTTGTCCAGCGTGGCGAAGATGGAGGCGTTGTTGATCAGTACATCGATCCGGCCCCAGGTTTCGATCACGGTGTTAACCATTGCTGTGACGGACGGTTCGTCGGCGACGTTGACCTTGACGGCCAAGCCTGTGCCGCCGGCATCGTGGATTTCTTTGACGACCGATTCAGCCTTCTCAATATCCAGGTCGGCCACAACGGAAACCGCCCCAGCGGCGGCGTACTGGCGTGCCAGCTCTCGCCCGATGCCTTGGGCGGCGCCGGTGACAACGACTACCCGCCCTTCTACGCTGAAGTCCCGTGCCGACGCCGGAACGCCGGAGTCATGGGGGGTGTGAGTCAGGGGTGTCGTCATAGTTGGTCCTTGTGGCGTCGTTGTCATTATGGATTGCAGAAAGCGGTGGGCGCGGCGCCGCGGCGGGCCCTACGTCGCGCTAAGCCTCTGAGTTCCCCACGAGGAACACGGAGCGCATTTTGCCTTGCATGAACAATATCCCGTCATATGGGATTCAGTCAAGAGTTTAATTGCTGTCGCCCCTCCTAGTAAGTGAAAATTCGGCAAGTCCGCTCACAGCTCTGCTTGCCCGGGCGAGCCGGGACCAAGGGAGCAGGCAATTGCCGTACACAGGAAGGCGCCAGCCGCGCGCGGCGCCGATCAGGAGAATTGATCGCCCGTATCAGCCTCAACTGGAAATACGGGATCGGATCGACAGTTTCGGAAATATCCCGAAAGTCGGTGCGAGGAAGCCGCCGAGGGCACTTGCGCATGATGAAGCCGAGTGGATGGCGGCGGGTCAGACTGCGCGGGTTGACCTGCCCTGGTTCTCAGCGAGGCGTTGGGAGATGGTGGTTGCCGCTTGCTTGACGGCCCGTATTGCTTGGTCGACGTTGATGTCCCGGATGTTTTCATCCCAAGCGACGCCGACGCTGCCGACCGCGGTCTTCTGGTCGGTGAGGATGGGCGCCGCGACGCCATAAACTCCTGGATTAAATTCGCCCCTGGTCAGCAGGTATCCGTCTTTTTTGATCTCTCCGAGGGTCTTGCGGAATTCACCCCAGGTGGCGCCCAGTCCGGTGCGCTCAATCTCATCCTGATGACGGGGGTAGATGGCCTTAAGCCGGTGATGAGGGAGATGGGCCAGGATGACCTTCGATCCTGCACCTTGGAACATGGGGCGCCGCTGCCCGCGGCTGAACCTGTTTTCGGGGCTCGTCGGGGCGCGCGATTCACCGATGCACAGGACGGAATCCCGAAATGCCGTCAGCAAAAGGGCAGAGTGGCCGACATTCTCCACCAGATCGTCAAGAACCCCATGGCTCGCCAGTAGCAGCGGATCGGTTTGCCGGATCTGCAGGTCCATCTCGATGATTCGCGGGCCAAGGGTGTAGTAGCCGTTGCGCACCGTCGTGAGCAGGCCGGCGTCATGCAGGGTCTTGATATAGCGGTAGCCCGTGGACCTGGACGTCTCCATCGCCTCGATAAGATCGGCCGTCGACCAGACGGGACCAGCTTCGCTGAATAGCTCCAGGACTTGCAGCATTCGGGCAAGGCTGCCCACGGTGTCGGCAGTCTCGGTCACTTCGCCGGGGCCACAGACCGAACTGGGTCCACTCATGAGGCGAGTCCTTATCATTCTCGATGCAGCAAGCCTTTGGTCTGCCACATCATTTCGAGCGGTGAATAAAGTCTCATTCTACAGGATTTCTTATACTTCGACAGGGAGTTCGCAAGCATGGACAAAGTAAGCCCGGCCACTACCGCCGCACCATTGACGAGGGCCATCATATATGGAAGCATATTTTACGTATAAAACATCCTGTCAGCCGAAGCCCAAAAGTGTGTCCGGACCGATGGAGTACCGCCACGGCTGAGGAACGGATTGCATGCCTCGTATGCGGCTGAATCGGCAGGTCAGGAGCAGCAAAAAAGACCACTTCATGGACGTCGTGGTGAGAAGCACTCTGGGAACCAACTGATGTCCGGAGCCAAGCAAAACCATTCCTTGTTAAACCTTGGGATGACCCCCTTTTTTTGAAGGAGTTTTTGAGTATGAGTACGAAGGTGTCGGAGGAGTTTGATGTGAGCGTGGGTGGGGGAGGGCGCCGGATCGGGTTGATCTCCGCGGCCGGGGTGGTGGTCCCTTCCGGTGGGTATGAGATGGAGATCCTGAATCCTGCCACGGGTCAGGTGATCGGGACCCTGTGTGAGGCCGGCCCTGCTGATATTGATGCTGTGGTGGCCGGTGCGAAGACGGCGTATGAGAAGGTGTGGCGCCGCACCGCCCCCGAGGCCAGGGCAAGGATGCTCACGGCCTGGGCCGATGCGATCAGCGCGCACCGCGAGGAACTGGCCGATCTCGAGGTCTCCGATGTGGGCCACCTGCGCCGGGAGGCCATGGCCGACATCGATAACAGCGCACGGGTGCTTCGCTATTACGCCGGGATCGCCGACAAAATCGAAGGCCGCACGTTCGCGCAGCTGCCCGACCGGCTCTCCTACGGGCTCGACGAGCCCTTCGGGGTCGTGGCCGGCGTCAGCCCCTACAACGGCAACGCGAACTTCGTCGCCCTGAAGGCGGGCCCGGCCCTCGTTGCCGGGAACTGCATCGTCATCAAGGCACCCGAGGTCGCCCCGCTGCTGAATTACCGCATGGTCGAACTCGCCCTCCAGGCGGGTCTTCCCGCCGGTGTGGTCAGCGTGGTGACCGGCCGCGGGGAGAAGGTCGGGCCGCTGCTGACCGAGCACCCGGATATTGGGATGATCGCGTTCACCGGCGGGCCGGGCTCGGGCCGGGCCATCATTCACCAGTCCGCGACGAACATTGTGCCGACGTTCCTGGAACTGGGCGGGAAGAGCCCGGCGATCCTGCTCCCGGATGCCGACCTGGACATCGCGATCCCGTCGCTGCTGCATTCGAACTTTGCCAAGAGCGGCCAGAGCTGCGTGACCGGTTCCCGGATCTTTGTTCCGGCCTCGATGTACGCCCAGGTCACCGAACGGCTCGGACAGAAAGCACAAACGGTCCGCGTCGGGCTGCCGACCAAGGAATCTTCGCAGATGGGCACGCTCATCAACCGCCAGCACCGTGCCCGGGTGGACGCCCTGGTCAAAAGCGCGATCGATGCCGGCGCCGTCGCCCTGGCCGGCGGCGGCCCGGCCGAGGACGGCGAGCTCGCGAACGGCGCGTTCTACCAGCCCACCGTCCTGGCCGACGTCACAGACGACAACCCCGCAGCCCGGACCGAGGCCTTCGGCCCGATGGCAAGCGTGCTGTCCTACACCGACACCGACGAAGTCATCGCCCGCGCCAACGCCTCGGAATTCGGTCTCAGCGCCCAGGTCTGGGGCAACGACGCACGGACCATCCAGCACCTGGCCAAAGAACTGATCGCAGGAACGGTATGGATCAACACCTACCGCTCCTTCCACCCCACCGTCCCCTTCGGCGGCATGAAACAAAGCGGCTTCGGCAAAGAAAACGGCTTCGACTCCGTCGCCATGTACACCCGCCGCAAAGCAGTCGTCTGGGACCTCACCACCGAACGCGAACTCCCCTACACCAACTAACGCGCCCGGGCCGGAGCGGCCTTACGATCGAGCGCATTCCGGGCGTGGCACGAGAAGCAAAAAAGCAAAGCAGGGTTCCCGTCCATGGACGGGAACCCTACTTTGCTGGGGGAAGTGCCAGGTGCAAGCACCAGGGTGACCACGTGCCTAGTCATGGGTCCTGGTCTGGGACGCCCTCCAATAGGCGTCGGGTGCAGCATGCCCTGCGCTGGGCGAGAGGAAGTGTTGCGGGCAACCAGCACAATGCGTGCGTGGATTGCTTATGGCATGTCGCCCGTTACTGCAGGGCAGTCCTTGGCGCATTCCTGGCCGAACAGGGAACTCCGGCTGAGAGCCCGCCGTCGACTACTGCATGGACGCCGGACTTGTACAGTGCCAGGGCTCCCCCCAGACTCACCCTGAGAGCTCGCGCCCCGCCCGCTGCGGCACGTGCAACCACACTGCATTGCTCACCGCCGTCTTGGATCTTGACCGAGATGGGCCGGAGATCGTCGCCGTTAAATTCAGCTATTCCTGCAGGATCTGGAACGTCACCAACCCGGTAGTCAATAAGTTCACCCCCGAACGTCTTCAGGCGCAGAAGCGTATGGTGCGGGCCATAGGTGGCTCCCGCAACGACCGCTGATCCCACGAACTGGCCGGAATTGTGGGACGTTCCCCATGTCTCTGCCATGTTCTTCTCCTGTTTCGAGGTTCCTGCAGATGAAGGCGCCGTGTGATTTCCGCTGGGTGCCATCATCAGGGCATCCCGGTGTCCGAGAGCTCAGATGGGTTTTTAGGCTAACTGCGATCCATGATGCACCGGCGGCCGACTCTGATATTGACTTTATCCCACAGTGTGGGATATTGTCTACATGAGCTCTCATTCACTTCTGCTTCGTCGTCCCATCTGCAGCGGACCCACGCGTGATGAGCGACAGGGCATCAGAAATTCAACCAGTAAGGAAGTATTAGCGTGTCAAAGAAGATCGCGATTTTGCACACCAGCTTCGTGTTTGTCTCCGTCGAACCTGTGATCAATAACCTGATTGCTGAGCTGATTCCTGATGCTGAAGTCATGCACTTTGTTGACTCGGACGTCCTGGCCACTGTTCAGCGGGAAAACGGCATCTCGCGTAAGAGCGAGGAGCGGATGATCCACTTGGCGCAGGCTGCTGAGGCTGCGGGCGCTGACATCATCTTTTCCGCCTGTTCCTCGCTGGGACCTGCCCTGGATGTTGCTGCCCGCAATGTCCACACCCCGGTCATCAAGATTGATGAGGCGATGGCGCTTCGGGCGGCCAGCGAGGGAACCCGCATTGGGGTCCTGGCCACTGTGCCCACGACGCTTGGTCCGACCTCGGATTTGATCCAGGCCAAGGCAGACAAGATGGGGCGCAACATCACGATCGAGCAGCGGTTGTGCGAAGGAGCGTTCGCGGTCCTCATGGCAGGAGACCGGGACAAGCACGACTCCATGATCATCGAGCAGGCAACGGATCTTGCCGGAAACGTCGACCTGATCGTCCTGGCACAGGCCTCGATGAACCGCCTCGCGCCAGTCCTTCAGGAAAAGACCAATCTGACGGTGTTGTCCAGCCCTCGGATGGGCGTTGACTATCTGGCCCGGCGCGTGTCCGAGCTCCCTGCCTGACTTCCGTGTAATCAGTGGGGATCTATCAATCCCCTACGCCTGATGCCGGCGCAACCCGAACCTGTTGCGCCGGCATCAGCTTTTAACCACAGCTGTCCCGCCCTCAGCGGAGGATTCAAGGTCCCCGTCGTTCTGTCGGTCACCGCAGGACCGTTCAGAGGTCGGCTCGGAAGACGCCGCGCAATCCCGACCGCGTGTGAGCACCTGTGAGCCTCCCCTTTAATCCCTCAGAAACGGGGCTGCCCGGGACGGGCCGCGCGGCGCTGAAGTCCGAGCGGCCTCTCCCGGGCAGTTGAATTAGCGGGTGAGGGTGGCAAAGGCTCCGCTGGCGAAATCTTTGGCCGAAGTATTCCAGTGGCCGAGCAGGCCCTGCATATTCTCACCGTCTCTCCGGTGGCCCGGGAGTTCTTCCTGGAGGATCGCCAGGATTCCGGTGCGGAGCTCGGTGTTGAAGTTGACTTTGCCGACGTTCATCGCCGGCGCTTTGGCGAGTTCTTCTGGCGGGATACCTGAAGCCCCGTGCAGCACCAGTGGGACGTTGGTCTGTCCTGCGATGTCCTGTAGAATGTCCCAGCGCAGCTGCGGCTCGCCTTTGTACTTGCCGTGGACGTTGCCCACTGCCACGGCAAGCAGTTCGGCGCCGGTACGGGCGATAAATTCTTCTACCCGGGTTGCGTCAGTCAGGCCGGCCACCGGCACCCCGGACTGATCCGCGCCAAAGGCTCGGTCCTCGTCGCCCGCAAGACCCCCCAGTTCAGCTTCAAGCACGACGTCACTCCCCAGAAGAGCGCGGGCCGCCAGGACCAGCTGGGCATTGTCCTCAAGCGGCAAAGATGAACCGTCGGCAAGTACAGAGTCTGCCCCTGCAGCAACAGACTCTGCCATGACCCCAAGATTCGTAGCATGATCCAACTGCACGGCTACCGGGACACGCGCTGCATCGGCGAGTCCGCGCAGTGCGGCGATCAGGCGCAGTCCATTGGGCGTGGCCGCGGTCTTCGGCGCAACCATGAGAATCACGCCCTGGTTTGCATCCTCGGCCGCCGTTACCACCGCCAGCGCGGTGGTGAAGTCGTAACAGGTGAAGGCCGGAACAGCCGAGCCGCGCTGCAGTGCGGCGGTGACAAGGTCATCGAGCCGGGTACGCATTAAAGGCCCCTCCTTCAAGGATCCTCATGGGCGCTGCCGCCGGGACAGGTGTCTTGTGGTTGCTGCTCATGCTCTCCTTCACTTGCCCGATTCAAAGGTGTTGCTGAGTTTGCGGGTGACCTGGGCCAGGGAGTCGTCGTCGCCGACGTTGCCGGCGAAGACGATGTACGGGATCCCCTTGGCCGGGCCGTCCACGGGTTCCCACAGGCTGACGATGCCCGGCAGCATGGGTCCGCGGACGATCGCGTGCCGGATCTCCAGGCCATGGGCTGCCACGTCCGAGGACGTGATGCCGCCCTTGGCGATGACGAACCGCGGCGGGAAGGTCTTCAGTGTCCGGTTGACCACGGCGACGACGGCGGCGGACACGGTGCGCGCGATCCGCAGGCTCTCGGCGGGGTCGTCCGTCTTGATCAGCAGGCGGCTAGTGTGGACGATGACATCGCCGGCGCGGAGGGCCTCAACGACGGCGTCCACGGTCCGGTCCAGGTGTGCTGCTGCTTCTGCTTCGCTGGCGAGGAGCTTTTCGACTTCGATCTCGATGATGCTCGCGGAGCTGTGTTCGGCGGTGAGGACGTTCAACTGGCGGGTGGTGAGCCCGACGTGAGAGCCGACCACGATCAGGCCGCCGGCCGTGGAAGGGGTGTTGCCTTCGTAGGCCTCCCCGGACGTCAGGGCGGTGCGGACGTCCTGGCCGATCCGGCCGCGGACGAACGGCGGGCCGACGCGGTAGAGCAGCTTCTTGCCGCGCCGTTCGGCTTCTTCCAGGCCCAGGGCCAGGGCACGGAGGTCGTTTTCGGTGACGATGTCCGCCACGATCGGCGTGGAGTTGGTGGCGCCTTCAATGGCGTCGGCGATGGCCTTCGCCGAGATGGCAGGGTCCTGGGCGGACGCGCCGGCGCGGATGATGTTCAGGTCCAGGACGATCACGGAGTCCGCGGCGAACCGGCCCTGCGACTTCTCCTCCACGTATTTGGCCAGCTCCGAGTTGGCGAAGCCGAAGGTGGCATCCCTGGCGAACTCGGTCTCGGCGACCGGGGTGAGCTTGCCGGCGTCGTCCCCGGTACCGCGCATGTAGTGGACTCCGCCGATGGTGAGGCGGCCGGCGTCGGGAAATGCGGGAACGATGACGACGCCGTCAGTGGCCTCACCGGTTTCGGCGGTCACGGTAGCGGCAATGACATCCGGTTCCAGCGGGTAGTGGCCGCGGAGGGTGGAGTCGCTGCGGCTCACGAAGCCAACCCTGACGCTGCCTGCCGCGGCGAGGGCATTGCGAACCACTTCCTCGTTACGGGTAGCCGCCTCTTCGGGGTCAAGGCTGCGCGTGTTGGTGAGGACATACACGGCCGGCTTGGACTGGCTGAAGGCCCAGGTGAAGTCCTCAACCTCCCAGCGGGTGAGCACGGGCAAATCCGCCACGGACTGCGTGCCCGTGGGGTCATCATCGAGCACCACCAGGATGCGCGGGGTCGCCTCCGAGGACGCAGCTACGGCCGTGGCTACTGATTGTGCTGGAATCTGAAGTTCCGCCGGGAAGGGGGCTAGAACATCGGCTTCAAGTGTCACTATGCACTCCATTGTGTGGGGTTTATTGATGCAAATCGTCAGGATGGGCCGCATTCCTGTGCCCGGCTTCCGGCGAAGCTTTCAGAGCCAGGGGCGCCTGGGGTCGAATGACCTACCGACATCCTTATGCACGTCAGCGGGCAACACGGGGGTTTCCGTGTTGCCCGCTGACGTATCTGTTTTTTAGAAGGTGTGGAGGACGAAGCGGAGGAATTCGGTGGGTTCGATGGCTTCGATGGGGGCGGGGCCTTCGTTGGCAAGGAACTCGTAGCCGGTTTCGGGGCCGTACTTTTCTCCGCCTGCGGTGACCTGGCCCTTGGTCTGGAACAGGATTTCGATGGACGGGAACTGGCCAGCCTGGTAGACGGCGCCGGCGTCCAGTCGGAGGAATCCGATGCGGAAGTTGCGCTCGGTGAAGGTGCCCAGCCATTTCTCGGACACGCCCTGGTCGGCTGAGGGCAGCCAGTCGTAGGCGTCGGGGTTCATGGCGATGACGTCTTCGTAGCGCGGGGTGGCGAACTCGAGCTTGCCGCCCGTAGCGTGTTCGAAGATCGCCTGCGATCCGTCCACGGCCTGCGCTTCGCCGTTGGAGTCCGTGTAGTGGTAGAGGCCCTTCTTGAATTCGCCGGTCTTTTCCAGTTCGGCATTGGTCGCTTCGCGCTGGGCCACCGACAGGTAGCCCTGGCCGCTGGCGCCGCCGGCCTGGAGTACGAGGGTGCGGAGGCCTTCGGCGCGTTCCTGAGGTCCGTAGTGGACGCTTTCGGGGAAGTACCCTACCCAGCCTTCCTCCAGGAAATCTTCCTCGGAGTACGGCAGCCGGCCCTGGATAACGTAGCGGACCTGGTCGAAGTTGTGCCGATGACGCGGGGTCCGCCAACCACCACCGCCGGTGTGGCCCATGTTCAGGTCGTAGTTGTTCGGCGAGCCGTCCTCACCGAACAGCAGGTGCTTCTGGTCCAGCTTCCCCTCACGCATGGATCCGACTGCTTCGATGTCGGTCTCCGCTGCTTTGCTTACGCGCATCTCCTGCTCCTTCACAAAAGTCGATTCATCCCCACCAAGAACCGGTAGGGGGTGGCGGTCCTCCGCTGCATTACATGCCAGCCAACCGCTCTAAATTCACCATATCCCACATGACGGGATATCGTCAACGACGATTTATAGACCGATGCCAGCTCAGAGTTTCGAGTGGTCAAGCGTTTTCTACAGACCGCAACCCGGGAGCAAAAGCGGGCGGTGTTGCAGTATGGCCGTAGCTGCGGGCGGGGTGTGGCGCCGCCAGGGCAATGGATCCCGCGCTGTCGTGAGCCGGGCATCATGTGCTGCAATCCGTGATGCGGGGAGAGCGCATACCCCTCGGCCGACCGTGCCTGCCGTTTCCACCGAGGGAGCCCCGTGGACGCTGAAAGGCTTGCGCTGGGCGGAGACTCCCCGGCCCGTATACCGGAAATATGGACAGGGCCAAAGGTTTTGGCACGCCGATGCGTGCCTTTCGGGCAGCTCGTCAGCGGTTTGGATCTATGAGTCGTTCTGGTTCTGCGTGAGTCGCCAGGAGACAGTGGCCGCAGCTTCCTTTACGGCCTTTATCGCCTGCTCGACGTTGATGTCACGGACGTGTTCATCCCAGGCGACGCCCACGCTGCCCACAGACGTCTTTTGGTCGGTGAGGATAGGCGCGGCGACGCCGTAGACACCGGGGTTGAACTCCCCGCGCGTCAGTAGGTAACCGTCTTTTTTGATTTCACCCAGGGCTTTGCGGAACTCACTCCAGGAGGCGCCCAGCCCGGCCTTCTCAATCTCGTCACTGTAGCGGGGGTAGATCGCCTTCAGCCGGTGGTGGGGGAGATAGGCGAGGATGACTTTTGAACCGGCCCCCTGGAACATCGGCCGGCGCTGCCCGCGGCTGAACCGATTTGCCGGACTCGACGGTGCGCGGACTTCCCCTACGCACAGCACCGAGTCACGGAACGCGGTCAGCAGCAGAGCGGAGTGTCCGACGTTCTCGACAAGTTCTTCCAGGACGCCCTGGCTGGCGAGGAGCAAGGGGTCCGTTTGCCTGATCTGCAGGTCCATCTCGATGATCCTGGGACCAAGGCTGTAGTACCCGTTGCGGACCGTGGTGAGCAGACCCGCGTCATGCAGGGTTTTGATGTAGCGGTAGCCCGTGGAACGCGAGGTCTCGAGGGCATCAATGAGGTCCGCCGTTGACCAGACAGGGTCTTGCTCTGTGAAGAGGTCCAGGATGGTCAGCATCCTGGCCAGACTTCCAGCGCTGTCCGGAGTGCCACTCAGTTCCGCAACATTCTCCGGCAAACCGCTTCCGCTCATGACGTGAGGCCCCATCCTTCTCTACAAGCCGTATGCCAGGACCATGGAAGGCAGCCTCACGAACGGCGGTATTACTGCCATTAGGCGGTATTACTGCCATTATAGGCGCGGCAAGGTGGCGGGCACCGGGTTGAGGTCCAGTGCCCGCCACAGTCCTGGAGGTCTTGTGGATGGTGTTACCGGTTAGATACCTACGGTCTGGCCGCCATCGATCACCATTGCGTGACCGGTTGCAAAGCTGCCGAGGTCTGAGGAAAGCCACAGCACGGCGGAGGCGATTTCTTCAGGTTTGCCCATCCGGCCGACGGGTTCCTGGCCAATCACCCGTTCCCGGCCCTCGGGGGTGCCGCCGGAGAACCTGTCCATCATTGGTGTCTCGATGATGCCTGGGCAGATGGCATTGACCCTGATGCCCTGTGCTGCGTAGTCCAATGCCGCCGACTTCGTCAGGCCGATCAATCCGTGTTTTGCTGCGACGTAGGCGGCCTGCCCCTGGATTCCGACAACGCCCGCGCCCGAGGACGTGTTGACGATGGAGCCGCCGCCACTGTTGAGCATTGCAGGGATCTGGTACTTCATGCAGAGGAATGCGCTGCGCAGGTTGATGTCGAGCAGTCGTGCCCACTCATCCTCGGAGATGTCGACGAGTGCTGCGGGCGGCTGTTCTATCCCGGCGTTGTTGAAGGCGATATCAAGGCGGCCAAATTCTTGGACGGTCTGTTCGATGACCGCTTGAATCTCCTGTGAGGACGTTACGTCGCATTTGACGGCGAGCACCTGCCCGCCGTGTTCGGCGACCAGGCGAGCGGTTTCTTCGTTGCCGGCGGCGTCAATATCGGCCAACACTACCGTTGCTCCTTCAGCCGCAAATGCTATCGCCGTTGCCCGGCCGATGCCGCTTCCGGAGCCGGTCACGAAGGCTACCTTTCCGGCGAACCTGGACTCAGTCATTGCTGGTCTCACTTTCTGTTGATGAGGTGGTGGAATCAGGTGCGAACCGACCGAATCGGCCCGGTCGGCCCGCAACCAGGAAGAGGAGAGCGCCTACTCGGGTCACGGGCGGGCAGTCACCGAACCCGTGTAACGGTCACGCAGTTCAACCTCAAGCTCTTCCAAGGTGCGCCCCTTGGTTTCCGGAATGTAGCGGAACGCGAACAGCGCTGCCAGCACATTGAGCACCAGGAATCCGGAGAAAACGGCCACCGAACCGAACTGCTCGGCGAGGATCGGGAAGAGGAATGAAATGAGGGAGTTAGCCACCCAGAGCCCACCCAGGGAAGCGCCCATGGCGAAACCGCGGATTGGCAGCGGGAACAACTCGGAGAGGACCAGGAAACCTGTCGTGCCCAGGAAGGTCACCATGAAGGCGGTCACCAGCAGCATGAACAACAGAATAAGGTACGAACGCAGGGTGGACTCGGGCAGCATGTAGGTAGCGAGGAGCCCCAGGTGGGAGGCGGCGACGCCCCCGAAACCGAGCAGCATCATCTTGCGGCGCCCCATCAGACCGAGAATCCACATGCCCACTATCGTGAAGACGATCATCGCGATTCCAACGGTGACGGAGGCCAGCAGCGACGCGGACCGGGTCAGGCCTGAGCTCTCCAGCACAGTCGGCGCATAGTACATCACGACGTTGATTCCGGTCGTCTGCTGGGCGATCGCCAGGATGATACCGACCGCGATCAAAAGCTTCATCCACGGTTCACTGCGAAGTGTTGCCAGGACCGAGACCTTGCCCTTGATGTGGTCAGTTTCGACGATGGCTGCGATCTGCCGGTACTCGTCCTCAACCCGGTCCGCGGCATGCGCCCGCTGCAAAGTGCGCCTGGCCTCCGCCCACATCTGCTTGCTGGCATACCAGCGAGGGGTATCGGGCAGGGTGAGCATGCCGACGAGAAGCCCCGCGGCCGGAACGAGGGCGATGCCAAGCATGTAGCGCCACACGACGGTGTCGTGGATCAGGTTGGCAAGGACCGCGTTGATCACGAATGCCAGGAACAGGCCGATGACCAGCATCAGCTGGTTCACGGTGACGATGCGGCCTCGCTGCGAGGCCGGAGCCATCTCGGCCAGATACAACGGAACGACGACGGAGGCGACGCCGACGGCATAACCGAGCGCGATGCGCCCCGCGACCAGAATCCCCACACTGGGAGCCAAAGCACATGTGACCGTACTGAGGACGAAGATAACACCTGCAATGACCAGCGACTTCTTCCGTCCCAGGCGGTCAGCGATGGGACCGCCCAGAAGCGCGCCTGCCGTCGCGCCGGGGAACAACAGAGAAGTGACAACCAGCCCCTCGGCAACGGCAGTCAACTGGAAGTCTTCCCGGAGATACACCAGCGCCCCGGCGATCACGCCAGTATCGAAACCGAACAGCAGGCCGCCGAGACTGGCGATCAGGGTTAGCCGGAACATGAAAGTTCTCGGGTCTTCGCGGCCACCTGTGGTGGTCAGCGCTCCTGTCGAGTGGAATTTTTCGGACACTGGGTCTCCTTATTGGTGAGCAAGGCTCCGGGAGCAAGTCCCCCGGGGCCGATCGGCATCGATCGGTCATGCGCCATGCTGCCTTGGCTTGATTCCGGTTCCATGCGGCAGCAGGAACCCGACGTTGCATACGGACTGACCTTCGAGGGGGGTGGATCCCATCGTCGAGATCAATGGCTATTAGCTTTCGCCCGGACTCTTTTCGGCCTGCGGCTCGGCTGTGACACTGCACACACTTCTTTGGTGCTGGATTTGAGAATATCCTGTATTGTGAGACTTAGTCAACAGCCAAAGAAGTCTGCCACTTGACCTGCCGCCTGATAAGGGGACACCTCAAGTGATGACACCGATTGAGACGGAAGGTCTGACAACAATGCGTGCAAGCACCGAGATGACAAAGATGCTGACCGAGTACTACGCGGCCATGGAAGCAAACAACCCACGCGAGTTTGGGTCGTACTACGGGGAAAACATGACGCTGACGTTCGGGAACAGCCCGGAAATCAAGGGCCGGGAAAACATCATCGCCGCCTTTAGCGACAAGCTCAATGAGGTCGAATCGCTAGGGCACGACCTCGTGAACGTGTGGGAGGAAGAAGACGGAGTCGTCTTCTTCGAATCCGTCGGCCGTTGGACACTTCACAGCGGGGCCGTGATCGAGATCAAGGCGGCTTCCAAGATCACCGTAAAAGACGGGAAGTTCGTCGATCAGCGCATTTATGTGGACAATGCCCCTGTGTTTGAAGCCCTGGAGCAAGAAAAAGGGCTGGTGGGACGTCCTTGATTTCCAGCCTCTAACGGGGGCCAAGAATCTCCATCCGAACGAATGACCTCAACAATGGAAAGGACCACAATCATGGTGGGAGAACACCGGGAATTCCAGTCACGCCTGATCGTTACCGGCCTGAATGCAGACGGCAAGTCGACGTTCGTAAGTGACGGTCCAACGAGCGACCGGCTCGTTGCAGATGGCTACACGCGCAACCACCTGTGGCAGGCGACGGAAGTGCCGACACCTGTGATGGCGCCCAACGGACCCGGTGATGCGTCGATCATCCCGCCGCCGCCGGCAGGTTACAACTACGTGATCACGGCCTTTGCTCCGGACAGCGAATGGGACTACGAGGGCGGATACGCCAGGATCCTGGCCGAGTCCGGCGCTGGTGACGCAGTGGATCCCAACGATGCTCCCGGGATGCACACGACGGACACGATCGATATCGTCACCGTAATTTCCGGGGAAGCGTGCGTTCTTCTCGACACTGGCGAGACAACCATGCGGCAGGGCGACACAATCGTGCAGCGCGGCACCAAGCATGCCTGGAGGAACAGGACGGACAAACCATGCGTAGTCTCCGCCGTTCACGTCAGCGTGATTCGCTGACCGCCATCGATCATGAACGACAACAGCACTGACCTGTCCGCGCCTGCCCGTCGGGTCATCGTCGGGATCAACGCCTCAAAGGCGTCCGCAGTCGTCGCTGACGAGCGAAACGTCCCGTCCACCCGGCTCCCCAATGGAATCGTTCTGCAGGAGCTATGGCAACAGCGGAGTATCCCCGCTGCTCCGGATGATCATCCGGAGCCCGGCTGGACGCTGGGGCCTGATGCGCCGGCCGAGGGTGCCGTCGTCCGAATACTCACTGTGCCAGGTGCTTCGGGTGACACCTTGGCGGTGCCCAACCTGCACACGGACCATTCCCTGCATGTGATCACGATGCTCGACGGGGAGTTGGCCGTTGTCCTGGAGGACGGCGAGGTGACGCTCGCCAAGGGGGACTCGATCGTGCTGCGGGGCAGTATGCACGACCTCCGAAACGTACAGCCGCGGCCGGCCTCGTTCGTATACACCTCCTTTCCTCTCGCTATAAGCGGATCCAAGCCCCTCTGAAGGTCCTGCCGCCCCGGCAGACAGCTCCCTTCTAACCTGCAGCGGGCGAAATCTTAACGTAATTGGCCGCCGTCCGGACGGACGGCGGCCAATTGCGTTTTGTTCCGTCACAAAACCTGTCCAGCTCTTCGGTCGGTCCACTGAGTCATTCGGGCAAAAATGTGAGTCAGCTGCTACGGCTACATCGACCCGTGGGTTGGCTTCAGCGGAACAAAGTTGGCCGCTTCGGCTGCAAAGGACGGCTGCACCTATTGATACATACCTGTACACGAAGAGATTGGCCTAAGCCGGAACTGCATGCTGCTCCTGCTCCGGCCCCACCTTTGGATCCAGGTTCTGGGATTTCCCTCCCGGGTAATCAGCACAACGCGTGCAGCAGCGATGTCAAAGAACAAAACGATTGCCTGCCCTGCCACTCAGCCAGGGCAGGGGCCTGTCACAGAGTGATCCTCCAGCATGCGCAACTGTGCGGTGATACTGAGCGGTGCGCAAAGGGATGGACCGCAGCGGATGCCGCTCGACGCCGTCGTCCGCTGAGGAACATAATTTCCCTAGAGCGCGGCCCCAGCGGACGCCATCAAGGTGGACTGCGGGCTGCTGTCGGTGACGGAAGCGGGAACTCCCTCGGCTCCTGGCGCCGGGGCGCTCGATGAGCGGCATCACTGAAAGCTATTGTTCCCGTGCTCCTCCACCAGGACCGGGCCGCCGCAAGTCCGCTGCTGCATCCTCCGGGCAAGGAGTGCTCATCGAAGGCATGATCCAGAATCGCCGTTGGGCTCGGCCACAACGTTCTTCCCCTTCGGCATGGAATGAGCACGCGGTTCAGCCTCCGCTGAGCACAGAAGCTACGCGCCGGAATCGTTACGCGCGAGGGCCGGTTCGGTGTGACGGGTTGATGGGCCAGATCGTGGCGAATTTTCGTGCCGGTTTCCCCCGGTGGAACCGGCTGCCCGGCGTTGCGTCCGTGAGTGAAGACGGGGGACGCCGGGCAGTCTGCGCCATGTTTTCTGGATGGGGCTAGACCGCCGTGACGTGCAGCAGCACAGTATGTTCAGGGTTCAGGACGGGCATGGTGACACCTGCATGCCCGGACTCAGTTCAGGGGCGGAGTATCTAGTGGAACCAAACCGGTCCCGTACAGCTCGGCAGCGAGATCGCGAAGCGCACGAAGTGCGACGCGCTGCGGGAAGGGTCCATATGAAATACGTGCTACCCCGAGTTCTTCCAATTCGGCCGCGGGAAGCGCTCCAGGTGCGCCGATTACTGACAGCTTTCCTCTCCCGAGTCCGTCGACGAGAGGCTCGATGACCTGGCGGGTGAGTGCTCGGGGGACGAACACCAAGGCGGCACCGGCGTCGAGGTAGGCACGACCCCGAAGGATCGCGTCATCGATGCTGACCCTGATGGGGCGGTCCCCGCCCCGCACGAACGCGTCTGTCCGTGCGTTGAGCTGAAACGTGATGCCCTCGTCGTGGGCGGCTTTGATAATGGCGTGCACGCGGGCAACAGCTTCGTCGAAGGGTCGAAGCCGGTCTTCAACGTTGGCGCCTACAACGCCTAGTCCGATCGCCCGGCGGACCGTCTCAGCCGGGTTGTCGTAACCATCATCAAGATCAGCCGTGACCGGAAGATCAACTGCGTCCACGACTGTTTTGATCCCTGCCAACGCTATCTCCAGAGGCATCCTGCCGTCGGCGAAACCGTATGTGGCGGCGATCGAGTGGCCGGCGGTAGCGATCACTTTCGTCTCCGGTAGTGCCGCGACGGTTGCGGCGCTTATAGCATCCCAGACGTTTACAACCCGCAGGATCTCCGGTGCCTCGTACAAAGCTTTCAACTGCTGCGCACGGTCCGACGTGCTTGGTCCGGTCATTCTCCCTCTCCGTTCTCTATCGCTGATTTTGCAGGGGCTGAGGAGTACGCCGTTAACTTCCGCGGCCTGGGTCTGGTCTGGAGCATGTCATGCAAGGCGGCCGGTCACAGCTGCATGTAGACGCTCTTCGTGTAGAGGTAGGTGTCCATGTGCGCAGTGGTGCCTTTGTAGCCGTAGCCGCTCAGTTTGGTTCCGCTAAAGCCGACCAGCGGGTCGATGTAGCCGTAGCAGTTGACCCACATGGTGCCGGTGTGTACGCCGTGTACTGCGCGGAGGGCGGTGGACAGGTTTTGTGACCAGACAGCTCCGCCTAGACCGTACTCGCTGTCGTTGGCGATGGCGATGGCTTCGTCGATGTCATCGAACGGAAGGATGGAAAGAACCGGTCCGAAGATCTCTTCACGGGCGATGCGCATGTCGTTGTTCACGCCGCCAAAGACGCTCGGCTGCACGAAGTATCCGTTTCCGAGTTCACCGCCGAGGCGCTGGCCACCGTAGAGCAACTCGGCGCCCTCGTTGCGGCCGATATCGATGTAGTTCAGGACACTGTCCAACTGCGGCTGGGAGATCACCGGGCCCAAAGTGGCGGCGTCGTCCAGGCTGTGCCCGACCTTCAGGGTGTCCATAAATGCCAGCAACCGTTCGGTGAACTGCTCGACGATGGGCCGCTGAACGAGCACTCGTGTGCCGGCGAAGCAGATCTGGCCTGAATTCGAGAAGACACCCATGGCTGCTCCCGGCACGGCTTTGTCCAGGTCCGCATCCGCGCACACGATGTCTGCCGATTTGCCGCCCAGTTCGAGCTGCAGCTTTTTGATGTTCACGGTGGAGGCCTCGATGATCCGCCGCCCGGTCTCAGTCGAACCGGTGAACGCGACGCGGTCGACATCGGGGTGCGCCGCGAGAGCATTTCCGGCTGAGCTGCCGGAGCCCGTGACGACATTGATGACGCCGGCCGGGACCCCGGCTTCGTGCAGGATCTCGGCAACGCGCAGCACCGACAGGGAAGCTTCGGACGCCGGCTTGAGCACGGCGGTGCATCCGCTGGCCAGGACAGCACCGATAATCCAGAACTGTCCATTGAGTGGTCCATTCCAGGGGATGATGCCGCCAATGACCCCGACCGGTGCCTTCAGCGTCATCGTGGCCACGTTGCCGGGGATCCCGTTCATCAGCGTCTCACCGGAAATGCTCATCGCCTGGGAGGCGAAGAACGACAGCATCTTCATCAAGGAGGCCTTGGAATTGCGCAACCTCGAGACCGGTGCGCCCATGTCCAGGGCCTCGATCTGAATCAGTTCCTCGAACCTCTGGTCAAGGACCTGCGCGACACGGGTCAGGAGCGCCTGTCGCTCGTAAGGGCTCCAGGAGCTCCAGGGGCCGTTGAACGCCTTGCGTGCCGCGAGAACCGCCCGGTCCACATCGGAGGGTCCGCCGGCAGCGAACCGTGCCAGGACCTCGCCCGTGGACGGACTGGTGGTGGTCAGTGTCTGTCCGGACTCGGCCGGAACCATCTGGCCGTCGATAAAGAGGTGGTGCACGTCCCGGGACAGGAAGCTCTGTGCCTGTTCGGACGGGGTGAAGCTGTGTTGGGTGGTGGTCATGACATTCCTTCCAGGGTGACCTTTGACATTCCGTCAATCGAAGATGAAGACGCCTTTTCCGATCTTGCGCTGATCGAACAGCTCATAGGCCTTCTCGGCCTCAGCAAGACGGAACTCATCGGTGAACAGGGACTCCACGTCCAGGCCCCGTTCGGCGACGAACTGGGCGCAGTCTTCCTGCTGGTTCTTGCTGAACGTGAGCGACCCGAGGACGGTCTTGTGCAGATGGATGAGTTCTTCGCTGTCCAGGTCAATCTTGCCGAAGACTCCGACCATGCATGCGGTCCCCCACGGCCGGGCTGCCTGAATCGCTTGGCGGCGCACGGCGGGGATGGCGCTGCACTCGACGGTTTTATCCGCCCCTTCACCGCGCCGGGTCAGCTCGCGGATGGCTTCAACAGGGTCCTGTTCCCGGGAGTCGACGACGTGGTC
Organism: Arthrobacter sp. OAP107; assembly: GCF_040546765.1. Taxonomy (NCBI): domain Bacteria; kingdom Bacillati; phylum Actinomycetota; class Actinomycetes; order Micrococcales; family Micrococcaceae; genus Arthrobacter; species Arthrobacter sp. OAP107. Next base: position 2,896,798 of record NZ_JBEPOK010000001.1, on the reverse strand, counting down.
GGCGCCGAACTGCTTGGCCATGTCCAGACGTGAAGGCTCCACGTCCACTGCAATGACCCTGGCTCCGAAGGCTTTGGCCAGCAGGGTGACGCTCAGTCCGACAGGCCCTTGACCGAAGACTGCGACGGTCTCGTCGGCGGACAGGTCGACCCTTTTGATCGCGGCGAAGGCCGTTCCGGTGCCGCATGAGATGGCTGCACCGGTCTTAAAGGAGAGTGAGTCCGGCAGTTTGATCAGGGTGTGTGCGGGGACCTTCATGAAATCGGCGTGCCCGCCGTCTCCGTTCAGTCCGCCGTAGACGATGCGTGCGTTGGGGCAGTACTGGGTCCAGCCGGAACGGCAGTATTGGCAGGTGCGGCATCCGTCGTAGTGGTGGACCATGACCCGGTCGCCTACCTTGGCCTCGCTCGGCCTGACGGCGTCGCCGACAATCTCCACGACCCCGCATGGTTCGTGCCCCTCGATGACCAACTCTGAGCCGGTACGGATAGGGCCGTGGAGGTGGTGGAGGTCGCTTCCGCACATGCCGGAGGCCTTGATGCGGATTACCACTTCATCCGGCCCGGGTACGGGGTCCGGATAGTCGCGGATCTCGAGCCTGCCCTCGCCTTGAAAAACAACGGCTTTCATAACTACTGCTCCTTGATGGTCAGGAGATGGATGGCATCGGTGACGCCTCGGGTACATTCTGCATCGGAGTTGTTGCGCCAAGGCCTCCCTGACCTGGAGGGGGTTGGCGTCACATTCAGTGGATTGGGGCGCAGTCCCCGGTGGTGCTGCGTTGGTGGACATTGGCGGCCAATGGATCTGACGTCCTCGGACCGATAAGTCAGGTCCGAGGACGTCAGGCTTAGTTGGTAGATATTCAGGCCTGGTGGCCGGCTGTCGCGGAAGTCAGCGGAGCCGCAAGCGTATCCGCCGCCGTCGTTGGGTCATGCGTGGGCCTTGGGCTCTTCGGCATCTGCGTCGGCGGTGTCGCCGGGAGGAGCGATGTGTGCCAGCGCCTCCGAGGAGGTGTCCACCCGGGCGGCCGCGAAGATCACCGTGGCGGCGATGTAGAAGCCTGAAACAGTCAGGATGACTCCAACAATTCCAAAGCTGGTGAACAGCCCCAGGACGATGAAGGGGGAGGCGATTAGGCAGACGCGGCCTACGGTCTGTGCAAGGCCACCGCCGCGGAAGCGGAAGGCGGTCGGGAAGAACTCCGGCACGGTGCCCAGGCACATGGTCAGGAACGACGCGGCCATGGCGACCAGGATGAAGCCGACCGTGATGATCAGTGCAGGTTGCGTCATGAAGGGGTAGATGCCAGCGAAGATCGCTGCAAGCGTTCCGGAGATCACGATGCTGCGGCGGCGTCCGAGGCGGTCTGCCAGCAGCATGCACAGCAGGGGGCCTGCGACGTAGCCGGACATGATGGCTGCGTTGAATCCCAGGGAGGATGTCACGGTCATCCCCTGCTTGACGAAGAAGGTGGGCATCCAGCCGGTCACGGAGTAGGAGCCGAACAGGCAGATGACGGTCAGGACCAGGGCCAGCAGGGTCCGCCGGATCACAGCCCGTGAGAAGAGCACCGTGATGGGGACGTAGTCAGTTTTCTGGTCCGCGCCGCCGGCCGCGTGGTTCACGACAGGTGCCGCAGGGATGGTCGGGCTGGAAACGCCGGACTCCTTCTCAATCTTCTGCAGGGCTGCTTCGGCCTCCTCGTAGCGGCCGCGGGACTCCAGCCAACGGGGAGACTCCGGCATATTACGGCGCAGCCACCACGCGATCAGGGCGCCGATGCCGCCGATGATGAACATTGCCCGCCACGAAAACGCGGGAATGACCAGGAAGCCGACGAGCGAGGACAGCGAGACGCCGAATCCGCCAAAAACCCCGAGCAGGCCCAGGTACCTGCCGCGGTGGGAACGCGGGAAGAACTCGGTGATCATCCCGTAGCAGATCACGTATTCAGCGCCCATGCCGATGGCCATCACGAGCCGCAGGCCGATGAGCACTTCAATGTTGGGTGCAAAGGCCGCAGCCAGTGCCAGGATTCCGAACAGGCCAAGGCTGAACTGGAACGCGAAGCCTCGTCCGATCCGGTCGCTGAGCCAGCCGGAAAATGCCGCTCCAGTTGCCAGGCCGGCGAATGTGGCTGACAGGAACAGCGAATTCAAAGCAAGCGTGGAGAACCCGCTGGGCAGCATGGAGGCCAGCACCGCTGAGGAGAGTGTGTTATCGAACGAGTCGAAGAACAACCCGAGGCCAACCAGCCACGCCATGCGCCGGTGGAATTTGCTGATCGGGAGGCTGTCGAGCCGGTGGGTCGCATTGACGTGCCTGGTGGTCATCGGACAGCATCTTTCGGACGTGCAGCCGGGGACTGTGGCTGGCAGGAAGCTGTGGCGGAGCGCGGGGCGGTGAGGGGGAGCAGAGCACGCTCCGGGAGAGCTCTTGCGGTGTGATCAGCTGGGCTGAGAGTACAGGCTTCGCATGAATTCGATCGACACTGTTCAGGCATGCGTCTTACTACCTTTGGCTTGGTGTTCGGTGCGCGACGGCGCGAACACGACGGTGTGTAGTGAACTGGTCCTCTCGGCCCTGCCGGACACTCTCAAGGACGATAGATTGCCGCTCCGCCGCGACAGTAAGGCCGGAATCCAACCCCTGCAGCGACGGTGACGGTGCACACAGTTCTTATGAACATGTTCGACGATATCCTGCATTATGAGACTTAGTCAATATCTCGTGATGGTTCCCCTCTGCCCGCCGGCAAACCCGATGTCCGGTACGCGGGCTGGATTTGCGCACGTCGGCGGTAACGCGCCCTTAAACGACGACGTTGGCCCCGCATGCAGGAGATGCGGGACCAACGCCAGAGGAAAGCTACGGCCGCTTGGCTGTTGACCTGTCAATGCCGACGCCGGGGCTTGTCCGGTGTGGAGGCTGGGGAAGCTCTTCCGGCGACTGAAGCCCGGCCCCGGTGCGGTCGGGGACTTTGACGAAGAGCAGCAGGACAAATGCCAGAGCCAGTGCGACCATCGGGACAGTCATTCCAACGATGGTGTCACCGGGAGTGGCGAGCTTGCCGATGAGGAAGGGGCCGAAGAACCCGCCCGCGGAAGCCAGGGCGTTGATGACGGCGATTCCGACGACGGCCTGCCGTTTGGTCAGTACCTCACTGATCAAAGCCCAGTATGTCGGGATGTTTCCGATCACGCCGCAGGCGAGCAGGATGAGACCGATCATGCCCAGCAGCGGGGAGCCGCGGAAGACGGCGGTCATGATCAGGCCGATGATCGCGGTAGCGAAGCAGGCGAGGACGATGAACTTCCGTCGTCCGCTGATGTCTGCGTACCGGACGAGCAGCAGCATCACGATGGCACCGCAAACATAGGGGATGGCGCCGAAGATGCCGATGTTGGTGGGGGAGTAGGACGGGTTCAGCTGGGAGACTACCTGGGGGAGGAAGAAGGTCATGCCGTACGTTGCAACTCCCGCGAGGGCGTTAATCAGCCCCAGATAGAGGATCTTGGGATTCCGCAAGGCACGAAGTTCGCTCGCGTTGTCGTGCTTTTCCTCGGGCATGGCGGCGTACTCTTCGGCGATGGCACCTTCCAGCCATTCTTTTTCGTCAGCCTTGAGCCACTTCGCCTTCCTCGGCCGGTCGGCCAGGGTGAGGAGGAGCCAGATGCCGAGGAGGACCGGCGGCAGGCCCTGAAGGATGAAGATCCAGCGCCAGGAGCTGAGTCCGAACCAGTTCGCATGGTCGAGGATAAAGCCGCCGCTGAGGCTTCCGATGATGAGGGCGACGGGCATGGCCAGTGCCATAGCGCCGATGGCGCGGCCGCGGTCATGGTTGAGGAACCAGTATGTGAGGAACAGGATGAGTCCGGGGAAGAGCCCGGCTTCGGCGACACCCAGCAGGATGCGGGCGATGTACAACTGCGTTACGTTGTACACGAAGCCGGTACCAATGGTGACCAGGCCCCACGTAATGGCAATGCGTGCCAGCCAGAGGCGGGCACCGACCTTGGCGAGGATCATGTTGCTGGGCACCTCAAGCACCACGTAAGCGATGAAGAAGATGGCTGCAATGGCGCCGTACGTGGCGACGTCGACGCCCAGCTCCTTGCCCATCGTCAATTGGGCATAACTGATGGAGGAGCGATCCATATAGTTGAATGCATAGAGCAGGAAAGCGACAGGCAAGATTGTCCGTCTAACCTTCCTGATGACCGCTTTTCGGTCAACGGCCGTTTTGGCCGGTACAGAATTTGTAGCCACGCTGCTACCTCCTTGTAGGGTGCGCCCCGGAGGGCTGAGTCAGTAAGACTGGCGACGTCCATTGACGTCCTTGATGGGTTCATGGCCAAGATTAGGGATCGCCCTGGCGGCCATTGGGGTGGTTCGTTGATCCGTCGGAAGAGCGGACCTGGCATCGCTATGATCGCCTGCGACCTCTGGGTCGCGATCGCAAATGGCTTTCCATAAGCCTCGCTGCTGCTCGGCCGATCTTCAGGAGAGCAGTTCTAAGACCGGGGTGATCTCCCCGCAGGTCTCCAGGACGGTAAGAAGGTTTTGTGCTTTGTTTATACTCTCAAGGGGCGCTGGTTGAATCGAGGCCTGTGCGCAATCGCTGAACTTTTGTAGGAGTTCTTCCCAGGTCATGTGGCGCTCCGGCGTGCCGGGCACCTCGGTTCCTAGCCGTTCGATGCGGCGGCCGTCGCGCATGATCACCTCGACCTTGCCTGCCGGTAATTTCAGGTCCCAGTTGAAGTCCGCGTCGAACACAGGCTCGACCTTATCGGCCAGTGCCAGGACCTGCTGGTCCTTGAGGGCGTCGGTGGAGAAGTCTGAGATGTTCATGCTGCCTTTGACGAGCGCCAGGGCGACGGTGAATGGCAGCGAGAACTTGGCGTCCATCATCGTTTGGGGCGCTTTACGTTCCTTCAGCGGTTGGCTCATGCGCTCAGCGAAATCTCCGACGTAGACGCGCACGCACTCAATGTCTTCGATCTTGAGTGGATTTTCACGTATCAGTTCGATGGCAGCGTGGATGTAAGTATGAGCGTTACCTACCGCTGGCCAGTACTTATAGGTCATCCCGGCCGAGAGATATTCTGACCCGAGGTTCTCGAGCATCTTCTCGCGGTTGTACTCCCCGTTGAAGTAGACCTTGAACACACCGGCTTCGCCCTCGAACAGGTTCTCCATCCCGAGCATGCCCTTCTGGGCCAGCAGAACGGCGTTCACACAGCTTTGGGCGATGAATCCGGCGTAAAGTCCGCGCAGATCCGTGCCGATGCCAAAGATCTGTTGCATTGTGCCGCCCGCATTCAGGCTGGCGATGCCCATAGCGTGTGCGATCTGCTCCGCGTTCAGGCCCAGGAGGGATCCGCAGGCGGCGGCGCCAGAATACACGCCAACCACCGATGACAAGTTCCAGTCCATGTGCCAACCCACGTTGCAGCGCAGGCGGATGAACATTTCCTGGCCGATTGCCACGGCTGTGATCAGTTCCTTGCCGGTTATGTCGCCTTTGCGTTCAGCCAAGGCCAGGAGGGCGGGTACGAGGGAGCTGTCCGGGTGAGCGCCCCAAGGCGTCTGGCTGTCGTAATCGAGGCCATGAGCCAGCGTACCGTTGGCGAAGGCCGCCGCCGCGGCCGGTACCCGGCCGCCAAAACCGAGGATCCGCGCTTCTTCCTTGCCGCCAGCATCCGTGACGAGATCGATGATGGGCCTAACGGCCGGCTCCATGCCGCTCGCCCCGAGCATGACGCCGATGGTGTCCAGAAGACTCTTTTTGGCGGCCTCGACCGCTTGCGGAGGAAGGTCGGAAAACCGCGTATTCGCCGCAAATTTTGCAAGGTCGTGGGACAGATCGAGGTTGTTTGCCATAACGTGTCTTTCTTAGTTTCTCAGAAGATTTCATGCCCCATCGCTGCTGATCGGAGTAAGCAGCGAAACGGTCTTGTAGGTCGGATGCGGGGCGACGGGTCGGATTGGATGAAGTGGCTCGGGCCCGTGATCGCAAGGTTGTCGAGTAAAGTTCGGCGGTGAAGTTTGTGACGAAGTTCAGAGGCAGGCCGTCTGGCCGCCGTCTACAGAAACGACCGAACCAGTCATGAAGCTCGCATCGTCGGTCAGGAGAAAGACGATAACGGCGGCGATTTCTTCCGGATCGCCAATCCGCCCGATCGGATGCTTCGCGTTTATACGGGCGACAGCGGCAGGATCCTCCATCATGTACTCGATCAAGGGTGTCCTGGTCATGCCTGGAGCAACCGCGTTGACCCTGATGCCGAGGGGACCGAGCTCGGGCGACATTGATTTCGTGATGCCGGAAATCCCAAACTTTGAGGCAACGTAAGACAGCCTGTTGGGCACGCCAAGCAGGCCAGCGCCCGAAGAGATGTTGACGATTGCACGGGGCCCGGTATCGTCTTTCACCGCACACACGAATGCCTGGCACATGTTGATTGTTCCGTCCAGGTTTACCGCCATGATCTGACGGTGCTTTTCCGGATCGGAATCGAGAATGCTTCCCTCACCAGTGATTCCGGCGCAGTTAATCAGGCCGCTAAGGCCACCGAGCTTCTTGCGCATGTCGGCCAGCAGCGCCATGGCCGAATCATGGTCGCAGACGTCCAGCACAGCACCGTGGACGCGGCTCGAATCGGCGGCGCCTGCCAGGGCAGAGTCCACGCCGGCTTGTGTGACATCTACGGCGACCACGGTGGCGCCCTCGTCCAGCAACCTCTTGACACTGGCCGCGCCAATGCCGCTGCCGGCGCCCGTCACAACGACGGTGCGCCCTTCGAATCGCTTCATCGAGACTCCTCCTGTTTCTGCGGACGCTTCTGCTTTTCGGCCTTGACGGCAACCGCAGAACGTGCGCGATATTTTGTATGTAAAACAGAGTTCCATATATGAGAGCGCCGGTCAATAGCGCGCTTCCTCATTGGTAGAAGTCGTGGCCGGCACCGGGAGGTGGGTGGGCAGATCGTGGGGCGCGCGAGCGCGGCCTCTTGGAGGGGTGGCAATGGAGCTGTTCCTGCCTGGGGGCCGGCTATCGCGCCGATGAAAGCCGGGCTGATGGTGTCAGGGAGCTCGTTGGGACGGGCTTCAAGTGCAGAACGCAGGATGGCGAAAGTTGCCGATCGGTGACCTCGGGCGCCGGGAGGCCGGTATCGCTTTTCGTCCCCTGGCTAGGCTGGCAGGTGCCGCAGAATAGCTTGGGGCAGCGAGCTTTGCCCCGTGAGCAGAAGAGCTCGGCGGTGGTTCGGGGCTATTTGCCGTTGGTGACGCCCGCGCCCATGCGGCGGGACAATTCTTTGCAGGTTTGGACGAGCAGCTCTCGAGCCTCGTCCACGGGCATGTTGTCAGTGCCCGTCAGGCGGTGGATGTAGGGCGTGGTGACTGCAGCGACGGCCTTGCCTGTGAAGTCGAAGACGGGGGCCGAGATGTTGGTGACCCCTTCAATGGTGAGTGACTTTCCTTGGCAGTAGCCCGCTTTGCGCACCTCGGGCAGGTCGGCGAGGAACCGGGCGCGCCTGGAACTGGTCTCATTCCCGGCAAGCGACAGCAGGTTGGAGAGCTCGTCTTCTCCCATGAAAGCAGCCAGAACCCTGCCCGAAGCAGAGTCGTCGATGGGGATCTGTGAGCCGAGGCGAACCGTATTGACGTTGGTGTCCGGGCAGTCAACCTGTGCGATGACGAGCAGCTTTCCGGAATTAAGGATGCACAGGTGAATGCTTTGGCTGATACGGTTCGCAAGCTTTTGCATCTCATCACCGGCAATGGCGGTCAGGCGCCTAATGATCGGATGGCGATGGGCGACTTCAAACAACCGAGTGGTCAGGTGATAGCGTTCGGCCTCATCAAGGTCCACGTAGCCTCGGTCGCGCAGCACCATAAGTACGCGGAAGATCTCCGAAGTGGTTCGACCAAGCTTCTTGCCGATGTCAGATTGGCTCAGGCCGTCATCGGCCGAAGAGAGAAGCTCAAGGATGTCCAGTCCCTTTGACAGGGCGGGCGCCCGGTACTTGCTGTCACTTGTCTCGGTGTCCATATGGAGCCCCGCTTCTCTCAACACCATGAGTGCACGGCGCAAACACAGCTGATTTTATATATGAAACTTATCGTCTTTTCCGTGCTTTGGTCAAACAATCTTCCCCGTGAACGGCTCTGGCCTCATCACGTCCCCAGGCGTAGCGTCAAGTCCGCAGGCAATGGCCGTGGACAACAGGAAGCGCACCAGCGCCCTGCGTGCCGGTTATACAGCGCTGTCGAAACAATCCATCAAAGGAGCCGCGATGTCTGGATGGAATGCTGATACTGCTGCCGGGCCGCTTGAACCCGGGTCCGTCACCTTGGTTGAGGGTTCGTCCTTCTGCATCTCGTCCCGAAACGGCGACATCCATCCCGGACTTCCGCATGGGGTCTTCCATGAAGATACGCGCATCGTGTCGGGCTTGAATCTGACAGTGAATGGCGAACCCGTGGAGCCGTTGACCGCGAAGTTGAAGGAACCGTACCGCGCCCTGTTTGCCGGACGGGTGCGCAGCTCAGACGGACACCCTGATACCCCGCTCATCGTGGAACGTCTTCGCGAGGTGGGAGTGGGAATTCTGGAGCGAATCACTGTCCGGAACTACTCCTCCGTTCCCGCCCAGTGCGTTGTTTCCGTGCTGGTGGAGGCGGACTTCGCCGATCTTTTCGAGGTGAAGGAGGCCAGATTCCGGCGGCAATGGAATCAGTCCCGCGAGGCTGACAGCAGCGGCCTGACTATCCGGGCCATGTGGCACGACATCCGGAAGGCCGTCGTCGTTTCGGGGTCTGGTGCTGAGGCATCCCCCGAAGGGCTCACATACGATGCCGTTGTTCCGCCGCACGGGGTATGGAGCGCCAGTCTGAGCGTTGTACCCATCGGAGAAGAGGCGCGCTCGGGTGGGCAGTTCGTTCGTCCCGACGAGGACCAGGTGACTCCCCGCGACCTGCGCCGGCAGGAGTGGGTGGCCAGAATTCCGGTATTGCAAATGGGGAACCACTCTATCGAACGGACACTCCGCCGCAGCTATGACGACCTGGGATCGCTCCGCATTGAGGATCCTGCCCACCCGGAACGCATCGTGGTGGCTGCGGGGGCGCCTTGGTTCATGACACTGTTCGGCAGGGATTCGCTGTGGGCGTCCCTTATGGCGCTCCCTGTGGATCCGTCGCTTGCTTTCGGCACGCTGCAAACGCTGGCCGACCACCAAGGCAGTGCTGTCGATGCCATGAGTGAGGAGGAGCCTGGCAAGATCCTGCATGAGGTCCGGTTCGGCGTCTCCAGTGGACTGGCGCTGGGTGGTAAATCCGCCTACTACGGCAGCGTGGATGCCACCCCATTGTTCGTGGCCCTTTTCGGGGAAGTCAGTCGGTGGGGGTTTGCCCCCGAATCCATCTCCGCACTGCTGCCCCACGTGGACCGGGCGTTGAGTTGGATCCGTAACTATGGCGACAGGGACGGCGACGGTTTCGTTGAATATGCCCGTCTCAACGACCGCGGGCTAATAAACCAGGGCTGGAAGGATTCCTGGGACGGTATTAACTTCGCGGACGGAAGGATGGCAGAGCCGCCGATCGCACTGTGCGAGGTGCAGGCATATGTCTATGGTGCCTATTTGGCCAGGTCCTGGCTGGCGTACGATGCAGGTGACTTCGCGTTGGCCGCCGAGTACAGAAACCTCGCTGAGAAGTTGAAGGCCCAATTCAACGAGGCGTTCTGGTTGCCGGAACGCGGGTATTACGCCATTGCGCTGGACGGAAGGAAGCGACCGGTTGATGCGTGCGCTTCGAATATGGGGCACTGCCTGCTGTTCGGCATCGTCGATGACGATAAGGCGCCCCTGGTGGCCGAGCGGCTCATGTCGAAGGAGATGTTCAGTGGCTGGGGCGTGAGAACGTTGGCCAGCGACATGGAGGCCTACAACCCCGTCAGCTATCACAACGGGTCAGTGTGGCCCCACGACAACGCAATCATTGCCGCCGGACTCCTGCGCCACGGATTCAAAGAGCACGTGCAGCGGATTTCCACGGCGCTCCTGGAGGCAGCTGAGTACTCTGATGGCCGGCTGCCGGAGTTGTTCTGCGGCTTTAGCCGGGAGCACTTCGACGAACCCGTCCCCTATCCCACGGCGTGCTCCCCCCAGGCCTGGGCTGCCACGACTCCGATCATGCTGATCAAGACACTGATGGGCTACTACGCCGACGTTGCCCGAGGGGGCCTTTGGATGGATCCAGCGTTCCCCGAGTCCTACGGGGACCTCCATATCACCAATGCGCCCATGGCAAACGGCAGGATCACCATCGACATCTCCGGCTCGCACGCGAAGGTGACAGGGATGCCCCCCGGCATGCAGTTCCACCAGGGGATTCGTCCACGGGCTACGGAGCTGGCGGAACGGGCCAAAGGCCGGGAGGGACCCTAGCCGTGTGTAGGACTCCTCACATTTCATCATGATATCCCGCTATATGGGATATCATTGATTTGTGCCGTCGGTATCAGATGGCGGTGCAGGAGAGAGATTCACACGCTTATTTTGCCTTGAAAGGGCCAACCTTGATGGTCACGCGCGAACACGCTCCCACCCGAACTCCTGGGATCAGCCTAGGCTTAACTCTTCTTTTCGCTTTCGTCGGCGGAGCCGGCGTCGGAAACCTGTACTGGGCGCAGCCGCTGCTGGGCGACATCGCTGCACAGCTCGGTGTCGTGCCCGGTACCGCCGGACTGCTCGTCACACTCACCCAGATCGGTTACGCGCTCGGGGTGTTCTTCGTCGTGCCGCTCGGCGACACCATTAACAGGAAGCGCCTGATCCCGGCGATCATGGTCTGCTGCTCCGTTTCCCTGGCGGGCTGTGTCCTGGCGCCCAACTTCGCCCTTCTGCTGAGCACTCTTGCCTTGGTCGGCTTCACTAACGTGGCCGGACAAATGCTGCTGCCACTCGCCGGGGATCTTGCCAGCGATGAACAACGCGGGCGCGTGCTCGGCACTGTGGCCTCCGGGCTATTGACCGGCATCCTGTTGTCCCGAACCATCAGCGGCATCGTGGCGGACGCCTTCGGATGGCGCATGATTTACGCTCTCGCATCAGGGGCGATCCTTGTCCTCGCCGTCATCATGTGGCGCGCAATTCCTGCCCTCACGCCCAGGAAACGGATACCCTACGGCAGGCTCCTCGCCTCGGTCGTTCAAGTTGCTCTCCGGCATCGGCGGGGAAAGATCATCCCGCTCTTCGGAGCGTCCCTGATGTGCGTTTTCACTGCCTTCTGGACCGGCCTTACCTTGCTGCTGGCGGCACCTCCATTCTCCCTTCCGGCGTCACACATTGGCCTGGTGAGCCTGCTCGGGGTTTTGGGAGTAATCGGCGCCCAGTACACCGGAAAAGTGTATGACCGCGGGTGGGCCGTCCCCGCCATCGGCATCGGCTTGGTCATCACGTTATCCGCAATCGCCATTGCTGGATTCGGCAGTTCATCTATCGTGGCCGTATTTATCGCAATCTCGTTGCTGTCAGTTGGCGCCCAGTCCGTGCTGGTGCTCCTTCAGACGATGATGGTCTCGATAAACCCTGCCGCGCGCAGCCGTCTCAACACTGCCCACATTGTCAGCAACTTCATCGGCGGGGCCATCGGTTCGACTATGGCCGCGACGCTTTGGCACATCGGCCAGTGGCCGGCAATCATGACTTGCTCGGCAGTGGTCATCGTCTTCGCGCTCACCCTCTGGTTCTTCCAAAGAAACCGTGCCCTCGCGGCAAAAGAGAGCCCATCGCCGAAACAAACGAAACGGGAGTCGACGCTGGCAGCGGGAGGAGCCGGGTGCCGTCTAGGCACCGGGGACATCAGTAGCTAATACAGAGGGGCTACGCACAGCCAGGAGGCGATCCGATGCAGTACTGGCCGCCAGCATGACGGCCAGTACTGCATGCTCGAGATGGATGTCACTGCGGGCTCTCTCGTCCCATGCGACCCCGACGCTGCCCACGGCTCCTTTCTGATCGTTAAAGATTGGTGCTCGCCACGGGTACACGACCTTCACTGTCGCCGTCAGCGTCAAAGTCCCCTACGGCCGGACTCTGGAGGAGGACGCGCCAGCCGGAGTGTTAGCTGCCACCTGAAACTTCCCGACTGGGGGACCGAAGGGGATGCGGACAGATCGCCACGAAGCCCGCCCACCCTCGGAGATTCGAGGATGCTGGAAATGTTTCCAGCCGGGCCACAAAGCCCAGGGGGAGTCACCTGGTGCTCCTCAGGAATTTTTCCTCCCTCAATGCCGCACAGAGAGTCGCTGCAGACGTGGTGGCCATGAAGGCCTGAACTCCGGACCGCAACGGCGCATTACACCTACGGGCCCTCTACCGAACCTCAGGCGCAGCCCTTCCCTGGCGACGACCAATTGCTGCCGTACGGCACCGATTGCCCTGGCCGCCAATGGGCGGTGCATGTGGGCATACGGTGCAGAATGATTGGAATCCTATTGGCCGTCAATGGGCAGTTTTGATTGGCCGCCAACACGCGGACTCGTTGCTCCGTCATCGGACGTCGCTCTGAATGGGCGCGGGTCTGTGAACAAAAGCCCGGCGTAACGAGGCCCAGATCACGCACGCCTTAGTCCTGGGCCGTGAACGTGTCTCATCCAAGTACGCAATCGACACATACAGCCTCCGCAACATGTAGAGCGGAAAGGGTGCCGGCGTAAGGCATGTGCCCCCGCCGCTGGCACTAACGTGACGTCCCTGTGGGCCGGCTAGGGCTTGATGAGTACTTTGAGGCTCGTGCGTTCGTCCATGTCCTTGTATCCCTGCACGATGCCGTCCAGGTCGGTAGTGACGTCGAAGACCTTGCCCGGTTCGATGCTGCCGTCGAGGATGTCCGGCAGGAGTTCTTCGATGTGGGCCCGAACCGGTGCAGGTCCGCCGGTGAGGCGAATGTTGTGACGGAAGAGGCTGCCGAACCCGATGGGCCTTTCCTCGTACTGGGGCACGCCGACCCTGCTGATCACACCGCCTGGGCGGACGACGCCGACTGCCTGGTCGTAGGCGGGCATGTGGCCGACGGCCTCCAGGACCACATGGGTGCCGTTACCCCCTGTGAGGTCCCGGACCTGTGCGATGCCGTCCTCCCCGCGGGCGGAGACGACGTCGGCGGCTTCGAACTCGCGGCCCAAATCGGTGCGGGACTTATGCCGCCCCATGAGAATGATCTCCTCGGCGCCGAGCCTCTTGGCGGACAGCACGGCCATCAGGCCGACGGCCCCGTCACCGATCACGGTGACACTGGTGAGCCCGCTGACTCCGCCAGCGACGGCAGCGTGGTACCCGGTCCCCAGGACATCGGCCATGGTCAACAGTGACGGAATGAGCGCGGAGTCCACTGCGACGGGCAGCTTCACGAGGGTCCCGTCAGCGAGCGGGACGCGCACGGCCTCGGCCTGGCCCCCCCTCGTCCGGAATACGGTCCCAGAAGTTGGCCTCGCGGTGTGAACAGGACGTGTGCAGCTTCTCCCGGCAGAAATCGCAGGTGTTGTCGGAGATAGCGAACGGTGCCACCACCAGGTCACCCTTTTTGAGGGTGGTGACTGCGGACCCGATGTCCTCAACGACCCCGATCAGCTCGTGGCCCATCCGGGCAGGACCGTTGACGGCGGACATTGAATGGTAAGGGTGCAGATCACTGCCACAGATGCAGGACGCCGTGATGCGCACCAGAGCATCCGTTGGCTGCTTGATAGCCGAGTCCGGGACGTTTTCGACACGGACGTCACCGGGGCCGTACATGAGAGTTGCACGCATGGGTTCATTCCTTCTTTTTGGTTAATGGTCTAAGGGCAATTACGACGACGGTTGGCGAGGCCGGGTGCGGTTATCGACTTGGTGCAACGGTGGCGCGAATAGGTGCTCGTCCCCCATTTCCCGTGCACCCCGCTTTTCCTGGGCCGCGCTCCGGCCCTCGCTTGCAGGCGCGGTCCCACTTGCAGATCGGGCCAAAAGGCTCAGGCACGCAAACGACGTGACCACGGTATTGTCTAGATTCCGGGTCCGCCCGATCTTCCTTTTTCCTCTCCCACAGTCGTCCGGAAGGCCCCGGGCTGGGAATGGATCTCCCAGAGACGATCGGCTAGCGCGTCCGGGCATAGAGTGGGTCACCGCCACCGATCGCTCCCTGGATGATGAGCTGTCCTACGTGAATGCCGTGTTGGCGCAGGGCCGCGTGGAGCATGGCGCCGTAGGCCGACTCACCGGCGAAGGCGGTCGATGTGCCGGGGACTCGCTCATTCCGGCTTGCGGCGCTGGAACCGTTGACGAAAAGGATGGTGCCGTGGAATGTAACGCGTGTTGTCTCGAACCCAGACGCGTTGCGCATTGTGTGCAGGCTGAGCGGAGGGGCCCTGCAGGGCCGGACGGGCCGGCTCTGCAGGGCCAGGGGCTCACCGCTCGACGGGGGATACCGGGTTTGGAGGCCGGAACATCAAATGAGATGTACTAGTGCCGAGGACAATCGTTTGGCACGCCATGAAGTGATAGGTCTCCTCATGGCTTCCTGGATCAGGCTGCACCATATGATTCCGGGTCACTTGCGGGTACGTAACCGCTGAGCCAATGTGTAGCCGGATACTGCGACGAGCAGGATGATGCCGTAGATGACCTGTTCGGTGGCATTGGGGATGTTTAGCAGCGGGGTGACATTGTCCAGCAGCGAGAGGAACACCGCGCCCAGAACCGCTCCGATAAAGGACCCCCTGCCACCGGTCATGACGGCCCCTCCCAGGAACACCGCGGCGAACGTGGGAAGCGAATATGTCGCGCCCACTGCGTTGGACCCGATTCCTGTCTGGGACGCCAAGAGGACGCCTCCGACGACTGCTCCGAGGGCAGCTACCAGAAGTCCGACGGACGTAACTACCCCGACCCGACGACCGATCCGGCGGCTTGCTTCAGGGTTGAAGCCGACACCACGCACTGCCAGTCCCAAACGGCTGCGATAGAGCCACAGCTCCAAGGCTACGGTCAGCACAACCAGGACGATGAACGGGGCCGGCACGAACGCGACTCCGAGGCTGACTGCGGTTCCGAGGTCCGGCGCAATGACACCGGCTGGGGTAGGTCGGAGGATGATGGCAATGCCCTGAACAATACCCGTTGTGGCGATAGTGGCGACGACCGCGTTGATCTTCAGCCAGCCAATCAGTATGGCGTTGAAACCACCGATCGCGGCCGCGACGAGGAGGAGCAATGGCACTGTTCCAAGGAGGGAAGCAGGGCTTAGGTCCGGTAGTGTCATCGAAACTAGGACCACGGTAAGACTCATCGTTGAACCGATGGACAGGTCGAAGCCTCTCGACAGCATGGTGAACTGCTGACCGAGGGCGACGAAGGCCAGAGGCAAACTGAGGATCAGCATGTTCGCCAGGTTGGGCCACGTCCAGAAGATGTCCGATTGAGTGCCGGCGTATCCGGCCACAACCGCCATCAATATCATCAGCACAAAGATGGGGAAGTGTGAGGAGGCGCGCGTGATGAGTCGGGAGGCGAACCCAGCGTCGCTGGGCACTTGATCGACGTGGTCCTCGTCGACGCCCGCTGCGCTAACAAAGCTACGGACGATGTCGGCCTCGGTTGTGGGCCCCACGATTTCCTGAACCACGGTGCCCCGCGACATTACGTAGACCCGGTCGCAGAGCCCGGCCAATTCCGAGGAGTCTGAGGAATTCACGAGAACCCCCATTCCTTCCTCGGCCGCCCCGGATAAAACACGGTAGATGTCCATGCGTGCGCGGGCATCGACTCCCTGGGTGGGTTCATCGACGATCAGAACCTTGGGCCGGCGGAGGGCTGGCCTGGCGAGGACAGCCTTTTGCTGGTTGCCGCCGGAGAGGCCGCTGATGGGCTGGTAGGGTGATGCGGCCACGATGCCGAGTTGTGTCGACACCTTACTGAAGGCCTGTCGCAGGCGACTGGGAAGGGCGAGACCGAACGGGCCGCTTTCAGGACCCAGTTGGGCAGTAGCGTTTTCCATCACAGACAGATCGCCATAGACCGATTCGACAGCGCGATCGCCGCTCTGGAAACTGATGCCAGCGTCCAGCGCGGCGGACGGACCGCCCCGTCCGACGTTCTTGCCATCAACCAGGACTTCGCCCGAGCTTCGCTTCTCACCGATGAGACCGCGAAGAAGGGCCCTCTGTCCGTTGCCTTCGGCGCCTGCGACGCCGACGATCTCGCCGGGACGAACGGTAATCGACACCGGGCCATAACCCTGCCCCGCCAGGTCTCGAACCTCCAGTCTGTTGCTCTCGGTGCTCGGCGGCGTCCGCGTGGGGAACTCGAGGTCGGTCGGCGCACCGACCATAAGCTCGACTATGTCGTCCACTTTCCAGTCACGGCCGCTGTAGGTTCCCTGGATGACGCCGTCACGGAGGACGGTGAGCCTGTCGGCAAGGCGACGGACTTCTTCCAGTCGGTGGCTGACATAGACGATTGCGACTCCTTCGTCGCGGGACTGCCGGATCAGCCCCTCCAGGTGTGCCGCGTACTGCATGTCAAGGGCGGCGGTTGGCTCGTCGAGCATCAGGACGCGTGGCTGGTGGCTCATGGCCCTGGCGACTTCAAGGAGTTGCCGGGCTCCGGGACCGAGCGCGCCCACGAGGTCTGTCGGTTTGAACGGCAGATCATAGCGGGCGAGCAGCGTGTCCAGATCCGCCGGCCGTGGCTCGCCGATGGCATTGAAGGAGAGCGCGATGTTGTCCGCGACGGTGAGTTCCTCAACCAGTGATGTGTCCTGGTAGGCGGTAACGAGACCGAGCTTGCGGGCGCGTTGCACCGTCCCGCCGGCCAGCGGCTGTCCCCCGATCGTGACTTCGCCGGTGTCGTGGGTGAGCACGCCCGAAGCGATCTTGATCAGGGTGGACTTTCCCGAGCCGTTCTCTCCCACAAGTGCGTGAACTTCCCCCGGCCGGCAGTCGAAATTCACATCCGTTAGCGCCTTCACCCCCGGATATGACTTGGACACACCGGTGAGTACGACAGCTGGCTGCTTGGAGTCAATCCCCGCCGACACAGAGCTGACACCTTCAGTTCCTGCGTCCACGATCTTGTCCACTACATGTTCTCCTTTGATTCTCCGCGAGGGCGGCGGCGTCAGTTGGCTCGTCATTTCAGGGGCCTACCTATCTGCAGCGCTCCGATTCGCCGGATTCCGGCGAGTCCGTATTGGCTAATGGTTATTGCCGCCACTGCCACCACAAGGGCGAAACCCTGAATCACGATGCGCGCGCCGGTGGAAAACCCGGCTACAACCAGTGGCCTGATCGAGCATCTGCAGGAAGACACAGGATACGAGCAGGCTCGCGACGCTGGTGGGTCCTCCGCTGAAGACGAGTCCGGCAATAGCTACGGCCGTTACCGTCGCAAGCTGGTACGGCGCACCGATCGAGATGTCTGGAGTCCCGATGAAGCCGGCGAGGAGGACCCCCGCGATTCCGTAGAGGAGGCCAACCGCGGCGAACGTGCTCATCTGAACCAGGGTGACACGAACCCCCAAGGCAGTAGCTGCTCGAGGATTTGATCCGACCTGGGCGACCCGGCGACCGGCACGGGTGTAGGAGAGCATGGCAGCGAGGATCAGGCCGACGACAATGGCAGCCATGAAACACGTGTTGATGTTCAAAAATGACCACTGGCTTACGTGCTGCAGTTGCTCGGGTGCCTCACCCGTCAGTGAAAAGGACACGCCGGTCCATAGCAGCATCCCTCCGGTAACAATGCCGTAAGTCGCCAGTGTCACGATGATCGAATTGAGGCGAAGAACGCAGATGAAGAAGCCGTTGACGACGCTGACGGCAACGGATACCGCAAGGGCGGCAGGAATGACGAGCCATAAGTTCGCCCCGGGCACGCCATAGTGGACTACTACTCCCGCGGAGGCAGCAAGCACTGCGGAGACCGAGAGGTCAATCGCACCCAACATAACGACGAGCATCTGCCCCATCGCTGCCAGCGCGAGGATGCCGGCCAGGGCACTGACAACCCTCACCGAATTTCCACCCAGGCTGGCCGGGGCAAAGACCACCGCAAACACCAGCAGCAGCACTAGCGCCGCCGAGCTGGCCAAATACCGGGCCGGGAACCGGTACTTCAAATCGGTCATCCGGTTTTGGGTAGAAGGCCGGGGCATATGGAGCGGACCGTTTCGGGTCACATCTGTCATCGCGGGTTCCTCCGCAGGGTCATCAGCACTTTTTGGACCTCCGAGTCAGAAGCAGCATTGCTTCTCTGAAGTTTCGGCCGGAGCGACCGAAAGGTTTGGGTTGCACGTATGCCGGGCGCACTATCTGCACTCGGCGCAAGTGGATCAAAGTCCGCAATCGGGACAGGCTGCAAGTGAAGACAACACATCCGACAGGCCGGCGTCTGCTGCGTTGCTTGCACCAGTCTCCTGCTCCTTTACAGATTGATGTCATCCTGGCAAGAGCCGTTGGGATGCGTTGGGCGTCCTCTCATGAGCACACATGGAGGCCCGCTGGATTGAAGGTATCCCATATTGCGGGATACAGTCAACAGAAATTTGTGATCTGGCGCACGATGCCGGGGCCCCGAATGGTCCTCAGAGTGTTGACGAATCCCATATGGTGGGACATACTTCGTTTTGAACGGATGGTTGAGACTCCCGATCGGAGTCTCGGTCCATATCTTCATCGAACGGAAGCGTCGCCCTAAAGGCGCTGCGAATCGCTTGGCCAGCAAGGGATCCGCCCTCGAGGGAAAGGCTTGTCGGCTGACGAAACAAGTTGAGCAGTTTCCCCTTTACACCGGAACACATCAAGGCTCACGGGTAAGCGGGTGTCGGGCTGGGGCAACGTCAGAGAAAGGGATCCCACCCGGAATTGCGTACCAGACACACCATCGGCATCGAGACGGGCAAACTCGGTTGAGGGTAGACGAGGCCAGGCTGGTGAAACCGAACCGCCGCCGACCGCACAATTGCGACGCAGTATCTCAGCGGCGTCCGCCGAGAACCACAGCCACAGCAGGGGCCCAGCTGGCTATCCGGTGTTCACGGTCGAAGGAGAGCTTTGGACGCCCCCACCCACATCCTGATAAGGAGCAACATCCAATGAGAACGGCATCCCCGGGCCCCAGGCGGCCCTTCAAGAACCGATCGGTCCTTCATCTGCTTTCAGCGTTCGTGCTGACAGGGCTGCTGGCTGCATGCTCGACGACGACGGGGTCGTCCGGCGGCTCCCAAGCGACCGCCTCCGCGTCCGCCGACGACATCACCGCGCAGAATGTCGACCAGAAGGCTCTCGCGGCCACGATCAAGAAGACCTTCCTTACCGACATCCCCGTTGACAAGCTGGACCCGGTGGCGGCGGATGCCATGGCGGCCGCGTCCAAGCCGATGACGTCCGAGCAGAATCAGTTGTTCAAGACCTGCTTGCAGCAGAGTTCCTGCGACACCGGCCACGGGTCCCTGACCGTGGCCATCGCGCTCGAGAGCAGCAACGCGTGGGATAGCATTTTCCGCGGCGAAGCCACGGCCCAGGCACTGGCCTATCCGCAGGTCAAGAAGATCGTCTACAGCAACGCGAACGGCGACGTCGCCGCGGTGCTGGCGAACCTGCGGAGCCTTATTGCGCAGAAGGTCGACATTATCGTGACCGACCCGGTCTTCGGCGGCGCGATCGCCTCCGCGCTCCAGCAGGCCAAGCAGGCAGGCATCACTGTGGTCACGGTGAATACCCCGCTCCCGGAATCTTCCGCGTCCTCCGTGGCCGCCCAGGTCCCGCTGGCGCTCTGCGACCTCTACACCGAAGGCGCCCAGGCCCTGGTAAAGGAGCTGGGGAACAACAAGTCCTACGCCCTCTACACCGGCATCCCCGGCAACAGCAACGCTGCGGCCTGGCAGCCGTGCCTGAAGAAGGTCCTCGACGGTGCCGGCTGGACCCAGGTCACCGAAGGCTTCACGCAGTGGACAGCCCAAGGCGCGGCGCAGGCTGCGAACGCACTCCTGGCCTCGGGCAAGGAGCCCGCGGCGATCATCTACGACTACACCACCGAGGACTTCGCCAAGCCCTACATTGACGAGAAAAAGACGCCGCCAGCGTTCTTGAGCGACGTCATGAACTACTCCTGGCTCAGCCTCGTTCAGCAGGCGAAGCAGGCCGGAATTAATCCGACCTCCTGGCTGGCCAGTGGACACGTCTGGTTCGGCAGGTTCGGGGTGACTGCCGGGATCAAGATCAAGGAAGGCCGCCAGGTTCCCGCCCAGGTCACCGTGCATGTTCCGGTGGTTTCATCCGACTCGGTCCTGGCCACCAACGGCCCGGATGTCCCCTCCAGCGTCCCCGTTTCCAGCCTGCTCACACCCGAACAGATGAAACTCGCGCTGGCGGCCCCCTAACACCTCCGCTGGCACTAACGCGCCGGGCTCCGCAGTCCGGGAACCGGCGCGTTGGTCTGGCGTTGGGGGCCGCCGATATTGAGCAATCGCTTTCCTCTTGAGCGCTCAACAAAGGCGGCAGGCCGGCAACGACTGTCATTTCCGGTGTTCACGGTCGAAGGAGAGCTTTGGACGCCCCCACCCACATCCTGATAAGGAGCAACATCCAATGAGAACGGCATCCCCGGGCCCCAGGCGGCCCTTCAAGAACCGATCGGTCCTTCATCTGCTTTCAGCGTTCGTGCTGACAGGGCTGCTGGCTGCATGCTCGACGACGACGGGGTCGTCCGGCGGCTCCCAAGCGACCGCCTCCGCGTCCGCCGACGACATCACCGCGCAGAATGTCGACCAGAAGGCTCTCGCGGCCACGATCAAGAAGACCTTCCTTACCGACATCCCCGTTGACAAGCTGGACCCGGTGGCGGCGGATGCCATGGCGGCCGCGTCCAAGCCGATGACGTCCGAGCAGAATCAGTTGTTCAAGACCTGCTTGCAGCAGAGTTCCTGCGACACCGGCCACGGGTCCCTGACCGTGGCCATCGCGCTCGAGAACAGCAACTCCTTTGCCAGCATCATGCGCGGCGAAGCCACGGCCCAGGCACTGGCCTATCCGCAGGTCAAGAAGATCGTCTACAACAACGCGAACGGCGACGTCGCCGCGGTGCTGGCGAACCTGCGGAGCCTGGTCGCGCAGAAGGTCGACATTATCGTGACCGACCCGGTCTTCGGCGGCGCGATCGCCTCCGCGCTCCAGCAGGCCAAGCAGGCAGGCATCACTGTGGTCACGGTGAATACCCCGCTCCCGGAATCTTCCGCGTCCTCCGTGGCCGCCCAGGTCCCGCTGGCGCTCTGCGACCTCTACACCGAAGGCGCCCAGGCCCTGGTAAAGGAGCTGGGGAACAACAAGTCCTACGCCCTCTACACCGGCATCCCCGGCAACAGCAACGCTGCGGCCTGGCAGCCGTGCGCGAAGAAGGTCCTCGACGGTGCCGGCTGGACCCAGGTCACCGAAGGCTTCACGCAGTGGACACCCCAAGGCGCAGCGCAGGCTGCGAACGCCCTCCTTGCTTCGGGCAAGGAGCCCGCGGCCATCATCTATGATGACTCGACCGACGACTTCGCCAAGCCCTACATCGCCGAGAAAAAGACGCCGCCAGCGTTCTTGAGCGACGTCATGACCCACTCCTGGCTCACCTTGGTTCAGCAGGCGAAGCAGGCCGGAATCAACCCGACCTCCTGGCTGGCAAGCAGCCACGTCTGGTTCCCGCGGTTCGGGGTCACTGCCGGGATCAAGATCAAGGAAGGCCGCCAGGTTCCCGCCCAGGTCCCTGTGCACGTTCCGGTCGTTACTACCGACTCGGTCCTGGCCACCAACGGCCCGGACGTCCCCTCCAGGGTTCCCGTTTCCAGCCTGCTCACACCCGAGCAGATGAAACTCGCGTTGGCAGCGCCGTAAGGAGGCCGCTCCTTCAGCGTGAGTCCACGCATTAGATAACTCTAATCTCTGGTGAACTGGTCCCCAGAAGTTGGACTTATCCAACTAGGAGACAGACCGCAAGGGCCTGAGTTCGGTATCGCACCGGGCTCAGGCCCTTGAGCTTCCAGATCCATTCGGTGCTGTACGGACTGCACGCGGCATGGTGTTGCCGCAGCCGGGGCATCAGGCCTAAGGCTCTGATGGTGGAACATTTCTTCCCTGACATGCCCGAAGGAAACTCTCCTTCACAGCCTTGTTTCAAGCAGTGTCCCTCGGACGCGTCGATCGGACTTCCCGGCGCTCTGCGGAAGAGTCCGCCGGAGTCCTGATCCGAATGCACCAGCACATTTCCCCCGCCCCGGAGTCTGCGTTGCTGCCCATTGTGGCTATGCGTCAGGCCCTTGGCCACGACCCGCGGGCTGAACGACGCATCGCGGGACCTGGCCTCAAGATATCCACGGGCCGGCCTGTGTCAGCGGCGACGTCGGATCGCCGGCCATTACGGCAAATTGCCGCCGTTACGGCCCGCCGGATCATGCTCGCCGTAGCCGAGATGATCGTCTAGCTCGTCCGCCAGCGCAGACTCCGTCCCAGCCTGGTCTGTTTCTGCAGCAGGCGGGCGCTCAGGCTGCTGCACCCCTCAGCCGGGCACAATGCATCAGATGCCGAACCGGTTCTTCATCATCACATCGACCGCGGCAGTGTAGTTGAGGGACGCTTTGAGATGCGGTTCTTAAATGCACTGAGGGCTGCCGTCAGACTGAACGCAGCCCTCAGTGTTTGTGTGCTGACAGCGGTTCCTCACAGTTGCATGTTGACGCTTTTGGTGTAGAGGTAGGTGTCCATGTGCGCAGTGGTGCCTTTGTAGCCGTAGCCAGTCTTGTGCCGCTGAATCCGACGAACGGGTCGATGTAGCCGTAGCAGTTGACCCATATAGTGCCGGTGTGTACGCCCTGTACTGCGCGGAGGGCGGTGGGCAGGCTTTGTGACCAGACAGCTCCGCCCGGACCGTACTCGCTGTCGTTGGCGATGGCTTCGTCGATGTCATCTAACGGAAGGATGGAAAGAACCGGTCCGAAGATCTCTTCACGGCCGATGCGCATGTCCGGTTCAACTCTGGCCGCCACGCTTTGGCACATCGGTGAGTGGCCGGCTGTCAAGGCTTGCTCGGCCGCGGTCATCGTCTTTGCGCTTATCCTATGTTTCTTCCACAGAAACGGCGCCCTCTCGGCCGACACGAAATCGTCGGCCGTGAGAATGAATGCCGATCACTCCTCTTTGCAGCATGGACAAGGGAATAAGAGCCCGGAAGCGGACGATTCCCATATGCTGTAGCCGCGGCAGTACCCGCAGCTAATTTCTACTCTCCCCGTTTTGCCGAGTACTTGCGGTCCGATTTCGATCTCCGACGCCTACCACGGCATGCCGAAAGAATCGGTGACGGGCCACGAGTCCGTGGTTGCGGTCGGGGACGCGGGTGGCGAGGAGGGGTCTTCCGTACGACCAAAATCCGATGAGGACACCGTCCACCAAGGGGCCATTTTCGCGCTGAGCCGGTCCAGGATCTGCAAAACCACGGCCAGACTCGACGCACTGCGTCCACTCGTCGCGTGAATATCCATCCTCCTCTTCGCTCGACCCGCTCAGCCGCGCCTGCATCTCGGCTATTGACCAAGTCCTACAATGAAGGATATCTTCAAAATCGCGTGGAGCGTATAGGCCCATGCGCTGCTGCCGGCAGGTACTCGCCAGTTCGACTGCCCGCAGGCGCGTCAACCCGTTCTCACAACAAAACAAAGGAGCATACACATGAGCGGAATAATAGTTGTAGGTGTTGACGGCAGCGGAACTGCAAGGAAGGCGGCAGAATCGGCACGGGATCTGGCGATTGCCCTAAACGCCTCGCTCCACGTGGTGTCGGCCTTCGACAGCGATCGCACCGAAGTTTTTGGCAGCGGCACCGACCAGTTGGTTGTCTCTGACGCTGATGCGGCTGAGCACGTCGCTCGAACAGTTGCGGAGTCGTTGGGGCAGGGCGTCGAGATGACAAGCTCTGCCGTCCGCGGCAGACCCGCGGACGCCCTCATCAAAGAAGCACTGCGGATAGATGCCCGCATCATCGTGGTGGGAAACCGCAGGATGAAGGGCATCGGCCGCGTCCTGGGAAGCGTCGCCAACAGCGTGGCCCATAACGCTCCCTGTGACGTCTATATCGCTAACACCTACGACGCCGACTGACGCCCCTTAGTCCAGCTTGCCGAGGCATGCACGGCCTTCGCCTTCGCCCCTATGCTGAGGGTCTGTTTCGGGCGGCAATGACAAGCGTGCCTCGCAGGACAGCTCCACAGGCGTTGGCACCTCGGCAGAACTCGCGTCCCCGCCATGTCACCATCTGGCCACGTCGCCTAACGTGCGGTTGCTAGCCGTGGGTGGGACTGTCTGAATAACGGTGGATCCGTGGTTGGCCTGACACGCCGGGCGTTGCCTGGCGGGGAGGATCGATCATGAGCGACACCATGGATCCCATGGCGACTGATGTGGATCAGCAAGAGTCAGCGCAGCAGCTCCTGGCCCAGGCCAGGGAGCAGGGCATCGACCTCGTCGGCCCTGACGGGTTGTTGAACCGGCTCACGAAAAACGTCCTGGAGACCGCGTTGGAAGCGGACATGGACGAACACCTCGGATACGAGAAGCACGACGTGTCCGGGCGCGGGAGCGGGAACTCCCGCAACGGCACCCGCACGAAGACCGTGCTGACCGAGATCGGGCCGGTGGAGATCGACGTGCCGCGGGATACCGGCTCGACCTTCGCTCCGCAGATCGTGGAGAAGCGCCAGCGTCGGCTGACCGGCGTGGATGAGATCGTGTTGTCACTCAGCGCGAAGGGCCTCACCACCGGGGAGATCGCGGCCCACTTCGCCGAGGTGTTCGGTGCCAGGGTCTCAAGGACACCATCTCACGGATCACGGAGAAGGTCATCGGCGAGATGGTCGAGTGGCAGAACCGGCCCCTGGACCGGGTCTACCCGGTGGTGTTCATCGACGCGATTCACGTCAAGGTCCGTGACGGGCAGGTCACCAACCGGCCGGTCTACGTCGCGATCGGCGTCAGCGTCAACGGCGAACGGGACCTCCTCGGGCTGTGGGCCGGGGACGGCGGCGAAGGGGCAAAGTTCTGGCTCTCGGTGCTGACCGAAATCAAGAACCGCGGCGTCGAGGACGTCTGCATCACTGTCTGCGACGGGCTCAAGGGCCTGCCCGAGGCCATCACCACGGTCTGGGAGCGCTCTGTGGTCCAGACCTGTATATCGTGCATCTGATCCGCAACACCTTCCGCTACGCGGCCCGGCAGTACTGGGACGAGATGTCCCGTGACCTGCGCCCGGTCTACACGGCACCTTCCGAGGCCGCGGCTAAGGAACGATTCGTGGAGTTCTCGACCAAATGGGGCCGGCAGTACCCGGCGATCACCCGGCTGTGGGAGAACGCCTGGAGCGAGTTCGTGCCGTTCCTGGACTACGACGTCGAAATCCGGCGGGTCATCTGCAGCACCAACGCCATCGAATCAGTCAACGCCCGTTACCGCCGCGGTCAGGTCCCGGGGGCACTTCCCCGGGGTCCTGACATCCTGGTTGCCATGGGCCGCGAGTATGTGGGCATCGTCGAGGAGGTCGCTCCGCAGTGAAGAACATTTAGGTGGGGCAGTTCGTCGTCGCCCTTTCTTCGGCTCGGACCACACGAGCGAGATTTGCCGCTCGGGCTACCAGCCCGGGGGTGTCCACTGTGTGGGTGTCGGAGGTTCCAAGGCATACTACAGCGCGTCCCCCTGGCCGACGGGACACAGGCCGCTACACCCGAGATGCCCGCTGCCGATAAGGTTCCGTAGCTGCGGGCGGCCTCCGATGTCCTGGAGGATCAAGGAGCACGCAGGTGGCATTGGTGCGCATTCGGTTGGTTCTTGAGGCGGGGTGGTTCCAGCAGTCAATGATGCAGTCATCCGCGCAACCCGCGGGACGGTTACGTCGAGGTCAGGGGACGATAACGCCCTTGCCGCTGCTCTGGCGGTCGAACCACTCGTAGGCCTTGACTGCCTCGCTGAGTTTCCAGCGGTCGGTGAAGAGTGCGTCGACGTTGACGCCGCGATCGAGGACGAAGTCCGCCAAGCGCCCCATTTGTTCGGTGGAGAGCGTCCAGGAGGTTTTGGCAGTTACTTGCTTCGAGACCTGTTCTGTCATGTCGACCTGTAGTGGGGCTCCGCGCCCTATCCAGCACACGGTGCTCCAGAGTCCGAGTACCTGCAGCGCGTGGTTGGTAGCGATCGGCGCCCCCGAGGTTTCAAGGCTCTTCGTCACGCCGCGGCCGCCGGTAAGGTCGAATACCGCGTCGCGTACGGAGTCCACCTCGAGCGGATTGATAACCTCAGCAGCACCGAACTCGCGCGCTCGTTCCAGCCGGCGCGGCTCGATATCGAGGGCGATGACCTTGGCGCCTAGTGCGGTGGCCAATTGGGTCGCGGAGAGACCGACGGGCCCCTGCCCGAAGATGGCGATGGTGTCGTCGCCGCGCAGGTTGATCATTTCCAGTGCCCCCCAGGCGGTTCCTGTCCCGCAGCTGATGGCGGCAGCCGCCTCGAACGAGAGTCCGTCAGGCAAGGGCAGAACGATCGAGAACGGAACCTTGATGTAGGTGGCGTGGCCCCCGTTCACCGCGTATCCGAGCGCCCGGTGCTCCTCACGGCACAGGTGCGTCCATCCGGTCCGGCACTGGTCGCATCGTCCACAACCGATGTAGTGGTGGATCATTACAGAGCGTCCGATCCACGATGCTGGCACCAGATCGCCGACGGCCACGACCACGCCGGCGGGTTCGTGGCCTGCGATGGCTTTCGGGGTCTGGCCCTGCGGCTTCCGATATTCGTGCAGATCAGAACCGCACATGCCAGAGGCGCGGACTTCGATGACAACCTCTTCCGGACCTGGTGTTGGGTCCGGAAACTCCCGCAACTCGAGTTGGCGGTCGCCCTTGAAAAGAACTCCTTGCAACGGATTCTCCTTGATATAACAGATTGAGCACGGTCAGTGATTCACCCGGTCGGCGGGCGGCTGTTTCGGTTCCACGCGGCCCCATGGTCAGACGCGGGGGACAGGACAAGCCGCTTACTGGAGTGAATCGGCGATTTCTTTCGGGATTCCGATGGACTTCAGTTCGACGTAGGCGTCGATGCCTTCGGGGCCGAACTCGCGGCCGAGTCCGCTGAGCTTGACTCCGCCCATCGGCGCGCGAAATCCTGCTGGATTCCCGTTCAGCTCCACCGTCCCCGTCTCCATCCGGGCTGCCACACGTAGTCCGTGCTCTGCATCCCGAGTGAAGACTGCCCCGTTGAGGCCGTAATTGGAGTTGTTGGCGATAGCGATCGCTTCGTCCTCAGTTTGGTAGGGGATGACCGAGACCACGGGTCCGAAGATCTCCTCCTGGGCGATCGTGGCGTTGGGGTCGACGCCGGTGAACACCGTCGGCTCGACGAACCAGCCCTTCTCCAGGCCGGAAGGCCGCCCGCCGCCTCGCACGAGCCGGGCGCCTTCGGCGATGCCGGAGGCGATATAGCCCTCAACCCGCTCACGCTGACGGGCGCTCACGAGGGGGCCGATCTGAGTGGCCTCGTCCCGAGGGTCACCGATCGGCATCGTCTCTATCATCGCGTTGAGGCGGTCGAGGAACTCCCCCTCGAGCTTCGAGGGCACCAGGAGCCGGGTCTTCAGGCTGCAGACCTGACCGTTGTTCCGGAAGGACCCCACCCGGAGCGCGGACACGGCGAAGTCAAGGTCGGCGTCCTCAAGGATGAGGGCGGCCGACTTGCCGCCCAGCTCCAAAGTCACACGTCGCAGATCCTGGGCGCAGATCTCAGCGATCCGCCGCCCGGCAACGCTCGAACCGGTAAAGGTCACCTTGTTCACACCCGGGTGCGACACCAGGTACTCGCTGACCTCTCGGCCTGCCGGCACCACGTTCACAACCCCCGGAGGCACGCCAGCCTCCGAAAGGAGCCGAGCCATAAAGTAGGCGTCCAGCGGAGTCTCTGGTGCCGGTTTGAGCACCACAGTGCAGCCGGCCAGCAACGCCGGAACGAGCTTCTGCGCCGTCAATGAGGCGGGCACATTCCACGGCACCACAGCCGCCACGACCCCGATCGGCGCACGCGTGACGAGAGCCTGGCCATTGGCAGAGCGGCGCACCGTGCGGAAAGGATACGTCTCCGCTGTCTCCAGGTACGCGTCCAGGATGCCAACGGGATTGACTACCTGGATGTTGCGGGACTGCGTGATGGTACAGCCCATCTCGGCGGTAATAAGCTGGGCGAGCTCCTCGTTGCGCTCGAGGAGGAGTTCGCGGAACCGCTTCAGGATTGCCACCCGTTCTTCAAGGGACATGGAGGGCCACGGCCCTGCGTCCAGGGCCCGCCGGGCAGCGGCCACCGCACGGTCAACGTCCTCACGGGAACCGGACGGCACAGTGGCAATGACGTCCTCGCTCCACGGTGAGACCACCTCGATGCGGTCAGCGGTTGCTGGAGCAACCCAGTCGCCGCCGATAAAGACCGAATCGTGGGTTGTCATCAACTTAGTGGTCATTCAAAACGCCTCCGGATAGTACGCGGCTGTGGTGGGTGTCTGGGGTGTGCAGGTGGTCCTGGGCAACGAACATTGCGTGTCTAAGCGCCTAGCGCGACGTCATGTCCGGCGACTTTGCAGCATCGGCCTTCTCAGCGACACTGCTGCTGTCACCGAGCAGCGAGTGGCGTAGGCTGACGTGCCGTGTTTCCGGTGTCAGCAGCAATCCTGCCACGCCCAGGGTCAGGGCGATCCCGATGGCGTAGAACGCTGGAGCGACGGGGGCGTCGAATTGATCCACAAGGGCCGTGGCGACAAGCGGGGTTGTTCCGCCAAAGACGGCTGCTGCGAGGTTGAATGCCAGTCCATGCCCGGCATACCTTACGCGGGTCGGGAAGATTTCGACCGCGACGACGAAGTACGCCGAGGTGATGAGTGCGCTGGCGGTGGCCAGAATGCACTGGCCGAGGAGGGCCCCGATTACGGTGCCGTTCGAGGCGAGGGCGAACGCTGGATAAGCCGTAACTGTCAGCCAGATGAAGCCTGCCCAAATCACGGGCTTGCGTCCAACGCGGTCGCTGAGGCTGCCGAAGACCGGGCCGAGGCAGGCGAGAAGCAGGACCGCCGCTCCGCTGGTCCACTGGGCATCAATCTGCCTAAGGCCACCCTGAGTCACAACGAACGTGTACATGTATCCCACAATCAGGTAGGCCACTGCTGCCTGCGGGGCCTGCAGGAGGAGAATGCGGCCGATCGACTTCCAGGATTCGGCGAGTCCGCGGACAGTGTCCTTGATGGTGACCTTCTTGGCCGTTGCGGCTTCGAATTCCTCAGGGTCATCGAGGTTCTTCCTCAGCCAGAAGCCGACTACCGCGAGTACTCCACCGAAGACGAAGGGGACGCGCCATCCCCAGTCCATGTATGCATCTCCCATAGCGCCCTGAATGCCAACGATCGTGAGGGACAGGAAAGTGTGCGGCACGTAGATAGCGAACATAACGATGCCGATCCACAGCCCTCGCTTGCTAGCGGGGGCGGATTCAATGACGTAGGTGTAACCGCCGGAGGATTCACCGCCCATCGACAGGCCTTGAATGATGCGGCAGGTCGCCAGCAGGACCGGCGCGGCGAGGCCGATCGCCTCGTAGGTGGGGAGCAAGCCGGTCACCAGCGTGCCACCACCCATCATCAGGACCGTCAGAGTGAGAATGCGCAATCGGCCGAGCCGATCGCCAAGGATACCGAAGATCAGGCCACCCAGGGGGCGTGCGAAGAATGCCGCCGCAAACACTGCGAACGTGCCCAGCAGAGCAGCTGCCGGATCGCCCTTCGGAAAGAAGTGGGCTGCCAGCGCCGGTGCCGTCAGCGCATACACTGACCAGTCAAAGGTCTCGACGACATTGCCAATGGCACCGCCCATGAGTCTCTGGAAGGGGCGAACCTCGGTCTTAGTGGTTTTCAAAGCATTTCTCCTCGTTGAGTGCTTGGAAGGGATTACTTGGATTGCTGCGCCGCGGCATATGGGACCTGCGGCGGGTGCTCAGATCCCGGTGAGGATCCTTACAAGCCTTGTGGCGTCGTTCTGCGACTCCAGGGTGCGTGTGAATTCCTGAGCTTCATGGATCTGCTCCGCGGAGAGTGGGACCGCGGCCGCGGTAGCGCAGTCGCTGAACTTTTGTGCCACCTGGTCCCAGATCATGGGTGCCTCCGGGCTTCCGGGCAGTCCGTCTCCCACCTTGGTGAAGCTTCGCCCGTCGTGGGTGAGGATCTCGACCCGGCCCGGAAGCATGTCGTACTTCCAGTCCAGGCTTGGATCAGGGACGGGGACGACCTTCTGTGCGGCGGCGAGCACTTCCGGGTCGCGTCGTGTCTCCTCGTTGAAGTCGGAGACGACGATGGTTCCCCGTAAGGCAGCCACCGCGACCAGGAAGGGAAGGCTGAACTTCGCATCGACGGCCGTGACCGGTGCGCGGCGGCGGGTGAGCGGCCGGCACATCAGCTCGTGATGATCCCCCACATATACGCGGATCTCGCTGATGTCACCTACGGTCAGCGACTGTTCCGCCAGGATCTGAACCGTTGCGTGGATGTGACCGTGGGACGTGCCCACGGACGGCCAGAACTTGTAAAGCGTTGTGCCACCCAGGTAGACGTCGCCCAGATCTTTCAGGAGGTTTTCGCGGTCGTACCGCCCACCAAAGTAGGTGTTGAAGACGCCGTGCTCGCCTTCAAACAGGGTTGATACCCCCGTGGTGCCCTTCTGCGCGAGAAGCGTGGCGAGCACCGCGCCTTTGGCAGAGAATCCCGCGTATGTCCCGTGCAGGTCACTGCCCGTTGAGAAGACAGTTTCGTTGACACCCGAGGACTGCATGCTTGCGATGCCCAGGGCGTTCCCAATGCGTTCAGCGGGAAGGCCGATCACCCGGGAGGCGGCGGCCGTTGCGGCGAACACGCCCATGGTCGTCGAAAGGTTCCAGTCCTTGCGCCAGTCGATGTTCCGACGGAACCGCGCGAAGATGTCTTGCCCCACTGCGACGCCTGCGATGAGGTCTTCGCCGGAGACGCCGCCATGCCTCTCCGCGACCGCCAACACTGCGGGGATGATGCTGCTGCCTGCATGCTGACCCCACGGCGTCTGGTCGTCGAAATCAAGGCAGTGCGCCATCGCACCGTTGGCGAAGGCCGCCATGATCGCCGGGACTTTACCGCCGAAGCCCAGCACAGAGGATTCTGCGCGCCCGCCCGACTCCTTCACCAGTTCGATGATCGGAGACATCGCAGGTTCGACGCCACTGGCGGCCAGGATGACACCCAGGGTATCCAGAATGCTCTTTTTCGCGCCTTCAACAGCGTCCTCCGGCAGACGCCGGCAGTCTGCACCCGCTGCAAACTCCGCCAGATCATGCACGATGTCGCGCCCGGGGATCGACATTCTTTCGGTCATGCGTCGCACTGCCTTTGCTTGGTCACCGCAGAGTTGCGTAGATTTTTGGAACTTAGTTCCACAACGGGATTGACGATATCCCGTCTTTTGGGACTTAGTCAATAGAATGAGTGTTGTGGAAGATTGGCAGCCAGTTTTATCGCGACTAGGCTGGCAATGCTGGCCGGCAGGCAGTGGGACCCGAGGCCCGGACGGAGGGGAAATTTCCCCCACGGCACGTCTGGAAGCGTCATCCTGCCGACGGCGAGGGGCATGGGTCCGGTCGAAAGAATTGGTGGTAGCAGTATGGAGAACGCATGAGCGCTGAACTGGAGCGCGGACTTCAAACAATCGAACTCCTGAGCCACGCCCCCCGCGGGCTGACCTTCACCGAGATCGCCACGGCTTTGGACGCTTCCAAAGGACCTGCGCACCGGTTGATGGGGGAGTTGACGCGGCTGGGGTATGCCCGCCTCGACGATTTTGGCCGGTATCACCTGACCCTGAAACTTACATCCCACGCACTGCAATACCTCGAACTGATCCCGCTGGTGGATCTTGCCCGCCCGCTGCTTGAAGAACTTGCCGCTGTGAGCGGTGAACTCGCCCGGCTTAACCTCGTTGACGGACCCCACCTGGTGCGGGTCGGTAAAGCCCAGGGCAGACAGTCGGGCCTGAAGTACGACCCCCTCCATGGCGGCAACCTTCCTCTTGCCTGTACCGCAAGCGGGCTGCTCCTGCTCAGTAGCTTCTCCGACGACGAGGCGGCAGCACGGTTGCAGGAAGAGGGGTTCGCATCACCGGGGGAGTATGGTTCTGCCGCGCCCCGCAGCACGGAGGAGACCTTGAGCATCATCCACAGGGCACGCTCTGATGGCTACCTCTACCTCCCCAACATCTACGAGGAGGGTGTCGCGCCTCTTGCCTATCCCATTCGCCCGGCGGGCAGTCGTGACATTGTGGGCGTACTCACCGTCTCTGGGCCCGGCTTCCGCTTTAATGAACAGGCAGCCCAGGACGTGCTGCCGGTCATGAAGGACGTTGCTGAAAAGCTGGGTCGGATACCTGTCGCAGACATGCTCGGATCCCACGGCCGCCCAACCGAGATCGCGAACTAAGCATCGAGCAGACAAAGCTCGACACCTGAGGCACACATTGCTGCCCCCGGCCAGCCGCGTCACCAACCTCTCAGGTCAATACAGCTAGCTGGCAGGCTCAAACACCAAGGTTACGCGGCGTCGACCGTGGCAGACACCTCCATGATCCGCCTCAAACTCACCCGATACCATCGTCCAACGTGACACGACGGCTCACTTTCTCTCACCACGGCGCGTCAGCGACGCTGGGCCGCTAGCTAGCTGAAACCCCCGGCGAGGAAGCAAACAAATAGCCGGGTGCGTCAGCGCTGTGCTCTCTGGCGGTATTGCCGTGGTGTGTCACCAATGTCGTTAAGAAAATGCCGGTTGAAATTGGACAGGTTTGAGAAGCCGACTTCGTAGCAAATCTCCGAGATCGGTTTGTCCGTGCGCTCGAGCAGACGTCGTGCATGGGCCAGGCGGAGTTTGCGGACCAGGTCGCTGAAGTTCTGCCCGGTGGAGCGCTTGAAATATTTGGAGAATGTCGGTTCGGCCATGCCCACGAGCGCCGCAGCCTCAGACAATTTGACGTTGCCGGCGTGGTTGCTGAACACATACTCGAGGACGAGGTCGACCACGGCCGCGGCCCGACCATCGAGTTGCGGCCGGAACCATTCGTCGGCGAGATAGCGCCGCTCTTCGTGCGGCGCCCTGGCCAAAGTTCCAAACAGTGCAAACAGGTGCTGGAGCCGTTCCACACCGGTGCTGGCGCCCATCGCCTCGATGGATACTGCCGCCGTATTGGCCGCACGACCCAAAAACTCAATCCCGCGCGCAGACTGCTCCAGTAGAGGCTTGATCTCAGCCATTTCCGGAACAGCGGCAGCTGCCTGCTGGACCCATTTTCCATCGAATTGGATCACGGCATCGCGCCGCTCGAGTACTTCGCCGGGCTCCAGATCGCTCACCCAGTCGTGTGGCAGGCCGGATCCGATCAGGGACACGTGGCCAGCTTCAAAGGTACCGATATGGTCTCCGACAATGAACTTGCCGGTGCCTTTCCTGATCAGGTGGATCTCGTACTCGGGGTGGTAGTTCCAGCGCGCTAGCGGGCTGGGATAGTCGTGCTCGTGCCACCGGACGGAATGGTTGGGATCCGGCGGGATGACCTCCCGGTTGGCGCGCATGCCCAGAAGCCGTTCGGCCAGCCGGGTACTTGCTCCGTCATTGGGGTCTAGGGCATTAATCGGGGTCTCCATGTGATGAGTGTTTATGAAGTAGGACGGCACTTTGAATGCATTGCCTTCAGATTAGCGGTTCCTAACGACGTAGGGACGGGAAAATTAGTATCAGTAATCGTCAACCAGGACGCTAGTTGTGCCCCGTCCCACAGGCCTAGTGTTGAGGAACATCAGCGCGGCAAATCGGATTTTCGACCTGAGCCCCGCTCCAGTACGGCACTTCGACACAGCAGTCGACGTGCAGTGACTGCGCCCCTCGTGAAGAACAAAGGAGTCCTCAATGCGCTCAAAAATGCGCGCTGCCTCAATGGCCGCCGGCGCCCTGTGCATCGCACTTTCCGCCTCGGCCTGCTCCGGGGCCGGCGGCGGAACAGCTGCCGGAGACCAAAACAGCATCAACGTCCTAATGGTGAACAACCCGCAGATGGAAGACCTGCAGAAGCTGACTGCGGATAACTTCACCAAGGAAACCGGCATCAAGGTCAACTACACAATCCTGCCTGAGAATGATGTCAGGGCGAAGATCAGCCAGGAGTTCTCCAGCCAGGCCGGCCAGTACGACGTGGCATCCCTGTCGAACTATGAGATCCCGTTCTACTCAGCAAACAAATGGCTGGCACCTTTGGACAATGTGGCCAAGGACGCCGAGTTCAACCAGGCCGACATTCTGCCCGCCTACACGGAATCACTCACCGGCACCGACGGGAAGCTGTACGGCGAGCCGTTCTACGGGGAGTCCTCCTTCCTGATGTACCGCAAGGACATTTTCGAGGCCAAGGGCCTGACCATGCCTGAGAAGCCCACCTGGGACCAGGTCGCTGATCTTGCCGCGAAGGCCGATGGTGCGGCTCCGGGCATGAAGGGTATTTGCCTGCGCGGCCAGCCTGGCTGGGGTCAGGTCTTCGCGCCGCTGACCACCGTGGTGAACACCTTCGGTGGCACCTGGTTCGACAAGGACTGGAACGCGAAGGTCAACGCCCCCGAGTTCACGGCCGCGACCGAGTTCTACACCAAGCTGGTGCGTGAGCACGGGGAGGCCGGCGCCGCGCAGGCAGGGTTCACCGAATGCCTGAACAACATGAGCCAGAGCAAGGTGGCCATGTGGTACGACGCAACCTCCGCGGCAGGCGCTCTGGAAGCCGATGCATCGCCGGTGAAGGGCAAGATCGGCTACGCCCAGGCACCGGTAAAAGAGACGAAGTCCTCCGGCTGGCTGTGGACCTGGTCCTGGGGTGTCCAGGCTGCGTCCAAGAAGCAGGACGCTGCCTCGAAGTTCATCGCCTGGGCCAGCTCCAAGAAGTACGAAGAGCTGGTGGCCTCCAAGCTTGGCTGGGCCAAGGTCCCGTCCGGCAAGCGCATCTCCACCTATGAGAACGCCGAGTTCCAGAAGGCGGCACCGTTCTTCAAGGCCGAACGCTCCGCCATTGAGAACGCCGACCCGAAGAACCCCGGCGTGCAGGAACGCCCCGTCGTCGGCATCCAGTTCGTCGGCATTCCCGAATTCGCCGACCTTGGCACCACGGTCTCCCAAGGTGTCAGCTCGGCCATCGCAGGACAAGGTTCCGTCACCGATGCGCTGGCCAAGGGCCAGGACGCCGCACAAAAAATCGGCGACAAGTACAAGAAGTAACCAACCACCACCCGGTGCTGCGGCCCGCCTTGCAGCGGGCCGCAGCACCGCAGGAGACCATCATGACTACCGCAACAGCGCGCACCGCCGCCCGCCCCGGGCGCAGCGCAAGTAAACCTTCCAAGAACGCCAGGTCCCGTGAACGTGCCCTGGCCTGGGCCCGGCGGGCGCCGCTGCTGCCAGCCCTGATCTTCCTCATCATCGTCACCCAGCTGCCGTTCGTGGTGACCCTGATCATCTCGTTCCTGAACTGGAACAGCCTCCGCCCTGACCAGACCGGATTCGCCGGCGTCCAGAACTACGTCACGGTCCTCACCGACCCCGACCTGCGCCAGGCCATCTTCACCACCATCATCCTCACCGTCTCCGTCGTCCTGGCAAGCCTGGTCATCGGCCTCGGACTCGCACTGCTGCTGGACAAGAAGTTCATCGGCCGGGGACTGGCCCGCACCCTCCTGATCGCCCCCTTCCTCGTGGTGCCCGTCGCAGCAGCCCTGATCTGGAAGCACGCCCTGCTCAACCCGACGTACGGCCTGATCAACGGCGTCCTGACCTGGGTCTGGTCACTGTTCAGCAGGGACACCCCGCCCCAGCCTGACCTTCTCTCGCAGGCACCCCTGATGGCAGTGATCGTGTCCCTGGTCTGGCAGTGGACGCCCTTCATGATGCTCATCCTGCTGGCTGGCCTGCAGTCCCGCCCCATGGACACCGTTGAGGCCGCCCAGATGGACGGGGCCACGCCGTGGGCCATCTTCCGGCACCTGACCCTGCCGCACCTGCGTCAGTACCTGGAACTCGGGGGCCTGCTCGGAGCGATCTACATCGTGCAGAACTTCGACGCCGTCTTCACCCTCACCTCCGGCGGCCTGGGAACCGCCAACCTGCCCTACGCCATCTACCAGACGTTCTACTTCGCCAACGAATACGGCCTGGCCTCCGCCGCCGGCGTGGTGGTAGTCATCGGCACCATCATTGTGGCGACCTTCGCCCTCCGTACCGTTTTCTCGCTCTTCAAGAAGGAGGCAGCACGATGAGCACCCTCACCCCCGCTGCACCCCAAAGCACACCCCCCGGGCCGACCGCGCTCACTACCGGTTCCCGCCGCCGCGGCGTCGGCTGGTTCGGCAGCGGGAAGTCCCGCATGGACCCCACGCGGAACAACACCGCCGCCGGCATCGCCGCCTGGCTCCTGGCCCTGCTCTTCGCCACTCCGGTTCTGTGGATGATCCTGACCTCGTTCCACTCGGAAACGGACGCCGCCACGAATCCGCCCTCCGTTGCGGCGAATCTGACCCTGGACGCCTACAGGGAGTTCTTCGGCGCCAGCTCCGGCGTCAGCCCCTGGCCGCCAATGATCAACTCAGCCACCGCCTCGATCCTTTCCACCGTCCTGGTGCTGGTCCTGGCCATCCCGGCGGCCTACGCATTGTCGATCAAGCCTGTGAAGAAGTGGACGGACGTCATGTTCTTCTTCCTCTCCACCAAGATGATGCCCGTCGTCGCCGCGATCCTGCCGCTGTACCTGTTCGCGAAGACCACCGGCGCGCTGGACAACATCTGGTTCCTGATCCTCATGTACACGTCCATGAACCTGCCCATCGCGGTATGGATGATGCGCTCCTTCCTCGCCGAAGTACCCGAGGAAATGCTCGAGGCGGCCCAGATCGACGGCGCAGGTCTGCTCCTAACTCTTCGCAAGATCGTTGCCCCCGTGGCCATGCCCGGTATCGCCGCGACAGCGCTGATCTGCTTCATCTTCAGCTGGAACGAACTCCTGCTGGCCCGCGTGCTCACCGGCGTCGTCGCTGGCACCGCCCCGGTTTTCCTCACCGGCTTCGTCTCCAGCCAGGGATTGTTCCTCGCCAAGGTGTGCGCGGCCGCCGTCGTGATCTCCCTCCCGGTGCTGTTCGCCGGCTTCGCCGCCCAGGACAAACTCGTCCAGGGCCTCTCCCTCGGCGCCGTCAAGTAACCAGCCATTCCAGCTTTCGATTTCCAAGGACTATTTCGATGACAACACCTACTGCAGAGACCAGCGCCCTCGCTCACTCTGAAATACCGGCCACCATGCGCGCCGCCGTACTGAAGTGCCAGGGCGACATGGCCATGGAAACCCTGGCCGTTCCGCACCTGGAGCCCGACCAGGTCCTGGTGCAGGTCGCCGCCGTCGGCGTCTGCGGCAGCGACGTCCACTATTACGAGCACGGCCGGATCGGCGACTACGTGGTGGACCATCCACTGATCCTGGGCCACGAACTCTCCGGCCGGATCACCGCGGTTGGAACCGCCGTCGACCCCGCACGGATAGGCAAGCGGGTCGCCGTCGAACCCCAGCGCCCCTGCCGTACGTGCAAACAGTGCAAGGCCGGACGCTACAACCTTTGCCCGGACATTGAGTTTTACGCGACCCCGCCGATCGACGGCGCCTTCGCCGAATACGTGACCATCCAGAGCGACTTTGCCTACGACATCCCCGACAGCGTCAGCGACGAGGCCGCCGCCCTCATCGAACCGCTCTCCGTGGGACTGTGGGCCTGCGAACGCGCCGAAATCCGTCCCGGTAGCCGGGTCCTCATCGCCGGGGCGGGCCCGATCGGCATCATCGCCGCCCAGGCCGCCGGCGCCTTCGGCGCCACGGACATTTACATCACGGACATCGCGGAGGACCGGTTGGCCTTCGCCTTGGAACACGGCGCCACGCACGCGCTGAACGCCAGGACAGAGACGGTGGAGGGGCTCGACGTCGATGTGTTCATTGATGCTTCCGGCGCGCCGCAGGCTGTCCGTTCCGGCATCAAGGCCGTGGGACCGGCCGGGAGGGTCATCCTCGTCGGGCTTGGGGCGGATGACGTCGAACTTCCCGTCTCGTACATCCAGAACCGGGAGATCTGGCTATCCGGCGTGTTCCGCTACACAAACACCTGGCCCCTGGCGATCCAGCTCATCGCCGACGGAAAAGTGGACCTGGACGTCCTGGTCACCGGCAAGTTCACCCTCGCAGAATCTGAAGAAGCCCTCAAAGCCGGCAAGCAGCCTGGACAGCTCAAGGCCGTCGTCTACCCGGGCCGCTGAACCGCACAGCCCATTTACGCCAGTACCGCACAAACCTGCAAGGAAGCAGCCATGCCACCACACGAGAACGGTCCCGAAGTAGGCATCTCCGACGACGCTGCACTGGTCACCGTCATCGGTGAGTCACTCGTTGACATCATCGATGACCCGCTCCGCGAAAACACCGCGCCCGAAACGCACCCCGGCGGCAGCCCCCTCAACGTTGCCGTCGGCTGCGCCCGCCTGGACCTCCGCACCAAACTCATCACGCACTTCGCTGAGGACCCCTACGGGCACACGATCGCTGACCACCTGGACAGCAACGGAGTCGAAACCATCGTCGGAGGCTCCCTGCCGACCTCAACCGCCCTGGCGTCCTTGGACGCCACCGGAGCCGCACAGTACACCTTCTCCATCAGCTGGGACATTAACGGCGCGTCCATCGCCGCGCTGGCAGCGGTTGAGAATTCCCTCCATGTCCACACCGGATCCATCGCGACGGTCCTGCCCCCGGGCAACAAATCCGTGCGCGGCCTGATCGAAGCAGCACGCCCCCACGCGACCATCAGCTTTGACCCCAACTGCCGACCGGGCATCAGCCCCGACGCGGCCGCGGCCCGCGAACAGGCCGAAGACTTCGTTGCAGCCAGCGACATCGTCAAAGCCAGTGACGAGGACCTGCTGTGGCTTTACCCCGACAGGTCGCTTGAGGAGTCGATGGCAGCCTGGCTGGAGTTCGGACCGTCGCTGGTGGTGTTGACCTGCGGCGCTCATGGCCCGGTGATCCTTACAAGGCAAGGACGCGTGCAGACGACTGGGGAATCCATCACGGTTGCCGACACCGTCGGAGCGGGGGACTCCTTCATGGCCGGACTGATCTCCGGGCTCGCCCAGATGGGCGCACTCGGGGCCCTTGGCAGATCACGCCTGCACAGCCTGTCCACAGAGGAACTACTCGTCCTGGCCGCCTATGCGAACCGGGCCGCGGCCATCACCTGCTCCCGCCAAGGGGCCAACCCACCCACGTCAGACGAGCTGGGTTCCCTGACCGGGTCCTTCACCGCCCGGAAAGCATGACAATGCTGACATTGAGCAACGGCTCCCTTCCCGGGATGCCTGGACTGCTGGCAATACCTTCGTATGACCGGAGCAAGCTGACTGCGGGCATCGTCCACTTCGGCGTGGGCGGTTTCCACCGGGCCCATCAGGCAATGTACCTGGACCGGCTGATGAACGCCGGGCAGGCGCACGACTGGGCCATCTGCGGAGTCGGGGTCCTGCCCGGCGATGGCCGCATGAAGCAGGTCATGGACAACCAAGACTGCCTCTACACCCTTGTCGTAAAGAATCCTGATGGAACCCGGGAAGCACGGGTCATTGGCTCCATCGTCGACTATCTCTTCGCCCCCGATGACCCCGAGGCCGTCATCGAAAAAATGGCCTCCGAGGCCATCCGGATCGTCTCACTCACCGTCACCGAAGGCGGTTACAACGTCCACCACGTCACGGGCGACTTCAACGGCGACAACCCCGACGTGACCCATGATCTCCAACCGGGAGCGGCGCCTCGGACCATCTTTGGCCTCATCACCGAGGCACTGTCCCGGCGGCGGGGTCGCGGGCTGGCCCCTTTCACCGTCATGTCCTGCGACAATATCCAAGGAAACGGGGACGTCGCCCGGAAGATGTTCGCCGCTTTCGCGCGCCTCAAAGAGCCGGAGCTTGGCGCCTGGGTCGCGGAAAAAGTCACATTTCCTAACAGCATGGTGGACCGGATCACACCGGTCACTACCGATGTAGACCGCACTGCTGTGGCTGAGGAAATCGGCGTCGAAGATGCTTGGCCTGTGGTCTGTGAGCCGTTTGAACAGTGGGTCCTCGAAGACCACTTCAGCCTCGGAAGGCCTCCGTTTGAAGATGCCGGTGTCCAGCTTGTGGAAGACGTCGAACCCTACGAACTGATGAAGCTGCGTCTGCTTAACGCCAGCCACCAGGGCATGTGTTATTTCGGCTACCTCGCCGGCTACCGTTACGCCCACGAAGCCGCTCAGGACCCGCTATTGGCGCGGTTCCTGCTCGACTACATGGACAACGAAGCCACCCCGACACTCCAGCCCGTCCCCGGCATCGATCTCGAATCCTACAAACGGACCCTGATTGAGCGGTTCTCCAACGAACACGTTAAAGACACCCTGGCCCGGCTCTGTGCCGAAAGTTCGGACCGGATCCCCAAATGGTTGCTCCCGGTCATCCGCGCCAACCTCGACCTGGAAGGCGAGATCCACCGGTCTGCGGCGATTGTGGCCAGCTGGGCCCGCTACGACGAAGGCACCGACGAGCAAGGAAACCCCATCGACGTCGTCGACCGGCTCAAAGAACCCCTGATGGCCGCCGCCGCACGCCAGCGCCAGGAACCTCTGGCGTTCATATCCAACCGCCAGATCTTTGGTGACCTCATCGACAATGAACGTTTCGTCGCCGCCTACACCCGGGTCCTGGAGGACCTCCACGGTGGCGGCGCCAAGGCGGCCTTGGCCTCCCTGGCAACGAGCCCTAAGTAAGCCAAAATTCGACCCATCTGCTGGGGACCAGTGAGGACTTAATATGCTCAAGGAATGCAGGATCGTGCTGTCATGGGCCCTCGCCGCCTGGGCTGTCTTCGCCCTTCCCAGCTGCCTGGTCTGGCAACTGGAGCTGCATCCAGGCACAACGTACCTTGACCACCTGGCTGCAACAATTCCGCTGCTCTGTGGAGCGCTCTTTCTATTGATAACGCCGTCATCCTGTACCGAGCCGAATAGATCTTTACCGGACGAGCATGTCGACGTATTCAGATATGCCATTCGCTCCGGAGCGCTGCCCATCGCCAGTCTTTTCAGCGACTGGACCCGGCCGCTGGAGCAACTGCGGAACCTGCTGAAAATAGTCCTCCGCTACTTGCCAATCACTACGGTCGCAGCCTTGGCCATGGATCTCCACGGGATCCTCATAGATCCCAAAGGCCATGCCTTCTTTCTCGTGAGCGCCCTAGCCGCCATATTGTTCAGTTTGGCAGCGTTCTCGCAGTCGGCTGTCGGGCTCAAAAACATTCAAGCTGTGGAAGCGCGACTACGGAGTCAAGAGCAACGCCTGGCAAGCAACCTTCAGCAGCCCTATTAAATGCGCACTTCCGGTGCGACACATGTCGACCCGTAGCGTCCGGAGATCGGAGGTGAAGGAATTTTGACGATGGCGTCTGCGCGTATCCCGGGGACGGGAGGAATAGCAAGGCCGACGATGCGGGATGTGGCCGCCTTGGCTGGCGTGGGCATCAAAACCGTTTCGCGGGTTATTAATGATGAGCCGGGTGTCTCGGGAGCCACGCGCCGGAAGGTGCTCGAGGCGACACAGCGGCTGAACTACCAGCCGGACATGGCAGCCCGAAGCCTGCGCCGTGCGGGCCGGGAGACACTGTCTATTGGGCTGCTCCTTCCCAGCGTTGCCAACCCGTTTCATGGACAGATCCACCGGGCCCTGGCAGATGTTCTGGCGACCCGCGGAATAGCGGTCCTCGCAGCAAGCATGGACGATGACGCAGGACGTGAAAAGGCGGTGGTCACTGCGTTTCTCCGGAGGCGCGTCGATGGGCTGGTTCTGACCCCAGTCGCAAAGAGCCAGGCGTACCTGATGCCGGAACATTCCAGGGACCTTCCGATGGTTTTCGTCGACAGGGAACCAGTCGGCATCGACGCCGATGCAGTGGTCAGCGATAACGCCTTGGGCGCGGCGAAGGCCGTCGCGCACCTCATTTCCCAAGGCCATACCAGGCTCGCCTACCTGGGTGGCCGCACCGATATCCAGACAGCCCATGAGCGGCGGCGCGGGTTCATTGATGAGCTGGGCCGCGCAGGTATTCCCACCACCACCATTCCATTCTTGGAAGGACTTCATGGGGAGGAGTCCGCCCGCATGGCTGCCACTGAACTACTGTCCGGCCCCGAGCCGCCGACTGCTATTTTCTCTGCACAGAATCTGGTCACACTTGGCATCATGCGGGCCTTGAAGGAGCTGGGACTGAACAGAGCTGTGGCCCTGGTCGGTTTCGGCGACTTCAGTCTCTCGGACATGACCGAGCCCGGCATAACCGTCGTCGCCCAGCACCCCGAACACATCGGCAGGGTCGCCGCGGAACGCGTCCTGGCGCGAATCGGCGGAGACCAGCAAGAACCGCGTACCTACGTAGT
The DNA here is from genome assembly GCF_040546765.1 of Arthrobacter sp. OAP107. Taxonomy (NCBI): domain Bacteria; kingdom Bacillati; phylum Actinomycetota; class Actinomycetes; order Micrococcales; family Micrococcaceae; genus Arthrobacter; species Arthrobacter sp. OAP107. The sequence goes on along the minus strand of NZ_JBEPOK010000001.1, from coordinate 2,854,101 downwards.
CCCCACCCAGCTGGTCCCCAGGGGGTCAGGGGAAATTCAACCGCCCGGCCCCTGACCCGGTGAATGCACGGCGCCGCCCACGACGACGGGCAGGCGCCGTCGCGGCTCGACTGCTTAAAGGCCGCCGCCCAGTTTCAGAAGCTGTCCTGCAGTTCGAGGGCAGTCCGATTCTGGGTGTTTCCAGCAATCAGTGACGCCCTGCCTGGATTCGCTCAAAAGGGGATTTGCCGGTTCGGCTTGGCTGAACTCCTTGTGATGCAGGGCCTTGTGATGCTGCGCCGCGATTCCAGGAAACGTCACCATCGTCGGACCGCTCTAGCGACCGTGGCAAGGGGTTCCTCGGTCGTCTCGAAGCATCGTGGCCGCCCCATGCCCGCCTGGCAAGGAGCTTGCATCTCCACCTCTCAACGAAAGGACTTTCGCTTGACCACGTTCGGCATACTCGGCGTCGGGTCTATCGCCTCGTCAATTGTCGTCGGCCTCTGCGAAGGCGTCGCGCAGCCCCCCACATAATGCTCTCCCCGCGCAGTCAGGCTCGTTCCGCTGACCTAGCTGGCGCTTCCAAACAGCGGGGGCCGCCTCCACCAACCAAGAGGTCATCGACCAGAGCGGCGTGGCCGTTTTGTGCGTATTACCGCAGCAGGCGGAGGAGGTGCTCAAGCAGCTGACGTTCCGCGAAAACCAGCCGGTCGTCAGTGTCGTCGCGGGTGTGCATCTGTTGGTTCTGCAGAACCTGGCAGCCCCGGCCAGGAACATCGTGCGGAGCATCCCGGCGCCAGCCGTGGCGACCCGGTCGCGCATCACCCCCCGGATGGATGCGCCATTCTCTCGTCCAGTGACGGGTCACTTGAAGCGCAGGTCACCGGCGTTTCGCATGTTGAAAGGTGCCGGGCCTTGCCGCAGTCCGGTGCTCGATAGGGCGAGGTTCGGGTCATGCCTTCTTCTGTGGTCTGCGCCCATGAGAAGTTCGAAGGAGGTGATAACGCTATGACGTATATTGAAGCCCAGCCCTCGGCTTGCTTCACACAGAATTGCTCAGACAGAGTCGTTCGTCGGATTGCGGCTGAGCCCTGGAATGGTATTGCACGGGGCGGAGCGGCGGCCGGTCGTGGAGAGGGTTCCCCCAAAGGGCCGTCGCACTCGGACTGGTTTGGGGCTCAAATTGCTCACAAAAAGAGGGTGTGGACACTGTCCACACCCTCGGCTTCGGATTCGGTTGTACCGGTATCGGACTGGGCCGGATTGGGGATGTTTTCGAAAGAGGGGCGGATTTGCAGGGGGAGCGGCTGGTTCGAGTCCCACCTCGGGCACGTGTTTTCCCTGTTCAGAGGCTTTTTAGCCTCTGACTGTGGACATTTGTTCACTTGTAGGCCCCTTCGGGGGCCTTTTTCATTGGTGGCCGGTGCTGTGGCCGGGTGCCTCCTTGCCTTCCTGGATGGACGGGTTGTTGTTCGTTACCAGTTCATGGGCGTTCATGGCTCGGCCGACATGACCTGTGAGATATTCGGTGTGAGTTTCTTTGGTGCGTCGCTGGGTGTTCACCAGGTGCCTCCTTACGGCTGTTGGTGGCTGATCTGCTTATCCATGGTGGGTGCGGGGGAGGGCGGCATGACCTGTCCCCGAATTGATTGCGGATATGGTTCTGCTGCCGCATTTCTTCAAGGTGAGATCTCCTTTGGCGTCGTTGGCCTACGCAGTGACCTGTTACTTGGTCATGACAGTTTCGGCACAGGGCAGCATGACCTTCTCGATGAAAGGCCGCATTAATTGTTGGCCCATAAGCGATCCTGCGACACGCGTTGCCTTGCAACGGTCGAAGAATTTGCCACGCCGAGGGCAGGTGGCGTCGAGGTGATGTTGATCCTGGATCCAGCAGCGTAAAAGCGTGAACCGGGGGTTGTTGTGCCGCTGTTGGCTATGCGAGGCATGCTGCTGACTCCATCGGTTTCGGGGCGACCAGCAGGGTGAGGAAGACATACCTATAACCCATGTCGTCAAATTGTTGCCCCTGGCTAGGACCGCTGATGGTGCGGCTAACGCTGGGGGGTTCTCGCATGGCCTCCCACAGCCTGCATCACTAAATGTCTAATAGGAGTATCAAACACCCGAAGCAATGGTGCGCGCTCGTGGCGCGCAGCAGCAAAGCTAGGAGAGTCATATGCGTGGAGTTGTCCTGTACACCGCCGGGGACGTCCGGGTGGAGGAACGTGAGGACCCGAAGATCATCGCCCCGACTGATGCGATTATCCGGCTGACGGCGACCTGCATCTGCGGATCGGACCTGTGGCCCTACCGTGGCATCGAACCGGCGGATCACAAGGTGATGGGGCACGAGTACGTCGGTGTGGTCGAGGAGGTCGGCGCGGAGGTGAAGAACGTCAAGGTGGGCGATTTCGTCGTCGGATCCTTCGTCATCTCCGACAATACCTGCGAGATCTGCCAGTCAGGTTTCCAGTCCAAGTGCGTGCATGCAGAGTTCGTCGCTGAGATCGGCACCCAGGCCGAGAAGGCCCGCATCCCTTACGCCGACGGAACCCTGGTGGCGACGCCCGGGCAGCCCGATCCGGAGCTGATTCCGTCGCTGCTGGCCACGTCCGATGTGCTGGGCACCGGCTGGTTCGCAGCCGTCGCCGCCCAGGCCGGACCCGGCAAGACGGTGGCCGTCGTCGGAGACGGGGCGGTGGGCCTCATGGCGATTCTCGCCGCCAAGGAACTCGGCGCGGAGCGGATCATCGCCATGAGCAGGCACAAGGACCGCCAGGAGCTGGCCAGGTTCTACGGCGCGACGGACATCGTCGAAGAGCGCGGTGACGAGGGCATCGCCAAGATCAAGGAACTGACCGGCGGGCTGGGTGCGCACTCGGTGGTCGAGGCGGTGGGCACGCAGGAATCGTTCATGCAGGCCATCGGCGCCACCCGCGGCGGAGGACACCTCGGCTACGTCGGCGTGAACTACGACGTCCACGTCCCCGGCATCGAGCTGTTCTTTGCCGGAATCCACACCCTCGGCGGCCCGGCGCCGGTGCGCCGATTCCTGCCGGACCTGATCCAGATGGTCTGGGACCGGAAGATCGATCCCGGCAAGGTCTTCGACCTCACGCTTCCCCTCGACCGGGCGCCGGAAGGGTACAAGGCGATGGACGAGCGCACCGCCACCAAGGTCCTTCTCACCCTCTGAAACACACGGTCAAACCAACCCGGCGGGGGCCACTGGGCTCCCGCCCGTCCCCCTTAGGCATAGCGTGAACACATGAGCAAAAAAGACGACATCCGGAAGTTCCTCGTCTCCCGGCGCGCGAACGTCACGCTCGCACAGGCCGGGCTGCCCGACTTCGGCGACGAACGGCGCGTGCCCGGCCTCCGGCGCGAAGAGGTCGCCCAGCTCGCCGGCGTAAGCGTCGATTACTACACGCGGCTGGAGCGCGGAAACATCCACGGCGCGTCCGACAGCGTGCTCAATGCGATCGCCCGCGCGCTGCACCTGTCCGACGTCGAACGCGAACACCTTCTGGACCTCGCCCGCGTCACCTCGCCGGTCACGAACGCCACGGGACGAACGACGGCGGCCGTCGCCGTCTGCCCGTCGGTCCAGCGGGTGCTCGACAACTTGGCCGTGCCCGCCGTCGTCTACAACGCCCGCCAGGACCTCGTTGCCTCGAACCTTCTGGGACGGGCGCTGTTTTCGCCCCACTTCGACTCCGACCGGCCCAACATGGCCCGCTTTATCTTCCTCGACTCCCGAGCGAAGGACTACTACGCCGACTGGCCGCTCGCCTGCAGCCTGAACGCAGCGATGCTCCGCTACGAGGCTGGCCGTGACCCGCTCAACGCCGAAATCACGGAACTCATCGGCGAACTCGCCACCCGCAGCCCCCAGTTCCGGAAGGACTGGGCGGACCACGACGTCCACGAGCACCGCACCGGCCGGAAGGTGTACAGCCACCCCGAGGTCGGTGACCTCGACCTCACCTACGACGTGTTCGAGATGCCCGGCGAACCAGGCTTGTCCATTAGTACCTACACGCCGGACGAGGGCTCCGAATCAGCCGACAAGATCATCCTGCTCGCCAGCTGGGCCGCCACCAACAATTCGGCTTGAAGCTCTTTCGGCGCGACTCTTAGCCTCGATCGACCGATGAGATTGGTGGGATGAGCAAGTCGTGAGGTGAGAATGCCCTTGCGGGCTGGGAAAATCGGATTTCTTCGGGGACCGACTCCAACCAGCACGAAGGGCATCTCGTAGAGATGCAACTCTGCCACACGCCGCGGATGACCTCGGCAGTGTTCAATGATCCGACTCTCGTGTCGTCGGCCGGGTGGTCCCGGTCGTGGCATTGGCCCGCTCCGCGGGACTGCATGCGATCGCTGACCGGCACCTGACTGTGCCGACGGACAAGGCGCGAATGCCGGGCCGAAGGTGACCTCGCTGGTCGCGGGGATGGTCGCTGGCGCGGACAGTATCGATGACAAGGCGCTGCTGCGGCACAGCGGGATGGGTCGGGTCTTCGCCAACGCCTACAGTCTTCGACGCTGGGCTCGTTCCTGCGGTCTTTCGCTTTCGGCCACGTCGGACAGCTCGACGCGGTCGCCTCGAAGTTCTTGCTGCCACTGGCCGAGCAAGCACCGCTCATCGCGCGGCCTCGGACCGGGCGGCCGAGCGGGTGATGGTCGATGTCGACGACACCATCATCGAGGTCCACGGCTATGCCAAGCAGGGCGCGGGCTACGGGTACTCCGGGGTCCGTGGCTTGAACGCGCTGCTGGCCACGGCCACCACCTTCGGGTCCGCACCGGTGGTCGCGGTCCAGCACGGAAGGGATCGTGTGGCTCACCGTGCGGCGCGAAGCGGCCGGTCGCTGACGCGCTCAAGACCGTCGCAGCGATGACACCGGCGCCGCCGGTCACCTCCGCCACCAGGCTGTTGGTGCGCGCCGATTCGGCGTTCTACGGTGCCGACTCGGTCAACGCCGCACTGCGTGCCGGCGCCGACGTCTCGGTCACCGTCCGCCTCGACAAGCGGGTCCGGGCTGCGATCGCTTCGATCGAGTCCTACCCTGGACCCCGATCGAGTACCGACGCGGTCTTCGATACCGACACGTGGATCTCGCGAGCCGAGGTCGCCGGGGTCCGCGTTCACCTCCCGCAAGAAGGCCGAGCGGGTGACTGGCCGGCTGGTGGTCCGCCGGATCCCGGACCTCAAGCCGACCAAGCCGCACGGCCACGACACCCTGTTCGGCACGGTTCCACGCGTTCTTCACCACCGACCAAGCTCTGGCTGACACCGTGGCCGCGGACCAGACCCACCGCGGCCACGCGATCATCGAGCAGGTCTATGCCGACTGAAGAACTCCGCGCTGGCGCACCTGCCCTCGGCGAGCTTCGCGGCCAACTTGGCGTGGCTGGTGCTGGCCGTGATCGCGTTAAACCTGACCCGTGCCGCCGCGAACCTGACCGGACCGGTCCTGGCCAGGGCGACCACCGCGACCATCCGCCGCAAGCTCATCGTCGTCCCGGCACGCATCGCCACGAATCACACTGCATCTGCCGACCGCCTGGCCTTGGGAACAATCGTGGACCGAGCTGTTCACCGGGGTCTGCGGACCACCACGTCAGCACACCGGGGTCTGCGGACCACCACGTCAGCGCGACGAATCACCCTGCACCTGCTGCCGACCGCCTGGCCTTGGGAACACCCCTGGACCGAGCTGTTCACCAGGGTGTGCGGACCACCACCAGCACCAGCGACCTGACCACCGAGCCGGCGACGGCACAACCTAGGACTCCTGGACGACCCGGAAGCAAGGCCAGACAGACCACCGACCCCTCACCGCCCAAGGGCCGACCTCAAGGCCGACCACTCAGACAACGCTCATGGGTGGGTCGAGGCTAAGACTAAGGCCGGCGCCGACCCCCTGCGCGTCATGATCGACAGTCGTCCCTGGTCCAAGTGCCCATCTGGAGAAATGAACTCCGCGGACCAGGCCTACCCCAAACTCGTCTGCTCGCGAGCAGCTCGTGTCGCGAGCAGGCATCCCACCCACGTCGTTCATCAATGTTCGTCGGCACGAGGGCGTCCCCGGGAGCGGCCGTCTCGGGTCGTCGACTGCCACCATCGTGAAGTAGCAGCTGTTGCGTGCCGGACGCGATGTCGGCGAGGTGTCCTCCGCCGTTAGCTGATCAGGTGGGGAAGGTGAGCCGCCGCACGCCCGCGACGAGCGTTTCTCGCTGGACTGCGAGACCGTCCTCGGAGGCGATGTGGGTCTCGGCGCCGCCGTGGATCAGCGTGAGCAGGAGCGCTAACAACTGGTCGGCGGGTAACTCGTCGCTGATTTTGCCGCTCTGCTGCGCGGCGGCCATCGCGTCGAGCTTGAGCGCGTTCGAGGCCGCGGTCTCGGGTAGCTGATTCATGACACCGGGCCGTTCGAGCTGGTGCCAGCGCGCGAGCCGAATCAGCTGCGGGTGCGCGACCGCGAAGTCGAACAGGGCCGCGGCGTACTCGGGGAGGTCGTCGGCAGTGAAGGGCACCGTGTCGAGCAACAGGGAGATGTTGGCCGCGAGGGCGTTGTCGAACAGGTCTTCCTTGTTGCCGAAGTACGCATAGATGAGCTGCTTGTTGGCTTCGGCGCGAATCGCGATCCGGTCGACGCGTGCGCCAGCCAGTCCGTACTCGGCGAACTCGGCGGTGGCAGCGTTGAGGATGCGCTGCTTCGTTGCGGCGGAGTCCCGGGTGGCCATGATTCCGATCATACAACCAACTAGCCAGTTGACAGCCGAGGCGTAATGGCCTACTATGTAACTAACCGGTTGGATGGAACTGGTCGTCCGACCACTGCCGTCGTCGCCGGAACTTCCATCAACGCACCAAGGCACGAGAATGAGAAGGAAAACGACATGTCCAGACCCACCAGGGTGGCTCTCGTCACCGGCGCCTCCTCCGGGATCGGAGCCGACGCGGCGCTGCGCCTGAAGGAAGCGGGCTACACCGTCTACGGCGCCGCACGGCGCACTGAGCGGATGTCCGCGCTTCAGGACGCAGGTGTGAACGTCCTCAGCCTCGACGTCACCGACGACGACTCGGTCCGCACCGCGGTCGACAGCATCATCCGGGAGTCGGGACGCGTAGACGTCCTGGTCAACAACGCCGGTTACGGCGCCTACGGCTCCATCGAAGACGTTCCGATGGTCGAGGCGCGCGCTCAGATGGAGGTCAACATCTTCGGCCTGGCCCGCCTGACGCAGCTCGTGCTGCCGCACATGCGCGCCCAACACAGTGGCACGGTCATCAACATCAGCTCCGTGGGCGGCGAATTCACCACGCTGCTAGGCGGCTGGTACCACGCCAGCAAGTACGCCGTCGAGGCCCTCAGCGACGCCCTTCGCATGGAGACCGCGCAGCACGGCATCCACGTCGTGGTCGTCCAGCCCGGCTCGATCCGCACCGAGTGGGGCGCCATCGCCGCGGAGAAGCTCAAAGAGACCTCCAGTACCGGCGCGTACGCGACCATGGCCAACGGTGCCGCCAAGGCCCTCGCCGCGAGCTCAGCACCGAACGCGCGCACCACGTCGGAGCCGGCGGTCATCGGCAAGACCATCGTCAAGATCGCCAATGCCCGACGGCCGCGCACCCGCTACCGCGTCGGCTTCGGGGCCAGGCCCCTGGTCTTCCTGCGCCGGCTGCTCTCGGACCGCGCCTTCGACTCAATCATGCGCCGCGCCATGGGTGTCTGACCCCAGGCGCCCTTGGAGCACCCTGGCAGATCAGCGAGGGTTACGCTCACTATCTGCGGACGAAAAACGTGTGGAAGTATGTCTGACCGACGCCGGCCTTGACTGGACCGTCGTCCGCCCCAGCCATATCCTCGACGAGCCCGGCGACGCACTCGATACCGCATGCCTACGCTCGTGGAGCAGGAGTCCGCCGCGACAACGTCGCAGCTTTCTTTGCCGGAGCCCCCACAACCTCGATCTGAGCCGTACTATCGCCGAGCTCACTGACGGCACTACCCCAGTCGCCGATGCTGTTGCAGCGGTAGCCGCGTGGGCCGGGGCTCGCCGGTAGCGTAGGGACAGGCACAGCGCGCCCCTCACATCGGTCTCCAAGGTACTTGTGGGTAGACGGGGTGAGGCTCGGGCTTGCCGTAGGTTGCCCACCCCGAGCCCCACCTTATTTGCAGGTCCCCATTTATGACCGGCTGTTTCTTAATGCCTCGTTGGGGACGATGTCGTGCGGGCCGAGTCGATCTGAAGCGGACTTGGCGTGGTGCCAGTAAGGGTAGATCAACGGCGGTGCCGAGACCTTATCCAAACGGTCGCACTCCTCTGCGGTGAGTGCAATGTCGGCCGCGGCAAGGTTGTCCAAGAGCTGCTCCTCAGTCCTAGCACCCACGACGAGCGACGACATCCCTGGACGGCCCAGCAGCCACGCCAGCGAAACCTGGGCGGCCGAGATCCCGCGGGAATCTCCGATGGCGACGAGCTCTTCCACAATGTCATACAGCGCGCCCTCGTCGCGCACCGGCGGCTCATTCCATTCGGCGAGCTGGCGGGAGCCCTCCGGTGCCGGCTGCCCGCGCCGATACTTGCCCGAGAGCAGGCCACCAGCCAGTGGGCTCCAGACCAGCACCCCGACGCCTGCGTCCTCCGCGATCGGCAGCAGTTCGTACTCGGCCTCCCGCGCTTGCAGCGTGTAGTGAATCTGCTGCGAGACGAATGGCTGATACCCCTTCCGCTCGGAGACCCCGAGGGCTTTCATCAGCTGCCAGCCGGCATAGTTCGAACTGCCGATGTATCTTACTTTGCCAGAACGCACGAGGGAGTCCAGTGCTTCCAGCGTCTCCTCGAGAGGAACCTGTCCATCCCACTCGTGCACCTGGTACAGGTCGATGTGGTCGGTGCCGAGGCGGCGCAGGCTGGCCTCGCACTGGGCGATGATGTGATGCCGCGACAGCCCGCCGTCATTCGGACCGTCAGCCATACCCATGCGTACCTTTGTGGCGACGAGCGTCCGGTCGCGCCGACCTTTTAGCGCCTTGCCCAGCATCTCCTCGGACGCGCCATAGGAGTAGACATTTGCAGTATCGACTAGGTTCACTCCGTGATCGAACGCAATATCCAGCAGCCGTTTCGCTTCATCCAGGCCGGTGCTGCCGGCGTACGCGAAAAAGCCCTGACCGCCAAACATCATCGCTCCGAGGGTGATGGTGGAGACCTTCAGCCCTGAACGTCCCAGGTAGCGGTATTCCATGATGATTTCCTTTCTCTTGAAGTAACTATTCGTTTTCCGGAGTGCCCCGGGGGTTGGAGCCGGAGCATTCCGGTGAGTACTTGTGGCCGCTCGTCACGGATCCGGAGTGCTGGAGAATGTTGCGTTCTCCTGACGGCTGACTTCGTACTTGCGAACACCGCTGGTTCCCTTCACTAGGTCAGGCGGTGCAGGATCCCTACACCGCCTGACCTGAGTCTTTGGTTACTTTAGGCCCCTCTGACCGGTTGGACGCGGGTCGAATGGTTACCCGATGCGGAAGTCGACGGTGCCAGCCTGGGCCGCCGTCGCCAACAGGCGTTCCTGGGCCGCTTTGTGCTCGGATGAGTAGCCTTCGGCGGGGGATGCTGCCTCTGGCCTGCCTACGTAACCGAGGCGGAACCGGCCCAGGCCCATTTTGAGCAGCTTGGGCAGGACGTAGCTCCATGCACCCATGTTCTCGGGTTCTTCCTGAAGCCAGACGATCTCTTCCAGTTCACCGGCAGCCGCCACTTCCCTCATGACCTCTTCGTGCGGGAACGGGTACAGCTGTTCGATGCGGAGCAGGCGAACGCCTTCACCCAGACGTTCTTTGGCCTCCACGCCCACCTTGCCGGAGCACAGCACTAGACGGCGGGTCTCCTCACTGGGCGCCCCCGTTGCCAGGACTGGGTGGAAGGTGCCCGCGGTGAAGTCCTCCACAGCGGACTTGGCTGACTCGGCCCTCAGCAATGACTTAGGCGTAAAGATGATGTACGGGCGGGGTTCGTCCATCGCGGCGGCGTTGACCAGTGCGTTGAAGTACTGGGCCGCAGTAGTGGGAATCAGGATGCGGGCGTTGTCACGGGCACCCAACTGGAGGAAGCGCTCCAGGCGTGCCGAGGAGTGCTCGGGTCCGGCACCTTCCCAGCCGTGGGGGAGCAGCGCCACGAAGCGGCTTTCGCGGCCCCATTTGTCGCGCCCGGCCATGATGAACTGATCGAAGATGACCTGGGCCACGTTCACGAAGTCGCCGAACTGCGCCTCCCACAACTGGAGGGAACCGGTATTCGTCCGGCCGTAGCCGTACTCGAAGCCGACGGTGGCCACTTCGGTCAGGGGGGTGTTAGCCACAAGGAAGGGCGCGTCGCCAAACGTCAACCGCTCGGCCTTGTCTCCGGTTTGCACATCGTGGACCACGATGTGCCTGTGGCTGAACGTACCGCGCTCCACATCTTCACCCGTAAGCCGCAAGGGGACTCCGGCCTGGTTGATGAGCTTAAGGGCAAGCAGCTCCGCCTGGCCCCAGTCAACCACGAAGTTCTGGTCACGCAGGGACCGCTTCTTGTCGAACTGTTTCATCAGCTTCGGGTGGATGATGACGTCATCGCGGGACTGCTCAGAAACCTCGAGGACCTCGGAGACCCACGATGCGGTGATGGATCCCAGCTTGTCCTGGACGTCGGGGCGAGACACGAATTCCTGCGTGACCACAGAATTGAGATCAAAGACCTTGGCTTTGTCCAAGGCTCCAACCAGATGCTTTTTGGCAGTGGCCCGGGTGTCAGCGACGTAGGTGTCCGTCACCAGCCCGGCCGCCGTAAGGGTGGACGCATAGATCTCGTGCACAGGTGGGTGCTCTTCGATATCGCTGTAGTAGACGGGCTGGGTGTAACGGGGCTCGTCAGTTTCGTTGTGGCCATGGCGCCGGTAGCCCTGGACGTGGATCACGATGTCCGTGCCAAACCGCTCGCGGTACTCAAAGGCGATCGTGGCCGCCATGAGATTGGCGTCAACATCGTCCGCGTCGGTGTGGATGACGGGTACGTCGAAGCCTCGGATGACGTCGGAGGGCCAGGTCGTGGACCGGAGTTGGAAGGGAGTGGCCGTGAAGCCCAGTCGGTTGTCCTGGACGATGTGAATCGTTCCGCCCACGTTGTACGGTTCGAGCCGCTGCAGGTTGAAGGTCTCGTACACCACGCCTTGACCTGTGAAAGCGGCGTCTCCGTGCAGCAGGACGGGAAGCACTTTACGGCGTGCCTCATGCGGGGTGAGGCCCTGCGCCACGAGGTCGTCCTGCTTAGCCCTTGCGGCGCCGAGGGCCACTGGGGACACAAATTCGAGGTGGCTGGGGTTCTGCTCCAGCATGACGCCCAGGGACGAACCGTCTGTATCGGTGAACGTGCCGCTGCCGCCCAGATGCTGCCGGACATCCCCGGAACGCGCGTGCGGTGTCGAGTGCGCAGTGGGCAGGAACTCGGCCAGGATCCGCTCCATAGGCCAGTTGAGGATGTGGGCCATGATGCTGAGCCGGCCGCGGTGAGCCATGCCCAGCACAGTTTCTGTGTAGCCTTTCCCGGCGGCCTGTCCGGCCATTTCGGCCAGCGCCAGCACCGAGGACTCAAGGCCTTGAACGGACAGTGTTTTTTGCCCGAGGAACTGGGTCTGCAAGTACGTTTCGAAGACGTCGATCTCGGTTGCAAGCCGCAGCGCCTGCAGGCGGCGGGCCGAGGCGGGCTGTGGAGTTCCGTGCCTGATCAGGTCGGCGAGCCAGCTGCGGGCTTCCGGATCGGACAGGTGTGCGAACTCGACTTCGACGCCGTCGGGCAGCCAGGAGCCTTCGACACGGGCCCGTACGGGCTCCAGCCGGGCGACGGCTGTACTGGCTGTACCGTTGAACTCGGCCAACCGTACGGCGCCGGACTGTGACGACGCCGGGAGGTCAAGCAGGGGGTCAGGCTCATTCTGGAGTATTTCCTGTTCCAGCTGCGCAAGGAACTCCTGCGACCGCAGGAATTTTTCTACGGCTCCCAAGAAGCTGCCGGAGTCTGCTCCCTGAATGGCACGGTGGTCATAGGTTGAAGACAACGTCAAAACGGGGTCTACGGGATGGGTGGCGGCCAGCTTTTCGAGTCCCGCGGGGACTCCGATGGCCCCAGCGGCAACGATGATGCCCGGACCGGCGGGAAGCAGGGGCACACCTGTTGTGGAACCAAAACGGCCCGTGCTGGTGAGGATGAGGGACGCCCCGCGCAGCTTGGCAACGGCGATAGTGCCTGTCCTGCACTCCTGCGAGAGCTGGCCGAGACGCTCAACCAGTTCCGGGAAGGTGAGATTGGCTGCGTCCTGGATGACAGGCACCATGATGGAGTGCCCGGCCGAAGTTTCGACGTCGACCGCAACTCCGAGGTTGACGCTGCCCTCTTCCACAAGCACGAGATCCGAACCGTCATTTTCTATGCGGCGACGCACCGCAGCAACCTGATGCTGTGCGGCCCGGGCCATAGCGGTCGCGAGCACGGCTGCGATAGGAACGTTGAACCCCTGGTCGCGGAGCCTTTCGCGCCACTCCATGAGACCGGAGACCTCGAACGTCCTCATGGTCGAAGCGGTTGGGACGCTGAGACTGGCCTCCATATTGCGGGCCAGGGCAGCGCCCCTGCCCCGTAGAACCCTGCGGGAGTCGGCCTCCGGCGTGGATCCGGACTGTGGCGGGGTGGAACCGGAAGTACTGGTGTTTTGAAGCATCTCTTTATCTTTCGCGCGGTGCTCGTGTCAGTGCCTTGGGGAGTGTGGCGTAAAGAAGGGGCCAGCTAGGCATCGAAGATGATGTATTCCATACTGTCTGTTATGGATCGGCCTCACCAATACCCATTTGTGATAGGTCTATATCTCCCTGCTATCCCGTTAATTCGGGGCTGCAGTCTCTGCGCCACGCCAGATGCTGGATGCGCGGTAGCGCTGGGGACGGGTGCCTTGTGACCCAGGCCGTGTGGACAACACCAGAGACGCGGTGCCGACGCAACAACCCGGGACATAGCGGTGCGACGCCAAGCGAGGTCTGTCCCCTCTGGGCTGGAGGCCAGCGTCACCGCGGGCATTTGCTGTCCTCTCTCTGGCGTTGGCTCCCATGCTCAGCGGGAGACGCACTTTTTCGTTGGGACCTAATAAGGCACCGACGGCAACGTCCTCGGTGCCTTCCGCGAGTGTCCTGCGAATCGAAACTAGGGATGTAAATTCCCGGCCTGTGTGAATGGCCGCACTGGCCTACGCCGCCTATAGCAGCTTTGCGGAGAAACCGTTGTGCGCTCCGCCATCAGAGTTCTCTGCCACCCGCTATAGCTCGACTAATGCATTCGTCCCGCAGTTGGCTTCGACTTTCCGTTGAAGCACTCGGGCCTAGTCCGCCAGGTCCGCGCAGAACTGCGCCCATGGCCCCACACGCCGCCTTAGTGGCGCCAACGCCTTCTTCTCGAGGGGCTTGCCGGACATGTGCGATTGCCGCCGGAAACCGACGACGGGCAACAGCTCACGTGAAAAACCGAAAGGTGCGGCGAAATTCGATCTTCGCCGCACCTCCTGGAACACAGCCTTTTTGGAAGCTTGCATTTTTCAAAATCAATGTGAAAGCAATTTCGGCTCAATGAGGCATGGACTTATCCAAGATCTTCAAGTCGTACCTTGCTCGTTTCCTTCGAGAACAGGGCCGCAAGGGCTGCGGCAATGCATGTGATCGCGACGATGATTGGCGCTGCTATCCAGTTGTCCCTGGTGACGAAGGCCGTGGCAATGGCTGGCACAAAGCCGACCACCACGATGCCTGCGTTGAAGCCCACTGCTGACGCAGAGTATCGAACACGGACGTCGAACAGCTCACCAGCGAACGTTTGACTTACGGCATTCACTGCTGCGTAGAAGATGGAGAAAGCACAAATGATTGACACGAATATCATTGGAATGTTGTGTGCAACGATGGCGGCGAAATAAGCGAATGTCATTACTGCAGAAGTAATAGCGCCGAATATGATCACCGGACGGCGACCGATGCGGTCCGAAAAAAGCCCCCAAAAGGGTTGAGCAATCGCATTAATTCCATATCCGGCGATGGAGGCCCAGATCATGGTGGTATACGAAATCTCGATCCCGAACTCAGGCCGAGTCGCAAAGGCCAGTCCAAACGTGAAGAGCATGGTACCGATTGAGGCGCTCGTCGTAAGCAGAAGGACTTTGATAATGCCCCACGGATAGCGGCGGAGAGCGGTGAAGAGTGGGATCTTGATCTCCTTGTGCTCCTCTACGACCTCCTTGATGAAGATGACCGCCTCCTCGAGCTTCGATCGCATAATCAAAGCGACGGCCACGACAATGGCGCTGGCGAAGAAGGGGATGCGCCATCCCCAGGAGAACAGGAGATCATGGGGGAGGGCCGCAATTGGTAGGAATGCGACGTTCGCGAGTACAAAGCCGAGGGAATTTCCTGACTGTGTAAATGATGTGTAGAACGCCCTCCTGCCGTGCGGGGCGGACTCCAGCGTAAGCGTACTGGCCCCGGTCGTTTCTGCGCCTGCAGACAATCCCTGTAAAAGTCTCATGACTACTAGAAGGGTTGGCGCCAAAAATCCAACCTGTTCATACGTAGGAAGGAAGCCAATAACAAATGTCGACAGCCCCATCAGTACGATCGTCAAAACCAGGATGCGCTTACGGCCGAACTTGTCGCCAAAATGCGAGAAGACTACGGCGCCCGCGGGGCGGGCCACGTACCCAACGCCGAGTGTGCCGAGAGAAAGCAAGATCCCAGTAGCGGCGCTGGTGCCGCTCGGGAACATCAACGTGGGGAAGACGATAGCCGCAGCCAGAGAGTAAAGGAAGAAGTCGTAATATTCGAGAGCACCACCTACCAGAGCCGATGCGGCAGCGCGACGCGCGCGAGACTTCTCTAGCTGAGTGCCCCCCGCCGATTTGGACGTTGCGGTCATTGAATTTGTGCTGGCCACGTTAGCTCCTTTGCTGAGGTGGTGGAAATGGGTTGGCAGTTGTATCCAGGCCCACTACTCGGCCGTGCGTCCACCGTCAACAGGCACCACGGTTCCCAAGGTGTAGCCGGCCTGCGGTGATGCGAGCCAAAGGACTGCCGAAGCAATCTCCTCAGGCCTGCCGAGGCGTCCGATCGGTTGTGTGGACTCCATAGCCGCTATGCCGTCCTGGCTGCCACCGGTGACCACGTGGGCCAGTTCCGTATCGACCGGACCGGGGGCTACTGCATTTACACGGATACCCTGGCGCGCGTAGTCGAGACTGGCTGCCCGAGTTAGCCCTGCAACTGCGTGTTTCGCCGCCGTATAAATGGCAAGTCCCCTCCGTCCACGCAGCCCCGCACCCGAGGCGGTGTTTACGATGGCACCGCCGCCGCTCTTTAGGAGCGCCGGGATTTGGTATTTCATGCCGAGGAACACTCCGAGCGCGTTCGTGTCCATGATCAGCCGCCACTCGTCGACGGTCGATTCCGCCAGTGGGATGGGCCTTTGGATCCTGCCTACATTGTTAAAGGCGACATCGAGCCTTCCGAATTCGCTCATGGTTTCGTCGATGGCCGAGCGAACGTCGTCTTCCGACGTCACATCGACGTGTATTGTGATGGCTTCCCCGCCTGCGTTTCGGATGATTTTGGCCGTCTGGCTGTTGGCCTCGTCGTCGAAATCCGCGAGGGCGAGTCGTGCTCCCTCCTGCGCGAACGCGATTGCGGTTGCGCGGCCGATTCCCTTGCCTGCGCCTGTCACGAACGCAATTTTGTTTTCGAACCGGGTTGCTGACGTCGTCGTCGACATGAAGCCTCTTTCTTCGGCAGGGGTGCATTCTGCCGTTGGATTCTTATTGGTAGCTAGGTGTTCACCGCTTTCCCGGTGACTAGGATCACAGGGAGCAAGCCCATCGTGTGATGTTATGAGAATGAATGGCAAATGTTTTCTCGTGATGGGGTTATTACTGACGTGCATGTGCGCATTTTTGCCCTAAGAGCCCTTTGTTATCGTCCTGGCACTGCGCAGCCGAATTCGTATGTGACTGGTTGATGCCTCTATCACTGAATGTCATTGGTCAACTGACAGCATCGCTGGTCAGTATGAGTAATACGCCTAAGGGCGGATTCTGATGGCTGACCCGGGCGCTGAAGGCGGGACGTGCAAGCAAGCGCGGACGCTGAAAGGGTGTCCGCAGTGAGATGCGCATATAAGTCGTCATGCGTTGTTGGCGAAAGAGAATTAAGCGATAAAGGAACGGCCGAACTGCTTGGCTGGTTTTAGAGAGAGCGGGTTATGCGCATGACAGGCAACGTGATCGGTGTTCGGCGGAACGTCGGGTACATTTCAGCTGAGGGAGTAGTCACTCCGGAAGGCGGATACGTCATGCCGATTGAGAATCCCTCGACCGGCAGGCAGATCGCCCAGTTGCACGAGGTGACCGCAGAGCAGCTTGACTGGATCATCCAAGGCGCTCAGCAGACCTACGAGTCGTCCTGGCGGCACACTGCTCCTGATGTGCGCGCGAAGCTGTTGTCGGCGTGGGCGGATCGCATAGTGGAACATCGCGAGGAGCTGGCCGACATCGAGGTGGCCGACGTTGGGCATCTGCGTCGAGAAGTGCTGGCCGAGCTGGGATCGTGTGAACGGACCCTCAGGTATTACGCCGGCATTGCCGACAAGATCGAGGGCCGATCCTTCGCCCAGTTGCCAGAACGGCTCTCGTATGAGCTGCGCGAGCCATTTGGGGTCGTAGCAGGAATCAGCCCCTACAACGGAAACGCCAATTTTGTCGCGATGAAGGCGGGGCCTGCGCTGGCTGCAGGCAACTGCATCGTCATTAAGGCGCCGGAAATCGCGCCTCTGCTCAACTATAGGCTGGTGGAACTCGCGCTCGAGGCGGGGTTCCCCCGCGGGGTCATCAATGTCGTCACGGGTCGCGGAGCAATCGTGGGACCGCTACTAAGTCAGCACCCGAACATCGGTATGGTCGCCTTCACCGGTGGCCCAGTTTCTGGTCGGGCGGTGCTAACCCAGTCGGCCACTAACATCGTGCCAACGGTTCTGGAACTGGGAGGAAAGAGCCCGGCCATCCTCTTACCTGATGCCGATTTGGACTATGCGATCCCGTCGGTGCTTCACTCGAACTTCGCCAAAAGCGGTCAGAGTTGCGTGGCTGGATCTCGTATCCTCGTGCATGAGTCAATCTATGGCCGTGTTCGTGAAGAACTTGCAGCCCGCGCGAAGATCGTGCGTGTCGGGCTTCCGGAGCGGGAGTCTTCCCAAATGGGCACGCTTATTAGCCGCCAGCATCGGAGCAGAGTCGATGACCTGGTGCGGCGATCGGTCGAGAACGGAGCGACCCTTTTGGCAGGTGGTGCGCCTGCCGAAGATGGGGAACTCAGAGACGGCGCGTTCTATCAGCCGACTGTTCTGGGTGAGGTCGTTGACGATAATCCGGCAGCGACCGAGGAGTTTTTCGGGCCGGTCGCCAGTGTAATGTCGTATGCCAGCTTGGACGAAGCACTCTCGCGTGCGAACAACTCGCCATTCGGTCTGAGCGCCCAGGTGTGGAGTAATGACGCTGGTGCGATCCAGTACCTTTCTAAGAATCTTGTCGCAGGAACGGTTTGGATCAACACCTACCGTTCGTTTCACCCGACGGTGCCGTTCGGGGGGATGAAACAGAGCGGATTCGGCAAGGAGAACGGTTTCGATTCGGTGGCCATGTACACACGCCAGAAGGCCGTGGTTTGGGATCTTTCGACAGAACGTGTCCTGCCTTACAGCGACTAATAGCATTGGGGCTAGGCCGCTCCTGTGCCCAGAGGCGCCCCCGCTCTCGCCCTGGGGATAGGGGAGAGCGGGGCCGCCTTCTGGTGTCCCGGACGCCAGAGTGGCTGCGCTGGCGTGCCTGCGACGAACGCAAATCGGACACACACCAGCCCGACCGCCGATGAAACAGGCTGAGGCGAACCGCCCCCTTCGCTGAGGACAGGGGCCTTTTTCATGTGGTGGAGTCGACAGCCCCCAAATTACGGCGGCCCCGGGCCACTCCGCAACAGGCGCGCTTGGCGTCACGCTCTGCTTAAGTCAGCTGCTCGCGCAGTAACGCACGTTGTCATCGGCCAGCGTCGGAGGCAACGTCTCGAGGAACTCCCGGGACGGCTGGCGTCTTCCGACGGATGGCGACTTCAAGGGATCCCGGGACGCAACGGAATCGTCTTCAGGAAGCGGCCGGCCGGGCCGCCTCCTGTCGGGTGATTCGGGCGGTCACAAGGGCCAAGACGGAGGCCAGCAGCAGCACCACCACACTCGCCGCGAAGGTGCCGCGGTAGCCGATGGAGTCGAACAGGAGGCCGCCCAGGGTGGAACCGAGGCGATGCATGTCTGGACCACGGCCACCATCAGACCGCCGCCCTGTTCGGCATTGTGGGGCATGGCTTTGGCGATCCAGCTCCACCAGCCGACGGGTGCTGAGGTCCCCAGCAGTCCCCACACGCCCAGGAGCACAACGACGGCGGCGATCCAGGCACCGAAGGGGATCAGGGCCGCCGCGATGAGCGCCATCAGGGCAGGGATGATAATGAGTGTCCGGTACAAGTTCGGTCCGAGGAAGCGGCCGATCAGGATGGTGCCGGCAAAGCCTGTCACTCCGAGCACGAGTAGAACGAGGGAAATCGCCGTCACGTCGATCCGGGTCACGGTCTCCAGGAACGGGCGGATATAGGTGAAGAGGATGAACTGGCCCATGAAGAAGGCGCCGCAGGCCGGCATGCCCCAGGCGATGGACCGGTTATTAAATGCCGAAAAGATCGTGAAAATATCGCGGACCGTCGTCGAACGCCGGGAAACCTTCAGGGAAGGCAAGCTGATCCATTGCCAAACCAGGACGATCATGGCAACCGGCACCAGGCAGAAGAACGCTCCGCGCCATCCCATGATGGCGCCCAGATAGCTGCCAAGGGGCGCTGCCAGCACCGTGGCGAGGGCGTTACCGCCGTTGAAGATCGCGAGGGCGCGGGATAGCCGGGTGGCCGGCACCAGGCGCATGGCAGTGGCTGCCGACATGGACCAGAAGCCGCCGATGACCACGCCGATGAGTGCCCGGCCGACCATGAATAGCAGATAGCCCGGTGACAGGGCGACCAGGGCGCCGGAAACGGCCATCAGTGCCGTCAGGCCCAGCAGGAGAGTCTTGCGGTTCATGCTGCCGGCAAGTGTGGAGATCGACAAGCTCGTCAGGACGGCGAACACGCCGGAGATCGCAATGCCTTGCCCGATCATCCCTTCGGAGACCTGCAGATCGACGGCCATGGGCGTGAGCAGGCTGACAGGCATGAACTCGGAGGCGACCAGCGCGAAGGCGCCAAACGACATGGCGAAGACGCCACCCCAGTGCCCGCGGTGGCCGCTGGCCGGTCCCTGCGTCTCGCGTTCGCGGACGACGGATGTGTCAGGCATGAATTTCCCTCTCTTTGGAGTATTTCTCCGATCATCCATCCGATCATGTCCCGGGCTCCCTGATGGAGACCCACTTAAGAGGGGGTACCGTTAGGGCCTCCCTTGGCGACGCCGGGGTGGTTGATGCCAATACGTGTCACTTGTGCTCTCCTTTTCCTGCACATGCTTTTTGCGTGGAGCCCGGGTGTTCCGGTCCCGTGAGATCACGCTCCTGCCCTCCGGCGACCTATCCGTTTATTGCTGCGTTTCTGCCCGTTGCAGGATGCGTTTGGCCCGCTCCGTTACCGGGCGGTCGATCATCTGTCCGTCCACCTGCGCGGCGCCCCCTTCGGCGCCAATCACCGAACGCGCCCACAGAAGTTCTGTTTTTGTCGGTGCGAACGCTCCGCGCACGACGGCCACCTGGGCCGGATGGATGCACAGCTTCCCACCGAAGCCGAAGTTTCGGGCGAGCGTGGCGGATTCGGCTACCTTGCCACTGTCAGCGATCTCGGTGGATGGCGAGTCCAGCGGGGCCGCGATTCCAGCGACCCGGGAGGCCAGGACCAGCTGCGCCCGGGCATGGTCCAGGAACCGGTCCCCGCCGTTGGCATTGATGTCCAGCGCGAAGTCGATAGCGCCGAAGGCCAGCCGTGTCACCCCAGGCACCCTCGCGAGCTCCACAGCATTCACCACACCGGCTGCCGATTCAATCAGCGGAACCAAGGCCAGACGCTGGGGCACTTGCGCGCGCAACTGCCCCAGGGCGCCGGCGTCTTCCGCTTTCGGCACCATGATGCCGAGCAGGCCGGTACCAGGCGCCCCGGCTGCCGCGAGCAGTGCGGTGATCTCGCCGTCGTAATGGTCCGAACCCATCGGGTTCACACGCACCAACGCGCTCACACGCCTGCCGTCTTCACCTGGGGCGAGTGCGGCTAGCACAGCGGCTAGCGCGCTGGCCTTGGCGGCCGGTGCGACGGCGTCTTCCAGATCGACGATCACGACACCGGCGCCCGCGGCGCCCGCCTTCGCGAACCGCTCCGGACGGTCACCCGGAACGAATAGTGCAGTGACCGCCGCCGCTACGGTGTCCGTGCTGTCCATGTTGGTATCGGTTGTGATGCTGCCAGTCGGCCCCCTCACTGGGCGTCCCCGATTAGAGGCAGGCTGGACTCGTCGGGGCGAGCAGATTCGACGCCGGGCAGATGGCCCTGCCTGTACACCATGAAGGTGCGGCGGTAGCTGATGACGATCTTGCTGTCCTGGTTGAAGCCTTCGGTGGCCACGGTCACCAGACCGAGGTTCGGGCGGGACTTCGATTCCCGGGTGGCGAGGACCTTGGAGCGTGAATAGATCGTGTCGCCTTCATAGACGGGGTTGGGCATGCGGACCTCGTCCCAGCCCATGTTGGCGAAGACGTTCATGGACAGATCGATGGTCGATTGGCCTGTGACCAGCGCGAGCGTGAACGTGGAGTTGACTAGCGGCAGGCCGAACTCAGTGGCTTTGGCGAAATTCCGGTCCACGTGGGTCTTTGCCACGTTCTGCGTCATCAGGGTGAAGTTCTGATTGTCGGCCTCGGTGACCGTCTTCCCGAACGGGTGGTAGTAGATGTCCCCGGGCGAGAAGTCCTCGAACAAGCGGCCCGTCCATCCCGGTACCTCACGGTTTTCCCCCGCCGTCGTTTGGGGTGCTTCTTCCGTCATGGATCGATCTCCTTGCTTCCGCTGTCTCCGCGACGGCGTGGCCGTCCGGGCTCCCAATATATTTGTTGGTCACCACAGTTTTGCCGCTTGTTCGCCGCGATGTCAAGGGTTTGAAGCATGGATGAAGCCCGACTCATCTCCTTGCCATGCCTCAATATATTGAGTAAGGTCAGTTCCCAGACGGTGGCCAGGGGCCGCCTCCACTTATCCGAAGGAGTCCTGATGCCCACTCTGCCCGCCGACCTCGAACAACTGCGCGAGAAGACGCGCCTCCTGTGCGCGGCATTTCCCGACGAGTATTGGCGAGAGACGGACCGCAACCGCCGCTATCCACAGGAATTCGTGGACACCCTGACCGAAGCGGGCCTGCTCTCGGCGCTGATCCCCACCGAGTACGGCGGCCTCGGCCTCGGCCTGACCGAGGCCAGCGTCATCATGGAGGAGATAAATAAGTCCGGCGGCCATTCAGCGGCCTGCCACGCGCAGATGTACACGATGGGTGCCCTGCTGCGCCACGGCAGCGATGCCCAGAAGCAGGAGTACCTGCCCCAAATCGCCGCGGGCGCGCTGCGGCTGCAGGCCTTCTCCATCACCGAGGACAAGGCCGGCTCGGACACTACCAGCATCGAAACCGCGGCTGTGCGCGACGGCGACGACTTCATCATCACTGGGCACAAGAGCTGGACCAGTCGGATCGACGAATCCGATCTCGCTTTCGTCCTGGCCCGGACGTCCGCGAAGCCGGAAGGCAAGGGCACTGACAAGACCCACGGCCTGACTCTGTTCCTGGTGGATTTGCGCCAGGTCCGGGCGGAGGAGCCGGACACGCTCAAGGTGGTCAAGGTCCGCACCATGTTTAACTATGCGACCAACCAGATCTTCTACCAGGGCATGCGCGTCCCCGCGTCGGCCGTAATTGGAGAGGTCGGAAACGGCTTTCGCTACGTCATTGATGGCTGGAATGCGGAACGGATTCTGCTGGCCTCGGAGGCTATCGGTGATGGCTACTGGTTCACACAGCGCGGCGTACAGTATGCCAACACTCGCGAGGTGTTCGGCAGAAAGATCGGCGCCAACCAGGGGGTTCAGTTTCCTATCACCGACGCCTACATGAAGGTCCGGGCCGCGGACATGATGAGGTACGAAGCAGCACGCCTTTTTGACGCCGGAGAGCCCTGTGGCGCGGAGGCAAACATGGCCAAGCACTTGGCATCGGAGGCGAGTTGGGCGGCAGCCAATGCGTGCCTTGACGCCCATGGCGGCTACGGCTTCGTAGACGAGTACGACGTCGAACGAAAGTTCCGCGAGACGCGCATGTTCCAGGTGGCGCCAGTGAACAACAACATGATTAAAAGCTTTGTTGCCACCAAGGTGCTGGGATTGCCCCGCTCCTACTAAGGCGTGTGCAGTGTGTCTGGTCCTCCCGCCCTCTTGCGCGAGGTACCAATCGCTTTATGACGCTCAGGCATACACGTGATCCGGTTTTGCTGTCCAAACTCGACTGCATCTAATTAGGAGTAAACGGTGGATATTCAGCTCCAACCAAATTGGCAACGGACTCTCGGCCAGCGCGTAGAGATTTGGAGAGGCGGGAAATTCATCCGGGAAGGGACAGTGGAGGCCGTCATGCCGGACAGTTCTCTTCTGTGGATTTCTGCGGAAGGCAACTTTTCGAGGCAGATGATTTCTCGCCGTGACGGGTACCAGGTTTTCACGCATTTCCTGCCGCCACGTCCATCCCCAAACGACCACTAAAATCCTCAGTTGAGAAGGCACACTGCAGGGCCCGGTCCCATCGGGTCCTGCAAGGCGACAGCGTCATGCAGGATGCTTAGTGGTGGCTTGGCTGCTAGACAGGAGTACTTGGAGCTCACCATGAATCGAACAATGTTCAAATCCAAATAAATCGGGCTACTGTCACCCACGCGGACATGCACTACGTTGGTTCTGTCACCGTTGACCTGGACCTCCTCGATGCAGCTGGCATCCTTCCGGGGGAGCTGGTGACCATCGTGGATATGACCAACGGCGCACGCCTTGAGACATACACCATCGCCGGCGAGCGTGGCTCGGACGTCATCCGCATCAACGGTGCGGCAGCATACTTGGTGCATGAAAACGACATCGTCATTCTGATGACGTATACCCAGGTGACGGCCGGGGACGTGAGTGCTTACGAACCAAGGGCGGTCCATGTCGACCAAGACAACCGGGTTATTGAACCGGGCCATGATCACGCCAAGGGCCCCGTACCGGGACTTTTACGCCCGCCGCCCGCACTGAACGACGCCGCCATCTAATACGGCCCGTAGGTGTAAGTAATCGACCTCAGTTGCGCCGAAGCGTACTTTCGCGCTCGACTTCTCCGCCTGGCCGCAGATGTCGGACCCAACCGCGATACGCGGAATCGCGGCCGGGCCGCGTGCAGGTTGTTCCAACCTCGCAGTAGGATGCCGCTGGCGCCCTCGCGCATTTGCAACGTCAGTCCTGCACAGCAGGTCAGCCGTGGCTGATGCCGTATGTTAGGTGGGGAAATTGATCAGAAAGAGTGCGCAGACCATGACCAGCCGAAGTCAACGCAGCAACGCACGCCCGCAACTGAGCGAGAAAGCGACGGCCCATATCCGGGGTCTCATTATGTCCGGTGAACTAAGGCCCGGGACACTAGTTCGTCCCGAGACCATTGGCGAGGAACTGGGCATCTCCACGACGCCGGCACGCGAGGCCCTGCAAGCTTTGCGCGTGGAGGGCTTTCTCCAACTGGTGCCGCGGCGCGGATTCGTCGTGGGTCCGCTCACGGGCGAAGACATACGGGACCTTTTCCAGGTCCAGGCCCTCATCGGCGGCGAGCTCGCCGCCCGCGCGGCCGCCAATGCGACCGAACGAGACGTGGCTGAGCTCGAGGCACTGCACCACGAGCTGATTGCCGCTGCCGCCCGGAACGATCATGAACGGCTGGAAGAGAAGAACCATGCCTTCCACCGCGAGATAAACCTGCTCGCCGATTCTCGCAAAATTATCTGGTTGCTGGGCCTGGTTACTCGGTACGTCCCGAGGCAGTTCTACTCATCCATTCCGGGCTGGCCGCGGGCAACCATGGACGACCACGCCGAACTGCTCAAGGGCATGAAGGCGAAAGACCCGGCGGCAACGCGGGTGGCTATGCACCAGCACATCGTCCATTCGGGTGAACTGCTGGCCGCCCACTTCGATGCGCGCGTCGCGGCAGCCGAAGCGGACAACGAGCCGACGTATACCGCGCAGACGAACGCCGGCGGAGGGCTGGCTTCGGCCTAAACGCCGCCCTTACGGACAAACCGGAAAACCGGTTTCAGTGTCATTATCTTTCCCTATTCGGTTGGAACAGCGCCAACACGGGTCCCATGCGGCCACCGGGGCATTGAGGGTTCCAAGCGGCGAAATAGGACTGGTGCCCGCGCTTACTTTCAAACGTGCAGCTGGGGTGTGGCCTGGTAGGCCACGAACTTCCAGGAACCCTCTTCGCGCACCCACACGGCCAGGGCACTGTTATGCATTGTCATGGAAGTGCCGTTGACGGTTAAGTCAGCGTTCATTTGGACACTGACTAGCGCTGTGTTCCCAATGATTGTGATGTTTTCGCTTCTGTGGTCTATTCGGTGGTACCGGACGGCGCCCGTCCGCAGCTTGTCCGTATAGGCTGTCAGGGAATCCCTGTTGCCTCCCGAATGCGTATATATGAGCTCCGGGTGGCATAGTCTTTCGAAGGTGTCGACGTCGCCTGCAAGGACCGCACTGTAGCGTTGGTCCTCGAGCCTTTGAACGACGACGGCCTCTGCGTCGATCCTTGCGGCAACCATGTTTTTCCTCCATCTTTCGGCTAGGGACTACCGGGGAGCTTCACATGAAGTTCCCCTTCGGGCGCATTACTCGCGAACGTAGTTTTCGAACTTTTCGCCTCGGGGGCAGGGAAGGTACCGACGTGGCGGTGGTCTCGTGTCATCGCAAGAGCCGGAGTCCATGCACCGGTGAGCCACCCTCGTGGCGAGGGGGAGGCAACAGAGACATCACTGTCGTGTTGTTGGTCCCCTCTGATCAGGATTACCGGTTGTCGATCCGGTAGTGCCTGAGCTTATCTTCATCGATTCCGACTCCAATTCCGGGGAGCTCCGATGGAATAAGAACGCCCTCCTTGACCACGAGCTGGTCAGTTACAAGGTGGTCCGTGAAAACGTTGAAGTAATCGAGTTCCCCGGGTTCGCAGGCCACTTGCCGAAACGCGGATCCGAACGCGAGCGAGGCTGCTGTCCCGACCATGCTGTCGGCCTGGGTGCCTAGCAGCGTTCGAGCACCTAGCGCGCCAGCCACAGCCACCAGCCGGGCGGACTCTGTAAACCCTGTTCGGGTGGTCTTGATGCTAAGCGCCCGTGCCGAGCCAGAGGTTAGCTCCCGTGCGGCGTCAGCGACGGTGGGTGCACTCTCGTCGGCCATGACCGTGACGGGGACGTGCTGTGCCAGGCGTTGTCGTCCGATCATGTCCTCGGCCGGGCTCGGCTCTTCTACGAGGTCCAGGCCGTAGTCGGCCATGGCAGTCAGGGCTCGGATCGCTTCTTCGGCGCGCCAGCCATGGTTGGCGTCAACGTAGATCGTAGCTTGGTCTCCGACCGCCTCACGGACTGCTGCAATGCGGGCGACATCGCTGCGCAAGCCGGTGCCGACTTTCACCTTGAAAGAGCTGATTCCGCTCTCGGCCACGGCCCGCCGGGCCTCGTCTGCCGCCTCCTCTGCTTCCCCCATGGTCAGGATCCGGGTCACGCGGATAGGAGTACTTACCCCGCCCAGGAGCCGCCACGAGGGCATCCCCGTCACCTTTCCGCGCAAGTCGTGGAGGGCGACGTCAATGGCGCCCCGAGTAGTGTTGTTCGCGATAAGCCACGACGTCTTCTCGTAGAGATCCTCGACGGCCAGCGGGTCGGCACCGAGCAGTGCGGGTTCCAGCCACTGCTGGATGGCCGCCACGATCGACGTCTGGGACTCACCGTAGACAAAGGAGCGGGACGAGGCTTCACCGATGCCGACCAGGCCCTCGTCAGTGTGGACACGCACCAAGACATGTTCGGCGCTGTTCAGGACTCCTGACGCAGCGACAATCGGATGGTGGTAAGGGATCGTGAATGGAACGGCCTCGATGGATGTGATCTTCAAGTGATGTCTCCTGGGGTTTGCCAACCCAGTTCCCCGTGGTCTTACGAGGTTCCTGGCTAAGGCTGCATGCTAGGCGCGTGAGAGTGGATAAGATCTCGGATTGGACGTCGGCCGTTAGGCCCTATGGAACCGAAGCAATGGGCTTCTCAGTGGTTTACGCAATAACGTCGATGGGCATTGCTAACCCAGTCCCAATTGCATTGCCGGAAAACTAGCGCCCACTTCGAATCGTCATTCCGGCAGGGGTCGATTGCTGGTTTCTTGTACGAAGAAGGCCCCAATGGCGGAAGGTAGGACTACCGCCATCAGGAGCCAGGCGGGCGAATAGACATTTCCGGTCGTACTGACGAGCCACTGTGCAATGTAGGGCGTTGGCCCAGCAATAACGGACACGATAAGACCCATCGAAAGCGCAAAACCCGTGTAGCGGATTCGGGTCGGGAAGGACTCGAGGACCGGAGCTACCTGGGTCCCGGTCCCCAGCCCATGCACGATGGCAATGAGGATTAGACCCAGTGTAGGAAGAACGTAGCCACCCATCTGGATCAAGGCAAAGGCCGGGTACGCTGATACGAGGGTTACGGTTGCGCAGGCGAACAGCATTGGACGCCGCCCGAAACGGTCCGAGGCGAGGCCAGCAACTGGTTGGACGATGATCATGACGACGACGGCGATGGAGATGCAAACTAGCGCCCCTCCGCTAGAGAGCCCCGCCGACTTCGTCAAATACGATGGCATGAACGTCATGAGGAGGAAACCCGGGACCTGGACGGGCAGGTTGAACAAGGTGGCGCGGCCCATCATCCTCCAACCGGCGGTATTGCTGACAACGGCTTTGAGAGGGCTCCGGCTCTTGGCGCCTTCATGCTCGATATTATCGAAGACAGGCGTTTCTTCGAGTCGGCCTCGGATGTAAAGCCCGATTGCGCCCATAGGTAAAGCGACGAGGAACGGGATTCTCCAGCCCCAGCTCTGCATTGCTTCAGCGGATAGCGTCGACACCAGTAGCGTCGCTACCAGCAAAGCCACCAACTGTGCACTCATGACCGCGATCGATAGGAAGCTAGTTAGGAATGCCCTGCGGTTATTTTGGGAATACTCGCCGATGAACAGGGCCGCACCGGGAAATTCACCGCCGGCTGAGATTCCTTGAACCAATCGGAGCAGGGCTAGCATGACAGGCGCCCAGATGCCGGCCGTGGCAAAGCTCGGAAGTATGCCGGTCAGGACCGTGGACACGGTCATGACGATGATGATCGCCGCCAAGGTTCGTTTGCGACCAATCCGATCACCGATAGGACCCCAGAGCAGCCCACCTAATGGCCGTGCTAGGAACGCCAGCGCAAAGACCGCGAAAGTCTGAAGAATTCCAGCGGCTTCATTGGAGGTCGGGAAAAAGACGGAAGCCATGACTGAGGCTAATGCCCCAAATGTCACCAAGTCGAAGTACTCGACAAAAGTTCCAATGGACCCGGCAACCAAGACATTTCTTGGTAAACCCTTAGCGCCTTGCTTCTCACCAAGGCGTGGCGATTGAAGACTGCTCTTCTCTGTGGTCCCGGCCATTTGGTATCTCTCCTTTGAGAACTGATGTTGAGTCCAAAATTATTTTGTTGAAAAATCCGCAGGCCGAAACCCAGCCGGACCACCAGGCATTACTTCAGCCCGCCTCCCGCAAGCACTTCAGCCCGCCTCCACACTGGCTACCGACAAAGCGGGCGAGGAACCCTGACTAACGTTGTTTTTGGTGGCGGGTGCGTTGAGGAGTTGGTTGTGTGCTCCGAGTTTTGGGCCGAGTGAGCGGACTTGCCCGGGAGTTCGCGAGAGGCGGGGTACGGGGGCGGGTACGGTGAATTTTCCGTATTCTTCGCTCTCAACGGGGACGAGGTTGTGGCGGGCGGCGATGTGGGGGTCTTTGGTGATGTCGCTGGGTTTGCTGACCTTTTCCGCGATCACGCCGACGGATTTGAGGCTTGCGACTGCTTCGTCGGAGTTTTGTGTTCCGAGCCAGGCGCCGAGGGCGTCCTTGATCACTGAGACAGGGATGTCGTCCTCACCCTTGACTTCCAGGTGCCCGCCTTCCTGCAGGAAGTCCACGACGTTGCCGACGTGTTTTCCGGTTGCCGCGGATACGACCACGAACTTGCCGTCGATGGTGGGCAGAATTTCTGTGATGAAGCCGCCAGCAAAGGGAAATGATGCCCCTGCGCGGGTGGAATCTATTCCTAGAACGTCAAGGAAGGGCACCTGCCAATCGATCATCCTGAACAGGCCTTCATAGAGGGGCAGGTCGATCATCTGTCCCAGTCCGGATGTGTTCCGCTCGTGGAGAGCGAGCATCACGCCAAATGCGCCGAAAACACCGGTGACCAGGTCTCCGTGGGAGTAGCCCGGGTGGACCGGCGGGCCGTCAGTGTAGCCGGTGAGGTTCGTGGCACCGCTGAAGGCTTCACTGATTTTGCCGAAGCCTGGACGGGCACTGTAGGGACCGGTCTGGCCGAATCCGGAGATTCGGAGCATCACCGCTCTGGGATTGATGGCATGGACGTCATCCCAGCCCAGGCCGAACTGTTCCATGACTCCGGGGCGGTAGTTTTCAATCACTACGTCCGCGCTTTCGACCAGCTCGCGGGCAAAGGCCGCGCCTTCGGGGCTACCCAGGTCGACTTCCACGCTCTTCTTGTTCCGTGCGCTGACCTCGAACCAGAGCCCGCGCGCGTTTTGTGGGCCCATCTTCCGGAGGCTGTCGCCCTGGTTTGGGCGCTCAATCTTTATAACCTCGGCACCGTGATCGCCCAGCAGGCTTGCTGCGAAGGGCCCTGCAATCACGTGGCCGAATTCAAGTACCCGGATTCCTTCTAATGAGGACATTGCTTCTCTTCTCGTAGTCTTTAGTTAATGGGGCTGACAGTGAGTCTGTATTCCGAGGCACGTTCAAGCGTGGCTCGGGCTGTAACGCCGTGTGCGGTATCGATCATCTGGCCGTCAAGTGCGACTGCACCACGGCGCTCTGTATGCGCGTGTTCCAGAGCCTTGAGGACCCGTTCGGCCCTCTCGATCTCTTCACTGCTGGGACCGAAAGTCGTGTTTGCGGCCAGCACATGCGATGGATGTATCAGCGTCGCCCCGGCATATCCAATATTTCTTGCCTGCTGCAGCTTCTCTTGCATCTCGTCCTCACCATGGCGCACCGAGGCCGAGACCATGGCATAGGTGGCGCAGCCGGCGGCCCGGCCTTCCAGCTGAACGTAGGAAAGCAGGAACAGAGTCTCCAGACCGGATCTCGTCGGCGTGAAGCCGACCGACCGTGCAACGTCTCCGTCCGGTATCGTGCCTGTCATCAGGCTCTTGACACGCTCATCGCAGCTGCCCAATTCGAAGGCCTTGCGGATACCTGCGGCACTCTCCAGCATCACGTGGACGTCAAGCGGCCGGGCCCGGTTCGAGTGCTGCTCGAAGAGTTTGACCGTGTTTATCAGCATCTTCAGGT
This sequence comes from Arthrobacter sp. OAP107, assembly GCF_040546765.1. Lineage (NCBI taxonomy): Bacteria > Bacillati > Actinomycetota > Actinomycetes > Micrococcales > Micrococcaceae > Arthrobacter > Arthrobacter sp. OAP107. The sequence continues at coordinate 2,824,260 of NZ_JBEPOK010000001.1, read as the reverse complement.
CGTCGACACTCTCCGCCTTCGGCACCACCACACCAGCGCAACGGGAGGCGACAATGGCCTGAATGTCCTCGAGAAGATGGCCGGAATGTATCTCATTCATCCGGGCCAGCAGCTGCACGTCACCGTGATCGTCCGCCTGGATTGATTTCAGGGCCTCCCTCGCGACAGGCTTATCTGCTTCAGCAACAGCATCCTCTAGGTCGAGAATAAGGGCGTCTGCCCCGGCGCGGATACCGCTGCTGACCCACCCAACCTTGGTCGCCGGGATAAACAGCAGGGACCTGAAGAGCTGCCGCGTATTGGCGACAGCAGCGTCGGTTGAGATCGTCATGGGGCTCCCGTGCAAATCGAGAAGGACGCTGGTCATTCAACGTCCATCGGGTAGTGACAATCACAGCGTTCACGCCGGTGATACGAGTCACAGATCGGATAAACCCATCCTCCGTTGTGATGAGACTCGACGGCAAATGACCATTCCTGATACCTCCATCACCTCGCGACATCAATACACCGCACAACGACGGACGCCGCCCCACTAACCCGCCACAAGCGCCCGGGCTCCCTCCCCGGATCGCGGCCAACGGCAGTAAGCCGGAAAATGCTTATCCAACAAGTCGGGAGGATTAGCCGTCAAGGAAAAGTCGCAACTCGTCGGGTTGAATCAGCCTGGGAGATCTGCTCCAATGCCGATGGCAGGATGACCAACTCGCCCTGATCAACCAAGTGAGCTGCCCGGTCCGGCGCCCTCTTGGGGTCTTGAACGAGTTGGAACGGCGTCAAGGTGGGGGACCGAGGTTCGGTGCCCGCGCCCGGAAAGGATTAAATCCCAACGGAGGAAGTTGGGTGTGGCCCGGCCTCCCCAAGCCGGGGTACCGGCAGGCCCTGGCAGCGGCCGATCACGCGGTGCCGGGGTGAACCGGCCGCGCTCTGGCGCGTGCTAAAGTTCGCACACAGGCGGAGTTATGGAGCATCCCCCGTTGCCGGCGACGCGCCGATGGGCAGGCCGGACTGCTTGCGGCGCAAGGGCCGACGGCCTCCGCCCCCATAACCAACAACGGTGCAACGCCCTTGGACGAACGAGGTGCCTATGCTGCTCTCGGACACCACATTGAGACCTTGCGCATCGAGTTCACCGCTGACCACCCGGAGGCTGGGGGAGGATCAATTCGGACTCCTGCCAGCCAAGAGCGCGCCTACATTCGTTTAGTGAAAGGGAAAATTCGTGACTGTCGAAGTGCCTAATGCGGAGTTAGTGAAAGCTCTGGTACCAACTGGGGTACTGCGTGCGGCCATTAATCTGGGAAACCCGGTCCTGGCCCAGGGGGACGCAGTTCGGCCAACCGGCATCACGGTGATGCTTGCGCGCGAAATGGCAACCTGGCTGAATTCCCCTCTTCAGTTCCTGTGCGTCGAAGCAGCCCGTGACGCGTACGGCGCGATGGCTGAGCGGAGGGCAGACGTGTGCTTCCTCGCCAATGAGCCCAAGCGACGCGAACATGTTGCCTTCACTCCGCCCTACGTGGTTCTCGAAGGCGTATATGCAACGCGACCACATGCCCCATTCGAAAATGCGACGGAGGTTGACCGAGTTGGAGTACGTATCGCGGTACGGCGCGGGTCGGCCTATGATCTTTACCTGTCACGAACGATAAACGAAGCGCAAATAGTGCGTGCTGAGTCAGAGACGGAGGCTTACGCCCAGCAGGGGCTGGATGTCATTGCCGGGGTCCGGCAGCCTCTGACGGTCTACGCCTCTTCCTCCGGTGATCGCATCCTTGAGCCGCCATTTATGCGGATACAACAATCGATCGGGCTCCCGCAGGGCACGCCTGAAGGGGTTATCGGCGTAGTCGCCGATTGGCTTGAACGCATCAAGCCTACGATGCCGGTGCGCGGGGAGCTCGAGCGGATAACCGAAGGATCATAGCCCCCTCTTTTGGCGCACCCCGCAGCTGAGAAGCTGCATCTATGTCTGGGCGTAATGCTCCCATCAGAAAATGTGAATGGTGGGAGCTTTCCATCACGGGCTACTATGGCAACTGTCGCTCTTCAGGGACATAAATGGTGCCCTGAGGACTCGCACTAATCTTCCGTTTTACGGCCGAAACATACAGAGGAGCTGCATCCCAATGAGGTCTCGAATTCACCATGTAAACATCCCTGCTCTCAGGTTCGAAGAGACGATTGCCTTTTACCAGGACATTTTTGATTTGGCCGATTTGAAGCCAAACTTCGCGAAGGACTACAACCAACGAGGCGGAACTCGCTTCGTAGGGCCGAAGACAGCGGAAACGTCCGAGGGAGCCGAGTGGCCCACCATTCACATCTCGGAATCTACACCTCAGTACGCGAAGGCCGTGAGTGATCTGGGAATCAACCCCCGGCTCAACGGGCATATCGCGATTGCAGTAGATGATATTGAGGAAGTGAAGTCTCGTCTGTCTGCCGCAGGCATCTTCTACGTTGAGGCCGGGCGCTGGGCTGTTCAGGACTACCATCAGATCTACACTTACGACCCCTCAATGAACCTCATCGAGATCAACCAGGCATTCTGACTGTACTCCGCAGAGGGCCAGATTCGGATCGAGGTGTCGGTTGGTCGTCGCACTCGAGTCAGATCTTCGCGGTACTGCGGAATTCTCCCAGGCTCCGAACCCGGCCTGCGATGCAATAACTGACTACGAGTGGAGAAGTGGATTTATGGACTTGTTATTGGCCGGCAAGAGCGCCATCGTCACAGGTGCGAGTAAAGGGATCGGGTTTTCGGTAGCTACTGCCCTGGCTCGTGAAGGCGCCAAAATCACGATGGTGGCGCGCAACGGCGATGAGCTGGAGCGGGCATGCGCTCAGATTCGCTCTACTGGTGGCCAGGCGTTGACTGTAACCGCCGATACGACAAACGAGGCGGCCATCAGCGAAGTGCTTGCCACGACCCTGCAGGAGTCCGGAAGCGTTGACATACTCGTTAACGCGGCCGCACAAGCCGCCGATGCGACCAAGTCTGCCGCTATCAACGACCTGCGCGGAGCAGACCTGCTGCATGAGATGGACACCAAAGTGCTCGGCTATCTCCGCTGCGCTCAAGCGGTGGTGCCCCACATGGCAAGGTCCGGGTGGGGGAGAATAATCAATGTTGCGGGTCTGGGAGCACGGTCGACGGGGTCCGCTTTCAACTCGATCCGCAATGTCTCTGTCGCAGCCATGACCAAGAATCTTGCAGACGAGCTGGGTCAGTCGGGTATCAACGTAATCGCAGTCCATCCAGGCATGACAGTGACAGAGCGGACAGACGATCTGCTCCAGCGCATGGCCGTAGCGAGTGGTGAGGATGTGCCTGCGGTGAAGGAACGTCTGGATAACGCAACGTCTATCGGTCGGATGGTCACATCTGCTGAGGTTGCGGACGTCATCACCTTCCTCTGTTCTCCACGCAGTGTCGCCATTACAGGGGACTCGGTACCGGTGGGTGGCGGCCAGCGCGGAGCGATCTATTACTGAGGAGGGGCGCCGCAGGAACGCGCCGGTCTGTTACTTCTTTTGAACACGCACTGTAAGCGCCTCGATTCTCTTTCCCCATTCGACCGAGTTGGAGGAGAAGCTCGGACTGGTTCGAGCTTCTCCTCCAGGGCTTCGTACTTCCACAAGCGCCGAATGTACCCCACGGGTGACGCAGATCCTGCGGTGCCCTGGCCCGGACCGGAGGATCATGTCCCTCTGCATCGAGTTCGACGTACTGGTCGCCAGAGGTTGCGGGTTACAGGATAGGAGTAGACGTGGCGTCCCTGCCATTGGAAGGACTCACGGTAGTCGCGCTCGAGCAGGCTGTTGCCGCCCCATTTGCGACGCGACAGCTCGCCGATCTGGGCGCCCGGGTCATCAAGGTGGAGCGAGACACTGGTGACTTCGCCCGCGGCTACGACGACAAGGTCGACGGCATGGCCAGTTACTTTGTCTGGCTGAACCGCAGCAAGGAATCCATAGTGCTGGACCTCAAGTCCGCCAGCGGGCTGCAGGTCCTGCGGCGGCTCGTCGAGGAAGCCGACATCCTCGTCCAGAACCTAGCCCCAGGTGCCGTCGAACGCATGGGGCTCGGCCCAGATGACGCGCTGCAACTGAACCCGCGCCTGATCCACACCTCCATATCAGGCTATGGCCGGGGCGGCTCCTACGGATCGAAGAAGGCCTATGACCTGCTCATCCAGTGTGAATCCGGACTGCTGTCCGTGACGGGCACGCCAGAGTCTCCGACCAAGGTTGGCGTCTCCATCGCCGATATCTGCGCTGGGATGTACGCCTACTCCGGAATCCTTACCGCACTGATCCAGCGCGGTAAGACCGGACACGGCGACGTGATCGAAGTATCGATGCTGGAGGCACTGGCCGAATGGGTCACACAGCCCTACTTTTACTCCGAGTACGGTGGCCAACCTCCGCGCCGAAGCGGCGCCGAGCACGCTTCGATTGCGCCCTACGGCCCGTTCCCCGCCGCCGACGGAACGGTGTTCTTCGGTGTGCAGAACGAACGAGAGTTCAAAGTATTCTGCTCCGATGTGCTTGGCACCCCCGAACTTTTCGCGGATCCCCGCTTCCAGGGCAATGCGGCTCGCGTAGCCAACCGGCTTGCCTTGCACGAGGTCATCATTGCCGTCTTCGCAGGACTACCCTCCGAGCGGGTTCTGCAGCGACTCGACGATGCAGGGATCGCCAATGCGCGGCTGCGCACCATGGCAGAACTTTCCGCTCACCCGCAGCTGGCCGAGCGCGAACGCTGGCGAAACGTCGAGTCGCCGGTCGGCCCGCTGCGCAGCCTTGTCCCACCGGTGACCTCACGCGAGTCGACGATCCGCATGGATCCGATACCCGGCATCGGCGATCACACGGCGACCATTCTGGCGGAGCTGGGCATGCCGGAGGCCAAGGCGGGAAGGTGTCCGCCGACCGGTGCGACCGGGGAAATCGACAAGGAAGGTCCGGCAGCTAGGGAAGCGGAGCCGGGCGAAGAAACAAAGCGCGGCAACTGGCGATCGTCCGGCTGCAACTGAGCAAACACGCCTCCGCCTGAATCTGGGGCCTCATCGGTCCAATGGACTCATCAAGAAGGTAAGCGTTCCCCACGACGAGTTGCACGCAGCTGGGATTTCTCTAGAGCCGGGCCAGGGCGCTGTCCTCAAGCCTCTGTGGGTTGAGACGCTCTGCAGCTGCTGAGACGGTATCGTTACGGCGAGTCCAGGAGCGTCGCGGAGGGCCACTCGCCTGTCAAGACCAGCCGCCGAGATACTTGCAGTAGCTCTGTCGCAACAGCTTCGACGGCACGAGGTACCCGAGCCGCCCTCGGCAGCCCGATTACCACAGAGCGCGACACGCTCGGCTCTGAGAGAGGGGCACCGCTGAGCTTGCCTTGCTGAACGTCTCGGGCCACGCCGGCAGCTGGCAGGATAGCCCAACCTCGACCGGAAGACACCATCTGCTTCTGAACGCTCATCGAATTAGTCTCGACAATGATTTTCGGCTCAAGAGGGATGTCCGCCCGCGCCTTATCGATGAGCGTGCGTAGACCGTGTCCGACGATTGGCAGAATGAGTGGTTCACGGAGTACCTGCTGCCAGGTGCTCGGTTCTGTTGGTAGTAAGCCCGCTTCCGGGGGTGCCACCGCCCAAAGGAGCTCGGTGAGCAGTGGCTTCACACGCATCGACGTAGTATCTGCCACGTTATAGAGCAGGGCGACGTCGACGATACCGTCGTCCAACCATTGTTGGAGATCGCGAGAGACTCCTGACAGCAAATGGAGCTCCACCCCCGGGAACTTCTCTGCTACCGAATCGATAAGCGTCGGGACCATGACACCTAACAGGCTATCCAGCACCCCTACCGAAACTAGCCCCATTACCTGACCTGGCGCTGGAGTCAGTTCGGATCGGGCGCGCTCCAACTCTTGCAGGGCGCGGCGGGCATGCGAGAGGAAGACTTCGCCAGCTGGGGTGAGAACCATGCCATGACGTGTCCGGTCGAAGAGGACGACGCCCAGTTCGTCCTCAAGCGTCTTGATCTGCCGCGTCACCGCCGGCTGCACGAGATGCAACAGCTGGGCAGCCCTGGTGACACTCTCGACTTCGGCCACGGTAACCATGGCAATGAGTTGCTTCATCTCCATAGGAACTCCTTGGCTTAGGATGCAATGACCCGAACCTATGGATCCAGGGAGCCGCACTCTCCAGATGAGGGACTACGAAGTCGGAGATTTCTGATCACGTTCACTGGTGGGAAGGCGCATGCCTACGGTAACACAGTGCCCGAGACATGCATGGGCGAGCGCCTCCTTCGGCGTCTGGAACGGCGTCATCCTCCGAATTGTCGTTCGTGCGAGATTCGACTGGGTTCTGCACCAACTCCAGCCGGAAGGGAAGGTTGTCGGCGCATCACGAACCTTGCAGGAGTGCGAAAAGCTGAATGCAATTCGCGCCGTTGATCCTCGAACTACCGTCGGCGGTGTGGTCCGAATCGTATTGCGTTCCATTCCTCGGCCAGCAAGGGTCAGCGTTCGCACCGGCAGCCGGAACCCGCTCCTGCGTCAGCTGACCACAACGTCAGGTCGCCCGTCCGATGCCCGGCGGGCATGGTTTTTCATGGCGTGGAAAAGCAGGGCCGCGAACACCACCGCGCAAAGGAGCGCTCCTATGGCGAAGGTCGTACTTATTCCGGTCCCAGTTGGGTGCCGGGTCGGCGCCATGTTGGCCGCGAGCACCGCACCGGAGATGGCTGTACCGAAGGAGCTTCCCACCGTTCGCAGTACTTGGTTGAAGCTCACGGAACTGCCCAATTCTGCGGTCGCGACGCTACGGGCGATGAGCGCCGGCATCGCAGCGTAGCTGGCCCCCATTCCTAAGCCGAATATCAGCGTTCCAACCAGGATTTCCCAGAGCTGGGTGTGGGCAAGCCATAGCAGCATTCCAGATGCCATCACTGTGCCTGCGCCGATTGGCAGCAACATCGCAAGAGGGATCCGGCGTGATAGGCGGCGAACGAGACGGTTCGCGGTGAAGCTTCCTACCGAAAGCGGAAACATCACAAATCCAGCCCAGAACACGGGCAGCGCGATGCCGTAGCCGGTAGAAGCCGGTGCTTGAGCGACGAGACTTGAAATCGATAGCCCTATGTATAGGGCAGCACCCAGCCCTATTGCTGCACAGTTAGCCAGCAGTACCTCCGCGTTTCGGAGAACCCGAAGATTGACTAAGGGATGCCGCTTCCGCAGCCCCGTCCCGACCCAGGCTGTCAACATAACCGCTGTGAAGATAAGTACACCAATTGTCCACACTGAGCCCCACCCCCAGCTCGACCCTTCGCTGACCGCAAGGAGCAGGCCAGCCAAACCCAATCCGAGAAGAGCCACACCCTGGTAGTCGAACGGTACCCGGGCTGCCCGCGCTTCTGTCCCGCTAGGAATGGCCCTCAGCACCACAATGAACGCCGTAACCACGAACAGCGCGGCAAACCAGAACGCGAACCTAAAGTCGAAAAGCCCGGCAATGACTCCGGTCAGGGGATACCCAACACCGAGGCCGGTAGCCACTGTTACGGACAGGCTGGATATGGAGACCTGTACCTTTTCAGGCGGGACGTAGCGGCGGGCGAGGGCGATCGTCACCGGAACGATGGCATAAGTGAGTCCCTGAAGCGCCCGTCCGATCAGAAAGACCGTGAAGTTCGGGGCCGAGGCGGCAAGCACCGACCCCACGAAGATAGCCGCCAGTGAGCAGAGGAGGAGGCGCTTCTTGTGCGGGCCGTCGCTGAGGCGCCCCAAAACAGGAGTGGCAACAGCACCAACTAGAAGGTTTATGGTCAACATCCACTGTGCCGTGCTGACGGAAACATCCATCTCACTGGCAATGGACGGCACCAACAGCATGCCTAATGAGCTCACGACCGCTGTCGAAAGCGCCGCACAAATTAGCGCTGGCACCAGTCTCAACGATCTCGCCGACTCGCCCACCGGATGCCTCCGCTCCTGGCTTCCGAAAAGACGGCATGATCGTTGTTGGACCGTTGCAAGGTCCCGACTGCCCGCTCGGGAGAAAGGATATCCGAGTAGTCAGGTGTCAACCAGTCGAAGGATTCAAAGTTGTCGGTGAAGAATTGATTGAATATACGCATAGTATTTCCCCTCGGAGCATCCCTCTGACTTGTTCAAGCGACTTTCCGCAACTCGTGCCTCAAAGCCATCACTGGGTCGCATGCGGGGACTGCTTGATGCAGGCTTGATGTGCAGGCCATCGCAGGCTACCTCTCCAAGCCCCGTCTGCCCTCCTAATTGGGCAAGAAAACGCCCTTGCCATCGCTCTGACGGTCGAACCACTGGTACGCCTCTGCGGCCTGACTCAGCGTCCAGCGCTCGGTAAAGAGGGCGTCGACATCGATACCGCGGTCCAGCACGAAGTCGGCAAGATGTGCCATCTGCACGGAAGAGAGGGTCCAGGAAGTCTTGGCTGTGATCTGTTTCGTCAGCTGTTCCGTCATGTCCACCTGCAGCCCCGCTCCTCGTCCGATCCAGCACACGGAGCCCCAGAGGCCGAGTACCTGCAACGCTTGCTGGGTGGCGATGGGGGCAGCCGAGGTCTCGAGACTCTTGGTCACCCCGCGGCCGCCAGTAAGAGCGAGCACCGCGTCCGCGACGGAGTCGACCTCCAGGGGATTGATGGTTTCCGCGGCGCCGAACTCCTGCGCACGCTGCAGCCTCTTCGGTTCGATGTCCAGGGCGATCACCTTCGCGCCCATGGCGGTCGCCAGTTGCGTGGCGGAGAGGCCGACGGGACCCTGCCCGAAGATGGCGATGGTGTCATCGCCTCTCACGTTGATCATCTCGAGCGCACCCCACGCGGTGCCCGTACCGCAGCTGATGGCAGCCGCTGCCTGAAAGGACAGCCCCTCCGACAGGGGCATAACACTCGAGAACGGCATTTTGATGAAGTCGGCATGCCCTCCATGAACATTCAAGGCCAGCGCGCGTAATTCTTGGCGGCAGAGGTGCGTCCACCCCGCACGGCACTGGTCGCAGCGGCCACAACCGATGTAATGGTGAATCATGACCGCACGCCCGACCCACGATGTTGGCACTAGCTCGCCGACGGCCACGATAACCCCGGCCGGCTCGTGGCCAGCGATCACGTTCGGCGCTGAACCCTTGGGCTTGCGGTACTCGTGTAGATCAGACCCGCACATGCCTGAGGCGCGCACCTCGACGACTACCTCCTCCGGACCGGGAGTAGGGTCGGGGAAGTGCTGTAGTTCTAGTTCGCGGTCTCCGCGGAAAACGACTCCTTGCATCGGAATCTCCTGCTTCTTCTCAGATGAATGTGAGCGTGCCAACATTGGCTCGCCAAACGAATCGTCGGTCGGTACTTGTGGTTTCGGGGGAGTGCGTCCTCTTGGGCAAGGGAAGCAGAAGGTCACCGGCGCCGCCGGGACCAAAGGCCGCAACCCTGACGTGGCTCCTTCAGAGGCTGTCTCGAAGAAATCTAGGACACCCTTCGAAATTCCTCTTCGACTCCAGCGCGACTAGCGCGTGGAGACATTTCTAGCCGAACTCGCGATGCGCTTGTGCCGAGCGGGCTTCCGCATCCCGTGAGCTTTCCTACTCGAACGTGCATCGCCGGACGCTTACTATAGTAGGCCGTGATACAACCCTGCGATATTAGTATTTTCTGATGGGTGTATATCACTGCGACATAGCCTCATTTGCCAAGCTGCTAGAACGTTAGCGCGGCCAGACAGCAGCATTTATCAAGGCGCAGTCACTACTTAGGTGCGTCCAATAGTGTGGCAGAGGGCCACACGCCTGAAACCACCAAATGGCGTGAGACTTGCAGCAGTTCGGAGTTGACGGCTTGGACGGCTCGAGAAATGCGGGGCGTTCGCTGCAATCCCACTACAACGGAACGCGACAGACTCGGCTCCGCCAGGGGCGCACCGCTGAGCTTCCCCTCTTGGATATCTCGAGCGACGCCCGCTCCTGGAAGTATGGTCCACCCGCGCCCGGCGAGGACCATCTGCTTCTGAACGCTCATTGAGTTTGTCTCGAGGGAAATGTCCGGCTCGATGGGAATATCACACCGAGCCTTGTCGATGAGCGTGCGCAGTCCGTGGCCGAGAATCGGCAGGATCAACGGGCCGCTGAGCACCCGGTGCCAAGTGACGTCCTCTGTTGGCAGGAGCCCCACGTCAGCGGGAGCAACGGCCCACAGACGCTCGGAGAGCAGCGGCTTCACGCGCATCGCCGGCGTATCTGCCAGGTTGTACAGCACCGCAATGTCGACAAGGCCGTCGTCCAGCCAATTCTGCAGATAGCCGGAGAATCCTGACATCACCCGGAGCTCGACTCCGGGAAATCTCGCCGCAACAGACTTGGCAAGAGGGGAAACTATCACGTCAAGCAGACTCTCCAGCACACCCACGGACACGACTCCGGTGATTTCACCCGTCTGCGGCGTCAGTTCAGTACGCGCACGTTCCAACTCCTGGAGCGCGCGGCGTGCGTGCGAGAGGAAGACTTCACCGGCTGAGGTGAGAACCATGCCATGACGTGTCCGATCGAAGAGCACGACGCCTAGCTCGTCCTCGAGCGTCTTGATCTGCCGCGTAACCGCCGGCTGCACAATATGCAGCATTTGAGCAGCGTATGTGACACTCCCAGCCTCGGCCACGGTCACCATGGCAACCAGCTGCTTCATCTCCATGCGACCTCCTTGCCTGATGAGCTGTGTACAGGACATGCGACCACCCCGAGCAGCCTCAGCCTCATGCGAACAATCGCTGAGTCGCCGCGTCACCTTGGGGGCGTCACCTCGCTAGGTCACGGCCAATTGTGAATCGGTACTGTTGCCAAGCAACTGATCAGTTCTCGTGGAGAAACGGGAGCCTACGGCGCCAGGAGCACTTTTGAGGCTTGGCGCGTTGCAGTGAGATGGATGGCATGGTCCAGCTCGTCCAGGCCTACTGCTTTCACGTCTATCGCTGCAAGCCCAGTGGCTTTGGCCAGCATTTGCGGCACGTTCTTCCAGTCAGAAATGTCGTGGGCTCGTGCGCCGACGAGGCTTTTCTCAGTCATAGCGAGCCTGCCGGAGTTGATCTCGACAGGGTGCGCAGGTAGCCCCACACAGACGACTGTTCCGCCCGGGGCGACGAGCTCGACCGCTAGTGAAACCGCGGACGCATGGCCAGCTGTCTCGAAAACGACGTCGAAAGTGCCGGCGACTTGATCGGTATCGCGGCCGACGATCCTGATCTCGTCCACGCCCATAGAAGACGCGAGCTCCAACTGGTGAAGATCGGCTTCGGTGCCGATAGCTGTCGTTGACACGCGCTCAGCCCCCAGTGCTGCAATCGTCATCAGCCCTACAGATCCAGGACCGACAACCGCGACCTTCATGCCCGACTGTACAGACCCTCGCTTCAGCGCGTGGAGGCCCACTGCAAAAGGCTCCGCAAGGGCAGCCACGGTATCAGGGACCTCGTCCGGCACGATAGCAACGTTGCGCTGCGGCACAACGAACCGCTCAGCGAACACGCCATCAACGTCCAAGCCCAAAACTTTGAGACGCTGGCAAAGCATGGATCTGCCCGCCAGACAGGGAGGACACGCGCCGCAAACAACGTGCCCGGATCCTACGACCCTGGACCCGACTGGGAGGTCGCTTCCCGGCCCTGATGCGATGACTCGTCCCAGATACTCGTGACCGATGATCTGCGGGAAATTGGGCCGATATGTCGCCTGCGCTGCTGCGTTCCACTCGACGAAGGACACATCCGTACGACACAGGCCGCCGTAAATCAGTTCTAGGAGAACCTCGTCTTCACCGATCTGAGGCACCGGCATTTCGCGGAGCTCCACACCGCCCGGGGCGGCTTCTTTCTTCACAAGGGCTCGCATTGTTCCTCCTGAACTTAGGTCTCTACGAAGTTGGATGGGTGAGTCGGGAATAGGTAGAGCAGGCACTGATTGCACGTCACGTAGGAGCTGCGTCCCTGCCGCGTTCACGGTCCTGGCTTCCGTGCCAGCGGCCACACGCCAACGGTCACACCTGGACTCACAGCACCCATACTGCCCAGCTATACCCGCCTTCCACAAATAGCAACTATTGATGCCTTCATCAATTGAACACATGCGTCTTGGGGCAACTATGTCCCATGTCTGGCGCGCGATTCAGGCGCAAAATGGATCCGACAGAGAAGGTTCGGCCTCCGGCAGCACAAGCAACTGAAGCGATGAGGGGAAATCATGGACCCATCACAAATAGTCATTTGCGGGTCACTCTGTTCACGCTTCATGATGGGACTTAGCGAACTGTGATTGAGGTCACGGGCGTTGCAAGGGCATCAGCCCTCTCACCAGAATCGAGTACGTCGGCTTCTCCTCGATAGAGGCAGGCGGCGTTGGATGGAGAAGCAAACAGTATGGCTACCCAGGATTTTTCAGGCAAGGTTGCAATGGTGACCGGTGGCGGCAGCGGCATGGGCCGTTCCACCGCACTCGCCTTTGCAGCAGCTGGGGCGCGTACGGTGGTCGTTGACTTGTCGGAAGAGTCCGCCCGGGCCACCGTAGACCTCATCAAGGAACAGGGCGGCGAGGCAATTGCTGTGCGGTGCGACGTAACCCGGAGCGAAGACGTAAAGGCCGCGCTGGAAGATACGGTCGCGACGTACGGACGTCTCGATGCGGCGTTCAACAACGCTGGCCTCGAGCATGGGCTCATCGCAACCGCTGAGATCTCTGACGCTGAGTTCGACCGCATTGTGAGTGTGAGTCTGAAGGGGGTCTTTCTCAGCATGAAGCACCAGATCCCCCTTATGCTTGCCAACGGCGGTGGCGCTATCGTCAACAACTCTTCCGCCGCTGGACTGGTCGGGTTCAAGGGGCAGGCCGCCTATACCGCCGCAAAGCACGGCATGGTTGGTCTCACCAAGGCCGCTGCCCTCGATTATGCGCCGGAAAATGTGCGTATAAACGCCATTTGTCCCGGCATCGTCGACACCCCGATGATGGACCGTGTTACGGGTGGCACCTCAGACGGGCGTGCTGCTGTGATCACAATGGAGCCCATTGGGCGTATGGGCCGTCCCGAAGAAATCGCGGCGACCGTGCTGTGGTTGTGCTCCGACGCGGCGTCGTTCGTCGTCGGCCATGCATTGTCGGTCGATGGGGGAATGTCCACGGGCCATTTTGGCGAACGCTAATCAATCCCTTGCAAAACTACCGCTCGCAATGAAGGAGGACCTGGTGCGTGCCAGCGAATCAACAATCGAATTCTTGACCCAGTACTACGCCGCTATGGAGGCGAAGAACTTGGAGCGTTGCAGGGCCTATTACACCGACGACATGACGGTGACCTTCGCTAACGCTCCAAAACTCCAGGGCGCGGACGCCTTCGTTGCAACGCTTTCCGGCCTGCTCGAACAGATCGAAACGCTGCATCATGACGTCGTCGCAGCCTGGGAGGAAGGCGATGGCGTCCTGATCTTCGAGTCTGTCGCGACCTGGACGCTCCTCGATGGAAGCTCCCTAACCATCCCGGCTTGCTCGGTGTGCAGGATGGTCGACGGAAAGTTCGTGGATCAGCAGGTCTACGTGGACAATGCACCGCTGTTCGCCGCCCTCGAGCAGGATGAGGCGGTAAAGGCCTGAGCACCTACCGCTCAGGCTGCGACCCCATAGGTCTGGCATAACCGTCCTCCGACAAGGGTGAGGATGACATGCGGCCGTCCGTTCTTCACATTCACAACCGAAAATTTCAGTCTAGGGACGCCGATGTCTCTTGCCGCTTCGCGAACTCGGCGCCACAGCCCGAGATCGACGGACTCGCAAAGCGCTTGACGCTGAAAAGAAAAGGTACATTGTGCACAAATACGAACCTATCTCGGAAGTGACCGAGCGGCGGGACTCGGAAACTCCGTTATCCCAGCCGGGCCGGGCGCCGGCGCCTTCCGGCCTAATCACCGATCTAAAGTATCGGTTTCCCGGGCGATACATAGCAAGCTGGGGAGCGTTGGTGCTTGCCCTGTTGGTAATTGCCCTCGTTGTTCCGGTTGCACTACGACCAGATGGCCTACGGGTCGCAACGGCGCTCGCTGGAGTGCTGGCACTTGCGTCGTTCGGGCAAATGCTTGTCGTAATGCTCGGTGCGATCGACCTTTCGCTTCCTGCCGTAATCACATGCTCTGCAGGAGTAGTGGTGCACTACGGAACACCGGGGTCGAATCTCCTAGCGGTTGTCGGCGGAGCACTCGCGATCGCCGTCGTGATCAGCCTTTTGAATTGGTTTTTCATCTCTGTCATCCGCTTGAACGCCATCATCGTCACATTGGCCACCTTCGGAATCGTAACCGGCGCGGTGGTGCTATGGACCGGCACGTCCTTCTCCCTCACCGGTCTGGCACCCGCAGACCTGCAGAATTTCACCCGCTGGTCCGTTCTGAGCCTCAACGGCTCCTTCGTCGTTGCGGTCGCGGTCGGCGTCACTATCGCACTGGTTCTGTCCAAGACCCGCGGTGGCCGGCAAGTTGGCGCCATTGGGGCAAATAGGCGGGCGGCGCGGTTTCACGGCATCAAAGTCCGTCGCGTCGAATTCTTTACTTTCGGCGGCGTCGGACTCCTCTACGGCCTCGCCGGCGTCCTGGTGGCGGGTATTGTCGGGACGCCGGACACCTCGGTAGGCACGCCCTACCAACTCGCCACCATCACCGCGGTCGCTATTGCAGGTACAGCGTTCAACGGTGGCCCATCCAGCACGGCCAGTGTGCTGTGTGCTTGCTTGTTTTTGCAACTGCTCGATCAAGCTCTTTCCATCTACGGGTTCGCCGCCGGCCCCCGGGTCGTGGCACAGGGTGTCGCCCTTGTCCTCGCGGTATCGGCGATCACCCTCGGGCAATTCGCACTCTCCGGCTTGCGCTGGAGCAACCGCGGTATCCATCGAGGCGGCGGACCAAACCGTGAACAGGGCGTGGAGTCGAAGACGACCCCGCCACTTAATATCAAGGAGACAATATGAAAACTACTGGCGCGGGTTGGACTGAAATCCGACGGACCCGCTTCTCGATGACCATTGTGGCCGGCGCTGTGTTTGCCACAATCCTCACCGGCTGTTCGAGCACGACGGGGGCCAGCACTACCGGCACCGTCTCGCACGGTGTCCCCAAGGATCTGATCACCGCGTCCTCTGTGGATTCCAAACAACTTGCAGCGACAGCGAAGAAGGCGCTCCTGGCCGATGTGCCGGCCTCTGAGCTTCCCCCGATCGTGGCCGACGCGTTCGCAGTGGCGTCAAAGCCACTAACTGACGCCCAGCTGCAGCTACTCAAGACCTGCTTGAGGCAGCGCTCCTGTGACACTGGGCAGGGAACCCTGACCGTGGCGATCAACGCCGACTTTACGAACAATCCAGTGTGGAGCACCCGCCGGGCTGAAGCGACGGCCCAGGCCCTTGCCTACCCCCAGGTCAAGCGAATTATCTTCACCAGCTCGTCAAGCGGAAACATTGCCGAAGTACTGGCCAACCTTCGAAGCCTCATCGCCCAAAAGGTCGACATTATTGTCGAAGACCCGGTTTTCGGTGCCGCGATTCTGCCGGCGGCGAGGGAAGCGAAGGCCGCTGGCATCACCTTTGTCACTGCAAACTCGCCCCTTCCCCCCGAGGCGGCGGAAATGGTCTCGGCACAACTTCCCTACGACCTGTGCGGTATCGGCACCGACGCTGCGAAGAAGATTGTGGCCGGGGCAGGAACTGGCTCGAAGTCATATGCGTTCTACACCGGCGTCCCGGGAAATGCCAACGCCGCTGAATGGCAGCCCTGTGCAGAGAAAGAACTGAAAGCGGCTGGCTGGAACCAGGCCGTGTCCGGATTCACACAGTGGACAGGGCAGGGGGAGACACAGGCAGCCAATGAGCTTCTTGCCTCGGGTAAGGATGTGTCAGCGATGTTCTATGACTACAGCGCTGATGCCTTCCTGCGGCCCTATATCAACGCTGGAAAGACTCCGCCCGCCTCATTTGTCGACACCGCCAACTATTCTGCTTTCGACGTGGCCGACGACGCGAAAAAAGCCGGCCTTAACTCAGCGAACTACGTATCCAACGGCCATGTTTGGTACGCCCGTATGGGAGTGACCGCCGGCATCGAGATCAAGCTGGGTGTGAACGTCCCGAACAAAGTTCTCGCACCCGTGCCGGTAGTCGCGCTCGCTGACATTCGTGACCAAAACGTGTCGGGGATGCCGTCGAACGTTCCGCTACCAACCCTGCTCAGCCCTGAGCTGGCCAAACTGGCTCTCTCTGCCGGTTGAGCCGTTTATCCGGAGCCGGTCGGGCTTCAGATCCTAGGAAACCCGACCGGCGACCCAAATAACTACGTGGACCTACCCACGTAGGGGAGAACTGCTAATGATGAAAGAACAAATTATGGTGACTCCGGATGGCGGGACACTGACTTCGTCAAACACTGATTCGGCTCTCGTTCTGACTAATGTGTCAAAGTCGTTCCCTGGTGTTAGAGCTCTAACGGATGTCGACTTTGATTGCCAGCCTGGCGAGGTGCACGCGCTCGTCGGAGAGAACGGCTCAGGAAAGTCGACACTGATTAAGATTGCCGCTGGTGTCTTGACGCCGGATAGCGGATCAGTGCTTATCGAAGGAAGGTCCCTGACGCGAGGGGGTATCAGACAGGCCCGGCGCCTAGGCCTTGAGACTGCATATCAGGACACTTCGCTTGTGCCCGAGCTGACAGTCGCAGAGAATGTCGCACTGTCCTTCGACGCCGTCGGTAAAAAGCGGCCCGGCGACTTGAGGAACCTGTTGGCCGCCTACCAGCTGCCTTTCGATCTGTCGGCCACTGTCTCCGCGCTCGGGCCGGGGGCGCGTCAACTCCTTGAGGTAGCTCGAGCCATGAGCCATCGCCCCCGCGTCTTGCTCCTTGACGAGCCCACAGCAGCGCTGGATATGAGGCTGGCCGCTCACCTAGAGGAACTGGTGCGAACCGCACGAGACGAGGGCACTGCCATTGTTTACGTCAGCCATCGTTTGGAGGAGGTTCGTCGCCTTGCCGATCGGCTGACCGTTCTCCGTGACGGCGTCATCCAGGGAACCCACAGGTCCCGCGACTGGCATGTCGACGACATAGTGGAGCTCATGGTTGGCGCACCAACCGAACTGGAGTTTCCTCAGCGTAGCAATCAGCCCTCGCCCAGGCCGCGTCTCGAGGTTCGGGACCTTGCCGGGTCCGACTTCGGCCCTGTGTCCCTCGCAGTCAAGGGTGGTGAGATTGTTGGGGTCGCCGGCGCGGAAGGAAACGGTCAGCGGGCATTGCTGCGGGGGCTCATCGGAATCGGTCGAAGCGACGGCGACATCTGTGTCGACGGTGAGGTGCTTACTAAGCCCAATCCAGCCACTGCGTTGCATGCAGGCATCAATTTTCAGAGTGGTGATCGGGCCGCGGAGTCTGTTTACGGTCCACTTCCCGTGATGGATAACCTCACAATTCAGTCCGGCGCAGCCAACGGGCCGGGCGGCCTCGCCCTGCTCCGGAGGTTGAAGGGCGCTTGGGACCGCGCGGCAGCTCAGTTCGGTATTGTCGCGGCCTCGCCGTTCCAGCCGATCAGCGCACTCTCCGGGGGTAATCAACAAAAGATCGTTCTTGCACGGACAACCCTGCGAACGCCAAAAGTCCTGGTTGTTGACGAGCCGACCCAAGGTGTTGACGCACGTGCCCGGATGGACATCTATAGGATGCTCTCAGAGGCCGCCGAGGACGGTACTGCCGTGCTCGTAAACTCGTCGGACTCAGCCGAATTGGCTGGCTTGTGCGACCGCGTTTACGTCATGTCGCGGGGAGAAATCAGCGCCGAACTAGTCGGACCGACAACCGAGGCAGAGATCGTTCGTAGCTTCGTGAGCGCTGGCGGAATAGCGGAGCGGTCGGACTCAGGGGCAGCTGGGTCGGGGTGGCTCGCCCGGTCGCTGGGCCGAGTGACCCCCTACGTCCCAATTATCGTGCTGCTTCTGCTCTCGGCGCTCCTAGCGATATACACAGGCGCTCATTCGCCCGTATTTTGGACGGGACCGAACCTGGCCAACCTGATGCTCCTGTGCCTTCCCCTCGCGTTCGTCGCGCTGGGACAACAGTTCACTTTGCTATCGGGAGGCTTCGACATATCTGTGGGTGCCACGATGAGTCTCACCGTGGTTCTAGCGTCGATGACGCTTCCCAATCTGAGTGCCGGATCGATGCTTGTCACTGTGCCTCTGGTCCTTCTTGCAGCGGGACTCGTGGGTGCCTTGAACGCGCTCCTTATCGGACCCCTCAAGGTCAACCCAATCGTCGCGACTATTGCGACGCTTGGCATCATTCAGGGTATCGCCATCGTTCTCCGGCCCCAGCCGGGTGGCCTGATCGCTCCTGATCTGGGCACGGCCTTCAGCATGGGCGTGGGCTTTATCCCGGCCCCGTTCATAATTCTCGTAGTCCTCACCGTCGCCCTTGAGCTCTGGCTATATCGCACCCGCGGTGGGCTCGCGCTCCGCGCAGTCGGGTTCAACTCGCAGTCAAGCGACCGCGTCGGGCGGCGTTCGGTCCTGGTTCGCTCGGCGGGTCTGATCATCTGCGCAATCGGAGCAGTAGCAGGCGGCATCTGCCTTGCCTCGCTCACCGGCATCGGTACTAATGATGTGGGTTCCGGCTATTCACTGCCCTGCTTTGCCGCGGTTTTCCTCGGCGGCGCGGTGCTCACCGGGGGCCGCGGCTCCTTCATTGGCGCTGTTCTTGGCGCGCTCTTCCTTTCCCTGATCGACAACGCGACGCCACTGCTCAGCATCCCCGACGGGGCTAAGCAGACCCTCTACGGAGCCATTTTGATCATCGCGGTGGCCGCCTACGTGGGAGTGGAGCGCCTGCGGAACGGTGCAGGCCGAACTGGCAAGCGTTCTAGAGGAAGCACGGAACAGAAGGCACATGTCTAGTCAGCCAGTCTGGATACGCGTTCCCAACATTCTTCGGTTGAGAACGCCGCATCCTACGGGGGCTCGCAAACCACACAACCGGCTCTCACCGGCTACCCGAACAAAAGCACGAGTAGCCCGTTTCTGAAACCCACACGCACCACAACCGAAAGGAATACATCATGGCAGGCGAATACCGCGACCTACGCGCACGACGGGTCGTGACAGGCTTGGACGACCAGGGGCGGTCAACGATCGTCAGTGACGACTTTACCGACACCCGTCTCGTCACCGACGCCTTCATGCGTAACGACATCTGGCAGGCCAAGGAAGTCCCCGGTTCAGCCCTGGCCGAGAACACCCTCGCCGAGGTCGCCGTCATTCCCCCACCGCCGTTGGGCTACACCTACAACCTCACCGCGTTCCCGCCTGATAACGAGTGGGACTACGAGGCAGGTTACGCGCAAGCGCTGGCGAATGCGGCCGCCTCGGAGTCGACGAGCGCCACGGATATTCCCGGCATGCACACCACGGAGACCGTCGATATCGTCACGATCATCTCCGGTGAGCTTTGGGCGATTCTCGAGACTGGAGAGACCCTGCTCAAGCCTGGTGACACACTCGTCCAGCGGGGCACCAAACACGCTTGGCGAAACAAGGGCGATGTGCCGGCAGTCATGGCGGCCATCCAGATCTCCGCGACCCGCCCGTGAAGGCGTGCGATCTCTCTTGCAACCCAATGGATTGCCTGTCCGCTGCCAAGAGTCGCCGAATGGTTCGTTCTGCGCAGGGTTGGCAGGCGTTTTCCATTTCTAATCGACGGAATGTCAAAGGTCAGGTGAGAGGAAAACAATGACCACCACACCCCAGCAGAAGTTCGCTCCGTCCGAGCAGGCCCAGGGCTTCTTGTCCCGCGACGTACACCAACTCGTCATCGGCGGCCAGAACGTCCCGGCCGCGTCCGGGATGACAATGACAACCGTCAGTCCGTCGACCGGTGAAGTCCTGGCGCGCCTTGCCGCCGGCGACCAGTCCGACGTCGATCGTGCGGTCTTGGCTGCCCGTGAGGCTTTCAAGGGTCAGTGGAGTACCTGGAGCCCCTACGAGCGCCAGGCTCTGCTGACCCGGGTCGCCCAGGTCATGGACGAAAGATTCGAGGAACTGGTCCAGATCGAGGCCATGGACATGGGCGCCCCCGTCTCGAGGTTGCGCAACACCAAGGCCTCCTTGATGAAGATGCTCTCCTTCTTTGCTTCGCAGGCGACGAGCATCAGCGGTGAGACGCTGATGAATGGCATTCCCGGCAACGTCACCACGATGACGCTAAAGGCTCCGGTTGGGGTGATTGGCGGAATCATCCCTTGGAACGGCCCGCTCAACAGCCAGTTCTGGATCATCGGGGCAGTTCTGGCCAGCGGATGCACCGCTGTACTGAAGCCGGCCTCCGAAGCTTCGCTGTCGGTGCTGCGGGTGGCCGAAATCCTGCTCGAAGCCGGAGTGCCGGCGGGGGTGATCAATGTCGTCACTGGCTCGGGCAGGGAAGCTGGTCATGCGCTGGCGGCCCACCCGGACGTTGACCGCATCGCTTTCACCGGATCGACTCAGACCGGCCGCAGCATCATTCAGGCGTCCACGGTAAACATCAAAAAGCTACAGCTGGAACTGGGCGGCAAATCGGCAGACATCGTCTGCGCGGACGCGGATCTGGACAAGGCGGTGCCCGGAGCAGCCATGGGTGTTTTCGCCAACTCCGGCCAGATCTGTTTCGCCGGCACCCGGGTGCTGGTTCAACGGCCCATCGTTGAGGAGTTCACCGAACGGCTGCTGGCGTTCATGCGGACCCTGCGAGTCGGGCACAGCTTGGACACCACGGCCACCCTGGGCCCGGTTATCTCCCAGACCCAGTTGGACAGCGTACTGTCCTACATCGATCTCGGCCGGGCTGAAGGGGCTGAACTGCTCTCCGGCGGCCAACGGCTCGAGGGTGATCTGGGGAACGGATACTTCATGCAGCCGAGCGTATTCGGGGGCGTGACCAATGAAATGCGAATCGCTCGCGAAGAAATTTTCGGCCCGGTTCTGTCCATCATGCCGTTTGATGACGTGGACGAGGCCGTCGCCATCGCCAATGACAGCGACTACGGTCTCGGCGGAGCGGTTTGGTCGGAAAGCCTATCCACAGCTCTTCGCGTGGTCCGCGGGGTCCACACAGGCACCATGTGGGTGAACTGCTACGGCTACATTGACCCGCTGGTCGGATTCAGTGGAACGAAGCTCAGTGGGTATGGCTACAAGGGCACTGCCGCACATATGGACACCTACCTGTACACGAAGAGTGTCTATATCGATTTGGCGGGGAGGACCCCGGCGCCGGCACCGGCGGCGGGACTAGCTGAGATTGACTAGGTCTGTGTCATGCCTAGCGTGAATGACGGTCAAGATACTTCCCCTGACGCTGGTCCTGATCATTCGCAGGCAACGACAGCGGCTCAGCTTTGTCCAAATCACAGGGGTACTAGGAGAGATTCCATGGCCGATATTCAAAGTGGATTTGCTGAGATTCACGTCGTTACCAACGTCACTGGATGGTCGACGGGCCGTCTCAACCAATTGATGGCAGCTATCAACTCGGTTGAGGCGGGCCTTGGCACTGCGCCCGAAAAGGTTGAAAGCTCCGGGTGGACAAATGATCTTGTGGAAAGGGCCCTAGATCTGCTGGCCGGCTCGCGGGCAACCCTGCAATTAGAGGTCGTGAGACGAGCCATAGAACGGGGCGGCAGTATCAGCCGTGAAGAAGTCTACGACCTCGGCCAGGACCGGAGCCTGAAGGGTTTCACACGACCAACTAACCTTGCGACGCAGGCACTTCGAGATTCGGGGACACTGCCGGAGGATGCGGAGGAGTTGCTCGAACCCATATATGACGTGAACGCCCGAGAGCATCCGCAGGCGAAGGGCTTTCGCGTTCCCCCGGAAATCGTGCACCTGTACGCCGAATAGGATGCGACTCCCGGGATGGGGTCGGCCCGGACCTTGGGTCGTCCCTTCTATCCTGGCTCTACAAACGACTGGGTCATCTATCCAAGACAGGTTAGTTTAGACAAGTAAGGCCACCACATTGGTGGCCTTACTTGTTTACAGGGCCTTCGGAAGGACCTCTCAGTTATCTGACGGAACCTTTGGGAGCGCCTCTCCCTGTAGCGTGGCAACGGATTCACGGTTCGTCTGTGTTTGAAGTCTGCACTAACGACGCGTCCTTCGTGATCGGTCGGAACGACCGAAGGTCCGCGAATCGCTCTTCACCTTCCTCAACCCATACGTCAGCTTCATGTCCGACGCCGACGTAACCGATGCGTGCCCCGGCGCGTCGGGATGGTTTCCTCGGAGGCGGTGAGTGCGTTGAGAGCGCGATAGAGGTGGCGGGCGAGGTAGCGCTTGAGGCACCGCCGGATCTCGCGTGGTGTCGTCCCGTCAGCCTTCCGGCGCACGCTCGGCTTAGGCACGGGTGGCGGGGTCATGGACAGCCCGGACGACGGTGGCCATAGGCAACGCCCTGTCGAGGCGCCTGTCGCCGCCCCGGTTGATGCGGTGCCTTGCGGTGTTCCCGGATGATGCTGGAATGGGGTTCACGCCGGCGAGGGCGGCGAACGCGGCCTCTGAGCGCACGCGGCCCAGATGCGACCACGCCGTGTAGACCACAGCTGCGGGAACGGGACCGATGCCGGTCTCCTCGAGCAGGGGCGCCGCGGTGCTGTACTCGAGGAGCTCGGTGGTGCGGGCGTGGTTGTCCTTGACCTCGGCATCGAGGACGGTGATGCTTGCCGAGCCGGACAGCCTCCGCACGGGCGGTGGCAGCAACGAGTGCCTCGTCGCGGGCGGGTGCGCCGGTGGGAGATCTCGGTGATCTGAGGGTTGGTCATAGGCCTGCCGGCGTCGATGCCGAGGTCGACACTACGGAGGAGCGCGGTGAGGGCGTTGACCTTCGCTGTACGCTCGAGCGTCATCTGCTCCCTCGACAAAGACCCTCAAGGCGGCCGGGACGCCCTCGTCCTGCCGGGGAATGCGCAAATGGGCCTCATCGAGAGGCAGAGCGGCTGCGGCGATGGTGGCCGTCTCCAGCGGGTCGGACTTCCCGCTACCGCCGCGCGCGGGCGCATAGGCTTTGACTCTGGGCGCTTCGACGATGCGGTAGCCGTCCGGTGCGACGGTGCCGGCGAGCAGCGCCCGTAGCTGCCGGTGCCCTCGATGACCCAGAGGGCTCCGAGGTCCCCGCCCGTGCACCGGGCTGCCCAGGTGATCGCGCGGGATCTGCCCGCGTGGATGTTGGGGAACGACTCAGTTCCCAGATGCTCGCCGTTGGCGGCGAGTACAGCGAAGGTGTGGGAGCGGGCGTGGGTGTGCTGACGGCGCAACTGCTAAAAGAGCACGTTTCAACCTGCAAAAATCGGTAATACTAGAAAAGTCCTTGAGCCGGCGTGGCCCAGCCAAAAACTGACGTGCCTGGCGGCTTTCTTTCCGACGATCTGTCAGCCGGCTCAAGGTCCGTCAGAGGGTGTCGAGCCAGGCGGACATGACTTCATAGCAGCCTGATTCGACCAGTCCCATTACCGTTTTGTCTGCCCACCTGGCCCGCGTCCGATCAATCAGCATTCGACGCGACTGAGGGGCAATTTCCATCTTGGCAAACGAAACGATCAAAGTCATCGCGGGTATCGACACACACGCTGACACACACCATCGTGGCCGTGATCAACGAACACGGCAAACCCCTCGCGGACAGGGAATTCGTGGCCGTGGGTCCGGATACCGGAAGATCGTGGACGTCAGCTACGGCACGGTTACCGCCGTCGGTGTCGAAGGAACAGGCTCCTACGGCGCCGAACTCGCCAGAACCCTCCGGGCCGCGGGGCTGACAGTGCTGGAGGTGAACCGCCCGAACTGGGCCGCGCGGCGGCTAAAGGGCAAGTCCGACCCGCTGGACGCCTACGAAGCCGCAAAGTCGATACTTGACGGCCGGTCGACGTCGGTCCCGAAAGCCAAGGACGGGCCCGTTGAATGCCTGCGGATCCTCCGCACAGGGCGTGCCTCCGCGCTCAAGGCCCGTAGCGCGGCAATCAACCAGATCAAGGGCCTCATCGTTTCAGCCCCGACAAACTCCGGGCGAAATACCGGGCAATGGCCACGTCCACGCTGATCCCAGCTCTGCAGCGCACGAGACCTTCGGGACACACGGCTGACCCGGAGTACGTGACCCTCCTGACGCTGAAAGCCCTCGCCACGCGCTGCCAGTCCCTGTCCGGGAGATAGCCGCCGCGGACGCAGCGCTCCAGGAAATCATGGACACCTTCGCACCGATGCTGTACGATATGCCCGGCGTCGGCACGGACGTGGCCAGCCAGCTGCTGGTCACCGTCGGAGACAACCCGGACCGGTTGTGAAGCGAAGCCCAGTTCGCTTCACTCGTCGGGGTCGCCCCCGTGCCGGCATCATCAGGCAAGACAACCCGCCACCGGCTCAGCAGGGGCGGGGACCGCAACGCCAATCAGCCCTCTATCAGGTGGTCCTGGTCCGGATGGCATCGTGCCAAAGAACCAAAGAATACGTGGCAAAACGCACCGCGGAGGGCAAGAGCAAACGGGAAAATCATGCGCTGCCTCAAACCTAGCCCGGGAAATCTACCGTCAGATCACCAACCCCAAAGCGGCGCCCGACAACTCCGACCTGCGCCAAATCCGCACCACACTAGGCGTCACCATCAGCATCGCAGCTCACGAACTCGGCCAATGGCCCTCGAAAATTTCGCTCCTGGGACGGGGACTCTCTGCAACGACACTCTGGCCGCGACCTACCGCCAATGGTTGACCGAGCAATCACTAAACCCAGCACCGAAAGTGCTCGTTTGAGCGGGTTCAATGAAAAAGAGGCCTCGCTTTTGGTCGCTCGCGTTGACTTCCTTTCGTGAGCGCAGGGCGCTGATCGGGCTGGATTAGGAGAGCACGAGCACGGAGGCCAGTGCGGGCCCGATCGCGCCGCCGAGGAGGTAGATCAGGGTGAACAGCCCGATCGCTGCCGGCCTTTCATGCTCGGGGACGTCTGCGGTTGCGGTAGCGACCTGGGTGGCGTTGGCCGAGGTCGCGGCGAAGAGGGCCAGGAAGATTCCGATCAGCAGAAAAATCGGTGCACTTGCGAAGATTGCCGTGAGCACGGCAAGAGCTCCGGCTGTCAGGAGTGCGGTCCGCACGGCGCTTCGGGAGAAGCGGGCGGCGATGAAGGTGAACACGAGCGTCGCGAGCGAGGCCGCGACCATCGCGGCGAGTTGCCCGGCGGCAGCGGCGTCCTTCGTCCAATCCGAGCGGGCGATGAGCAGTTGAGGGATGACGAACAGCAGCGTGAAGTATCCCATCGACAGAGCAAGGGTCAGGCTTGTGGCGGTCACGAACTGTCCCGAGCGGATGGTGCTAACAGGCACGTACCCTTTAGGCCGGCGACGGACATGAACGACGAGCAAGATGATCGAGATCGTGACCGCGCCCATGGCCGGCAGCGGGTTCGATGCAAAGATCACGACGCTTCCCGAAAGCACCGCGACCAGCAGCGCGCCCCACGCATCGAAGCGGGCAGTCTTGGAGGTCTCCTGCGTCACGTAGCGGTTCACAACGGGCACAGCGATCAGGGTAATGGCGAGCATAGAGAGGGCAACGCGCCACGACACTGTCGCGGCGAGCTGGGTCCCGATTAGCGGGCTAACGGCACCGAACAGCCCCATCCCTGCGCTGATGGCCCCGATCCTGCGGGCGCTGCCAGCCAGAGCGATGGCGAGTACGTTCAGCCCGGCGCCACCGGCGGCCTGGGTTGCCCGTCCGGCTATGGCAAACGGCAGCCAGGGTGAGAGCACGACGATGAGTGTGCCTGCTGCGATGAGCGCCGCGCTTGTCCAGAGAACAGCGCGCTGGCCGTGGTGCCGCATGAGGGCGGCCTGCAACGGTGTCGCTACCGCGAGCACGAGCGCGAAGACGGCTGCGAGCCAGGAAGCGGCCGCGGCGGTCGTATCTAGTGCCGCGCCGATATCACCAAGGATGAGCACCGTTGCGTTGTTCGCAGCGGCCACCGGGGAAGCCATGAGCACGAGCCACCACACCGGCACCAGGTGCCGGGAAACGGCCGGCGCGCGGCTCTCGCTGGATGCGCGGGAACGTAAGGGTGAATTGTCAGTCATGGTTCTCCGGCTTCGGGATGCTGGCGGGTCTATGTACAGGCCACGCGCCCCCCGGCGTCGCTTGAAAGGCGGTAGGGCCAGGACCGCTTTGGGCGGCCCTGGCCCTACCTGGTCGTGGTTACCAGGGCAGGATCTGCTGGTCCTGGTAGAAGCCCCCGGTGCCTGCCCCGACTGGCAGGTTGACGACGTGCTTGATGCTTGCCGTGCCCTCTGCGATGGGGCGGCCGCCCTCGCCGCCGAGATCGGTGGCCGTCCAGCCCGGGCTTGCGGAGTGGACGATAATTCCGTCCCCTGCGAGCTCGGCTGCCAGTGAGCGGGTCAGCGCGTTCAGAGCTGCCTTGGAAGCGCTGTAGGCAGGAGTGCCAGCGCCCATGCGCTCCAGCGATGCAGCCTCGCTGGACACATTCACGATCCGTGCGCCCTGGGCCTTGCGCAGCAGCGGCAGCAGCGCCTGGGTGACGCGCCAGGTGCTGAAGAGGTTGATGTTCAATGCTTCCTGGACCACGCCGAGGTCGGCGTTGGACGCCTGCTGGGCATAGTCGAAAACGCCTCCGACATTGTTGACCAGCACGTCGAGGCGACCGTGCGTGGCCTCAATCTGCTTCACCGCCACGTCGATGCTCGCCTGGTCCGTGGCGTCGAGCTGGATCGGGTGGACGTCACCGCCGATTTCCGCGGCGGCCTGTGCTGCAGCGTCGCCGTTGCGTGCGCTGAGCAGTACGGTTTCGCCGTCCGCGGCGAACTGGGCGGCGAGACCGCGGCCAATGCCGCGGTTTGCGCCGGTGATGAGGATGATGCGTGACATAGCTGTGTCTCTTCCTGAACGGGGGGGTGACGGGGCAGACCCAATGGGGCTCCTGATAGGGACGTCCACTTCGGACGCCAGGCCTCGCACCAATCCTGACCCCACGTGGTCCATAATGTCAAACAAAACAACCATATTTCTGATATGGTTCAGCATTATGGAATCCAAGACATCATCTGGCCGTGTGATCCAGTCCGTGCAGCGGGCGTTTGACCTGCTCGAACGCATAGCAGTGCACCCCGAAGGCGCTCGGTTAAGCGAACTTGCGGACGGCGCGGGCCTTAATCGCAGCACCGCCCATAACCTTCTCGCCTCCCTCGAGGAACTCGGCTACATCAGCCAGGACAAGAAGGGCGCCGCGTATCGGTTGACCGGCAAGCTCAACCGGCTGCTGCGTCTGGACGCCGAGGCAGAGCAGGCGCTGAGAGCCCGCATCCGGCCGGTCCTGAAAAAGGTCAGTGAAGCCTCGGGCGAGTCCACCTTCCTCGCGCTGGTCACCGGCACCGACTATCTCTGCGTGGACGCACTACAGTCGGACAAGCCCCTGCACCTGGCAGTCAGGCCCGGTGAGCGAAAGCCGCTGATCGGCGAGGCCCTTGGCCACGCTCTACTGGCGGCGGACCCCGATCTCGCTGGCACCGTCCGCTCCGATGATCCTCAGCAGTGGCAGCATTATGCCCAGGAGATCGCAAACGCGGAGCGCCACGGCTTCGCCCTCGATCTAGACAGCCAGCAGGCTGGGATTTCGTGTGTGGCTGTTGCGATCACCCCACGCGCCGCGATCGCAGTCGCCGGCCCCACGAACCGCCTGCCGAAATCGCGGCTAGTCACAATAGGCCAGCAGATACGTGAGGAGCTGGATAAGATTCGACCAGCAAACCAAGGATGGCTGTGACCCCGGACAGCCCGAAGATGGCACGGCTGTGAGCGTGCTTGCGCCTGCCTACTACGACTCCGGCAGCTCAAACTCGAGGCGGTAGCCGGGCGGCCAACGTAGACGTCGCGAAGGCCGGTACTGCTGAGCTAAACGATCCGGCAGTCCACGGCGCTGCCGGTAAAACGCTCCTTAGGACTCCTATAGGAGCATCGGTAATACTGGAAAAGGTCTTGAGCCGGCTTGACTCAGCAAAAAACTGACGTGCCTGGCGGCACTGTCTTTCCGACGATTTGTTCGCCGGCTCAAGGTCCATCAAAGGGGGTGATGTGCCAGGCGGACATGACTTCATAGGAGCCTGATAACGGCTAATCCCATTACCGTTATGTCTGCCCACCATAAATTTCTATGCCATCCGGCCAGACTAAACGAATAGAAAATGATTATAGCCTCATCACGCACCGTTATTTGCTGACTGCGGACTTCACGCAGCATTATGGGTAAGGCGTGATTCGGATCACTAGCTCTTGAAGGCGGAAGTCTTCCACGTGATATCGAGTTCGCTGGGGAAAGCCTTGGCCGGCCTCTCCCCTTATGCACTCTCAAACGCCGGGCTCTGCCAAAGTTGCCCACCCCGGCCCAGTAAAAAAGACGGAGAGCTTCCTATGAGCACATATGCCCATCCAGATCGTGAGATCCCGGTTTCCAAATCAGCGGCAATGCTGTCCGGGAAGGATTCCTTCACGTGGTAGGCCCTCAATCTGAGGCGTTGAAGGCCACGAAGCGTCCTGGTCACACCCGCCGTGTTGCATTCGCAACCGCTGCAGGAGCGATGGTCGAAAGTTACGACTTTGGCATCTACGGTTTTGCAGCCGCATTTGTCTTTCCTCATACTTTTTTCCCATCCTTAGGTTCCTCCGCTGCCATCGTGGCATCGATGGCTACATTGGGCGTTGCTTTTGTGACGCGTCCGGCTGGAGCAATCCTCTTCGGCTACCTCGGCGACCGATATGGCAGGAAGAAAACACTCATCGCGACAGTTCTCGGCATGGGCCTTTGCACAGTAGCGATGGGACTGGTGCCTTCTGCGGAGAGCATCGGCATTGCGGCGCCGATAATTGTTGTGGCCCTGCGGGCATTTCAGGGCTTGGCCTTTGGAGGTGAGTGGGCAGGCGCCCAGCTCTTCGCCACTGAGCATGCGCCCGCTGGTCACAGGGGGCTGTACGGCATGTTCCCTCAAGTGGGCAATGGTTTGTCGAACGTGCTGGGGCCCTTGACGCTCCTGGGCGTCAGTTCGTTCGGACAAAGCGCTTTCCAAGAATGGGCATGGAGAATCCCCTTTCTCGGAAGTGGGATCCTGGTCCTTGTTGCTTTTTACATTCGCCTGAAGGTTGAGGAAACGCCGATCTTTGCGAAGGAAGTAGGCGGGGGAAAGCCCACCCGACCGCCTCTGCTGGGGGCGTTTAGGCAACAGCCCTGGACAATCGTCCTATCCGCAGGCGCACTTCTCATCACTTTTGCGTTCTACTTCAGTGTCCAGACTTTCATTCCTCACTACGGCGTTGAAAATCTCGGTCTTTCTCAAAACGAGGTCCTCGGCGTAACGGCTATCGCTGGTGCAATTTATGGTGCGGCTGCTTGTGCCAGCGCCGTAATTTCAGACAAGTATGGGCGCCGGCCCGTGATTGCTGTGACGCAGGTGTTCGGTGTGCTTTGGGGCTTGGCTCTTTTTCCGGTGCTCGCCATGCCAGGCATTGTCACGTTCGCCGTGGCGCTATGTGCCACCACACTCGTAGCTGGGGTCACGCTCGGAGCTCTAGGCGTGCTGATTCCTGAGCAATTTCCGACGGAGTACCGCTATACAGCAGTGGGCGTGTCATATCAGTTGGCTGCCGTAGTAGGCGGCGGCATCATTCCCATCGTGGCGCCAATCCTGACGGCTTCATCTTACGGCCCAATAGCGTTCGGGGTCGTCCTTGCCGTCATTGCAGCTATAGCAGCGCTGTGTACCCTGTCGTTGAAGGAGGGGCGGAACACAAGTATGGATTGGAGTATGGAGGGTGACAGCGACCGGGATCGAGCTGTGGCGCCCGGGGCTTTGCGTGACTAGTTGTACTGTCCCGGCAGGTTGACGACACGGGATTGATTTGACCCAATACGAGGACCTCCGGGTGTTGTGAGTTGCTTGACGAGAGCGAACACAAACCGGGAGGTCCTCGTACGCGTTTGCTGGGGGACGTCCACCCACAATGGGAATCCGCAAAGGCTAGCCAGGCGGGTTATCGACACATTCTTTTGTCGCTGTCGAAACTGGCCTCAGCGACGTAGAACGGCTCGACAACTGCGGGTGCATACGTCCGTCCGCTATGGAGTGCACCCGCACAGCTTTGTGGTGGGCAAGGGCAGGGACCACGGCTGGGGCTCCTGATCTCGGCAGTTATAAGGGCCGCGAGTAGGGTAGGGAACCGGACGCCGTGTCGCTGATCTTCATGATTGGACTCCCACCGCTTTTCCGACGATCCAAGCTAGTTCAGCTGCACTTGTGGGTTGGCATTGGTTGACTCACCGCGTAGCGTCGTCAGCAGACGACAGGCGCGGATAATTGCAGGGCTGAGCAGATGAAGTCAATCGGTTGAAGGAGCCGGGATGGCTGGATGGAATGCTGATACTGCCGCCGGCCCAGTGGGGGCAGGGTCAATCACATTGGTTGAGGGTTCATCCTTTTGCATCTCAGCAGCCAATGGTGACATCAACCCTGAGCACCCGCATGGGCTGTTCGTTGAAGACGCCCGTATCCTGTCCCGCTGGAACCTAACTATTAACGGCACGCCCTTGGAACCGCTAGCGGCAAAGGCGAGTGAACCCTACCGCGGCGTTTTCATCGGGCGCGTACCTCACTCTGATGCTCATGCTGACAGCCCACTAATTGTCGAACGCCGCCGAGAAATCGATGCCGGAGTTGTGGAACACATAACTGTTCGAAATTACTCACGGGATACTGCAGAGTGCTTGATGGCCCTTCAAATAGAAGCGGATTTTGCGGACCTCTTCGAGGTGAAGGAAGCACGCATCCAACGGCGCTGGGAAGCGTCCCATGACGCGAAAGAGGATTCACTAACCATTCGGGTCGCCTGGCAGGATATTAGGAAAGGTGTTTTAGTATCGGCCGAGGGAGCCGACATCGCCGCTGATGGCCTAACTTACCGGATCAGCGTCCCTCCGAACGGAGAGTGGAGCGCGACCGTGAGCGCGGTGCCCGTGGCTGACGCAAGCGCTAGTCTGGCACGGCCTGTCCGACAAAGCGAAGGAAAAATGTCTCCTCGCGACCGGCGCCGCCAGGAGTGGGTGTCAAAGATTCCTGTGTTGCACATCGGCAACCGCTCCATCCAGAGGACCCTTCGGCGCAGCTACGATGACCTGGGTGCACTTCGTATCGAGGATTCCCACCACCCGGAACGGGTGGTGGTAGCAGCCGGCGCCCCATGGTTCATGGCTCTGTTCGGACGCGACTCTCTCTGGGCGTCCCTCATGGCACTGCCAGTCGATCCGTCCCTGGCCTTCGGCACCATCCAGACGCTAGCTGACCGTCAAGGGACCGTTGTGGATGAGATGAGCGAAGAGGAACCGGGTAAGATCCTCCATGAAGTGAGGTTCGACGTCTCCAGCGGACTGGCGCTGGGAGGCAAATCAACTTACTTCGGCAGCGTCGACGCCACCCCACTGTTCGTTGCCCTGTTTGGTGAAGTCAGCCGCTGGGGGTTTGCCCCTGAAACCATCTCGGCCCTGCTGCCACACGTTGACCGCGCGCTGGACTGGATCCGCGACTACGGCGACAAGGACGGCGACGGCTTCGTCGAGTACGCGCGACTCACCGACCGCGGATTAATCAACCAAGGCTGGAAGGACTCCTGGGACGGAATCAACTTCGCCGACGGGACCCTGGCCGAGCCGCCGATCGCATTGTGCGAGGTGCAGGCCTACGTCTACAGCGCGTATCTGGCCCGCTCCTGGATGGCCTACGATGCCGGTGACACAGGTCTGTCGGCGGAGTACCGAAACCGCGCGGTGCAGCTAAAAAGACAGTTCAACGAACAGTTCTGGCTGCCCGACCGCGGCTACTACGCCGTCGCTCTGGACGGCCGCAAGCGGCCAGTAGATGCATGCACCTCCAACATGGGCCAATGCCTGATGTTTGGCATCATCGACTACGACAAGGCTCCACTCGTTGTGGAACGGCTCATGTCCCCGGAGATGTTCAGCGGCTGGGGCATACGAACCCTGGCGAGCAATATGGGCGCCTACAACCCCGCGAGCTACCACAACGGATCAGTGTGGCCCCATGACAATGCGATCATCGCTAACGGACTCGTGCGCTACGGGTTCGTAGAGCAGGCGCAGCGGGTCTCCACGGCCCTGTTTGAAGCGGCTGATTACTCGGAAGGGCGGTTGCCCGAATTGTTCTGTGGCTTCAGCCGGGAGCAGTACGACGAACCCGTTCCTTATCCCACGGCATGCTCACCGCAGGCCTGGGCGGCCACCACACCAATCCAGCTCGTGAAGAACCTGATGGGCTACTACGCCGACGTTGCCCGCGGTGGTCTCTGGATGGATCCCGTGCTCCCTGCATCCTATGGCGACCTGCATATCACCAATGCCCCCATGGCTGAAAGCCGGATCACAATTGACATCTCGGGTTCCAGCGTGACGGTGCAGGGGCTGCCCAAAGGCATGCTGTTCCACCACGGAATTCGACCGAGAGCTGCCGACCTGGCACAACGACCCGAAAAGTCTAACGAGGGTTAGCGAGGGTGCGTTCCTACCCTCCGAGTTCCAAGGGTCCAAGACAGGAGAAAATCACACCACCACTCCGCCGGCGCTTCCGGGGCGGCTGGGCGAAGCGTCATGGTCATGCAGGTTTCTATTCTTTCGGCCACGAATGTCCGAAGGAAGCGAAACCCATGACGCTCGTGGAGTCCGATCCTGCAGCTTCCCCCGTAGGCTGCGGCTCGATCGAGGCAGTACGCCCAGCCACGGCTAGGACAGCGGACCTTCGTGGCTTAGCACGGAATGAAGAGGACGCAACAGACATTGTGCGTTGGCGTGGCTACGGCATTCCTTGGAGGGTGCATCAGAGTGAACGAAAAGAGGGTGTGGACAGTGTCCACACCCTGCGCTTCGGATTCGGTTGTACCGGCATCGGACCGGGCCGTACTGGGGATGTTTTCGAGAAAGTGGCGGATTTTCAGGGGGAGAGGCTGGTTCGAGTCCCACCTCGGGCACAGTGTTTTCCCTGTTCAGGGGCTTTTTAGCCTCTGAGTGTGCACATATTGTGTTATGAAGGGCCCCTTCGGGGGCCTTTTTCATCGGTGGCCGGTGCTGCGGCCGGATACCTCCTTGCCTTCCTGGATCGACTGGTTGTTGTTCGTTACCTGTTCATGGGCGTTCATGGTTCTTCGGACATGACTTGAGAAAAATTCGGTGCGAGTTTCTTTATTGCATTGCTGGGTGTTCACCGAGTTTCCTCCATAGCGGCTGTTGGTGGCTGTTCTTCTTCTTCATGGCGGGTGCGGGGGAGGCCGGCATGACTTGCGTTCGACCGGTAGGGAATCGGTGTCGCCGGGCCCTGACAGCCTGTCCGATACTGCCCGACGGCGGGGCAACGGTGCCCTTTGTTGTGGCCCATGATGCTCACGCCCTTCTTCCTGGGATCGAGGGTTTTTCTGTAGATAGTTGTTCATGGTTTCCCTGGAGTCGACTGCATGACGCTGTGGGCTTTTTTAGCGCGATGCGCCGAAGCGGGGTGCTGCTGGCTGGCCTGTCTTTCATGGTTGTTCATTGCCGGCCCCTTGGGTGACTGCATGACGGAATGATGAGCCGCCGAACCATCCTTAGCGGATAAGAGCCTGTACGTCAGGCTGTGGTGCGGCTTTGTGTTCTGAGGTGACTGGCCTGCAGACGTCCGAAAGCCCCGCCGGCCGGCATTGCCGCTCTTGGCCACCCTGTCCGGACAGGGCTGCGGGAGGCACGAGGCTGTCCCAGTTGAATTCCAAGAGTCGGGACATGGTTCCCACCGCGAACGGTTGAGCATGATTCATGTCGAAGCAGAAAGTCATCGTCCTCGCAGTCCGTGACCAAGGCCTAACCATCGCTGACGCGGCCCGCCGATACGGGGTCAGCGGACTTCAGCAGAGTCGACGACGGGAAGCCGGCTTGTCCATTGGGATGGTTCCAGAGCGACATAGACAGGCTGCGCAGCATTATGGCCTGATGCTCTGCCCCTAGTCCCGTCCCTCGGTCGGCAGGCGCTGCGGGCGCATGTTCTCAACGTCGAGCTCCAAGGCGATCTTCTCGTTATCGGTCAGCGGGCGCACCGCCTTTTCGAACAGGGCCACACCGGCGGCCCAGTTATCCCATCGCCCGTCC
Organism: Arthrobacter sp. OAP107; assembly: GCF_040546765.1. Taxonomy (NCBI): domain Bacteria; kingdom Bacillati; phylum Actinomycetota; class Actinomycetes; order Micrococcales; family Micrococcaceae; genus Arthrobacter; species Arthrobacter sp. OAP107. The sequence goes on along the minus strand of NZ_JBEPOK010000001.1, from coordinate 2,789,965 downwards.
GTTCGAAAGGCGGTCACGGTGGAGTCCATGGCGCGGACAGCAGCAGCGATCAGGATGGCCGTCACGACCTCGTCGTAGGGCTTGTGTTCCGTCTTGCAGAAGGTCCACATTTCCGGGTAGTGAGGCTCCTTGGTGCCGCGCAGGCGGAACGTCTCGTTCGCTTCCCCGGCGACTCTGAACCCGTTCAGAACGATACCGTCCGCCTCGTTCAGGACAGGCAGGCCCTGCCCCTTCGGACCACAGATCGTGACCCCGGAAGCCTCGATGATCTTCCGGGCGTCGTCGATCACCTCCAGTGTTGCCGTCAGGCGCGGAAAGTAGTGCGTATAGCCCATGTCATTGGTCCTCGCGTCATTCTTCAAGGCTACTGTCCACTCCCACCGACTCGCCGAATGTCGCCGCCGGGGGGCCGGAAGACATCCGCGCATACTCCTTCATGAGGATCGGGGCCTCCTGTTGTTGCCACCTTGGACATTTCAGCGACCTGCTCTCCGAAACGCCGCGACGCCCCCACCCTTACTCTCAAAGCGCCAGCGTGTTGTGGCAGTATCGACGCATGCTTCGGAATATGGCGCTTCCACAGACGATCCAGATTTACCTGCCCCAGGGTGACCCGGCAGGCATCCGGATGGCTGAGATCACGACCCGTACGGTGCGCGTCTTCGAGGTGCCCCGCCCGTTGCTGCGCGACTTTCGGGAAATGACTGAATCCAAGCAGGTCGGGGTCTACTTTCTGTTCGGCTCATCGGCCTCGGGAGGGCCATCCTGCTACATCGGCCAGAGCGGCAGCGTCGGCGACCGGCTGAAGCAGCACTCGGACAAAAAGGACTTCTGGGACCACGCTCTAGTCGCAGTTTCGCTCACCAATGCGTGGACAAACACCCATACCGGCTACATGGAATGGCAGGCGATCAGGAAGGCCACAGAAGCTGGACGGTACGAACTGCACAACGGCAACGACGCCTCGAATCCCCATACGCCGGCGCCTTTGGAATCGGACTGCCGTGAGTACCTAGAGACTATCTCCGTCCTCCTGACAACTCTCGGCTACCCGGTGCTCGAGCCGCTGCGGGAAATCCGCCTGGCAGGGTCTGAAGGCAATGGCGCTGCAGAGACGCTGATCTTCAGGGAGGGCGGGGCCGAGGCCAGGGCAAGGCCGACGACGGAAGGCCTCCTCGTCCTGGCCGGCTCCGTGGGCAAAGCAATTGCTCGTCCCTCCCTGCCCGCCTCGCTCGTGCGCAGGCGCCTCGACCTCGTTGAGCAAGGCGTAGTCGAGATCCGCGGCGACTCCTACGTGTTTGTCAAGGACCAGCTTTTCAGCAGCCCGAGCACCGCCGGCGCGGTGGTTTTGGGAGGCAGCATCAACGGCAGAATCACATGGAAGACGGCAATGGCTCGGACCTTCCAACAGCTCGAAGATGAGGCGCTGAGCTCTTAAAACAGAGCCTCACCAAGAGAAGCGGATCCGCTTTTGGCGTATGGCGCCAGCAACAACGTCAGCCGTGTCGGTGAGACCTGAAAAGGTGCGGACGGACAAGTTCCTACCCGAAGTCGGACCACCGCCATTTAATTAGCGCCCGCCGTTGGATGGTTACGCATGGATTCTGGCATGACGGCCGGAGCCAAACAGGCGAAGAGCGGACCAAGTGGCACCGTTGTCCGGCTTGACCGGCAGCAGCGCGGTCGTCCGCACACATCCGCGCATGGCTACGACTATCAAGCGTGCTGACGATCAGATCAAAAACCCGAGACCGGGTGCGTGATCGTGATCGCGCCGAGGTTTATACCGCCAAGGAGCAAGTCGACGCGATACTCGATCTCGCTGCGTCAGAATGCCGTCACCTCGACACGACCTTCCTCGAGCCTGCCTGCGGTAACGGCAATTTCCTTGCCGAATCCTACGCGCAAGATCCAGCGCATCCACAAGCCCAAGGGCGGCGAAGCCGGCCTGGAAGTTCGAACCCTGACATGCTTGTGTCAGGGCAGGAGAAGCGAATCTGGGTCCCGATCTCCCTGCAGCCAATGAGTAAACGCCCGGCTGGATGCTCCAGCCGGGCGTTTACATGGTTTTCATTTTTGGTTACCTGCCACCGGTTTTGAGGGCCCTCACGCCGACGGTGTCGAGACCAGGTTCTGTTCTTCGAGTTTGGTCTTGTTGCCCGTTCGTGAGCGTTCATCGCTTGGGCGGAAGGCCAGGGTGAGAAGTGCGGCAAGGCCGTAGCAGCCGGCGAAGAGCCAGACCATTCCTTCCTGCCCGAGTGAGCCGTAGAACAACGCGACGAGCAGGGGCCCGACGGCGACTGAGGCGCCCATGCCGATGTTGTAGGCGGACATGACTGCGCCGGGGTGACCTGGTTCAAGACCTGCTGTCAGTGCGGAGAGGGGCACGAAGCCTGCAAGTGCGATGCCGAAGGCGATACCAGCAAGGACCGCAAGAGGGTAGGAGCCAGTCCAAGCAGGAAGGTAATACAGTGCGAGCAGGCTAACGCCGCTGAATACCGCACCGAACCATCGGACCGTGTTGCGCCAGCCGATTCGGTCTCCGAGCATTCCGAAAATGACGTTGAAGGGGATGTTGGCGGCGTAGATGATCGTTGTGAGGAGCAGCCAGCCGCTGAGGCCGAAGTTGAACCGGTCGGCGAACAGGACCGGGAAGAACACGAATGAGCCGTACTGCGGGGCAGTGTTAAGCATCCTGATGATTGATGCGCAGAGCACCTTCGGACGTGTGGCCATGAGCTTCAGCCCGAGACTGAGCGTGCCGAAGGCCTTATCGCCGGGGCGGACCAATGGGCGGCTTCCGGTCTTCTCGCGGAGACCGAGCAGGGCGATAAGCGAACCCGCGACCACGAGGCCCAGGGAGAGCCAGAGGGTGTTGAGAGGGCCGAGCACGGGGATTGATCCGTTTGCGATCAGTGCGCCAAGAGTGGGAAGGCCGGCTGTGAAGGAGACGTAGAACCAGCCGATTGCGGTGGCCAGGCGGGCGCGGTCGGCAACCGCTGCGATCCATACCAGGAAACCGAAGGCAAACAAGGGGTATCCGATTCCCCGGGCGGCGTAGGCGAGGAAGATGATGCTTTCGTTGTCCGCTGCCACGCCGAAGGCCAGGAAGATGACTTCGAAGACTATCCAGCCGGTGGCGCCGATCAGCATGACGCGTTTGGGTCCCCAAAGGTCCGAGAACGCGGCGGCGAGCCAGGATGAGACGGCGACGACGATTCCGTAGACGGTCACCAGGAGGCCCACTCGCTGCACGTCCATGCCGTTGTGGTCCTGGAGGAACGGGGTGAGGTAGTTCGACTCGACGCCGTCTCCGATCATGAACAGGAGGACGCCGACGTAGCCGAGGATCAGGGGTTTAGGGATGCCCAGGCGCTCCCAGAGAGGGTGCGCCGCTTTGGCGGCAGTGGAAACGGACACGTTTCTTCCTTCGTGGTGGGGGCTAGACATGCGGGGCCGAGGGTTCGTGTGAGCACGCCCCGCATGTTGTGGCCTTGGGTGATTGTCTGTTGCGGTCAGTGGGGGACCGCGTCCAGTGCGTTGTACACCGGGGCGAGGGTTTCGTAGAGGTGCTGGTAGACCTTCCACAGCTGCGCATATTTTGCTTCGGCGGCCGGATCCGGACGTACGGTGTCACCTCGCCGGGACATGGCGGCTGCAGCTGCCGGCAGGTCGGCGTGGATTCCCACGGCCACTGCAGCGAACATGGCGGCGCCCAGCGCTGTCGTCTCCGGAGCCTTGCACAGGATGAGGTCTCTGCCCAGGACGTCGGCGACAATCTGGGCCCAGATAGGGCTTCTGGAACCGCCTCCGGTGACGAGGAGTTCGGTTGGTTTATCAGCCACTGCCCGGGAAAGTCCTTCCACCTGCAGCTTCACCTCGAAGGCGACACCTTCGAGGATGGCCCTGTAGAAGTGGGCCTTGGTGTGGGTTCCCGTCCAGCCGATGACCGCCCCGCGGGCGGCGCTGTCCCAGTACGGGGTTTGGGCGCCATGCCAGTACGGAAGGGCGAGGAGCCCCTCGGCTCCCGGACCGATCTCGGTGAGGGCGGCTTCCAAATCAGCAATCTGTTCAGATGCCGGCGTACCCGTCCCAAAGCCGTCCAGGAACCAATTGACAAGGTATGTTCCGGATGAAAGAAACGCCTCAAGGAGATACCCGTTGCCGCTTGCGGCTACGACGGTCCTGTAGTCGCGGTCCCACACGTAGTCCTCGGAGATGGTGCCGCACACCTCAGCGGTACCCATGTTCAGATAGACGCTTCCGGGGGCGATGACACCTGCTCCGACGGCCGCGCATTGGCCGTCTCCTGCGGCCGCGATGACTGGGAGCCCTGCGGGCAGCCCAAGTTCAGCGGCGATCTCATCGGTGACCAGGCCAATTGCAGCGCCGGGGTCGACGATTCGGGGCAGCTTTTCGATCGGCACGCCCACTGAGGCGCACAGCTCCCGGGACCAGGTCCCGAGCACCATGTCAAGCATGCCGGTACAGTCGGCGCTGGCCCGGCTGGAGGCCCACTGCCCTGTCAGGCGCAGGTTCAGGTACGCGGAGACATCGCCGATCCTGTCTGCGGAGTCCAGGGTCACGGCTTCGTGGCGGCGCAGCCAGGCCAGCTTGTAGTAGCTCGGGGTGGTGTCGGCCGGGCGGCCGGAAATCGCATGTACCCGGTCGTTGCCCAGGTCGCGGACCTCGTTTTTTGCCCGGGAGTCCATCCAGACCATGGCTGGCCGGATCGGCTGTTCACCACTGAGGCAGACGAAGGTCTCACGCTGGCAGGTAATGGCCAAGGCGCGGATTCTCGTGGAGCCCAGGAGGGCAGTCACGGCCTTGATGGCCTGTTCGGTGGCTTTCCACCATTCTTCGGCGGATTGCTCGTATTCGCCCGGTGCGGGGTTGCTGAGTGTGAGGTTGCCACGTCCTGTGGCGATCGTGTTGCCTTGCGCATCGACTGCGACCGCCTTGCTGGCTGTCGTGGAGCAGTCAATCGCGATGACCACCTCGTGCTGTTCAGCGGTGGTTGGGGGGAGCATGGTGAAGCCTCGCCTTCGAATGCATGTCGCTCTCGCGAAAGTAGTGACTTACATCATGGCTCCAACAAACTTAACAAGTCAAGTGTTGTATTTGTGATGTTTTTGAGGTTTGCTTGTTTCAACGAAATTCGACGAGGAGTTGAGATGGGACCTGATATTCCGAGCCGGCGCCGCGAGCAGATCGCCCTGTACGTGAGGGAGGCCGGGGCGGTACGCAACGAAGAACTGGCCGAACGATTTGGCGTAAGCCTGATGACCATTCACCGCGACCTGGACGCCCTGTCCAATGAAGGGTGGCTGGAAAAGACCCGGGGCGGTGCCCGTGCCGGTGGTCTGCGTCTTCACGAGCGCAACGTGGCCCTGCGTTACCGCCAAAACACTGCGCAAAAACGTGCCATCGCCAGGGGCGTGATGGCTTACCTGCGCCCGGGCATGACGATCGCGATGGAGGACTCCACGACGACGGCTGCTTTGCTGCCGTATTTCGGGAGCCTTCACCCGATGACTCTCATCACGAATTTCCTGCCGGCCATCAACGCAGCGGCCGCTGATCCCGACATCGATCTCGTGTCCCTGGGCGGGCAGTATGACCGGAATCTTGACTCGTTCGACGGTCCGGCGGTCATAGACCAGCTCGCGCTTCTGAACGCGGACGTGTCCATCCTCTCCGCTGCTTCGGTGCACAAGGGATGGCTGCTGCATCCCTCGCCCGATACGGCCCGGCGCAAGAAGATGCTTTCCGAAATCGGCGAGACCCGCATCCTCATGATCGATTCATCGAAGTTCGACCAGCGGGCGTCATACCGCGTCGGTTCCATCGACAATTTCGACGTCGTCGTCACCGACAGCGGCATCTCGGAGGTGCACCTGGAAGAACTTCGGCAGCTTTCCCCGGAAATTAACGTCGTCGACGTTCTCCCGGAGGACATCACGGCCCCGCCTTTGCTGGGGCTTCCCAACACCTATCCCGTCAGTCAGGAGAACTAACACCATGAACACCATGCGCGCGGCAATCTTCCGCGGCCCAGGGGAACTCGCGATCGAGGAAATCGAGCGCCCAACACCCGGACCGGGCGAAATCTCGGTCAACGTCAAGGCCGCAGCCACTTGTGGAACAGACCTCAAGTCCTACCGCCGGGGCCACCCCAAGCTCTTCCCGGTCCTCCCGGCCCGCTTCGGCCATGAGTTCGCCGGGGTCGTGGAAGCCGTCGGCGCCGGCGTCGAAGGCTTCGAAGTCGGCCAGCGCGTCGTCGCCGCCAACACAGCACCGTGCGGGCGCTGCTGGGCATGCACGAAGCAGCGCCCCAGCCTGTGCGAAAACCTTGAGTTCCTCAACGGTGCCTTCGCTGAGCAGGTGGTCATTCCCGCAGCCATCGTCGCACGGAACACCTTCCACCTTCCCGACTCGGTAAGCTTCGCCTCCGCTGCCCCCCTGGAGCCGCTCGCCACCGTCGTCCACGGCATGGCTGAAACCGGAATGCAGCTCGGAGACACGATCGTCGTCAACGGCTGCGGGCCCATCGGACTCATGTTCATCCGGCTTTCCCGACTGCGGGGAGCAAACGTAATCGCCACCGACCGTTCCGCTGTGCGCCTGCAGCAGGCCAAGGAAGCCGGGGCCGGCCAGGTCCTGGACCTCACAGATCTCGCCACCACGGCTGACCGTTCGGCTGCCGTCCGCGAGCTCACCGACGGCAAACGGGGAGTCGACGTCGCCATCGAGGCCGTCGGGCTTCCCGAAGTTTGGGAGCAGACCGTGGAATGCCTGCGCCCGGGCGGCACAGCCGTCCTGTTCGGCGGCCCGAAAGCAGGCTCCCGCTTCTCCGTGGACGCCGTGGCGATGCACTACAGCGAGTACACACTCAAGGGCGTCTTCCACCACACACCTGAATACACCAAGGTCGCCCTTGACCTCCTCAGCTCCGGGGACCTGGACGGTGAAACGCTCATCTCCGAGACGCGCCCGCTCGAAGCCCTCGTCGAGAGCCTCGAAGACATGGCCCAGGGTAAAGGCGCCAAGTACCTTCTCGACCCGGCGATGACGGCATGAGCGACGTAATGCTGGCCGAGGAGCGCCAGTCCGTAGTAGACCTTGCCCAACGCATGGTTCGCGACCGGCTCGTGGTCGGAACGTCGGGCAACATCTCCCGCAGGGTCGGCGACCACGTCCTGCTTACCCCCAGCGGAACCGACTACGACACCATGACCGCCGAAGACATTGTCGTCGTGAATTTGGAGGGCGATAGGGTTGACGGGCGCCTCAACCCCACCGTTGAGATGCCCCTGCACCTGATGTGCTACGCACGTCACGACGCGCAAGCGGTCGTCCACACCCACTCCACTGCGGCCACGGCCCTTTCACTGCTGCAAGACGAGGTCCCGCCGGTGCATTACCAGCTGGCGATGTTCGGAGGATCCGTTGCGGTGGCCCCGTACGCGACCTACGGCACCGAAGCCCTCGTGAACAATGTGTCCAACGCATTGAACGAAAGCAAGGGTGCTGTCATGAAGCACCACGGAACCATCTGCATCGGGGAGAACCTCCAGAAAGCCTACGACCGCGCCCGCCAGCTCGAATGGTTGTGCGACGTCTGGCTGAGAGCCCGGAGCGTCGGGGAGCCGGCGCTCCTCCCAGCAGATGAGATGGAGCGGGTCACGGCCGGCTTCCTCAACTACGGGAAGCAACCCACCGGCACCCAGGCCTAGCACCAAGAACTCCCGCTGGGGCAGGCCGCAAGGGCATGCCCCAGCGGAGAGCACGCTCCACGAGCGCCCTCTCCCTCAACGAGTGGCCCATCCGGGCCCCTCCATCCGGACCACACCGGAAATCACTGTGAAATGGATCAGCTCCGGGCAATGGTGCTTGGGGCGGAAAGAACCAAGATGACCAGCCCAACGACGAGTCACAGGTCAGACGAGGCCCCCGAGGCAGGCCTGAGCAGCCCCATAAGCCTGGAGTGCCTCAACATCAAGAAGTCCTTCGGCGGAGTACCCGTGCTGAAGGACGTGTCCCTGCAGCTCCTTCCCGGAACCATCACCGCCCTCGCCGGCGAAAACGGCGCCGGCAAGTCAACGCTGATGAAGATCGCCTCTGGACAGTACCGACCTGACGCCGGAAGAGTCCTCGTCCAGGGACAGGACCTTCCCGCCGGCAACGCCCAGGCCTCCCACAAGCTGGGCGTGAGCATCGTTCCACAGGAGCTGGCATCCGTCATGGATCTCAGCGTCTACGAAAACATCTTTATCGGTCGTGAAATCAGGGGTCCTTTCGGTCTCCAGCGCAAGAAGATGATCGACGAGGCCCGAAAGAACCTGGAAGTGTTCGGCCTGGACATCGATCCGGCCACCAGAATGGGCAGCCTGCCGGTTGGCATCCGCCAGATCATCGAAATCATCAAGGCCACCAACACCGGCGCCAGAGCCATCCTGCTGGACGAACCCTCCAGCGCCATCGCCGAACGCGAAGTCGAACGACTGATCTCAGTAATGCGCCACCTGCGCGACCGCGGGGTGGCGCTGCTCTTCACCACCCACAAAATGGAGGAAATCCGCGCGGTGGCCGATCGCGTAATCGTCCTCCGCGACGGCGGCCTGGTCCTTGACAAGCCCCTGGCCGAACTCAGCGACGACGACATCGTCACGGCCATGATCGGCCGCGAACTCGAAGACCTGTTTCCCGAACGCAACACCCCGGCTGAAGAAACCGTGCTTGAAGTTGACGGCCTGTCCGTCGATGGAGCAGGCGGTCCTGTCTCCGTTTCAGTCCGGCGCGGCGAAATCGTCGGCCTGGCCGGGCTCGTTGGGGCAGGACGGACCGAACTGCTCGAAACCATCTTCGGCATGCGCCGCACAATGGGCGGGGAGGTCCGGGTCCTGGGCAGGTCCGTCAAAAAGCACTCCCCGTCGGCTGCAATTGATGCAAGGATCGCCATCGTTCCCGAAGACCGGAAGGGATCCGGGGCGATCCTGTCCATGGACGTCCTGGACAACGGAAGCCTGCCCCGGCTTTCCCACTACTCCACAGCGGGGTTCTTGAAGCAGGGCGCCCGCCGCGCGGCAGTACAAAAGGCAACCGACTCCGTGCGCCTGCGCAGCCGGGGCCTGGGCCAGCCAATGGAAACCCTCTCCGGCGGCAATCAACAAAAAGTCGTGCTGGCACGCTGGCTGACCGGCCCCGTGGACGTCCTGCTCCTGGACGAGCCCACCAGAGGAGTCGATGTCGGAGCCCGCAGCGAGATCTACCGCATCATCGTAGAACTCGCCTCCCAGGGTATGGCCGTCCTGATGGCCTCCAGCGACATGCCCGAAGTGCTCAGCCTGTCCCACCGCGCCCTCGTCATGCGGGGCGGGGAAGTAGCCGGCGAACTCAGCCGTGAAGACCTTGACCGATCCGACGTGCAGGAAAAGATTTTCCGGCTCGCCAGCGGCCTGACCCAGTAATCCCAAGGAAAACAACGATGTCGACCACCACCACAGCTCCAGCCCCAGCAAATCCAACCACCCAGCGCTTCTCGCGTGAATGGTTCCAAAACCTGGCCATCCGCTACGCGATGGTCATCGTCATGCTGCTCGTGATCGCCTTCTTCCTCTACCGCAGTGCGCGGTTCGGCACGGTCGATAACGTCACAACGATCCTCATCGCGGCAGCCCCGTTCGCCCTGATCGCCCTGGGACAGACGCTCGTCATCCTCACCGGCGGCATCGATCTGTCCGTGGGCAGCGTCATCGCCGTCAGCGCAATGTCCGGAGCCCTGTTCGCCAAGTCCTTCCCGGACCAGGTCTGGCTCTCAGTCCTCGTCGCAGTACTCGTCGGGCTGATAGCCGGCAGCATCAACGGTGCAGTCATCTCACTGATCAACGTACCGCCCTTCATCGCCACACTGGGCATGCTGACCCTGGCCTCCGGTCTGGCCTTCGTCGTAGGTAACGGCGCCCCCATCAACGGACTTCCCACAGCCTTCGGGCAGATCGCCAACACCCAGATCCTGGGCCTGACCATTCCCGTTCTGCTCATGATCCTGGGCATCGTTGGCTTCGGGCTGATGATGCGACGCACCACCTACGGGCTGAGGATCTACGCCGTGGGCGGCAACAGGCTCGCCTCCGAGATCGCCGGCGTGAAAACCGGGCGCGTTCTCTTCAGCGTCTACGCCATCAGCGGCGCCCTGGCCGGGCTGTCAGGCATCATGCTCTCATCCCGCGTCATCAGCGGATCCCCGACCTTGGGCCAGGGCTACGAACTGGACGCCATCGCCGCCGTCGTCATCGGCGGGGCAAGCCTGATGGGCGGACGCGGCACGATCTGGGGCACAGTCCTGGGCCTCCTGCTCATCCAGACCCTGAACAACGGCCTGGACATCCTCACCGTCCCCGCTTACTGGCAGGACGTCATCAAAGGCCTACTCATCGTCACCGCAGTCGCGATCGACGTATGGGCCAGCAAACGCCGCACCTGACCACACCGCTACACCCCACCACCCACAGGCAATCCCTAAGGAGAAACCAATCAATGAAGATTAGCCAGCTCATTCGCCGCGGAACTGCCGTGGCCGCCACCGGAGTCCTCGCTTTGACCCTGGGAGCATGCGGCGCCGGTGACCCCAGCGCACAGAACGCCAGCGCGGTAGGCAAAAAACCAGTCAAAGTCGGCGTCAGCGTCTACAACATGTCCTCCTTCATCACCGCAGGAAAGGAAGGCATCGACCGGTACGCGAAAGAAAACAACATCGAAGTCCTCTGGAACTCAGCAAACAACGACGTCAGCACCCAGGCAAGCCAGATCGACCAGTACGTCAGTGCCAAGGTCGACGCCATCCTGATCGTCCCCGTCCAGCAGGACTCGCTCCAGCCACAGGTTGCTGCGGCAAAAGCCGCGAATATTCCCATCCTGGACGTCAACGCCAGCCTCAACAACAAGGACCTCTCAGGCAGCGTACAGCCCGACGATGTCGCAGCCGGCGCCCAGGAAGCCGAAATGATGATGAAAAAACTGGGCAACAAAGGCAAGGTCGTCATCCTCGAAGGACCCCTCGGACAGTCCGCACAGATTGACCGCTACTCGGGCATCGAATCTGTGCTGAAAAAGAATCCGGACGTCCAGGTTCTCGCCAAGGACACCGCCAATTGGAGCCGCGAAGAAGCCGTCAACAAAATGAAGAACTGGATCTCGGCCTTCGGAAAAGAAATCGACGGAGTGATCGCCGAGAACGACGATATGGGCCTCGGTGCTCTCCAGGCCCTTCGCGAGGCCGGTATCACCAACGTCCCCATCGTCGGCATAGACGGCATCCAGGACGGGCTCAACGCTGTCAAGAGCGGCGACTTCATCGGCACTTCCCTCCAAAACGGCACAGTCGAACTGGCCGCAGGAGTCGCTGTCGCAGCAAAGATTGCCCGCGGCGAAAAAGTCGATAACCACGGCACCTACAAGATGGCCGCCATCACCAAAGACAACGTCGACGCCGCCCTGGACCACGTGGTCAACAAGCGCGAAGAGTTCCTGAATGAACTGACCAACCTCATCGACAAGAATCTTGAGACCGGCAACCTCGCATACGAGGGATTGCCCGGCCAGAAGCAGTAAACAACGCTCCACGAGACTCCATCTCTTCTTTTCCTCACTCTCAGCAGTTAGCTCCCACAGGTTTCGTCCGTAACCTATGGGAGCTAACGCGGTTAAACCTCGGGTAATGCGCCGCCCGGCAACCGCAGCAAACAAGCATCCCCCACCTATTTTGAGGCGCCGATAACCGTAATTCCCCAATGCTCGGCTAGCTTCGAAGGCAGCGCAGAAGCGGCATCCAGTCTGCTTTCCATGGCTGTCCGGCCGACGGCGATTTTCGTTCCGCAGGACGTCAGCATCGTGGGATTTGACGACATCGGCGGTGCGGCCTGGTCCGTGATCGACCGCACCACCGTCAGGCAGGACCTGTGCGGGTAGTGCCGCCAGGCACTCCTAACGCTGCTCGAGCGCATTGACGGGTTCGAGGGCGCGGCCCGGTCCGTAATATCGCCGGCGACGCTGGTTTGTCCGCGGATCCACCGACAAGCCGCGCAACTGGCTTCCGAGCATGGGTTCGCCTCTTCGCACCCGCAGTTAGTTCCATTCCCCTATGAAGCCGCACGTCCAGGTCCGAGCCAGCAGTGAAGGGCGAATTTAGCCAATCTGGTGCGGGAGCTCCGAGGGAATCCATTCCGGGTCCGGGGCCAGGAAGTCCTGGTCGCGCAGTGAAAGCGACTCGTCCGTCAGGAGATCGATTCTTGTCCGGACGAGGCGCATGACTGAAATTCGCCACTGCCCGTCAAGCCGTCGGTATTCCTCCTCGTAGGTTCCGTATCCCCGGATCCCGTAGAGTCCGGGGACCTTGGCTCCGCGATAGTCCCTGCTGTCCCTGGGCCAGACCAGGTAGTCATGCATCGACCACAGGCCCCTAATCGTGTCGTTGTCAATTGACGTCATCCGGGGAATGAAGCCCTGATGGATCGAGTCGACGCCGTCCAGGAAGCTGGCGACGCCCTGGACGAATGCGTCGGCGTCTCCAGTCGCAAAGGGGAAGCCCGCGAACATGGCATTGTCATGGAAAAGGCGCCTGAGGTCCGCCCAACGCTTTGCGTCCAAGTGGCGGAAATAGTCGATCTTCAGGTTCCTGGCGACTTCAAAATCGATGCAGGCCATCAGATGAATACCAATTCCTCCGCAGAATATACGTGGATATTGTCTAGCATGCCTTGTATTTGGCCGAGCTCATCTGCGATAGTCGCCGCTGCGTCGGCCGCACACTGCCCGCTGGTGAAACCGAAGGCAATGGCAACTTGGGGAATACGTGGCTCGGACCGCAAGGCTTTGCGCGTTAGCAATAGACCATCTGGGTTCAAGTAATTGACGCTCGCGCTGAGGGCGCCCGACCATTCGGCCGCCCGGAGATTTGCCCATGCCGTCACTGCCTCATGGTCCGCGGACGCGTCGCTGCGCCAACGCGCGAGCAGCCACAACTTGTGTGGCGAGGATTCATACGGGTCATCGGCAGAAACCGGGCCGCCAGTGAGCCCGCTGAGGAAGTTTGGTTCGTCGGCGGCGAGTCGTCGGGCGACATCAGAGTCGAAGCCTGCGTCGACCACGCTCTCGTCGGCGAACCACAGCTCAACGATGCCGTCCACGGCGTAGGCATCGGCCGAAGGCGATGCCGATGGTGGCCGTACGTGATTCTGGCGGTAGGCGATCACTCCGGGTAAGTCGCGAGCTATCTCTGCATGCGTGGTCGACCAGTGGAGGCCGAAGTCATCCCGCGGCATCCCGTCGCGTTTCTCCAGGTACGTGATCCGTTTGGGCATCCTCAGACTCCTTTGGTTGGCGGCACGTCGATTGTGCACTGTGAAAGCAATCGTCGTCAATACAAGCGTTTGTTCGTAGCACATGAGTTGGAATAGGTACTGGCAGGAGCGCATGAAAATCGGGATCTTGGCCGAGTTGACTGGCGTAAGTGCACGCATGCTCCGGCATTACGAGGACCAGGGCCTGCTTCGCCCGGAAAGGCTGGGCAATGGATACAGGGATTATCCGAGGCCAGCGTCATGAGGGTCCTCCAGATCCGCGATCTTCTGACGGCCGGGTTGTCCACGCAAGCCCCATTACTGTCGAGCCGTGCGGTGACCAGGCTGACCATGGGGCCGGTGACAGCGACAACGAGCGCATAGACGCTCACCAGGACCCCAGTGCTGGCTGACGATACCCCGTAGGCTTCTGCAAGCTAAGGCAGAACACCAATCACCTCCATCCCGGTGATGACGGCGGCAAACACGCCCAATCCGAGCAGGTAAACCAGCAGGGTTCTGTTGTGCTTCACGGCGCGAGTCTCCAAACGATGATCTAGGTCAAGAAGAGGGCGGGTGCCATGCGGGCGCCACCAACGTAAACCTTGACGTTGATGTCAGGGTCAAGCCGATCGGGACGGACGTGGCGGAGATTACAGAGGGTGCGACTCGCGTCGCGAACAAACGTTCGTCTTGACCGAAGTGCGACTCGACTGGATACTTGCTAAAGGGGCGTCCGCCCGCTTGGTTGGACGATCCGTGAGCGTGCCACCGATGCCACTTTGAAAGGACCAGCGATGACAGACGTCGCTTTTGATATCAACAGGAACACCGACATCTTCCGTGTTCACCGTGCCGGCGATTTGCAGGTCGCCCCTGGTCAGACGCAGAATGCCCGGCGCATTTCGGGGGTGAGCAAGGAGAACAGTGCCGCCGACAAGCTGTGGTTCGGGAAGGTTTACACCGGCCCAGGTGAAATTTCAGATCCGCACCACCACGGGGAAGCGCAGACCGGTGGATATGTCTTCAAGGGCCGCGGTTTCATCCGTTACGGCGAGGGTTACAGCGAGATTGTCTACCTCGAAGAAGGCGACTTCGTCTTCGTGCCGCCGTTCATGCCTCATATTGAAGGCAATGCCAGCAAGACCGAGGAGTTGATCTGGATGACGACCCGGACTCCGGACAACATTGTTGTGAACCTGGCTGACCAGGACGTCGCCGACCTGGAGATCGACTACCGATCCTGACGGCTGCCGGCGGGAGGCTTGCCTGATGTGCATCAGGCGGGCCTCCCTTCGTTTTTTTCAGGACCGGAAACCCTGTCGCGCAGCCGGAGAATTAGTCCGGGGACTAGACGAGCGAGCGCTTGTTCGTATACTGGTTAAGCGTAAGTATTTATCTGCTTTTCAACTGGAGGCCTTTATGAGCACCACCACGATCACGGAAGCCGAGGCGCCGACGGCGGCAGCTGAGGCGCCCACCGTGCACGAACTTCTCCGGGAGAAGCTCGAGCAGGCAAAGATCGGCGGTTCAGAGAAGAACCGCAAGAAGATCGTCGAGTCCGGCAAGCTGCTGGTCCGCGAACGTCTTGCCCTGCTGTTTGATGACAACGAATACATTGAGGACGGGCTCCTGGCCCGCTTCGAAGACGGTCTGCCGGGCGACGCCGTCGTCATCGCTTTCGGGCGGGTGGACGGCCGGCAGGTCTGCGTGATCGCGAATGATTTCAGCGTCAAGGCCGGTACTTGGGGGAACAGGACGTTTGAGAAGATCACGGCGGCACAGGAGAAATCCAACGCGGCCGGGATCCCTCTGGTTTACTTGTTCGATTCCGCCGGGGCCCGCATCGACGAGCAGTTTGAGAGCTTCGCGGGCCGCCACGCCTGGGGAAACATCTTCTACAACCAGGTCCAGATTTCAGGACGTGTGCCGCAGGTGTGCGCGCTCTTCGGCCCGTCCCCGGCCGGCTCGGCCTATGTTCCGGCACTGTGCGACATGACCATCATGGTCCGTGGCCACGCGACGGCCTACCTTGGTTCCCCGCGCCTGGCGGAGATGGTGACGGGGGAAAAGGTCACGCTCGAGGAGATGGGCGGGGCCGAGATGCACTGTACGGTCTCGGGTCTTGGCGATGTCCTCGTGGAAGACGACGCGGAAGCAATTGCCGCCATCCGCGTGTGGCTGAGCTTCCTGCCCGCCAGCTGGGAGCAGCCCGCCCCCGTTGCCCCCGCACTGGAGCCACGCCCCGGCCGCATGCTGGAGGAGATCGTTCCGCTGCGCGAGGCCGAAGTGTTCGACATGGAAGAGTTCGTCGAATCGTTGGTCGATGAAGGGAGCTGGTTCCCGTACAAGGAGCTCTTCGCCCCCGAAATGCTGACCGGGTTTGCCCGGATCGGAGGCCGGCCTGTGGGACTCGTCGGCAATCAGCCCAAGCACATGGGCGGGTCGATCTTCCCTGATTCCTCCGACAAGGCAGCGCGGTTCATCTGGATCTGCAACGCCTACAACATCCCGATTATCTTCCTGGTAGACATCGCCGGGTACATGATCGGTTCGGCTGTGGAGCGCCAGGGCATCATCCGGCACGGCGCCAAGATGATCTTTGCCGTCTCGGAATGCAGGGTCCCCCGCATCACGGTGCTGGTACGCAAGGCCTACGGCGGCGGCTACCTGGCGATGTCCGGCGCCCCGATGAATCCTGACGCGGTGATTGCCCTTCCCACCGCCCGGCCTGCGCTCATGGGTCCGGATGCGGCGGTCAACGGCATCTACTACAACCAGATCCACGAGATCGAGGATCCTCAGGAACGCCAGAAGTTCATCATGGAGAAGCACGCCGAGTACGCCGAAGGGATCGATGTCTTCAAGATCGCCAATGCCAACGCGGTGGAAGCCGTTGTTCCCGCCAATGAACTGCGGGCGGATCTGATGGTACGCCTGGATCTCTACGGCCGGCGCAAAGCCGTCCCCGTCGAGCGCCGCCAGGCCGTGACTCCGGCATAACGGGACTACCGATGATCAAGGTTGTTGCTGTCCTGACCGCCAAAGACGGCTTGAGCCGGGACGAATTCCTCCACAAGTGGAACGTCGAACACCCCGTACTTGTCCGCAGGCTGCCCGGATTGCGGCGCTACCGGCAAAACCCTGCCATCGAGCACCCGAAGCAATGGCCGTTCAATGGCATGGCTGAACTCTGGTTCGACAGCGTCGCCGACGTGAAGACCGCCTATGCGGGGGAGGAAGCAAAACTCCTCTTCGAGCACGAGCACGAATTCCTCGCCGACATGCGCTGGTTCCTGGCAGAGGAGAGGGAAATCGACCTTAACTCCTAGAACCTCAGACGGGCCGGACCCGCTGTGAAACTGCTCACAGGGTCCGGCCCTTTGACGTTTACGGCATACTCCCGCTGCCCCGAGCGTGCCGCGGCCGCCGGGCCCGGAAGGCGGCCGAGAGTGAGACCTTCGCTCCCTCCCTGAGCGCGGCCATCAGGCCGTTGCCGGCAGGGGAGCGGCGCTCCGGCAGAAGGGCCGTGTAGCAAGGAAAGGGCCGGACCCGTGGTGGTCCGGCCCTTTTGCCTTTGAAATGCCGTCAGCTGCGGATGAGGGTGACCGCTTCGGGAAGGCCGTCGATATCGTGCCGGTAGCCCGATGTCCGCAGGTATTGCAGGTGCGCGGCGGTCTCGCTCAGGGCCAGACGCAGCTGCAGGTTCGACAGGGAGGCGAATCCCCGTGACCAGCTCAGCCTGGCGGCGATGGTCCACACCATGGGATTTTTCTGCGCGATGAGTTCCTGCACCACTTCTTCCGACCGTTCCAGCGCCACGGCCTTCAGCTGCCGGACCCGGTCCCGCAGGCCCCTGAACCGGTATTCATGGGCAGGGAGCACCTCGAAATGGGTGTCTGCGTCGAGCCGGTCAAGGGACTCCAGGCAGCTGCGCAAGGGATCGGTGTCCCCGCGGATTTCCAGGGAAACGTTCGGTGAGATGCGCGGAAGGACGTGGTCGCCGCTGATGAAGACCTCGCGGCCGGCATCCCGGAGGCAGATGTGTCCGGGTGTGTGGCCCGGTGTTTCCACCACGGTGAGCCGGTCGAATCCGGGCAGGGGAACGGTGTCCCCGCTGCCCAGCCGCAGGTCAGCGTCGGCCAGCTGCCTCAGGTGCATGAGGCCGTCAACGCTCATCGCTGCCTCGCTGATGCGCTCTTCCGGCACGCCCCATGTGCGCATCCTGGCGCGGTCGGCCGCGCTTTCGTCCAAGGGATCCTCAAACGCGGAGATGTATCGCTTCTCCGCGCTGCCCAGGGCAACACCGGACTGTCCCCTGAGCCAGCCGGCCATGCCCAGATGGTCGGTGTGAAAGTGCGTTGCCAGGATGCCGGTGACGTCCCGGATCCCGAGCCCGGCGTCCCGAAGGCCGGCTTGGAGATCCAGCCGTCCCTGGGGGCTGTCAAAGCCCGGGTCGATGACGAGGCAGTCCGCTCCGGCGGCAAGAACATAGGCGAGGGTGTAGCGCATCGGGTTGCCGGGAAATGCCACGGGCACCGACCACAGGCCCTCTGACAGGCATTCAACCGGCGGCATGACCTTCTTCAGCCATGCCTGGCGCTGGACTGTACCGGTGATTTCCACGAGGTCAGCCCCGGGCCGGTTCGAACAGCCGGAAGACCTGGGTCGCTCCGCCGTCAATGACGAGGTCTGCCCCGTTGATGCTTCGTGCGTCGTCGGTCAGGAGGAAGGCGATGGCGGCACCGATCTCGTCGGGGTCCACGATCCTTCCTGTGGGCACCTTGTTGGGGACCTGGTCACGCACTTCCTGGATGACCATCGGAGTGTCCACGACGCCCGGGCAGATCGAGTTGACCGTGATCCCGGTGCCCCAGAAATCCACGAGCAACGAGCGTGTGAGATTTGAGAGGCCGGCCTTGGAAGCTGCGTAGCTGGGATAGGGATAGCCGGTCGTCCCTGCGATGGAAGAAACATTGACGATCCGGCCCCAGTTGGCGGCGATGAGGTCCTCCGCGAAGGCCCTGATCAGGGCGAACGGACCCACCAGATTGATGTTGATCGCGCGCGAGAAGGAATCCACGTCGTGATCCAGAAGCATCTTGCGGTCCAGGATTCCTGCCGCATTGATGAGGGCATGAACGTCGCCCACCATGTCCTTGACGTCGGCCCGAAGGCGCGAGACGTCGTCGGGCCGGGTAACGTCGGCTGCGAAGGCGTGCGCTGTTATCCCTTCGGCACGCAGCTCCTCAACTGCGGCCTGACAGCGCGCGAGGTCCAGGTCGACGCACAGCAGCGTGTGTCCGGCCAGGCCGAGTCTCCTGTTGATTCCGCGGCACATGCCGCCCGCGGCTCCGGTTACCAGCACGTTCAGACCCCGAGGGGCGTCCAGGCCGCTTGTGTGTTGCTCCGCCATGTTCTGGCTCCTTGATCGTCCGGTTCTCAATTCGAAGACTGCAGTTCGGGGTAATCGGTGTACCCTGCAGGACCCCCGCCGTAGAGGCCTTCGTGGCGGAGGCCGGCGAGTTCCGCGCCGGTCCTGATCCTGCGGGGCAGGTCCGGGTTGGCAATGAACAGCCGCCCAAAACCGACAAGATCAGCATCGCCCGCACTGACCGCCGCCGCCGCAGTGTCAGGAGTATGGCCTCCAGTGACGATGACTGGCCCGTCGAAGAGCCCGCCCAGTTCAGCGCTTTCAATCGTCTCGGCATCGGGGCGGGCATCAAGGGAACCGGCGATGCCGGGTTCGACGAGGTGAAGGTAGGCCAGTCCCCGTTCGCTGACGCCGCGCACCAGGGCCGAGTAAAGGCCCCGCTTGTCCGGATCAAACACGTCCATCCAGGTTGACGAGGGTGAAATGCGCACGCCTATCCGGCTGGCGGGAATGACTGCACTGACGGCGTCAATGACCTCATGGAGGAACCGCAGGCGGTTCTCCATGGACCCGCCGTAGCGGTCCGAACGCCGGTTGGCACTGGAGTTCAGGAACTGATCGAACAGGTACCCGTTCGCGGCATGAAGTTCCACGCCGTCAAAACCGGCGGACACCGCATTTCGTGCTGCGGTGGCGAACTGGGCGACGATCTCGGCGATGCCCTCTTCACTGAGCTGCCGGGGGACCTCGAAGGGAATACGACCGTGGGGGCTGCGGTACTGCCAGCCTGTGATGGCCACGGGCGAGGGCGCCCAGGGCGCGGTGCCGTCAGGCTGGACGGATGAGTGGGCCTGTCGGCCGACATGCCACAGCTGTGCGTAGACCGCCGCTCCGCGGGACCTGGCGGCTGCGACTACGGGGCGCCAGCCGGCGACCTGCTCAGCTGAATACAGCCCCGGGACCCGGGCATACGAGGCCCCCTGCGGGGAAACCACGGTCCCTTCGCTGATCACCAGGCCGGCGCCCGCCCTCTGCCGGTAGTACTCGACCATGAGGGGTGTCGGCACGCCGTCCTCCTGGGCCCGGCTCCGCGTCAGGGGCGGAAGCACCAGGCGATTGGGAAGGGTCTGCCCGCCAAGGACCAGCGGTTGGAAAAGTTGATCGAACAAGACACACCTCACATAAAAAGGAGTACGATCGTTCGTACGTTCGCATTTCAGTGAACGAGTTTGCGGCGCGAAAGTCAACACGTGAACCGGCGGGCGCCGGCGCCAAAGGGGCGCGCAGGTCCAGGAATGAACACGACGCGCAAACGGAAAGGTGCAGGCAATGACGGTGTTGATCGAACGGAACAGTGCTGACGTCATCCGCACTGAGGCGGCCAGGCTGTTTTTCGAGCGGGGCTATGACGCGACGAGCCTTCGCCAGGTGGCGGCTGCCTCGGGACTCAAGGTGGGCAGCCTCTATAACCACATCGACAGCAAGGAACATTTGCTGCTGCAGATCATGGGCGGGATCATGGATGACCTCATGGGCTCCATCCGGCGCGCGGTCCAGACGGACGGTGACGCCGTGGACAGGCTCCGTGCCGCCCTGGCCGCGCATTTGCGCTTCCATGCCGAGCGGGCCCGGGAAGTGTTCATCGGCAACACCGAACTCCGGTCACTCTCCGAGGGTGCCCGCAAAGTCGTGATCGAAAAACGCCACGAATACGAACTTCTCCTGCAGAAACTCATCGAAGAAGCCGGCAAGAACGGCCTCGCCGAAGTCATCGACGCCAGGATCCACGTCTACAGCTTCGTCGCCCAGGCCACCCACATCGCGTCCTGGTTCAAACCCGGCGGACGCATGTCCCTGGACGAAATCGTCGCCGTCTACACCAAACTCGCCCTCCGCGAACTGAACATCCCCGCGGTCCCGGACGTACCCCACCGACCGGGTTGAGGAAGCCGCACGGCGTGGAGCGTTGCGCATCCGCGCGTTCGGACGTACGCTTGTTCGTATTGCAGGAGCCGCCAGCGTGGGTAGCTTCTGGCAGCTGAATTTCGTTCCAGAGAGGCAACGATGCGAACTATTGGAGACTGGATTCGCCTGAACAGCCGGCGCAATCCTTCACGGGAAGCGTTCGTCGGCGTGGACGGCAGAGTCACGTTTGGCGAAGCCGCGGAAAGGGCCTGGCAACTGGCCAGGGGGCTGCGCGGTTCCGGAGTCGGTCCGGGGGCGGGGGTAGGTGTCCTGGCCGGCAACTCGGTGTTCAACGCCGAAGCGTTCCTGGGGGTAGCAGCCGCCGGCGGCGTGTACATCGCCTACAACTGGCGGTGGGCCCCGGCCGAACTCGCGGCCGGTATCCGGGAGACAGAAGCCAAAGTCATTTTGGTGGAAGAGGCCCAATTGCCGTTGCTTGAGCAGGCCCTGGACATCGTCGCCGAAAGCGGACAATCCCTGCCGCTCGTTATCCGGCAAGGCGCCGAAATCGATGCCCTCCGCATCGGGACAGGCCCGGCAGAGGACACGGCAACACCCGAGTCGCCGCTGTGCATCATCTACACGGGCGGAAGCACCGGCACCCCCAAGGGCGTCGTCCTGTCCCACAGGTCAGCCTTGGCAAACGCCATCAACGAGATGTACGACTGCGGCGTCGGCAGCCGGCCCAACGAACGCGGACTTATCGTCACGCCCCTGTTCCACTCCGCGGCCCTGCTGTGCTGGCTGGTCCCGCATTTCATCGCCGGGGCCACAAGCGTCATCGCGGAAAAGTTCAGCGACGAGTCAGTCGTGGACCTGGTGGGCCGGGAACGGATCACCAATACGTTCATGATCCCCAACATGATGCGCCGGCTCATGGACCGCGGCGTGCTCCAGGACCCGGCAATCCGCAAGAACCTCAAAAGCGTCCACACCGGGGCAGGCCTGCTCCGGATGCCGGACAAGGAACTCTTCACCGAGATGCTTCCCGGGGCCGACCTCTACTTCCGCTACGGGCTTACCGAAGCGGGACCCATGGTCAGCCGCCTCAAGCCTGCCGACATGCTTGACCCCGCCGTGGACGGATCCATCGGCACCGAATACCTTCTGGTCGAGGCCCAGCTGCAGGACCCGGACGGGCAGGAAGTCCCCGCCGGGGAACTGGGGGAGATCTGCGTACGGGGACCCGGCGTCATGACCGGATACTACGGGCGCCCTGACGCAACAGCTGAGGCTCTGCGCGGAGGATGGCTGCACACCGGCGACCTCGCCACCCGCGATGACCGCGGCTACCTCTACTTCCGCGACCGGCTCAAGGAAATGATCAAGACCGGCGGCGAGAACGTGTATTCCGCCGAGATTGAGCAGGTCCTGCACCTTCACCCCTCTGTCCTGGAAGCCGTCGTGGTCGGCGTACCAGACCCCAAATGGGACGAGGAAGTCCGGGCCGTCGTCGTACTTCGCAACGGAGTCCAGACCGACGCGGCCGAACTTTCCGGCTTCCTTCGCCAGCACCTCGCCGGCTACAAGATCCCCAAGAAAATGGTGTTCATGCGACCCGAGGAACTGCCCCGATCGGCTGCAGGGAAGCTCGTCAAGAGCCAGCTGAAAGTGAATCTGGGGTGGAACGCATGAAAATCGCAACCATCCGCACCGGGAGTGGAACGCGCGCCGCTGCCATCGACGGCGGCAAACTGATGCCGCTGGACTTTACCGATGTAGGGGCCTGGCTGCAGGCCGGATCCCCGGAGTGGTCCAGCCACGTTGCCGGCGCGCCCGTCAGCATCGACGAGGCCGATTTTGCCCCCGTGGTCACCAGCCCCGGCAAGATCATCTGCGTTGGCCTGAACTACCGGGACCACATCCTGGAAATGGGCAGGGACCTGCCCGAATACCCCACCCTGTTTGCCAAGTTCTCAGACTCGCTGATCGGGGCCCACGACGATATCGTGCTCCCACCCGGCTCCGGCAGCGTCGACTGGGAAGGCGAGCTGGCAGTCATCATCGGCTCCGCCGTCTGCCACGCCGACGACAGCGCGGCACGCAACGCCATCGCCGGATTTGCTGTGGCGAACGATGTTTCGGCACGCGACTTCCAGCGCCGCACCCCCGAATGGCTCCAAGGGAAGACCTTTGACAGGACGACGCCTCTCGGCCCCTACCTCGTCACCGTCGATGAAACTGGACCCGAGCCCGACCTGGACATCAGCTGCGCCGTGGACGGCAACACCAAACAGCACTCCCGCACCTCGGAACTGGTCTTCGGGCCCGTGGCACTCATCCGGTACATCTCGGCGATCACCACTCTGCGGCCCGGAGACGTCATCCTCACCGGAACCCCGGGCGGTGTCGGGGACGGACGCAACCCCAAGGAATTCCTCGAACCGGATTCCGTGCTTGAAACCAGCATCAACACCCTCGGTGCCACCGCCAACCGCTGCGTCGCCCGCTAACCACCGGCGCTGCCGACTCTTTCTTACTCATGACAAGGAACCACCATGTTTAGCAAAATCCTGATCGCCAACCGGGGCGAAATCGCTGTCCGCGTTATTCGCAGCTGCCGGTCCCTCGGCATCCAGTCAGTAGCCGTTCACTCCGAAGCCGATTCGGCATCCCTGCACGTCCGCGAATCCGATAATGCGGTGGATCTCGGCGCCGGCCCGGCAAGCGAAAACTACCTGAACATCGACCGCATCATTGCCGCTGCACTCGAAACCGGCGCCGAGGCAATTCATCCCGGATACGGCTTCCTCTCCGAGAACGCCGTCTTCGCCCGGGCCGTCGTGGATGCCGGGCTCGCCTTCATCGGACCGAGCCCTGAGGCGATTTCGACCATGGGCGAGAAAGTTGCCGCCAGGGCAGTGGCGGTCGCTGCCGAGGTGCCGCTCGCCCCGGGCTCCAAGAACGCCATCACCGGCGCCGGAGACGTCATCGACTTCGGCGCCGAACACGGGTATCCGATCCTGGTGAAGGCCTCTGCCGGCGGCGGCGGCCGCGGCATGCGCCTGGTCGAATCCGAAGCGCAGGCAGAGGAAGCCGTCGCGGCCGCGGTCCGCGAAGCGACGGCGGCATTCGGCAATGGCGAGGTCTACCTGGAGCGTTACCTCACCAGTGCACGGCACGTGGAAGTCCAGGTTTTCGCCGACAAGCTCGGCAATACGGTCTATGTGGGTGACAGGGACTGCTCCGTCCAGCGCCGCCACCAGAAGCTGATCGAAGAGTCCCCGGCCCCGGGCCTGTCCCCGGAGCTGCGGGCATCCATGGGTGCGGCCGCTGTCCGGCTGGCACAGCACGTCGGCTACGCCGGTGCCGGGACTGTGGAATTCCTGGTGGAGGGCGAGAACTTCTACTTCCTCGAAATGAACACCCGCATCCAGGTGGAACACCCGGTCACCGAAATGGTCCACGGGGTGGACCTCATCGCCGAGCAGATCCGGGTGGCAGCCGGCGAGGAGCTCAGCATCCGGGACCGCCTGACGCCGCACGGCGCGGCCATCGAAGCCCGCATCAACGCCGAAGACGTGGCCGGGGGCCGCTTCCTTCCGGCGCCCGGCCTCATCGAGGAACTCACGCCCCCCGAAGGCGAAGGCCTCCGCTTCGACGCCGGCTACCACAGCGGGGATGAAGTGCTTCCGTTCTACGACAGCCTCATCGGCAAACTCATCGCCTACGGGCCGGACCGCGAAACCGCCCTGGCCAGGCTCGAAGACGGCCTCGAACGGCTCGTCGTACGTGGCGTCCCCACCACCGTCCCTGCCTCCCTGCAGGTCGTGCGCCACGAAGACTTCCAGTCAGCCCGTTTCACGACCCGCTGGCTCGAAGAAACCGTCGACTTCTCGGACGAACCCGAAGACGAACCCCTGGCCCGCAACGAGGTCGAAGTCGGCGGACGCTTCTACATCATTCCGCAGTTCTCCGACCGCCCCGGCGCAAACACCAGCACCGTCGCCGCCGTCGCTGCTGCACCCATGGACGAAGCAGCAGCCGGCGGCCAGCGCCCGCGAAGCACCCGTGCCCGCGGCAAGGGCAAAGCCAGCGACGGCAGCGTCAAGGCACCCATGCAGGGAACCATCATCAAGGTCAACGTCGAAGAAGGCCAGGCCGTCACCACCGGAGACATCCTGTTCGTCCTGGAAGCAATGAAGATGGAGAACCCGATTCAGGCGCCGGCCGCCGGCATCGTCGGTCCCATTCACGCCGGTGTCGGCGACTCGATGGCAGCCGGAACCCTGCTGACCCAGCTCGTCCTGGAAGGGGCCAACTGATGAAACCCTACCGTTCACTCCTTTTCGTCCCCGGCCACAAGAGAAGCTGGATCGACAAGGCCCTTGCCTCCGAGGCTGACGCCATCATTATCGACCTGGAGGACTCCGTCCCGGAGGCGGACAAGGCACTGGCCCGGGCCAACGCCCGCGACGCCCTCAGCGTCCACACCGGGGACAAGGGTGTCCTCATCCGTCCCAATGCCCTCGACACCGTTCACTTCGGCGCTGACATCGCAGAAACCACGCACGCGAACCTGACCGGTTTCCTGCTGCCCAAGCTGTTCTCACGCGATGACGTCGTCCGCTTCGACGCCCTTGTCACCGCCGCCGAAATCGCCCACGGGATATCCAGGGGAACGGTGGAGCTGATTCCGTCCCTGGAAACGGCGGCATCCATCAGCAAGGTCGACGAGATCCTGGCCGGGCCCCGGGTCGGCGGAGTGATGGCGGCGGCAGCCAAAGACGCCGACGTTTCCCGCGAAGTGGGCTTCAGCTGGACCGCAGAAGGAACAGAGACGCTCTACCTGCGCAGCAAGGTCGTGCTGGCGGCCCGGGCAGCAGGTCTGCGCAGCATCGTCCTTGGCCTCTGGCAGGAGGTCAGCAACCTGGAAGGCCTCCGCCGCTTCGCCGCAGCCAACCACGGCCTTGGCTACACCGGCCAGGTGCTGATCCATCCCACCCACGCCCCGGTCGCCAACGAGTCCTACGGCCTGTCCCCGGCAATGCGCGATTACTACCAGGGGCTCGTCGAAGCCTTCGACGACGGCCAGAGCCGAGGGCACGGCGCCGTCTCCTACCGCGGAGACCACATCGACCTTGCCCATGCCAACCACGCCCGCCAGGCACTGGCCTTCGCCGGCAGCAACTAAGAATCAACCAAGCCACCAGGCCCACACCAAACAGGAGACACACCATGGCCGGAATGTATTACGAAGACTTCCAGGTAGGCGAAGTGATCCGCCACGAAGTCACACGGACCGTCACCGAGACGGACAACCTGCTGATCACGGCGTTGACCATGAACGTGCAGCCGCTGCACCTGGACGCCGAATTCTCGGCACAGAGCATGTACGGCAAGCAGATCGTCAACAGCATCTTCACCCTGGGACTCGTCACGGGGATTCCCGTCCAGGACACAACGCTCGGGACCACCCTGGGAAACCTCGGCTTCCGGGACATCGAATTCCCCAAGCCCGTCTTCTTCGGTGACACCCTGCGGGTGGAGACCGAGGCGCTGGACAAGCGCGTCTCCAATTCCAGGCCGGAGACCGGGATCGTCGGCATCGAACACCGCGGCTACAACCAGCACGGCGACGTGGTCTGCGTGGTACGCCGCACCGCGCTGATGAAGAGGAACCAGAACGCCGAAGCTGAGGTTCCCTCCAACGCCTAGGCCCTTGTCCGAACACCAAAGCCCAAGCTCGTGAACAGGGCAGGCCGGTCAGCAGCAATGCGGCCGGCCCGCCCGTTCCACGACGAGAGCGGACGATACCCATGCCTTTCCTGAACAGACTCCGGACGTGGGCAGAACTGCGTCCCGACGGCACGGCCGTCGCCGTGGACGGCCGGGGACTCACCTGGGCGGAACTGCAGACAGCCGCCGAGCAACTGCTCCCCGACACCCCCGAAACCTGCGTCCTGTCCGCACCGAACTCGACGCAGTTCGCGGCCGGTTACTGCGCTGGCGTCGCCAAGGGGCGGCAGGTTGCCGTTCTCGACCCGGATTGGACCGCCCAGGCACGGGAAGAGATCAGCCGCAGACTTCCCCCGCCGTCCAGGGCCGAAGGTACGATCCTGGAAGACGGGGAACCCGACTCTGCTTTCCTCATAGGTTTCACCGCCGGGACCACATCCACACCAAAGGCCTTCACCCGGTCGCGCCGGTCCTGGGCGGCGTCCTTTGAAGCCTCCATCCGGTTTTTCGATCTCAGGCCCAATGATAAGACCCTTGCCCCCGGACCACTCTCGGCGAGCCTGAACCTCTACGCCCTGTCCGAGTGTCTGTACGCCGGGACCGAATTCCACACACTGGGAAAGTTCGATATCGCAGCAGCGCACGAGGTCATCGCGCACCATGGCATCACGCGGCTGGTTCTTGTCCCCACCCTGCTCCGGCTCCTCAGTGAGCGCGGCCTGACGGGTTGCGTGGACGGCTCCGCCATCCGCACCATCATCTGTGCCGGATCGAAACTCGACGCCCGCACCCTGGCAGCCGCCCGGCGCTGGGCACCCAATGCCACGATTTTCGAGTACTACGGCGCTGCCGAACTGAGCTTCGTGTCCGGCCGCGGCCTCGCCCCGGGAATGTCACTCGACGCCGCCGGGACCGCCGTCGGGTCCCCTTTCCCCGGCGTGCAGGTGCAGATCCTCGACACTGACGGGACCCCCGTGCCGGACGGAACCCCCGGAAATATCAGCATCAAAAGCCCGATGGTGTGCCGGGGGTACGTCTGGGGCGATGACGGCAACGCCTTCCGCCGCCTCGGCGACCATCACACCGTCGGCGATCGAGGGTACCTCCACGGCTCCAGCCTCCACATACTCGGCCGGAGTTCAGACATGATCATCACCTCAGGCAAAAACGTTTACCCTCATGAGGTGGAACTGGCCCTGGCATCGATTCCCGGCGTCGAGACGGCCGTCGCGGCCGGCATGCCGGACGATATGCGGGGCAGCCGGATCGTGGCAGGAATTGTTCCCTCCTGCGGAGGCCTCACCGCCACCTGGCTCAGTTCGGGGCTGGACGAAGTCATGACCCGGGACAGGAAGCCACTGCGCTACTATCTCCTGGACGAACTGCCCCTGACCGGCCGGGGCAAGATCAGTCGCCGGATGTTTCTGGACTGGATCGGCAACGGTGACCCCAGAATCCGCCCCCTGCCCTAGGCAGGCGCGTCAGCGGCGCCGGTCGACCCGTGCGTCGGCGTCCGCGACGTTGAGTTCCCGGAGGGCGAGTTTGGTGTAGACGGCGACGATGTCGTCCAGGGACATGCGTCCGCCGGGTTTGAACCAGGACGCGATGTGGGTGGCCTGGGCGACCATGCTGTACATGTGGATGCGGGCGTCGATGACCTCGGCGAGGCCTGCCCGGCCGGTTTCTTCGATCAGGTCCTGCAGGAACAGTTCGTACTCGTGCCGCTTTCCGATGACGACTTTGCGGGCGTCATCGGAAAGGGAGCGCAGTTCGGCGTTGCCGATGAATACTTCCTGGGCACGCTCGGCATGGAACCGCAGGTGGGCGTCGAGGGCGGCCTGCAGCCTGTCCACGGCGTCGCCGTCAACCTCGGCGGCCTTTCGCGCACTGTCCATGAGGTCATCGATGATGCCGCCCATGATCTGCAGCAGCAGGTGTTCTTTGCTCTCGATGTGGTTGTAGAGGCTGCCCACCATGATGCCGACGGCGGAGGCCACCTGCCTCAGGCTGGTCCCGTCGTATCCGCGCTCGAAGAACAGTTTTGCCGCTTCATCACGGATGGCTTGCGCCGTTCCGCGTTCCGCCGTTGCAACCATGTACGCCACCTATCGTCGTCAGTGACCCAAGTTTAACGCACGGACACTTGTTTGCCTGCTTGGGGCGGCAAGTGCGGGGCCGCGCCAGGCAGGGGGCCGGGTGACTCGACGGAAGCCGGGGGTCAGTAGGAGCGGGGAAGCCCCAGGTGCTGTTCCCCGATGTAGTTGCGGATCATGTCGTCTGTGAGCGGGGCGAAGGTGTAGAGCCGGGCGTCCCGGAAGTAGCGTTGCATGGGCAGTTGGCGCAGGAAACCCCAGCCGCCCATGGCCCGCATCCCGACGTCGGTGGCCGTGGTTGCGGCGTCGGCGGCGGCGAGTTTCGCCATGGCCGAGAGGGTTTCGTCCGCTCCGGCATGATCGTCTGAGGTCGCGGCAGCTTTTTCCAGGAGCAAACGGGCGCTTTCCACCTTGACGCTGCAGTCGACGAGCTTGTGCTGGAGGGCCTGGAAGGCGCCGATGGGCCGGCCGAAGGCGTTTCGTTCCTTCACGTATCCCACGGCGTAGTCCAGTGCGCCGCGGGCAATGCCGAGCGCGACGGCGGCCCCGTTCAGTCGCTCTCCGTTGAGGGTGCCCAGGACGTGGCGGAAGCCTTTGTCGACGTCGCCAAGCACCAGGTCGGCCGGGACCCGGACGTCGGTGAAGGTGATGTCGCACTGTTCCAGAGCGCGGATCCCCATCGTGTCGATGGGGGTTGTTTCAATGCCGGGGGTGCCGCGGGGAACGATGAACATGGTGATTCCGTCAATCGAGGACCGGCTGATGTCACTGGTGCGTGCCAGAACGATGAGGTAGTCGGCGTCGGAGGCCCCGCCGATCCACTTCTTGGCGCCATTGATCAGGAAGGAGCCGTCGGGCTGCTCGACGGCCCAGGTAGTCATGGCCCGTGCCACGTCGGTCCCGCCGGCCGGCTCACTCAACGCGAAAGACATCTTGGCGTCGCCGGCAAAAAGCGGGGCAAGGAATCGTTCCTGCTGGTCGAGGCTGCCGAACGAATGCAGCAGCTCGACGCCCATGTATTGGACCACGAAGCTGACCCCCATCGAGGTGGCGCGGGCGCCGAGTTCCTCCAAAACCATCGTCTGGCTGCGGTGCCTGGCTTTGGCGCCACCGATCGTTGACTCAAGCTGAACGAATCCGGCTTTTGCCAGCGCGCGGAAAAGCTCGACGTCGTAGGTCTCGCCCTCATCGTGGGCCGTCAGCCGCTCCTCGGTGACGTGTTCATTCAGAAGCTGAACAAGTCGGGTTCGCAGATCCTCCGGGGACGGGGAGCCACCAGCCGTGGTGTAAGTCTGATTGTGTGTAGTGATGCTCATGGGAAGCTCCTTTGCTTTTTGGTCCGACGGCGAAGCGCTTAGCGGCGCTTGATCAGGAAGCTGCTGGAGAACGTCATGACCGTGCTGCCATCCTGCTTCACCACCGTGTAGTCGATGGTCCACAGCCCGGCGCCGGGCTTGCTGGTTGCCCGGGCCTCGCTGACCAGGGCTTCCACCCGGATCGTCTCGCCAATGAAAACCGGTTTCACTGCCCGAACGGATTCCAGGCCCAGCCAGGCGATGACATTGCTGAAATAGCCCGTTTGGGTCATCAATCCCAGTGCGACCGAAAGTGTCAGGGGGCCGTGTCCAATCCGCTGGCCAAAGGGCGTCTGGGCCGCGTACTCCTCGTCCAGGTGTAGCGACACCCAGTCGCCGGTGAGCCCGGCCCACTGGACCAGGTGTGCCTCCGTGATCGTGATGCCAGGGCTCTGCAGCCGGTCACCTGTCACCAGATCGTCCCAAAAGTGATCGGGGCGCCCCTTAACGAGTCTTTCCTGGACTTGCTCGCTCATTTGTTCTCCTTTGGTGGGCTTTGGTTCGAACCAGGGTCCGGCCGCATCCCGCAGCCGCCTCTACTCCCAGCATAGACTAACGGGCGTTTGTACGGATAGGCCTCTGCCCGCTCCGGTGAGATCCGGCGGGCCGGGGCCGGTCAACAGTAGGACGCTTCAACTCAAGCACCCGCCCCACTTGCGTGCGATCCACATCACACTCTAAACTTCCAGAACGAACGCTTGTTCTTTAATT
Organism: Arthrobacter sp. OAP107; assembly: GCF_040546765.1. Classification (NCBI taxonomy): domain Bacteria; kingdom Bacillati; phylum Actinomycetota; class Actinomycetes; order Micrococcales; family Micrococcaceae; genus Arthrobacter; species Arthrobacter sp. OAP107. The sequence goes on along the minus strand of NZ_JBEPOK010000001.1, from coordinate 2,759,448 downwards.
TCTCTAATCGCCGAGCATCGAAGAGGACTGGAGTGCTGTCAAGGTCTCCTGAGTGATCCGGAGCCCCACGTCGCCGGTGACGGCCAGCTCTCTAGACTCTTAATAACCCAAGGAATGAGTTCCAATGTCGGAATTGACTAATCCTGTTCAATCTCCCCCAACTGCTGTTGCGGAAGCGCCAACGTTCGATCCGCGGATCGCGCGGCGGGCCGTAATGAGCGGTACCTTCGGCACCGCCCTGGAGTGGTTCGACTTCGCCGTATACGGCACCCTCTCGGCAACCCTGTTCCCGCAACTCTTCTTCCCGAGCTTCGACGCGAACACGGCAATCCTGGCCTCCTTCGCAACCTTCGGAGCCGGCATGGTCGCCCGCCCCCTTGGCGGAATCGTCTTCGGTGCCCTGGGCGACAAGATCGGCCGGCGGAACGTTCTCATGTTCACCCTTGTACTCATGGGTGCATCGTCGGTGCTGATCGGCCTGCTTCCCAGCTACGCAGTGGCGGGGATCCTCGCGCCCACGCTCCTGGTTGCCCTGCGCTTCCTGCAGGGTTTCGCGCTCGGCGGCGAAGCCTCCGGCGTCCAGGTACTCGTCGTCGAGCACGCCCCCACCGACCGCCGCGGCCTCTTCGGCGGCATCCTGGCGACCGGTTCGCCTCTCGCCCAGACCTTTGCGTCCCTCACGCTCACCGGGCTCGCTACTTTCCTGTCGAAAGACGACTTTGCCTCCTGGGGATGGCGGGTTCCCTTCCTGATGGGCGTACTCCTGCTCGTCGTCGGGATGTTCATTCGTCGGCGGGTTGAAGAAACCCCCGCCTTCAAGGAGAGCCAGAAGAAGGCCGCCGAATCGGCTATCCCGCAGGAGCGTGCCCTGGCAGTGATCATTAAGAAGCCCGGCACCGTCATCAAGCTGGTGCTGTCCTGGGCCGCGTCCACAGGACTGTTCTGGATCAGTGTCACCTACGCCGTGAGCTACCTGACCAAGCAACTCCACTACGACAACTCCATCACCTTCGGGCTCCTGCTCATGGCAAACCTCATTTCCATTCCCGCTGCATTTTTTGGCGGCCGGCTCAGCGACCGCATCGGCCGCAAGAAAACCTTCCTCATCGGCCTGGCCATGCAAGGCATCGCCGCAGGAACCATGTTCCCGATCATGAACTCCATGAACTACCCGGCAAGCGCCGCCATCATCGCCTTCGCACTGTGCGGGATCCAGGTCACGGCAGGGACCCAGGCCGCCTTCTTCTCGGAATCGCTGCCGACGACCATGCGATACACGGGCTCAGCCCTCGGCATGACCATGGCAGGCCTGATTTTCGGAGCCCCCATCCCGTTCGTCGCCGCATGGATCTTCCAGAACACCAGCAATGGCACGCTCGCCCTGACCTGCATCGGCCTCGGCCTGGTACTGATCTCCGTCATTGCCACCCTGTCGCTGCCTGAGCGCTACAAGCAGTCCCTTCACCAGCAACACTGACCGTCCCAACCAATCCAACAATCCGGGTTCGCCGACCCTCCCTTGCCATCCCTGGCCCCCGGGCCGCGCCCAAGAAGGCGCGGCCCGCGGTTGAATCCTGCGCCAAAACAATCCTGACGATCCCAGTGGGGCCGGGAGCGAATGGGCTGCCGCCGCGCACAGGTGCCGGCTCCGTCGTTCAACCGGGACAGGAGGCGGTGGAACGCAGTGAAAGCAAACTCCCCGGTCGGGTGAACCACGGCGAAAAAAGCCGCATCACGAAAGGTCGATTACCGCATGAACGGAACAATGACGTACCGGGCATCACGACAATTAACACGTCTTGCCGTGCTGCTGTCGGCGTGCCTCGTCTCCACAACAGCGGTGGCGACCCAACCCGCCGTCGCTGCCGAACCGAAGTCCTATGGATCCGTCGCCACGACTGACATCGAAATAAGAATGGGTGACGGGGTTACTCTGGTCGGCGATGTCATGTACCCCGCGGACCCCGCTACGGGGAAGCGAATCGCAGCTGACTTCCCCGTCATCCTGTCGCAGACGCCGTACGGCTGCGACTCTTCACAAACGAACTCAGGATTCAAGAACGCCCCGTTCTTTGCCGAAAACGGATACATCCTCGCCTCCGTCTGCGTACGGGGCAGCGGCCGGTCAGGAGGGAACTTCACCCTCTTCGGTGAGCGCGAACAAGAAGACGGCGCCGAGCTCGTGCACTGGGCCGCCGACCAACTTGATGGCTCCAACGGCTCGGTGGGCCTCCTCGGCGGCTCCTACCTGGGACTAAACCAGATCTTCAGCCAAGGCCGCATCGGCGCCAAGACCCCGGTCAAGGCAATGATCCCGGAGTGCGCGGGCGCCGAGTTCTACCGCGAAACCTACTTCTCCGGTGGAATGCCGACCCAAACAGCGAACTTCCCCCGCAACCTGGGATCCATCGTGGGGCCCCGGGCAGGAGCGTTTGGCGCACCGCTCGCCGAGGACATCCAGAAAGGAGGGGACGCGGCCTACGACCGCGACTTCTGGAAGTCGCGCACCGCAGGTAATTATGCCGAGGCTATCGCCGATGCCGGCGTTCCCGCCCTGCTGTGGACGAGCTGGGATGACATCTACACCGAGAGCGCACAGAGCATGTACGCCTCACTGCAGAATGCCTATTTCGACCGGCCAACGCATGCGCCGATGAAACCCGGGCAGCCCACCACCAACCGATACCAGATCATCGTCTCGCCTGGCGGCCATTGCGCCGGCGTCAACACAGCCACGGAGCTGGAATGGATGGACACCTGGCTGAAGGGCAAGTCCACCCGCTTCTCAGAGGCTGATGCGACGCCCATGCACCTCTACCAGCAGGGCAGCGGGACCTGGATCAACACGTCAAACTATCCAATGGTGGAGCACTACACGCCCTATTACCTGAACGCCGGTGGCAAGATGAGCAAGTCACGGCCGGGCCGGCACGCGGGCAGCGACAGCCTGCAGTTCACCCAACCGTCCGAATCCGGCGGCACCCTCACGTACACCACTGGGCCGCTCAAGCACGGCGCGACCATCGCCGGACCGATCAGTGCAACAATTCACGCGAGTTCTACCAGTACCAACCTCAACCTGATCGCCCGCCTCGAGAGCGTGGCACCGGACGGAACTGCCACGAGGATCAGTTCCGGGAGCCTGGTGGCCAGCCTGCGCAAACTGGACGCGGGGAGATCCTGGGTCGACAAGTCAGGAACCCCCGTGCGCCCCTACGGAACCTTCACGGGTGACGACTACCTCACCCCAGGAAATGCGTACGAACTCGATGTTGCCATGTCGCCGGATGTCACCCAGATCCTGCCCGGCCATTTGTTGCGCCTCGTGCTGAGCTCCCAGATGCAGCCGAGCGTGTGCTCCGCAGGCCTTGGAAAAGACCCCTGCTTCCCGACGGATCCGCAGTCGAAGACGCTTCCGGGGGAGTACACGATTGCGCACAACGCATCGAACCCGTCGGCCATCAACCTCCCGCTTCTTCCGTACGAGTGCTTTGCCCCGAGCGGAGGGACAGCACAACAGCCGGCAAGCCTCACCGGCGATCCCGGCCAAGGGAGTCACGGAAATCCGTGTGACAACCGCCTGACGCCCTAACGCCACATCCCGAGCCACAAACCCTGGTTGCCGCGCCCGGCGATGTTGCCGCGGACACAGGGGAAGGCGACTGGCCCATTCGGCCAGCCCCCTTCCGCTGTGTCCAGCCCTTTCTCACCGCCCACGCGTGTCCGGCTGACCGGATTCCGGACACCAGTTACCCCAGGGATGAAGGGCCTCAATTGCCACTGATTGGCAGCAAGTCACTGTTCCAGCCTGTCCGCCTTGGAACCATGGCACCGCGGATGGGAATGGGCCACCGTACTAAAGCTTGTGCTTCCAGCGGTGCGGGTCCTTACTGGTGGGGGAGGCGAAGCCCCCGAGCTGGGCGCCACTCCTTCCGTGGTGTGCCGGCTTTACCAGCGACTATCGGAGGTTTGACAAATGTTCGCTCGCGTCAGCACTTACCGGCCCGCTCCCGACAGCACCGGCGAGCCTTCAGCCGACACAGTCCGTCAGGTATTAGCCCTGCCCGGGTGCCAGGGAATCTATTATCTTCGTGGTAAAGACGACAAGTCCCTCTCACTCACCCTTTGGGACGACGAGGACGCACTGACCGCCAGCCGTCCGGCGGTGGACCGTATCCGTGAGGAAACGACTGCGGAACAACACATGGAAATCCTCGGGGTGGATGAATTTGAAGTGCTGACCCACCAGCTCAGGGAGTAGCATTCAGCGCACTGTCCCTGGCGCCGTTCAATGTCGATGAGTGCGTTCCACCCCGGTGCCGCCGCGAGCGACGGAAGAGCGGATTTGTGAATGCCCTCCCGGGTAAATGATGATAAGCGGCGGCGAGAGTCAAGTGGGTTCCCCGCGGGCTTGCAAGAGCTACGCAGCATTTCAGTCCACTCAATAAGCACCGGCCAAGCCGAAGTGATGATGCCCGCTCGGCCAAAAGCCGCCGCAGCCGCGAAACAGGAGGGAATCATGCCACACTCTCACGCCGACGAAGGACGAGGGTCAGGTGATCAACAGCCCGTACTTGCCGCAAGTGTCGTCCTGCTTCGGGACTCGCGGGTTGGACCGGAGGTGTTTGTCCAGCACCGTGTGTCGACCATGGATTTCGCCGCCGGCATGGTCGTGTTTCCGGGTGGCCGCGTTGACGACGCTGACTCCTCAGGTTGGACGTTCGGCGATGAACTGCTGGAGGCACACGCGGAGGCATGGAGCGGGACCAGCGTCTCGAACGATGCGGCGCGGGCCAGACATAATGCGGGGAGGGTGCTCGCTGCTGCCGTGCGCGAACTTGCCGAGGAGTGCGGCATCTCCATAAGACCGGACTCACTGATGCCTTGGGCCAACTGGGTCACGCCCGAAGGACAGCCCAAACGTTTCGACACCTACTTTTTTGTCACGGCAGTGGGGCCCGGCGTCGAACCACGCCATCAAACAACCGAGGCATGGCAGTCTCACTGGCTGCCCATGCGCCGCATCCTCCAAGATGAGTCCGCCGGTACGATCAGGCTCCTACCCCCAACACTGACAATCCTGGACGAGCTCGTTGAAATAGGCACAACAGCCGCCATCCGCCAAACAAAGAGGGTGATCGAAAGCATGCGTCCTCGTCCGGGTGACATGGAAGAATATTTCCGCCTGCGCCGCCAGGGCCAGAAGTGGGACATGCGCACACCGCGGCCACAGAGCTGAAACTGGCATCAGAATCCCGGTCCTCTCGAAACTGTGGGTCGGCAAGGGGCCGGGAGGAATCGTCCACGTCGAACAGCGACAGCGGTTCCTCGCTCACGATCACTGCTCCGGGTGGTGGCCGGAGGCGAGGTCGTAGGAATCCTGCACCAGGTTCTCGATGAACCGCTTCGTCACGCCGCGGCCGGGTCCGACAGAGATCCAGTGCTGTTTGTCGAGGTAGTGCCCGTGGGTGATCGAGTCGTGGTCGCGGCGGAGCGCGTCGCCGCGGTCCGGGTCGACCTTGACGGTGATGATCTGCTGTTCCGGGTCATCCTCGGTGACGATGAGGAACACCTTGTCGCGCACCTTCCACACGTCCAGGTGCGGTGTGAACGGCCGGCCATTGCTGACGTCCTCGAGCCCGGCCGCGGTGTCGCGGGCGGTCTGTTGCAACCGCTCACCGGAAAGGGTCACCGGTCTGACCTGCCAAACACAGCGGGGTCCACGGGACGCTTAGCCCGGGGCAGGTTCTCGACGACGAGCAGGTACGACTCGGTGACCAGGTCATCCACGAGGTTCTTCTGCAGAGTTCCGCCGGGGTGCAGCGTGATCCAGTGCTGCTTGTTCATGTGGTAGCCAGGGGTGATGTCCTCGTGCTCCTCGCGGAGTGCTTTCCCGTCTTCCGGGTCTGCCTTGACGATCACGATGGGTTGGCCGGTGACCTCGGTCATCAGCATGAAGACCTTGTCCCGCACCTTGAACACATCCCAGTCGGGTCCGAACGGGTGCTCGAGCCCGGCGCCCGGCAGTTCCTCGACGCGGTCCCTGGCGTGCTGTTGCAGCGTGTCACCGTGCACGTGTCCTCCCTCGTCGCGTTGCCCTAAGTCGAAGTTCATACAACTGTACGCACTTGGCCTGGCAGAGGAGGGACCGGTGCGGAAAGGCAAGCCGAATGATCCGGAGCGCCGTGCGCGGATCCTGCGCGCAACGCTCGAAATCATCGGCGCAGAAGGAGTGCACGCCGCCTCGTACCGGCGCATCGCCGCGCAGGCTGGAGTGCCGCTGGGGTCGGCGACGTACTACTTCTCCGACCTGCCGGCCCTGATCGTCAGCGCGTTCGAGACGCTGCGGGATGGTCTCGAACCCCGGTACGCGGCCCCACTGCGTGCCGCCCGGGACAGCACCGAAGCAGTTGAGGCGCTCGTTGCGGCCACGTGCCGCACACCGAGCCCGACCCTCAATGACATCCGTCTGTACGAGGAGATGCGCCACTACGGCGCACGAAGCTCTCAGGTGGCGGCCCTCCTCCGCGACTTCCATGAAGAATCCCTCGTGATCCTCCGCCGCTCCTTCTCCGACGGCTTCGCCCGAGCCGTCGACGCGCTCATGTGGGGCTGGTGGAGCTACCGCCTCTTCCACGAAGACCTGCCGCTCGACCAGAACATGGTCCGCCGCGCGTACCAAGCCCTCGTCGACCTCGCCGCCACCGAACCCGAAGCAGCCCAAGAGACCCGCTGTGTCTGACATCATGCACGGGATAGACCGACGCACTCTTCTAGCGAACGCCGATAATTGCGATTCCGTCATGCAGGGGAAGCGAGCTGGGCCTCTTGGCCGTTCGATGCCCCGATGGGGCGAGGTTCGGTCATGCCCTCTTCTATTTGTTCGCCCATGAGAAAGATGTTCGAAGGAGGCCCAATACTGTGACGCTCGTTGATTCCCAGCCTGACGCTTGGCCCGCACGTCGGTGCTCCGTCGAGGTCGCGCGCCGGGCCCGGCTAACGCGTCCGAGCGTGATGACAGCGGAACGAACGACGACGAGCAAAGTCAGTTGTTCGTCCAGCCGAAGGGCTGGGGAGCTTGGCCCGCCCATGGACGTCATCAAATCGACCAAAAAGAGGGTGTGGACAGTGATGCTCCTATTGTCGTCAAGGGGCTCGGCGCCCCGAGCGTCGTTGAGGTTACCGGGGCTGAAAGCTCCGGCGTCAAGGGTCTGTCGATCGCTGCGCGACGGCCTGCGGCCGCTCTTGACCCCAGAGCTTCCCCGGTCATGACGGCAGGGATGGCGGGGGCGCCGAGCCTGTCGCCTGTTCCCCGACGCCAGATTGTCTGCGGGTCAGATCCGCAAGGCAGAGGCCCGTCCCGGCGGTTTCTGCCGATGGAGAGCTGAGCCACTGCTTGTAGCGTTGGTAGAACTCGTCGTGGCGGGTTAGTCCGCGTTCGAGCCGGGATAGTGATGTGGGCCAGACATGGAGGCGATCTGCGGCGGCTTGGAGGGTGATGTTCTTGCTCTTTCGCAATATGCGGAGGGCTCCGGCGTCTGGTGCCGGTTGTGGGTGGATGAGCTGGTCGTAGATTTCGCGGGCGATGTAGCGTTTGAGGCAGCGGATTGCTTCCTTGGTGCTTTTGCCTTCGGCCCGGCGTCTGGCGACGTAGTTCCTGGTGCGGGTGTCGGTTTTCATCCGGACCAGGGCAACGTGGTGGATGGCTTTGTTGGCCTGCCTGTCGCCGCCGCGGCTGAGCCGGTGCCGTCTCGTTTTCCCCGATGATGCCGGTATCGGCGCGACCCCGACGAGGGCGGCGAATTTCGCTTCCGTGGTGACCCGTTCGGGGTTGTCGCCGACGGTGACCAGCAGTTGGCTGGCGACGTCCGTTCCTACGCCCCTGACGTCGCGGAGCATCGGGGCATGGATTGTGATGATCGCGTCGAGTTCGGCGTCGATCACGGCCACTTCCTGGTTCAAGGCGCGGTAACGGATGGCGAGGCGTTTGAGCACGGCCGCGGTGGCGTTCACCGGTTCTGTCAGGTCCCCTGCGGGGCGGGTTTTCTCCAGCGCGGTCATCATCGCGGCGCGGGTCAGGTGCCGGTATTTGGCCCGGAGCGCCTCGGGGGCTGCGGTGAGGATGCTTTTGATCTGGGTCATGACCGCTACCCGGGCGCGCATGGCCGTGGCCCGTTCGGCGCGCAGGACCCGCAGGGATTCCACGGCGCCGTTCCGGGATTTTGGTGTTGCGACGTTCCGGCCGGCCAGCGCGGCTTCTGCCGCCTGGTAGGCATCCAGAGGATCGGATTTGCCCCTGAGCCGGCGGCCCTGCCGGTTCGGGCGCATGACTTCCAGGACCCGGATGCCTTCCCCGGTCAGGACGCGGGCGAGTTCGGCGCCATAACTGCCGGTGCCTTCCACTCCGGCGGCAATGACCGGGCCGAATCCGGTGATGAAGGCCGCGATGTTCCGGTAGCCGGCACCCACGGCGAGAAACTCTTTGTCGGTGATGTGTCTGCCGGTCTCGTCGATGATTGCGACGTGGTGGGTGTCGGCGTGTGTGTCGATCCCGGCGATGACTTTCAGATGTTGGTTTGTCATGATGAAACTGGCCCTGCCTTCCGTTGCGTGCGGTGGGACATTAGGGGCACGCCGGCCGGGTGGGCAGACAAGACAGTAATGGGATTCTTCGAGCAGGCTCCTATGAGGTCATGTCCACCTGGCCGCCGCGTTTAGTGCAGCCTGCGCCGCGGCGGACAGATCATTGTCAAGACAAACCCTTCGCAGGGCGTCAGTCACACCCAGAGTCACACCGCAACACAAGCCAATTCCATCATTACTGATGCACACCCTGGGCTTCGGATTCGGTTGTACTGGCATCGGACTGGGCCGGATTGGGGAGGTTTTTGGGGGAGTGGCGGGTTTTCAAGGGTTGGCGCCCGGTTCGAGTCCCACCTCGGGCACGTGTTTTCCCTGTTCAGGGGCTTTTTAGCCTCTGAGTGTGGACAAATGGTGTTGTGAAAGGGCCCCTTCGGGGGCCTTTTTCATTGTTTGCCGCTGGTGTGGCCTGCTGCCTCTTCCGTTCCTTGCTCGGTGGTCTTGGTGCTTGTTACCTGTTCATGGACGTAACTGGCCGGGGCAACATGCCCTGAGAAAATTTCCGGCGGGGTTTCCTTTCTTGGCCGTTGGGTGTTCACCAGGTTTCTCCTTCTCTCTTCGTGTTGGCTTTGCTGCTTGTTCATGGTGGGTCGGGGGGAGGACGGCATGACATGTACCGAGTTGTTCGAGAATCGGTTCCGCCGGACTCCCGCAGAGGCTCTGGGGCGCATTACCGTGGCCGACTGAGAGATTGCATTTCCGTTCATTTGGCTCATGAAGCTCACGCTGCCTTTCACTCCTGCATCTCTGGTTTTCGTGTCGTTGTCTGTTCATGGGTACCTTCGGCGTCTACTGCATGATGTGGTGGAGGTTTTTTGGGCGCGGCGTCCGGAAATGAGGTTTCCGCCTGGCTGGTCTTTCATATTCCTTCATGGCCAACTCGCTGGATGACTGCATGACGGAACAGTGATTCACCGACACAGCCTCAGTGACCCAAACCCACACCTGAGTCCCGCCGTAGCTGGCTGACGTCAGGTTGGGGTGTGCCTCAATTGGGCAGACAGAGCATCCGTTCTGGATCAGCCGGTCGTCAAGCAACATGAAGGCGCCACAGCGGTACCTCCTCGCCCGATCGGTTAGAGTGGCTGACGCTCCTGCGTCTGCTCGCTGCGTGGTGCGTGGTCCTGTCATTCGGCTGTTTGTTCCAAATACACGCAGCCCAGGGCGTCGGTGTCCTCCGGAAGTCTTGGTGGACTTCGGCGCTGATGGTGGTCCGGGTTTCGGCGATGGCGTCGAGGTAGTCCCTGGGTGGAGGGCCCCTTCCGCACCGCCTCCCGGACCGAAACTGTGCCGCCTGACGCCAGCCCGCCGTCGTCGCACACCGCTTTTTCCAGTGCCCGCTGGGAGGCCCGGGCCGCGTATTCAATGTCGCCGGGGGAGAAGCCTTGCGTGCGTTCCACAAGCAGTTCCACGTCCACGGCGTCCACCACGGGCGTCGGGATGAAGCGCTGCCACATTGCTTCCCGGACCTGCCGGTCCGGCAGCCCGATGACCCCGTCCAGGTCTAATGAGTGGAACTGCCTGATTCGCCAGTTGGTCATACTGTCTCGCCTACAAGATGAGCCGCTTTTTATATTTTTTCCTAGATTATTTATTCTATGTACGATAGTGTTTTATCGTGAACAAAGCGGGTACAACCCTATCCGTTAGAGCCGTGCAACGAGTAGGAGACAAGGATGTCCTGGGGATTGATTAGCGCCATGGGCCACGTGAGCATTCAGACGACGGACCTGGCCAACTCGGTATTTGACGCAACCCAGCTCCTTGGGCTCCGTGAAACGGAACGGACGTCCGATGCCGTGTACCTCGCTGCCGGTAACGTCCACCACGAACTGGTCTACGTCGAGTCTGATGTCAATGGCGTGGATGGCTTCGGCCTGGTCGCTGCCAACGGCGATGCCCTGCGGGAGATCCGGCGGCGCGTGGAGAACGAGAACTTGGCGATCCTCAGCAACAAGCCCCGAGGTGCTGGTATTGAGGATGGTTTTTCCTTCATCGGGCCCGAGGGCTTCGTGTTCGAAGTCTACGTGGGCATGCAGGAGAACATCGCCCTCCAGCAGTCCTTCGGCCCGGACCGGTACGGTCACTTCAACTTCCACCCCCGAGACGTCGGCGGAATGATGCGCTTCCTGCACCGGGTGCTGGATTTCCGCCTTTCGGACGTCATCGGGGATGACTTTGCCTATTTCATGCGCTGCAACGCTGACCACCACGGCATTGCCCTGGTACGCGGCGACGGGACCCTGCACCATCACGCATGGCAGACGCAGAGCATTTCCGATCTCGGAAAGCTCGGCGACCGGCTGAACAAACTGGGCCGGGAGCTGATCTGGGGCCCGGTCCGGCACGGTGCCGGTCACAACATCGCCGCATACTACGTGGAGACCTCCGGGGCCGTCGTAGAGCTTTACACGGACCTGGAACAGATCTACGACGACTCCCGCCCCCCGGTCGTATGGGGCGAGGACGAGAACTGGTACAACATGTGGGGCGCCTACCGCCCCCTGGACTTCCGCAAGTTTGGGCTCGCCCCCGTGGATCGCCGGTCCCTCAGCAGCCTCCACCGGTAGACGCTCCGGACTGCCATCACCGTGATTTAGGCACAACCCAGCTTCCACGCTTCCGCACCTTCGCCTGTCTCGGAATTAAATACTTTCACCACGGTTATGCGTTAAATTGGTCATCTGCTGTGATCTGGGTCATGCTTGGTAGAGCGCATGAAGGGGTTGCTTCGGAATAGGTCCGCATCGCCGTCGGTCACCGAACTCTCACAGCTTCGAAAAGAGATCATGTTGGAACCGAAAACCTCCCACGAGAGAAGCCAGAAGCCGGTGGACCTGTCATCGAGCAGGAAGCCATCCCCGGCTGACTCCCTGAACACCAAGGACATGCGCCGCATTCTGGGCTCCAGCCTCATCGGCAGCATCATCGAGTACTACGACTTCATTCTTTACGCCACCGCTGCATCGCTGGTGTTTGACCGGGTCTTCTTTGCCAACCTCGGCCCCGGCCTCTCCCTGTTTGCCTCCTTCGCGACCCTTGCAGCCGGATACGTCGCCAGGCCGCTCGGCGGCATCGTTTTCGGCCACTTCGGTGATCGCCTCGGCCGAAAAAAGATGCTGGTGCTGTCGATGCTCATGATGGGCGGCGCCACCGTCCTGATCGGGGTCCTGCCCACCACGGCGCAAGTCGGTGTTGCGGCGCCGATCATCTTGGTCCTCCTGCGAGTCATCCAAGGCATTTCAGTTGGCGGCGAGTGGGGCGGCGCCACCCTGATGGCCCTGGAGCACGCTCCTGCAAAAAAGCGCGGCCTCGCTGCAGCATTTGCCAACGCCGGCGGACCGGCCGGGGGACTACTGGCCACGCTTGTGGTTTCCGCCGTTTCCGCCCTGACCGGGGACCAGTTCCTGGTCTGGGGCTGGCGAATACCGTTCCTGCTCAGCGCCGTCCTGATCCTTATCGGCATGATCATCCGTCTGCGGGTGGCAGAAACACCCGTCTTCCAGAAGCTCGACGCCGAAGCCGCCAAAGTCAAGCACCCGCCTCTGCTGGAGGTGCTCCGCCATCATCCGCGCCTCGTCGTGGTCACCCTCGTTGCAACCTTGGGATTCTACGCCTGCCAGGGACTACTGACTGTGTGGGGCGTCTCCATGGCTGTGGGAAGCGGCGTGGATCGCTCCGGCGTCCTGAACTGGAAGGGAGCTGCCGCCGTGGTAACGGTGGCAGTCTGCTTCTACTCTGCACGGCTCAGTGACCGGCTTGGCCGGCGCGCTGTCCTCACCGGCGCGGGCATTGGAGCCATCGTCCTCGCCTTTCCCCTGATAATGCTGCTAACTAACGGGACCCTGTGGGGCTTCGCGGTGGCAGTGGTGATCGGCAACGGACTGGTCCAGGGCGCCCTCGCCGGACCCATCGGCGCCTATATTTCAGAGCAATTCCCCACCGGCGTCCGTTACACAGGGGCGTCGCTGTCGTACCAGGGCGCTTCGATGATCGGTGCAGGCTTCACCCCCATGATCGCCACCGGCCTGGTTCTCGTAGCTGACGGCGGCGTTTGGATGGTTGCAGTGTTCTGGATCCTCATCCTGGCGGCCGGTCTCGCCGCAGTGCGCTTCACGCGCGAGGGTTCACTTCTCAAGCTCGACGCCGTCTAAACATTCCACAGTGCTCGCCAGCGGGTGGCCGTGCGCTCCGGCTCGCGGCGTCCTCTTACCCAGCATTGTCAGTTTTATTGAACTATCTGCTAAGAAACTTCTGCATTTACGCAAGATTGGACGACTGCCATGCTGGAGGCTGAGAGGCGTCTGGACTGGCGCACATGACGAAAGGAATCAGGCGATGAAGCCTAAGAATCACATGGTGCTTACCACCTTCATGCTGCCCGCTGGCTACCACAAGGACAGCTGGCGGATGGAAGGAAGCCGGGCCGAAGAGTTGGGCAACCTGGACTTCGTTGCAGACCTGACCGCCATGGCCGAGGCCGCCAAGCTTGACGCCGTCTTCTTCGGGGACATCGTTCACGCCAACACCGTCATGCGGGGCGACATCAAGATGAACGGGTTCTACGAACCCATGACCGTGCTCGCTGCCCTGGCCGCCAGGACGAAGAACATCGGCCTCATCGGAACCATGTCCACCTCATTCTCCGAGCCGTACAACCTCGCCCGTCAGATGTGCGGACTGGACCACATGTCCAACGGCAGGGCCGGCTGGAACATCGTCACGTCGTCGGACGGCTTCAGCAATTACGGGGTGGAGGACGTTCCCGACCCGGCCGTTCGTTACCGGCGGGCCACCGAATTCGTGGATGTGGTGCAACGGCTCTGGGACAGCTGGTCCGATGACGCCATCATCGTGGACCGGGCCTCCGGCGAGTACGTGGACCGGAGCAAGCTCAAGGCCATCCGGCACAAGGGCGAGTTCTTTGAAGTCGAGGGGCCCATCAACATGCCCCGGTCGCCGCAGGGGCGCCCCGTGCTGGTCCAGGCAGGATCCTCGGGCCCCGGCATGGACCTGGGTTCGTCGGCGGCCGACGGGATCTACACCGCCCAGCCGTTCAAGGAACCGTCCATCGAGTTCTACACCAAATTCAAGAACATGGTGGCCGAGAAGGGCCGGAATCCCGACGACGTCAAAATCATCCCGGGCATCCTGCCTATTCTCGGGGACACCGAGAAGGAAGCACAGGACCTCGCCAATGAGCTGGCCGGCTACGTGCACCTCGGCAACGGCCGCAAGCAGGTGGGCGCCGACCTCAAGATGGACCTTTCCGAGCTGGAGTTCGATGAATCGATCCCGGCCGACTGGTTTTCCGACGACGCTAGGCTGGGCAGCCGCTACCAGATCTACCGCAAGAAGAGTGTGGACATGGGCATGACACTGCGCGAACTAATCGTGGACCTGGCCCGCTCCACCGGACACCAGTGGATGGCCGGCACCCCGTCCCAGGTGGCGGACCGCATGGTGGACTGGTTCGAATCAAAGGCCTGCGACGGCTTCAACCTGAATGCGCCCTTCAACCCGGGCGGCTTCAAACTCATCTGCGACAAGCTGGTCCCGGAACTCCAAAACCGTGGCTACTTCCGGTCCGAATACGAGGGCACCACCCTGCGTGACAACCTCGGACTCTCGCGCCCCGCGGCTTAGGAACCGGCAGAACCAAAGCGTTCGACGGCGACACCCACCCACGCCTGGGCGCGGGCATTCAACCGCATGCTCCGCGTCCAGGCCAGCGACACGGTGGCCTGGGCGCGGGTGTGAACACGGGGTTCTGCAACCCGTTTGAGGACAACTTTCAGCTCCTCGTAGGGCGCGTCCAGCATGGGTTGCTGGAAGAGCACCGCAACGCCACGGCCGCTCGCCACGAGCGACCGGACCGTGGCATAGCTGCGTGAGCGGTGCCGGATGTCTGGGGTCAGCCCGACATCGCGGTACATCTCCAGGATGCGCGTGGAAATGGGCGGAGCGTCGAAGAAAATGAGCGGACTGGCAGCCACGTCGCGGAGCGAAACCACCTCGACCTCGCGCAAGGGATGGTCCGCCGGAAGCAGGATGTACGGCTCCACGGACAGCAGCGGTGCCGTCTTGAGGGCTGGGGAAATGTCCATGTCATAGACGAAGGCGGCGTCGATGGAACCGTTGAGCAGACGCTCCTGCAGATCCTCGTGGTACCCCTCAATGAAATCAACCTCAACGTGCGGGCATTGGTCCGCGAAATCGGCCAGCATCGGCGGAATGATGGTGGGTCCCAGCGGCATGAAGCACCCGACGGTCAACGGACCCCGGATATCCGTCCTGTCCCGTTGTGAAAGTGACGCGATCTCGTCAGCAAGGTCAAGCAATTGGCGTGCCTGGCGGAAAACGACGATGCCCGTTGACGTCAGGGTGAGCCCTTTCGACTTGCGCTTGATGCACAGCTGAGCTCCGACAATCCGCTCCAGTTCCGCGATGGACATGGAGATGGCCGACGGCGCCATGTGCAGCCGGCGGGCCGCCTCGCTCATGGTGCCGGTTTCGGCTGCAACCACAAAGTGGAGAACCTGGCGAAGCGTGATCGAAGGGTTGAGGGTGATATTCACATTGTCAATTCTACTGACAAGCATGAGCGAAAATACGCGGTTTACTTGAACAGTTCAGCTTGTCATCATGAAAGAAACGGCGCTGACGACCGCGCCCCAGTATCGCCGCAGCGCCGGCACCCCTCCCCGAAAGCGACGTGACGTAAATGGACGCCCAAGCAAGTTTCCTCGACCAGGCAGAAGCTATTGTCGGAGCGGACAATGTTGTCCGTGCCACGCCCAAAGACGGATACATCGATCCGTACCCGCTGAATTCCGGACGGGCCAAGTGGCCGGGCGTGCGTCCCGGGAGCGTGGAGGAGGTGCAGGCGGTCGTCCGGCTGGCCAATAGGACCGGCGTACCGCTGTGGTCCTTTTCGAAAGGCAAGAACCTGGGCTACGGCGGACCTGAACCGCGCACCCGGGGCATGGTTGCCCTGGACCTGAGCCGCCTCAACAGGATCATCGAGGTGAACGACCATCTCAACTACGCCGTCATCGAGCCCGGCGTCAGCTTCTTCGACCTGTTCGAACACATCCAGGGAAAGGGACTGAAGCTGTGGATGTCGGTTCCCGCCCTTGGCTGGGGGTCGATCCTGGGCAATGCGCTGGACCGCGGCTACGGGATGACCCCAATGGGGGACCACGTGCAGTCCATTTGCGGCATGGAGGTTATCCTGCCGGACGGCAAGTTGGTACGGACCGGAATGTGGGCCATGGACGGAACGGAACTCGGGCCCATCTTCAAAGGTGGCTTCGGCCCCACCCTTGACGGTATTTTTACCCAGTCAAATCTGGGGATAGTCACCAAGATCGGCCTGTGGCTTATGCCGTGGCCGGACGTGTACATCAACGGCGATGTCGTGGTGGAGCGGGAGGAGGACATGCCCCGGCTGGTGGACATCCTGACCCAGCTCAGGCGCGAGGACGTCATCCAGAACAACGCCCTCTGCGGCAATGTGGTGCGCGCAGCCACGATGAACGGTCCGCGATCTCGCTGGTACCAGGGGGAGGGCTCCATTCCGGATGATCGCCTGGAAGAAATGCGGCAGGAGATGGGCATCGGCCAGTGGAATGCAAAGTTCGCCATCTATGGCGACAAAGGGCTCGCCCAGCGTCGGCTTGAGATCATCCGGGAACGCTTCGCCGGACTTGAAGGGTTCACAGTCAAGGCCCGCCTCTATGAAGGGGCTGAAGGTGTGCAGGTGGCCTATGACGACATTGCGGACACGGACCGCACTCAAATGGCAGGCGTGCCCACTCTCAAGCCCCTGTCCACCGTGGCTTGGGCGGCGGAAAACGGCGGACATATTGACGCGGCCCCCATCATTCCGGCGCGCGGGGAGGAGGTGTGGGCGTTCTACCGGGAAGCCAAGGAACTGTACCGGCGGTTCGGCTTCGACCTTTACATTGGCTACCACCTGTACCCGCGCCACATGGTGCACGTGACCATGATCTTCTTCGAAAACGACAACCAGGAACAGCTGGCGCGCGCACGCGCACTCTACTCCGCCTTACTGGCGGCCGCCCGCAGCCATGGTTACGCGCCCTACCGCAGCCACGTCGACTACATGGACGTGATCGCCGACGGTTTCGACTACAACAACAACGCCGTCCGCCGACTCCAGGAAACGCTGAAGGACGCACTGGATCCCAACGGCATCCTCTCACCCGGAAAGCAAGGCGTCTGGCCGCGCCGTTACCGCCAGGTCAACACCGCTCAGGACGCTCCGCGTGCCGGTGGCGCCGCCGAACGCGCAAGCGCCAGCGCCGCCCGGCTCTAGTCACGGGGCGAACCCATCGACGAGTTCCCCGACACAGGAGAGCAGGCAAGGCCCTAAATATATTCCGTGAAGCTTGCCACAATATTTTCAAGAGGATATATTTTAAAAATATTATGCATTTACGGCTCACTGAAGGTGCGAAAGCGACCAGCTCAGACCTGGCCAACGCATCATTACGTTGACGCCGAGCAACTCTGCCCAATACCAGCAACACAGTGGCACCCCCCGGTTCGGCACAACCTTCCGCCGACTGCGCCACTGCTCAAAGAGGAGATTCTGGATGGAAAAGCCCACGTTTTACTCCCGCTTCAAGCAGGCTCTGATCCCGGCTGTTGCCGGATTTGCCCTGCTCTTGCTAGCGGCCTGCGGATCTCCCGGCGAGGCGGCCGCGGGCAGCCAGTCGGGTGGCAAGTCCGCCATCAAGGTTGTGGTGGCACCCATCCACTTCGAGACGGCCTACGTCGCTGAGGAGCAGGGCTACTTCAAAGAAGCCGGCCTGAACGTCGAGATCATTCCCGGTGCGGATCCTTCTGCCAACCTGGCGCAGACCGTCAGTGGACAGGCGGACATCACCACGGCGCCGTGGGGTGTCATGACCACCGCCACCGCCAAGGGAATGCCTGTCAGAATCATCTCCGGAAACGGCGTGGTTGACCCGAAAGCGGATAACTCCGGCATCGTCATCCCTAAGAACAGCCCTATCAAGACGGTGGCTGACCTGAAGGGCAAGAACGTCGCCGTCAACGGCGTAAACACCGGCGGAGATATCCCAATGCTCCAGGCCGCAAGGGCGGCAGGGATCGACCCGAAATCCCTGACGGAAATCGCCGTACCCTACCCAGGAATGCAGGCCGCCCTCGAGCAAGGCACTGTGGACGCAGCATTCGTCGCGGACAGCTACTACCACCAGCTTGTCGATGCCGGGTTCAAGAGCATCGCCAGCCCGGTCCGCGAATTCCAGGGCAACATGCCGGTGACTGTCTGGGCCGCAACCGAACCCTGGCTCAAGAGCAACCCGGGCACGGCCAAGAAATTCAACGAAGCCATGGAAAAGGCGGCCAAGTTCTACTCGGATCCGGCCAACTCTGCCGCCATCGTGAAAATCTCAGCCCGGGTCAAGCAGGTTGACGCCGCCAAGATCAACCCTAAAGCCTACGTTCCGGTCAACACCTCCATCAACCTCAAGTCCGGGCAGGCAGGCATTGACGCGATGGTGGAGCTTGGATTCGTAAAGAACCCACTGACTGCGGAGGGCATGCTCTGGACCGGCGCCCCGCGCTTTTCGAAATAGCAGCGGGGCCGGCCAAGAAACCTGACTGAGAGACGAAGATGAAGACACAAATACGAGCCCTGGATGTGGGGCTGACAAGCCAGCGGCTGCTGGCAGTCGCGGTACTCCTCATGGTATGGCAATTGGTGATCTGGAGCGGCTCGCTGCCCTCTATGACTCCGGGGGTACCCGCAATAGCAACAGCCATTGCGAACGCACTCACTTCCACCCTGTTCTGGACGTCGCTGGCGCAGACCATGACCGCTGCCGTCAGCGGCTGGCTGATCGCCGTTAGTGCGGGCACGGTGCTGGGCCTGGTGATCGGCTCAGTCCCAACGCTGGACCGTTCCGCATCCATCCTCATAGACTTCGGCCGGTCCTTCCCCGTCCTCGCACTCATGCCTGTTGTCATCATGGTCCTCGGAGCCACCGCACAGATGGAAATCTGTGTCGTCTCGCTTTCCTGCCTCTGGCCCGTGCTGGTACAGACGATTTACGGAGCACGGCGAATGGACACGGCGGTGGTGGACACCGCGCGGACGTTCCAGATTCCCAGGCTGCTCTGGTTCCGCCGGATCCTGCTTCCCAGCGCCACCCCGTTCATCTCTACCGGTGTCCGGATCTCCGCCTCCATCGCCATCCTGGTGTCGGTGGGTGTCGAAGTGCTCAGCCAGGCGCCGGGCATTGGACGGCAAATCACCCTGGCCCAGCAGGCACAGCGATGGGATCAGGCATTTGCCTACCTTTTCTTCGCCGGCATCGTGGGCTGGGGCATCGCCGGCCTCCTGAATCTGGCCGAAGGCAAGCTCCTCAAGTGGAACAGGCGGACCAATGACTGACACGGCACTGCGCACACCCCCAAGGATGTCTGCGGGCGCGGATGCGCCGAAGACACGGAGTGTACGTCAGCCCGGCGGGATCCGCGAACGTAGCCGTGTCGTCAAGGCGCTCCTGAACGTCCTGCAGAGAACCTGGCTGATCGCCGTGGTCTTCGCCATCTGGTGGACCACTTCCGCCAACAGCACCAACATCTTTATTCCGTCCCTTGAGGACATCCTGCTCAGCCTGCGCCGGGACCTCGCCAACGGAGTCATCGGATCCGGGGCAAGCTACAGCCTGACCAACCTGGGCGCGGGACTCCTGCTGGCAGTAGTGGTGGGCATCGCTGGTGGGCTGGTTCTTGGTGAGACGCGGAGGCTGCGGGAAATTGTTGACCCGGTCATCCACTTTTTCCGTTCGGTGCCGCAGGCCGCACTGGTGCCCCTCATCATCGGCGCGTTCGGCATCGGGCAAGGGCCCAAGATCT
The DNA here is from genome assembly GCF_040546765.1 of Arthrobacter sp. OAP107. Classification (NCBI taxonomy): domain Bacteria; kingdom Bacillati; phylum Actinomycetota; class Actinomycetes; order Micrococcales; family Micrococcaceae; genus Arthrobacter; species Arthrobacter sp. OAP107. The sequence goes on along the minus strand of NZ_JBEPOK010000001.1, from coordinate 2,739,891 downwards.
ACACCATTGCCTTCGCCTGCATGTGGCCTGTGCTGCTGAATACGATCGACGGCGTTCTCAGCGTGGAGCCGACCATCCGGAAGTTTTCCAGGGTCTACCGCATCCCGGCGGGCCTGCATTTCCGCCGTGTGGTACTGCCTGCCGCCCTTCCACAGATCGTTGCCGGCATCCGCGTAGCCCTGCCTATTGGCATCACCGTCATGGTGGTCAGCGAGCTGTTTGCCGCCAACAAGGGCCTGGGCTTTTACATCCTCAATTCATCCGCCACGTTCCAGGTACCCGAAACCTGGGCCGGCGCACTGCTGGTCGGCGTCATCGGTTACATCCTCTCGCTGCTGTTCATCGTCTTCGAACGCAGGATCCTGAGCTGGTACTTCAAATCGGGCGCGAAATGACACCCACGATCCAACATCTGAAAGAAGGAGCCACCATGGCTGTTCAGGCAGTACCCGATCAGGAGCAGGCAGTGACGGCGCCACTGCTCGAAGTCCAAGGACTGACCATGAGCTACGGCTTTGGCGACGCCGAGAACAAGATTCTCGACGACCTCAACCTGGAGGTCAACGACGGCGAGTTCGTTTCGATCGTGGGGCCATCCGGCGTCGGCAAGACGACCCTGCTCCGGGTCCTGTCCGGTCTCATCAGGCCCAAGGGCGGCACGGTGAGCGTTGGCGGGGAGGCCATCAGCGGCCCGCACCGGGACCTTGCCGTAGTGTTCCAGGACTACAGCCGGTCCCTGATGCCGTGGATGACAACGCTGGAAAACGTCGCCTTCCCGCTCCAGGGCCGCGGAATCGGCAAGAAGGAGCGGAACGAAACGGCCGCGAAGAACCTGGCCGCGGTGGGGCTGGCCGGGCAGGGACACAAATATCCCTGGGAGATGTCCGGCGGCATGCAGCAGCGCGTCGCGATCGCCAGGGCGCTGGCCTACAACGCCAAGGTCCTGCTCATGGACGAGCCCTTTGCCTCAGTGGACGCGCAGACCCGGTTTGATCTTGAGGATCTCGTGATCGACCTTCAGTCAAACCTGGGTGTGACCATCATCCTGGTAACCCATGACATCGACGAGGCCCTGTACCTCGCCGACAAGGTCGTCGTGCTCGCGGAAAAGCCCGCCACTGTGGTGGACGTGATCGAGACAGGCTTTGGTGACCACCGCGACCAAGTGGAAACCAAGGCGGATCCGCGCTTCGCGGAGGCACGGGCGCGCATCCTGCACCGCCTCCGCAACCACTGACCAGCCAGTCAGGCAAACCACCTAGCGCCATCGTGCTGCCGGAGCTGCGGTTGCACAAACAAGCCCGCCGGGAACCTCCTTGAGGTTCCCGGCGGGCTTTGCGTTAAGCAGATCAGACCTTTGCAGGAGCCTTGCCGTGCTGTCCCGCGCCATCGTCAATGCCGGACTTCAGGATGGCATTGAGCGTTATTTCGTAGTGTTCCCGGATGAGGCGGGAGGCGCGCTTAGCGTCGCGCTGCAAGGCGGCGGCGAGGATGTCCCGGTGCTCTTGGGCAATATCGCGCTTTGTGAACCGGGTGGCAGTGCCGGCCCAGCGGCCGTACAGCTGGGACAGATCGGACAGGGTGGAGCAAAGATCGATCAGGACGGGCACGCCGCAGGCCTCCAGCAGCTTGGCATGGAACGCCTGGTGGGCGCGGTTCCAGGCTTCCGTCAGCTGCGCGTCGCTGGTGGATTCGCGGTAAGGGGTCCGCTCCAGGGTGTGGTGGGCGGCGATGAGCTCAGATTCCCACGCGAGGTCCCCGCGCTCGATGGCTAGCCCGATACCAAATTCCTCTGATCGGCACCGGAGCTCGTTGATGTCCTTGAGCTCGGAGAGGGAGAGTGTGGGTACGAAGAAGCCCCGGTTCGGTTTGAGAAGCACCAGGCGGTCACCCACCAGCCTGGTGAGGGCCTCACGGATCACGGTGCTGCTGGTCTCGTAGTGCTTTGATAGCACCGAGAGCTGCAGCTTCTCTCCCGGGGCCCACCGGCCGGACAGGATGTCATCGCGCAGGGAATCCCGGATGTGTTTGCTCAGCGTCTCAGAATCGGTACTTTTCGCCATGTGCATTATTGTAGCCGCCCCCAAAGAATATTTTCTTGATTGACTTATGCAAAACAGCTTATAGAATGGAGATAGCTCGCAGGAGAGACCCGGATCACGTCGGTCCTCTGCAGATCCCCCAATCACAAGGAGAACCGCCGTGACCAACTCCAGCACAGCAGCAGCAGCCCAGGGCACAGGGGAGGCGGTGGTGGATGACTTGTACTGGCGTGACCAGTACGAGGCCATCACCGAAGACGATGCCTTCCTCCGCGACATTGTGGAGGGCTCGGACCTGCCGGCCCTCATGGTCGCCCTGGCAGCCGTCACCCGGGACTTCTCGCTGCTGCGCGATGACCTCCGTCCGCCGCAGCCCCCTGCCGAAATCACGGGCATGCCCCATGGCGGCATGAGCGGCGAACAGCAGGTGCAGGCGCGGGAGTTGGCATTCGCGGCACTGAAGCGTGTTCGGGACGAGAAGCTGACCGGCGTCGGGACACTCACGGAGGCGCAAGCGCAGGACATCCTCACCTGGATCACAAATGCAGCCAACCCGGAGTACCACCCGATGCTCATGCATGACATGGCCCTGGTCGAGGGCCACGGCGGCAAGCCGAAGTGGAACTTCCGCGACATCGCTGTTGGCCGGGACTTCAGCGTCGCCGTCATCGGCTCAGGCGTCTCCGGTATGGCGGCCGCCTACCGCCTGAAGCAGGCGGGCGTGCCCTACACAGTGTTCGAGAAGGGCCACAGTGTGGGCGGCACCTGGTGGAAGAACACGTACCCCGGTGTGCGGTTGGATACGCCCAACTACGCCTACAGCTTCTCCTTCGCCCAGCGTGATGACTGGCCACAGCAGTTTTCCCAGGGCCCCGAAATCTTCGAGTACACGCGCCAGGTGGCCGAACGGGGCGGCATCCTGGACAACATCGAATTCAACACCGAGGTCACGTCCGCGGACTACGACGAAACCACCGGCCTCTGGAACGTTGACACCATCGACGCCGGTGGCCGCCCCGCGACGCGCCTGTTCAATGCCGTGATTACCGCCGTCGGGCAGCTTGACCGTCCCAAGTATCCGGACGTCCCGGGCCGTGAATCCTTTGCCGGTATTCAGATGCATTCGGCCGAGTGGGACAACAGCGTGGACGTGACCGGCAAACGGGTAGCCGTGATCGGAACCGGCGCCAGCGCCTACCAGATTGTTCCGGCCATCGTGGACCAGGTCTCCGCGCTGACGGTCTTCCAGCGCAGCTCGCCGTGGATGCTTCCGACGAAGGGCTACTACGACGACATGCCGGATTCGGTCCAGTGGCTGGTCCGGAAGCTCCCGCACTACGGGCAGTGGCTGCGGTTCTGGCAGCACTGGCTGGGCGTGGAGGGCCGCCAGCACACCGCTGTCGCCGAGCCGGGCTGGAACAGGCCGGGCAGCGTCTCTGCCGTGAACGAGAAAGTGCGCCGCGAACTGACCGAGCTGCTGGCCAGCCAGTACCAGGACCGCCCCGACCTGCTGGCCAAGGTCACGCCCAACTACATCGTGGGCGGCAAGCGGATGCTCCGGGACAACGGCGTGTGGGCCGAATCGCTCAAGAAGCCGCAGACCACGCTGGTCACCGAGGGGCTCGACCGTATGGTCCCCGAGGGTATCGTCACCAAGGACGGCGTGCTCCACGAAGTGGACATCATCGTCTACGCCACCGGGTTCCAGGCCTCTGACTTCCTCGAGCCGTTACAGATTACCGGCCGCAAGGGCGCGGACCTGCACGAATACTGGGGCGGCGATGCCAAGGCCTTCGCCGGGATCACGGTTCCCAACTTCCCCAACCTGTTCATGGTCGCCGGTCCCAACACGGGCCATGTGGTGAACGGCAGCCTGTACTCCATGATCGAATACGGTGTCGAATACATCCTCGAGGCCATCCGGATCATCGTCGAAAACGATCTGAAGGGCCTGGACCTCAAGCAGGAAGTGCTGGACGGCTTCATCGAAAAGCTGGATGCCGCCAGTGCCACCAAGGCCTGGGGCCATCCCTCCGTGCAGACCTGGTACAAGAACAGGTTCGGCCGCGTCTCGCAGATCTGGCCCTATAAGGTTGTGGACTTCTGGAACATCACCCGAACCGTGAACCTCGACGACTACAACCAGCTCGCATGAGCCCCCACCTCATCGCCGGGCCGCACGCCTTCTCCGCCGGTGACTCGGTGTACTGGGGAAAGACAGCCGACGGCGTCGTCCACGTTCCCGGGGTCCGCTACGGTGAGCGGCTGGACGCTGCCGACCGGTTCTCGCCGCTCGGCGATCCCTCGCCCGGGAGTGCCCAGGTCGGCCCCACCGTGTTTCCGCAGTCGCCAGGGTCCCTGGACTGGCTCATGGGCCCGGCACTTTCCCGCCTGCCGCAGGACGAGGACTCCTTCTTGCTGGACATCTGGGCACCCGAGGGCGCCCAGGACCTGCCCGTCCTCGTTTTCCTCCCCGGCGGAGCGTTCATCAGCGGCGCGGGAAACGTGGGCTGGTACGACGGCGCACGGCTCGCCACCGAGGGCAACGCCGTAGTGGTCACCCTCAGTTACCGGCTGGGCGCGCTGGCGCTACTGGGCGGATCCGGCGGGCCCCTCAACCTCGGTGCGCAGGACATCCTGCAGGCGCTCAGGTGGGTTTCGGTGAACATCCCCGCGTTCGGGGGAGACCCTGCGGCCGTCACCCTCGCCGGCCATTCGGCCGGGGCCTGGTACGCCTACATCCTTAGCCTCGCCCCCGCCGCGAAGGGACTTTTTAGCCGGACAGCGCTGTTCAGCCTGCCCTGGCAGCCGCCGCTCAGCCCCGCTGCCTATGAAGAACGCCGGGAACTGTTCAACGGTTTTCTCAATGACGCGCTTGCCAACGGCGGGTGCGGGGGCGGGGGACTGGCTGATGCTCCCATTCCCGCCATTCTTGAAGCCCAGGCTGCAGTCGGCAGGGCATATGCGGGGCGCGGACTTGGGCTGGTGCCGGCGGCGGACGGCGGGCTGGTTCCGGAGTGGGCGATGGACTTTCGCCGTGCTGCCTCCGCTCTGCATGTGGAGTCTTTGCTGCTCACCAGTACGGACAACGAGGCTGTAGCTTTCCTGCATGCTGTGCCGGTGCCTGCTGTGGGACCGGAGCAGGTGGCAGACTTCGTGGCCGCACACTTCGAGGAAGCCCGCGAAGTCCTGGACTTCCTCGACTCGCGGCTGCCGGAGGCAACCCCGCACGCCAAGCTCGTGGAGGCCATGAGCCTGCACCAGTTCGGCCTTGCCGCCACGGAACTGGCTGGCCGGGCTAACGCCGCAGGAGTGGAGTCGACGCTGCTGCGGTTCTCGGTTCCCAGCAAGCTTGAAGGGGCCGGAAGCCCGCATTGCTTTGACCTGCCGTTCCTCTTCGGCAACCGGGCGCACTGGCAGGACGCCCCGATGCTCCGCGGCTTTCCCGAGGACAGCTTCGATGAAGTTTCCGACCAGCTGCGGCCGCTGCTGCTCGGCTTTGTGGCTGACGGTCGGCCGCGTTCCTTATCCGGCGAGCCGCTGGGGCGGTTCACGGCGGAGCGCCCGCAGGTGCACACCGTGACCGCCGGCGGGATAGTACCGGGCAGCGTAGAGCCGGAACTCCGTCCGCGCCGTTAGCGCGGCCCTCCTGCGGCTGTAAGGCAGCTCACGGGTGCTTGGCGGACCATTGCCAAAGTTGTGCTGTTTATATAAAATCGAACAGGAATATATTTTCTATCCAAAAATGGTAGTCGGACCGCCAGTGTTGGATCCGGCTAGAAGGAGATCACAGTGACTGCACGCACCGGAGCAGAGTACAAGCGGGGCTTGGACGACGGCCGTGAGGTGTGGCTGGGGTCGGAGCGTATCTCTGTCCTTGACCACCCGGCCTTTAAGGGCTCCGTAGAAGGTATGGCCGGCTACTTCGACTACCAGCACAAGTACGCCGCGGACTGCCTGACCACTCATCCCGAGACCGGCGAAGCCATGAACGTAAGCCTCTCGCTCCCCAGGAACGCGGAGGACATCGCCCGGCGCCACCGCGCCTTCGACCGCCTGGCCCGCTACTCCAACGGCATGCTGGGCCGCACGCCGGACTACGTCAATGTGGTCCTGGCCGGGCACGTGTCCCGCCAGGACATCTTCGACCGCTCCGGGGACCCGGTGTACCACCAGCGCCTGGCGGCGTACCACCGCGAAGTGATCGAAAAGGACCTCGCGCTAACCCATACCATCGTGCACGCCGCGATCGACAAGAGCGTGGGGGAGCTGCAGGGCATGAACGAGGAACTCACCCTGCGCGTCGTGGAGCGGACCCAGGAGGGCCTGATCGTCAGGGGCGCGAAGATGCTCGCCACCCTCGGGCCGATCGCCGATGAGCTGTACGTCTACCCGGCGGTGCCTATCCAAAAGGGCTACGAGGAATACGCCCTTTCCTTCGCCATACCGGTGGCCACCCCGGGCGTCGTCGCCATCTGCCGCGACCACTACGGCGTGGACGCCGATGTTGCTGACAAGCCGTTCTCCGCCCGCTTCGACGAGCAGGACGCCGTCATCATCTTCGACGACGTGCTGGTGCCCTGGAACCGCGTGTTCATCGACGGCAACCTGGACGTCTATAACTCCATCAACGCCGGCACGGCCTCCGGCAACACCCAGCAGCAGACGGCCATCCGCGCCGCCGTGAAGCTGGAGTTCGCCTATGACCTCTGCACGCAGATCGCCAAGGTGACCGGAACCGAGAACAAGCCCGAGGTGGGCGCGATGCTCGGTGAGATCTACACCTACCTCCGCCTCACCCGCGCGGCCATCCACTCCGCGGAACTGCGGGCCTCGGACTGGGGCGGCGGAGCATTCTTCTGCCACGACGACATCAGCTCCCTGCGGGCCATCATGCCCGGCTGGATGATCCGGATCAACGAGATCATCAAGTCCATGGGCTCGCACAACCTGCTGGCAACTCCCACGGGCGGTGCCTTCAGCGATCCCCGGCTGGGCCCGCTGCTGCAGAAGTACCTGCCCGGCGCCAACGGCATCAGCGCCCAGGAACGCGCCCGCATCATGCGCACCGCCTGGGACTTCGCCGGCTCGGCACTGGGCAGCCGGATCGAGCTCTACGAGCGTTTCTACCTGGGCAGCATCGGCCGTGCCCGCGCCCTCGACCACCGCAAGGCCCAGGCAGCCGGGGAAACCGGTGCTTACCAGGCCATGTTCGAGGAAATTGACGGTACCCCTGCAGCGTCGGACAGCGTCACTGCAGGTGACCGGATCGCCGTCGGGGCCGGAAGCTAGGAAATCCCAATGACCGCGGAGACCGCCGAGGCGGCCGGCCTTGAAAACAGCCTGGACAACATGACGGGCACTGTGGCCGGGCATGTTGCGGGCACCGGCTTCGAAAACCTGGACGCCGACAGCGTCGCGCGGGCCAAGGTCCGGATCATCGACGCGCTGGGCAACATCGCCGCGGGCCACCGCGCCCAGGGCAACAACGCCCTCCTGCGCCTGGCACGCCGCTGGGGCGGGGCTCCGGAATCCCGGGTCCTGGTCCACGGCACGAGGCTGCCGGCGCACAACGCGGCGATGGTCAACGCGGTTATGATGCGGTCCTACGACTTCGAGCCGATCGGCGCGGAATACGAGGACCATACGCAGACCGCAGCCCACATCAGCGGGACCACCGTTCCGGTGGCTCTGGCTGTGGCCGAGCAGCAGCGCTCCTCAGGGAGGGAGCTGCTCACCGCATTGATCCTCGGGGACGACCTCACCGCGCGACTGGCTGCGGCGTCGGGCTTTGACGTCTACAGCGGTCAGGACAACACCGGCACTGTCAATGGCCTTGGCGGCACCGCAGTCGCAGCCAAACTGATGGGGCTCGGCTCGCACCAGGTCCGGAACGCGCTGGGCATCGCGGTGAACCAGCTGTCCGGAACCGTGGCCAACATCTTCGACCAGACCCTCGCGTTCAAACTGCCCATGGCCTTCGCCGCCCGCAACGCGATCGTGTCCGCGGAGCTTGCCCAGTCGGGCTTCACCGGGCCGGCGGATGCCATCGGTGGTCCGCACGGGTTCCTGGACATGTACTGTTCATCGCCGGCGCCGGAGAAGGTGACCCGCCGCCTTGGCGAGGCATTCTATGCGGACTGCGTGATCAAGCCGTGGTCCTCGTGCCGCGCCAGCCACCCCTCCCTGGACGCCTGCGTGCGGCTAGCCACGGAAAACAGGTTCAACGAGGACGAGATCGAGGAGGTTGTTATCCACGTGACGCCACGGACTCTGAACGGTTTCGTGGGCCAGCCCTTCGCGATCGGCGAGTGCCCGGAGGTGTCCGGTGCATTCAGCATCCGCTTCACGGCCGCCACGGCCCTGATGTACATGACGGTCCGGCCGGAACACCTCACGCTTGAGCACATGCAGGACCCGCGCCTGCAGCGGCTGCTGGACAAGATCCGGCTGGTTGATTCGCTGCCGCCCGCGGAATCGCTGACCGCCGAGGTGGAGTTGCGGCTCCGGGATGGTTCGGTGCTCAGGGCCAGGACGGACGTGCCCAAGGGGGACATCTACGCCAATCCGATGAGTGAGGCGGAGATCCTGGAGAAGTACTACGCCAACGCCGAGTTTGGCGGCAGGACCCCGCGCAGAAATGCCGAGGAAGCAGTAAAACTCGTCCAGCACCTTGAGGAACTGGACAGCCTGGCACCTCTCATCAGACTCTTCACACCCCATTTTTCAGCAATACATCCCAGGAGGATCAAGTGAATGCACATCAGGTTGTTCCCGCCGCGGAGATCGCCGTAGATCCCGCTGTTTTCCGTCACGTTGTGGGCCACTTCGCGAGCGGCGTCACGGTGATCACCACCGTTGTGGACGGCGCGTTTTACGGCACAACGGCGTCGGCAGTGTCCTCGCTGTCCATGGAGCCGCCCATGATGCTCGCCTGCCTTAACCGCTCCAGCTCCACGCACGACGCCGTGCTGAAGGCGGGAGTCTTCGGTATCAACATTTTGGCCGAGGACCAGAGCGACCTCGCCATGAAGTTCGGACGCAAGGGCGGAGACAAGTTCGACGGCGTCCCTGTCACCCTGTCGCCGGAGGGCGTTCCCATGCTGGACGGCGCCCTTGCCACCATCGTCTGCCGCGTCGCGGAAACCCCCACCGGGGGGACGCACACCGTATTCCTCGGCCAGGTCACGGACGCCGAAGCCAGCACGGGTGAGCCTCTGGCCTACTTCCGCGGTGCATTCGGACGGCTCGAAAGGGTCAAGGAGCTCGCCGCCTACGATGCAGTACGCGACTGGGTCCTGGGGCGTCGCACCCCGCTGCATTCCGCGCTGGATCCGGTGGAGATCGCAGCCCAATCCAAGTCCGATCCGCACAACGTTCACAATGCCCTGGTGAAGCTGACAGCCGAGTCCCTGGTCACCCGGGGGGACAGGGGGGAATTCCTTCCCGCTCCCATCACCCGCCAGTTGACGGACAGTGTCTATGACGGCCGCCTCACGATCGAACTCGGGGTCCTCGCCAGCCACTTCGACAAGTTCTCCGACGAGGACCTGGCAGAGCTGAGCCGCCTCACGGAGGAGCTTGCCGTGCTGCGCCAGGGTGACGAGGAAGCGCTGGACACCTTCCTCAAGACGAACGCGAAGTACCACAACCGGCTCGTGAGCGTGGCAGGCTCCGCCCAGCTCACTGATGCGTTCCGCCGCCTGGGCATCGGCACGGTCTGGCGCGAGGCTCTCAACAGCGAAGAGTGGGCCCGGAAGATGGACCACAGCCACATCGTCGAGCTCACGGCGGCACTGAGGGACCGTGACCACGAGCGGGCGGCCGAGGCTCTCCGCCTGCACACCTCCTTCGGCAAGCAGCTGGCCAGCGACGTCATCGAACGGCACGGCGGCGAGGTCTAAGCAACGGCTTCAAACGGCGACGGCGGGGCCGCACCCAGGGATTCCGATCCCGGTGGGTGCGGCCCCGCCGTCGTTCGAGCCTGTCCCCACTCGGTAGCAGCTCAGCGCTGGAAACGCCCTGCCGCTGGCACTAGTGGGCATGCACACAGCAAAAAGAGCGGGGAGGCCGTTCGGCCTCCCCGCTCCCTTCCCTCGGCCTGTCAGCGTATAGCCGGCACTGCAGCTGCGGCATTCCGCAGGCGGGCCAGCTGCGGCACGTACGCGGCCAGCGCCTCGAACGCCGCCTGCTCGGTGTCGGGAGTGGTGGCTGCTGCGACATAGCGGTCCGGCCGCACCAAGAGGGTCGTACCGCTCCCGGCGACAGCCGCGAACGCGCCGTCGGTGTCGGTGACGGCCGTGACGCCTGTCAGCGCGAGGTGCGTGCCGTCGTCGTTCTCCACTGTGCCCAGCCGCCGGACCTCAAGGGGTGCACGGCGATCGTAGGGGAAGTGCAGCAGTGACCAGCCCGTACCGAGGACGGTGTCCAGCGGGACGGCATCGCTGGTGGACAGCGTGACCTGCGGCTGGGAAAGAGAGCGGCCCACCAGCGCGGCTGCCCATCTGGAACCTGCACTACCCGGGTCCGCCACGCAGCCGTCGGTGAAGTGCGGCTGCTTGAGGAACTTCATACCGGCGAGCCAGCCCTTGGCGGCGGGAACGATGCCGGACGCGCTGATGACGGCGTCACGGATGGCGGTCAGCGCCGGGTTGACGTTCATCACCACGTTGCCGATCCGATGCGAGAGGCGCACCATGTCCACCGCGTGCGGACGCCGCTCCGACTGATAGGTGTCTACAAGGGCCTCGGTGCCGGTGCCCTGGATGTTTGCGGCGACCTTCCAGGCAAGGTTGGCGACATCGCGGATCCCGGCGTTGAGGGCCTGCCCGGCGAACGGAGGCATCATGTGGGCGGCGTCCCCGGCAAGGAGGATGTGCCCCACGCGGTAGTTCAATGCCACGCGCTGGTGGGCCACGTAGACGGCCGCGCGGCGGATGTCCTCAGGCGCAATAGTCTGGAACGGCGCGACGAGCTTGATGATGGCCTCCGAAGACGTCACCGCTGCGGCCTCCTCGCCGGGGAGGAGCATGAACTCGTAGCGGCGGCGGCCGTGGACTCCGGGAACCACGACGACGGGACGTGTCCCGTTGCAGTGGAACTCGGAGAACGGTTCCGGTTCACCCGGAACGTTGATGATGTCCACGACGATCCATTTCTGGACCTGCGTGGAACCTTCCATCGGGATGCCGAGCTGGGAGCGGACCGGGCTGCGGCCGCCGTCGCACGCCACTACCCATTTGGAACGGACGGTGTGCTTGCCGTCCTGGTCGACCAGTACTGTGTCCGTATGCCCAGGGCCATCCGTGATGCGGAACGCTTCGGTGTTGAAGCGGACGTCGATCAGCGGACGGCTCCGGGCGGCCTCGAGCAGCAGTGATTCCATGACGGGCTGGTCGAACTGCGACTTCCCGGGCTGGCCTAGCCGGGGACTGGCCGGGTGGACCTCGGCCAGGAGTTGTTCCTTCCGGCCGAAGTAGCGCGCGCCGGTGTCCATGAGCATCTCCGGCGCGAGCCGGTCCAGAATGCCGATCTGCTGCATGACGCGCAGCGTTTCATCGGTGACGCTGATGGCCCGCGGTTCATCGCATGTACCGGCATGGCGTTCAACGAGCATCACGTGCACGCCCTGGTCCGCCAGCAGGTTCGCCGCAGCCAGGCCAATGGGCCCAGCCCCGATGACCAGTACGTCGGTTTCAATGATATTGTCCATGCCGATCAAAGTTCCGTTCCTAGGATGAGTGCAGTCGGGGCGGCGGGAACAGGGTCCCGGTCAGGACACCAGCTCCACCGTGTTTTTCAGGGTGCCCAGGCCGGTGATTTCCACTTCGACGACGTCCCCCTCGGAGAGCAGGCCGGATGGCTCCATGAACAGGCCCACGCCGCCGGGGGTGCCGGTGACGATCACGTCGCCCGGGGAGAGCTTGGTGAAGCCGGTGACGTAGGCGATCAGCTGCGGAATGGTGAAGTACAGGTCGGCCACGGAGGCCTTCTGCCGGATGTCGCCGTTGACGCGGGTTTCCAGGGTGAGCCCGTTGACGTCGCCCAGGCCGGCGGCAGGCACGAGGTAGGGGCCGAAGCCGCCGGTGCCGGGAAAGTTCTTGCCGGGGATCCACTGGGAGGCGGCAAGCTGCCAGTCACGGACGCTGAGATCGTTGTAGGCGGCGTAGCCGGCGACGTAGTCAAAGGCGTCCTCTTCTGCTACGTGGAACGCTTCCTTGCCGATGACCAGGGCCATTTCACCTTCGTAGTCGAACTTGGTGGTGGTGGCCGGCATAAGGGCCGGTTGCAGGTGGCCCATCTGGGAGTCCGCGAAGCGGGTGAAGATGGTAGGGGCCTTCTGCTCCGTCTTACCGGATTCTTCCTGGTGGCTGCGGTAGTTCACGCCGATGCAGATGATCTTGCCCGGATCAGTGACAGCGGGAAGGAACTCGATGTCCGCCTCTTCGCGGGAAGAGGCGGTTCGGAAGTCCTCACCGACGGTGCCGAAGATGCCTTGCTCGATGGCGGCGCGGAGTGTGAGGGCGACGTTGGTTCCGCTGGGGCCTAGATCGTACGCCCGCCCCTCGGCGATGATGCCCCAAGTGGGCGTGCCGTCGGCGGATAGGAAGCTTGCATAGTTCATCTGTGGTTCCTTTCGCGGCGCCTCAGCGCCCGGGGGAGCGATGCCGTTTCTCTGTGCCGGCGGCCTCACCGATCGAAGAAAAATGTACATCCTGACAGAGGATACATTATCCTGACTTTAGGCATTATTTCTAGTGATGGTTGCCGGTGGTCCGGACATAGACACAGCGTCCCCCGTGCGATCCATCTCAAGAGCTCGTGCCGGAAAACCGAGCCGTTGGACCACGCGTAAAGTCGCCGGTGCGGGCCTCCGGTTCTCTCTAAAAGCTTGATTTCCTAGCCGGCACGGCTGCCGACAGGAACGCAATCCCTCTGCATATGAAACGGGATGAATCAAGAGTCGTGGAAAAGAAGTGCCCACCCCTCGAAGAGCGCGTAGTAAAGGACAGGAACATGGGCGCCAGCAATACATCCCTTCACATCAGCGTTCCCTCTGGCCCTGCGTGTGGCATTCCCCTAGATCACATCGTCATCGCCGCCGTCATCCAATGGCGGGGCCGGATTGCCTTGTTCAGAAGAAGCCGCCGCCCTAGCCACGACAGTGGCCTTTGGCACTGCATCACCGGATTCCTGGAAGCCGGGGCAACGCCGGAACAGCAGGCTCTTGAAGAACTCTTCGAAGAAGCGGGGCTGCAGGCCAAAGACCTCCAGGCGCTCCGTCAAGGACGGGACATCGTGGTCGCCGACGGCTCTGGAACTCCCTGGCTCGTTCACACTTTCACCGTCCTAACATCCCGGAGGCGGCTGAAAATCAATTGGGAGCACGACTCGTACCGGTGGACGGATCCGCGCAAGGCCAAAAGATTTACTAACCGCGTGACCTGGCTAGACAGCGTGCTCGATGCAACCGGTCACGGTACGGCAACAGTCCCGGCCCCTGAAGCGCGGCTCAGCTCATAAGCTCGAAGCTAGACCAGGCAGTGCGTCCATGAACGTCAGGACCACGGTCGGCGCACCCTCCCGCCGGGCTCGAATCAGCGGCGTCGTCCGCAATAGGCAGGGCCCCTTTGTGCGAATCCGTTGTGGTCGGCGTGCGTCCATTGGCATGGGCATGTCGGCGGCAAAATGTTCCTGCGATGACCGGTCCGGCTGCTGAGCTGCACCCGGAACTGACGCTCCTGTGAGCACCTCACGATCCACCGGTTGGCCCAAGACCGTAGGCCCGCCGGCTGAATCCGATAGTGAAGATCATTTGCAACCTGAGTCGTCCCGGCAGCCAACACTAGGCCTTTCTGACCTCCTTCTGTCGTCTCGAGAACTTTGCCCTGAAGTTTGCCCCTTTTCTGTGTGGACAGACCCTGAGCTCCCGTTGTTTCCCACCCCGCGGCTTTCCCCCTACGCCGGGCCTTGGCCGAGGCGGTGCGCCCAGCCGTGGCTAAGATGGCGAGGCTTCGTGAGGTGGCGCGGAATGAATGAAGCGCAGCAGTCCGGATTTCTCGCGATACCAGGGCTTCGGCACTTCCGGGGCGGTGCATCGCTGTGGACGGAAAAGAGGGTGTGGACAGTGTCCACACCCGGGGCTTCGGGTTCGGTTGTATCGGCGTCGGACTTGGCCGGAGGTTTTCGGGGGAGTGGTGGACTCTCTGGGGAGACGGCTGGTGCGAGTCCCACCTCGGGCACGTGTTTTCCCAGTTCAGGGGCTTGTTTGCCACTGAGTGTGCACATTTGTTCACTTGGGGCCCCTTCGGGGCCTTTTTCATTGCTGGCCGGTGGTGTGCCGGTGGCTTCCTTGTCGCCAGTTCATGGGCGTTCATGGCTCGACCAACATGAACTGTGAGATATTCGGTGCAAGTTTCTTTGGTGCGTGGCTGGGTGTTCACTAGGTTCCTCCTTACGGCTGTTGGTGCCTGATCTGCTTATCCATGGTGGGTGCGGGGGAGGGCGGCATGTCTAGTGTTCGACCGGTAGGGATCGGTGTCGCCGGACGCCCGCAGGCTGTCCGATACTGCCCGACGAGGCAGCGTTGCCCTAGGTTGTCCCATGATGCTCACCGCCCTTCTTCCATGGATCGAGGGTTTTTCCGTCGATAGCTGTTCATGGCTGCCGCCGGAGTCGACTACATGACGCTGTGGATTGTTTGCCGCAGTGTCCCGAAGCGGGGTACATCTGCCTGGCTGGTCTCTCATGTCTGTTCATTGCCAGCCTGTTGGGTCACTGCATGACGGAATGATGACCCGCCGAACTATCCTTAGCGGATAAGAACCTGTACGTCAGGCTGCCGTGCGGCTCTGTCTTCTGAGGTGACAGGCCTGAAGACGTCCGAAAGCCTCGCCGGCCAGCAGGGCCGCTGTTGACCAACCTGTCCAGACATCTCTGCGAGACGCACTGTCAATGGCCGTTGGTTTCTGCCCATAGGCGGCCAGCTGATGTGCCCGCGCTGGCTTCGGGTGATGATCCACGTCGTCACCCGCTGGGCGGGCGGCGTGGAAATCGGTTGTCCTGCCCGGATCAGACTAGAGTCTTCCGTCTCACGGCATCCGGCAATGTTGGTCGCCTATTCCCAAGGCTGGTGGGTGAGGTGGAACGCTGCGTCATCGCCCAAGACTGCCTTTCCCGCGAGCGGCAGCGGCAGCAAGGGGATACTCTCATCTCCGGCGGGGTGCTGAAATTGCTGTTTTTCGGCGATGCGTCCCAAAAGTTCGCTGTTCCATTCCCACCTGATGGCTGGCTGGTCAAGCTCAGTATTAGTCGTGTCGTCGGAGAAGTGGACGTCCACCAAGAGTGTGTCCTGCCAATCTCCCACCTGTTCCAAATGATCGTTGAACCGGAATATGCCCTGCTCTTCATCCAGAGATGTGACCTTCACGTCCACGGCAAACCTGCACTTGTCGCGGCCCTCAGTCAGCAGAAACACCGAGACGAGTGGTATGGGAGCATCAGGAGAAGCCCTTTTCTCAGCTTCGGCGTTAAGATCAACCGGGCAGAAGTGCGCAGCGGTCTGCTCGTGAATCACGACCGACTCGCCCCGGATGAGTACCCGTACATCAGCCTGCCAAGCGCGGCCTTCGAGTTGCTCGGCATTCAGTCCGCTGAGGTCCAATTGGAGCTTCAAGCCGCCGAAAAGGAACCGGCGGATATTCTGGTACGCCTCTTCCGAGTTTACTTCCCCCCATCGTCCACTGTGGGAACGGTGAATGTATGCCCTTGCGGAATCCTTGACGTAGGCGTTCCGTATCGCGACTAGCCCGTCGCTCTTCGGGCCCATCACAGACCTGGCCAGGCCTGCAGCAACCTCATAGTCGTTGGCATTTGTTCCGACAATGGAGAGCACACGTTTCACGTCGAAATTGACCATTTTCCGCGGGTCCCATTCTTCGGATTGGTTGTCGTTGTCGTTCCGGCCATCCTGGCCCGGTTCAGGCAAAAGGTACTCACGCATTCGGTCGGGGCTGAATATCTTTGAGCCGAAAGGTCCGAAGTTGGCAAGGAGCCACGGACCCAGGAGACCTAGAACAACGGGATCGATTCCCCCGTGCGGTGTCCCGATCGTGACCAGTTTCGCGACCAGTTCATTCGCTTCGCCTTGCAGTACGGCCTGTATCGCCGCCCGGCAGATGAGACCTCCCATAGAGTGGGCCACAAGGTATACAGGGCTTTGGGTTTTCTGATGAATCAGCCTTATGAGATCTGCCAGTTTACGTGCCGCATCCCTTACGTCGTACGGGATGGTCCTGTTGGCGAAGGTGTCGGCGCTCGGATCATAGAATCGGTAGATCCATATAGTGTTTGAGGGGATCGCAGATGAATTGCGGAGCGTCTCTTCTTGGCTGCCTCGAATTTTCAGTTCGTAGCCGTGGTCCCTTATCAGCCCGAGCAGTGGTCCCTCGAACTGGTAGAAGGCGACTTTCCCGTCAAGACCGGTTCGCACGTGCGTCGAGCCCTCATTGAAACCATAGAAGGGATCGTCGGCAGCATTGTTTATCGCAGATTGCCTGGCAGCATAACCCCTGACGTAAATGATTGGGTATTTCCTTTGCACGTCCCGACTTCCTCTCTACAGATGTAGGGTCACCAAGATCTCTCTGCTGCAACGCTTTAGCAGGCGGTTTGCCTCGTCTTAATCGAGGCCGTTTCCGACCTTGGAGAGTGTCCCAGCACCCCAACAGATACAGCAGCGGACTTGCGGCAGAGGATGGTGAGCAGACGACGAAGTACCGGTTTGATTTCTTGCTATTGTGACCATTTAATCGTCGAACCTTTCGCGGGGGCTAGCCAAAGTTTCCAACATCCTCTGCAGGATCTCTTACCCAGCAATGCTTCCGGTTGGACACCCCCGACGTCACACCCGGGCGGCGCCAATATGGACTTCATACGGGGGAACCACTTCGGTCCTGGGAGAGGCGGCTGCTCCCCCCGGACCTCCAAGGGCCCGACAACGATTCGGCCGACCTCTGGATCAGTACGTGCAGCGGGTCATCGGCGATGCCCAGGCCGTCTTATATGTTTTCGGCGAGCGCTTCGGACCGGAGCCAGGCATCCGCGACAAGGTGTTCGGCTTCGACCCCGGCAATGGCGTGGCTTACCGACAATGCCACTGGACATGCTTTGGACAGTGCTGAACCTGGACCCCTCCCGGGTAACCTCCAACCAGTCCCGGCCGGTCAACTCGCCCCTGGAACGACGTTGATGGTTCCGATTTCGAATGGCGCCAGGCTGGGAAACGATGGAGTCAGATTACGCTCCTTGATGCCGATGGGCTCAAAGTACATGGGGTCTCCTACACCAAGGGCCAGGCCAGCCAGGACGGCTGGACGGTTGTCTCTTAATACCAGACGCTTTACATTCGAATATTCCGGGCCGGTGTGTCTGTGGTGCCCGTCCATCCACTGGCTTGTGCTGTCATAGGCCCAGGCCCCAGCTTTAGTGACTGCTGGGGTTCTTAGGTGAACAGACGAAGAATTGCCGCTGCTCCACTTGTGCGAGCGGCACGATGAGCCATCGGCCGCCGTAGAACTCGACGTACGAGTCTGGGGTGCACCTCGCGAAGGCTTCTTCGCGTGTCATTGTCTGTCCTCTCTTAGTTCTGACTAGGGCCAACCGGGTTCGCCGGGGGTCTACGGCATTCCAGTGCCGATGAGTTCCGGAAAAACATCACGTGTACCTTATGCCTCCGAGAATGGAAGTGCGCTCCTTTGGAAACGCCTTTATCGGTCGCGAGGATTTCGGGGCGGAGTATACAGAACACCAGGCTCCTTATCAGTTCTTGCAACCACGCTTTATGTTGCATCCGATCAGTACGCGACCGCTTCCGTGCTGGCACTGTATAAGCGCCTGCATTGACTACGGGCCCCGATAGCGCCCGAATGACGTAATAGCCGAGCCATATGTGGTGAAAGCAGGCCCTCATAGCTGTGGTTAACCTGCGGGCATTCCATTTCGCTAGCGTCCCGGGTGGAGTCCGGACCATAATGCCCGAGTGAAGCATGATCCAGTAGTAGGTGTTCTACGTCCGACGGAGGCCGGTCAAAGAGCGCGCCCGGCATTGGCACGGTGCGGATCTTTGACTTAGCTGGAAAATGAACCACGACGGCGGGTGGTCGGCATCGCATGCCGGTCTCCCGCCGTCGTTGTTCCCTACGAAACGACCGGTCAGTGGAAATCAGTGTTAGCACGGATGTGCGGAACGGGTGCCCGGATCAACCATGGATACATCGGAACGCACGGAAGAACTTCGGCGGATCCGAAGCCCCTGTCGGGCAGACCACCTCCCCAAACCGCACCTTTCACCCAGGAGTACACCCTTGTTCAATGGATCCCCTTCCAAGAAGTCCCGCCCCTTGGCCCGCAAGCTGGCCACGATCGCCGCACTCGGGTTGGGCATGGTCGCGGCACCGTTCGCCCTGGCCGCTCCGGCGCAGGCGACCGGCACCAACTACAGTTGCTCGGTCACCCCGCTGAAGCCGGTTTTCGCTGGGTTCAGTTCCTCGGGCGTGAAACTGGTGGACTACCAGATTAGGGTCTACTGCAACACTGACCGGTACATCAACATCACTCAGCAGCGCTGGGAAGAAGACGACTGGCCCAATAGTGATGACTACCTCGGAACGTCCTCCTTCACTCGGCACCTGAACCAGTACAGCGGCACCGTGACCATCCATAACGTCCGCACCCTGGTGGACGGCGAGATCGGCAACGAGGAGGTGTACCAGCGGGTTTCCTACCAGGAAGGCAGTAACGGAGTGTGGTCCCAGTACACCGGCTGGTACTCCAGCCCCGTCACCTCAATGTCGAACTAGGTCCATCAAGTAGAGCCGCTGCCACGGCTTCTCCAAAGGCCCAAGGTCCGGAAACTTCATCCGGGCCTTGGGCCTCTTTAAGGTGGCGGCTTTAAGGTGGCGGCGAAACTTGGCTTCGATAGGACTATCCCGTCGGCAGGCTCAACCATTCGACGTCTAAACACCGCCCAGGAGATCACCCGCGGGGCATCAAATTCATCGATTCCTGCCACCTAAGATCGCCACGGTATCAGCCGTGTCTTTGAGTCCCGCCGCGGTGCCGCGGCGGTGGCGGCGCCGGTTTATGCTGCGGGTACAGGGTCGCGGGGTATCTTGGTAGAGGACTGGTCCTCGCATATCACGGGCCATATCAGGGCTGATGCGCCCTGCCCAACGAAAATTCGTCGAGAGTACCAAATCGGTGGCTTCCGGAAACAATTGCCGGCTCGGTACGACTCTGTCAATTGTTCGCCACACCCTCGCGACGGGAGGTTGCCAATCGTATCTTCTTTGTTCAGGTCGACCCGCCAGGGAGACGAATTCCTCACGGAATTTTCTTGTGAGTCAATGCATCCTCCTCTGGCATCACTTGATACGGGGGCGTAGCCTCAGTTGAACAATGAAGGCCGGAACTGGCCGGTGGACAACTGGCCGCTTCATGACGGAGTAGTCGCGCAACTGAAGAAATCCCATGAAGGAGCCGGGATGGCTGGATGGAATGCTGACACGGCGGCCGGGCCTCTGGGCGCCGGTACCCTCACCTTGGTCGAAGGCTCATCCTTTTGTATTTCCGCGGCGAACGGCGATCTTCAGTCGGAGCAACCGCACGGGGTTTTCTTCGAAGACACCCGCGTCCTGTCGCGATGGGTCCTAACGGTTAATGGTGAGCCCTTGGAACCCCTGGCTGCCAAGACAAAGGAGCCATACCGTGTCCTCATCGTCGGGCGCGTTCGCGGCTCCGGCGGGTTAACCGACAGCCCGTTGATCGTCGAACGAATTCGCGAGCTAGGTGCGGGCATTTCCGAACAGATCACCGTCCGAAACTATTCAGCTGCTCCTGCCGACTGCATGGTCACCCTCCAAGTCGACGTCGACTTCGCGGACATTTTCGAGGTGAAGGAAGCTCGCATCCAGCGGTGTTGGGAGAAGCTCTTGGAGGCAGCTGGCGAGTCCCTGACCATCCGAGCGTTCTGTCAAGACGTTCGGAAGGCCATCGAGGTCCGGGCACCCGGAGCAGACATCACGCCGGAAGCCATTAGTTACCGAGTGACAGTACCCCCGCACGGACATTGGACCACGGTCCTGACCGTGACACCCATATTGGAGCCAGCTGGGTCCCCAATTGTTTTTGCCCATACTAATGGGGACGGCGACTCCCCCCAGGACCGGCGCCGGCGGGAATGGGTCTCGAAGATTCCCATTTTACACATGGGTAACTACTCACTCGCACGGACCCTCCGGCGCAGCTACGACGATTTGGGGGCACTTCGGATTGAGGATCCCGCCCATCCGGAGCGGAATGTCG
This sequence comes from Arthrobacter sp. OAP107, assembly GCF_040546765.1. Lineage (NCBI taxonomy): Bacteria > Bacillati > Actinomycetota > Actinomycetes > Micrococcales > Micrococcaceae > Arthrobacter > Arthrobacter sp. OAP107. Next base: position 2,719,486 of record NZ_JBEPOK010000001.1, on the reverse strand, counting down.
TAGCTGCTGGCGCGCCATGGTTCATGGCGCTATTCGGCCGGGATTCCCTGTGGGCTTCCATCATGGCACTGCCGGTAGACCCGTCTTTGGCCATCGGGACCATCCAGACGCTTGCCGACCGTCAGGGCAGCGCAGTGAATCCGAGGACCGAGGAAGAGCCAGGAAAGATCTTGCACGAGGTCAGACTCGATGTCTCCAGCGGCTTGGCGTTGGGTGGAAAATCGGTCTACTACGGAAGCGTTGACGCTACGCCGCTGTTCGTGGCTCTACTCGGTGAAGTCAGCCGCTGGGGCTTCGCCTCAGAAACCATCGCGGCCTTGATGCCCCACGTGGATCGGGCACTGGAATGGATTCGTAATTATGGCGACAAAGACGGGGACGGTTTCGTAGAGTACGAGAGGCTCAACGACCAAGGACTGATCAACCAGGGTTGGAAGGACTCGTGGGATGGGATCAATTTCGCGGACGGCACCTTGGCCGAGCCACCAACCGCCCTCTGTGAGGTCCAAGCATATGTCTATAGCGCCTACCTTGCGCGATCATGGCTGGCTTGCGACGCCGGCGACATGGATTTGGCCGGCAAGTACCGGGACCGTGCATCATGGCTTAAGAGGCAGTTTAACGAACAATTCTGGCTGCCCGACCGTGGCTATTATGCCATCGCCTTGGATGCCAAGAAGAGACCCGTCGATGCCTGTGCTTCCAACATGGGCCACTGCCTGTTGTTCGGACTTATCGACGAAGACAAGGCGCCGCTGGTGGTTGAACGGCTGATGTCCCCTGAGATGTTTAGCGGGTGGGGAGTGCGGACTTTGGCAAGCAATATGGGCGCTTACAACCCTGTGAGCTACCATAATGGATCGGTGTGGCCACACGACAATGCAATCATCGTGGCCGGGCTGCTGCGTTACGGCTTCAACGTGGAAGCGCAACGGATTGCGTCGGCCCTGTTGGAAGCTGCCGAGTACTCCGAGGGACGGTTGCCCGAATTATTCTGCGGCTTCAGCCGGGAGCAGTTCGACGAACCCGTGCCCTATCCGACGGCGTGCTCGCCGCAGGCCTGGGCTGCCACCTCGCCCATTATGCTCGTCAAGAGTTTGATGGGCTACTACGCGGATGTTGGGCTTGGCGGACTTTGGATGAATCCTCTCCTCCCGGAGTCCTTCGGAGACGTGCACATTTCCAATGCTCCTATGGCCAACGGTCGGATCACCATCGACGTCTCCGGCTCCACCGCTACCGTCCGGGGGTTGCCCGATGGCATGGTGTTACAGCACGGATACCGCCCGTGGGCGGCTGACCTTGTGGAACAGGCCAGAAAGCGTGAAAGGGCATAGACGGACCGACGCCGGGGCTCATCGTCGGGCAATTTGTCCCTGCTCGAGTGACTCAAGAAAATACGAGACGTATCGCTACATCTTTTACTGCACGAATCAACCCTGCACTGTTAGCAACATGCAATGCGTCGATGCGATGCTTGATAATTCAGTCGAGTGCCCGTCGGTACATGTACTTAGGTGACCCCTCATGGGACTCTCTGTCGCGATCCCCCGTAAGGTGTCCGCGGGTAGAGACATAACTAAAAAATTTGTCCGTATACCAAGATTCAAGCGCTCGTTCGGCGGAGAGACTGCCTCGGAAAGACAAGGACGATGCTGGCATCCCAATGGTCGTCTTTCGGGCGTCGGGGGACGTCCGCTCCAGCCCAAGCATGGAGGGGGATCTAAATGACATACCAGATCCTGAGCAGGGATGATCATTTCCTTTATGCGGGCAGACCGAAGCGCATTCTTGCACTTGACGGTGGCGGCTTGCGTGGCATTTTGAGCCTTGGCATCTTGGAAAAAATTGAGGACTTGCTGCGAGAACGGCATGCTTGCGATGAGGGCTTCCGTCTTTGCCACTACTTTGACCTGATTGCAGGAACGTCAACTGGGGCAATCATCGCCGGGGCTCTCGCCCAAGGCCGAAGCGTCGGCGAGGTCAGGGAAAAGTATTTCAGTCTCGGGCGGCGGGTCTTTAAACGGAGTCCCTTGCGTCAGGTTTCTTTAGGGGCCAGGTACGACGGGGAGGCTCTGGTTTCAGAACTCAAGGATCTCTTCGGTGAGGACACCACACTGGGTGGCCAAGAGTTACTCACTGGGCTGCTGGTCGTCATCAAACGTCTGGATAGCGGTAGCCCCTGGCCGGTGAGCAACAACCCGCGGGGCCGGTATTTCACTGCCGGGGCCAACGGCAGAATGGGCAACGGAGATTATCCTCTGTGGCAGGTTGTGCGGGCCTCCACGGCTGCGCCGTACTATTTTGCACCAGAATCCATCAGCATCGGAGGCGGTCCTAGTGGGACCCATGTGATGGGCAATTTCGTTGATGGCGGCGTAAGCCCGTTTAACAACCCGGCTCTGCAGGCTTTAATGTATGCCACTTTGGAAGGCTACCGGGTGGGTTGGGCGACCGGCGCGGAGAAACTGCTGCTTGTATCGGTTGGTACGGGAGCAACTGATCCCGCTGTCGGTAAAGCAAGACTGGCAGCAAGCCACGCCGTACGGGCGCTGATGTCAGTGTTGCAGGACTGTGCAGTGATGCAGGAGACAGTGTTGCAGTGGATGTCCGCGAGCCCGACTGCGAGAACAATCGACCGCGAACTGGGGGACTTGGCCGGCGATCTTCTTAGCGGTGCCCCCCTGTTGAGCTACCTGCGCTATAACGTGGACCTGCGCCCGGAGGGCGTCCACGCCCTGGACAGAACCCCTAACGCAATGGATGCGACGTCTTCGCTCAGTGCCATGGATGCCCCGGGGAACATGGAAGTACTCTATCGGCTGGGTGGGCTGGCCGCATCACGGGATGTGCGGGCCACCGATTTTGGCACAGTGTTTGACTTGCCACCTGCGGACGGCTCGCAAGTGGCGCGGTGAACAGCAGTGCAAACCTGGGGACTGGCTGGTGGACGACGTCTGCGACATCCACGCCGTGGATGCGGACGTCTTCCGTGCAACCTACCGACGGATTCATCGAGCGCTTACGTGAAGGCGAGGCCGGTTTGGGCTGAGGTTGCCCGGACAGCCGCAGTCGCGCACCTGGGCATCCAATGAACCGGGTTGGCCGAACGACAGTGGCCACAGCAGTGGTAGCACGGACGCGCGTAGGCTATGCGCAGCCGCAGACTGGAAGCCCCGGTTCCAAGAGAAGAGGAATTCCGGTACTGAAGCCCCCGTAAGCAGCGCGACCACTCGAACAAATGGCATCGTGTGCTTACGGAAGTCGTATTCGGCGGCTGTGCAAAACGACAACCATTCAAACCCCCTGATGAGGAGCAACGCTGTGCTCATAACAACAGCAGTGAAGTCGCACCGATCATTGTGGTCGAAGACCGCGGGTCGTCTCGCCAGGTTGATCCCGTGACGCCGTCCCTCCGCATAGAACCGCTGGTCCTGCCGTCCTCGACCGACTCGCCGGAGGCCAAAGATTTTGTGGAGTTCAGCGAACTCAGCGATGCCTTGATACTGGAAACGTGGGGGAACCTTGACCTTGCTGCTCCCCGGGAAGCACGCCTTGAATCATGGCGGGACGACGACTACAAGCAGCTGCAGTTCTACTTCGTCCGCGTCGACGGGCGCATGGTGGCCAGGTCGAGTATCGGCCTGCCGCAGGCGGAGAACCTCCACGCTGCGCTGGTCCGGGTTGACGTATTGAATGAGTTCGCGGGTAGCAATATCGGGCAGATGCTGCTTCTTCATGTCGAGGAAATCGCGGCGCGTCTCGGCCGCACAACACTTCAGAGTTACACCGAACATGCCGCCAGCTTTGATCCCCACGGACCGGGCACCCTGAAGCCGGCAACAGGCGTGGGTGGCGTACCCGCCGATTCCCGTGGGGTGAAGTTCGCACTGGCTGCCGCGATTACACCCTGGAACAGGTCACCCAATTCAGCGCCCTGGATCTTCCCGTGCCGTATGGAGTTGGACGCTTTGGAACGGAAGGCACGCCCCATCGCCGGGAACCGCTATGACCTCCTCGCCTGGACGGACCGCTGCCCGGACGAATACGTCGACCAGTTGGCGGTGGTCATGTCCCGGATGAGTACCGACACCCCGGCAGCGGAGCTCCACTTCGACCCGCAGGTTTGGGACGCCGCACGCGTCCGGCACCTTGAGGATGAGTGGAAGCAGTCCGGCCTGGAGTCGTTAGTCTCCGTGGCACGGCACCAGCCGAGTGGCGAGCTGGCCGCATACTCGGTCCTGCAGCACTCCGGGTCAAAGCCCTGGGTCGCAGTGCAGGAGGATACGCTGGTTGCCGGGCCCCACCGCGGCAACCGTCTCGGCGTGCTGGTAAAGATTCTGAATCTGCGGCGACTGGAGGCTGAACGTCCGTCGGTGGAACGGATCCTGACGTTCAATGCGGCTGAGAACGAACATGTGCTGGCCATTAACGTCGCGCTGGGGTTCCGGCCCGCCGGGTACAGCGGCGAGTGGCAGCACCGCGGGTAACGGGCTTGTAATGGCAGTGGATTACCGGGTGGACTCAGACGCGTAGTCGAGTGGCAGAAACGGGTGCAACGCCCGACGCTTCTGACTCTCTCGACGCAGTTTCAGTGGCACGCTTCTTGGTCGGATGCGTTAGCCCGGGGTTTTCATGGGGAGCCCCTGGTTGTGCGTGTTTAAACAGGGAAAGGGTGCTCTGAGCTGGGAAAATAGTGGTTGTCGAGACCGTTATTTGCCGAGCGAGGGAGCACCCTTTCGATGCAAAAGTCTACCCGTGTTTTTCCGTCCCTTCCGGTCACTTTCACCGGCCAGTCGCTGATCTCCCACGCCGGAGCCTCGGTCCTCACCGGGTTCATGGACACCTTGGGTTTCGGCAGGCTCTGCGACGAGCGGCTCGGCCAGTTCGTTCCCTCCGGCGCGAGGCATCGTTCCGGCAGGATCCTTGGATCCCTGGCCGCGATGCTCGCAGCCGGAGGCGAACACGCCTCGGACCTGGACATCCTGCGTTCCTCACCCGGGGTCTTTGGCCAGCTGCCCTCGAACGCGACCGTGTCCCGGTTCTTCGAACGCACCGTGGCCAACCCGGAGCTGTTCAGCTACGGGTTTGAGACCCTCACTCGGGAACTGCGCAGCAGGGTCTGGGACGCTGCCGGGGACCGGAACCCGGCCCTGTCCGCGACGGCCGCGGACCCGCTCATCATCGACATCGACGCCACCTTGGTGACCTCGCACTCCGATAAGGAAAACGTCGCCGGCACCTATAAAGGCGGTTACGGGTTCGCCCCGTTTATCGCGTCCTGTGATTACGGCACCGGTCACGGGTCCGGGGAAATCCTCGCCGCGATACTGCGCCCCGGGAACGCCGGGGCGAACAGCGCCGAGGACCACATCCGGGTCTTCCACACCGCCATCGCCCAACTGCCCGCGGGCTTCTTCAACGACACCGGGACGCTGGCCGGGGAGAAGGTCCTGGTCCGCACCGACAGTGCCGGGGCCTCACGGAAGTTCCTCTGGCACCTGCACAGCCTCGGCGTGCAGTTCTCCACCAGCTACACCCTCCCGCTCGGCAAGGCCCACATGATCGACTGGATCACCAACAAGGAGTACTGGCAACCGGCACTGGACCAGCACGGGACCGAACGTACTGATGCGTGGGTCATCAACGCCACCGACGTCATCGCGCTCACCGACTACCCGCCCGGCACCAAACTGTTCCTCCGGGCGGAGCCGCTGCACCCCGGCGCGCAGCCGACCCTGCTCGATACCGACGGGCACCGGATCACCGCACTCCTGACCAACTCAGCGCGCTGGCACGGACCGTTCCTGGACGCCCGCCACCGAGCCCGCGGCAGGTGCGAGAACAGGATCAAAACCCTGAAAAACACCGGCCTGGGCAAGCTGCCGTTCTTCGACTTCGCCGCGAACCAGGCCTGGGCAAACATCGCAGCACTCGCCTTCAACCTGGTCTCCTGGCTCCAGCTCACGGCCCTCCCGGACGGCCACCACGCCAAGGCCTGGGACATCAAACGCTGGCGCTACCGGCTCTTCGCGACCGCAGGAAAAATCATCACCCGCGCCCGCCGAACCGAGTTGCTGCTGCCCGAATCAGCGCCCGAGAAAGACCTTCTGAGACTGCTCCTGGCGACCACCGGCCGCTTCAAACAAATCCTGCCGGCCCCCGGCTGAACCCCCGCTGATCCTGTCCGAAGAGAAGCCCCAAGACCGGAAGTGGAACCGGCGCCAACCCGAAGCGAACCAACGGGCCGCACCACACTGCCCGAAAACAGAAAACAACCACCGACCAAACGGCCGACCGCAACCAACGCCCATCACCCGACCTCATGGGGACTGTCTGAATAACGGTGTGTGGGGTCCGGCCTGATCCGAAAGGAGACGGCCGTGTCAGAGTCCACGACCGAGATGACAGGGGTGATGATCGATCCTGTGACGGGAGAGATCATCGATCAGAAGGAGCTTGCCGAGCGGTTGCTCGCGCAGGCCAAGGAGCAGGGCGTGAGCCTGGTAGGCCCGGGCGGGCTGTTGAACCAGCTCACGAGGAATGTGCTGGAGACCGCGCTGGAAGCGGAACTGACCGAGCACCTCGGGCACGAGCATGGCCAGACGCCGATCGCAGCCAACATGCGCAACGGCACCAGGTCCAAGACCGTGCTGACCGAGATCGGCCCGGTCGAGATTGAGGTGCCCCGGGATCGGGACGGCTCGTTCGAGCCGGTGATCGTGCCCAAGCGAAAGCGGCGTCTGGACGGGATCGACCAGATCGTCCTCTCGCTGTCCGCCCGGGGGCTGACCACCGGGGAAATCGCCGCGCACTTCGAGGAGATCTACGGGGCCAAGGTCTCCAAAGACACCATCAGCCGCATCACGGAGAAGGTCGCCGGAGAACTGGCCGAATGGTCGGCCCGACCTTTGGACCCGGTCTATCCGGTGCTCTTCGTTGACGCGGTCGTGGTCAAGGTCCGTGACGGGCAGGTGCGCAACACCCCGTTCTACGTCGTCATGGGCGTCACCGTGAACGGGGAGCGGGAGATCCTGGGCATCTGGGCCGGCGACGGCGGCGAGGGTGCCCGGTTCTGGCTGCAGGTATTCTCCGAGCTGAAGAACCGGGGCGTGGAAGATGTGTTGATCGCTGTCTGCGACGGGCTCAAGGGCCTGCCGGAGGCGATCACGACCACGTGGGAGCGAACGGTGGTGCAGCAGTGCATCGTGCACCTGATCCGCAACAGCTTCCGCTACGCCGGACGCCAGCACCGCGACGGCATCGTCAAGGCGCTCAAGCCGGTCTACACGGCCCCGTCCGAGCAAGCGGCGAAGGACCGGTTCGCTGAGTTCACGGCCGAGTGGGGTCAGCGATATCCGGCAATCGTCCGGCTCTGGGAGTCCTCCTGGGCGGAGTTCGTGCCCTTCCTGGAGTACGACGTGGAGATCAGGCGGGTGATCTGCACGACGAACGCGATCGAGTCGATCAACGCCCGCTACCGGCGGGCCGTCAGGGCCCGCGGGCACTTTCCAAACGAGGCCGCTGCCCTGAAATGCCTGTATCTGGTCACCAGGTCTCTTGATCCCACCGGCGGCGGTCGGGCACGCTGGGTGATGAGGTGGAAGCCTGCACTAAACGCGTTCGCGATCACCTTCGCCGGCCGGTTCGAAAGAACCACTCACTAATGAAACCGGCCGGATCCACACACCGTTTATCTGACAGACCCACCTCATGAAAAATCGGGGTTAGTGAGCGTCGATTTTTCGAGAGAGTTCTAGAGCGGTGTTAGGCGGACTAATGACGATCAGCTTTGAGTTGCGTTGCGCTGTGCCTGCGGATGCGCTCAGTATGGCCAGAGTTCATGTGGGCACCTGGCGTGAAACCTATCGAGAGTTGATGAGCGATGGCGTGTTGGATGATCCAGTGCTCTTGGACTCGCGCGAAAAATTTTGGCATGCAATGCTGACCGATTCTCACTTTGAACAGAACAGGGTCGTCGTCGCTTCGCGTCGAGGCGCCTTGATAGGCATAGCCATGGCGGGTCCTTGTCTTGAGGACGGGGAGGGGATAAGTCAGCTGTATGTTCTCTACGTATATGCGGCGTTTCACGGGGCGGGGGTCGGCGCTGCGCTCCTCAATGCAGTCATCGCCCCTGGCGCGCCTGCTGCGCTGTGGGTCGCCGATCCTAATCCGCGAGCACAAGCCTTTTACCGAAAGAATGGCTTTGTCGCCGATGGCGCTGTGAAGATCGAGGACGACGTGCGGGAAGTCCGAATTGTGGTGCCCACGGTCCGCAGCATGTATGCCCCTTCTGGCACACGTATCGGAGGCGCGGGCCAGCACTCAACTCATCAATACCGGCTCAAGAACGCAACGCCGTCAGCTGGCCTCCAGCGTATTCCAGGCCGGCAGCACATGGAACCGGCTGGAGGAGTTTGTGTTTTTGTCTGACTCTGAGCCAAATCGGAGGCTTCGCCGAGCAGTGGAATCTGACGGAGGACACACATTTCCGGTCACCGCCAGCCTTGGTCCCCCGCACTGCCAACGCCTACGAGGATGGGACGGTTCCGGACGACCTGGGTCTCCTGAATATTCCCGTCCGCGATCTCGATTCCGGGGCGCGTAGTACGAACGTGAAAACCGCCGGCCCGTGAATGCGTGTATTGCAGAGCCTGGCACCCGATGGTACAACTGAGTCACCGCCGACTAGGTTGGCCATGTTATGTCTCTGCAACCGGGCTCAGGAAAAGTACCCGCGATAAATACGGAGTTGGCCTGCTCCCTCCGTAACTCAACTAGCAATAACTCTTCGCTTAGCGGTCCTCTTTGAGGGGAATCTCAGCAGGGAGATTGGCTGAGGCCATGGATCTGGTCTTCACCATAATGCATCCGCCCCTGGGCCAGGTTCGAGGGGACGTGCAATGACTCCACGCCAGCTCATTTGTGTGTTGGGGGTAACTGCAGGCGTCCTGGTCCTTGTCTTGGTTTCTGTTGACTGGTCGCCCACGGCACTTCAAGATCCCGCACGAACCATAGGCCTGAATGCCCAAGGCGTGGTCCGATGGGGGGAACACCCGAACCGGGCACCGTTCTCAGCACTTGAGTTGGCGTTGTTTATAGGCGTGGGGCTTGCTTTCGTAGTGGCCGGAATCACCGCCTGGCGGAGCCGGCCGACGCGGAACCCGGGCATGCTGTTGTGCGCTGCGGGCTGGCTGTGGCTGGCGGCGGGTATACGTCGCTCCAGCGACCCTCTGGCTTTCACGCTCGGGGTGACACTCACGCTCATGTATCAGCCGCCTTTGCTGCATCTGGCTCTCAGCTTTCCCTTGGGCGTGCTGCGCACCAGGGCCGAGAAGGCTGCGGTCGGTTTCTTCTTCAGTTCCTGGCTGGTGGCCTCCGTTCTGGGCTGGGCGTTCTTTGACCCGCGATTGCACGTTGCGGTGGGGGAGTCCACCTCCCGGAACCTGCTGCTTCTATGGGACAGCGCGGAGATCATGACCACACTTGGTAATGCGATCCGCACGTTCCAGATCGCGGTGGGAGTTGCGATCGTGGTGGTTCTCATCGGCCGGTGGCGCGCAGGCACGAAAGCATACCGGTCCTCATTCTTGCCGCTTTGGCTTGCGGTCATCGTAAAGACGGCGGCCACCGTATGGGTGTCGCTGGCTGTGATCCAGCTGTCAGGGTCTTTGTCCATCGAGGCGCTGCTCTGGCAATATCCGGCCACGGCAATTGTGCCGCTCGCAGTTCTGTTCGGGCTCTGGCGCTACCGGTTCGCGCGGGGCACCCTGGGTGATCTGATGATCGAAGTCGGCTCCGCTCCGATGAGTGACAGGCTGGTGGCGGCGCTTCGCCGATCCGTTCATGATCCCACCCTCATACTGCTCCGTTGGATACCTGACCAGGCGTCTTTTGTAGACACCGCGGGAGTCCCACAGCCGTTGCCGGACGGTTCAAACGGGCGCGCCTCCATGGTGTTGGAGCGCCACGGAACACCGGTAGGGGCCTTGGTTTTTGACGGCGCCCTCCAGGACCAGCCGCAACTGCTTGCCGCTGTACGTAGCGCAACTTCCCTGGCATTGGAAAACCAGCAGATGGAACAACAGCTCAGGGAGCAGCTCGTTGAGGTCCGCCGGTCCCGGGAACGGATCGTCACGGCAGGAGACTCCCGGCGTCGTCAGCTCGAACGGGATCTTCATGACGGCGCCCAGCAACGACTGGTGGCGGTGTCCATGGAGCTTGCGCGAGCCAAACGCGCGACAGATCCTCAGGAATTACGAAGCCTGGTCGAGCAGGCAAGGGCCCATCTTTCGGATGCTCTTAATGAACTGCGCGAATTGGCCAGGGGTGTGTATCCTCCTTCGTTACGGGAAAGGGGTTTGGCGGGCTCCATCACGGCGCTCGCCGAGCGGTCAACATTGCCGGTGGAGCTGGACCTCCGGTCATGCAGCGGGCTGCCGGCTCACGTGGAGTTGGCCGCCTACTTCATCTGCGTTGAAGCCGTCACCAATGCCGCTAAATACGCGGAGGCGTCCTCAGTGCGAATCTGCATCGACGCAAATGAAAGTGAGATGCGAATGGAGATAGCGGACGATGGCATTGGTGGTGCGCAGCCCGGCCCCGACGGCGGACTGCTGGGGGTTGCCGACCGTGCCGCGGCGCTCGGCGGAACCTTGTCAATCGACAGTCCTACTGGAAAAGGTACGACGCTACGCGCCATCCTCCCTTTCTCCACTGACCCGGAGCGTGACCTGCCATGACACTGCGTGTTGCGATTGCTGATGACTCGGCTTTGTTACGCCGAGGACTGTCCGCCTTGCTGCAGTCGGAGGGACTGGAAGTCGTGGGCGAGGCTTCCGACGGAGCGAAATTGTTGGACGTGATTGACACACACGGTGCCGATGTCGCGGTCGTTGATATCCGTATGCCTCCCACGTACACGGTTGAGGGCATCCAGGCCGCTGAGACCATAAAAAGCAGGTACCCCGAGACAGGCGTTCTCCTGCTGTCCCAGTACGTGGAAACGGAAAACGCGATGTCACTCCTGAAGAACGGAGCCAAGGGCCTGGGCTACCTGCTCAAGGAACGCGTGTCCGATGTTGACGAATTCATTGACGCACTCCAGCGCGTTTCTGCTGGAGGCACGGCCATCGACCCTGATCTTGTGACACGGCTTGTGACCCGCCCACATGCAGGTCACGCTCCAGGAGATGACCTCACGAGCCGGGAGCGGAGCGTCCTTGAACTGATGGCCGAAGGGCGCACCAATCAGGCAATAGGAAAGTCACTTTTCCTTGGGGAGCGGACCGTAGAGGCCCATATCCGAAGTATCTTCCTCAAACTCGACCTGAGGCCTGAACCCGAGGACCACAGGCGCGTGCTTGCCGTCCTCACGTACCTTCGGGGCGGCGGACTGCGCCGGGGGTGACGAATAGTCCGCCGGGCGTGGGTTTCGGCGTGGGAAATGCCGTATCAGGCAGCGCTTTCACTTCGGCTGAAACGTTGTCGGTGGCTTCATTGATCATCTCGGCCGCCTTGAGCGGGGCCAGGATGAGGGACGGCTGGGTTGCGGACGGTGCATGGGGCGGCGCCCGTGCCGGATATGCCAAGTGCAGCGCGGCCACGATGTAATGCGTGCCCGCAGGGCCTCCGAGCGACGGCACTACGATGGTCCTGATCAGTCAAGGCTTGAGGAATTCCCGTGGTTGGCCAAGGCCATCCGGGCGAGTATGTGCTGCGGGTGTCTCTGGACCCGCTTGTCCATCTCGGCCAGAGCCTGCAGCTGTCCTCCGGTCCAGGCACGGTCCAAGTAAAGCGGGATCCTACGCAGCCGTGCAAAGCGCCAGATGGATCAGGCTGACCGGTGCGGGTGTTGTGGACAACACTGACGTACCCCTTGGACTGCCAAGGGCTGGGCAAGCAACCTGTCGGTAAATCCTTGCCGTTTCATAAGTCGATATTGCCTTGGGACTGGACGGGTAAGTATCCCTGCCAGTCTGGGCAGGCTGGCCCCGGCACAGGATGTGCGGGACACTGATTTTGGTGGGGTTTTCAACCTGCCACCGGCGTAAACGGAAGGGACGACTCATGAGCGAGCTCCGCCGCTATAGACGCCTACCGGACCAGTACGTCGTCGCCATTCCTTTGCGTCTGGACACAGATGGGTTCAGCTACCGAAAGTGGGGCGGCGAGCAGCAGTGCAAGCCCGGTGACTGGCTGGTGGACGACGACGGCGACATCCACACCGTCGACGCGGATGTCTTCGCTGCCACTTACCGCCAGATCCGCCGAGGTGCCTACGTTAAATCCACGCCCGTTTGGGCCGAATCTGCCCATGAAGCGGGCAGCGTGGCCACCAAGGAAGGCCGCACCAGCTATAACAAAGGCGACGTCATCGTGTTTAACAACGAAGACGGGACCGACGGTTACGCCATGACCGCCGAAAGATTCAATTCACGATACGAACTGGACCAATGAGGTTGCACGAATGGTTAGCCGGTCAGTAGAGCAACTGCAACTTATTTCCATTCATTCCGGGTTGCTGAGCGTTGCAGTGCCCAAGACGCCAATGCGAGGAATGCCAAGGCCTGGAGGCACAGAAAGGCAATGTCGATGAGCCACTGCTGTGCCGTGGGGTCGTACAGCTGGTCTGCTTCGGCTACCGATGTCTTCTCGAGGCCCGTGGTCGCGGCTGTGGCGGCGTACCCAAAGCGCGCAGGCAGCAGCCACGACACTTGCTCCAAGCCGACGCGTCCGGACAGTGCAAACAGCCCCCCACACAGAACAAGCTGCGCCACGACCAAGGCGAGGAGTGCTGGCAGGGTTTGCACCCTCGATGCGGCAGAGGCTGAGACGGCAAGGCCGGCTGCTGTCATGGTGACGCCAACAGCCGCCACCGCCACCGCAATTTCGATGTTTCCGTTGTCCAACACGAGGGCGTCGTCCGGACCTGGGAGTCCAAGAAGCGCCAGCATGGTGAAGACGGCGCACTGGCAGGTGACCAGAACTCCGAGAACCAAGACTTTACTGAGCAGATATGTACTTGGGGACAAGCCGGCTGCCAGCTCCCGCCGATAGATGGGCCGTTCTGCCACCAACTCTCGCACTCCTAGCGCCGCACCCATGAGAGCGGCCCCGACGACGAGTACGATCAGCCGCTGTTGAATCTGTTTAAGATCGCCTATGGCCTCCATGACGGAGAGTCCTGCCTGGCCCGGAATGGCAAGTGCCATCAGGCCCAGCACCACTGGCAGGCCGATGAGAAGTATGACGGTGAGCCGGTCCGCCGCAACGACCGCCGCGTTGCGGCGGATCAGTGTCCAGAGCTGGCGTCCACGAGCGGCACGCGGCGGCGGGGGCGAGCCGCCCGCAGGAAGCGCAACCGCTGCGGACGTGGTACGCGCCGGGTAAGCGTCGCGGGCAGGTGCCAGCGCATAACGGCCTGCCCACCTCTGGTCCTCCAACGCTGCCAAGGCTTCGGCGAAGTCGTCTACGCCGAAGAACGGCAGCACTTCAGCGGGTGGCCCGAAAAATGCTACTCGTCCGTCCCGGGCAAGGACCAGGACAAGGTCGCACACGTCCAAGACTGGCCCGCTGTGGGACACCACCAACACGATTCGGCTGGCGTCGGCGAGGGCGCGGAGGCTGGCGATGACTTGCTTGTCCAGTCCGGGATCTATTCCGGAGGTGGGTTCGTCCAGGAACAGGAGTTGGGGGGAGGTGAGCATCTCCAAAGCGATCGCCGTGCGCTTGCGCTGACCGTCGGATAGAGAGTCGATCCGCTGATTCATGTGCTGTGTTAGGTCGACGTCTGCAAGGACGTGGCTAACCCGCTCCTCCAACTCTGAGGCGCTCGTGTCGGGCGGTAGGCGCAGTTGAGCCGCGAAATGCAGGGCGCGTCGAACCGTGAGTTGACGGTGAAGGATGTCCTCCTGCGGCACCAGTCCCACGAGAAAGCGCATGTGTGCGTACTCCGCGTAGAGATCTCGACCGTTCCATGTCACGTGTCCGCTGGACGCTTGTTGCAGTCCTGTCACAGCGCCCAAAAGTGCTGATTTTGCTGGTGCGGAGGGGCCGATAACGGCGACCAGCGTGCCCGCGGCCACACTCATGGACACGTCGTCGAGTAAAGGGTCGCCTGCCCCGGTGGTGACTTCCAGATGGCGGGCGCTGAAGATTGGACGATGAGGCGACGGGCTCGCAATCTGCGCGCCATTCCAGACCAGTGTGCTGGAACCCACGCCGATTTGGTCGCCAACCCGGAGTGTCGCTTCGCCGTCGACACGGTTCCCGTTTAGGAAAGTCCCGTTGAAGCTGCCTTCATCGCGTAGAACTGCTTGTTCGCTGATCGCTATCGTGGCATGTTGTCGAGACACCAGCGGGTCGCGTACGACGATGTCACAAGATCGCGAGCGCCCGACGCTGAGGACACGTTGCTTTCCTGGCTCGTGCAGCGGTTCTGTGGTGAGAAGCAGTTCAGGTCCGTCCAGCGCGCCAAGGCGCAAACGTAGGCCCTCGGCATGAAGCGGAACGGGCCGGTCGAGGGCCTGCTCCGCACCGACAATCCAGGTGCCGTTGCGGCTGGTCTGGTCAGCAACCCACCAACCGTCTGTGCTGTGCCATATGCGAACATGCCCGTGACTGACGCGTTCGTCATTGAGGCGCACATCGGCATGCTGGCCCCTACCTATTTCAATTTCCTGCGAAGGCGGAAAGCTCCAGTCGTGCCCGTCCATGTGGATGTGAAGCAAGGGTTCGCTCCTGGACGGCGTCGAGCGCTCTGTCATGGCTTCGCCTCATTTTGTCCGATGCAGGGAACCGGCGACCATATCGAAAATCCCTGTGTTCTTCTCGAAGAGCGAAGACGGCGCGAAGAATACGAGGAGTTGGCTGCTATCCGTATCCAAGACACAGACACGCACCTGCAGGATAACTGACGACGACAGGGGAAGCGTCCCTTCCATGACCTGACCTTTGACCTCGCCGATATTTGCGGTCCCTCGATCAACCAACCGGGCGTCCGTGCCGGGAAGAAGTGCTTCGGCGGTACTGACTCGGGCGGACGGAGACTGCGCGCTTAGCACTGCGGCCTGGTGGTAGATGGTAAGCCCTACGACACCGGCCGGGTCCTGGGTTACGGTTCGGGCCGCGGTTGCTGGCCCGTCTGAATCGTCAGCGAATAGCCCCGTGACGTCTGCAGACGACAGCACGCTGACCGTACTGTCACCCCCCGCTCCGCTGCGGGGTGTCCAGCTTTTGGGGACTTGGAGCGTGTAAGGGACTCCCTTGGTGCTGAACGTCACTCGCTCGTCGGCGGACAGCAACTGGAGGAGAACCAGCACGGCTGCCAAGATCAGGACCAGCACGGCCACCAACGAGCCCAGTATCCAGGCGCGCGGCCGCCTTGCGGACCTGAGGGGTAGTTTCCTCTGGACTGGCCCTCGATGGCGTGCGGCTGGTGCTTTACTGGGCCGTGCCGTGGCGGCGTGCTGCACTTCCGGCGAGCTGGCGGGGACGCTGTGCGCGGCGACGGGCTCCCATGCCGGCAGACTTCGAAGGGTATCCATGGCGTCGATGAGGGCGCCGCACGAGGCAGGCCGTTCTTCCCGGTCTTTTGCCATGCCCGCCTGAATAGCGAGTCCGATCACTGTGGGGACCTCCGGCCGCTCCGCGCAGAGTAGCGGTGGCTCCTCCGTCATGTGGGCCCACAGTTGGGCGGAGTCGTCATCGTAATCAAACGGAGGGTGGCCAGCCAGCAACGCATATCCAACGCAGGCCAGCGCGTAAACGTCCGCTCTACCGTCAACGTCTTCACCCCGGATCTGTTCGGGAGCGACGTAGTCCAACGTACCAAGGAAGTGGCCTGCAGTGGTTACACCCGTGGCGGACGACGCGCGCTTCGTTAGGCCAAAATCGGTTAGGTAGACATGCCGGTGGCCATACACCTGATCGTCGGAAAGCAGTATGTTTCCTGGTTTGATGTCCCGATGCACGAGCCCCGCATCGTGTGCGGCATCCAGGGCGGAGGCGGTGTCTGCAAGGACCCGCATCACTTCGGCCAGTGGAAGTGCGCCGCGGGTGTCCAGTTCCTGCTTTAGATCCGTACCGTGGACGTAGCGCATGGCAATGTACAACAACCCAGATGATTCCCCCGCCCCGTATATAGGAAGAATGTTGGGGTGATCGACGGACGCCGCTAGCCGGGATTCGCGGACGAAGCGTTGCCTGAACTTGTCGTTCGCCGCAAGTTCTGGTGCCAGCAGCTTAAGGGCGACGGGGCGGTTAAGTTGGACATCGAACGCTCTGTAGACAACACCCATGCCGCCACGGGCGATCATCGACTCAATCCGGTAGCCGGCCAGTTCCATCCCTGGATCGAGGTAGTAGGGCTTCACACCCATGATTCATCCGATCCGTTGTCCACAACCGACGCAGAATTGCCATTCCGGCTGAAGCTGCCGGCCGCACTTGAAGCAGAACGCCGGTACCTCCCTCCGGGCACGGGGTGCAAGGGGCCCTGCAAAGCGCGTTCCGCCCCGCGGCCGGACGTGCGCCGCCGTTGGCGTTATGACCCGATTCCGAGGCTGGCGGCGTTGCGAAATGCATGGCCGCCGGCGACTGCGGTGGCCTGAAATGCTCTCCCGCGTCAGTTCGACCCGAGTGGTACTTACCCGGCCCGGCCCGCTCGTCATTGTCCCCGACTTTTGTTAGCTCAGTCCGCTCGACGCTCGCTCGGGAATGGCTGTGAGCCAGCGGTCCAGCCCTCAAAGGCCCCGAGGCTGGAGCGCCCGAGGCCATGGGAGGGCTATCGCCGGCGCCGGGGGCAGTGGCGAAAGCAGCCCTCCGCCGCATCAGCACCACGCTTACCCCGATGACTACCAAAATGACTGCGCCCGCGAGGACGGCTAGAAGCGGCCCGGGCAACGAGGCCGCCGAGGCGGCGTGCTCTGGCGACTGTGCCTGGCCCGCCGGAGCGCGCGTGGCATCTTGCGCACGAGCCTCAGCGAGGCGGTTCCTCGCCAAGGCGGAATCGAAATACGTCAAGGACTCCTGAAGCGCACTTTCTGCTGACCCGCCCTGGTTACCTGCCGCGAGATGGTCGATGCCTCGACGGAAAACGGCGTCAAACCGCGAAGGCGACACCTGAATTCCCGCCTTCGTTAACGCGGCCTTGATGGCCGCTGCCGGCACGAGCGTTGCCTTTCCACCAGGTTGCCGCGAACCCGCCAGACCGAGAACCTGTCCTGTCCCCCGATCAACTACCGGACCGCCGGCCACGCCGTCCCTCAGTGCCCCACCGAGATCCATCGCGAACTGAACGCTCTTGCCGGCCGTGTCAACCGTAGCTGGAAACTCAGCCGGAGAAACCGCTGCTACGGGACGCTTTGTAAAGCCCAGCAGAACGCCGCTGATTTTGGTTGCGGCGGTTGTAGCCAGCACGGCGGTAGGTGCCGCACCACCTCCGCTTATTCGAATAAGCGCGACGTCGTCTGGCTTGGACGGAGCGTTAAGCAACTCGGCAATGACGTCTCCTGGCTTGGACGTGTACGTGTGCACGTGGTACTGGGGCACCCCGAAGAGGATGCAGTGACTGACCTGCTTGTAGCAGTGTTGAAGGTGCGGCCCCCAGTGGGGGTCGGACGTGGACCCCCGAATCGCGGGGTTCCCATTGTTCCCGACAATCGGGACGTGAATCACGTTGGCAAACAGCTCGTTCGCGGAGTAGACAGCGACAGCGTCCTCGTCGACCGTGAGGTTCTCCCACGTGGTGGCCACGATCCCGTCAGCAGACAGCAGTATCCCAGTGGCGGACTTCAGCGGCACGACGGAGCGACCCCGGGAAATCATCGCTACACCAGTGGAAGCGTCGATGTGCGCGATTTCCGCCACTGCCACTAGTTCTATTCGGACGAGGGCTGCCTTTGATCCCTCCATGCCGCTTTGGAGGGTCGCGGTTGGCGAAGGGGCTGGACTACTGGCCCCCGTCACGCCGGCCGCGACGACGATGGCAAGCAGGACCTTAAGCAGCGAGACCAGGGAACGCACAGTGCCGAGTCTCACCGCGGTTTTTCTGCTGAAGACCACAGTTCCCATTGCCGCTAGCCCCCTTCCATTGCCGGTTCAGGGTTACCCAGACCGTATGGTGAGACCATATGCATGAAGCTATATGGGTGAGGCTAACACGCACCGCGACACATCGGAAGACACCGCGTTGACTCGTAAATAACCTCCGCGAAAGGGGATACGTTGCCTCACTAATAATCCTCCGCGTGGGTTGGCGGTTGCCGGGGTGGGCGATGGAGGCTAGGCCGGGTGGATGGGATTGACGATGGCTGAGCGCAAGGCCGTGACGAAGCAGCTGGCCAGGTCCTATCGGGCCGGTGACAGGGTCCGGAAGGGAAGAATCCTGGACGAGGTCGTGGAGTTGACCGGCTGGCACCGGGACCATGCCCGGGCGGTGCTTCGGCATGCTTTGGACCCTCCTCGGCCCAAGCCGGTCAGGCCCGGCCGGGCACCGGTATACGGGGCGGATCTGCAGCCTGCTCTGGTGTTCTGCTGGGCGGTGCTGCGCGCTCCTGCCGGAAGGCTGCTGGCGGCGGTGATGCCAGACCTCGTCCCGATGCTGCGCGACGAGAAGGCCCTGGACATCACGGACGCCCAGGCGCAGCTGCTCGGGCGGATCAGCGCAGCCACGATCGACAGGCGCCTGGCCGGGGAACGGGCCAAGCTGCTGCCGCGGGGCCGGTCCCACACCAAACCCGGATCGCTGCTGAAGTCCCAGATTCCGATCCGCACGTGGGCTCAGTGGGATGACGCCGTGCCCGGCTTTGTGGAGATCGATCTGGTCGGCCATGAGGGCTCGAACAGTTCCGGACAGTACTGCTTCACGCTCACCGTCACGGACATCGCCACTGGATGGACGGTGAACAGGTCCGTGCCCAACAAGGCCCAGAGGCATGTCTTCGCTGCCCTCCAGCAAGCCATCTCTGCCTTCCCGTTCCCGGTGATCGGCATCGATTCGGACAACGGAGGAGAGTTCATCAACAACGATCTTTTCGACTTCTGCCAGGAACAACGGATCACTTTCACCCGCTCACGTCCATATAACAAGAACGACGGGGCCCACGTCGAGCAGAAAAACTGGTCGAGGGTCCGTGAGCTGGTGGGCTACCTGCGCTACGACACCGCCGCGGAACTTGCGCTGCTGAACCAAATCTGGGAGCTGGACCGTACCTTCACCAACTACCTGCTTCCCCAGCAGAAGCTCGTATCCAAGACCCGCCACGGGGCCACGGTGACAAAGATCCATGACGCGCCGGCCACCCCGCACCGCCGCGCGGCCGCCGATCCTCAACCGAAAGGAAGGCGGCAACCCGCATGAACGCCGAATACCGGAAAGTCAGACCCGCGGCCCTGTCCCGGCAGATCCTGGCCCTCACCGGGCAACTCGGAACCCTCGCCACCGCCAAGCAGCCAGCGCCCATCAAACCGCCAGTCAACGAGGACTGGAACCGCCGACCCAACCGGAGGTTTTCCAACGACGCAACGTATGCTCCTTCGCGGAGGTATTGACATGAGCGCCCGCTTCGGGCGCTTCGTGCGCACGGAAAATCGGGTTGGTCAGGCGTTCCATCATTGTCTTCACAGGCCGACGATGGAAAGGTCTGTTCCGGTCTACGCCGGTGTTTCCTTGGTGCCTTCGAGCCCGTACATGAGCTTGGTGTTGGAAGACCTCCACGGGTTTCGTGGATTGTTGCTTCGAGCACGAGCGTCAGACTCCAGATTTGCCCTGTCTTCCCAGGAACAGCACCAAGGACTTAGGCGGCGTGGGTCGCTGCGGCCGTCGCTGCTCGCATAGGAGAAAGTCATGGAAGTGCTGCATTATCGGTGCGCGGGAATGGACATGAGCAAACGGGACGCGAAAGTCTGCGTGCGCGTCCCGGGCGCCCGGCACAACACGTTTACGAAGGTCATCACCGTGACCGGTGCCATGACCAGTGACATCCTTGAACTGCGAAACTACCTCGTGGCAGAAGAGGTCAGCTTGGTGATGATGGAAGCGACCGGGGACTACTGGAGACCCTTTTACTACCTACTCGATCCGGTGCTGAACGTGATCCTGGTCAATGCCCGGCACGCGAGAAATCTCCCCGGTCGCAAACGATGTTTCCGACGCCCAGTGGGTCGCCGAACTCGGCGCCCATGGACTCGTCAGGGCTTCCTTCGTGCCACCCGAACAAATCCGCCAGCTTCGTGACCTCACCAGGTCCCGAACGATCTTCGTCGCCGAGAGAAGCCGCGAGATTCAACACGTCGAGAAACTGCTCGAAGATGCCAACATCAAGATCTCATCGGTCGCCACACGCACACTCGGCGTTTCCGGCAGGGCCATGCTTCAGGCCCTCATCGCCGGCGAACGTGACCCGCTGCTGTTGGCGGATCTGGCCCGTGGACGACTCAAGAACAAGACAGCCCAGCTTACCGAAGCCCTCGATGGCCGCTTCAACGACCACCACGCCTACGCGACACAGATGCACCTGGACCATATCGATTCGCTCAACCAGCGGATCATCAGCCTCAGCGACCGCATCGATTCCGTCATAGCCCCGCTGGCTTGGTGCATCGACCTGCTCACGTCAGTTCCGGGTATCAGCAAGACGTCGCGGAAATCATCATCGCCGAAACAGGGGCCGACATGAAACAGTTCCCCACCGCGGCTCACCTTGCGTCCTGGGCCGGCGTTTGCCCGGGACACAATGAATCCACCGGCAAGATCAAATCCAGCCAGGCACGGCCCGGAAACAGCCACCTCAAAGGCGCACTCGGCATAGCCGCCATGGCAGCAGTCAGGACCAACGGAACCTTCTGGCAATCACGCTACAAGCGGCTGACATCACGCAGAGGGCCGATGAGAGCGGTGGCCATCGAACATTCCATGATCATCACCATCTGGAACATGCTCACAAACGGCACCATATTCGAAGACCTCGGGTCCGATCACTTCCAGCAGACCCGCCGCAGAACGACCGAGCGCCACGCCATCAGCCAACTCCATCAACTTGGCTACACATCCAACTCACGCCGACCGCGCAGCCAACCTGACCCAAAAGACCACCGTGCACCGTCTCCTAACGACGGTGCACTCGCCCCCTGCCATCCCAACGCAGCCGGCCGCGTCCCTCGCCTTACATTTTCACGTCAGGCAACAGGGACACCGGTTTGCTCGTAAGATGCTGCCGCCATCATTGCAGTGGAGTGCCCCCGGGTGCACCATTGACGCCATGGGAAGGCCTGCGCTTTACTGCCTGTGGAGGATCGAACCTGTGCGTCCCTCGGTCGGAGGAGGTACGCGGCGCACTAGCTCCCACCTGCTGACCTGCATGCCGTGCTCTGAAGTATTACCGTCCGTGGGCGAAGCGCAGCGGCCGTCGGATTTACAGGCAAGGTTGGAGCCTGGCTTCCCCTTGTTCAGGAAAGGGTTGCTGCTGCGCGGAGACAAGTGCTGTAGGGGGCGATCGCATGTCACGCATCTTCCTGAGCCATTCGAGCCGGGACACTGTTCAGGCCGTCGCACTGAAGCGGTGGCTGGTCGAGCAGGACGCTGGCCTAACGGACGAGATTTTTCTCGATCTGGATCCCGTAACCGGGATCCAGCCCGGCGAGCGTTGGAAGGAAGCGCTCCGGCGCTCCAATGCACGGTGCGAGGCCGTGATTTGCCTGCTCTCCCGGCACTGGGAGGCATCAGCCGAATGTAGGGCCGAGTTCAGGACGGCGGAGTCCCTGAACAAACTGATCCTGTGCGCCCGGCTCGAGCCTTCGACGGAACGGGGTGTTACTGGAGAGTGGCAGCGCTGCGATCTTTTCGGACACGGCCCCAAAACACAAATTCCGGTGGACGGCGGCGATCGATTTGTCACATTCGAGACGGAGGGTTTGCAGCGGCTGCGCCGAGGCCTTCAGAGGGCGGGCATAGGAGCGGAACACTTTGTGTGGCCACCAAGAAATGATCCGAACCGCGCGCCTTACCGGGGCTGGCAGCCGCTGGAGGAAACGGACGCTGCAGTGTTCTTTGGCCGCGACGGGCAGATTGTCCGAGCTTTAGATGAGCTGCGGGGGATGCGCAGTTCCGGTGTCGAGTCGCTGTTCATGATTCTGGGTCCTTCGGGCGCCGGGAAGTCGTCGTTCCTGCGGGCCGGTTTGCTGCCCCGCCTAAAACGGGACGACCGACACTTTGTGGTGTCGGAGATCATGCGCCCCGAGCGCAACGCGCTGACGGGCGAGCAGGGTTTCGCCCACTCGATTCATGCGTTGCGACGCGGTTTGGGATTGAATCAGCCTTCACTGGCTGAAATCAAGGATGCCTGCGTTGGAAAAGATGCAGAACGGCTCCGGGAGTGGCTGGCGGAGGCGAGAGAGACAGCAGCCTCCCACCTGCCTATGGAGACAGGCGAAACACCCCAGCCCACCCTGGTGTTGCCTTTGGATCAGGCCGAGGAGCTTTTCAACGTGGACGCCGGACCCCAGGCCTCCCAGTTTCTGGAACTCCTGGGACTGCTACTTAGCGGTGACGACGGCCCCGTGCCCGCACTGATTGTTGCTGCCACTATCCGGGCGGATCGGTACGAGATGATGCAAACGGCACCGGAACTGGTGAATGTCGGCGCCCGCGTTTTCGATGAACTCAGGCCGATGCCCGTGGCCCAGTTCAAGGAGGTCATCCTGGGGCCAGCCGCACGGGCTACGGCAGCAGGCCGGCCCCTGAGGGTGCAACCCGATTTGGTCGACAGGCTTCTTGCTGAGTCGGCGGAGGGTGCGGACACTTTGCCACTACTCTCGCTAACCCTTGCCCGACTGTATGCCGACTTCGAAGGGTCCGGGGAACTGACCTTGACCGGATATGAGGCCATTGGCGGCATGAACAGTGTTGTGCAGACAGAAATAGACGCGGTGATCGCGCGGGATCCCATCGAGCGGCAGGCCCAGCTCGAGCAACTGCACACGGCATTTATTCCTTGGCTGGCGACCATCAACCCGGACAATGATCAGCCCATGCGCCGCGTCGCTCGCCTGACGGATCTTCCGGTGCAGGCCCGGTGGCTCATTGATCTGTTGGCGGCCAGACGCCTGCTGGTCAAAGACATTCGTGGTGGCGAGGCCGTCATTGAGGTGGCTCTCGAAAGTTTGCTGCGCCAGTGGAAGGAACTGGCTGGCTGGCTGGCCAACGAACGACAGGACCTCAAGGAGGCGGACAATATTGAACGCGGCGCTGTGGCATGGGAAACCAGCGGCCGCGGAAACGCCTGGCTGCTGGAGGGTGCCAGGCTGACGGGTGCAGAGGTGCTGGCCTCGAAGCCGGGCTTCCGCCACCGCCTTAAGGCTGCCCGGGATTTCCTGATCGCCTCCAGAAGGCGGGAGAACGAACGAATTGTCGCGGCGAAACGAGCCGAGCTTCGGGCCGCTAGAGAGAAGCAGGAAGCCGCAGAGATGCAGGCAATGGTACTGCGGAAAAACGTCCGCGTGCTGAAAGCGGTCCTCATTGCTGTGATTCTGCTAGCGGCAGTTGCCGTTACCGGCTTCGTGCGTGCCACTATCGCAGCAGGAGAGACCTCGGCGCGCACCTGCGGGGCAAGCGGGCTACGGCTGCCATCGGAGACACACGGGATGCAACAGATCCTGGCGCCGCTAGCTCTGCCGGAACGCGTGGTTAACCGGTTGCCGGAGTATCAGGGTTCACGGAACACCGCCGCCTTCCATCTGGACGACCGGCGGCTCGTATTTAATCGCGCCGAACGGACCGTCTGGTTTTGGGATGTGGGGGCCGTCGTTCTTCAGGAAACCGGTGACTAGGATACGACTAGGACGGAAGACCCGAAGGCGCTGCGCTCTCCTCTGATTCCCCGGACCCTTTCGCATCGGCCGCAACGGTGGCTCCGCTTACTCTCGGCAGCCCTGGTCAGGGATAAGTGCGAGAATGCCTGCGGATAATCTCCTGCCATTCGGCTGCCGGTCGTATCGTATTCCTCACTCTGCAAACCCCAAGCCACTGCTGCGGCCAATGAGCCTGTGCAGAAGCGTCTTTGCCTCCGGAATCGGCCCGACCGGGCGTACTGCTCAACGATCCAAAAGGAGCAGGCAAGGAACGGGTATTCCCCTTTCTCTGAGTTGGCGGATGCATACATTCTTGCGATTTACTCATGGTTATTCGGCGTGACCTTGCCCAGCCAGTGGACACAGCCCGTGCCCTCCGCATACGGGAACCTGAACGTGTCAGGGCGAATCCATGCTTCGATCGTGAGCACGCACGCCGGTGGTGGCCGTGCTTTGGGCGCTGGCGTCTTTGACGTGCATGTATGTGGACCTGCGATTAAGGCTATCGCCGGGTCACCGTTGGGTAGTGTGGCCGTCTTTGGATCCCCGAGAATCTTGCCTGCCTAGCCACGCGCAGATGCGTCCTTTTCATTGCCTGCGCCCGTGTGGCCTGTCGTCCAGTAGACGGCGGGCTTATCGTCCAGAACGACGCTGTTATCTGAGGCCCTTGGCGCCGCTGCAAGGCCGGGTGCGGCGGACGCACTGCCGTGCGTGGCGGCGG